>OZ243106.1:0-3343549 GCA_965212225.1 Phycisphaerales bacterium
CGCGGACTTCACCCCGTCGCTCGAAGAAGGCGACGGCGGGATGTGCGTGCCGTTCGCTCAGTTCCCCCCCACTTCGATCGATGCGTGGGCCCTCGCGGAGTTCAACCGCGTATCGCAGACCGTGCGCACGGCATTCGAGAACTACCAGTTCCAGAAAGCCACCAGCGCGATCTACAACTTCTGCAACGACACGATGTCCGCGACCTACCTCGGCGCCGTGAAAGACCGTCTGTACTGCGACAAGGTCGACTCCGCGCGCCGACGGCGCACACAATCTGCGCTCTGGGACATCTGCGACGGTCTCTGTCGCCTGCTCGCGCCGATCATCCCGCACACGGCGGATGAGGCCTATCGCGAACTCCGCGGCGTGACCAACCAGGACAAGAGCGATAGCACCTGCGTGCACACTGCCCGCTTCGTGGACCACTACCCGGTCGAGTGCGACGCGTCGTGGGCCGACGTCATCAAGGCCCGCGATACGGCGCTCAAGGCCATGGAACAGGTCCGCGCTCAGGGCGATCTCGAGAACCCGCTCGACTGCGCCGTCGTCCTGCCTGACCCGCAGGGCAAACTGGCGAAGTTCGACGCCGATGACCTTGCCGACCTGCTCGGCGTGAGCCGGGCGTCGGTGGATGCCGGGGCGACCGAGGTTCGCATCGAGGACCTGCGCGATCAGCCGATGTGCGAGCGTTCCCGTAAACGCGATGCGACCGTGAAGCAGCGCTCGGACGGCGGGATGCTCAGCGATCGCGATGCCGAGGCCGTGGGCGTTTCCTGAATCCAATTTGTTCGCAACAACGCGAAGCCGGGCCCTCAGACGGGCTCGGCTTTTTTCGTGGTCTCAGCCGACGGCGCGGCCTGATACCACTCGGAGGGGTCCGAGGCGTGATCTCCCGGCCCGGGCACAGGCAGTTCTCCGTTGGAGCGCTCGCGTAACTTCGCACGCAACTCGAGGCGCATCGCATCGATCTCGCGGGCGAGGCGGCGGAGCGCTTCGTCGGGACCGTCCTTGAGCAGTTCATCGTGACCGATCGGCTCGCCGATCATCCCCGCCGAGACACCGCCGAACAGCCGCGGACGCTTCTTTCCCTTTGGCCAGATGTCGTGAAACCCTTCGACCGCCACCGGCACGATGGGGCAGCGCGACTTCCGCAGCAGGAGCAAGGTACCGCGTTCGAACGGCTTGAGCGCACCGTCTTCGGAGCGCGTGCCCTCGGCGAAGACGACCATCGCCGCGCCCGATTCGAGCCGCTTGAGCGCCTCCTTGATCGCCACGAGATCAGCCTCGCCTCGTCGGAGCGGGATCGAGTTCAGCTTCCGGATCAGCCAGCCGAAGGCGGGGCTGTTGAAAAGCGTCCCGCGCGCCAGAAAGTGGACGCCCCGCCCCATCGCGAGCGACCCGACCGCCGGGGGGTCCAGGTGCGACTGGTGGTTGCAGACCAGAATGCACGCCCCGGTCCGCGGCAGGCGCGACCGCCCGTACCGGCGATAGCGGAAGCAGCAGACGTACACGAGGTGCACCAGCCGGTTGCAGAAGTTGTAGAAAGCGATATGCCACCAACTCTGCAGCGGGTAGCGCTCTCGCAGTGACCCATTCCCCGAGCCAGCCGAATCACCCACCGTCGCCAACCCCAACCGGTTCGTTCAACCGCGACGCCGGCACGCGATCACGCACGATCTCGCACAATCGCTCGACGACCTCGGCCTGGCTCAGTTCGTCGGTCATCACGACGACCGCGTCCTTCGGACAAACGAGCGGGCCGATTCTCCGAGTGGTGTCACGCTCGTCGCGGTCTCGGATCTCGTGCTCGACTTCTTCGAAATCCGCCCGCCGCCCCATCGCGCGGAGCTGCTCGACCCGACGCTCGGCACGAATCGTGACCGACGCGTCCAGATAGAACTTCACATCGGCATCGAAAAAGACCACCGAGCCCTGGTCGCGCCCCTCGCTGACGAGTCTCGGGTGCACTTCGCCGATGCGACGCTGTTTCTCGACGAGCACCGCCCGGACCTCGGGCAACTGGGAGACCGGCGAGACCGCTCCTGAAACATCGGGATCGCGCAGGCGGTCGACCATCGGCTCACCGAAGACATAGAGGGTCGGCGGGTCGGCCGTCCAGTCGAAACGCAAATCGGCCTGCCGGACAACGTCCGCGATCGCTTCGCCCTGATCGAGTCTGATCGATCGGTCGAGCGCGAGGGCCGCCGCGGCGCGATACATCGCGCCGGTATCGAGGAACTCCAGACCGAGTGCCGAAGCCACTTCCCGGGCGACGCTTGATTTGCCGGTCCCGGCGGGGCCGTCGATGGCGATGATCACGCGATCCAGCGACGGATGGCTCCGCCTGCCGGGCCCGTGCTGTGCGTCCGATCCGGTCATCTTCAGGTCTCCACGCCCGCGTCCAGAATCTGCTCGATCGCCGATTTGCAGGCCGCCACCTGCTCCATGGCCTTCGGGCCGCTGTTCGATTCTACCGCAAGAGTGCCGTCATACCCGACTGCTTTGATCGCTTCGACGCATGATTCGATCTCGAACGCCGCGTGCCCTCCCTTCGCGTCGAACGCGCCGCAGGAAGCCGTCACTGCCGATGCGTACGGCACGATCGACTTCAGGTACGACGCCGGGTCGCCCGATGCCGCCGCCTGCGCGAAGGAAGGAAATGACCCGATCCGGAAGCCGCCGACCTTGCGGATCAGGCCGGAAAGCCGCTCGGGCGTGCCCGTGAGCCCTTCGGACAGCGACAGGAGCAGGTTCAGTTCCATCCGTTCGGCGGCGCGGACGACGTCCCTCAGGTTCTCTGCGACCAGGTCTTCCGCGTCGTCGCCCTGGGTGTCGGCCAGCGACATCGCCACGGACGAACACCCGAGCCGGTGGGCCACCTGCATGACCTTGCTCATGCGATCGATCACCTGCTCGGTTGTGTCCCCTTCGAGATCGCCGAGCTGGTGCGGCTGCTCCTCCACGAGCACGAGGCACGGGCACGCCGCCTTGTCGGCGCGGTCCCGCAACTTGTCGATCTTCTTCGCGTTCCACCCCTTCAGGAGGGAGGTCGTGATCTGGAGACCGGCGAAATCGAACTCGTCTTTGGCTACACCCGGCAGGTCGAGCAGGTCCAGCTCAGGGCTCGAACCGGTTAGCTGGGCTCGTAACGCATTGGACGAAAGCGTGATCAGCATGTGGCGGCCCATATCCCCGAACTGAGGTTCTCGATCCGATGCCCTCCGGTCATCCCGCGTCCCGGGCGGCGCCACTGTACCGGGTTCGACTGGTTCGGCAAGCGAACCCCCTGCTCCGGTTGGAACCGCCCGAGCCGTTGCGTGTAGCATGCTCGGATCGACCGGAGCAACGGTCCTGCCCCGGCATTTCCCTACTGACGACCCACGGAGCACGCCTGTGTCTTCTACGCCCGCCGATTGCAAGTACACCGAATCCCACGAATGGCACAAGCTCGAAGGCGACACGGTCACCATCGGCATTACCCAGTTCGCAGTCGATGAATTGACGGACATCACCTACGTCGAGCTGAAGAGCCCCGGCGACGCGATCGATGCAGGCGAAACCATCGGCGAGGTCGAGTCGGTCAAAGCCACCAGCGACATCTACTCCGCCGTCGGCGGAGAGATCATCGAGGTGAACGAGGCCCTTAACGACGACCCGTCCCTGATCAACTCCGACCCGTACACCAAGGGCTGGCTGGTCAAGATCAAGGTCTCGGATGCCTCGCCGCTTGATGGTCTCATGGACAAGGCGTCCTACGACGAGAAACACAGCGGCTGACCGCGCGAATCGTCGGGTCCACCGCGAGCGAAAAGGATCCGGACTGAGTCCCAATCACGCTCTGCGAGCCCGCCGCTTCCCATGTCCATCATCCAGTGCGAAAACCTGCGCAAGACCTATCGCATCGGCACCCGATCGGTCGAGGCTCTGCGCGGCGCGACGATGGAGATCGATGAGCCCGGCTTCTACGCGATCATGGGACAGTCCGGCTCGGGAAAGAGCACACTGCTGCACCTGCTCGCGGGCCTCGATGACAGCGACGGCGGCACCGTCCGCGTCGCGGGCAGGCGTCTTGATGAGATGGACGACCGGGCCCTGACCGAGTTCCGACGCACCGAGATCGGCGTGGTCTTCCAGCAGTTCAACCTGATCCCGACCATGACCGCCCGGGAGAACATCGAACTGCCCGGCATGCTCGCCGGTCGACCCGCGGACGAGCTCAACGCTCGGTCGAGCGAACTCCTGGAGCAATTGGGCATCTCGGAGCGCGCCGACCATCGGCCCGAAGCGCTTTCCGGCGGCGAGCAGCAGCGCGTCGCCATCGCCAGATCACTGCTTTTCTCGCCGGCGGTCATCTTCGCCGACGAGCCGACAGGCAACCTCGACTCGGCCAGCGCCGAGCAGTTGTGGACGCTGCTGGCCTCCCTCGCCGAGCAGCAGCAGATCACCGTGATCATGGTAACCCACGAACCCTCGGCGGCCTCTCACTGCAAACGAACCTACCTGCTGCGCGACGGCGTGGTCAGCGGCACGATCGAAACCGGAGCGATGGATGCCACCGACATTGCGGCTGAGTATCAACGCCTTAGCCGGTCGGCGTAGCCGCACCGCGCTGCTGGTCGCCGCGGTCGCGCTCTCCACGACGCTGATCGCCGCGGTGTCCTGTGCGCTGGCCTCCATCAACGCCGGCACCATGCTCCAGATCGAGCGCGAACTTGGCTCGGCCGACATCCGCGTGCGCGACATCTCCGAGCGGCTCATGGATCCGGATGTGCTGTCGATCGTAAAGGGTGTGGACGGCATCGCGCTCGCCGTCCCACGCGGGCGCGGGCCGATCGAACTGGTCTCGGATGTCCTCGATGACGACGGCGAGCCGTTGAAAGCGGATGCCATCGGCACCGGGCTCGACCCGGAGCTGGAATACCGCCTGCGCCGCCCGCTGATCGATCGCGGCAAGGTCGTTCGTGCCGACGATGAGATCGTGCTGGCCGAGAGCGTCGCCGAGCAACTCGGGGTCCGCATCGGCGACACGATCACGATCACCCCAAAGCCGGGTCAGAATCCCGTCCGCGTGCGTGTGGTCGGCCTGCAGGCCAAGCAGACCATCCAGATCGTTGACAAGCCGACCGCCGAGCTCACGCTGCGCACTCTCGCCAGCGCTCGACTGGGAACACCGCGCCTCCATCAGGTCCTCGCGAAGGCCGTGGCCGACCAGGACCCGGTGGACGTCGCCGATCAGATCGGGCAGAACCTTCCCGATGGCTTGCAAGCCGAGCCGACGGAACTCATCACGACGGGCATCGAAAGCAACCTGAAAGCGAACCGCCTCTCGTACTCGATCGCGTCGATCCTTGCCTTCGTTGCCGCAGCGTTCATCGTGCTCACGGGCATGACCACGAGCGTTCTCGAGCGCCGGCGCGAACTCGCGATCATGCGCTGCATCGGCGCGAAGCGGATGCAACTCGCCGGGGCCCAGATCGGCGTCGGCGCATTCCTCGGTGCAGCCGGTGCCACGCTCGGCATCCCCTTCGGCGTGCTGCTCGCCTACTTCCTCACGCTCATCTTCCCCGATCGATTGCCCGCCGGCCTGCACATCTCGACGTGGGGCCTGATCTTCGCGGCGTTCGGGTCGATCGCCTCGGGCGTCGTCGGAGCGCTCTACCCCGCGATCTCTGCCTCCAGAGCGCGTCCCCTTGCCGCCATCGCCGCCCACTCCCGACCGGTCTCCATGGGCGTCGTCGCCCTCTGTGGCGGGGTCGGCTTCACCCTAATCGCCATCCAACTGGTGATGATCAATATCAGCGACGACAGCACGTTCGTGTTCTATTCCTATGCGTACGCCGGCCTGCCGCTGATGTTCCTCGGGTACTTCCTGCTCGGCGTGCCGCTGGTGCTGGCGGTGTCGCTTCTGCTCACGCCCACGCTCCGAGCCGTGTTCCGCCTGCCCAAGGGCCTGCTCGAAGGCACCGTCCGGGGCACGCCGGTCCGCCACGGCTTCACCGCCGGCGCGCTCATGATCGGCGTCGCGATGCTCGTGAGCATCTGGACCAACGGCAACGCTCTGCTCCGCGACTACCTGGGATCGATCGAGTTCCCCGAGGCCTTCGTGCTCTCGCGGTTCGGCCTGCCACCGGATGTGACCGAACGCCTGGAGTCACTTGAGTTCGTGACCGAGACCTGCATCATCACCGAGCAGAAAATCGAGACGAACGCCTTCGGCATCTCCGGATTCCGCGAACCGAAGACCACCTTCATCGGCTTCGAGGTCGACAAGTTCTTCGAGCTCAACAAGCTCAACTGGGTCGCCGGCGATCCGGAGTACGCCCGACGCCGGCTCAGCGAGGGCGGCGCGGTCATCGTCGCCAAGGAGTTTCTCACCAACCGCCCCGACTACGCGATCGGCAACACCTTCCCTGTCCAGTGGCAGGACACGGTCCACGAGTTCGAGATCGTCGGCGCGGTCACCTCGCCCGGCCTCGATCTCGTCAGCAAATACTTCGATGTCGGCAAGGAACGCCAGGATTTCTCGATCCACTCCGTGTTCGGATCGCTCGAAGACCTGCGCCGCCTGTTCGACACCGACGCGATCGAGTTTGTCCAGATCAAAATGGACGGCTCGGTCACCGACGAAGAGGCCACGCGCCTCATCCGCGAGGCCGTCGACCTGCCGCTGATCATCGTGGGCTCCGGTCAGGAGATCAAAGCCGGCATCATGGAGATCGGCCGCGGCTCGATGCGCATCATGGCCTCCGTCGCCATCGCCTCGATGCTCATCGGCATCTTCGGCGTGAGCAACATCGTGATCGCCGGCATCGACGCTCGACGCTTCGAGTTCGGAGTGCTTCGCGCCGTCGGCGGTCAGGCCGGCCTCCTGCGCCGCCTGATCATCGCCGAGGTCTTGCTTCTGACGGTGACCGGCTCCGTCCTCGGCACGCTGCTCGGCCTGCAGGGCGCCTTCGCCGGCCAGCGGATGTGGACGGTCCTCGCGAGCATTACGACCGAGTTCCGCCCGCCACTCTTGCCGATCGCCGTGTCGTGGCTGGTGCTGATCGGCCTGACCACGGCGCTGGTGCTCCCGATCGCCCAGCGCCTCGCCCGGACCCCGGTCCGCCAACTCATCTTCGCCACGCGGGGCTGACCGGAAGGCCTACCATCGCCCATGCGCGAAGTCGAGCGTCCCTTTCAGATCAAGAGCGAGTTCCAGCCGACCGGCGACCAGCCGAAGGCCATCGATGCCATCGCCCGGCAGATCGAGTCCGGCCGGCCCGCGACAACGCTCCTCGGCGCCACCGGCACCGGCAAGACCTTCACGATGGCCCACGTCATCGAGAAGGTCCAGCGCCCCGCCCTGATCCTCAGCCACAACAAGACTCTCGCCGCCCAACTCTACGAGGAGTTCAAGGAGCTCTTCCCGGACAACGCGGTCAACTACTTCGTCTCCTACTACGACTACTACCAGCCCGAGGCCTACATCCCCCAGCGGGACATCTATATCGAGAAAGACTCCTCTCGCAACGACGACCTTGATCGCCTGCGCCTCGCCGCGACATCGAACCTGCTCTCGCGGCGCGATAGCATCGTCGTCGCTTCGGTCTCCTGCATCTTCGGCCTCGGCTCGCCCGGCGCGTACTCCGAGAAGGTCTTCACCATCACGACCGGCCAGGAAATCGACCGGCGCGAGTTTCTGCTCGCGCTCGCCGACATGCAGTACCAGCGCGCCGAGATGGACTTCAAGCGCGGCACCTTCCGCGTCTCCGGCGACGTCATCGACCTCTACCCCGCCTACGAGCAGTACGCCGTCCGCATCGAGCTGTTCGGCGATGAGATTGAGTCCATCTCGCTCATCAACCCGACCTCGGGCGAGATCCTCGCCGACGAGCAGCTCTTCCACATCTTCCCGGCCGTGCACTACGTCATGCCCGACGACACCAAGCAGCAGGCCATCGAGCAGATCAAAACCGACCTCGACGCCCGCGTCATGGAACTCCGCAGCGAGGGCAAACTCCTCGAAGCCCAGCGCTTGCTCGCACGCACGAAGTACGACCTCGAGATGATCGAGGAGGTCGGCTACTGCTCGGGCATCGAGAACTACTCCCGCTACTTCGACGGTCGCCAGCCCGGCGACAAACCCTCCACACTGCTCGACTACTTCTACGCCGGCCCCGCCGGTCGTGACTGGGTCATGATGATCGACGAGTCGCACGTGACCATGCCGCAGGTCCGCGCGATGTACAACGGCGACCGCCAGCGCAAGATGGTCCTCGTTGAACACGGCTTCCGACTGCCGTCAGCCCTCGACAACCGACCGCTCACCTTCGAGGAATTCGAGCAGATGGTGCCGCAGACGCTGTACGTTTCGGCAACGCCCGGGCCCTACGAACTCACGCGCACCGAGGGCGAGGTCATCGAGCAGATCATCCGCCCGACCGGGCTCGTGGACCCGATCGTTGAGGTTCGTGCTGCGGGCAATCAGGTCCCCGACCTGCTCGAAGAGTGCCGCAAGCGCGTCGAGCGCAACGAACGCGTCCTCATCACGGCGCTCACCAAGCGCCTCTGCGAAGACTTGACGAACTACCTCGACAAGGCGGGCCTGAAGGTCCGCTACCTGCATTCGGAAATCGATACGCTCGATCGCATCGAGATCCTGCGCGACCTGCGCATGGGCGAGTTCGACATCCTCGTCGGCGTGAACCTGCTCCGCGAAGGCCTCGACCTGCCCGAGGTCTCGCTCGTCTGCATCCTCGACGCCGACAAGACCGGCTTCCTCCGAGGCGAAACCTCACTCATCCAGACCATCGGTCGCGCCGCGCGCAACGTCGAAGGCCTTGTCATCATGTACGCCGACGAGGTCACCGAGCCCATGCAGGCCGCCATCGACGAGACCGAGCGCCGGCGCGCGAAGCAACTCGCTCACAACGCCGAGCACGGCATCACGCCCCAGACCATCCGCAAGCAGATCCGTCGCGGCATCGAGTCCGAACTGCGCGCCACCCGCACCGCGCGCGAGGCCGTCCAGACCTCCGAGGAGTCCTATGGCGTCCGCGAACTGCTCTCGATGCTCGAAGAGGAGATGACCCGGGCCGCGCAGGAACTCGAGTTCGAGAAAGCCGCCGAGATGCGCGACACCATCAACAAGATCAAGGACTCGCCCGCCCTGATGAGCGGCGAAGAGAAAGTCCGCCTCAGCGACTTCAAGAAGGGCTCCAAACGGTCCGGCGCGCGTGGAAAACCCGGTGCCGCCGGCACCAAGTCCGGCCGGAAGCGCAAGTCGTCCGGGCGCCGCGGCGACCCGGTCTGATACCGCTTACACGGTTGCGAGCACCCAGATCCAGCTCATGCCCCGACCGGGGTACGTGTGCTCCAGGCACTCGCGGTCTACGCGCTGCACCGTCAGGCCGGCCGCTTCCACGACAGCACAGATGCCGCTCGCGCACCATCGCGTCGCCTGCTCCTTCGGGAGGTCCGCGCAGATGTCACGCCCGTAATGCTCGGGCGTTCCGTCGTCGGCCACCTGGAAACAGACCCGCCCGCCCGGCGTCAGCACCCGGCGAAGGTCCGACAGGTACCGCCCTACCGCCACCTTCGGCATGTGCTGGAAGACCGTAAACGCAACGGCCGCCGAGGCGCAGCCGTCATCCAGCGCATCCAGCGAGATCCCATCGCCGAGGACCAGCGAGACGTCCTGCTCCTCGCGCTTGCGGGCGCTGAGCAACTCCTCGGCTTTCTTCAGCGGCTCGGGCGCGAGGTCGATCCCCACAACACCGCCCACATCCGGGAGCAGGTGATACAGCAGACGCCCGTACCCGCAGCCGATCTCCAGCACCGTGTCGACCCCAGTCGGTCGGAGCATGTCCCGTACCCGCTCGACACCGAGGTCGTGCAGCGGGTCCTGGTACCGCGGATGGTCGTCGAAGTATCGGTGCCCATCGTGCAGCTTGCGCCAGTTCTCGACGACGCGTCGGGCCTCGGTGATCGGATCGGTCGGAGCTTCGGTTCGGGCGGCGAGCATGCCCTTCTATCGGCTCCGGACGGCCCGACCGCTCAAAACCACCCGCGGCGCTTCATCCAGAAAAGGACCCCGATCGCCAGCAGCAGCATCATCGCGCTGACGAACAGGAAACCCGCCGCGTTCTCCTGGAACGGAACCGCGACATTCATGCCGAACACCCCAGCCACGAAGCCCAGCGGCATGAACACCGCCGACACGATCGCCAGAACGTACATCCGCTGGTTCAGTCGCTCGTTGAACCCCGCGGTCAACTCGTCCTGGCTCACCTGCATCTCCTCGCGCAGCGTCTCCAGATCCTCGACCCGGCGGGTGAACCGGTCTCCGGCCTCCCGGATTCGCACGCGTTCATCGTCGGGCATCCAGTCCAGCTTCTCCGACGCGAGCAGAACGACCGCGTCGCGCTGCGGACGCAGGTAGCGCTTCAGCCCCATCATTCGGCGTCGAAGATCCGCCAGCCGGTCGGCGATCTCTCGCCCGCGCCCGTTCTCGTCGATCTCGGTCTCGATCCGCTCGGACTGCTCCTCCAGATCGTCGATCACGTCGCCGGCGCGCGTCGCGAGGTCGTGCAGCAGGAAACTGAGCATCGACGCGGTCCCCGTCGGACCGTCGCCTCGCTGCAGCGCCTCACGCATCGCCACGACCGCCCGCAGTTTGCGCGATCGCAGCGTAATCAACCATCCCCCCTCCGCCCACATCCGGAGCGAGATCATGTCCTCCGGCTCCGCGCCCTCGTTCAGGTTCACGCCCCGGACGATCACCAGCACGCCGCCGGCGTACGGCACCACGCGTGGACGCGTTCCCGGCCGGACCAGCGCATCCGCGATCCAGCCGTCGAACCCCGCATCCTCGCGGATCCAGTCGATCGCGCCCTCGACGTTCAGGTCCAGGTGGACCCAGATCGGCTCGTCGGGGCGGCCCTCCGCCGCCTTGACCTCGTCCCACTGCAGTTGCCTCGCCCCGCCCTTCCCGTCGAGGCGCCAGGCGTAGATCAAACCGTTGGGGAGCGTGGGGAATTCGTCGGTCATGGGTTCAGATCGTACACGCTGAGCCCCCAGACCGAGCCCCGTGCGTCCTATGATCACCGACCACCTCCAGAACAAGGATCGCCGTGCCCTCAGCCGCGAAATCGAAGAAATCGCCGGGTCGAAAGACCACCCGCAAGAAGTCCCCCAGGCGCAAGCCGGCCGACCCAACCCTCTCCGCCGGCGAGGTCGACGGCGCGCTCGACGCCGCGCGACCTGACAACAACATCGCGCCCGCTGCCCGCAAGCAGGGCGACGACCGCTTCGATCCCATCCGGGCGATCCGCGTGCGCGGTGCCCGAGAGCACAACCTCAAGAACATCGATGTCGACATCCCGCGCGACCGGCTCGTGGTCATCACCGGCCTCTCCGGCTCGGGCAAGTCCTCGCTCGCCTTTGACACGATCTTCGCCGAGGGCCAGCGCAAGTACATGGAGTCGCTGTCGGCTTACGCCCGCCAGTTCCTCGACCAGCTCAAGAAGCCCGATGTCGACGACATCGAGGGCCTGCCCCCCACCATCGCCATCGAGCAGCGCTCAGCCTCCAGCAACCCACGCTCGACCGTCGCCACGTCCACCGAGATCTACGACTACCTCCGCCTGCTCTTCGCCCGCGTCGGTTCGCCGACCTGCTGGCACCCGACGAAGACCAAGAAAGACGGCACCGTCGTCGAGCGCTGCGGAAAGCCGATCTCCTCGTCCAACCCCTCGCAGATCACCGACGCCGTGCAGGCCCTCGCCGAGGGCACCCGCCTCATGGTGCTCGCCCCCGTCGTCCGCTCCAAGAAGGGCTTCCACAAGGAGGTCGCCGACGGGCTCGTCGCCAACGGCTTCATCCGCGCCCGCGTCAACGGCCAGATCGTCGACCTGCGCGAGGCCCTCAAGGACGAATCCGAGAACCCCCTCAACCTCGGGCGTTACGAGAAGCACACCATCGAAGCGGTCATCGACCGCGTCGTCGTCAAACCCGAAGCCCGCCAGCGCCTCAGCGAGTCCGTCGAGACGGCCCTGCGTGTCGGCGAAGGCGTGGTCGTCGTCACCGTCGATCAGGGCGACGGCACATGGTCAGACACCGTCTACTCCGAAAAGTACGCCTGCGCCGACCACCCTGAGTGCTCGCTCACCGAACTCGAACCCCGCCTCTTTTCCTTCAACAGCCCGCACGGCGCCTGCCCCGACTGCCACGGCCTCGGCGCGATCCTCGAGTTCGACGAAGAACTCGTCCTCCCCGACGAAGACAAGACCATCCTGCGCGGCGGCATCGCCCCGTGGAAGAAGACCGGGCCCGGCGGCATGTTCTCCGGGCGCTACATCCGGCGCTTCTGCCGCTGGTTCGATGTCTCGCCGTCGACGCGCATAGCGGACCTCGGCGACGAACTCCGCCAGATCCTCCTCTACGGCACCACCGAGGCCGACTCGAAGAAGTTCGGCGCCGAGTGGGACGGCGTCGTCCCCATGCTCCACGGCTGGTTCGAACGCACCGAGAGCCAGTGGGCCAAGGACTTCCTCCACCAGTTCATGACCGAGCGCACCTGCCCGAACTGCCTCGGCGACCGCCTGCGCATCGAATCGCTGTCGGTCTTCATCAACGCGACCGAGTCTCTCCCCAAAGAAGTCCTCGACCACCGCGAAACCCGCGGCCTCAACACCGATCCCAAACGCCTCAACCTCGCCGACTTCACCAAACTCAACATCGCGACCGCCCTGCGCATCACCGATGCGCTCAAACTCTCCGCCGAGCAGTCGCAGATCGCCGACCCGATCGTCCGCGAGGTCAAAGCCCGCCTCGGCTTCCTTGCCTCCGTCGGCCTCGAATACCTCTCGCTCGATCGCAAGACCGCCACGCTCTCCGGCGGCGAGGCCCAGCGCATCCGCCTCGCCACGCAGGTCGGCTCCGGCCTCGTCGGCGCCGCGTATGTCCTCGACGAACCCACCATCGGCCTCCACGCGCGCGACAACACCCGGCTCATCCGCACCCTCCGCCACCTCGCCGACATCGGCAACACGGTCCTCGTCGTCGAGCACGACGAGGAGATGATCCGCTGCGCCGACCACGTCCTCGACATCGGCCCCGGACCCGGCGTCCACGGCGGGCGCGTCATCGCGCAGGGTTCCGTCGGAGAGATCGAGGCCTCAGAAGAATCACTCACCGGCAAGTATCTGTCCGGACGAATGGAAGTCGCCGTACCCGACGAGCGCCGCGTGCTCAGCACCAAGGACGCCGTCACCATCAAGGGCGCTAAGGAGAACAACCTCAAGAACGTCGACGCCACCTTCCCTCTCGGCGGCATGGTCTGCGTCACCGGCGTCTCCGGCTCGGGTAAGTCCACGCTCGTCAACGACATCCTCCTCAAAGCCGCTCGCAAGCACCTGACCTCCAGCCGCGACAAGCCCGGCCAGCACACCCGCATCAACGGCCTGCACCGCATCGACCGCATCATCGAGGTCGACCAGTCCCCCATCGGGCGCACGCCGCGCTCCAACCCCGCCACCTACACCGGCATGTTCGATGAGATCCGCAAGACCTTCGCCCAGACCCGCGAAGCCAAGATCCGCGGCTACAAGGTCGGACGCTTCAGCTTCAACGTGAAGGGCGGACGCTGCGAGGCCTGCCAGGGCCAGGGCGTCAAGAAAATCGAGATGCATTTCCTCCCCGACATCTTCGTCGAGTGCGAGGTCTGCAAGGGCTCACGCTACAACCGCGAAACCCTCGATGTCACCTATCGGGGCAAGAACATCGCCGATGTCCTCGACCTCACCATCGAGGAGGCCTGCTCCTTCTTCGAGAACCACCCCAAGATCCTGCGCTTCAGCCAGTGCCTGCTCGATGTCGGCCTCGGCTACATCAAGCTCGGCCAGCCCTCCACCACCCTCTCCGGCGGCGAGGCCCAGCGCGTCAAGCTCGCCACCGAACTCGGCAAGGGCACCACCCACCACGGCCTGCCCACCAGCGAGCACACGCTCTATGTGCTCGACGAGCCCACCACCGGCCTGCACTTCGAGGATGTCCGCAAACTCATCGAGGTCCTCAACCGCCTCGCCGATCAGGACAACACCCTCGTCGTCATCGAGCACAATCTCGATGTCATCAAGTGCGCCGACTGGATCATCGACCTCGGCCCCGAAGGAGGCGACGGCGGCGGCCAAATCATCGCATCCGGCACCCCCGAAGAGGTGGCCGAGACCGAGGGCAGCCACACGGGCGAGTATCTCCGCCCGCTGCTGTTCTGAACCGCCGAGGCGTAGTTTTTGCGCGTCTCGATCCCCCCCGTTTCGGATGTGACTCGCGATTTCCCGGAAACTTGCATCCGGAGCACCGGATCTTCCGGATACGCTTCCTACAGGAAACCATGGGTCTTAGCCGATCCATGCAATAGCAGACGCCTCCCGCGTGTTCTGCTTACACAATCTGCTCTCTCTGCCCTTCACAGGAGGGCATTCCGCGTCGGCGAGTGCTTCCGAGCTCTCTCCGTACGCGGCAGAAACGCGGCCCAGCACAGGGGGCCGCGTTTTTTCTTTCGGCCCGCTACCCTTTGCCCAACCGCCAGCCAAGGGAGCCGCCCGTGCCCGCGATAAACCCGGTCATCTTCATTATCTTCGGAGTCATCGTCGGCGGCATCCTCGCGCTCTCGTTCATCATGAACGCGGCCGGCGCGGTCTTCGGCCCGTGGTCCAAACTCGCCCAGCAGTGGCCCGCGACCGAGGTCCCCACCGATCGCAAGCCGCAGACCGCAACCTTCGCGGTTACCAGCGAACCATTCACGATCGCCTCGGAGGCCCGGCGAGGCCGCTTCGGCTGCGTCTTCGCCATCGCAGGCGTGCTCGCGATCGGCGTGATCGTGGTCCTTGTCGGGATGCTCGCCGGCTGGATCCAGTCGCCGAACTACCTCCGCTGGATCGCCACGGCCGTGTTCGCGCTGTTCTTCTTCGGCATCTGCTACTGGGGCCTGCGATTCCTGAAGACCAAGGCCTTCCCGCAGATCGTCCAGTTCCACGCCGACACGGACCACCTGCACTTCCGTAAGGATTCGGACGTCCTCGCGAAGTACCCGTGGATCAGCATCCCGTGGGTCGGCATCGAGGATATCAGCCCGGACCCCGCCGACCCCGGACGCGTTCGCTTCCACATGGGCCCCTACTGGGCCTACGCCGATCGCGTCATGGTCGAGCAGGAAATGAACCTGCGAGCGGAACTCGGCGGCGAGGACCTCCCACCGTCGGACGGTGAGCCCCGCGATCCGCTTCTCCCGCGACCGACGGACATCTTCTAGACGCCGTGCCCAACTCCGTCCTCATCCCGATCGTCGTCGTCGTCGGCCTCGCCTTCATCTGGCTGCCGATCATGATGATCGCGGTGATTTTCAGTGGCTGGTGGGACCTCGCGAAACGCTATCGCGCCCGGAAACCAGCTCTCGGTGCGCGCCGCGGCGTCGGAAGCGTGTTCTTCTCACCGCTGTTCCGCTACAAAAAATTCGTCACCTACGCCATCGACGACGATCATCTGCACCTGCGCCTGCCGCCGGTCATCGGGGCGCTGCACGCGCCGATGTCGATCCCGTGGCACGCGATCGACCTGCCGACCGACCAGCCGACCCTGCGCGGCATGGTCCCGGCCGTCATCGACGGCAAGCGGATTTTCATCAGCAAGGCCATGGCGTCGCGCGAACTCGAGGTCCGCGACCTGATCGAAGGCGAGTCGGCTCCGGACCAGGCCGAGCCGATCAACTGACGATCGAGCCGGGCGCGATCTCGCTCATCGGCATCATCAGCACGACGTTCCGCTCCTCTTCGCCCTTCGAGGCGTCGCTGGCGGCCAGCAGCATGCCCCGAGACTCTTCGCCGCGGATCTTCCGCGCCGCGAGGTTGGCCACGATCACGATGTGCTTGCCGACCAGATCCTCTGGCTTGTAATAGGCCTTCACGCCGGCGCAGATCTGTCGGGGTTCACCCGAGCCGTCGTCGACCTGGAGCTTGAGCAGGCGATCCGCGTTGGGATGGTCCTCGGCCTTGATGACCTTGGCCACGCGCAGGTCCACCTTGGCGAATTCGTCGAACGCGATCTCCGGCTTGGCCTCGGCCATGTTGTCTCTCCCGGCGGTTGTGGGCATATCGTGACTGGTCCTGAAAACGGACCCGCCAGTGTAGTCGCTGCGATGCCCGATCGCCGAAACCACGGGCCGATTCACCGGTTGCATCCCCGTTGAAGCCACATCGCCGGACCGGTCGATGACAACGCAATCCGCCCGGTTTCTGACCCGATGGGCGACCCGAACGCACGCCCGGAGAGACGCCACCATGACGCGAACCCGATCGATCCTGCTCCTCGCCCTGGCCGCCCTCCTCGCGCTCCCCGCGAGCGCGATCGGCCAGGAACTGCAGAGCGAGCTCGACCGGCTCATCAACGAGTCCCGCCTTCGCGGCGCCACCGTCGGCGTCGTCATCGCCGACCCCGAGACCGGGCGCACGCTCGGCTCCGAGAAAGCGAGCAACCGGTTCATCCCGGCCTCGAACATGAAGCTGCTGACGACCGGAGCCGCGCTGCACATCCTCGGACCGGACTTCTCCTTCGAGACCACCCTCGCGACGCTGCCCCCCAAGCAGGGCTCCACCAACCCGCGCCTGCTCGTTCTCGCAAGCGGAGACCCCGCCTTCGCCGACCCCGAACTGCTCAGTGAGATGGGCCTTTCCATCGAGCAGTTCCTCGGCATATGGGTCGACGCCATCGTCGCCACCGGCGTCACCGAGTTCGACGAGCTCGTCCTCGACACCCGCATCTTCGATGAGGAATACGTGCACCCGACCTGGCCGGTCGAGCAACTCAACAAGTGGTACTGCGCCGAGGTCAGCGGGCTCAACTTTTACACCAACGTCGTCGAGGTCTTCACCCGGCCGACCCGCGAGCGCGAACCCCCCACGTTCACCGTCGAGCCCGACTCGCCGGACATCCGCGTCCGCAACCAGGCCCGTTCGGTCGGCAAGGGCCAGCAGACGGTATGGGCCGCCCGCGCCCACGGCACAAACAACCTCGTCCTGCGTGGCGATGTCCGCTGGGTCGGCAGCCCCATCAAGGTGACCATCCACGACAACGCGATTCACTTCGGCACGATCCTCAAGGACCGTCTGGCCAACGTCGGTGTCTCCGTCGGCACCGTCCGTCGGGCCGGCACCGGAGATGACGTCGAGGCCCGCACCGACCTCCATGTGGTGCGGACGCCGATCGAAATCGTCCTCCGGCGCACCAACGAGGACTCGCACAACCTCTACGCCGAGGCCCTTCTCAAGCGCATCGGGCACGAAGTCACACGCCAGCCGGGCTCGTGGGCCAACGGCGGCACGGTCGTCCGCATGCTCGTGCAGGAACGCCTCGAACGCAGCCCGGCCAGCGCAATCGTCGTCGCCGACGGCTCGGGCATGTCCCGCTCCAACGCGGTCACGCCCCAGGCACTCGCCGAATGGCTCATCTCTTTCGCCAACGACCCCAAACTCGCCGACGCCTACATCGCCTCGCTCGCCCGTCCCGGTCGGGGCACGCTGGAGCGGCGCATGCAGGACGCCGAACTCGACCACCGCGTCCACGCCAAGAGCGGATACCTCAACGGCGTCCACGCCCTTTCCGGGTATGTCATCGACCCCGAAACCGGCAAGCAGGTCGTCTTCAGCATCCTGATCAACAACCGCCCCAACAACGTGCCGTCGCGCTTCGTCCACGAGTTCAACGAAAAGGTGGTCGAACTCGCCGACGACTGGCTGGCCGAGCAGGTTGCGCGGCTGCCTAAAGGCGACGAGACCGATCAGTTCGGCGGCTGAGACGGGGAAGTTCGCAGAGAATCAGTCGATCAAGGTCCCGAACAGCGTCAGCGCGCTCGCATCGTGGACGCGCGCACGAACGATCTTCCCGATCAGGTCGTCGGGCGATCGCCCCTCCGGGCAATCGAAGACCACGATGAGATCGCCGTCGGTCCGGGCGCTCATCTGGACCGGACCGGTTGGGGCCGGTTTGTCCGTCACGACGCTCGACCCGTCCACGGCGCACGCGTTCGCGGGGCCGCCCACGGCCCTGCCCGACACCGTCAGCCCGATCGCGCCGTTCTTGGCGGGCTCCTTGTGCTTGCGGCGCTCGCGCACGCTCACGCCCTGCACGAATACCTCGAACTCGCGCCCGATCTGCTCCCGGCTGATTTCCGCCGAGATGTGGTTCTGCACCGCCAGCAGGTCGTTGCAGCGGTCCCGCTTGACCTGCTCGGGCACATCGTCGGGGATGCGTCCGTAGGCCGCGGTGCCGGGACGGGGCGAGTACTTGAAGATGAAGTTGTTCTTGAAGCGCACGCGCTCCAGCAGTTCGACGGTCTTGGCGTAGTCCTCGTCCGTCTCGCCGCAGAAGCCGACGATGATGTCGCCGGCGATCGTCAGCGGGCGCCCCTTCTCAGGTTCGTGCAGGATCGCTCTCGCCCGCTCGACGAAGTCCATGTACTCCGCCACGGTGTAGCCGCGGTTCATCCGCTTGAGCACCTCGTCGGAGCCCGACTGCACCGGGCAGTGCAGGTAGCGGCAGATCCGGGGCGAGTCGCGCATCACTTCCAGCACGTCGTCGCCGAAATCCTTCGGGTAACTCGTCACGAACCGCAGGCGCTGGATCGCCGGCACCTCGTCGTGAATCCGCCTCAGCAGGTCCGCAAACGTCGTCGTGTTCTCACCGGCGTACAGGTCGCGGTTGTGCGAGCCCTTGTAGGTCCGGCCCTTCTGGGGCTGGAGCACGCCGTCAACCGTCACCGCCGCCCCATGCTCGAAGCGGTAGTGATTCACGGTCTGGCCCAGCAGCGTGATCTCGATCACGCCGGCATCGGCCAGGCGCTTGCACTCGTCGACGATGTGGTCCGGCGGGCGATGGATCTCCGCGCCGCGCGTGTGCGGCACGACGCAGTAGGTGCAGAACTTGTTGCAGCCGCGCGTGATCCGCACGTACGCCGAGCCGTTGTGCTGGTCGTCCGTCGGCGAGACCGTGCGCGACAGGTCGAGCATCTCCAGCGAGTCGCCCGCCGCGGCGAGCGTGCCGCTCCGGCGTGAGGCGCTGCCCTGCAGCGCGATCGCGTTCACCGAGCGCGACGCCAGCGGGTGACTCCAGTCGCCCGATGCCTCGTCGTGCAGCGGCTCACGCTCGTCCTCGGGCAGTTCCGAGAGCATGGAGCGGCGCGTCCGCACGGCGTTGTCGAGCAGCGACGGCAGCTTGTCGAGCTCGGCCGGCCCGCAGAGCAGATCCACCACCGGGAAACGCCGGATCATGTCCGCCCCGTCCCGCTCGGCCATGCAGCCCAGCACCCCCACCACCAGGTCCGGCTGGCGGCGCTTGCGCATCGCCATCTCGCCGAGTCGCGAGCGCACCTTCTGCTCGGCCAGATCGCGGACCGAGCAGGTGTTGTAGAGGACCACCGACGCGTCGTCCGGCTCGCCGGAGAAGCGGTATCCCAGCGAACGCAACTGCCCCGTGATGAGTTCCGAGTCGAGCTCATTCATCTGGCAGCCGAAGGTCTCCAGATAGACCGTCGGGGAGGTTGTCGCGGGATCTTGCGGCATAGGACGCGGCATTGTACCGGAGGGCTCAAGAATGGGAACCGGCCTCCGCGAAGGGAGGCCGACTCACGCCATCCGGACTCCGGGGCCAATCAGTCGAAGTAGACGTACGCGCTGCTCGGCAGGGTGGTCGCCGTGCCGTTGGCGTTGTTCCACGGAATGAGACCGAACGCGAGGTTGTGGTTCCCCCCGACCGACGGGATGCCGCGAGCCCAGACTCGGAGGTAGGCGTTCTTGCGGTGCGCCGGCGCGACACCCGTGTTCTCGAAGACAAACACGTTGTCGTTGAAGATCGGCTGAGGAACGCCGATCGACCCGGGTGCGGTGTCTCGCAGGCCGCGGAGCGATCCGGGGTTCGGCTCGCTCTCGAACCTGACCGAGCCGTCGTTGTACCCGAGGTTGCCGGCCCACGAACTGCGCGAGCCGTGGATCAGGAGCGTCTGCGAGTGCTCCCCGACGCCGCCGATCTGGCTGCCGCTCGCGAGACGCCATTCCTCCGACGGCGGCGTGTTCACTGCGTTGCCCCCCTGCGCCGGCACATAAACCGGACCGCGGTTGCCGACGACGGCGGTGTTGCCGAGGGCGGTCACGGTGGACCAGTTTTCCATCGCGGCGCACGCGATCGGGAGGTGAGCGTAACTGTTGTGCCCGTAGACCTGACCGACCACTCCGGAGTTGTTTGCCTGCGGGTCGAGCTTCGAGCCGCGAAACTGCGGGTCGTACAGCGCCTTCGACGGGTTCACGGCCGTTTCTGGAAAGGAGTAGTTGAACTCGCTGTTCTCGCGCCGATCGAGCAGTTGCGGCGGACGGATGTCCGGGTCGATCTCGGCCGGTGAGACGAACATCTCGGGCGTCACCGCTCCGGAGTAGATCAGCAGCGACCAGATGTTGCCGGTGCGGTTTTTCCCTGGCTGATTCGGGAGCGGTTTGGCTTCGGTGAAATTCGCCCGGTCAACGATCGAGGGAATGGGATAGCTTCCGTTGTCGCCCTGGGCCCAGTCCGTGAGGCCCTGGTGGATGCCGCGAACATTGGTTGCGCATCGCAGTTGCAGCGCGTTGCCGCGAACCTTGCTCAGCGCCGGGAGAAGCAGGCCGATGAGCAATGCGATGATCGAGATCACCACCAGCAATTCGACGAGGGTAAATCCACGCGTGGCGTTCATGCGTCCGCTCCTCTTTCGTTGTCGAGATGAACGCCACGCCATCAGCGAGCCATTCGCTGCGGTGCGGGTTCGGAAGTCTCACCCGTCGATACGGCGGGTATCTCACAGCGGTTCCGGATTTCGTGATCCCGCTCAACGGTTTCGAGAGGCGAACTCGTTCGGCACAACAAAAAACCGGCCCCCCGCGAAGGGAGGCCGGCTGATGCGGTTCACGATGCTCGGCGCGGTTTAGTCGAAGTAAACGAACGCGTTGCTCGGCAGGGAGGTCGCCGTGCCGTTCTGGTTGTTCCACGGGGCGATGCCGTACGCGAAGTTGGCGTTGCCACCGACGGTCGGGATGCCGCGAGCCCAGATACGCAGGTACGCGTTCTTGCGGAGGCCCGGAGCAACCGAGGTGTTCTCGAAGACGAACACGTTGTCGTTGAAGATCGGCTGCGGCTCGCCGATAGCGGCCGGGGCGGTGTCACGCAGGCCACGGAGCGAGCTGGGGTTCGGCTCGTTCTCGAAGCTGACCGAGCCGTCGTTGTAGCCGACGTTGCCGGCCCACGAGCTGCGCGAGCCGTGGATCAGGAGGGTCTGCGAGTTCTCACCGACGCCGCCGGCCTGGTTGCCGGTCGCCAGACGCCACTCTTCCGAGGGGCCTGCGGTGATCGGGCTGCCGCCCTGAGCGGGCACGTAGACCGGGCCGCGGTTGCCGATGACGGCGATGTTGCCGAGAGCGGTCACGGTGGACCAGTTCTCGAGCGAGGCACCGGCGACGGGGATGTGGGCGTAACTGTTGTGACCGTAGATGTCACCGGTCACGCCGGAGTTGTTGTCCTGCACATCGAGCTTCGAGCCGCGGTACTGCGGGTCGTAGAGCGCCTTCGCGGGGTTCTCAGCGGTCTCGGGGAACGCGTAGTTGAACTCGCTGTCCTCGCGCGAATCGAGGAGCACCGGCTGACGGATGTCCGGATCGATCTCGGCCGGCGAGACGAAGATCTCGGGGCTGAGCGTTTCGGAGAAGATCAGCAGCGACCAGATGTTGCCGGTGCGGTCCTTGCTTGCCTGGCCGGGGTTGGCCGCGGCCTCGGTGAAATTCGCACGGTCGAGGACCGAGGGGATCGGGTAGCTCTCGTTGTCGCCCTGAGCCCAGTTCACCAGGCCCTGGTGGATGCCGCGGACGTTGGTGCCGCACTTGAGCTGCTGAGCGTTCTTGCGAACCTTGCTCAGCGCCGGCAGCAGGAGGCCGATGAGCAGGGCGATGATCGAGATCACCACCAGCAGCTCGACGAGGGTAAATCCACGCTTCTTGTTCATGCGTCTACTCCACTTTCGTTCTAGCGACCGGTCCGCTGCGTTTCAGACGAGGGAAGCGCCTGGAGAGGGCAGGTCGTATGTCTATCGAATGTCTGTACGGCCGAATATGGCCTCTGGTTCCGAGAAACCCGGCATCGCGTCGAAACGCGATGCCGGGGACTGATTCCACACACAAGACGCGGGCCGGGCCCGCGTCATCGTGAGTTCAAGCGGCTCAGACGCCGTCGGCCCAGGCGAAGCCGCTGCCGGGATCCAGAACCGTGCCGATGTTCTGGATATCGCTGGACGAGGCGCCCTGGGAGTACAGACGGAGGTAGGCGTTGCGACGGGCCTGATCCTGCAGGTTGTTGCCCTCGTTGGTCTCATCGACGAACAGGTTGTCGCGCTGCGCGATCGGATCGCTGCCGGTCGTGTCGTTGAAGGTCACCGAAGCGGGGTCCGGGTCGTTCTCGAAGCCGCCGGAGTTGTCGGCGTAGACCACGTTGCCGCGCCAGGTGCCGAAGCTGCCGTGCACGAGGTTCGCCGTCGAGGCCTCACCCTGCTGGCTGTTGAGCTCCTGCTGCCAGCCCTGCTGCGGGTCCGGGGTCTGGGTGTCCTGGAAGACCGGGCCGCGGTTGGCGACGATCGGAACCGAGGTGCTGAAGGTGTTCTTCCACTGGGCGCGACGGGCACCGTAGGGGGTGGCGTGCGCGTACGAGGTGTGGCCGACCGTCGGGTCGATGCCCTGGATGCCGGAGCCCTCAGCGACGGGCGTGCCCTTGAACTTCGGATCCCACGAGGCGCGGCGGGGGTTCTGAGCACCCTCGGGCGTGGTGAACTCGTATTCCTCGTTCACGCGGATGCTGCCGTTGGCCTCGGCCGGGCTGACCATCGACTCGGGGACGAGGATGTCCTGGAAGATGAGGATCGAGTAGATCGCACCGGTACGGTCGCGACGATCGTTGCCGGTGTTGATGGTCTCGGTGTCACCGACGCGGTCGATGAGCGAGGGCAGCGGGTAGTTGTCGCGGTTGTCGCTGCCGAACTGCGTGAAGCCCTGGCCGATGGCGCGAGCGTTGGTCAGGCACTTGACCTGGTTGGCGTTCTTGCGGGCCTTGGACAGCGCGGGCAGCAAGATGCCGACGAGCAGCGCGATGATCGCGATGACCACCAGAAGCTCGACGAGCGTGAAGCCCGACCGCTTGTTGCGAGTGTTCTGCATAGAAACAGTCTCCTGACTACGACGGCAGGCACACGGCCTGCCAGATTCACTGACGCCATCCGGTGAGAGAAACCGATTCGCATCGATTGCCCTCAGCCACACGGAACACCCGAGGGGGGAACCGGATGGGGTTCGAGTGGGAGGTCGCAGTCTGGAGATCGTTTGAATGAAGCCTCGGTCGAACGACCGAAAATCAGGGCAGTCAAGGAGATACGATCTTTACAGGGTCTGCGCAATGCTCCCAAGTCGATACCATACACCAGACCATTCGCCCGTCAAGGACCGACGGTTCCGGGTGTCTCCAAGACGCCCGAAAAAAATTCAAGTTTGGCGAAACCGAACATATACCTATTATACACCCCTGACGGGAGCCGACGATGGCCGATCTCCTCACGGAACTCAAGAATCAGGGCCTCACGCTCCCCAAGGCCCCGCCCCCCGTCGCGTCGTACGTCCCGGCGGTCTCGATCCACAGTGGGAGCATGGTCTTCATCAGTGGACAACTCCCATTTCGCGATGGGCAACTGATGGCCTCTGGTCTTGTGGGCGAACATGTCTCGATCGAGGAGGCCCAGCGGTGTGCCGCCCAGTGCACCCTCAACGGGCTGGCCGCGCTGGAGCAGGAGATCGGTGATCTGAAGCGCGTTCGGCGGGTCGTCCGCCTCGGCGGTTTCGTCGCCTGCGCAGCGGGCTTCGGCGACCAGCCCAAGGTCATCAACGGCGCGTCCGACCTACTCGCGAAACTCATGCACGACGACGGCAAACACGCCCGGGCGGCGGTCGGCGTGTCGTCGCTGCCGCTGAACGCGCCGGTCGAGATCGAGTTCACCTTCCTCGTCGACTGATCGGACCGGCGTGGCGGACGCACCCCCAGCCATCACGGGCATCCACGAGACGGTGCTGTACGCGCCGGATCTCGACACCACGGTCGGGTTCTACGAACGGGTGTTCGGGTTCCCGCGGATCACGCTGTCGGACCGCGGCGCATCGTTCCGCGTGGACAACACGAGCGTGCTGCTGCTCTTCCAGCCCGAGCTCGCCGCCGGCGAGACCGATGGCAAGGTGCCGGCCCACGGCGCGACCGGGCCGGGACATATCTGCTTTTCCTGCGAGCCGGACGGCCTGGGCGCGTGGCGAGCCCGACTGAAGAAACTCGGCATCGCGATCGAGATGGAGCGCGACTGGCCGACCGGGGCGCGGTCGATCTATTTCCGCGACCCGGCGGACAACTCGGTGGAGATCGCCGACGGTGACATCTGGCGATCGCCGGACGAGGCCTGATCAGCCGCCGAACGCCTTCTTGTAGTCGGCGAGGAATTTCTCGAGACCGCTGTCGGTGAGCGGGTGGTTCATCAGTCCCTTGATGACGCCGAACGGCACGGTGGCGACGTCCGCGCCGGCGAGGGCGCAGTCGAGCATGTGCTTGGTGTGGCGGATCGACGCGGCGAGGATCTTGGTGGTGAAACCGTAATTATCATAGATCTGGCGGATGTTCTCGATGAGGAGCATGCCGTCCTCACCGATATCGTCGACGCGCCCGATGAACGGGCTCACGAGGAACGCGCCGGCCTTGGCTACCATGAGCGCCTGGAGCGGCTGGAAGCAGAGCGTCAGGTTGGTGCGCACGCCCTCATCGCTGAAGGCTTTGCAGGCCTTGAGGCCCTCGACCGTGCTGGGCAGTTTGATGACGATGTTGTCGGCGATCTTTGCGCGCTCGCGTCCCTCTTTCATCATGCCGTCGAAGTCGAGGGCGATCACCTCGGCGGAAACGGGCCCATCAACGACCGCGCAGATCTCTTCGAGGCGTTTGCCGTAGTCGACGCCCTCTTTGGCGATGAGCGACGGGTTGGTGGTCACGCCGTCGAGCACGCCCATGTCGTGGGCCTGCTTGATCTCGTCGATGTTGGCAGTGTCGATATACAGTTCCATGCGCGCTCCGGATCGGTTGGGGTGGGGTTGAGAAGGCGCAATGGTACCGCGACGACAGCGCGGCGTGCCCGGCGCCCGGACGCTTCGGCACCCGGAAAAATCAGGTCTTCAGAGGTTTGCGGCGACCAGCGCCACGAGGCCGATCACGATCACCACGAGGATGATCACGACGGAGACCAGCCCCTTGACGATCGGCTCGCCCCAGATGCCCTTCGGGCGGCTCTGGTCGACCGGGATCATGCCCGAACCGGCGACGTCAACGGACTTCTGGAGGTTCGCGACCTCGAGCAGCGCGTCGGGAGTGGTCTCCTTGTGCGCGATCGGCGGATCCTCGCCGCGCTTGACGGCGCGGAGGTCGATGAGCAGGTCTTTGGCGTTCTTGTAGCGCTCGCGCCGGCTCTTGGCCATCATCATCTCGATGACCTCGGAGATGCCCGCCGAGAGCTTGGGGTTCACATGGTCCGGTGGCACGAGCGGCTGCTTAAGGTGCTTCTCCATCACCTCTTTGGGGTTCTTGCCGTTGAACGGCACATTGCCCGTGACCATGTGATAGATGGTCGCGCCCAGCGAGTAGATGTCCGCCTGTGGGCCGACATTGACCTCGCCCCGGATCTGCTCCGGGCTGATGTAGTACGGCGTGCCGTAGGCCTTGCCCTTCTCGGCGAGGGCGGCGTCCTTGTCATCGATGGCTCGGGCCAGACCGAGGTCGGCGAGTTTCACCACGCCGCCCTTGGTGATCATCACGTTCTTGGGTTTGACGTCGCGGTGGATGAGACCGCGCTCGTGCGCGTGCTCAAGCGCCTCGGCGACGTTGATCGCGATGTTGATCGCCTCGGTCTCGTCGAACCGCTTGTTCTGAACGATGGTGTCGTGCACCGTCCCGCCGTCCACGTACTCCATCACGAAGTAGTGGAACTCGCCGGCCTTTCCCACATCGAAGGCCTGCACGATGTTCGGATGGTTGAGTTGGGCGGCGGCACGCCCCTCGGCGTAGAAACGCTCGATGAACTGGCGGTTGCCGTTGAACTTGCGAGGGAGCACCTTGATCGCGACGAGGCGGTCGAGGGAGATCTGGCGGGCCTTGAAGACCGCGGCCATCGCTCCGGCGCCGAGCTTGCCGAGCACGCGGTAACCGGGGATCTGCTGTCCGGATCGCTCGGCCTCGACCTGCTTGCGCAGGCGCTCGAGCTGGGCCTGGGTGATGACGCCCTTGTTGACGAGGATCTCGGCGAACGACTTGTCGCTCGGGTCGGAACCGCCGGCGACCTTGGCGATCGCGGCTTTCACTTCGTCGTCGGTCGCCAGCCCCTGCTCGATGACGAGTCGGCCGACGATGGTGTCCATCGAACCGACGGCCGAGCCGCCGGCGGCGCTGGAGCCGGACTTGGAGTCGCCTCCCGAGTCACCGCTCGACTTTCGACCGGTCAGGATCTCGACCGTGTCCTCGGGCATCGGGAGCCGGCTGTCGTCGTTGGGGTCGGTGCCGGCGTTACCGGAAGAACGGGGCGCAGCAGAATCCTCGGGCATGGGCAGTTTCGTGCCGTCGCTGTGATCGACCCGCCTGGATGACTGGCTCTTGTTCACGCGTCTCGCCTGCGCCCCCAAATACGGGCTACTCCCGTGGCAAACTAGATCGGCCCCCTCCGGGTGTCAACGCTTCCAGCGGCCCTCAAGGACCGAGAACCGACGATTTTGCGTCGGATCCCAAGGTTCTGAATCGGCCCGATCCTCAGCCGGCTTCGTGGCTACCCAGTCATTCGCACGCCGAAAGCCCGAAGTTCCCTGTTCAAACGAAAACCTTCTCAGAAACAGACAGGCCGCCCGAGAGCCGGACGGCCTGTCGCAGAGCTTCAGTGGAGGACGGGACGGCTCACAGAAGGCCGTCTTTCTGGGCCATCATGCGGAGCATGTCGACACAGCGCGACGCGTAGCCGAACTCGTTGTCGTACCACGAGACGACCTTGAAGAACCGGTCGTTGAGTTCGATGCCGGCCTTGGCGTCGAAGATCGACGAGCCGGGGTGCGAGACGAAGTCCGACGATACGACCTCCTCCTCGGTGTAGTACAGCACGCCGGACATGGCGTCGGAGGCCGCGGACTTCATCGCGGCGTTGATCTCGTCGAGGCTGGTCGCCTTCGACGTGCGGAAGGTCAGGTCGACGCAGGACACGTCGGCGGTCGGCACGCGGAACGCCATGCCGGTCAGTTTGCCCTTCACCGCGGGGATGCACAGCGCGACCGCCTTCGCGGCGCCGGTGCTGGCCGGGATGATGTTCATGTAGGCGTTGCGCCCGCCTCGGTAATCCTTCTTCGAGGGACCGTCCTGCGTAGGCTGGGTCGCCGTCGCGGCGTGGACGGTGGTCATCAGCCCCTCTTCGAGGCCGAAGGCGTCGTTGATGACCTTGGTGATCGGCGCGAGGCAGTTGGTGGTGCAACTCGCGTTGGAGATGACCTGATCCTTCGCCGGGTCGTACTGGTCGTGGTTGACCTTGTAGCACATGGTCTTCACGGCGTCGGGGGTCTTGGTCGGCGCGGAAATCAGCACGCGCTTCGCGCCGGCGCTGAGGTGCTTCTTCGCGTCGTCGCCGGCGGTGAACAGGCCAGTCGATTCGAGGACATAGTCGCAGCCCATATCCTTCCAGGGCAGCGACGCCGGATCGCGCTCGGCGGTGGTGCGTGTGGCCTTGCCGTTCACCGAAAACGAGCCGTCGGCGACCTGCACATCGGCTTCGTTGCCGCCGATGCGGAACCGGCCGTGCATGGTGTCGTACTTGAGCAGATAGGCGAGGTTGTCGGCATCGACAAGGTCGTTGACGCCGACGATCTCGATGTCGGGCGTCTGCGACGCGATGCGGTAGACGAGACGTCCGATGCGACCAAAGCCGTTGATGCCCACTTTGAGAGCCATGGGGGCTGCCTTTCTGGAAGCGTCGCTCGACAAACACGAGCGGTGAGATGTGGAAATGGAGGTCGGGGCGAAGGCCGAGCAGGGCCCGGCTGCCACAGAATCGAGAAGGGTAGCCCTGCCGAGGCAGGGCTTCAATGCGGCGCGGTCAATCAGCCCGCCATGAGTTCGGCGAGGCGGTCCAGTCCCTCGATAAGGCGGGGCTTCGCGGTCGCGAAACTCAGGCGGAAGTGTGTGTCCTGCTCGGAGAACACGCCGCCCGGGATGATGAGCACGTTCTTCTTCACCGCGGCTTCGAAGAACTGCTTCCCGGTCATGCCGAGGCGCTCGGGGACCTTGATGAAGCTGTAGAAGGCGCCGCCGGGCCGAGCAACCTCGGTGTACTGACCGAGCTTCTCGATGACCAGATCGCGTCGGGTCGCGTAGTCGCCCAGCGGGCCGGACATGTCCGCCTCGAAGGTTGCCATGCACCCCCACTGCAGCGGCGTGGGCGCGCATACAAAGCTGTACTGCTGCAGTTTGGCGATTTCCTGCACCAGCCGGGTCGGCCCGGCGATGTAGCCCATGCGCCAGCCGGTGCAGCCGTAGGTCTTGCCGAAGCCGCGGATCAGCAGCGTGTCCTCGTGCGAGCCGGGCTCGCGACAGGGGCTGGGGCACTTGCGACCGTTTGCAAAGTCCTCACGGGCGTCATCGAAGCAGAACTCGTCGTAGATCTCGTCGGAGATGAGCAGCACGCCCTTGGCGCGACACAGTTCGAGCAGTTCGCGACACTCGGCCTGCGTCATCACCACGCCCGACGGGTTCGCGGGCGAGTTCAGCAGCACCGCTTTCGTCGCGGGCGTGATCAGCGGCTCAACCCGCTCGGCGGTCATGCGGAAGTCGGGGTAGGTGTCGCAGCGAACGGCGCGCCCGCCGGCGAAGGTCGCCATGTGGGGATACGCCACGAAGTACGGGTCGGGGATGATGATCTCGTCGCCGGGTCCGAGCAGGGCCATGTTCATGAGGAACAGCGCGCCCGAGGTGCCGGAGGTCACGGCGACGCCGAGTTGGCTGCGCCCCGCATCGGTCGACGCATCGGGCCAGCCGAGGTCGGAGGCGATCCACGATGCGCAGCGGTCGCGGAGTTCTGGAATGCCGCCGGTCATCGAGTAACCGTTGCGGTCCTCGCGGATCGCGGCGATCGCGGCATCCTTGACACTGGCGGGCACCGGGAAATCGGGCTGCCCGATCGAGAGGTTGATCGGGTCGTTCATCGTCGCGCCGAGTTCGAAGACGCGCCGGATGCCGGAGGCGTCGAGGGATTTCGCGCGTGGGGAGATCAGCCGGTCCAGATCCATGGCGTGTGCCTCGGGCGTGGGGAGGTGTCGGTGGGCAGCGCAGAAAGAAGGGCACTCGCAAATCGAGCGCCCTGGTCATGCATCGATGGTCATCGAAGGGCGCCGAACGACGCCCGCGGACTCAGCGGACCTTGCGGTTGCCGGTCTTTTGAAGGTGGAGGACCTTCTTGTCCTGCGGATCGAAGTCCTTCGTGTCCTTGAGGCGCTCGATGCGCTCGTGACGCTTGAGCACGTTGCGGTGCTTGGTCAGGTTGCCGGCGGTCTTGAGGGACTGGTCGAGGCTCATGGGAAGATCCTTTGCTCTGGCGATCCGGCGTCTTCGATGTGCCGGGCCGACAAGAATAGCGAGAAACGACGGGCTGTTCAAGGCCGCGGGCGATCCGGAATGGCCGGATCAGTCCAGCCGGGCCGGGTACAGATCGTCGAAATCGGTGGCCCCACGCTCGGTGGACTGGAACCGTTCGCCGATCTGCTTGATCCGGTCCACGAGGTCCTGAGCCTCACGGTCGCGGAACGTGCCGCCCTCGAACCCCCGTCGCGTGGAGAGATTCCAGCGATTCGATCGGCTGCTGGGGTACACCACGGCGGCGACGCCGTTCTGACCGAGGTACAGGGCGGCCCGTTCGGCCTCGTCCCACGGGTAGTTGGTCGCCAGGATGAAGTAGTTCAACCCGGGCTCACGCGGATCGCGGACACCCTCACGGACGAACCAGACATTCTCCAGAGGTGAACCGGTCCGGGGCGGGTTCGCGGTTGAGCCGCTGTTGTTGACCGGCTGGGTCGAGCCGCCGGTGTTCGGGCGGCTGGGCGTGTTCTGCTCGCTGGAGCCCCGGTTGAGCGGGTCGGCGATGGCCCCGCCCCCTCCGCCGTCGGGGTCGTCGCTGGTCAGGGCCCGGAGCTTCTCCTGCTCGGCGATGCGGTCGCGCTGGGCGTAGCCGAGCATGTAGCCGCCGAAGATCAGGGCGATGACGCCGGCGATCGCGAAGAACAGATAGCCGACGGGGATTCGGATGGTGCGCCCGGGCTTGATCCCGAAGGCGGAATCCTCCTGGTCATCTTCGATGGGGTCCTCGACCGGCGGACGCCCGGCGCCCGGCTTGTTGATCGGACGCGAACCGAGCAGTTCGTAGAGCGCCGGGTTTTTGCGTCGCTGGGACATGGCTGGGCATTATCACCGGGCGGGGTTCAAGATCAAAGCAAATCCGGAGACTATCGGACTCTTACGATGCTACCGGCATTCCCTCACCCGGTCGCGTTCCCCGTCCCGATCACGGACGCCTGAGCGAGCGACGCGGTGTGGCTGATACTCACCAGCCAACCCGTGATGCCTTTCGACTCGGCGATCCGCTGGGCCTCGCCGGACAGCCGGATCGAGGGGGCTCCGGCGGGGTCGCGTCGGACCTCGATGTCGGTCCAGGCGATGCCGTCGCGCCAGCCGGTGCCGAGGGCCTTGAGCACCGCCTCCTTCGCGGCGAACCGGGCGGCGAAGTGCTCGGCGGCGCGTTTGCGGCTGGCCTCGCTGTAGGCGATCTCGCCCTCCGTGAACACGCGATCGCGGAAGCGCTCGGGGTGCTCGCTGAGCATGCGCGCGATGCGCTCGACCTCGATGAGGTCGATGCCGTGGGCGAGGATGCCGGGCTGCGGGTTCGCTGGTTCCTTGGTCACGGCGCGTGCGCTCGATTCAGTCGCCGGACTTGGCCGGCTTCTTTGAATCTGACTTCCCGGGCTTGGATTCAGACTTCGTGGAAGACGATTCTGCCTTCTTCTCAGATTTACCTTCGCTCTTCGAGTCCGACTTCGAATCGCTCTTGCCGCTGTCGCTGTCGGCCTTCGCGGCCTTCTTGTACGACTCGCTGCGGTAGTCGGTCTCGTAGAAGCCCGAGCCCTTGAAGATCACGCCCGCGCCGGTGCCGATGAGGCGCTCGAGCTTGGGCTTGCCGCACTCGGGGCACTTCTTCAGCGGCTTGGCGCTCATGGACTGGAACTCTTCGAACTGGTGCTCGCAGGCGTTGCAGCGGTAGTCGTAGGTGGGCATGGATGTTACTCGCGCTCGGCGCTGGTGTCGCCGGTGCCTTCGTCGTTGGAGCCTTCGTCACTGGGAACGGTCTGCTGGTCTTCATCGGCGGCGGAGACGGTGACCTTGGCCGGGCGGAGCACGCGCGTGTGCAGGGCGTAGCCGGACTGCTTGAGCTCGACCACCGAGCCGGGCTCGACCTCGGCCGCCTCGACGCGCTCGACGGCCTCGTGCCGGTTGGGGTCGAACTCGTCGCCGGTGCCGGGGCTGATGGCGGTGAAGCCGACCTGCGACAGGCCCCGCATCATCTCCGAGCGGATCATCTCGATGCCCTGCATGATCGCGGACGCGGGGGTCTTCTCCGGGTCCATCTTCATGGCCATGTCGAAGGTGTCGAGCACGCTCACGAGCGTCTCGAGCACGCTGGCCTTGCCGGCCTCGCGGGCGCGCTTCTCGTTCTCGCCGGAGATCCGCTTGTAGTTCTGCAAGTCGGCCAGCGCCCGGTGGTAGTTGCTCTCGGCCGCCATGAGGTCGGCGCGGAGTGCTTCGGACGGGTCAACGGGCATCGACTCGCCGTCGAGCGATTCTCCGTCGATCTCGGCCAGTTCCTGCTGGATCTGGTCCATTTCGGTCTGGGCCGACTCGTTTTCGGCGGCGAGTTCGTTCAGGCGGTCGCGCAGTTCCTTCGCGCGCTTTTTCGTCTGCTTGTCGCTGGGCTGTTGGTTCTGGTCGTTCATGGTGGTTGCTTGGATGGGGAGAGTGTGGTGGACCGGTCAGTTGCCGAGCAGGTCCTTGACCTTGCTCCAGAATCCGTCCTTGCGCGGGAGGATGCCTCCCTCGCCCTCGAGTTCGGCGAGTTCGCGCAGGAGTTCCTCCTGTCGCGAGCCGAGCTTCTTGGGGACTTCGATCTCGACAACGACGATCACGTCGCCGCGGCGTTTGGTGCGGAGGTTGGGCAGGCCCGCGCCCTCGACGCGGAACACCGCGCCGTGCTGCGTGCCCTTGGGGATGACGATCGACGCCTGCTCGCGGAGAGTCGGCACATCGAGGTGGGCACCGAGCGCCGCCTGCGAATAGCTGATGGGCATCTCGAGGATGAGTTGGTCGCCGTCGCGCTTGAAGACCTCATGCTCCTCGACGCGCACGACCACGTGCAGGTCGCCTCGCATGCCGGTTCCCTCGGGGGACAGTTCCGGCGGTGGCGGTTCGCCCTCGCCGCCGACGCGCACGGCCTGACCGTCGCGGATGCCCGGCGGGATGTTGACCGAGAGTTTGCGCTTGCGCGGCACACGCCCTTTGCCGTGGCAGTCGGAGCACTTGTCCTTGATGGTCTTGCCCCGGCCCTTGCAGGCGGGGCAGGTGGTCTGCATGCGGAACATGCCGCCGAAGCCGGTCTGCACGACCTGGCCGTGCCCGGCACAGGTCTCGCAGGTGACCGGGTTCGAGCCGGGTTTGGCTCCCGAACCGGTGCAGGTCTGGCAGACATCGAGACGGGTGAACTCGACATCGACCTGCGTGCCGGTGAGCACTTCGGCGAGGTCGATCTCGACTTCGGTTTCGAGGTCGTAGCCGCGTGCGGGGCCTCGTCGCCCGCCGGCGCCGGGTCGTCCGCCCATGCCGCCGAAGATGTCGCCGAACATCGAGAAGATGTCTTCGATGTTGGTGAAGCCGTGGGTGGCGGTGGCGCCGCCCATGCCGCCCTTGAGGCCGGAGTGGCCGTACTGGTCGTAGACCTTGCGCTTCTGCTCGTCGGAGAGCACCTCGTAGGCCTCGGCGCACTCCTTGAACATGCGCTCGGCCTCGGCGTCGCCGGGGTTGCGGTCCGGGTGGTACTTCATCGCGAGCCGGCGATACGCCCGCTTGATCTCGTCACCATCGGCGGTGCGCTCGAGGTTGAGTACTTCGTAGTAGTCGCGGGTGGTGGTCATCGGCTGCCCGTCCGTGGAACGCTTGAGGTCGTCGTGCGGATCATGAAACGGCCTCGCCCGCTTTCACGGGCGAGACCGGTGTGGTCATTCAGCAAGGTCGGGAACTGATCAGTCGACCGCGCCGGCGACGGCCTTGTCGCCGTCCTTGAGGTCGGTGATCATCACATCGGTGGTGAGCATGAGACCCGCGACGGACGCGGCGTTCACCAGGGAGCTCTTGATGACCTTGGCGGGATCGATGATGCCGGCCTTGACCATGTCGACATAGGTCTCGGTGATCACGTCGAAGCCGTTGTTGCCCTTGAGCTCCTTGACCTTCTCGACGACGAGGTCGCCGTCGAGGCCGGCGTTGTCGACGATCTGCTTCAGCGGGGCTTCGACCGCGCCGAGGATGATGTCGTAGCCGATCTTCTCGTCGCCCTTGGCCTTCTTGCGTCCAGCTTCGAGGGCGTCGATGGTGCGGAGCAGCGCGGTGCCGCCGCCGGGGACGTAGCCCTCGAGCGCCGCGGCACGGGTCGCGTTGAGCGCGTCGTCGACGCGGTCCTTGCGCTCCTTCATCTCGGTCTCGGTCGCGGCGCCGACGTTGATGATCGCCACGCCTCCGGTGAGCTTGGCCAGGCGCTCGTTGAGCTTCTCTTTGTCGTAGTCGCTGGAGGAACGCTCGATCTGGGCCTTGATCTGCTCGGCGCGGGCGGTGATGTCCTTCTTCTTGCCGGCGCCCTCGATGATGGTGGTCGAGTCCTTGTTGACGACGATCTTCTTGGCCGAGCCGAGTTCGCTGAGCTCGATGGATTCGAGCGAGCGACCGAGGTCCTCGGAGAAGAACGTGCCGCCGGTGAGGGTGGCGATGTCGCCGAGCATCTGCTTGCGACGGTCGCCGAAGCCCGGGGCCTTGACGGCGCAGACCTTCAGCACGCCACGCAGGCGGTTGACGACGAGGGCGGCGAGCGCCTCGGACTCGACGTCTTCGGCGATGATGAGCAGTTGCTTGCCCGAACCGGCCACCTTGTTGAGCAGCGGGAGCAGGTCGTTGAGGTTGGAGATCTTCTTCTCGCGGATGAGCACGAGCGAGTCTTCCAGCACCGCCTCGGAGGTCTTGGGGTCGCTCATGAAGTACGGCGAGAGGTAGCCCTTGTCGAACTGCATGCCCTCGACATACTCGAGGGTCGTGTCGGAGGCCTTGCCCTCTTCGACCTCGACCACGCCGTCGGCGCCGACCTTGTTGATGGCCTCGGCGATGAGTTCGCCGATGGTCTTGTCGTGGTTGGCGGAGACGGTAGCGACCTTGAGGTAGTCGGCCTTGCCCTTGCAGGGGGTGGCGAGGGAGTCGACGGCTTCCGCGGCGGTCTGGGCGGCGGCGTTGATGCCGCGCTGGACGGCGACGGGGTTCGCGCCGGCGGTGATGTGGCGCAGGCCGCCGGAGAAGATCGCCTCGGCGAGCACGGTGGCGGCGGTGGTGCCGTCACCGGCCTGATCGTTGGTCTTCTTGGCGACCTCGATGACCATCTTCGCGCCCATGTTCTGCATGGGCTCGGGGAAGGAGACTTCCTTGGCGACCGAGACGCCGTCCTTGGTGACCGACGGGCCGCCGTAGGACTTCTGGATGGCGACGTTGCGCCCGCGCGGGCCCATGGTGACCTTGACGGTCTTGGCGAGGCGCTCGAGGCCCTTCTTCATTTCGAGCAGCGCGGCGTCTGAGAACATCAGCTGTTTGCTGGACATGGTGTGGATCCTTCTCGTGTATGTATCAGTAGTGAGTCAGTCGGAGGGGCGCTCGGGAATCAGTTCTTCTCGAGGATGCCGAGCAGTTCGGACTCACGCATGATCATGTGGCTCTCGCCCTTGATCTCGACTTCGGTGCCGGCGTATTTGCCGAACACCACGGTGTCGCCCTTCTTGACCGACGGCTTGGCGAGATTGCCGTTCTCCAGGCGCTTGCCGGGGCCGGCGGCGACGACCTTGCCGGTCATCGGGCGTTCCTTGCTGTTCTCGGGGAGGTACAGGCCCGACGCGGTGCGGGTTTCGGGTTCGTCGGGCTTGACGAGGATGCGATCTTCGAGGGGCTTGACTGCCATGGCTTGTGTTCTCCGTGATGCAAACGCTTGATGCGTGTTGTGGTTTGTTTCTGTCGTGCGATGCGGGCGGACACGTGTCCGTTGTTAGTCCGCCCCTTCGTTGAACCCGGTCTCTTCCACTTCGGTGAGCTCCGGGTCGCCTTCGTTCTGCTGAGCCGCCCATCGGGCGAAGCCGAACGGCTCATCTTCTTTCTTGTCCGTCGACGGGCGTCTGGGGAGCAGCACGCCTTCGACGCTGGCGATCATGTGCGGCGGGACATTGAGCACGGTCGGGAGCCCGTCGTTGCCGTTGCCCATCATCGTGTAGCCGGTGATGACATCGCAGATCGGGCTGCCGGAGTTGATGACCGAGGCCACCTTGCCGGCGGACTCGGTCACGTCGCGCTTGGTCGGGCCGACGTCCCAACGGTTGTCGCCGAGGAAGCACCGGCCGCGACTGATGTGCGTCGAGACCTGCGTGATGGCGAACTCCCGGCCGTCGATGAGCGTGACCCGGAACACCCAGCGGGGTGTGCTGGGCCGTTCGGGCTTGGGCTCGGGCGCCGGCAATGCCTGGAGCACCTGCTCCATCGAGGTCGCGGCGCGACGGAACCACTCGCTCCAGGGAACGAGTTCGTCTTCGCGACCGAGATCGATGGATCGTGCGTGGGACATGGGTGCTCCGCTTGGTGAGACGGGTGATCAGGGGGGGCTCAGAAGCCCATGCCGCCCATTCCGCCCATACCACCCATTCCTCCCATACCGCCCATTCCACCCATGCCACCCATGGGGTCCATGCCGCCGCCGCCACCGCCGTGACCGTGGTCGTCGTCTTCGTCCTTGGGCTTCTCGGTGATGATGCAATCGGCGGTGAGCAGGATGGTCGCGACCGACGCGGCGTTCTGCAGCGCCGAGCGGTCGACCTTGGCGGGGGTGAGCACGCCCATGTCGACCATGTCGCCGTATTCCAGGGTCAGCGCGTTGAAGCCGAAGGTGGTGCCGATCTTCTCGTCGCCCTCGGTGACCTTGGCGACGACGACCCGGCCCTTGGCACCGGCGTTGTCGGCGATGGTCTCCAGCGGAACCGAGAGCGCCTGGCGGACGACCTCGAAGCCGGCCGCGTAGTCGTACTTGGAGTGACCGATGTCATCGGCCGAGACCTCGGTCTTCTTGCCGAAGACCGACTTCCAGTCGCGGTTCGACTCGATCTTCTTCCGAGCGTGGACGAAGCTCACGCCGCCACCGGGGACGATGCCCTCGGCGATCGCGGCACGGGTCGCGTGCAGCGCGTCCTCGACGCGGGCCTTCTTCTCCTTGAGCTCGGCTTCGGAAGCGGCGCCCACGTTGATCTGGGCCACGCCGCCGGAAAGCTTGGCGAGGCGCTCCTGCAGCTTCTCGCGGTCGTAGTCGCTGGAAGCGGCCTCGATCTCGCGACGGATCTGCTCGACGCGGGCCTGGATCTCCTTCGAGTCGCCCGCACCGTTGAGGATGGTCGTGGTGTCACCGGTGATCTCGATCTTCTTGGCCATGCCGAGGTCGGCCAGTGAGACCGAGTCCAGCTTGATGCCGAGGTCCTTCATGACCGGCTTGGCGCCCGTGAGGACGGCGATGTCCTGGAGCATGGCCTTGCGACGATCGCCGTAGCCCGGCGCCTTGACGGCGGCGACCTGCAGCGTGCCGCGGAGCTTGTTGATGACCAGCGTGCTGAGCGCCTCGCCGGTGATGTCCTCGGCGATGATCAGGATGGGCTTCTTCGCGCCCATGACCTTCTCGAGCAGCGGCACGAGCGTCTGGATGCTGTCGATCTTGTCCTCGTGGATGAGCACGAGGCACTTCTCGAGTTCGGCCTTCATCTCGTCGGGGTTGGTGACGAAGTTCGGCGACAGGTAGCCGCGATCGAACTGCATGCCCTCGACGACGTCGATGTCGGTTTCGAGCGACTTGCCCTCTTCGACGGTGATGACGCCGTCCTTGCCGACCTTCTCGAAGGCGTCGGCGAGGATCTTGCCGATCTCGGGGTCGTTGTTGGCCGAGATGGTCGCGACGCTCTGGATGTCTTTCTTGCCGTCAATCGGGCGGGCGATCGAAGTGATCTCCTTCGAGGCGATCTCGACGCCCTTCTTCATGCCGCGAACGAGCGCGTTGGCATCGACGCCGGAGGCGATGAACTTCAGGCCGGCGGTGAAGAGCGCTTCGGCGAGCACGGTCGCGGTCGTGGTGCCGTCTCCGGCATCGTCGGAGGTTTTGCTGGCGGCCTCCTTCACGAGCATCACGCCCATGTTCTCGGCCTTGTCGCGGAGTTCGATCTCCTCTGCGACGGTCACGCCGTCCTTGGTGACGGTCGGGCCGCCCCAGGACTTATCGATGACGCCGTTGCGCCCGCGCGGGCCAAGGGTCGATTTCACGGCCTTGGCGAGTTTCTCGACGCCGGCCTGCAGGGCCTGACGGGCATCGGTCTCGAAGGTGAGGTCTTTCACTGCCATGTCTGCTTTTCTCCAGGGCTCAGGTGGGCGACGTGGCGTCGCCCGAGACGGGTGATTTTTTGCCCGCGAGCGGGCGATGGTTCGGTTCGAGGGGCGATGCGCGTGTCGCGCACGATCGCCTCGATAGAACAACTACAACCGCGATGCCAACATGGCCCCACGCCTAAATCGCTGCCATATAGCGATTTACGCCTGAAACGACGGCTCCGCCGGCCCGCCGTCCTCTGACAGGCCGGCCTGCGGCGTGCTTCCGGCTGCCGAAGTGGCAGGTTCCGCCTCGCCGAAGATGTCCGACAGCGATGGGCTGGGAGTCAGGATGGCGTTGCTGATCCGCCACGAGTCCACCGCCGCGCTGACAAGCCCCAGAGTGAGCAGCATCGAACTGAGCACCACCAGCAGGCGACCGATGAAGTCCAGCACTCCCCCACCGGGCCCGATCAGGTCGGTGGCCACGGCCCACCGGATCGCGTCGCCGAGGATGCCGACGCCCACGACCGCGCTCATCGCGAGGATCGTCTGGCGGTCGACCCGCCCGGTCCGAAGCGCCAGCGATCGCTTGACCAGCTCACGAGCGATCGGGCGCATGCACAAAAGCACCCCGAGCACGCCGACACCGAAGACCATGCGCCCGATCTCGCGCATCGCGTCGAGCGACCGCTCGTGTCCGTAGGCCGGGACCTTGTCGATGTCGGACCGGATCACGATGAGCATGCCCATGATCACGATCGCGTACCACGCGACCCCGATCGCCGCGAGGATCGACTTTGCCGAGGCCGTCCATCGGTGCGGGCGGATCATCATGGACGCACCCAGGGCGCTGCCGAGGATCGCGACCACAGAAAGCACCGACCAAATCGAGTCCGCGCCCGATCGGCGACCGGTGAAGCCGCTGACCTCGCTCAGGCGGAGAACCCAAAGCGCAATCGCCGCGGTCGCCGCCCCGGTACCCCAGAAACGGATCCCCCACGCCGTGACCAGGGGCCAGCGGATCGGCTTGAACTCGTCCGCACGCGGATCGACCCGATAGAGGATCGTGCCTCGTACCGCCGTGCCGCACTCCGGGCAGACCGACCGGATCGAGAGGCCCTTCAATTCGTACCCGCAGACGAAGCACGGCAGTGATCCACGCAGCGACTGGTCCACGCGAGCGCTGCCATCGCGCAGCGAATTCCCAGATTCTGCGGAAGAATCACCGGAAACGGCGACTTCATCGGATCGGGAGTCGTCTTCTGAGCGTATCACTGGCTAAAAGTTTACGCGGAGACGACCATGCACCGCTCGCATCCTCACGATTCGGACCCAGGACTACGCATGACCGGCATCCAAACCGACCAGCCCGAGCCCACCCGAGCCGAGACCCTCGGGGAGCCCGACCTCACGGCCGATGAAGCCCGGGAACGCATCGAGCGCCTCCGCGAGAACATCCGGCAGGTCTACATTGGCAACGTCGACGCGATCGATCGCCTGATCGTCTGCCTGCTGGCCCGGGGCCACGTGCTGATCGAGGATGTGCCGGGCGTCGGCAAGACCGTGCTGGCCACCGCGCTCGCCCGCTCCCTCGACTGCAGTTTCAGCCGCGTCCAGCTCACGCCGGACATGCTCCCCGCCGATGTCCTCGGCGTGTCCGTTTACGACTCGAAGTCAGGAGAGTTCCAGTTCAAGCGCGGCCCGATCTTCGCGAACATCCTGCTCGCCGACGAGATCAATCGAACCACGCCTCGTACCCAGTCGGCCCTGCTCGAATCCATGCAGGAGGCCACGGTATCAGTGGACGGGCGAGTGATCCGCCTCGAGCAGCCGTTCATGGTGGTCGCGACCCAGAACCCCTTCGAGTTCGAGGGGACATACCTGCTCCCGGAGAACCAGCTCGACCGCTTCCTCATGCGGATCAGTCTCGGCTACCCCTCGCCGGAGGCCGAAGCACAGGTGCTCAACCAGCGCCCATCGGAATCTCGCCTGATCGAACTTCTCCCGGTCATGGACCACCAAGACGTCATCCGCCTGCAGCACCTGACCGACCATGTCCGCATCGCCGACGAGATCGTGCAGTACATCATCCGCCTCGCCAACGCGACGCGCGAACACAAGGACCTCCGCATCGGTCTCTCGCCGCGCGGCACACTCGCGCTCGCCCAAGCGGCGCGCGCACGAGCGGTCCTGTCCGGACGCGATTTCTGCATCCCCGAAGACGTCCTCGAGAACATCGAACCGGTCTGCGGCCATCGCGTGGTCTCGCGCGGCTACCTGCAGACCGGCGATCAGTCCGCCGGGCTCGAAACCCTGCGCGAAGTTGTTCGCGAGGTCGAATCGCCCGCGTGACCGCGTCCGCCCGGATCCGATACCCTCAGGACTCGTTTGATGACTTCCGAGGAGGCCTGAACCATGCCACGAATCGTCCGTTTCGAAGCCACCGGCCCGGTCCGAATCGACCCGCAGGACAAGCCCGTGTTCGTCTGCGGCTGCGGGCTGACGAAGAACTTCCCGTTCTGCGACGGCACCCACAAGGCCTGCAGGAACGAAGAACCCGGCAAGACCTACCGCTACGACCCCGAGTCGGGCAAGGCCGTCGAAGTATCAGACGAGGAGAGCTGAGCGGTGCCGATCAGCGGAGCATCCTGAGGGCCTCGTCGATCGACTTCTTGTATTCATCGATGACTTCGTAGGTCAAGCCGTGCAGAAGGCAGTGGAAGCGGAGAAAATCCGTTTGCTCCATCTCGCGCCGGACACGATCCAGCGACGACCGAACGCGGATGAGGTCTCGCCGGAACGAATCGACGGTGATCGATTCGTCCTCGATCCCCTCGTTGATCCGATCGATCACAGCGTCGATGAACTCGATGCGGCTCTCGAGATCGTTGATGCGACGCTGTTGGGAACGGATGATCGTCCGCGCCTGGCTCTCGCCACTGACCGCTTCGCGCTCGGGGTTCTCCAGCCCGAGTTCACGCAGCAGATGCTCGAAGTTGTCGCGTGCGTCGTCCGCCGCGCCGAGCGAAACAGCTTCGTTCGCGGTCATCGACAGGATCGCGCGGTCGCCGACGACGAGTTCGGCACGGCTGTCACCGCCGGGGCGTGATGTAAAGAGTCTCCAGGGCGACTGCGACTTGTCCGCCCAGACTTCCGTATCGACCAGCATCATCGCGTTGACCAGAAGCCCCGGACGCCCCCGGCGCTCGGCGCGCGTCCGCCAGATCGAGGCTTGCGCCGAGGCGTACTTCGCGTTGACCGCATCAACGCCGCCCTTGTCGTTGTCCTGAATCACGACCGCCGAACCGAACGAGGCGTTCGGGCCGACGTAAAACGCATCGGACGTAATGCACAACAGCGCCGCCGCGGAGAAGCACTCGTCGTCCACGTAGAAGATGATTCGGAGGTCATCACGAGCCTCCTGCAAGCCCTCGTAGATCTCATCCAGGCTGTAGAGATAACCGCCCGGCGATTTGAGTTCGAAGATGATCACTTCCGCGCCGGCGTTGGACGCCTTCTCGACGCAGGTCTCGAAGAAGTTCTTCGTGAGTTCGACACCGATTGTGCCGTGCGCGGGAACCCGCACCCAGCCGCCCTCGGCCTCTTCCGACGCCTCCTGCTCGCGCTCGGGCTGGCGAGGTCGTTCGGGGGTGTCCTCGTACCGCTCGATCGATTGGACCTCGTTCGCCCCGAACGTCATCTCGACCGTGATGCCCGAGATCGTGGTCTCGATCGTGATCTTGTGAGGAGTTTCCTCGATCAGGCGACCCGTGAACTCGCGTCCGTCGCGGAGGAACACGGTCACGCCGTTCAGGGCTGACACCGTCGCCTGATCGGCGGAGGCTTCAATCGACGCCTGTTGCGATTGGGCAACGGCGAACGGGGCGGGAACAAGGAACGCACAGATGACAGCGCAAAGCAGGGAGCGGAAGAGCACAGGGCCTCCAGGATCAGGATGAACTTCGGCGGGCTTCCCCTCGGAAGCCCCTCAGACGCCGACGCCGCAGTATCGCCGGGAAGCCGGGGTGAATACCAGACCCAACCGCCCATTTACCGAGATTTGGTCTTCAGGCGAATGCGTCTGGCTTGAGGGCCACGATGTCCGGCAGATTCCGGTAGAAGCCGTCGTAGTCCAGCCCGTAGCCCACCACGAACTCATCGGGGATGGAAAATCCCCGGTAGTCGCACGCGATGTCGTGGGTCCGCCGGTCCGGCTTGTCCAGCAGGACACACGTGCGGATGCTCGCCGGCGACTGCTCGCTCACCAGGTCGCTGACCAGGCGCAGGGTCGACCCGGTATCGAGGATGTCGTCGATCAGCACCACGTGGCGGTCGGCCAGGTCCGGAGGCAGGGCGCTCCGCATCGCCGCGCCCTTCGACTCCGTCGATTGGCCGGGATAGCTGCTGACCGTGACCAGACGCAGCGACAGTTTCATGGGCATCGCCCGGATCAGATCCGCCGCGAACACCATCGCGCCGGTCAGGATGGGGACCATGACCACTCGATCCGGGTGCGCCAAAGGATCGTGCCCGTCCGCGCGAACGGCCTCAGAGAGGTCCGCCGACAGCTGCTTGCCCATCGCGCTGACGCGATCGTTGATCTCGTCGCGGCTGAGCAGGATTCGGTCGATCTCGGGGAGCATCTCGGACCTCTTCGTGAATCGGGATCAGGCGTGCAGGCCCAGAATCGACCCGTGCTGGCGCTTCTGGGAGTACCGGTGCAACGCATCTTCGATCGTGGCGTGCGCGACCTCAGCCGGCAGGATGTCGTCCACCTCGACGCCCTTGCCTTCGAGCTGCTTGTAATCCTCCAGGAACCGCTTGAGCATCTTGAAGGTGTGTTTCGGGAAGTCGCTGGCTTTCTGATAATCCGAGTAGACGGGGTCGTTCTTGAGCACCGCGACGATCTTGTGGTCCGGCTGGCCCTCGTCGATCATCGTCATCACGCCCACTGGCCTGGCATCGCAAATGCATAGCGCCGGAATCAGTTCCGTCGAAAACACCAGCACATCGAGCGGGTCGTCGTCCTCGGCCAGCGTCTGCGGCACGAACCCGTAGTTCGCGGGGTAGTAGACCGCCGAGCTCAGCACCCGATCGAGGCGGAGCATCCCGCTCTTCTTGTCGAGTTCGTACTTGTTCGACGACCCCTTCGGGATCTCAACGATCGCGCGAAAATGCCCCGGCAGGGGCTCTCCATCGACCGCCGGGGTCACCTCATGCCACGGATGGACCATCGCGAGAGTCCTTGAGAAGTTCAACGGCTCGGATCGGAGCAAATCGCTCCCGGCACACGCTCGAGGAGACGGACTACGCATGCTAACGCGGGCACCGATGGAGCGTCGTCGGCCCCCTCGAAACCCCGGAATTTAGCCCGCCGAGGAGCGGCACCCCCCTACCGGGCGCAGGGCGGGGGGCGTACCCTGCACGCCATGCTGAAACTCGACTACGCCAACTGCCTCTCCGATCGCGTCGGCTCCCACGGACTTGACCCGGCCCTGCTCGACGACGGATCCCCGCTCGCCGCCAAGGCCCGAGAGATCACGGAATCGCTCGAGCGAACCCGCAACACCGGCTGGGAACGCTGGCGTGGCCTGCCGTTCGACCCGGCCCGCACCGCCCACGTTGATGCCATCCGCAAGGTGGTCGACCGCTACGAGGGACGCATCGACAACCTCGTCGTGCTCGGCATCGGCGGCTCCGCGCTCGGCAACATCGCCCTGCAGTCCGCCCTCAACCCGCCCACCCACAACCTGCTCCCCGCCGAACACCGCAGCGACCTGCCGCGCGTGTTCGTCGTAGACAATGTGGACCCGAATTACCTCTTCTCCGTGCTCAACTTCGTCATGGAGAACGACCCCGCGCTCGATCGCACGCTCTTCAACGTCATTTCGAAGTCCGGCGAGACCGCGGAAACCGCCTCCCAATTCATGACCATCCGCTCTCTGCTCATCGAGCGCCGCGGCAAGGACCGCCACGCCGAGCAGATCGTCGCCATCACCGACCCCAAGTCCGGCACGATGCGCAGCATCTGCGATGAGAACGGGTACACCACCCTGCCCGTGCCCGAAGGCGTCGGAGGCCGATTCAGCGTCCTGTCCCCCGTCGGGCTGTTCTCAGCCGCCATGGCCGGCATCGACATCGACTCACTCCTCGACGGTGCTGCGCGGATGGACGAACGATGCTCCTCACCCAACCTGCACGCCAACCCCGCCGCCATGCTCGCGACGCTCCTGGTCGAACTCGGCGAGGGTCGGGGTGTCGAATCGCCCAAGCCGAACCATGTCCTGATGCCCTACGCCAACCAGTTCTACCTGCTCGCCGACTGGTTCCGTCAGCTCTGGGCCGAGTCGCTGGGCAAACGCCACGACGCCTCGGGCAAGGACGGTCGCTTCGCCGGCTTCACGCCGATCAAGGCCTTGGGCACCACAGACCAGCACTCCCAGGTCCAGCTCTATCGCGAGGGGCCGAACGACAAGGTCATCGGCTTCATGGAGGTCGAGAACTTCGGCGAGCCGGCCCATACCGCGTGGGGCGGCGATTTCAGCATCCCCACCGGCCTCGGCGTCGAAGCCCTGACCTACCTCGAGGGCAAGTCGTTCACGCACCTGCTCAACGCGGAGAAAAGGGCCACCGAATACGCCCTCGTCGAGTCCCAGCGCCCAAACTTCACCCTGAAGTTCGAAGGGTCGTCTTCCGGCATCCAGGCCTCCGAAGTCGGCGAGTTCATCAACCTCTGGCAGATCGCCACCGCGTACGCCGGGCGGATGCTCGGTATCGACGCCTACGATCAGCCGGCGGTTGAAACCGGCAAACTCGCGACCTTCGGGCTCATGGGACGCGCCGGCTATGACGAATGGAAGTCGAAGGTCGATAGCCGCCTCGCGCCCACCGATCGCGTGATCGGCTGACGCAACCTCGCCCCACCCGGAATGCGTTGATGGCAGATACGCCCGATCCATCCAAGCGTCGCCTGCCCGATGGCCAGCGCATCACGTTCCTCGGGTCCCAGCCGCCCAGCGGCCCGCCGCGCAACGCCAACGCGCCCGCCGTCCGGCCCACCAAACGCACCTCGCGCCCCACCCCGGACCCGCGGGACGTCGAGAACTCGGACGCGGACCAGCCGGCCGAGCGCCAGCGCTTCCCCGCGATCCTGCTCATCGCACCGGGTTTCATTGCCTTGCTGTTCGCGGCCAGCGCGCCCGAGTTTGTCGGCGACGGCAGCGGCACCGGGACCGCCCTGCTCATCGGCTTCATCGGCATGGTGGGCGCCATCGCCTGCTTCGGCACCTTCGCGGCCTTCAGCAAGGATCGCGGGGCCCACACCTTCTGCGCCGTCATGATCGGGATCGCGCTGCTCGCCTACGCCAACTCGTTCCTTCAACTCAACTGAAAAGAAAGGCGACCCAAAGGGTCGCCTTCCCGTCGTAGGCCCGGCTCCACAGACCGGACATTCGATGTGACGCGCTCGACCATCGAGCGCGAGGTTCAGCGTTAGCCGAGAAGCTGGAGCGCCGACTGCGGCTGCTGGTTGGCGATCCCGAGGATCTGCGTCGCCGATGTGACGAGGATCTGCGACCTCGTCAGCTCCGCGGTTTCTTCCGCGAAGTCCGTGTCACGGATGATCGACTCGGCAGCCGTGGTGTTCTCGAGCGAGACACCGATCGACCGGATCGACGCTCCGATGACGTTCTGCTGAAACGCGCCCAGACGCCCGCGGAGGGAACTCACCTCTCGGATCGCCGAATCGACAACCCGCTGCGCCGCGGTGAGGTCGCCGTTCATGACGTTCAGATCCCTGCCGCCTCCCATGTCGGAGAGCAGGTACGTCGTCGTGCCGGATCCGTCTGTGATCGTCGTGCGTCCGAGCTCTCGGGCCGCGACATTCGAAACGCCGAGCGAAACCTTGCCCGCGATGTCCACGCGCGAAGCGAGCTGGAAGTCCGCGCCGCCGCCGAGAATGCGCATCGCGCTGATGGCGCCCAGTTGTGCAGCGCCGGAACCACCGCCGGACAGGTCGTAGTTCAGATCGATAGACACATCGAGGAAGTCAGTGTTGATCGCGACACGAGTGCCGGACGTCGTCGCCGTGATGCCGTTGATCGTCGCCTGAACATCCTGGCCGTAGTCCGTCTTGCCGTTGTCCAGCGACGCGAACGTCACGCGGCTGCCGGAGTCCGAAACCTGCGTGTTCCCGGTGTCAAGGTCGTACACCCCGATCGTCGAGCCCGTGTCGATGCCGCCGTCGTCAATGACTTCCAGCGAGACGAACTCGTCCGAACCGTACGAAGTCGATTCCAGACGCACACCCGTCCCCGACACCACCGCCCGGACGCCCGTCACCGCCGAGAAGCTGTTGATCGACGCGGCGATGTTGTTCAGCGTCGTACCGGAGCTGAATGACAACTGGCGTGCACCCTCGTTGCCGGAAACCTCGATCACGAACTGCGAGTTGGGAGCAGCCGTGCCGGGCCCGCTCGCTTCGCCGAGGTCGATTCCGGCCCCACCGAACTCCAGGAACATGCCCGCAACCTGGGCCGACGCCGTGACCAGCACGTCCACGTCCCGCGTCTCCCCGAATCCCAACTTCGCGCCGTTCACGCTGAACGCGCCGATCTCATCGGAGATGTTGGTGGTCTGGTAATCGAGATTCCCGTTGAGGAGCTTTTTGCCCTGAAAAGCCGTCGCACCCGCGATCCGGTCGATCGTCTGTAGGATCGAATCGATCTGCAGTTGGTTCGCTTCCTTCTCTTCGTCGGACAGGCCGCCGTCGTTCGCGCTCTGCGTCACCAGCGCCTGCAGTTCGTTCAGCAGCGACCCGATCTCGCCGAGACCGCCCTCGGTGATGTTCACCACCTGGTCGGCGCGTTCGGCGTTCTTGATCGCCTGATCGAGACCTTTCATCTCGGCCCGTAGGTTCTGCGACGCGATGAGCCCCGCCGGGTCGTCCTTGCCGCGATTGATTCGCAGGCCGGTGGAAAGGCGTTCGAGTGATGTGCCCAGCATGCTGTTGTTCGCGCCGAGCACGCGCTGACCGATCAGCGACATGACGTTGGTGTTGATGCGGCTCATGGTGGATGTGCCTCCGATGTGGATGTTGGAGTTCCTACGACGAAGTGTGGTATCGGAGGTCTTCCACACCCTCGCGGACCGAAGTCCGATAAGACGAACCGCCGCCCAAAACAAAAACCGCTTTGGTCGATTGAACCAAAGCGGTAAGGGTTTTATCGGGCGTCCCCGAAACCTCGGGGACTCGGTCTGTCAGCCCGTCGGGCTTAGCCGAGCAGCGCCAGAGCGGACTGGGGCTGGGCGTTGGCCTGGGCCAGAACGGACGAGGCCGACTGGCTCAGGATCTGGTTGCGGGTCAGGGCCGCGGTCTCGGACGCGAAGTCGGTGTCGCGGATCGCGGATTCGGCGGCGGTGGCGTTCTCAAGCGAGATGCCCAGCGAACGGATCGTCGCACCGACGGTGTTCTGCTGGAAGGCGCCGAGGCGACCACGCAGCGAGTTCACATCCTTGATCGCCTGCTCGACCGCGTCCTGCGCGACCGACAGGTCCCCGTCGACCACGTTCAGCGACTTGCCCGAGCCGATGTCCGACAGCGTGTAGTTCGTCCCGCTGTCGATCGTCTTGCCGATCTCGCGGACCGCGACGTTGCCGATGCCCAGCGAGACCTTGCCGCCGATGTCCACGCGGCCGCCCAGCTGGAAGTCTCCGCCGCCGCCGGTGATGGTGAAGGCGGAGATCGAGCCGAGGGTGGTCGCACCGGTCGTCGACAGGTCGACGGACACGTCGAGGAAGTCGGTGTTGATCGAGGCCTTCGTGCCCTTGGTCGTCGCGGCGATGCCGTTGATGGTTGCGCGAACGTCCTGACCGAAGTCCGTGGTGCCGTTGGTCAGGGCGTTGAACGCCGTCGGCGAGCCGGCGAGACCGTTGGTGTCGGCGGCGGCGAAGTTGTCCACGCCCGTGCCGGTGACCCCACCGTCGTCGATGACCTTCAGCGACACGAACTCGTCGCTGCCGTACTCGCTGGACACGAGCTTGATGTCGTTGCCCGAAGCGGTCGCGGTGACGCCGGTCACATCGGTGAAGCTGTTGATGGTCGCCGCGATGTCGGTCAGGGTCGTGCCCGAGCTGAAGCTCAGCTCACGCGAGCCCTCGTTGCCGGCGACCTCGATCGTGAAAGTCGAATCCGCGTCGGTCAGGTCGATGTTGGTGCCGCCGAAGCGCATCACCATGCCGCCGACCTGGGCCGACTGCGTGACGAGCACATCGACGTCGCGGGTCTCGTTGAAGCCGAGCTTCGCGCCGTTGACTTTGAATCCGGACACGTTGCTGTCGATGCCGGTGGTGGTGTAATCCAGGTTGCCGTTCAGGAGCTTCTTGCCCTGGAACGAGGTGGCCGACGAAACGCGGTCGATGGTCTGCAGGATCGAGTCGATCTGCAGCTGGTTCGCTTCCTTTTCCTCGGCAGAGAGGCCGGCGTCGTTGGCGGTGCTGGTCAGCAGACCCTGGAGCTCAGTCAGCAGACCGGAAACCTCATTGAGGCCGCCCTCGGCGATGTTCGCGACCTGGTCGGCGCGCTCGGCGTTCTTGATCGCAGAATTCAGCGAGGCCTTCTCGGCACGCAGGTTCTGCGACGCGATCAGACCCGCCGGGTCATCCTTGCCGCGGTTGATGCGAAGACCGGTCGAGAGACGCTCGAGCGATCCCGCGAGGCCCTGGTTGTTCTGACCCAGCACGCGCTGAGCAATCAGGGAGTTGACGTTCGTGTTGATGCGACTCATTGAAAAATTCCTCCGTGAGACCGAATCTGGGGACCCGCCCCGATACCCTTGGCAGCCTCACGACACACAGCCGATCGGCGTCTGGGCCCGCACTCCGCGCGACACCCGGAAAGGCACACCGCTCACGCGCGGGGCACCGTCACCTTGGTCGGTCCGTCCGGTTTCACAATGGAGACCCCAAGCTCCGCGCGGACGCGAGCCGGGCCGGTCGTAGCAATTGGCGCGTTATCAGCCGGGGCAATAAAAAACCCGGAGGCGATGGCCTCCGGGCGTATGTCCGAGAATCTGATGATTGCCTGCTTGCTGCTGGACCTTCTAAACGGGGATCTCGATGGGCTACCCGAGCAGGCTCAACACATTCTGGGCCTGCTGGTTCGCCAACGCCAGCACCGAGGTCCCGGCCTGGCTCAGGACCTGAGCACGCGTCAATTCGCTGGTCTCAACCGCGAAGTCCGCATCACGGATCACGGATTCCGACGCCGTGATGTTCTCGACACCCGCTTGGAGCGCCCGGATATTGGTATCAAGCACGTTCCGCTCGAACGCGCCCAGGCGCCCTCGAAGGGTCGACACCTCGTCGATCGCGGTCTCCAGCACGCGAGAGGCGTTCTGAAGGTTCCCGCGGAGCGAGTTCGCGCCACCGGACTTCAAACTCGACAGGAACTGCAGCTGGAAGTTGCCCGCGTCGTCGAGCTGGTAGGTCCCGCCGAGGCGCGTCGCCGCGACGGAGCCGATACCGATGTTCACCTGCTGGTTCGAGTTCACCTGCGGACCGAGTTGGAACAGCGCTCCGCCGCCGGTGATATCGAAACTGCTTGAGGTGCCGTTCACGGTGGTCGCGAAGGTGTCGGTCAATTGCAGCGAGACATCCAGTTCCGGCCCCCGGATGTCCAGGCGCAGCCCTCGCCCGGTCGCCACGGCACCGTTGACCAGCGCGACCACGTCCTTGCCGGTGTCGCGGTCGGCGGTCGTCCACTGTGTGCCCGAACCGCCAGCCCAGTCGATCGGACCCGGCTGATTGTCGACCAGCGTCGCCCAGGTGTAGTCGTCGCGACCCGAGAGCGTCTTGATCGAGGCGAACGCGTCCGCGCCGTACTCGGTCGAGAAGAAACGGATGCCCGACGAAACATCGCTGGCGCTCACCGGAGCCGCCTGCAGGCCCGTGACGCCCGATCGGTCGTTGATGGCCGTCACGATGTTCGCCAGCGTCGATCCCGACGCGAGCGTCAGTTCGACCACACCGTCAGGGCCGGCGACCTCGATCGTGATCTCGTTGGGCAGGATGCCGTCGGTGAGGCCGGCCGAGAGCGCCGCGAAGTTCGTGTTGAGGAAGACCGAGGCCTGCTGTGCCGAGCCGACGACCTCAACATCAACATCGATGTTCGTCCGACCGCTGAAGTTCGCCGCGTTCACCGAGGCCTTGGCGATGTTCGTGTCGTCCACACCCGAGAGGTTGTAGGCGAGCGAGCCGTTGAGCAGCTTCAGGCCGCCGAACGACGCCGTGTTGGCGATGCGCGTGATCGAGTCGATCGCCGAGTCGATCTGCAGCTGGTTCGCAGCCACTTCCTCGGCGCTGAACGCGCCGGAGTTCGCGGCCTCGACGACCAGTGCACGGATCGAGTTGAGCATGTCGCTCACTTCCGTGAGCCCACCTTCGGTCGTCGCGATGACGTTCGAGGCTCGTTCAGAGTTCTTGATGCCCTGCTTGATCCCCTCCAGCTCCGTCCGCAGTCGCTGGCTGATGATCAGTCCGGCCGGATCGTCCGCACCCCGATTGATGCGCAGACCCGTCGCCAGGCGTTGCAGGCGCGTGTCGAGATTGCTGTTGTTCTTCGCCAGATTGAACTGGGCGATCATGCTCGAGATGTTCGAGTTGATCCTGGACATGACAATCCTCCGTGATTGCGTTCATCCGTGTGTGGCGGTTCGGGTGTGTCTCCGCATCCCGCTGAGCCGCGCTGTCGTCGAAAATTCTGCCGAGGGCCTTCGCCCAACGGCACGATGTGTGTCCGCGTATTACGCCCGCTTCTGGGCTTTGCCGTTCGGCGGCTGCGTTTGAACCAGCCCCGACGAACGGTTCGTCGTTTTCGGATTCGGCTTGCCGTCACGCACCCGACCGAGCGCGCCCTTGGAAAGCTCAACAAGATCGTCGCTGTCGACACGAGCGGCACGCTCGTTCTCGGCTCGGATCGCCTCGTATACCTCTTTGCGATGGACCGCGATCTTCGCCGGTGCGTTGATCCCGAGCCTCACCTTGTCGCCGCGTACATCGACGACGGTGATCTCGATGTCATCACCGATCATGATCGTTTCATCGCGTTGACGGGAGAGCACCAACATTGCTCCAGGCTCCTTCCTTGGATTCCCGTTCTCGCGGGCGCCTCGCTGCGCAACCACACCCTTCCCCGCTCGCTCTCGCGAACAGCCGGTGCGCCTGACACGCCGAGACACCACCAGCGGCTCGGGGCTGAACCCCCGCGGCGTCGTCGCTCGTCCCGAGCAACCCGCCACCGCACAATCCGCTGGCGCTTACGCCGACGCGGCCTTTGCCATGTCCTCGACCGACAGCAATTCGTGCCGCGTCGTCCACCGCTTTTCGGCGAGCACGAACTGCTCTCCGATACGATCGACGGTGTTGATCACAAGAGGACCCTGCAGGTTCCCGGTGAGCTTGCCGCCGACGCGGTTCACGATCACGAACACCTGCGCGTCATCGAGAGTCTTCAGGCGCAGATCCTCGGCCTGCTCGGCTCTGATCGGGACCGAGTAGTCGTCGAAGAACAACGACGGATCGGTAACGACGAACGCGAGCGACGGATCGTCAACGCACTGCAACCAGAAGAAACACGCGTCATCGCTGGGTTGCAGCAGACAATAACGCAACTGCTCGCTAAACCCGAGCAATCCCTTCGCGAACGTGATCACGCGGTCCTCCGCGATCTCCACCGTTCCGAACCGTGTGGTTTGCACTTCCATCGGAGTGCTCCGCTCCATCGGCCGACCATCCTGGAACACCCACGTCCTTCGCGGGCGACATCCTGTCCATTCCCCGTCAGCGGCCGAGTTCCGCCGGGGATCCGAATCGAGCCCCCTCGGCGCTAACCGAGGAAGTTCAGAAGGCTCAGCGACTGCGAACTCGCCGTCACCTGATACGCCGCCTGCAACTGCGTCTGCAGGAGGCTGAAGCGAGTCGACGCTTCCACAAAGTCCAGATCCTGCAGATCGCTCTTGATGGCACGGTCCAGAAGCATCCGCTCGTCGGTGCGCGACTGAACCTGCTCCACCCGAGCAGATCGCGTGCCAACCAGCGCCCGTGCCGAGGTCAACCGATCAATATCGCCCTCTAAATTCTCAGAAGCACGGGTGATCCCGCGAACATCATTGCCCAGCAGCGAGTCACGAAGCTCGATCAGGGACGTCAGCAACCCGTCGACGCGCACGGTTGACCGATCCGAACCGGCAAGACTTGCCGTTGCCGACTTGGCGTCCAGAAGACCGAGGTCCTCCGCCGCGTACCCGTTCAGACTGGATACGGAGATCTGCCCGCCCCCGCCCGCGGTATCGGCGAACGCGATCCCGCCGGTGTTCGGGTCGATCGACGCCGTGAACACCGCGCCGAGACCCTGCGCCGCCGCCTCCGCGTTGATCTTGCCGACCACCGTCGACAGCGTGTCCATGTCCGCCGGCACCAGATCCACCGTGAAGTTGGACCCGTCCGACAGCGTCACCCGAAAGTCCAGGTTCCGCGCGGCGTCGGGCAGGCCCGTCGTCGGGTCCGTCTGCCCATCCGAAATCTCCACTCCGCGGCCGTCATTGAGCGTGTCGACCCGGGTCGACGCCGTCGACGTCCGCAGGCCCAGCGTCTCAGCAGCGAAGTTCGCCCCACTCTCGTAGACCGCCATCCGCATCCCGGCGACCTCATTCTTGATCGCCAGACGGTCCCCATCCCCGTCGATCTCGAGTCGCACGCCCAGGTTCAGCCGGCTGATCTCCTCGGCAAGTTCCGCAACGGTCATCCCCGCGCCCGTCGTGACCGTGCCGGTCCGACCGCCGTTGACGATCGTGATGTCGCCGAAGTCCACCGCCCCGGCCGACGGGTTCAACGCCCCCAGCGTCGTCCGCGCTGTCACCGCCGGATCCAGATCCCCGTTCCCACCCGACGCCGTCGTGACCACGCTGGTGAAGTTCGTCCCTTCGAGACCCAGGGCGCTCGCCGTCTCACCGATCGGCCCGTCCACGAACGAGATCGTCGTTCCTGCATTGATCGTCGCGAACTCCAGCCGGTCGCCGGTCGGCGCAATCGTCACGCCGTTCGGGAAGGCGCCGCCCAGCGCCGACGGGTCCGTATCCCGGATCGCCGCCTCGATCCGCCGTCGAACATCGCCGATTGTCTCCGCGTCCGAGAGGTCCACATCCACGAAGACCGGCGTGCCCGAATCGATGCTGATCGTCAGCGTCCCCAGCTCACGCCCGACCATCGGTCCGCGCAAATCTCGCACGAATGTCTGGTCAGTCAGACTCGGGTTCAGATTCCGGTCGCCGCGGACCCGCGCCGACAGCGCTCCCGCCGCCTGCTCCGCCCCGAGCGTGATCGGGAACTCGAGTTCGGGCCCCAGATCGGTCCGCAGACCCTCCCCAGCACCCGTGTACCGATACCCGCCGTGGAAGCTCGAGATCGGAGGCGAGGTCACCCGCCCGCCGCCGAAGTAGTGGATCCCGGCGAAGTCACGGTTCATGACCCCGCTGATCTGCGTGATCATCTGGTCGATCACTTCCGCCTGAGCCACCCGCGTTCCCGCATCCGATCCCACGCCGACCTGGCTCGACGCGATCGACTGGGCCTCCAGCACCGTGTCGAGCATCTCCGAGAGCGCGGTATCCAGACTGTTCAGGACCGATCCGCCATGACCCATGTTGCGGATCCGCTGCGTGTCGCCCTCCAGGCGGTTGTCCAGCACCCCCACCACCGCCGCGGCGATCGGATCCTCGCTCGGCCGGTCGATCCGCAGACCGCTGCTGAGCTGGTTATTCAGATTCAGCAGCGCGATATTCGTGTTCGTCGCGTTGCGCAGCGAGATCTGCGACGAAAGGAGCGTCGGAACGCGACCGAAAAGTGCGGGAACCGTCATACCTGAACCCCTTGCACTAGACCAGCGACAGAAGAAGCTGCGTCAGCTCGTCAACCACGCTGATGAACCGAGCCGCACCCTGGTACTGCTGCTGGTACTGAATGAGATTGATGGACTCCTCGTCCATGCTCACGCCGCCGATCGCGCGGTCCTGCGCCTCCAGCGACTGACGCACGGCGCTCAGCGACTCGTAGCGCGTGTTCGCCGAACGCGCAAGAACAGCGTTCCGCTCGACCGTGCTCCCCCAAAGATCCTGAAGCGTCACATCCCCCGAAGCCGGCGCCCCGCCGTTCATGAACCTCGGGAACCGCGAGATCGGCGTGTCACGCAGGTTGGCGATCGCAAGAGCCGTGTCGTTTTCCCCGGGACCGCTCCCCACGCTGATCCGCTCCGGATCCGCACGCAGCGCCCCCGCCACCGCCAGATCACCCGCATCCGAACCGGTAAAGAAGGTGTTGATCCCCAGAACCGCCAGCACCCCCGACGAGTCGTCGGCGAAACTCACCTCGTACCCGGCATCCGTATAGATACGCAGCGAACCCGTCGCGGTGATCTCCGCGTTCAGGTTCGGGACCGCGTCGATCGACGCTCGCAGGTCGTCCAGGGTTGTGTCGTCTCCGAAGCCCGTCGCTCCGGCACTGTCGATGCCGTCGAGGTCCACAAAGATCGTCTGGTCGAATGAGTTCCCGTTCTCATCGGTCACCCGCACCTGGAAACTGCCGTTCCGAGGGGCAAACGGCAGCAACGCGAGCGTCTCGTTCGCCGGATCGTTCAGCGCCACCGCCCACTCCGACGGCTCCAGCGACTGCGCCGAGGTAATGTCGGTGATCCCGTTCACCGGCCGGCCCGACGTGTGCAGCCGGTTCACCTCGAACGCCAGCGTTGCCGCGACCGAGTCGAGCTCGTCGATCGTCCGTTGGATCGAGCCGTCCCGCTGCTGCAGCAACCCGCCCAGGGTGCCCGACGTCAGCCGGATCTCCTCCTGGTCGAGTTTCGACATGATCCGGTACTCGATCCCCCCCGGCTCGTTGAGCTGCGGGTTCGGCTCGACCGAGCGGACATCCAGTTCCATGCCCCGTGCCGTCGAACCGAGCACGATCGGGAACGAGTCGACCAGCACATCGACCGCGCCCGACTGCTGCTCGATCACCGTCACGTCCAGCATGCCCGCCAGTTCGTCGAGCAGCATGCCCCGCTGGTCACGCAGGTTGCCCTCAACCGCGTTGCCCTGCTCGGCATTCACGATCGCCTGGTTCAGCCCCGCGATCTCCGTCAGCAGCGTGTTCGCTCGATCAACATTGAAAGCGATCTGCCGCTCGATCTGGCCGCGCTGCTGCATCAGGTCGCTCCGCAGTCCGTTGACGAACCCCGCGAGGTTCGCGCCCTCCTCCACCACGGCTGCACGCGTCACGCTCGAACCGGGGTTGTTCGCGAGCTCCGACCACGCGTTGAAGAACCGGCCCATCTGCGAACTCAGGTCCGCATCGGTCAGCTCGTTCATCATGGCCTCGAGCGAGCTCAGCACCTGTCGCTCAACCGCCGAAGCGTTCTCCTGGGCCAGCGCGCCCCGGAACCGAGCGGTCAGGGCCGGGTCGATCGCCCGGCTGATCCGCGAGATCTCGACGCCCCGCCCGACGAAGCCGAGCCCGTCGCGCTGACCGCGAAGCGGCCCCATCTCCACGCGCTGCCGGTGGTACCCCGGCGTCGCGGCGTTGGCCATGTTGTTGCCGGTGACCTGGATCGCAGCCTGGCTCGCGTTCAGCGCGGTCCGGCCGATCAGCAGTGAACTCGTCAGACTCATGGCACGCTCCGGTCAGTCGCCCGCGCACGACCTGCGCTTCCTGCGCCCAGTCACGGCGAACCCGCCTCACTCACGCAAGGCCCGTGCCACTCCGCCCAGCCTCAACTGGAGATGTCCAACGCCGACACCACCGCCGGCCCGGCATCCACCCGGCCGCGGTTCGAGTAGGTCTTCGCGTGGTTCAGTTCACGCGCCACGCTCCGCATCAGCCCGTCCATGTGCTTCGCCAGCGTGTCCGCCGCCGATCGAGCCGCGTTGTTCACCTCGGTCATTTCACCGATCACCTCGCGCAGGTGACGCGCCATCGCCGCCAGTCGGCCTCCCTTGTCCCCGCGTACCCGCTCGGCGATCCAGCTCATCGTCGTCTGTGTTTCCGCCGGGGAACCCAGCACATCAGCGATGTCGCCGACGACGTGCAGGCGCCGCTTCTCGACCTCGGCCACCTTCTGGATGATCGAGTTCTCCTGAGCGACGCATGTCGAGAGCTGGTCCACATCCGCCCGACGGATCGCCTCCAGGTGCAGCTTCGCCAGCGAGTGCAACTGCTCGTAGTGCACGATCAACTGACGCAGCATCGTCTCGAGTTCGCCGATCAGCGGATCATCCGAATCGATCCAGCCACGCGGCTCCGGCTTCGGGGCCTTCGGCGCCTGCTTCGACGCCTTCACCTTCGCCAGGTGCTCCTCGATCCGCTTCCGCTGCTCAGGGCTCAGGTTCTGCTGCATCACTCCGCTCCTTGCCCGCTCAGGGCCGCATCGCCGTCTTCCGATTCCACACGCGACCGATCAGCGTCCAGCATCCGATCTCGAACCGCCTCCACGATCGGCAGGCTTTGTGCGGACACGATCCGGTCAGCGATCTGAGCATCCAGCATCGGCCCCAGACGCTTTTCGTACATGCCCGGCCCGAACGGCTCCGCCGCCATGTTCGACTCGCGGAGCTGCTGCAGGATCGGCACGATGAATGTGGCCGCCACGAGCTGCTCGGCACCCTTCTGGGCCCGTTCGAACCGCTCGGGGTCCTCTCGGATCTTCCGCTGCTCTTCGATCCGGGCCCGCCACAGCTCCTCCCGAGTCGCGTCGTCCAGAGGCTCGCGCTCGGGCTTCGGCGCCCGCTTCTCAGGCCCCATCGCCTCCCGCAACGCCGCGTCGAACGCCCCGCCGCGATCCCCAACGCGGGCGCCGGGAGCAAGCAGACCGGTCCCCAGTGACGCCGAAGCCGATGAACTCTGTATCCCCTGCATCACATGTACTCCAGCGGCACGCTCAGCGCCGAGCTCTCCTGCAGGTTCTTGAAGATCTCGATCTGCTGCTGCACCGGAACCTCCAGCCGACGCATCGCATCCAGCAGCGCCTGCGCCTGGGCTCCCGCACGCTCATCCGCCGTCGTCGAGACCGTCGTGCTGTTCGCCTGCGTGATCAGCGGGTTATCGAGCGTCGCCGGGATCTCCGGTTCCGTCGTCGTCACGACCAGGCTCCCGCTGGCGACCACGGAGGGCCGGATCACCACGTTGCCGGTGATCGTGATCACCCCCGCTCGCTCGTTGATCACGATGCGAGGCCGAATCGACAGCAGCGAAGCATCAAACCTGATTTTCTGCAGATCCGCGATGAAGCGGATCGGGTTCACCAACTCCTCATCCGGGATCTCAACGACCACCGAGCGATCGTCCATCGCCCGAGCGATCGGCGGAGCGCCGTCCGTACGCAGGCCCTGACGGTCCTGATTGATCAGATTGGCCAGCAGCGTCGTCGTGGTCGCCGAGGCGAAATTCTCTCGCACCTGCAGCGTGACCACGCCGAAGTTGTCGACCACCGGCTTCTTGATCTCGCGGATCACGCGGCAGCCGTTCGATACGCGACCGACGGTCGAGACGCCCGACCCGTCCGGGCTGATCGGACCGGCCCCGAAGGCGTAGATCCATGGATCCGTCGGCGATGACCCGCGCATCGGCGTCAGGAACAGTTCGCCGCCGGCCAGGCTCTTGGCGTCGTACATCGTTGAAACGCGAAGGTGGAACTCATCGCCGGCGACGACGCTCTCCTCCGGCAGCCTCGCCGTCACCATGACGATCGCCACCGACTTCGTGTCCAGCGCCTCTTCGATGCCAGGAATCGGATTCCCCGCGTGCTCAAGCAGCTGCGCGAGCTGCCGAGCCTTCGGACGCACCTTCGAGCTGTCACCGCTCCCCGGCAAGCCGAACACCAGACCCATGCCCCAAAGCCGGTCCGAGCCCTGGCCCTTCAGCCGCGTGATGTCTTGGATCGAGATGTCACTCGTCTGCGCGCACGCCGCCGGCGCCGTCCCCAGCGCAAGCCATGCGCACAGCGCAGCAAGCACAGCCGTCGATCCTGCCCATTTCGGTCGCATCCTGCGTCCTTTCGTCATCACAGCACCTCCTGTGTGTGTGCCCAAACCTGTTAGCAACACCCGTGCCGCGCACGAAAAAGCGGCCGTCCGGAGGCGGCCGCGCGATCAGGCGCATAATCAGGCGCGAGCGGTGCCAATCAGAAGTTGAACAGCAGGTCGAACGCCCGCGGGATCAGCCCCTTCTCCGAACTCCGCTTGAGCTCGCCGTGGTGCTGGATGTTCACGATCAGGTTTGCCATCTGGTTGCTCTGGACCGTGTTCGCGATCGTCACATCCTCCTGACGGGCCAGACCGCTGATCACGATGACCTGCTCCTCGCCGTCGGTCCGGATCGAGGTCTTGCTCTCGAGCAGCATCGTGCCGTTCGGCTTGACCTCCACAACCCGGGCCGTCACGCGCGCCGTCGTCTCGCGTTTGACCTCCTGCTCGCCCTCACCCGAGTAGGACCGCCCGAAGTTCATGTCCGCGTTGATCGGAAGTCCCTCGTACTCCTGCCAACGCAGTTCCAGCAGCTTGAGCAGGTCCGGCATCGCGGTCACACCGCCCGAGAAGTCATACGACTTGTCGGTCTCGAGCGTGTTCTCGTTCTTCACCTCGGCCCGCTCGGACACAATCACCGTGATCAGGTCGTTCTCGCGAAACACCCGCGGCTCCGGCGGCTCAACCAGGTAAAAGCTCGCCGTCGCCAGCGTCAGCCCGCCCTCCTTCGCCCGATGGATCACCACGCCCTCTGAGTTCCGCTCGATCTCACCCCCGGCCTGATCCATTGTCGACTGAGCCCCTGCCGCCGAAACCAGACCCAGCACCGCCGCGATTGCTGTCATTCGTCTCATCGTTCGTACCTTTCCTTGTGCGATGCTCATTCGACCACGATCACTCGACCCGGCCCGTCCACACGCGCCAGGAAACTCGATTTCGTGTCCTCTACACGGACCTCGATGATCTCGCCCACCCGGCCCTCGTTCCGTGCGCGGGCCTGCGTCTTCAGCACGAACCCTTCCACGTGGTAGATGACCTGCACCAGCGAATTGCGCTCCACCGCGATCGGCTCCTCCACGTGCGTCTGCAGCAGGATCGTGCCGGCCTCCAGGCGAGTCTGGGCCAGTTTCCCGACCAGTTTGAACGCCTCCGATGCGTCGATCGCGTCGACGGATGCCGCAAGCCACTCGCTGCTCGCTTCGAGCACGCCGCCCGGGATCGAGTCGCGCCGCGAAACCTGCTCGCGCAGTTTCAGCACGCTGCGCAGAACCTGCACCTCGACGCTCACCGTGTCCGCCCGTTCGAGGGATCCGCTCGGAAGATACCGCTCCACTCGGAGCAGGACCACGCTGCTCGTGTATGTGGACACCGGCTCGATCAGCGTGCGACGAGTTGTCGAGCAGAGCCCCAGCACCTCTTCGCTGCCCGGCTTGAACTTCAGCCGCAGCCGGTCCGCGCCGACGCCCAGTTCGTTCATAAACCTTCGCACGATCGCGATCTCAACGGTCGCCTCGGTCTCGGACCGCCAGTCGTCCAGCGTCCGCCACGCCGATCGGGCTTTCACCGCATCGACATCGTCGCCCGAACGGGGGCGCTCGGGCGTGCCGCTCCGCAGCGTGCAGACCGCGCCGGCGAAGGTCAGTCGCCCCATGATCGCGCCGTCCCGCTTCAACGCCGAACGCACGCGATCGAGCGACACGCTGCCGCTCCCCGATCCGTCCAGCAGTTCCGCCACCGTTGACGCGATGAGGGTCTCGGCCAGACCCGAGGCGTAAGCGCCCTCGAGATCGGCCACATCGCGCAAAAGCAGCGCCTGTTCGGTCTCGACCACCGCGCCGCGCTTCAGACGCACCGTGTTCGCCGAGACGCTCGACGCGAGAACGCCGATCGCAACGATCGCCGCGATCACGCACCAGATTCGATTGGAAAGAGTCATCTTCATCGCGCTTCGCCTCCTGCTACGCTCGATGCGGTTTCAGTTCAGTTCATTCGATCAGCGCCGGAGCTGCCCGATCGCCCGCAGCGTTTCGTCCGCCGCTCGCACAACCTGGCTGTTCATCTCGAACGCCCGCTGGGTCCGGATCAACTCAATCAGTTCTCTCGTCGGGTCGACATTCGAGCCCTCGAGATAGCCCGACTCAATCCGTCCGAACTGATCCTGACCGGGTTCGCCCACAAAGGGCTCACCGCTCGCTGCAGACTCGACGAAGAGATTGCCGCCGATCTGCTTGAGCCCGGTCGGATTGATGAACGTCGCAATCTCGATCTGTCCGACCGGATCCGGCTGTGGGTCGCCGTTGATCGAGACGTAGACCTGGCCGTCCTGAGCGATCTCTATCTGCGTGGCATCCGGCGGGATCACGATCCCGCCGGCGAGCCGGTATCCGAGGTCGTTGGCGAGCACCAGTTCGCCCTCGGAATTCTTGACGAAGTTGCCGGCGCGGGTATACGCCACGCCGCTATCAGACACGGAGTCCTCGACCAGAACCTGGAAGAAGCCCTCGCCGTCGATAAGCAGGTCGGTCGACTTCCCGGTCTCGATCGGAGCCCCCTGGCGAAAATCGAGCTGCGTGCCAGAGACCTTCACACCGAGACCGACATACAGCCCGGTCGGGCTCTCATCGCCGTTGGCGTTCTCGACGCCGGGGAGGCGCTTCTCCTGGTACAGCAGGTCCTGGAAGTTCGCGCGGCTGCCTTTGAAGCCGTCCGTATTCACGTTCGCAAGGTTGTTGGCGATGACGTCCAGACGCGTGTTCAGCGCGTTCATGCCCGTCGAGGCCGAGTACAGAGAGATGGTCGCCATGAGTCAGATCCTCCAACACCGTCGGTTCGCATCAGCCGGCTCCGCCGACCTCACACGGTGTCCCGACGCAAACCGTGCGCCAACACACGCCGACAGACCGGGCATGTGTTCAGTTCATCAGGTCAATCCGGCCACCCAACGCCGTATCGCGCAGGATCTGCGCTAACTCGTCCGCCCGAGCCGGTTGATCGCCTCACCCATGACTTCGAAGATCGTCGAGGCCATCCGCATGTTGCTCTGAGCAGCGCGGCTGGCCGAAGTCACATCCATCATGGACTTGATCGCGTTCACCGAGGAATCCTCGAGGAACCGCTGCTTGATCTGGCCGTCCGCCGCCCTCATCGACTGGACCGACACCCGGTCGCCGAACGTGAAGTCGCCCGACCCCGCCTTCACCAACAGGCTTGCGTCCGGCACCGTCAGAAGTTCCAGTTGCCCCACCACGGCGCCGCCCTGACGCAGCGTTCCGTCCCCGTCGATCTCCAGCGGCAGACCGGGGTCGACCCGGATCCTGCCCCCACCGGCATCCAGAAGCGGCGCGCCGTCCGCGGATCGCACAAGCGTGCCATCAGAGTTCATGTCCAGGCGCCCGTCACGCGACAGGCTGAAGCCGTGCTCCAGGTTCGGACGCTCGTAGCGCAGGAAGCCCTCGCCCTGCACCGCGATGTGCATCGGGTTGTTCGACTCGGTCAGCGGGCCCTGGGCCTGCTCGACGCGGCTGAACGTCGGCTGTACGCCGGCGCCGAGGCGTTCGAGCATGGCGTTGGAGTCCATCCAGTGCAGGCCGTCTTCCTGACGGGCGGCCGCCCGCTGGCGGATCGCGAAGCTGTCGGGCTTGTAGCCGACGGTCGAGACGTTGGCGAGGTTGTTCGAGAGCACGTTCTGGCGGGCCATCGAGGCCGACATGCCAGAGGCCGCCATGTACAGGCCGTAGTTCATGACCGAACCTCCGCGTCGAGCGAGTCGAGGTCGATGCCGTGCAGGGCGGCGAACTCGGCGACCGTGAGCAGGCCCTCTTCGGGCCACAAGCCGTCGCCGGACGCCCCAACCGCCGGCTCCAACTGGCTGTGCACGTCCGCAGCGGCGCGGGCCATCGACAGGATCGCCGATCCCAGCGGGGCCGAGCCGACGCCTTGCGGCGCAGGATCGATGCCGAAGAGCCGGCGCAGCCGTTCGGTGAGTCGTGGGTCGTTCATGTCGGTGGCCTCCGTGCCGTGATGATCCGTCGACGCCGTCCGTGGCGCTGCCGAAGCGGTCGCGATCCTCGCGACGCTCTCCGCCAACGCACCGGGCGTGCCAAACCGGGTCGATCGCCGATAAAACCGGCGTTTCGCGCGGATCCGGCCTGAATTCACGGCTTCTCCACGGTCCGACTGCCCCGATAACGCGTAGGGTCTGCGCTCTGACGCGCACCGGACGCGCCTGCCGATACTCCATGCTCGATGATCATGCGCCCTTCCCAGCCCTCATCCCGCAACGCCTTCGCGACGGAGACCCAGGGCTTCCTCACCTACCTCCGGGTCGAGTGCGGCCTCTCGCTCAACACGATCGATGCCTACCGGCGCGACCTCAAGGCCCTCAGCGAGCAGCTCGAGGCCACCGGCCTCATCGAAAACCTCGGCTCGATCACGGCCGAGGACCTCGTCGCCCACCTCCGCTCTCTCCGCGTCGATCGCGAGATGGCCTCCTCCTCCATCGCCCGCCACCTCGCGGCGATCCGGATGTTCTTCCGCTACCTCAGCGCCAACGGACGCATCCCCGAGGATCCGACCGAACTGATCGACCGCCCGAGCATCTGGCAGAAGATCCCCAACGTGCTCTCGCCGAATTCGATGCGTGCTCTGCTCGACGCCCCCACCCCCGCCAAAGACCCGCGTGCTCTGCCGATGCACCTGCGCGACAAGGCCCTGCTCGAAACCATGTACGCCAGCGGCCTTCGCGCTTCCGAAGTCGCCGACCTGTCGCTCAACGACATCCACTTCACCCTCGGCGTCATCAAGGCCACGGGCAAGGGCAACAAGCAGCGGATGATCCCCTTCGGCAGACCCGCCGAGCGGGCGCTTCGCCGCTACCTTGACGACTGTCGGCCGCGACTGGACAAGGGCGACGGGCGTGACGACCCCGGCGGACGCCTGCCGGGCAAACGGGTCTTCCTGTCGCGCACGGGAAGGCCTCTCGAGCGCGTGGCGGTGTGGCAGATCGTGCGACGCAACGCGAACGCCGCGGGCCTGCGCGATGTGCACCCGCACGTGCTGCGTCACTCGTTCGCGACGCACCTGCTCTCGGGCGGGGCGGACCTGCGCGTGGTGCAGGAGCTGCTGGGCCACCAGAACGTGAACACGACACAAATCTACACGCGGGTGGACCAGCCGCGACTGAAGGCGATCCACGAGAAGTTCCACCCGCGCGCGTGAGCGTGGTCAGGGGCACGTGCTGCCGAACGCCGCGAGCACGATGTTGAGGTCGGCGAGGTCGACGACGCCGTCGTTGTTGGTGTCACCATCGGATGTGGCAGAGCCGAAATTCGCGAGCACGAGGTTGAGGTCGGACGCGCTGATCTGGCCGTCGCCGGTTACGTCGCCGGGGCAGGGGACTGGCGTCTGGTTGAGCAGGACGGTGACCGAGTTCGATGGGAAGTTGTTTGCGACCGCCAGGTCCATGGTGCCGTTCCCGTCCAGATCACCGATGGCCACGGCCCACGGGAGCACATCGGTTCCGAAGTCTTGGCGGGCTTGGAACGTACCATCGCCGTTTCCGCGCAGGACGCTGACTGTGTCGGAGGCAAAGTTCGTAACGGCCAGATCGTTGTGACCGTCGCCGTCGAGATCGGCGATGGCCACAGACTGCGGCGCGTTACTGGTATCGTAAATTTTTTCGGGAAAGAAAGTGCCGTCGCCTCTGCTACGAATGACGCTCACGTTGTCGTCAAAGAGGTTCGTTACGACAATATCCGAGAACCCGTCGTGGTTCAGATCTGCTGCGGCGATAGCGGTTGGTCCATGGCCAGCGGATAGACCTTGAGAGGTTTGCAGCGAGCCATCCCCATTCCCGAGCAGCACACTGATCCAGTGTTGGTCCCTGGTCGCTACAGCCACATCGAGGTTTCCGTCTCCGTCGAAGTCGTCGATCGCAACCCCCTCAGGGCCGCTTAGCGTCTCGTAATTCTGGTGGGGCTTGAAGGTGCCATCGCCGTTTCCGATCAGAACGCTGACATCGTCAGACCACGCGTTTCCAGTCACCAAGTCAACGATGCCGTCGCCATTGAGATCTCCGCAGGCCACCGAACGCGGGCTGTCCCCGGAAGCAAACTCCTGCCGAGGCTGGAACGTACCGTCTCCGTTGCCGATCAGCACACTGACGGAATCCACGTTCCGATTCGCTGCTGCGATGTCTGCAACCCCATCGTTATTGAGATCTCGCACAGCGACGGCCGAACAGCCCGAGCCGCTGAAGAAATCTTCGTGGGGCTGAAAACTGCCGTCCGCATTCCCCAGCAAAACGCTGACGGTCCCTTCGCCGGCGTTCGCGGTGATGAGGTCGTGCGCGTTGTCCTTGTTGAGATCGGCGACCGCGATCCCGTTGGGGCTGCGCCCGGTTGAGAGATGTTCACGCTCGGGAAAGGTGCCGTCACCGTTGCCAAACAGGATGCTTACGGTCTGAGCTGCTTCACCAACGACAGCGAGATCAGGCGCACCATCTTTGTTCAAGTCGGACGCGACAACGAAAGTCGGCTCCTGGCGGGTCGCGATGTCGCGGCGGGGGTGGAAGTTCCCATCACCGTGTCCGAGAAAGACGCTGATCGTATCCGAGTCGTAGTTCGTCACCGCGATGTCGGTCGTTCCGTTTCCATCGAGGTCGCTGGTCAACACGACGTATGGTTCGGAGCCGGCGTTCAACTGTTGGGGCGGCTGGAAGGTACCGTCGCTTTGCCCGAACAAGATGCTGATTGTGTTCGACCAACGATCCGCGGTCAGGATATCAGGGTGGCTGTCGCCGTTGACGTCGGCGATCGTGATCGATCCCGAACCATTCCCCGCGTCAACCTCCACGGATGAATCGAATGACCCATCGGCGGCACCCGTCAGAACGCTGACGCTGTCCCCGAATGCGTTCGCGATGGCCATGTCGACGACTCCGTCACCGTTCAGATCTGCGAACGCGATGGAAACCGGCCCGGCGCCGGAAGGGTATTGCACCGACGACCCGAATGAGCCATCGCCGTTGCCGTCCATGACGGTAATACCGCCAAACTGCTTGTTCGCGACAACCATGTCGAGCGCGCCATCCTGATCCAGGTCGCGCAACGCAACGTACGACAGCCCTTCAAGTGCCGCTATTTCGTCATTGGGTGTGAACGAACCAGTCCCGCTCCCCAAGAAGGTGCTGATCGTGCCGTCCAATTGATTGGTGACTACAAGATCCGGAATCGCATCGCCGTTGATGTCTCCAATAGCGACCGACGTAGGACGCGCGCCGGTCTCGATCGCAATCCCGGGCAGAAATGTGCCATCACCTCGACCAAGAATCACACTGAGGTCGTATGAGCGGTTGTTCACGACGATAAGATCTGCGAACGAATCGCCGTTGAGATCACCGATCGCCAGGAACTCTGGCTCTACACCTGCCGTTGGGATTGGGTCTGGGAATAGCGGATTGTCTGAGGAGACAATCGGAGAGGCGACCGTCGCGGCGACCATACAGGTGAGCGCAAGAGCGGATCGGGGGGTGCTTCGGGGCATGTCATTTTCCTCGGATGAAACGTGCGGTCGCAATCGGCGGAGATCGCTCTCGATTCAGACTACACGCCGAAGTCATAGATGCGAGCACCGAGTGTGGGATTGACCCAATCTTGGCGGTTTTGGTCCCTCCGGATCATCCTGCTTGGCGTCGAGGGCTTCGGCTTGGCGCCTCGCCATCTTCTCGGCGCGGAGGCGCCTGAGTTCCTGCACGCGCGCATCGTGAGGGTGCATCGGGGGTGTGGGTTGCGGGGGAGGCGGTGCAGGGCAGGCGTTCGGGATCGAAGGTGACGCATCGACCGCCCCCTCATCCGTCATCCGACCTTCGGTCGGCTGCCACCTTCTCCCGCGCTGGGGAGAAGGAGCGGGAGTTGCGCAGGCTGGGCCGTTGTCGGCATGGCCTGCGCCTTCGGCTCCGACCATGGCACCCTTGGTGGTACCTTTGGCGACGCGCTCGGCTTTCGCTTTCGCTTTGGCGCGCGCCGCTCGGCGCAGGCGTTTCTCGCGCTGGACGGTTCGGATGTGGAGGAGGGTCTGGATGGCCGCGAGGCGTTGGCGGTTGCGCTCCCGCGCGTAGTAGTTGTCCAACTTGGTGTCGCCGGTGGAACTGATCGGCGTCATGCAGGCCATGAGCGTTTCGAGCGCCTTGGTCTGCGCGGCGACCATCGTCACCTCGGACTCGATGCGTTTGATGCGGTAGATCGTCTTCAGTTGCGCGAGGACTTCCTCGGCGCTCTGGGTGTTGGTGTTGGCGGTTTCGGACGGTTGGTTCGCTGCGGTGTGCATGGGTGCACCTCCTTCACCCTTAGGGCGAGCGAGCCCACCCGGCGCGCGCAGGAGGTGGTGATGCGAAAAGGCGTCGCGAGAATCCGCCCGTTCTACGGGCGGAAAATTTTCTGAGAAAGTCGGAAAGTGGCGATGCGCGCGAGCCCACGCGGCGCGCGCCGGGGCGGACTTGCGCGCTCGTCGGGGCCTTCGCTTCGCTCAGACCCCGGCACCCTCGGAAGACCACGGCGCCCCCTACAGGCCACGGCACCCTCGGGAGACCTTGGTACCCAATGAAGAGACTCGCATAGCCGCCTGAGGAGGGCGGCCATGGCACACCCTGAAGGTCTCGCATAGACGCCTGAGGAGGGCGGCCGTGGCACCCGGAGGGGTCGGCCTGCGATTGCTCAGAGCGGGCGGCCGTAGCTGCCGTAGGTGGGATCCAGAATTGGGCGGGCCTGGGCGCCGGGGGGCGACTGGGACGAGGCGTGGGACTGCTCAACCGGTACGGCCGGCGGGGCGGGATCCGGGTGGACCGGTGCACCCGGGCTCTCGAACACGGTGTTGGTCAGTGCGCCCATGGCTCTGGAGTTGGCCATTTCGCCGAGGTTCTTGCGCGAGCGGATCTCGCGTTCGATGCGTTCGTGGGCTTCGCTGACGCTGGTCGAGATGACGCCGCGCTCGACGCCGGAGCGGAAGCGCAGCACCGAGGCCGCCAGACCGATCAAGAGCAGGACGGGCAGGCCGATGTTCATGGCGTACAGCCCGAGCGCGCCGGGGGCGTGGCCCTGGTTGGTGCGGTAGGCCTCGCTCTGGGCGACGATGGTGTCGTAGCCGGCGAAAACGCCCTGAAAAGGCGTGTTGGGGAGCAGGTTCCCGAGGGGGATGCAGACCATCGCGATGATGACGGCCCACGAGGTGGCGGTGACGGCCATCTCGACGCCGGGGACCGCCCCGCCGCCGGCGACGACAACACCCTGGAGCATCAGGATCAGCAGCAGGACCGCGGAGATGACACCGACGGTCTGGACGAGCGCAGCGGTATCACGCAGCACGCGATCGGACGCGCTCTCGACGCGGTTGGGGTCGACGGGGCCTTCGGACTCGGTGGCCTTGTCGGGCGTTGGCTTCGGCTTGGGTTCGACGGTTGCGCTGCGGTTGCCGGCGGCGCCAACGGACGCACCGCTGGAGATTCCGGAGATCGTGCCGACGGTGTTCTGAGAGGGTTGGGCGCGTTTGACGATGTCGAATCGGGTTTCGTCGGGCTGGTCTTCGAGCTGGACGACGCGGACCTCGGTGAAGTGGACAAAGCCCCAGACGAGGGTCTGGCCGACGAGTGCGAGCGCAAGGACGATGGCCGCCGCGGCGATTCCGAAGCGCAGGTGCTGCAGTGCAGCGGAGATATGGGGCCTGGGCGTCGCGGAGGGCCAGTTCACCGGCGCGATCCCTTTCTACAAATACGGGGCTGTGCACCTCGGGCATCGACCCGAACCGGCGGGCAATCCAGCGATGGGCCGAGGCGGTGCAGGTGTCGGGGCTCCGCCAATCGGCACAGACGGCGCGTCCTTCCCGGGTTTGCCTTGCCCGGACTGGACATTGGGGGTTTGATGGCCCAAGCCATTGATTTCAAAAATATTTGAAACTAGACTCTGTCGCCTCGAAACGGCTTTGATCCCCCTGCTGCCGCGCCCTTGCGGGCCGGCGGCTTCGCGCGAGAATGCTCCCATGATCCACCCCGCTGACCACGCTCCGACCCTGTCCGGCTCTGTCCGGACGATGCCCGAGGCGAACCCGATTGACCCGGGCTTCCTGAGCGCGGTGGCTTCGGGCGAGCTTCGGCTGACGCCGGAGCAGGGCCTGACGCTGCTGCGCGGGGCGCCGATGCACATGCTGGGTCGGTTCGCGGACGCGAAGTGCCGCGCGATTCACGGGGATCACCTGCGGACTTACGTGATCGACCGGAACATCAACTACACGAACATCTGCACGGCCAAATGCACCTTCTGCGCGTTCCGGCGCTCGGGTCACGAGCACGATGTGTACACGCTCGAGCACGAGCAGATCCACGAGAAGATCGCCGAACTCAGCGCCATCGGCGGCACGCAGATCCTGATGCAGGGCGGGATGAACCCGGATCTGTCGCTCGACTGGTATCTGGAGCTGCTGTCGGGGATCAAGGAGAAGTTCCCGCACATCCATATCCACGCGTTCAGCCCGCCGGAGTTCATCGAATTCGTGAACTTCTTCGACCCGCCCGGCGCGGACCTCGAAGAGAAGATCCGCTGGGTGATGGTGCGCCTGCGCGAGGCGGGGCTGGACTCGCTGCCCGGTGGTGGCGGCGAGATCTTCTCCGACCCGGTCCGGCGCAAGATCGGGCTGGGCAAGTGCACGGCCGAGGCGTGGCTGACGTGCATGTACGTCGCGCACTCGCTGGGGATGTTCACCAGCGCGACGATGATGTTCGGGCACATCGAGGGGTACGCGGACCGTGTGCACCACATGCGGCTCGTGCGCGAGTGGCAGGAGCGGGCGCTGCGCGAGAACGTCGATGCGGGCGGCACGTGGGGCCACTACAAGGCGTTCATCTCGTGGCCGTTTCAGCGGGAGAACACGCCGCTGGGTCGCCTGCGCGAATGGGGCGATGACCCGGCGGGGCGCCCGGAAGAGATCGGGGCGGAGTTCCCGGGCGATGTGGTGGGCAACGTCGACGGCACGGGCACGAAGGACCTGCACCCGGAGTTCGGGCGCCGTCTGCGGATGGCGGGCGCGACGGAGTACCTGCGCACGCAGGCGGTGAGCCGCCTGATGCTGGACAATGTGTACTCGATCGGTTCGAGCTGGGTGACGATGGGGCCGCACATCGGGCAGTTGGGCCTGATGTACGGCGCGAACGACATGGGCAGCGTGATGATGGAGGAGAACGTGGTGTCGTCGGCGGGGACGACCTACTGCCTGAACGAGCCGGTGCTGTGTCGCTTGATCCGCGAGGCGGGCTTCCTGCCGGCGCAGCGTGACAATGTGTACGACATCCTGTCGGTGAAGGACGGCCCGGACAGTCCGGACCTCCTGGTGAAGGACTGGAGCGAGCACCGGGTGCGGAAGCTCGCCCAGCAGGCGCCGAAGGATGGGAAGCCGGCGGATGGGACCAAGCTGGATTTGACGGTGAGTGCCAAGAAATAACGCGGATCGACAGGGCGAGGTGGTTCCGACCCCGCCCGGCGGATAGCGAACTTCCGATCCGGCTATACTGCGCTTGCTTGCGTCGAACCGCCCCACAACTCTTTGCAGAATGTTCTCTCGTTTCAATGGGCGCATTTGAAGCCTGCGCAATCTCTCGGCTGCAAAGCAGTCGGGCGATTCGGGAGCGCCGATCATGAACCGCGCGCGTATTGCGGCACTGCAGTATTTCGTGCGTCCGATCCGAGATTTCTCGGAGTTCCGTGACCAGGTGACCGGGCTGGTGCACACCGCCGCGGACTACGACTGTGATCTGCTCGTTTTTCCGGAGTACTTCACGGTTCAACTCCTGACACTGGGTGATGTCCGTCGACCGATGGATGAGCAGGTGCGGAGCCTGGCGCGCCGTGTGCCGGATTTCATCGAACTGTTCACTACCCTCGCTCGCGAGCACGGCATTCATATCGCCGCGGGTTCGATCAACACGCTGGACCCGGCGGATGATGACAAGGTGTACAACGACAGTTTCTTCTTTGCGCCTGACGGTTCTCACGAAGCGCAGGGCAAGCTGTGCATGACGCGCTTCGAGAGCGATGTTTGGCGCGTGTCGCCGCGCGACACGCTGAAGATCTTCGAAACGCCCATGGGCAAGATCGCGATCACGATTTGCTACGACGTTGAGTTCCCGGAAATCTGTCGCGCCGCTGCCCACGCGGGTGCGACGATTCTGGTCGTGCCGTTCTATACGGACGACCGGCAGGGGTTCATCCGGGTGCGACGGTGTGCCGCGGCGCGGGCGATCGAGAACCAGTTGTTCGTGATCAGCGCCGGCACGGTCGGCTCGCTGCCGATGGTGCCCGCGGTGTCGCTCAACTACGGACAGGCATCGATCCTGACACCCAGCGATTTCCCGTTCGCGCGGGACGGCATCCTGTCGGAGGGGATACCGAATCAGGAGATGATGGTGATCGGGGAGATCGCTCTTGATGTGCTGCGGCGCAACCGAGTCCACGGAACCGTGCGCCCGCTGCGTGACAGCCGAGCGATGAAACCGCCGAAGATCGAAACTGTGCGGCTGTCGGGCACGGGAGACACGCGGCTTGATGGACGGGCAGCGCGCCCTCGTCGACGGATCCTGATCCGTAACACGGCACCGGAGCACTTCGCGGGGATCAACGAGATCGCGAGCATGATCTACCCGGACATCGCCCCCTGGGACGAGACGCACCTGAGTTCTCACCTGGCGGCGTTTCCGCAGGGGCAGTTCGTGGCCGTCGAGGAAGCCTCGGGCATGGTCGTGGGTGTTTGCTCGGGCCTGGTGATCGACTGGGACAAGCAGGCGGACACGAGTTCGTGGAACGCCCTGACCGCCGATGGGTTTTATACGAACCACGATCCGATCGAGGGGGGCACGCTGTTCGCGGCGGACGTGATGGTCCGTCCCGGCTTCCAGGGCCGGGGCATCGGGCGGCGGCTGTATGACCGGGGGCGGTTCGACCTCGCCCGCCAACTCGGGCTGCGGCGCATCGTGGCCGGGTCGCGGCTGCGCGGGTACCACCGCTACGCCTCCAAGATGTCGGCGGAGGAGTACGCGGCGGAAGTCTCGGCCGGTCGCCTCAACGACCCCACGCTCTCGTTCCAGCTGCATCTGGGCTTTCGGGTGACCTCGGTCATCGGCGACTACTTTGCGAACGACCCGGAGAGCCGCGGGTTTGCGGCGATCATCGAGTGGGTCAATGAAGACGCCGCTCCCGGCGGCGGGGAATCGGTTTCCGATGTCTGAACGTCGGAAATTCCCGGTCGTATCCGACCCGGACCTCGGTACAATTCTCCGGTTGACGGCTGGCGATTGTGGGCGAAAGCACAGGGCCGATTGCCGTCAACCACCCGGGTAATCACCGAATGATACATCCTGATACCGAACTGCGGTTCGTGAACGAGTCCATCGGGCATGGGGTTGTCGCCACGCGCGATATTCCGAAGGGGACGATCACCTGGGTTCAGGACGAACTCGATCGCGAGTTCTCTCCGGGCGAAATCCGTCGGCTCGGGAAGCCGTTCGCCGCGTCGCTCGACAAGTACTGCTTCCGCAACCAGCACGGGCGTTGGGTCTTGTGCTGGGACCACGCGAGATTTGTGAATCACTCGTTTAAGTCGAACTGCGTGACGACGGCGTACAACTTCGAGATCGCGGTGCGAGATATCCGCGCGGGCGAGGAACTGACCGACGACTACGGCTACTTGAACATCATGCGTCCTTTCGAGGCGATCGACGAGGGCGTCGGACGGACCGTGGTGTACCCAGACGACCTGGAGCGCTACCACCCGCACTGGGACGACCAACTCCGAGCGGTTTGGCCGCGGATCGCTCGGGTGTCCCAGCCGCTACGCCCCCTGCTTGCTCCGGAGGTTTGGGAGCGAGTGCAGCGGGTGGCCCACGGCGCGGAAGAGATGGCTTCGATTCTGGAGTGCTACTACAGAGATTGACGGGCCGGACAGCCCGGACCTGCTGGTGAAGGACTGGAGCGAGCACCGGGTGCGCAAGCTGGCGCCGAAGGACAGGAAGCCGGCGGAGGGGACGAAGCTGGATTTGACGGTGAGTGCGAAGGGGTGAGGGGCGAACTCACGTCAAGGATCATTTAGGGAAACTCGACCCACACATAGTTCGAGTAGATCCCCTGAGAGAAAATGCTTGGGTCTCCAGAATTCTGTTCGTGGTAGCCGCACTGCACGAAGAACCCGTCACGATCGTCGGCGTGGATCTCTATGTACCCAGAAATGTCTCGCTCGTAAGCTAACTCTTCGCCTGCGGCGAGGTGATAGCGGTGCTTAGCCGGATCGTACGGAGGCGGCGGTGCCGCCGGGACTCCTAGCGATGTGCCTCGCTCGTCGTACACCGAGGTGTAGAAAAACCCTCGCGAGTCCAGCCAGAGGTCGACGGCGGAGTTGTTTCGAAGGACGAGGCTCAGGACTTCCGTATCGGAGGTCGGGGAAAGCTGCAATGACACCCCCGGAAGCTCGGGTGGGTTGCCGGACTCCTCGGAGCAACCGACGAGGATCAGAAGTGACAGGCAGGCGGTTGATTTCAACATGGAATCGTCCTCGATCCGTTTGAATTGATGGAATGTTCGAAGCACCACTCGATCTTCTCGGGGCCTACGCCCGACTTCGTCGGGCTAGACCCCGGCACCCAAGTCTAAGAACCCGTTGCCTGAGCGCGGATTCACACGCTGACCGCCGTGCCGCTGACGCTGACCATCATCATGCCGCCGTTGGTGCCGAGGGTTTCGTAGTCGATGTCGATGCCGACGATGGCGTTCGCACCGAGGGACTGGGCGCGGTGGGACATTTCGTCCATGGCGATCTGGCGGGCGCGCTGGAGTTCCTGTTCGTAGGCAGCGGAGCGGCCGCCGACGATGTCGCGGATGCCGGCGAAGAAGTCTTTGAAGATGTTCGCGCCGAGGATGGCCTCGCCGGTGACCACGCCGTGGTAGCGGGTGATGGTGCGGCCTTCGAGGGTCGGGGTGGTGGAGTGGATCATGGCATCTCCTTTGATGGGTGGGTTGGGGGCAGTGTAGTTGGCTGGTGACATGTTCTGGCCGGATGCTGGGGACCCGTCGCTTGCGCGAGCGGGTTCTAGTCCCGGCGGAAACTTGATTTGCAGGAAGACTCCAGCCGCCCCCTCATCCGTCAGTCGATCTTCGATCGACTGCCACCTTCTCCCTCGAGGGGAGAAGGACGCTCTGCGTGATCGCGGGGCCTTCGCCCAACTGGCGTTGGGCTCCAGACCCCGGCACCCGGCGTTCAGCCGCTATTATCTCTCTATGAGCCGCACGACTCCACAACGGCAGGCGATTCGGGATGCGCTCGCGGGGGCGGGGCGTCCTTTGAGTCCGAACGAACTGCTTGATCTTGCGCAAGACGAGATCCCCAAGCTTGGCATGGCGACGGTGTACCGGACGCTGAGCCTGCTGGTCGAGGAGGGCGAGGCGGTGGCGGTGGAGCTGCCGGGCGAGCCGCCTCGGTACGAGCACCGGTCGGCGGCGGAGCACCACCACCACCACTTCCGCTGCGACTCGTGCGAGCGGGTGTTCGATGTGGAGGGCTGCCCGGGAAACATGAAGGGGATGCTCCCGAAGGGGTTCTCGCTGCGGGCCCACCACATCACGCTGTTCGGGACCTGCGACGACTGCGCCAGGAAGGCCGGCTGAGCGGGCACGCGGCGTGAGGCGGGCGCTGGCGGGTTCGGATACCATGCGAGGCCCGTCCCGAGCGGGTTCGGGTTCCCCTGTTTTCTAGAGGTTATTGCTGTGAAAGCTGTCGATCTTCGCCCCGGCGTCGCTGTCAACCTGGATGGTCGCCTGATGGTGGTGACCAAGTATGACCACGTGAAGCCCGGCAAGGGCCCGGCGTACGCGCAGGTGAAGATGCGGGACGTCAAGCAGGGCGGGTACATCGAGAAGCGCTTCGGCTCCTCGGACACGGTCGAGGCGACGACGCTGGACCGGCGGACCTGCGAGTACCTGTACGAGGACGCCGACGGTTACATCTTTATGGACTCGGACTCGTTCGACCAGTTCACGATGACCAAGGACACGGCGGGCGACTCGATGCTGTTCCTTCGCCCGAACGGGACCGCGACGGTGCTGTTCCACGGTGAGACACCGCTGCTCATCGAACTTCCGGGGTCGGTGGAACTGACGGTGCAGGACTGCGAGCCGGGTGTGAAGGGCGCGACGGTGACGAACGTGCAGAAGGAAGCGGTCATGGAGACCGGGCTGAAGACGCGCGTGCCGGACTTCATCACGGTGGGCGAGACGCTGCGGATCAACACGGACGACGGCAGCTACATTTCGCGCGCGAAAGACTGAGCGATCGCGGCAAGGACCCGCGTACATCCGGCCTGTCTCATTGCGACCGGTTCTCGATTGGTCGAAACTTCGCCCGATGTCGGCGGATTCGCGTTATTGGACGCCTCCGTTTTCGCTCTTTCCGAAACTTCGGCGCGGTGTTTTGCGAATAAGAGCATGACCGGGTGGCGTTTTGACTTTGGAGCGCGACCCGGACGATAGACAACCGGTCGAGACGATCCGGTGAAAGGGGGTCGGGTATGGCAGACGCAACAATCGACAGGATCAATCCCACCGATCTGGACACGATCACGCATCTGTACAACTCGATCTTCCGCCCTGAGCGAAGCCAGGACTGGATCGAGCGTCACCTGCAGAGCCGGCGCAACGTGCTGGTTCAGGTTGCGCGCATCGGCAACGACGCCGTCGGCTTTTACATCGGCATGGAACTGCGCCCGACGACCCATCAGGGGTGGATCGTGGGCGTGGTGCCGGAGATGCGCCGTGCGGGTATCGGCACGCAACTGCTGGTCGCCGCGGCGGACTGGGCGAAGACCGAGGGGTATCGCTCGATCCGGTTTGAGGTCCCGAACACGGTGCGCTCGGTGCTGCAGTTCTCGATCGCCGAGGGCTACGACATCACGGGCGTGCGCTACGACCACGATCTGGCGACGAACCTGGTGATCTTCGAGCGGGTGCTCGGGGAGAACGGGTACGAGGGCTGAGCGTCTCGTTCTTGTGATCGTCGGAAGATTCGGACCGCCCCCTCATCCGTCCGCTTCGCGTCCACCTTCTCCCGCGAGGGGAGAAGGAAGGGAGCCGGCATAGTCGCCTCAAGGGGCGACCATGCCACACGAAGCATCAACTCAGAATCCGCTGAGGGCTTTTTCGATGCGGTCGAGGACCGCTTCGAGGTCGGTCAGTGCGTCGGTGAGGCGACGGCTCTCGGCCATTTCGACTTCGTAGCGGACGCCGGGGAGTGCCCACGAGGCGTAGCCCGATGTCGCGTCGGGCGCGACGAAGCGGTTGCGGAACCACAGCCGTTCACGGAGTCCGGCTTCGGGAGTCCACGCGAGGTCGGTCCAGCGGGTCTGGGCGTTGACGCGCCGCGGGTTGAGGATGCCGTTCTCGAGTGTTGCGACGAGCCGCGAGGAACGGTTGTTCAGGCGGTTGGACATTTTGGCGAGGCGCTCCTGGATGGCTTCGGCCTGCCCGAGGGCGCGGTCAGGGAGTTGGCCGCCACCGATGCCTCGCAGGGCGGACGATGCCTCGTCGAGCACGCGGTGCGGCTGAGTGGGGAGCAGGTCGGCGCCGGCGAGGCGCGAGACGATGACTCCAGCCATACGCGAAACCATCAGCGGTGATTCGTAGTCCTCGCCCACGACCTGCCTGTACCAGGTGAGGGTGTCGTAGAGCGAGTGGTACGAGGTGCCCTTCGATCCGGACGCGCCGACGGAGATGGAGGGAATTCCGGCGTGGCAGAGGAAGCCGACGTGGTCGGAGCCGCCACCGAGGGTGCCGATGCGCGGCTCGGTGGCGTCGCGCCCGGACATCTGTGTCCAGAGTTCGTGGACGGTCATCTCGGGGTCTCGCGCCTGGGGGACGACCTTCGCGCTGTCGGCGATGAGGCCCTTGAAGCCGGGCCAGCTCGATGAATTGAAGTACGGGCCCATCGCGGCCATGTCGAGGTTGATGTACGCGACGCAGCCGGCGGCGCTGCCCGGCTCGCCGCGGAGGCGGTCGAGGCTGGACTCGACGAACTCGGAAGAACCGATGATGCCGTACTCCTCGGCGGCCCAGCCGGCGAAGACGATCGTGCGCGCCGGGCGGTAACCGTCCTGAGCGAGTTGGCTGAAGACGCGGGCGAGGTCCATGACGCAGATGAGACCGGCGAGCGGGTCGGACGCGCCGTGGACCCAGGCGTCGTGGTGGCCGCCGATGACGATGAACTCGTCGGGCCAGCGTTCGCCCTCGATGGTGCCGAAGACATTCGCGGTGCGATAGATCCCCCGCTTCTGCTGCACTTCGACGCGGACGCGCAGGTCGTTCTCGCTCGTGAGGCGGTACGGGAAGTCGAATCCACCCTGCCAGCGGTCGTTGGGAGCCTCCGGTCCGGCCATCCGCGAGAGGATCTTCTCGGCGGCGCCGTAGCCGATTGGCTGGACGGGGATGGTGGGCAGCGCGACCTCGTCGGGGTCGAGGCGCTGGGCGGGGTCGAGGTCCGCAGTGGCCCCGACGAAGGGGGTGAGCGGGTCGCCGGTGTAGTCCAGGGTGAGGATGGAGCCGCACTGGATGTAGTGCTCGTTGGCGTAGCCGCCCTCGGGGTACACGGGACCGCGCAGGAAGCCGGAGTCCTTGGGGTCGGTGAAGATGACAAGGCCGGCGGCACCGGCTGCTTCGGCGTACTTGGCCTTGTAGCCGCGGAAGTTGCCGCCGTAGCGCGCGATGACGATTTTGCCGGTGCAGTCGATTCCGAGTTCGGCGAGTTTGGCGAAGTCTTCTTTGCGACCGTAGTTGGCGTAAACGACTTCGCCTTCGGCGACGCCGGAGCCGGAGTATGCGTTCCAGCCGAGGGCGTGTTCCTGTCGGCCTGTGTACCAGTCTTCCTCGATAGCGGGCTCAGAAACCAGGAGGTTGATGGGTTCGGCGAGATCGGGGCCGGCGGTGATGGTCAGGCTGGCGCTGACGGGCTCGGCGAGGTAGAGGTCGAGTTCCTGCACCTCGACCTCCATCCCGAGGCGACGGAACTGGCGGGACATGATCTCGATGACGCGTCGGTCGCCGGGCGTGCCGGCGCGGTGGGGCTGGGAGCCGAGGAGTTCGTGCCAGCGTTCGAGGGAGCCGGCGTTGACGCGATCGACGATGAGGTCTTCGTACTCGGCCTGGAGGTCGCGTCGGTCGGGGGCGAAGTACTCGAGGCCGTCGCGGATCTCAGGAACCTGCGGTTGCTCGGCGGGCTCGGACGCGAGCATGAGCATGGGGCAAAGCAGGAGGAATACGGCTGATTGCAGGGGATTCGGCGACAGGCGTGGCACGGGCGGACTCCTTTCGGGGCAGCATAGCCGTGCGTGCGGGGTGTCGTCATCGGTATGATCCCGATCCGACTGTTCTCATGTAGACGCTGAAGAAGGAATCGCGCCGATGCTCCGAGTCAACCCGTTCCATGCCCTTCGCCCGACGCCCGAACTCGCATCCGAGGTGGCCTCGGTGCCGTACGACGTGTGTGACCGGGAAGAGGCGGTGAAACTGGCCGAGGGCAAGCCGCGTTCGTTCCTGCACGTGGTGCGCCCGGACATCGATCTGCCGGCGGACTGCGACCCGTACGCGGACGAGATCTACGAGACGGCGAAGAAGAACTTTCAGAAACTCATCGACGACGAGATCCTCATCCGCGAGGGTGAGCCGAGCCTCTACCTGTACCGCCAGGAGATGATGCTCGCGCCGGAACTCGGCGGGCGGGTCCTCGCGCAGACCGGAGTGGTGGGTTGCTGCCACATCGACGACTACAACACCAACGTCATCAAGAAGCACGAGAAGACGCGTCAGGACAAGGAAGACGATCGAACGCGCCATGTGCTGACGCTGAACGCGAACGCGGGCCCGGTGTTCCTGCTGCACAAGAACGAGGCGTCGATCCAGGCGATGATCGATGCGGGCGTCAAGGAAGAGCCGCTCTACGACTTCACGGCGGTTGACGGCGTGCGCCACACGGTGTGGCGGATCGAGGACCCGAAGCCGTATGTTGAGGCGTACCGGAACCTGAAGGCGGCGTACGTCGCGGACGGGCACCACCGGTCGGCGTCTGCGGCACGGGCCGGGGCGGAGCGCCGGAAGGCGAACCCGAACCACACGGGCAACGAGGAATACAACTGGTTCCTGAGCGTGCTGTTTCCGGCCGACGAGTTGAACATCCTGCCGTACAACCGATATGTGAAGGACCTGAACGGCCTGTCGGCGGAGCAGCTGATCAACAAGATCGGCGCGATCGCGCAGGTCGAGAAAGACATCGACCCGCAGCCGCGGACGACCGGGTGCTTCGGGATGTACGTGGACGGGCAGTGGTACTCGATCACGCTCCCGGCGCAGTCGATCCCGAGCGCGGCGGACGACCCGATCGGGAACCTCGATTATGTGCTGCTGTACGACCGGGTCCTCGCACCGATCCTCGGTATCGGTGACATCCGCACGGACAAGCGGATCGACTTCGTCGGTGGGATACGCGGGACGAAGGAGCTGGAGCGTCGTGTGAACCAGGGCGGGGGCGTGGCGTTCGCGATGCACCCGGTGACGATCAAGCAGCTGACGTCGGTCTCGGACGCGGGCGAGATCATGCCACCGAAGAGCACATGGTTCGAACCGAAACTGCGCAGCGGCCTACTGGTGCACACCCTTGACTAACCCTCTCGAGAGACCGGTGTCGGGGATTGTGGCTGACTCTCCCAGCTTGATCGAGCGAGTGCTTGATTTCGTCTCGGGGCTTTCGTCCACTCGCTTCTCCGGGAATGTGATCGCAACGCTTGCGCTGATTGGCGTTGTGGTGCTGCTCCGTTGGCTGATCGCGCGATCGATCGTTGATTCGGACCGAGTGCCGCGTGAGCAGCGGCGGAGGCTGCTGGCATCGGTGCGGAACCTGATGATCGGCCTGCTGCTGATCGGCGTAATCGTCATCTGGGGCAGCGAGATCAAGGCGGTAGCCATCTCGGTGCTGGCGGTTGCTGCGGCGATCGTTTTGGCGACCAAGGAACTGATCATGTGCCTCAGCGGCTCGCTGCTGCGCACCGGCTCGCACGCGTTCAAGATCGGGGACCGCATCGAGGTCAACGGGATCCGAGGCGATGTCTTCGACACGACCCTGCTGACCACGACGATCTTCGAGATCGGCCCCGGTCCCAATGCTCACCAGTCGACCGGGCGCACGATCCAGTTGCCCAACAGCATGTTCCTGTCGCAGCCGGTCATCAACGAGACCGCGACCGAGGGGTACGCGCTGCACTCGCTCATCGTTCCGCTGAAGATCACCGACGATCTCGCGGCGGCTGAACACGCCCTGATCTCCGCAGCGCGGGCGGAATGCGACGGGTACCTGGATATCGCCCAGAAGAACATGGAGCAGATCGGGAAGACGCAGGGCATCGAGGCACTGTCGGTCGAGCCTCGGGTCTCGGTACACCTGCCCGAGCCGGAGCGGGTCAACCTGATGCTCCGCTTCGCCGTGCCCGCGCGCCGAAAGGGGCGGATCGAGCAGGCGATCCTGCGTCGGTACCTCGCCGAACGGCGCAAGGCGGCTGAGGCGAACGCTGACCAGGCCAAGCCGACCGAGGCCGATGCAAAGACGAGCGAGCCGTGAACCGCGATGCGCTGATCGATCTGGCGGACGACGCCCTCGATCGGCTTGATCGGCTTCAGCGCTGGTTCGAACGCCAGTCGCCGCACCCGGTGCTTTCGCAGATGTTTCTCACGATCGTCGTGCTGAGCGTCGCGCTCGGGAGTTTCGCGGGATCGGGGGAAACGACGCGGGTGGCCATCGGGATCAGCGTGTGCGTCGCGATCGGTTGGGCGTGCGGGGTGCTGGGGTGCGTCCGGTCGCTCGGAGCGCTCCGAGCGCAACCGCAACCGACAACCGACGACGACGCGACGGTGGATCTGGATCCGGAAGCGCTCGATTCGCGCCGGCGGCTCCGCCTGTGGTCGGCCTGTTTCTGGTGGTTGCAGCTCCCGTGGCTTGCGGCGGTGTTCGTCGGGGCGGTGCTGCGCGGGATCGCGCTGATGGGCGGGACGCCGACGAGCGGGGTCGGGATGGGCTGCACCCTCGTGCCGATCTGGGGCGTCTCGATCCCGACGGGGATGTGGCTCTGGCAGCGTCACTTCAGGCGGATGAGCCGGTCCATGGGCAGCCGAACGGAAGCGGATCTGGACCCGCGGGTGTGGTGGTTCGGCGTTCTGGCGATGGCGACCAGTTTCGTCTGGGCGGGGGTGCTGATTCTGGCCTGAACCGACACGGACGCGAGCGGGGATTGGCCATCGCGGCGCGGTACACTCCGCGACCCGTCTGTTCATCCAACCAACCGATCCGGAGGATCGCCGTGAAGGTTCTTATCGCCGACAAGTTCCAGCAGTCCGGCATCGACGCCCTCGAGTCGATGGGCTGCACCGTCGTTTCACTCCCTGACATCAACGCCGACCAGGTCGCGGGCGCCGTCGTCGAGCACGATCCGGACGTTCTGGTCGTCCGCTCGACCAAGGTCTTCGCCGACGTCTTCCAGAAGGCGAACAAGCTGGCGCTCGTGGTCCGGGCCGGCGCGGGGTACGACAACATCGACACCGACGCCGCGAGCGCTTCGGGCATCTCGGTGGCGAACTGCCCCGGCAAGAACGCGATCGCGGTGGCGGAACTGGCGTGGGGGCTGATCCTCGCGGCCGATCGCTGCATCGCCGACCAGACCGCCGACCTGCGCGCGGGCACATGGAACAAGAAGGGCTACGCCAAGAAGGGCCTCGGCCTGTACGGGCGCACGCTGGGCGTGATCGGCACCGGCAACATCGGTCGCGAGGTCATCAAGCGGGCGCACGCGTTCGGCATGCCGGTGGTCGCGTGGTCGCGATCGCTGGACAACGCGACGGCCAAGCAGCTCGGCGTCACTCGCGCCGACAGCCCGATCGACGTCGCGAAGCAGGCCGATGTGGTCTCGCTGCACGTGGCGGCGACCGCCGACACGAACAACATGGTCGACGCCGAGTTCCTCGCCGCGATGAGGCCCGGCTCGACGCTGGTCAACACCGCGCGCGGTGGCGTGGTCGACCAGGCATCGCTGCTTAAGGCGATGCAGGAGAAGGGCATCCGCGCGGCGGTCGATGTCTACCAGAACCAGCCCAGCCCGACCGACAACGCGAGCGACATCGATCTCGCCAAGGCCGATGCCAGCAAGGTCACCTTCGTCGGCACGCACCACTGCGGCGCTTCGACCGAGCAGGCCCAGGAAGCCATCGCCGAGGAGACGGTCCGGATCATCCGCGTGTATCGCGACACCGGCGACATTCCCAATGTGGTCAACCGGGCTTCGAAGTCGGCGGCGACCCGCCTGCTGGTGGTCCGCCACCTCAACAAGCCGGGCGTGCTGGCCCACGTGATCGGTCGGATCGGTGAGGCGAAGCTCAACATCGAGGAAATGGAGAACGTGATCTACGAGTCGGCCAAGGCCGCCTGCGCGAAGATCCAGCTCGACGCCGAGCCCGACGAGGCCACGATGGACAAAATCCGCACGGGGAACGAGCACGTGCTCAGCGTGGATTTGACCATCATCGAGTAGGCCCGAAGCCGTACAATGTGAACCGAGGGCCCGAGGCAACGCGGCACCTCCTGTTTGTCTGCCAACCCAAGTCCGCCATCACCCGGATCCCATCCGTGGAGGTACCTCAGATGTCCGAACGTGCCTTTAACTTCTCCGCCGGCCCCGGCGCGCTGCCCGAACCCGTGATCAAGCAGGCCCAGCAGGACCTGTGGAACTTCCAGGGATCGGGCATGGGCGTGTGCGAACTCTCGCACCGCGGTCCCGAGTTCGACCAGATCCTCGGCGAGGCGCTCGCCGACTGTCGCGAGGTCGGTTCGATCCCCGACTCCCACCACATCCTGTTCCTGCAGGGCGGGGCGACCACACAGGCCGACATGGTCCCGATGAACTTCCTCAACGAGGGGATGACCGGCGACTACCTCGAGACCGGCAAGTGGGCCGAAGACGCGATCAAGGAAGCCGGCTACTACGCCAAGATCAACGGCGGCACGGTGCATGTGGCCGGCTCGACCAAGGACGAGGGCTACACCCGCCTCCCCGCCGACAAGGACTGCAAGTACGTCGACGACGCGGCGTACCTGCTCTACGTCTCGAACAACACGATCTACGGCCTCCAGTTCAACCGCGTGCCCAAGAGCAAGGCCCCGAAGGTGTGTGATATGTCCTCGGACATGTTCTCGCGCCCGATCGACTGGTCGCATTTCGACATGGTTTACGCCGGCGCTCAGAAGAACCTTGGTCCATCCGGCCAGGCGCTGGTCGTGATCAAGGACGAGTTCATGCAGAAGGCGCCGAAGAACCGCGTCGGCCGGATGCACGACTACAGCATCCACGCCGCCAAGGAGAGCCGCTTCAACACGCCGAACACCTTCGCGATCTATCTGATGGGCCAGACCTTCAAATGGATCCGCCGCGAGTTCGGTTCGCTGGACCAGGTGGACCAGTACAACCGCGAGAAGGCGAAGATCATCTACGACGCGATCGACAACTCCGACTTCTTCAAGGCGCATGTGCAGGAAGCCGATGCCCGGTCGTTGATGAACATCACCTTCACCACGCCGAACGCCGAACTCGACGAAGAATTCTGCACGCAGGCCAAGAAGCAGGGCCTGCTGACGCTGGAAGGGCACCGGAGCATCGGCGGCATGCGTGCGAGCGTCTACAACGCGTTCCCGATCGAGGGCTGCCGCAAGCTGGCCGAGTTCATGAAGACCTTCGAGAGCCAGCACCGGACGCAGGTGGCCGGCGCTTCCGCCTGATCGACCGTCCGCCCGAGCAGAGACCAACCCCTCCCGACGGAGGGGTTTTTTGTGCGCCTGACGCGCACGCGGCGTATCTTGGCAGCCGATGTCAGATGCCACCCACGCCAAACGGCGAAGTTTTCTCCCGCCGCACCGCCGCCTGCGGGCTCTTCATGTCGCGTTGTTTCTAGCATTCGGCGTCGCGCTTTGTGGGGCCGAATACTCGCGCCGGACCGCCGTGCGGGAACAGACCGCGATCATCGACTTCACGGACGCTTTGAGGGACCAGGGCGGCAGGGCGGCTTTGCTGCAAAGCAACGCGTTCTCGCTCGCCAACCAAACCGACCCGCTGGAGCAGGCCGAGCTTGGGGCACGGCTGCATGAAGAACTCGGAGCGCTGCGCTCGAGCCACGATCAGATCATCGCGACGATCGAATCGAGCCGAAGCCTTCCTGCGAACGCCACGGATCCGTTCGAGCGAACGACCCCGTTGCTTCAGGAGATGGAGGACACGGTTGCGAGCAGCGGCCCTCTGGATCTCGGGGAGAGGATCGCACCCGTTCTCACGCAGTACCGCGCGGTCGTGCGGGAAGCCGCGCGCAGGTCGCTTGAGTACGCTCGGGTCAACACCCGCGGCATCTCAGCGTTCTCGATGAGTCTGTTCGCGATCACAGCGGCGTTGCTGCTTATCGAGGCGGTTGTTCTGATCGTGCCGGTGACACGGCGGCTGCGTGAGCAGTGGCGGAAGGCGTTCAGCCAGGGGCAGGACGCGTCCCCCCTCTCGGATCGGTTCCGACGATTGGTGGAAAGCGCCTCTCGCATCGAAGGGCTTCGAGACGGGGAAGAGGACGGCCGCGTGATGTACGCGAGCGCGGGGCCGGATGGCGAATCGGTCCTCGACCTCGGCGAGCTCCGATCAATCCAGGCGAGCCTGCAGTTATTCGAGGCCGCGGTAACGAACAGCCGGGACGGCATCGTTATCGTGCGCCTTCAGCCGACACTCGAGATTGTCTTCGCGAACGACGCGATCTGCGAGCTCACCGGGCGAGGCCTGGATAATTTGATCGGCCGGTCACCGCTCGACCTGCACGACGACGAAACCGCGGGCACCGGGTCGCTCGTTGAGGCGATCAATGAACGCCAGGCTCGAACGGTGCAGTGCGTGCAGCTCCGACCCACCGGCGAGCGAATCGTCACCGAGGTGGACACGATCCCTGTCGACGGCCCGGACCCCGAACGACCGTTCGTGGTGTTGGTCTATCGCGATGTGACCGGCCGGGTTGAAGCGCAGCGGGCGCTGCGTGAGAGCGCGGAGCGGTTTGAACTCATCGGGCGTGTCTCGCTCGACGGCATCTATGATCTCGACCTTCTGACGGGTCGATGCTGGCGAAACGAACCGATTCTTCGGATGTTCGGTCAGCCCGATGAAGGGGAGGCGTTCTTCGACTGGCTGCGTGCCCGGATTCACCCGGACGACGCGGATGAAGTGGTCGAGCGGATGATCGAGTTCACGAAGTCCGATCGGAGTTCATGGGGCGCGGAGTACCGGCAGCTCAAGACAGACGGCAGCTACGCGGTTGTCGAGGATCAGGCCTCGCTTATCCGCGGTTCCACTGGTCAACCGATCCGCCTGGTCGGCGCACTCCGGGATGTCACCGAACAGCGCGCGCATCAATGGGAAGTCGAGCAGTATGGCCAGCGCCTGCAACAGGTGCTCGACGATCAGACGGAACTGGTCTGCCGCTATGACCGCGAGGGGGTGCTGATCTTCGTGAATCAGGCGTACGCCGAGTACTTCGGGCGATCCCGCGAGGAGCTCGTCGGCACACCGTTCATCGAACTGATCCCGGAGGACGATCGGGAGGCGGCCACCGAGGCGATCCGGTCGCTCTCGCGTGATCGGCCGACCGCAACCAACGAACACCGAGTCGTGCTTCGCGATGGCGAGATCAGGTGGCAGCGATGGACGGACCGGGTCATCACCGGCGAAGACGGCGAGGTGGTCGCGTATCAGGCCGTCGGGCGTGACATCACCGAAGAGGTGACAGCCAAGCGTCGCATGGAAGCGGCCGAGGGCCGGTACCGGGCGTTTATCCGAAACTCCAGCGAGGCGATATTCCGACTCGAGTTCGAGCCCCCGATTGACACAAGCCTGCCCGCGGAGGAACAGGCACGCCTTATCGTCGAGCGCGGCGTCATCGCCGAGGTGAACGACGCGTTCAGCCAGATGTACGGGCGCGAGTCGGCCGAGGAGTCGGTCGGGTTGGGCCTTCGCGAACTGTTCAACAACGATCCCGAGTTGATCGAAGCGACCGAGCGAAACATCGCGGATCTCGCCCGGCAGGGGTACCAGATCAGCGGCCTCATCTCGCACGAAGTGAAGGCCGATGGCACTCCGGTCACCTTCAGCAACAACACGGTCGGGATCGTCGAGGGCGGTAAGCTCGTTCGGATCTGGGGAACCCAACTGGACATCACCGAGCAGCGTCTGACCGAACAGAAGCTCCGCGAAACGAACACGATGCTCGAGATCTTCATCGAGCGGGCGCCGGCCTCGGTCGCGATGTTCGACCGCGACCTGCGCTACATCGCCGTCAGCCGACGCTGGTTGACCGACTACGGCATCGAGGAACGCGACATCATCGGCAAGAGCCACTACGAGGTGTTCCCAGAGATCACCGGCGAGTGGAAGGCGATCCACCAACGGTGCCTCGCGGGCGAGACGATCGCTCGCGAGGAGGACCCCTTCGAGCGAGCGGACGGGTCCGTGCAGTGGCTCCGCTGGGACGTCCGCCCGTGGCACAGGGAGGACGGCTCGGTCGGCGGCGTCGTCATGCTGACCGAGGACATCACGGAGCGTCGACACGCTGAAGCGAGCCTGCGCCGGGTCAACGGCCAACAGGAGAGGCTGCTGACCGAACTCGATCACCGGGTCAAGAACGCGCTGGGCGGACTGCTGAGCCTGATCGAGATGGGCACGCACGAACAGTCCGACGTCCGGAGCTACGCCGAGGGCATCGCACGACGCGTGCGTTCGATGGCGTCGGTCCACGCCATGCTCTCCGAGTCCCGATGGGAGCCGCTCGGACTCGACGAGATCATCAAGAACATCACGCCGGCGGATGTCTCCGGGCGGCTTGCGCCCGAGGGCCCGAGGGTGCTGATCCCCGCGCACCAGGCCACGCCGCTGGCGATGGTTCTGCAGGAGTTTGTCTCCAACAGCATGAAGTACGGCGCGCTGTCGCTCCCCGGAGGAGTGGCACGAGTCGAATGGAGTCCGCTGACCGACGGCGCGGGCGAGCAGAAGGACCTGAAGATCGTGTGGAGCGAACGCGGGGGACCGCCGGTGGAACCGCCCGAGTCCGAAGGCGTCGGCACGCAACTCGTCCGCGGCTTCGCGCGGTTCGAACTTCGCGGCTCGGTCGAAATGGACTTCTCAGACCCGGCGGGAGTGCGCCACACTCTGGTCTGCCGGCTCGAGGACGGCACGGGCCCCGATCCCCATACGGGCGCATGAAAAACCCGTCGCGCGTGAGCGCGACGGGTCGCAGGTGCGGCATCGGTGGTGGTGGGCACTGTGCCGCTGTGGTGTCCGGTGCGGGCCGGCCCTCTCGAAGCGAGAAAGCCGACCCGGCTGGGGAATCGGATCGGTCGGTGGTAGCCGACCGATCCGTTGTGCAGGTGTGCGAGAGACCCGCGGAAAGTGTGGCAGCGGAGGTCAGGACGCCCGATCGCGTTTGCGCGTCCTGAGTTCGCTCCGCGTCCGTGCGGGGCGACCGAACCGTTGCTTCTCCACGGGCGGGCGAATCCGTTCGCGTCGCTCGTACCTGCTCGGCCGTGCACAACTCCGGCCGAAGCGAATCCGTTCAATCCTGACCGCGCCGTTTCCGGCCCCGTCAGTCACCCGGGCTCAGCCCAGGTCTTTCCCGCGCTGCTCCAGTTTCCGGAGCAGTTCGGGGATCGAGCTCAGGCGAGCCTCATCCCCGCTCTTCCAGGCGGAGCGGTCCCGCACTTCGAGCCGATCGCCGCAGCCGATGAGCACGACCTCCTTGCCGAGCCCCGCGGCTGACAGCATCGCGTCGGGGATTCGAATGCGGCCCGCACTGTCGGTCTCCAATCGTGCCGAGCTGCCGAACAGCACCGCCTGCAACTCGGCAAGCTCCTCCGAAGGCGTCAGGCCAGAGCCCAACGCCGCCGAAGCCCGCTTGTTGAACTCGGTCTCCGTGTAGAGGCGAATCCTTCCGCCCGACCACGGCACCGCGAACCACGCTCCACCGTCCCGTTCGGCCACCCAGCGTGCGCGGATCTCGGCTGGTACTGCCAGCCGCCCCTTCGCGTCGATGGTGTGTTCGAATTGGCCGATCAGGAGCACGCATCAACACTCCGGCGTGGTTACAACGAGCCAGAACAACTCGTCGGTCGGAAGTTACCCCACACCTCAACACACTGCAACACTTAGCCCCACATTTCGACACCATTTCCCCCACCGCGACCCCCGACCCCTTTCCGAACGCGCAGGCCTTGCACGTTGTGTCCGGATAATCCTTCTTGCGACTTCGACCGATAAACACGATAAAGCACACAACTTGTTGTGCCACGCCGCAGCGCGAGGACTGATCTCGCCATCGGCGTGCAAATTTTCGCAAGAGTTCACTGCTCACCGTTTATCCACAAGTCCACTTCGCCCCCGACCCGCTGGAGCCCCATGCCCAAGCAGTCGCCCAACAGAGCCGAGCGTCGAAATCCCGAGGCCGGGGTACCGAGTGTGGCGGATCACCCAGCGATGCAACTCCTGCCCAGACCGTTGTTTGTGATTACGGCGTCGTTCGAGAACCACCGACGCGGCCAACTCGTGCCCTATGTGCAGCTCGCGTCCACCTCGCCGCCGTGCGTCTCCGTGGCGATGCCCAAGGGCCAGCCGATCTCACCCCTGATCCGGGACTCGAAAGCGTTTGGACTGTCCCAGATTCCGGACTCGGATGAGTTTCTCGAACGGAAGTTCGCCCGTGCCCACCTGACCGGGTTCGACGAGCAGGACGAGGACCAGTTCGATTCGATCGAAACCGACCCCGGCGAAACGGGCTCGCCCCTGATCCGACGCGCCCTGCTCTGGCTGGACTGCCGCGTGAGCATGCACCTCGATCTCGATACGGACTTCGAGCTGTACGTTGGTGAAGTCGTGGCCTCCAGCCTGAAATTGAAAGACGCCGAACCGCTCATCCGCATCGGCCCCCACGGCTGATCAACAGGCCCGGCCATGGGGCCTACACTCGGCGGATGCCCGATTCGTTCACACTGCCAGAAGGCGGCACCCACCCCGTGTCGTCGGACAACCGCTTCGGCATGGACTACCGAAAGGCGGCCCACGCGCTGGGGCGCCCCCCCGCCGACATCATCGACAGTCACTCGCACATCAACGGCACCAGAGCGGCTGAGATCTACGCGGAAGTACGCGAAGCGTTTGGTGTGTCGCACACGTTCTCGCAGACCCAGCTCGCCCAGGCCGAGAACGTAAGGGGTGTCCTCGGCGATTCGGTCTCGTTCGTCGCCATCCCGGACTACATGTCCGACGACCCGCTCACCGCCCACACGACCGGCTTCATCCGCGCGCTGGACCGCTGGCACGAGCTCGGTGCCCGAATGGTCAAATGGTGGTGCGGGCCGCGCGGAAGAGACATGGGCAAGAGACTCGGCAACCCGATGCTCATGACGCTGGAGTCCGACTGGCGCCGGCGTCAGATGGATCGTGCGGCGGAACTCGGCTACATGTTCATGGCCCACATCGCCGACCCGGACACATGGTTCGAAGCGAAGTACACGGACGAGTCGTTCTACGGGAGCAAGGCGTCGCACTACGACGGCCTCGAAGAACTCGCGGACATCTACACCTTCCCCTGGCTGATCGCGCACATGGGCGGATGGCCGGAGGACCTCTCGTTCCTCGACGGACTGATGACGCGACACCCGAACTTCATCCTCGACACCAGCGCCACGCGCTGGATGGTCAGAGAACTCAGCAGACACCCGTCGGGCGAGTTGCTCGCGTTCTTCAGGAAGTTCGAAGGCCGAATCATTTTCGGCTCGGACATCGTGACAATGGATGCTCACCTCACCGGTGATGCGGGGCCGCGTGACATGGGCAAGCAGGCGTCATCGGAAGCAGAAGCATTCGACCTCTACGCCAGTCGGTACTGCGCTCTCCGTTTGATGTTCGAGACCGACTACCGAGGCGAGTCGCCGATCAGCGACCCCGACCTGCACATGATCAAGCCAGATCAGTATGAGCCCGGCGACGCCCCCCCGCTCACCGGGCACGCGTTCCCGGAGGACATCCTGCGCACGCTGTATCGCGGCGCGACGACGGACACGCTGCTGCGTTGGTACGCGGGCGAGACCGTCAGCCTGCCCTGAGCGTTGAGAGCATCAGATGCGTCCAGCGGCGCGCGAGAGCGCGCTGAGCAGGCGGCTGAACCGCCGCGACATCTCCGGATCAAGCCGAGCACTGACTGTCCCGTCGAGCACGCCCGAACCGATGCGGTCCTTGAAGCCGGGGGTCGAGGCGAGGAATCGCACCGTGGCCTCGCGCATCTGGCCGCCGAAACGGTCGGAACCCGGCTCACGGGTAAACACGCGGCTGGGGAGCATGAAACCCCCGCCGCCGTACACACCGATCGCGTCGCCCGCGAGCACATAGTGACTGAGGGTGACGTTCGAGGCCGAGAACTCGATCGGTGTCCGCCCCGCGCGGGGCGTCAGAAACATGTGCACATGCAGGATCTGCGCGCCATCCGGCGCGACCTCAGAGCGGTTCTCACCGCCGATGATCGCGTCGAGTTGCTGTGAAGTGAGATCGGTGAAGTACAGGTCGGCGGTGTTCTCGTCCACGAATGTGTAGACCGCGGTCCGGAAGGACACATCGAGACGGGTCGACTCGGTGGTCGAAACGATCGTCGCGTTGCCGGTGCCGCCGGAGAACATGCCGAGGCCGAGCCCGCCGCTACCGGAGCAGCCCGACAGAGCGGACGCGCAGCAGGCCAGCAGGGCAAGGCGACGAAGGGTTGAGATCACCACGAGCCCTCCTCGAGTTCGTCGCCAGCGCTCAGCAGTTCCGTCCGATCGCGGGTCCGCATGGGCGTGTGGACCGTCGCGTCGGCGCCGCCGGCGCGTCCCGCCCAGATGTGCTTCACACCCAGCTTCCCGAGTGCATCACCCTCGATGATCTGCCGGAGCACCTCGCGGGGCACGCGGGCCTCGCCGCTGTCGCCCGACGCACTCGAACCGTTGACCGAGTACAGGCGCTCGATCGCGCGCTCCGGCGTCTCGCGAGGGAAACCCGAAGCGAAGAGCACTCGCGACGCGACGCCGAACTCGTGTGCGGCGAACAGTGCCGTGCGCATCCGGCCGGGACGCCCGGCTACGGCAGAAGTCTCCACGAACACTCGCTCGTGCTTGGCGACGACCGCCAGCGTCAGTTCAACGGGGACGCAGCCGAGATCGCCGAGGACGAACCGCGCGGACTGGATCAGCCGGTCATCGTCGTACTCCCGGAGGACATCGTCGAGCAAGCGTGGATCGCCGAACGAGAGGTCCGAGGCCGGATGGAACAACCCAGGGTTGTGCATCATCACGATCAGCCCGTGCTCGGAAGCGACACGGATCACCTCGACGAAGCGATCGTCGGTCGGGCGCACGCCCTGGTCGGCGGGCGAGACCGCGATGCCGATGACTCCCTCGTGGGACGACGCAGCCTCGACGCGACGCGCCGCGTCGTCGCGCGAAACATCGACACCGAGAAAGCCGACCCGGCGTTCGGGGTGCTGGGCGACCGCGTCGAGGACCTGATCGTCGCTCAGTTGCACACCCAGCCGATCGCACATGTAGCCGACCACGGCCGCAACATCGACGCAGGCCATGGCGGCCTCGTGCGAGTTCGGATTCGCGCTGACGGCCTCGATGCAAGGGCCGTGGGCGCCCCCACGGTTGCCCCATGGGTCGCGCCCGTTCCAGATCCGAGTACAGAGGTCGATCGTCATGACCCAGGCGGTCCTTTCGCTTCCTATGCGTGCTCTCGGAGACCGAGGACTCGGATCATACCGGTGAGAGGGCGGAGCTTACCCGCACAAAATGCTATCACACTTCGGGCATTTTCCGGAACAAACCGGCGTTTCAAGCGACTTACCTGTTGGGCAAAGCGCGATCGCTGCTGCCAGCGGGTCCGCCCGTACACTCCAGAGACCGATCACCACCCGGACCAGGCGGTCCGGTTCACGGAAAGGCGCGGCATGCCACTCTCAACCAACATCGTGCTCGCAGCGGGCCTGCTTGTCGTCGCCGGCGTGACACCAGCACTCGCTGGGCCCGATGACAGCGTCTGGTACCAGTCGCCTCAGCAGTCGGCCCCGTCGACTCCGAGCGGGACCCCCGTGCCATCGCAACCGAGCGGCTCCTCGGTTCAGGTGCGCGCGAGCTCCGGTTCCGTGTATTTCAATGTGGGGGGCGGTGACTACTACTACCCGTTCGGGACGAATTACCCGATCATCACGTACGGCCGCGGCGGCTACTACGGCCGGTACTACTACCCGCGTAGCTACCGCTACTACCGCACCTACGACACCCCCGACACTTCGACGCTGATCGAGCTGGCTCGTCGGTACGACCCCGCCCTGATCGGCGCGGACCCGAACGCCGAGCCGCCGACCGATCGCGAACTCGGCGAGCGGGCGATGCGTCGCGGCGACTACGAGCAGGCCATTGTGCTTTTCGCATCAGCCGCCGATGAACAGCGCCGGAGCGAGACCGGAGCAGCCCAACCGAACCGCCAGGCCCAGCGCCTGCTCGGCATCGCCTACGCCGCGGACGGGCAGTACGACACGGCCGGCGGACAGCTCGCCGAGGCCTTCGAGGCCGACCCGTCACTCCGCACGATCCCCATCCGCGGCGACGAGCTCTTCGGCCCCGGGCTCGAACTGAACTCCATTGTCAGCCGCGCCGTCGGTCACGCGCATCGCAAGCCCTCCTACGAGGCGTGGTTCACCGTCGCGGTCCTGATGCAGGCCCAGGGCAAGAACGAACTGGCCAACGAGATGATCCAGCGCGCCGAGGCGGCGCGGAAGGCCGCTGCCACTCCACCGGGTGACGCACAAGCTCCGAAACCCGTCGATGCCAAGCCCGCCAAGCCGGCGGTCGAGCCGGAAACCGAGGCGGACCGCCTGCGCCGGGAACTTCAGGAGTCCACCGAGCGCCTGCTGGAAACACAGCGTCGCCTCGAAGAGATGAAGCGGAAGCAGCAACAGACCGAGGCGGAATCGGAAGACGATACGGACGCGTGACAGCCCGACGAGCTCGCCGGGCTATACTCGCGCCATGAGCACCGCCAACCGAACCCCGATCGTCGCCGGCAACTGGAAAATGAACCTCAATCGCGAGGAGGCCGTCGCGCTCGCTCGCACGGTTGCTTCGGGCTCGAAAGGCATGCAGTCCGTCGAGCGCGTGATTTTTCCTGCCGCCGCGCACCTGGACGCGGTCCGCTACGCCCTGGCAGAGGTCGGCACGGGTGGCGTGCAACTCGGGGCGCAGAACACCTGGCACGAGCCCAACGGGGCGTTTACCGGCGAGATCTCGAACGAGATGATCAAGGACCTCGGCTGCGGGTGGCTGCTGACGGGCCACTCGGAGCGCCGCCATGTCGTCGGCGAGGCAGACGATCTGGTGAATGCCAAGACCAAGGCCGGGCTTGAGGCCGGTCTGCACGTCGTGCTCTGCATCGGCGAGACGCTGGAGCAGCGCGAGGCCGGGCAGACCGACGCGGTGAACGAGCGCCAACTCCGAGCCGGGCTGGAAGGCGTATCCAAGGACGCACTGACGCGCCTCGTGATCGCCTACGAGCCGGTCTGGGCGATAGGCACCGGAAAGACCGCCACGCCCGACGACGCCCAAAACGCCCACCACGCCGTCCGAAAGGTGCTTGAGGCCCTGTTCGGCCAGCAGCCTGCGACCGATATGCGGGTGCTCTACGGCGGTTCGGTCAAGCCGAACAACGCCGCGGACCTGTTCGCACAGCCCGACATCGACGGCGGGCTGATCGGCGGGGCGTCGCTGAAGGCCGATTCATTCCTGGCGATCTGCCAGGCCGTCCTCTGACCGGACGCGACCGGAAACGCCTCCGGTCGACGGTTCCCCGCGATTTTCGTAGAATCTCCCTCCCGCGCCGGAAGCCCCGGAAGCGGGATTGTGCAACGCTGGAGGACAGCCTCCAAACAACGATTTTGACCCGGGGAGGTCCGTGCCTGCTGGCGCGTGCAACCCCAGACCTTCTTTCCACCAAGGCCAGACCGTGACCACCCTCGCCTCACCACAACTCTGGATCGGCCTCGGCATCGTCGGGTTCCTGTTTGTGTCCCTGACGATGATCCTGATTGTCCTTATTCAGAAACCTCAGGGCGGCGGTCTCTCGGGCGCGTTCGGCTCGTCCTCCGATGCCGGCGGCGCCGGCCAGACCGCGTTCGGTGCCAAGACCGGCGACGTGCTGACCACGCTCACGATTTCGATCTTTATCGTGTTCCTGGTTTCTGCGGCGGGTCTGAACTACATGATCCGCCCGTCCGCGGCTCCTGCTCAGGAAGCGGCCAACGGAGCCTCCGGCACCGGAACCGGTGGCGGAACCGGGACGAGCGGAAGCGGCACGCAGCCCACGCCCCCGACGATCAACACCGGCAACGGCGGCTCGATCGAACTGCAGCCGATGGACGGTCCGCCCCCCGGCTTCAACATGGACGGTACACCGGTCGTGCCTCCGGCCGACGCGCCGCCCGCTCCGAACACCGAAAACCCGGACCTCGACCCGCCCGCGGGCGACGGTGAGGGCGCGAGCGAAGATGCAGGCGACGGCACGCCCGAGGGTTGAAGCGCCCTGGCACGATTTCTGAACTACGAACGGAGATCAGACTTTGATCCGAAGCATGACCGGATTCGGCGACGCCTCGTCCACCGTCGATGGCGTGAACTGCCACCTTGAGGTCCGTTCGCTCAACAACAAGTACTTCAAGGCGTCGATCCGGCTGCCCGAGGAACTGCAGCACCTCGAGCCGGAACTCGAGTCGGGCCTGCGTCGTCGCCTGACGCGCGGCTCGATCGTCTGCACGATCAAGATCTCCTCCAGCAGCGCGACCGCCGCGCTCGATGTGAACCACCACGCCCTCGAGCGCTACATCGAGCAACTCCAGAAGACCCGGCAGGTCGCCGACGGCTCGATGTCGATCGGCCTTGGCTCGCTGCTGCACCTCCCGGGCGTGCTTCAGCCGGCGGCCGAGGACGAGGGGCACCAGCGCGAGATGCGCTCACATATTTCGGCGCTGCTCGACGAAGCCTGCGACCATCTGGTCTCGATGCGTCGTCGCGAGGGACTGATGCTCATCGAAGACCTGATGGGCCACCACGGCATCATCGCCGCCCGGCTGAAGACAATCGCCGAGCGGGCCCCGCTCGTGGTCGCCGAGTACCAGGACCGCCTGCGCCAGCGGATCGAATCGCTGCTGGAAGAGGTCGGTCGCAAACTCGAACCGGGCGATCTGATCAAGGAAGTCGCCATCTTCGCCGAGCGCAGCGACATCGCCGAGGAGATCACGCGACTGGGCGCACACCTCGACCAGTTCGAGGAACTGCTCAAGGACGACGACGAGCGACCGATCGGACGCACGCTGGACTTCCTGACCCAGGAAATGCTTCGCGAAGCCAACACGATCGCCAGCAAGAGCTCGGACGCCGAGATCAGCCGCGCGATTGTTGAGGTAAAGGGCGCAATCGACCGGATCAAGGAGCAGGTGCAGAACGTAGAGTAAGGCCCGGTCGGTCGACTTCACGCCCGGAGGATGCACCGCGATGCCCGAGATCAGCATCGAACAACCTCGCCCGACGGTCTCGCCCGCGCCGGCTCCGACCAGCCCATCGCCGTTCGAGCCGGCGGAACTGGCGATCGTGCTGTCGCACTATGACCTGGGCGTGATCCGTTCGATCGCGCAGTTCAAACGCGGCTCGGCTTTGACACCCAAACTGCTGATCCGGGCCGAGAACGGCGCGTTCGTTCTGAAACGGCGAGCGTCGGGTCCGGATGCCCCGGCGCAGGCCCGCTTCGCGCACGAGTTGCAGCTCAAACTGAGTTCCGCCGGGTTCCCACTCCCCCAACTGCTGGGCACGCGGTCGTCCAAGCGGAGCATCCTCGAACTGTCCGGACGCATCTACGAACTGTTCCGGTTCATCGAGGGAAGCCGCTTCACCGGTTCACCCGCGCAGTGCGCCGCCTCCGGGTGGGCGCTCGCGCTGTTCCACCAGATGGCAGCGGAGGTGTCGGCGCAGCAGATCCGCACCGCCCCGAGCTACCACGCCAACCCGTTCACACCCTCTCGCCTGCGCACCCTCGACGCGTCGAAGCTCCCGGGATCGAACCCTCAGCGGGCCGTCGAACTCGGAGCAATTCTGGCCGATCTCTACGAGCGAGCCGCCGCGCGCGTCGACGATCTCGGACTCGCCGACTGGCCCCGGCAGACCATCCACGGCGACTGGCACCCCGGCAACATGCTCTTCGAAGGTGACCGGCTCGCGGCCGTGATTGACTACGAGACAGCCCGCACCGATGTCCGCTGTGTTGACCTGGCGAGCGCCGCCCTGCAATGCTCGATGACTGCATCGCCCGGCAAGCCTCCCCACGAATGGCCGGCCGAACTCAATCCGAATCGCTTCAAAGCCACCCTGACGGGCTACGAACAGTGCATGAAGCAGCGGAGTTCCACCCTGCTGTCCACCGCAGAACTGCGGGCTTTGCCCGATCTGATGGTGGAATCTCTGATCGCCGAGGCCGCGGCCCCGATCGCCGCCACGGGCCGGTTCGGGGGCCACGACGCATCGAATGTCCTCCACATGGTGCAAGGAAAAGCCAAGTGGATTCTCGATAATCGTGAGAGACTCGCGACGGCACTGGACTAAACTCCACTGTGGGTGATGCGAGGCGGGACGCCTCCGAGCCCTCTGTGAGGAGTTGAGCGTGCGCAACCGTCGAACCATCTCAGCCGCCCTGATCGCTGTGTGCAGCGGCCTGTGCGCGCCGGTGTTCGCAGGTGCCAACACCGATGCCTCGACGATCGAGGCGCGACTCGCATCCAACGATTTCGAAGAACGCCAGCAGGCGACGAACCAAATCCGCTCGGATGTCGCGATCTCGGATGTAGACCTGCTCCAGCTCTGCATCGAGACCGAGATCCCGGAAGTCCGTCGGCGCGCGCTGGCGATCCACCGCGCACGGTTCTTTGAAGCACCTCGTCCGGCGATCGGCGTACGCTTCGTCGAGCGAAGCGTGTTGCCGATGATTGACCATATCTACGACGACTTTCCCGCGGGGACTGATGGTTCGTTGCAGAATGGCGACATCATCGTCGGTGTCGCGGGCCAGCGGCTTCCTTTAGTTCCCACGCTGGCGGTGCAGGAACTCCGTCCGCTCATATTTTCGCACAACCCGTACGAGACTGTGCGCTTGACGGTGTATCGCCCTCGTGATGCCGCTGTTGCGGCGGCCCTCCTAGCAAAGGCGCAGGAGGCTCGCGGGATGAGTCTCGATGGTGTGACACTTGCAGAGTGCCCCGACGGCTTTGAAATTGTCGAAGTTGATGTACAGCTAGGTGAGTTTTCGATGCTCGACACCAACGCCCCGATGAGCACCATCGACCGCCAGCGCGCATGGGACGCGCTGCTGAGCCGGATGAACTTCAACCCGCTCGACGATGCGCTCGTCGCCCGCGACGCGAGCCCGCCCCGCAATGTGGGCTTCCACGGTCGCGTCGTGCAGTCACTGGATATCCGTTTCCCGTTCCTTGCGCGCGGCGCGTTCTTCCCGGCCGAGGAGAACCCGGCTGGGTTCCGGAATCAGGCGGTGATCGCCAAGCAGCTGCGCAACATCCAGATCCAGCGGATCGGCGTTCGGCCCGACGACGTCGTCAACGGGCGCCCGGCCCGCGAGATCAAGGTCGAGACTGTCCGGGTAATGGGCGAGGCGCAGGCCCGTCCGGACGCCGAGCGATTGGCCGAGATCGCCCGAAGGATCGCCTCCTCGCAGGCGCGAATCCTTGAGTTGTCCGAGCGTGTGACCGATGCCGGGACTCCGGCCGCCGAACGCCGCGCCGCCGAAGAGGAGATCGCCTCGCTCCGCGACCGCCTCGCGGAGCTGCGCCGGGAACTGGCGCCCGACGACGGCACGAGCAAGCCGATCAACTAACCGGCGCGGGTTTCGCCTCAGTTCGCGACGATGTTCACGAGCCGTCCGGGCACGACGATGACCTTCCGCACCGTCTTGCCGTCGATGAACTGCTGGATCTTCTCGTCGGCGAGCGCGGCGGCTTCCATGGTCTTCGCGTCCGCATCGGCACGCACCATGATCTTCGATCGCACCTTGCCGAGCACCTGCACCGGCACCTCGACGGTGTCATCGCTGAGCATGGACGGATCGAACGACGGCCATGGCGCGCGGGACACCGGCGCTCCCCGCCCGAGGCGCAACCAGACTTCCTCGGCGATGTGCGGCGCGAAAGGCGCAAGGATGCGTGTGAACCGGTCGAGCTGATCGACGGTCACGCCGCCCTCCTTGGAGGCTGTGTTGACGAACTCGATCATCGAGGCGATCGCCGTGTTGAACGCCAATCGCTCGACGTCCTCGCCGACCTTGGCGATGGTTCGGTGCAGCTGCTTCTCGACCGTCTCGCTGTGTTCGACGATCGTCGCGAGTTCGCCGGTCTCCTCATCGATGGCCAGTCGCCACGCCCGCTGCAGGAATCGCTGCAGACCGACCATGTCTTTGGTCGCCCACGGCTTGGACGCATCGAGCGGACCCATGTACATCTCGTAGAGCCGGAAGCAGTCGGCTCCGAACTCGCGGATGATGTCGTCAGGGTTCACGACGTTGCGCAGCGACTTGCTCATCTTCGCGACGATCTGCGAAACCGCCTCACCCGTCGCGGTCTCCACGAAACCGTCTCCCCGCTCCTCGACCTCGTCGACGGGGACCAGCGACCTGTCGCCGCGCTGGAACGCGTGGCTGAGGATCAGCCCCTGGTGGAACAGTTTGCGGAACGGCTCGGGCGATTCGACGTGCCCGAGGTCGAACAGGATCTTGTGCCAGAAGCGTGCGTAGAGCAGGTGGAGCACCGCGTGCTCCGCGCCGCCGACATAGAGGTCCACGCCGTTCTCACCGATCCAGTATCGCTCGGCTTCGGTTGACGCGAACCGCCCGTCTTCACTTGGCGAGCAGTAACGGAGGTAGTACCAGCAGGAACCGGCCCAGCCGGGCATCGTGTTCGCCTCGCGGCGCACCGGCGTTTCGGGATCGAGCAGGTCCGGGTCCACCCCCGCCTCGCCGGCGGTCGTCTCGATCCAGTCGGTCGCCTTACCAAGCAGCGGCGTCGGATCGTCAGACTCGATCGGCTGGTAGTCGGCCATTTCCGGGAGCACGACGGGCAGCGCGTCGTCGCGCACCGGGTAGTGGCGACCCTGCTCGTCGAACACGATCGGGAACGGTTCGCCCCAGTATCGCTGACGACTGAACAGCCAGTCGCGCAGTTTGAAGTTCACCTTGCCGCGCCCTAAGCCCTTCTTCTCAAGCCACGCGATGATCCGCTTCTTCGCTTCGGGTGTGCGCAGGCCGTTCAGCGAGACCTCATCGTTCGCCGACGCGACGTTGATGCCGTGGTCGCTGTCCGCCTCGCCGAGTCGGACGCTCCGGCGCGGCTGGCCGGCCCGCTCCAGGAAGTCTCCGATCGAGGCGTACTTCAAGTCCCGGATCGTGTCGAGCCAACTCTCGACGACCGCGCCGCGGATCGCGCGGCCCTCGTGCGCGTCGGCCGGCCCGGCCGACGGCGCGCGCCGACGCGTCAGGATCAGCTTCATCGCCTCCGGGTACTCGGCGATGGGGGTGCCCCGCCCGGTGACGTAGCCGAGGAAATCCGCGAGCACCACGCGCCAGCCGTCCTCATCACCGGGATACACCGACTCGATCTGCTCGCGCGTGGCGTGGTTGCCCAGCCACCACAGCGGGAACAGCGGCGAGGGGTAGACCACATCGCGGATGTCGATGCCGTAGGCCTGCGCGAACTCGAAGTCGCGCTGGTCGTGCGCCGGCACGGCCATAATCGCGCCCGTGCCGTAGCCCATGAGGACATAGTCCGCCGTCCAGACCGGGATCCGCTCGCCCGTCGCCGGGTTGATCGCGTACACGCCGGTGAACACGCCGGTCTTCTTCTTCGCCTCTTGGCGGTCCACATCCGAGCGGCTGCTCGCTTCGTCCACATACGCACGCAGCGCCTCGGCATCGGTCTCGGCGAGCGGCGAGGACAGCGCGAGCGCCACCAGCGGATGCTCGGGCGCCACGACCATGTAGGTCGCACCGAAGAGGGTGTCCGGGCGCGTCGTGTACACGCGCAGCGCCCCCGGAGCGCCGTCGGAAGACAGCGCTTCGACCATCGCCTCGGGCACATCGAGTTCGAAGTCGATCTCGGCGCCCTCGGACCGCCCGATCCACTCGCGCTGCATCGTCACCGTCGAGGTCGGCCAGTCGAGGCCTTCCAGCCCCTTGAGCAGCCGGTCGCCGAACGCGGTGATGCGGAACATCCACTGGCGCAGCGGCTTGCGATAGACGGGGAATCCGCCTCGCTCGGAGCGCCCGTCGATGACTTCCTCGTTGGCGAGCGCGGTGCCGAGCTTCGGGCACCAGTTGACCGTCTGCTCACCCAGGTACGCGAGTCGGGCGTTGTCGATGACGGCCTCGCGCTCGTCGTCGCCGAGTTCCGACCAGGTGCGAGAGCCGACGCGATGCCCGCCGACGGACTCGGTCGATCGCTCCAGCCCAGCGTGGACGAGTTCGCCGCCGGGGCCGATGAGCACGCGCTCGTCGGTCAGCTTCTTGATGAGTTCTGAGATGGGTCGCGCCGCGCCGGTTGTACCCTCGCGGTTCGCGACCGAGTCGTCGAACCAACTGTTGTACGCCTGGAGCCAGATCCACTGCGTCCACTTGTAGTAGTCAGGGTCGATGGTCGCGAACTCGCGCGACCAGTCGTAGCCGAAGCCGAATCGCTTGAGTTGGCGCCGGAAGTTGTCGATCGCCCGCTTGGTCGTGATCGCGGGGTGCACGCCGGTCTGGATGGCGTACTGCTCCGCAGGTAATCCGAAGGCGTCCCAGCCCATCGGGTGCAGGACGTTGAAGCCCTGCATCATTTTCATGCGGCAGAGGATGTCCGTCGCGGTGTACCCCTCGGGGTGGCCGACATGTAAGCCCGCGCCGGAGGGGTACGGGAACATATCGAGGCAGTAGAACTTCGGACGATCCGCGTCAAAGCCGTCGTCACCTGGGTTGGGCTGGCGGAACGTGTCGTGCGCGTCCCACCACGCCTGCCAGCGAGTTTCGATCTCGCCAGCGAATTCGGGGGTATACCGGTGAGCGGGCGTGCTCGACGCCTGCGATGGAGTGCTCGATTCTGCCATGGGGGCAGTGTAGCAAGCGCCGGTCGGGCATCCGGGCGTCACTCAGCGGCGCCGGGCGGCGACCGCCGTCGCAACGGTACGAAACGCGGGGCCGCTCCGGATCCGGGCGGTGGTGGTCGTCGTGCCCCACCGTCGATCGCGATCAGTGGGGTTGATGTCGCCGTAGGTCTGCTCGGTGACCGTCGTCTCGACACCGTCCTCTTCCACGACGATCCGCAGATCCAGCAGCGTGTCCGCGCCGAGCGCAGCGGCCTCTTCTTTGAGCCGGTCGATCAGGATTCTTTCCGCGGCACCATCGAAGTTGTCCCCGTCGGTGCGGTACTGGAGCTGCGCGATCCGCTCGAAACGGTCGAACCGGTCGGAATCGGCCTGAACCGCGATCACCTGCACTCGATCTGGCGAGATCCGCTCGCTGACGCTCGCGCCCTGGAGCAGCACCGTCCGCCCCTCGACATGGGCGCAACCGCACAGGCCACTCGCGACGAGCGTCGCGATACCGACGAGCACGGACTGACCAACTCTGCGACCGGCAGCGACACGACGGACCATGGAAGATTCCCTTCTCGCCGGAGCGAGTTACTTGGCGGCGGCCGCCGCGCGATCGGCCTGCTGTCGCAGGTACTTCTTCGCCTCGCCGACGAGGTAGAACGAGCCGGTCACCACGACCAGGTCGTCGCGCCCCGCCGCCTGCTCGGCGATGACCAGCGCCTCTTCAAGGGTATCCGCGATCTGGTACATCTTTGGGTACTTGGACTCGAATCGACGGGCAAGATCGTGCGGGTCCGCAGCGCGGGGGTTGCCCTTGGCCTTGGTGAACACCACCTTGTCGCCCGACAGCGAGACCTGTTCCAGCAACGCGTCGACATCCTTGTCCGCGGCGCAGCCGAAGATCATGATCAGCGAGTCGTACGGCACATGCGCCCCGATGGCTTTGACCAAGGCCGAGAGCGCGGACGGGTTGTGGGCGCCGTCGAGCAGCACGCGGTGGCGCTCGCCGCGGACGATCTCCATCCGGGCGGGGACGACCGTGGACTCGAGGCCTTCGAGCACGCGCATCTCGGGGAGGTCGAACCCGCCGGCGCCGAGCTTGTCCAGGATGGCCAACGCAAGGCCGCAGTTCTGGGCCTGATGCTCGCCGGGGAGCGGGACCGGCACGTGCTCGAAGTTTGAGCGGTCCGTCGTGAGACCGATCCGCATGTGCGGACCGAGCTGCTGGTTCGCTTCGAAGCGGCTTGAGAACTCGATCTCCTGCCCGAGCACCTCGAGTGTGCACCCGGCCTCCTCGGCCTTCTTGCGAAAGACCTCGATGACCTCGGGGGTCTGTGCGATCGTGAGCGCGGGCACGCCGGGCTTGAAGATGCCGGCCTTTTCAGCGGCGATCTCTTCGAGCGTGTCCCCGAGAAATGTGCGATGGTCGAAGTCGATCTTGGTGATCGCCGTGACATCGGGAGTCACGGCGTTGGTAGCGTCGAGGCGCCCGCCGAGGCCGGTCTCGAGAATCACCGCGTCCACTGCTTCCTCGGCGAAGTAAAGCAGCGCCATCGCGGTCATCAGTTCGAAAAAGGTCGCTTCTCCGAGGTCAGAAGAGAGATTCTGAGACGCCATGCCGACCCGGTGCAGGTGCTCGGAGAACGAGGCGTGCGAGATCATCTGGTCGTTGATCTGCACCCGCTCGCGGATGTCGACCAGGTGCGGGCTGGTGTAGACGCCGACCGCGTACCCCGACGAGCGGAGGCAAGATGCCGTCATCGCCACAACCGAGCCCTTGCCGTTGGTGCCGGCGACATGGACGATCCGCAGATCCTTCTCGGGGTTGCCGATCGCCTCGAGCAGTTTGCGCATCCGGTCGAGCTTGAAGACGGACTGGTCCACGCGACTCGGGCGCAGACGCTCGACATTGGTCCGGTCGTAGAGCCAGCGCAGGGCGGTCTGGTAGTTTCCGAAGCCCGCTTTGGTCAATTTGGCCGATGAGGAGGAGCGTCCAGCACGCCGAACGGGACGCTTGCCCGAACCCGATGATCGCGAAGTAGCCATAGACGGGCCATTCTAGCAAGACCTTGATAAATCCCCAAATCCGCAGGTTCTTGGGACCACTTAAGAGCCTACGCAGAAGACACTTACAACTTTGAAGGAAAGCCGCCGCCGATGACGAGCCAACGCCCCGATGCGGGTCGGAACCACCCCCCGCAGCAACTGCACAGCCCGATCCACGAGGAGTCGTGGCGGGTCTTCAAGATCATGGCGGAGTTTGTGGACGGATTCGAGACGCTGGCCGCCCTGGCACCGGCCGTTTCGATCTTCGGCTCGGCCCGGACCCCCGAAGATCACCCGGTCTACGCGGAGGCTCGCGACTGCGCAAAGCGACTCGCCGAGCTCGGCCATCCGGTGATCACCGGCGGCGGCCCCGGCGTCATGGAAGCCGCCAACCGCGGGGCCTGCGAGGGCAACGGCGTCTCCGTCGGCCTCAACATCGCCCTCCCCCACGAGCAAGTGCCCAACCCGTACCAGAACATCAAGCTCGACTTCGACTACTTCTTCGCGCGCAAGGTCATGTTCCTGAAGTACGCCCGGGCGTTCATCATCTTCCCCGGCGGCTTCGGCACGATGGATGAGTTCTTCGAGAGCCTGACGCTGATCCAGACCGCGAAAATCGACCCGTTCCCGGTCATCTGCATCGGGGTGGAGTTCTGGTCCGGCCTCTTCGGCTGGATCCGAACCACCATGGAGCACCGCTACAAGACCATCAGCCCGCCCGATCTGGACCTGATCACCCTCACCGACGACATCGACGAGGCGATCCGGATCGTCCATACCTTCCTCACCGCCGAACCGAAGGCCCACGAGCGCGTCGCGACGACCGGCGAGGGCACGCGACCGGGTGTCAAACACCGGAACACAACCGGCCCCGCGCTCGACCAGCCGAGCGTGCGAGAACCGGGGATTTAGAGAGGCCTCGTCTGCGCGGGGGCGAGTCGAAGTGACGCCAGTATGATGCCCTCCTGAACTGTATGGATTCCCCGTACCGCTGCGAGATCACCATGACCTTCACTCCGACCCCACGCGCAGCCACGATCGCCAGCACCGCGATCACACTCCTCGGCTTCGGAGCCTTCGCCCTGATCGCCGCCATCGACCCGACGCGCTTCGATCACCTCGCCCGGAAGGACAACTTCGCCAACACCGGCCTGATCGAGCACCTCACCGTTGCGGTGCTCATCCCGGGGATCATCGCGGCGATCTACACGCTCATCCGGTTCCGACGCCTGCTCCCAACCGGCTGGGCGCAGCTCTGGCTCCTGCTCTGGACGCTCGCCTGCATCTACTTCGCCGGCGAAGAGTGCAGTTGGGGCCAGTGGTACCTCGAGTTCGAGACCCCCGAAGAACTGACCGGGCTCAACGATCAGGGCGAGTTCAACCTGCACAACATGAGTTCGTGGCTGGACCAGAAGCCACGCACTCTGGTCGAAGTGTTCGTGATCGTCGCCGGTTTCCTCATGCCGCTCGTGCTGCACTTCAAGCGGGATTCCGGCGAAGACCGAAGCGATGGCTTCGTCGGGAAGCACCTGCCATGGACGCTCGCACCGGCCATGTGCTGGGCCGCCGCCGGCGTGTTCTTCGTCCAGCGCATCGCCAAGGTCGCAGACAACGCATGGCTCGATCGCATCGGCACATCCGAGTTCCGCGAACTCGGCGTCGCCTGGTTCCTGACGCTGTACCTGCTCTCGTACTGGCTGCGGTTGGGTCGACTCGCGAAAGCGAAGCCGCTCGCTTCTCAGCCGGCAGCACGGTGACATCAGCGAAGATTCGAGAGGAAAGCGCCCAGGGGCGCCGCCCACCTCGCGGGAGAACCGCTGCGTTCTACCGCGCCCGGCCGACCGAACAAGCCGCTTCCACCATCAGCCGCTTCATCTCCACGACCGCGCTCCTTAGCCCGTCGAAGATCGCGCGGCTGACGATCGCGTGTCCGATGTGCAGTTCCGCGATGCCATCGAGCGCCGCGATGGGGCCAACGTTGTGATAGTTCAAGGCGTGACCCGCGTTGAAGCGCATGCCGGCTGAGCGGATCCGCTCGCCGGCGTCGGAGACCGCGCGCAGCTCGCGCTTGAGGCGCTCGTGCAGGAAGTCGCCCCCGACATCCGCGAAGGCGTGCGCGTAGGGCCCGGTGTGCACCTCGCACACATCGAAGCCGATCGACGACGCCGCGTCGATCTGGTCCGGTTCGGCATCGATGAACGCCGACACGATCAGCCCAGCATCGCGCAGTTCCGCCACGATGTCCGCGAGGTGATCGCGATGCCCGACGATGTCGAGCCCGCCCTCGGTCGTCACCTCCTGGCGTCCCTCGGGCACCAGCATGGCGATCTCGACCTTGACCTCGCGCGCAATCCGGACCATCTCTTCCGTCGCCGCCATCTCGAGGTTCAGTTTCACGCCCGTCCCGGTCAGCGCCTCACGAAGCCGGAACACGTCGCGATCCTGAATGTGACGCCGGTCCTCGCGCAGGTGCACCGTGATGCCGTCGGCTCCGCCCAGAATCGCCTCGTGGGCCGCCCGGACGGGGTCCGGCTCAACGCCGCGACGGGCCTGGCGGACGGTCGCCGTGTGATCGATGTTCACGCCCAGTTGAATCATGGGCGGAGTGTACGCCCGGACCGGCGTGACGCGTCAGGAACGCCATCTTTCAATTTTGCAAAAGTTCACTTTGATATTCTTCAAACTGCCTGTATATTGTTTAAGGTGACTTTCAATATCTTTAAATCTCCAACCGCAGATCCCGGCTCCGGCCCCCCCGGCGAATTCGATATCCGTCGCCATCCGTTGGCCCGGCTCCCAGAGGAAGACCTCAACCTGATCGTTGAGCTCGTCCTCCGCTCCGGTTCGCTCAAGGCCCTGGCCGAGTCCTATCGCGTGTCCTACCCGACCATCCGGGGCCGACTCGATCGCGTCATCGAACGCCTTGAAGACGCCGTCGCCGGCAAACAGCCAGACCCCATCAACGACCTGCTCGCGTCGCTTGTCGAGCGCCAGCAGCTGTCGCTGGACGGAGCGCGCTCCATCCGCGACGCCATCCGCAAACACGCCGCAGGCGCGAGTCCTTCGTCGTCGAACAGCACCCCCGAAGGGAGCGATCCATGATCCCGTTCATTGACCTGATGTCCATCGCGTCCGCAGCGCAGAATTCGGCTCCCGACCCGTGGTGGCCGGCATCGCTCTCCGGCATGATCGGTGGGCTCGGCGGCGGAGCCGCGGGCCTGTGGGGTGCCACGCTCGGCATCACCGCCGGCATTCTCGTCCCGAAGGGGAAGGGCAAACTCGCGATCCGCATTCTCGTCTACCCCATCGCGCTGATCGGGCTCGCCGCGCTGATCGTCGGGTTCATCGGGTGGCGCAAGGACCAGCCGTACGGCGTGTGGTACCCGCTCGTCCTGCTCGGCGCGATCCTCACCATTCAGATCGCGTGGATCGCACCGTTTCTCGAGTTCACGCTCCGCAAGGTCGAGAAACGGAAGCTCGAGGCCGAGGAGCTCCGACGCAGCTGAGTCAATCCCGCTGCACCGGGAACTCCGGCTCCTCGCCCTGAAGCACCCGAAACACATCGCGCACGACCCAGCTCATGTTCGCGTGCGCGAGCCGAGTCGCCGCGCCGATGTGAGGCGACAGGTGGGCGTTCGCAAGCCCGAGCAGCGGATCGCCCGCCTCGATCGGCTCCGGGTCGTGCACATCGAGAATGGCCTGGGCGCTCGGGTCGTCGCGCAGCCACGAGGCGACGCCCAGTGAATCAACGACAAACCCGCGCGATGTGTTGATCAGGATCGCGCCCCGCGGCAATCGGCGCAACGCGTCGAGATCGATGATCCGACGGTTCTCCGGGCGGTTGTCCACGTGCACCGAAACCACATCGCTCAATTCGAACAGCTTCTCGAACGAGACTGGCTGCGCCCTGCCGTGCTCGCCAATGCCCCCCGCCTCGTAGCCGCGCTCTGATTCGGGAACTCTGCGGAGATCGCAGTAGACCACGCGCATGCCCAAGGCCTGACCCACCCGCGCGATCTTCGAACCGATGCGACCGAAACCGAGCACGCCGAGCGTCATCTGGCAGGCCTGGCGAACGCCGACGAGTTCGGCCCGCGTGCGTTTCCACTCGTCCTTCGAGAGGGCACGATCAAGGAACACGCGAGGGCGTATCGCGTCCAGCACGAACGCGGTAACCAGTTCCACCACCGCTCGGGTGTTCGCATCGGGCGTGTGCACGACCTCGACGCCGCGGGCTCGGCACGCCCCGACATCGATGTTGTCCACGGCCACGCCGGCCCGTCCCACGACCTTCAGTCCGGGAGCCCGATCAACGAGCGCCTCGTCGACGCGGGTGTACGTCCGGACGACAAGCCCCGCGGCCCGTGCCAGCAGGTCCTCAAACCCGGGATCGTCGAACCGGCAGACGCGCAGGTCGCACCGCTGGCCGAGCCAGGAGGCGGCTTCATCGGAGAGCTCTTCGGTTTGGATCACGAGCGGGCGTTCAGACATCGGTCCCGAAGCGTACCCCTCGCCGGTTCACTCCGCCGGGCAGTCGCTCTCGTCGGCCGTGCTCATCGCCGGCTCGATCAGCGCGCTCATCGCCCCGGCGCACTGGTCGACCCGCGGATCCTTGCCGAAACTGCGGATCTGCTCGATCTTGAGCTCCGCCAGTTCCTTGTGCGTGGTCAGAAGGACCGCCCGACCGTCCTTGTCCACCTTCTGGGCGGCCTTGAACGCCCGTTCGAGCGGAAAACCGAACAGACGCATCGCCAGTTCCATCACGTATTCGTAACTGTGGTCGTCGCTGTCCAGAAGGACCACGTTCCAAAGCCACGGTCGGTCCGGGTCCTGTTCGGCCCTCGGACGCGTCGTCGGGACCGGAACGGTCACCGTCAGGGTGCCACCATCGAAATCGTCCATCTCGCTCATCGAGCCCATTCTACCAGCGTCCCTTCGCCATCCCAAGCGATTTGCGCGATTCTCACTGTTTACGGGCTATCCGGCGAATCCGCGCTTTCACCGGGGCGACAGTTCGCGTACATTCGGCCCCCCGTCGGGAGCGCAAGGCAGCGCTTTCGGCCCGTCATCATTCCCTTTTTATTCATCTGCCGCCGGTTCCGGCGGCCCATCCTGTTCGAGGTCATCCATGAACAAAGGCGATCTGATCGAAGCCGTCGCGTCTCAAATGGGCGAGTCCAAAGCCACCGCAACCAAGGTCGTGGACATCGTTCTCGACACCATCGCCAACGGCGTTCAGAAAGACGACAAGGTCGCCATCACCGGCTTTGGGACGTTCAAGAAGAAGCACCGCAAGGCGCGCAAGGGCATCAACCCCGCCACCCGCGAGCCGATCGATATCCCGGCCTCCACCTCGGTCGGGTTCACCCCGAGCCAGAACTTCAAGGACTCGCTCTCCAGTTGAGTCCCCCCGGCATTCGCCGGGACCGCACGCACAACCCGAACCGCGCTGGGCGACCATCAGTCGCCGAGCGCGGCCTCTGCGCCGTCGATCGCCGCTCCGAGCGCGGCGCTCTTGTTCACCGTCTCGGCGTACTCCGAATCGGCCTGTGAATCGAACACGATTCCCCCGGCCGCCTGCAGGTGATACACCCACCGATTCCCCGCGGGATCGCAGCGTTGCAGCGGCACGACGATCGTGCGCAGCGTCAGCGCGATGTCCATCTCCCCGTCGAGACCGACGCAGCCAAACCCGCCGCCGTAGGGCCCCCGCTTCACCGGCTCGAGTTCGTCGATGATCTGCATCGCGCGGATCTTCGGTGCGCCGCTGATCGTGCCGACCGGCAGGGTTGATCGCAGCGCGTCCCAGCAGTCCAGTTCGGGCTTCAGCCGCCCGGTGACGGTGCTGCTGATGTGCATCACATGGCTGTAACGCTCGATGACCATCAGCTCGTCGAGACTCACGCTCGCGCGCTGGGCGACTCGCCCGACATCGTTCCGACCGAGATCCACGAGCATGATGTGCTCGGCACGTTCCTTCTCATCGGCGAGCAGCTCGTGTTCGAGTTCGCGATCTTGCTTCTCGGTCTCACCACGCTTGCGCGTGCCGGCGAGCGGGCGGTTGGTCAACACGAAACCGTCCTGTTCGCGACGCACGCGACAGAGGATCTCCGGGCTCGATGCCACCAGAATGCACCCCTCCGCCTGCAGATAGCCCATGTAGGGGCTGGGGTTCACCACGCGGAGCGAGCGGTAGACGTCGAACGGATCGGCCGCACTCTCCCGCTCGAACCGCTGGCCGACCACCACCTGAAAAATATCGCCGGCGCGGATGTACTCCCGCGCCCGTTCGACCATCGCGGCGTGCTGCTTACGCGTCATGTTGGAGGTCGCATTGCCCCGACTGATCTCTGACGGAGCCGGGAACACGCCGGGGCGAAGGGCCACGTTCTCATCGGTGAGCCGGTCCATCGTGCGCCGGATCTCATCGATCGCGTGGTCGTAGCGTTCGCCGGCGCGGTCCGGGTCGTCGACTTCGACGAGGCGGACGATGTGCACGAGCTTCGCGACATGGTCGAAGACCACCATCTGCGGGTAGAAGCCGAAGTGCAGGTCCGGCAGTCCGCGATCATCCTCCGGGGCATGGTCGAACGGCAACTTCTCTGGTTCGACGTAGCGGGCCGAGTCGTAGCCCGCGTAGCCGACCCAGCCCCCGAGGAACGAGCCCGGAAGCACACGCCCGGCGTCCTCGTCACGGTCCGGCCGGATCAGTTGCAGTCCGTCGCCGATCGCGCGAAGCATGTCGAGCGGGTCCGTCGTCGCCACCGCATCGCTGGGCCGATCCCGTCGATCGGTCAGGCGGACATCGGTCCCGTACGCCACCACCTCGATTTCCGGCTCGTGCCCGAGGATCGAATACCGTCCCTGGCGATCGCCGTTCTCGACCGACTCGAACAGAAACGACGGCGCGGTCCGTTCATCGGCTTTGACCAGGCGCCGGTACGCGCTGACCGGCGTGAGCCGATCGCCGAGCAGCCGGATGCCGACCGGAATCATCGCCCGTCGCCCCCCGTCGGAGCCCGACGCCAGTTCACAGAATCGCTCTCGGCTGATCGAAAGACCTCGCATGGGTCGCAAGGATAGCGATGCCACGCCCCGCGCACGCGTCGGCGAACTTCGCCGATCGACGGTGCAACGGCTACGCTCTTGGCATGCTCCGCGCTCGCCGGTCCGCTATCCGCCCCTCGGTCGAGATCACGCCGCTGATCGATGTGGTGTTTCTGCTGCTGACGTTCTTCGTGTTCGCGCTGATCCTCACCGTTCGTATGGACGCGACCGATATCCGCCTGCCCGAGGTCCGAAGCGGTGCCGAGAGCCCGACCACGACCCGGCCCGTGGTCGTCGGCATGAACGCGGACGGCGAGATATCGATCGGAGACACCGTCCTCGCGGGGGCGAGCGACGTGATCGGACCGGAGACGTCCGGAGCGATCTTTCGGGCACTGATCGAGTCCGCGGGCCTTCTCGAGTCGAGCGTGCTCTCCGGCGAGGCCGACCTGCCCACGCTCATGCTGGCGATCGACGAAGAAGCACGCCACGGCCGCATCCTCGAACTGCTCGACGCGCTGCGCGAAACCGGTGTTTCTGATTTCCGCTACCTGCGCAGCCCAAACCGGGACGGGCCGGCCGGGTAAACCCTCGGACGACCGGCGCTCCTAGCATTCCCCATGACCGTTTCGGATTCCAGTGCGACCCCCGGCGGGCGTTCGATCGCGTTCCCGATCGCGCTCGGCGTGTCGCTCGCGCTCCACGCCGGGCTGGGCGTCGCGCTGGGCGTCGGCGCGTTCGGCGACAGTCCGCGGGCGTCCGACGGCTCGATATTCGAAGACTTCAGCACAGATCCGGACCGACCCGAGCCGCGATTCGTCGCACTCGGCAACCCCGACTCGCGGGTCGCCTCGTTAACGTGGATCGGCTACGAAGAGTTTGAGGAGATGTGGGCACCGCCGTCCGAGATCGATCAGGCGGAGCAGGACCCGAACGATCCCGGCGATCCGACGGTTCCCGAGCAGCCGGTGCCGGATCCGTCCGATGAACTCAACTCGACCGAGCCGAAGCCGGTGCCCCCCGCTGAGGAGCCGCTCGCGGAGGCCGACGACGCGCTGGAGCTCCTCGCACCCGAGGTGGCACCGACCCCCGAGACCGTCGGCGAGGTCGGCCCGCCGGACTACAACGAGCTCTTCGAACTGGTGGACGCGATCGAGGATCTTGCTTCGGATATCCCACGGTTCAACCCGATCGAGGCGTTGCGCAGCCTGCGGACCACGCGGGCGGCCGACCGGACCGAGGCTCCGGAGGCGTCCGAACCGAGCCGACCGGACACGCCGACCACCGAGGTGGTGGACGCGAGTTCACCCAACAACCCCCCGGTTTCGGGACAGTCTGGCCAAAACGCAGATCGCGAATCCGACGCCGCCGCCGTTCAACCGGTCAAAAACGCTGATCTCGGAAAACCGCTGGCCGCCGAGGGTCTGACGATCAGAACCGTCCGGCCCGATTTCTCGAATGTAACGTTGGCGACCGCTCGACCACGCAATCCCGTGGTCCGGATCGACTTTCGGAGAAACGGAAAACCCATACGAGTCGTGGTCATCAAGTCGAGCGGGCACGAACAAGTCGACATCGATGTTCGTAAAGCCTTGTATGCCTGGCGGGCCTCCGGTGAGGCTCTGCTGCAGTTACCGGACCCAGAGGATCCGGACACCCCTGCTTACGTATCCGTAAAACTGGAGATTCTCCTGTAGGTAGTAGCAAGATACATGTCACCAGGTGTAGAATTAGCAACGCGGAGACCAGACTTGTACGGTTTCCGAACGGAAAACTTTGGGGATCTAAAGGGGGATCAAACCCATGAGACTGAGCAAACGAACTGAATACGGCGTCATGGCGACCGCTCGCCTCGCCGATCGAGCACGTTCCGGACCGGGCTACCTTCAATCCCGCGAGATCGCGGAGAACGAGCAGCTCCCGGGCAAGTTCCTCGAATCCATCCTGCTGGCGCTGAAGTCCGCCGGCATTCTGGAATCAAAGGTCGGTGCCGGCGGCGGCTACCGCCTGATCCGCGATGCCGACGAACTCACCGTGGGTGAAGTTGTCGCCGTCCTCGAAACGGCGAATGCCAAGTCGGAAGATGCAGATGCCCCGACCGATACCGTCGGTCGGCGGACGCTGAATCTGCTCAACGACCGGATCGACCAGGCGTTTCACGCGAAGGTCGGCTCGATGACCATCGCCGATGTGCTGAACCAACTGGATTCCAAGCCGGTCGCCAAGCCGGCTTCGGTGCCGAGCGTCAACCCGGTCAGCCCGGCGTCGGCCCGCCCGATGTCGAACCTCACCGGCAATTCGGTCCGCTGAGACGCCTCGCGTCTCTCTTCGGGTTGATCCCGGATCCCGGCACGCCGAAACGGCGTGCCTTTTTATTTGCACCACCCCGCGGTTGAGTCGAGGATGAAGGCATGAGCGGTCGGAGCGATCGAATCCTGAGTCTGGGCCTGACGGGCGCGTGGATACTCGCGCTCGCTGGCGCGGCGTCCGCGCAGGACCGAACGCCGCTCGACCCCGGTGTCTCGGACATCAACTCGCTGCAGACGAGCCTCCGGGCTCTGCCCCCCGTCGTGCGCCACGACGCCGCCTTCGAGCACGTGTACCAGTCGCCCCTCGACCCGAACCAGCGATACCGCGTCGCTGGCGGCCTGTACGCGGTGTTCGATGTCTCCGAGTACGTCGCGGTGCCCGGCGGCTCGCGTCCGGTCTACCCCGCTGGGGTGCGGTTCCACATCGGTCCGCCGCTGGGCTTTGGTGACGGTCCGATCGACCCTGCCACCGCCGCCCTGCTCAGGCAGACGAACCCCGAGTTCGACCTCCGAGCGGTCGACCGCGATCGCAACGACGCCGTGACGGATCGCACCACGACCGTCGTCCGGATGCCTGCGCCCGTGCCGACGATCAGCAGCGAGGCGGTGCGTCAGGAGCGCCTGCGCGAGATTACCGCCAAGGCCCTGCACAAGGCGGGCCTCGACGGCTAGCGCGACCGGGGGCCGGATCACACTCGACAGACCGTGATTAGCGTGACTGACGCTCGTCGCCGCTGGCGATGGAGCTGCGCATGTCGGTGTCGGCGACGACGTTCTTCATGCGGTAGTAATCCATGATGCCCATGTTGCCGGAGCGGAAGGCTTCGGACATCGCACGGGGAACCTCGGCCTCGGCGAGGACCACCTCGGCGCGGTTCTTCTGCTCGAGGGCGCGGAACTCCTGCTCCTCGGCGAGGGCCATGGCGCGGCGCTGTTCGGCCTCGGCCTGGAACCGCTTGGTGTCGGCTTCGGCCTGCTCGGCCTGCAGCTTCGCACCGATGTTATCACCCACATCGATATCGGCGATGTCGATCGAAAGGATCTCGAAGGCGGTGCCCGCGTCCAGACCGCGGCCGAGCACGGTCTTGGAGATGCGGTCCGGGTTCTCGAGCACCTCGGCATGGGTCGCCGAGGAACCGATGGTCGAGACGATGCCCTCACCGACGCGGGCGACGATGGTCTCTTCGGTCGCACCACCGACCAGTCGCTGGATGTTCGCACGCACGGTGACGCGGGCGCGGGCCTTGAGCTGGATGCCGTCTTTCGCAACGGCGTCCACGGTCGAGCGTCCGGAGCCGACCTTGGGGTTCGGCACATCGATGACCTTAGGGTTCACCGAGGTCTGCACGGCGTCGAGGATGTCGCGGCCGGCGAGGTCGATCGCGCACGCGGTGTCCCAAGGCAGGTCGATCTTGGCACGGTCGGCTGCGATCAGGGCGTTGATCACGCTCGGCACCCGACCACCGGCCAGATAGTGCGTTTCCAACTGGTTGACCGAAACGTCGAGTTGGGCCTTGGCGGCCCGGATGCGGCTGATGACGATCGTCTTGGGATCGACCTTCCGGAACTTCATGCCGATCAGGTCGAAGATGCCGACCTTGGCCTTGCTGAACAGGGCCTGGATGTACAGGTTCAGGAATTGGAACAGGAATACCGCGAGGACCAAGACAATCAGGCCGCCGACGGCTATTACAGCAATCCAAATCGGATCCATAGGTGGTTAGCCCCTCATATGGCGTTCTACGCGAAAACTCTGTCCCGATCATAGCCGTGATGCCACGGGCTCGCCCGCTGCTCTCGTCGGCGTCGGCCGGGCCGGTTAGACCGGACGCACCTTCACGGTGGAGCCGTCAACGCGGGTCACGCGCACCCTCACTCCGGCGTCGAGCATGCCGACCTCGCTGACGCCTTCGATCGTGACGCCGTCGATCTTGACGCTCCCGACGGGGCGCATCGTGGTGCTCGTGGTCCCCTCGGCGCCGACCAGCGCCTGGCGTCTGGCTTCTTCCTCGCGGCGCGACTGCTCGAGTTTGGCCAGCTCGGCTTCGTCGTTCTCGTCTTCTCCGAGGATGAGTCGCTTGCCGATCGGCGTGTTCGGGAAGACCTTCAGCGCGAAGTTGATGGCCAGGGGGACCATGACGATCAGGCCGGCGAGACTGACGATGCCGAGGGTGGTGCTCTCGTAGGAGAACGCGACGACCGCGCCGAGAGCCGCGGCGAGCGCAACGAGACCGATGATGCCGCCGGAAGGCACGATGATCTCGATCACGAACAGCAGCGCCGCGATACCGAGCAGGCTGAACGCCCAGAGGAGGTAATCGCTCATGATGACGCCTCCGCGCCATCGGGAGTTGGCTGGTCATCTGGGATGAGCTCGACGGCGACGCGGTAGCGAGTGGCGCTGACGACCCGAACGCGCTGGCCCTGATCGATCGCGCCGGCCTCGGCGACCACATCGACGAACTGCCCGTTGATCTCGGCCTGTCCGGACGGCATCAGCCGCGTCGTCGCGACACCTTCATCGCCGACGCTGGCGGGGGCATCCGGATCGACGCGCGTGCCCATCGCCGACAGCATCGACTCCTGGGGCCTGGGTGGATCCTGAAGGATGAGCAGGTTCGCGATGGGGATGTACTTGGTGTATCGGCTGAAGAGGTACATGCCGACGCCTGCGCCGAACACGCTGAGCAGGACGATGCTGGCGGCCCAGGCAAAGTCGGCACCGGAGCCCGGATTCTGACCGGGAAAGAGCTCGCCCGCCCCAGCGAAGGTGCCCATGAGCCCGCCGAGGACACAGACCAGCCCGGTGACGCCGGCGACGGCGGTGCCGGGCATGATCATCACTTCGACGAATATGAGCAGCACCCCCGCCGCGACCGCGACGGCGGGCCACCAGCCGGCGGCGTTGATCATCATCGGGGGAACCACAAGGCACGCGAGCGCCGCGAGCGCGATGATGCCGAACACGCCGGCGCCGGGCATCGAGAGTTCGATGAACATGCAGAGCAGGAAGAGGACGATGAGGACCGCGCGGATGACCATTCCGGTCACGCCCTGCGTCATGACTTTCACGAGAGACTCGGACCAGCTGCGATCAAGCCGAGCCAGTTGGCCCTTGGGCGTGCCGGTGAACTGGCGGAGTTCATCGTCCGTGTCGATGACCGCCTTGGCAAAGCCGAGTTCGCGCAGGCCAGGCGTGGTCAGTGTCAGAAACGCGTTGCCGTTCGTCGCGTAGCGCACGAACTCAAAATCCGACGGGTCCTCCTCGGAGAAACTTGGCCGATCCGAACCGGGCGTCCGCATCGTGCTGAGGGACAGGTTCGTGGACTCTGTCATTCCCGGAGTCACCTGATCCGACCCGGGGACATAGCCAGCGTCGCCGGTTCCGCCTGCTGCTCCAGTGCCCCTGCGATCACCGGAGTCGCCGTCTGAATAGAGCCGCTCGCCGGACTCGCGCAGATCGATTTCGCCGCCGGACGCCATGAATGGCTCTGCATCGCGAGGGGGGGCCTCGCCGAAGAGTGCGCGGTACTCGCGCTCGGTCAGGAAGTAGGACTTACCGGTCCGCTTGTCGCGCACCTGCCATGTTTCCACTCCGAGGGTGAGGAACGACTGCACCAGTACCTCGTCGTAGCCGTGACGGCGCGCCGAGTCGACAACCTCCGCGATGAGCGGAGCGGTGATCTTTGCCCGCTCGTTTGCGGGGATGCCTTCTTGAAAGCCGAGCATGGTGATGATGCCTGCATCGCCCATGGTGGCGTTCGAACTCACAACGATCTCGTCGCAGGCGATCGCGATGATCGCGCCGCCGGAGTACGCGTCGTCCCGGACCCAAGCGATGGTGTGCAGGTTCGACGACTTGAGCGCTCCGGTGATCTCGGTCACCGCACCCACGGCGCCGCCCGGGGTGTCGAGTTCGATGACGATCGCGTCGGCACCGGCCTCCTCGGCCTGCTTCATGCGGCGCTGGACACTCGCGGAGGTCACCGCGTCGATCTCGCCCTTGATCGTGATGACGGCGAGGTTGTCGGCCTGTCGGACCGCCGGGACCGCAGCCGGGGCGGTTGGCGTGGAAGCCCCGCCGGAACCGACGGGGGTTGCCGGCTCGTCCTGGCCGATCGCGCTGAGGGCCATGAGCAGGACGAGGCACATCGCCCCGACGGCCCGAACCACCCAGTTCGAAGTCATGTTCAGACTCTGCATAGCCACACTATACGCACCTGGGATGCCAAAAAACCCGCCCTGAACCGACACCGACAGACGACGGTACGCTGGGGAGTCGTGTCCGGTTCTGGTCCATCTCCCATATTGCCTGAGGGCGTCCCGTCTGACGGGGTAAGTTCGGGCTGGCTGCCGCCTCACCTGCTTGCGGTGGCGATCGGCGGGGCGATCGGGGCGCTGCTGAGGCATTTCGTGAACCACCACGCCGGCTCGCTCATGCCCGAGCACCCCGAGCGGGCCACGCTGCTGGTGAACGCGGTCGGCTCGATCGCCATGGGCTGCCTGCTGGCCTGGGTGGTGCACCGGCCCGAGCACCTGTCGCCGATGCTGCACACGGGCCTGACGGTCGGACTGCTGGGCGCGCTGACGACCTATTCAACGTTTTCGACGGACGCTCTGAAGCTGCTCCACGCCGGTCGCGGGTTCGACGCGGCGGTGTATGTCGTGACGACGACGGTGCTGTGCATCGCGGGCGCGGCGGGCGGCTACGCGCTCATGACCGCCCTGCTGGCGCGACCGGCGACCTGACACGAGCGACCGGCGCTGGAGTCAGTTGTACTCGTCCCAGCCGTCGGGCATCCAGACCGGCAGGTCGCCGACGGCCTCTTCGACCGCGCCGGAGATGGGAATCCCCCACGCCTCGAAGTACGGGGCGAGGTTGCGCTCGACCACGCGGCTCATGGTGATGGCGAAGCGGTCGCGCTTCTCGTCGTCTGTGCTCGGGCGCTCGCCCGGGGCGAGGTCGTCGTAGGCGCGGAAAGCGCTGCGGAACGCGTCCCAGCCGAACTCCTGCCAGAGCAGCGCGTAGGTCTGCAGCGCGAGGAAGGGGTCGCGCTTCCATTTGTCGAACGGTGCGCCATCCTGTGCGTGCTTGACCATCGTCGCGAACGCGCGACCGGGTTCGGTGCGCATCGCGGCGTCATCGAGCGGGTAGCCGTTGACGGTATGGAGCGCGAGCACGGTGAAGATGTTCACGGTGACCTCGCCGGTTCCGGAGAAGGTCCACATCGGGTTCTGATGGGAATGCCCCATCTCGTGGTAGTGGCCCCAGAGATGGTTCTCTCCCTCGCCGTCGAAGTTCTCGAGGTCAACCATGCGTGCGGCGGCGGTCATGGGGATGACCAGCGGACCGTCGGACGGGCAGTACATGTAGCCCCACGACAGGCGTTTCTCGGCGACGTAGCGCTGCTGGCGATCCGGCCAGTGGCGCGGCGAGCGCGGCTCCATCGCCTGCATCGCTTCGTGCACCTTGTTCCAGTGCTCCATGACCAGATCAGGGCGGTCGATGTCTCGGATCGCGCTCGCGGGAAGCGTGAAGACCAGTTCGTCGGATTCGAGCTCGGCCCACGCGACGGGAAGCGAGCGCAGGCGGGTCTGCCATTCCTCGACGGTGGTGTGCCCGAGCCGGAAGCGAGGCATCTCGACGGCGCCGAAGACCTCGACGGTCAACCCGGCACGGGCGGTCTCGGGGTCGAGATCGAGGTAGACCGGGCCTCCGATGGGCGAGGCGAGGGTGGTCGTTTCGGCGTTGAGGGCGGTGCGGAAGATCGCTTTGGGCATGCGCACGCGATCGTCGAAGTCCTGCGGGTCGCGCCAGGCGCCGATCTGGACGGCGGAACCGGCGGTCGCGCCGTCGATGACGCGAACGGTCACGGTTTCACCCGGGGCGGCGTAGAGCCCGGTGGATCGCCAGCCGGGGATGGCGTCGTCGAAGGCGAGCCGGCGAGTGATCCGGGGCATATCCGACGGGACCGGGCCGGGAAACGCGCTCGCGCTGGGGTGGGCGCGGACATCGCCGGAGGATGCACGTCGGGCTTCGAGGTCGAGCAGGGCGCAGGCGAGCGGCTGCTGGTTCAGGCGGAGCGGGCGATCGGCCATGTTCGCGTAGGCGTCGTCGAGCTGCTCGCGATAGCGATCGGCGAGTGCGTCGGCGGCGCGGATGAGCGGGCCGTCGAGCGGGGCGAGGGCGAGGGCGCCGCGAACCACGCGTGCGGCGAGGGCTCGGTCGCCTTCGGCTTCGCCGGCGAGGATGCGCATGGCGAAGTCCGCGTTGGTGAGCGCCAGGACGGACTCGTCGAGTTCGTAGAGCCCGTCGCGACCGGGTGAGAGGGCGCGGTCGGTGTACATGATGCCGGCGCCCGAGAGCAGGCGGTTGGCGGCAAGGTCTTCGACGGATGAGGCGTGACCGAGTTGGAGCTGGCCCCAGGCGGTCTCGACGCTGAGCATCGCGCCGCCGCCCCGGATCCACTCGGCGAGGTCGTCGAAGCGACCGGCGCGATGGAATGCCTGGGCCGAGCCGACGACGAGATCGACCGTATCGAAGTCAAGATCCTGCTCCGAGCCTCCGACGCGCTCGACCGCGATATCGCGACTCGCAAGCAGATCGGCGAGGGGATCGGGGACGCCCCAGGCGCGGACGGGTTTTCCGTTCGCGAGCCAGGCGAGCTGATCGGCGACGAAGGCGCGGGTATCGCCCCGGTCGTCGCGCAGGAACCCGCCGTGCCCGAGGGCGACGACGCGTCCCTCGCCGAGACGGGTCCGAGCGCTGAGGACGGTGCCGTCAGCGATGGCGGCGACGGGTTCGGCATCGCCCCAGACGATGACGGAGGCCGGGTTGCCGCCGGTGGCGATGGCGTCGGCGGCGTGTGCGGGGGCGATCGTGAGCAGCGCGAGGACGATCGGGATGAGTGTTTGCATGGCTCGATGCTAGCGGGAAACCGGCGGAATCCGAAGCAATGGCCGATTCAGGCCCCGTCGAGGACCCAGCGCATGGGCTCGACGGTGCAGTCGATGTGCAGGGTGAAGCAGCCGGGGCCGGTGTGCCCGAGGACGGTCGGCCAGATGATCTCCCGGTCGGTTCGCGGCAGGTCGAGGTCCATCAGGCGACCGGGCTCGATCCACTCGAGGCGCCCCTCGTCGAACTCGATCCGTTCGGTCCGGACCGGGTCGAGCACGCGGAACCAGAACATCAGCCAGTGGGTCGGCGGGGCGCCGTCGGCGGATCGGTAGCCTTTTTCGGAGATGATGCCGGCGAGGTGGAGGCGATCGACGGCGATGGTGAGGCCGGCCTCTTCGGCGATCTCGCGCTGGGCGCACTGGGTGGGGCTTTCGCCGAGCGCGGTTTCGAGTTTGCCGCCGATCGGCGAGTAGAGGCCCTTGTTGGGGGACTTTGCGCGATGGAGCAGGAGGTATCGCCCCTGATCGTCGCGGAGTTCGCAGAGGCAGGCGATCTTGTAGGAGGCGACTTCGGGCATGGCGTGAGCGTACGCTGGTTTTCGGCCCGGCACGACGCGACTGCCGATACCTTCTGTATGACGACCCAGCCCCCGAAACTCGCTCCACGCACGACCGATCTGCCCACCATGGCGCCTGCCCGGAACCAACCTTTCGCCATCGCCGGCAAACGATGCCACCTCATCGGCATCGGCGGGTGCGGCATGTCCGGGCTCGCGCAGATGCTCCGGGCGCGCGGGGCGATCGTGTCCGGTTCGGACCGAGGGGAAACGGCGGTGACGCGAACGCTGGCGACCGCCGGCATCGAGGTCGGGTTTGATCAGTCGGGCGCGACGCTGCCGGAGGGGCTTGACCTGGTGATCGCGTCGGCGGCGATCGGGGCGGACCACCCGGAACTGTCGGCGTCTGTGAACGCGGGCGTGCCGACGATGACCTACGCCGAGGCGCTGGGCCAGTGCATGCTCGGGCGGACGGGCATCGCGATCGCCGGGACGCACGGCAAGTCGACGACCGTGGGCATGCTCGGGCACACGCTGATCCGGGCGGGGCTGGACCCGACGGTGATCGTCGGCGCGACCTGTCCGCAGCTGCGCAAGAACGAGACCGACCTGCCGACCGGGTTCCACCTCGGAGCGGACACCATCTCGACCGGTGCGCGTGCCGGCGAGCCGGGCATCCTGATTGGCGAGGCCTGCGAGTTCAACCGGTCGTTCCACCGGCTGCATCCGACGATCGGCGTGATCAACAACATCGAAGCGGACCACCTGGACATCTACGGATCGCTGGACGCGGTCGTCGAGGCGTTCCACGAGTTCGCGCTGCGTCTGCCCGATGCGGAACGGGGCGGTCGCCTGTTGATCGCCCACGACAACGCCCACCGGCGCGTGGTGACGGCGGGGCTGGCGTGCGACGTGAGCACGATCGGGTTCAACCCGGCGTCGGACTACCGGGTGTCGTACGACCGGGCCTCGCGCCGGGTGGAACTGCGCTCGGACGCCGAGAACGGGAGCGTGCACCTGCAGTGGACGATCAGCCAGCCGGGTGACCACATGGCGCTGAACAGCGCGACCGCGGCCGCGCTCGCGCTATGGCTGGGCGCCGAGCCGAGCGCGATCGAGTCCGCGCTCTCGACATTCACGGGCGTGGATCGGCGTCTGCAGCTGCTGGGTGATGTCGCGGTCCGCCCGGGCGACCCGAGCGCGGGAACCGTGCGCGTGTACGACGACTATGGGCATCACCCGACCGAAGTCGACACGACGCTCCGCGCGCTGCGTGAGGCGGAGTTGTCGGACCGATACGGACGGCTGATCTGCGTTTTTCAGCCCCACCAGCACTCGCGGACGCGGTTCCTGCTGGAGGAGTTCGCGCAGTCGTTCTCGCACGCGGACATCGTGATCGTGCCGCACATCTATTTCGTGCGCGACTCGGAGATCGAGAAGACCAAGGTCTCGGCGGCGGACCTCGTGGACCGGCTGCGGAGCCAGGACATCCGCGCGATGCACCTATACCCGTTCGGTGCGATCGTCGAGCAACTCCAGCAGGTTTGCCGGGCCGGCGACCTGGTCGTGATCATGGGCGCGGGCCCGGTGACGAGCGTGGCGCACGACTTTGTGAAAGCACAACAGAATCCCGACTGCGCGCGCTGACGATCGCGGCTAAGGTTTTCGTTCTCATGAGCCGCACGCTGTACGACATCATCGAGTTCAATAAGCCCATCGACACCTGGTTCGGAGTTGGCGGTGGCGCGGACCGGTACGCGAGGCCGGTCGATCGGGAGGAACTCGCGGACTGTCTGGTGGCGTACGCCGGCCTGACAGTGCGTGTCCTTGGCGACGGGGCGAACCTGCTCGTTGATGACGACGGGGTTGGGGGGCTGGTCCTCGATCTCGCCGACCTCGACAGCGTGGAGTACAGCCCCGGCGAGTCGCCGGACGAGGTGATCCTGCACGCGCAGGCCGGGGCGAATCTGCCCCGATTGATCGTGGAATCGGTGCGCGAGGGGTACTCGGGTCTGGAGTCGCTGGCGGGCATCCCGGCCTCGATCGGCGGGGCGGTGATCATGAACGCCGGCGGCGCGTTCGGCTCGATCTCGGAACTGGTGACGCGGGTGCACGCGATGTCGTCGACCGGGGCCGAGCTGGTGATCCCGGCGGAGCAGATCAGTTTCGATTATCGCCACTCCGGGCTGGAGCACCTGGTGATCACCTCGGTGGAGCTGCGCCTGCGCCGGGTATCCGACAAGACTCGACCCGCCCTGCGTGATCGCCTCAAGGAAGTCATGGCCTACAAGAAGAAGACCCAGCCGATGGCCGACCGCTCGGCGGGGTGCTGCTTCAAGAACCCGCTGGCGGTGGGTCCGGGCCTGCCGGGTTCGGGCACGCGTGTGTCGGCGGGGAAACTGATCGACGAGGCCGGGTGCAAGGGGCTGCGCATCGGCGGGGCCGAGGTGTCGAGCGTGCACGCGAACTTCATAGTGACCCACGAGGGCTGCCGGGCCCGGGACATCATCGAACTGATGGACGAAGTCGAGCGACGAGTCCACGCGTTCTGCGGCGTCCACCTCGAGCGCGAGGTCAAGGTCTGGCAGAGGACCGAGCCATGAGCGAATTCCGGCCGATCGTGCTGGTCCTCGCCGGCGGCCCGGACGCCGAACGCCCGGTCTCCATCGAATCCGCAACCGCCGTCCACGAAGCGCTGAGCCGGTCGGAGCGTTACCAGTCCCGCTACGAACTGATCGATCGCCCGTCCCCGGATGAACTGAACGCGCTCATCGAGAAGCACGGGGCGTCCTGCGTGTTCCCGGCCCTGCACGGGCGTTGGGGCGAGGGCGGGCCGCTTCAGGAACTGCTCGAGCGGTCCGGCGTGGCGTATGTCGGCTGCCAGCCCCCCGCCGCCCGGCGCGCGATCGACAAGGCCGAGACCAAGCGGATCGCGTCGGTCGTGCTGGAGCGGTTCGCCGGCGAGGCCCTGCACGACGTCATCCGCGTTTCGCGGACGGAGATGGTCAACCCGGCGTCCGATGAGATGCCGTTGGACCTGCCGTTTGTCGCCAAGCCGAACTTCGAAGGCTCGACCTTCGGGCTGCACATCATCAAGACCAGCGAGCAGTGGGCGCAGGCGCTGGAGGCGATCCGCTCCGAGCAGCGGATGTACATCGCCGAGCCGCTGACGCCGGGTCGGGAGTTCACGTCGGGCATGATCGCGGGCCCGCCCGACGCCGGCGGTCGCCCGTCGCCGGCGCTGCTTCGCGTGCCGCTGGTCGAGATCGCTCCGGCGAGCGACCTCTACGACTTCGCGGCCAAGTACCAGCGCGACGACACCGTCTACACGGTCGCGCCGGACCTGCCCGAAGCCGTGACCGAGGCGATGCAGGCGTTCTCGATCGCGGTCGCCGAGGCGATGGGCATCCGCCACCTCGCCCGGGCCGACTACATGTACGACGAGAAGGCCCGCACCGCCCACTTCCTCGAAATCAACACGATGCCCGGCTTCACCAGCCACTCGCTGCTCCCGAAGGCCGCGGCGCATGCGGGGCTGGGGATGGTGGCGCTGTGCGAGCGGCTGATTGACGCGGCGGTGGCGGATCATGCAGTTCAGGGTGCCACTGGCGGCTTGCCCGCCAGTGCCGGGCCGAGACAGCCATGAGCCGGTGCGGGTCTTAAGAGATTTAGGAGCACTCCTGACCGAGCAATGACGGTCCGACCGCCTCGCACTGGCGGACAAGCCGCCAGTGGCACCAGACCTACGCGGCACCCCCCAAACTGCACCGAACTGCCCGTTAACGCCGACAGTACCCGCTGATATGGCGCGCAAATCCTCGAAATCTCCCAGCAAATCAAAGAAGAAGAAGAAGGCCAAGGCGGACTCGCCGGGCCTCTTCGCCCGCCTGCGCGATGCGTGGGACACCACGCTCGGTGGGCTCGCCCATGTGATGGACCACGCCGGGCGGATCGGGGCGGCGACGCTGATCGGGGCGACGCTGATCCTGTGGATCGTCGGCTCGGACAACCTGCAGGCGCGGGTCGCGGAGATCCGGGCCGAGGAGCCGACCGTCGCGATCGAGTTGCCGGCCTGGGCCGATGCCTCGAAGGGCCCGATCGAGCCGTTCATCGCCGAGACGATCCGGGAATTCACCACCTTCGCGACCAGCAGCGCGGGCACAGACCCGTTCGACCACGAGTCGCTGGAGAAGATCCAGACTTCGCTCGCGCAGACCGGCTGGTTCCGCTCCGGGCCGACGGTGCGGCGCGCGCCGGGGAATGTGATCCGCATCACCGGCGACTGGCGCGCCCCGGCGGCGATCGTGGAGCAGGGCGACGGGATCTACCTGGTCGGGCTCGACGCGGTGCGAATGCGTCTTCCGGCGAGCGCTGCGCCGCCGGTGGACTACCTGACGATCTCGAACCCGTACATGCAGCCGCCGGGATACAACGAACTCTGGACGGGCGGGGATGTGGAAGACGCCCTGCTGCTGCTGAGTTACCTCGCGGACGCGGCGCGGACGGGCAAGGGTTTCCGGCGCGAGGACCTCGAGCAGATCGCGGGTGTGGATCTGCGGCGCTATGTCGAGACCGGGGCGCGGTCGATGCGCCTGAAGACCCGTCGCGGCGCGACCCTGGTCTGGGGCTCGGTGCCGCGTGGTGACGGCCCGCTTCCGGGGGAAATCGGCTACCAGACCCGCCTGGAGCGGGTGGCGATGATCGTGAACGGGCGGGCCCGGAGCGAGGACAAGCCCGGGCAGCCGCTGGTGCTGAATCTGGAAGCCCTGTTCATCGATCAGGTACCCTCTGGGGGTGGCTGAGCCCCCGAGCAACGACAATCCGAAGCGCCGCAGTCGCATGCTCCCCGAGGACAGCGATCCGCTGTTTGATCCGTTCCCGGAGGATGACGGCATCGGGCGCGAGCCGACCGTGGTCTACGGTCCCGACGGGAGTGAATACATCCACCCGGCGGACCTGCCCGACGAACGGGGCCATTCCGTGCGCCGCGGCTTTCGGTTCGGGCCGATGGTGTTCGTGCCGGAACTGCGCAAGCGCAAGGGCGATCCGTGGGCGCACCGGAAGGCCGAGCCGCGGTTCTTCGCGCTGTACTGGTCGCTGTACCTCATGGTGGCGGCGCTCCTGACGATCTTCGCGGTGCGCTCGGTGGGCATGCCGTCGCGCGTGCAGTTCACCTTCGGCTGCCAGGCGATGGTCTTTCTCGCGGTCATCGGCGCGTGCGTGCTGTTCCCGATGACGCGCCTGAGCCAGTACCGGCCAAGGAACCCGCTGCGCGCGCTGATCGTGGACATGCTGATCGTGGTGCTCCCGATCGCGGCGGTGATCGTGCCGATGCCGATGCTGACCAATTGGCCCCTGCCGATCGCGGGTGCGTTGATTCTCCTTGTGGTCAGTTGGACAACGCTGACGACCGCGCCCGTGTATTGGGCGCTGCGTGACCCGGACCAGACGCCGGCGACGCGCGGGCTGGCGATGCTCGCGATCCTCATGGCCGTCGGACTGGGACCGTTGCTCACGGTCCTCGCGGGATGGATGGGCCTGGTGCCCCCGGCGACGCCGGCAGCGCCGGGCGGCGGCGGCGGCGTGGGCGGGCTGGGAGGCGGGCTGTTCGCCTACGCCTCGCCCTTCACGGCGGCGCCGGCGATCACGGCCTCGCCGCCGAACATGCGCGCGGCGCTGTCGGCGTTTGAGTGGCTGCTGATCGCGCTGCCGATGATGCTCTCGATCGGGGTGTTCGCGATCGCGGGCGTGTGGTCGCCCTGGAACCAGTCGCACCAGGACGAGGTGCCCCGCCCGAGCGATTTTGCTTCCACTGGGCGGGCCGATCGGCTACAGTGATCGCGAAGCAGATGAATCCCCCCGCCGTGGCCAGTGAGCCACGGTTTTGTTTTCGGAGTGCGTAGAAATGGACGTCATCACCGCCGACGAGAAAGTCAAACTCCAGGAAAAGCTGAAGGCCGCGATGGCCAAGCGCCCGGAGATCACGAAGCGGATCGAAGAGGCCCGCGCGCTCGGTGACCTGAAGGAAAACGCCGAATACCACGCCGCCCGCGAGGACCAGGGCATGAACGAGGCGGAGATCCGTCGCCTCGAGGAGCGGATCAGCAAGGCCTCGGTGATCAGCGATGGCGCGATCCCCGAAGGCATGGTATTCCTCGGCGCGACCGTGAAACTCAAGGACCTCAAGTACGGCGATGAGGAGCTTTTCCTGCTCGTCGGCGAGGCCTCCGGCTCGGCTCCGGAGGATGTGACCGAGGTCACCGCCAACAGCCCGATGGGCGAGGCCTTGATGAAAGCCCGGATCGGTGAGACGATCCGCGTGGACGCACCGCGCGGCGAACTCCGCTTCGAGGTGGTTGAGATCCTCTGACCGGTCGGCGAGGCGACCCGGGAGCAGATTGCCATGGCGACTGACTGGTCCGACAACATCATCGTCTGTGACCTGGCCGACGAACCGAGCCTGTCCGAGGAACTCAACGGGCTGTTGGCCCGCCTCGAGCAGAACGGCGACACCCGTCACTCCAGCGTCGTGGTGAACATGGCGGATGTGACGTACCTGAACTCGTCGAACATCGCCCAGTTGCTGCGCGTGCGAAAGGCGGTGAACGGTCACGGCGCACGCCTGAAGATCGCCGGCACGCGCGACGCCGTGTGGTCGGTGATGATGCTGACCGGGCTGGACAAGGTCTTCGACTTCGCGCCCGACAAGGCGACCGCGCTCGCGTCGCTGCAACTCGAGTCGAACGCGGGCGAGTAAGTCGTTTTCGAGAAACAGCCGCCCGCCAACACGCGCCTACGATCTCGCATGGCGCGCAAGGTCACCTACAGCGAACTCATCGGCGATGGGCCGGGCAAGTTTCTTTCGCCCGATGAACTCTTCCCCGCGCCGGGGCTGGTCGACTTCATCGTGGAGTACGGCCAGGACGGGCTCGATGCGCTCGATGACCACCCCGAGGCGCAGATCGCCCAGTTGATCGAGGACATGATCGAGGCGGGGCTGTTGGAGCGCGAGGCGGACGGGTCGCTGAAGATGACGCCGCGGATGCTCCGGGGGATGCAGCACCGGTCGTTCCTGGAGATCTTCCGCAACCTCAAGCCGGGCGTGCGCGACGGGCACCCGACGGCCGATCCCGGTCGCGCCGGCGAGCGAAGCGAGGGGACCAAGCCGTACCAGTTCGGCGATCCGCTCTCGGAACTCGCGCTCGGGCCGACGCTGCGGAACACCATCCAGCGGACGGTGCGCGAGAACCCGACGGGAAGCGGCACGCCGAAGCTGCCCCTGAAGTTTCAGGCCGACGACTTCGAGCTGCACAACGTGGAGTCCTCGACGGATTCAGCGCTGTGCATCCTGATCGACCTGTCCGGCTCGATGATGCGCTACGGGCGCCACATCGCGGCCAAGCGGGTGGCGCTGGGCATGGCGGGGATGATCCGCGAGAAGTTCCCGCTCGACAGCGTGGAGTTCATCGGCTTCGCCTCGACCGCGGAGACGATCCGGGAGCAGGACCTGGCGCTGGTGATGCCCAAGCCGGTGACGACGCGCGAATGGGAGGTGCGCGTGCGCGTGCCGCTGGACCAGGCCGACCAGACGCACCCGCACTTCACGAACCTGCACCACGCCCTGCGCCTGGCGCGACAGCAACTGACGCGAAAGGGCGCGCAGAACAAGCAGATCTTCATCATCACCGACGGCCAGCCGACCGCCCACCTGACCACCTCGAAGGCCGGCCCGGGCTCGGAGATCCTGAACCTGATCTACCCGCCCAGCGAGGCCTCGGCAGAGGCGACGCTGGAGGAGGCGTTCCGCTGCTCGCAGCAGGGCATCCGCATCTCCTCGTTCGCGCTGATCGAGGAGTACTACGGCATGGACTGGGTCGGCTTTGTGGACCAACTGACCCGGCTGGTGCGAGGCGTGGCCTTCTACTGCACCGCCGGGGATCTCGGATCGACGATGATGGAGAGCTACCTGGCCGGGAAGCGCGAGAAGAGGCCGCTGGGTTGAGGCCGATTCTGGCGGAATCTCGCGGGATTCCCAGCAGATATGGGGCGTTCGGCCCGCCCCTCGGGCGTGCTATACTTCACTCCGATGAGTGAGACGAAGCGTAATCTCAGTGATGACTCCGCGATCGATCGCGAGACGGTTCAGAGCGCCGAGACGAGCGAACGCTTTGAGCCGGCCGATCGCGCGTTGGCGACCAACAAGCCGGTGACGGCTTCGAGCAGCGGCGTGCCTTCCGAGCGTCCGCACCCGCGCAAGACCAAGCGTGGCGATCGTCCGCAGAAGCAGACGATGTGGGAGAAGCTCGAGTCGTTCATCTCGCGACTCTCGACCCGCAACAACTTCTGGCATCGCGTGGTGTCGCTGATCTTCCTGCCGTACGCGTTCAAGTCCGGCATCAAGATGGCCAAGCGCCCGAACGCGCAGCACTCGTACATCCTGCCGTTCCGCCGTTTCAATAAGAATTGGTACAACGCGATGGCCGGCGCCGCCCTCCTTGGCAACTCCGAGGTCGCCGGCGGCATGTACATCTTCCAGAAGGCCGGCAAGGACTACACGGTGGTCTGCAAGGAACTGCACTACAAGTTCCTGCGCCCATGCTTCGGCCCCGCGGTGTACCGGGTGCTCGACAAGGACGAGGAACTCAGCGCCCTGCTCAAGAATGGCGGCGAGTTCAACCTCGACCTGACGATCAATATCTTCCAGCCGCCGGCCAAGCCCTCGGAAACAGAGAAGCGGGTCGGGCGCTGCAAGGTGACGTTCCACGTCACGCCGAAGGAACACCACCGCGATCGCAAGAAGGCCGGTCGCAAGACGGCGGTCCGCGGCACGGTCTGACCGTCGCCGGTCGCCTGATCTCCCACATCGCACTCGGATCGAGGCTGTTGGGTCGGTACACTTGTCGCCATGCAAGGGTTGCCGATCATCGTCATCGTGATCGTGGTTGCCGTGTTCATCGTGCTCGGCGCGATCCACGCGCACAAGAAACGCCAGGAGCGGATCGCGGCGCTCAGCGCGATCGCCGCGAAGCGCGGCTGGCGGTTCAGCGAGCAGAAGTTCCGCGACCACGACGAGCAGTACGCGCACTTCGAGATCTTCCGGCGCGGCCACTCGCGCGCCGCCTACGACACGATGGCGGGCGCGCTCGATGTGTTCGGCGAGAACTCGTACGCGCAGGCCGGGGACTTCACCTACAAGGTCACCAGCGGCACCGGCAAGAACCGGAGCACGCGGACCTACCACTTCAGTTACCTGATCATCGAATTGCCGTACCGCATCGTGCCGGACGTGCTCGTGCGCCGCGAGAACCTGTTCGACAAGCTCACGGACATGATCGGTTTCGACGACATCGATTTCGAATCGTCGGAGTTCAGTAAGAAGTTCTGCGTGAAGTCGCCGGACAAGCGGTTCGCCTACGACCTGATCACGCCGCGGATGATGGACCACTTCCTGCAGGGCTCTCCGGTGCCGGGGCTGCCGGCGATCGATATGGAGAACAGCCGGATCTGCCTCAGCGACGGCGCTTCGCGCTGGAAGCCCGAGCACTTCGAGCAGGCCATCGCGTGGGCGGAGCGGTTCTTCGAGCTGTGGCCGGAGCACCTGCTGGCGACGCTGCGGGAGCGGTGGCAGTGACTTGGGGGCAGATGCTGCCGCCGTGGTGGATCCTCGCAACCGTTGGCGCTGGCTTACTCTTTGTCGTGTTGGTCATAAAGACCATCCACCACGAGTACAAACAGATTCTCAAGAGCCGCAGACCACCGGTGGACCGACCGGAGCGCCGCCGCGCCCTCGCCCGACACGCGCCCTCAATCGGGATGGAATTCTTTGACGAACGGAATCACGATCACTCGGATCAGTTCTCCGAGTTCTCGGTGTTTCAGCAGGGGTACTTCAGATACCGCTATCACACTTTGTTCGACAAACGTGAGTATGCGTCGCCGGCTGGCTACCTCATCGCCGGCGATTTTAGCTACAAGCGAGACCTACAGGTCATGCTCGACGTGAAGCGACAGACGTATGATTTTAGTTACCTGCTGCTTGCGCTTGAAAGACTACCCACACCCCTATTGACCGTACGCTCGCAAGACGCAATGTCGGTCTTCGACCATCCCAAGGCCGCCGCACCACTCACCGTGGGTGATGTTCAGTTCGACAGGCGATTCGTCGTGCGATGCTCCGATCCAAACCTCGTCTCGACCTTGCTTCCCGCGTCAGCTCGAACGTTCCTGAACCAGATATACGCGCAAATGAGCGACCTTGAAATCGCGTCGTGCGGCAGCGCGCTTTGCATCACCGACGGGAGAAAGCTCATGGATCCTGAACGCTTCGGGGAACTCGCTCATTGGGCCGAGACGCTCGCGGGACTTATCCCTCCAGCCGAACTCATCCAATCCCCGTCCTGAGTAAACTCCACCGCATGAGCCCCCCCGTCATCATCCTGATCGTCGTCGGCGTGGTCGTCCTGCTGCCATTGATCTACGTGCTGGCGATCTACAACCGGCTGGTGAGCATCCGCGCCCACATGCGCGAGTCGTGGTCGGATGTGGATGTCGAGCTCAAGCGGCGGTACGAGCTGATCCCCAATCTCGTCGAGACCGTCAAGGGCTACGCGACCCACGAGCGCGAGACGCTGGAGCGGGTCACCGCGCTGCGGAACCAGGCCGCGGCGAACCACGAAGACCTCGGCTCACAGTCGCGCGACGAGCAGGCGCTGATCGAGGGCCTGCGCCGGATCTTCGTGGTCGTCGAGGACTACCCCGAACTCAAGTCCGACCGGAACTTCCGCCAGTTGCAGGCGGAACTGGCGAACACCGAGGACCGGATCGCCGCGGCGAGGCGGTTCTTCAACGGCAACGTGCGAGAACTGAACCAGCTGGTCGAGATGTTTCCCTCGAACCTGGTCGCCGGGGCCTTCGGGTTCTCCCGCTCGGAGTACTTCCAGCTCGACGATGATCGCCAGCGGGCGGTCCCCAAGGTCACGCTCAACGGCTGAGACGCCTACATTGGCATCATGAGCACCCCTTCCGGCCCCCCATCGCTGCACCCATCCCTCGGGCGGAGCACGCTCCGGGCGATCCTCCCGGCGCTGTTTCTGGCCAGTTCGTGGACGTGGGTCATCGGGATGTGGTTCCCCTACTACCTGACGCGTGATTTCGGCTGGGTGGCCTGGCTGGTCTTTGCCGTCCCAAACGTGATCGGCGCGGCGTCGGTCGGGCTGATCCTTCGGCCCGGCGCCTCGCGCGACCCGCAGACCTGGGAGCCCCGCTCGTCGGTCAAACTCACCACGCAGCACGACATCGCCTGCATGGCGTTCAGCGTGGTCACGATCGCGTTCCAGCTCTATGTCGTCAGTTTCCTCATCCGCAGCCACATCTCGCAGCTGCCGATCGCCGCCCCGATGGTGTCGATCTCCACGGCGGTGTTCGCGTTCCTCGTGATCCTGTTCGCCCTGCTCCCCTGGCGGGCGTCGTGGTGGGCCGCGGGAATGGTCTGGCTGGCCTCGGTCGGCTTCGCGATCGCCTCCGGACTGACCAGCGGCGATCAGGCGGCGTTCTCGCTGCCGCCGGCCGACGGCATCGTCGGCGTGACCGGCGACCCCAACGGCCTGTGGAAGCTCGCGCCGGCGATCGTGTTCGGGTTCCTGCTCTGCCCCTACCTCGACCTGACGATCAACCGCGTGCGCCAGGACACCGCCGAACCGACCGGGTCGATCGCCTCGGTGCTGGGCTTCGGCGTGTTCTTCCTCGTGATGATCGGGCTGACGCTCGGCTACGCCGGTCGCCTGATCAACCACAACACGATCAGTTACTACATCGTCGGGCACATCGCCCTGCAGGCGGCGTTCACAGCCGGTGTGCACCTGCGGGCGCTGGGTCGCGCGGGCGGGTACCACAAGTTCGACCTGAGCAAGCCGCGCGATACCGAAGGACGCCCGACGGCGGTCCGCCAGGCGAAACTTCGCCTGTTCTGTTTCAGTTTCCTGTTCTGCTTCGCGCTGTTCTTCGGCAACGCGGTGCTCGACCTGCAGCAGCCGCGAGCCGGCTACGACGCCTCGCGCTTCTGGTATGACCTGCTCATCTCGTCGTACGGCCTGATCTTCCCGGCGTACATGTACATCTGCGTGGTGCCCCACCCGACACTGCGCGCGGTCCGTCGCAAGGCCCGCGTGCTGCTCTGGGCGGTCACGACGATGCTCGCAACGCCCCTGTTCTTCATGGGGTTCATCGGCTTCGCCGAGCCGCAGTACGGGCTGATCCCCATCGGCGTGGTGCTGATCCTCGCGGCGCCGTACGTCGCCGGTCAGTGGCTCCCGAAGCGCAGGGTGCCGGTTCGCTCGAGGGCTAGACAGTAACACCCGAAAATCATGCGAAAACCGACTGTTCCGAGCCGGGCCGAAACCCGACAGAAACCCTGAAAATCAGGTAAAATCCGGGTCGCTCGGGGACGCTCCCGGGCCCTGTCAGAACGACCCCTCAGAGGCCCCTCGCGCACATGGCTGACGACCCCATTATCGACATCGATTCCGGCGAGACCCCCGAGGTCCCGGGTCTGGGCAAGGTGCTCGATCTGCAGATCGAGTCCGAACTCAAGGACTCGTACCTCACCTACGCGATGTCCACGATCATGGACCGGGCCCTGCCCGATGTCCGTGACGGGCTCAAGCCGTCGCAGCGCCGCATCCTCGTGGCGATGAACGACCTCAACCTGCGCCCGGGCAAGAAGCACATCAAGTGCGCCAAGATCGCCGGCGACACCTCGGGTAACTACCACCCGCACGGCGAGGGCGTGATCTACCCGACCCTGGTCGGCATGGCCCAGAAGTGGAAGATGTCGGTCCCGCTGATCGACTCGCAGGGCAACTTCGGCTCAATCGATGGCGATCCCCCCGCCGCCATGCGATACACCGAAGCGCGCATGCACCACGGCGCGATGGACATGCTGGAGGACATCAAGCTCGACACCGTCGACTTCCAGCCCAACTACGACGACCGGCTCATGGAGCCGACGGTCCTGCCGGGCAAGTTCCCGAACCTGATCATCAACGGCGGCGTCGGGATCGCCGTCGGCATGGCGACCAGCCTGCTCCCCCACAACCCCTCGGAAGTCTTCGACGGCATCACGCGCGTGATCGACAACCCGGAAATCTCGCTCGCCGAACTCATGGCCGATGAGACCGACGAGGACGGCAACGTCACGCGCCTGGGCATCAAGGGACCCGACTTTCCGACCGGCGGCATTATCCGCGGGCGCGCCGGCATCGGCGCGGGCTACTCCACCGGTCGCGGCAAGCTGCTGGTCCGCGGCAAGGTCCATGTCGAGGACCTCAAGAACGGCAAGCAGCAGATCGTCATCGACCAGATCCCCTACCAACTCATCCAGTCCACGCTGGTCGAGCGGATCGTCGGCGCGATCAAGGACGAGCGGATCAAGGACATCGTCGACGTGCGCAACGAGTCCGGGCGCGACGCCCAGACCCGCATCGTCTGCGAGCTGCGCAAGGGCACGGACCCGGCGGTCGTCGAGAACCAGCTCTACCAGTTCACGCCGCTGCAGTCGACGATCTCGATCATGAACATCGCGCTGGTCAACCGCCAGCCGCGCACGATGTCGATCAAGGAACTGCTCCAGCACTACATCGAGCACCGCATCGACGTCATCGAGCGTCGCACGCGCCACCTGCTGCACGAGGCCAAGAAGCGGGCCCATGTGCTCGAGGGCATGATCTACGCCGTCTGCGACATCGACGAGGTCATCAAGTTGATCCGATCGTCGAAGACACGCGAGGAAGCCATCCAGAAGCTGATGGCCCGGCGCTTCCGCATCCCCGCGGACCACCCGTTCGCCCCGCAGATCCCCGAGCGCCTGCTGCGGATTGCATCGTCCGAGCGCGGGGTCGCGATGACGCGCGTGCAGGCCGAGGCGATCGGCTCGATGCGCCTGATCCAGCTCGTCGGTCTCGAGATCGAGAAGATCACCGCGGACTACCGCAAGGTCGTCGCCGAGATCGAGGACTACGAGGCCATCCTCGCCGATCGCGATCGCGTGCTGACGATCATCAAGGACGACATCGCGCAGATGCGCGAGCGCTACGACCGCCCGCGCCGCACCTCGATCGAGGAGTCCGCGGACGATATCGACTTCGCCGATCTCATCCAGGAGCACTCGGTCGCCGTCACGATCTCCCACGAGGGCTACGTCAAGCGCAATCCGCTCGACACCTACAAGGCCCAGGGGCGCGGCGGCCGGGGCATCCAGGGCGGTAAGATCGCCAAGGACGAGGACTTCCTCGAACACCTGTTCATCGCGTCGACACACGACGACCTGCTCTGCTTCACCGACTCTGGTCGCGTGTTCAAGATGAAGGTCTACGAGATCCCCGAGCTCTCGCGCACCAGCAAGGGGCGCTCGATCGTCAACCTGATCGACCTCAAGCCCGGCGAGAAGTGCGTGGCGTACCTGCCCATCTCAGACTTCGAGAAGGGCGAGGACTTCCTGGTCTTCGCGACCGCGCAGGCGAAGGTGAAACGCTCCTCGCTCAAGCTGTACCAGAACGTGAACCGCTCCGGCCTGATCGCGATCAACCTCAACGACGGCGACGAGCTCGTCGGCGTCGCGTGCACCAGCGGGCACGACCACCTGCTGCTCGGCACCGCCAACGGCATGTCCATCCGCTTTGAGGAAGACGACGCCCGCGCCATGGGACGCTCCTCGGCGGGCGTGAAGGGCATCGACCTCGCCGATGGCGACGAGGTTGTCGGCCTGGTGAAGATCCAGATGAACGACTCGGGCGAGGCCACCGATTCGGTTCGCGGCGATGTCGACCTGCTCACCGTCACCGAGAACGGCTACGGCAAGCGGACCGACCTCAACGAGTACCTCGTTGCCTCAGAGCAGGACGATGGCTCGTTCGAGTACCGCACCCAGTCCCGAGGAGGCAAGGGTCGTCGTGATATCAAGACGACCGCCCGTAACGGCAAGGTGGTCGCGATAAAGTCGGTCATCGACAACGAGGACATCGTCTTCGTCACCCGCAACGGCATGATCGTCCGCACGCAGAGCGAGGAGATCCGACGGATCGGTCGCAACACGGCCGGCGTCCGCCTGGTGAACATCAAGGCCGGCGACCGCGTGGTGAGCGCGGCGGTGACGCCGAGGGATGAAGAGGAGTAGTCCCCGCCCTCTGCCTTGGAAGACACTCGCTCCCCGACCCACCGGCCACCCAAGCCGGTGGTTTTCGTATGGCTCCGGCCGGATCAGAGGAAAAAGGTTCTCCCTCGCGCGTGAGTACACGCCGTGTTCGTCGCTGCGCACATGGGGATGCGCTTGTCCGCTCCCGGAATCCCAACCGGCCCACGGGCCACAGGCGAGGAGATCGTCATGTTCGGTCGAAAACAGAACTGCGCGACGACACTGAAACACAGGACCAACCGGATGTCCGCGATCGCGGCTCTGATTGCCGCATCGGGCATCGGGCTCCCTGCATCGGCTCAGCCGGTGCTGACGGTGACCGATGCCGACATCGATATTCTGACCAACGGTCTGGCCGACGACTGGATCGTGCCGGGGGTTGATGTCAGCGCCTGCGCTGAGGGGCCGGTCCCGATACCGGGCCTGAACGGGTTCGACTTCGGGCAGAAGTGCAACGAGGAAGCGCAGGAACTCAATCACAATCCGGCGAGTATCGTCGAGACGATCACCAAGACCCGCGTCTTTGTCGATGGCGACGGCACCCAGTGCATCACGGTCTACTGGAACTCCGGCGTGCTCGCGAGATCGGGCGCACGCGATGGGTTCTTCGGCGTCGGCGACAGCACACTCGATGCACTGATCGAGTTCACGCCGTCTGGCGTGCCCGACGGAACGGCTCTGGAGATCACCTACCGGTACGACGTCTGGGGCTTCGCGATGTCTCGCCTCGACTTCTGCCCCGCCGGCGGGTTCCCGGAAGAACTTGTTGACCCTGTCTTCGGCCCGCCGGACTACGTCGACTGGCAGAACTCGCTTCAACTCGACGGCGTCCAGCTCCTTGACCCGATCCGCTTCAACACGTTCCTGCCAAGCGGCCCGTTCGTGAGCAACTACCAGACGGTGTCGCAAACCGTGACCGGCGTGAACGCGACCGGAGGCGTGCCGATCACGCTTGAAATCGATTCGTTCATCGAGTCTCAGATCTCGTTCTGGGGACGCGGTGTGCACTGCGGCGACGACAGTTCCGACGGTTCGATCTGGGGCAGCATCACCATATGCGTGAACAACCCGGGCGAGCCCGCGCCGAATATTCCCGCAGCTCCGGGTTCGCAGGGCACCCTCCCGGTCGGCGCGATCCCGGTCTTCTCGATCGACATCGCCTCGGCCAACTGTCTGAGCGATCCGACCGGCGCAGGAATCGGCCTCTTCGATGCCGGCGACGCGTACGAGTGGTTCGGTCCGGCGGTTCCGGCCGGCGGTCAGGACGGCGTGGTGAACGACGCGCTCCTGCTCGGGTCGGACCATGTGCCGGTGCCCGGCGCGCCGGCACCTCTGCCGTTCTGCTCCGGGCTTCTCCCCGGCGACCCTGCGCTCGCGGGCATCTTCAACATGGACGCGATCGACCGCCTCAGCCTGGATGTGCAAGGGCTGCTCAATCAGCACGCCGGCGGCCTGCCGATCTTCGTCGACCCGACCGATCCCGCCATTGCGCAGTGCCTGAACCGATCCGACAATCTGTTCATCTCGATGGACGACGACGCGCTGAGTACGTACCTCGGCGATCCGATGACCGGGGTGTGCGACATGCCGATCTCCTCGGAATCGAAGCAGGGCGAAACCTACGGCAGCGATATCCACCAGGACGAAGTGATCGGCCTGGTCACGGACCGGAGCATCGCGGGATCTCGTGCGAACCTGCTCGCCCGCTACCCGGTGCTGACGGAAGAGCGCCTGCACACGAGCCTCGGGCCCAACCCAGTCGCGCCGGACCAGTCTCAGGACAACGACGTGAACGGCATCGACATCGCGACCTCGTCGGCCTGCGATATCACCTATTTCTCCGCCGACCACGCCGCGACCGGCGTAGATGCGAGCGGGAACGTGCTGCGATCCGGCGTGGTCTACCAGCACACTCCAGGCGGAGGTCTTGTCGAAGCTGTCGACCCGACGGTGCATCTCGGCCTCGGACCGGACACCGATATCGACGCGATCGAGTTCGTCGTGGCCGAGTTCGGGTTCGCTCCCGCATCGACAGCGATCGAGGGCGAGACCTGTCAGATCCCGATTCCCACGACCGATTTCTTCAACGGCGGCTGCAACAGCCCGTCGCCCGTGTTCACCGAACTCGCGCTGAACCAGACGATGGCGGCCACCACCGGCGACGACGCGCAGACACGCGACACGGACTGGTTCCGCGTCGTCGCGCCGGTTCCCGGTGACTACACCCTCACGGTGATCGCCTCGGGCGACGTCGTCGCTGGGTTCATCGGCGATGCCAACGGTCCGACCGTCAACCCCGTCTGCGGCGTCCCCGCGCAGATCAACCCGGTCACCACCGGAACCGGCCAGTTCACGATGACCGCCCAACTCGCAACCCCCGGGGAGTACTGGATCTTCGTCAGCACCGACGGCTGGAATAACCAGGGCTGCTTCGACTACTCGGTCCTGTTGGAACCGCCGCAGGCGCAGACCGGCTCCGCGCTCGCGCTGCTGTACTCCGTGGACGACGACGACCCGGCGACGCTCGGCATCGACGAATCCGGCGGTCTCGACTCAGGTCAGATCTATATCTCGTTCCTCAACGGCGTCTCGGAAGCGCTTCTGAGCGCTGCCCTCGACGACAACATCGACGGCCTGACCTCGTGGTCACACCCGCTCGCATACGCGAGCAGTACCTCGCTTGGACCGCAGTGCCCCGGCGATGTCACCGGTGACAACATCGTGGATCTCGCCGACCTCAACGCGGTGCTCGGGAACTTCGGGCAGGGTGGACCCGCCGGCGACGCCAACGGTGACGGCGTGGTGGATCTGATGGACCTCAACCTCGTGCTCGGGAACTTCGGGACCGTGTGCCCGTAGCCTCCCGCCTTGCGAGAGGAATCGTGTGGCAAGCCCGGAGCCAACCGCTCCGGGCTGTCGCACGTTTCACGAGGCAGCGTGCCGGATCATGGGGATCACGAGCAACAGCGCCGAGAGCGCAAGCATCATCGCACCGAGCACGATCGGTCCGATCGCGCGCTCGCGGACGCTCAGTTTTCCGGTCTCGTCAGGCACGCCTCGCCACACCAGCGCCCCGAGCCACGCCAGCACGATCAGCACGATCGGCTCAAAGTAGCGCTGCCAGGCCATCGTGTTCATGGTCTGCGCGCTGACGAACCCCAGCAGCGCGACCAGCAGGATCAATGCCTCGTTGCCGCGACCCGACCGCTTCGCCGCACGCCACAGCAGCAGCAGACCCATGGCACCCGCCGGTGCCGCGAGCGCGATGACGATCGATCGCTCCGCAACATCTGGCATGCGGCGCACGATCTCCCAGAGCCAGCCGTAGGCCCGCGATTTCCACATCTGAGTGTCCCGCGGCTGATCGATCGTGGCGGAAGTGCGGACTGCAATCGCGCAAACCAGCCCCAGCAGAATCGCGAGCATCGCGGGAGCGTCCGAGAGCGGGCGAGCGGCGACCCGTTTCAATTCATCCCAGACCAGCGGCAGATAGAAGAACCCGCACGCGCCACAAAGCGCGAGCGCAAACGCCGGGGTCGCGAGGTTCGGTCCCGCGGCGTGGATCCGCACGAACTCGCTCGCCTGCGGAACCAGACCGCCCCACAGCAGCGCGAACACGCCCAGCAACCCGATCGCGAACGCGAAGCCGATCGACGCGAAAAGCAACGGACGCCACGATGGATGCTCCGGACGATCAACCAGACCCTTCGGCGCAAACCGGGCCAAAGGGCTGGCCAGCACCCCAGCGAGCACCGCCGGCCCCGCACTCCAGACCATGATCTGGCGGACGCCAACGCTCACCGTCGCCACCAGACCGGCCGCGAGCAGCGATCCGGGCCTCGCACGCGAGAACGCAGCCAGCCCGAGCGCGATCGCCACGAGGAGCCACGCGAGGTTGTCCGTGGTCAGGAACGCCGTCGCCCCGAGGATGTACTTGCTGGTCGCCACCGGCAGGCAAAGCACGAACGCTGGCCACGGCCCGGCCAGGCGTGCCGCGAACGCGTACACCACCCCCACAAGCGCCAGCCCGAAGGCCACATTGAGTACCAGCACCGGCGCGATGTTCGCCCGGTCATCGGCGTCGTACGGCCCCGAAGTCACCCGGAGCAGGGTCGCCATCAGCGCGTGGTAGCCGGGAGCCGTCGCCGAGTCGTACTCGACGATGTCGATCCCCGGCCACTGCCGATGCATGGTGTCGATGATCGGGCGATGGAAGAGGGCCTGGTCCGCCCACTCGCTGGGCACGCGCAGGTCGTCGAAGTCCTTGACCGAGGTGACCGGGCCAAGCGGCGCCGCGATCTGGATCGTCATGATCGGCACCGCGACCAGCGCCGCGATGAGCACCAGCAGAACGCCCGGCACCATGCCTGCCCGCCCGAGGCGCGTCGTTGACCGAGTTGTTTCAGGGCGATCCATACGATCAGTTGAGTCCGGGACGGGCCGATGGGGAGATTGAGCCAAGGCGGGACCGAGTCTGTGCCGATGGAGACCCGATATAGTCTTTGAATCGGTCGCGTGATGCACGATGCTGCGTCCGAATCTCAAACCCCACCCACTTCGAGCGGTTTCTTGACCTCCACCGAGCCCACCCCGGCACCCAGCAGCCCGCCACAGCGACCGCTCTGGCGAGCGATGATCAAGGCCGCCCGCCCCAAGCAGTGGTCCAAGAGCGCCTTCGTGCTGGTCGGCCCGCTCTACGGCCTGTCGGACCTCGCGGCGGAGGGACGCGAAACCGTCGAAATCTTGCTGACTGCCCTGCTCGCCGCACTCGCCTTCGCGCTCGCGTCATCGGCCTGCTACATCTTCAATGATCTGATGGACCGCGAGGCCGATCGACACCACCCCCGCAAATGCCGTCGCCCGATCGCCTGCGGCGAGATCTCCCCCGGCCTCGCCCGCCTCTACGGCCTCGGCCTGCTCATCGCGGCCGCCGTCGTCACGCTGCTGATCCCCAGCGAAACCGGCCGCCTCTGGCTCGGCGTGACCATCGGCCTGCACGTGATCAATGTCTTTTCCTACAGCGTGCTCTGGAAACACATCGCGATCGCCGATGTGATGAGCCTCTCGCTCGGCTTCGTCCTTCGCGTCATGGGCGGCTGCGCCGCCGTCGGCATCGAGCCGACCGTCTGGCTGCTCAATGTCACCTTCTTCCTCTCGATGTTCCTGGCCTTCGGCAAGCGACTGGGTGAGCGTCGCACGCTCGCCGGGGTCACCGTCAGCGGCGGCTCGCTCGCCGAGGAGCACCGCCGAGTTCAGGGCAGTTACACCGACGCCATGCTCCAGATGTCGGTGGTCATCTCCGCCGTCACCACACTGGTTGTGTACGCGTTCTATGTGCAGGCCAAGGACGCGCCCGTCGTCATCGGCTTCAACCTGTTGTGGCTGACCATCCTGCCCGCGACGTTCGGGCTGCTCCGCTGCATCCTCGTGCTCGAACACGGCCTGTTCGACGACCCGACCGAACTCGCCTACCGCGATCGGTCGTTCCAGGCAGCGGGCCTGCTGTTCGTGCTGATCACCGTCCTCGTTATGCTGATCGGGCACCCGGACGGCCCAGTTGAGGGTGCCGTACCGGACGAACAGGTCCGTTCGCCGCTCGTTGTACCAGACTTATCGGACGATTGACCGAGTTTGGGATCTGCCTCGATTCCGCGTCGATACCTGCCACACGCCGGCAGGGCCGGCTGTAGCACCCTTTGCTCCCGAGCATGTGTACGCCGGAGCTGTCGCGACGGAAATGGTGCGTCGCGATGTGGTTTTTCAGGATTGTCGTGAATCCGATAGGAGTATGTGAAATGGGATGGATCCGTCACTCAAACACCGCCCGCGCGATGACGCTCGCCGCCGGGCTCGCCCTCGGCCTGAGCGCGGCGTCGTCCGCCTCGGCCCAGAACTTCCCGCCGTTCGAGAACGTCGCGAACGACTACACCAAAGTCGTCTCGACGACCGACGGCGCCGCCCCGATGTACACCCTCTGGGTGCGCGACCGGGACGGCCAGATGCTCGCCGAACTGCCCCGCAACTTCGAGGGGCGCCGCTTCATCCTCAACAGCACCGTGAAAGCCGGCGACCTCATGGCCGGCCTGCAGGGCGGCTCGCGCTACGTCCACTGGAAGAAGTACGACAACCGCCTCGCCCTCATCGAGCCGGAACTGCAGACCCGCTCCACCGGCGACGCCGAATCGAAGGCCTCGATCGAGCGCCACTTCACCGATCGCGTCTGGCTCGACGTCCCGATCGTGACGATGGGCCCCGGCGGCGGTCCGGTCATCGATCTCGACGCGCTGTTCGTCAACGGCGCGCGCAATTTCTTTGGCAACACCGCCAACGGCCTCAACCCGAATCTCACCAAGATCGTCAAGGCCAAGGCCTTCCCGAACAACGTCGAGATCGCCGTTGAAGGCCCGGTCGCCGGCGGCCAACTGCGCACCTTCGCCTACTCGCTGATCACGCCGCCCAGCGGCAACGGATACAAGCCCCGTGAGGCCGACAACCGCGTCGGGTACTTCACCACGTTCTACCGCGACCTCGGCTCGTACAACTCGGACCGCAAATGGGTCCGCTACGTGAACCGCTGGCACCTCGAGAAGCGCGACCCGAGCCTGAAGCTCAGCCCGCCCAAGGAACCGATTGTCTACTACGTCGAGCACACGGTCCCGGTGCGTTACCGCCCGTACGTCCGCGACGGCATCCTGCAGTGGAACAAGGCCTTCGAGCAGATCGGCATCCGTGACGCCATCGAGGTCCGGTACCAGGACATGGCCACCGGCCTGAACATGGACATCGACCCCGAAGACGCCCGCTACAACTTCGTGGTGTGGCAGTCCAACGATCGCGGCCTCGCCGTCGGACCCAGCCGCCCGCACCCCGAGACTGGCCAGATCTTCGACGCCGACGTCGTGCTCGGCGACGGCTGGCTGCGCGTCTTCGCGATGGACTGGGAAAATGTCATGAGCTCGATGCTCATGGAAGGCATGACGCCGGAAACCCTCGCGTGGTTGGAGACCCGCCCGCAGTACGATCCGCGTGTCCGCCTCGCCGCTCCTGAGGAGCGTGAGGCGATGATCGCCGAGCGCCAGGCCCGTCAGGCCCGCATCGCCGCCGGGCTCGAAGAGCGTGACGATACCCCATACCTCGGCACGCACTGGAACTTCCTCGGCGAGGACGGCGAGCCGCTGCTCCCCGGCGAGAGCCACGGCCTCGACATGGCCTGCTCGGCCGCGATGGGCATGGCGTACTCGATGAGCATGATGCGCACGCACCTCGAACTCAACGGCGTGCTCGACGAGCTGCGCAACGGTGCGGACAGCGATGGCAACATCATCGACGGACTGCCCGAAGAGTACGTCGGCCCGCTGCTGGCCCACCTCGTCGCGCACGAGATCGGTCACACCCTCGGCCTGCGTCACAACTTCAAGGGAACCAGCATCTTCACCATCGACGAGATCAACTCCGAAGAGGTGAAGGGCGCCAAGCCGTGGTCGAACTCGGTCATGGATTACGCCCCGCTCAACATCAACATGGACGACGAGGCCGTGCAGGGCGACTACGCCCCGATCGGCATCGGCGACTACGACATGTGGGCGATCGAGTACGGCTACACCTTCGGCGACCCGAGCGAAGTCGCCAAGCGCAACACCGAGCCCGGCCTGCAGTACGGCAGCGACGAAGACACCTTCGGCCCCGATCCGTTCTCCCGCCGCTACGACCTCGGCGCCGACCCGCACGAATATGCCAAGGTCAAGATGGACATCGCGCGACACTACCGCGAGAACCTGCTCGACGAGTTCGTCAAGGACGGCGATAACTGGGCCAAGGCTCGCCGCGGCTACTCGCTCTCGCTGAGCGAGCACTCCGGCGCGCTCGGCATCATGGCCAACTGGGTTGGTGGCTCCTACGTCAGCCGCAACCAGAAGGGCGACCCGAACGCGGTCGAGCCGGTGCGTCCTGTCGAGGCCGAGAAGCAGCGCGAGGCACTCCAGTTTGTTGTGCAGAACGCGTTCTACGACGAGGCGTTCGGTCTGACCCCCGAAATGCTCAAGCACATGACGACCGAGTCGTGGTTCGATCCGGGCAACCGGCTCGAAGAGGCGAACTGGCCGGTGCACGACCGCATCCTCGGCATCCAGGCGTCCATGCTCACCGCGATCATGAACCCGACGACGCTGAGCCGCGTGTACGACAACGAGTTCATCGTCTCGCCGGAAGAGGACGCGCTGACGCTGCACGAGGTCGTCACGACCGTGAACGACGCGATCTGGGAAGAACTCGACGGCGACGTGACCAAGCGCTACACCGTCCGCGACCCCATGATCTCGAGCATGCGGCGCAACCTGCAGTCCGAGCACGTCGATCGCCTGATCGACCTGACGATGCCCGGCGGCATGTTCGGCGCCGCGGCCCGTCCCATCTCAACGCTCTCGCGCATGGCTCTGAAGGACCTGCACGAGCAGATCGACGGGGTCCTCGACGGCGCATCGGCCAACCGCCTCGATCCGTACACCCGCGCCCACCTCATGGAAGTGAGCGCGAAGATCGAGAAGGCGCTCGACGCGCAGTTCATCTACAACGCCGGCAGGTAAGCCAGCGATGAAGATCTGAGTTCGCACCATCTCCGCGACTGACGCGGATTCACGACGCGGGCCGTCTCCTCATGGGGGCGGCCCGTTTTCATGCGCTCACATCGGCTTATACGATCGCCATGCCAACTTTCATGCCGACGTAGGCAAGCAGCGCGAAGCCCAGCGCCGCGAGGGAGTCGCGCCGGCTCCTGCCGGTACAGCGTGCGACGAGCATCGTCGTCGCGAGCAGCCACAGCGCATGCGCGACCGACCACACAAGCAGCACAAGGAGAATGTGTTCCTCCAACAGATCGATCAGCGCGCCACCGCCGTCCGGCACCGACAAGATCAAAATCGCCTGCGGAAGTGTGACGAACACGAAGAAGAGCGGGAGCACTAAAACAAGCAGCGTCCAGAAGTTCTCTTTGGTCAGAGTCTTGCTGATCTTCTCAAAGTACATCCTCGCGAAGAACGCGAGAAAGCACGAGTACCCCACGAGTTCGACCGCAAGAAACAGCAGAAGGAACTGATCCACGCCCACTCCCGGTTGACTTCGACTCACGAGGCGGCGCACCGGCCACCGCACGATGTGCTGCGTCATCACATGCCGCGCACCACCGCTGTTCACCCGCTCGCAACCGCCCCCGCAAACAGCGCCGCAACGATACCCATGAGCATCAGGAACACGATCACTTGCACGAGAACCGCAGCAGCCAGCGATCGCCCCACGCCCGCCTGGTGACGCGCGTTGATCATGTAGGTCAGCAGCAGAATCCCGACCGGGAGATTGAACCAACTCGCGGATGACTGCCCGAAGTCGACGTCTTGCATGCTTGAGAGAACGAACTCGAGACCGACGTTGATGATGGTCCCGATCAACTGCGCCCAAACGACCGTGTTGAACGTGTAGCCGAACCCCTCGCGGTCTTGGGCAAGCAAACGAAGCAGCGGCATGAGGATGACGGTGATAATCAGCGAGGAAATCAGAATGCCAAAGATGGCAGCGAAGATGATGGCTCCGATCATGGGAATCTCCTTGTGGGGGGGTTGAGTCGCGACAAGGTAGAGTTGCCACGGGTTTCCACGCAAGAAGATTTTGGACTAAATCCGGCTCGATCTTTCCAATTCGTCCAGAGTCGCCAGGGCGGACCCGTTCGAAAGCACTTCCCGCCCCATCGCCACTCCCTCCGACATCGTCTCCGCCACGCTCCCGACCACGAGCGCGGCGGCCGCGTTGAGCACCGCGATGTCCGCCTTCGGCCCCGGCTCTCCGGCCAGGATCGACCGGATCACCCCAGCAGCCTCGTCGAGATCATCCGCCTGCAGGTCTTCAAGATCGGCCCGCTCGATGCCGACCGAGCGCGGGTCGAAGTGCTCGATCTCCACCGACCCGCCGCGCACGTGGGCGATCGTCGTGGTCGTGGTCGTGGTGATCTCGTCGAGCCCGTCGTCCCCGCGCACGACCATCGCCCGCTCCGTCCCCAGAGCCGCCAAAGTCTCGGCGACCGGTCCCAGTCGTTCGCCGTCGTACACGCCCAGCAATTGCCTGCGCGCGCCGGCCGGGTTCGTCAGCGGACCGAGCAGGTTGAACACCGTCGGGAAGCCCAGCGCCTTGCGCGGGCCCGCGGCGTGGCGCATCGCCGGGTGATGATGGATCGCGAAACAGAAACAGATCCCGGCCTCCTCCAGACACCGGGCCTGCTGCTCGGGCGAGGCGTCGATGTTGATGCCCAGTTGCTTGAGCACCTCCGCCGAGCCACGCCCGGTCCGCGAGCGGTTGCCGTGCTTGGCGACGAGGATTCGTTTCTCACCGGCCGCGGCGGCGATGATCGCGGCGGCGGTCGAGACGTTGAACGTCTTCGGCGCACCGCCGGTGCCGCAGGTGTCGACCAGCCGTGGGCGGAGCGACTCTTCGACCGGCACCGGGGTGACATGCTCGCGCATCACCGTGGCCGCCCCGATGAGTTCCTCGGTCGTCACGCCGCGAGACTGGATCAGCGACAGGGCGGCGGCGATCTGGGCCGGATCGGCCTCGCCGGACAGGATCGCGCGAAACAGGCTGCCCGCTTGGGCCCGATCCAGCGGTTCACCGCTGACGAGGATGCTCAGGAGATCGTGCATGCGTGAAATCTAACGCCTCTTGACGCGAACAACGGGCTTGCAGCCCTGCGCCCCGGGATTCCTATACTCGCGGGCCCCGGATCATTGGCGTTTATCGGCTATCGAAGGAGCACCAACCATGTCGAACCCACTCGGTCGTCGAACTCGCATCGCGATCGGACTCGCGTTGCTGCTGGCTGGATCCCCCGGCGCGATGGCCGATGCGCGTGCGTGGCTCTCCGGGGGGGCCAGGGCCGATGCAGTGCTGACGCTCCGGAGTATCGACGAGGCCGACGAGGCGATGCGATCGCTCATCCGAAGCGCCGAGATCGACTGGCTCCCTCGCGCATCGCGTCTGCTCGAGGCGACGAATCTGAGCACCGGGACCGACACGACCCGATCGATGGTGATCGCGGTGATGCCCGCGCCGGACGCGGAAACCCTTCCGCAGATCGTCACGATCCTGCCGACAAGATCCAGCGACGCGCTCATCGACGCCTTCGACGCGCAAAGAGTCGACGAGGCCACCGATCTGTACTCGTTCTCGTTCGCCGGACGCGAGTACCACGCACGCGTGCTCCCGGACGGGCACTTTGCCATCAGCGCTGACGCCAACACGCTGGCATCGCTCGCGACGGACAACTCTGAAACCAATCCCCCGTCGCCGGTGCGACTCGAACTGCTCGCCAGCGGGTCGATCGCCTCTCTCAATGCGCTGCTCACGCAGGCGGGCGCTGACGATCTTCCGACAGAAATGTTCGAACCGATTCTTCAACAGGCAGACGGGTTAACCATCGACCTGACGCCCGATGCCCAGTCGCTGCGGGCCGATGTGCTCGTCACGCCGCTCGAGGAGGGTGATCTCGACGGCGAGACAGGCACCGATCGCCCCGGAACGCTTGGGCCGGCGCCCTTCCCGGCGACGGACTACGTCTTTCTCGCCCACGGTCGCCTCGATCACCCCCTGTTCGCTCGTTGGGCGAAGCCGCTGCTGACCGACACGCTCGGCCTCACGGAAGACGACTCGCAGGCGCTTCAAAGGGCATCCCTGCTGATCAGCGCCCCGGAAACGCTCTTCGGCTCCGGCGGCGCGACGGTGTCGCTCGCCCTTGAGGGCGAAGCCCCGCAGGCGGTGCAGGCCGCGGTCCGACGAGCCCTCGCTCGCGCGGACGGCGCGACCGTAGATTCCGGCGCGAGCTCGCGCGTCGGCGTGCCGCTCGATCACCTCCGCTTCGCTCCACCGACCAACGCGAACGGCGAACGCCCCAATCTCGGAGGCGGGATCGGAGGCATGCTCCTCGGCGGCGGGCGGATGGACCCGGGCGCCGACCAGTCGATCGCCGGGCGGATGTTCGAGCGGAACGGGCGTGTGTACCTCACCAGTGCGACCGAAGGGGAGAAGCTGGACCGGCTGATCGCCTTCAGCGACCGGACTACGTCGGTTGAATCGAGCGGACCGCTGAATACGTGGCTCGACCGGCTCGGTCGCGAACAAGATGTACGGCTGGCGCTGAACATCGCCCCGATCGTGAAGTGGTTCGCCGGCCCGGCCCGGATCACGCTCCCCGAGGAGATCGCCCCGGTCGTTGGGGGGCTCCGCACCGAGGAGGGCGTCATCCGAGCAACGGTGCTCGTGCCCGCCGAGGTCATCAAAACCCTCGAACAGTTCCGGCGCGTCGCTTCCTCGATGGAGCGTGACCGATGACGGGCGGGTTCTGGCAACTCGCCGGCGGACATCGCATCGACCTGTCCGGCGCGCGCCTCATGGGCATCCTGAACATCACCCCAGATTCGTTTTCCGACGGCGGGCGCTATGTCGAGCCTCACCACGCCGTAGAGCGGGCTCGCGAGCTCATCGAAGAGGGCGCGGACCTGCTCGATATCGGCGGCGAATCGACTCGCCCCGGTGCGACTCGGGTCGACGCAAAGACCCAGATCGCGCGCGTCGTCCCGGTCATCCGGGCCGTCCGCGACCACGGCATCGACGCGCCGATCAGCATCGACACCACGCTCGCCGATGTCGCCGCAGCCGCGATCGAGGCCGGCGCGTCGATCATCAACGATGTCGCCGCGGGCACCGAGAGCGAGTCGATGCTGGATCTCGCTGCGCGGACCGGGGCGGGGCTGGTGCTGATGCATCGCCTGCGCGAACCGGGGGCTGACTCGTTCTCAAACGCCTATCCGAAGGACCCCGTGTACGACCATCCGGGCGGCGTCACCGGCATCGTGGGCGAGTTCCTCGCGGCGCGCGCCGAGGCGGCGATCTGCGCGGGCGTCGCGCCGGCATCGATCGTGATCGATCCGGGGCTCGGATTCGGCAAGAGCGTGGCGCAGAACTATGAACTCATCGCCAGAACACCTGACCTGCTGGCGCTCGGGTTTCCCCTTTTGTCCGCCGCCAGTCGCAAGAGCTTCATCGGGGCGATCAGCGGAGTCGAACGTGCTTCAGACCGGGTCGCGGGGAGCGTGGCGGTGTCAGTCGCCCATTTCGGGATGGGGGTCCGGCTGTTCCGGGTTCATGACGCCCGCCAGCACGCCGAGGCGCTGCGAGTCGCCCAAGCGGTGGCGGAAGCGGGCCGGGAATAATCCCGGATCGACCGGCGTTGGTTTGCTCACAGGCCTGTTTTTCTACCTTTTCTCATGCGGGAGAACGGCTGCGATCGGCGTTTGCCGTTGCTACACTCCGGCATCTACACGAACAACGCGGGGTCTCCCCCGCAGAGTCAGAAGGGAACCATCCATGGCCTCCGAGAATGTGCACGAGTTCACCGACGCGAATTTCAAGGACGAAGTCGAATCCGCGGACAAGCCCGTCCTGGTCGATTTCTGGGCCGAGTGGTGCATGCCGTGCAGGATGCTGTCCCCCACGATCGACAAGCTCGCTGGTGAGAACGAAGGCAAGATCAAGGTCGGCAAGGTCAACATCGACCACAACCAGCAGGTCTCGGTCAACCACGGCATCAACGCCATCCCGACCGTCCTGATCTTCAAGGGCGGCGAAGTCGTCAAGCGCTTTGTCGGCATCACCTCAGAGGGCGACCTCGCCGCGGCGATCGAAGAAGTCTCCGCCTGATCGGCCGGGCAGCAGCCAAGTCTCCATCGAACCCGTCTCCGATTAGTCGGAGGCGGGTTTTTCGTTGGCCTCGTCGCGTGCGACGCGCAGCCAGCCGCCCATCGGCTCCTGCTTCGATTTCAGCATCACCCAGCCCAGGAGCGCAAAGCCGGCGACGATCATCAGCACGCTCAGCGACTGCCCGCGGCTCAGGCCGGGGAAGAACCCGCTGACGCCGACGTCGGGCAGACGATAGAACTCGGTGAAGATCCGTCCCGCGCCGTAGACGATCAGGAACCACGCACCGATGACTCCCGGCTTGCGCGCCTTCCAGGCGATCGCCCAGAGCACGAGGAGCAGAACGATCCCCTCGAAAAACGCCTGGTAGAGCTGCGACGGGTGGCGGGCGTTCAGCAGCGGGCCGATCTGCTCCGCCACGATGGCGACTCCCTGCTGGATGCTCTGCGTCACGAATCCGGAAATCGCGTCTACCCGTTCCGGTTCGGACAGTCCGGCCGCCCGCTCGGTGCCGAGGTATCCGAAGCTCAGTTCGTTCATCTCGGCGCGGGTGTCGGGACCCACCGCGTTGTACCACTCCAGCGTGCGCGAGCCGAGTTCCTGGGGAAACTTCACCGACCACCACGGGGCGTCCTCCCACGGGCGGGCCACGATCTTCCCGAGCAGTTCGCCGTTCACGAAGTTGGCGATCCGCCCGAGCATCAGCCCAACGGGCGCGACCAGGGCCATCATGTCGCCGACGTGGAGCATCGGGATCTTGTGCTGACGTGCGATCCACCAGCAGGCGAGGATCACCCCGACCATGCCGCCGTGGCTGGCCATGCCGCCCCGATTGATCGCCAGCACCCCCCACCACGGCGGCGAGGAGGTGAACTCGAGGATCAGCGACGGGTTGTAGAAGATCACGCTCCCGAGGCGTCCGCCGACGATCACGCCGATGACCAGCGCGAGGATGGCGTCGAGGACCGCCTGGGCGGGGATGCGGAACATGCCTCGTTTGGCCATCGCGCGGAGCATCAGGTAGGCGAGCGCGAAGCCGGCGATGTACGACAGCCCGTACCAGCGGACCGGGCCGAAGGCGATCGGATCGATGTCGTGTAACCAGGCGCCGAGGGTGAGCATGGCGGGCGGACCTCCTACGGGCATGCTATCGGCAAGCGGGCGTCGATCGGTCCTACACTGGGCGCATGCTGAGCGATCTGGCGGATCAACCCGTGCTGCTCATCTCGCTGCAGGTGCTCCTGCTCACGGTTCCGGCGATCGTGCTCGGCGCGGTGTTTCGCGCGATCGGGCTGCCGGGCGGTCGCGGAGCCGCCGCCGTCTGCGGCGGGATCCTCGCGGGCGTCCTGCTCGGTTCGCTGGTGCTCGGGAGTGCGGCACCGCAGGTCCACGATACGCTCATCCGAGGTGCGCAGCGGGAGCGTTTGGCGCTGCAGGAGGCCGAGGACGAACTGCTCGGCGAGAAAGCCGCAGCCCTCGCGGCGCTGCGAGCCACCGGCGTCAGCGAAGTCGCCGAAGACGAACTCATGGCCGATATCAACGCGAGTTACGAGCCCCGGCTCACGGCCGCTCGCGAGACGCTGGAAGCCGCGCAGGATCGGCACACCGAGCGCCTCTCGATCATCGTCGGCGCTCTCGCCGGGCTGGTATTCGCCAGCGCCTATTTCCGGCGAACGCGAACCGAGATCTCCGAGCGCCCGCCCGGGGCACCAGCCCGGGTCGGCGCGGACCGCCTGCCCAAGGTCCTGGGCCCGTTCCCGCCGGCGCCCGTGGAACTGCTGATGCTCGTGATGGCCGCCGCTCCGACGGCCATCGTTGCGAGGTGGCTGCTGGGCGTCGACATCCCGGTCGCGATTGCCTTCGGGCTGGTGCTCGCGGTGCCGGGAGCGACGCTGCGCCGCGGGGCACAGTCGCTCTCGGGCGGGTGGGCGTTTCTGATCGCGGCCCTGCTGATCAGCGTCTGTTCGACGGCGGCGTTCGGGACCAGCACCGCCTCGACCGTGCTGATCGGTACCGCGATGGCGGGTTCGGTCGCGCTGCTCGTCATCGACAACACTCTGCTGCGCACGCGTCTCGCCGAGATCCGATTCCACAACACGCTTTACTTCGCACTCCTGCTTCCTGCGCTCGCAGGAGCGCTTGCGACTACGGTCGATCTCTCGGCACTGATTGATACCGGCGCGTTCTGGATCGCACTCGTCATCGGACTGATCGCCAGCGGCGACGGACGCTGGTTCGGCTACGGGATCGCCATCCGCTACTTCGCGGATCCGCCGGCGAACCGATCACCCATGACGCTCGGCAACAGCGCGATCTCTGCCGGGGCCCCGGTGCTGCAGATCGTGCTGACTGCCCTCGCGTTCCGGGCGATGCCCGAGGCCGGATCGCTGGTCTTCGCGGCCCTCAGCGGAGCGGCGCTTCTGGAGCTCAGCCGGGGGCTGCGTGCCCGGATCGCGACGACTTTCGACGATATCCTTCGACCTGATTCCGACTTGCCCGACCACAAATGACGGAGCCCGCCATGCCCAAGTCCCTGTTCACGCTCGCCTGCCTCTTCTGCGCATCGGTTCTCGCCGGTTGCGCAGGAGGGAACCGCTCCGTCGCGATCGACCCGGACAGTGGGATGGACGCGCAGACCGCCGCCGAACTGGAGCGGACCGAGGCCGAACGCCTCGCGGCGATCCCCGAGGGACTCAAGGCGCCCGCGCAGGTCCGAGACCTGAAAGTGTTCAGCGGTACGGGCCTCGAGATGACCTGGAGCGGTCTGGTCGCGCGCGCCGCGGCTTCCGACGCGGTCCTGATCGGCGAACTGCACGGGCACCCGATGGGCCTTGATGCCGCGGCGACGCTGTTCGACGACCTGCTCGAACTGAGGCCCGACACCGCGGCGCTCGCGATGGAGTTCTTCGAGACGGACGAACAGATCCACATCGACGACATGATGACCGGTGTGATCGATCACGACGGGTTCATGGAGGCGACGGGGCGGGAGAGCCTCCAACGATACCCCGAGGGACACCGGCGCATGGTCGTGGCGGCGCTTGAGCGAGACCGCCCGATCGTTGCCGCGAACGCGCCTCGGCGCTACGTCCGCCTCGCGCGGACCGACGGATTCGAGCGCCTTCAAGAACTCCGCGACAGCCAGCAGCGCTACTTCACGCTCCCGGAGTCGCTCAGCACCGGCGGCTACAAGGAACGGTTCTTCGAGATCATGGGTGGCATGCGTGGGCACTCCGAAGAGGAAACGCCCGAGGGCGAGGACGACCCGATGATCCTGTCGTTCTTCCGCAGCCAGAACGTCTGGGACGCGACGATGGCCGACTCGGTCGCCCGGAGCATGGATGCGGGAAACTACCCGGTCGTGCTTGTTGTGGGCCAGTTCCACTCAGACTTCGAGGGCGGCACGACCAGCCGACTGCGTGAGCTACGCCCGGGCGCTCGCGTGATGACCATCAGCGTGCAGCCGGTCTGGTCGCTCGAACTGCGCGAAGAAGACCGCGACCGGGCGGACGCGGTGATCTACATCGGACCCGCGGAGGAATGACACGCGGGTTCATGGGCCGGCCGCGACGGCGATGAAGACGAACACCAGGTAGATGAGATACCCGGCGAGCCCGATCCCGAACGCGGCCCACGCCCAGGTCTTGGCGGTGCTGAGGTTCCGATCCGCCTGAGCGTAGTTGCCTTGCCCGTCGGCGCTCATCGCGAGTGCGGTGAACACGATGGCGACGATCCCCGCCGGCTGGCAGCAGAACACCGTCGCCAGGATCGACCAGACCAACATGCCGGAGGGCGAAGACCTCGCCACGTAGTCGCCTCCCGCGCCGGAGCCGTACTCGCCGTAGCCCGACCTGTCGCGGTCCTCGGGCTCGAACCGGGTCGAGCGATCGCTCTCCGAAAGCGGGCTGCCGCATTTCTGGCAGAAGCGCGAGTCGTCGGGGTTGTTGTGCGAACAGGACGGACAGACGAGTGACATAGAGAATCTTTCAATAGGACGAGTTTCCGAACGGGTCGGGACTGGAGAGCCACATGGCCACGAGAACTGTCGCGAGTGCGAGGGAGACCGCGCCGACGATCAGCCCGAACCACGCTCGGCCCCTGCCGGCGAGGTGAGGCCGCTTCTTCAGGTCGGACAGCGCCAGCAACCCGAAGACGATGGCGACGATGCTCGGCACGAAAAGCCCGCACAGAAAGAAACCCAGGAGGGCGCTGTAGCAGGAAACGATCGCGAACGGCGAGGTGTTGATCGGCACGATCCACTTCAGCGAGGAATCTGCCGGAACACGCGAGGCTTGGCTCGCTCGCGGATCGTGCCGCTGTGGCTGTCCGCACATGGGACAGAACGCATTCTGGTTCGAGATTTCTGTTCCGCAGTGCGTGCAGTACACCCGAGGTCTCCATGGCGCCGGGAGGGGCCGGGGTATAGTGGGCGTTCCGGTGACGCAACGCAAGAACAATCTGAAGATCGGCCAGCGGTGCCTCGCTGCGATCGTGCTGCTGATCGTGTGTGCCAGCGCGCTGGCGGTCCTCCGATGGAAGCATCCCCACGACGTTTCGGCCATCCCGGAATGCCCCTCGCAGAGCATCGCGGGCGTCTATTGCCCCGGCTGCGGATCGCTCCGCGCCACGCACCATCTGCTGAACGGGCGTGTTTCCGATTCACTGGCTCAGAACCCGCTGACCCTGCTTGTCGGCGTCCCGACGGCAGCCCTTGGCTTGATCGTGCTCTCGTGCTGGGCGCGCGAGCGGCCACTTCCGGCGTGGCTCGCGAGCCGTGGCGCATCGTGGACACTCGTCGGCGCCGGAGCCATCCTGCTTCTGTTCGGTGTCGTCCGGAATGTCGATGCGCCGTGGGCCGACCCGCTCAAGCCGGCCGACCAGAGTCAGTCGGACTGATCGCTCAAAACACGAGCAGGCAGAACACAATCCACACGATCGCGATGAGCATCAGGATCGCGGTGTAACCGACGATGTCGCGCGCCTTCACGCCGGTGATCGCCAGCAGCGGCAACGCCCAGAATGGCTGGAGCATGTTCGTGACCTGATCGCCGTAGGCGAGAGCCATGACCATCTTCGAGGGTTCGACGCCCGCGGCGAGCGCAGACTCGATCACGATCGGTCCCTGCACGCCCCACTGCCCGCCTCCAGAGGGAACGAAAACGTTGACGATCGCGGCGCTGAAGAAGGTGAGCACCGGGAGAGTGGTCTCGCTCGCGCCCTCCGACATCTTCTCGGCGATCATCGCGGTCAGACCCGACGCCGCCATCATCGCGGCGATGCCGGCGTACAGCGGGAACTGGATGATGATGCCGGCGCAGCCCCTGGCGGCGTCTTCGATCGCGCGCATGTAGCTCATCGGCGAGGCGTGGAGCACCAGACCGAGCATGAACATCGTGAGGTTGAGTGTGTTCGGCGTGAGGTTCATCAGCCCGGTCACGCGCTTGCCGTCTTCGGTCTCGGTGCCGCCGATCGGGACCCACGCCTGGAGCGTCTCTCCGAGCCCGGATGCCTCACCCGGCAGGTAGTGCCCGAACGCCCACAGGGCGATGAGCAGGGCGAGCGACCAGTTCACGATGGGCGTGTCTTCGAGCAGGCGCGGGATCGGGGCCTTGCGCGACTCGGTCCGGGAGGGCGTGGTGTCCACATCATCGTGATCGAAATCCGAATCGGCGGTTTTGCCCACGGCGACGAAGTGGTCCATCGGCTGGATGTGGGCTTCGGAGGCGGCGCTGACGAAGTCGTCGCCGGCGCGCCGAGAGCGCGGCATGAGCATCGCCATCACGATCGGGCAGAGGATGAGCAGGCCGCCGGTGATGACGAGGTTCATCGGGCTGAGCAGCGTCTGTTCGAGACCGATGGGGGCCACCCCGAGCGCCGGGTCGATGACTTCGGCGAGGTCTTTCTCGGTGGTCACCTTGATGGGCGCGGTGCCGGAGAAGCCGCCGTGCCAGACCATCATGCCGACATAGCCCGCCGCGACGAGCACGGGGTAGTGCACGCGGATGCCCCGGCGGACCATGACGCGCCCGACATCGCGCGCGATCAGGGCCCCGCCGATCAGGCCGACCCCCCAATGGAACACGCCCAGCCCAGCGGCGACCAGCGCGATCAGCGCGGCGGCCTGCGGGCCGGACCGGGGCAGGTGGGCCAGCGCGTTGAGCAGGCCCGAGACCGGGCGGCTGGCGGCGATGGCGTGCCCGGTGACGAGGATCAGGCACATCTGCATGCCGAAGCCGAGGTACCGCCAGACGCCGGTGGTCTCATCGGCCCACGCGGCGGTGATCTCCGCGGGGGACCGCTCGGAGAACCCGATGGCCAGCGCGAGCGTAAGGAACGTCAGGAGGATGGCCAGCACGAACGGATCTGGTGCCGTGGCCCGAAAGAATGCACTGAGGCGGCGTCCGATGGTTTCGAGCATGGAGTCAGGATACATGCCCCATCGATCGCTGCCCTCGGCCTCGTGTTCGCTGGATGGAGCCTCCCGATCCGACCGACATGCTCTAGGGGCGTGCGGTACCTTGTACCGGTGAACCTCAACCGACCCGCCCGGGAGCAAAACCGAACGATGAGCGAGCCAACCCAGCCCTCCAAGCCGAAGATGGCCAGCCTGCTCCGCGGCGCCCTGCTCGCGTCCGTGATCGCGGCTGCCGGCGGCTGCACGTGGGGCACGGGCGACTCTTCAGTGCAGACAAGGGCCGAACGCCGGGACGCCGAGCAGTTCCGAGAGACGGACGCCGTTTCGGACGCCCAACGGGCTCGGGACGCGGGCGACGACGAGACGGCCCTGGCGCTCCTCGAGCAGGCGATCGCGCGGAACCCGGAACTGACTGTTGCCCACCTCGAAATGGGTGATATCCTCCGCGACCGGGGCGACTTGGTCTCCGCGGAGCGGTCGTTCGGACGGGCGGCCAACCTCGAGCCCCGAAACTTCGACGCGCAGTTCAACCACGCCGATGTGCTCCACGCCCTCGGGCGCGTGGTCGACGCGATCCGGGTTTACCTCCGGGCGTTGGCGATCCGACCGAACGACGCAGAGGCCAATCGCGGTCTCGCCGCGGCGTACCTGGAACAGGACCGGCCGGACTGGGCGCTTCCCTACGCCGAAGCAGCGGTCAGAGCGGCGCCGCAGGACGGCACCGCCCGGGCGAACCTCGGCGCAACGTATAGCCTGCTCGATCGCCACGAAGAGGCGATTCAGGAGTACGAGACCGCCGCGGAACTGATGGAACTGACTCCGGATCTGCTCCTGAACTGGGCGAACAGCCTCGGTTCGATCGAGCGGTACACGGAGATGATTAACACGCTGGATGCCGCGATCGCGATCGAAGCGAGTGCGACCGCGTACGAGCGTTTGGGCTTCGCCTACTTCAAACTGCGTCGGTACGACCGCGCGACGGAGATGTTCCGCAGCGCGCTCGACCTCGACCAGCGCCACTATCCGGCCCTGAACGGGCTCGGCGTGGTGCTCCTGAACGACTATGTGCAGGGCGGGCGACGCGATGATGCCCTTCGCATCGAGGCGCTGAGCCTGCTGCGCCGTTCGCTCCGGATCAACTCCAACCAGCCGGCGTTCGTGCAGCTCGTCTCGACCTACGAACGGGGCTGATCACACCTTACTCCTCGACCAGGGTGGTCAGGTTCTTCATGTGCTCGACCTTGAAGGACTCAGGAGCGAGTTTGCCGTTGATGTACGCGCCGCCCGGTGCCGCCTGGTACACCTCGATCGAGATCTGGCTGATCGGGATCGGGATGCCATCGATCTGCGGGCGATCACTGAACGTGAGCGAGGCGATGACCATGAGCGGAACGCCCTCCTCAACGTGAGCGAGCGGCTGCGTGTCGTCGGACCGGCCACCGGCCATCGCGAGCATGGCCCGATGGGTCGGGTGGTTGTACCAACGCCTCGCGGCTTCGGCGTCCTCGAACCACGCGAAGATCGAGTTCTTGCCCGAGGACATCTGCCCGGCGTCTACCCCGAGGCAGCCGTCGACGGTCTTGAGCGAGTTGATCAGGATCTGGCCCATGCCGGCGGCCCCGCCGGGCTGCTCGGGCTGTTCGGTCGGTTGATCCGCGGGCTGCTCGGTCGGCTGGGCCAGGGCGGCGCTGCCGGCGAGCGTGGCAAACCCGGCGGCTCCGGCGATCGCGCCGGCGCCGAGCAGGGTGATGACGGACAGGGTCTGACGCATGGCTCTTCCTCCTCATTGGACTTGGATGCAGGATACCTCCTTCGGAGACGGTCCCCGCGGATTTCCAGACCTGACAGGTGTCGCGAAGCGGGCTATCGTTGCCGCCCCACTGTCCCGAGTCAGAGAGGAATCCCTCACGATGCCCGATACCAGCCTGCTCGAGTGCTTCGAAACCCCCGGCGAGGTGCCGTTCGTGATCGAACACACATCCGAGGAGTTCACCAGCGTTTGCCCGAAGACCGGTCACCCCGACTTCGGAGATGTGACCGTCCGCTACGTGCCCCGCGCCAAGAGCGACGGCGGCGTGTGCGTTGAGCTCAAGTCGCTGAAGTTGTACTACCAGAGTTTCCGCAACGAGGGCATCTTCTACGAGGCGGTGACCAACACCATCCGCGACCACCTGGTCGGCCTGATGAACCCGGTCTGGCTGCAGATCATCACGAACTGGAAGGGCCGTGGCGGGATCCGCAGCGTGATCCGGGCCGACCACGGCGACATCCCGGCCGAGTACCGGGGGCGCTGAGATGGCCGACGCGACCGGAAAACTGCTCATCGCTACTGGCAACCCGAAGAAGATCGAAGAGATCCGGGCGATCCTCGCGCCGTTGGGGATCGACGCGATCGGGCTTGACGAACTCGACGGCGACTTCCCGGAGCCGGTCGAGGACGGTGAGACCTTCGAGGCCAACGCCGCGAAGAAGGCCCTGCATTACGCCAAACTGACCGGACGGACCTGCGTCGCCGACGACAGCGGGCTTGAGGTCGATGCGCTCGGCGGCCGGCCCGGTGTCTATTCGGCCCGGTACGCCGGCGTCGACGGTCCGCGTGAAGTCCGCGACGAAGCCAACAACGCCAAGTTGCTGGAAGAGATGGGGTCGGTCCCGGACTACGAGCGGAGCGCCCGGTTTGTGTGCGCCATCGCGGTGGCCCACCCGCAGGCGGGCATCCTGATCCGCACACGCGGCACCTTCGAGGGCACGATCGCCCACCAGGCGCGTGGCACGAACGGCTTCGGCTACGACCCACTGCTCCGGCTCGACGACGGGCGTCACTCGGCGGAACTGTCGCCCGACGAGAAGCACGCGCTCAGCCATCGCGGGCAGGCCGTCCGGGCCATGGCGTCGCGCCTGGAGCAGCTTGTCGCGTCGAACGAGCGCCTGCTCGCCTGAGCGAAACACGCGTGTTCATCACCAGATCGTGCGGACCCGGATCGTGCCGCTGACGGCGCGGAGTTCGTCGAGCAGCGCCGATTCCTTCACGTCTTCGCGCGGCTGCACATCGAGCACCGCGTAGCCGTGCCGAGCGTCGGACTGCAGGTAGCTTGCGGCGATGTTGACGCCCTTGCCCGCGATCACCGAGTGCAGCGCGCCGAGCACGCCGGGCTCGTTGCGATGGAAATGCACGATGCGGTGATGATCACCGTGCAGCGTCGGCAGGTCGACTTCCGGCACGTTGACCGAGGTCGCGGTCGCACCCTCGTTCATCAGGCGGACGAGCTTGGTTCCGACCTCGACGGCGATGTTCTCCTGCGCCTCGATCGTGCTCCCGCCGATGTGGGGCGTGAGGATCACGTTCGGCAGTCCCGCCAGTGGTGACTCGAAGGGCGTGTCGTTGTCGCGCGGCTCTTCGGGGAACACGTCGACCGCCGCACCGCCGAGGTGGCCGGACTCGATCGCCCTGCGCAACGCGTTCAGATCGACCACGGTGCCGCGAGCGTTGTTGATGAGGTGCGCGCCCGGCTTCATCATGGCCAGTTCGCGTTCGCCGATGAGTTCACGCGTGGTGGCGGCGTCGGGGACATGCAGCGTGACGCAGTCCGACTGTGCGAGCAGGTCATCAAGCGATTCAACCTTCACTGCGTTGCCAAGCGAAAGCGTGTTCGCGGTGTCGTAGAACAGGACGCGCATGCCCATCGCCTCGGCCAGCACCGAGACCTGCGATCCGATCCGCCCGTACCCGACGATACCGAGCGTCCGACCGCGGACTTCGTGCGAACCCGAAGCCGACTTCTGCCAGCGCCCCGCGTGCAGCGAAGACGAGCGCTCGAACAGACGCCGGTGCAGCGCGATCACCTCGCAGATGACCTTCTCGGCGACCGAGCGGGTGTTCGAGAACGGGGCGTTGAACACCGCGACGCCCGTGGAAGCCGCGGCGTCGAGGTCGACCTGATTGGTCCCGATGCAGAAGCAGCCGACCGACCAGAGTTTCGGGCAGGCCTCGAAGAACTCGCGCGTGAGCTGCGTCTTGGACCGGATGCCGATCATGTGGGCGTCGGCCGCCAGCTCGATGAGTTGCTCACCGCTGGGGGCGCCGGCGTGCGACTCCACGGTAAACCCGGCACCATCGAGCAATTCAACGGCCCGCTGGTGGATGTTCTCGAGCAGCACGACCTTGATCGCGTGCAGCGGGATCGAGGTCTGGGGCGAAAAGAGTTCCTGGGGGGGCATGGTGCGTCCTGCGATGCAAAGGCAGATGAGGCGCACACCTTACCAGAGCCCGGTGGACGCTCACTCCGGCTCGTCGGCACCCTCTTCTTCATCGAGCAGCCCGAGCTGGCGGTACTTCTCGAGGTACTTCTCGGTCAGGATCTTCTGCTTGTCGGCCAGGCTGATCCGGCGACCGTCGATGTAGGCGATCCAGGTCTGCGTGGTCACTTCCATCGGGTTGCCGTCGGTCACGATGAGCGTCGCGGCCTTGCCCTCCTCGATCGAGCCGATGCGGTCGGCCACGCCGAGCAGTTCGGCGGCCGACAGCGTGATCGCGCGGATGCCCGCTTCCGGGTCGAGCCCGTACGCCACGGCGGTGCCGGCGTTGTGGGCGAGGTTCCGCTCGTGGGCGGTCTCTTCGCCACTGGCCAGGCACCAGCGCACGCCCGCGGCTTCCAGGCGCGACGGCAGGGTGAACGGCTCGTCGTAGAAATCATCGCGATCGCCAGGCAGGCGGTGCACACCATCGACGATCACGCCAACATCCTTCGCTCTGAGCAGGTCCGCGCACATCGCGGCGTCGCGACCGCCAACGATGATCGCCTTCAGCCCGCGACCGGACGCCCACTCGACCGCGCTCTCGATCTGCTGGACCTCGTTGGCGCGGATATAGACCGGCTTCTCGCCACGCAGGGCCGGGGCCATGGCGTCGTAGCGGATGTCGGTGGGAACCGACTCGTCCGCGGCCTTCGCGTCGAGGTACGACGCGGCGCTCGTGAAGAACTCGTCGATCTCACGCAGGCGGCGCTGGGCCCGCTCGATCTGCTCCTCGCGCGGCGTGGTGACCCACCACGCGCTCGACGGGCGCACGCTCGGCCAGTTCACGACCAATCCGGCGTCCTGCTCGATCGCGAGGTCTTCCCAGGTCCAGCCGTCCATCCGGATGACCGCGGCGCGGCCGGTGATGTTGCCGCCCTGCGGGAGCACGCCGACGGTCATGATGCCGGCGGAGCGCGTGACGGGAATGATCGTCGAGTCCGGGTTGACGCTGACGATCGCCCGCGCTTCGGGCGTGAACTCGCCAACCTCGGAGTAGTCCAGCGTCGCCCGGACGGAACTGATCTCGGTGAGGCCGATGATCGTGTTCGCGCCGATCAGGCCGGGGTAGATGTGCATGCCCTCGGGCAGTTCGATCACCTCAACATCCTCGGTCAGTCGCATGCGCTGGAGCATCTCGGCGTCGCTGACGGTGGTGATCACGCCGTCGTCGAACATGACCATGCCGTTCTCGATCGTGCCGTCGGACACGGTGTGCACCGTGCCGACCAGGATGACCGGGTTCTCCTGAGGCGGAGCCTTGACGCCGAGGTCCTGCGCGCCGGTGAGTGATGCCGTGGTGGCCACGCAGGTCGCGGCGGCGAGGGTCTGGCAGGTTGTGAAGAGCTTCTTCATGATCGCGGGCCTTTCGGGCGCGGGGTGTTTTGAGGTCCTGGTCGAACGGGGCATCAGCGGGTCTGGGAGAGCAGGCTCTGCTCGTCGCAGCCGCACTCACCGGGGCGTGTCGCGAGCGGATCGATGCCGTTGCGACGCTTGAACAGGTACTGCTGCTCGAGAGCGGCAAGCTGCTGGACGCGCCGGTAGGCCTCGATCATCTCGGCGGGCGAGAGGTTTGCCGAAGCGAGCTGGTCCATCGCACGCTGCGCTTCGGTCTCGGCTTCCTCGGCCGGCCCGTCGTCGGGCTTTGCCTTCTTGTCGGCGATGATCTTCTGGATGATCCGGTCGCGCTCGGCGATCATTGCCTGACGCAACTGGGCATCGCGTTCCAGCGAGAACATCTCGCGTCCGTCAACGAACGTCCGCTCGCAGCGAGCGAACGAACTCAGGGGGCTGGCGGTCCAGACCGCGATGTCCGCGTCCATGCCGGGCGCGATCGAGCCGACGCGGTCCTCGATGCGCAACTGCTTCGCGACGTTGAGGGTCACGAACTTCAGGGCTTCCTCGGGCGAGACGTCGCCGTATTTCACGGCCTTGGCGGCCTCGGTGTTCAGCCGGCGGGCGACCTCGTTGGAGTCGGAGTTGAAGGTCACGGTCACGCCGACATCATGCATGATCGCCCCGTTGTAGGGCACGGCATCGAACACCTCGAACTTGTAGGCCCACCAGTCGCTGAACGACGAGCCGCCGAGCGAGTGCTCGGCGATCGCCTCGGCGACCTTGTAGCCCTCCAGCACGTGCTGGAAGCTGCCGATCACGAAGCCGAATTCCTCGGCGACGCGACAGAGCATGAGGATCTCGTCCTGGCGATAGCTGTGGCAGTGGATCAGGCGATCGCCGTCGAGGATCTCGCTGAGGACCTGGAGTTCGTAGTCGGTGCGGAACGGCTCGCCGGCTCGCTGGGCCCGATCGCGGCGCTGGGCGTACTCGCGGGCTGCGACGAACGCATCGACGATGGTCGTCTCGACACCCATGCGCGTCTGCGGATAGCGACCGTTGCCGCCCCAGTTGGACTGCTTGACGTTCTCGCCGAGCGCGAACTTGATGCCGCTCGGCGCGCCCTCCATCCGCATGTCGTCCGGGTGCTGGACGCCCCAGCGGAGCTTCACGACCGAGTTCTGCCCGCCGATCGGGTTGGCGGAGCCGTGAAGTTGGTTGACGCCGGTCACACCGCCGGCGAGCTGGCGGTACCAATTGATGTCGTCGGGGTCGATGACGTCGTAGATCGCGACCTCTGCGGTGACGGCCTGGGTGCCCTCGTTGACGCCGCCGTCGATGCCGGTGTGGCTGTGGCAGTCGAGCATGCCGGGCGTGACGTGGCGGCCTTCGGCATCGATCCAGCGATAAATGCGTGGCAGGCCGCCGGGCTCGCCCGACCCGACCCGCTCGATCTTGCCGTCTCGGAAGATGACGTAACCGTTCTCGATGATGCCCTCATCGGTGTTGGTCCAGATGGTGGCGTTGTGAATGACCACGGGCTCTTGCCTGGGCATCTCGTCGTAGGCGAACGCGCCGAAGGGGAGCGCGAGTTTCTCGGGAACATCGGGCGTCTCGGCTTCCTTGTCCTCATCCGAGTCGTCCGACTCCTCATCACCGGTCGCCTGACGCTGCGCGCTGAAGGTGACCTCGCGTGCTCCGGTCAGCATCGCCACGCCGAGCACCCGCTCGCCGTCGAACGACACGCGGACGGTCGCGGTGGAATCCGACGCACCGAAGAGTGCGCCGTCGATGAGGAAGTTCAGCCGATCGCCCATGCGCTCGACCTTGCGGGCGCTGATCTCGGTCTTCGACTCGTCCTCGGCCTCAGCCGCTTCCGGGCCGTGGACGAAGGTGACCTTGGTTGACTTCCCACCCGCTTCGACACGCATGCTGACGGTTGTGCCGTCAACGCTGAGGGTCGTCTCGTACTCGCCGCTCAGCGTCGTCTCCGGCGCTGCCTTGATTTCGTGGCGCTGGCCGTCCGTCCACACATCGCGGATGGTCGCCTTGCCGGAGAGCAGTTCACCGTCGGCGACGACGAAACTGGCCTGCTTGCCCGGTTCGAGCGTGCCGTAGCGGGAGGCGATGCCGAGCATCTCGGCGGGCGCGGTGGTGAGCAGGGCGAGGGCGTCTTCTTCGGACAGCCCGTGGTCGATCGCTTTCTTGAGGTTCGGCCAGAACTTCTCGCCGCGACGAAGGCGCGACGAGGTGATCGCGAGCGGCACGCCGGCCTCGTGCAGGCGACGCAGGTTCGTTGGAGCCTGCTCCCACATCATGAGATCGCGGAGCGAAACCGCGTTCTGGTCGCCGATCGAGTCCACCTGCGGGCGGCTCGGGTAGGACAGCGGGATGATCACTGGCCGCTCGAGCGCGGCGATGGCATCAAGCCGTCGAAACTCGGTCCCCGTTCCAACGAAGACGGTCTCGCGATCGAACTCACCGGCGAGCCGCGCGGTGCGAAGCAGGTCGAGTTCGTCGTCCACGATGAAGAATAAAGCGCCGCCGTCGGAAAGCGTCGCGACAGCGTCGTTGGGAGCCGGTCGCGAGAATCGCGACGGGTCTTGTTCGTGCGCTTCGTGCGCGTCGGGCCACCACTGTGCGTCGGCGAGGGTTTGGCGGATCAGCGCGATCGAACCCATGCGCGAGCCGGGGTACGCGCTCCCCAGCCCGCCGCGACGCAGCGCTGCGGTGTGCCACAACCGATCCGTGACGACCCGCGCGGTCGGATCACTGACATTGCGGTCTTCGCCGAGCGAAACGACCGCGCTCTGGCCTCGGAGCAGGCCGTCGTCGGGCGCGATGTGCGCAACGACGAAGCCCATCGAGCGCAATTTCTCGCGATCGGACGCGGTCAGGCTCTCGCCCGCCAGCGCGGTGCGCTGGGCCGCGATGGCGGCGTTCCAGTGCGATCCGGCGGACGCCTCGTCCGGAGCGGGGATCGCAACCGAGGCGTAGGGCTCGATGAGGCCGGGGTAGATCCGCAGGCCGCTGACGTCCCATACGCGAGCACCGGCGGGCGGTTCGGCATCGGCTTCGATGCTGACGATCACGCCGTTGCGCACGACCAGCGTCGCGTTCTCAATCACGTTGCCAGGTGCGGAGGTGACGGTCGCGCCGACGAGCGCGTGCCAGCCGGGGTCGACCTGTCGCGGGCCGTTCACCGGCTGCGATGGCTGGGCGAGCGCGAGGCCGGGAGCCAGAAGGCCCAGCAGCACGCCGATCGCTCGTGAGCGGGAATGCCGACGCGCGAGGCGCGAGGCGACGGAACGCAAGGGTTGGATTGGCATGGCCAAGATGCTAGCGGTTCGAGAGCAAAAGCCAAAGTGAACCAAGCAGGATTGCGGGGATTCCTCGGCGGGGACCGGAGCCAAAAATAAAGCACGGACCCGTAGGGCCCGTGCGAAAGCTGCGTTGACGGTGGGGCCAGATCAGCCGCCGCCGAGGATGACCTCGTCGAACAACTCGATCGGCTTGCCGTCGGAATCGACCTGGTTCGCATCGAAGTCGCCGGTCGGCGTGTAGATCGCCGTGGTGAAATCGGGCGTCGTCGCGTTCGACGGGAAGCCGTTCAGGTAGATCTTGTCCGGACCGGCGGAGACGAAGATCGTCTCGCCCCGGGGCTGCGCCGGGACCAGCACCTCGGTGCCGCCGCCAATACCGCCGGGGTTGGCGATCGATGACGAAGTCGTTGGGAAGGCGCGGTTGCCGGTCAACGCCATGATGCTCAGGCTTCGCTCACGCTCGCCCGGGATCAGGAACGAGCTGAGCAGGCTCCGGCGGTACTGCGCAACGCCCTGCGGCGGGTTGCTGAGCGAGTTGAACGAACCGCGCGGGAACGCCGACATCGCGTACGAACCGTTCGAGGCCCAGTAGAAGAGCGCCTTCTCGTTGGCCCGCGTGTTGTCGAGCACATACGAGGCATTACGCCCGGCCTGCTCATTCTGTGCCCACATCATGATCGGAGTGCCGAACGCGTCGAGCACGTCGGGGATGCCGTTGCCTTCAAGGTTGGAATTCTGACCTTCGAGAGCGACGAGGGAATCGCCGCCGAGATCGACGTACGCCGTCTCCGAGACCGAGCCGACGAGAGCGGGGATGATGTAGACGATACGGTCGTTGAGTTCGACTTCGATCGCGTCGCCGACCTCGAAGCCCGCGTTCTGAAGTTCCTGTTCGGAGGAAAACCCACCGCCCGCGAGATCGATCAGCGCGTTCTCGAGCGCCGTGATGCCGGGACGGTTCTTCCAGCCGCCGGTGAAGTTGTCATCGCTGCCGATGTCTTCAGCGCCGAACAGGCCCGGCAGGCGGCGCCGGTCCGTCTGGTACTGGGCAACGCCCGCGTTGAGCGATGACATCAGCGTTTGCGTCGTCGAGATGCGCGCCTGCGTGCGCACGCGGCTGAACGCCGGCAAAGCGATCGCGACAAGGATCGCGATGATCGAGATGACCACCAGCAGTTCGACCAGCGTAAACCCGGAGCGCTCAGTCGCGCAATCGGTGCGTTTGAATTTCATTCCTGAGCTCTCCTTCGACCCCTTGCTTGAGCGGTCTGGTTCTTTGGTCACGGTACACCATGGCTCCTGCGCGGACCACACATTGGATTCCCCCGGAACAGCCCCAGAACCGGTCTCGAAACAGGCGAAGCCCGCCGACCCGAGCGTCGCCCCCGGATCGAGGAGACGCGTTGCTGGTCGCCGAGCGACTTCGCCTGACTCACTTCCCATCGTTCCGAACGGTTCCATCTGAAAGTCCGGAGTGAAACGACGGTCGAGCTGCGGTCGGGGGCAGGTCCGCTGGGCCGGGCGATTGTCTTCGCCTGCCGGAGCGATCGTACCCAAGTCGACCGATCACCGTAAAGGTATTCGTAATAAAGGGTTAGCCGGTTCCGCACGGAGGGCCCGGTTTTCCGAATTTTTCTCGGATCCGCAGACCGCTGATTCAGCGGTCGCAGCGTCGATAGACCGCTCTCAGACGCCTCACGGGCGGGTCGTGGTCGTCTTCGAACGAGCAAACCTCGTCCACCGCCTCCAGACCGGCTCTCGCAAGCGTGTCCGCCAGTTCACGCGGCGTGAACGGGAACGGTGGTCCGCTCAGCCCCTCGAGCGGCTCGTCATCACCCCGCCCGCGCGCGCAGGCCACGACGATCCCGCCGTGAACCAGCAGGTCCGCGATTCCACCGGCCAGATCCGCCCGGCAAGCCGGCGGAAGGGCCTGGAGCGTGTGAACCTCGACCGCCAGATCGAATCGATGGCGCAGACAGGCCGGCAAATCGAGCAGATCGGCCACCCCGAACAGGTCGGCGTGACGCGGATGCAGGCGTTTGGCCCAGTCGATCGCGGTCTGTGAGACATCGAACGCCGTGACGTCGTAGCCTCGATCCGCGAGAAAAACGGCGTCCTCGCCAAGTCCGCAGCCGACGACCGCTACGCGGGCACCCGGTCGGAGCAGTCCGGGGGCCGCGGCGTTCATCCAATTGACCATGCTCGGACTCGGTCGGCGATGCGACCACGGCACGCGTCCTCGATCACCACCGGCTTCGCGATACACCGAATCGAACCGCTCGCACCACACGCCAGCGGGCACATCGACCTCGATCGCGCCGGATCGGAGCCTGTCGACCGTTGTCTGGGAATCGCGTGCGACCGGACTCATGGCGGAGCCCCTTTCCGCGAGCCGGGCGAGCTCGCTGTCCTTCCAGACTACCGCGAACGCGTGGATTGACCAAGAAAAGTTCCGAAGCGGGAAGTTTACCCTTGCGTTTCTATGGGAGAGGGTGCAGGATGGAGACTGCCATAGAAACCAAAGGGGAAGCCATGCCCTCCAAAACACCGGACGACAAGCCCGACCTGCTTCGCGGCACGCTCGACATGATGATCCTCAAGGTCCTGACCGCGGGCCCCGCCCACGGCTACGAGGTCATGCAGCGGATCGCCCGCGCCTCCGACGAGGTCATCCTCCTTGAGGAGGGCTCGCTGTATCCGGCCCTGCACCGGATCCAGAAGCGGGGTCTCGTCCGCTCGGAGTGGCACCGCTCGGCCTCCAACCGCCGGGCGCGCTTCTACGAATTGACCGACGCGGGGCGCAAGCGGCTTGAGACGGATGTGAGTACCTGGGGCCGCATGTCGCAGGCCATCGATGCGGTCATGGGCTCCCGCTTCACGGCACCCGAGGCCTGACCGATGTTCTCCGGCGTGAGCGAAAACCTGAGCATGGCGATCCGGCGGTTCATCCCGCCGCCGGAGCATCGCCGGAAGCACGAGATCGAGGCGGAGGTGCGCGAGGAGATCGAGTTCCACCTCGCCCTGACCGCAGAGCGGATCGCCGAGGAAGAACGCCTCGACACCGACTCCGCCAAATCCGAAGCCCTGAAGCGTTTCGGCGACCCTGAATCGATTACCAAAGAATGCACCCGCATCGCCCTGAAGGAGCGCATCATGCTGCAGCGCATCAACACCGTCCTCATCGCCCTGGTCGCGATCGGCCTGATCGTCGTGGGCATCGGCACCTGGCAACAGCAGTCCCAGACCGCCGCGGCGTTTGAGCAGATCAATGAGAAGTTGACGGGGATGGCGGCTACTCCGCCAGAGACTCCGCCAGCGGCGACGGAGCCCGAGCCGGCCCAACCCACGCCGATCGTGCACGTGGAGAAGTACGAAGGAAGCGGCGGAGATCCCGTGCCATTGACCGAAGGCATGTCGGTCGCTGATGCCCTTCGTGCGGCCCTCGGCGAGTCATCGCCTGTGCCGATCGAGCAGTTGCGGGTAAACATCATCCGTTGGACCGACCAGAATCAAGAAATTGTTGTACTGAGAAATGCCCCGGCGACGACCGACTACGAGCTCAGATCATGGAACACCATCGTCGTGACCGGAACCAACACGGAGCTGCCGTGGGTTCTTTATTCGCCAAACAACGACGACAAGGCCACGCTGGAGACCGCTGCATCGCAGATGTTCACTGTTGGTAGCGAAGCGGTCGAGGAAATGACGCTTCAGAACATCTTTGAACGGTGCGCGGAGGCTTTAGGGCTTGCGCTGGAGATCGACACCGAAGATCTGCACGAATCTGAACACTCACTCAGCCGCACAGTTTCGAAGAGATTCGTTGAGACACTCACACTGGCGGAAGCCATGGACTTCGCCTGTCATGTGGCGGTGTATGTCAACTTCAACCAGCTTCTGTGGGACATCCACGACGGGACGCTCATCGTTGGCCCTACCCCAGCAATCGCCGAGCGCGCACTGGTCACTTCGACATATCGCGTGGACAAACTGCTTGGACCGTTCCCCACGCCGCAGGACCGGCAGGATCTTCAGGAGATCGTACAGACGATGGTCGGGTTCGACAGTTGGCGAGACAATGGGGGTGAATTTGGCATCTATACAGTCATCGATGATCGGATCTCGATCACGACGATTCCGCGCTTTCACAGGTCAATCGCAGCGATTTTGCATAGCTTGCACGATCCACAATTGCAGTATCCAACCACATCTGCTCTCAACGAAGAATGGCGACAAAAGTATTTCATGCTCGGCAGAACACCCCTCGGACGGGAACTAACCGCCGAGACACCTGCTCTTGAGGCAATCGAGCACGCGCTTGATCGAGCCAACCTCCCGTGGTTCGTAGCGAACACCGAACTTGAGCAGATCGGTTTCAATGGCACCACACCGGTCCGTCAAGCGCCGAACCGTCAAACAAGAGCAGAGAAGGCGATCGGTGATTGGCTGCTATTGGCTTCCCCTGACGATTTCGATCGCGCGAGCTGGATGATTTACGGCGGCGGCGTCTTCATCAGCACAGAGGCATCAATCGACTCGTTTACCACGACCCGCACTTACGATCTCGCGTCATTGGGACTGAAGATCGACCAGGATACTCTGGATTCTATGATCGACCTCATCCAAACCAGGGTCGATTACAACGGCTGGCGCGACAACGGAGGGAGCACAGGCATCATTCAGTCGTTCGGCAGTCTTCTGGTCATACAAACCACCGAAGCTCATCATGCCTCTATCGCCGTCCTACTCAACGAATACCGCTCGGCGAACGCCCCCTGACCCTCAAGCAATCGTCTGATCCGGCGGGCTCAAGGGCAGCATCCTCGCCGTATTCAGATACCCCTCGAAGTTCTGGCGGACCTCGACCATGGAGTCGCCGCCGAACTTCTCGCGGCAGGCGCGGGCAATCTCGAAGGCCACCACGTTCTCCATCACGACGCTCGCCGCCGAGACCGCGCACACGTCGCTGCGCTCGTACTGGCTCTGCTCGGCCTGCTTGGTGTTCAGGTTCACGCTGGGCAGGCCCTGCAGCAGGGTCGCGATGGGTTTCATGGTGCCGGTGACGACAACTGGCTGCCCGTTGGTCATGCCGCCCTCGAGGCCGCCGGCGTTGTTGCGGGTCCGCTCGAAGCCGAGCGTGTTGGACTCGCGCTGCGACTCGTCCCAGATGATCGGGTCGTGCACCTCCGAGCCGCGCTTGAACGCGCAGGCGCGCCCCATGCCGATCTCGACCGACTTGAACGCCTGGATGCCCATGACCGCGCCGGCGATGCGGCTGTCGAGTTTGTCGCGCCAGTCCATCGATGAACCCAGCCCGATCGGGCAGCCGAAGACGTGCGCCTCGACCAGCCCCCCCACCGTGTCCTTGTCGATCTTGGCCTGCCGGATCGCCGCACGCATCGATTCGCTGACCGCCTCGTCGGGACAGTAGACATCGCTGTCGTCACGCAGTCGGCGGATCTCGTCAGCGTTGTCGGGCGTGACCTCGATGTTGGTCTGCGCATCGTAGATCGCGCGGACAAAGCCGAGCACATCCATATCGAGTTCGCGCAGGTAGCAACGGGCCAGCGCGCCGGCCGCGACGCGCGATGCGGTCTCGCGGGCGCTCGCACGCTCCAGCGTCTCGCGGCAGTCGGTCGTCAGCCACTTCACACTGCCGGCGAGGTCGGCGTGGCCCGGTCGCGGGCGATGCACGGGCGGCGTGCGCTCGAGGTCATCGAGGCGCGAGTCCTTGTTGGGCATCATCATCGCAACAGGCGCGCCGATGGTCCGGCCACGGCGCACACCCGAGAGGAACTGCACCATGTCCTTCTCGATCTTCTGGCGCCCGCCGCGCCCGTAGCCGCCCTGTCGACGCCGGAGTTCGGTGTTGATCAGGTCGAGATCGATCGGCACGCCGGCCGGCAACCCCTGCACGAGGATGACGAGGGCGGGTCCGTGCGATTCTCCGGCGGTGTGGTAGCTGAGCATGGGCATGGTCCGGGAGAGGATATCGGCTGAACAGCACCGGCGATTCTGGCGAATCCCCGGAACTTCCGACCCGAGCGGGCGTCTACCCGAACCGAGCGGATCGCCGACTTGATCCGAACCAGCAGGAGACACCCATGAAACGGCACGTTCTGCGGGCCGGCGCGGTTCTCGCACCGGCAGCGCTCATCCTGTGCTCACACACCGACACGCCGGCCGGCGAAGTTTCCGGCTTGGCGCAGGTCACAATCCTCGGCCTCGATTCACCCGGAGGCCCCGGCGGCATCACGCCCTACGCCGTGTCGAACGATGGCAACATCATCGCGCTCCATGGCGACTTCGCGGGGCTGGGCCCGAGATACCCGGGCTTCTGGACACCTGAAACCGGAGTCGAGCCGATGAAGGCCGGCGATTTCGCGGACATGGTCGAAGGCGCGATCTCGGCGGACGGCTCGACGATCGTGGGCACGGTCAACGGGCCGGGCGGGTCCCGCGCGTTCCGCTGGCGCGGACCGGGGACCTTCGAGCGGTTTCAGCCACCGGCGGGCATCGGCCTGACCACCGCTTCTGCGATCAACTCGGACGGCTCGCGTTTCGGGGGTTCGACGATTTTCACGACCACGCTCGAGGCGTACTTCTCGAATGCCCAGGACGAACTCGTCTCGCTCGGTCCCTCTCGGGTCGGAGGAATCTCCGCGACCGGCGAGTTGATCGCCGGGCACGAGTTCACTCCTGATGGAGCCCGTTCGTGGTACTGGACTCAAGACACCGGACGGGTGTACATCTCCGGGCTCGGGCCGTCGGTGAACGCTCGGGCGACCGGAGTTTCTGCCGATGGATCGACGGTCTTCGGAAGTTGGTCGGCGTTGCCGTCTCGCGGCATCGAACCGACGCCCTCCGGGTTCGCCTGGTCCTTCGAGACCGGACTGCGCGACCTGAGCAATTTCGGGGAGAGCTTCCTGCAACCGACTCTCATCGCGTCGACGGAGGACGGCTCGGTCATCGCCGGGCACGCCTGGGACGGCTCATTCGGGGGGCCCGCGATCTGGCTTACGGGCTCTTCGGCGCCGATCGACGGCGTCGAGTACATCAAGAGCCTTGGCTACGAGTTTCCCGACGGCCTCATCGCGATCCGAATCACCGACATGACCGACGACGGCCTGACCTTTGTCGGCACCGGGTTCTACGACGGCGAGAATGTCGGATGGGTCGCGCGTGTGCCGACGCCATCGAGCCTGATGCTGTTCGGTATCAGCATCGTCGCGGCCCGACGCAGGCGATGAAATGGCAGCCGCCGGGCGTATGATGGGGTCATGGAGCCCGACGACCATGTCTGCCTGTGTTTCCGCGTTTCGCTGCGGAAGATCCGGGCCTACATGGAGCGGGAGGATCCACCCGTTGCTTCGCTCATCAGCGAGTGCCTCGGGGCCGGGACCGGTTGCCAGTGGTGCGTGCCGTTCCTGAAGGAACTGCACCGCCAGCACGCCGAGAACGAGGGGCTCGGCCCGAACGGCGAGCCGGATCTCAAGGTCTCGCCGGAAGAGTACGCCTCGGGACGCACGAGCTATCGCAAGACCGGCCGGCGCGAGCGCGATACACCGGACACCTAAGACCGATCGCTCCACTTCTCTGGTTCTCGAAAGCCCTCGTCGGAGTTGGCGTCGTCGTCGTCATCGGCCAGCGTCTGCTCGCCTGCGACATCGAAGCCGTCGGCGAGGATCGTGCAGACGATGAAGATGCCGCTGATCACGAGGGCGAGCCGGAGCGGGCCGCGGAACTGGGGCAGGCCCAGCGCGTGGACCACCAGGTGATACCCCGCGCCCGCGAGCGCCATCCCGATCAGCACGTGCGACACCGCCGTGAGCTCACCGATCGTCGGCACCTTGAGGATCGGTCGAAACGGTTTGCGATGGATGCGCACCAGCAGCATCAGCCCGATGATGATCAGGATCGCGCCGAGACCGGTGAACGGCGTCGGGATGGTCTGGTACGCGGGGTTCAGTGCGTGCGCCGAACTTAGAAGATCGCCCCGGCCATGGACGAGACGAGGGCCATGCCCTGCTGGTCGCCGGCCGCGGCGTAGTGGAGCACCTTCACCTCGTCGGCATCCGTCGCCCGCATGGTCGCTACGAGGTTGCCGATGCTGCACCAGCGCGTCGGGTTCTGCTGCCAGGACATGCTCGTGATCAGTTCGTCGGCCTTGGCCTGCTTGATGAGATCGATCATCTCCTGATCGTGCTTGAGCACGCGATCGCGGGTCTGCTTGGCCTGTTCATCGTCGCCGAGGAACGAGGTCTGGTCGCCGAAGGCCTTGCCGATGTGGCTGAGGTCCGCCGAGGAGACGAGCAGGGTCTTGCCGGGCATCTCGGCGATCGTCGCCTTGAGCGCTTCGACGAACGGGTCCAGGCCGAGGCCGTTGCCGTCGTACGACTCGCCGTTGTTGCGGACCGGGTCGTGAACAAGGACACCGAGAACCTTCGGATACTCGCCGGAGTCCGGGTTGCGGAAGACGTGCTGCACCCACGGGATGTGCAGTTCGATCGAGTGCTCGCGCTCGTGATCGAAGCGGTTGGCCATCAGTTTCTCGGCGTTCTCGGAGCCGAGTTTGTTCTTGAGCGTGTCGAGGAATTCCGAATCAGCGTGGCATGTGCCGAGCGGGGTCTCGTAGCCCTTGTCGCAACCGACGACGCCCGTCCCCTGCCCGAAGTGGTTCGTGCCGAGGATGATCACTCGGTCGGGGCGGTCGGCGACGCGCAGGCGAGCGTACGTATGAGCGTAGTTCAGCCAGCCGCGACCGTAGTCGAGGTGCGGGGCGATGACGGCGCGCGGGAGCGTGTCGAAGGCCGGGTCCTCGGCCTTCTTCATGGCCTCGTCCATGAAGCTGTCGAGCTGGTCCGCGAGCTTCTGCGGGCCCATGGCCTTCTTCTGCTCGTCGGTGGCCTCTTCGCCGAGTTCCTGCATGACGAGGGCATCGGCGAAGTCCGCCGACGCCGCCGGCGGGAGCACATCCGACGAGTCGAACTGCTCGCGCACCTTGTCGCGCATCGCCTCGAAGGTCGGACCCTCGAGCATGCCGGCGTCATCGAGCTGGGCGATGAGGTTCTGGATCGGCTGCTCGGTGATCTGCTCGATCGCCTGCGGAGGCACGCCGACCTGCTGGGCCTGGGCCTTGGCGGCGTTGATGATGCCGCCGATCTCGTGGTTGCCGTCCATGTGCCCGAGGATGAACTGGGCCAGCGGCGAGGTCACCACCATCCGCTCGGAGATCTGAGTCGCGTCGCGAAGGCCGAGCACCGGCTGGTCGTTGTGCTGGAGCTGGACCGGGCGGACCGGACGCAGCTTGGGCTTGGTGTGGTGCGGCTTCGACGGGTCGAAGGGCGGCGGCTGGGGGGGCTGGGTCTGCGAGTCTGTCATGGCGATCGGCTCCGATCGTTGCGTGAAGTGCGTCTGGCGACGCGGAAATGTGGTTATTCGGACCCGGAACGAGGGTTCGCTCGCGTCTCGGGTCGTCCCGTAGTGTATCCGCCATCGCCCGACTTCCCGGGCAACTGGACGAGTTCGACCAGATTTGTACAATGCTCGGCCCGGAATACTCCGGCCCGGCCGGTCAGGCAGCCGGGTGATACCCAATCCAATCGAGATTCTCCACGCCGGCTTCGGGCCGCGTCGGGGCGCGATGAAAGACGAGAAAGTCATGCTGGACACCCTCAAGGCAGGCGACACCATCAAGTGCACGGTCACGAAGACCATCCGCGTTCACACCAAGCGTGAGACCGTCACCCGTCTGATGCGCTTCGATCCGGACATCAAGCGGGCGCTGAAGAAGGGCCAGGAGCGCCGGATGCGCGATCTGCATGTGCGCACCCGCGGCGGGCGTCCCTTCGAGATGTACAAGAAGGCTGCCAAAGTGGCGGTCCCGGTCGAGGGCGCTTCGTGGGAAATGACCTACTTCCCGCACATCAAGCACGACATCGAATCGGTCACCGACTGCATCAGCATCGAAAAGGCCTGATCGCCCGAATCGACGCCCGACCGACCGCCCCCGGCCAGCACCGGGGGCGTATTGTTTTTGCATCCCCCAAGTCATCGGAAGGACACAACGATGCAATGGCTCATCAAGAGGCTCGCCCTCGCTTCGCTGCTGTGCACGACCGGCGCTTCGTTGAGCGCGTGCTCCTCGGAACCCGAAGAGACCGGAGTCGACGAGTCGCAGATCCGCGACGAATTCGCCCAGACCGCATGGAAGACCGTCGAGTACACCGTGCGCGGTGAGGTCGCGGCGCTGCCGAGCGGAGACGAGGACCTTCAGGTTCGCCACGAAGCGATCCCCGAGTTCCGGAGCGGCGCGAAGATGGGCATGAACGTGATGACCATGCCGTTCCCGCTCGCCGAGGGCGTGTCACTCGATGGCGTCGAGCCGGGCGACAAACTGAGCATCACGTTCTCGGTGGACTACGAAGAGGGCTGGTCTCCGATCGGGTACCGCGTGGTGAGTTACGAGAAACTCACGGCGGACACCGCACTGGACTTCACCCCCCTGCCGTCGGACGGCGACTCCGAGTAACTCGAGATCATCTTGATTCAAAACGACAACCGCGACCCCGAGAGGTCGCGGTTGTTTCGTTTTGCGATGACCGACGGTCGATCAGGCGGCGCGACGGACGGCGCGCTTCGCGCTGCTGCGACGGCCGGTGCTGCGCTTGGCCGGTGAGCCGGCGAGGCGGAGGCCCTTGCGAGCCGAGCTCTTGCGGGCGGTCGACTTCTTGGCGGTGGTGCGCTTGGCGGCGGGCTTGCGGCTCACGCTCTTCTTGGCCGTGCTCTTCTTCGGAGCGGCCTTGCGAGCGGCGGGCTTGCGGGCCGGCGACTTGCGGCTGGTCGCCTTCTTCGCCGTGGCGCGCTTCGAAGCGGGCTTGCGCGAAGCGGTCTTCTTGGCGGTGGTCTTCTTGGGGGCCGACTTGCGAGCGACCGGCTTGCGAGCCGTGGTCTTCTTTGCAGTGGTCTTGCGGGTCGAAGCCTTCTTGGCGCCCGGCTTGCGGGCCGAGGTCGACTTCTTGGGGGCGCTCTTGCGAGCGGTCCGGCTGGCGGTCGGAGCGCTGGTCGCCTTCTTGGCGGTCTTCTTCGCGACGGGCTTGCGGGTCGCGGGCTTCTTCGCCGAAGCCTTCTTGGTCGCCGGCTTCTTCGAGCCGGCCTTCTTGGCGGCGGGCTTCTTGGTGGAGGCCTTCTTCGCGGTTGCCTTCTTGGTGGCGGGCTTGCGGGTTGCGGGCTTCTTCGTGGTGGACTTCTTGGCGGAGGTCCGCTTGGTGGTCGCCTTGCGAGCGGTAGCCTTCTTGGAGGCGGGCTTGCGGGTCGAGGTGGCGCGTTTGGTGGTGCGTTTCGTCGACCGTTTGGTGGTGGTTGCCATGAGACAAACTCCCTTGATTCCTGCTGCCGGAGCGTTGCGCCCGGGCACGCCGTGACACGTTCGGCCGCGCGGATCCGTGATCCGCTGCCCGGCCCCGAGCGTTGTCCGGCGTCCGCCTGCTGTGTGTGCGGTGCGTGCCGACTGTTTCGCTCGTGCGTGAGGTATCGACCCGGAAAATGGGGCGAATCAATAAAACTTCGCGGACGAACCGGTTATCGGGCATCAAATGAGCAAAATCCCCAACATTTTCGCTCACGGCGCTCTGATCCGCGGCAGAATTCGCGCTCCCGCGACAGGATCCAACCGTTTCCGACGGTTCATTCAGGACGCCTTCGCCGATCGCCGGGATCGGTCGATGCAGAGGTGTTGGGTATGCTTCGAGCCCTGCCGATCCGTTCCGTTCTCTGTTTTACGGTCACCAATGTCCCCGCGCACCACGACGAACAACTCGCCCGACCTCGACCAGAACTCGACCGAGGCACCCACTGACGACATGCACACGCCCAGCACTTGGCACCCACTGAGTTGGACCGACCGTCCAAGCGGCCAGCCGATCACCTACCCGGACGGCGCGGCGCTGTCGCGCTCGCTGGACAAACTCAAGACCTTCCCGCCCCTGGTCACCTCCGGTGAGGTCGAGCGTCTGACGACGCTGCTGTCAGAAGCCCAGGACGGCAGGCGATTCATGCTCCAGGGCGGCGACTGCGCCGAAACTCTGGATGACTGCCGGAGCGAGATCATCGCGGCCAAACTGAAGATCCTGCTTCAGATGTCGCTCGTGATGGTGCACGGGCTCAAGAAGCCGGTCATCCGGGTCGGGCGATTCGCCGGCCAGTACGCCAAGCCACGCTCCAGCCCGATTGAGAGCCGCGACGGCGTGGAACTGCCGAGCTACTACGGTGACCTGGTCAACCGGGTCGAGTTTGATGAAGAGGCACGCACACCGAACCCGCACCTGCTGGTCCGGGGCTACCAGCACGCCGCGGTCACGCTGAACTTCATCCGCTCGCTGCTCGACGGCGGCTTCGCGGACCTGCACCATCCGGACAACTGGGACCTGGGCTTCCTGAATCACGCGAGGCTGCGTCCGTCGCTGCGCGCCGAGTACAAGCGGATGACCGACCAACTCGCCGAGGCGCTGCGCTTCATGGAAGCGCTGGGCGATTCGAGCCTCGACGAACTGTCGCGCGTCGAGTTCTTCACGAGCCACGAGGGGCTGAACCTCTGGTACGAGAGCGCGCAAACCCGCCAGGTGCCGCGCAAGAGCGGCTGGTGGGACCTGACGACTCATCTGCCGTGGATCGGCGAACGAACGCGCGCCCTCGACGGTGCCCACATCGAGTACTTCCGGGGCGTGCGCAATCCGGTTGGTGTGAAAGTCGGTCCGAGCGCGGATCCTGACGAAGTCGTCAAGATGCTCGAGCTGATCAACCCAACGGACCAGCCGGGCAAGGTCGTGCTCATCCACCGGATGGGCGCGAACAGAGTCGAAGACCGGCTGCAGCCGATCCTCGAAGCGGTCGCGGATTCCGGACGCAAGGTGCTCTGGACCTGCGACCCGATGCACGGCAACACCGTCTCGGTCGGACCCAGCGGCATCAAGACGCGTCGCTTCGACGACATCCTCTCGGAGATCGAGGCGGCGTGCGATGCGCACGACCGCGTCGGCACCTACCTCGGTGGCGTTCACTTCGAACTCACCGGCGAGGATGTGACCGAGTGCATCGGCGGCGGATCGGGCGTGACCGAGGACGACCTCGAGCGCAACTACGCCAGTCCGTGCGACCCACGCCTCAACTATCAGCAGGCCCTCGAGATGGCGTTCCTGCTCTCGCGCCGGTTGTCGAACTGAACGCGACGCCGGTCAGGCGGTCGGCACGGCTTCGGATGGGTCGGACTCGGGCGCGGTCTTGGTCGCGGGCTTCGCCTTGCCCTTCGACCCCGATGTCGCGCTCGTGAACCGCCGGACCGTGTCTTCTTCGATCGCCTGCCTGCGTGCGATCTTCACGGCGGTCACGCCGATGAATGAGGCGATGACGATCGCGATCGTGAAGACCACCCGGACACGCCCTTCGCTGAGCCACACACCCAGGCTCGCGAAAACCACACCGATGCCGTAGAGAGTCAGCACAGCGCCCTTTACACCGAACGCCCGCTTCAGCTGGTGATGCAGATGCTGATCGTCGGCGGCTGACATCGGCTTGCCCGCCAGCTTTCTTCGCACGATGGCGAGCGCGGTATCGATGATCGGGATGGCGTAGATGATCAGGCCCGCGACAACCAGATGGGTCCGGCCGGTATCACCCATGGTCAAGATCAGGACGATCGTCAGATATCCCAACAGGAGCGATCCGCAGTCTCCGAGGAAGATCGTCGCCGGGTTGAAGTTGTGCGGTAGGAAACCCAGACAACCACCGAGCAGCGCAAGCGCGAGCACGACGCGCGCCGCGTCGAGACTGCCGTCGTCCGACTGAGCGAGCAGGAGGGCCATGACGAGCAGGCCGGCCGCGGCGATGGCCGTGACGCCCGAGAGCAGACCGTCCAGCCCGTCGATCAGGTTCGAGGCGTTGCAGGCGCCCAGCACGAACACCGCGATGATCGCGGTTCCAACCCAGTAAATCACATCGATTGTGATCGAACCGGTGGGCGCAACGAAGGGAATCTCGAAGGCGAACGGGATCGAGTAGACCAGGTCCTCGTTTCCGACGAGCCGCCCTATGGGCTGCATGACCCCCGCCGCCACCTTCGTCCCGACATCCTGCATCGCGAGCGCCGCGGCGGCGAGCAACTGCCCGACGATCTTCAGCCGCGGGTCCAGGCCGACGACATCGTCGATCAGGCCGGTCACCGCGATGAGCGTCATGCCGAGGAGGATCGACATCGGGACCAGTCGGAAGCTCATGTTCGCCGACTCGGGATTGAGATGCACCGATTCGTGAAAGTCGAAGACGGACTCCGGGAGCAACGCGAAGCCGAAATACGAGAACGCGATCCCGGCCAGCACGCCGATGTACACCGCGATCCCCCCCAAGTACGCGACCGGGAGCTTGTGGGCCTTTCGCGGATCGTTCGGCCGGTCCACGATGCCGTTCGCGATGGCGAGCCGGCGCAGGAGCGGCGTCACGCACACGGTGACGACGAACGAGATCAGGAAGACGAAGATGTACGAATTGAAGATCTCAAGCAACGACTGCGATGGGGCGGTCTGCGACGCGCTCACGACGCCATCGGCGACCGACGGCAGACCGAAATCTCCGAGTGGCTCGTTTGACTGCAGACGACCGATCATGGCTTTCCCGCTTCCGCTCCGATTCGGGACAAGCGTAACGCATCGGCCACATCCTGCACCGTTCGGGAGAGGGGAATCTTCGGTTCAAACTCGATGACGCTCCTGAGCCGCTCGAGCGACGGCCGCCGCTGCGACAGATCCTCGAATCCTGAGCCCATCGCCTGCTGGAACGGAACCGCGCGGATCGGGCTCCGTGACCCGACCTGGTCCTTCACCAGGGCGGCCAGATCCGCGATCGTGATCGGCTGATCGGAGCCGAGGTTGAACACGCGCCCGGCGACGGGCGACCGGGGCTCCGAGGCCCTCTCGAGCAGGTCCACGAGGGCCGGTGCGACATCGCGGACGTCACAGAAGCAGCGCGACTGCGAGCCGTCTCCGAAGACCTCGATCGGGCGCCCGTCGAGCGCTGCTCCGACGAAGCGCGGGACGACCATGCCGTAATCACCCACCTGGCGCGGACCGACCGTGTTGAAGAGGCGGACGATCACCGTCGGGAGACCGCCCTGCTCGTGGTGGGCGATCGCCAGATACTCGTCGATCGCCTTCGATGATGCGTACGACCAGCGCGGGGCGGTTGTCGGGCCGTAGAGGCAGTCGTCATCCTCCCGGAACGGGCTGTGCGACGACTTGCCGTACACCTCCGACGATGAAGCGATCAGCGTCGGTGGGTTGCCGGTGCGCCTCGCGAAGCGGAGCAGCGCGGCGGTCGCGTCCACGTTGGTCTCGATGCACGAGATCGGGTCGCTGACGACTCGTTGCACGCCGACCGCCGCGGCGAAGTGGTAGATCCGGTCGAAGGTGGCTTCCGAACCCAACCGTTCGACCGCGGTCTCCACGCGGTCCTCGACGAGGCGGCACTCACCCCCCGCTTCTCGCGCCGCGGCCATCGCCCGGTCCAGATTGCGCAGTCGACCGGTTGCGAGGCTGTCGACGACGGTTACGCGAGCCTGAGGAAGCCGCCGAAAAATCTCGTCGACGACGTGAGACCCGATAAAGCCTGCACCTCCGGTCACCATCACCCTCGGTCGAAGACCGGCGTGAGGGTCGGCGTTGACGGGGCTGGTGCTCATGACTCGGTGGACGTGCCGCGGATGCCGGTCGCCGTCAGGTGGCGTCGTTGTAGTTCTGGTAGCTCATCGACGCCTTGAAGTTTGCCTTCATGTAGCCGCCGGCGGATGCTCGCACGCCATTGACGACAACGCCGAGGAAGTCGCCCTTGGCATCAGCGAGCTGGTTGCGCAGTCGCTGGATCAGGCCCCGCTTCTCGGAGTAGGCACGGCACACGAGCACGGAAGCGTCGGTCCTCGCCGCGAGCGAGAGCGCATCGGCGGCGACGACTGCGGGCGGCGTGTCGATGAGGATCAGGTCGTACTGCGACCCGGCCTCTTCGAGCAGTTGCTGCATCACAGAGGTGTTGAACTTCTCGTACTCATGCCCGCGTTTCGCGCCGGCGCTGAGCACCTCGAAGCCGTGCTGGGTGCGTTGCACGGCGTCGGAGAGTGAGGCGTCGCCGCGGATCACCTCGGCCAGACCGGGCCCGGGGTTCAACTTGAAGACCTTGTGTATCGCGGGGCGACGCAGGTTCGCGTCGATGATGAGCACGCGGCTCTCGACCGAACTCGCCGCGGCGGCGACGTTCGAGATGACCGTCGTGGTGCCGCTGCCGGGCATCCCGGATGTGAAGAGGATGGACTTGTGTCCGCGCTGGTCGCAGGCCTTGAAGATCGCGGTGCGGATCTGGCGGGCGGATTCGGCGACCGCGCCGAAGGGCTCGTCCGTCACCGCCGTCTCGACCGTGTCCGGCTCGGCCGGGTCCATGGAAAGCTCGGGGAGGATGCCCAGGACGCGGGTCCGCGGGATCAGCGAGATGTCGCGGGGGGTTCGCACTCGCTGTTCGCGGAGTTCCTTCACGACGATGAAACCGGCCACGGCGCCGGTGAATAAGAACATTACGCCAACAACGACCGGAATGATCTTCGGAAACGACTTGATGTCGGGGGGTGTCGCAGCCTGGACGCGCCGGATACGTGAGCCGACATCGCCGATCATATTGATCTCGTCGAGCCGCTGACGCGCGTTGCTGATCTGGTCGAGCACGAGTTCGAGCTCGGACTCGATCTCGGCGTACTGCTTGAGGTTCTGCGTAATCTGGTTGAGCTGGACGCGGGCCGTCTCGGCTTCTTCGAGCAGGTTGAGCTCCGTGGACTCCGACGCGGCGATCGACTGCTTGAACTGCTGAACGAGATTCTGCAGCGTCTCCTGCATCTTGAGGTTGATGACCTCTTCGTACCGGTTCTCGAAGGCCTGCAACTGGGCCTCCGCGGTGGTGACCGATTGCGCGTTCGGGCCGGTCGTCTGACGAAGACCTTCGAGGGTTGCGCGACGGATCTCGATCTCGGCCTCAAGCCGCTGGGCGACCTGGCTCATCTTGGCCTGAGCGCGGATCGGCTCCGGGTAAACCGGGGTCCCTTCCTGGTTCAGGAGGAGTTGATACTCCTGAAGCTGGCGACGGTTCGAAGTCAGTTCGGCACGGAGCGGAACCAATTCGGCCTGCAGGATCGCCAGGCGACGGTAGAAACTGCTCTCGGTGATGTCGGTGGATTCGAGCTGGTTCTCGACGAGGAGGACCTCGAGCTGATTCTCGAACGATCGCTGGTTCAGGCGCAGGTTGCTGATCTGACGCTCGATGTTCCGCCGAATGACGCTGACATCACCGGTCCGGACGCTGTTGTAGTCGTTCTCGTACACGGTGCAGATCGCCTGCGCGATGGTCGCGGCGTCGCTCGGGCTCGGCAGGCTGACGGTCAAACTGAAGAGCGCCGTGTTCGGCAGGACTCTCGCTCCGACGATGTCCTTCAGATCGTCGAGCGCTTCGACGCGGTCGAAGCCACCATCCCGCACATACTGCTTGTACCAATCCGTGCTCTGCACGCTCGGTTCCTGAACGGCGAGATCGAGCAATCGATCGGATCGCAGCAGGAAGACCTGCGTCTGCATGAACACTTCGGCTTCCTCGCCCGCGGCGTTGCTGCCGATGAGTTCGAAATCGGGCGTGAAGACCGGTTGAGTCTCGTAGACGGCCGTGGCTCGGTAGCGAGGCATGAAGATGTTGAGCGCCACGAACAGCGCGACGCCGGCGACCACCCCGACGAGCAGCGCGGCGGAAAGCCATGGCCAGTACGTCCGAAGCAGACGGACCGGATCTAACGCGACCGCCGCCGCGCTCTGGGGCTGATTCGGGCTCGGACTGCTTTGGTTCTCGACACTGGGCATAGGACTTTGGCTTCCGGGGACCGACGCGAAGCGACGATCTCGACTGACGTGGTTTCTATCGGCGGATCGGTCCGGGACCGCCATTGGTTCTGGCAGAAGACCCGATCGCCGGGACCGGAAGGGGCACTGTAACCCCGCGCGGACCCGTCTGCGGATCAGCCGTTATTCAGACGCGTCTTCAGTTCTTCGATCTCGGCGGCGTACGAGTCCCGCACCGACTGGTCGACGACCGGGAGCAGCCGCTCGGCAGCTTCCAGGTATGTCCGAGCGCTCTCGGGCGAGCCGCTGCGGAGCGTGGCATCGGCCATGTGGACATTGGCGGGGAGGCGCTGCTCCTGCGTCCGCGCGAACCGCAGCGATCGCTCGAAAAAGCTCCGGGCCTCTGAGTATTCCCCGCGGAGCAGGTACACGACCCCGACCGTATCGAGGACATCCGCGTTCTCCGGCGCGAGCTCGGCTGCGCGCTCAGCGAACGGCACGGCCTCATCGACACGGTCAAGATACTTCGCGAGATAGAAGGCGACGTTGTTCAGGAGTTCGAGGTCGTTCGGGTTGATCGCCAGCGCCTGACGTCCCTCCTCCGCGGCCCCTTCGACATCCCCGACCGCGAACTTCAGATTCGAAAGCCGCTTTCGGATCTCGAACTGCGCGAGCGGATCCGCCTGAGCCTGTTGCAACAGTCCCTCGGCGCGTGCGATCAGATCGGAGAGCGGTTCGCCCCTGATCTGGGCCGCTTGCAACGCAACCACCTGAATGAAGAGCGGGTGAACGATCTCCGCTTCGGGGTTCTGAGACTTCTGATTCCGGATGGCCTGATCGAGTTCCGCGACGTAGTTGAGTGCCTGCTGGGCCCCGCCCGCGACGAGCGGCAGGTCCTGGTACCAGGTTCGGAGCATGGCGGTCGGGCTCGCCTCATCGCTCCCGGCCGCCGCGAGGCTGAACGCCTGCTGGGTCAGGGCGCTCGCGCGGCTGCGCTCGTTCGGGAGCGCCGCGTACGCGCGTGCAAGAAGCATCGTCTGGGCCACGCCCGAGGTTCCCTCGGCGGGCAATTCCTCGATCATCCCGACGAGCCGACGCAACTGGGCTTCGGGGACCCGCTCGCCGGCCCGCAGCCTCGCGTCGAGCACCAGGCCGGCCGTTTGTGCGACCTGGGTCGGATCGTTGGCGATCGACGGGATGCTGTTCAGGCGATCGTAGAAGTTCGCGGCTTCGGAGAAAGCCCCGCGCTGTCGAGCGAGCGTTCCGGCTGTGAACTGCCAATACGCGTCCATCGGATTCTCCGTCGCCCGAGTGGCAGCGACGGAGAACGCATCGACGACCCGTCCGAAGCGAACCAGTTCCTGCACGAGCTGACGCGAAAGCGTGTCCGCGATGGACGGAGCACGCTCTATCCCCTGCCGGAGCGCTGCGAACGCCGCATCGGGATCGTTCGCCTGCATGTTCACGCGATATCGAAGCAGCCAGCCCTCGGTCAGACTGGGACGGAGTTGGTTGACGCGCTGCAGGTCGAACAGAACGTCTGCTGCCCGCGACATGTCCGCGCTGTTGAACAGTGCGCGTCGGTAGAAGGAGAGGAAGTTCGAAGAGTGCTTCTCGACCGCCTCGTTGTACAGGCGCCCGGCATCGGCGCGATTGCCGCGACGCTCGGCCAGATTGGCGGCGAGCAGCAGCGCGCCGAGATCGTCCGGTTCGGCGGTTCGTACGCGCTGGATAAGTTCCGATGCGGCATCGAGTTGACCGAGCTGCATCCTCAGTTCCGCGAGGGAGAGCACGATGCGGGACGACGCGTCTTCAACGCCGCTGGCCAGCAAGTCGGAGTAGACCGTCACCGCTTTCTCGCGAGACGCCGTCGCCCGATCGCGCGCCTGTGCGGCCCGCTCTCGGACCGCCTCCGCGCCGAGCGGGTCTGCGCCCTCTCGCTGTTGAGCCTGTGCTTCCAATGTCTGCGCTTCGTCGTCCAGGCGGCTTGCGCGCTGACCGAGACGCTGCGCCAGCTCGCGACTCACAAGCCTGCTCTCAGTCGATTCGAACGGCACCGCGCTCTGGAGGATCTCGAGCCCGAGCTCGAAGCGTCCGCTCGCAAACGCGAACCGCGCCACCTCGACCAGCGGGAAGGGGTCGTTCGCCGCCTGCGCTTCGTTCTCCGCGGCCGCCCGGAAATCGGCGATGGCCTCCTGCTCCGCTTGGCGTACGGCAGCCGGATCTTCGAGTTCACCGGCACGTCCCAGGGCGATGCCGGCACGAGCCTGCGCCACTTCGAGCTCGCTCAGGCTCGAACGGATCTCGGCGAGCACCTGCTCCGCTTCGTCCAGCGATCCGCGCTCCACGAGCAGATCGATCAGTTGGAGCGCGTTCTGCTGGCATACTTCTGAATCGGCGATCGCCCCCGACCGAACGTCGGCATTGAAATAGGTCCTGCGTTCAGCCAATGCCCGTTCGACGTTGCCGGCCTCGGCTTCCAGCGAGAGCCAGACGTTGGTCACCGACCGACTGACACGGGCCGCAGCCGACGGATCATTACCCGGATCCAATACGGCCCGGGCCTCTTCGACCCGGCCCAGTTGGTCCAGAGCCTGCACGTACTCAGCGAGTACATCGAGGTTGTCCCGGCGAGCCTCGTAGGCGCGCCGAAGCGATTCGATTCCCTCGTCGACCTGACCGGTCACGAGCAGCGCCTGGCCGAGATAGCGGCGGATCGCGACGCTGGACGGAACCAGTTCGATCGCGGAACGGAGCGTTCGGACCGCGGCGGCGCTCTCACCTCTGGCCAGCTGCAGTCGGCCCTGGTAGAGCAAGCCATCCACGCCGTCCACGTTCGCGTCGGCGGCGCGTGCCGCGATCCGACCCGCAGCATCGAGATCTCCCCGGCCCAAAGCCTCCGCGAAGCGGAAGTCGATGACGCGCTGGTGATTCGGATCAACCCGCTCGGCTTCGCTCATCGCGGCGAGTGCCGCTTCGGACTGCCCGACCGCTCGATACAGGTCGTACTTCGAAAGCGCTTTGTTGATCTCGGACCGGTCAGAAGACTCGATCTCGTCGATCTGAGCCTGGACCAGATCGTCGGAGCTGAGTCGTCGGATCATGCTGGCGATCGCCTCGTTCCCAGGATCGATCTGCCGCGCTCGCTCCAGAATCTCCAGCGCGCGCTCTCGGTCTCCCTCGAAAGCAGCGATCTGTGCTCGCAGCACGATCACCTGTAGATTCGATGCCGATCCGTCTTCGGCCCGCTCCAATTCATCCAGGATCGCGGTCGCAACCCCCAGATCGCGTCGCGCGATCGCGTCGTTCGCTCGGACCACCGCGTCGAGCACAGGATCGTCGCTGGATTCTCCACCCTCGATCGCGATAAGGCGTCGGACTTGCTCAATCGCATCGGAGAACTCCTCCGGAGAACTCGAAAGTCGCGCCCGCCGCTCAAGCAACTCGAGCGCCCGCTCGTTGTCGCCTTCGCGGCCATAGATGTCCGCCAGCATCAAAACGCCCTGCGTCGTGATGCTGTCCGTGTTCACAAGGCGTTCGAGAATCTGCTTCGCTTCGCCAGTCGTGCCCTGGCGCAGGAGCTGTCTCGCAAGCTGGCCGAGCACCGCCGATGTGTCCCCGAACTCACTGCGGAACTCTTCAAGCAGCCTGATCGCCTGCGTCGTCTTGCCTTCCGCGATCGCGACTTCGGCGTTCGCACGCAGCACGAAGGGTCGCGTCGTCACTCCACTCTCCGACGCCAACACGTCGCGAGCCGCTCGCGCCGCGTCGAGGTACGCGCCTGCCTCGCGATCGTCGCCGTCGCGCAGCGCTTGCTCGCGCAACGCGAGATTCACTTCGACCTGCGCGAACGCTGCGTTCACCTTCACCTGCGGCAGCACGAGCCCATCGAGGCTGAGCGTCGGTCGGGGCAGTTCGCGGATCGCGGCGTACAACTCCAACGACCGCTCCAGTTCGTCCAGCGAGCGCATCGCCGCCGCGGCCTGCGCCAGCAGTCTCGGATCCTCGGGCGACGCCGACACCGCTCGTTCGAACTCCGCCGCGAGCGACTCACGCAGGGCGTCATCCGAGTACCACGAGGTGAGCCCCGTCATCTCGCCGACCGGCAGGTCCGAAGGGTCGGACTCGGCGAGCGCACTCATGATCCCGTCGGCCGACTCAGCGATGATCCGGAGTTGTGCGTTGCGGCGTTCGGCAGGGTTCCCGATGGAATCCTGAGCCTGCGCAAGATCGATCTGGGCTGCCAGAATCAGGAATCGCGCGTCGTTCTCGTAGCCCAGCCCGTCCGACAACATCTCCGCGAGCAGTTCCTCCGCCCGGCTCAACGATGCCGCGGCTTCTCTCGACCGCCCTTCCGCCTGCGCCGCTGTCCGCTGATTCACATGCCAGCGGACGAGACCGAGCCCGATGCGCGCGTGATCGTTCCGAGCCTCTTCGACGAAACGGCGTCGGCCCTCTTCGTCCAGATCCGCCGGGACGGGCTCGAGGAAACGCTCGGGATCCTCGACATACGCGTCGTAGAACTCGCGCATCGCCCCGCGCGCCTCGTCGAGCACGTCGCTGTCGACGCTCTCAAGCGCCGCTCGATCGGTATTGGCGAGCCCGCCGATCGCGTTGAGGCGGATAGCCGTCGGCGAGTCCGGGGGCAACGCCGCGACTCGCCGGGAGACGAGTTCCGTGATGGCCGACATCGCGTTCGGCCCGCCGCTCACCCGGAACAGTCGCTCCTGAACCAGAACCTGTTCCAGTTGGGGGCCCGGAGCGGTGGAGTCGATCGTCGCCAGCCTGTCGAGGGCGCCGATGTAGCGCTCGCGATACTGCTTGGAGTACTCGACATCCGTCTCGGGGATCGTCTGGAGCAGCGTATCTCGCCAGGTGATCAGCCAGTCGCGACGCGAAGGGTCCTTGTTGACAGCGCGACCGTACTGGCTCGCGGCGTCGTTGATGCTCTCGATCGCCTCCGCCTCGTTGCCGCTCGAGCGCAACTGCTGGGCTTCGGCGATCCTCGCGTCACCCGCCTTGATGTTGCGCTCGCCGCTCATGCGCAGCGAGTACGCCGCCAGCGCACCGACGCCAACCGCGAGCGCGACGACCGAGCCGACGAGAATGATGACGAACTTCGTGTTGACCTTGGACGCCATGTTCCTGTTTCCCTGTCGCTACCGACTTATCCAGACTGCTTCGAATAATCCGTGAAATCCCATGTACCAGCTTCCACCTCGTCCCAGTTGGGCATGCAACGCATGATCTCCGGGAAAAGGTCTCGCAGCGCATCCGCCGCGAGAGATGCGAGCTCTTCCGCCGAGTCGACGGTCACGCTGGAGAACTGGATCTTGGCGTAGTACGCGTAGTCCGAGTCCAACCGGTACGCCAGCCCTCGCACGCCGCTCGCCGAAGCGACGACACCGCCGTTGGCGATGAAGAAGTACCCCGCCCAGATGTCCTGGTCGCTCGACAGCTGATCGAACGAACTGATGCTCATGGCCAGATCCTCCACGCCGCGTGGCAGCGGGATGCGCTGGAACGTCACACCGGAACGGTCGGAATACCTGGTCTCGCCGCCGTCGCGCTCCTCCGCGAGAACGCCGGCATCCGGCGAAAGGTCGAGCGGGACCGGCGTGATCCGAGGACCGGACAACATCTCACCGCCACCCGCGACGACGCACCGCTCCGGCACATGGGGCACCGCATCGATCATGCCAGTGTAGTAGACGGCGTGCAGTTCGAACGCGACCGGGTTGGCCGTCCCGATCGTGTCGGCCCGCTGGTACACGCGCGAGATGGCGTTCGCCGAGCCGAGCGCGGCGATCTCTTCCGCGCCCATCTGCCGATCCGGGCCGAGCTGGACCCAGCGCGGCTCCCCCGTCGGCGGCAACTCACCGGGGATAGAGCGCAACTGCAGATTGTCCTTCGCGTAGATCGGCAGCTTCGTGATGCGCAGCCCGTTCGCGCGGATGTACCAAGCGAGCGAGACCGCCGCGAGCACCATAATCGCCAGCGGCACGACCACCGCAGGATGCAGCAAAACCGCCCCTCGCCTCGACCGACCCGCTGCACCGTTCATGACTTCGCCCCCTTCGAACCCGAGCGTTCGGCCTCGTCCGGCGTGATCCTTTTCAGAAGCCAGACGCAGAACATGAACAGCAGGAACGCCGGCACCAGCAGGAGGGTCCCGATGAGCGTGTGCGCACCGCCGACGGAGAAATCAGGGTTCACCAGCGTGATCGCCGCGAGCACCGCGACGCGCACGATGTTCATGAACACCGCCACCGGCACCGCCAGAAGAACCACCGCAACGCGGTGCCACCACTGCCGACACGAGAAGAACCCGACCGCGACCGCGAGCGCGATGAACGCGACGACCATGCGCATGCCCGAGCAGGCCTCGGCCACTTCCAAAGGGAAACCCTCGCCCGCCGAGTTGTACACGGTGAGCTGATTGCCCAGCCGCGTCACGTCGAACTGAAGGATCCGCAGCAGCACCTCGGAACCGATCGCCGCCATGTCCTGCAACTTCTCGGTGATGCGGTTCATGATCATTTCGGAGATCGTCACCGCGAACCCGAGGAATGCGATCGGGAAGAGCAACTGCCGGAACAGGTGCGGCCCCGCGAGCAGCAGCACCAGCCCGCTGATCGTGAAGATCATCGAGAAGCCCTGAAGCATGTGGTTGGCCAGCGCGATATTCAGCAGGAAGAAGGCGTACATCACGATGCCCAGAAGCAGCACCGCCAGACCCGGCCAGTACAGGCACGCCCGGTCCCATCGCAGTTTCGCCCGGTTGATCCAGATGTAGATGCCCGAAATGACGGGCACCGCGAAAGCGTGCCCCCAGTCCTCGAAATAGCGGGCGCTGAAGCCGCTCGGGCCGAACTGTCGCTCAACCCAGAGCCAGTACAGCCCGATCATCGCGACCACGAGCAAGCCCACAGCAACCAGACTCAGTGGCTCACGCTGCGCGATCCGGGCCGCAAGCGGCGAAGCGAGCGGCGAACGCGCAGAACGATCAGCGCCGACCGAGACCCCTGTCCGATCCGATGATGCTGAACTGGTCGGGATCGTGGTCATGGTGTGAGAATCGGTTCCGCTAAACCCATCTCAAAGGAGGGAACGAGAGTCGGAGCGGGCGTCGTCGCCCATACGACGAATGGTGCGTAGTACGCACATCCCGCGGAGATGGTTCGGCGTCCCGCCGAGCCCCCGAGGACTCCCTCCCTCGGACCACCGATCACTGACCGAACTGGTTCGTGGGCGGAGCACCGAACACGTCGTTGCCGAAGTTTCGGTCGAGCAGGAAGCCGAATCCATACGAACCGCGGAAGCCGCCGCGGACCACCGCGAGCGGGGTCGCCCAGAAGTTCGTGCCGAAGTTCAGCATGTCGTCCGGCTTCAGGAGAATGTCCGGGGCCGTGCCGTTGGCGATCGCCCGGGCATCCAGCCGGATCGTCGCCTGGCGGTTATCACCGACCATACGGGTCAGATCCACCCGCTCGGGGATGCCGATCGACGAAAAATTGCCCGCCGCGATGACCGAACGAAGCAGTGTCAGTTGGGTCCGCCCGTTCAACTCATACACGCCGTCGCGGTTGATGCCCGGCCCGCCGATATAGACATTCCCGATGTCCGGGCTGCGTACCGAGATGATGTCGCCGGGGCGGATCACGATGTTGTAGCGGGCGTCGCCGTCGATAAGCGGACGGGTTGGCACGCGGATGACCCGCTGGGTCACCAGGTATTCCGACTCGCCGAGCGGGTCCTCGCCTTCGGGCAGAGCGCCCGCGTCCGATGGCTGCGACGGCGCCCGCCGAACCCATCGACCGTTCTCAAACACCCACTTGCCGATGGGGCGAACCTGCGGCGTCGAGGATTCCATGCCCTCCGCTTCCGGGCGATCCTCGTTCTCCGCGCTCGAACCGACCGGGGTCGGCTTGAAGGTCGTGCTCCCGTCGAGGTCGATCACCGGCGCCGGGCCTCGATCGTCGCCGGATCCGGGCTGGCCGTCCTGCGAAAACGCCGCGGGGCTCACGATGTCCGAAGCCGCGACCGCACCGGATCCGTCTTCGCCGGGCGTACCGGCGAGCAGTTCGTCCACGAGGCTCCGCTGCTCACGCTGCAGGCGGGTGTCGGGCATGCGCCGCACATTCGGATCGGTGCCCAGCATCGCCGGGTCGACCGCCTCGTCGCCGGTAATCTCGTCGATCAGGTCGAGAATCGACTCCGGATCGGTGTTATCGGGCTGGCCAGGAACCGCTGGCTGAGCGGGCGTGTCGATCGCACCGTCATCCGTCCGGACCTGGCGGATCACATAGATGTTTCGGATCACCGGGCTCACGCCGCCGGCGTCGATCACAGCATCCAGAAGACGGAAATCCGGCTTCGGGATCGAGGCGATGCCGGGCCGGTTGACGGCCCCGAAGATTCGATAGGTCGCGTCGAGCTGGCCCTGCACCGACACCGACACTTCGGGGTCAAGCACGATGATGCCGGCATCGATGACCTCCTGCGCGATCCGTCGTTCGATCTGGCGAGCGGTCAGACCGGCCACCGGCACCGGGTCGATCTGCGGCAGGTTCGCTTCACCCACCGAATCGACGACTACCTCGTACTGCGACGCTGCGCCTTGCTGATCGAAGTCGTAAATGGTGATCACCAGCACATCGCCGGGGCCGACGCGATACTGCGTCGCCGCGACCTGCAGGTCTTCCGGGCGCACGTCGGTCACATCGACCGTCTCCAGCATGCCCGCCTCGATGATGTCGATCCGGTCCAGCACCGGCACCACGGTCGGGGTGTGCTCCCAGCGACCGACGACCGAGGGGTCCCACAGCCATCCGTCGGTCTCGCGCAGGCAGCCGCCCGCCATCGAGCCCAGCATGAGCGCCGTCAGCGCGATGCCCGCGCGGACGGGTCGTGAGCGAAAGACCGAACGGGTCTGATCTCGGTTCGGTGTGTCGTGTCCGGCTTCGCTGCTCACGAACCTCTCCTTCGCTTGATTCATCCCTGCCCGGCGCGACCACCGGGGTCCTCACGCGGCTGCACACGCCGGAGCGTGCTTCATGGTTCGACGACCCTCAACCGGGGACGCGTGCATTCTAGTGAAACACGCACGCCGTGCTTTTGGGACGCTCGCCTTCCGACGAGCGGCCCCACGCTCGCATATCGGTCCTCTCCACCCGCCGCGTTGACCGACTTCCGCGCGAAACACCGATTTCTCCCCGCGTGCTCCCCGCCTTTATCGGAGTCGGTCCACCGGGACCCGGTTTCGGCAGTTCTTGCGCCCACGGCCCTCGTACGCGGGCAGATCCCACGGAGTTCATCGCCCATGGAAGAACACTCCCCCGCATCGAGGAACCCGGCGCGCAGGGCTATACTTCGGGTCCAATGGCACCCCTCCAGACCACCGATCCCGCTTCCGATGGCCTCAAGATGGACCCCGCCCTCCAGCGGACCCTCGCGCGCCACCCCCGCCCCCTCGGCGGCGACCCCATGAAGCGGGACAACAAGTCCCTGCTCTCCCTCTCGGGGATGATCCTCAACAACCGGGATGCCGGCGGCGGCCAGGATGTCAAGCAGCAGCTCGCCCTCAAGCGCAAGCCCAAGTGGCTCCGCGCCAAAGTGCCCGGCGGCCCGGAGTACCACGAGCTCCGCAAAAACCTCAAGGAGCACCGCCTCCACACCGTCTGCGAGGAGGCCGGCTGCCCCAACATGGGTGAGTGCTGGGCCCGCGGCGTCGCCACCATCATGATCCTCGGCGACACCTGCACCCGCGCCTGCGGCTTCTGCAACATCAAAACCGGCAAGCCCAACCCCATCGACCCCGATGAGCCCCGGCGCGTCGCCGCCTCGCTGGCCCTGATGAAGCTCAACCATGTCGTCATCACCAGCGTCGATCGCGATGACCAGCCCGACGGCGGCGCACAGATCTGGGCCGACACCATCCTCGAATCCCGGCGCGCCTGCCCCGACATGTCCATCGAGGTGCTCATCCCCGACTTCAAGGGCGACTGGGACGCCCTGCAGCTCGTCATCGACGCCGCCCCCGAGATCCTCAACCACAACCTCGAAACCGTCCCCCGCTGCTACCCGGCCGTCCGCCCACAGGCCAAGTTCGAGCAGTCCGTCGAGCTGCTGAAGCGCTGCAAGGAGGCCGGGCTGGTCACCAAGACCGGCATCATGGTCGGCATCGGCGAGAAGGACGACGAGGTCGTCACGCTCATGCGCGATGTCCAGAAGCGCGCCCAGACCGACATCCTCACCATCGGCCAGTACCTCCAGCCCACACGCAACCACCTCCCGATCGACCGCTGGGTCACCCCCGACCAGTTCGAGTGGTACCGCGAAGTCGGGATGGACCTCGGCTGGAAGGTCGTCGAGAGCGGCCCGATGGTCCGCTCCAGCTACCACGCCGACATCCAGGTCGAGCAGCTCATCGGCAAGGACCGCGAGAGCTACGAAACCTTCCGACGCCTCATCGGCAAGTCCGAAGCCAGCGCCCCCGCCGGCCCGGGCAGAGCCCCGGACATTGAGCCGGGGCTGGGCAACGCTGGGTTTACGGGTGGGTGTGGGGGAATGTGATCCCGGCAATTCCCTCTCGGATCCCCGAACGCCGCAGGGTATCCTGAAGCCCGTGTCCCGCAGCGAGCCATCACGCCCAGCCAAAGTCTTCGGACGCGACCGCGATTACGTGGAGATGCTCCAGCCGCGCGCCCGATTTGTACTGCTGAGCGCCGTGTTCTTCCTCTTCGCGCCGATGTGGCTCATCTCCGTCTCGAAGTACGCGGCCCGCGACCAGCAGGGCCAGATCCTCGACTCGGGGGGCGCCGCGGGCATGGCCGTCTGGGCGATCATCGGCGGCCTCTGCGCCGTCTGCTGGGTGCTCGCCTTCACCGTCAACAAGAAGTGGCTGATCGGCGCGATCGCCCTGAACATCTTCCTGCCCGTCGGCGGCATGTTCACCTCCTACCTGCACAACGAGCGAGGCTTCTGGCTCTACCCCGGCGTGCAGTCGCCAGTCCCCGCCCTCGAGGGCATGCTGCTGGTCGCCTCGCTCGTCGCCGGGTACTTCTGCTTCAACTACTTCGTGAACACCGAGGGCAAGCGCCGCACGCAGCTCGAAACCGAGATCGCCCTCGCCGGCGAGATCCATCGCGTGCTCGTGCCGCGGATCGACCGGTCGTGGCACGGCTGGGACATCGCGGGTGTCAGCCGCGCCAGCGGCGAGATGGGCGGCGACCTCATCGACTGCTTCGAGAGCCCCTCCGGCTCGCTCAACGCCCTGCTCATGGATGTCTCGGGGCACGGCGTGAAAGCCGGCGTCCTCATGGCCCTGCTCAAAGGCTCGGCCCGCGCGACCACGCTCTCCTCCCCAGACACCTCCCCAGCCGCGGCGATGGCCCGCGCCTCCTCGGTCATGCTCGAATCCACCGAGCCCGGCCTCTTCGCCACCGGCGTGTGGATCGAACTGACCACCGGTGGCACCGCCCGCCTCTGCAACGCCGGCCACCCCGCCCCGCTCATCATCCGCTCCGGCAAGGAACCGGATCGCGTCGAAGCCAGCGGCCTGCCGCTCGGCGTCACCGAGCACAGCGACTACGAGGACGCAGCCCACACGCTCCAGCCCGGCGACACGCTCATCCTCTACAGCGACGGCCTCTCCGAAGCCACCGACCGCTCAACGGGCACAATGCTGGGCATCGAGCGCGTCGAAGCGACCTGCATGCAGGCCGCGACGGAGTCGGCTTCCGTCCGCGCGACGCAGATCGCCGCGGCGATCCTCAACCGCGTCGATGAACTCAGCGGCGGCTCGACGAACCACGACGACATGAGCGTGCTGGTGATCCGGCGGATCAGTTGAACCCCCCCGGCCTCACCCCCGCCACACCCATCGTCCGCTCGACCGCCATCCCCGCCGACGCGAGCCGCCCCTCGTCGAACAGGTGCCCGACCAGCGTGATGCCGTGCGGCCGGTTGTTGCCCCGAAAGCCTGTGCGCAGCACGAGCGCCGGGTGCCCGGTGTAGTTCGTGATCAGGAGGATCGACCCGGCGAAACTCGGTGTGATCAGCACATCGATATCGTCCATCGCGCGGCGCATCATCGCGCAGACCTGCGAGCGGAACCGCTCGGCCTGGATCAGTTCGTTCGCCGGCACGAACCAGCTCGACCGAAAAGTATTCGGCCACGCCTGGGGCGACTGCCACTGCATCGTGTCGTCGCTGTTCGAGAAGGTGATTTCCTCGAACGCCGACGCCGCCTCGCACTCGAGGATCGTCATGAGCACGCCGTAGGGCATCTCCGGCAGATCGATCGGCACCATCGTCGCGCCCGTGGCCTTCATCGCTTCGAGCGCCTGCCGATCCACATCGATCGCGCCGCGCCCCTCGAACCAGCCCGGCACATAGCCAACGCGGAGTTTCGACACATCCAAGCCCGCGTCAAACGCCAGCGGGCGATCCACGCTGCTCATGTCCCCCGCGTCCGCGCCGCGGATCGCGTCGAGCACCAGCACCGTGTCCTCCACGCCGCGGCAGATCGGCCCGATCTTGTCCAGCGACCAGCACAGCGCCATCGCGTCGGTCCGGGGAACACGCCCGAAGGTCGGCCGAAGCCCCGTCGCCCCGCAGCGCATGCACGGCGACACGATCGACCCCAGCGTCTCGGTCCCGATCGCGAACCCGACCAGCCCGGCCACCGTTGCCGACGCCGACCCCGCGCTCGACCCGCTCGATCCCTGCTGCAGGTTGAACGGGTTCTTCGTCGTGCCGCCGAACCAGATGTCGCCGTACGCCAGCGCCCCGAGCGTCAGCTTGGCCACCAGCACCGCGCCCGCTTCTTCCAGCTTGCGCACGACCGCCGCATCGTTCTCCGCAAAGCGATCCTTGTACGGCATCGCGCCGTAGGTCGTCTTGATGCCCGCGGTATCGAGCAGGTCCTTCGCGCCCCACGGGATGCCGTGCAGCGGCCCGCGATAGTTGCCCGCCGCGATCTCCGCGTCGGCCCGCTTCGCCTGCTTCAGCGCGAGATCGTCCGTCAGCGTGATCACGCACTCCAGTTGCGGCCCGTGCTTCCTCAGCCGATCCAGGTAGATCCGGGTCAACCGCTCGCTCGTGATGGCACGGGACTCGATCCAGCGCGACAGTTGAGTCACCGGCGCGAACGCGATATCGGCATCGCTGGCTGGCAGCGCGTCCCCGCTCGCCTCGCTGCGGACCATCCGGTCCGCCTCCGGCGTCCGAGGCTCGCCCCATGCGTACGCGCGGAACGCCGACGCCTGCCCCACCCCGTTCGGCAGTTCCACCTGCTCGCGACGCTGCCGGTACCGCTGGCGACGCGCCATGACCAGCATCAGCGCCTGCTCGCGCTCGGGCTCGGTCAGGTCGAGGTCGATCAGTTTCGCGGCGTGGCGCAGCGACTCTGCCGTCGGCTCGCTGTCGTCGCCGGCGTTTTCGGAGCCGTCATCGTCGGCATCCTGCCCGAGGGCCGGACGCGCCGCGCCGACCAGCCCCGCCGCCGCGGCGGTCGCCAGGAAACTCCTTCGATTCAAACGCCGGGGGTGGTTGTCGCCGTTCATGCTTCGCTCCTGCCCCGCCCCGCCGAGTCGCCACGATCGATGAACCAGCATACCGCTACGATGGACGCGTGGATCTCGACATCGTCCAATCCCTGGTCAAGTCGATCGAACTCAAGGACCGATCGACCGCGGCGCACACCTGGAGGGTCGTGCTCTACACCCGCGCTCTCGCCGAGCGGGCCGGACTCGAGAAGCCGCTCGTCGAGCGCCTTTGCATCGGCGCAGCTTTGCATGATGTCGGCAAGATCGACATCCCCGACGCGATCCTCACCAAGGCCGATCGCCTCACCGACGCCGAATTCGACATCATCAAGACTCACACGACCCTCGGCCACGATCGGCTCGTGCGCATGGGCGAGACCGACGAGCACTTGCTCGGGCTTGTCCGATCCCACCACGAACGCTGGGACGGCCTCGGCTACCCCGATGGTCTGGCCGGAGAGTCCATCGCGCTCGGCCCCCGCTTCTTCGCGGTCATCGACAGTTTCGACGCGATGACCAGCATCCGCCCGTACCGCGACCGGATCGGCGAAGACGCCGCCGAACTCGCCCTCCTTGAACTCGAAGCGGGCAAGGGCACGCGCTACTGGCCCGAGGCGGTCGATGCCTTCACCGACCTCTACCGCTCTGAGCAGATCACCTGGATCCTGCACTATTTCAACGACGATGTGCCGGTCCCGGATTTCGGCGATCCGTCCTGACCGTTCACAGCCCGGCGAGTTTGCGCAGCGCCGTATCCAGTTTCTTCGGCACCGGCATCACGCTCAAACGGCTCTGCTTCACCAGCGCAAAGTCGGCGAACCGCTCGTCCGCCTTGATTTCTTTGAGCGTGATCGTCTTCGTCGCTTCCTTGACCGGCTTGATGTCGAACACCGGGAACTTCACATCGCCCTTGGCCGTGAGTTCCGGGCGCTTCGGGTCCGGGTACGGATCGCTCGCGGCGACTCCGAGACCCGCGATACGCTTCTCGTTGCCCGTGTGGTAGATCAGGATCTCGTCGCCCTTCCGGACGGCGCGGATGTGGATGCAGGCCTGTGGGTTTGCCACACCGTCCCAGACCGTTTTCTTGTCGCGGGCCAAGTCGGCGTACGAGTAGTCGTCTGGTTCGCTCTTGCAGAGGTAGGTCGTCATGGCGAGATCGTAGCCGGGCGCCGCTATCCGGTCCGTTCGACAAAAACAACAACGCCGCGAGCGGTCGCGGCGTTGTCGCTGTGTTTCGGTCAGTCGTCGAGCAACCGATCAGTTGCTGGCGACTTCTTTGGAAGCTTCGCACTTCTCAGCGCAGCTGCCGGAGCATTCGCTCTTCTCCACGTTGCTGGCCTCGATGACCTTCGCGTCGGCCTTCGCCGAGCAGCAGGATTCCGCCTTCTCAACGTTGGCGGCTTCGACGATTTCGGCTTCGCACTTGCCGCAGCACTCGGTCTTCTCGGAGCAGTCGCCGCAGCTTTCGCCGCAGTCGGCCTTGGCGGCGTTGCTGGCCTCAACGACCTTCGCGCCCGCCTTCTCGGAGCAGCAGGAAGCAGCCGCTTCGACATTCGCGGCTTCGACGACCTTCGCGTCAGCGGAGCAGCAGGAATCACCCTTCGAGCATTCGCTGGCTTCGACGTTCGAGGCGGGGATGGTCGCCACGCCCTCGTCGCAGCACGATTTCTCGGAGCCGTCGGCGGCAACGCCGGAGCAGGTCGAAAGACCCGAGGCGTTCTCAGCGGCGGAGCGGCAGCAGCCGGCGTCGGTCATGTCGAAGTTCGACATGCTGACGGCCTGGAAGAACATCGCGGGCATCACGACCGGGCTCGAGCTGGCCACGATGCGGACGGGCATGTTCTTGGAGCCGCAGGGAAGCGTCGCGATGTTGCTGACCGACTTGGCCGAGCAGCAGGACGAGGCAGCGGCAGCAACCGGCATGGTCGCGGCGGTGGTCTGGGTGGCGCAGGTCGCCTTCGGGGCAACGGCGCTCACGGAAACGGTCTTGGCGGCGCCGGCTTTGCAGCACGAATCGCCCTTGGCGCATTCGGCCTTCTCAACGTTCGACGCCTGCACGACCTCGGCCTTGGCGGCCTTGGCGGAGCAGCACGAAGCCGTGGCGACGGTGCTGGCCTGAACGACCTTGGCGTCGCTCTTGCAGCAGGACTCGCCCTTGGCGCACTCGGTCTTCTCAACATTGGAAGCGGCGACAACCTTCGCCTCGCCCTTGGACGAGCAGCACGAATCGCCCTTCACGACGTTCGCGGCTTCGACGACCTTCGCGTCGGCCTTCTTGTCAGCACAACACGACGAAGCTTCGGAGCACTCCGAAGCCTTCTCGACGTTCTTCGCCTCAACAACGGTGGCTTCGGTCTTCTTGCCGGCCAAAGCGCCGAGATCGCAGCAGCTCTTGGTGTCCGACTTCGCCTCGGTGTTCGAAGCCTGAACGACCTTGGCGTCGGCCTTGTCACCGCAGGAACCGGAAAGGGCGCAGTCGCCGCCCGTGAACACGAAGCCCGCGGCCGCGACGGCGCCCACGCCGCCCATGGTCATCAGGGCTGAAAGAAGAGTTGATCCTCGTTTCGCAATCATTGTCCGTCACTCCTGCCGTTCGAAGAAAAATGCGCTCTCGCGCGTCATCGATTATTGGGCCCGAAAGGGCCGAATCACACTCGAAGGTGCGACTACTCGTCGAACCCTCATCGTACCACGACTGGCGGTCGCGCCAGTGCCGGATCCCGGCAAAGACACCTCGCACGCCCGCGAAGGGCGATCGTGGACAGCGGGTGAACCCGCTTCTCTGCTGAACTATGCCAGCGATCTGGTCAAAATCGACAAAAATCCGTGCCGTCTTGCGGGCAATCTGTTCCGATAATCGGGCGTGTTGGGATCACCCGAACTGAATCCCTTGCGCCAATGGGAGTTCTGTCGAGTAGTTCACCGTGCAGGTCTGGCGACGCATGTAGGTTTTCCACGCGTCCGAGCCCGATTCCCTGCCTCCGCCCGTGTCCTTCTCTCCTCCGAACGCCCCGCCGATCTCTGCTCCGGAGGTCCCGATGTTGACATTCGCGATGCCGCAGTCCGACCCCGCCGGGCTCAAGAAGCGTTCCGCCGCGCGGACCGAATCGGTAAAAATCGCCGAACTCAGGCCCTGATCCACGCCGTTCTGCGCCTCGATCGCCTCTTCCAGTGAATCGAACTCCTGGACATAGAGAATCGGAGCGAACGTCTCCTCGGTCACCACCGCCGGCGTCTTGCCTTTCGGCACGCGGATGATCGTCGGCTCAACGAAGTGCCCGGCTTCCGTCCAGCCGTTCCGGATGCCCATCTGGCCTCCGACCAGCACCTCGCAGTTGGATTTCTCCGCCCGCTCGACCGCCTTCTTCATCGCGAGAACCGACTCCTCGTTGATCAGCGGACCCATCAGGACCCCACTGCTCATCGGGTTACCGATCTTCACGGTCTTGTAGGCCTCCACGAGCCCGGGAACGATTTTCTCGGCCGCCTTGCCGACGCACAGCAGCCGACGCGTCGTGGTGCAGCGCTGGCCGGCGGTGCCGACCGAACCGAACACGATCGCTCGCTTGGCCATATCCATGTCCGCATCCTCGGTGAGGATGATCGCGTTGTTCCCGCCGAGCTCCAGCAGGCAGCGACCGAGCCGTGCCGCGACCTTCTGACCGACCTCGCGCCCCATACGGCACGAACCGGTCGCGCTGATCAAAGGCAGTCGCCGGTCCTCGGTCATCGGGATGCCGATTTCCTCATCGCTCCCGATCACCAGAGGAAGCAGGTCGGCGGCTTTCACGCCGCCCTCCGGCTCCCACACATCCGTCGAATTCTCGATGACCTCGACCGCGACTTTCGTCGCCGCGATCGCGATCAGGGGCGTCTGCGCGCTCGGCTTCCAGATCACCGGGTCGCCGCACACCAACGCGACCATCGCGTTCCACGCCCAAACCGCGATCGGGAAGTTGAACGCCGTGATGCACCCGATCGGGCCCAAGGGCTGCCACTGCTCGAACATCCGATGCTCGGGGCGCTCGCTGGGCATGGTCAGGCCGTAAAGCTGACGCGACAGACCGACCGCGAAGTCGGCGATGTCGATGCACTCCTGGACCTCGCCGTCGCCCTCGGGCTTGATCTTGCCCATCTCGGTCGTCACGAGGCTGCCGAGGTCGTCCTTGTGCTCCCGAAACGCCAGGCCGATCCGGCGCACGATCTCGCCCCGTTTCGGGGCCGGGAGCACCCGCCACTGCTTGAACGCCTTCGTCGCCCGGTCCGCAGCGTCGTTGTAGTCCGCGTTTGTCTGCGGCATCACGCCCGCGAGCGGCTCGCCCGTCGCTGGGTTGTAGGAAATGATGTGCTTGGACTCGTCGATCGACCCCGGCGCGAGGACGCGTGGGTCCTTCAGCACGCCGAGACGCTCAAGAAGGTCGGTCGAGGAGTTCGTGGAAGACTTCGTCGATGTCGGTGCGCTGGTCATACCGGCATGGTACGGGATTCAGCCAGTGCCTTCGCCCAGTCGGTTCAGCCGATCCAGCCGATCCGGCTCTCGCTCGACCAGCCACGGATCGCGCGAGAGTTCCCGATGCGCGACCCGGAAATGACCTCTCGCTTCCGTTCCGCGTCCGAGCACGAGCAGGCACTCACCGAGTTCCTCGTGAACGTATCCGGACGACTCGTTGGCCTCCGCGTACTCCCGTTCGAGGGCACGCTGAGCCTCGAGAGCCTCGCCCACTCGCCCGAGTTCGCGCTGCGCCCGGGCGACGCTCCAGCGGGCGATCCGTATCGATTCGGGTGACCCGGCCTCGACCCGGGCATCGAGCGCAGCCTCGAAGCAGCGGAGAGCCTCCGTCGCATCTCCCGCTTCGAACCGCGTCCATCCGAGATTGTTCAGCAGTGACCCCCGCCATCGCCGCGCCCTCGGGTCGCTCGACGCCTCGGCCATCTCGATCGCCCGGCGCGTCCAACGCTCGCCCGCTTCGCCTTGCTCGGCGATGCCGAGCATGTGCGCCGCATCAACCGCCAGCGCATCGAGGCGCGTCTGCCGAGCGAGATCCATCGCTTGGACGAAACATGGGATCGCGCCATCGCGGTTCCCGGACGAGTTGTGCACGCGACCGCGTTCCAGTCTCAGACGCACCTCGACCTCCACCGTCGCCCCTTCAGAAGCGTCGCGGACGGCGTCGAGTGCTGCGTGGGCCTCATCGAATCGGCGTTGCAATCCCAACGCACGGGCGAGCTGCGTTCGAAACACCAACGAGTCAGAGGACGACCCGGCCCGTGCCGAAGCCTCACGAAACCTCGTCTCGCTCGTCACTGGATCGGAGAAGTCCCAGAGCGCATCCAGATCGACCATCGCGTCCTCAGTTCGGTCGTTCGGGCAGATCGAATCGCAGCAGGATCTCGCTGTTGAGCGGCGGGTACTCGATCTCCAGCCGGATGCCACGCATGTCCTCAAACGCCACCCCGATGCGCTCGCACACCTTGCGGGCGAGCATGCCGTGACCGGGCACGTGCGGCGTGGACATCACAAGCGGCGCCCCGCCCAGATCGGTCACCGAAGGTCGGAACGGCAGGACGCTGGGGTGGTCCTCATCGCGGAAACCGGCGCCCTTGCGATCGACGAGGTCGAAGATCAGCGAGCGAGCGTTGCCGATGAAGTCGAGTTCGTGATGGAACAGCAAATCGAACACCAGCCGCTCCGACGGCACGGTCAGAGAGACGCCGACTTCGCCGGTGTCGTCACCGTCCTCCCGCCAGCGGTTGCCGATCGCCGGGAGCATGTCTGCCCGCGCGATGTCGAACATGCTCTGGTTGCCGACTTGCCCTGGCTGGAGCACGATCTCCATCCCGCCGTCGGTCGGGATCAGGTCCGCCCCCTTGCCGGCGTGCCCCCGCTCGCCGTAATGCTCGAGGATCGAGTTGCCCGGGTCACCGTCGATCGAATCGAAGATCGGTTTCCAACCGACGGGTTTGCCGCCAGCGTCGTTCCAGCTGCGCACCGTGAGCAGCATGCAGCGAACCCTCGGACGCAACCGGCGGACACCGATGTAGCCGCTCACCGCCGCGACATCGAGCCGATCGGGGTGCTCCGCGTTGGGCGCGACGAACGCTGTCAGGGTGCGCGTCTGCACCTGCACCCCTCGGATACCGCTCGCGCCGCGAAACGCCAGACGCCGACTGGCCTCGAGAGCGCGGTCGGGCGTGGTAGCCATGCCGTCGAGCATCAGGTCCAGCGTGGTCCGGTCGTCGACGTGGCGTCGGATGACGGTCTCGTACCGACGCAGCGCGCGTCGGACCCGGTCGGCCTGCTGCTCGGTCGCTCCGGCGCGGAGCGTCGCGTTGAGAACCTTCTCCATCGCCAACATGCCGGGGATGTGCGGCATCGCCGGAAGACAGTCTGGCTCGGCGAGCATCCGGGAGAGATGCCAGGTCAGAGTCTTGTTCAGACGGAACCGCCGGGCCATCTCCTGAGGGACGCCCGGATCCATGCCGATCGATTCATAAACCTCCACCAGCGCATCACGCAGTTCCGCGACGACGCCGGCACAGTCGGACTCGAACGATAACTCCACGGTCTTCGTCATACTCAACAGATACCCGCATTCTCGACAAAGGGATAATCCGGAACCGTATTTCGGTGGGTGGATCCGGCCGTCCGGCGAAAATCAGACACGGGATCGGCCTGCAGACAGAGGCACCAACCGGCTCAGATGCCCTGAATCAGGCGGTACTTGTACCGGACGCTTGTGGTTTCATGTCGCGACCCGGCACGATCGGCACACATTTACGCGGAAAAGTCACCGTATGGAGACATTTTTCCGAGATTCCGAACGGAACAGCCTCGGCTCGCCGATCATCCTGTTAAATTTCCGCTCCCAACGAGCAAGAACCCTCCTCCCAACGGTTCATGCCCCGGACCTTTTTGTCTCCCGTCGAGAGGCGTTGATCGCCGCCGGCTGTCCTCACGCCTCCTCCCGCCCCTGAAGGTGCTGTCCATGTCCAAGGCTTCCCTTGATCGCGTGAAGTGGCACGAATGCGTCATTGATCTGCTCAGCGTCTCCGACGCCATCGCCGACCGCGACGACGACGGCCGGGCGGTGTACTACCTGTTCGGCTGGACCGGTCACGTGCAGTTCATCGATCACCGGGGCCATTTGGTTGAGGTGCCGGCCAGCCTCGGGAGTGTCCGGATGGACGGCTTCTCGCTGCTGACCAAGGCGGATCTGGAGCCGGAGAGAGTCGTGGTCGCCACGGTCCGGTCTCCCAACAGTGCGGATCGGCGCGTCTACGCGTTGACCCGATCCAGCGATCCGGCGGCCAAGCACGGGCGCTCGATCGATTGCGTGGTCATCGATCAGCCCGAGACCCTCGGCGACTCCGCGATCAGGCTGACCGTCGCTCAACACTTCGACTGACCGCCCCGCTACTGCATCCGCTTGTGGGGCGTGTAGCGGTGGGCTTCGATCGGACGCGGCTTGAGCACGAGCACGCTGCGGGCGGGGACTTCCAGATCGAGCAGACCCGAGAACGCACGGTGCTCGTCTCCGGTGAGCTGGTCGATAAGCGGGTTGCTGCCCATCTGCTTGGAGTCGCGCACCGCGATGACCTCACGCACCGGCTCGTCGCTCGCGTTGCAGATCACGATGACCGTCTCGGCGTACCGATCGGTGCGGCGCATGAAGGCCAGGCAGGATTGCGTCTCGAGCGCGCGGTAGTCGCCGATGCGCAGCGCCCGGCTCGATCGGCGCATGTCGATGAGCGAGCGCGTCCACTCCAGTTCAGCCAGGGCGTCCGGGTCTTCCTCTTCGATCAGGTCCCAGCGCATCGGTCCGCGCATCTCCGGGTCGTCGCCGCCGGTCATACCGAGTTCCGAGCCGTAGTACACCACCGGGGCACCTGGAAGCGTGAACTGGAGCACCTGCGCGATGCGACGGCGGTCGGTGTCCGGGAGCATCGTGGCGAGGCGCTGGGTGTCGTGGTTGTCGAGCATGAGCCAGGACCGGAGGATCGGCTCGACGCCGGCGTCTTCGACCATGGTCTCGATCATGTCACCGGCGTGCGCACCTGGGATCTCGCCTCGCGCGAGGGTCAGCACGATCGCGCGAAGGTGAAAGTTCATCAGCCCGTCAACGGAGTGGGCCCAGTCCTCGGGGTAGCTCCAGATCTCGCCGATGATCGCGCTGCCGGGCTTGAACTCGTGGGCCTCCTGCGTCAGTTGGCGCAGGTACTCGAAGCCGATGTCGTACGCGACGTCGAGACGCCAGCCGTCCGCGCCGTCGGCGAGGAAGGACTTCATGACAGAGTCCTCATCCTCCCAGAGGTAGCCTCGGACCTCGTCGTTCTCTAGGTTCAGTTCCGGCAGGTTCGCGACGTCGTACCAGGCCTTGTAGCCGTTCGGTTGACGCTCGTCGAATGTGTACCACTCGCGGTACTCGCTCGCTTCGTCCGTGGACGCCTCGGCGAAGCGCGGGCTGCGCCGCCCCGTGTGGTTGAACACGCCGTCGAGCATGAGCTTCATGTCGCGGGCGTGCACGTCCTTGATCAACGCCCGCAGATCGTCCCGGTCGCCGTACTCGGGCGCGACGATGCGGTAATCGGTCGCATCGTACTTGTGGTTCGTGAGGGCATCGGGGATGGGATTCAGGTACACGACATCCGCGCCCATCGCGTCGATGTGGTCGAGCCGAGCCCGTAGCGAGTCGAGGTCGCCGCCCCAGAAATCGACCTCGTGCGACCAGACCCGCGCTTCTTCGAGGTACTCCCCGCGCGTCGGGCGCTCGTCCCAGTCACGGAGCCGCCTGGGCGAGGCGTACAGGTCGCGCTTGGCGTCGAGGTCGGCCGACGGTGCGAAGCGGTCCACCAAGACCTGGTACACGACCGGTCCAAATCGCCAGTCGGCATCGCGCCGCGCGTAGTCCGCGCCTCGCGCGAGATCGTGTGCGTTCGCGTACGGTCCGGCTTGGGGTGCGACCAACGATTGCTGCATACCACTGTCTCCCGCGCAGCCCGCAAGGCCGAGTGCCACGCCACCCAGACCACCGATGAGTGCGTTTCGATTCATCGCCCAAGCCTACCCAAAGCTCAGTCGTCGGAAAGGTCTCGACGCAGCCAAAGCTCCGGATCACCGGCGTCGTCACCCTCGGACTCGCTGTTTACCTGCTGTTTACCCCGATCCGATGTGTCGGCCTGCGTCGGAACATGGCGCGACCGCTTGGCATCGCTCTCGATCGAGCGGCCGATGCTCAGAGCATCGAATCCAAGACGCCTTCGAATCTCGTCGGCGACTTTATAGACGCTCGCACGCTGGTCGACCTGCTCTTCTTCACCCAACCGGAGCTGACGCTGGCGCAGCGCCGACAGCCCGCCGAGTTTGACGCCGACCAGGCGCACGCCGTGCCGGAGCTGCTTCTGCGACGCCCGCCTCGTGAGGGTCTCTTCCAGCAGTCGCTCGACGACCGGCATGATGTCCGCGTCCTGATCGGTCGAACCGATGCCGTCTTCCGCGCCGAGCGAACGGTCATGCTGGATCTGTGAGAAGTCGGCAAAGCGCACTCGCACACTCACGCTCGAGGCGAACAGGCACTCCTTGCGGAGCGAGTAGGTTGCCTTGGCGCTCAGGCGACTGAGCGTCGCCAGCATCTCGCGCCGCCCGTCTTCGCTGGAGCAGGAGATGTTCTCGGCAAACGTCCGATCGCGTGAGATGCTCTTGCGCTGCTCGCGCTCATCCGGGAGGTCTCCGTCTTTGCCGTGGGAGGCATCCCAGATGGATCGCCCGAGATCGCCGAGGCGCTCGCACGCGGACTGTCGCGTCAGATCGAGGATGTCCGACGGCGTGCGGAACCCGAGGCGCTCCAGTCGTTCGCGCGTCTTCGGGCCGACGCCACGCAGGTCGCCGAGTTTGAGCGAGCGCACGAAAGCCGGGCAGTCGCGGGGCGCTACCGCCTTCAGCCCACGCGGCTTGTCGTAGTCCGACGCGAGTTTCGCGATGAAGCGATTGGGGCCGACGCCGACGGAGGCCGTAAGCCCGGTTCGCGATTCGATGGCGTCACGCAGGGCCGAGGCGAGCAGGCGTGGCCATTCGCGGGCGAACACCTCCGGGTCGACATCGGGATACCGGCCGCGCGTCCATCGCGCGAGGCCGGAGAAATCGAGGTAGCACTCGTCGATGCCGACCGGGCGAATCCGAGGCGTGAAGTCTTCGCAGACCGCGAAGACCTCACGCGATAGTTCGCGATAGCGCTCGCCTCGGCACGGGCGGTAGACGCCGTCCGGGCAGAGCCGGTGGGCCTGGGTTGCGGACATGGCGGTGCGCACACCGAAAGCGCGAGCGGCGTAATTGGAGGTGCAGACGATGCCGCGACCGCTGCGCGAGAAATCAATGCGTCCGTTGGGAAGGCGCGTGGGCGCGGGCGGCCCGACGATGACGGGTTTGCCGCGGATGGTCGGGTCGTCGAGCTCTTCGACCTGCGCAAAGAAGCAATCCAGATCGAGGTGGGCAATGACGCGACCACCCCACGCCGATTCGCCCGTCCCCCGAACGGTGCGCGCGCCGTCGCCGACGCTGGCTCCGCGATCGGTGGAGCGGGCGTCGGCGCGGTGGCGGCTCCGCGCATCCGCATCGGCCTGCGTCGGCTGCTGGGCGGGCGAAGCGTGGTCGGGTTGAGTATCCGGATCGGGCATGACGACGCACAGTATGCACGCGCTGATCCCGACTCGCGTCTCGGGCGTGCGCCGGGACGGATCACGCCGCTTCGGTGAACACCGATGACGGCGTCAGAACCGCGGACACGGCGGGGGCTACGGTGCCGCTCAGGGCGCAGGAAGCGCGATCGAGCAGCTGAGCCACCGCACGGTCGTGACGCCCACCGGACTGATCGAGTTCCTGCAAAAGGCCGTCCGCGATCGATCGCGCCTGGGTTGAACGCAATCCGGCGAGTTGCCAGAGCGCGATCGCAAGGTCCAGCGAGTCAACGGCGGCGGCACTCGCGTCGGATTCCCAGACGACTTCGTCGGCATCGTCCTCGTCGAGAAGCGATTCGATCGACTGCCAGCGGGCTCCGGACGCCGGCGTGAGCTGCTCCGAGAGCCACGCCAGCGCCCGGTCCGCGCTGATTTCGCAACGCTGGGCAACTTCAGAGATCGCCCCGCCCGGTGCGCGTCCGAACTGCTCGGACGCCTTGAGCAGCGCGGCGGAAGCCACGGCCGTCGCGCAAAGCGAGCCGAACGAACCGTCCTCGCGCTGCTGGGCGAGCAGACGGTCGACCAGCGATGCGGAGTCCGGCGACGGGGTGAAGGTCAGGTCGGTGAACCGGGACAGGCCCAGGGCAATCGAGACCGTGGCGAGGGTCTCCGGGGCCTCCAGGCGCAACCGGGCTCCGAGCGGGAGCGGGCGCGAGGAGCCCAGAATCTCATCCAGCAGCAGGGCTGCGCTGGACGGGTCGAGCGAGGCGTTGGAGGCGAGACGGGCGATGCGATGCAGACTGATCATCGTGATGGTTCCTTATTCACGGCTTGAAGAGGATGATCTGGACCTGTTCGGGTACACCCACTATCGTACATAGGGCTTTGTTCGGGTCAAGAACAAAATCAAAAATGTTCGGAGTCTGGTCGGAATCCATGAAATCAGCCCGCGGAAACGCCAAATCAGTTCCCGGAGCCCCGTTTCCGCTCCGCCCGCGATACGCTACGGTCGCGATGCCCGGTCCCGGGCGACTCAATCCCCAGTCCGAAAGCACCATTCATGAACAATCCCTATGACAGCACGCCGCAAGGCGGTCAGTTCAATCAGGACCCGCAGTACGCCAACTACGGCGGAAAGCCCGAAAGCAACCCGCTCGGGCTGATCGGTTTCATCCTGTCGCTCACCTGCCTGCTGTCACCGATCGGCCTGCTGCTCAGCCTGTTCGCTCTCTTCAAGCGCCCGCGCGGCTTCGCGATCGCCGGCACGATCGTCGGCCTGCTGCTTTCCGTGGTCGTGGTCGGTGGCGCGTACGGCTTCTACTGGTTCGCGAACGCCGGACGCGGTGCGATGGCGATCGGGTACATCGCGGTGCAAAGCGAGGTGCTCGATGAGCAGATCCGCGCGTACACGCGCGAAGCCGGAAGCCCGCCCACATCTCTCGACCAGGTCGCACTCCCGGCCGGCGCCAAGATCGACCCGTGGGGCGTCGAGTATCGACTCGTCCCCGCGTCCAGCCCGAACGGTTTGCTCAAGATCAGTTCCGCTGGCCCGGACGGCCAGTTCGGTACCGCCGACGACATCGACGACATCATCGGTCTTGAGGACAACCTGGATGAAGCCACCGTGGAGAGCTGGATGGAGAACGCTGTCCAGAACAAGGACAACTGGCCCGGCTTCATGGATGTGGCCAACGTGGCTCGCGAAATCGAGGAGTGGCGCAGCAGCAGAGCAGGAAACTCGGCGATAGCCGGTTCCGGCGGGGCGCCGGCCATCGATGGCGACGGCGATGACGAGGGTGGCGACGGAGGCGGCAACTGAACCGACCTGCCACATCGGCAGAAGCGTCCGACTGAGTTGGATGTCCCGACAGGTCGGATCGAACAAACGACCAAGAACCCCGCTTTTCTGATCAGGAGCGGGGTTTTTTTGTGCTCGCGGTTGGCATCAGCCTTGCAATATCTCTTCCGTCGAGGGTCGAGGACCGGCCCGCGACCGAATCCACACACTCAGGACGGGCCGCGCCCGGACTACCGTTTCACAGCGACTCGAGCACCGGCCTGTCGAGAGGGCAACGCCGGGGAAGGAAAAGCAACATGTCCAAGATCATCGGAATCGACCTCGGCACGACAAACTCCGTCGTCGCCGTCATGGAGGCGGGCAGCCCCAAAGTGCTGATCAACGCCCAGGGCAACCGCACGACCCCCTCGGTCGTCGGCTTCACCGACAAGGGCGACCGGCTCATCGGCCAGCCCGCGAAGCACCAGCAGGTGACGAACCCGAAGAACACCGTGTACTCGGTCAAGCGCTTCATGGGCCGTCGCGCCAGCGAGGTCAAGGAAGAAGAGAAGCGGGTGCCATACGAGGTCACCGGCTCCGGCTCCGACCTCGTCAAGATCAAGATCCGCGACAAGGAGTACGCGCCGGCGCAGATCAGCGCGATGATCCTGCAGGAACTCAAGAAGGTCGCCGAGGACTACCTCGGTGAGACCGTCACCAGCGCGGTCATCACGGTGCCGGCTTACTTCAACGACAGCCAGCGTCAGGCGACCAAGGAAGCCGGTGAGATCGCCGGCCTCAAGGTCGAGCGCATCATCAACGAGCCGACCGCGGCCGCGTTGGCCTACGGCCTCGATAAAAAGACCAACGAGAAGATCGCGGTCTTCGACCTCGGCGGCGGCACCTTCGACATCTCGATCCTCGACGTCGGCGACGGCGTGTTCGAGGTGATGTCCACCAACGGCGACACCGCGCTCGGCGGCGACGACTTCGATGAAGTGCTCATCAACCACATCGCCGAAGAGTTCCGCAAGGCCGAGGGCATCGACATCCGCAACGACGCGATGGCCCTGCAGCGCCTCAAGGAAGCCGCCGAGAAGGCCAAGTGCGAGCTGTCCTCCAGCCAGGAGACCTCGGTCAACCTGCCGTTCATCACCGCCGATTCCAGCGGCCCGAAGCACCTGCAGGTCACCATCACCCGCAGCAAGTTCGAGCAGCTCATCGAGCCGCTTCTCGAACGCATCAAGGGCCCGTGCCTCGCGGCGATCAAGGACGCGAAGATCGACACGAGCAAGATCAACGAGATCGTGCTGGTTGGCGGCTCCACCCGCGTTCCCGCGGTGCAGCGCCTTTGCCAGGAGATCTTCGGCAAGGAGCCCGACAAGTCGTCGAACCCCGATGAAGTCGTCGCCGTCGGCGCTGCCATCCAGGGCGGCGTGCTGCAGGGCGATGTGAAGGACATCCTCCTGCTCGACGTGACCCCGCTCTCCCTCGGTGTCGAAACCCTCGGCGGCGTGATGACCAAGCTCATCGAGCGCAACACGACCATCCCGACCAGCAAGAAGGAAACCTTCTCGACGGCTCAGGACAGTCAGCCGTCGGTCGAGATCCGCGTGCTTCAGGGCGAGCGCGAGTTCGCGAACGACAACCGCGAACTCGGCAAGTTCCAGCTCACCGATATCCCCCCCGCTCCTCGCGGCACGCCGCAGATCGAGGTGGAGTTCGCGCTGGACGCCAACGGCATCCTGAACGTGACGGCCACCGACAAGGCGACCGGCAAGAGCCAGAACATCACCATCCAGGGCTCGTCGGGCCTCGACAGCGCCGAGATCGAGCGCATGAAGCAGGAAGCCGAGGCCAACGCTGAGGCCGACAAGCAGAAGCGCGAACTGGTTGACCTGAAGAACCGCGCCGACGGCGTGGTGCACCAGACCCGCAAGACGCTCGACGAGCACGGCGACAAGGTCTCCAGCGAAGTCCGCGGCAAGATCGAGTCGGCCCTGTCGAACCTCGAGAGCAAGATCAAGGGCGACGACAAGTCCGCGATCGAAGCGGCGCTCAAGGAACTCGAGACCGCGTCGATGGAACTCGGCAAGGTCGTCTACGAGCAGGAAGCCGCCAAGCAGAAGGCCGGTGGCTCGACCGCCGACGCCGAAGCTTCGGACGAAGACAGCGGTTCGGACTCCGACGACGTGGTCGACGCGGAGTACGAGGTCAAGGAGGACTGATCCGCTCGTGACCTGATCGAGAAACTGTGAAACGAACGAACGCGTCGTGCTTGGCACGACGCGTTCTTCATTTTTGCGGGCTCCTTGGCGCGCAGCGCTGTGCCGCGATCACTGCCGATTATGCCCCGACCGGCTTCGTTGCCGCGATGTCGAGGCTGGTCACGAAATCGCTCATACGCGTTCCGGAGGGTAGAGAAGAGGCGATGCGTGCGTAGAGCGGGTCCTGGAAGCCGCCCATCGCGTCGATGTACTCGGGCTTCTCGGTCAGCGTGATCCGCTCGAAGCCGAGTTCGACCAGTGCGGCGTTGATCTCGTCGATCAGGACCGCCCCGGCCACGCAGCCAACGAGGGCCTCGACATCGGCCTTGACCGCGTCGGGCAGTTCCCGGCGCAGGGCGAGGTCGGACACGGCCACGCGACCGCCGGGCTTGAGCACGCGCGCGATCTCCGCCCACACGCGCGGTTTGTCGGGAGACAGGTTCAGCACGCAGTTGGAGATGACGACATCGACGCTCGCGTCGGCGACCGGCAGGTTCTCGATCTCGCCGACACGGAACTCGACGTTGTCGAGCCCGGTCCGGTCGCGGTACATCGCCGTGTTCTTTCGCGCCAACGAGACCATGTCCGGGGTCATATCGACACCGATCACCCTGCCGTTGGGGCCGACCTTCGGGCCGGCGATGAAGCAGTCGAAGCCGCCACCGGAGCCGAGGTCGATGGCGATTTCTCCGGGCTTGAGCGCCGCGATGGCGGTCGGGTTTCCGCAGGACAGGCCGAGGTTGGCTTCCTCGACCGAGCCGGCGAGTTCATCGGCGTCGTAGCCGATGGCCTTCGCGAGCTCGTCGGGGCTGAAGGTCGCCGGGCCGCAGCAGCCGCCGGCGGGCGAGCAGCAGGACGCGGATGCTTCGTCTTTGGACGCCACGGATTCCTGCATGGCGGACCAGCCGCCGCCGGTGGCGATCGCGGCGTAGCCGGAGCGCACCTTGTCACGCACGGTATCGGCGTTCACCTGGGGCTTCGATTCGGAAGTCGGAGAGCAGCAGTCGGGGCCGCAGCAGGAGGATTTCGTCTTGTCATTCATCTGAGAGTTCCTTGTGAGCGATGTTGAGCGATCAGCAGCAAGAGTTCGAACCACAGCCGGCATCGCAGATTCCGCCCGGGCAGCAGGTATCGATGGCGTCGGCGAGCGAACGCAGGGCGGACGACAGTTCGCCGAAACGCACCCGGTAGCGGACGCTGCGCCCCTGCTTCTCGGAATCGAGGATGCCCGCCTGCTCGAGTTGCTTCAGGTGGCGCGAGACGACCGACAGGTCGACCGAGCAGCACTCGGCGACCTCGCCGACCGAGCAGAACCGCCCGCACTTGGCCAGGCAGGCCAGCAGGCCGACCCGGGTTGGGTCGCCGAGGGCCTTGAACAGATCCGGATCGAGCAGGGAATCGATGGCGTGACGCCGACGGGCTGCCTGCTTCGGGCTCGTCGAGGGCTCGGCACTTTGCTTGCTTGTTTGCACCATAATGCAATTATACCAATTGGCTGTCTCCCGTCAAGAGCGGCGCATCGAATTCTGACTTCACCGTTCAGATGATGATGGCGGACCGGGGTTCGCCGCTGGACAACCCGCTCCGGACCAGCAGGTCGTGCAGGGCGTCCGCATCGTGCTCTGAGAAGTCGTTCGGGGCGTAGCCATCGACATCGAGCACGGCATACACCTCGCCCTGCTCATCGAAGCACGGCACGACGACCTCCGACCGATCGCGCGGGTCGCAGGCGATGTAGCCGTCTTCGAGCGATGCGACATCACGCACCACGATCGGAACGGCTTCGCGGAAACTGCGTCCGCACATGCCGCCGAGGCCGATGGGCGAGCACGCGGGCTTGGGCTGGCGCCGGTCGAGGAGCATCTCGTGCGCGCTGGGCGTGAGATGCTGACCAAAGGTGCTGACGAAGGGATGCCCCGGGCCGAAGTAGAAGCCAACCCAGGAATACCCGGCCAACTTCGATGCCTCATCGGCGCTGAGGCCCGGATCGGTCGTCTTCGGGTTGCCGAAGGCCTGCCACAGCCGATCGACGAGAAGGCCCATGCGCTCCTCACGGGAGAGCGAGCGATCGGGGATTTCGATGGAAGAGTAGTCTCGCACAGCGCGGGCATTTGCGTTCATGCCCGGATGCTAGTGGCGTGTAAAGGAAAAAGCGTGGATGGGCCGGGTCGGGGGCCCATCCGCGCGCGAGCGGAGCGAACGCCTCGACCGCGACCGTCTTGAATCGGGGTCGGCCGGCGCGCAGGCTCTTCCCCTTAAGATGCCCTGGCGGCTTATACGTTCGCCGGATTCTGATCGAAACTCGGAAATTCCCATCATCGCGCAACAAAAAGACGCCCGTTTCGGGCGTCTCGTCAACGAAAACCGGTTGGGCGCTCGGCTCAGAGCGTCGCCGAGGTGAACGGGAGCAGGCCCATGTGGCGTGCCCGCTTGATCGCCTGGGCGACCTTGCGCTGCTCGGCGGCGGTGGTGCTGAGGCGCTTGCGGCTGTAGATCTTGCCATTCGGGCTCAGCATCCGGCGGAGGGACTCGACGTCCTTCCAATCGACATAGGTCTCGCCGCTGGCGGTTTCCTTGAGGACGTTGGTGCGAGGGCCGCCGAATCGGTTGAACTGGCTCATGCGTGGGCTCCGTCGTGGTCGTCGATGGCCCGGGGATAATCTCCGGGCGACGGGTAGGGTTTGGATCTGGGTCCCGCTCCACTCAAGCGGGTCGGGGATGGTACCGGAACGCCGCGCACGCGCCAAGCGACCACGGACCTTCAAAGGGCCTCTGGCCCTCTGGGTGGCTCTCAGAACGCCCGATCGATGACCGCAGAGGCGAGATCGAGCAGGTAGGTTCGGGCCGGGCTGTCCGGCAGTGCCTCGATGGCGAGGCGTGCATCGGCGACCAGGTCGGACGCCATGGTTCGCGCGTAGTCCAGTGAACCGCAGTTCTCGAGGCGTTGGACGAGCCGGCGACGCGCAGGGGCGTCCAGTTCCGCCCCGCTGCGGACCTGAGCGAGCACGGCCTGGGCTTCGGAGCCGCCGGTCTCCAGGAAATGGATGAGCGGGAGGGTGAGTTTGCCGAGTTCGAGATCGCGTCCGAGCGGCTTGCCGACCAGTCGCTCCTCGCCGACCAGGTCGAGCAGGTCGTCCTGAATCTGGAAGGCTGTGCCAAGGTTCATGCCGTAGCGATACAGGGCATCGGCGACGCTCTGCGGAGCGCCCGAGAGCACCGCGCCGAGTTCACAGGCCACGGCGATTAGCGCCGCGGTCTTACGCTCGATGATGTTGAAGTATGTATCGCGTGTAAGATCGGCGTCGCCCCGATGCGAGAGCTGGAGGATCTCACCCTCGCAGACCGTCGAGGTGATCTCGCCGACGCGGATGGCGCAGCGGGTTCCGGCCTCGACGTCGAGTCTGGCGCAGAGGTGGAAGGCCTTGGACAGCAGGTAATCGCCGAGGATGACCGACTGCTCATTGCCCTTCAGAGCGTTGACCGACGGCCCGCCGCGACGCTCTTCGGCGTGGTCGAGCACATCGTCGTGGACAAGGGTCGCGAGGTGGATCAGTTCGATGACGGCGCCGATGGTCGCGACGCGATGGAAGCGCGGGTCGCTCTCATCGATCGGCCCGACCTCGCCGGAGAGCGGCCCCGACGCGATCGCGCTGACCATCGAGATCGCCGGGCGGAGCATTTTGCCGTGGTACCGCTCGGCGAGGCGGACGAGTTGCTCGACCTCTCCGACGGAGGTGCGGAGCTGGGCGTGCATCACATCCACCGCGCGGACGAGTCCCGCGGCGACGAGGTCGGCCACCTGAGCGGGTGCTGGCGCGATGTCCACTAGGGTCGGCATAACGTCAATATCGTACGCCGGAGCTGGCCGGTTTGCATTGGTTTCAGAAATAATTGAAAGAAAATATCCGGGCCATGACCCGGCTTTTGGGAGCGGAAAGGCGGTTTCGACGAGACCTGTTACTTCTGCGCGACGATGTAGGCGACCCAGGCGGGGTCGGCTTCGCCTTCGAGGGTGGGGTAGTACTCGCCGCTGCCCTCGCCGGTTTCCTCGTCGGTGCCTTCCCAGTAGACATCGACCTGGCTGAAGCCCGCCTCGGCGAGCAGTTCGCGGAGTTCGGGGAGGGTCCACATGCGCCAGACGTAGGTGAAGGCGTTCTTGATCTTCGACTTGTCGGGGAAATGGAAGTGGATCTTGCAGACGGCCTCGCCGGTGATGGGGTTGAACTTGTGCTGGTCCCAGACGTAGACGAAGCCCTCTTTGGAGTACTGGTTGATGCCGATGAGCACGGGTTCGCCCTCGTCGCCTTCGATCTCGCGCTCGTCTTCGGTTTCGGCGTAGCTCTCATGGCCACCGAAGCAGTCGAGGAAGAGGACGCCGTCGTCCTTAAGGGCGGCGCGGCACTTTTCAAAGTAGGAGCGGAGCAGGTCGCGCTGCTGGAAGATGAAGTAGCTGAAGTTCATCGCGAGGATGGCGTCGGTCGGCTCGGTCTGCACGGTGAGGACGTTCTCGTTGCGCAGTTCGACGCGTGCCTGGCCTGACTCGGACAGTTTGCTGAGCTTGTGATCGCGCCCCCACTGCAGCGTCGGCTCGTCGAGGTCAACGCCGATGGCGCGGTTCTCGTCGTGGCGGGACACGAACTCACAGGAGGTGTTCGCCGTGCCGCAGAAGTCCTCGCGGAGGAGCCGGAGGGGACGGTTGCGGACTTTCTCGAAGGTCTCGGTGACGAAGTCGATCTCGGCCTCGACGCACTGGACCGACGCCTCGTAGCAGACATGGCGGTCGGCGACCTCGGCGAGCGACTTGCCCGTGCGGTTGCGTCGAGAGCCCTTCTTGCCGGAGAGCTTTGCGGGTTTGATTTCGGGTCCGGGGAGCATGGCTGCGGGTGAGTCGGCGAGGGTGGTCTGGGTCAAGGCTGTCTCCGCGTGGCGTGCGCTGTGTCGCCATCGGACGGCGACGATTCGAGAGTGTAACGCTGAGCGGACGCGGCGGACGGCGCACCGGCAAAAAAGAACAGGCCGGCTCCGAAGAGCCGGCCTGCGATTCGATCAGATGATCGTGATCAGTTCAGCTTCGATTAGAAGAGGAGCTGGAACTGAGCGCGGATGCCGATCTCGCCGTCGTCGGAGTCGGTCAGGAGACCGATGCCGCTGTTGGCGGAGACGATGTCGTTGTCCGCGGAGTCGTCGAGGAAGTACTGCAGGTCAACCGTGAACTTCGCGGCGTGGCCGTGCATGTAGTAGTTGGCACCGAAGGTGAGGGTGTTGAAGTCGTCGTTGTTGGTGTAGCTGCTGTCGGCGTAGACACCGTCCCAGCGACCGAAGATTTCCCACTTCGACTCGGGGATGCGGAAGGCGGCCTGGAGGACGTGACCGAAGTCGTCGGCGTCGATGCCGCCGTCGACGTCCTGCGAGCGACCGATGAAGGCGCCGAAGAGGCTCCAGCCGTCACCCTCGAGCGTCGCGTCAACGGTGTACGCGAGGCTGTCGTAGTCGGTGGAACCGGCACCGCCGACTTCACCGGTTTCCCAGTGAGCGGCCGCACCGAGCATCCAGGCGGTCTCGGAACCGGCTTCGGAGGTGAAGTCACGGAACTGGTTCCAGTTGCCGGCACCCTTGTACTCGAAGCGACCGGTGAAGGCCCAGTCGGCCTCACCAGCGCCGAGAAGACCGGTGGCGTTCGCGCCGGAGTAGTCGGTGTTGGCGGTCATGAAGCCGTCGGAGAAGGCCGCGGCGAAGCGCCAGTCGTCGCTGCTGTAGCGGTACATGACACCCTGCGAGCGACCCTGGTTGAAGATCTCGTTGGCGACCGAGCGGTCAGCGGCGAGCTGACGGCGGGAGCTGACGAGCTCTTCCTGGGCGAACGGGAGCTTGAACTGACCGACCTGGAAGGCCGAGTTCTCGTTCATGTTGAAGACGGTGTAGGCGTCTTCGAGGGTGAAGGCGCCGCCGTCGCGATCGAACGCACCGGTGATCTTGAAGTCGATATCGTCGTAGACGGTACCGGTGAAGTCGAGCTTGGTGCGACGGGTCTGGAAGCCGCGCTCGTCGTCGTTGTCGGTGGTGCCACCGAGGTCGTCACCCAGGTTCAGCATGTAGCGGAACTGGATCTGACCGCCAACGTTGAGGCGGAAGCTGCCGCCGGCGCTGGACATGAAGAACTTGCCGTCGTGGCCGGCGGTACCGCCGGAGGACTGCAGGCTCGAACGGGTTTCGGCGTCAGCAAGCATTTCGGCAACGATGGCCCGCGCCTCGTCCGCGGTGATAGCGGAATCAGCGACGGCGGTGCCGGCGAGCGTGGCGCCCGCGATCAGGGACAGGCACTGGGTCAGACTCATGATGAGACTCTCCTAAAAATTCTTCGCGGTGCTGGTCTGTGGCCGTCAGGCCGGAACTTCTGGCTTTCACGATTCAGAGCCAACTCAGCCCTGATTTGAAGTCCCGCTCCAGCGACCACCAGAACACCGCTATCAGATGGAACGATCGCCAAGTGAGTGACTGCTATCTTAGACGTCCAGGATAGCAAACGCAAACAACAACGCTATGTGTTTTCGACCCCTCCCGCTAGGCGTGTCCACAAATCACCCGTATTTTCGAGTGCAAATGCTCGCGGGCTGGTCGACGCCCCTCGGCCGAGCTTTCAGGTCGGGCCGAACCGGTCGTTCGAGTGTTGAAAAACGCCGATATCTCGGCAGATTTCGGCCACATGGTCCGAAAACCCGCATCACAGTTTTCGGACGCAAACGCACCCCCCGAAACAAAAAAACCGGGTCGTCTGGCGAAAACGACCCGGTCGAGGGGCAAAAAAACAGGCAAAAACTTTGAAATGGCGCGTTCGCGACGGTGGATAACTCCGCACCGCGGGTCAGGCGGTCGTGACTTCCAGCACTTCGAGGCAGCGATCGACGACGTCCTTGACACTCAGGCCGCAGTACTCGAGGACCGCTTCGGGCGTGCGGCCCGACTTGGGAATGCGCGTGACGTGCATCTGGGCGAGTTCGAAGCCGTCGCCGGAGGCCGAAAGGGCGTCAGCGACGGCGGAACCGAAGCCGGCACCGTAATTGTCTTCGAGTGTCAGGATGCGACCGCCCGAGGCGTTCGCGACGTCGAGGAGTTTCTCCTCGTCGAACGGCAGGGAGTAGAGGTCGACCAGACCGGCGGAGACGCCAGCCTTGTCGAGTTCTTCCAGGGCCTTGTTGGCCTCGTGCACCATGTAGCCGGAGGCAACCAGCAGGATGTCGCGGCCTTCGGCGAGTTGGTGGAAGCCGCCGAGATTGAACACATCGTCGTCGGAGTAGAGGAATTCGGTGTCCGGACGCAGGGTCCGCATGTAGCAGGCCCCCTCGTACTCGGCCATGATCTCCGTCAGGGCGTAGGCGGCGTAGGCATCGGCCGGCTGGAGCACGTAGCACGCGGGGTTGCCGCGATGGTCGCGGGCGGTCGCGAAGCTGCGGAACCAGGCGACATCGGGGAGCGACATCTGGCTCGGGCCGTCGGAGGCCAGCGAGATCCCTGCGTGGGAACCGACGAACTTGATGTTCGCGCCGGAGTTGATGGCCATCTCGATCTGGTCGTAGGCCCGGGTGAGGAACTTCGCGAAGGTCGAGACGAACGGGATCTTGCCGGCGGCGGACAGGCCCGCGGCGACCGAGACCATGTTCTGCTCAGCGATCTTGCACTCGATGAACCGGCCGGAGAGGTCGGCGTCGGAGGCGAAGTCGATCGCGAACGTGGAATTGGACACGTCGGCGTCGAGGCAGACCACGTTCTTGTTGGCTTTGCCGAGCGCCTGCAGGGCGACGCCGTAGGCACGCCGGGTCGCGAAACGACCGGTGTGAACGACGCTGGTCATGTCGCGGGCGGCCATGGCTTCGGTGAAGCTCGGCAGGTCGGCCGTCGCGGTGTAGCCGTCCGACTCGAACGCGTCGGGCGGCTGGATCGTGAACGAATCGGTGCTGCTGAGGGCGCTGGTGAGCTCAGCGCGGCGCTCGGCGAGTTCGGCGAGGGCGTTCTCGAGGTGCTGGCCGGAGGCCGGCTTGCCGTGCCAGCCGCCGCCCTGAAGGCTGGGGGTGCCCCAGCCCTTGACCGTCTTGGCAACGATCGCGACGGGGGTCGCGCTCGGATCGCCGGAGATCTCGATGTATCGGTCGAGGGCCTTCTTGATCTCGGCGGGCTCGTGGCCGTTGATCGTGATCGTCTCGTAGCCGTAGGCGGTGAGCTTGGCGGCGATGCGTTCGGCGGACTGCTGCCCGCTGACCTTGGCCGCCTGTCCGTACTGATTGCAGTTGAAGATCGGGCAGACGTTGGTGAGGCCGCGATCGATGATGTGGTCGAGCGCTTCGGAGATCTGTCCTTCGCGAGATTCGCCGTCGCCGATGATGCAGAAGATCCGGCGATCGAGCCCGTCGAGGCGGGCGGCCTCGGCGAGGCCAGCGGCAACGGAAAGGCCCTGTCCGAGCGAACCGGTGGCGGCATCGAACATCGGCATGCCTTCCATCGGGTTGGGGTGGCCGTCGAGGGCCGAATCGATCTCGCGGAGCGTGGCGAGATCCTCGATGGTCATCGGGCGACGGTTGTTCGGATCGGCCCCGAAGTGGATGCCCAGGGTGGCGGCTGCGGCGTAGACGATCGGGACGGCGTGGCCTTCGGAGAGCACGAGCCGGTCCGCGGTCGGGTAGTCCGGCAGTTCCGGCGAGTGACGCATGGTGTGGAAGTAGAGGACCGTGGTGATGTGTCCGAGGCTGCTGGCGGTCGTCGGGTGGCCGCTCCCTGCGCTGGCGCACATCTCAAGAGCCAAACGGTCGAGTTCGATGGCCTGAGCGTGAACCGCTGCTTCGAATGACATGGGCTGGTCCTTACCTTCTATAGGGCGCTGCGTCTTGGCTCGGAGAGCGATGCGCTGCGCGTGTACCCGAATGAAACTCAAACAAACCGCGCACCACGCTTGGCGTGGATCTGCGGGAGCGGCCAGTATCGCGCAAAGGCGGTTTCGCCACAACCGATTTTGCCCACCGAACAACCGAGAAATTCGACTTCCCGGGGCGTGAGACCTGCGGGCGCTTGGTGTGGATTCCCCGTGGGCGGACTGTCCGCTGAGCGGCGAGGTGGTTCGTCGGGATCTACTCTGACGCGAACGCCGGAGGGGCGGTGTTCGCCCCCAGCCGTAGTGGGCCCTTCGCTTCGGTCCTCGCGGTGTTGTGGATGTGGAGTACAATCCCGCGCGAAGAACCGGTGCGCACCGCCGATCGGCGCGGTGGGCCCAGGCAAGACGATCGGAGTGGAAATCGATGAAGGTGATTTGTGACCGAGCCGCACTCATGGACGCGGTGAACCTTGTCTCCGGGGTGGTGGCATCGCGATCGCCGCGCCCGCAGTTGACCTGCATCAAGTTCGATGCGCGCAAGGACGGTGATGGCGGCGCGGGAACAATCACGCTTTCAGCGACGGACGCCGAGATTTCGATCCGCATGTCGAGCGCACAGGCGGAAGTGCAGAAGGAAGGCGAGGCCCTGATCCCGGCGGACAAACTGCGCCAGATCGTGAGCGCCGAGGACAAGGACCCGACACTGACGCTCGACTCAGACGGCGAAATGACCAGCATCCGCGGTGCCGATGCGCACTTCAAGGTGTACGGCTACCCGCCCGGCGACTTCCCCGAGATCCCGGACTTTCCGGAGGATTCCGGCGACGACTCGTTCGCCATCGACGCGTCCACGCTCTCGACGCTGATCTCGCGCACGACGTTTTCGACGGCGCGCGAAAACTCTCGCTACGCGATCAACGGTGTCCTGATGCGTCGCGAGGGCAAGAAGATTGAGATGGTCGCGACCGACGGCCGACGCCTCGCGCTGGCGAAGGCGAGCGCGAACGAGTTCACGGGCGACGGCCCTTCGACCTGCATCGTGCCGACCAAAGCGCTGACGATGGCCAACAAACTGCTCAGCGGCTGCGATCAGGTGCGCGTGGCGGTGACCGACAACCAGATCATCTTCAAGTTCGACGATTCGGATGTCGCCGGTGCCGGCGGAACGGTGCTGGCGTCGAACCTCGTCGACGGGACGTTCCCGCCCTACCAGGACGTGATCCCCAAGGATCAGGACAAGCGGGCCACCTTCGCCGTGGAATCGCTCGGTTCGGCGGTTCGGCGTGCCGCGTTGCTGACGAACGAGGAGTCCCGTGGCGTGCGTATGGCGTTCGGCAAGGAGAGTCAGGCCCTGAAAATCTCCAGCCGCGCCCCGGAGATGGGCGAGGCCGAGATCAATGTCGAAATGAAGTCGTTCGACGGCGACGACATCGAGATCGGATTCAACCCCGCGTTCATCACCGACGCACTGAAGGTTCTGCCCGGCGAAGAGGTCATGATCGAGATGAAGGCCCCGAACAAGCCCGGCATGATCAAGAGCGGCAACGATTTCGTCTATGTGGTGATGCCGGTCAATCTGCAATGAAACCTGACTGAGCCCGCTGATCCGGCGCACGGCAAATTTTTTGGTCCAATCCGCCTAATCCGAAATCCGAGGGTGTTCGGGACACGAAAGATGCGCAGAAGGGCCGATAAACCGGTCCTCTGGGCGGCGGTTCCTATTGACTCGTTGCCGTCCGGTCGCAGACTACAATGACACCTCACGCGGGTCGCCATCTGGCCCGCCGCCCGTTGACACCAAAGAGAGAATGGGACTTCCGATGACATCGATCCGACTTACGCTTGCCGCCGCATTTGTCGCCGGGGCAGCGGGCACCGCCTCCGCGGGCCTCCAAGGCATTGTGTTCACGAGCCAGCAACAGAACGCCGTTCGGTTCCTGGACTCGACCGGAAGCGTCAGCACGCTATACGCCTCCGTGAACCCTGACACCCGATTCGCGAATGTGACCGCCGGACCGACCGGCGAGCTCTATGTCGCCGATGGAAGACTGCCGTTCCCGAACACGACCGACGCGGGCATTCTCCGGATCGATATGCCGTTCAGCGGGTCGGCCAGCGCGAGTTACCTGACGCAGGGCAACCCTCTGCAGAACCCCGTCGGCCTGACGTACGACTCGGTTTCGGGAAATCTCCTGACGGTCTCCAACCCGGGCTCGCCCGTCACCGGCGACACGATCGACGGTATTTTCAGCGTCTCCCTGGGCGGGGCGACGGGCCCGATCTTCGTCGAGGACAACAACGCGACCGGCGTCCGCTTTGACGACGGCTTCGGCCTCGCGCGAGCCAACGGCTCCAATGACTTCTTTGTCACTGCGGTCAATGGCGGCTCCTTCGACGCCGGCGGTGTGGACGGTCGGTCGTCCACGATCTGGCGGATGGAGTACAACGCGGGCTCGGGCGACTACGCGCTCGCGAACGATCCCGTCGTGGATTTCGCGGACGCTTTCACCGGTTTCGGTTCCGACCTCACAAACATCCGCGGCATCGCCACGGTGCCCGGCTCCGACAGCATCTGGGTCACCGATTTCGACAACGGCTCGATCCTGCGTGTCGATCTTGCTTCCGACGGATCGTTCAGCTCGGTGTCGCTGGTCGCGAGCAATCTCGCTCAGCCCGAAACCATCGTCTACAACCCACTGACGGGCAAATTGGTCTTTTCCGAGCGAGGCGATCTCACGGACAGCCGTATTTCGAGCATCGCGATCGATGGATCGGGGTACGAAGTGCTGCTCGAAGGTGAGCACGCTCGTGGTTTCTACATCGTCCCGGCTCCCGGTTCGGCGGCGCTGATGGCGCTGGCGGGATTCGCCGCGACTCGCCGTCGTCGCTGAGCGAGGCGTCCGGTTCAACCGACTCTCCAGCGGGCCCTCGGGGCATTCCCGAGGGCCTGTTCGTTTTTGAGCCGTCCGCACCTGAATACGGCTCGATCTGTTCGGTGCCAGAGTCTCTGGGCGGCTTTCCGTCGAGCGCCGAGCCGCGTACCATGCCCACCCTATGGAGAGCATTCTCGACGCCATTTTCCCGATCGGGCCCCAGTTTTTCGTTGGGGTCATCGTCGCGGTCATCGTGATCCACCTGGTCCTCGCGACGGTGGGCATTCTGGTGTACTTCGAACGCAAGATCTCTGCGTACATTCAGGACCGGATCGGCCCGAACCGCGTCGGCTTCGACCTCGGGCTGCCGCTGCTGCAGAAGCTGTTTCGCGGCTTCGGGTTCTGGGGCCTGGGCCAGTCGCTGGCCGACGGGCTGAAGTTCATTCTCAAAGAAGACTACCGCCCGCCGCAGACCGACAAGATCCTCTTCAGCCTCGCGCCGATGCTGTCGGTCATCCCGGCGCTCATCGGCTGGGCCGTGATCCCCTGGGGCGGCGTGATCGCGATCGACCCGATCGTGCTCGGCGGGCGCGAGTTCGTCAGCGGTGGCGACGCGGTCGTCGGAGCCGCGGCGGTGGACATCGGCTTCATCTTCCTCCTCGCCGTGGCGGCGCTGAGCGTGTACGGCATGACGCTCGGCGGCTGGGCCTCCAACAACAAGTACTCGTTCCTCGGCGGCCTGCGCGCTTCCGCGGGCATGATCTCTTACGAGATCCCGATGGGCCTGTGCATCCTCGTGATTGTCCTGACCGCCGGCACCGTCGGCCCGAACGCGATCGTCGAGGCGCAGGTGGCCGGGAGCGGCGTGTGGTTCATCGTTGCGCACCCGCTCGCGGCGCTGCTGTTCTACGCCTGCACACTCGCGGAGGGGAACCGGGCACCGTTCGACAACGCCGAGTGCGAGCAGGAACTCGTCGGCGGCTGGCACACCGAGTACTCCTCGATGCGCTTCGCACTCTTCTTCCTGGCCGAGTACGCCCACCTGATCACGGGCTCTGCGTTCTTCGTGCTGCTGTTCCTCGGCGGGTACCACCTGCCGTTCGTCCCCGGCCTTCAGCCGGAAGACACCGGCCTGCTGGCGGCGCTCTTGAAGTTCACCGTGTTCTTCGGCAAGGTCATCTTCATGATCGTGCTGGCGATGTTCATCCGCTGGACCATCCCGCGGCTGCGTTACGATCAGATGATGAAGCTCTGCTGGAACGCCATGATCCCGCTTTCGATCGCACTGCTCGTGGCCGTCGCGACGGTCAAGTTCCTGCGGATCGATTCGGTCGTCGTCTTCATCCTCGTCAACCTCGTGCTGACCGGTGCGGGCATGGTTCTCTTCCCCAAGCTGCCGGTGGCAAACGTCAACAAGCGCATCCCGCTCGCGGGCTCTCGCTTCAGCCCGATCCCCGGTCACGCGGTGCAGACCGCGCCGAGCGGGTCGATCGCGCGATCCGAGTCGCCGGTGCCCGAGCACAGCAGCGGGATCATCAGCGCCCACTGATCGCCGGACCATGCGCTACCTCGCGATCGATCTCGGCGACCGTCGCACGGGCCTTGCGACCGGCGATGACGAGTCCGGGATCGTGAGCGCCGCCGGTGTGATCGAACTGCCGTTGAATCGCGGCGATTCGCTGCTCGACGGGCTCTGCCAGGCGATCCGAGACCATGAGCCGGAGGAGCTCGTCGTTGGCATGCCGTTCAACATGGACGGCTCGGAGGGGCCCCGGGCCAAACTGGTCCGCGTGTTCGTCGAGCGACTCACCCAGCGCATCGATCTGCCGGTGCGCTACCAAGACGAACGCCTGACCTCGGTGCAGGCCGATTGGGAGATGGCGCGGTCGGGGATGACGCACAAGCAGAAGAAGCAGCGCCGCGATGCCCTCGCCGCCGCGGCGATCCTGCGTGATTACCTCGCATCGCTCGACGAGTCGTCGGACCCGGATTCGTTCGATTCAGCGTCTGACTCGGATTCCGACTGATCGGCATGCTGCTCGCCGGGCCCGACGGTCGAGAGGTAGATCACCTGATCGACCTCGATCTCGCGAGCGACCTGGCGCCCGACGATCGCGTTCTGGATGCCGAAGTCGGCGAGAGCAAGCGTGTACCGACAGCGCAGCGCCATGAGGTCACCGGGAGAAACACGACGCGTGGCCTCGGACTCGGGGAGCAGGGCCACTCGGGCGTTTTCGACGCGCAGCGGGCGGGTGACTCCTTTAATCGTCATATCGCCGACGAGTGCGCCGGAGAAGGTGCGTGCGCCTTGCGGTGAGCCGTCGGGTGTGGCGTCGACCGGCTCAGCAAAGAACGCGAGCCGAAACCGGATGTAGGGGTGGCGCGCCTCATCGAGCCACTGCTCGGTCTGAAGGTGACGGTCGCGCATCTCGATGCCGGTCCGGATCGAATCGACCGGGACGGCGAATTCCGCCGCGAGCATCGCGCCGCGTTCGACCGACCCGGACTCGCCTTCGCCGGACAGGGTCCGAGCCAGTTCTTCCGGTCGCTCGACGATCGCGAAGCCTATGACACCGTCGGTTTCGCCCTTAAAGGTCTCGATCGGCGTGGTGCTGGTGAAGGTCGCCTGAACAGCGCGCCCGGGGAGGGCGTGGTAGATCACTCCCCTCCCTGCGGCGTTCTCCGGCACGACCAGTTCGAGGGCGTTCTCCGCGATCGGCGCGAAAACGGCGATCGGCTCGGCCTCATCCTGCGCCTGGGAGTTCTGGCCGGCCAGTCCGACCGTTCCGGCGGCCAGGGCGAGCAGGATGCCGATGGAATGCAGAGAGCGGGCACGTGCGTTCATACCCCTAGGGTACCACCGACGCGGCGAGACGCTGAATCACCACGCGTGCCTCCACGCACCCATCCACGAGCGGACGGGTATTGTTGAGAGCGAGCGACCACCACGGAAGGACCGACATGCTCCCCCTGCTCTTCACACGCCTCCTGCTCCTCGCGATCGCCGGCCTGCTCGGCAATCCCGAGACCCCGACGACCCCTGCGGAACTGCCGGACGCTCCGATGACCGAACCGACGCACCCGGATCCGGAGGTCGATCGGATCCTGACCGAGTTGGAGACCGCCGATCGCGGCATGCGCGATCTCAGAGCACAGATCGTCTACGACCGGATCGATCGCACCCTCGGTGATCGTCAGTACAGGTCCGGTGAATTGCTCTTCCGTGATCGGACGCCAGAAGGACAGACACAGCGAGCCGGGATGAGATCGTTTGTCGTGCGCTTCGACCGCTACGCCGACCTCGATGTTCAGCGCGAACTGAACGAGTCGTGGGCCTTTGACGGGCGCTGGCTTATCGAGCGGAACGACGACGACAAGACCTTCCGCAAGCGCGAGATAACACGCGTCGGCGAAGAGGTCGATCCACTGCGGCTCGGAGAGGGCCCGCTCCCCATCCCGATCGGGCAGCGCAAGAGTGACATCCTTGAGCGGTACGAGGTCGAACTTGTCGAACTGACGGACTCGCTCGACGCGCCCGCCGGCGAGAACGAACGCGATGAGTTCGGGGGCTACCGCGCGACGGTCGAGGCGGCCGACGAGCGGACCGAAGCGGTCCAGCTCAAACTGACGCCGCGAGCAAAGGACGAGGACGAGTTCGACTCTGTCCGCCTCTGGTACTTCCGATCGCCGGACGAGTCGAACCGCTGGCTCCCCCTCATGGCGCGGGCCGGCCGGCAGAATTCTCGCGGCAGAGAAGTCGATGTTGCCATCGTGCTCATGGCGGGCGTGAGGGTGAACGAGAGTGTTACCGATCAGCAGATGACGGTCGCAGAGCCGGGCGATGGCTACACGGTTCAGATCGATCGCCTGCCGATCGAGGGGGCTGGCCGATGATCCGAGCCACGCCAGTTCGTCGCCTGCTTGCTTCGGTCGGCCTGGCGCTCACGGTCAGCGTGACCGCATCGGCGCAGCCGTCGCTGAACCCGGATATGACGCCGCCCGCCGGTGCGCCGGACCCGCTGCCCGCTGTGCTTCGTGTGATCGACCTGCCCTATCTCTCGGGAGAGGAACGGATCGAGCGCCGGGTCTTCCACGGCCTGTGGACCGAGGCCGACCTCGAATCGACCGAGACGCTCGCACGAGCGGCGTTGATCACCGGCGCGTACGCCCACCCGGTGTTCGATCGGGAAGGTGTCCCCCCGCTGCTACGGGCGCGATCGCTGGTTCGCAGCGGTGAACTGATCAACGCCATCGAGTTGCTCGAAGGTATCGACTCGAACGAAGCTCGCGTGCTCCTCGCCGAGTCGCTTGAGAGATTGGGCGAGTTCGATCGGGCGCGCGAAGCGCTTCAGCCGGTGCTGGCGGACCTCGCCCGCGCCGACCGTGTTTCCGATGCGCAGGGTATTGTCGCCGGCGTGCGGGCGCTGCGCCTGCAGGCCAAGCTCGACGGCAGGCCGGCCTCGGAATACAACCGGATGATCGGGCTGCTCAGCAAGGTCCACCAGCAGATCGACCGTCTGTACTGGCCCGCGCTGCTGCTCGAAGCTGAACTCCTGCTCGAACGAGGCAACCGCGAGAGCGGGATCGAAGTCCTGCAGCAGGTGCTCGCGATCAATCCGATGGTCGCCGAGGCGTGGCGCCTGCTCGGCGATACGCAGGTGGATGGTCTGAACGTGGACGGGGCCGCGTCGGTTGCCCGTCGACTCGACCTCAACGTCGAGCGGATCGCGCCCGATCGGGCGATGCCCTCGCTGGATGCCGAACTGATCCGAGCCCGGCGCTGGATGCGCGAGAACGATCCGGACCGCGCCGCATCCTTCCTCGCCCGAGCCCGGGCCTGGTACCCGCGCAGCCGCGATGTTGCGGCGTTGCACGCGGGCGTCGAGGCCATGAGTTACGACACAGCGCGCACCGAGCGAGCAATCGAAGCCTTCGCACAACTGTCACCGGGCTCGCCGCTTGCCCTGCTGCGCGTCGGCGAGTCGCTGTCCGAGCGTCGCCAGTACGCCGAAGCGGCGGAGTACCTGCGCCGCGCGATCGCCATGCAGCCCAACGATCCACGCGGGCATGCCGAACTCGGGTTGCTCCTCGTGCAGGCGGCCCGAGACGCCGAGGCCTACGAGGCGCTCAGCCGTGCACAGCAGCTCGACCCGTTCAACGTGCGTGTCGCCAACAGCATCAAGCTGCTGGAAGACCTGCGCACATGGGAGACCATCGAGAGCGACAACTTCCTCGTGCGGTTCCGCCCCGGTCTGGACGCGGTGCTCGCACGCGAGATGATCGAGCCAATCGAGTCCGTTCACGCCGACCTTGTGGACATCTACGACCACCAGCCGGACTTCAAGGCGGTCCTCGAGCTCGCGCCGGACAATCAGTGGTTCGCGGTGCGGATCGTCGGCATGCCCGGGATCCATACCGTCGCCGCGGCGACGGGCCCGCTGATCGCGATGGAAGTGCCGCGCGTCGGCAAGCGGAACATGGGCGAGTACGACTGGCTGCGGGTGTTCCGGCACGAGTACGCCCACACGATCACGCTCAGCAAGACGCGCAACCGCATCCCCCACTGGTTCACCGAAGCCGCGGCGGTCTACAGCGAGGAAGCCCCGCGTGACTTCTCGCGAGCGCAGCTGCTCACGCAGGCCCTGCTCAACGGCACACTGTTCGACATGCGCGAGATCAACCTCGCGTTCACGCGCACCGACTCTCGCCCTCAGGCCTACGCGCAGGGCCACTGGATGTACGAGTTCATCGCCTCCGAGTGGGGCGAGAGCGCACCGCTGCAGCTCATGGAGGCGTACGCGAGCGGCGAGCGTGAAGACGCCGCGATGACCGAGGTCCTCGGCATAAGCCAGCAGGAATTCTTCGAGCGGTTCCAGGAGTGGGCGTATCGCGATGCCGCGACTTGGGGCATGGTCAGCGAGCCGAGCCTCCGCCAGCTGCGGATTGCCGAATCGATGCAGGACATCGAACTGGAAGCAGCTGTTTCCGAGTCGCTCGCGGAATTCGCGTCGCAGGCGGCGCTGAGGGTGACCGGCGGCGTCGCGAACCCCGAATTCCAGCCCCGGCTCATCCGTATCACGCCGGACCTCGTCGAATACTGGCTGCTCGACCACCCGGACCACCCGGACCTGCTGGAGCTCTACCTGCAGGAGCAGATCACGATCAACGGCGGCGTGATCGACGGGCGGGTCATCGAACTGCTCGAGCGATACGCCGCGGCCCGCCCGGTGGACCCCATGCCCCACCAGAACCTTGCTCGCCTCTACCTCGACTCCGACGAGCCATGGCGGGCGATTCCGCATCTCGAGTTTCTTGACGCACGCGAGAACTACTCTGCGGCGTACGCCTCTCGGCTCGCCCGCCTGCACACCGCACGCGGCAACCGCGAGAAGGCCTTCGAGTACGCCACACGCGCTACGCGCGTCGCGCCGTTCGATGCAACCAACCGCGAGATAGCCGCGGCTGCATCGATCCAGGCCGGCGAACTCGAAGAGGCCGAACGCCACATCCTCGCGCTGACCGAGATCGAGCCGGCCCGCGAGCAACACCGCCTCCGCCTCGACGCCGTGCGTCGCCTCATCGATGAGCGAGCGGGCCGGGCTTCGGCGGACTGATCGCGGCGCACGAAAAAGGCGACGCACCGTTGAGGTGCGCCGCCCGAGAGTGCGGTCAGAGAGTGAGGGGTTCGATCAGTCGATGATCACGGTGTCGCGGGAAGCCACCGGACCGCGGCTGTCGCTGTCGTGCTCGACCTCGCCGTCGTCACCGATCTCGATGGTCTCGCGGGGCAGTTCGAAGGGAAGCTTCATCGTGCTCTCGAAGATCTCACGAGCGGACTGCTCGCGGCTGAGCTCCTGCTCGGCCATGTCTTCGTAGCTGCGGCGCTCGGCGCCGGAGAGCAGACTGGTGAGGCGGGCTTCCTGCTCGGCCTGGATCTTGGCCATGCGACCGGTGACCTGGTCGAGGCTGACGCTCTCGAAGCGGTCGAGGTTGCGGATCGCCTTCTCACGCTCTTCGACCATGTCGATGAGCTTCTCGTTGCGGGCGATGACTTCGATCTGGCCGTCGAGTTGGGCGAGTTGCGTCTGGAACGCGGTGTGCTCGGCCTCAAGCTCGTTGAGCAGGTCGGTCAGGCGACCGGACTGCTGGTTGAGAACCTGCAGGCTCCGCTCGGCTTCCGAGGCGCGGACCGTGTAGGCCTGCACCGTGTTGCGGATCTCGGTCGCACGGTTGTAGCTCTCTTCGAGCGACATGGTGCGGTCTTCGAAGCGGACGTTGATCACCGCGTGCGGCGAGTCCTGACGGACGTTCCGGGCCTGATCGAGGCGGGCGGTGAGGACATCGAGGTCATTCGACGCCATCTCCACGACCTTCAGAGCCACGGCCCGGTCACGCTCAAGGCGATCCGACTGTTGGTTCAGTTCGGCGAGTTCGCCGCGAACCTTGGCGATGCGCTCCGGGTACTGGCGCTCCAGGTTGCGGAGCTGGGCACGCAGGGCGATCGGATCGTCGATCGCGGAGTCGATCGTGCTGGTGATCTTGCTCTTAGCTTGCGAGAGCATGGCGTGACCGCGAGGGGTCTGCGAGATGAGGAAGACGCCTCCCGCGGCAAGACCGCCGATCACAGCGAGGCGAAACAGGGGTTTGGTGCAGCAGGCCATTACGGATCCTTTCTCTCTGCTCGCGGCGGGCTCACATTCGCTCGTCGCGTTCGTTCCGGTATGCGGGTCCCGATTGACCCGGTCCGCCACCTTGTTCCGGATCTCGCGGAGTCGATTTCGCGCTTACGCAAAAAACTTTCGCAAGCCGTGCCCGGCGCTCCCCAACGAGGCTCCCCCGGCCATTGCGTGTCGCTCAAGGCCAGGAATGAGACAGGACACCCGCGAGAAATGGCGTATTCTGGATGCTGAACCGCGAACGCGGAACAAATTACCTATTTACTGGCAGGGGAACCATGCTGAACAACCTCACCACCGGCTTCGTCGCGCGCCTTCGGGCCCGGGATACCGCCGCCTGGTACGAGCTCTGGGAGACGTTCGGCCCGGTTCTGGAGGCCCAACTTGCCAAGTGGGGTCGCGGTCGCATCGGCAACGAGACGGTCCGCGACCTGTCTCAGGAAACGCTGGCGGCACTTTCGGACTCCATCGACCGCTACGACCCCGCCAAGGGCGCCCGCTTCAGCACATGGCTGCTCGCGATCGCCAAGCACACGCTGGGCGACGAGATGGACCGGCGCATGGCCCTCAAACGGGGCAAGGGCAACCGAGGGATCTCGCTGGAAGAGGCCTGGATGAGCGAAGCCGCGGGCACCAGCCCGGACGGCGAGTACGAGGCCCGAGTCTTTCGGGCCAAGGTGACCAAGGCCATCCGCCTGGTGGAGCGAGAGGCCGAGTTTTCAGACTTCGCGGTGTTCCAGATGCGATGTCTCGACGGACAGCCCGGGAAAGAAGTCGCCGAATCGCTCGGCGTCAGCGAGCCGACCGTCAGCCGGCGTTTGGCGAAGGTCCGGGGCCTGCTCCGTGCCCGGTTGGGCGAAGTGATCTACACCTATTCCTTTACGCAGGACGAAATCGGCGAGGCGGAGCGAAACGGACTGACCCTGAATCCCACCAATGCGGAGGACGCGCTGTTCGACGAAGCGATCGCCGAGATCTACCGCCAGGAGATGGAAGATCGCCGAGGAGAGCAAGACCCCGCGTTCCGTTGATCGGCTCACCCGAGCCGGAACGGAGGAGTAACCGATGGGCGTTTCATTAGCCGGCATCCTGGTCCTGATCGTCGGCGGCATCATGGCCGCCGTCTTGGGCGTGTTCCTGATCCTCTTCGCGATCAAGTTCTTCAAGGTGTTCTTTCGCGGGGTCGGTCTGGTCATCCGACACTTCTACCGGTTCATCGCCGGCGTGATCAGCGACGTTTTTCGCACGATCGGCGCGATCTTCGCCGCCATCGCGTTGTCCCTGCTGATCGTGCTCAACGTCGTCATCGCACGCTGGTCCAACGCCAATCACTATGGGCGCGCGTTTCGCGCCGAACTCTCGACCGCTGCCCGCGCGATGTATCGAGTCTGCATCGGTCACCCGGCCCGCTTCCTGCTGCTCTCGGGCCTGACCGAGGGCGTCGAGGTGCGCGTTGCGAACGCCATGGCCGCGGCTCCGGGTTCCGACAAGCCTTCGAAGCGCACCGGCGAATTCGACGGGTACACCATCATCGGCTCGCTCAAGGGCGGCGGCTCGGGCGGGAAACTGTTCGTTGCCGAGCCCGACGCGCGAAGGTTGGCGATCTTCGAGCGGCGCGGCATCACCGATGTCGATCAGGTTGTCATCAAGAGCTTCTCGCTCAAGGACGGCTCGAGCATGCCCCAGATCGTGCGAGAGAGCCGTGCGCTGGAGGCCGCGAAGAAACTCGGCCTCGTGCTCGAGCACGAGCTCACCGACGAACGATTCTTCTACGTGATGCCTTACGTGCCCGGCGAAGCGATGGGCGCGCTCACGCAGCGTCTGCACGCCGAGAGCGGCGCCGGCGGGCTCGACCCGCGTCGGATGCGATACACCCTGACGCTGATCGCCGAACTGCTCGAAACGCTGAGCGTCTACCATCGCGGCGGGCTGTGGCACAAGGACATCAAGCCGGACAACATCATCGTCTCCGGGGACAAGGCGACGCTGGTCGACCTCGGCCTGGTTACGCCGCTTCGTTCGGCGATGACGCTGACCACCCACGGCACCGAGTACTTCCGCGACCCGGAGATGGTCCGCATGGCGCTGCGCGGCGCGAAGGTCCACGAGGTCGACGGCGTGAAGTTTGACATCTACGGCGCCGGCGCCGTGCTGTTCTCGGCGATCGAGAACTCCTTCCCCGCCCACGGCGGGCTGAGCCAACTCACCAAACGCTGTCCGGAGGCCCTGCGCTGGATCATCCGTCGCTCCATGGCCGAACTCTCCCAGCGATACTCGAGCGCGGAAGAGATGCTGGCGGACCTGCGTGTAGTAATCGAAGCCGACGACCCGTTCGCGCTCAAGCCCAAGGACCTGCCTTCGATGGGCGGCAAGGCTCCGGAGTCGCTTCACACGGAACCCGAGCCCGCACCGGTCGGTGTGGCGTCGGCCGACGGACCCAACAGCGAGCCGAACTGGGTCTTTTCGCGCGACCAGGAGCGGAACGCAGACCCGGAACCCGCCACGCGCACCAAACGCGGCAAGGTCTGCTTCAAACTGCAGGACTGGTTGACGGGTCGGTACAGCGTCGAGAACGCGCCGGTTCCGCCCCGCGCCCCTCAGCCCTCGCCCGTCCCCGGTCCGGCTCGCGTGCACCGCGCTGCCAACACGCCAGTCCCGCCGCGCCGTCGCTCGCCGCTGACCGCCGTCGAACAGCGCAAGGCGGCCCAGGCCCGAGTCCGCGCGGCGCAGCAACGCGCCCGCGAGCGTCGGTCTGCGCGGAATCAGCGCTTCAGCTCCAACCCGAATCGCGGCGTCATGATCGGTGTCGTCGCGGCGTTCCTGGTGCTCGGCGGGCTCGGCGCGAGCGCCCTCCTTCTTCCGGCGTTCGTGACGCACACCGCGACCAGCACGCACGTGAGCATAGACCGTATTCCCGCAGAACTGCCGCAAGCGATGTTTTACATCGCCGACCCGAACCGGTCCGTGACCATTCGGGTCGCCGAGCGAGAGGGCGGCCTCTGGATCGGCGGACGCGAGCGGTCCGGCATGCAACGGTCCATGTGGTTCGACCCAGCGAGCACCGCGCTTCGTCCGCTCATCACCGGAACCAGGGCGGTCGAGAGCAGCAACAACGGCGGCGTACTCATTGTCCGCGAGCTCTCTTCCGGCGAACCGGAACGCACCGAAACCCGTGCGAACTGGGTGGAGTCGATCATCGCCTCTGCGGGCCTCGAACTCCTGCTCCCCGAGGGAGATGCCGAAGCGATCGATCTGCAGGCCCGGGTCCGTGCCCTCGTCGGGCTCCGCGGCATCGACGATGCGGAGTCGATTGAGTCTGTCCGCGCGTGGCTCCAGAGTCTCGATCGTGTGCAGGCCGTCGCTTGGATCGCCTCCGCCCGCAACGAGGGGGGCGAGGTCGTTTCGGACGACAGCCCCCGGGTGACACTGATTACCCAGCACGGCAACGCCACCGAGCAACTCGATGTGCTGAGCGGCATCGCTGGAAGAATGCCTGCTCCTCGGGTTCCCGAGACTCCCAGCGTCCCGAATCCTGATGATCGCCGCGAACCCGCCGAACCGGTGCATGATTCGGTCCTCTGACATCCGCCTCAACGCTTGCACCCTTGATGTCGGACGCCTACCTTTCGTGGTCTCCGATTGACCCGCCGATCGCAGTCGCGATCGGCGGATTTGTCTTTCACCGGGCCGGTCTGAACCGCGTGCCCACGAGCAGCGAAGGAAGAAGAGCGATGACCGAGATCAAGGGCACGAACCTCCACTGGCACGAAGGAAATCTGACTCGCGACGAGCGATGGGAGGCCCTGAACTGCCGCGGCTGCACGATGTGGTTCACCGGGCTTTCCGCCTCCGGCAAGTCGGTTATCGCGTCCGCCCTCGAGCAGGTGATCGTCCAATCCGGCACGCCCTGCTACCGCCTCGACGGCGACAACATCCGCATGGGCCTGAACAAGAACCTCGGTTTCTCCGCCGAGGACCGTGCCGAGAACATCCGGCGCATCGGCGAGGTCTGCAAACTCTTCACCGACTCCGGCCAGATCACGCTCGCCAGCTTCATCAGCCCTTACACCTCGGACCGCGAAGCGGCCCGCAAGGTGCACGAAGAGGCTGGGCTTCCGTTCTTCGAGGTGTTCACCGACACGCCGCTCGAAGTCTGCGAGCAGCGCGACCCGAAGGGCCTCTATAAGAAGGCTCGCGCCGGAGAGATCAAGGGCTTCACCGGCATCGACGATCCGTACGAAGCGCCGCAGAAGCCGGACCTGCACCTCAAGCCCGCCGAGCACAACATCGAAGAATGCGTCGAGCAGTGCCTCGCGTTCCTCCGCGAGCGCGGCATGCTCCGCGTCGAAGCGACGGCCTGAGCCATGTCCGACTATTCGAAGATGCTTGAAGCATCGCGCCACGCGGTCATCGAAGCCGCTGAGGTGTGCCGTCACGTGCAGCGGACCAGCGACTCCGTCCGGAGCGTGCTCAAGGATGACTCGAGCCCGGTCACGGTCGCGGACTACGCGGCGCAGGCGGTGATCGCTCACCTCCTGGAGGATGCGCTCGGAGCGGTGCACCTGGTCGCCGAGGAAGACGCCGACGACCTCCGCTCGCGACTGGAAGCCGGGTCGCCCGCGCTGCCCGAAGCGGTACTCAACGCCGTGCGCCTGGCCTGGCCTGATGCCACAATGGACGCGATGCTCGACGCGATCGACCGGGGCAACGCCGAGCCGAAACGCGACGACCTGCACAACTTCTGGACGCTCGACCCCGTGGACGGAACGAAGGGCTTTCTTCGAGGTCAGCAATACGCCATCAGCCTCGCCTGGATCGAGCACGACAGCCCGGTCATCGGCGCGCTCGGCTGCCCCAACCTCTCCCTCAATCAGAGCGACGACCCGGGCCTTGTCGACCCACGAGGCAGCCTGTATCTGTCGATCCGGGGCGACGGCGTCTGGGAAACACACTGCGACCGCGACGCGGACTCCTGGACCTCCGACGGGCACACCATGAACCGTCTCCACCACGAGCCGATCGAAGGAATCTCGATCTGCGCCTCGGTCGAGAAGGACCACTCCAGCGCCAGCGACACCGACCGCGTTCTCGAATTGCTGGAGCAACGCGGCATCTCATCACGCGAGCCGGTTCGCCTCGACAGCCAGGCGAAGTACGCCGTCGTCGCTCGCGGGCAGGCCGATGGCTACCTCCGTCTACCGGCCCGGCGGGCATACGTGGAGAAAATCTGGGATCACGCCGCCGGTGCCCTGATCGCGGGAGAATCCGGGGCTCAGGTTACGGATATCCATGGCTATCCTCTCGAGTTTTCTCATGGGGTTCGCCTCGAAATGAACAAGGGCATCATCTGTGCCCCGCCTCAAGTCCACGGGTACTTCGTGGACGCGGTGAAGCAGCTCGGTCTGGGTCGCTCCTGACCACAGATCTGGTGGATTCTCTCGCGGCGACCGCAAGCAGTTGGGGTCCCGAGGCAGTTTTTGCGGCAGATCCTCTGAAAAATCCCCCACTGCGGTGGCATCTGACGCGCAAATCTCATTTTTCTACTTGAAACAGAATTCCTGACGATATCTTGAATCAGACGAAACATATGTTGACACACAGATCTCTCTCTCTCCTCCAGCGGGGCGCTGCTTACCGGCAACGCCCCGCTTTCTTTGCGCAGAAGATGGCCTGAGGGCTCCGATGATCGTTCTGTGCGCGCAAAGACACCCCTGATGCCTGATGCCAGCCGCGAACAAGCCGCTCCGCAGGATCGGCGCCGCTCGGCGTGGCGTCTGGTCTGGACGATCTCGGCGGTCGCTTTGCGGGTCGTGCTGCTCGCGACGCTGGCGGTCTGCGCGGCCTCGCCCGAACTGATCCACTTGGACTGGAGGTTCGACATCGTGGCCAGCCTGCTCGCGCAGGTATGCCTGGTCGGGTGCGTCGTCTCAATCTGGCAGGCCGCGTTCGGGCGCTGGGTCTGGTGCGCAGTGTTCGCGGTGGTCACCGCCGCTGGATTCTCATGGATGCTCGGCGTCGAGCGAGCGCCGACAGCGGGGTCGGCGGCCACGGGAACCGGAGTCAGCATCCTCGTGATGAACGTGCACTCGCGCAACGACCGGGACGAGGCCATCTTCACGGTGATCGAAGACGCAGACGCCGACCTTGTCGTGATCGTCGAATCGAGTTGGAAGATCATCCGGACACTGCCGGGGCACCCGCCGCTGCTCGAGCGCTACCCCTACCGCGACGGCGTTGACGCGAACTCCTCGGGCCAGATCATTGTCCTGAGCAAGCACCCGTTGACGCGTAGCAACGACAACGGTGCTTCCCCGGGTCTGGCCAGCAGCTGGGGCTATCGCGCGGGCTACGTCGATCTCGGCGGAGAGCGGATCCGCTTCGCCGCGGTCCACGCGCCTTCGCCTCGCACGCGGGCAACCTGGGGGTACGGCCAGCACACCTTCACCAGGCTGGCTCAACACTTCGAACGCATCGACGGACCGACGGGCTCTCAATCCGAACCGATGATTGTCGCCGGTGACCTGAACAGTTCTCCGACGGGCGTCCGTTCGCGACTCGTCACCGAGAACCTCGGCCTGCGTCGGGCGAAACCCGTTCGGGTCTGGGACGGCACGTACCCCGCTTCGCTCCCGTGGTTCGCGAGATCGTCAATCGACGGGGCGTTCGTCTCCCCGGGAATATCAGTGCGCTCGTGGACGACCGTCCGCATTCCGGGCAGCGATCATCGAGGGGTCTTTGTCTCGCTCGACATTGAAGCAAGACCCGGAGGCTGATCCGGCGTCGGCTGCCCCGCCACCGTCTCGGGCGCGCTTCGCCGGCGTGCCCGCCCCAGACGTCCGGCGATCATTCCGAGCAGGCGCTCGCGTTCATTCGGGTTCAGGGCGAGGAAGTACCCCAGGGGCGCATAGGTCGCGCCGGTCACGACGAGCACGGTCGCCAGCGACACGACGGAATCAATGCTCACGATAGCGCGCACGCCCAGGGCGATGCCCAGGAAGATCGCGAGCGAGGCGACCGGGCGGAAGTAGACCGTCCGCCACAGCTGCGCGACGCTCCGACGCGAGACATCGGCGATCAGCCACGGGAAGTACACGCCGTAGAGCAGGATCTGGATCACGACGGTGACAATGATCGCGCTGATCGGGGCGAACCCGAATGCGAGCAGCCCCGCCGCGATGACGGGTTTTGCGATGGCCGCTGCGAACATGAGCGGGCTGAATCGCCTCAGGTGCCCCATGCCGTACAGCACGCTGGCCGCTGCGTAGTGGGGCTCGGCTACGACCGTTCCGATCAGGGTCACGATCGCGAAGGTCGCGATGATCTCGATGAGTTCGGACGGCGATGGCCCGCCGGGTGCGGAGCCCTCGGCGATGGAATCGGCGAGCCAGACGGTGAGCACCGGTTCAGCGAACACGCCGAGCAGGATCGCGCAGCAGCCGGTGATCACGAGCGGGAAGCGGATCGTGGCATCGAGCACATTGCGAACGGTGTCGATGCGTCCCTGCTCGTGCAGGTCGGACGCGAGCGCGTCGGTACCGAGGATGATCGAGGAACCGGCCAGCCGCGCGTACCCTCGGACCTGGTTGCTTACGCCGTAGATCGCGTTGTAAATGGGGCCGACGAACAGGTTCAGAAGGAGTTGGTCGAGTTCGTAGAACGAGTACTGCGAGACCGGGATGCTCATGGCCCAGCCGCCGGTGCGGAAGAGGCTGCGTATGACCCTGCCGCTGACCAGTCTCGGTGAAAACCTCGCATCGGGGCTGCGCGAGCGTCCGTAGAGGGCCAGCGCGGTGAGCACACCGACCCGTAGCAGCGTGCGAAGCCAGACGAACGCCACAAACCCTTCGGCGATCCCCCACTGCATCACGACGAGCACCGCGACAAGATCGCAGAGCCGGTTGGCCAGCATGAACGCATTCAGCTGCAGGATCTTTCCCGCGCTGATGACCATGGCCTGCCAAGGCGTGATGCCGAGGTAAAAGGCCGCGCCGAGCGCAGTCGCGAGAATCGTCGACCGTAGATCCGAGTGCAGTTCCGGGGCGTAGTCGAGGATCAACACGCCGAGGGCCTGGAACGGCCAGCCGATTGCGGCAATCAGCAGGAAGAGCGAGACAGAGATGACGACACCGCAGGAGAAGACGCGTCGGAACTCCGTTGAGTCGCCGCGCGCTCTGAAGGCCGAGAAGTCGCGGATCATCGATCTGGAGAGCGCCGAGAAACACGCGTACAGCGTCAGGTCCGTGACCTGGAGGATGAAGATGAACATCCCGAAGCGGATCAGACCGAACTCGCTGATCAGCAGCGCCGTGATAATCAGCCCGGCCACGAATGTGATCCCGAGCCGCGCCCAGCCGGACGCGATGATGCTCAGCAGTTGGCCGGCGGTGCTGCGTCCGTGCGTTTCGGTCACATCTACTCTCTGGTGATCAGGAAAGAACTATCGGACCTTCGGGGACTCGTCCGACGGGCGCCAAGACTGTCTATCGACACGAGGGGCCTCCGGTTCGGAACCTCGCGCGGGATTTCAGGGGTCGCGAGCCAGCTCAACGCCGGATGGATCGGTACAGCCGGGCCGCGATGAACACCGCGATGTACACCATCGCGATGTTCGGCCCCGGTTGCCAGTCGGTCTCGAAACTGATCACCAGACCGATCGCGGCCCCCGCGAGCCCCAGAATCACCGACAGAACGATCACGCGCGAGAGACGGCGCGACAACTGCAGCGCTGCGGCCCCCGGCAGAACCAGCATCGCCGTGGCCAGGATGACGCCGGCGAGTTGCATCGTGACCACGATGGCGATCGCGAGCACGACCATGAGCATCGCACGGACCGCCCCCGTGCGAACGCCCAGCGACTCGGCCATGGGCTCGTCGAACGCCCAGAACAGGAGCGGGCGACGGGCGATAAACAGCGCGAACGCGCTCGCGAGCAGAACCGCCCAGGCAACGACGGCCTGCGTCACCCCCGTGGTCGCCACATCGCCGAACAATACGCTCTCCACGCTGATCGCCGAACCGCCGGGCCGGGATCGGTGAACCTGCAGCAGGAGAAATCCGAGCGCCATCGAGGCAACGAGCAGGACACCGATCGCCGTGTCTTCGCTCACGCCGCTCTTCGAACTCAGGAAGCCGATGACCAGGGCCGAACCGATGCAGAAGGCTCCGACGACCCCCATCGCGCCCAAAGGCGTGCCCGAACCGGCCGCCCCCACGGAAAACAGACCGAGCACCGCCGCCAGACCGATACCCCCGAATGCCGCATGGGATACGCCCTGCCCGATGAACGCCATCCGCTTGAGGACCACCACCGGCGACAGCAGCCCGCAGAGCAGCGCGACGGCGACTGCCGCCAGCGCTGCCGGCTGCATCGTCGCGCCAGGACCGAAGAGGTAATCCAGCGTTCTCATGCGCCCCCCGGCCGATCGTGGTGCTCATCCGTGCACGCGCCGTGGTGATCGTGCGTGTGGCCGGTCGCGTGGGCGGGGTCGCTGCAGTCCTCGGCGGTGTGCGCCTCCACGTGCACCTGGCCGAACACAGCCGAGAGATCGTGCTCGAAGACATGAGCGAGGACCTGCGGCGTGATTCCCTCCGGCGAGTCGTGGAAGTGCAGCGTGCGACGGAGGCACGCGACCCGGTCGCAGAACGGCTTCGCGTCCGGCCCGCCGCGCTGCGGCCCGGCGATCGCTCGGACATCGTGGCTGACGATCAGCATCGTGAGGTCGCCGTCGGCGTGCAGTCGGTCCAGTACCTGTGCCAGTTGTTCCTGACCCGCGGCATCGATGCCCACCGTGGGCTCATCGAGAACCAGAACCCGTGGTTTCACCGCCAGCGCTCTCGCCAGCAGCACCCGCTGGAACTGGCCACCGCTCAACGCCCCCACCGGGCGTTCAGCGATCGCCGACAGGCCGACACGCTCGATGCTCTGGTCGACCGATTCGATGATCGCTCGCGGCGTCCGATGCCATGGCGACAGCCCAACGGTCGCGCCCATCGACACGGCCTGACGGACGCTCACCGGGAACGATCGCTCCGCTTCGCTGCGCTGCGGCACGTAGCCGATCACCCGCTGCGAACGGGCCTCGCCGGGTGTGACGCCGAAGACCCGGATCGAACCCGAGCGCGGCGTGAGTTCACCGAGCAGCAGTTTGAGCAGCGTCGACTTGCCCCCGCCGTTCGGACCGATGATCGCGAGGCGCTCACCGGCCTGGACGCGCAAGGAGATTCCTTCGACCGCGGGCTCGTGGCCCGGATAGGCGTACCCGATGCGGTCGAAGACGATCGCCGGCGGTGATTCCGTTTCCGGGGGAGGGCTCACGTCGAAGATGGTACCGGCTCTTCGGGACCCTCCGGATCCGACGCGTCCCCGGACAGGCCTTCGACGAGCGAACCGAGGTTGGAGCGCATCGTCGCCGGCCAATCACCGCTCCCGAGCGGATCGAGTGTGAGCAGTCGCACGCTGGTCAGTTCTCGCAAGCGATTCGCCGCTCGCCCGGAGAACTGGGGCTCGATGAACACCGCGTCGATCCCGTGCGCCCGCACCGCTTCGACGGCCTCGTTCAGTTCGCCGGGGGTGGTCTCGAGGAGTTCGTTGGGCCGGATCACCGCGGCAACCTCGAGCTCGTAACGGCTCGCGATCCAGCCGTACGCGTTGTGGTGCGTCACGATCCGGCGCTGATCCACCACCGAAAGGGCCGCGGCATACTCGTCGTCGATCGAGCGACACTCCGAAACGAGCGCCTCGATCCGATCCTCGCTCGCACCGAGCGCTTCCCCGACGGCACGCACCCACTCGACCATCGCGATCGGATCGAGCCACGCGTGCGGATCTGTCGCGTAGTGCTGGATGTGGTTGTGCGACGGGTCGTCGCAGGGCACCGTGTGGGAGACGAGATCGATTCCGCTCGTCTCCAGAACGCGTGACAGGCGATGAACGCTCTGCCAAGACGCAGGACGACGCAGGACCCGCTCGGCGCTCGCCTCAAGGCCCCAGCCGACCAGGAACACGTGATCGGCGTTGCGCAGCGCGGTGGTATCGGCGGCCGTCAGGCTGGCCCCGTGCTCGGACTGCCCCTGCTCAAGGAGCACGGTGATCTCCGCCCCTTCCGGGGCGAGTTGCTCAACCGCCCAGGCGATCGGCGGGATCGAAACCACGATCCGTGTCGGGCCATCGGGTCGCGCACGCGACGCCTCGTCGGCGCACGCGCAGAGCAGGGGAACGAACGCACCGCAAAGGACCATCGCAACAAGTCTGAATGAGAGTGGCACCACAGAATTCTCCGGAGCGAGGCTCGACAGTTAATGATACCGCATTCTCAATAACTCGGCTCGTTTTCTCTCAAAGTTCGCACACAATCCGCGTCGATTGCTACAATGCTCGTCCAAATCCCGGTTTTCCGGGCATCTGGGGCGGTAGCTCAATTGGGAGAGCGCCTCGGTCGCATCGAGGAGGTTGTGAGTTCGACCCTCATCCGCTCCACTGGCCTCGCGGCCCGGCACAACGCCGGGCCGCGTGTCGTTTTTGCCCTTCGACCGACCCGCCACCGGCGGTACACTCGCCCCTCGCCATGCCGACCACGACCCCGAAAGAGAAGAAGCTCACCCCGGCCATGCGCCAGTTTGAGGCGTTCAAGAAACGCTACCCGGACTGCATCCTCTTCTTTCGCATGGGCGATTTCTACGAGATGTTCGGCGAGGACGCCGTCACCTGTTCCAAGGCCCTCGGCATCACCCTGACGGAGCGGTCCCCGGGTCAGCCGATGGCCGGCGTGCCCCACCACTCCGTCGAGTCGTACTTGCGCCGGATGATCGAGCAGGGGTATCGCGTCGCCATGTGCGATCAGATCCAGGACCCGCGCGAAGCCAAAGGCGTGGTCGAGCGGGCCGTCACCCGCGTGCTCACCCCCGGCACGCTCGTCGATGACGAACACCTCGACGGCTCGCGGGCCAACCACCTCGCGTGCGTCGCTTTCCTCGGCGTGGGCAACGATCCCAACGACCGCGTCGCCATCGCGACCGTCGAACTCTCGACCGGGCGTTTCGTCGTCGACGGCTGCTGCGTGCGCGACGCCGTGGACGAGCTCGCCCGTCGGGGCGTGAGCGAACTGTTGGTGGCGTCGACGGCCGACGGCGAGATCCCCGAACGCGGACAGCGCCTCATCGACGCGCTGGGCGTCCCGGCCACGCCGCGTCCGGGCTGGCACTTTCGGCGCGAGGAAGCCCTCGAAGCGATCCGTGGCCACTACCAGGTCGCCTCCCTCGCCGGGTTCGGGTTGGCCGACGACGACGAAGCCGTCGGCGCGATCGGCGCGGTCCTGCGCTACCTGCGCGAAACCCAGGCCATGCCCGACGACGATGAGCCGGGCAAGCCGATCGCGGGCGCGACACCGACCGCCATCGCCATGCAGCGCAAGTCGCTCGCGCACCTGAGCGCCCCGATCCGCGAGCAGGGCACCGACCACCTGCGGATCGACGCCGCCTCGCTGCGATCGCTCGAGATCGAGTCGACCGTGCGGGGCGGACGGACCGACGGTTCGCTGCTCGGCGTCTTCCTCGGGCGGACCGGCCCCCGCAGCGCCATGGGCAAGCGCCTGCTGCGCGAGTGGCTGTGCTCGCCGCTGTGCGACCGGGCCCGCATCGAGGCCCGGCAGCGCTGCGTGTCCACGCTGATCGAGGATCGCAAACTGGCGAGCGAACTGCGCGACGCCCTCACGGGCCTGCAGGATGTCGCACGGATCGCGGCTCGCGTCGGCCTGAGCCGTGCAACGCCGCGCGATCTCGTCGCGCTCGGCCGGTCGCTCGGGAAACTGCAGCCGATCAGCGAGACGCTGTCGGGAGCACCGGCGTTCGCCCCGGCGCTCGAGGAGATCGAGTCGCTGCGCGAACAGCTCGAACCGATCGGTGAGGACATCGCGTCCCGCTGCGTGGACGACCCGCCCGCCCACCTGCGCGACGGCGGCCTGTTTCGCGACGGCGTCGACGAGATCCTCGACCGTGCCCGCACCGTTCGGGCCAGAGCCAATACCTTCCTCGCCGAGTACCAGAAACAGCTCATCGACGGGCACGACCTGCCCTCGCTGAAGGTCGGCTACAACAAGGTCTTCGGCTACTACATCGAGCTGCCCGCCGGTCAGGCGAAGCGCGCTCCGGACATCTTCACGCGCAAACAGACGCTCAAGAACGCCGAGCGATACATCACGCCCGAACTCAAGCAGTTCGAGGACGAGGTACTCGGCGCGGGCGAGAAAGCGGTCGCGCGCGAGCTCGATCTGTTCCACGAGACCTGCGATCGGGTCGTCGCGCTCGCGCGCGAGATCGGTGTCTTTGCGGGTGTGGTGGCTGAACTCGATGTGCTTCTGTGCTTCGCCGACCGGGCTGCTTCTCGCTCGTGGGTTCGTCCGACGATCGTCGATGAGCCGGCGCTGCACATCGTGCAGGGGCGCCACCCCGTCCTCGACGAGATCGCCGGAGACGGCTTCGTGCCCAACGACACGGCGCTCGGAAAGCCCGAATCGGCGGAATCCGAGGACACCGCCCCATGCCTCGCGCTCATCACCGGCCCCAACATGGCCGGCAAGAGCACCTACATCCGCCAGGTCGCGCTGATCACGCTGCTCGCCCACACCGGCAGCTTCGTGCCTGCCGAGACGGCGACCGTCGGCCTGACCGACCGCATCTTCACGCGGATCGGCGCCGACGACGCCCTGCACCGGGGCCAGTCCACATTCATGGTCGAGATGACCGAGACCGCCAACATCCTCAACAACGCGACCCCTCGCTCGCTCATCATCCTCGACGAGATCGGTCGCGGTACCTCCACGCTCGACGGCCTTTCACTCGCGTGGGCGATTACCGAGTACCTCGCCTCCGGCGAGACGCCGCCACGCACGCTGTTCGCCACCCACTATCACGAACTCACCGATCTCGCCGACCGTCTGCCCGGTCGGGTCGCGAACTTCCACGTGTCCGTGCGCGAATGGGGCGACGAGATCGTGTTCCTGCACCGGATCCTGCCCGGGGCGACGAACCGGTCCTTCGGCGTGCACGTCGGGCGACTCGCCGGCCTGCCGTCGCCGGTCATCGATCGGGCGACCGATCTGCTCGCGTCGCTGAGCGTCAGTCACGACTCCATCGGCGAGACCGCCGACTCCTCCGGCTACCCGGCTTCTCGCCAGCAGCGGGCCGACCCTTCGGGCCAGATCGGACTCTTTACCGAGTATGTCCCCCATCCGGTCATCGAGGAGATCAAGACCCTCGACCTCGACCGCATGAGCCCGATCCAGGCCTTCGAGGCGCTGCGAAAGTTCGTCGCCGAAACCCGGAACGAGTAGGCGAGAAGCCACGACCGAAAGGACCGCCCCGTGCGCGAAGAACGAATCCTTCAGGAAGCCTCATTCACTCCAGAAGCCATCAAGTATCACGCGATGAGCGCCACCATCGGCTCGTCGGTGATCTTTGTGATCCTGGCGGTGGTGCTGGCCGTCCCGACCGTCGGCGTCTCGCTGATCCTGCTGGCGTTTCCCGCGATCGTATGGGCGATCAGCAAGTGGTACTACTCGCTGTACTTCCAGAAGCTCTCCTGCGTGCTCACCGCCCGCAAGCTGAAGATCGGCAAGGGCCTGCTGTTCCGTACGGAGAAGGCCATCCCGCTCGACAAGATCACCGACATGCAGATGAACTAGGGGCCGCTCATGCGCTACCTGGACCTGGAGTCCATGAAGGTCGAGACCGCGGGCAACGCCGGTTCGGCGGGCGGAGCGCTGGTCTCGCTGGTCGGAATCAAGGATTCGCGCGAGTTCCGCGAGGCCGTGCTGACCCAGCGCGACCGGGTGGTGGGATCACAGGACCTCGAGGACCGAGCCGACGCGGCGGCACCGGCTCCGCAGGACCCCGCCGCGATCGCCTCACCCCCCGAGACCCTCGCCGTGCTCACCGAGATTCGCGACACGCTGGCCCGCATCGAAACCCGCCTGAGCGAACGCGACTGACCGCCTCGCCCCGCCGGGCCTATGGTTCTCCCCGACCCTTTCCCGCCGCTCCGAGGAGAACCGCCGATGCCCGCACTCAACGACTACGTCACCCTCGGCCGCTCCGGCCTGCGCGTCAGCCCGCTGTGCATGGGCGCGATGACCTTCGGCACCGAGTGGGGCTTCGGAGTCGGGGCCGACGACTCGTACAAACTCATCGATCAGTACCTGGACGCCGGCGGCAACTTCATCGACACCGCCAACATCTACAACAAGGGCGCCTCCGAACAGATCCTCGGCGACTACTTCAAGCGCAAGGGCGGCGGCAAGTTCCCCGCACGCGACCGCACCGTCCTCGCGACCAAGTGGCTCGGCAACATGTACCGCAACGACCCCAACGGCGGCGGCTCGCATCGCAAGGCCATGGTGGAGTCCGTCAACCAGTCGCTGCGGCGCCTGCAGACCGACTACATCGACCTGCTCTGGCTGCACTTCTGGGACCGCCACACCCCGGTCGAGGAAACCATGCGAGGCCTCGACGACCTCGTCTCCTCCGGCAAGGTGCTCTACATCGGTTTCAGCGATACCCCCGCGTGGAAGGTCGCACAAGCCCAGATGATCGCCCACTTCCGCGGCTGGGCCCCGCTCATCGCGCTGCAGATCGAGTACTCGCTGGTCGAGCGAACCGTCGAGGGTGAACTGCTTCCCATGGCCAACGAGCTCGGGCTCGGCGTCACGCCGTGGTCGCCGCTCAAGGGGGGCATCCTCACGGGCAAGTACACACGCGAGGGCGACACCGGCGGCGGGCGCTACAAGTCCGACTCGCGCTACCTCACCGACAAGACCTTCGACATCGTCGACAAGCTCAAGGAGATCGCCAAGAACCGGACCGTCGGCGACAAGCCCGCGACACCGGCGCAGGTTGCCCTCGCCTGGGTCCGCCAGCGCTGCGGCGTCACCTCAACGATCATCGGCGCCAAGAACGCTGAACAGCTCGACGCCAACCTCGGCTCGCTCGAGGTCACGCTGACACAGGAGCAGATCAAGCAGCTCGACGAACTCAGCAAGCCCACGCTCAACTTCCCCCACGACTTCATCGAGGGCGTGACCGACGGCATCCAGAACGGCACCACCATCAACGGACGCGCTTCCAGCGAATGGGGCGGCTCGCCGGCCAACGATTCTGAGCGGTACTGAGCAGACGCCGATCCGACGGCCGCGCGATTTTATGCTTCCATCCGGCGGAAGGACTCTTTACGCTGTGGCATCGCCCCGGGCCGTGTGGCCCAGGACGCTTGAGCCCTGATGCGAAAGGTCGATCGCTGTGGAAGCCCTTGTCATGCTCCTCCCAATCATCGTCGGAGTCCTCGCCGGCCTCGCCGCCGGCTTCGGGGTCCTGCTCGTCTTCGGGCTCATCCTGTCTCTGGTTGTGCGCCTCTTGACCGACCATCGCATCTCGGTCTGGAAAGGGTTGCTGGTTCAACTTCTAGCCATACTCTTCACGAGCGCGATCAACATCCCGCTGTTCCTGATGATCGACGGCCCGGGTGCGTTCTCCCCGGCCGAGCAGGCAGACCTGTTCCCGTGGGGAGAGATATTACGGAGTCACGCGATCGCGCTGCCGGCGACCGTGATAGGGATGATGGCCTCGCTCAAGCTGCTCGTGAAGCTGGGGCTCAAGGAAAACGCGATCGTCACCGCCGTCTACCTCACCATCATTTACCTCATCAACGCGGGCATGTACCTCGGGTTGGCCGGCCTCCTCGCCCTCGTCTCCTGACGCCCGTCCGACAGTTGTTGCCTAGCATCCGCTCCACCCCGCAAGGAGCAACAGCATGTCTGCCACCCAATCCATGACCCTCAACGCCGAGTACCTCAAGTCCAAGTTCGAACAGGCCCACGCCTACGACGCGTACGTCGCCACCGGCACCGATGCGCAGAAGGACGGCTGGAAGAAGATCTACGACCAGTGCCAACTCACCGACGAACAAGCTAAACTCGTCGGTGCGTTCACCCGCCAGATGAAGGTCCTCGTCTCCTCCGGCGTGTGGTGCGGCGACTGCGTCCAGCAAATCCCCTTGCTCCAGAAGATCGCCGAGGCCTCGAGCGGCACCGTCGACCTGCGCATCGTCGATCGCGATGAGCACTCGGACCTCGCCGAGCAGATCCAGATCTGCGGCGGGATGCGCGTCCCCGTCGCCATTTTCATGGCCGAGGACTTCGAACTCGTATCGCTCTTCGGTGATCGCACGCTGACCCGCTACCGCGCCATCGCGAAGAAGCAGCTCGGCGCCGCCTGCGCCATCCCCGGCGCACCGGTTCCGAACGACGAGCTCGCCGGCACGCTGCAGGACTGGCTCGACGAGGTCGAGCGCGTACACCTGCTGCTCCGACTGTCCACCCGCCTGCGTCAGAAGCACGACGACTAAGCCACCACCGGAGTCCGACCAAGAGATGTTCCCCACCGATGCACTGAAAGCCGTATTCGAACAGGGCGTTGCCTATCCGCAGTTCGTCGCCAGCGGCGCCGCCGAGGGCCACGACGGCCAGTGGCACACCCGCTACACGCAGCTCGAACTGACCGATGATCAGCAATCGCTTATCGCCGGCTTCACGCGCGCCATGAAGGTCCTGTGCATCACCGGCACGTGGTGCGGCGACTGCGCCCTGCAGGGTGCCGCGATGCAGCGCATCGCCGAGGCGAACCCGCTGATCGAACTCCGCTTCGTCAACCGCAACGACTACCCGCGTCTGCAGATGGCCCTGCCGATCAACGCAGGCTATCGGGTGCCGATCACCTTCTTCATGGCCGAGGACTTCGAGCCCGTCGCCCGCTACGGCGATCGCTCGCTCAGCCGCTATCGCTCGATGGCCCGCAAGGCCCTGCCAGAAGGCGGTGCGGGCGTCGTCCTCGCCGAGCCGCCCGCCGACCCGGTCCGCGCGGTGCTGCAGGAAGTGCTCGACGAGTTCGAACGGACGCAACTGCTGCTCCGCCTGAGTCCACGCCTTCGCGAAAAGCACGCGGACTGACCTGAAATAACCACTTTCTGCACAATGCGCACCATCCCGCTATGGTGCGTGCCTATCTGCGCGCGTGTAGGAATTCCTCACGCCCGCTCAGGAGAGCCCCGCCCCCAGAGACTCGGAAGGACGCCCATGACCGCCCAACTGATCGCGATCGGGCTGTATGTCGCAGCACTCCTCGTCATCGGTTTCATCGCGTCGCGCCGGATGCACGACATCCGGGACTACTTCGCGTCGGGCAAGCGTCTGGGGTTCATCAATGTGGCGTTCTCCAGCCGCGCGACCGGGGAGTCCGCGTGGCTGCTGCTCGGACTCACCGGCATGGGCTTCGCCGTCGGGGTGCAGGCGTTCTGGGTTGTGCTCGGCGAGATCATCGGCGTCGCCGGCGCGTGGTTGTTTATGGCCAAACGCTTCAAACGGCTCACCGACAAGTACGACTCGCTGACCGTCCCCGACTATCTCGAGTCCCGCTTCCGCGATTCATCGCACTGGCTGCGACTCATCGCCGCGGGAGCGCTCGTCATCTTCGTCCCGATCTACGCCGCGGCTCAGGTCCACGCCGCGGGCGGCGCGTTCTACGACTTCCTCGGCTGGAACCACTACGTCGGCGCGGCCTTCGGCTTCGCCGTGGTGCTGCTCTACATCACACAGGGCGGTTTTACCGCCGTCGTCTGGTCGGACGTCTTTCAGGGCACACTCATGCTGCTCGGATTGGTCGTGCTCCCGATCGTGGCGTTCATGGAGATCGGCGGCTTCACAAACCTGCTCGACTCGCTCCGCGCGATCAACCCCGACCTGCTCACGCTCCACGGGCCGGCACCCGCAAACGAAGCCGGCGAGCAGATCGCCGGGGCCGGCGGCTGGAACGCCGGAAGCATCTTCACCGTCCTCGGCTTCATCGCCATCGGCATCGGCTTCCTCGGCTCGCCCCAGGTCTTCGTCCGCTTCATCTCGATCAAGTCGGAGAAGGAGATCAACAAGGGCACGCTCGTCGCCGTGACCTGGACCACGCTCGCCCTCAGCGGCGCAGTCTGCATCGGCATCCTCGGGCGGGCGATCTTCCTGCCGACCGACATCAAGCCGATCGATCCCGAAACCGTGGACGCCGTCGCTCCGACCGTCAGCGCGGTCCAGGACAGCATCCTGCCCCACATGGCCGAGGTCCTGCTGCCCGCATTCTTCACCGGGCTCTTCATCGCGATGGTCCTCAGCGCGATCATGTCCACGATCGACTCGCTGCTCGTTGTGGCGTCGTCGGCCGCGGTCCGCGATTACTGGCAGAAGACCCGCCACCCCGACATGAGCGACGAGCGACTGGTCTCGACCAGCCGCAAACTCACCGTCATCCTGGCGCTTATCGCATTCGCGCTCGGTATCGGCATCCTGCTCTACGACAAGGAACAGGGGATCTTCTGGACGATTATCTTCGGTTGGTCGGGCATCGCCGCGACCTTCTGCCCGACGATCATCCTCAGCCTGTTCTGGTCGAAACTGACCTCGCTGGGCGCCAAGTGCGCCATGATCGCCGGATTCCTCGGCGTTCCGTTCTTCAAGTTCGGGCTCCCGCCGGTCTTCCGGGCGATCGGCCAGGACGACTGGGTCGCCTACCTCGGCGGCCTCGATGTGCTCCTGCCCTCGTTCGTCGTCGGATTCGTCGTCGCGATCGTCGTCAGCCTGCTCGACAAGAGCGGACAGGCCAAGGTCGCCGACGCCGGGATCGATCTCGACTTCGCCAAGCGCGGCCCGTCCCCTGGAAACGGCGACGAACCCGGCGTCTGACGCCCCGCCCGAGCCACAGCCAACCCCTGTCTTGCGGTACCATGTCCGACCCGGGCCGGGCCCGCCGTGCGCTCGACCGACCCCGAAATCCCTACCCAACCCCCGAATCCCCAAAGGATCCGCGCCATGTCCGACTCCGCGACCGCTACCGCCCACAAAGTCACCCTCATCGCCGGCGACGGCGTCGGCCCCGAGGTCGCCAGCGCCACCAAGGACATCCTCGCCGCTGCCGGTGCAAACATCCATTGGGACGAGGCGGTCGCCGGCAAGCAGGCTTTCGAAGGCGGCATCGCCTCCGGCGTCCCGCAGGACACCATCGACTCCATCGACGCCAACCGCGTCGCCCTCAAGGGCCCGCTCGAAACGCCCGTCGGCTTCGGCGGCAAGAGCGCGAACGTTACCCTCCGCAAGCTCTTTGAGATGTACGGCAACATCCGCCCCTGCAAGGAACTGCCGAACATTGGCGGCCCCTTCGCCGGTCGCGGCATCGACCTAATCGTCGTCCGCGAGAACGTCGAAGACGTCTACGCCGGCATCGAGCACATGCAGTCGCCCGGCGTCGCCCAGTGCCTCAAGCTCATTTCACGCAAGGGCTGCGAGAAAATCTCCCGCCTCTCCTTCGAGCTCGCCCGCTCGCTCGGACGCAAGCGCGTCACCTGCGCCACCAAGGCGAACATCATGAAGAAGACCGAGGGGCTTCTGAAGTCCACCTTCGAGGATGTGGCCAAGGAGTTCCCCGAGTTCACCTCCGACCACATCATCATCGACAACGCCTGCCACCAGCTCGTCATCCGCCCCGAGACCTTCGACATCATCGTCTCCACCAACATGAACGGCGACATCGTCTCCGACCTCACCTCCGGCCTCGTCGGCGGCCTCGGCCTCGCCCCGTCGATGAACCTCGGCGACCAGGCCGTCATGTTCGAAGCCGTCCACGGCTCCGCGCCCGACATCGCCGGCCAGGACAAGGTCAACCCGACCGCCCTGCTGCTCTCGTCGGTCATGATGCTCCGCCACTTCGGCGAGTTCGAAACCGCCGACAAGATCGAGCACGCGCTCTACGTCACCCTCGAAGAGGGCAAAGCCCTCACCGGCGACATCGCCCAGGGACGCCCGGCCGTCGGCACCAGGCGCTTCGCCGAAGAGATCATCGCCAACCTCGGCAAGCGCTCCGACAAGCTCGTCGACCGCGACTACACCCCGATCAACATGCCCAAGGTCTCCTCCGACCTCGACTTCGTGAAGGTCAGCGACCGTCGTGATGTCGGGGCCGACGTCTTCATCGAGAGCGGCAAGATGCCCGACGAGGTCGGCAAGAGCCTTGAACAGATCGTGGAGGGCTCGAAACTCAAGCTCAAGATGATCTCCAACCGCGGCACGCAGGTGTACCCCGTCGCCGCCGCGGCATTCGACGGCGTCGACCACCACCGCTGCCGCTTCGTCATGGAAGACAAATCCCAGGCCATGACCGAGGCGGACCTGCTTGATCTGCTCCAGCGCGTCGGCCAGAGCTGGCGCTGGATCCACGTCGAGCGCCTGCCCGAGTACAACGGCGAGCCCGGATACACCAAGGCCCAGGGCGAGGACTGATCGCACCGACCGCGTGGTACATTTTCGTCAACCGGCCCGGTCTCCGCGACCGGGCCTTTTCTTGCCCGAAGCAGACAGGGATACGCCGATGGAGTGGTACATCCCCATCCTGATCTTTTTCGCCCGTATCGTCGATGTCTCGATCGGCACCGTGCGCATGATCTTCGTCATCAACGGCCACCGGTTCATCGCCGCGGTCATGGGATTCGTCGAGGTCATCGTCTGGGCGCTCGCGGTCGGCGGCGTGATCAAGTACCTCACAAACCCCTACGCGCTCATCGGCTACGGGGCGGGGTTCGCTACGGGCACGCTCATCGGCATGACCATCGAAGAGAAGATCGCCATCGGCCACCGGATGCTCCGAGTGGTCAACCGGCACATCGATGTCGATCTCTCGGCGAAACTCCGGGAACACGGCTATCGCGTGACTCGTGTCTCCGGCGAAGGCCGGAACGGCCCTGTCGAGGTTGCCTTCCTCGCCATCAGGCGGCGCCAGCTCTCGAAGACCATCGAACTGGTCGGAGAACTCGCGCCCGACAGTTTCGTCACCGTCGAGCGCACCGACCGGGCCTCGCTGGTCAATCTGCCCGGAACCGCCACCGGACGATCCAGCCAGCCCCGATGGCGACGCTTCCTCAGCGTCCGGAAGTAACGCCCTCCCAACCTAAAAACCAGTTCTCGGCACCGAACCGGCGCGTGGATCGCGTCGATCTCGTCCCTACAATTCCGTTTCTACTTCGCCCGAAGGGCCCCTCCGATGACCGCCTACGCCGACAAGATCGCTCTCCAGAACCGCCTGTTCGCCGAACTGTCCAGCATGTTTGGCCGCGAGGTGCCGCTCTACGACAAGTCACTGCTCGTGAACGAGGTGACCAACCGCACCGTCTGCGACCTGCTCGCACAGATGTTCCCCGGCTTCTCCGTGTCCGATGCGGAACTGGAGAAGACCAGCTCAGAGCGTCACGGTGCGATCCGCATCGGGCGTCGCGACGAATACCGCTGGGTCGCGCGCTTCTTCGCGTGCTTCGGCATGGAGCCGCACAACTACTACGACACGACCGACATCGGCGCGAAGAGCCAGCCGATCATCGCGACCGCCTTCCGCTCGACCACCGGCCCCGAGCACCGCATCTTCACGTCGCTGCTCCAGACCGACTACTTCGACGACGACACTCGCGCGCGAATCGAGCAGCTCCTGTCGACCCGGCAGGTCTTCCCCGACGACGCCAAGCGACTCATCGAACGGTCGGAAGCGCAGGGCGGCCTGTCCGAAGACGACGCAACACAACTGATCGCACACGCGACAGACCGCATCTTTAAGTGGACCGGCAGGGCCCGCGACCACAAGCTCTACACAGACCTCTGCGAAACCGGCTTCAAACTCGCGGCCGATATCGCCTGCTTCGAGTCCCACCACCTCAACCACCTCACGCCCAACACGCTCTGCATGGATCTGTACACCGCAGCCATGCGTCACTGCCTGGGCGAGATCGACGCCCAGGCGTTCCGCGAGCGTGCCGTCACCGTGCTGAACCGGTTCACCCAAAACGCGGACCGCGACTACCTGAAGCTCAGTTTCAAACACGTGTCCAACCGGGAGATTGAATCGTACGAACGACTAACCGTGTCGCCGGAGGCGATTGAAAGCGCCGCGGACGCACTGGTCGACCGCCTGAATCACGACGACCTCAAGCTGACGAAACTCAACCACGCGGGCTTCAAGGATTCGACCGAGGGCCCCGCGTGGGACACGCCCGTGCTGCTTCGCCAGGATGCCTATAAGGCGCTGACCGAGCCAGTGACGTTCACCAACCCCGATGGCACGACCGTCGAGTCCGTCCACACCGCCCGCTTCGGCGAAATCGAGCAGCGGTTCTACGCGACCACCCCTGAAGGGCGCACGCTCTACGACCGGTGCCTCGCCGAATCAGAAGCCGCCAAGGCCGACCACCCGCAACTCGCGAAGACCGATCCCGAGGCTTGGGAGGCCGAGTACACGTCGTACTTCGCCGATTTCCCGAAGACGCTACCGGAACTGCTCAGAGCCGGGCTCGTCTACGCCTCGTACTCCCCCACCGACGCCGGGAAGGCCGCCGCTGGGAGCATCGGCACCACCGACATCCACGAACTCGTCGATCGCGGCTACGTGACCTACGAAGGTCTGCGCTACGAAGACTTCCTGCCCGTGAGCGCAGCCGGCATCTTCGCTTCCAACCTCAACCAGTACGGCACCAAGTCCACCGCGAAGACCAAACCCACGTACTCCCGCGCCATGCTCGAAGACATCATCGGGCGCCCCATCATCGACACCGACGCGGTCTACCGAGGCCTCTGGGCGAAGTCGCTGCTGGACACCTACGAGTCGCTCGGGCTGATCGGTCAACTCGACGACGCAGCCCGTGCCGATCTGCAGAACGCTGTGGATCGCTGCCCGGCGTTTGATCGTGGAGCGCCTGCGCTGCGGGCCTGAGTCACTCCTCTAATCGGGCCGACCACAGCAACTGGGCCGTTCCAAACAGCTGCTCGAGGTCCACCTGCAGCGCGAACGCTTCACCCGTGCGCACGCGATATCCGCTCCCCCCCGCGCCATCGAGCAACAGCCCGAGCACGCCCTCCAGTTGCGGGTTGTGCCCGACGATCATGACGCCGCCGGGATCATCCACCAGCCCGGCGCTGTGCGCGTGACCGATTGTCGCCTCGATGGCTTGCGAAGGAGTCGGTCCGAACTCCAGAACAGAGTCGACGCGGTGCTCCACGCCGAGGTGGTCGTTGATCAGTCTTGCTGTTGTGATCGCGCGCTCGATGCCGCTCGAGACAATCAGTCGCGGCGAGTGTTCAAGGCGCGTGAAATGTTCGCCAAGGAACTTTGACTGTCGGATTCCACGCGGTTTGAGCACGCGATCCTCGTCGCGCCCCGGCGAATCTTTGGGAGGATCCTGATGGGTTTTCCCGTGCCGAACGACGATCAGTCTCATGGTTGCCCCTTGCGCTCCGCTCATTACCCCGCACGATCGCACCGGAATCCTCGCGGATTCACCCGCGAAGCGACTAATTTTCGGACCTGACGAGCGGTCGATTTATTGATTTTTGATTCTACATTCTCAATACCAGCGAGGTATGCAAGCACAGCATAGGGGTGTTCGCGTGCCGGGGACGGTCTCTCTCACGCCCCGGCCGAGTCGGTCCGCTGGTGATCCAAAGCGGGGTTTCGCGGGGCGACGGGTCCGGCCGTCGCGGTCAACGCCGCGGGTACCGCCGGCGATCGAGAGGAGAGAGAACCCGTCGCGTTCTGCACACGTGCGCGACACCATGCAGGAGTCAGACATGAGAACTCTTCTCACCGCAGCAGCCGTCCTCGCCATCGGCGGGACTGCCGTCGCCGACGCGAACGTCCGCGTCATCCACGCGTCGCCGGACGCTGCCGCCGTCGATATGCTCGTCAACGGCGGCAGCGTGCCCGCGTTCACGAACTTCTCGTACGGCCAGGCCGTCGGACCGGTGTCCGTGCCGGCGGGCTCGTACGACATCGATGTGGTCCCGACCGGCGGCATGCCGCCCGGCGTGATCGACGTGGACGGCCTCGGGCTGATGGACAACACGGACTACACCATCGCCGCGATCGACACGCTGGCGAACATCTCGCCGCTGGTGCTGATCGATGACAACACCCTCGACCCGAGCAACGCGCGGATCCGCTTCGTGCACGCGTCTCCGAACGCCCCGGCGGTGGACATCACGCTGTCCGACGGCACGGTGCTGTTCGCCGGGACCGAGTTCGGCAACGCCGCGAGCGAGGGCTACCTCAGCGTGCCCGGCGGCACTTATGATCTGCAGGTCCGCCTCGCGGGCACCGACAGCGTCGTGTTGGATCTGCCCGGCATCGGCGTGAACAACAACACGGTGTACTCGGTGTTCGCCCTCGGCCTGGTCGGCGACAAAGACACGCCGCTGACCGCTGGTGTCTTCGTGGACGCGATTCCGACGCCGGGCTCGCTGGCGTTCATCGGTCTCGCCGGTGCGTTCGCGGCCCGTCGCCGTCGCGCCTGAGATCACACTCAGGAGAGTGAACTTCGGCCCGCCCCGCTCCTCCGGGGCGGGCTGTCGTTTTTGAGGCGAGCGATGACGGCGCGGGGCATCGGTGCTACTGTTCGCCCGTGAACGAACCTCAGCAGCCCAACCCGCCGACGCGTCGGAGCGAAGTCGCGATCCGCACGGTCATGATGCCCGCCCACACGAACCCGCAGGGCGCGATCTTCGGTGGCGTGATACTGTCGCTCATCGACGAGGCGGCGTTCGTCGAGGCCCTGCGCCAGCGCAATCACAATTACGTGACCGTCGCGTTCAACGGTGTGGAGTTCCACAAGCCGGTGCTCGTAGGGGATGTCCTCAGCCTGTACGCCGAAACGACCCGGGTCGGACGCACCTCGCTCACCGTCCGGGTCAACGTCCGCGCGTTCCGCCCGGAGGCCGATCAGACGATCGATGTCACGAGCGCCGAAGTGGTGCTGGTCGCGGTCGACCACGCCGGCCAACCGGTCCCGATCGGGGACTGCGCAGCGCGCGAGCGGTTGGGCTGAGGATGGCCCGGGCACAGCGGGTACACTGCCCGCCATGCGTCACGTTGAACTCATCACCACCGGCGGCACGATCGAGAAGACCTACGACGAGGTCGCCCAGCAGCTCTCCAATCGCGGCTCGATCGTCCAGCGGATGATCACCCGGCTCCGCCTCGCCGACACCCGAGTGCACATCCGCGAACTGATGAGCAAGGACAGCCTGGAACTCACCGAGGCGGACCGGGAGCTGATCGTCGAGGCGACCAAGGCCGCGATGACGCTGAGCGACGGCGTGGTGATCCTGCACGGTACCGACACGCTGAGCATCACCGGCGAGTCCCTGCACAAGAAACTAGGCGACTCGCTGACGGTGCCGGTGGTCCTGACCGGAGCGATGCGACCGTTCGAGATGAAGCGCAGCGACGCCTTGCAGAACCTGACCGAAGCGCTGCTCGCGACGGAGCTCGCCAAACCGGGCGTGTACGTGGCGTGTCACGGGCGCGTGCTGGCGTTCCCCGGCGTGGTGAAGGACGTGCAGAAGGGCACGTTCATCCGCGCCGACGCTTCGGGTGCCTGAACCGTCGTCGTAGATCCAAAAATGAAAACGCGGGCCCTTCCGAGCCCGCGTGTTGCGTTTTGGGTCTGACCGGAAAGCCGATCAGTTTTCCTGCATACGCGAGTCGCCGATGAGCACATCGCCCATCTCGACCGAGAGCGACTGGCGGGCGTCGGACGAATCCGCGCCGAGCGCTTCGGCGGCCTCGGCGGCGTCGGCGTACATCGAGTCCTCGTCGGGCATGGTGGAGGCCGGCGGCTCGGCGAGGTACTTGATCTTCAGGTTCTGGTACGGGCGGAAGCCGGTACCGGCCGGGATCAGGTGACCGAGGAGCACGTTCTCCTTGAGGCCGACGAGTTCATCGACGGCTCCCTTGAGCGACGCTTCGGTAAGGACCTTGGTGGTCTCCTGGAAGGACGCACCGGACAGGAACGACTCGCTCTGCAGCGAGGCCTTGGTGATGCCGAGCAGGAGCGTGCGACCCGTGGCGGCCTTGGCTCGCTTGGCCTTGGCGGGCTGCTTGCCCTCGGACTCGGCGCGGGCGTTGGCCTCGCGGAGCTCGGCCTTGCTGACGAGCGCGTTGAGCGCGAGCCCGGTGTCGCCGGGGTCGGAGATGCGGCCCATGTCGGCGATCTCCTGGTTCTTGATGCGGAACGCGACCTTGTCGACGACCTCGTGCGGGAGCAGGTCGGTGTCGCCGGGGTTCTCAACGCGGACCTTGCGGAGCATCTGGGCGGTGATGACCTCGATGTGCTTGTCATCGATGGTCACGCCCTGGGCGCGGTACACGTTCTGAACCTCGTCGATCATGTACGCCCACAGCGCCTCTTCACCCTTGATTCGAAGGATGTCGTGCGGCACGAGCGGGCCGTCGATCAGCGGGTCGCCGGCGTTCACGCTGTCGCCCGAGTGGACGAGCAGGTGACGGTCCTGCGGGACGTGGTGGTCCTTCTCGAGACCGGCATCGGAGACGACGCGGATGGTCATCTTGCCCTTGCGCTTGTCGGAGTAAATCTCGACCTTTCCGGAGATCTCGGCGAGAACCGCCGGATCCTTCGGCTTGCGAGCCTCGAAGATCTCGGTCACGCGGGGCAGACCGCCGGTGATGTCCGACGAACCGGACGCACCGCGCGGCTGGCGGGCGAGCATCTGGCCGGCCTTGATCTCCTGGCCGTCACCGACTTCGATGCGTGCCTTCGCGGGCAGGTAGTGGAAGTCGAGGATGTTGCCGTCCTTGTCGACCACGTTGATCGCCGGGTGCTTCTCGCCCTTGTGCTCGATGACCGTGAGGACCTTCTGGCCCGCGCCGGCGTCGTCCTCGCGGACGGTCTCGTTGAGCTCGATGTCAACGAACTCCACGAAGCCGGGCTTCTCGGCGAGGATGGGCGTGCGGTGCGGGTCCCAACGGACGAGCTGGTCGCCCTTCTTCACGTTGTCGCCGTTGCGGTGCAGGATTTCCGCACCGTAGGGGATCTTGTGCTTTTCGAGCTCGCGTCCCTTGGCGTCGACGATGCTGATCTGGCCGTTGCGCTTGAGGGCCACCAGCACGCTGGTGCCTTCATCGTTTTCCACCTCGACCTCGTTGCAGTCCTTGATCTCGATGGTGCCGCCCTGGCCGGCGCGGAGGTCGGTATCGATGAGCATCGTGGTCGCGACGCCGCCGGTGTGGAAGGTACGCATGGTGAGCTGCGTGCCGGGTTCACCGATGGACTGTGCGGCGATGATGCCGACGGCCATGCCGGGCTCAACCATCTGGCCGGTCGAGCGGTCCATGCCGTAGTCCAGCACCGAGCAGCCGAAGCGGGAGTCGGTGGTGAGCGGCGAGCGGACCACGACCGAGTCGATGTTGAGCTGCTCGATCTTCTCGGCCATCTGGGCGGTGATCATCTCGTTCTCGCGAACGATGACCTCGTCGGTGATGGGATTGACGATGTTCTGACGCGACACACGACCGATGATCTGCATGGACAGCGGGACATCGATCTCTTCGCCCTTGTAGATGGCCCGCTTGGTGATGCCACGCTTGGAGCCGCAGTCGTACTCGTTGATGATGACCGACTGGGCGACATCGCAGAGCTTACGCGTGAGGTAGCCGGAGTCAGCGGTCTTGAGCGCGGTGTCGGCCAGGCCCTTCCGAGCACCGTGGGTCGAGGAGAAGTACTCCAGAACCGTCAGGCCCTCGCGGAAGTTCGCGCGGATGGGGGTCTCGATGATCTCGCCCGAGGGCTTGGCCATGAGACCGCGCATGCCGGCGAGCTGCTGCATCTGGCTGGTGTTACCGCGAGCGCCCGAGTCGGACATGACGTAGACGGGGTTGGCGTAGGCGGCGCCTTCGCCCTTTTCGATCGACGTGTACTCACCCGTGATGGGGTCGCGGCGATCATTCTTGAGGGTCTCGATGAGGGCCTTGGTGACCTGCTCGCGGCAGTGGGCCCAGATGTCGAGCATCTGGTTGTACCGCTCGCGGGCGGTGATGAGGCCGCGCTCGTAGTTCTTCTTGATCTTGTCGGCCTTCTTCTGCGACTCGGCGAGAAGCTCGAGCTTCTTGTCGGGCACGCGGAGGTCGGTGATGCCGAACGAGACGCCCGACAGGGTCGACCAGCGGAAGCCGACCTCCTTGAGGCGGTCGAGCAGGTCGATGGTCGCACCGCGATCGCAGAACAGGTAGGTGTCGTCGATGACGCGCGCGGCACCCTTCTTGCCGAGGGCGCAGTTGTAGAAGGGCATGCCGTCGTGCAGGATGTCACCGAAGAGCACGCGACCGACCGTCGTGACGATGCGTCCGTTCTTGGGCATCGGCTCGGGCGTGCCGCCCTGGCTGGTGACCTGCTGCGTGAAGCGCGGCAGGCGGATCAGGATCGGGTCGTGGATGCCGAGTTTGCCTTGGTCGTAGGCGAGGATGGCCTCGTGCGAGTCCTTGAAGTGCGGGATCTTCGCCGGGTCCTTCTCGGCCTCGCGTCGTTCCATCGTCAGGAAGTAGACGCCGAGGACGATGTCCTGCGACGGCGAGATGATGGGCGAGCCGTTGGCCGGAGAGAACACGTTGTTGGTCGAGAGCATGAGCACATGCGCCTCGGACTGCGCTTCGACGGACAGCGGCAGGTGGACGGCCATCTGGTCGCCGTCGAAGTCGGCGTTGAAGCCGGTGCAGACGAGCGGGTGCACCTTGATGGCGTTGCCTTCGACGAGCACCGGCTCGAAGGCCTGGATACCCATGCGGTGCAGGGTGGGTGCGCGGTTGAGCAGCACGGGGTGCTGGTCGATGACTTCTTCGAGGATGTCCCAGACCTCGGCGTCGCGGCGCTCGAGCATGCGCTTGGCGGACTTGATCGTGTCGGCCAGGCCGTGCTCCTTGAGCTTGCGGATGATGAACGGCTGGTAGAGCTCGAGGGCGATCTTCTTGGGAAGGCCGCACTGGTGGAGCTTGAGCTCGGGGCCCACAACGATGACCGAGCGTGCCGAGTAGTCGACGCGCTTGCCGAGCAGGTTCTCGCGGAAGCGGCCCTGCTTGCCCTTGACCATGTCGGTCAGCGACTTGAGCGGGCGGTTCGACGAACCGAGCACGGGGCGACGGCAGCGACCGTTGTCGAACAGGGCGTCGACGGCCTGCTGGAGCATGCGCTTCTCGTTGCGGATGATGACCTCGGGGGCGTTGAGGTCCATCAGCTTCTTGAGGCGGTTGTTGCGGTTGATGATGCGCCGGTACAGGTCGTTGAGGTCGCTGGTGGCGAAGTTGCCGGACTCGAGCATGACCAGCGGGCGCAGGTCGGGCGGGATGACCGGGACGACGTCCATGATGAGCCAGGCGGGATCGTTGACCGAGCCGCGGACCTGCTCGACGAGCTTGAGGCGCTTGGCGAAGTCCTTGAGCTTCTGCTTGGAGCGGGTTTCGCGGATGTCGTTGCGCAGGACTTCGGCGTCGGCGTCGAGGTCGATGCGCTCGATGAGCTCACGGATGGCCTCGGCGCCCATGAGCGCGCTGAAGGCCGAGCCGTACTTCTCATACGCGGCGCGGTACTCGTCCTCGGTGAGCAGCTGCTTGAAGGTGAGTTCGGTGTCACCCGGATCGACGACGACATAGTCCTGGAAGTAGATGATCTTCTCGAGGTCGCTGGTCTTCATACCCAGCAGGGTGCCGAGGCGCGACGGCATGCTCTTGAAGAACCAGATGTGCACGATGGGCGCGGCCAGGTTGATATGGCCGAGGCGCTTGCGCCGGACACGCGAGTGCGTGACTTTCACGCCGCAGCGATCGCAGATGATGCCCTTGTACTTGGTGCCCTTGTACTTGCCGCAGGCGCACTCGTAATCTCGTTCCGGGCCGAAGATGCGCTCGCAGAACAGACCGTCCTTCTCGGGGCGGTAGGTGCGGTAGTTGATGGTTTCGGGCTTCTTGACTTCGCCGAACGACCACGAGCGGATGTCGTTGGGCGAGGCGAGGGTCACTTTGACCGACGAGAAGTCATTGACGCGGTCGTACACGGCTTCGTGCATATCAGGTCATCTCCGGGCGGAGGTTGGGAGCGATGGGACAAGCCCGCTGCGCGGGCTGTTGGCCGGTCTGACCGGCCGATCGGGCGGCGGTGAAGCGGGTCGTGTCAGCGGAGTTCGACGATGTTGTCGGGACCGTTGATGAGCCACTCGCCTTCGAAGAAGTTCAGATTGACGTCGACGATGTCCCCGTTGGAGCGGGTTACGGCGATGATCGCCGAATTGCCCTCTTCGACGACGACCTCGGCGGTGGCTCCGCTCCAGGGACCGGTGATCATGCTGAGCGCGAGTTCGCGTGCGCTGTCTTCGATCTGCGGGTTCTGGATGAGCTCGAGCGTCCTCATGGCGGTCGAGACGCTCTCGTAAGCGGGCGTGGTCTCGTCCACGAGCGACCGGGCTTCCTCGAGTTCGAGGGCGAGGATCGCCTGCTGGAACGAGAGGACGGTCGCGAGGGCCTCGCTGTCGACCTGCTCGGGCGTTGACGCGTCGGTCGAACCGTTGTTCGCGCCGCCGTTCCCGGTGCTGGTCCCGTTGCCGGTCGAGGTGTTCGAGCCGTTCGAGCCGTTCGTCTCGCCGTCGCCGGACTCGCTGTTGCAGCCGGTGAGCGCGATGGCGAAGCAGGCGACAACGGTCGCGAGCAGGAAGAAGCGCTTCTGGAATCCGATCGTGGTCATGTGATCTCTATCTCCGATCCGGGATGGAGCGCGGGGAGTCCCCGCGCCCGGAAACAATCAACGCGGCGGGCGGTCAGAGGAGACTGGTCTCTTCAGACTGCTTCTTCTCGAGGGTGACGTTGAGGCCAAGTCCCTTGAGTTCGTTGCAGAGCACGTCGAACGCGACGGGCATGCCGGCCTCGAGGGTGTTGGTGCCCTTGACCATGGACTCGTAGATCTTGGTGCGTCCTTCGACGTCGTCGGACTTGACGGTGAGCAGTTCCTGCAGGATGTAACTCGCTCCGTACGCCTCAAGGCCCCAGACTTCCATCTCGCCGAAGCGCTGGCCGCCGGTGCGTGCCTTGCCGCCGAGGGGCTGCTGGGTGATGAGCGAGTACGGGCCGGTCGCACGGGCGTGGATCTTGTCGTCCACGAGGTGGTGCAGCTTCAGCATGTACATGAAGCCGACGGTCGTGCGCTGCTTGAACGGTTCGCCGGTGCGCCCGTCGTAGAGCTGGATCTTGCCGCCCTCGGGCATGTGGGCCATCAGCGAGCGGTGGTGATGGTGCGTGCCGTTGGTGTTGTCGTCGTCGAGGACCTTGGCGACATAGTCGTTGGCCTCGGCGATGGCGGCGTGGATCTCGGCCTCGGTCGCGCCGTCGAACACAGGGGTGACGGCCTGGAAGCCGAGCACCTGCGCAGCCCAACCGAGGTGGGTTTCGAGGATCTGGCCCACGTTCATGCGCGAGGGCACGCCCAGCGGGTTGAGCAGGATGTCGACCGGCGTTCCGTCTTCGAGGAACGGCATGTCCTCTTCGGCAACCTGGCGGGCGATGACGCCCTTGTTGCCGTGGCGACCGGCCATCTTGTCACCCACGGAAAGCGGGCGCTTGTTGGCGATGTAGACCTTGACCATCTCGAGGACGCCGGAGGGCAACTCGTCGCCGCGCTTCATGTGCGCGAGCTTGCGGGTCTTCTCCTTCTGGTTCGCTTCGATGCGAGGCCAGAACTGGTTGTAGATCCGCTCGGCCTCGGCCTTGGCGTCCTTGGAGCCCTTGACCCACGCGAGGTCGAAGTTCTCGATCTGCTCGAGGATGACCTCGGGGATGTCCGACGCCGCGACCTTCTGGCGGGTCATGGGGTCGACGAGTTCGGTGCCGACCGCGTCGTTGATGGCCGAAACCATCTGGCGGAAGATCTCGATGGACTTCGCGTCCATCTCGGCGCCGTACTCGTCCATCTGCTGCTTGAGCTGCTTCTTCTGCTCGTCGTTCATGTGAACGCGGCGGCTGAAGCGCTTGGCACCGATGACGATGCCGCTCTTGCCGGCGGGCAGCTCGAGCGAGTCGTTCTTCACGTCCTCGCCGGCGCGGCCGAAGATCGCGTGGAGGAGCTTCTCTTCCGGCGTCAGCTCGGACTTGCTCTTCGGGCTGACCTTGCCGACGAGGATATCGCCGGGCTGGACGCGAGCGCCGAGACGGATGATGCCGTGCTCGTCGAGGTTGCGGAGCATCTTCTCTGGGACGTTGGGGATGTCCCGCGTGAACTCCTCGCGCCCGAGTTTGGTTTCGCGGATCTCGACATCGAAGCTATCGATGTGGATCGAGGTGAACGTGTCGTCCTTGACGAGACGCTCGGAGATCACGATCGCGTCTTCGAAGTTGTATCCGTCGAAGGTGTTGAACGCGACGAGCACGTTTTTGCCGATCGCCAGTTCGCCGTCCTTGGTGGAAGGGCCGTCGGCGATGATGTCGCCGGCCTGAACCTTCGCGCCGAGCTTGACGCGCGGCTTCTGGTTGAGGCAGGTGCGCTCGTTGAGGCCGGCAAACTTGCGGAGCATGTACTCATCGGAGTTGTCGATGATGATGCGCTGCGCGTCGACGAAAGTAACCTCGCCGCCGCGCTTCGCCTTGATGATCATGCCGTTGTTGCTGCCGACGGACTGCTCCATACCGGTCGCGATGCAGGGCGGATCGATCTTGATCAGCGGGACAGCCTGGCGCTGCATGTTCGAGCCCATGAGGGCGCGGTTGGCGTCGTCGTGCTCGAGGAACGGGATGAGCGCCGCGGACACACCGACAATCTGCTTGGGCGAGATGTCGACGTAATCGACTTCGGATGAATCGACTTCGGCGAGCTCGCCGCCGACGCGTGCGAGCACGCGGCCTTCGGCGAGGGTGCCGTCGGCCTCGAGGGCCTCGGCGGGCGCGAGGACTGCGCGGACCTCTTCATCGGCCCGGAGATCCATGACATCCTTGGTGACCTTGCCCTTCTCGACCTTGCGATAGGGCGTCCGCAGGAAGCCGTACTCGTCGATGGACGAGTAGATGCCCAGCGAGACGATCAGACCGATGTTCGTGCCTTCGGGGGTCTCGATCGGGCAGACGCGACCGTAGTGCGAGATATGCACGTCGCGCACTTCAAAGCCGGCGCGCTTGCGGTTGAGGCCGCCCGGGCCGAGGGCCGAGAGGCGACGCTCGTGCACAAGGGTCGACAGCGGGTTGGTCTGGTCGACGACCTGCGAGAGCTCGGACCGGCCGAAGAAGAAGTCGATGGCCGACGAGATGGACTTGGAGTTCACCAGGTCGGCGATCTTCGTCAGTTCGTCCGGCTCCTTGACGGACATGCGCTCCTGCACCGTGCGGCGCAGTTTGAGGAAGCCCTTGCGCATCTCTTCAGTGGCGAGCTCGTCGAGCGCGCGGAGGCGACGGTTGCCGAGGTGGTCGATGTCGTCGACGTTTGCGATCGGGCGACCGGTCTTCGGGTCCGGACGCTTCGAGCGGAGGTCCAGCATGTACTGGATCACGCGCAGGAAGTCCTCAGCGCGGATGAACATCTGGTCCTCGGCGACGTCGAGATCGAACTTCCGGTTGATGCGGAAGCGTCCGACCTTGCCCAGGCGGTAGCGGTTCTCGTCGAGGAACTTCTCGGCGAAGAGCTGTTTGGCCTTCTCGACCTGGGGCGGGTTGCCCGGACGCAGGCGGGTGTAGATCTTCAGCAGGGCGGCCTCGAACTCGCTGGACGCGACCTCGCCGAACTGCTCGAGCTTCTCTTCGGCCACGCTGTTGAGGATCAGCGGGTCGGAGGGGTTCTCGATGACGCGGACCGACTTCAGGCCCGAGTTGATGATGGCGTTTGAGCCCTCTTCTCCGAGCTGACGCCCGACGTGGACGAGTTCTTCGCCGGACTCGTCGTCGATGATCGACTCGGCGGCCCAGTGATCCGGGCGGACATCGGTCGCCTTGACCTCGTTGATCTCGTAGAACAGCGAGAGGATCGCCGCGGTCGAGGCGATCGACTCATCGAGGCAGCGCAGGAACGTCGTCGCCGCGAGTTTGGTCGACTGGTCGATCCGCATCGCGAGGACGTCCTTCTTGGTCACCTCGAGCTCGATCCACGAGCCTCGCTCGGGGATGATGCGGGCCGAGTGCAGCGGACGGTCGCCTTCGGCAGAGACGATCGAAAAGTCCACACCCGGTGAGCGGTGGAGCTGCGAGACGATGACGCGCTCGGCGCCGTTGACCACGAACTCACCGCCACCCATCATGATGGGGATCTCGCCGAGGTAAATCTCTTCCTCGGCCAGGTCGGGGTGGTTCTCGCGGTTGAGGCGCAGGCAGACGCGGAACGGACGCCCGTAGGTCAGGCGCAGTTCGCGGCATTCGTCCGGGGTGTACCGGGGCTCTTCCAGCGTGTAGTAGCAATACTCAAGCGACTGCGTCTCATCGTACGATGCGATGGGGAACACTTCGCGCAGGAGTGCTTCGAGACCGATGGCCGGTTCGCGTTCTTCGGGCGCAGATTCGAGCTGAAGAAACCGGTCGTAAGCATCGGTCTGGAGGCTGGTGAGGTTCGGGACGGGGATCGCGTCGCCACGCTTCGAGAAATCGCGGACTTTCGTCACAGCCATCAACTACCTCGGGGGTACGGCGTTCGGGCACAGACAGCGGTCGCCGCGATGGTCGAACCTGACGGTTCGATCGCGACGCGCGTTCGGTGCGCGCACGGGTGCTTGGGGTCTGGTGGATTTGGAATCGTACCAGTGTCGCAAGCCCCATGCAAGATGTGGGCCAGAAAGAAAACGCCGCACGTCGGACACACGGTGTGTCCGACGATGCGGAAAGCCCGGAATACCCCAGTTCAAGGGTATTCCGGGTCGGTTGGAGGTATTCGCTGATCCGCGGATCAGGCGAGTTCGACGGAAGCGCCGGACTCTTCGAGCTGCGCCTTGAGCTTCTCGGCGTCGTCCTTCGAGAGGCCTTCCTTGATCTTGGCGTCGGCGGTCTCGACCAGCTCCTTGGCTTCCTTCAGACCGAGGCCGGTGATCTCGCGGACCACCTTGATGACCTGGATCTTCTTGTCGCCAGCGGACTTCAGGACCACGTCGAACGAGGACTTTTCTTCCTCGGCGGCACCGTCGCCACCACCGGCCGGGCCGGCCATCATCACCGCGCCGCCAGCGGCGGGCTCGATGCCGTAGGTGTCCTTCAGGTAGTCAGCCAGATCGACGGCTTCCTTCAGGGTCAGGCCGACGATCTTGTCGCCGAGCTCGGTGATCTTGGAGTCGAAAGTCTTGGTTGCTTCGTCGTTCATTTCAAACTTCTTTCCAAACAGCCGCGGCACTCTGCCTTGGCGGACAAGGGCACCGAGAGGGACCGGAACGCCCGGTCTTTAACCCGCCCCGAAGGGCGCATTGGGCCAGTCGATGCTCGATGTTTCGGGATGCGTCGCTCAGGACACCTTGGCGATGGCCTCGCCCTTTTCCAGCTTCTCCTCGATGGTTTTGAGGATGCCGGCGATGTTCTTGGCGGGAGCGGTCGCGGCACCGACGAGGTTCTGCGCGGGTGCGAGCACCACGGAGACAACCTTCGCCTGCGCCTCTTCACGGGTCGGGAAGTCGCTGAGGCGCTTCACGCCCGCCTCACCCTCGAAGAGCACGCCGTCGAGGACGGCGCCCTTGAGTTCGAGGTTCTCGACGTCCTTGGCCCACTTCACCAGTTCACGGGCCACATCAACGACCGACTCGGCGCCGTACGCGAGGGCGCTGGGCCCTTCGAGCAGCGGCGAGAGGCCGGAGAGGGGGGATTCCGAGAACGCGTGCTTGGCCAGGTTGTTGCGGATCACCGTGACGGAGATCTCTTTCTTGGCCAGTTCCTTGCGCAAACGGTTGTTGTCGTTGGCGCTGATGCCGCGAACGGAGATCAGGAGGGCGCTGTCCTGCCCTTCCAGAAGCTCCTGGTAGTCGCGCATCATCCAGTTCTTGACGGGCTTGCTCATTGCTTAACCTTTGCTGTTCTGGGATCGCGACCGATCAGGCGGTTTTCGGCGCCGGGATCTCGACGAGGACGGAGGGGGTCATCGTTCCGCTGATGGCAATCTTCTTGATGTAGTTGCCCTTCACGGCGGACGGACGCAGCTTCTCGATCGTGGTGACGAAGTGCTCAAGGTTGGCGAGCAGATCGCCTTCCTTGAAGCTCATCTTGCCGATCGGGGCGTGGATGTTGCCGAACTTGTCGTTGCGGTACTCCACCTTGCCCGCGGCGTATTCCTTCACCGCGTTCACGACATCGGGGGTCACGGTGCCGGCCTTCGGCGACGGCATGAGCCCCTTGGGACCCAGCACGCGACCGAGCTTCGAGATGACGCGCATCATGTCCGGGGACGCGACGGCGACATCGAAGTCGAAGAAGCCGCCCTCGATCTCGCGGACGAGTTCTTCGCCGCCGGCCTTGATCGCACCGGCCGCGAGCGCTTCCTGCTCGGTCTTCGCATCGCAGAACGCGATCACGCGCTTGGTCTGGCCGATGCCCGCGGGCAACGCGACCGAGCCACGGATGGCCTGGTCGGCCTGACGCGGGTCGATACCCAGGTGCATCACGACCTCGACGGTCTGATCGAACTTCGGGCCCTTGAACTGCTTGAGCGCAGCGATTGCCGAAGGCATCGACTGCACATCGTCCTTGCGGGTTTCGTAGTTGGCACGCTGACGCTTGCCCAAACGCTTCAGCACATCGGGGGATTTGGTCGCCATTGGTTCAGCCCTCCACCACAATGCCCATGGAACGGGCGGTGCCTTCGATCATTCGAGCCGCGGACTCAACGCTCACGGCGTTGAGGTCGGCCATCTTCTCATTCGCGATCTCCATGATCTGGTCACGGGTGACCTTGCCGCCGTCGAGGTTCTGGGGCGTGCCCGAACCCTTGTCGACCTTCGCCGCCGCCTTGAGCAGCGCCGAAGCCGGCGAGGACTTGATCTCGAATTCGAACGAACGATCGTTGTAGACCGTGATCACGCAGCCCACGACGCGACCGTTCTTGTCGGCGGTCGCAGCGTTGAACTGCTGGATGAACTGACCCGGGTTCACACCGTTCGCACCCAGAGCGGGACCGAGCGGCGGGCCGGGGGTGGCGGTGCCGCCAGGCGCCATCACCTTGAACTGTTTAATAACTTCTTTTTTGGCCATGATGTCTCCACCTCCCACCCCATCCCCGAGCGAGTCGGACATCGGCCCCGGCCAATCGGGATCGACGGATGGCGTGGTTCAACCGGTTGTTTGTGTGTTGTCCCGCACCGCGCGGGCAAAACCACCAACCCGACGCGTGCTGCGTCGGGCCGGGGAATGTATCTGAATGGCGCGAAACCCGCAAGCCAGCGGGCTATCTGATCAGAATCCGGTCGCCCCGGATTCCTCGAGCAGGCGCCGGAGCTGCCGGGCGCCCTCGTGATGATCAGCCCCGTCGACTCGTGCCTCGTCCAGTCGCCGTAAACCCGAATCCATATCCAGAGCAAGATAATCGATGCTGGCGGCGAGGAACATCAGCATCCGACGCTCCGGACCCTCTGAGCGGGCCTCGGCGTCGCGCCCGATGTCCGATGCGAGCCGCTTCAGCGACGTCCGCAGTTCATCGGAGGCCGGGATGAACCCGAAGCCCTCAGGATCGGCGATCAGAACCCGGCGCATCGCCCACGCCGCACGCTCGCGCTGCCCGATGGCCGTCGCGGCGACGGCGAAGCCCACGCGATCGGCCGTTGAGGCCTTTTCCTGCCCGGCGAGTTCGGTGAATCGGGCCATAGCGAGGTCGAAGTTTCGATCGGCGAGGGCCTTCCAGCCGGGGGGCATCGAAGACTGTGCTTCAGCCTCGGACTGCGTCTGAACAGACCGCTCGCTGGGCACCGGTGGGACGATCTCGTCGGCCGATCTCGGGCGATCCGCCTTCACCGGACTCCCCGGCGCCTCCTTGGCGAGGTTCAGCGGGGCGTTCGAGGGTACCGGCGGGCCGGGGTTGTACGTCGGCGCGGCCTCGGTCTGACGCTGCTGCTCGTTCCGCTCCTCGATGAGCTGCTGACGGAGCACACGCTGCTCGGCGAGCAAACGCTGGTACTCACGGTAACTGACGGCGTCGTACGCCCCGGCGGGCTCGGTGCGCGTGTACTGCGTGTCCTGAATCACCGGCGTCACATAGGTAATGCGAGTCGAACTGCTCGGATAGGAAATCACCGTCGGTCGGGAGTACGACCGGTATGGCGTGTAGTAGCCGTATGAGCTCGACCGATGGATGCGCGGAGACGAATAGGAGTAACAACTGTCGTAGGACCGCCCGGAGCGGTAGCGCGAGTCGTAGCGGTAGCCGTGGCTGTAGTCGCGCCCGTAGGAGACGCGAACGTTGCTTGAGCGATGGCTGTGGCTGGAGTGCTGCGCCGGCTGGACGGTCCGCGTCGGCGGCTGGTACCAGACGCTGTCGTCCGGGCCGGCCTGGGCCGTCGCGCCGAGCGAAGTGATCGCGCCGGCCGCCACCAGGACCGCGCTGAGCGGGAACGAGAACGATAAGTAGCTGCTCTTGATGGACATAGGAGTCTCCCTTTGCGGAGCGAACGCGTGGCGCCCGGCGCCTATTCCGGCGCTGGGCCACACCCCAAATGTACGCATGAACGCCTTCGCGGCTGCACGAAACGCGCCCGGTGCAGCCGGATCGCACCCCCGTCCGATAGATCTGGTTGCCCCATGCTCAAAGCCGGTGATGTCATTCTGCTCTGCGTGCTGAGCCTTCTGTGCATCGGCGTGCTGATGGTGAATTCGGCCAGTCTGAGCGTGGGTGCCGAAGAAGGCGTGACCTTTCAGTCGATCGCCCTCGGCCGCTCAACCCAGTTCGCCGCGATCGCATTCGCGCTGCTTCTGGTCTCGAGCAGATTGCCCATCCGATCGTGGGCCATGACGCCGTGGATCGTGCGTTTCACTCCCCTGCTGGTCGCGGTCAGCATCGGGGCGATGGCGCTCGTCTACGTTCCGTCGATCGCACGCGAGGTAAACGGTTCGCGCCGCTGGATCGGTATTCCGGGCGTCGGTCTGACCATGCAGCCCAGCGAGATCGCCAAGTGGGCGATGCCGCTGTTCCTCGCCTGGTACTGCTCGCGCCGGGTCATGCAGATCCGCAAGTTCTGGTCGGGGCTCATCCCGGCCTTGCTGGTGCTCGGCATCGTCAGCGCGGTCGTCACCCACCAGGACCTCGGAACCGGCGCACTGATCTTCGGCGTCGGCTGCCTGGTCCTCCTCGCCGGTGGCGCTCGCTTCGGCCACTTCATCGGCCTCGCTCCCCTGCCGCTGGCCGGGCTGGCGCTCGCGATCATCGTCGAGCCCTATCGCATGACCCGCCTCACCACCTTCATGAACCCCTACGCCGACCCCGACGGTGACGGGTATCACATGATCCAGTCGCTGGTTGCCGTCGCCAACGGCGAGGGCTTCGGTCGCGGCATCGGCTTCGGCCTGCAGAAATTCGGCTACCTGCCCGAAGACCGGACCGACTTCGTCTTCGCGGTGCTCAGCGAGGAACTGGGCATCATGGGCGTCATCGTCGTGCTCTCGCTCTACAGCGCGATCCTGCTGGCAGGGCTCCGCATCGTCCAGCGGGAGACGCACGTGCTGCTCAAACTCGCCTCGATCGGATTTCTCGCCACGCTCGGTTTCCAGGCGTGCATCAACCTGATGGTGGTCGTCGGGCTGGCCCCGACAAAGGGCATCGCTCTTCCACTGCTGAGCTCTGGCGGCACGGGCTGGATCCTGACCGCGGGTGCGCTCGGCATGCTCATCGCCATCGATCGCACCCAGTCGCGCGTCGAGGAGACAGCCGAGACCGCTCCCGGCGCGAGCGCCGAAGCACTCGTCGAGGCGAAGCCCGTCACCGACGCGAGCCCGTCACGCGAGCCCGCACTCGCCTGATGCCCGAGTATCGCGACACAGTTCGGATCGCCTTCGCCGGCGGCGGGAGCGGCGGGCACATCTATCCGAACCTTGCTGTACTCGAAGCCCTCGAAGACCGGCTCGGTGCAGACCATGTCGAATCGCTCTTTCTCGTCTCTGAGCGTCCGCTCGATACCTTGATCCTCAACGCCGAGGGGCGGATGGGTGCCACCATCCCGGCCCGACCGGTTTCGGTTCATCCGTTCCGGCTGGCCCGACTGGTCTTCGGTTGGGGCCGGGCCGTGCGAGCGGCGCGTGGGGCAATCCGGGCACTCAAGGCCGACGCGGTCGTCGCGACGGGCGGCTTCGTCAGCGCCCCGGTGATGAACGCGGCGCGAGCCGAGCGGGTGCCGCTGGTGCTGCTGAACCTCGACGCCGTCGCCGGGAAGGCGAACCGCTGGGTCGGTCGCAAGGCCGATCTGCGCCTGACCGCAGCGACCGGGCCCGGCGTGCCGGCCGACTGGGAACCGGTCCGTCCGGTCGTGCGAGAGTCCGCGATGCCGAGCGGAACCGCGTCCGAGTGCAAGCAGCGACTGGGCCTCGATCCCGAACGCCGCACCCTGCTCGTGACCGGCGGCAGCCAGGGAGCCCGCTCGATTAACCGGATGCTCGAGCGGTTGGCCTTGAGCGCGCCAGAATCCTTCGACGGGTGGCAGATCCTGCATCAGTGCGGATCGGGCGACAGCGAAGAGCAACAAGCGGCGTACCTACGAGCGGGAGTCGATGCGGTCTGCCACGACTACCTCGACGACATGGCTTCGGCCTGGGGAGCCGCGGACCTCGCGGTGGCGCGATGCGGGGCGGGGACCGTCGCGGAGGTCTGGGCGGCGCGTGTGCCGGCGATTCTGCTCCCATACCCCTATCACCGCGACCAGCACCAGGCCCTGAACGCCGAACCGCTGAGTCGGGTGAACGCCGCGATCGTGCACACGGATCGGGTGGATCCCGAGCAGAACGCCCTGCTGGCGGGTCGGTCACTGGTCGAACTCCTTGGCGACGACATCGCCCGCGAGCGGATGCGTGCGGCGTTCTCGTCCCTCGGCCCGACCGACGGAGCGCAGACCGTCGCGGAACGCCTGCTTACCCTTATTCACACCTGATTCTCCGCAATGCTCGAAGAATGAAGCGGTTCTTCCGCCGTGCCGGGAGCCCGACGCTCGCCCGGTGGTACACTTCAATCGTCATGAGCAGCACGAATCGCGAACAGGGAGTGCACGGACCGCGCTCAGCGCCGATGTCGCTGCGCTGCGTCCTGCTCGCGCCTCGCGGCGTGGACGTGCCGGCCGAGTTGGTCCGATCGCTCGACGCCCGATCGACAGAAGTCTTCGAGACGACCACCGAGTACGAAGCACTCGCGGCTCTGCTTCGTCCTGACGCTGAGAGCACCTCGACCGATGTCCTGCTCCTTATCGAGCCGGATAGGCACGCGGATCGCTGCGTGGAGTTGGCACGGGCCGTGCAGGTTTATGCCCCGACCGTGCGGATCTGGCGTCACCAGAAAGACGCCAGCCCCAGCCTCGCGTCCTACATCCTCCCGGCGGAACCGACCGAAGCCGAGCAGGTGCAAGCCGTGCGGACCTCTCTCCGCGCCGGCGAATCGCCGTACGACCGTGCATCGCGCGAATCAGCACCGCCCAGCCTGCGGTTGGTCGTTGACGACGACTCGCACGATGCAGCGCCGGAGACCGGGTCCGATCCGGACCACGCAACGACCGATCCCGACGGGCTGCTCAGCGCCGACGAAATCGAAATGCTGATGGACCCGCTCTTCGAGGCCAAACCGCGACGCGGGGGCGACTCGCGATGAGTTTCCCCGCCGATCCGACTCCGAACCCGCCGGTCTCTGCTTCTGCGGACTTCTCCGGCCCCATCCGTGTGATTCTCGCTGGGCGCGTGACGCTCGAACGAACTCTGCGCCGCGACCCGGAAGTCGAATTGATCCGCGTCCAGACCCCACTCCGCGCCCTCGGCGAACTCGCTCAGCCCATGGACGACGCCTCGCCCCGCGCCACGGTGATCGTTCTGGCCGGTGGCGCTCTGCCCGAGGGCCACGAGGAAGCGTTCGTCGAAGCAGCGCGATCGCTCGATCCGGACGTCCGTTTCGTCGTCTCGCTCGACGACCCACTCGGCCAAGCCCCCCCACCCCTTGATCTTGTCGTCACCACTTCAACAACGGTGGAGCAATTCCGAGCATTGTTGGCTGATCGGCCCGCCGCGCGGCCGGAACCGGAGTCCGTTGTCTCGCCCGAAACCGATGCGGCACCGATTCCCGATCCGGATCCGGCGCTCCCACGCCAAACCGAGATCCCCGACGACGCGAAGCTCGTTCGGGCGATCCTCACCGGACGAGACGTTGCCAGCGCCGCGATGGAGCAGCTTCGTCGCCGAACCGGTAACGCATCGCTTGAGTTGCAGCCCGAACCGACCGCCCGGTCCTGCGCCCGTCTCGCCCATCGGGGTCACGCACTGGGCTACCTCTGCGACGAGGCCCAGCGGACCGACCCGAGCGAACTCAAGGTCCACGCCCTCTGGCTGTCGCACTGGATCGCGCTCGCGGAACAGCAGCGTCAGCTCCGCGAGGCGGCGTTCACCGACTCGCTGACCGGTGCCTGGAACCGGCGCTACTTCGATCGCTACCTCGAGAACTGCCTGGCCGAAGCCGCCAGGAACCGCCAGCCGGTCACGATCCTCCTGTTCGATGTAGACGATTTCAAGAATTTCAACGATCAGCACGGACACGCCGTCGGTGATGAGATCCTGCGTGCGACGGTCCGCCTGTTGAAGACCTGCGTCCGCCCCGAAGACCGGGTCTGCCGGATCGGAGGCGACGAGTTCGCGGTCGTCTTCTACCAGCCCGACGGGCCTCGCGAAGCCGGAAGCAGCCAGCCCACATCGATCTTCGAGATCGCCCGGCGCTTCCAGAAGCGGGTCCAAACCGAGGAATTCCGCGTTCTGGGCACCTGCAGCCCGGGTCCGCTGGCGATTTCGGGTGGGCTGGCGACATTTCCGTGGGACGGACGGACACCGAGCGAACTGCTCGGAGCAGCCGATCGCCTGCTGATTGAGAGCAAATCCGCCGGAAAGAACGCGATCCGCTACGGGTCGGGTGTGCTCTGCTGCGACGATTCTCCCCGCTGCTGAGCAGGGAATGGCCGATCCGGACGCGATATCGAGGTCCGATACTTGCGTTGGGGCCGTTTTTCCCGAAGATATGGCCATCGCCGCCGTGGTCAGTCGGTCTTGCGGCGTCCCGACCAAGCCCTATCCCCAGGAACGGAGATTACCCGTGGAAGAATTTGAAGCGTTGAAGCGTCTGGTAGCCGAGACCGAGGAAGACATCCGCAAGGCCGAGGGCGGCAACAAAGCCGCGGGAACTCGGGTTCGCAAGCAGATGCAGGACATCAAAAACGCCGCTCAGGCGGTCCGCGTGAAGGTCCTCGACATCCGCGACGACAACTAAGCGCCGTCGCCCTCGCGACTCCGGCGCCGTTCGAAGCGGGGCCGGAGCCGGCGAGGCCCAGCCGAGCAGGTCACCCAAGCACCATGGCAAGCGAACTCATCTTCGATATCGATTCGGTGGACCTCAACGCACAGCAGATGTCGCGCGCCGACATCTCTCGGTACCTGCCCCATCGCGGGCCGATCTTCATGCTCGATCGCCTGATCTGGATGGATGACGAGTGCGACAACGCCGTCGGCATTCACAATGTGCCGCGCGAGGCCTGGTGGCACGACGGTCACATCCCCGGCATGCCGCTCATGCCCGGGGTACTGATGGTCGAGGCCGGCGCTCAGCTCGCTTCCCTGATGTACTACAAGCGCAGCGCCCAAACCTGCTTCGCCGGTTTCACACGCATCGAGGATGTCCGTTTCCGAGGGCAGGTCACGCCCGGTGACGACCTCCTGCTGCTCTGCCAAGGCATCAAGTACAACCCGAAGCGCTTCATCACGAAGATCCAGGGGGTCGTGAACGGTGAGATCGTCTTCGACGGGAACATCACCGGCATGGTCTTCCCGAAGATGGGAGAGGTGCAGCGCACGCCGCTCGAAGACGGGCTGATGAGCGGCGCCGGCAGCTGAGCGCGCACCCGCATGCCGTTCAGACCGCCCGACCCGTTCGACGATCTCTGCACCGTCGCGATCGACCTTGAGCCGTTCGACGCAGGCGCTCCCTCCAAAGCTGATTGGTCTGCCCTGCCGACCGAGGCTGGCGTCGTCATCTTTGTGGATGCCAACGACAAGCCGGTGCTTATCCGTGGCATCGGTGACCCGCGTGCGTTCGTTCATCGCCGATTCAGCACGGAGCCCGCGAACGATCCGAGCCCACGGGTGGACTACCGGGCTGTCGTACGACGCGTCTGCGTGATCCCTGCCGGCCACACGATTCTCGCGGGACTTTTGGCTGTTGCCTGCGAAGCGACTATCGATCCCGATGCCGCACGATCGAGCAGCGCTCGCCTCAGTGCCTGCTTCGTACTCGCCGATGGCAGCGCCCGATTGCCGATGTTCCGGACGGCTGAATGGCGAGATCTGTGGGATGGCTCGGATCACGTTCGGAAGCACGAAACCGTCCTGGGGCCGTTCGCCAACGCGAAGCGCGCGAAAAGGTGGGCCGAGCACATCGTCGACCTGTTCGACCTCTGTCGGTACGACCACCTGCTCGCCCAGACACCCGACGCGACGTCCTGCGTGTACAAGCAGATGGGCAAGTGCCCGGCGCCGTGCGACGGCACGGAGCCGCTGGAGTCCTATCGGGAGCGGTTCCGACGCGCCCTCGCTTTCACGGGCGACGCGGTCGCACGGGATCGCGAAACGACCATTGAGCGGATGGAGAGAGCGTCGGCCGATCTCGATTTCGAAGCCGCCGCGGCCCTGAAGGACCGTCTGGATGCGCTCGACGCGCTGAGCGGTGGCGGGCCGTGGGAGGTCTGCGACCTCCGCGAGACCCAATGGGAGATCAGAGGCCCCGCTCGCAAACCCGGCTGGCTCCGGCACAGCGGTGTCTCGCTCGACGGGCTACGCGTATCCTGCGATGCGACCGCGGGCAGCGCCGATTCGAGCGGTCCGCCTCTTCGACTCGGAACCAGCGCACCTTGGCTGCTTCTCGCGCACCTCGCCGATTGCCTTCAAAAAGGCCTGGCGTCCGGCGAGAGCGTGGAGCAGCGCGTCCGAGAACCGGCGTCCGGGCCAGAATGATCGCGGCGATGGATTTTGGCCGGACCCCGAGGCACACGCGGACCACGATTTCGCCGATCCTGTTGCCTTGCGCCCTTTGACTCGAGACGACAGACCACGCATGAATCCCTACCCGCTCATCTTCAAACCGATCCTCAAAGACAAGGTCTGGGGCGGTCGTGCTCTGGCTTCGCTGGGCAAGGACCTTGGTGACGACGCATCGCGAGCCGTCGGAGAGTCATGGGAACTCGTCGACCTGGACGCGACCAGCGCGGACGGAGGTGGCGGTGGCGTGGCGCGTTCGGTGATTCTGAACGGCGAGATGCGCGGGATGACCATCCGCGACGCGATGCTGGCCATGGGCCGGAACCTCATGGGGACGGTTCGCCCGAGCAAGCTGGGCGGCTTCCCGCTGCTCGTGAAGTTTCTGGATGCGCAAGAGAACCTGTCGGTTCAGGTGCACCCTTCGCCGGAGTACGCCGCCTCGAACCCCGACGCCCATCTCAAGACCGAGTCGTGGTACATCGTCCGGGCCGACCCGGGCGCGAAGATCTACAAGGGCGTGGCTCCGGGCTACGACGCCGGGTCGTTTTCCGAAGCGATCAGGTCCGGCACGGTCGAGGACGCGATGATCGCGGTCGATGCGCGTCCGGGCGCGTTCCATCATCTGCCGTCGGGCACCTGCCACGCGCTCGGCGCGGGCATCGTGATCGCCGAGATCCAGATGCCCAGCGACACAACGTTCCGCGTGTACGACTGGGGACGCACCGGGCGGACGCTGCACCTCGAAGAGGCGGTTGAGTGCATCGACTACGGAGCGTGCACCGGCGATGCCTCGGAGCCGATGCGCGAGGCGGGATCACGAGTGCTCACGGAGAACCCCCATTACCGCATCGTCGAGCACCGACTCAACGGCGCGACCCGGGTGCAATTGCACACGGACGATGCGCGACCGAGCGTAGTCGTGGTCACCTCCGGTGGGATCGAACTGGAATCAGACTCGCGTGCGTTCGCGTCGATGCTGCTCCCCGCCGGGTCGACAGCCCTGCTCCCTGCAGCGCTCACCGATACATCCGTGCGCAGCCGCGCGGATGCGACACTGCTCGAGGTTGAGGTCCGGGGGAACTGAGTTCAGGATCCGCTCGGGGTCGGCTCGTTCGCGTCGTCGGCTGCCGGTGCTGATCCAGGGCGTGATCGCTTGAGTTCGACCTGGAGCGGGCTGAGCGTGTCGAGGTGCACATCGCGCTGCGGGAAGGCGATCGTGATGTCGGCGTCGCGGAAGAGGTTGTCGATGCGGTAGCGCAGGTCGCTGGGGATCGACAGGCGGTCCGACGGCTGGTTCATGTTGATCGCGAAGAACAGTCGGAAGTTCAGCGAGTTGTCGCCGAAGCTGTCGAAGAGCACGCGCGGCGGCGGGGTATTCAGTACGCGCCCGTGCTCCTCCGCGGCTTTCATGATGAGTTTCGACGCCTCACGCGTCGGCGAGCCGTAGGCGATACCGACCTCGACGGCGAGCCACACCACCTGATCGGTGAGCGTCCAGTTCACCAGATTGTTGTCGAGGAGCGTGGAGTTGGGCAGGATCATCTCGATGTTGGTCGGCGTCTTGATCCGAGTCGAGCGTGCGCCGATCTGCTGAACGGTGCCGACCACGCCGTTGACGTCGATGAAGTCGCCGACGCGGACCGGGCGTTCGGCCAGCAGGATGAGCCCGGACATGAAATTGCTGGCGATCGTCTGGGAACCGAAGCCAATACCGATCGCCACCGCACCGCCGAGAACGGCGAAGATGGTCAACGGCACTTCGATGATGCGCAACGCCGTGAGCGCGAAGGTCAGAAGCAGGATGTAAAAGAGGATGGTTTTGAAGGCGGACGCGGCGTGGGTGTTCAGACCGAAGCGGGGTAGCACTCGAGCGCTCAGCAGTGACGCCAGCCATCGGGAAAGGTTGAAGGCGACGGCCAGAAGGAACAGACCGATGACGAGTTTGTCAACCGTCAGCGCCGTATTGTCGTCGAGTTCTATGATCTCGTAGGACCAGATCTTGGTGAGGAACGACCAGGCGATCACCACCCGATCCCACCAAGAGATGCCGGCTCGCTCGCCGATGAGGTCCGCGAGCTTTGTGTAGTTGCGGCGGATCACCTCGACGCCTTCGAGAGCGCCGTCGATGTCCGCGGCGAGAGCGCGGTACGCGTCGATGCGCTCGACGGCGAGTTCGGACGTGCCCGGGGCGATTGTGGCGAGTTCCCCTTCGAGCGTGATCAGGCGCGAGCGGACCTGGCGTGCCCGATCGGTGAGCGCGCTCTCGTCGGCATCGAGACCGCGCCGGATCGCCTCGACATCGTCCTTGAGCGCGTTGATCTCGCGACCGGAGTACTCGCCCCGCTGGATCGCGAACCGGTCGGTCCATCCGTCACGGCGAACTCCCGTCCGCCTCCGGCGTTCGCCGATGACCTCGCTGCGCGAACCCAGGACGATGAGTATCTCGCGGGCGATCTCGACGCGAGGGTCGGTGGCGGCGGTGTCTGCGCCCCGTTCGTTTGTCCACTGATTCAGGCGGCCTCGTAGATCGGCCGACTGAGAACGGATGGAGTCAAAGGATTCGGTCAGTCTGTCCTGCAGATCGGCGATCCGGGCGAGACGCTGATCGAGGTCGTCCTGGGTAAAGCGAACGCGGGGCTGGATCTGGTTGATGCTCTCACGGATCACTTCCAGCCGAATCTCGATGAGTTCGATGGACTGTTGCGACTGATCGAGCTGCGCGCTTCTCAGTTCGACCGTCGCTTCCGCGACGCGTTCCCTCACGACCGCGAGCTCCTGCCGACGGGCCAGACGGGTTCGGTCCGCGCGATCATCCGCGTCCGGCGTAAGAGCGTTGATTGCGCGTCGCTCGGCAGTCTGCTCACGCAAGCGTCGCTGCTCGCGCGCAAGGTCTGTGCGGGCGCGGTTCGCGTCGGCCTCGGAGCGTGCCAGAAAGGCCTCCAACGTATACAGCTGGTCTCGGAGCGTCTCGAGCGTATCGAAGTTGTATGGAGGCAGTTCCGGCAATCGCCCGGCGTTCGCGGCCGCGCGATCATCCCGGGCGGTCTGGATCGACGCTTCGATCTCGATCGATCGCTGGTACTCGGCGATCAACTGCTCATAAAGAAACAGCAGCTGTCTGAGTTGATCAACCGTCTCGACCAGTTCGGCTACCGCGATCGGCCGATCCGAGCCGCGCTCCGCCTCGAGCAGCGATCGTGTGCTGGCGAGTTCCTGCTCGATCGCCGGGACGAGGGCCTCCGTACGCTCGATCCGCTGCTCGAGCGTGAGTTCTTCGGCGGCCTCGCCGGACCGATCCGGCGTCAAGTCGTCGAGACTGATCTGGGACTGAGCGGGCGGCGCAACCACGAGGGCCGCGATCAACACGGCCCACGTCAGGATTCGCTCAAGCGGCGCGGGCGTCATACCCCGCACTGTATCCGACCGGTCGGCGATCAGCGACGGAGGGCGTCCGCGACCTTCTTCAGGGCTTCCCCGACCAGCGCGACCTGCTGCTCGCTCAGGTGCTGGTGCACCGGGATGCAGAAGAGTCGGTCGGCGAGCGAATCGGCGACCGGCTGGTGGTCCACACCGGGCTTGTCGAACACCGGCTGACGGGTCAGGCTGCGCGGATAATGAATGGCGGTACCGATGCCCTCGGCGTTGAGCGCCTTGCAGAATAGGTCGCGGATGTTCATATCGGCTTCGGGCTCGATGAACGCATCCGGATCGATGCGCACCGGGTAGAGGTGGAAGGCGTGGGTCGCGTTGTCGGTCTCGGTCGGGGCGTGGAGCCCCTCGATGGAGGCGAGCGCGTTGGTATGGGAAGCGGCGTTGGCTCGACGGCGCGCGGTGGTCGCCTCGATGGTGTCGAGCTGCTTACGACCGATGGCGCCTTCGACGTCGGTCATGCGGTAGTTGAAACCGATGTACGAGTGCTCATACTTCGCCGTCTCGCCGTGGCTGCGGAGCATCCTGATCTTCGCGGCGATGTCGTCGTCGTTGGTGGTGACCATGCCGCCTTCGCCGGTGGTCATGTTCTTTGTGGGATAGAAGGAGTAGGTGACGCAGTCGCCGTACGCGCCGAGCCCCTTGCCGTCGTAGGTCGCCATGTGCGACTGGGCGGCGTCGTAGATCACGGTCAGGCCGTTCTCGGCAGCGATCTCCTCGACTGCGACGATGTTGACCGGGTTGCCGTAGATGTGCGTGCAGGCGATCGCGGCGGTCTTGTCGGTCACTTTCTTGCGGAGATCGTCGATGTCGATCGCGTATGTGTTGGGGTCGGCATCGACCCAGACGATCTTCGCGCCGGCGGCGACGAGCATCGACGCCGTGGCGATGTAGGTCCACGCGGGGCAGAGGACCTCGTCACCGGGCTCGATGGTCGCGCCGTAGGCGAGTTGCAGCGCGCAGGTGCCGTTGGCGCAGGCGAGCGCGTGTTTGGCGCCGGTCATTTCGGCGAACTTCTCTTCGAACTCGAGCACGTGCTTGCCCATCGCGAGCATGCCGGAGCGCATGACCTCGACGGCGGCGGCGATCTCTTCTTCGCTCAACTTGACGGCGATCATGCCAACATTCGGTTCGGCGACTTTGCTGGCGCCGTTGATCGCGAGGTTGGCCGCCTGCGGGCGGTCGATGACCGGGGTCTGCGTGCTGGTGCTCATCTCTTGTCGTTCTGCGCGGATCGCGCTCTCGGTAGTGCGGTCTGTACCGCCGATCGCGACTGCCAGTCGCCGGCCGGTTCCAGTCGTTCAGATGGAGCATTGTACCTCGACGCCACCAAAAACGCGCGATGCGTGCCGCATGCGGCGCGACCGATAAACCAAGTCCGCAGTCGCCGAAACCCCGCAACTTACCGGTAGCGGGCGATCAGACGCTCAGCGGTCGCAGGCGATGCGGATCGCCTCGATCGAGACGGCCGACCGCGCCTCGGTATCAATCACCAGCATGGCCCCGCTGCAGGCGATGTCTTTCTCGGAGGGCGAGAGTTTGCCGCCGGTCTGGGTCTTGAGGCGCTCCAGCGACACCTCGGGATCGAAGCCGATGACCGAGTCGTGGCCGCCGGTCATGCCGAGATCGCTGATGGCCCCGATCTGGCGGGAGGCGAACCCTGACGCGCCCGAGGCGACCACCAGCCGGGCATCGCTCGTCTGCACGTGAGTGTGGGTGCCGACGACTCCAACCACCGTCCCCGGCCAGACCGAAGCGCAGTGGTAGGCCATGCCCATCTTTTCGCTGGTCACCTCCGCGTGAATCTCGACGATGACCAGTGCGTCGGGGTCGGACGCGGTGATCCTGCGGATCGCCTCGTCGGCGTGCTCGAAGGGGCAGCCGTTGTCCTGCTTCATATACACCCGGCCGAGTACGGTCACGGTGTAGAGGTTCGGCGTGTCCCCGACGCCGGTCGGCGTGATCCGGTTCCAGCGCTTGGCCTTGTCGGACCGGAGCGGGAAGTTCACCGGGCAAGCGACCGGGGCGTCGGCCCGGTTGAGGTACGCGGCGATGCGTTCGTCGTCGAGGGCATGGTCACCAAGCGTGATCGCGTCTGCGCCGGCGCGGATCAGCTCGTCGTAGCCGTCGGGGTGGAGGCCCCGTCCGTGCCGGGCGTTCTCGCCGTTCACGATGACGATGTTCGCCGCACGATCCCGTCGGAGGATCGGCACGGCGTGGGCGAACGCCCGCCTGCCGGGTTCACCGACGATGTCACCGAGAAACGCGATTCGCAGTCGGGCCATCGGTTACGCGCCCGACGCCAGCGTTGCGGTCTCGTTCTGCGGCGCACCTTCGGGGTGCAACAGGCTTCGGCCGAACTCACCCGGCTCGAAGAGGTGGACGTGCTCCATGTCCACATAGAACTTCACTTCGCCGCTGGTCGGGAAGTCGTGGCGGGCATCGATGCGAGCGAGCATCGGTGAGCCGTCCAGCAGTTCGCACGACACATCGATGTTCTTGCCCAGGGGCTCGACCACCTGAACCTGCGATCGGATCGTGCTGTGGGCGGCGGTCTCCTTGCCCATTGGGTGCTCGGAGAGCGAGCTGGGGCGCAGGCCGAGCGTGACTTCCGCGCCGACGCGACCACGGAGCGCCTCGGTGTGCTTTGGCAACATGGCAAGGCGGATCGAAGGCGAGTCCTCCGGTCCGGCAACGAACCAGACCTCGCCTTCGGCCTCGACCAGACGACCGTCGAAGAAGTTCATGGGCGTGCGCCCGAGGAACGCGCCGACGAATCGGTTCTTGGGGTAGCGGTAGACGTTCAGCGGGGTGTCGACCTGTTCGATCACGCCGACGCCGCGACCGGCGCTCATGACGACGATCCGGTCGCCGAGGGTCATGGCCTCTTCCTGGTCGTGGGTGACATACACCGTGGTTGTCTTCAGGCGCTTGTGCAGCTTCTTGATCTCGGTGCGTGTCGTGACGCGGAGTTTGGCGTCGAGGTTCGAGAGCGGCTCATCGAACAGGAACACCGAGGCGTCGCGCACGATCGCGCGACCGAGCGCAACGCGCTGGCGCTGGCCGCCGGAAAGTTGCTTCGGTCTTCGCTGCAACAGTTCGCCGATGCCGAGCAGCCCGGCGGTCTCCGTCACGCGCTTCCTGATCTCGTCGCGCGGCAGTTTCCGCAGTTGCAGCCCGAAGGCCATGTTCTTCTCGACGCTCATGTGCGGGTACAGCGCGTAGTTCTGGAACACCATCGCGATGTCGCGGTCCTTCGGGTGCACATCGTTGACCACGCGTTCGCCGATGGAGATAGTCCCTTCGGTGATGGCTTCGAGTCCGGCGATCATGCGGAGGGTCGTGGACTTGCCGCAGCCCGATGGGCCGACGAGGACGAGGAACTCGCCGTCGCCGATGGTCAGGTTGACATCGCGCACGGCGACGACCTTGCCGTCGTAGACCTTCTTCACATCGCGGAGCGTCACCTGAGCCATGTCACCGTCAACCCTTCACCGCGCCGAGCTGGATGCCCTTCACGAGGTACTTCTGAAGCAGGAGGAACAGGATAATCGGCGGGATCATGGCCATCAGGGCCGCAGCCATGATCGCCGGCACATCGCTGCCGTAGGTCGTGTTGAACTGCAGCAGGCCCACCGGGAGCACGCGGAGGTTCTCGCTCTGCGTGAGGATCAGCGGCCAGAAGAAACTGTTGTAGTTGAACAGGAACGCGAAGATCGCCAGCACGATCAGGCCCGGACGCGCGAGCGGCAGGATGACCTGCGTGAAGATCCGCCAGTGGCCCGCGCCGTCGATGGCGGCGGCTTCATCGAGAGAGCTCGGGATGGTCAGCATGAACTGGCGGAGCAGGAACGTGCCGTAGGCGCTGAACGCCGCGGGGATGATCAGGCCGGTGTAATCGTCGAACATGCCGAGCCCGAGGATGACGACGAAGTTCGGCACCATGAGCACGACTCCGGGGACCATCAGCGTGCCGAGATAGAGCAGGAAGACCTTGTCCCGGCCCGGCCACTGGATGCGGCTGAACGCGTAGGCCGCCATGGAGCACGTGATGACCTGCAGCAGCGTGACCCACCCGGCGACGAAGAACGAGTTGAAGAAGTACTTCGCGAACGGGACCTGGTCGAACACACGAACGTACGCGTCCAGAGAAATCCGGCTCGGGAAACCGGTTTCGGTCAGCCGGTCCACCTCGCTGCGGTCCGACAGCGAGATCAGCACCTGCCACACGAACGGCACCACGAACGAGATACCCAGCACCACGAGCGCGACGAACGTCGCTGGGCGTGCCAGCTTCGCCAGAGGCCCGGTCGCCGATTCCATCGGATGACGCTCACTCATTGGTGAGCCTCGATCCGAACCGGAAGTTGAAGGCGGTCATCGCGAAGATCATCGCGAACATGACCCACGCCACGGCCGACGCGAGCCCGAGCTGGAAGTCGTCGGTGAAGGCGAGGTTGTACAGGTAGTAGGTCAGCACGATCGTGTCGGCCTTGCCTTCGGTCATCACGAGGGCCTGTTCGAAGCCACCCTGCAAGCCGCCGATGGTGGACATGATGACGATGAAGAAGGTGGTCGGCGCGAGCTGGGGCCAGGTCACGTTGATGAAGCGCTGCCAACCGGTCGCCCCGTCGATCGCTGCGGCCTCGTAGAGCGACTGAGGAATGTTCGAGAGGCCCGCGAGGTAGAGCAGCATGTTCCCCCCGCCGATGGCGAGCCAGATCCCCATGATCACGAGCGCGGGCTTGGCCCAGCGGGAGGAGAGCAGCCAGTCCGGCGGCTGCAATCCGCCCCGCTCGGTCTCGTGCCCGGCGGTCAGCCCGCGACGGACCCGCACCGAGCGTTCATCGACCGCCCTAACGACCGCGGTCCGGTTCATTCGGAGCACCGGGTCGGACAACAGAGCGCCAAGCGTGTCGGCGCGGGAGGCACTGTCGCCAAGGGCATCGACGATCAGATCGACCTCGGCCTCGTCCACATCCTCGATGGCCTTGAGGTCTTCACCGATCTCGATGATTGCGGACTGGTCGAAGTCCTCGTAGCCGGAGGGAAGCAGGGACTTCTCGGGAAGTTGAACAAGAACCAGGCTGATGCCAAGAGCCGACACGCCCGCCGTCGCGAGGATGAACGCTCGCCCAAACAGCGCGAAGCCGCCGGACTCCTTCGCCCTGTAGCGCGAAAAGCCGGTCGCCATCGACTTGCCGATGAACCCCAAGGTCGCGAGCGCGAGCAGGATTCCGGTGCCGTACCAAATGACTGCGGGCGTGTTGACGACGACGCGCTCAATACCGCCGAGGATCGGGTCGAGCGCGGAGTTGATCAGCCCGCCGCGAGGACGGTAAAGCGTCTTCCAGAGCAGGAACATCGCGACGCCGGCGAGCAGGGTCGGCAGGTAGAACGCGGCGCGGAAGAACATCTGGCCGACGAACAGCCCGGCGGTGATGACCGCCCCGACGATGCCGACGAACAGCACGAGCCCGTTGCGCTGCATCGCGTGGACCTGGTACTCGGTCAGGTCGGTCATACCAGAGCGGGTGCTCATCACGTCTTGGGCGGCAGACGGCGATGCCAGCACCCACGCCCCGAAACAGGCCGCCACAGTGCAGGCGAGGCCGATCATCCCCCACTTCACCTTGGACTTGGGCTTCTGGGGCGTCGCCTTCGAATTGATCCAGACCGCCAGCAGCAGCGACCCGGCGATCGAGACCGGGATCGCGATCATCAGGAAGACGGTGTTGTAAAAGTAGTCCCAGAACAGGTGCGATTCGTCGCCCCAGAGCAACCGGGCGTAGTTGTCAAAGCCGATGAACTTCACGTTCTCGGTCGAGTACTGGTTGTGCTTGGTAAGTTGCCAGTCGGTCAGCGACATGTACAGCGAGAACACCACGGGTCCGGCCGTGAACAGCAGGAACCCGATCAGGTTCGGCAGCAGGAACGCCAGCGCGATCAGCAGCCGCTTCCGCCCGCTCCCGATCATGATGCGCCCCCGGCCATGCTCAACCGGTTCGCTTGCTCGACCTGCTGACGCAGCGGCACGGACGGGTCCGGGTCGAACTCGACCCCGGTCAGTTCCTCCCAGCGCTCGCGGAGCGAGGCGTCGCGCCGGAGATTGGCCGCGATCTGCATGTTGATCCGCTTCTCGATGACCCGTGCCGCCTCGGCCGGGCCGATGTCACGCTTCTCCAATTTCTCGATGACTGGGCCCGCGAGGGCGCCGAGGCGACCGGGGCCGATGAAATCAGAAAGTTGCTCCGGCTCGGCGTACTCCAGCATCGCCTCGACGAACACCGGCGAGTCCATCTGCTCGAGGCCCGGCAGGGCGCGCGGCGGGCCGGAAATGCCGTCTTCGTCGATGCAGTAGGCCGGCACGCCGCAGATGGAGTCGAAGGCTCCGTTGATCTGCTCGTTGTAGACCTCACTGCCGAGAAAACAGAGAAAACGAACGGCTTCGTCGCGGAGCTGCGAAGACCGGTTCACGACCGCGACACGAGCGCCGGCCATGTAGAAAGGGGTGCCCGTGACGCTCGGCACGTGGGCGACGCCCACCTGCAGCAGTCGCGAGCGGTCAGAGTCGTTGAGCGTGCCGATCAGCGCGTCGTACTGGGCGTTCGTGAGCGGGTTCAGGATGTCCCGTCGCAGGATCATGATCGCCTCGCGGACGAGTTCTGAGTCGGCATCGCTCAACCGGCCTGATGCCAGTTCGCGCTCCGCGGCCGGACGGATCACCTGCTCGAAATTCCGGCTGGCCATCTGGGCGTATTCCCAGCGTCCGCCAACGTACATCGAGGCGACCTTGTCGGCGAACAGTGAGGAGGCCGAAGCCGTTTCGGCGGTGGTGTTCATGTTCGCACCGCCCGCGGTGGCCATCGAGGCGGCCTCAGCCGGGGTGGGCGAGACGCGATCCACGTACATCATGTTCTGAAACGCCGTGAGGCCCGCGATGGTCTCCGGCGAGTTGTAGACCGATGCGGTTCCTTCCTCGTTCAGGAACCGCCCGCCGGCGGCCAGGGCCATATCCCACGCGCCGAGGTTCATGATGCCGACCCGGCGCTCTATGCCGCGATCTCGGGCGTTCTCGATCAGCGCCTTGGCCTTTTCCGTCGCCTGTTCGATCGACCAAGGGCCGCTCGGCGGCTGGACGCCCGCCTGCTCGAAAAGGTCGCGGTGATAGAACAGCACCGTGTAGCCCACGTTGCAGGGGAAGGCGTACTGACGCCATTCGCCGCCACGCTGCTCAACCGCCATCGAGGGCCAGGCGGCTTGGAAGGCGCGTTCTATACCGAATCCGTCGCGCTGGGCGGCATCGGTGACATCGAGCGCGACGCCGGCTTCCACCATCTGCTGCAACTGTGACGGGCCGTAGCTTTCGATGATGTCCGGCCCCTTGCCCGCGACGCACTGGATCACGACTTTGGTGATGTCTCGGTTCGCTGGGTCGGTCACAATGTGGATCGGCTGGTTGTAGGTCCGCAGGTACCACGCCCGGAACAGCGCGGCTTGGGTGCGTCGAGCCGGGTTGTCGTCGGTGGACCAGACGAGCGTCGGCACCGCATCGAGCGAGGGCGTGCCGTCCGGACGATTCGATGCGTGGTACTCGCGGAACAGGGCGATCAGGCGATCGCGTTGGGCCGCCGGAAACGTCAGAATCGCATTGAGATCGTTCGGGACGTCGTCGCCGGTCCGATCGCGTGCGAACGCGCGGAAGCCGTCAAGGAACGCCTGAAGTTCGGGGTCCGCCTCGCCGTCGACTTCGAAGTAGGAGGCGATGATGTCAATGTCCTCGGCCTCGCTGGGCAGCACCACGGTGTAGCCCACGACGGTCAGCACCGTCCAGACAGACACCAGAGCCAGGATGACCCATCGCATAGGGGAAGCCCTTTCCAGCCGATCGCGAGCGCGGGCGGAGGGGGAGGCAGCGGGTAAAGCGTTCAACCGGACGCGGCGAGTGTACCCCGCACGCAATTCCACGCCAATCCGCACAACCCCTACAGGTTTCAGCCGAGCAACGCCCCTTCTCGGTTATGGGATTTGCGCACTCCTTGCGCACCCGATAGCCCTCTTCAGTCAACCACTCTCGTCCAAGGAATGGGCGATTTTCCCTTTATTCAAGGAAGAAGACCGACATGGGCACCTCCCCGGAAACCTTCGATCAGGTCAAGAACATCCTCCGCAAGCTCGATCGGTCCATCACTGATGCCCGCCAGCGTCGGCTGAACACGGACGAGTCGCCCCGCCAGGCCGCTCCGGAGAGCCCCGAGCAGGCCAAGCCCGGTCGGGCCCGCCCCATGCGCCCGCGACCCGACGGATTCCGCGGCGATCTCAATCCCAGCCCTCGATTCTGAACCGCCGATGCGTGAAACCGTTGTGCTGCTCTTGCCGATACGCAGCGCTCGCGGGTACACTTTCCAATCGCGGAATCGTCGAGGATTCGGACGAATCCCGCATCCCGACTGGGGATTGGTGTAACGGTAGCACGGCTGATTCTGGTTCAGTTAGTCTGAGTTCAAATCTCAGATCCCCAGCTTTCGAGCGCGGCCCTCACGGGTCGCGTTTTCGTTTTTGCTCCCGGTTTACCCTTGTTCACGGGCAAATCCGACGACTTCGCCACGCAGACCGCCATAATCCCCTCCCATGGCATCTGAACCGGCATCCCGATTCGCGCCCGCCTGGATGGGCCTCTGGCTCTGGGGCGCGGCGATTTACAACATCATGTGGGGCGCCGTGGTTGTCCTCGCGCCGGAATGGACTTTCCGCACGCTCGGCCTCGATACCGCCACACTCAGCGAAGACGCCTCGTACGCCCTGCTGATCCCGATCTGGCAGTGCGTGGGCATGATCGTCGGGGTGTACGGTCTTGCCTACGCGGTCGCGGCCCGAGACCCGTTCCGGCACTGGCCGATCGTCGCCGCCGGTCTGCTCGGGAAAATCCTTGGGCCGATAGGCTTCGTCGACGCGGTGTTCATCCGGGAAGTGTTCCCGGTCTCCTTCGGCCTCACGATCCTGACCAACGACCTGCTCTGGTGGATCCCCTTCTCGCTCATCCTCCTCGGCGCGTGGCGGCGCTCCAGATGGGACGGAACCCGGACATGAACGACCAATCCCCCACAGCCCCCGATTTCGACGACGCCATCACCGGTGCCACGAGCCAGCACGGCGAATCGCTCCGGGCACTTTCTGAACAGTCACCGATCCTCGTGGTGTTCCTGCGCCACCTCGGCTGCACGTTCTGTCGCGAGGCGGTTGCGGACATCGCGGAACAGCGCGAGACCATCGAAGCCGACGGCACGCGGATCTGCTTCGTCTTCATGCCGCAGACCGACAAGAACGGCAACGAGCGTTCGGAGGTCGCCGAACGCTTCTTCGAGAGGTACGGCGTAGGCGAGGTGCATCGCATCGCCGATCCGGACCAGCACCTTTACAAGGCCTTTGAACTGCGCCGCGGCTCGCTACGCGAACTGTTCGGGCTGAAGGTCTGGTGGCGTGGCTTCCTCGCCACGGTCTTCGGCCTGCACATGGTCGGCAAACTCGTCGGCGACGGCTTCCAGATGCCCGGCGTGTTCCTGCTCAAGAACGGCCGGATCGAGCGGGCGTTCCGTCACCAGACCGCCGCGGACCGCCCGGACTACTGCGAACTGGCTTCGGCGTGACGCGAGCCGCGCACCGGCGGGTGGCACAGGTCTGCCCGCCATGCTCCAATCCCAGCCCATGACCGCGAGCGAAAAAGAACAACCGCCGTTCATCGTTGTCGGCGCCGGCATCGCCGGGCTGACCTGCGCCAGCCACCTCCACGCCGGCGGGCACCGCGTCATCGTGCTCGAAGCGTCGGACGGCGTCGGTGGGCGCGTGCGCACGGATATCGTCGACGGCTTCCGGCTCGATCGCGGCTTTCAGGTGCTGCTCGATTCGTACCCCGAGTGCCGGGAAGTGCTCGACTACGAAGCCCTCGATCTCAAGCCGTTCTTCGCCGGCGCGAAGGTGTTCTTCGGCGCCGAGTTCCACACCGTTGCCGACCCGTGGCGACACCCCATCGAGGCCGCGAAAGGGTTTCTCAGCCCGATCTCGACCTTCGCCGACAAGGCCCGGCTCGGCAAACTCGGGCTGGGCATCACCGGCGCGAGCCTTGAGAAGATCTGGTCGAAGCCGGACAGGCCGACCATCGAAGTGCTGCACGACGCCGGGATGTCCGGCGCGGTCATCGACCGGTTCTTCCGCCCGTTCTTCGGCGGCGTGTTCTTCGATCGCGACCTGCAGACCTCCCGCCGGATGTTCGAGTTCTGCTTCAAGATGTTCGCCGCCGGGCACGCGACGGTGCCCGCGAACGGCATGCAGGCGATCCCCGACCAACTCGCGTCGCGCCTGCCGAAGGGAGCGATCCGCCTGAACAGCCCGGTCGCTTCGGTCAACGCCGACGGCGTCGTCCTCAGGAGCGGCGAGCGGGTCTCGGGGCGACCGATCGTCGCGACCGACATGGATCAGGCGAACGAATTGCTGGGCATCGCCGATCGGTCGTCGCGCGAGTGGAACGGCACGATCACCCTGCACTACAGCGCCGACCACGCCCCCATCGAGCGGCCCGTGCTCTGCCTCGACGGCGAGGGCACCGGCCCGATCAACCACCTCGCGGTGATGTCCAACGCGGCGCCAACCTACGCTCCCGAAGGCAAGGCCCTGATCGCGGCGAACATCGTGGGTGTGCCCGAGAAGAGTGATGCGCAACTGGACGCGAGCGCGAAGGAGCAGCTCACCGGCTGGTTCGGCGAAGAGGTCCGCGCGTGGAACCTGCTCCGCGTCGATCGCATCCCGCACGCGCTGCCGCGCCAGTCGCCCGGCGTGCTCGAGCCGGCAGCGCGCGAGTTCGTGACCGACACCGGCGTCATCGTCTGCGGCGACCACCTGGCGAATACCTCGCTGAACGGGGCGATGGAAAGCGGCCGGCGGGCATCGGAACTCGCGCTCCGGGCCGGATGAATATCGCGTTCGGGTATCATCCGGCTCCGCCCCGTGCGGAAGGAGCATCATGCTATCGCTGACCCTCGCGGGTTACTTCTTCTTTGCCCTCGTGATCTCGTTCTGCTGTTCGCTCTTCGAGGCGACGCTGCTGTCGGTTACGCCGACACAGATCGAGTCGATGCGCAAGTCCGGCAAGCGGTCCGGCGAGATCCTCTGGAACCTGCGCGACCGGATCGACCGGCCGCTGATCGCGATCCTCACGCTGAACACGGTCGCCAACATGTTCGGCGCGGCCGGGGTTGGCAACGAAGCGGGGCGCCTCGCGCGGATCAACGGCGCGAGCGATCAGGAGCAGCTCTGGGTCACCATCGCCTCGGGCGTGCTCACGCTGGCGATCCTGATCTGCTCGGAGATCGTGCCCAAGACGCTGGGGGCCCGGTACTCGCGCACACTGGCCCCGCTCGTCGCGCGGCCGATCAGCATGCTCGTCACGGTCCTGCTCCCCATCGTCCTGCTCCTGCAGGGCATCCCCAAGCTGCTCGGGGGCCAGGGCCTTGCGAACATGGTCACGCGCGACGATCTCATGATGACCGCCGAGATGGGTCGCGACACCGGCGGCATCCACAGCCGCGGCTATGAACTCATCACCAACGCGCTCAAGCTCGACGACGTGCGCACGCGCGACGTGCTCACGCCGCGGACGGAGATGTTCTGGCTGCAGGCCGACATGACCGCTGACGACGTCGTCAAGGACCATCCCCGGCTCACACACTCGCGTATCCCGGTGGCCTCGAGCGCGGATCACTTTGAGGGGATGGTGCTGCGCACGGATATCCACGAAGCGTGCCTGTCGGGCAATGGCACGCGCAAGCTCGCTGAGATGCTCAAGCCAATCCGCTACATCCCTGAAACGCAGCGCCTCGCGCCCCTTCTCGAGGAACTCATCAGTCGGGAAGAACACATGGTGCTCGTCGTCGACGAGCACGGGTCGGTCGAGGGGCTGGTGACGCTGGAAGACGTGATGGAAACGCTGCTGGGCGCAGAGATCCTCGACGAGCTGGATACGGTCGCCGACCTGCAGGAACTCGCTCTCGCTCGGGCGAAGGCCCGTCGGCGGTCGCTGGTCCGCAAGCCGGGTGAGCAGCGGGGATCCTGATCAAGCCGCGGAGGCGATCAGTCGCGCCCGACCAGCACGACCGAGCCGCGCCTGAACCAGCCGCGACGCGAGTCGCCGAACTCGGCGAGTACCCACTGGCCCGGGGCCTCGATGCCGTCGCGGATCTCCAGCACGCGGAATTCCACCCCGGGGCTGAGCGGGCGCTCGAAGGCCGGGTCGTACGCCGCTTCGCTCGGGCCCTGTCGGGCCATCGCCGGTGCGTCGGCGATCACGCCGAAGGTCGGGGTCGGCCAGAGGAGGTCCATCGCCAGCGTAAGCGTGAGCAGTGTCGCGACCGCGCCGGTCGCGAACACCGGGAGCAGCGGAACGACCGGGCGGGCCTGTTCGTCGAGGTCGTCCGCGCTGCGCTCGCGTTGGGCGCGGTCGGCCAACGCCGCTCGCGCGATCAGCAGCCCCCACATCAGAGCGAGCACGAGGAGCAGGCCCCACAGACGGACCTGCGCGGGCACGGAGTCGAGCGCACGCCGGGTCCATGATCGTTCGAACGCGGGGCCGAGCCGGTCGGGCACCCGCGAGCGCGCGTAGTCCAGATTCGCGCGGATCTCGGCATCCTTGGGGTCGATCTCCAGCGCTCGTCGGTAGTGCTCGATCGCCCGACCGTAGCGCTCGGCAAGGGCGTGGGCATTGGCGATGTTGTAGTGGATCGAAGCGTTCTCGATGCCGTGCTCGCTGATCAGGGATTCGAGCAGTTCGATGGATCGCTCGAGTTGGTCGATCGCGCCGGCGCGATCCGATTCGATGGTCTCGGCCGCGTCCTGGAACAGCCGCGAAGACTCGGCGGCGATGGCTTCGGGCGAACTCGTACTCTGGGCGGCCTCGGTTTGCGCGGTGGTGATCGACGCAAAGCCCAGACCGAGTATCACGCAGAGAATCGCTACGGAGCGGTTCATCGGGCACCTCCGGTTCGAGATAGGTTCCCGAGCAACTGCTCCATCTGCTGGCGCTGCTCGCGGGTGCACGCGTTCATGCTTCCACCGAAGCGGGCGGCCTCGCAAGCGTGAAACAGGCTTCGGGCCTGCTCATAGAGATCGGGGTGATCGATGCGGATCCGTTCAACGGCGTCGCCCGGCGAGACCACATCGTCGTCCTGCGCGCTGCGGAGCGCTTCGTAGCGGACAAGCGCCGCCCGGACGGCCTCGGATGGTTCGCGGTTGTCACGCCGGAGTTCGCTGAGCGAGCGACGTGCGGCCTGGCGTGCGTCCAGCGGCTGTGGTTCGCGCTGGCGACGCCTGCGCACGGCGATCGCGGCAAGCAAGCCAAAGTAGGCGACCGGCGGCGCGACGGCGACACCGATCACGAGCGGTGAACGGACCGTTTCGGCCAGGGTCGTCGGCCGGTCCACGAGCAGCGCCGCGCCAGTACGGTTCGCGCTCAGGGACGGACGGGCCGAGCGTACGGTCTGCGCCTCCGTCGCGGGCTCGGAAAAGGACTCGCCGTCCACCGCGGTGACCACTCTTGACGCCTCGACCTCGAGCGGGATCGGCTCGGTTTCGATCAGTGCGTATTCGCCGAGCGACGGGTCGAAGTAGTTCAGCACGACCTTGGGGATCGACTCGACCGCATCGGTGATGGCTCGGATGACGTAGCGGTAGGTGACCGTCCCGTCGCCGAAGCGTCGTTCGGCGTCACGGTCGGCGAGGCGGAACGACGAATCGAATCCCGGGAGGTCAGCGATCTGCGGTGCGGGCACTCGCCGGAGGTCTCCGGGTCCTTCGAGTGTCAGTTCGAATCGGATGGGATCGCCGACGCGGACATCGGTCGGCGTTGCGTTCGCGCTGACCGTGTAGGAACCGATCAGGCCGGTGAAGTCGCGCGGACGACCTTCCTCGGGCAGCCCGCGAACGGTGATCGTGACCGCGTTGGTGGGTACCGCGACCCGCGCTGGACGGCGCGAGCGCGTTGGCGCAAAATCGGAGATCCAAGTGCCCGGACCGATCTCGGCGGTGCCCTCCGCCTGTGGAACGATCGTGCGGCTGGTGCGCACGCGGTCGAACTCGCGATCTTCGATCGTGACGCGATCAACCTCGATCTCCGCGGGCGCTCCGAGGAAATCGAACCCGGCGCGCGATCGACGGCTCCCGGTGACCGACTGCTCCTGAACGGAGAACAGATCGCCCAGGCCGGGGAGCGCGAAGACGGGATTGTTGATGCTCGCGCCACGCTGGATGAGCACTTCGAGCGTCACCTCGATCGGTTGGCCGACATACGGGTCGCTCGCGCTCACTTCGAGCGAAGCGCGAAGGTCGTCGCGCTGCGAGGGCCCGACGACCCGGAACGAAACCGGGCTTGTGCGCAGGCGCAGGTCTCCGGCTTCGACCGTGACGGAGGGAACCTCGAACATGCCGGGATCGCGCGGCGTCAGTCGGTAGAACAGCACGTAGCTGATCTCGCTCGTCTCGGTCACCTGCCCGTTGATGATCACCGTGCTCGAGAAACTCTTGTTCTGCTGGCGGAGGAACTCCATCTCGAAGCCGAGCTCTGAAGCCGGCCCGAACGTCGGCGGCGCATCGGGTTCGGCGTTGACTACCTCAAGCGAGTAGATCAGCGAGTCGCCGATGTACACCGCTCCGGCGGACAGGGAAGCACGAACGGCGGCTTCGTCGGTGCCGCCGCTCTGTGCGATAGACACCGGCGCCGACAGCGCGACGAACCACAGGCAAAGCAATGACACGATTCGGTTCACCAGTCGTTCTCCCCTCGGTCGCGCTGGCGTCGGCGCTCGATCGCGTCGCGCCGCCGGATGTCGCCTTCTTCTTTCTGGAGGATCCGGCGCGCGGTGTCGTCGGTTGCTTCGACGACCGGGCCTTCGATTTCACGCTGCCCTTCGCCTTCCTGCGGTAGCGGCCGGCCTTCAAAATCCTGCTCGAGCTGCTGCACCTGCTGCTCCATCTGCTCCGCGAACATCCTGAGCAGGTCCTCGATGTTCTCGACCTGCGAAGCGAAGTCCTCGATGATTGAGCGGAGATCCTCGTGGGCCTGCATCTGCAGGTCCTGCGCCGCTTCGTACTCTTCGCCGCGGAGCTCGAAGTCCGCCCAACGCTGCGCCCCAACGGCGTCGGCGATGGCATCAGCCCCGGTGCCGAGCAACTGATCGAACAAACCGGCCAGCAGCGGGTTCTGCTCACCGAACAGTTCATCGCTGCGACGGGCCATCGCGTCGAGTCGGCGGAGCAGGTCCTCGGTCTCGGCGGTCACGCGCTTCTGATCGCGGAGGATCTCCTGAACACGTTCCGAGCGCGGGGTTTCACGCAACCGCCGGGCTCCTCGCGTGTCATCGGCGAGTTCACGCTGCCGCTCGGAGAGTTCCATGATCTTCTGCAACGCTTCCTGCGGCTGGATGATCTCGGTGAGGAACTGCTCGAACTCGACCCGTTTCGCATCGCGCTCGCGTCGGAGCTCAACGATCTGTGACCGCGCGTAGCGCAGGTTGTGCAGGGCATCGTGATCGTCCGGGTCGGCGAGAAGTGAGGCCCGGAACATCGATGAGGCGATCGAAAGATCGCCGATCGAACGCTCGACCGCCCCGGCGTAAGCCTGCCACGCCCGCTCCGGCCCGGCCTGCAGCGCGTTCGTGATCGGGTTGAGGCCCGGAAGGACCTCGTCGCGTCGGTGCGCGACGCGATCGATACGGATCGAACCCAGATTGAACGTTGCCAGGCGATGAATCCGCGACGCGTTCGGCTCGGCCAGCGCCCGTTCGAAATACTGCTCGGCGAGCGCTCGGTCGCCCGCGGCGTAGTGCACACAACCCTCGTTGTAGAGCGCCAGGGCCGCCATGTCCGGATGGCGTTCGCGGAGCGTGTCGAAAGCCTCTGCCGCATCGACGTATCGCTCGTCGGCCAGCCAACCCAGACCGAGCGACACCAGCGACAGCGGCTGGTCGAGTTTCTCGCTGAGCAGGGCGAGAGCCTCGGCCGACGGCTCAACCGGCGCGACCGGCTTGTCTGCTTCGGCGTTCGGGCCGCCTAGCCCGGGGATATTGAAGGGCAGCCCATCGAGGCCCGGCATCCCGCCGGGCATCATCGAGCCGCCACCGGGCGACAGTCGCTCGCGCAGCCTGCCAGAGTCCTGACCGAGGACCCCGATCGGCGGCGTCACACCGAGCGCGAGCATCAGGATGAATCGTTTAGCGTCGACCAAGGAGCACCTCCACCGCGAGAGCCATCGCCGCCAGGCCGAGCAGCATCGGGAACCATTCACGATAGACCACGGTATCCGTAGTCTGCAGCACGCGCTGTTCGGCCTCTCCGATCAGGGTGCGATAGATCTCGTCGAGCCGGACATCTCCGGTCCGAACCGAGTAGTACCGGCCTCCTGGTGTCTGGGCGACCATATCGCGCAGGGTTCGCTCGTCGAGTCGGCTGACGACGACCTCGCCATCGGTATCGGTCATGTACTGAAGTTCGTTGTTCTGCGTGATCGGGATGCGAGCACCCTCGGCCGGGTCGCCGATCCCGAGCGCGATCAACCGGACGTCTCGCTTGCCCAGGGCCTCGGCCGCGGCGACCGGAAGGCTGCCCTGATCTTCGCCGTCGGTGATCAAGATGATGTCCTGGAACCGCGCGGCGTCCTCATCGAGGAACACCCGGTCGAGTGCGGTCCGCATGGCATCGCCGATCAGCGTGCCGCCGGACATCACCGTCTCCGGGCGCAGGTCGTCCACGACCGTCGCGAAGAATCCGTAGTCGTGTGTGAGAGGGCAGATGACCCTCGCGTCGCCGGCGAACGCCACCAACGCCACCCGATCACCCGAGAGGACACCGAGCGCGTCCTTGATCCAGAGCTTCGACCGGTCCAGCCGATTCGGAGTCAGGTCTTCGGCCAGCATCGATCGCGAGACATCGATCACGAAGCACACATCACGCCCATAGGTCAACACCGGCGCGGATCGGGCCTGATCGACGGGGCGGGCGAGCGCCACCACGACCGCCACGACCCCGATGCTCAGGAGCACGACGCGTGCAACCGCCCGCGTGAGCCCGAACGGGCTCGCGAGTCGCTTCGCCGCATCGTTCGAGACGAAGCGGAGGCGTGCCATCCGAGCGCTGGTGACCGCCCAGCCGAGCAATCCAAGCATCACCGGAAGCAGCCACAGCCACTCGAGCCAGCCGCTGTGCATCAAGCGCATCAGACCGCCCTCCGCAGCACGACCCAGTTCAGCAGCGAATCAACGGCGATCAGCCCGAGCGCAATGAGAGCTCCGACGTGGTACCACTCCCGATACGACGCGAACTCGACGCGCTCGATCTCGGTCGGCTCAAGGGCGTTGATCTCCGCGTAGACGCCCTGCAGGCCGTCCCCGTCCGCGGTGTCGAAGTGCTTGCCGCCGGTGAGTTCGGCAACGCGCGGCAGCACGGTGGAGCCGCGGTTGCCGAAGAGGCCGCCGCTGGATCCGAGACCGATCGTATAGATCTTGATGCCCCACTCCTTGGCGATCGCGGCGCCTTCAAGCGGGTTCCGCTCACCGGCGTTCTGTTCACCGTCGGTGAGCAGAATGATGACCTTCGAGGCGATCTCGAACTCTGGGTCACCTTCTGTTGCGTTGACGTCGTCGAATCGCTGGAGCTGTTCTTCGGCTGACTTGAGCCGGGCGGCGGCGAGCGCGATCGCGTCTCCGACTGCGGTCCCCGCGTCGGTCCTGCCGCGAGCATAATCCATCTGATCCGTGGCTTCGATCAGCGGCGGGTACTCACGCACCAAAGGGCAGTACGTCTCGGCGAACGACCCGAACCCGACTAGGCCGATCAGGTCACCGTCGCGTCCCGGCAGCGACCCTCCGTCATCACGGTTGCCGACCACGAAATCGGAGAACACACGCTTCACGCCGGCCAGACGGCTCACCCGTTCCCCGGCGTAGTCCATGGGTCTTTGCATGGATAGCGAGCGATCCAGCACCATCATGATCGCCACGCCCTTGGTTACCGTGCGCTCCTTGCCGACACCCAACTGGGGGCGCGACGCGGCGGCGATGATGGCCGCGATCGCGACGCACCGGATCACGACCGGTATCCAAAGCATCCTTTCACGCCAACCGGGCTGGATCCGCGTCGCGCGGTCCACCGCGGAAAACCCGATCGCCCGTCGACGCAGCAGCAGCGACCAGACCAGCACGACGGGAACCAACAGCAGGAACCACAGCACCCAGCCGTTCTCGAACTTGATGCGTAGCAGCAGGTCGATCATGGCGCCCCACCCCGCTGCGCCCGGACCGCCCGCGCGATCCGCTTGGCACTTTCGATCAGTTCGATCGCCCGGTCGCGCTCGAGCGCTTGCCCCGCGAACCGGGACGCCTCACCGCGTTCGACCAGCGTGCGCAGGTGTTCGTAGCCATCAACCGACAACACCGATCGCAGCCGATCATCGCGCAGCAGTTCCGGCCCCGATTGCGACATCGTGCTGAGTCGGAAGACCCGGTCGAGCATCGTGCGAACGCTCGCGAGCACTTCCCCGGCGATCGGTGCGCCGTCGATGCGCGTCATGACGCCATCCGAGGCGCGCACCACCCGCTCCAGCGCCTCGAGCTCGGCCAGGCAATCCAGCGGCGCGTCCTCGCGACGCCGGCGCGTCGTTGAACGAGCCGCCAGCACCAACGCCATCACCACGGGCCCGACCACACCGACCGACGCGCCCACAATCAGCACCGACCGCCACGCGAACGCCCGGTCGGCCTCGATCGGGTCCTTCGCGGGCGCGGGCGTCTCCGGGATCGCCCCGCCCGGACCCGCGACCGTGATGCGCAGCGATTCCGACACCAGGCGAACACGCTCCGGCTCCAGTTGCGTCGGGTCCGCTTCGGGGTCCGGGTCGATCAGGTATGTCAGCGTTAGCGGGCCGACCGTGACTCGCCCATCGACCAGCGGCTCGACGATCACTTCGTACCGACCGTACCAGTCGCCGAGCTCCCGGCGTTCCAAAGGATTCGCATCGAGCACGGTGACCAGCATCGAATCGCCCATCGCGTCATCGATAGACCAGTTGTCGATACGCACACCTGCATCGGCTCGCACTTCGACGACGCCTTCGAAACGACCGAGCAGTTCCAGTCGGCCCTCCGGCAGATCGATCCACGCCTGAACCGAAGCGCGATCGTCGGACGCCGCCAGCGTCGGCTCCTTCTCCGGATCGATCGAGCCGGGCTGACCCGACACGGGGAGAACCGCCCACAGCACCAGCGCACCGGCCATCTTCGCGAGCGACCGCCTCATCGCCGACGCTCCCTCGCACGGAACAGCTCGACCATCGCTTCCGCCCACGCCCGGTCGGTGTACACAGGAAGGAACTGCGCCCCAGCACCGGTGGTCATGTCAGAGACCGCTCGCTCCAGATCGGACGATTCGCGCTCGAAGGCATCACGTACCCGTTGGCTGGACGTATCCACCAGTCGGTGCCGGCGTGTCTCAAGATCGATCACTTCGATCAGGCCGCTCCGGAGCAGGCGCTGCTCGCGCTCGTCCTGCAGATGGGCGACGATCAGGTCGTTTCGCCGGGCGATCTGCTGAACAGCCCGTTCGAGCGTGGAGCCAGGCAAGTGCTCGGGCGCGAGCCCTGTCAGAAAATCCGAGACGATGACGACGAGCGCCCGCCGGCGAAGCACCTGGGAAAGCCGTTCAAGGGCGCCGGCGAGGTCCGTATGGCGCGGATCGGTTCGAGGCACTCGACGCGAGGACCGCTCAAGGATCTGTCGCACACAACGCAGCGTATGGCGTCTGCCCTTCCGAGCCGGGACAACGGTCTCTATGCCGCGATCCAGCGCGATCAGCCCGACGCGATCGTTGCTCCTGACCGCCGCGAGCCCGAGCACGCCGGCGATGTGCGACGCGACCTCCAGTTTGGTCTGTTGCCCCGAACCAAACCATGTCGATGGCGAGACATCGACCACGAGCATAAGCGTCAGCTCGCGCTCTTCCACGAACTGCTTCACGAACGGCATGCCGGTTCGAGCGGTCACGTTCCAGTCGATCGTGCGCACATCATCGCCGGGCTGGTACGCGCGAACGTCGGCGAACTCCACCCCGCGTCCCTTGAACGCCGAGCTGTACGCACCGCTGAACACCGAATCCGCAACCTTGCGGCTCTGGAGTTCGATCCGGTTCACGTACTGGATGAGATCGTCGGGCAGCATCACCATCGGTGCGGTGTCCCCTCCTCGCGTCACGCTCACGTTGATCAAGGCACGGCGATTCGCCCGAGCAGCATCGAGACGAGACCGTCGGAGCTCAGGCCGCGGGCCTCGGCTTCGTAGGACAGAACAATTCGATGACGCAGCACGGGCAACGCGACGGCCTTCACATCGTCTGGCGTCACGTACCCTCGACCGTCGAGAAAGGCGTGGGCCTTGGCGGCTCTGAGCAGGGCGATCGTCGCTCGCGGCGACGCGCCGAACTCGATCAGGCGATCCAGCTTCGTGCCGTCGGGCATCGGCTCCAGTTCTCGCGTCTCGCGCGAGGCGTGGATCAGGTCCACGATGTAATCCTTCACCGGCTCCTCGACATGCACGCGGTCCACCACCGACCGCGCCTCGACGATCTGCGCCGGCGTGACGACCGTGCTTACCATTGTCGACGGGTCCTTCGCGGCGATCGCCGCCATCCGGTCCAGCACCAGTCGTTCTTCTTCACGGCTCGGATACCCCACCCGCAGTTTCAACATGAACCGGTCGACCTGAGCTTCCGGAAGCGGGTACGTCCCCTCCTGCTCGATCGGGTTCTGCGTCGCCAGCACCAGGAACGGGCTGGGCAGCGGGTACGTCGTGTCGCCGATCGTGACCTGGCGCTCCTGCATCGACTCGAGCAGGGCCGACTGCACCTTGGCCGGAGCGCGGTTGATCTCGTCCGCCAGCACGATATTGGTAAAGATCGGGCCCCGCCGGGGCGTGAACGTGCCGTCCTTCGGGCTGTAGATCAGGGTGCCGAGCAGGTCGGCCGGGAGCAGGTCGGGCGTGAACTGGATGCGCTTGAAGTCAGCGTGGATCGCCGAGGCCAGCGTCGAGACCGTCAGAGTCTTCGCCAGGCCGGGGACGCCCTCCAGCAGCACGTGCCCGTCGCAGAGCATGCCGATGATCAGCCCCTCGACCATCTCGCGCTGTCCGACCACCACCTTGCCGACCGCGTCGATGAGCGAGGCAATCGGCTGGGACACCCGCGCAACCTCTCGCGTGACGCTGTCCACGTGCTCCGCGACGCTCGTCGAGCCGTTTTCCACTGATGACATGGGCGTTGCATCCTCCTTGCAAACAGATACCGATCACCGGCCCCTCTGCTCGGCCCACACTCTACCGCTTCCGGCCTCAGCGGCTGCGTCCGGGCGTTACAAGCTCTCTGTGCCTACCGTCTCATCGCGTGCCCGCGCGCACGCCCACGAAAGCAAGGAAAGAAAGGACCGACCATGACCCTCGACGCTTCCGACCAGAGTTCCACCGATCCCACCCTCACCCGTCGCGCAGCGATGGGCACGCTCGGGGCCCTCGGCCTCGGCGCGGTCGCCTCCGCCGCCGGCCAACCGGCCGATCGCCCCGGGACCGGCAGCCGTCGGGGCCAGCGGTCCGTGCCGGCCCTTCTGACGCACGAAGAACTCGGCTTCGACCCAGAGACCGGACGCTACGCCCTACCGAAACTCCCCTACGGCTACGACGCGCTCGAGCCCTCGATCGACGCCCAGACCATGGAAATCCACCACAGCAAGCACCATCAGGGCTACGTGAACGGGCTCAACCGGGCACTCGACAAACTGGCGGACATTCGCTCGGGCACCGGCGATGCGGGACTGATCAAGCACTGGTCGCGCGAGCTTTCCTTCCACGGCTCCGGCCACGTCAACCACGCGATCTTCTGGCAGACCATGGCCCCCGCCGGCAAGGGCGGCGGCGGCGAGCCCGGCGGCCCCATCGCACGCATGATCAACCGCGATTTCGGCGGCTTCGACGGCTTCAAGACCCACTTCGGCGCGGCATCCAAGGCGGTCGAGGCCTCCGGCTGGGGCTGGCTCGTCTACGAACCCACCGGCGGACGCCTGCTCGTCATCCAGGGTGAGAAACAGCAGAACCTGATGATGACCGGCGTGGTTCCCCTTCTGGGGATCGATGTCTGGGAGCACGCCTACTACCTCAAGTACCAGAACCGGCGTGCCGAGTACGTCGACGCATTCTTCAACATCATTAACTGGGGCAAGGTCAACGAGCTGCTCCAGCGAGCGATGGCGTAAGCCGCTTCCGCTGTCCACCGAAGTTTCACGGACTTCTTGGGAAGAAACCCATCGCCGGGTAGATTGGCTCGCGTATGGACTTTCTTTCCATCATCGTGGTGCTCTTCGCGCTGTACGCCGCGACCGGCCTGCTGATCGGAGCGGCGTATCTTTTGCGCTCGGCCCCGCGAGGCGATGAAGCACTGCGAGCCTCTTCGTTACATGTCCGGGTGTTGCTGCTTCCCGGCGCAATCGCGGTGTGGCCCGTCCTGCTCCCCCGTGTGTTCGCCAGATCGGAGGCGAAGCAATGACACGGGAGCAGCGGCGACGGCATCTGCTGATATGGGCGGCGGTTCTGCCGTTCGCGGTGCTCGTCATCGTGCTCGGTTGGTTTGCACGCTCTGATGTCGGCAGCCAATCAGGTGTTCGCGTTCTTGAGGTCGGCTCTGCTCCCGATGGGGAGCCATCGCCATGAGCGTGAGTTACCGCTGGGTGCAGTGGAACCGGCACAAGCGCGTGTACGACGCGACGGTGGTCGGCGCGATCGCGCTGTTCATCGGCGCGTTCGTGATCGTCGGTTCTGTTGTCTATTCCGGCGAGCGAGCGCTCAGCGGGCCGATCCTGCTGCTGCGGGCGTTCGGCGTGACCGCCCTGCTGCTCCTGCATGTCGTTCTGGCCATCGGGCCGCTGGCGCGGCTGGACCGGCGGTTCCTACCCCTGCTGTACAACCGGCGTCACCTCGGTGTGATGCTGTTCTTCGTGGCGCTCGGGCACGCCGCGCTCGTGTTCCTGTTTTACGGCGGGTTCGGTAACCGGAACCCGATCATGGCGGTGCTTGCGCCGGACCGGGCGCTGTCGTGGCCGAGCGGGCTGCCGTACGAGATGTTCGGTTTCGTCGCGCTGATGATCCTGTTCGCGATGGCGGCGACGAGCCATGACTTCTGGCTGAAGAACCTGACGCCCCGGGTCTGGAAGTCGCTGCACATGCTGGTGTACGCGGCGTACGCGCTGCTGATCGCCCACGTCGTGTTCGGGGTGATGCAGAGCGAGCGGAACGTTCTGTACCCGGTGCTATTGGGTGCGGGCGTGATCGGCCTGGGATCACTGCACCTGCTCGCGGGTCTTCGCGAGGTATCGCGCCCACGCAACGCCGAAGCGCAGCTGGGAGATGAGCTCGCGGGCTGGATCGATGCGGGACGCGCGGACGCGATCGACGACGGCCGGGCGACGGTGGTGTGCCCGGGGAGCGGGGAACGCATCGCCGTGTTCCGGGACGGCGATGCGTTCTCGGCGGTTTCGAATGTTTGCGCGCATCAGGGCGGGCCTCTTGGCGAGGGCGCGATCGTGGACGGGTGCATCACCTGCCCGTGGCACGGTTACCAATACCGGGCGGCGGACGGGCAGTCGCCGCCGCCGTACACGGAGAAGATCCCGACGTACGAGGTGCGGATCGCGGGCGAGCGGGTGTACGTGAACCCGAACGCGAACGCACCCGGGACGCCGGTCGAACCAGCGCGCCTCGGGGCAAACGCCGAGCGAAAGGGTCACGACGATGCCTGACGGTGAGTCCCCTCCGATCTATGTCGGCTATCTGCCAGCACCGCGCCGGGAGAAGCGGTTCATGCGTGTCTTTGTTCCCGTGCTGCTCTGGCTCGGCGCGATCACGACGGGGCTCGTGGCGTGGCAGATGCAGGATCCGGGCGCCGGAGTCTGGGACATCGGCAACGAGCAGACTTGGGAAGGCGTGCTGCGCGCGGACCCGTACCCATTGCTAGAGATCGATCGCGCCAGCGAGAGTGAGATCGTGCTGCTCGTGGAGATGGGCAAGTTCGGGCCGGAGCGGGCGCGGGCGTTCGACGGGCAGCGCGTGGAGGTCAACGGGTTTGAACTCGAGCGGGACGGACGCCGGATCTTCGAGCTGGTCCCGGAGGACCGGGCGATCAGCGCGCTCGGCGGCGAGCCTGCCTCGAGTGCGCCCCCGCCGACACCGGTCGGATCGATCACCCTGAGCGGCGAGATCATGGACAGCAAGTGCTTCCTCGGTGCGATGAAGCCCGGCGAGGGGCAGGGGCACAGGGCCTGCGCGATCCTCTGCATCCGAGGCGGCATCCCACCCATGCTGGTCACGCGCGACGCGAGCGGCAACGCGTCGTACTACCTGCTCGTTGGGTCCGACGGCGCCGGGCTCGCGCCCGATGCGCTAGATCGGATCGGGGAGCCGGTCGAGATCACCGGCGAACTCAGCCGCCGGGGTGATCTGATGATGCTGGCTATCGATCCGCAGTCGGTTCGGGGGATCTGAGTCCCGGCTCGCGCCGTTTTCTTCGACGATGGCGAAGGTCGATGGTCGCGCAGAGGGCACCGAGGAGCCAGACCGAGATGAAAGTGAAGACGGGCCGCCAGCCACTGTCGCCGATGATCTCACCGAAGAGGCAGCCAGCGAAGGCTGAAAAGATCGCGGCGCACACGACGGTCTCGAAGAGCCAAACGATGACGTCGACGAAATCCTGACGGCTGTTCCGCTCGGTCGGCATGGATACGAGTCTACTCTGCTATTGAAAAGGGGCACCGGCCGAACGCCGATGCCCTTTTTGTTTGCAAGTCGGTCATCGGGAGCAGGTCAGGGAATCATCTCTTCGACCATCTCTTCGTCGACGACCTCTTCCTCCGCGATCACATCCTCGGCGGCCTCTTCGGTTTCGGCTTCTTCGTCCGCCTCGGGTTTCTCGAAGCGGCCGATGGTTCGGAGCAGGAAGCTCTCGTACTTGCGGTAGCGGTTGATGGTCTTGACGTCGCCGCCGAGGCCGTGGCCACCGGTCGGGTCGATAAACAGTTCGACCTGGGCTTCCTTGCCGGCCTGCAGCAGTTCGCGGTAGACGCGGATGGTGTCCTGGTAGAGGACGTTCGCGTCTTCCACGCCGTGCACGAGAAGGAGCTGGCCGGTGAGGTTCTTGGCGATGGGGAGCAGGGAGTAGGCCTTGAGGTCCGGATTGCCGATGCGGCTCTCACCGATGGTGCCGGTGGAGTACCACGAGTTGTAGTTCTCCCACTCGGTCGGGCCGGCACCGGCGATGCCCGCGCTGAAGACGTCGGGCTCGGTGTACATGACCATCTGGGTCTGGAAGCCACCAAAGGACCAGCCGTGCATGGCGCGACGAGCCGGATCGGCGTTGTAGTTCTCGGTGAACCACTTCGCGCCGTCGACGAGGTCCTCGGTCTGGGGCACGCCGACCTGTTCGAAGTTGGCCTTCTCGAAGACCGCGCCGAATCCTGACGCGCCGCGCGGGTCGATGGTGGCGGTGATGTAGCCGTGCTTCTTGGCCATGTAGTAGGCGAAGTAGTAGCTGGGAGCGGAGAAGCTGCCGCGCGAGGTCATCTTGCGCGTGCCGAGCGGGCCGCCGTAGACGTAGACCAGGAGCGGGCGCTGCTGGGCCTCGTCGTAGCCGGGGGGCAGGAACATGTGCCCGTAGATGGTCTGGCCGTGGCGGTTCTCGTAGGTGAAGTACTCGGGCGAGGGTTCGGTGATGGCGCGGGCCTCGTCGGTGTGCGAGTCGGTGATGGTCACGTGCTCTTCGGAATCGTGTTCGAAGGCGACGAGTTCGCGCAGGGTGCCGAAGTCGACGAAGCTCGCGAGGTAGTTCTCGCCATCGGGACTCATCGCCGGGCTGGAGTAGTACCCGTCCTCGGGCGAGACGCGGGTCATCTCGCCGGTCGTCAGGTCCACTCGGAAGACCTGCTGCTGGGTCGGATCTCCCTCGGTGGCGAGCGCGAGCATGGAGGTGTGGTCGCGGGTGACATCCACCGGGTACACCTCGAACCGTCCTGAAGTCAGCTGTTCGAGCTGCTCGTAAACCGGGTCGAGCGTGTGGAGGTGACGGAAGCCGGAGAGTTCGGTGAGGAAGACCATGCGCCGGCTGTCGGGGAGGTACGTCGGGACCACCATGCGCGGTGTGTTCGGGCCGCCGTTGTGGAAGAACTCGTAGACGACGCGGGCTTCTTCGATCTCGTACTCGGGCCGATCCTCTTCGGACGCGTCGGACTCGCCGTCTTCAGCGTCCGGGCTCTCGTCGTCGCCGTCTTCTTCGCTGTCCGTTGACTCCTCGGCGTCGTCTTCAGAGGCCGATTCTTCGGGCGCGTCATCGCCCTGCTTCTCCACGAAGCGGGCTTCCATGATCTTGACCTGGCTGGTTTCCTGATCGAACACGCTGAACGCGACGCGTGAGGAATCGGGAGCCCAGTCGGGAACGATCATGATGTCGCGCGGGCCGGACTGCTTGCGCGAGTAGACCATCTTGGGCTCGGTCTTCTCGGTGAGATCGGGGTCGAGTTCGTGGAGGTACACGAAGGTCTCGAGGTCCGGTCGCTGGTCGTCGGAGACATGCCGCGTGACCTGACGCACTTCGGCGAAGCGGTTGCGGTAGCTGATGATGTTCACGGTCCGCGCGCCGGCGTAGTACCCGCTGCCGCTGGTGGCGAGGAATACGAGGCGCTCGCCATCCGGACTGATGCGGTAGCCCGACATCGACTGACCTCGAGGCAGGTCGGGGTCGAGCTGGACCATGGTGTGCGAGCCGAACTTGACGCGGATGAGCGCGCCGTCGTTGAGGTAGGTGTAGCCGGAGCCGTCGGGCAAGTACTGGACATCGCGGAGCGAGCCGCGGGTCATGGTGAGGCGCTCGATCTCGCGCGAGTCGATGTCGAAGCGGTACAGGTCGCCGCGAGAGTTGAAGATCATCTCGTTTTTCGTAGGGGACCACTCGAAGCTGCTGACGCCGGAATAGCGCGGACCTCTATGTTCGTGGTCGTCTTCGAGCACAAGGTCGGCGAGGTCGGTGTCGCTATCTGTCTCGGACCCGGGTCCGGAATCGTCGTTGGCTTCGGAGGTATCGCGTGCGGCGGTGAGTTCCAGCTCCCAGCCGAGCGGATCGAGGGTCAGGGCGCCCGAGAGGCCGCCATCGCCGAGGGTCCCGTCGAAGGAACCTGTGAGCTCACGGGCCTCATCCTCGTCGGTGACGAGTTCCATGCGCAGCGTGCCCTGCTCGTCATCGAACTTCACGCTGGTCGAGGACAGATCGAACAGCGCGCTGGTCAGTCGTGCGGCGTAGTTGTTATCGGTCTTGGTGATCACTACCGAAGCATCGACGCCGTCGGGGAGAGCGTTCCCTCGCACGCGACCGGCCCAGGAGCCGAGCAATGGATCCTCGGCGGCATCAGCCGCGCTCGATGTGTTATCGGACGCCCTATTGCCTTTCCCGGCCTTCTTTGCCCGCTCGCGGCGGTCCTTGGCGACTTCTCGCGTGTCCGCCTGGAACGGCGCAAGCACGCTGACCGAGGTGATGCGCTCAATCTCACCGGTCTTTGCGTCATAGAGCCACAGGTCGTTGCCATGGCGGCGCTCCACGCGCGGACGGTAGAGGTACGCGGCGTAGCGCCCATCGTGGGAGAACGCCATCGAACTCGCCCCGGGCCCAAACGGCGAATCCTCGGGGAAGATGCGTTCGAGCGTCAGTTCCTCATCGATCGACTTCACCGCCTCAGCCTTCGACGCATCAGCCGCGTGGACGATCGGGACGAGCCCGACCGACGCCGCGATCAGTCCGGCGGCGCAAAGAGCGGAAACAAGGGCGGAACGCAGCGCACTGGGCATCGGGACTCTCCTCTGGATCGATGAGCTCGGGATCTTGCGGGCACCTGCCAGAACAGTACCGCGGAAGTCGCATTAAACACGTGATTTTGCCGGGAGTTGCCTCACTTCGGGTTATCGGCTGATTTCGGCGAGCAGCGGATCGGGACACGGTCGAACTTCGAACTGTTTGGCTTGATTCGGCCCGGCGATCAGCCGATGCCGATTGCGTTCGGTCCGATCTTCAGACCCAAGAGCGCATATGAGACCAGAGACGCAAAGAGTCCTTCGTCGCCTGCTTCGGGTTCTCCCGAGCGGTGAGCGCACATTCGCAGTCGCCGGCCTGGCGCTGTGCGGTGTCGTGGTGCTCTGCAGCGCCGCCGCCATCGGTGTGGCGTACTCGCAGGCGGCTCATGCCCAACAGCGTTCACGAAGCCAGGAAACGCGGCTGCTCGGCACACTGCTCGCCGAAACCGCAACGCAACAGCTTCAGACCGGTGACCTGAAACGGCTCCGGATAACGCTTTCGGAGCTGCAGCAGTCGCACGGGCTGGGGCGCATCACGCTCGAACTGGGCAACGGCCAAGTGATTGCAGACACCAGTCCCGGTCGGACGCTCGCCGATTCCCTCCCCGAAGACTTCGGCGCCCTGCCGAGCTCCCAGGTGGCCTCGATCGCGCTCGATCGATTCGGCGTGCCGGACGCGGTGGCGCTGCAGGTCGCGGATCGCGGCGAGGCGATCCTTCGCATGGAAACCGGCGAACGCGCCGGCGGCCCGCCGATCGGGCCCTACATCGGTGTGTTCGGCATCGTGCTGGCCGGCGTCGGCGTGCTGGCCGTCGTCTACCGAGACTTCCGCCTGCGCTTGAAGGCGCTCGGCGCGGTCGGCTCGGCCCTGCGTTCCTACGCGGAAGGCGAGCGCTCGCCAGAAGCGCTCCGCGTCTGCTCGCAATGGGGTCCCGAAGCCCAGCAGTGGAACTCACTGGTCGCCGAACACGAATCCACCGCGCACGCCGACCAGGAACAGATGGTCGGCGCATCGATCGAGAGCGAGGGAGCCGGGAATCTGGCGGAACTCGCGAGCGCCTGCGACACGCTCTGGACGGGCCTGCTGCTCGTCGGCGACGAGGGCGTTGTGCGTTACGCGAACGGAGCCGCGGCGGTTCTGCTCGGATCGCTTCGCGAAGATCTGCCGGGCACGAACCTGCACGATCTCCTGGACGACGAAGCGCTTCACGAAGCGGTTGTCAACACCGCGTCCGGCAAGGGCCTCGGGCGATCGACGTACGAGGTCGAGCGTAGCCGTGACGAGGCGACGACGTTCCTGCGTATCCGCGTGGGTTCGCTCGCGAACTCGACATCCGGATGCGCATTGGTGACCATCGAGGACATCACCCAGAAGCGGGTCGCGGACGACGCCATGCACTCATTCGTCGCCCAGGCGACGCACGAGTTGCGGACGCCTCTGACAAACATCCGCCTCTACATCGAAGAGGCGATCGAGGCCACCGATGACGATGTCGCCCTGCGGAACAAGGCGCTGAACATCATCAACCAGGAGTCGCAACGCCTGGAGCGTATTGTCGGCGACATGCTCAGCGTGTCGGAAATCGAGGCGGGTTCGATCCGACTCAACCACACCGACATCCGCACCGAGAAGCTCCTCGAGGACCTGAAGAACGACTACGAGGCCTCGGCCGAGGACAAGCAGATCAAGCTGGTGTTCGACCTGCCGCCGAAGCTGCCGGTGTTCAGCGGCGACCGAGACAAGGTCGCGATCGCGATGCACAACCTGCTCGGCAACGCTATCAAGTACACGCCCGAGAAGGGCCAGGTAACCGTGAAGGCCGAGGAAGACGGCGGAATGCTCCGGATCGACTTCATCGACTCGGGCATCGGCATCGATCCGTCCGAGCACGAACGCGTCTTCGAGAAGTTCTACCGCGCGAGCGACAAGCGGATTGATTCGATCAAGGGCAGCGGGCTGGGCCTTGCGCTCGCGAGAGAGATCGTCCGGTTGCACGGCGGCGACATCACCCTCGACTCGCAGGTCGGCAAAGGCAGCACCTTCACCCTCACTTTGCCCGCGGCCATGCGCGCGGCGGCCTAAACGGGGGAAACCATGCAGATCCAGCAGTACCAACACGGCGCCGTAACCGTTCTCAAGCCCGAGGGCCCGCTCGTTGGCGACGACGCGGATCTGTTCCGCAGCCGCACCCAGTCGACGATGCGCTCGAGCTTCGGCCGACTCGTGATCGATGCCTGCGCGGTGCCGTACGTTGACAGCAAGGCCCTTGAAGCCCTCCACGATCTCAGCGAGGAGATGAGCAAAGCGGGCCAGCCCCTGCGCATCTGCTCGGCCACGGAGACGGTCCGCGAGGTCTTTGTTCTGACCGACCTCGATCGGTTGTTCGAGCACTTTGAGGATGTCGGCAGCGCGGTGAGGAGCTTCCTATGAGGCAGCCCAAACGACTGCGCGTCGGTGAAGTACTCCTCGGTGAGGGGATGCTCACCCAGGACGAACTGGACAAGGCGCTTGCCGACCAGCGAGCTTCCGGCGAGATGCTCGGAAAGCTGCTGGTCGATCGCGGCGTGGTCACGAACGCATCGCTCGTGCAGGCGCTCGCCAAGTCGCACGGCGTGCCCGGCTGCAACCTGCGCCACGGCCTCATCGACCCGGCCCTTCTCACGCTGATCGGCCAGGAAGAGTGCGAGCGGCTCAAGGTCATCCCGATGTTCCGCGTACACGAGACGCTGACGGTGGCGATGGCCGAACCCAACAGCCTGCCCACGATCGACCGCCTCAAACAGATCACGCAGCTCAAGATCCGGCCGGTGCTGGCGCTGGAACCGAACATCCTCGAGTTCGTGCGGAAGTACGCCGGCGAGAACATCGACGTCGACGAGTTCCTCGCTTCGATCGCCGAGTCCGACGTCGAGGTTATCGAACGCGAAACTCAGGACGACGGGCCGAGCACCGATCTGGACACGATGGTCGCGGGCAGCCCGATCGTGAACCTGGTCAACGTTGCCCTGTTGAGCGCCGTGCGTGACGGCGCGAGCGACATCCACATCGAGCCGAGCAAGGGCGGGACCCGCATCCGATACCGCATCGACGGATCGCTCCGCGACCTCATGCGTCCGCCTCCGGGCATGCACGCCGCCATCGTGTCGCGCATCAAGGTCATCGGAAAAATGGACATCGCCGAGAAGCGGATGCCGCAGGAAGGGCGCGTGAAAATCGTCGCCGAGAGCCGCGAGATCGACCTGCGCGTCAGTTCGATGCCGACGCTCCTCGGCGAGAAACTCGTGGTTCGCATCCTCGACAAGGAGAACCTCAGCGTTCGCCTCGAGGACCTTGGTTTCCGCGACGAGACGCTCGTGAAGTTCAAGCGCGTGCTGACGCGCCCCTACGGCCTTGTCCTGGTGACAGGCCCGACCGGCTCCGGCAAGACCACGACGCTGTACTCGGCGCTCGACCTGCTCCGCAGCCCGGAAGTCAACATCGTGACCGTCGAAGACCCCGTCGAGTATCAGCTCGACCTGATCAATCAGATCCAGGTTCAGGAGCAGCTCGGGCTGACTTTCGCCCGCGCTCTGCGGAGCATCCTCCGCCAGGATCCCGATGTCATCATGGTCGGCGAGATCCGCGACGAGGACACCGCCCGGGTCGCCGTGCAGGCATCGCTCACCGGACACCTCGTGCTCGCGACTCTGCACACCAACGACGCGCCCGGCGCCGTCGCGCGATTGCAGGATATGGGCATCGAGGCCTACCTGATCTCGAGCGCGCTCAACGGCGTAGCGGCCCAGCGCCTCGCTCGGACCCTGTGCCAGAGCTGCATCGCCAAGTACACGCCGAGCGAGGAAGCCCTCATCGACGCCGGGCTCGACCCGAAGTCGCGGTTCGTCATGTCGCGCGGCAACGGCTGCTCGCAGTGCCACGACTCCGGGTTCGCCGGACGGCTTGGTATCTACGAAGTTATGGAAGTCGATGGCGAGCTGCGCCGAGCCATCTACCACCGCGAACCAACGCACACGATCCGAGCCATGCACCGTGAATCGGGCGGCCTGACGCTCCGGGAAGAGGGCGTCCGGCTCGCGCTCGCCGGGAAGACAAGCCTCGAGGAGATCCTCCGAGTCACCAGCGTGGACGAGGTCGATGCCGAACAACCGGTAGCTCCGTCGGTAGAGCCCGCCCCGCTCCTCGATGACGACGTGGATCCCGAAGCGGAGGCCAAGGCCGCATGAGATTCGCCTACGAAGCATTCAAGTCCAGCGGGAGCAAGACGGACGGCGCGATCGAGGCAAACTCCGTGGCCGAGGCCACTGAACTGCTGCGTCATCAGGGCCTGTTCGTCACCGCGATCCAGGAGGCGGCTGCGGTTCAGTCTTCTGAAGGTCGCAAGCGGGCCAGCGGTGGAGTCAGGCTCCGGCTCGGCTCGAACAAGACCGCGAACCTCGCGATGTTCTCCCGCCAGCTCTCGATCCTGGTCTCGACCGGAACGCCCTTGGTCGAAGCGCTCGGCGCTGTTGAGCGACAGGTCAAGGACGAGCACTGGAAAGCGGTCCTGACGGATGTTCGCGAACAGGTCGAGGAAGGCGCGCCGCTCTCCGAAGCGCTCGCCGACCACCCCGACACCTTCGACACGATCGCGGTGAGCCTCATTCACGCCGGGGAGACCGGCGGCAAGCTCGAGGTCATGCTTGAGCGTCTTTCCAGACTCACCCGTCAGCGCCAGAAGCTGCGCAGCGCGATCATGGGCGCCATGGTGTACCCGCTGCTGCTCATCAGCGTCTCAATCGGCGTCCTTTCCCTGATGATCGGCTTCGTGCTCCCCCGCTTCGCGGAACTGTTCGAAAGCCTGGATACCCCGCTGCCGACGAGCACCAAAATGCTCATGGCGCTCAGCGACTTCGCCCGTGGAAACTGGATTGTTCTGATCGTTGGTGTAGTCGGATCGATCGTCGGCGGCGTGATCTTTGTCCACTCGAGGACCGGACGCGACCAGATCGACCGCGCCCTCGTCAACGCGCCGCTGCTCGGCAAGCTGGTTCGCGGCTTCCTCATCGCCCAAACCACCCGCTTGCTCGGCGTACTGGTGCAAAGCCAGGTGCCGCTGCTGGATGCCCTCGAACTGACCAAGAAGAGCACGGCGAGCCGTTCCTACAGGACCCTCATCGAGCGCGCGGAGAACGCCGTCACCAAGGGTGACTCCATCAGCACCGTGCTCTGCAACTCAGACCTCGTCCCCATCTCAGTGAGCGAAGCCGTCCGAAACGGCGAACAGTCCGGAAAGGTCGGCCAGGTCCTGATCGGCGTCTCCGACTTCCTCGACGAGGACAACGAGGTCGTTATGCGATCGCTCACGAGCATCATCGAGCCGATTATCCTCATCGTGCTCGGTCTGCTCGTCGGCTTCGTCGCGATCAGCATGTTCCTGCCGCTCTTCGATCTGAGCTCGACCACACAGGGAGGGCCCGCAGCATGAACTGGTCCCTTCGTCCAACATGGAGCCCGATCGGTCTGCGCGTCGGCGCGCAGCGCGTCACCGCCGTCCAGCTCGACCAGATCGGGCGAATCCGGGCGTTCGCTTCGTTCGGCCGTCGCGAGCCCGACGCTCCGATCAGTGCTTCCGAAGCGCTCCGCATTCGCAGTGTGCTCGACCGCCAGGGATTCCGAGGGACCCAGGTCGTTCTGGGCACGCCGAGGCGGATGATCCGTTCGACCACGCTGGAGTTGCCGCCCGCGTCGTCCGGTGCCCCGATCGATCAGTTGGCGGATGCCGAGCTCTCCCGTATCCACAAACTCACACCCGGCAGCTTCGCCAAGGGCCTTTGGGAACTCCCCGCCAGCAGCCGCGCAAAGGCGGCCCCGCTCACGATGGCTGTCACGTGCGTCCACGAGCAGAGCGACGCACTCTGCGAGGTATTCGAGCAAGCCGACCTTGATGTGCTCGCTCTGGATATGTCCGTTCTCGCGACCCTCCGCGCGCTGCCCGGCGCCGCGGAGGGCTCGCACGCGATCCTCGAACTTGAAGAGTCTCGCGCTTCGATCGCGGTCGTGCACAACGGCGTCCTGCTGCTCCAGCGCGATCTGGCCGAGATGACGATGCGGCGTCTGCGCGCCGAAGTCTCAAAGCAACTCAGGCTTCCGAGTTCGACCACGAGCGCCCTGATCCAGGAGTACGGGCTGATCCCAAGCCCGGACGCTCCCGAATCTCTCGCCGACGCGGTGCGCGAGTCTTTGGAGGTGTTCGTCGAAGAGATCGCCCACTCGGCGTCGTACGCCTCCAGCCGCTTCGCGGATGTCAGCATCGGTCGGGTCTTCTTCATCGGCCCCGCCGCCGGCATCCCCGGTCTGAGCGAACACCTCGGCCAGTCGCTTGAGTGCGCGTTCGCCGTTCCGAACCTGCGCGATCTGACCCGAACCGGGTGCCCGTTCGCCGAATGCGCGAAGCCCGGAGAGGGCATCTCGGCCCTGGGTCTCGCGCTCTGGAAGGAGACCGCAGCGTGAGCAACGCAAGCAGCGTGAACCTGATCTCGACGCAACGCCGCATCCAGCAGCGCCGCACGACCTGCATCATGCGCTGGAGCGCCGGCCTGGCCTTGTGGGTCACGGTCGTGACCGTCGCCTGCCTCGCGGTGACCGCCGTCTCGAACATCGAGTCGGACTTCGAATCGACCCGCTCCGCGCTCGTCCTCAGGACGAACGCGGCGCAGTCCAGCGCTTCCCAGAGCAAGGCCGCGATCGATCGAATCAACAAGCGGCTGGCCGTTTCCAAAGCGGTCCGTTCGTACCCGGACTGGAGCGTCCTGCTCCCCGTCGTATCGAACGAAATCGGCTCCGAGATCGCCCTGGAGAAGATCAGCCTCGAGCCCGTCCGCGGCGAACAGGCAACGCAGCGGGCGACGCTGACGCTCACCGGCGTCGGCACGAGCCGCGCAGCGCTCTCCGAGTTCGTGATCCGCCTCGAGGAGACCGGCGCGTTCGTCCGCGTCGAAACCACCTCGGCCCAGCGCCGACCGATCCGCGACCACGAGTTCTTCGCGTTCGAGTTGACCTGCCGGATCGGCAGCGGCTGGGAGGGAGACCAACCGTGAGCGAACTCAAGACCTGCTGCACCAAGATCCACGGCGTCGGGGCCGGCATCGGCCTGCTCGTCCTCGGCGCGGGCTACCTCGCTGGCGTCGCGCCGGCGCTGAAAGCCAAGGAGCGACTCGGCAACGACCGGGAAACACTCGCGGTCATGCGCACGGAACTGGACGCGGCGGAGGAGCGCGTCCGGTCCATGCGCCTGGCCCGGGAAAACGCCGAGGCGGAGCTCAAGCGCTCGGAGATCTCGCTGCGCCCGGAGTCGGATCGCAACGAGGTCATTGATGAACTCGCCGGCTTCGCCGAGCGCCAGCGCCTCACGCTCAACCAGATCCGCGCGGGCCGGGTCGAACCCGGCAAACCGATCTCCGTCGTGCCGATCATCATGTCCGGCACCTGCTCCTTCGCCGACTTCGACCAGACGCTCTCCACGCTCCGCGAGGAGTTCCCGGACGTCCGTATCCGCTCGTTCTCGATCGCGCGCACCCTCGCGCGCACCGAGCAGCAGCCAGTGTTCGAGTTCCAGCTCGCCTGGTGTATCGAATCTGCGGATTGATCCGGCAAACAACCGCCAGCACCTGCTTGCTTCAACCGCAAACGGATCGGATCGTTCCCAGTATGGAACTGAACCCTTCCGCTAAGAAGAAGCTCGCCGTGCTCGGCCTGGCGCTCGCTGGTCTGGCCATCGACCGCGGCCTCGTCTTCTCCGGAGGGAGCGACGCATCCGCCGACGAGTCGACCGCCCAGCAGGCCGCGAACCCGACCACACCGGGCGCCAACCCGGCTCCGGCGGCTCCCAAAGTAGAAGTCGCGTCGATGCTCGAGTCGCTGCGAACGGCAATCACCGACAACGAGGTCGACCGCAACGCGTTCCGCCTCCCGGACGCGCTCACGCCCGAGCCGGAGACCGAAGCGTCCCCGATTCAGATCGCGCAGACGCCGGAGAATCAGCCCGAGGCCCAGCCGAAGGCCGTCGACCTGCCGAACTTCGAGGTCACCTCAATCATCGCCAGTTCGACCGGCAGCCCCGTGGCCGTCATCAACGGCGTCCCGATCCGCGTCGGACAGACCCGCGACGGCATCACGCTGGTTTCCGTGTCCGCACGCGTCGCGACGATCCGTTACGCGTACCAGACCGTGAACGTCCGCCTGAGCGAATAGCGCGTTTTCACGGTCTCCGCATTTGATCATCCCAACCGTCACAGACCCACCCGATCCGGAGGGTGGGTTTTTCTTTGCGCTGCAGAAGGTGCCGGGTTGCTCCGATCCAAATGGTGTGAGTGGATGCGTGGACGCATCCGGACCAAGTGCATCGTTTGGAGGCAACCATGAATCTCTCGCTTCGCCGTCGCGGCTTCAGCCTGATCGAACTCGTCATCGTCATCGTGATCATCGGGATCATCGGCGCCATCGCCGTCCCCCGCATGAGCCGCGCCGCCACCGGTGCCGCCGACTCCTCGCTGACCGCCGACCTCAACGTGCTCCGCACCGCCATCGACCTCTACCAGGCCGAGCACGGCGGCAGCTACCCCAGCTTCGCCAGCTTCGTCGACCAGCTCACGACCTACACCAACGACGCCGGCGCCACCAACGCCACCAAGACCACCACCTACATCTACGGCCCGTACATCCGCGAGATCCCCTCCATCAAGGTCGGGCCGCTCAAGGGCCTGAGCACCGTCTCCAACACCGTCGAGGACGGCTCCGCGTGGTATTACAACGAGACCACCGGTGTCATCCGCGCGAACTACGCCAGCACCGTCGTCGACGGTCGCGGCACCCCGTACGTCAACTACTGAGCCGAAGCGCGTCCACACTCGGGCTCAGCCGGAGGTGACCTGCATGGCGCCATCACGGTCGCAACACTCAACACGCTCCACGGGATTCAGTCTCGTGGAGCTTGTTGTTGTGATGCTCATCCTCGGAGTCATCGCCGCCATCGCCGCGCCGCGGTTCGGACACGCCTCCGTCACCTTCCGCCTCGACGCCGCGATCAACAAGATCGAGGCCGACCTGAAGTACGCCGCCCAGATGGCCCGCGCCCAGAGCCGGACCGTCGAAGTGACCTTCGACCCGGACACGGATTCGTACACCATCACCGGGGTGGAAAGCCCGCTCAACGGCGAGGCCAACTACACCGTCAACCTCGCGGAGCCCCCCTACGAGGTGCAGATCGCCGATGTCCGCTTCACGCTCGGCACGAGCAGCACCTTCCGCATCGACGGCCACGGCGCGCCGATCAACACCGGGGTCATCCGAATCGAGCTCGGGCCCAACGCCCGACTCATCGGCGTGGAATGGTCCATCCCCAGCGACGCGAAGGTCAAGGCCGAGCCGATCGAGCCGTCGAAGGACGTCTTCGACATCGAGACCATCATCCCCGACGGGTTCATCAAGGGATTCTGAAGTGCGACAAACCCGCACATCCCGGTTCCGGCCTGCCTTCTCGCTGATCGAGATGGTGCTGAGCCTCTCGCTCGTCGGCCTCGTGCTCGCGTCGCTGGGGTCGATGCTCGCGTTCTCGATGCAGGCCGCCCCGCGTCCCGACGACGCGGTCATCCGCATCACCGACGCCTCGCTGCCCATCGGCATCATGACCGAGGAGATCGGCTCGGCGATCTCGATCTCCGCGCTGGCCGCGACCTCGATCACCTTCGAAGTCGCCGACCGCACCGGCGACGACACCCCCGAAACCATCACGTACGACTGGGCCGGAACCCCGGGCGATCCGCTCACCCGCGATTTTAACAGCGAAGGCGCAACCGTCGTCATCAGCGATGTTCAGGCGCTTGAGTTCGAGCCCGATGTCGAGGATTTCGTCTACGAGGTGATCGATCCGACAACCGGCTTCAACTACGACCGCGAGGTCAGCGCGGAGACCGCGGCGGTCGGCAAAACGCTGGCGATGCTCGGATCACGCATGGTCCCGATCCGCCTCGGCGAGGGGTACCACCAGCGCATCCGAAGCGACGCCGTCCCCGACGGCGCGCTCTACTGGACCCCCGACTATGTGGAGGTCCTGCTCGCGCAACAGCGGACCCCCGGCGCGATCCGCATGGAACTGCGACTGCTCAACGCAGGCAAGCCGACCGCGACCGCCATAGCCTCCCGAGTCGTTCAAGCATCCGATCTCGTATCAGAGGGCTGGGAGCGCATCGATGTTCCCGGGGAGATCAAGCTCGACCCCAACGACGAACTCGGCCTGGTGCTCATCTGCATCGAGGGCGACGGTTCCGTTGGCTTCCGAGCGTTCGGATCCCTCATCTTCCCAGGTGAGTTCGCGATGCACCGTTCGCCCGACGGCGGCGACTCGTGGAGCAGCCCCGTAGGCGGAGAACGGATGAACTACAGACTGCGAAGCAAGTTCTACGGCGAGGACAAGCGCACCAGCACCACCACCCAGACCGTCTCCTCGCTCCGACTCACCGTCAGCCCGCTCAGCGTCAGCGAGGCCTCGATCGTCACCACCATCGACCTCCCCGCTCCCGTGAGGATCACCCCATGACCCGGCGCCGAGGCATCTCGATGGTCGAAGTCACGATCTCCATGGTCATCGTCAGCATCATGTCGATGGGCGTGATCCAGATGACCGCGGTCTCCGCGCGAACCCGAGCGCTGTCCACCGACCGCGTCCGGGGCCTCGCCCTCGCCAACGACCTGCTCGCCGAGATCCAGACCAGACAATGGGCCGACCCCGACTCCGGCGTCGCCAGCTTCGGCGTCCGCGTCGACGAGTACGACGGCACCACCCGGACCGCCTACAACGATGTCGACGACTACGACGGCTGGGAGCAGTCCCCGCCACTCGAGATCGACGGCACCCCCGTGCCCGGCTTCGACGGCTGGACCCGCTCCGTCCAGGTCGAGTACGCCCTCGTCTCCGGCGGCGACGTCGTCACCAGCGGCAGTTTCGAGACCGGCAAGCTCATCACCGTCACCGTGCTCCGAAACGGACGCCTGATCGCCGAAGTCAGCGCCTACCGATCACTCGCCTGGGACGGCGCGGAGCAGCAGGCGCGCCCCCCGTCAGGAGAGGTGATCGAATGAACCGCCCGACCTCCTCCCGCGATCGCGGCACGGTCTACATCGTCGTCCTCGCGACCATGTCGATCGTCCTGACGCTCACGCTCTCCGGCCTCATCAACGCGCGCACCGAACTCGGCGCCGCCGCCCGCACCGAGGAAGAAGCGAATGCGCGCGCCATGGCCCGCTCCGCGCTGGAGATCGCTGTCGACACCATCAACGCCGACCCGACCTGGCGTGAGAATGTCTCCGGGGGCGTGCTGCTCTCGAACACCTCGATGGGAGCAGGGCGCTTCCGCGTGACCGTCGAAGACCCCGACGATGCCGACCTGCTCGACGACTACCGCGACCCGGTCCTCCTGACCGCGGAAGCTCAGGTCGGCCAGTCCGCGCAGAAGTACGCGCTGAAACTGGACTGGTCCGAGACGCAGGAGAGCGATCCGAACCTGATCCTCGGCATGCACCCGCTCGCCTACTGGCCCCTCCACGGCCTCAACGGCAGTGACTCCATCGACCTGCGCGAGGTGTACGACGCCAAGTACAAAGGGACATTGACCTACGACGCCGATGACCCAACCGGCAACTACGACATGCCGCAGATGAGCACCGTGGACAGCACGTACTACCTCGTCAGTCATCAACCGTGCTTCGAGACCGACTACGGGAGCGTGAGCTTCTGGATCCATGCCGACTCCACATACTCGTCGAGCAGTCTGTCGCAGGTGGCGTTCTCAAAGTTCACGTCGAAGACCCCGGCCTCGGCGCAGCCGGTGGTCATGTGCATGAACGGGGGCATCTTCCTCGTCGTGGAGATCGCCGGCGGGGTCGAGTTCGTGAAGTTCGGGGACATAAGCGGCGACACCTGGCACCATGTCGCGGTCACCTGGGGCGCTGACGGCTGGACCGCCTACTTCGACGGCGCCGCCGGCGGCAGCGTGAAGAAGCCGATGGGCCTGGGAACGGCATGGACCTCCGAGGCAAACGCGTCAGACATCATGATCGGCGCCGCCAAGGGCCTGTACGAGCGGTCCGGCGGAGACAGCGGCGTGGGTCACCACTTCAACGGCAAGATCTGCGAAGCCGCGCTCTTCGCCTACGAGCTGAGCCTGGCGCAGGTCAAGGAACTCGCCAAGGCCACGCCGACACCCCGGCCCCTGCGCATGGATTACCAGTCCTTCCAGCGCGTGGTGGACTGATCGCCCAGCGATCCACGATCCAGCAGTCTGCAGATCGAATGAGGAAACGAGCGGGCGGGCCCGCTCACGCGGCCTTTTTGCCCTGCGCATCAACCGCAGCCTGACGCACGTGCCGCGCGACCATCCGGTCGTACTCGTCGAAGTCCATCTCGACGAACATCGGCGCGAGTTCGGGATCGAACTGCGATCCGGCGCACTTCGCGATCTCCGCCAGAACCGTATCGCGCGTCATCGCCGACCGGTACGCCCGGTTCGAGCTCATCGCGTCGAACGTGTCCGCGAGGCACAGCACGCGGGCGATCAGCGGGATGTCCTCGCCGGCCAGACCGCTCGGGTAGCCCTTGCCGTCGTACCGCTCGTGATGATGCATCACGCCGGGGAGCAGATCCTCCATGCCCGGCACACCATCCAGAATCTTGTAGCCGATCTCCGGGTGGCGCATGATGCAGCCGAACTCCTCGTCGGTCAGGCGACCCGGCTTACACAGCACCGCTTCCGGCACGCCGATCTTGCCCACATCATGGAGCAGCCCGGCGATGTGGTACCGCTCGGCGGTCTTCTCGCCAAGCCCCGCGGTGCGAGCGAGTTGACGGGCGAGCGCCGCGACGCGATCGGAGTGACCGCGCGTGTACGGGTCCTTGGCGTCAAGCGCCCGGATCAGCGAACTGATCGTGCCCAGGAACATGGTCGCCTGCTGCTCGTACAGCCGCGCGGTCTCCAGCACCGAGCCGAGGTGGCTCGCCGAGGCCTCGAGAAGCTGCGTGTCGTAGCTGCTGATATCCGCCTCGTGGCCCTGCTTCCCGCCGCAGACGAGCATGCCGACCGGCTCGCCGGACGAGAGCACCACGTGCGCAGTGCCCTGCACCTCCAGCTTCGCGTCGGCGTTGTAGAAGATACCGCCGCGCTCGCGCAGCTCGTCGGCGAGGCGCACCGCCTCCACGCGCACGAGTTCATCGGTCCCGTCGATCTCCGAGCCGCAGAACACGCGCCCACGAACACTGTCGAGCAGGAGTTCGCTCTCGCCGAACACGATCGCCGCCCAGCGGAACGGGGTCGCGTCGAGGATCTGTTCCACAAGATAGCTCGAGAACCCCGCCGGATCGTCCGGCGTGCTCATGGCCTTGCCCACGCGATACAGCAGTTGAATGTTCTCGAACGCCTGGGCGAGGTGCTCGGTGAAGTCCTCGATCACCTTCGCGTTCACATCGTCGGAGAGACTCAGACCGAACAGTGATCTCAGGTACCCCGGGTCGCTTGCCGGTCCCGCCGCGTCGGCCGTCGGGCGGAGCAGAATCGCGCCGACCGGGCTGCCGGCTCGCGACACCGCGATCCGAATCCAGCCGTCGCCGTCGGCGTCCGCAGCGGGGACATCGTCCCCATACGCCCGCCCGGCCTGCTCGAACGCCGCGTGACTGAGATCCGCGTGCACCTTCTGATCGCGACCGACCCACCAGCAGGCGATGCCGAGGTCGGCGGACTGCGCGAACAGTTCGATCAGCGCATCGCGGCCCTCGACTTCAAACTGCGGACGGCTCACGCGGATTCCTTCCCGGTCGCCTGGTGCGCCGAGCCGACCATGTCCAGCACGCAGCGAACCACCTCGTTCGCGCTGAACGGCTTGGCCATGATCGACCGGATGTTCGTCTTGTCCTGCTCGCCGGGCTCCACGATGTAGCCGCGCGCCGTCAGCAAGAGCACCGGAACCTCCGACAACCGAGGTTCCGTCTTCATCGCCTGCGCGAACTCCAAACCCGTCTTGCGCGGCATCTGCAGGTCGGTGACCACCGCGTCCGGAGCCTCCTCCGACGCAAGGTCCAGCGCCTCCTGCCCGTCGTTCGCCACGCGAACCCGGAACCCGGCCTTCTCGAACCGCGAGCGCAGGATGCTCGTAATCGGGGTCTCGTCATCGGCGATCAAAACGTTCAGCCCGGCCATGGTCTTCCCTTGCTCCTCCTCCATGAGGAACGTAGAGGTCCGATAGCGCCCGCGCGGAGCGGCTCGCCTGCCCTCGAATCGGACAGATCATGCCCTGACCTAAGCCCGGTCCTTTGAACGGGGGGCCGGTCCGTGCGGTTTGTAGGGCAACGCCGGCGGTCGCTGACCGACCGGACCCGGGCGACACACGCGAACCTCCCCACCACTGCCGCCCCCGTCCCTCGCGCTCGTGATGTACAGGTCCCCAAGATCCTCGCCCCCGAACGCGCAGGAGGTCACATCCCGGGCAGGCACCGTGATCTCCCCGACGCACTCCCCCGACTCCGGGTCCCAGCGCGACACCCGCCCCCCGGCCCAGTGCGCGACCCACAGGTGCCCTTCGTCGTCGATGGTCATGCCGTCCGGATAACCCCAGGCACCGGGCGTCCGGATCTCGGCGAACACCGGCCCGACCGTCCTCCGCTCCTCGTCGAACTCCAACGCCTCGATCACCCGGCGCGCCGAATCGACGTGATAGAGCACCCGCCCGTCACCGGACCACGCCAGCCCGTTCGGAACCGTCAGCCCCTCTCGAACCACCCGAGTCGGCGAGCCCGACTCCACACAAAGCAGGCTCCCCGACCCCGGGGCCTGGTCGTCCCGCATCACGCCCACCCAGAGCCGCCCGCGACGATCGATCGCACCGTCGTTGCAGCGGGTGTGAGGATCCCCCGCGATGGACCGATCGAGCCATCCCGTGACCCCCCGGTCGAAATCGAACACCGCGACACCTTCCCGGAGCCCCGCGATGTACCCCCCGCCCGCGCGAGGAAACACGCAGCCGACGCTCTGCCCAAGATCGACCCGGCGAGCGCACCCGTCGGCGGCCGACCTGCGAAAAACCCGGCCCGCCGGGATGTCGACCCAGAGCAGCGCCCCGGACTCATCCCAGCACGCACCCTCCCCCAGCTCGCAGGGCGTGTCGTCAAAGACGGTGAGTTGCACCTGCATATCCCTCCGGACGCGCGCAAGGCCTGAAGTCGCCGGTTCGCGGGGTCGATAACCGGGTTGGAGACCTTACCGCATGCACAACCGCCTGCAACAGTCCGTCGCCATCGCGTTCGCCCTCCTGGCGCTGCACCTCATCGCCCCGCCCGTCGACGCAGCCCTGAACAGCGACACCGGGAACGCGCTGACCGTCTACTGGTACGAGAGCATCGGCGAACACACCACGCTCGACACCATCGACTGGTCGGACCCCGATCGCGTATCAAACGCCGACCAGGTGAACTGGGCCGCCACGCTCGCGCCGTGGGAACCGGGCGCCGCCGACGATCTCTACGCCGTCCGTATCGAAACCGCGATCCGCGCACACGCCGACGGACTCTACCGCTTCCGCCTGACAAGCGACGACGGGTCCCGCCTGTTCGTCGACGCCCAACTGGTGATCGACAACGACGGCACACACTCGATGACGCAGGTCGAAGGGAGCGTAACGCTGACGGGCGAGTATGTACCCATCGAGATCTTCTACTTCGATCGGTACGGTTCAGCGGGCCTCATTCTGGAATGGCGCCCGCCGGGGGCTTCATCGTTTTCCGTGGTGCCACAAGAGGCGTTCGCCAACGTCAGCGCTCCGATCCTGGTGGATTGGTTCTACGAGAGCCACGCGATCAGCAACTTCGACGATGTCGACTGGTCAACCCCCGATCGGAGTACCGCCGAAGCGGAACTGAACTGGCCAAACCGGGACGACAGCGGGTTTCTCGAGGGCGCCCCGAACGACCGGTTCGCGCTTAGGGCCCGCTCGCGCTTGGTCGTACCCGAGTCGGGCGTGTACCGATTCGAACTGGGAAGCGACGACGGCTCGCGCCTGCGCATCGGCGGCCAGACGATCATCGAAACCGACGCGCAACAGACCTTTCAGTACCACCACGCCGACGTCTACCTGACCGAGGGCCTGCACGATCTCGAGGTTCTCTACTTCGAAGACTCTGACTGGGCCGGCCTCGTCCTGATGTGGCAGGGTCCGTCCGACCCATCCGCGTCGGTCATACCCGAGGGATCGTTTCGAACCCCGGTCGGCACCGCTCGCCCCCGCATCGTCGGCTGGAGCGAGCAGCCTCGACTGGAGTCCGAGCGCGAAGATTGGCCATGATCCCGCGATTCTCCGGGAACCCGGGCCGATCTCGGGCATCCAAAGGGGAATGCCGACTCTCATCACGACCGCAACGCGGGTTCCGCTACGATCTTGCCCGATGGCCAAGACCCGCATTCGTTTCAAGGACAAGCGCCTCGGTGAGGTCGACCTCTCGCCGACCCAGAAGTACACCATCGGGCGCCACCCCGACAACGACCTCTGCCTCGGCAAGGACGATGTCGCTTCGCGATTCCACTGTGTCATCGAACCCGGGCCGAACGGCTCGTTCCTCTTAAAGGACCTCGGCAGCCGCAACGGCACACACGTGAACGGCAAGAGCATCTCGACCGCGGAACTCAAGAGCGGCGACACCGTTCAGGTCGGCAAACAGACCTTTGTCGTCTATGCCGAGACGCCAAAGCCCCGACGCAAACGCGTTCCCCTGAGTTCCCAGCCCGGCAAACTCGCGCCCTGGGCCCAGGAACTCCGAGCCACGATCGACGACATCCCGCCAAAGTCGAGCGACGACGAGCACATCGTCCTCGTCAACGCCGATGACACACTTTCGCCGGCCCTCGAATCCTCAGCGGACGGTTCCCAAGTGGTCCGTTTGCTGCTCGTGCTCGCCTCGAAAGGGCGAGCCACGGATATCCACCTCGAGCCGAAACGCGAGTACCTGTCCGTACGCATCCGAGTCGACGGCGGGATGGTACACGTCGTCGACCTGCCCAACGAAGTCGGCGAGCGCACCATGGGCGTCATCAAGACCGCCTGCCAGATGAAACAGGCCGCTCGGGACGCCGTTCTCGACGGCCACTTCGCCGCAGATGTCGGCGACCGACGCGTCGATTTCCGCGCCTCGTTTACCCCCACGGTCCACGGCCAGAAACTCGTCGTCCGGATCCTCGACGGACGAACCGCCCCCCAATCCATCGGCGAACTGGACATGCCCCAGTTCGTTGAAAAACGCATCGTCCAACTCTGCGATCAGAACGCCGGGATGCTCCTCGCCTGCGGTCCCACCGGCTCGGGCAAGACCACAACGCTCTACAACTGCCTGCGCACGATCGACCGCACGGTCCGGAACGTCGTGACGATCGAGGATCCGGTCGAGTACCAGCTCGACCACACGACCCAGATCCCCGTCTCCGATCGCCAGGGGTTCGGCGACCTGCTCCGGTCGGTCCTGCGACAGGACCCCGATGTCATCCTCGTCGGCGAGATCCGCGACGACGAGACCGCGCGGACCGCCATGCAGGCCGCCATGACCGGGCACCTCGTGTTCTCGACGGTCCACGCCAAAGACTCGATCAGCGCGGTGTTCCGGCTGCTCGACTTGAACGTCGAACCCTACCTCGTCGCGAATTCCGTGAACGTGATCATCGCGCAGCGCCTGCTCCGCCTGCTCTGTCCCCAGTGCAAGCGCGAGATTCGGGTGACGCCCGGCCAGGCCACCCGCCTCGGTCGCTACCTGCGCGATCAGGACCACACCTACGGCGCGACCGGCTGCAGACGCTGCCTGAAGACCGGCTACGTCGGACGAAAAGCGATCTTCGAGATGCTCGATTTCAACGACGAGCTGCGCGACTGCGTGCTCACGCGCCCGTCCATTCAGGCGATGCGCCGCATCGTCGAGCAGGGCGTCTTCCGCACGCTCCAGCAGGCCGGCTGGCTCCTCGCCGCCGAGGGCAACACCTCGCTCGACGAGGTCGATCGCGTCGCCGGCATCGGCGGCTGATCCCGCCCATCGCGCGGTCCCAACGCCGAAGCATCAGCACGCGCACAAAAAAATCACTTCGCCGGAGGTTTCCCTCCGGCGAAGTGAGCACAGGGTACTCGCAGGGAGTGCGGAGCATCGATGCGTTGCACACCGATATCGCCCCGCGCTGCGAGGAGTCAGTAACGAAAACGATCTCCAGGGATCTCTCTCTGATCACTATCTACACTGCCGAGCATCTCTCACAGGACCCGGCCGCGAAACTCTCCATAGAGAGCAGCGATCGATCCCAGAGTAGCACATGAACGGACCGCGTCAAGCCCGCACTGCCCGACTTTCTCGTCAAGTTTTCCCAGCCCCCCCAGAGTCAACGCGTCCCGCGCGGCCCGGGTCGGACGGAGCATCCGCTCATCGCAGGCAGTCAGCCCGATCGCGCCACGCGGGGAATTCGTCGCGCCAGCGCCGCGCCGCGCCCGTGTCAATCACGGCCGATAGCACGCGCTCGCGCGCATCGCCTTCCTGCAGCACGTTGCCGTGCGGATCAACAATCATGCTGCCCCCGGCGTAGCGCAGGTGCGGATCACTGCCAACACGATTCACGCACAACACCCACGCCTGATTCTCGATCGCGCGGGCAACGCTGAGCGCACGCCAATGCGCCTGACGCGCCTCAGGCCAGTTCGCGCCGATCACGAAGACCTCCGCGCCGAGATCGAGCCCCTTGCGAAAGAGCTCGGGGAACCGAAGGTCGTAACAGACCGCCGGACACACACGCAGCGACTCGTTCTCACGGAATGGAATATCTGCGCAGACCACATCGCCGCCGCCGTCGAACCGTTCACCTTCACGCCCGTACGTGAACGGGTGAATCTTCGCGTAGCGGTACAGCTCCTCGCCGCTGGGCGCGAACAGCGCAGCTATGTTCAACCCGCGCGCATCCGTCTCGGGTTCGACAAGCCCGGTCCACGACCCGTGCACGAAGACTCCCCGCTCCCGCGCAAGAGCAGCCAGGAAGCCCTGCGTCTCGCCTCGCCCGATCGGGGCAACGTCGGCGGTCCGATCAACATTCAGCGAGAACCCGCTGTCGAACAGCTCGGGAAGCACGACAAGATCGCCCTCGCCCCGGTCGATCCCGTCCAGCATCGACCCGACCTTCGCGAAGTTCGATCCGCGGTCTTCCCACGCGAGGTCCATCTGCAGAAGGTGTGCTCTGATCATGGGCTGATCCTACGAAAACGCCCGGCCGCGGGCCGGGCGCAGGTCGCATCATTCGAATCCCGGAAGGCCGATCAGGACGCGGCAGAGAAACTGAGCCCGAACGCCGTGTCCATCGGGTCCACCACCGTCACCACATCGTTCGGCTGGTCCGCCCGAGGCGAGTTGTCGGGCCGGCCTGCGCGTTCTTCCTTGTAGGCCTGCATGAGGTGCAGGCGGCTTCGGACATTCGCCGCGCGGAAAAGACGCTTCAGGTGCGCGCGAACCGCGTGATAGGTCAGGCCGGTCTTGTCGGCGATCTGGTCGTCGTCGAAGCCCTCGAGCACTAGTTCGAGCACGGCCCGGCAGTGCGGCTTGAGGCCCTTCACCCAACTCGGCTCACGTCGCCACCCAGCAGCCCACGCCTTGGCGATGAACGGCGCGATCTTCGTAAATCGGGTCAGGGCCTTCTCGGAAAGCGGGCCATCGGCCTCGAGCGCGTTGATGGCGATGAACAGTTCGCAACCGTCCGGGCGACGGAAGATGCCGTAGGCCTGGTCAATGATGTTCAGCGGGCGATGGAACTCGTTGTACAAGCGAGACTTCTGGTATCCGTCATCCGCGAACAGCTCATCGAGCGTGTGGATGGTGTTGCGCTTGAAACTCGAGAGTTTCGTCGCGGTGTCCGAGTCGGAGTCCGCCCAGGACGACCAGTCGAGAAACTGAGACGACTGCTCGTCGGACCACGGACCCACGACGTAGGTCTGCGAAGCCGGGTGCTTCATGCCGTCGTTGTGCACCGCGACGCCGGCGACCTCGACGCCCGTATACCGAGCCAGAATGCGGCTGACGCGTCGCAGAAGCTTGTGATTGGTCAGCGCACGGTCCGCCCCGAGCTGCCCAAGCCGGAACACCGCATCGTTGAAAAGCTGATCTTCCATTGTTCTCTCCTGACGAGCGTCCCCGTCGCCTGTGGTTCGGCCCAGCAATTACTGATGGTGACAGTAGGGATTGCTTCTCGAACGCCGTCCTCGGGATGATTCCCAGTCATGCCATTCGCAATCGGCCAGCGTGATGATCCAACCGCTTCTTCAATTCAACGAAGAAAACGCCGGAATGTTGCGAAATCTTCGTGATCCGACGCCGAAAACAGTCGCTCTGAACGAACTGTACCCCAGAACGGCCCCTGCGAAAAAGCCAAATGCGGCTTTTTTGCCGCATTGCCATCTTGAGGTTACCGGACGTCCCAACCCGCTGTCCGGGTCAGCCCTTGTTCCAGGTAGAAGATCCATAGACCGCGTTGTCGCCGAGATCCTCCGCGATGCGGATGAGCTGGTTGTACTTGGCGTTCCGGTCGCTTCGCGCCGGGGCACCGGTCTTGATCTGGCCGCAATTGGTCGCGACCGCGATATCGGCGATCGTCGCGTCCTCGGTTTCGCCCGAGCGATGGCTCAGCACGCAGTTGAAGCCGTTTCGCTGGGCCAGATTCACCGTCTCGAAGGTCTCGCTCAGCGATCCGATCTGGTTCACCTTCACAAGCACCGCGTTCGCGGACTTCTCCCGGATGCCACGAGCCACAAACTCCTTGTTGGTGACGAACAGGTCGTCGCCCACGAGTTGCACCTTCTCGCCGAGCTTCGCCGTCAGGCTCGCCCACCCGGGCCAGTCGTTTTCCGCCAGACCGTCCTCGATCGAGCGGATCGGGTACTTCGAGCACCACTCGGACCAGAGCGACACGATGTCGTCGCTGGACAGGATCTCCTGCGAAGAACTGAAGAACTTGTAGCCCTGCTTGCCGTCCTTTTCGGCCTCGTTCCAGAGTTCGCTCATGGCGGGGTCGAGCGCGACGAAGATCTGCTCGCCCCAGGAGTAGCCGGCCTTGTCGACCGCCTCCTCGATGACCTTCAGCGCGTCCTCGTTGTCCTTGAGGTCCGGCGCGAAGCCGCCCTCATCGCCGATCGCGGTCGACATCCCCTTGGACTTCAGCACCCCCTTCAGCGTGTGGTAGATCTCGACACCGGCGCGGAGGCCCTCGTGGAAGGTGTCAAAGCCCCACGGCTGGATCATGAACTCCTGAAAATCAACCGTGTTATCGGCGTGCTTTCCGCCATTGAGGATGTTGAGCATCGGCACCGGCAGGGTCTTCGCGCCGGTCCCGCCGAGGTAACGGAACAGCGGGAGGCCCATCCCTTCGGCCGCGGCGTGCGCCACCGCCATCGACACGCCCAGGATCGCGTTCGCGCCGAGTTTGCCCTTGTTCGAGGTTCCGTCGATGTCGATCATGAGTCGATCGATCTCTTCCTGATCGCGGGCATCGAACCCGAACAGTTCGGGAGCGATCACATCGTTCACGTTCTCGACGGCCTTCAGGACCGACTTGCCGACGAAGAAGTCCTTCTTGCCGTCGCGGAGCTCGACGGCCTCGTTCTCGCCGGTCGATGCACCGGACGGGACGCCGGCCCGACCGATCGCGCCACCGGAGAGCGCGACTTCCACCTCGACGGTCGGATTGCCGCGTGAATCGAGGATCTGACGGGCGTGGACGGCTTCGATATCGAAGGGCATGGTGGATGCTCCGGAAGTATGCGTGGATTGGAGGCGGTGAGAGCGCTGAATGCGCCCGAATGATACCGCCCGCGACAGTTCATCGTCGCCGTTTCCGGCCCACAATCCGCGGTCATACGCTACAGTGACCGCCCGCACCTGAGTCGGAGGAAACCGCGTGCCAGAACTGCGCCACGGACCGCTCGGAGATCGATTGGTCCAGCTAAAAAGTGACCTTGTCGATCAGGGCCGGCATGTTCAACGGATCGTCGAAGCCGCGGTTCAGTCCATCTTTGAGAAGGACGGTTCGCTCGCGAAGAAGGTCGTCGATGAGGACGAGATCGTCGACCGCGTCGACATCCAGCTCGAGCGGGCCGCGGTCGCGCTGCTCACCGAGTCCATGCAGCTCTGTGCCGCCGGCGGTGCGAACGCCGAGCCCCCGCTCAGTGCCTACCAGATCCGCATGATCCTGACGATCGTCAAGGTGAACAACGAGTTTGAGCGCATCGCCGACCTCGCCGTTGCGATGGTGACGCGCATGGGTGCGTGGCTCAAACTCCCCGGCGATCCGCCACGGCGCTTCCGCGTGATGGCCAACAGCGTCGTCGGCATGATCGAGCACTCGATCATGTCGCTCGACCAGATGGACACCGACGCCGCACGGCTCGTGCTCACCTCCGATGACGCGACCGAGGCGTTCCGCGACGCGATCCTCCGCGAGAACGAGGAAGAACTCGCCAGCGGCAACCGCTCGGCCGAGTACGCCTTCGCGCTCAACAGGGTCGCCGCGGCGATCGCCCGCATGGCCGACCATTCCACGAACGTCGCCGAGCAGGTGATCTACGTGGAAACCGGCAAGATCGTGCGTCACACCGACGAACACTGGACCGAACCGTCCGAACCGGACTTCGACGACGAGAAGTGAGAGGCGGTGAGCATGCCCGGCACCACGAGCGCGACACCAAAACTCGAAGACCTCCGAGTTCGCCTGTCGGAGATCCAGCAGGATCACCTTCTGCGATTCGCCGACGACCTGGCGCCCGCAGAACTCGAGGCCCTCTGCGCACAGATCGCAGCGCTGGATCTTGAGAGCGTCCCGGCGCTCGTCCGTGAGTACGTACACAGCAAACCGTCCTTCGACCCCGGCAGCGCGACCATCGCGCCGCCGCCCGGCTACATGCGAGGCGGCGACTGGGACATCGAGACATTCCGTTCCGCCGGAGAACAACTGCTGCGCGAGGGCAAAGTCGCAGCCTTCACCGTCGCCGGCGGCCAGGGCTCGCGACTCGGCTACGACGGGCCGAAGGGCTGTTACCCCGGCGGCGCGGTCACCGGCAAGCCGCTCTTCGCGTGCCTCGCCGACTGGATCCACGCCGCGCAGGACCGCTACGCCGCGACCGTGCCGTGGTACATCATGACCAGCCCGCTGAACCACGAAGCGACCGTCGCGTTCTTCAAGCAGCACGACCACTTCGGGCTCTCGCCGGACGACATCATGTTCTTCGCGCAGGGCGTGCTGCCGTCCTTCGACATGGCCACCGGCAAGATCCTGCTCGCGAGCAAGGGCACGGTCGCCACCAACCCCGATGGGCATGGCGGCTCGCTCCGCGCCCTCGCGCATTCGGGCGCGCTCGAGGACATGAAGCGCCGCGGCGTCGAGCACATCAGTTACGTCCAGATCGACAACCCGCTGGCGCGCGTCGTCGACCCCGTATTCATCGGCCTGCACGCCGCCGCCCCCGACTCCTCGGGCGAGATGTCCACCAAGGTCGTCGCCAAGACCGAGCCCGGCGAGAAGGTCGGTGTGGTCTGCACCATCGACGGCAAACCCGGCGTCATCGAGTACTCCGACCTGCCCGAGGCTACCGCAGCCCAGCGCAACCCCGACGGCACGCTCACCCTCCGCGCCGGCAACATCGCGCTGCACATGCTCTCGCGGTCTTTCGTCGAGCGCGTCACCTCCGGCGACCTGTCGCTCCCCTACCACCGCGCAGAGAAGAAGGTGCCGTGCGTCGACCCCGAAACCGGCCAGTCGGTCGATCCGAGCGAACCGAACGCCGTCAAGCTCGAGATGTTCGTGTTCGACGCCATCCCGCTCTGCCAGAATTCGATCGTCTACGAGGTCGATCGCACCGACGAGTTCGCGCCGATCAAGAACGCCGAAGGCAACGACTCGCCCGAGTCGTCGGCGCGGATCCAGACCGAACGCGCCGCGTCGTGGCTGGAGGCCCGCGGCATCACCGTCCCGCGCAACGCCGACGGCTCACCCAACTGCGTGCTCGAGATCTCGCCGTGCACCGCGACCCGACCCGAAGAACTGAGACCGGAATCGATCGAGCCGATTCGTTCGGGTGAGAAACGGGCGATCTGAGCCCTCAGTCGATCTCCCAGAGCAACTTCTCAATCGGCTTCCCACGCAGACGCAGCAACAGCATCGCCAGCGCCGTGCTCACGGTTCGTCGCCGAATCGTGTCGCGGTCGCCGGGAAACACGAACCGGCGGGATTCCACTTCGACCGCTCCGCCTCCTTCGCTCGCCCGCGCGATCCAGACGGTGCCGACCGGTTTCTCGGGCGTTCCGCCATCCGGCCCAGCGATGCCGGTGACCGCCAGCGCATGACGCGGGCGCGCGCCCTCCGGGCCAAAAACCGCGGGCGAGCGCTCGATCGCGCCACGAGCCATCGCCTCCGCAACGGGTCGGCTCACCGCGCCGTGCTGCTTCAGCAGCGACTGCTCAACCCCCAAATGCGCCGACTTGTGCTCGTTGGAGTAGGTCACCCACCCGCCGTGATACACCGACGACGAACCCGACACGCTCGTCAGCGCCTCGCCGATCATCCCCCCGGTGCACGACTCGGCGGTGAGCAGCCCGTGCCCGACCCGCTTGAGTGCCTGCACCGTCAATTCAACGAGATCCGCATCGCTCGGCCGTTCGCCCGGCTCCGGCGAAATCCGGAATCGCCCGATCCGCTCGCCGATGAGCCGGTCTGCTTCGTCCAGCAACGCCGACGCATCGCCCGGGTCGCCCTCGTGCCTCAGCCGCGTCGTGATCACGCCGTCCGAAGCCGTGATCCCCACCAGCGGCAAACCTCGTTCGATCCGGTCGCGATCGAGCAGGTCGCCCAGCGCAACCGCCGCGTTCGACTCCGGGATGCCGTAGTGACGGATCAGCCGCGTCGTGATCGCCCGCTTCGGGTCGGTCCGCAGGCACGGCACCACGAACCGCTCGAACATCGGCCGGTTCTCGTGCGGTGGGCCGGGGAGGAGGTACAGGTCCACGCCGTTCAGCGCCGCCGCGATGCCCGGAGCCGTGCCCTGATTGTTGTCGAGACAGATCGCCGACGACGGACGCAGCGCCTGCCGATCGTTGCCGTTCTCGAGCGGACGTCCGCGACGACGGAACAGTTCGACCAGCCGCTCGTGCTGACGCTCATCGCGCACGAGTTCGTCGCCCATGCAGTCGCACAGCACATCGCGCGTCAGGTCGTCCGCCGTCGGTCCGAGTCCGCCGGTCGCGAGCAAAAGATCGACGCTCGACACCAGACGCTCGAACGCGGCCCGAAGCAGATCCGGCTCGTCGGACACCGTCGCGTGCTCGACCACCCGGACCCCCAGATCCGTCAGGCGAGACGACAGCCACTTCGAATTGGTATCCAGCGACTGCCCGATGACCAACTCGTCGCCGATGGACAGGACGGCGGCGGTCCGATGGATGCGCTGCGAGGGTTCGCTCATGGGGCAACAGTAGACGCTTGCTCTGTCCCGAGCGCCGGCTGCGGCGTGTTCCGATCCAACCAGCGCAGCACTCGCGGCGCACGCCCTTCGAGGAAGTAGAACAGCGTCTGGTGACCGCCGGGGTGCCAGTCGCGATCCGGCTTGCCGAACGCGCGCACGAGTTCGGATCCGGTGGAAGCCGGGACCCACTTGTCGAACCCGGCGCGGATGATCAGCGTCGGGATGTGACGCAGTCGCGGACCGAGTTTGATCGGGTCGAGCTGGACGGATTCGAGATAGGACTCGTGGACGGCGTCCCAGACGTCGCCGTCAATCTCAGCGTCCTCTGCGTCAAACAGGCGCAACCGACGTGAACCCTCCAACGCGGTCCCGAGGTCAATCCGCATCACATCAGCCCCGCCGCCGATCATGACGATCGCGCAAAGACGGTCACCAAAACGCTCATCGAGCCGGGCGGCCACCGCCGGCGTCGAGATCGCGCCCGCGCTGCATCCAAGAACGGCGATGGGCAAGCCCCGGAGTTCTGGATGCGCCTCGAGGTAGTGTTCCAGTGCCGCTTCCGCCGCGTATGCATTTTCGGCGAACGCATCATCCGTCGCCCTCGCGATCGCTGCCCCAACCGTGGCGGCTTCCGACGCATCGTGAAGATCAAAGCCGCGCTCGATCGGGGAAAACTCCTGAAGAGCCTGTTGATAGATTGCGCCGACCGGGGGGATCGCATATCTGGAACTGGGGTCCCCCGGGTCGAGGCCGGCCCGGAACTCTTCGGTGAGTTCGTCTCGCCGGCGCTCCTGCTCCTCCTGGCGTGCCCGGCTGCGCTCGTCTCGCGGCGTAGCGATCCGCGTATGCGTGCCGATGCGGATCACCAACCAGTCTGAATCCACGATCTGGTCCACGAACGCTTCTTCGTAACTCGTCGAGATCAGGCCGCGATAGTGAAGCAAGATGCCCCGAGGCGACGGCTTCGAACCCGGATCGGGCAAGTAGATCCCGACGCCGTCACGGATGCGATGCCGATGGTCGTCGAAGGTGCGCTCCGTACCGGGTGATTCGTCCCGCGCCGCGGTTAGTGTATCGATCCAGTCCTGCACCTCTTCGTCGGGCGAGAGCGTGGAAGACGAAACAAATCGCGCGTTCGGTACGAACCCCTCGAACAGATCCGCGAACAGACGATCGAACTCGGCTTCGAAGTGCTCATCGAGCACACGCAGAAGGCCGTGCTCGGTCAATCGAGTATCAAGGATCCGATAACGGGGGACTTCCGCGCCGGCGATCGCTTCGGGCGAGGCAAGCGATGCGTCCGTGATCCGATAGTCGAAGAGCGATTCGGGCGTCCCCTCAGAAACCGCACGGACCTGCTCGAGCTCGCGCTCGGGCCAACCGACCGGTTCCAGCGAAGCCACATCAACGCTCGACGCGCGCCCGGAGCGCTCGCCGATCGAAAACCAGCACCCACCCTGCGCGGGCACAAGAACGAGAAGGATCAGAGCGCCCATCGCCCGAACGATCGATCGTGGATGGTCCATGAGCGGAAGTATACCGACGCTCCGGGCGCAATCAGCCGGTCATCAGATCGCCCGCGTAGCGAACCGCCACGGTGTTGAGCGAGCCCGGCACATCCAGCGGCTTGCCGCCCAGGAGCACCAGCGGCTGTCCACGCTGCACAAGGCCGCGCTCGAGCACGATCGTGTCCACCATCTTGGCAAAGTCTGACCGGTGCTCGGGGACCTTCTTCACGAGCAGCGGATAGACGCCGTAGAGCATGGTCATCCGGCGCACCGCCTTCGGGTCGCTGCTGAAGGCGACGATCGGCACGCGGAAGTTGTTCCGCGACAGGTACCGCGCTCCGCCGCCGCGCTGGCTCCACACCACGATCAGTTCCGCCCCGATGTCGTTGGCCATGTGCCACGCCCCGTGCGCGAGCGCAGGGATCATCTGTCTCAGTTCCTGAGCACGCTTGGGCGGGTTGGGCAGAATCTTCTCTTCGCGCAGCGACTGCTCGGTCACGACCGCGATCCGGCGCATCGTCTCGACCGCCAGGTGCGGGTACCGCCCGATGGCTGTTTCCGCCGAAAGCATGACCGCGTCCGCGCCGTCGAGCACCGCGTTGGCCACGTCCGACACCTCGGCCCGCGTCGCCGAGGCCGAGTTGATCATCGACTCGAGCATCTGCGTCGCCACGATGCACGGCTTACCCCACTCGTGCGCCTTGCGCACCAGCCGCTTCTGCGTGACCGGGACCGTCGCGATATCCATCTCCACGCCCAGATCGCCGCGTGCGACCATGATGCCGTCGGCCACCTCGATGATGCTGTCGATGTTCACGACCGCCTGAGGGGTCTCGATCTTGGCAATGATCGGGATCGTCGGCTGCGCGCTCGCGCCCGAGAGCCCCGTGCCGCAGCGCTCGAACGTGCAGATGCGCTGCAGCGCATCGCGCAGCCGCTGCACCTCGTCGCCGTGGCGCACGAAACTCATCGCAAGAAAATCCAGCTCCTGCTCCACCGCCCAGTCAACGCAGGCCCAGTCGTGGTCGGTCAACGCCGGGATGGTCAGGTCCGAATCCGGCAGGTTGATGCCCTTGCCCGTGGTCACCATCCCGCCGACCGTCACGCGACAGACCGCGTGCCGATTCGCGCCGGTCCCGACTTCCACGCACAACATGCGGATCTGGCCGTCGTTGATCAGCACACGGTGCCCCGGCTCGACCTCCGTCGCGACATTCGCGTAGGTCGCGCCGAGCACCGGAACCTCGCCATCGACGCAGACATCGACATCCGGCTGGATGACCACGTCCTGACCCGGACGCAGCCGAATGCCCGCATCCGGTGTCTTGACCACGCGGATCTTCGGTCCGCACAGGTCACCGAGCACCGCGACCGGCGTATCGAGCGATTCCGCGACCATGCGGATCATGTCCAGCCGGACCTTGTGCTCCTCGAAACTCCCGTGCGAGAAATTGAGCCGGAACAGGCTCGCGCCGTTCTGGATCATCTTTTCGATGATGTCCGGATGAGCCATAGCCGGCCCGACGGTCGCGAGGATCTTGGTCAGCGGCGGACGCCACGGACCGGTGCCGTCGGTATTGGTCGGGATCATGTGAACGGCCGCTTCGGCTGAGGGTTCGAGGGCAGTATTCAACACGTATCGGCGTCCTGTCGGGGCTGGAATGATCGCCGCCCTTGTCATCGGGCGTTCGGGCGTTTGAGGCGACGCGTCATTCTACGCGTCAGAGAAGTAAAGCGTTTTACGGGAGGATCTGCTCCGCCAAACGCACGATTTCGGCGTAATTCCGCCTGAAGTGGGTGGTGTACGCGATCTGCGTCTCCTGACGCGGCCGACTGCCAGCCCAGTCCCGCCGTATGGTCCGATAATTCTCGGCGTTCAGCAGCAGTCGCTTCCCGGCCAAATCCGGATCCGGAAAGTCCGCTGGGAACTCGTGCATCGGAAACGCAAAGAACAACTTCCGAAGTTCCTCGTACTCCGCCTCGGTCGCGTCGCCCTCACGCACCGCCACTCGAACCGCATTGAGCGCGCTCCACGCTCGCACCTGGTCCTGGTGGATATCCGCTCCGAACGCCGACATCAGCGGCGCCACGGCCGAGCGCCAGCCCCGAGAGGAAGTGTCCATCGCCGTCGCGAACGGGTCGATCCCCGCATCCACGAACCGATCGCCGTACGCCTCGTACAGCGATCGCACCGCCGGCATGCGACGCAACTCGTACTGGACCGGCCCGAAGCCCTCGCCCTCCTCGCCGACGGGGATCTGCCACAGCGCCTGCCCCGCCTCCGACAGCACGAACCGGATGAACCGGTCCGCGATCTCCGGATTCGGCGCGCCCCGCAACTTCGAGATCGGGTCCGCATCGATGTACGTCGCACCGGGCGGATCGATATAGCCGACGCGTGTCGTCTCCGGCGTCTCGCCTTCCTTCATGACCGCCTGCGACTGGTACCGCCCGTAGAAGTCGATCGCGACACCCGCGGCCGCCTCGCCCTGGCTCACATCCACCGGGATCTTGCTCGCACTGTTCGAGAAGTACCGCGCGTTCGCGCTCATCGACTGCAGAATCCGCCAGCCCTCGTCCCAGCCGTAGCGGTTCAGGATCGAGTCGTAGGTCGTCGTCACCGAACCGGACATCCGCGGGTCCGCCAACGCCAGCCAGCCGGTCAGACGCGGGTCGGTCAGGTCGCCCCACGTCCGAGGCTCATCAATCTGCAGTTTCGCAAGCGTGTCGCGGTTGAAGATGATGCCGAAGCCCGAAAGCGCCGTGCCGACCCAGAAACGCTCCGGATCGTACAGGTAGCCCGAACCGATGGTGTTCTCGCCGTAGATGGCCGCGAGTTCCGATTCCTCGATCGAAACCGGCACGCTCATCGGGAGCGAGACTTCCTGACCGTTTACCTCGACCGTCACCCCGCGCTTCAACTGGTCGTGCTCGTACGACCCGCCGCCGAACATCAGGTCGTAGGTCATGTGCTGACCCGGCTGCAGCGAACCATCGGGCTCGATCACGCCATCGCGGATCGCCGCCGTGTACTGCGAAGTGAGTTGCTTGCGGATCTCGCTCGTGCCGCCCGGCTGTCGCCAGTCGATGGCCACCGGTGTGCCGTGCGCGGCCTCGTGCCAATCCGAGAACGCCGACTCGAACTCGTAGCGGATCTGCTCGTTGTGAGGCGTCACGATCACCAGACGCTCGGCGTTCGCCGGTGTGTCAACATTGTCGCGCGTCAGCGCGAACCCAAAGGGAACGCCCAGCACGACGACGAGCGAAACCAGCACCAGCACCTTCGAACGATCCCAGAAATGATGTGAGCCCTGCATAGCGGCTAGGGTATCCCACGCGTGCGAAGATCGCGCTCATCCGCACCCTCATCACACAATCGCAGGACCCAACCGTGACCAACGACCGCCCCGACGCCTGGCTCCACCCCGTCGCCCTGATCACCGGCGCGAGCTCCGGCATCGGCCTCGCCACCGCCCTCCGGCTCCACGCGCTGGGCATGCGCCTTGTGCTCGTCGCCCGCGACGAAGCCAAGCTCGAACGCGCCGCCCAGCAGATCGCCGAATCCCATACGGGCGATGATGCCCCGGAAATCGCCGTTATCTCCGCCGACATGGCCGATGCCCAAGCGTCGTCCGACGCCGTCGAAGCCACCGTCGAGCGCTTCGGTCGCCTCGACCACCTGATCCTCAACGCCGGCGTCGCACCGCTCAAACCCATCGGCTCCAACGGCATCGACACCGTCCAGCACACCTTCGATGTGAACGCCATCGGCCCCGGCGCGATGATCGAGGCCGCCTGGTCCCACTTCAAGGCCCGGCACGACGAGTACGACGGCGAATCGCCGCCCGCGACAATCGTCGGCGTCTCAACCCTCGGAACCGCCGACCCGTTCCCCGGCTTCTTCGCCTACGCCGCCAGCAAAGCCGCGATCAACTCCTACGCGCGCTCGGTCGCCAAGGAAGGCGATGCCATCGGCGTCCGCGGCTACGCAATCGCCCCCGGAGCCGTCGAAACCCCAATGCTCCGCTCGTTGTTCAGCCCGGACATCGTCCCCGAAGCCGTCTGCGTCGAGCCCGACGACGTCGCCCAGCTCATCGCCGGCTGCGTCACCGGGGCGTTCAAGGAACACAACGGGCGCACCCTGTTCATCTCAAAGAGCGACGACGGCACCGTGCAGACCCGCCTCGGCGCTGAGATGGAAGTCTGACCATGCCCGTCCGAACGATCGACAGCCCGCTCGGCCCAATGCTCGCAACATCGACGGACGGTGCACTGACCGCCCTGCGGTTCGACGGCGAAACCGGTCACGACGACGCCTGCGAGGTCCTCGATCGCGTCGAGACCCAACTCGCTCGGTACTTCGCCGGCGAACTCGACAGGTTCGAACTGCCGCTCGCCCCCCAGGGCACACCTTTCCAGAAGCGCGTCTGGGACGCGCTGCGCACCATCCCGCCCGGTGAAACACGCTCGTACGCCTCGATCGCTCGCCAGATCGACAACCCCGACGCGATCCGCGCCGTCGGTGCCGCCAACGGCGCGAACCCGATCGCGATCATCATCCCGTGCCACCGGGTCATCGCGTCCGACGGCACGCTCCACGGCTACGCCGGCGGCCTCAAGCGCAAGCAATACCTGTTGGACCTTGAGGCCCAAACCCTCTTCGCCTGATGTGTGGCCCTACTTGGCGACCCAGGTCTTGGTGACACGCCCGTCCTCAAACTGCACGTACGCAACAGACTTTTCGGTGCGGTTGTTCGAGGTCGCCAGCAGCAGGAACACCGACGCACTGCCCTTGTGGTGTTTCTCCCACTCGTACGCGTAGATCTCACCACTGTCGATGGTCGTGCGCCGCGTCGGCGGGCCGAGCAATTGCTCAACCTGCTCGGGCGTCATGGCCTGCTCGTGCAACGTCTCCAGCGTGACCGCCTCGACCGGCGTTCCGGTCACGCGACTCGAGCCGGAGCCGGACACCAGGCATCCGCTCATCGGGAGCGTCGCCAGAGACAACAGGCCGATCGCGATCGTCTTTTTCGTGATCATCCGCGGGTTCCTCCTCAACCGGGTTCAGACGGCTGTTCCCTGTATATAGGAAGAACACCCGCGCGGTTTCGTTCACCCAGAAGCGCCCACCTCAACCGGACCCGAAACCGGGGATGGCTTCGCCTCGACCTGCGCCGGCGTCCCGATGCCCGCCCGCTTCTTGCGGTTCGCCTTGATCCACTCGCGGATTTTCTGACGCATCGTCGGCCACCGATCCGAGCAGCGGACCTCCAGGAAGGTGTGGAACAGGCGGAGCAGCAGGCCGTCCAGCCGCACGATCTGTTCCAGTCGCCACTCGGCCAGTTCGCGCGCGGTCTCGAATTCCTGCTCGGTATGGGGCAATTTCGCTCCCGAGACGAGCCAACGATCCGCCTGAAGCGTCAGCGTGAACTGGTCCCCCGCTCCGGCACCGTCGGCCAGCACCAGACCGGCCTTGCGGGGCCATTTGCCCGTCGCCAGAGCATCCGCCGCTTCGGCCATCCGAATCGGCGCGGTGCCCCCGGCGTGGTCCCGCAGCGACTGCTTCCCGCTGATCCCCCAGCCGCACTCCATTTCAAGCGACCGGTCCAGGAGCACCGCGATCTCGCTGCTGCCCGCTCCCTCATCACGGAGTTCGATCAGCCCCTCGTGCTGGTCCACCATGTACCACAGCCACACGAGCAGTTCGTTGCCCAGAAAGTCTCGCGGCTCGGGACCGCCCGATGCCCACGGCACCTCCGGCGTCAGCGGGTCATCGCCGAACACCGGTTCGCCGGCTTCATCGGCCCGTGACCCCGCGCCCGGGGGCGGCGCGGTGAAAGCCGACGGGCGGAGGTCCTCGTAGTCGCGGCTGAGGCCCTTCGCCGAGAGGAACGCGTACGCGAGCGATCCGGCCGATGCCGGTGAAAGCCCGCCGCCCCAGCTCGCCCGCCAGCGCTCGGACAGTACTTCCAGCGTCCGGTTCGCCGATCCCGCGGTCAGAACAGTCTTCCCGGACACATCCCAGAGCAATTCGGTCATCTTCGACTTGCGATACCGACCGGCCGACAGGTGCTCGTGCAGCTCGTGCTCGGCGAGTTCCTTGGCCTCCGTCTTTTGGCGCTTGCTGAGAAATCCCGAGGGATTGTCTTTGGCCAGGGCGATCTCGTGCTGCGTCCGGACCGCCTTTTTCACATCCGCCGGCACCTTGTTCGTATCGATCCGCAGCCCGAAAAGCCCCAGCGCTCCGTCCTGATAGATCACTTTGTCGTAGTCGAACGCGGTGTCCATCAGGTGCACCGCCGTCGTCCAGCCGGATTCGGTTTCGAGCGGAATGCCGAGGTCGGTCTGCTCGAACCGGTGCTCGCTCAGCACCTCGAGCTGCTCCAGACCGAGCGTACGGGTCGGGGTGTCGGGGCCGGCATTGACCAGCAGGCGACTGAAACTGACTCCACCTGACGAAAACGGCATCGCGTGCTCCTGACTGAGAGGTCCCCGGTCGCCCGGCGCCGGGCCCGGCTCGGAATCCGGCGAGGGTATCGCCGGCACCGATTTGCCCCCGTCCGTCGACAGGTTCTCCCCGAACCGGCGCGATTCCGCGCAGAAGCGGGCGCGCCGGTTCGCTATGCTTCACGCCAGACGCCCCTTCCCACGCCCCAGACCGGAGTCCAGGGTCCCATGCCGATTGCCGAGAACGACATCAAACGCATCTCCCGCCCGGCGCTGAACGCCATGGAGAACGCCTACGTGCCGTCGATCGTGAAGGGCTTCGGGACCACGGTCCGTCACTTCTTCACCAGCTTCGGCCAGTCGAAGTTGCCCGTGGTCGGCAAGAGCAAGACCACCCAGGCCCTTCAGTACCCCGAGGAGCGAAAGGAGCACACGGCTCCGGACGCCCGTGGCATGCAGGTCAGCAACTTCCGAGGCGTGCATCGCCTGAACCGGGACGAAGAAGGACGCGTGAAGTGCGTCGCCTGCATGATGTGCCCCACCATCTGCCCGGCCAACTGCATCCATATCGAGGCCGGGGAATCCCCTTGGGACGACCGGGAAAAATACCCGGTCAAGTTCGAAATCGACGAGCTCCGCTGCATCTTCTGCGGGATGTGCGAGGAGGCTTGCCCCGTCGACGCGATCGAGCTCACGCCGGAATACGACATCACCGGCTACAGCCGCCAGGAGATGGTGTTCGACAAGAACAAACTCCTGCACGTGTACGACGTGACCATCGACAAGAAGCCGATGTGACCCCCGGTTATCGGGAGACGCGTTAAGCAGACCGTCCGAATAATGGGGCTCTTCCTATCTTTACACCTGTTTTTGGGTTGGAGTGGGAAATTGCACATCTTTGCGTGCATTTCGCTCGACGCAAGGGCAATGCGCATTATCCTGTAGATGCACAGAGCGGTCCCCGCACAAGGACCGCCACGACAACGAGTCAGGAGAGACGAGATGAAGATTGCTTCAATTGGTGCAGTTTCTGCACTGCTTTTCGGCGCGAGCGTTGCGTCGGCGAGCATTATCGATTCGGATCCGGCCAACGACACGCAGGCCGGGGCCGACATGATCACCGTAGTTGGCGGTTCAGCCGTCTACGGAGCCGAACTGGTTTCTTTCGGGCCAGACGGGTGATGTGGACTGGTTCTCCGTCAACGTTCCGGCGAACTCCGTCCTTACGATCGTGATCATCCCGCTGGACATCCCGCTCCAGTCGCCGGACACGATCCTCGGACTGTACGACGCCGGTGGCACGCAGCTCGCGTTCAACGACGATGCCGGCTTCCCGAGCAACCTCGGGTCGGTCATTGTCTACGAGAACGCCGGTGCCCAGACGCTGTCCTTCGCGGTCAGCGGGTTCGGTGACGCAGCCGACTTCAACGGTTCGCACGACGAGTCCGGCGTGTACACCGTGAAGCTCAGCATCGTTCCGGTCCCGACCCCGGGTGCGATCGCGATCGCCGGCCTTGCCGGTCTCGCCGCGACCCGTCGTCGTCGCTGATCCTCTCCGGTCAGCACAGGAAACAGATTCCGCCGACGCTCCCCCTCTCGCGTCGGCGTGAAGATTGATGGCCGCCCGCACACTTCCTGTGCCGGGCGGCTGTGCTTTTGGGATTCGCTCCCCCATCCCGTCGCCAGCAGTGTCCCGGACCGCTACCTTTCCCGCGTCATGGCATCCGCCCCGAACAATCTCGACCTGAAGAAGTCCGAGTCTCTCACGGTTGAGTGGGAGGACGGTTCGGTTTCGGTGTATCCGATCGCCTATCTGCGCAAGATGTCGCCCTCGGCCGAGGCCCGGAAACTGCGCGAGGAGCTGTCGAAGAACCCGCTCACCGTGCTCCCCAGCACCTCTAAGCGGGGCGGGGCGTCCGAGGGCCCGTTGAGCGCGACCTCCGCGGAGCTCGTGGGAAACTACGCGATCAGAATCCGCTTCTCCGACGGGCATGACACCGGGATCTATTCCTGGGAGTACCTCCGCGAGATCGACCCGGACCGAGAGCCTGAAACGCCCGGCCGGCCCTGAAAATCCCCAGCAATTCGCGCGATCCCGCCGATACTCCGGATGGAGGTCTCGCGATGTCGCACGCTCAATCCAGACCCGAGCCCGCTCCGCTCGCCGGCACGCGCCTGCTCATCGTCGGCACGACGGACACGCTGTCTCGCGCAGCAGCGGCGGTCTGCGAGTCGCGCCAACTCCGCACCGCGGTTGTCGGATCGGTCGTCGTCACCGATGGCGATACGGACAACGACCCGCCAACCTGGTCGTGCGGCATTCCCACTCTCGGTTCGATCGACGATGTTGAACGCATCGCGAGCGAGACCGGCGCGACCTCAGCTCTGCTCTGCATCCCGGCGGCCATGTCCGCCCTGAGCGCGAGAACCCAGCGAGCGATCGAGTCCGCGGGCATCAGCGTTCGCCACCTTCCCCTCATCGAAGACCTCGCCAACGGGCTGAGTCAGCCACAGTCTCACAGCCCGCGACGGGAGATCGATCCCGGTGCGCTGTTCGACCGCCCGCCCCGCTCCACCGACCCCGAACTTGTCCGCAGCGTCGTGGGAGGGAAGCGGGTGCTCATCACGGGAGCTGGCGGGAGCATCGGGAGCGAACTCGCCCGCATCTGCGCCGCCCACGCTCCGTCGCTGATCATCCTGATGGACCGATCCGACAACGCGCTGTTCGAGATCGACCGCCAGCTCTGCGCGGTCCACCCTGAGGTCAACCGGCGCGTCGTTCTGCATGATGTGGTCGACTCCCCGCGCACGCTCGAGCGGATGGAGGAACTGGCGCCCGACATCGTCTTCCACGCGGCGGCCCACAAGCATGTGCCGCTGATGGAAGATCACCCCGCCGCGGCGGTGAACAACAACCTGTTCGGGACGGTCGCCGTCGCGGACGCCGCGATCGCCGTTGGTGTCGAGCGGTTCGTGATGATCTCGACCGACAAGGCGGTGAATCCGACCAGTGTCATGGGCGCGACCAAGCGGATGGCCGAGTTGTACGTGCGTTCGCTGAACGAGTGCCAGGAAACAACCCGGTTCAGCCTGGTGCGGTTCGGCAATGTGCTCGGATCGGCCTGCAGCGTGCTCCCGATCTGGGCGAAGCAGATCGCCGAGGGTGGCCCGGTGACCGTCACGGACCCGCGCATGACTCGCTACTTCATGACCATCCCGGAGGCGGCGTCGCTGGTCATCCAATCCGCGGCGCTGGTCGAACCGGGGACGTCCGCTTCGACCGGGCGTGAGGTGTTCGTGCTCGACATGGGCGAGCCGGTCCGGATCATGGATCTGGCCCGACGGTTTATCGCGGCCCATGGGCTCCTCCCACTGGTTCCGGGCGAATGTGCTCACGCCGATGCCACTGGGGTGCGGATCGCTGTCACCGGAGCGCGACCCGGGGAGAAACTGCACGAGGAACTGGTCTACGACGCCGAGCACCTCAGCCCGACCCCGGTGCCCGGTGTTCAGTCGTGGTCGGGCGATCGGCCCGAGCCGGAGCGTGTGGCTGCGATGCTCAGCGACATGACCCGAATCCGGAACAGGACCGATGTGGACGCCGTGATCGAGGCGATCCGGGCCTGGGTGCCGCAGATTCCGGCCTCAAATCCCAAACAGGAACCGACCATTGTCGCGGCTCGGAAGCCCGTTCCCGCTGATGCGGCTTGATAACCTGGGTAAAGGTCTTGATAATTCCGTAAGACCACTCCGTCCGATCCGATGAAGATGGAGTTCGGCGACGGTTTCCGTTGCCCGCTCGACCTCCCAGCCGCTCGGAGAGCGGCCTACCGAGGGGACGAAAGCATGGCTCAACCCACTGCCCACGCTCCGGTTGGCGCTTCACGCGATCGCCAAAGCATGTTCATCGAATTACAGGAACGCCTGCGCAAAGCCGAAGCGGTGCTCCGCTCGCTCTACGAAGCGAAACTGGAGGCCGACCGGCAAGCGGTCGAACTGAAGCGGGCCGATGCCATGAAGGCGGTCACCGGTAGTTCGGCGATCGAACGGGCGATTCACGCGACGAGCCGGATCGTTGAGCGCCTGAAGCGCGAGGTGGGTGAGGCCAGGCGCTCGCTGACGCAACAGGACGCCTCGCGGTTCGAAGCCGCGGGAGAGTTGTCGCTGTTAGGCTGAGGGTGTGAACACCCCAACTCCGATCTCTGAACCAACCGACCGCGCCGCGTCGGGCCCCTCAAAGCCGCTTGTGCGGATTCGCCTTGTGCGTCCGTCGGCGGTCATGCCGTCGTACAAGTCGGTCCACGCCGCGGGCCTCGACCTCAGCGCCGCTCCCGAGGACGGGAAGGCCCGCACGCTTCAGCCTGGCGAGATTGCCGTTGTGCCGTGCGGATTCCGGATGGCGCTGGAACCCGGGTACGAGGCCCAGGTCCGTCCGCGTTCGGGGCTCGCATCGAAACACGGGATCACCCTGCCCAACAGCCCGGGCACGATCGATGCGGACTACCGGGGCGAGGTGATGGTGCCGCTGATCAATCTGGGGCGAGAGCCGTTTACTGTTGAAGCAGGGATGCGGATCGCGCAGATGATCATCGCGCCGGTCGCGCACGCCCGGCTGGAAGCGGTGACCGAACTGGACGACACCGAGCGCGGGACCGGCGGCTTCGGATCGACCGGTCTCTGAACCGGCAGCGTCGGGATCAGGACGCCGATCCGGCCGGTTCGAGGGCTGCCTTCAGATCGCCGAGCATCGACTCGTACGGCTTGTACCGGCCGATCGACGAGGTGTAGATCGGCTTGTTCGCCTGCTCGGAGCTGGCGGTCAGGATGCGCCGGTCGGACTCGTAGTAGCGCAGCACGCTCTCGTCCCAGTCGAGTTCGAGGAAGTCGAGCATGCGTTTGCTCTGACCCTCGATGTCGTCGACGAGTTCCTCGTATCGCACATCCAGAATTGGCAGATCGAGCGCGGACTTGAAGTGCTCCATGAGGCGCTGGTAGTCGCGGTAGTACTGGCCGAGATCCGACAGGTCGCGGGCGAACGGCAGGTCCGACGTGTAGTGCATCGTGAAATTGGACCAGCAGGTGTCCATCGGGTCGCGGACGCAGTGGATGATCCGCGCGCCCGGAAGAGCCTGAGCGATGAAGCCGAGGTTCAGAAAGTTCGTCGGCAGCTTGTCGGTCACGCGCTTGGCCCCGCGGGCCTGGGACCGGTGACGGGCGATGTACCGCTGGGCAACCTCGTCGAGCTGCTTGGTCGTGAGAGCGTCCATGAACTGGGGCGTCATGTACTGCGCTCCGGTCATGCGGCTGAGCCGGCGGGCGGCGTCCCAAATGTCCAGCAGTTCGCCGAATGGCTCGACCTCGGGATGGGCTCCGAGGATCTGCTCAACAAGGGTGGTGCCCGATCGCGGCATGCCGACGATGAAGACGGGAGTCTCGGCGGCGTTGTGGGACCGCTTCATCTGCTTGCAGCGCTCCGGCGAGTACATGCCGATGAGCGAATCGACGACCTGCGAATGCATGTCGGCCTTCCAACGCTTTTCGATCGCGCTGTTGGCCTGCTGGTACAGTTCGAAGGCCTTCTCGTGGTTGTCGCGTTCCGCCTCGATGTTGGCGAGGGCGAACAGGGCGGTCATCCGCTCCTGCGGGTGGACATTGGGCTGTTCCAGACCGCGATTCACGCGCTCGACTGCCTCGTCGGACAGCCCGACGCGAGGCGCGATCTGCGCGAAGACCATGGTGATCATCATCGGCGGCTCGGCCTGGGCGTCGTCGGCGAGCTTGAAGGCCTCCCGGCAGACGGCGATGGCCTCGCCGTACTTCTTGAGTTTCTCGAGCGTGGTCGCTTTGGTCGCGAAGAACTGGGCGATGCGCGGGTTCAGCACCAGACCCCGGTCGGCGATCTCGAGCGCCTCCTCGTAATCGCCGGTCAGTTTCAGCACATCGGCGAGTTGGGCGATGACCAGCGGCTCGTTCGGGGCGATCTTCTCGGCGCGGCGCAGGACCTTGGCGGTCTCTTCCATGTGTCCGATCTCGCGATGGGCTCGCGCCAGATCGAGCAGGATCCGCAGGTTCTTCGGTTCCAGCGCGACCGCTTTCTCAAGCAGATCGATGCCGTCGGCGATCATGCCGGCGCCGATGGCGATCAGACCGAGCAGGTGCGTGGCCTCGGCGTGGCGCGGGTTCATGGAGAGGATGCGCCTGTATCCGGTCTCCGCCTCGCGGAAGTTGTTGGCCTTGTGGGCCATTTTGGCGGATTGGAGGATCGCGTTGATTTCTTTGGGGTCTGCTTTGGCCATGGCGGCAGTGTAAAGACTCTCCACCGTCGGTGGTGGTCGGGCCCGGGCGCAGAAAAAAGCCGCTGCGAAAAGCAGCGGCGAGAGCCACCAGCCGGACTCGAACCGGCGACCTAAGCTTTACGAAAGCTTCGCTCTACCAACTGAGCTATGGTGGCGTGGGCCGCGGATTATCGCTGGGGACGCGCTGCGTGTCCACCTTCTGCGGGCCTGGACGTCAAAACCGGGCGTTGAAGGCCGGTGGCGTCGGCGGGCGTGGGCTCAGGCCGCACGCGAAGTCGTCGTCCAGAACTCGACGATGCTCAGGATGCGGGCTTTCGGATCGTCGCAGATCGACTGTTTCGTGATGTAGGCGTTCGCGCCGGCGAGCAGCGCCTCGCGGATGTCGTCTTCGTTCTCGGACGCGGAGAGCACCACGATCGGCACGGTCGGATTTGAGGTGGACGCCCGGATCGCGCGTACGACCTCCACCCCGGACATACCCGGCAGGCCGATGTCGAGCAGGATGAGCCCGAAGCGGTGATCGTTGTCGCGGTCTTCCACGGCTTTCAGGGCGGCCGTGCCGTCGCCGACCACTTCCACTTCGAAGTTGGGGTGGCGAATCAGGGGCATGCTGATCATCCGCTGCTGGAGCGCATCGTCTTCGACCAGCAGCACCTCGAAGCGATCGAGTTCGACATCGGAGATCTTCTTCGGCGCGGGCATCTCCGCGGGCGGTTGGTGCCGCGGCTGGACCGGCTTCGCAGCCTCGGCGACGGCCGGCGCGGGCGATGGCTGGCTTTTTGGCTTGGGCGCGCCCCCGGCGGAACCCTTGGCCTTCAGGCGGATGAGACGGACGCAGTTCCGCCCGGAGTCCTTCGCGGCGTAGACGGCTTTATCTGCAGCTCGGAGCAAGAACCCGGCGTTGCGAGCGGCCTCTCCCGAGCCCGCCTCGCGCGACGCGACGCCCACGCTGATGGTCACCGGGAGCTCGTCGACGCCGCACCCGACCTCCCGGAGGTCGAACGGCGTGCTCTCGACGGCGAGGCGACAGCGTTCGGCGACCACCGCAGCCTCGTCGGCGCAAACGCCCGGGAGGATCGCGGCAAACTCCTCGCCGCCGTAGCGACACACGCTGCCCTGATCGCCCACAGCCTCGGTGAGTCGGGTGGCGAGTTGCTGAAGGACCGCGTCGCCGGCCTGATGGCCGTAGGTGTCGTTGAGGGTCTTGAACTTGTCCGCATCGGAGAACAACACGGTGAGAGCGCCGTCTTCCTGTTTGGCGGTACCGAACGACTCCGCCAGCAACTCGTCGAAGCGTTTGCGGTTGGCGATGCCGGTCAGCCCGTCGGTGTAGGCCTGACGCGCGAGATCGTCTGCCTGACGCTGGATCTCGATCTGGTGATGGACCAGCGCCTCGTTCGCTTCCGACAGCAGATTGTGAAGATCGGGTCGCCGACCGGTGTCGACGGAGAAGAGGCTTGAGAGTTGCACCGCCCCGTCCACGGCTTCCTGGAGAATGGCTTCGGCCTCTTCGCGCGAGAACCCGAACCATGCCTTCGCCCGCTGGGCGTAAAGGGTCATGTCGCGTTCGCAGCTCTCCTCGGCGCACACAGACGCCATGAGCGACGCGATGCCGCCGCAGCGGACGAACGAAATAAGTGGGCCGGCGGCGTGGCCGGGATCGTGGTGGTGTCGCGCGGTTTGAACGATGGACTCGGGGAGTCGCCATTTCTTGGCGAGTTCGCTCCCGACTTCAACATGGGAGAAGCCGAAGTGCTCGATCTCGCAGGCGATGACCTTCTCGTTGTCGTGGTCGGTGTCGACCAAGGCGTCGCAGTATTCCTGACCCGCGGCGACGTACATCGCGAGCATGCCGACATCCTGCATCAGGGCGGCGAGGAACGCTTCGTCCGGGTCCATATCGTTCAAGTGCCCGGCCACAACCCGTGCGGCTGACGCGCTGTAGATCGCCCTCCGCCAGTGATGGGTCAGGTCGAATGTATTCCCGCCTGCTCCCTCGTCGGGGATGTCCTTGCAGGAATCAATCAGACTGAAACCCAGAACGAGCGATTTGACGGTGTTCAGACCCAGGTACGACATCGCACGGTCGATGGTCGGGCACGGGCTCGAGAGGCCGTAGTAGCTGGAGTTGACGGTTTTGAGGATTTTGCCGGCGAGCGCCTGGTCGTTTTGTACGGCGGCGGCGATCTCCCGGATCGGGACATCGGGCCGGCTGGTCAGTTCGAGAACCTCGGCCGCGATCGCCGGTAGCGACGGTAGCTGCGTGCACTTTAGAACAGTTTCGATGGACAGCGACCCCACGTGGACTCCTCCGCGCGCCTGCAAAGACATCGCACCCGAAAGCCTGGAAGGCCTCCTCCCCGAGTGACGAGTCGTAAAAGGATTCGTCGTCCTTCTCGGCGCGGCACTTCAACGCTCTCAGGCGAAACCGAGGATTCCCCGGTTCCGGACATTTCGAACGGAACGAGCAAGGGAACTCAGGTAACGCGCACCGACTTATTGGACGCGACCTGTTCGAGCAGGCGCCCACCGATGCGCGTCGTCAGACGGACGAGCCCGTCCTCCCAGGCGCGGTCGAGGACCTCGGCCTGCTTCTCGATCAGATCGATCAGCTTGCCCTCACGCATCGGGATTTCGAGGATGACCTCGCGCACATCGCCGACGATCTCGCGGCGGATCCGCTCGAGCAGGGCCTCCTGGCCGAGCGGGGCCGGATCTCCCTCTTCACCGGGGAGGGCACAGAACGGTATGGCGTCCGGCACGCGCTGCTGCCAGACGAGCAGGGCGGCGTTGTCTCGCAGCCGATCGGCTTTGTTGAGCAGCAGCACGCGCTCGGGCTCCTTGAAGCCCGGCTTGGCCTTGCGCTTCTTCGAGTGCATGTGCGCATAGCGTGCCTTGTCCCATGTTTCGAGTCGGGCGTCGTCGCGATCCTCGGCGTCGGCGAAGAGTTCGTCGAGGGTCCGGTTGACGGTTTCGTAGTGGATCTCGGCTGCGGGGTCGGACACATCGAGCACGATGATCAACAGGTCGGCTCGGGTGGCCTCTTCGAGCGTCGCCTTGAACGACGCGACGAGGTTGTGGGGCAGGTCGCGGATGAAGCCGACGGTGTCGGAGAGCATGGCGTCGAGTCCGCCGCCGAGGTCGAGTTTGCGCGTGCGGCTCATGAGCGTGGCGAAGACTTTGTCGTCGGCGTAGGCCCCGCCCTCGGTGAGGGTGTTGAAGAGGGTGGACTTGCCGGCGTTGGTGTAGCCGACGAGGCCGACGGTGAAGAAATCGGTGTTGCGCTCCGAGACCTCCCGCTCTTTCCGCGCGTGGATCTCCTCGAGTTCCCGCTTGAGCATGGTTTTGCGGCGCTGGACGAGGCGCCGGTCGATCTCGAGCTGCTGCTCGCCGGGGCCTCGGGTTCCAACGCCGCCGATGCCGCCGACTCCCACGATGCGTTCGAGGTGGGACCACATGGCGCGCAGGCGCGGGTAGGTGTATTCGAGTTGGGCGAGTTCGACGGCGACCTTGGATTGGCGCGTCATCGCTCGCTGCGCGAAGATGTCGAGGATCAGTTCGCAGCGGTCGATGACCTTCCGCTCGACGACTTTCTCGATGGAGGCGATCTGCTTGGGCGAGAGCAGGTTGTCGAAGATGACGACCCCCGCCTTCAGCTCGTCGCACATGGCCTTGAGCTCATCGAGCTTGCCACGCCCGATGAACGTGCCCGCCTCGGGGCGGTCGCGGTTCTGGGTGAGTTCACCCACGACGGACGACCCGCCGGTTTCGGCGAGGGCTCGGAGCTCGCCGAGCGGGTCACGCTCGTCGAACACGGAGTCGGGGAGGTGGACGGCGACGAGCACGGCCTGCTCGCGCCGGATGTTGATGTCTTGGCGTTCTTTGGGTTGTGGCATAGGGGTTCGGTGGACAGCGTTGGCACGCGTACCGCGATTTCAGTACGCCACAGCCCGCGCCGTCCGGCTCGCTTGGATCAGATGAGTGTAGGGGGACCGGCCCGCCTTCGGCTGATCGGAATTCGACAGCCGCGTCGGGAAAACGAGATCGGATCGAGTTCTTAGAGGATCATCGGTCGTCTGTTCCGGTCGCAGGGCCCGTTCAGGATGGTCGTGTGAACGGGCGTTTCGTGGCATACCGTATACCCGAACCCTCGAAGCGCCAAGCGCGCGAAGCCCGATTCTTCTCGGAGAGACCGTGCCGGAACAGCCAGAACCAAACGATCACCCGGGAGGCTCCCGGCCGCGCCTGCTCGCGATCCTCCTGATCGTCGGCATCGGCACGGTGCTGGTCGCGCGGCTGCCGGGCGCGATCAGCGCGCGGCTCGCGGATGCGGAACTGGTGGATCCGGTTGTTGACATCTCCCACCTCGTCGACCGGTATTACTACCGAGACTACGACCGGGAGCAGCTGCGCCTCGGCGCTATCCGCGGGATGCTCAACACGCTGCAGGACCCGTACACCGAGTACATCCCGCCCGCGCGCCAGGAGGAGTTCGACAAGATCGTTCGCGGCGAGTTCGTCGGTATTGGAGCCCAGATCCAGATGAACGACGACGGCTGGCTGGAGATCATCAGCCCGCTCGACGACTCGCCCGCGCTCATGGCCGGGCTGCAGGCGGGCGACCTGGTCGTCGCGGTCGACGGCTCGTCCACCTGGCAGCGCGATGTGCAACTCATCATCGACCAACTCACCGGGACTCCGGGGAGCGAGGTGCGAGTCACGGTTCAGCGCCGACCGGGCGATGCTGAACTACCCGAGGGTGCGCTCGAACCGAGCGTGCCCGGCGAGCTGCTGATCGATGATCGCGCACCGGGCGAGGTCGGCGCGGAAGGCGAGCCGCCGGTGACGGCGCCGGGTCCGCCCGACGATGCGACGCGTTTCGACCTGATCGTTACGCGCGAGCGGATCAGGACTCAAACCGTTCGGGGCCTTCATCGCGACGGGTCTGAATGGCTGTGGATGGTCGACCCCGAGCAGAAGATCGCCTACGTGCGGATCAGCCAGTTCACCGGCGAGACCATCCTGCGCTTCCCCGCGGTGCTGCAGGAACTGTTGGATCGCGGCATGAACGGGCTCGTCCTGGACCTGCGCCAGAACACCGGTGGCTCGCTCGAAGCGGCGATCATGGTCTCGGACCTGTTCCTTGCGTCCGGCGAGATCGTGTCGGTAGAGGGGCGCCGGCGTGAGCGCGACACGGCCTCGGCCAGCGCACCGGGGACGCTGCCCGACTTCCCGATGGCCGTACTCGTCGATCGCGTGAGCGCCTCGGCAAGCGAGATTGTTGCGGGCGCGCTCAGTGACAACGAGCGTGCGATCGTGGTGGGCGAGCGGACGTTCGGCAAGGGGCTGGTGCAGGCGATCGTGCCGCTCCCGTCGGGCAACGGGCAGCTCAAGATCACCGAAGCCGATTACTACCTGCCGTCCGGTCGGAGCCTGCACCGGCACCCGGACTCGGAAGTCTGGGGCGTCGATCCGACCGAGGGCTTTGAAGTCCCGCTGACCGAGGATGAGTTCGTCAGGCTCTGGAACACGCGTCGCGAGCAGGAAGTCATCCGTCCCAACGGCGACGATGAGGACGCCTTCTGGAGCGATCCGGTCTGGATCCGTGAGCAATTGCACGACCCTCAGCTGGCGGTCGCCGTCGATGCGATCCAGACCTTGCTGCGAACCGGCCAGTGGGTCGCGCCCGAACGACCGGACGCGAGCGACCCCGAGTTACCGGAGCCGACGAACCGATGAAGATTCTCGGGATCGAGTCTTCCTGCGACGAAACCGCGGCTTCGGTGGTGGAGGACGGTCGTCGGGTGCTATCGAACACCATCTCCTCCCAAGTGGACCTGCACGCCGAGTACGGCGGCGTGGTGCCGGAGATCGCCAGTCGCGCGCACGTGGAGCGGATCCTTCCGGTTGTCGAAACCGCGATGCGCGATGCGGGGTGCACGCTCGCCGAAATCGACGCGCTGGCGGTGGGCAACCGACCCGGGCTGATCGGTTCGCTGCTGGTCGGGGTAGCCGGCGCGAAGGCGCTGGCCTGGTCGCTCGGCAAGCCGCTGGTCGGAGTCGACCACATCGAGTCGCACCTGTACGGCGCGCTGCTGGAGGACCACTCGTGGACACACGAGTCGATCTTCCCGGCGCTCGGACTGGTCGTCTCGGGCGGGCACACCGCGATCTACAACGTTCGCTCACCGCTGGACATGCAACGCATCGGATCGACCATCGACGACGCCATCGGTGAGGCGTACGACAAGGCCGCCTCGATCCTCGGACTCGGCTACCCCGGCGGGCCGATCGTGGATAAGCGGGCCCAGCGCGGCAACGCCGGCGCTCACGACCTGCCGGTCAGTCGGCTGAAACCCGGCTCGCTCGATTTTTCCTACAGCGGGCTGAAGACCGCCCTGCTCTACACCGTCCGCGGCACGCCCAGTGCGAGCGATGCCTCCGGCAAACCGGTCTACGAGCGCGCGGCTTCCGATCTGACAGGTCCCGAGATCGACGACCTCTGCGCGTCGTTTCAGAAAGCAGCCATCGATGCGATCATTCTGAAACTCGGGCGGGCGCTCGACGCGGTGGAGCACTCGCCCCGCTCGATCCTCGTCGGGGGCGGCGTCTCGGCGAACAGCCTGCTCCGGTCCCGCCTGACCCAGCTCGGCGCGGAGCGGGACATCCAGGTGCGCGTGCCGCCGATGCCCTACTGCCTCGACAACGCCGCGATGATCGCCGGGCTCGCCTTCGAGCGAGCGAACGACTCGGACTTTGACGACCTGCACCTCCAGGCGATGCCGACCGGTTCGCGATGAGTAGGGCGAACGAACGCACACCGGAGCACTACCGACACCCGGCCGCCTGGCCTGACGAACTGCTCCTGCGCGAGTGCACGGTCGGTCAGTCTCGCTCGTCCGGTCCGGGCGGGCAGCATCGCAACAAGGTGTCGACGCAGGTCACCATCACGCACCAGCCGACCGGGATCAGCGCGACCGCCGGCGAACGGCGCAGCGCGAGCGACAACAAACGCGAAGCGTTGCGTCGCCTGCGACTGAAACTCGCAAGCGAGCACCGCGTCGGCGTGCCGGAGGGCGAGATCGGCTCCCCGCTCTGGCGCTCGCGGGTGCAGAAACCGAAGCGGGTCAAACAACCGAAACAGCAGGATACGGACCCGTTCTTCGAGGAGATGGGCATCACGCTGCGCAACCCGGAGCCGGAGGTACCGCTCGGGCGGATCGTGGTCAGCCCGAAGCACCGCGACTTCCCGGCGATCCTCGCAGAGGCCATGGACGCGATCGCGAGCGCCGGCTGGGAGGTCAAACCCGCGGCGATCCGCCTCGGCGTCTCACCGACGCAGGTCATCAAGCTCGTCAAGGATCACACCGCGGCGTGGGGCCAACTCAACGAGCATCGCGAGGCAAAGGGTCTGCACCGGCTCAACTGAACCGGACGATCGCGGAGATCCGGTAGTCTGGAGCCATGGCAACTCCGAACGACCTGCTCCGCTTCGCCTCCGACCGCGCCGGCTTTGACTTCATCCCGGCCGATTCCTGCGTATTGCACGACACCGGTCAGCCGATCCAGCGCTGCATGGCATCGGTCAACGCGACCACGGGCGATCTGATGCTCGCGCGTCAACTCGGCTGCGATTCGTACCTGCTGCACCACCCGCTGGCGGGCTCGGCCCGTCGCGACTTTCATCGCGTTCTCGATCGCATGGTCGAACTGATGGAAATGCACGGTGTGTCCGGCGATGTCGCGCGGACCGCCACCAGCGATCTGCGTCGGCGCTGCCGGTTCGCGGACCACGGCGCGGATTGGGACCAACTCGTTTCCGCGGCGCAGCTCATCGGCATCAACCTGTTCAACATCCACCTCGCGGCGGACGAATTGGGGCGCCAGGAGATGGTCAGAGCGGTGAAGGGGCTCTCACCCGATGCGACGCTCGAAGACGCCGCAGAAGCGCTGCGCGCGATCCCGGAGCTTGGCCACCCGAGCAACGAGATCCTGCACGTTCCCGAAGGCCCCTCCGGACGATGCGGGCGGCTGGCCATCATGCACGCCGGCGGAACCAACGGCGGCGCAAGCGTGGCCGAGGCGCTGTTCGACCACACCTCCAACCATTCGGAAGGGCCGGTCGAGACCGTGCTCTACATCCACCTTTCTGGCCCCGACGCGAAGCAGCTCGAAGAGCGCGCTGCCTCCGGCAAGCCCGGCTCGGTCATCGTCGCCGGTCACTTCGCGTCCGATGCGATCGGGCTCAATATGCTGCTCCGCGACGCGACGGACGAGTTTGGGATCGACTTCGTCCGACACGGCGGGCTCGCGGCGTTCGACGCCCGCTGAGGCCGCAGCGGACGCAACGCCGCCGGTGGCTCTACCATTCCTCCATGCATCAACTCGCTCAATCGCTGCGCCAGACCATCGCCGATCTCCTGCCCGACGCTGTGGAATTCCGGCGTGATCTCCATCGCCACCCGGAACTTATGTTCGAGGAGTCGCGAACCAGCCAGCGCGTCGCCGAGTCGCTGCGTGAACTCGGCCTGGCCGTGGTCGAGGGGCTCGCCCCGGAATCCCCCGGAGGGCTCGGCACCGGCGTCGTCGCTTTCCTGCCCGCGACCACCGACAAACCCGAGAAGGCCCCCACCGTCGGGCTCCGCGCCGACATGGACGCCTTGCCGATCCTCGAGGACACGGGCCTGCCCTACTCGTCCACGAACTCCGGTGTGATGCACGCGTGCGGACACGACGGGCACACCGCCATCCTGCTCACCGCCGCCCGCGTTCTGGTGCAATCCGAGGACCGGCCGAACAACATCGTCTTCTGCTTCCAGCCCGCCGAGGAGGGCGGCGCGGGTGGCGAGAAGATGTGCGCCGACGGCGCGATCGACGGCAGCGCCCTGCAGAAGGCGCTCGGCGTGGGCACCAAGGTCGACATGATGTACGGCCTGCACGGTTGGTCCGATCTCGAGCTCGGCAAGGTCTCGACCCGCACCGGCCCGCTGCTCGCGGCGACCGACGAGTTCGAGGTCACCGTGCGTGGGCGGGGCGGGCACGCCGCCCTCCCTGAGAAGACGGTCGATCCGGTGGTCGTCGCGGCCCACATCGTCACGGCGCTGCAGACCATCGCGAGCCGGCGTACCGAGCCCAACGACGCGGTCGTCGTGACCGTCGGTGCGATCCACGCCGGCGATGCCCACAACGTGATCCCCGACACCGCCGAGCTGCGCGGCACGATCCGAACCCTGCTCCCGGAGACGCGGACCATGGCCGAGGAGGAGTTCCGGCGGATCGCCAAAAACACCGCCGCGGCGTTCGGCGCGGAGGCCGAGATTGACTGGCACGCCGGATACCCGGTCACCTTCAACGACGAGGGCGCCACCGAGCACTTCCGCGCCGTGGCGCGCACGGTGCTCGGCGATAAGGCCGAAACGCACCTCGTCGAAAAAGACAAGCCCACCATGGGCGGCGAAGACTTCTCGTATTACGGGCACCACTGCCCCGCGAGTTTCTTCCTGCTCGGCCTGCGACCGGACCATATGGATGTCTATCCGAACGTCCACACGCCGAAGTTCGACTTCAACGACGATGCGATCGGGCTGGGCGTTGAACTGTTCTGTGCTCTGGCGCTCGCGCAAGCGGGCTGATTTGACTGGAAAATCAGGCTGCGTGGGGTACGCTGCACTGGGCATGTCGCCCGGAGGAGGAAACGCAGATGAAGACCCCAGCACTTTGCGCAGCGCTCTCGATGACCGCCATCGCCAGCGCCGACATCGCGATCCAGTTCGATGACTTCTCGAACACCGATGAACTCGTGATCAACGGTGACGCGCAGGCAACGGAAACGAGCGACGGCACGGTCATGCGCCTGACACCGTCTGCAGGGAATCAGGCCGGAAGCGTCTTCAGCGAAACGTTGATCGAGGCCTCGGACTTCTCGACCCGCTTCTCGTTCCGCATTACTGAGAACGGCGGCTCGATCTTTGACGGCAACACCTCGAACGGTGCCGACGGCATCGTGTTCGTCATCCAGCCCGTGGACAGCTCACTCGGCGGCCTTGGCCAGGGCATCGGCTACGCCGGTATCCCGAACTCGCTCGGCGTCGAGTTCGATACCTGGAACAACTCCGCGAACAACGACCCCGGCCAGAGCCATGTCGGCATCGACATCAACGGCAGCGTGAACCACAACTCCGGCCTGCCGACCGCCGTTGTCACCGATCCGGAACTCGATGAGTTCGGCGATCGCTGGTGGGCATGGGTCGACTACGACGGAACCACGCTCGAAGTCCGTCTGTCGCTCGACGACCAGCGACCGGCTGACCCGATTGTTTCGACCGAGATCGATCTCGTTGACATCCTCGGCCAGACCACCGCCTACATCGGTTTCACTTCGGCCACCGGCGCGGCGTGGGCCAACCACGACATCATCGACTGGGCGTACGGCGGCTTCTGCGCCGGCGATGTCAACGAGGACGGCTTCGTCGATCTGGCTGACCTGAACATCGTCCTCGCGAACTTCGGCACCGATAACCTCGACGGCGACGCGAACGGCGACGGGTTCACGAACCTCGCAGACCTGAACATCGTGCTGGGCGCGTTCGGCGACGAGTGCGTCTGACCCGCCCAAACCGTCTTGAATCAGCTCGAACCCCGCTTGCTTGCTTGTCTATGGACTCGCTGAATCGGAACCTCCACACGCAGACGCTGTCTCCGTGACCACGCAGGAGGTGCCCCATGAAGCGTTCGCGATCCGTCCGCCGGAACCTGTCGGTCGCCTTGCCGCTCCTCGTGCTTGCCAGCCCCGCGACGATCGCCGCGCCGATGTTTCTGGACTCGGTCGGCCAGCCCGGCGACGGCTACGCGTTCTCCGGTGCCGATGCGCTGGAAGCCCGCTTCCGCGCGGACACCAGGAACTGGGATCTGCGACTCGAGAACAACGGTGACCCCGCCGCCGGCGGTACTCACACCAATCTCCACAACGGGCGTCGCGCGTTCCAGAACCGCGAGTTCGACTTCGTGCTGTCCTACTCCGCCGCGCTCGACCGACTCCAGTGGACCGTGACGCGTTCTCGTGGCAAGTCACGCACGATCGACTTCGACACGTCCGGGCTGAACTCGTTCAACACCATCCAGTTCGAGTCTTCGGGCGGCCGCGCGAGGGTGGACGTCACGAACCTCATCTTCAGCGGCTTCGACGCTGATCATTCAGCGTGGCCCTCGCTCTCGACATCCCCGGACAGCGGGACGTTCACGCAGACCAGCCTCTACTTCGGTGATGATGCGGATCTGCTGTCCGACGATTGGGAACTCTCCGGTCGCGTCGGATTCGGCGACTTCACGCATCGCAATCCCAGCGACGACGCGAGGATCGGTGCCCGGCTCGTGCAGGTCTCACAGATCCCCGGCCCCGCGAGCATCGCCGGGCTGATGCTCGCGACCGGGCTCTGCATCGTGAGACGCCGCCACCTCTGATTCCTCCGTTCGGGTCTCTCTCCAGCGCGACTCGCCGGCCCCACCCCGGGGCCTGTTCTTCTGCGTCGCCCTTCGCGTGATTGCGCTCCTACACTCTGGGTCCGATGGCCGACGATCCGGATCACATCATCGAAGACGAGGACGGCTTCCTGCCCTCCGACTCACCGCCCGCCTGGGGCACCGAGTCGGACGAGCAGCGCCTGAGCCGCCTGCTGCGCAAGGCCCGCGACCTGCCCAAGTCGCCCGGTGTGTACCTCATGAAGGACCACAAGGGCGTGGTGCTGTATGTCGGCAAAGCCGCGAACCTGCCCGATCGCACCGCGAGCTACTTCGTGCCGTCCGCCGACCTCGGCCCCAAGAAGGAGCCGATGCGCGACCTGGTTCACGACTTCGAGGTCCTGCTCTGCGAGGGCGAGTGGGAAGCCCTGCTCACCGAGAACCGGCTGATCAAGGACATCCGCCCCCGCTTCAACGTCCGCCTGATCGACGACAAGACCTTCCCCTACCTCGTCGTCACGAAGAACGAGGACTACCCGCGCGTCTTCATCACGCGCAACCCCACCGGCCTCGGCGAAGCGGGCGACGAACTGCCGTACATGAAGGGGGCTCGCCTCTTCGGCCCGTTCACCCACGTCAGCGCGCTGCGCGAGGCCCTCCAGATCATGCAGCGGATCTTCAAGTTCCGCACCTGCAAGCTCGACATCATCGCCGGCGACGAGAAGAACAAGTACTTCCGCCCCTGCATCCTCCACGCCATCGGCCAGTGCACCGCCCCCTGCGCCGACAATATCTCCCCCGAGCGCTACGCTGGCGACATCGACCGCCTCACCCGCTTCCTCGGCTCCAAACGCTCCAGCGTGCTGCGCGAGATGAAGCAGGAGATGGAGCAGTTCGCCGCCGATCTCAAGTTCGAACAAGCCGCGGCGGTCCGCGACCAGATCAAGTCCATCCAGAAACTCGCCGAGCGGGGCAACATCCGCGACGGCTGGCAACCCGAGAGCGAGATCGGCTACATCGACCCGCTCAAGGGCCCGCGATCGCTCGCCAAGACCCTCGGCCTCGACCAGCCGCCACGCTGCATCGAGGCCATCGACATCGCGCACCTGCAGGGCGGCGAGACCGTGGGCTCGAAAGTGTGCTTCATCGACGGCAAGCCCTTCAAGGACGAGTACCGTCGTTACCGCATCCGCTCGGTCGAGGGCGGCAACGACGACTACGCCTCCATCCGCGAGGTCGTCTCGCGCCGCTACCGCGAAGCCGGACAGGGCCACGAGCTCTACCCCGATGTCATCCTCATCGACGGCGGCCTCGGCCAACTCCACGCCGCGATGGAAGCGCTGGAGGGCATGGACCGCAAACCACCCATGGTCATCTCGCTCGCGAAGAAGGAAGAACTGATCTATGTGCAGGAGAAGTCAGAACCCATCCGCCTCGGACGCGAGAACCTCGGCCTGAAACTCTGCCAGGCCATCCGAGACGAGGCCCACCGCTTCGCGCAGCACTACCACCACATACTCAGGCGGAAGAAGACGATCGGGGAGTGAGGGGCGGCTGAACAGGAGCCCGGAGCGCGAGCTCCGGGTACCCGACCTTGGTTGCAAAGATCGAAGAGATACCCGGAGCTCGCGCTCCGGGCTCTTGCTCGCATCAAAGCGAAAAGGCGGACCGAGGCTCTCGCCTGGGTCCGCCGGGATCAGCAATCCCTGAGTGGTTGATCCGAGAAGGATCGGTCGATCAGACTCGTGATCAGTTGTCCAGGTTGACCGGGACGTTGGTGATCACGGGCATCGGGTTCGGGCTGTAGCTCGCCTGGCTGTTCTCCAGGTCACGCAGGGCCTGCAGGTACAGCGCTTCCGATTCCTGAACGGTCGGGAACTTGCCCTTCGCGTTCGCCAGACGCTCGTCCCAGTTGACCTGGGCGGTGTTGGAGAACTCGACGGCACGCTGGTTCAGGCGGGCGATGGCCTCGTTGGAGAGGTCCTGGTACGCCGCGGCGGCGGCGAGGGCCTGCTCAACAGACGCTTTGCCCTGCATCTGCGCGAGGTACTGGTTCGCGAAGGCGCGGTTCCGCTCCGACTCGGTCTGGACGATGCGGCTGTCGAACAGCGAACGCACCGCCTGGTCCTGAGCGCTGGCGATCTGGAACTGCGCGTTCGCGGCGGCCTCGGCCATGCGCGACTCGGCGACGATGCGCGAGCGGGCGCCCGTGTCCTCGGCCTGGAAGGTCGAGAACTCGTAGGTGGCGTCGGCGAGGGCACGCGAAACGGCTGCCGAAGCGGCGAGCTTGGTCGCGTTGCGGAGCGAGTGCATGTACTCGACGTTCGAAGCCGCGATCTGCGCCTCGGCCTCGTTGGAGAGGGCCATCTCGGTGGCGTTGGCCTTCGAGATCTTGGCGAAGGTCTCGGCCACGAACGAAGCCTCGTTGTAGGTGGCTTCGGCGATCGCGATGAACGACTCGGCGACCTGGTCCAGGCGGGCCAGTTCCGCGTTGAGCTGCTGCTCGGCGGTCTGGATCTCCTGGCGCATCTGGGCGACGACGGCGCTCTGGCTCTTCTCGAGCGAGTCGGCCTCGGCGAGCAGGCGCTTGGCCTCGGCCTCGCCGCGGGTCTTCGCCGAGTCACGCTGGACGATCAGCGAGCGGACCTCGGAGCTGCCGGAGGTTTCGGCGGCGGCGGCGCGGGCCAGGAACTGGCGGATCTGCGCCTCGGAGGTCTTGTCGGTCGACTCGGCCTGGGCGGTGAGGTTTACGATCTGGGCGAGGGTCTCGCGCTTCGACGCCTCGGCGACGACCACCGAGCGGCTGCGCTCCGCCTCGGCCTGAGCGATCATGCTCTCGGCCTGCAGGAAGAGCTCCTCGATGTCCGCAGAGCCCTTGCGCTGGATCGAGTCCGCGCGGGCGAGCTCGGCGTTGTGCTTGGCGACCTGCTGGTCCCACCAGGCGCTGGCCTGGGTGGTGCGCTCCTGGACGGTGGCGTAGAGGTCACGCTCGGCAGCCTCTTCGTGCTTGCGGATCGCGGCGGACTCGGCGAGGGCACCCTTGAAGCGGGCGACGCGCTCGGGCTCGAGGATCGCGGGCTTCTCGGACGCGTCGGCGAACTCGGGGTTGGCGTCGTTGTTGGTCGCGCCCGGGGTCTGGGGGTTGCCCTTGCCCGGCATCGAGATGAAGCCGCCCTTCGCCTGCTTGGCGAGCTCGCGGTGCAGGTCGGCCTGGATCCGGCGGGCCTCGGCTTCGGCCTCGGCGGTGATGAGCTTGCGCTCGTTCTCGGTCAGGGCCTGCTGGTGACGCGAGGCCTCGCGGATGGCGGCGGCGCGGGCCGCGGCTTCCGCCTTGATGAACTCGGCGCGGGCTTCACGCTCGATGCGATCGGCCTCGGCGCGACGGAAGGAGATCTCCGCCTCGCCGTGCTCGACGAAGCGCTCGATCGCCGCGAGCTCGTTCTGGTAGTTGGTCTCGCCGACCGCCAGGCGCATGTCCGACTCGGCGCGGATGCGGTCGACCTCGGCGCGGGTGCTCTGGTTCAGCGCCTCGGCGGCGATCATCATGCGCTCGGCCTCGGCCTTCGCACGCTCGAAGTTCGTGTCGGCGGCGACGAGGGCGACCTCGAAGTTGCCGTTGACGTCCTGCTCCTCGAGGGCCTTGGCGAGAGCGCGGAGTTCCTTGCTCTTGGCCTCGGAGAACTCATCAAGCGTGGACGCGCGGTTCGCGAACTCGCTGGCCTGCGCCTCGAAGCGCTGGGCGGCGGTCTCGATCTGCTTGTTCAGCGCGGCGACCTGCGCGGCGGTGTGCTCGGACACCGATGTGGCCTCGGCGCGCAGCTGGCTGACCTTGTTCTCGGCGCGCTCGGCGGTCATGTCCGCGACGGTGCGCATCTGGTCGAGCTGGAAGCGACCGCGATCTTCGACGGCCTCGCGCTCGGCAAGCATCTTCTGGTGGTCGCCCTGCGCCTGGGCCCAGGCGCGCTCGGCCTCGGCGTACATGCGCTCGAACTGGTTCTGCCACTCGAGGCTGCTGATCGCGACCTCGGCGTTGTTGCGCTGCTCCTGGGCTTCGTTGGCGAGCACCGCGCTCTGCGCCTGGCCTTCCATCTCATCGATCTTGGCGGCGTAGACGCTGTTCAGCTCGTCGGCTTTGTACCAGCCGACGTTTTTGTTGGTCTCGGCCTGCACGAACTTCGCGTTCTGCGCCGCGAGACGCTCGAAGCGGTTGGCGTCGTTGTTCACGAGCGCCGACTGCGCGGCGGCGCGACGGGCCTCGTTCTCGGCGGTCGCCGAGACGGCCTCACCGACCCAGCGGTCGGGAAGGTTCACCTGAGCCGCCTGCTGGTTGTACCAGGTGGAGGTGAACTCGCCCTGCGTCTGCGACGGGTCGATGCTCACGGTCGCCTGCGACGCGAGGGCGTCCTGCGAGTAGCCGTTGGGGGTGCTGCTGCGGAACGCGCTCTCGCTGTTCCCGTTGCAGCCACCGAGAATCGCCGATCCGGCCGCGAGGGCCGAAACCATGGCGGTGACGACGACGCGGCGTCCGTTGAATCCAAAGCCCTGATCATGCACGTTCATCTGCTCGCTCCTTAAGGGATTGCTGTGTCCTGAGGTTGCTGATCCGAGCGCACGGCCTTTCCCTGGTCCGATGCGATCGTTGGTGGAAAACCATTCGTGGCAACGCGTCCACCGGGCGCGCCCCGTCGTCATGGATCGACCCACCCGCTCTCGCGATGCACTCGCACCGATTCCTGAGCGACGAGTTCACATCGCCCAGCCGTCACAACCCGCATCGGGCAAGGTCCGGCACGGATTCCCCACACCCGCCTGCGGACATATCCGGGCCTTGGCGCGAGATCTCGGGCACCCCTCACAAGGTGTATCCGCGCAGCCAAGCCCCTATACTCACGACCCGCCGGGGGACGCTCGCAGCCCCCCAGGCCGCCCGAAGACCCCAGAAAGGCTCGTCATGCCGTACACCATCAAGCCCGATCAGGGCTACGACACCGATGTAGAGTCCCTCGACTACCTCAAGGGACACGTCGACACCGGCGACCGCTGGACCCTGAACTTCGGCCCCCAGCACCCCGCGACCCATACCACCCTCCGCCTTGTCCTCGAACTCGACGGCGAGCGGGTCGCCCGCTGCACCCCCCACATCGGCTACCTGCACTCGGGCTTCGAGAAGCTGGCCGAGCACATGGACTACAACCAGTACGTCACGATCGTCAGCCGGATGAACTACCTGAGCCCGATCGCCAACGACATCTGCTGGCACCACGCCGTCGAGAAGCTCCTGGACATCGACATCACCCCCCGCTGCAAGGTCCTCCGGACCATTATGGCCGAGCTCGCCCGCATCCAGGACCACCTCCTGTGCTGCGGTGCCGCGGCCCTCGACCTCGGCGGCTTCACCGCCTTCCTCTACGGCTTCAACCAGCGCGAACGCGTCTACGACATCTGCGACTTCATCGCCGGCCAGCGCTACCACCCCGACTGGACCCGCGTCGGCGGCGCCATGCAGGACCTCCCCGACGAAGCCGTCTTCAAGAAGATGGTCAAGCGCTTCATCGATGAGGAACTCGCCCAGGCCATCGCCGACATGGAAAACCTGCTGATGCGCAACCGCATCTTCATCGATCGCGTTGCCAACATCGGCACGATCGGCAAGGAAGAGGCCATCGCCTGGGGCCTCTCCGGACCCTGCGCCCGCGCCTCGGGTGTCGAGCGCGACCTGCGCAAGGACGAGCCCTACCTCTGCTACCAGAAGAACTGGGACGGCCAGGGCGCAGAACCGGTCGACTTCAAGGTCATCATCCACGAGGACGGCGACGCCTTCGCCCGCTTCCACGTCCGCATGGAAGAAATGAAGCAGTCGGCCCACATCATCCGCCAGCTCATCGACGACATCCCCGGCGGCCCGATCGACACCTTCGCCGACGGCAAAATGGTCAAGCCCGACAAGAAGGACGTCTACGGCTCCATCGAAGGCCTCATCCAGCACTTCGAGATCATCATGTCCAACCGCGGCTGGGACACCCCCGTCGCCGAGGTCTACGGCGCGAACGAGACCGCCAACGGCGAACTGGGCTACTACATCGTCGCCGACGGCGGCCCCCGCTCGTTCCGGGCCCACACCCGCCCGCCGAGCTTCATGAACTACGCCACCATGGCCCGCCTCACGGAGGGCCACCTCCTGTCAGACATCGTGGCGATCATCGGTTCGCTCAACGTCGTCGCCGCCGAACTCGACCGGTAACGCCAGGCCGAGGGCCGATTTTTCGGCTTTTCTCCTGATCGGCTCCCGATCCGCGAAATCGCTGTGTCACAATCTCTATGAAACCTGCGTCAGAGGAGGATTTCATCGTGACCAGCACTGCTGACCTGTCGATCCCGCTCACCCTCGGTACCGACGACCGCGAACTCGTGGCTTTCATGGCGTTGCTCGCCCTCATCGGGCTCTGGGTCGTGATCGCGAACCTGCGCAAGATGTACCAGACGCGCCAGCGCGAGAAGACCCGGCGCGAGATCGCCGCGTATGTCGCCGAGGGCTCGATCTCTCCCGCTGACGCCCGCACCATGATGGGCAGCGAAGAAAGCGAATTCGACAAGAAGATCGCCGACGCCGTCGCCTGGGGCATGCTGAGCTCCAAAAAGGCCGAGCAGTTGCTGCGAGCCATGCGCGACGACCGTGAATCTCGAGAACGCGGCCGCGCCGGCGCGTGATCACCGAACGGGCGACGGAGCCGTCGCTCCCGACCGACCTTTGATCGAGGAGGATCAACGATGCTCGAACCGTCCACACTCCCGACAACCCTCGCAGCCGTTGAGGTCCCCGTCCTGTTCTGGACCGGCGTATTCGCGACCACCATCGTGTGGGTCCTCGTCAGCAACCTCCGCCAGTTTTCGCAGACCCGCCAGCGCGAGCGCACCCGGCGCGAGATCGCCGCCTACGTCGCCGAAGGGTCCATCTCCCCCGCCGACGCCCGAACCATGATGGGTGCCGACGAAACCGAGTTCGAGAAGAAGATCGCCGACGCGGTTTCGTGGGGCATGCTCAGTTCGAAGAAAGCCGAGCAGCTGCTCAAGGCACTTCGAGACGACCGGGAGTCGCGCGAGCGCTCGGCGAACCCTGCCTCGATGAGCTGAGCCGCTCAGTCACCGACCGCTTCTCTTTCGTCGTCCTCATCCTCGGCGCCACCCCGCGCGAACCACACCGAGATCATGACCGAACTGCTCGTCGCCGCGGCGATCGCCGCCCCGATCGTCGCCTGATCCGCATACCCGATCGCACGCATGATCAGCGACGTTGCGACCGCGACGACACAACTGACAACGCACAGCAGAACGAGGTAGGGCAACGGTGCCATGGCGGTTCCTCCACGCGGCTCGGGTTCAGCGTACATCCTCCTTCGGAAATCGCGACCGAGAATTTTCTTTGAACCCCACACCCCCGCTGATACCTTGAACTGGTATCCGCGGCGGCACGTCGTCTCCGCGACCCAAGACCGCTCGAACCCGGAGAACCCCATGACCGCTCGCTCCCTGCTGCTTTGCTGCGGCGTGATGGCCACGCTCGCCGCCGCTCCCGTCTCCCAGACCAACGCGACGACAACCGTCCCTGCGATCGACAATGCCGCCCCCGCTTTCCCCGGAAGCGTGCGCGAGGTCAGCGAACTGATCGTCGAGGCCGACGAGACCCTCCGCTTCAAAGGCCCGGTCGAGTTCCGCGTCGCCGGCGAGGTTCGTATCGACGGCATGATCGTGGTCGACGGAATCGAGAGTTCCGGACGCCCCAACCTGACCATCCGAGCCCTCGGCCCGATCACCGTCAGTGAAGGCGCGACGCTCCAGACGCTCAGCCACGGCCCCGGCGCTCACGGTGGATCCATCCGCCTGCTCAGCCCGGCCTCGATAGACCTCCACGGATCGCTCGTTCCCAGCGCTGGCAACGACGGGCGCACCATCGGGCAGCACGGCGGAGACGGTGGGAGCATCGAGATCGAGGCCCCGATCATCCGAACATCGCTCGAGCGGATCGAGGCGTCTAGCGGCGGACTCGGCGCAGCCGCCGGGAACGGTGGCGACGGCGGCTCGGTTCGCACCGCTGGCGCGATCCTCTGGCAAGGCGATGAGAACCTCCTGACCACCACGCTCGTCGCTGGCCACGGTGCCGATGGCGGCGACGGCAGCGCATCGGCGACGACGGTCGAACTGCGCAGCGGTGGCGACGCTGGGGACGGCGGCGATGCGGAAGCGGACGACTGGCGCCTGCCCGACTGGCTCGACGAACTCGCTTTCATCGAGGACGAGGACGCCGTGCGACGACTGTCCAGCGACGCACTCGACGGCGAGAGGGGCGGGCCCGGTCAGCCCGGACAACCCGGCGAGCACGGTGCTCACGCGATCAGCGGGCACGGTGGAAACGGCGGTCAGGGAATAGATGCTTTGCCGCTCGTCAACACTGATGGCGAGTACGCCGGTGTGCTTCCGGCCGGCACGGGTGGCAACGGAGGTCACGCGGGCTTTGCCCGAGGCGCACAAGGCGGTGCCGGGGGCTCCGGTGGTTCGACCACGAGTCTGGATAACGCGAATCCGATGTTCGGCATGCCTGGCGGGCGTGGCGGCGATGGCGGTGCCGGCGGGAGCGCGCGGTCGGGCAACGGCGGCGACGGCGGGCTCGGAGGGAAGTACCCCGATCTGGAGATCCTTCCCGCGCATCTCCGCGGTCGAACCGCACACGACGGCCACGGCGGCCACGGCGCCCAAGCCATGGGCGGGCATGGCGGCCATGGGGGACACGCCGGTCATGGCTTCGGCCAGGCCGCGTCCGGCGGCGCAGGAGGTTCCGGAGGCGTTTCGATCGTCGGAACAAGCGGCCTGAGCGGAGAGGAACGACGAAACGCCGAGCGCGCCGCGGCAGCCCGTGACAGGCGACCGGCCAACCCCGGGCACGACGGACACAACGGTCACGACGGGCGCACGTTCGGCGAGCGACCGGCGAACTGAAGCCACCGGTCCGCGAAGCACCTTGGGACCCCACCCTCGCCCGAGTCCTTACTCCGGGCAGTTCGAGCCGAATGCCGCGAGCACCATGTTCAGGTCAGCGAGGTTCACCTCTCCATCGCCATTGGTATCACCGCAATTCGAACTCTGTTCAAATCGAAACAGCAAGATGTTGAGATCGAGCAGGTCCACCACGCCGTCCCGATTGAGATCGGCGTCGCACGGCGGGTCGGTCCGGAGCCCGCGTCGGGCGATCCGACCGAACATTTGCCCGCACCCAAACTCGAAGTCTCCTCCGGCGTGGAGCGTGGGTCCATCGGCGTCGTTGAACACGGCGAGGGCACGGATCGTGCGATCGAACGGTGGCCCCTCCGGTGACCACGCGGTGCCATCCCACCGAGCTAGGTGTCGCGCGGACAGGTTGCCAGCCTCGAAGAATGTTCCGCTGACGTACAGAGCCGACTCGTTTCCCGTCTGCCGAACTGCGAACGCTCGTACGCCTCCGAACGCAGATCCATCGACGCCTGCGCCGACCGCAGACCACTCCGCACCGTCCCATGTCGCGATGCGCGAAGCAGGCGCGCCTCCGGCGAGCGTGAACGTGCCACCGACGAAGAGCTTATCACCGATTCCGTCATCGAAGTTGGTGAGCGCGAGTACCGCGAGGTTCCCGTTGCCTCCACCTACCCCTTGCCCGAGCGCGGACCAGGACAGCCCATCCCATCGCGCAACTCCGCTTGCGGCCACTCCATCGACCTCGGTGAAGTTCCCACCAACGAACAACGCCGGACCGGAGCCATCATCGAAAACGTGAAGGCTCCTGACTTGGCCGTCGAGCTCGCCGGCGACCGAGGCCCACTCCTGGCCGTTCCACCTCGCCAGATTGGTGCCCGAGTCCTCCCCGACAATTGAGAAGTTGCCTCCGGCGTAAAGACTCGTTCCGGCGCCATCGTCGAACTGCGCAAGCGCGTAGACCGTTCCTTCCAAGTCACTCCCAATGGGCTGCCACGTATTCCCATCCCAGAGCGATACGGTGTTTGGCGGGATCGCCCCTTGAACGGAGCTCCCTCCTGCGATCAGCGCTTGGCCTTCGTCGTGGACAAATGTCTCAAGGGCGTAGACGAACCCTCCGACGCCAAACCCGACGGCGGACCACTCGTCGCCGTCCCACCGCGCGATGTTCGCTGTGCCGAGGATCCCTCCGGCGGAATCGAAACTCCCGCCAACATACAACGCTGGCTTGAACCCGTCGTCGAACACGTGCATCGCATACACGGCATCCTCGAACGAGTCGCTGTCGATCCCGTCGCCCTGAGAGCCCTCCAGCGGCAGCCACTCCACGTCTGACGCGGTCGCCGCGGCTTGAGCGGTGCCGACTCCCAGAGCGGCGGTGAGAGCGAAGCGAATCACGGTTGACTTCATGGTCGGACTCCTCGTTTGGCGGTCAAAACAGTCGATGGATGTTCCTGCGATACGCTGCGACGGCGAGAGAGTTCCGAGAATCTTCAACACTCCCACCTGTTAGCACTCTGTTCGCTATACTGCCCCCATGGCAAAAAAACGCCGCAACTACGTCTGCTCGTCCTGCGGCGCGGTCGAACTCCGCTGGATGGGCAAGTGCCCGTCCTGCGGCACGTGGGATTCGCTCGAAGAACTCGCCGTCGATGCCTCATCCGACAAGGACCCCCAGCGGGGCCTCGCCTCCGCCTGGGCCAACGCCGCGGCTGGGCCGGACGGGCACGACCTCGTCTCCGGCGTCACCCCGTCGGCGGTGCCGATCCGCGAGGCCACGGGTGAGGACGCCGGGCGCCCGCGCCTCATGACCGGCATCGGCGAGTTCGATCGAGTCCTCGGTGGCGGCATCGTCCCCGGCGCGGTCGTCCTGCTCGGGGGCGACCCCGGCATCGGCAAGTCCACCCTCCTCCTGCAGGGCATGGGTGGCCTCGCGGCGCGCAAACGCAAAACCCTCTACGTCACCAGCGAGGAATCCGCCGAGCAGGTCAAACTCCGCGCCGAGCGCCTCGGCGTCCTCGACGAGCCCGAGGCCGACGACAACCTCTTCGTCCTCGCCGACACCAACCTCGCGCGCATCGTCGAGCAGGCCCGCAAGGTCCAGCCCGAAGTCCTCGTCATCGACTCCATCCAGATGGTCTACAAGGCCGACCTCGACGCCTCGCCCGGCAGCGTCACGCAGATCCGGCGCTGCTGCACCGACCTCGTCTACCTCGCCAAGGCCTCGGGCGTCGCCGTGGTCCTCATCGGCCATGTCACCAAGGAAGGCACGCTCGCCGGCCCGCGCCTGCTCGAACACCTCGTCGATGTCGTGCTCTACTTCGAGGGCGACCGCTACCACGCCCATCGCGTCGTCCGCTCCATCAAAAACCGCTTCGGCAACACGCTGGAGATCGGCCTGTTCGAGATGGGCCAGAAGGGCCTGACCGAAGTCCCCGACGGCGCGAGCGTCGCCGCGGGCGCGCTGGGCAACGAGCCCCGCCCCGGTTCGTGCGTCGTCCCGACGGTCTCCGGCTCGCGCTGCGTGCTCGTCGAGATGCAGGCCCTGACCGCCACCGGCTTTCCCGGCTCGGTCAAGCGCAAGGCCTCGGGCGTGGACACCAACCGCCTGGCCATGCTCATCGCCGTGCTCGAGCAGCACGCCGGCATCAACCTCTACGACCGCGATGTCTTCGCCTCCTCCGTCGGCGGCGTGCGCGTCTCCGAACCCGCCTCCGACCTCGCGCTGGCCATGGCCATCACCGGCTCCCACCTCATGCGCGCCCTGCCCCACGCCACCGCCGCCGTCGGCGAAGTCGGCCTCGGCGGCGAGATCCGCCCCGTCACCCAGATGGAAGCCCGCATCCGCGAAGCCGCCCGCCTCGGCTACACCCGCCTGCTCGTCCCCGTCGGCACGAAGATCACGCCGCCGAAGGGCCTGAAGCTCATCGAAGTCCGCGACATCTCGATGGCGACACAGGAACTGAGCGACACGCCGCCGGTGAAGCGGTCGGTGGTGGAGGCGAAGGCAAGAGCGTCGCAAGCTGTTTCCCGTGACTGAGCAGCGCTTATCATGTGTGCTATCGAGGGGTTCGCATTGTGGATGCTGGTAAGCGACCAAAGCCCGATTCCAGCGCCAGAGTAGACCTTGCCGCGCTTGGTCTGAACGGCACGGGACTGTTCACAATCGCGTTCTCCGTTGTGATTACCGTACTCATAATGTCAGGCAGGCCGGTTGCGGCCGCCTGGCTTGTGGCAGGTACGGTCATCGTCTTCCTTGTGGTGGTGCTGATTGCCCGAGGGCTTCGGTCACTGAGAACGCTAAGACACACGCCGGACCGTCGCGCCGATAAACAAAACTCCCTTGGGGTGGTTTCTGCGGGACCGCAGAGTCAAGATGAGCCCGTGCTCACGGGACCGCTCGCGGACCTAAAAAAGCAATACACCGAGATAATTGAGACATTTGCTCGAGTTGTCGACATGCCGAATGCGCACTGGCTTCCGCAATTCTTGACCGAACCGTCCCACATCGGTTCAGCGCACATAGAGTACGAATCGGGCACGTACTCCTATGTCGTCACTGAACGCGGCAGGGAGACGATACGCCGCAGAACAATCGATCCTGACGAACTGTTGTACTGGCTCGCCCGTAACGCGGCATCTACAGCGGCAAGCAATTGGGTGACTTGGCATCGGCGCGAAGGAGAGGACAGTCGCAGGCGTTGGTTCAAACTCGAGATCGAACTGCTTGAACAGTTCTCCGAAGAGTGGGCAGAACGAAAACGTGAAGAACAGCGGGAAGTGCTGAAGACTCACCCCTTCCGGGATGAGACCTAGATCGTCGGGTGGCGTGGTCTTTGCGCAGCAAAGCCCACGGGGAGCCGCCATCGCAGTCGAAAGTATCTCAGATCATCCCGCTCTCCGCGTGGGCTGCGCCCGACTGCGTCGGGCGAGACCACGCCACCCAATCATGCCCCCCTTTCTCCACCCCACCCCCCCAAACGCCCGATAGAAACCCCATCCACACCCCAGAATCCGCACCGCGGGTACCCTATCGCCGCGCCATGACCGATCACCCCGCCCAACCCGAGCCCGTCATCCGCGTCCGCAACCTCGTCAAGCGCTTCGGCGACCTCACCGTCCTCGATGGCGTTAACCTGGATGTCTACCCCGGCGAGACCATGGTCATCATGGGCGGCTCGGGCTCGGGCAAGTCCACCATGCTCCGCAACATGATCGGCTCGCTCATCCCCGAAGAGGGCACCGTCGAGCTCTTCGGCCAGAACATCTGCGGCCTCGCCGAAGACGAGATGAACAACGTCCGCAAGAAGTTCGGCATCCTGTTCCAGTCGGGCGCCCTCTTCAACAGCATGACCGTCGGCGAGAATGTCGCCCTCCCCCTCCAGGAACACACCGACCTCGACCCCGAGATCATCCGCATCCAGGTCGCCATCAAGCTCGAGCTCGTCGGCCTGCGCGAGGCCCGCGACCGCTACCCGGGGCAGATCTCCGGCGGCATGAAGAAACGCGCCGGCCTCGCCCGGGCGCTGGCGCTGGACCCCAAGATCCTCTTCTACGACGAACCGTCCGCCGGCCTCGACCCCGTCACCAGCGCGGAGATCGACCAGCTCATCCTCGCGCTGACCAAGCAGCTCGGCGTCACCAGCGTCGTCGTCACCCACGAGATGGACTCGGCCTTCACCATCGCCGACCGCATGGCGATGTTCGACAAGGGGCGCATGCTCTGCGTCGAGACCCGCGAGTACTTCGAGAAGCTGCGCGACACGCCGGTCTCCGAGACGGCGGGCATGTCCACCGACCAGCGCCTGATCCGCCAGTTCCTCCGGGGCGACCCCGACGGCCCGCTCACCGAGCGCAAGTCCGGCGAGGGCTACGAGCAGGAACTCTTCGGCGAGGGATTCGAACCCACCGAAACCGTCCCGTCGATCCAGACCACCCGCAGCAAGGTCGCCGCGGCGTTGGAGGACGACGATGACTGAGCCAACCGCGCACCGTCTATTGACCCGAAGCACGAGCAGCCACCCATGAGCAACAAGCGCGCCAAGCGGAACAACATCCTCGCCGGCCTGCTGGTCATCGTCTGCCTGAGCGCGACGGTCGTCATCATCGTGATCCTCGGCGGCGCCCTCGAAGCGCTCGGGAAGCGCGACTACACCGTCCGCTTCCCCATCGAGACCGGCGCCGAGGGCGTCGAGGTCGGCTCGCGCGTCACCGTCGGCGGCGTCAACGCCGGCACCGTCAAAGGCCGGCGCTTCGCCATGAACGGCGAGAACATCGAGGGCATCGACGTCACCATCGCCGTCGACAAGGCCATCCCGCTGCGCGAGGGCACCGTTGCCTACCTGCAGCTGCCGATCCTCGGCGGCACGGCTTCCATCAACTTCTCCCAACTCGGTGACGGAAGTGCGCTCCGCGAAGGCGACCGCATCGAAGGGCGTATCGCGCCACCGGGCATCCTGTCCTCCACCGGCTTCGGCGAGGAGCAGGCCGAAGCGCTGCGACAGATCATCGACCGCGCACGCGAAACCACCGATCGCATCAACGAGATCACCAAACGATTCAGCGACACCGTCGTGCCCGATGTCGAGACCATCGTCGGCTCGACCCGCGAGCGTTACCCGACCTGGCTCGACCGCATCGACTCCATTACCGCCAACGCCGACGAGACCGTCGCGCGAGGCCCGGCCATCGCCGCGGAGATCGAGCAGCGCGTCGCCGAGTTCCGGGGCTTCATCGAGGATGTCCGCCCGATCATCGACGAGAACCGCGAGCAGATCCGCATCGCCATCGGCAACTTCGAAGACGCCAGCGCCAACACGAAGGAAGTCACCGCGCAGGCCCGCTCGTTCATGGACCGCCTCAACGGCGAGATGTCCGACAAGGCCGTCGCGATCCTCGAGAGCGGCCAGGCCGGCCTCGAAGAAGCCCGCAGCGCGATCGGCAAGGCCGACTCGATCGTCAGCGAACAGCGCCCGCAGATCCGCGCCTCGCTGGCGAACTTTCGCCTCGCCTCCGACCAATTGCGCGACACGCTCGTCGAAGTGCGTCGTTCGCCCTGGCGCCTGCTCTACCGCCCGGACACGCGCGAACTCGAGTACGAACTGCTCTACGACGCCGCCCGGTCCTACGCCGGTGCTGTCACGAACCTGCGCGGCGCGGCAGAATCCCTCGAAGCCGTCTCGGCGATCGATTCACCTGATCGCGAAGAGGTCGCTGCGCTCATGGGCGAGGTCGAGCGCGCCTTCGAACGCTACCGCCAGGCTGAGGAGTTCTTCCTCGAACAGCTCATCGAAGCGCCCGGCGCCTCACGCTGAGCCGACCACCGCGCTGAGCGCTTCGAGCAGCCGGTCCGTATCGGCCTTCGTCGTCGTCGCGCCCAGACTGACCCGCAGCGTGCCGCCACGGTCCGTCGTCCCGAGCGCCTCGTGACATCGAGGCGAGCAGTGCAGCCCGGCCCGCGTCGCGATGCCGAACGACGCATCGAGGATCTGCGCGAGATCCCCGGCGTCCCAGCCGTCGATGTTCAACGCGATCGTCGGCAACGACTCGGCGCCGTCCTCCGAACGCCCATACACCGTCACTCGCTCGCCGAAGCGGTCGCGCAGCGCGGTCACGAGTTCGCGTGCGAGGTCCTGCTTCTGCGCGGTCGTCGCCAGATCGACCTGGCGCAGCGCGGCGCCCAAACCCGCGATCGCCGGCACGTTCGCCGACCCCGCCTCGAACGCCAGCGGCAGGACATCCGGCATCGCGTCGCCTTCGGAGGCGGTGCCTGTCCCGCCGCAGCGGACCGGGTCAATGCGTCGCCCCCCCCGATCACCATCATCCGGCCACGCCCGCTCGCCGATCCACAGCCCGCCGACACCAGCCGGGCCGCGCAGGCCCTTGTGCGAACCCAGCGCCACCAGGTCCGCGCCCATCTCGTGAGGGCGGACCGGAATCACCCCGATCGACTGGGCGGCATCGACCATCAGCAGCGCGCTCGGCGCTTTCTCGCGCACGGCATCGGCGATCGCCCGGATCGGCTGCACCGCGCCGGTCACGTTGCTCGCGTGCAGCACGCACACCAGTCGCGTCTTCTCCGTGCACGCCGACGCCACCGCCTCAGGGTCGACACGTGTCGTCGCATCGACCGGCACGATCGCCGAACTCGCCCGACCGACCGATGCCAGCGCCGCCACTCCCCGCGCCACCGCGTTGTGCTCGATCGCGCTGAACACGATCTCCGGCGTGCTGTCCGGTTCGGTGCGCTCGCACGCGCGGACCACGCCCTCGATCGCCGTGTGCACCGAGTCCGTGCAGCCCGAGGTGAACACCACCCGCCTCTGATCGTCCTCGCCCAGCAGCGACGCCAGCGCCGCGCGGGTCGAGTCCACGATCGCCCCCGCTTCACGCGCCGCCCGGTGCCCGCCCCGGCCGGGGTTGCCCGCTTCCACGGCCGACGCCATCGCCGCGCCGACGCCGTCGGCCTTGGGCCAGCTCGTCGCGCTGTGGTCCAGATAGATCAGTTCTTCGCCGGGGCTTGTCACGCCAGCAGTCTAGCGCGGGTTGCGCCTCAGCGAACCTCGTCGGGCAACTGCTCGTGCAACTGCTTGAGGTCCTGCGCCTTGCTGGCCGGCATGATCAGCGTCGCTTCCTTCGTGTGCACCACGATCATGTTCTCGCAGCCGACCAGCGCGAGCGTGTGCCCGGTCTCGTCGTTGACCACGATGTTCTTCCTGCCCCGCAGCAGCTGGGCCTCGCCGGAGACGCGGTTGCCTTCGGAGTCGGGCTCCAGCGTCTCGCCGTAACTCGGCCACGAGCCGACATCGAGCCAGTCGATATCCGCCTCGATGGTGCAGACCTTCACCGCCGTCTTCTCCGACGGCGTGCCCGCCGCCCGCTTCTGCTCGCGCGAGGCCGGCTCCATGATCGCGTAGTCCACGCTGATCTTCGGAAGCGTCGGGTACACCTCGTTCAGGACCTTCTGCTGGTCGGAAGTGCCCCAGGCGTCAGCGATCTTCGTCAGCCCCTCGTGGCTCTCGGGCTTGTAGCGCCGGAGGCAGTCCATGATCGTGGACGCCTTCCACACGAACATCCCCGAGTTCCAGCCGAACGCTCCGGATTCCACGTACGCCTGCGCCTTCTCCAGCGACGGCTTCTCGACGAACCGCTCCACGAAGGTCGCCCGCTCATCGAAGCCCGCGATCCGCCCGCCGCGCTCGACGTAGCCGAACCCGGTCGCCGGGTAGGTCGGCTTGATCGAGAAGGTCACCAGCCGAGTCGGGTCGTCCTCGACCAGCCGGTACGCCAGGTCCATGAGTTCTCGAAACTTCGCCTCCGGCCGGATCAGTTGATCCGCCGTGAGCACCGCGAAGACCGCATCGGGGTCCAGTTTCTGCAGCACCGCCGCCGCGAAGCCGACGGCGTTCACCGTGTCGCGCCCGACCGGCTCGCCGAGGATCTGCTGATCGCCGAACGCCGGCATCGTCTCGCGGATCTGATCGCGATAGCTCTCGTTGGTGCAGATGTACCGCTTGTCCTCGGGGACGATCCCGTCAAGCCGACCCGCGGCGACCTGCAGCAGCGACCGGCGCGCGCCACCATCTTGCTCCGCATCGATGAACGGCACCAGTTGCTTGGGCATGCTCTTGCGGCTCATCGGCCACAGTCGCGTCCCGGTTCCCCCCGCCATGATCATCGCGTACCGCATCGACGCCCCTCTCCCTCGACCACTCTCTCAACCACTATCACGACCCCAGGCTGAACGCCGCGGCGAGCACGGCCTCCGCTCCCGCATCGGCTGTTTCCGGACGCTGCTCCAGCACCCGCTCCACCTTGCGCACCGCTTCCGCACGGTTCTCGCCCAGTCGCACCAGCGCCTCGACCGCCTGTGTTCCGGCTTCGCCGAGCGCCTGACCCTCGCGCGTCGGCTTGGCCTCCGCGCTCGAACCCGGACGAACCGCGCCTTCCGAGATGTCCGTCCCCACGAACTTGTCCGCCTTGCCGTGCAGCTCCGCGACGATCGTCTCCGCCGAACGCTTGCCGATCTCCGGCAGGCCCTGCAGCCACTTCGTGTCCCGGCGCGCGATCGCGCCGGCGATCTCGCCGACCGGCTCGGCCATGGCCTTCAGCGCCTTGCGGGCGCCCAGACCCTTGACCGTGATGAACAGCTGAAAGAACCGCTTGTCCGACTCGGTCGGGAACCCGAGCAGGCGGGGCGTGAGGTTCGCGCCCTGGCTCGATCCCTCGAAGACCTCGATCGTGTGCAGCACCACCGGCCCGCCGCGACGGCTCTCCATCGCTTCGGCGGCGAACGCCGGCACCATCACCTCGTACGCCAGCCCCGGCGCGCCGTCCGGCACGATCAGGCAGGACGAACCCTCCAGCCGCTCCAGCATTCCGGTGATGCGTGCGATCATGCGTCGAGGGTAGCAGAGTCACCGGGTTCGGTGGAGCCTTCAGGCGCGTCCTCCGACACGCTCCAGACCAATCGCCCGTGCTCGTCGAAGTCGGCCTGCATGTGCGTGTCCGGCCAGCCCGTCGCCCGCTGGAAGCGCCGGCGCAGGTCCTCGGTGATGCCCTGGGCGTCGAGGTCCTTCTTGTCGCCCTGCTCGTAGTCGATCGGCTCGAGAAACCGCACCTTGGAGTGGCTGCGCTGGAAGATCGAGCCCCACGCGCTCTCCGCGATCGGCGTGCCGTCGATGATCACCGGCACCACCAGCGCACCGGTCCGGCGGATCAGCAGCCCCGCCCCTTCCTTGAACGGCAGCAGGTGCCTGGGCGGCTTGGCGATATGCCCCTCGATGAAGATCCCCAGGCACCCGCCGGCCTTCAGGTGACGCATCGCCTCGCGCAGCGACGCCGAGTCCCGTTTGGTCCGCTCCACGAAGATGATCCGCGCGTACTGCCACAGCGGCTCGAGCACCTTCGCCCGCATGTCCGCCGCCATCATCCAGCGCGGCTCGAAGTCGATCGAGGCCTGGATCAGGATCGGGTCGATCCCCGCGGTGTGGTTCGCCACGACCACCACGGGGCGCTCGTCACCGATCGGTCGCCCGGTTGCATCGCCCATCAGGTCGAGGCCGCGCAGATGGTCCATGCCCGTGGCGTCCAGCCTGTGCCAGAACCGGGCGTACCAGCGCATGATCCACAGCAGCCCCGACGCCGCCAGCGCCGGGCGATGCCCCTCTTCGGGCACGCGCCGGATCACGTGTCGCCCGAGCACCGCGATCCCGACCATGACCAGCGCCCACGCGCCCGCCAGCCCCGCAAACAGGACGACGACCGGCACGGGAATCAACTCAAAGAAGGTCGGCACGAAGTTAGTGTTTATTTACTTTTCCGGAATTGCAAGTCGGTCGCACAAAACACCGCTCGATGCCCTGCTATCGCTCCCGTGAGCCCGATTGCTTTACACTCAGACTCCGCTTTTCCCGATCCGCTTGGAGCCATGCCCGTGAACCCGACAAACACCGGTCTCGTTGTAGGAATCGACCTCGGGGGCACCAACCTCCAGGTCGGCGTCGTCGACCAGGCCAATTCCATCGTCGGACGCTCCAAGAAAAAGACCAAGGCCGAGAAAGGCCCCGACTCGATCCTCGATCGCATCGGCGAGGCCGTCAGCGAGGCCTGCGAAGAGGCCGGCTGCACCCCGAACGACCTCGTCGCCATCGGCATCGGCGCGCCCGGCGCGATCGACTTCTCGCGCGGCATCGTCCTCGAAGCGCCCAACCTCCGCTGGAACGAGGTCCACCTCGCGCGCGAACTCTCCGCCCGTTGCGCCAACACCCCCGTCGTCGTGGACAACGACGTCAACGTCGCGATCTACGGCGAGAACCGCCTCGGCGCGGGCAACAACGCCGACAACGTCCTCGGCGTCTGGTGCGGCACGGGCGTCGGAGGCGGGCTGATCTTGAGCGGCGAGCTCTACCACGGCGGCTTCGGCTCCGCCGGCGAGATCGGCCAGACCCTGCTCTTCCCCAACGCGCCGCTCACCTACCGCCTGCTCGAAGACGTCTGCTCGCGCACCGCCGTCACCCGGCGCATCGTCACGCTCATCGAGCAGAACCACCCGTCGATCCTGCCCGAGATCTCCGCCCGACGCGACGCCGAGAAAGAGCGCAAGCGCACGCCCCTGCGCAGCATCGGCTCCTCGGTCATCGCCCAGGCTTACGCCGAGGGCGACCAGCTCACGCGCGACGTCGTCCACGAGTCCGCCGACCTGCTCGGCCGCGCGATCTCCAACGTCGTCACGCTGCTCGCACTGCCCGACGTCATCCTCGGCGGTGGACTGACCGAAGCCCTCGGCCAGCCGTGGGTCGAACACGTCGCCGCCTCGTGTCGCGAGCACGTGTTCCCCAAGGCCGCCACCAAGGTCCGCTTCAGCGCGACCCAGCTCGAAGACCGAGCCGGCCTCCTCGGCGCCGCCCTGCTGGCCCGCGAACGGTTGCCGCAGCTGGTGTGACGGTGGTTGGTTCAGACCGCCGCTGACATATCATGCAGGCATTGGTTAACCGAGGGAGCTGCCCGGCTTGACGCTCGCCTTCATCACATTCGATCCGCACGGTTTGGTTTTCTTCGCGACTTTGGGCGGATGCTTGGTGTTGCTCGGACTCGGCCACGAGCTATGCGTCAGGATCGCGAAGAGCAGCGGCTCACCGCGGGACGACCACGCAGATGATCGTCGGGCCCTCGCGAGGAGTGCGCTGCTGTGCAGTTACATCCTGAGCCTCGTCATATTCGCTCCGATCGCATGGCTGCAGTTCATTGCGATCATTGAGAACGTGAGCGAGAGTGGACAGCCAGGCCACAAAGGGCCCAGCGGCTCCAGGCTCGGTCGAGACGTAGCCCAGTTCGTACTTGTCATGTGTTTCTATCCATTCTTCCTCTACGTCGGGCTCACCAATGGCTGGAAGGATGCTGCGACCGAAGACGACGACTAACGCCGATGGCGGGTGGCATGGCCGCCCTCCTCAGGCGGCTATGCGAGAGCTTCCAACGAGTCGATCCCGCTCCTTCTCCCCTCGCGGGAGAAGGCGGACGCGAAGCGGACGGATGAGGGGGCGGTCGATGCGTCACCTTGGAATCGCAGCGGCTGCGCCGCTGACCCCTCACCCCAGCCCTCTCCCGCAAGGGGAGAGGGAGCCGATCCATGCCACCCGAACCAGACCACCCGCTGTGGATAACCGCAAAAATCTCGCGCGCATCTACCACATCGGCGCGGCGATTTTGCGGACATAGGACCGTTCTCGAGAAATCGCTCTTGGCTGATCCGCATCCCCGAAGCACACTCGGGCCATGCACACCACACCCACCGATACCGCCCCGAACAAAGACATCCTCACCCAGCTCCGCGAAGCGAAGGCCGAAGCGCGCCTCGTCATGGAGCGCGTCCAGACCAAGGCGCTCCGGACGCTCGAAGCGCTCATGGACGAACCCGAACCAACCGGCGATCCGAAGCAGGACGCGTTCATCGCACGCGAGCGCAACCGCCGGCGCATGGCCGCGACGCAGGCCCTCACGCACATCCGGTCCGTCCAGCGCGAAGAGCGCACCGCCGCCAAGGCGCGCGCCAAAGCGGACAAACAGAACAAAAACGCGCAGACGGTGCCACTGGCGGCTTGCCCGCCAGTGCAGGGCCTCGACAACCCGATCACCCAACCGGACGACTCCCCACCCCCCGGCTTCACCACGCTCGACCTTCAACAGGACTGGCTGCGCGAACGCCGACAAGACATGACAAAGGCCCGGGCGAAGCGAAAGTCCAACCAGCGCCGCAAGCGATGAGCCGATGCGTAGCTCCGAGCAGGGCTGATCCACTTCCCTTAACACGTATCGGCTTCTCTCGAAACGACCGCTTGACATCGCGTGAGACTATCCAACCGTTCACAGTCGTCGACCTCGCCGATCTCAACGCCGTCCTCGCGGCCTTCGGGCAGGTCTGCCCGTAACGACGGCACGGGTTCCCATAAGGCCCGGATATCTCGTTTTCTCAACTTTGGGCCGCAATTCCGCCGCGCATCGCGGCCTTTTCCGGGCGCGCCGCGTCCAAACCTCGCCTGAACAGTGGCCCCCCACCGCGATTCGCGGCAGAGTGTCAGCAGCCGAGTTCGTGACCAGCCCCCTTGGAGAATCAGTATGAGCAGTCGCACCATCCGTCGGGTCCTTCACGCATCAGTCCTCGCCGCGTGCGCGATGCTGCCCGCCACATCGCTCGCCGACATCCTCCATGTCCCGGCCGACTTCCCGACCATTCAGGCGGCCATCGACGCCGCGCTCGACGGCGATGAGATCGTCGTCGGGCCGGGCACCTACGCCCCCTTCGAGCTCCGCAGCGGGATCGGACTGACGATCACGGGGAGCGCCGGTGCGGCGGCGACGGTCGTTGATGCGGGCGGAGCGTCGCCGGTTTGCAGTGCCCCCTTCGGTATGAACCAGCCGGTCGTCCTCCGCGGGCTCACGCTCACGAACGGGACGCGGGGGGTGCAGTACAGTTCGTTCACGAACCCGACGCTCACCGTCGACCAGTGCATCATCAGCAACATCACCTCAACCGGTCGCGGCGCGGCGATCGGCAACGTCTTCAATAGCAACGGCAACTTCACCATCACCGATACGCTGTTCGTTGGCAACAGCACGACCGAAGACGGTGGAGCGTTGGCCTTCGTCGGAATCTCGGCGTCGTTCACCGTGACGGGCTGCACCTTCGAGGACAACTCATCCGCGCTCCTCGGCGGTGCGATCTACGACCCCGGCGGCAGCTCCCAGAACCGCCAGATCTCGGGCTGCACGTTCCAGGGGAACACCGCGGCGTACGGCGGCGCGATCGCCAGCCTGCGCGCGTACGACGACACCTTCATCCAAAGCTCTGAGTTCATCGGCAACACCGCCACGGAAGCGAACGGCGCCGGCGCGGTCTACCTCACTCAACCCGCCCCGATCGTCAACTGCGAGTTCTCCGGGAACTCGGCCCTGAGCGGCCCCGGCGGCGGCGCCCGCGCGGTCTCCGCAACATTCACCGATTGCACCTTCATCGACAACGAGGCGCTGACCGGAGGCGCCCTGTCCCTTGACGCCGGATCGGTCACCGGCTGCACATTCATTCAGAACACCGCAACAACCGACGGCGGCGCGATCGCCTGCGGGGACATCACCGTGACCGGCTCGATCTTCACCTCCAACGCCGCCTCCGGGAAGGGCGGCGCAGCCCACGCCGCGTTCGGCCAATCCACCTTCGCGGACTGCGAGATGTCCATGAACGATGCCACCGCGACCGGCGGCGGGATCTACGTCGAAGACCTCGCCATCCTCAACATCCTCGACTCCACCCTCTGCATGAACACGCCCGACCAGTTCGCCTTCGAAGGGGCCCTGCTCGCTTCCAACGTGTTCGGCTGCGACATCACCTGCCCCGAATCCGACCCCGTCGGCGCCTGCTGCCTGAACGATGGGTCCTGCGTGGAACTCACCCAGGCCACCTGCGACGCCGTCGGCGGCACCTACCAGGGCGACGACTCGCTCTGCGCCGACGCCTCGTGCCCCGCCCCGTGCTTCGGCGACGCCAACAACGACGGCGTCGTCGACCTCGCCGACCTCAACGCCGTCCTCGCGGCGTTCGGGCAAGTTTGCCCGTAAGCGGTCAGTGAGGTTTGAGGGCCCCCCGGAGTCCCGATGCCAGCTCGATTTGCTTCCTGACTGCTAGGAATGTGTGTCAGTCAGAAAGAAAGTCCGGGTGCACCGGTGAGCCCATCGGTGTTTCTTTCTGACTGAAGCCAAGTCCGGGGGTCTGGGGGGAAAGGGAAACTCCGCCAAAGCCGATGGCGGCTCTCCAGATCGGGCAAGCGCGTCGCGTCCAGAGCGCCTGCGCCCCGTCTATCCCTCGGCGGGCTCCGCCGGCCACTCCCAGCCATCACACCTGCCGACGTAGTCCCCGTGCAGTCCAGTTCCGCTTTGGTCAACGGGCATCGGCTGCCCTCGGAACGACCACTCGACACCACCGCAGTCAATCCACCATGTGAGGAGCGCCAGCACATCGTGGATCGTCTCGTTCCGTTCGTCGCGGAGCATCCGAACGAGGAGATCGCGTTCGGCGTCGGACAACCCCTCAATGAGCGCCCTATATCTGCGCTCGCCACCTCGGAGCTGCCCCCCGCGCGCGAGTCGCGAGCCGCTTCCTCCAAGGCGCGTCCCAGTAACAAGCTCGTCGATGATGGCCTTGTACGCGTCTGCTGGTGTTGAAGGCTCGGGCATGCCGGACTGCTCCTGTGTCATCGCACCTCCACCACCCCTCGGCTCGCCATCGCGCAGCCGCAGAGTTTGTAGAGGGCACGGGCGCCGACCGAGGCGTTCCATTCGCGGTCGCCCTCGGTCGGGCAGACCTCGACGAGGTCGAAGCCGATGACGCGCTTGCCCGCGCGGACCAGGCGCTCGAGGATCAGCGCGTACTCGCCGAAGTTCAGCCCGCCTGGGACGGGCGTGCCGGTGCCCGGGCAGAGCTCGGGCGAGAGGCCGTCGATGTCCACGGTGATGTAGACCGCGTCGGGCAGCTGCTGGATCGCCTCGTCGATGAGCGCCATCACGGTCTCGCCCGCGGCCCTTCGCCGGGCCCAGTCCTGGTCGAAGTTTGTCACGACCCTCCCGTCCTTCCGGGCCGGGTGGTCGAGTTCGGCCTCGCAGTAGTCGCGGATGCCGATCATGACGACGCGCTTCAGGTTCGCGCAGCGATCGAGCGCGTTGTGCAGGATCGAGGCGTGGCTCTGCTCGAAGCCCTCGAAGGCGATGCGCAGGTCCATGTGGGCGTCGAGCTGGAGGATGCCGAACTTGCCCTTTTCGGCGCCGACGAAGTCGTCCACCGCGCGCATCGCGCCCAGGGGCGTCGAGTGGTCGCCGCCGAGCAGCGCGGGGATCTTGCCTGCATCGAGCACCGACTTTGTCGAGGCGTAGACCGAGTCCTCGACCTTCTTCGAGTAGGCATTGACCTTGGCGAGGTCGTCGTCGCTGCCCTCACCCCCCGCGGCGATGATGGGCTCGGCGATCGCCCGGGCCTCGTCGCTCCAGCGGGCGATGTTGCCGTCGGCCTCGCGCAGGAAGATGCCGTGCTCGTACAGCCGTCCGTACTGGTGGTCGAACAGGTCCACCTGCATCGACGCGTCGTGGACCGCCTCGGGCGCGCCGGCGGTTCCGGTGTGGTAACTGGTCGTCGCGTCGAAGGGGACGGGGGTGATGACGACGAGCGACTGGTCCTCGGTGTGGGGCAGGCCGAAGATGCCGTCGGCACTGGCCGCGGCGTCGGGGTCGAAGCCGGAGAGGGCGGGAGAAGCGGCGGTGGTGTGGTCGGTGGGCTGGTCGTTGGGCATGGTTTCGAGTGTACGCCCGCGAGCGCGTATGATGCGCGCGTGAAGTACGCGATCGTCATCCTGACGGGCGGCGCCGACACGCCGGTTCAGTCGCTCGACGCCCTCACGCCCCTGGTCAGCGCGACCACGCCGGCGATGGACCGCGTCAGCACGACCGGTCGGCAGGGCACCGCGCGGACCGTGCTCGACCCGATGTTCGCCGGGACCGGCGCGGGGCTGTGCGCGCTGCTGGGCATCGCCGAAGCGCCCAGCGACGGCCAGCTGCGGGCCCGGGCCTCGGGCATCGGCCTCGCGCCCGACGACCTCGCGTTGCGCCTCGACCTGGTCTGCACCGCGCCCGCCGGCGATGAGAACGACCGCCCGGAGATGCTCGCCCACCAGCCGGAACAGCTCGGCACCGCCGAGGCCCGCGTGCTGCTGGCCGACCTCGTCGAGCACTGGAAGAAGACGCTCCCGGAGCGGGCCCAGCTGCTGGAGCGACTGTCGGTCCACGTCGGCTCGCGCGGGGCGCACCTGCTGGTCGACCACGGCGGGCCGATCGCCAAGGCCCTCGACGAGTCGCCCCTGCGCTGCGTCGAGCCCGAGACCATCCTCGGCAAGTCGTGGCAGGACTACGCGCCCGAGGGCGCTGCGGGCGAGATCGTCGCCGAACTGATGGAAGCCAGCCACGCCTGCTTCGCCGACCACGACATCAATCGCACGCGCGAGGAGAGCGGCCTGCTCCCGGTCTCGATGGCCTGGATCAGCGGCACGCCCCTGACCGGCGACGCGAGCCTGCCCCGCTTCGGGGACACCTTCGGCATCCGGGCGGCGATGGTCAGCCGCTCGCCCCACGCGCTGGGGCTGGCCGATGCGCTGGCGATCGACCGGATCTCCCTGCCCGAGGCCGACACCCCGGGCGAGCGCATCGCCTCGCTGGGAGAGTACGCGCGCAGCGCGCTGGACCGGTACGACCTGGTCATCGCCGAGACCGCCGCGCCGCTGGAGGCCTCGCTGGCGGGCGACGCTCACGCGAAGGCCGAAGCGCTGGAGCTGATCGATCGCACGGTGCTCACCCCGCTGCTGGCGCGCCTCGAGGAAGAGGGCGACAACGAGACCAACCCTGACGAGCCGGGCTTCCGCTGCATGGTCGCGTGCGACCGCACGGTGAGCAGCGACGAGCGCACGCCCCTGGGCGACCCGGTGCCGTTCGCGATGTGCGGCTCGTGGGTGCGCTCGGTGGTGCAGGGGCCGTACAGCGAGGCGGAAGCGCGCGAGTGCGACCTGCACATCGACGACGCGTCGGCGCTGATGGAATACTTCCTGTTCAGCGGGCTCAAGCGCCCGCGCTCGACGCGCCGCCCCCGGCGCACGCCGTCCTCCACATCGACGGATTCATAGCAACGCGAAAGGACCGGCGTGGTCGCAGGCACGGAAAACCAAAGTTCGAACTGGGTCTGGCTCAACGGCAAGCTGCTATCGCGCGACGAGGCGAAGGTCTCGGCGTTCGATGCCGGGTTCCAGCACGGCGTGGGCCTGTTCGAGACGATGCACGCGACGATGACGGATGTCGGGCCGCGCGTGTTCCGCATCGAGCAGCACCTGGCGCGCCTGAAGGAGTCGGCGTCGATGCTGCAACTGACCGAGCAGCTGCGCACCGGCGCGCTGGCCGAGGCGGTGGAGCACGTGGTCGAGCAGACCGGGCTGGTGACCGAGTCGACCGATGCGCGCGTCCGCCTCACGCTGACCGGCGGCGACCTGAATCTGCTGCAGCGCGGCGAGGGCCAGTCGATGGACCCGACCATCCTCATCGCGGTCACGCCGGCGGTGAAGTACCCGCCGGACATGTTCGACAAGGGCGTGCTGGTGACCGTCGCCGAGGCGAAGGCCAACCCGCTGAACTTCCACGAGAGCCACAAGACGCTCAACTACTGGTGGCGCCTGCGCGAGCTGCAGACCGCGTCCACGAAAGCGGCGGCGGAGGCGCTGGTGCTGCAGGTGACCAACCACATCTGCGGCGGTGCGGTCTCCAACCTGTTCGCGGTCATCGACGGCGCGCTGGTCACCCCCATGGCCCGGGGCGAGGAGTCCGAGGGCGATGTGATGAGCCCGGTGCTCCCCGGCATCACGCGCAAGGCGATCATCGAGTTCGCCGCGGCGAGGAACATCGGCTGCGACAAGCGCCTGCTGGCGGTCGGCGATGTCCTCGATGCGGACGAGGTGTTCCTGACGAATTCGAGCTGGGGCGTGCTCCCGGTGCGGGCGATCGAGGCGAAGACGATCGGAGCGGGGATGCCGGGCGAAGTGACGAAGGCGCTGCGCGATGCGTGGTTGCAGGCGCTCAAGGTGGAGCCGTAAGCGCTCTGCGGGGGATCAATGCCGATGGACTCCATGTACTTCAGTTATCGCCAGTTCTACATCTATGACCCGATCCTCCCCGACGATGAGGTCGGCCCGGATTGGCAAGAGGTGCACTCGGAGCAGGGTTTCGTCCGTCGCCAGTACTCGCTAAGTATGAACACTCTGACGTCGTACGGGCAGGCCGCGCTGATGGTTACGGTCGGCCCATACGTCCAGCGGGAGTACCATCACCGCGTCATCTGTGTACCAGTCGAGTTCCCAACCGGCACGGTGGTCGTGGACTGCGTGGAGAACGTCCGGGAGGAGCGCCTGTTCTACCCCACAGAACCGGGCCCGTATCTCGTAACGGTTGCACAGACCGAGCACTCAGATCTGATCGAAATCTACCTGACGCCAACAACCCATACGCTGTGGGCGAGCCGCATCATTGTTTGTGACGACGAACTGCAGCCGAAGTACCCGCTCTGCGAGACGGGTCGAGCTGCACAGTTGCTTTGATCGTCGGTTGCCGCGATAGCGGGCGTTTACCGCTGGCCCGTCCGGATGACCCGCACGTTGCTGCGTCCCTCGCGCGAACTGCCCGAGAGCTTGCCGAGCAGGCGACGGAGGCCGATGACCACGGCGAGGACCGCGATGACGATCAAGCCGACGGCGAGGGCGAAGAGGCCCAGGATCACGCCGAGGCCGACGAGGATCAGGAAGATGATCGTGCCGAGGATGCGCTTGGGCAGCGACTGCTCGCGCTGGAGCTGCACGAAGCGCGTCCGTGCGGCGGTGCGGAACTGGCTGGCGGCCCCGAACGGGGAGCCGGCGCCGGCGAACGGGTTCTGCTGCTGATCAGCGGTCATACTTCAATTGTAGGGATTCGAGGGCGCGGAATTCCGCAGCGCTGCTCGAACGCTCGGAATCGCGGTTTATCGCCTGCGACGCCCGGCAGCGCACGCGCCGGCGATCAGCAGCAGGCTCGCGGCCCCCGGTGTGGGATAGGCCTCGAGCATCTCGTTCATCTTCGAGGGCAGGAAGTCATTGGTCGGGTCGTCCCAGCGTTTCTGGAGCACGCCGACGAACAGGTCCTTCGACCGGCGCGGGATGTGCTTCACGGACACGGGCGCGAAGGAGTCGTCCGGGGCGATCTGTTCATCGATGTGCAGGGCGAGATCGTCCTCGGGCTCGGGGCGATAGCGCGAGGGATCGGCGTGGTAGACGGCCTCGATGGAGGCAATCACCCAGATCGAACCGGGGTGTGCCTGCGAGGACGCCGCGACGCGGACCGCGCCGGTCAGGCCGGTGGCGCGGAGGACGGACTGGCCGAGCATGGACGGGCGCCGGATCTCCAGCAATTCGCGGAGGGAGAGGGTGCGCAAGCCGCCCAGGCGGAAGTCGGCTGGCGCGATGAGGAGTCGCGGTTCGGCGTCGGACCAGATGACAGCGTGCGTCTGGGGATCGGCATTTCCAGACTCAGAGGACGGATCGACCGCGCTCGCGCCGGTCGGATGGCACAGGACCCATCCGACCGACGCGATCAGCCAGAGCACTTTGCGGCTCTGCGTGCCGTATCCCATCGCGGTTTCTCTCCTCGTTCGACGACGCCGCCGCGGGTGCCGGCGGTGCTGTGCGTGCCAAGCATGCCACCGGCGCACGGGGGTGGCCACGCTCGCGATCGAACCCGACGGAAAAACCGGTAGTATCTGCGCGACCCGCCGAGATATCGGACCTCGCAACGCCCGAAAACACCTTGGGAACGCGGTTTTTCGGCGGATGTGGATGGCCTGTCGGACGCGACCGGATCGACGACTCAGCGGGTATGATGGATACCGGACAGGACCCGACCTTACCCACATCCCTGAGGGAACGGAGCCCCATGGCGAAGACGACGGATCAGACCCCGCCAAAGACCGAATCCGGCAAGGGCTTCGTCCACCTGCACCTGCATTCGGAGTACTCGCTGCTCGACGGCGGCAACCGGATCGACCGGCTGGTCAACCGCGTCGCCGAGCTCGGCATGGACGCGTGCGCGGTGACCGACCACGGCAACCTATTCGGCGCGATGTCGTACTACACGCAGGCGCGGGCCAAGGGCGTGAAGCCGATCCTCGGCTGCGAGGCGTACGTCGCGGCCAAGGACCGCACCGACCGGACCTACACCGGCGTTGCAGACGGCGGGTACCACCTGGTCATGCTGGCGGAGAACCTGACCGGCTGGCAGAACCTGATGTACCTGGCGTCGGAGGCGTACCTGACGGGGTTTTACTTCAAGCCGCGGATCGACCGCGCGCTGATGGAGAAGCACCACGAGGGGCTGATCGTCATCAACGGGCACCTCGGCTCGGAGCTGGCGTTCCACCTCGTGGAGTACGAGAAGACCAAGGACAAGGCGCACTGGAAGCGTGCGGTCGAGGTGTGCGAGTGGCACCAGAAGGTGTTCGCGCCGACGGAGAAGGGCCCCCGCTTCTTCGTGGAGCTGCAGCACCACGTGCCGGAGCAGATCGCGATCAACCCGCACCTGATCCGCCTCGCGAGGGAGCAGGGCCTGCCGATCGTCTGCGACAACGACTCGCACTTCCTCAAGGAAGACGAGTGGGATGCGCACGACACCCTGATCTGCATCTCGACGGGCAAGAAGAAGGACGAGCCGGGGCGGATGCGCTACACGCCCGAGCTGTATGTGAAGAGCCCGGAGCAGATGCGCGCGATCTTCGACTCGCCCAAGGCGCCCGCGATGTATCGCGAAGAGTGGGACGGGCTGGAGGGCAAGACCACCGTCGGCGCCGAGGCCTGCGACAACACGGTGCGGATCGCCGAGCGCTGCGATGTGAATCTGGAGTTCGGCAACCACGCGCCGGTGGTCGAGCCGGTGTCGCCGGACCCGAAGAAGCAACTGGCCTACAAGGGCGAGCCGGACCGCACGGCGTGGTTCAAGCGCTTCTGCGCCGATTTCGCGGTGCGCCCGTTCAAGCCCGGCGAGAGCGAGCACACCGAGGACGAACTCAAGGCCCAGTGCGACGATGTGCTGCGCCGCCTGTGCGAGGCGGGGATCATCTGGCGCTACGGGGACAACATCCTCAATCGCACCGGCAACAAGCACCATGACGCGAAGCGCGCCGGTGAGATCATGGACCGGCTGGATCGCGAGCTTGGCGTCCTGCGCGACAAGGACATCAGCGCGTACTTCCTGATCGTGTGGGACTTCGTGAACTGGGCGCGCCAGCACGGCATCCCGGCGACGGCCCGTGGTTCGGGCGTCGGCACGATGGTCGGCTATGTGCTCGGTCTTTCGAACGCCTGTCCGGTGCACTACGGCCTGCTGTTCGAGCGCTTCACCGACCCGGACCGCTCGGAGTACCCCGATATCGATATCGACCTCTGCCAGGACGGGCGTCAGAAGGTCATCAACTTCGTGCGCGAGAAGTACGGGCATGTGGCACAGATCATCACCTTCGGGACGCTGAAAGCCCGCGCGGCGGTGCGCGATGTCGGTCGCGTGATGGACCTGCCCCTGAAGGCGGTGGACGCGATCGCCAAACTGGTGCCCGAGCACCCGAAGATGAACTTCCAGAAGGCGCTTGCGCAGGAACCCTTGCTGAAGGGCATCTACGACGGTGACGCTAGCGCGGAAGCGGAGGTTTTCAAACACCTACCCGATGGTGCGCCGCGCGACATCCGTCGGCTGATCGATACAGGCCGGGTGCTCGAGGGCCAGGCCCGCCACGCGTCGGTGCACGCCGCGGGCGTGATCGTGGCAACGCGTCCCCTGCACGAGGTGGTGCCGCTGTACCGCCCGGCTGGTACCGACGATGTGGTCACGCAGTGGGACGGGCCGACATGCGAGAAGATCGGCCTGCTGAAGATGGACTTCCTGGGCCTGCGCACACTCAGCGTGATCGAGCGTGCCAAGGACCTGATCCGCACGACACTCCCCGAGGATGAGATCTGGAAGGCGATGTACCACGATCGCCCGGACCAGATGCCCGATGAGAAAACCCGCGCCCAAGTCGACCCGCTCGACCTCGAAGCGATCAGCAGCGATGACCCGCGCGTGTACCAACTGTTCCAGCGGGCCGACACCACCGGCGTGTTCCAGTTCGAATCCGGCGGCATGCGCAAGCTGCTCAAGGAGATGAAGCCCGACCGGCTGGAGGACCTGATCGCCGCGAACGCGCTGTACCGCCCCGGCCCGATGGACCTGATCCCCGACTACAACGCGCGCAAGCACGCCCAGCAGGAAGTGCCCAAGGTCCACCCGATCGTCGATGACCTGACGAGCGAGACCTACGGCATCATGATCTACCAGGAACAGGTCATGCAGATCGCCAACCAGCTCGGCGGCATCCCGCTGCGCGCCGCGTACACGCTCATCAAAGCGATCTCGAAGAAGAAGGAAAGCATCATCAACGAGGCGCGTCCGAAGTTCGTCGAGGGCGCGGGCAGCAAGGGGCTGGCCAAGAAGGACGCCGAGGACCTCTTCGAACTGATCCTGAAGTTCGCGGGCTACGGCTTCAACAAGAGCCACTCGACCGGCTACGCGATTGTGGCCTACCAGACCGCGCTGCTCAAGACTTACTTCCCCAACCAGTACATGGCGGCGTTCCTGACCTACGAGAGCCAGGCGCAAAAGGTCGAGGACTGGATCAAGTACAAGGACGACTGCCGCAAGACGGTGTTCGTAGACAATTCGGTGGGCGTGGAGATCAAGCCACCGGACATCAACCTCTCCGACTCGGACTTCAGCGTGGTGTTCGAGAAGGACGAGCCCAAGACCGCGCTCGGCGGGCATGTCCGCTTCGGGCTCAAGGCGCTCAAGGGCGCGGGCGGCAAGGCGATCGAGGCGATCGTCGAGGAGCGGCGCACCGGTGGTCCGTTCAAATCGCTGTTCAACTTCTGCGAGCGCACGCCTCCCGGTACGGTGAACAAGGCGACGATCGAGGCGCTGGTCTGCTGCGGCGCGTTCGACTCGGTGCACGGCATCGACGAGCGGGCTTCCATGGTCGCCTCGATCGAGAGCGCGGTTTCGGCGGGCCAATCGCTGGCCAAGGACCGTGCCGCGGGACAGTCCTCGCTCTTCGGCGGTGGCGGCGATGAGAACGCCCCGCCCGTCTTCGACGCGCCCGAACCGACGCTCCACAAGGCCGCAGCGTGGACCGAATCCGAGATGCTGCTCAAGGAGAAGGAAGTGCTGGGCTTCTATGTCTCCAGCCACCCGCTCGACCAGTGGAAGCAGCGGATCGAGGGCTTCGGCACGATCAACACGCAGACGATCAAGGAACGCAGGCAGGAGCAGGCGGGTGTGCTCGGCGCGCTGGTGAAGTCGGTGCGGATCGTGAACACCCGCAAGGGCGACCGGATGGCCATCGTGACCGTCGAGGACGACATGGGCGTGCTCGACGCGGTGCTGTTCCCGCGCACCTATGCAGAGTGCGGCGAGTTCCTGACCAACGACTCGGTCGTGTTCCTCCTGGGCACCATCGACTTCTCGCGCGGCGACCCGCAGCTGATCGTCGAGAAGATCGTGCCGATCGAGCAGGCCACCGAGAAGCTCGCCAAGAACATGGAGATCGTGATCGACGAGAACCGCCTCAACGGCTCCTCGCAGGACACGATGATGCAGCTCAAGGGCCTGCTGCGCTCGCAGTCCACGATGGGCGGCGGCTCGGGCCGGACCGCGGTGCCGCTGACGCTGGTGGTGCGCACCGGCACGGAGCGGATCACGCTGCGGAGTTCGACGATGCGCATCTGCCCGACGGGCGAGCTGATCGAACTGATCGAGCGCGTGGCAGGCCCGGGCTGCGTACGCGTGACCGGCGGGCTGCCGGACGGGTTCGGGGAGAAGAACAACCGGAGGCGGTTTGCCCGGTCGGGGTGATCAGTTTGATGGCTAGTCAACGGCATTCGAGGCGCGGTGTCGCTCTGGATAAATCCAACTGTGTATCAGAACGCCAAGAATCCCGATACCGAGCAAGCACGTGAAACCCCACAGCAAGAAGCGCATCGCCAGCGGGAAGCCTTCCGCGCGGTATAGCGCGTTTTGCTCCGGATCCTGCGGGTCATACAGAACTGTCTTGCTGCTGCCTTCGCGCAGTTGACGATAGCGGCTCCGGTTATGGACCTTGTTGCTGATTGTTGTCAGATTTGTTCCGGAATAGGTGCGCGCGCTGACCTCGAAGGTGTAGGTAACCACATACGCCTCGGCACGAAAGGAACGCCCGCCGACGAGAACCGAATTGATGGACTGAATCTCCCCGGGAGCCGTCAGCCACCTCTCGGCTGATCGATCGACTCGAAAGTCGCCGATGGTTCGACCAAGGGAAGTGCCGCCGAAGTAGATCAGTACACCCGCGCAACAAAGCAGAAACGCATCGCATGCGATCAACTTCGGGGCGAAGCGAGCGATCGGCCTGTCAGGTTCGCTGTCCATTCCCCTCTCACTCCGCCCCCGCCAGCGCCTCCAGACGCGCGTTCAGCACGCGCAGCAGTTCGCGCTCGCGTTCGACTTCGCGCTTGTCGAAGCGCCCGATCTTCGCGTGGGCGACGAGGCGCTCGGGGTTCTTGTCCCACATGCTCAGCGGCTCGTCGTTGGGGGTGCGGATCATGAGCCAGGCCTGCTCGTCGATGACGGAGACCAGTTCGTACTCACGCTCCCACGGGTTGGGGGTTGTGATGTTCACCACGGCGAGGCCGGGGTCGACGCGGCTGACGGCCCAGCGGACGGCGGCGTCAAGGTCCACCGGGCGGGCGTCGAGGATGACCGAGCCGGCGCTGTTGTAGCGGGGTTCCTGGGCGGCGAGTTCTTCGAGGGTGGGCGCGCGCTCCTTGGCGCAGGAGGTGAGGCCGGAGGCCAGAATCGCCCCCAAAGCGAGGGCCTTGCACGATGGCCCGATCAGATTCCGAAAATCGTTACGCTGCATATTGAGCCCGCCTGACCTTTCCGGGATAAAATGACGATGGCACTGTAACCGGGCAACGGCCCGATGGGCATGGTGGGCCCGGTGTCGCCCGATCGAAGGTCTCGCAGCGCACGGTGGTGTGGCGCGGGGCCGGACCAAAGGTTCACGCGGCGGAGCGCCGGGGTGGACGCCGGAAGGAACGCTCTGAGCGTGGAAGCAACTATTCGTGTTCCGGACGGCGTGGACGTCGTCTCCGTGTCTGGCCCGTCCGAGCGCCACCTGAAGATGGTGCGCGAAGCGCTCGGGGTGCAGATGTCGGCCCGGGGCAACACCATCCGGATATCCGGCGATCGAGGGCCGGTCCGGGCCGCCGGTCGCGTGATCGAGCGGACCATCGAGGCGGCCCAGCGGGGACGCGCCTTCGGGCGGCGCGAGGTGCTCGACGCCATCGCCGAGGCCTCGTGGAAGACCGACCAGGACCGCGCGGGCAACGCCCACGGCCCGGACGATGCCCCGGCCATCCTCGGCGGCGAGGGCTTCGAGGCGTCGTGGTCGGGCAAGCTCGATGTCTATTCCAACGGCCGCCCGATCGTGGCGCGCTCGCGGAACCAGCAGTACTACCTCGACCAGATGTTCGAGAACGACCTGGTGTTCGGCGTCGGCCCGGCGGGCACGGGCAAGACCTATCTCGCGGTCGCCGCGGCAATCCACCAGCTCAAGTCGGGTCGCGTGAAGCGTGCGGTGCTGGCGCGTCCGGCGGTCGAGGCGGGCGAGAAGCTCGGCTTCCTGCCGGGCGACGAACTCGCGAAGGTGAGCCCGTACCTGCGTCCGCTGATGGATGCGCTGCACGACATGCTGGACTACAACACGATCAAGCGGTTCATGGCCAGCGACGTGATCGAGATCGTGCCGCTGGCGTTCATGCGCGGGCGGACGCTGAACGACTCGATCATTCTGCTCGACGAGGCCCAGAACACGACCAAGGGCCAGATGCAGATGTTCCTGACACGAATGGGCCAGCGCTCGAAGATGATCATTACCGGCGATGTGACGCAGATCGATTTGCCCAAGCCGGGCGAGAGCGGGTTGATCGACGCGGCCCGCCGGCTGCGCCGGGTGAACGGCGTGTCGTTCTGTGCGCTCGAAAAGGCCGACGTCGTCCGCCACGACCTGGTGCAGCGGGTGATCGAGGCCTACGCGGAGGAAGAGGACCCGGACATTCTGAACCGGCTCTCGACGAAACGGGCGGTGGAACTGATGCAGGAAGACGCGCTGCCGGTCGACGATGCTGGGGGCGACCGTGGCTGAGAAGACCTCCACCAAGACTTCCCCGAAAGCCCGGTCGGGTCGCATCCGGCGTGTGCAGCAGCGCCAGTCGGTGTTGTCTCGCACGGAGACGGGCCTGCGCGAACTGGTGACGCACCCGGCGTTCGTCGGCGTGCTGACGACGGCGGTACTGCTGGCGCTGGTGCTGACGGGTTCGATCATCGCCGGGCGCTCGGTGCTGGGCATCGCGGTGGATCGGATCTCGGACCGGACGTACACGGTGCGTGCGGCGTTCGAGCGCGAGGACGAGGCGCGGACGCAGCGGAACCGCGAGATCGCGATCGCCGCGACGCCTCGGGTGTTCCTCGCAGACACCGCGGCGATCGAGGCGCTCGCGACGGAGATCCGGCGCCTGCCGCAGATCGCCTCGGAGGCGGGCTCTCTCGATGAACTGCCCGAAGAGATCCGCACGCTCTACAAACTCGAAGCCGGCGACCTCGCGGTGCTGGCCGACCAGATCCGCCCGACGGGCGAACTCGCGGCGAGCTGGTCGTTCAGCGTGAGCCGCCTGATGGACGCTCTTGCACGTCGACCGATGCTGGCGTCGGACGATCGGCAGGACGCGCAGGTGACGCCGGGCCGGGTGATCGAGATCCGGTTCGAGCCGCCCAGCGACGGCGAGCGCGCACGGGTGGTTCAGGTGCCGCCGATCGACACGCTGGACTTCGGGACCAGCGATCGCAACGCGCTGCGTGACCGCCTGCTGACGATCGCGACCGATGCGGGCTTCACGGGGCCGCGTGCGGACCTCATCGCGGACCGTCTGCTGTCGCTGCAGCGTCCGCTGTTCCGGGCGAGTCGTGAGCAGACGATCGCGCGCGAGCAGGCGGCTGCGGCGGCGGTCGCGCCGGAAGTGATCAAGTACGAGCCCGGGCAGATCATCGTCCGCAGGGGCGAGCAGATCACAGGCTCGAAGCTGCAGGAGCTGTCCACGGAGCAGAGCGCGTACATCGCGACGATGGGACCTTGGGCAAAGGCCTCGTACGTCGGTGCATCACTGGTGATCGCGCTCGGCGTCGTGGTCGCGTTCGGGCTGTACCTCAAGGAATATTGTCCGCGGGCGCTGGCCAAGCCGTGGCGGTGCGCATCGTTGGGCATCATGATCGCGGTGGGCGTGACCGGCGGCCTGTGGATGTCGGCGAGCCTGCCCGCGGCGATGTGGCTGGGCCTGACGCTCCCGGTCATGCTGGCGACGATGATCACGACGGTAGCCTACGACCGGCGCCTCGCGCTGGTGCTCGGCGGCTCGATCGCGGTGACGCTGGGTGTGGCACTCGCGCTGTCGCCGGCGGTCGTCGCGGCGATGCTCGCGGGTGTGGCGATGGTCACGATCCGGCTCGACGATGTGCGGACCCGGCGCGATGTGGTGAGCGCCTCGATCCTGACCGGGCTGACGCTGGCTCTGGCGAGCGCGATCGTCAGCGTCATCGACCGACCGATCGTGGACGACATCGCGCGAGAGGTCATCATCGACTCGGTCTACGCCGGCCTGGGCGGGTTTGTGTCGGGCGCGATCCTGCTTTTCATGCTCCCGGTGATCGAGTTCGTCTTCGACATCACCACGGGTATGACACTCACCGAGCTGCGCGACCCGAAGCAGCCTCTGCTGCGCCTGCTGCAGCAGCGTGCACCGGGCACCTACAACCACTCGCTGAACGTGGCGACGATCGCAGAGGCCGCGGCGGACGCGATCGGGGCAGACGGGCTTCACCTGTATGTCGGCGCGCTGTACCACGACGTGGGCAAGCTCAACAAGCCGGGCTACTTCGTGGAGAACCAGTCCAAGGGGCAGAACAAGCACAACAAACTCAGCCCGGCGATGTCGGTGCTGGTGATCGTGGGGCACGTGAAGGACGGCATCGAACTGGCTCGCGAGTACGGCATCCCGCGCTCGCTGCACCACTACATCGAGAGCCACCACGGCACGACGCTGGTCGAGTACTTCTACGACCAGGCCAAGAAGCAGGCCGACGCGGACGACCAGATGGATCGCCCGAGCGAGGTCGAGTACCGCTACCCCGGACCGCGCCCGCGCTCACGCGAGGCTGCGATCCTGATGCTCTGCGACGCGGTCGAATCCGCGACGCGCGCGATGTCCGAGCCGACGCCGGCCCGCATCCGCCAGCTCGTGCACGATATGGCGACCAAGCGCCTTATGGACGGCCAGTTCGACGAGTCGAACCTGACTCTGCGCGAGCTGAACCTGATTGAGGCCGCGCTGGTGAAGTCCCTGTGCTCGGTCTACCACGGACGCATCGCGTACCCGTCGGACCAGAAGCCGAGCAAGTCGAACGAGACACGGGCGGAGCCGTCGAAGGTGGTTGGGGCTTGACAGGAGCCCGAAGCGCGAGCTCCGGGTACTTCTTCTCTCAATGCACTCAGGTACCCGGAGCTCGCGCTCCGGGCTCTTGTTTGCCTGACCTTCGCTCGCGCTCGGTGCGGATAACGATCAGTGCCTCTTCGATCGCCCGGTCGAGGTTGTCGTTGGTGATGAACGCGTCGTAGGCACCATTGTTCTTGGCGCGGGCGATCTCTTCGCGGGCCGCGGCGAAGCGGCGTTGGATAACGCTCTCGTCCTCGCGCTTGCGGGCGCGTAGGCGTTCGAGCAGTTCGTCTTCCGACGGCGGAAGGATGAACACGCCGAAGGCGTCGGGGCGTTTGCTCTTGACCTGCTCGGCGCCCTGCACATCGATCTCGAGGATGACCAGGCGTCCGCGCTCGAGCTGGGCTTCGACGGGGGCGCGGAGCGTGCCGTAGCAGTTGCCGGCGTAGACCGCGTGCTCGAGGAACTCGTCCTTGGCGATGCGGTCGGTGAACTGCTCGCTGGTGAGGAAGTGGTAGTCCACGCCGTCGACGTCGGCATCGGTCTTCGGGCGGGTGGTCGCGGAGATGGAGAAGGTGGCGTCCGGGATGGACCGCTCGACGGCGCGGGTGATCGTGGTCTTGCCGACGCCCGAGGGGCCGGAGATCACCAACAGCAGCCCGTTGTCGGTGTCCGACGGCAGACGGTGGTCGGCTGGGTCCGGGCTAAAGACGAGCGGCGGCTGAGGCATGGGGCGGAGAGTGTACACGCTGGGCGAGGCCGGGTCAGCGGTCCGGGTTGAACACGTCCGTCCGATCGGCGCGTTTCCCGAAGGCGCTGCGGCTGGCGACCATGTCGAACTCGATGGCCTTCTCGACGACCTCGCCGCTGGCGACATCGGTCGCGATGATCTTCATGCGGTACGAACCGACCGACAGGTTCGAAGGCAATTCGATGACCTGCACAACAAAGAAGTCGCGCAGCTGGCGACGCGAGAAGTCGACGACCGGCTGCGGGTCGAGTTGCCAGACGAGGGTGCTCTCGGTGTCTCGGGCGTCCTCGGTGCCGATGCGGTAGATCTCAAGGGCCTGCCTGACGTTCACGATGTAGCCGTCGACGCCGTCGCGGTTGGCGGGGGCGCGGGTGAACTGGTCGAGTTCGCAGTACACGATGGCCGGGTGGGCGCGACCGGCAACGAACTTGTAGCGCCCGTCGTGGCGCTCGACCTCGCGGTAGACGCCGAAGTTGTCGACACGCAGACACAGGCGGGCATCGGTGATCTCGAGGAGGCGCTGGGACCGGACAGACTCGACCGCTCCGTCGAGCAGTGCGCCGATGCGGTCGACATCAACGAAGTCGGCTTCGAGTTCGTCGTGCAGCGCGGTGGAAAGTTCGAGCGCGGCCTGGACGAGGGCGAGTTCGTCTGTAGTGAGCCCGGCGGAACCGGCACGCTCGTCGAGCGGACCGTAGACGGCCTCGAACGCGCCGGGGTGGATGGCTTCGACCATCGCGAGTCGGATCATGGAGCCGAGTTCGCTGGCGCGGGCGTCACCCATCTCGTCGAGCGCTGCGCCGATTTCCCGCGCGGCAACCTCGATGCGGTCGCGCAGCGACGGCGGCTGGGCCGAGCCGACGGCAAGGCCGTCGCCGAGCGCTTCGACCTCGGTAGAGGCCCGATCGTCCGCGTCGGCCGGTTCGCCTTCGACGGAGACGGGCGTCGGCAGGTTTGCCTGGGGTGGCTCCGGCAGCACGGAAACCGGCTGGGTTTCGATCGTTGCCATGGTCTGGTCAAGCGGCGGATCGGGGTCGCCGGCAGGCGGTTCGCCCGCGAGAACCGCCTGCTGGAACATCTCGAACTGCTCGTCGAACCCGTCTTGAGTCCCCGTGTCGAGCCCATCGATACTGACTTCTGGCGAAGAAGGCAGGCCGGTCGCAAGCTCCGGGGCCTTTTCATCCGCGCAGCCCCAGAGCAGGCCGGATGCCCCGAGGAGGATGCCGATACGCCACGCCGTCGAACGGTGCTTGCTCATTGCTCTCGCGTCCTGCTGCTGACCATCTGGTTGGGCCCGAATCCTCCGGGTCCATGTCCGGTTATCGGCGAGAGAACGGACCGGGGATCAACGCCGGGCACGCAAAACTTGCGCGAACCGCACACTGAGCGTTTCGAGCGCAAGAACTGCGTCTCCCTGACTGGTCTTGCCCCTGAAGTCGGCCTCGATGGCCTCGTCGAACAAACGTGCCAAGGCCGAAGGGCTGGCGATCTGCGCGGCCCGGGCGACCGAGTTGGCGGAGGCCCCCCAGAGCCTGAGGCTCTTGTTGAGCTGTTGGGCCGGCACGCCGCTGGCGATGCCCCGGGCGTACCCGTGGAGTTTGCGGGCGAGGTCAACATAGGCGAAGCGGATGAGCACCTCGCTGACGCGCGATACCTCAATGAGTTCGTGGAGCATGGCGATGGCGGCGTCGGCGCGACCCGTGAGCAGCACCTCCTGAATGGTCCAGACCTGCTCCTCGCGACTGAGGCCGACGAACTCACGGACGTGGGCCTCAGTGATCGTGATCGGGTCGGTACCGTCGGCTGCGGCGGCGGAGATGAGTTTGTCGATCTCCGAGGCCAACCGGCCGAGGTCGGGCCCGACGCGCTCGACGAGGAGTTGGGCAGCACGGGCCTGCATCGATGCCCCGCGCTTGTTCGCCCGTCCGCCGCACCAGGAAACGGCGCGTTCGGGTGGGATCTGGTCGCACTTGATGATCGTGCCGCACTTCTCGATGAGCTTGTCGAGTTTGCCCTTGTTCCACTTCTCGGCGCGGAGGACCAGGGTCGCGGTGTCGGCTGGCTGCTCGGCGTATCGCTCAAAGGCGGGGCGCGAGGACTCGTTGAGCAGGCGATCCGCCTCATCGACGACCACCATTTTGTGGGTCACCATGAGCCCGAAGGAGCGACACTCGTCCAGCACTTCCGCGGCGGGGGTGGAATCGCCGTCGAAACGGACGACCTCGACCTCTCCCCCCTCCGACTCATTGAGCATCTCTCGGAGCTGGTCCGTGTAGCCGGAGCGGAGGAAGTGCTCCTTACCGGTGAGCAGCACGATGCGGCTGTCCGGGCCGAGGGGCACGCCGGATGCGCCGGTCTTCGATGAATTGGCCCGTTTCGCCATGCGCGAAAGGGTATCACACGCTACAGATCTGCCCATGGCCCGTGCTCGCTCATTTCCCGGTTGTCGCTACGGCGTATTCGCGCTGCGCCCGCTGCTGCGCGATCGCCTCCAGCCGGGGGAGCGGATCCTCGGCATGGGAGCGGCGGACACGGCGGGGCCGGGGCGTCGAGCGATGGCGCTGGCGACCCCCCTGCTCCCGCTGGGCTGGATCGCCGGCTCCCGAGCCCTCAGGCGACGCCGGATCCTGGTGGTGACCGACCGGCGGGTGTTGATCCTGGGCCCGGACCGACCGGAAGTGAACGGCTCATCGGTCTACTGGAACGCGGAGATCCCGCTGTCGCAGGTGGAGATCGAGCGGGTGACGGGGCGCCGGCTCCGGTTCGATGCTGGGCGAAACTCGTTCGAGGCCCGGCTGCGCGGTCGCTGGCTGGGGGCGGAGTTATCCACCGTCGGTCCAGCCAGCCGCGGCCCCCGGAAGGCCCGATAGGCGGGGCGTATTGCCAGCATTGACGCGGGAAATCGCCGGTAACTGCGCGACTGGACGCGGATCGCCAAGATTGTGCTTGGGTTTGGTCGGGCCGGTCGTATCATTTTGGTTCAGACAGAGTTTCGACCGGATGGTCAGCCACGCCGGTCGGTAGGTGGACTTGAATCGAAGGAGCGAACCAGAGCGGGGCGACGCGCCCTCGCCACTCATCACGGTTGATCCATGCGAGCGGCGGGTGCACGCACCGCCCCATCCTGAATCGCCCGACGCATCCGGGCCACACCTGCCTGAGCGACGCGTTCGCTCGGCGCGGCATCCAGCCGGTCTTCCCATCACCGGAGACCGACCTGTCGGTCTCCCCAGCCCCGGAGGACCCAGGCATGCCCCGCCACTCCACGCAACTTATCCGCAACATTGCCCTCACCGGACACGCCGGATCGGGCAAGACCACGCTGATCGAGGCCATCCTCGCAGCGACCCAGGTGATCGGGAAAGCCGGCAGCGTCGAAACCAAAGACACCATCTGCGACTTCGAACCCGAAGAGCAGGAGCACGGGCACAGTCTCAACGCGGCCTTCGTCAACTTTGACTTCACCGACGACGAGTCCGAGCCCAAGCATTTTAATCTCGTCGACACTCCCGGCTTTCCCGACTTCCTCGGTCAGTCGCTCAGCGTGTTCCCGGCGGTCGAGACCTGCGCCGTCGTCATCGATGCCGAGCGCGGCATCCAGACGACGACCCGGCGCGTGATGAGAGTGGCGGCGGAGCGGCGGCTGCCGCGGATGATCATCGTCAACAAGATCGATACGCAGTCCGATCAGGACGGCGCGCTCGCGGCGCTCGTCGAGCAGATCCGCGACACGTTCGGCAAGGAGTGCCTGCCGCTGAACCTGCCGACACCGGACTGCTCGGACGTGGTCGATCTCTGGGAGAAGGCCGAAGACGGCGACGGGCCGGGCACCCGGTTCAGTTCGATCAGCGAGGGGCACCAGCAGCTCGTCGACCAGATCGTGGAGGTCGATGAAGACCTGATGTCGGTGTACCTGGAGGAGGGCACACTGACCAAGGATCAGCTGCACGACGCGTTCGAGAAGGCGCTGCGCGAGGCGCACCTGGTGCCGATCGTGTTTGTCAGCGCGAGGACCGGCGCGGGCGTGGACGACCTGCTGCATCTGATGGCCAACCTCTGCCCCAGCCCGATCGAGGGCAACCCGCGCCCGTTCCTTCTCGGCGAGGAGGGCAAGGACGAGCGCGAATGGCACGCCGACCCGAGCGATCCCTCGAAGACCTTCGTCGGTCATGTGTTCAAGGTCACGACGGACCAGTTCGTCGGCAAGGTCGCGATGATCCGCGTGCACCAGGGGACGCTGAAGGCGGGCGACAGCGTGCAGCTGGGCGACTCTCGCAAGCCGATCAAGCTCGCGCACCTGAACAAGGTGTTCGGCAAGACGATGGAGGATGTGGACTCGGCGGTCGCCGGTGACATCATCGCGGTGGCGAAGGTGGACGAGTTCCACCGGGACACGGTGATCCACCAGAGCAAGAACGAGTCACTGAACACACTGCATTTCAAGCCGGTGCCGATGCCCAAGCCGATGTACGGCGTGGCGATCGAGGCGAAGAACCGGGGCGACGAGGTGAAGATCGGCTCGGCGATGGCCAAGCTGGTCGAAGAGGACCCGACGTTCACGGTGCAGCGGATCGCCGCGACAAACCAGACGGTCGTGAGCGGCATGGGCGACCTGCACATGCGCGTGATCCTCGAGAAGCTGCACAACCGCTTCAAGCTCGACCTGAACACCCAGCCGCCGAAGGTGGCGTACAAGGAGAGCATCACCGGAAAGGCCGAGGCCAGCCATCGGCACAAGAAGCAGACCGGCGGGAGCGGCCAGTTCGGCGAGGTGCACCTGACGGTCGAACCGCTGCCCGTCGACGAGTTCGAGGACGCGACCGACCCGAAGATCGGTCTCGACTTCGTGGACGAAACCGTCGGCGGGTCGATCCCGCGCCAGTTCATGCCAGCGATCGAGAAGGGCATCCGCCAGGCGATGGAGCACGGCGCGATCGCCGGGTACCCGATGACCGGCGTGCGAGTGCGCGTGACCGACGGCAAGCACCACCCCGTGGACTCGAAGGAGATCGCGTTCATCAGCGCCGGCAAGAAGGCGTTTATCGAGGCCGTCAAGAACGCGAAGCCGGTGCTGCTCGAGCCGATCTGCTCGGTGGAGATCACCGCACCCGCGACCAACGTCGGCGATATCACCGCGGACCTTTCGGGCAAGCGCGCCCACATGGGCGACACGGAGTACCTGCCCGGCGACATGATGCTCATCCACGCCAAGGCCCCGCTGGCCGAGATGGGTCGGTTCACCAGCGAACTCAAGTCGATCACCGGCGGCCAGGGCACGTTCGTGATGGACTACTCGCACGACGAGAACACGCCGGGCAACGTGCAGGCGGAGATCATCGCGGCGTACTCGCCGGACCACGACGACGACTGATGTTCGAGCGAGGTCGTTGCCGCATCGAGTCCAGACCCCGGCCCGGCCGGGGTTTTTCGTGCTCACTGCGCGAAGGTCGGTTCGGTTACCGTGGTGCTCGTATGGGAAAGGTCCTCACGATCCTGCTAAGCGTCTGCTTCGCCTTCCTCGGGGCGTGCGCCTCGACCACACCGACGGCGTTTCGGGTGACCGACGATGCCGGGCGTCCGCTGGCGGGGGCGCACGCGCGGATCATCCTGCTCGATGCGGGAATGCCGCTCCCGGTGCGATCGGGAACCTTCGAAGAGGTCGCCAATGTCCGGTCGGTGGGCGGGGCCATCTCCGATGTCGACGGCGTGGTGGAACTGCCGGTTGTCGGGGTGCGGGAGCACCTCATCGAGGTCGAGGGGCCGGTGCTGGGGGCGTCCGACCCGCGCAACGCGCCGAAGGGCGTGTGGGTTTATCGGCCCAAGGACGCGTCGCTGGTCGCGCAGGGTGAAGATGCGATCCCGCTGCGGATCGAGCGGGTGGAGTGAGACGCGCCGGCTTGACCCGACGGAAATACCGGGTGGGTACCCCTCGAACGAAAGCGACGCGGACGACTGGACGATGAGCGGGTGCGGGCCGGTGTCGGCCGCGCGCTCTCAGCACCAGCCGGAGGCAGTTCATGCTGCGAGTCTCGTTGATCCAGGCCCGACCGGGCATGCGACTGGCGGCTCCGGTTCTGCACCCGGATCGGCCGGACACAATGCTCCTGCGCGCGGGCTTCACGCTGGACGACCGGGCGATCGAGCGCCTGCGCAGTATGAGCCTGCCGGAGATCTGGATCGAGTACCCGGACCTTCAATTCATCGAGAAATTCATCAGCCCGAAGATCACGCAGCAGCGTGGCGCGACGCAGAAGATGCTCACGGAAATCTTCGACCGACTTGGCTCGAACGCGAACGCGAAACTGGACTACCTGACCTACCGGAACACCGTCCGCGACTTCGTTCAGTCGCTGATCAACGAGCCGGACGCGGCGCTGTACATCCAGGCGATGAGCGAGGGCGACGGGCCGCTGTTGCGTCACTCGGCGGATGTCACATTCCTGAGTCTGCTGATGGGGTTGAAGCTTGATGCGTACCTCATCGCACAGCGAAGACGTCTGGCGCCGCACCGGGCGAAAGATGTGGTCGCGCTGGGCGTCGGAGCGATGCTGCACGACATCGGTTTGTTGCAGATCGACGAGGAAGCCCTACAGCGCTTCTACCGAACCAACGACGAAAGCGACGCAGAGTTCCGACGCCACGTGATTCTCGGGTACGAGCAGATCCACGGCGGACTCGACGCTCCGGCCGCGGCGGCGATCCTGCATCACCACCAGCACTTCGATGGGTCAGGCTTCCCGACGCGCAGGAAGAGCGGCGATGAGGTGCGGGGTCTGGCCGGCGAGGAGATCCACATCTTCGCGCGGATCCTGACGGCGGCGGACCTGTTCGACCGGCTGCGCTACTCCGATCCGAGCGCCGGCCCGGGGCCGACTGTCAAAGCGCTCAGCATGATGCGCGAGGAGCCCTACCGTGACTGGGTCGACCCGGTCGTGTTCAAGGCGCTGCTCTCGGTGGTTCCGGCGTACGCGCCGGGGACGGTGGTGAAACTGAGCAACGGCGAAAGCGGGGCCGTGGTGGACTGGGACCCCGCTGACCCGTGTCGCCCTACGGTGCAGCGGATCGCCCCTCTCGAAGACCTGGGCGGGCGGGGGTGGCGCTCTGCGCCCTGCAGAAGGTTCGTGTTGAGCGAGCGACGGGACCTGTCGATCGTCGAGGTGGATGGGGTCGATGTGTCGGGCGCGAACTTTTACCCATGCCACGATGCGGAATTCACACTGCTCGGTACCGAGACGCAAGCCGCCTGACCGTTTCGGACTATTTCGCGACAGATCGCGTCATTTCGAAGCATATCAACGCTGTTCGTTGACATTTTGCCCATTCGCGCCTAGGGTCTCGCCCGGCGCGACGGGCCATTTGTTTGGCTTTTGTTTGCCTCGGCCGGGGCGATCCCGACCGAAAGCACACCCGACGAATGGCGACGATCTCCAACGACGGCCAGTCCCTGCTCATCGATTCCAAGCGTCACTGGATCATTTCCGGAACCGTGGGCTACGCCGGGACGCCGCGGCCTCTGTGGTCGAGTCGACTGCGCGCGGTTCGCAACGCCGGGCTGAACACGATCGTGGTGCCGGCGGTGTGGGCGCATCATCAGGTGACGTCGAAGTCGCTGGACTTTGAGGGTGACCGGGACATCGCGGCGTTCGTGCGCGAGGCCGGCGATGCCGGCCTGCACGTGATCGTGCGTGTCGGGCCGGTGGTGGAACGCGGGCTGGACCTCGGCGGCATGCCTTCGACGCTGCTCGGTTCGCTGGACCCGGCGGAGTCGCTGCGATCGGACGGCCCGGAGTTTCTGAGCGCGCTCTCGACCTGGATCCGAGCGCTGTGCCAACAGATCGCGAAGCTGCAGGTCACCGAGCGGAAGGAGGGCGCGCCGTCGGGCGGGCCGATCATCGCGGTGCAGGCGGAGCACGAGTTCTCGTGCGCCGACCCGGATCTCGCAACGACCTACCTCACCACGCTGACGCGGTACCTGCGTGAGGGCTCGATCAAGACGCCGATCTTCAACACGAACAACCTGATGGTCGCGGGCGAAGGCGAGATCGAGACATGGTCCGGGTACGCGAATCTTCACGGGATCACGCGTCAGCTGCGTGCGGCGAAGCGCGACCAGCCGCGGATCATCGGCGATCTGCGGGCCGGGACGGAGACGCGCTGGGGCATCGACACGCCGGCGCACAAGACAGCGGCGATGGTCGAGCGGACGCTCGCCGAGGTGCTCGCGTCGGGCGGACAGTTCAACATTTCGAACTTCCATCGCGGGGCTCGATTGGGCTTCAGCGCGTCGGAGGGGGTGACGACCTCGACCGTCGGGTGCGATCTCATCGACGAAGCCGGGCGTCAGCATCCGAACATGGCGAGCGTGCGCCGGCTCTGCACGTTCGCTTCATCGTTCGCTTCTGTATTGGCAGGTACCGAGCCGGACTTCCAGCCGGGGATGGTGTCGCCGTCGTCGGTTGCGCCGGCGGTGATCGATGAGGAGACGGGCGAGCGAGCGTCCGGCAAGGCGGAGACGCCGGGGTACGCCGTGGACTTCTGTCGCGGCTCGCAGGGCTCGGTGGCGTTCGTGTTCGCCGACGATACGGCCAAGGGCAAGCACAAGCCGGCGCGTCTGACGTTGCCGGACGGGACGGATCTGGAGGTTGAGTTCGGCAAATCGGCGGTGGCGTGGGTGCTGCTCAAGACGCACCTGTTCGGGCGCGCGACGCTGGACTTCTGCTCGCTTCGGGCGCTCGCGCGGTTCGGTGAGGTGTTCGTGTGCTTCGGGAACGCCGGTTCGACCGGGCTGCTGTCGATCAACGGCACGGTGGCGGAGGTCGAGGTGCCCAAGGGCAAGACACCGTCGGTCGAGACGATCGAGGGCGTGAAAGTCGTCGTGCTCAGCGAGCAGCAGGCGGATGTCGCCATGCTCGATCACTCGACGGGTGAGACGCGTCTGCTTGTCGGCGCTTCGATGGTGCTCGACGGCGGCGAGCCGGTGTACGCCAAGGGCCACAAGACGGTGATGAGCATCGGGCGGACCGGCGAGTTGACGACCGTCAGCGCGCAGCCGGCTACGGAGAACGGATCGAAGGTCACGCTCGGCACCTGGGAGCGCGCGGGCGAAGAGCCGCACACCAGCGGCAGCGCGGACCAGTTCGTATTGATCGACGGGCCGACGAACATGGATGCCCTCGGCGTGCCGGCGGGCTACGGCTGGCTGAAGATCGAACTGAAGAACGGCGCGACGAAGAAGACCAACTGCGCGATGCTGGAGTCGGCGGACCGACTGCATCTGTACATGGATGAAGACCCTGCGATGGTGGTCGGCGACGGGCCGGGCGCCTCGGAGCGGCTGCTGCCGCTGCCCCTCAAGAAGGGCGAGCAGACGATCGGGGTGCTGGTGGACAACCTCGGCCGGGCGTCGGACCGTTCGGACCTGCGCCGGCCGAAGGGGCTGTTCGGGCACATCTACGCGTACAAGGCCTTCAAGGCGGGCAGCGCGAGCGCCGAAACCGGCGAGCCGCTGGACCTGCTGGACCACTTCAAGCCGGTGCTGAACACCTACCGGGGCGACAAGACCAGCGCGACGCGACTGAGCTGGTCGTTCATGCACCGGCGCAAGTCGCCGCTGGCGTTCGTGCTCGAGGAGGTGAGCTGGCAGGGCGCGCTGATTCTCAACGACGAGCCGATCATGCTCATCGAGCCGGGCGTGCCGATCCGGGCGGTGCTGGACAGCGAGAAGTTGCGCCAAGGCAAGAACACGGTGCAGATCGCGCTGCTCGAGCCGAGCGAGGCGATCGAGCGTTCGCTGGGCGAGGTGAAGAAGGGGGCGTCGTGGTACGAGCTGGCGACCAACGTGACGGAGAAGGCCAGCTTCTCGTTTGCGCCGTGGGAGGTGCCCGACGATGAGCGGTTCGAGGAGGTCAGCAAGTCGTCGATGAACGGCGCGGCCTCGAAGAAGCAGCGCGGTCGCCCGGCGTGGTGGCGCTGCCGGTTCGCAGCGCCGAAGCAGGACCGGCCCCTGGTGCTCGACCTGACCGGGCTGAGCAAGGGGCAGGTGATGCTCAACGGCAATAACGTTGGCCGATACTTCGTGCAGACCGCCGACGGCAAGCCGGTGCCGCCTCAGAAGGAACTGTGGCTGCCCGAGTGCTGGCTGAACCAAAGCGAGCAGCCCGCGAACGAGCTGCTCATCTTCGATGAATCGGGGTTTGCGCCCGACAAGGTGAAAGTGGGGTACGCGCCGGTGGGGTGATCAGCCGGCGTCGTACTCGGCGAGGAAGAGTTCGAGGTCGGTCGCGTTGACGACGCCGTCGCCGTTGCGATCGGCGCGGGGCGCGTTGTGGTCGTAGGCGTCGATGTAGGCGCTCAGGTCGGCGGCGTTGCGTTCGCCGTCGCGATCGAAGTCGCCGGGGATGCCGGACTCGGCGATCGAAATTCGAATTGATTCCATGAACATGGTGTCGCCATCCATTAGATACTCGACGATCAGAGGCTGGTCTTGGAAGTAGAGGTGCCCAGCAATCTGTTCAGTGTCAAGTTCGGCGTCGATGATTCCTTCCGGGCCGGGCACGAAGTCCAGTCGATCAGAGACTACAAACTGCTCGCCGTCCCAAGTCGTCACATGTAGCCGAATCATGGTGATTTCGCGGAATTCGAACGGAAGTGGGATCAGCGACAGACTGCCGTCAGTGCGAAGGTGCTGCGGCTCTGACCGCTGAGTCTCGAAAACACCTATTGCGATTGTTGCTTCGCGTAGATATTCAACGAAACCGGCTGAATCTCGATTCCCAGGTCCGGGAACAAGTTGCACACATCTCTCGAATACCGCGTATGCGGCGCGCTCACAGTACTCTTGGACGGTCAGCAGTGTTGGAAATGGAGTACCCAGATCAACGCATGGAGTCTCCATCCAGCAGTCCGTCAGCATTTGATTCCGGAGGTCGACGCAGCCCTGATAGTTGGGAGACTGAGCATTCTCAAGTATGGTGTCGGCGCAAATGTTTCCAGCGCAAGTCACAAACGCGTTATGCGTACTATCCAGACAGCGTAGCAAATGTCTGTTCAGTGCTTGAAAATTAGGGTCAAGAAAGTCATACGAAGGCAGCATTGTCTCAGGATCAACATACGGCACTGGCTCGCCATGAAGGTCGATACAGCCAAGGACGCCAGGGCACAAAAGATCTTCAATGCACTCAGTCGGCGTGGCACACGGAGGGGTGGGCTCGGGATTGGGATCTCCTGCCAGTCCCGTGGACACACCGTATGCAGCCACCATTGCTGTCAGAAGTGAAACACTCGTCATGGTTCGTGTCACCTTGAGAACTCCATATTTTGCTGTTTCGGAAACCGTAGCGACACTGCTAGCGATACCACAAGTACCCCCCCCCCCGGACTGCAAGGATAAAATCAGAAGTTCCGAAAATATATCCCCACACTCAGCCGTGTGATTGATCCCTCTCCCTCCCCCGCTCCATCCGGTGCAGCATCCAGTCCGTTGCGTTCGGGGCCGCCGTCAGCACGCCCGCGATGAGCTGGACGGGCAGGCTGGTCCAGATTTCCGCGCGGGGTTTGCGCAGACACTTCACGATCCCCTTCGCGACGCGCTCCGGCGGCTGCATGAAGAGACTCGGCGTGTTGTCGGTGAGCGCCTTGCCGTCGCTGCGCTTCGCGGCTTCGTCGAAGAACTCGGTCCGGGTGCCGATGGGGTGGACGCTGGAAACGAACACGCCCTTGGGGCGCAGCTCGGCGTTCATCGCGCGGGCGATGTGCCACTGGGCCGCCTTGGTCGCGCAGTACGGGCCGTAGCGCGGCACGGCGAACTTGCCGATCGAGCTGGAGCAGATGAGCACATGGCCCGCGCCCGCTTCGAGCATGCGCGGCAGGGCCGGGCGGATGGCGCTCAGCGTGCCGAAGAAGTTGGTCTCGAAGATGGCGCGGATACGGTCGGTGTCGGGCGAGTACGGGTCGTCGGCGAGGCAGTCGGCGACGGCGGCCTCGAAGCCGTAGCCGGCGTTGGCGAAGACCGAGTAGACCGAGCCGAAGCGCTCGACGCAGGCGGCGACGGCGCGTTCGCAGTCCTCGGGGCTGGTGATGTCGGCGGTGGTGTACTCGGCGATGCCTCCGGCTTCACGGATGCGCTCGGCGACGGCTTTGAGCTTGTCTTCGCGGCGCGCCGTCAGCAGGACGGGCATGCCGGCCTTCGCACACGCGATGGCTGTGGCGGCGCCGATGCCGCTGGACGCGCCGGCGATGAGGATGGGTTTGCCGGTGAGGTCGATGCGAGGCATGGTCGGAACTCCCAGAAGCATGGGTTGCCCTTCGGGACCTGTTCCCCGAGGGGGCCATGGCACCCATCGTCTACGCGAGGAGCGACGAGCCGGTCATGGCTTCGGGCTTGTCGAGGCCCATCATCTCGAACATCGTCGGGACGATGTCGCCGAGCACGCCGCCGGCGCGGAGCGTGCGATTGGCGAAGGCGTCGCCGACGACGAACAGCGGCACGGGGTAGAGCGTGTGCGAGGTGTGGGGAGACTTGTTTTCGGGCGAGTACATCTGCTCGGCGTTGCCGTGGTCGGCGGTGACGATAAGCGAGCCGGCGCGGGCGAGCGTCTTCTCGATGATCTCGCCGACGAGCGCATCGACGGTCTCGACGGCGTGGACGACCGCTTCGAGGTTGCCGGTGTGCCCGACCATGTCGGGGTTGGCGAAGTTCACGACGATGAAGGGCTCGCAGTCGGGCGAATCGAGGCGGCGCAGCACGGCGTCGGCGACGCCCCGCGCGGACATCTCCGGCTGCTGGTCGTAGGTGCTCACGCGAGGCGACTGGATGATCTCGCGCTGCTCGCCGGGGTAGGGCTCATCCCGGTAGTCGTTGAAGAAAAATGTGACGTGAGGAAACTTCTCGGTCTCGGCGCAGCGGAACTGCGTGAGGCCGAGGCGGCTGATGTACGAACCGGCGATATCTTCCATCTTCGGCGGACGGGGGAACGCGGTGCGGACTCGCGGCATCGCGGCGAGTTCGACCGAGTATGGCGTCATGCAGACGAAGTCGAGGTCGATCTTGTCGCCCCGATCGAATCCCTTGGCGCCGCTGTCGGGCGAGGGCGGGGCGTTTTCGGTGAAGTTCGGGTCGACGAAGGCCCGGACGATCTCGCGCGGGCGGTCGCCCCGGTAGTTGTAGAAGATGACGGTGTCGCCGTCGGTGATGCGGCTGCGACAGGCGTCCTCGGGGCTCTCGGCGATCATGGTCGCGGGGACGAACTCGTCGCCGGCCATGTTGTCGGAGGCGGGGTGGTCGTAGTGGTGCTGGACGGCGTCGGTCGCGGACTCGGCGCTGGGGACGGCATCGGCGGTCGGGCCGCGACCGGTGAGGCAGGCGTAAGCCTTCTCGACGCGTTCCCAGCGGTTGTCGCGGTCCATGGCCCAGTATCGCCCGACGACGCTGGCGATCTCGCCGACGCCGATCTCGTGGAGCGACTGCTCGACCTGCTCGATGTAGCCGATACCGGTGTACGGCCCGGTGTCGCGCCCGTCGGTAAACAGGTGCAGGTACACGCGGGTGCAGTTGAGTTGTGCGCAGAGCGCAACGAGGGCGGTGGCGTGGGCGATCAGGCCGTGGACGCCGGCGTCGCTGACGATGCCCATGAGGTGCACGGCTTTGCCTTCCTCGCGGGCGCGGGTGATCGGCTCCGTGAGGGCTGCGATCTCGCGCAGTTTGCCCTCGCGACAGGCCTTCGTGATGCGGACCGCGTCCTGATCGACGATGCGTCCTGCGCCGATGTTCTGGTGCCCCACTTCGGAGTTGCCCATGGTGCCGTCGAGCAGGCCGACCGCCTCGCCGCTGGTTCCGACAAGGGTGTGCGGCCACTGCTCGCGGAGCGCATGGTCGACCGGGGTCTTCGCGAGTTTGATCGCGTTGAAAGCGTCGTGCTGAGGGTTCGGGTTCTCGCCCCAGCCGTCGCGGACGATCAGGACGCAGGGGGTATTGGACGGCTGGGGGGTGGTCATCGTGGTCGCTCGCGGGCGGGAGGTGTCGGGGAGCGTACGATAGCAGCGTGACCCGAGCCCGACGCCGCAACCTGCTCGCCTTCACCGCCCTGCTGACGGGCGCAGCGACGCTCACCGCCTGCAATGTGGATGAGGTCACCTTCGGTGTGGGCAACGCCCGCACCGAGGACGCGTTCGGCAACCCGGTGGTCCGACCCTACCAGGAGGAGGACGGGCTGCGCCTGTATCGCATCGAGATCGAACGCGACAAAGACGACGACGAAGACCCGCTCGACGAGCCGTCGCCCGAAAGCGATCCGTTCGTCGAGCCGGACTCGCCGGATTCCTGATCAGCCGAGGGCTTCGAGGAGTTCCTCGGTCGTCGTCGCCTGCGGGATGTCGCGGGTCTGGACGGCCTTCACCTTTCCAACGCCGTCGTCGGACTGACCGATCACGACGGTGCCGCGAGAGGAGATGTTCAGATCGGCCCAGTAGAAGCCGTAGGCCTTGCAGACCTGGCGATGCATGTCGGCGAGCAGGGTCTGCTTGAGGCCGAGCTGCTTTGCCCACGCCTCGTGGACGAAGAACGAATCGCAGGACACGCCGACAACCTGAGCCCCGGCCTGCTCGAACTTCTCGAAGTCGTCGGTGATGCACTTCATCTCGGTCGAGCAGACCGGGCTGAAGTCCATCGGGTAGAAGCAGATCGCAACATCGCCCTTCTTGACGGCCTCAGAGAGCGACCAGTCTTCCTTGTTCTGGGCCTTGAGGGTGAAGTCGGGGGCGGTTTCGCCGGGCTGAATGGGCGAGGTGCGTTCGGTGAGGGTCTCGGGCATGGTCAGGATTCCTGCAGATGGAGTGGAGTTCGGGGTCGGAGCCCATGATAGGCCGGACCGGCGACGCCGACGGCGGGTACTCGTCGCCGGTCGCAGCGGCTATCCTTTATGGAGCCGGTTTTTCCGGCCGGGCGTGGCGGAGCCGCGCTGACGGATGACGCGAAGCGTGAGGAGCACGGATGACGGCCCTGATGTCTCTGGAGAGCAGGTATCGCGAGGTGAAGGACAAGGTCGGCGCCGCCGCGGAGCGGAGCGGGCGACGGCCGGGCGAGATCCTCGTGGTGGCGGTGTCGAAGTACGCGGAGATGGACCAGATCCGCGAGCTCTACCGGCTGGGTCACCGCGACTTCGGCGAGTCGCGCGTGCAGCAGCTCGTCCAGCGGGCGGCCATGCTCGAGGAGATGCAGTCGCGCGAGGACGCCCTGCCGAACATCGGCGAAGAGCAGGAAATGGAGCTGTTCGCCTCCGCCGATGGCGAGGGGCACAGCGGCTCGAAGCTGCCGAGGGCGCGCTGGCACATGATCGGGCACCTGCAGCGGAACAAGGCGCGCAAGTGCGTCGAAACAGCCCGGCTGATCCATTCGGTGGACTCGCTGCGACTGGTGGACGAGATCCACTCGGTGGCCTTCAAGCTCGACAAGGAAGTGGAACTGCTCGTGCAGGTCAACTGCACGGGTGAGAAGCAGAAGTACGGCTGCGCGGTCGCCGCGGCGGAGCACCTGGCCGAGCAGATCGACTCGCTGGTGCACCTGAAGGTGCGCGGGCTGATGGCGATGGGCCCGACCTCGATGGACCCCGGCGAAACGCGCGCAACCTTCGAGCGGACCAAGGAACTCTTCGACGAGATGGTGAAACTGAACCTGTGCGAGGGGCGGTTCAACATCCTGTCCATGGGCATGTCGGGCGACTACGAGATGGCCATCGAGTGCGGCGCGAACATGGTGCGGATCGGGTCTGGCATCTTCGGCGAATCCGAGCGCGAAGACCACGAAGACGACAGCGAAGAGTGATCGGCCCGCTCAGGCGTTGAGCCGCCTCCAGCGCATGTGTCTGGCTCGGAACACTCCGCCGGTCAACGCGAGCAGCAGCGCGCCGCCGACCATGGCCACGCCCGCGATCTGCGCTCGCCCGGTCCACTGCGACTGCGGCACCGTGGTGAAGTAAGACCAACTTCCGATACCGCCGCCGATCGCGACAACGAAGCACGCGATCACCGGTACCTTCCACTTGATCGCGTATTTGTCCTTGCCGCCGAGTGTCGTGAACAGCGCGAGCACGCCGGGCACCGCGCAGGCGAACATCGCGATGATGAACATCATGTCGTCGTAAACCGGTTCGATGAACGACTCGCCGGGGTTGTCGGGCTTGTAAAAGACTTCGACCTCGTCGCCTTCGCTGTACTCGCGGGCGATATCGTTGGCCCAGCGCGAGCCGCGAGAAACGTTTTCCATCGGCGTGACCCGGTCGAAGGTGTAGTCGACGCCGTCCACGGTGTACGAACGCTCGACGAGCGGGACATACTTCACCGAGCTGCCGCCGGAACCGGACCCCTGCGAACGCTGCGCATCCACGCGCGAAGACAGCACGGTCCCCGTCGTGGATGGCCATGTGGCGATGCGACTGGCCTGCTCCGTGGCCCACCAGACGCTGAACGCCACGAAGGCGGCGGCGAGAAGCGTGAGCAGACCCATCATGCCGAACACGATGACCGTGCCGAGCGTCGAATGCTCGGGATCGGCGAGAGGAACGGTCTCTTCGGATTTGCTCATGGAGACATCATGACGGCCGCACGCGGACGCTGCATGTCCCGATTCAGAGGTTTCCGGACGGCTGAGGCGAGAAGCCGCTACTGGGGCGGCTTGTTCCACTCCACATCCGGGTCCTTGTGCAGGCGACCGGCGCCCTGCTTGCAGCAGCGTTTGCAGATCATCGCGTCCTCGTAGGCCGGGCTCTGCCACATCGCGTCGTCGCGCTCTTCGAGGCACATGGTGCACTTCGCGCCCGCCGGGGCCGTCGACTGCTTCTGCGTCACGAGCGTGTCGTAGGCGATGGTCATGCAGTCCTGGCAGATCAGGGAACCCTGGTGCCCCTCGACCATCGCGAAGGTGCCGTCCCACGGCGTGCGGCAGAAGTCGCACAGGAAGTCGGACATCTCCATGCTTTCTTTGTCAGCGCCGGGTCGTTGCATCAGGCGGGGTCCATTCCTGCGGGTCTGACCAGAATCGCGGCGTTGAAGGTGCGTCCTTCGGCGATGTACTTGCGCTCGAAGTTCGTCCCGACGACCTCGCCCTCGCCGGCGGAGGCCGGTCGCTCGAAGTCATGGCGCTCATAAAACATCGGCTTGCCTTGCCACTCGTGCGACGGATCGCACCAGCGGGCGAAGTGCTCTTCCATCCACGCCCAGTAGCCGGCGTGGTCGGTGACGATGCGCAGCTCGCCGCCGGGCTCGATGATGCGGAACGCCTCGGCGAGGAACTGGTCCTGCACCATGCGCCGCTTGTGGTGGCGGGGCTTGGGCCACGGGTCGGCGAAGTAGAGGTGCAGCACCTTCACGATCCCCGTCGGCACGCGCCATCGCACGAACTCCGACGCATCGAAGTGCAACATCCGCACATTGTCGATCCGGTTCCGCCTCATCCGGTCCGCGGCGTACGCGAAGAACTCCTTGGCCCACTCGATGCCGAGGAAGTTCGTTTCGGGCTGCAAACCCGCCTGCTGGGCCAAGAAGGTCCCCTTGCCGGAGCCGATCTCGAGCTCGAACGGGCGCTCGGGGTGCTCGAACCACTGGCGCGGGTCGACCCAGGCCTTCTCCGGGTTCTGGAGCAGGTCATCGGGCAACGCCGGGAGGTCCTCGCCGGTGAGGCCGTAGGTGGAGATGTCGAGCGGCTTGCCGCGTGAGAGTCCGAAGCTCATGGGGCGGCATGGTAACCTCTTGAGCCGGTCTACCTTCAAGTGCCAAGGAGCCCTCTCGTGCTTTTCTCCTACCAAGTGAAGTCATTTAAAGATTGGATGCGACTCGGCGTGCTGTTCCACGACGACGGAAGATGGGCGTTTCGGGGGCATATGGATTCCAGTTGGGATCTGTCGTCGACGCTAGAGCGAGCGATTGGCGATCAAAGCTGTGACGGGGCGATCGCTGATGAGTTTGAGTCGGCGATGCTGAGACAGTTTCAACGAAGGGCACACAACTACAGCAAAATGCTGCCTGAGAAGGACAACACCGTTGAGTGGCTGGCCATGATGCAGCATTTCGGCAGCCCTACACGCCTACTAGACTTCACGCATTCGTTCTACGTTGCGTCGTTTTTTTGCTTCGGGTCTCACGGTAATCACACGAACGCGTGCATTTGGTCCATCAATCGGCATTTCATCTACAAACAGGTGCTGCGTCGGCACGAAGAACGCAACGATAATGTTTCGCGTTTGCACGCACTGTGGGATCCATCCAGTGATCGAATGGTCCCAGCGGAAATGCACAATTTCCACCTTGACGAGGCCATGCGGGTCTTTGCCGAGCGGCCAAACCGAAATGAAAAGCCGGGCGTCATCTTTTTTGAACCGATGAGCCTGAATGTGCGGATGGCGCGTCAGCAAGGCTTGTTCCTGATGCCGCGTTCGATCGACAAACCATTCATCTATAACCTTCGCAGCGATCTTGATGTATCGGTCGTTGAGGTCATGGCATCCGGCCTCAAGCCAGTAGATACGATTCACAAGAGGCACCTACAATCCATTCCGGGATTCCGAATCGACATTTGCCCAGACGTGATGCAACAGATACGACGGCATTTAAAGGCCATGAACATCCTGCATGAGACCCTCTTCGGTGACTTTGACAGCCTCGCACGGGGGATGGGCTGGTTCATTGACTCGGATCCGAGAGCTGCGTGGTCGTGAGACCTAGAGTAAACCGGTATGACCGAATCGGATGACCAACGCGGCTTCGCCCCCGAAGGCGATCTCTCGCTGCGCGTGCGCTACGTCGAGTGCGACCCGCAGGGCGTCGCGCACCACTCGTCGTACGTGGCGTGGCTGGAGATGGGGCGGACCGAACTTCTTCGGCTGGGGCCGGAGGGCACGCCGTCGTACCGGCAGATGGAAGAAGAGGGCGTGTTCCTCGTCGTCGCGAAGCTGGAACTGAGCTACAAGTCCCCGGCGAGATACGACGACCTGCTCGTCGTCACCACCCGAGTCGTCGGCGGCGGACGGGCGCGGATCGATCACGAGTACGAGGTGTGGCACGACGCCGAGGACGGTCGCGGCAAGACCCGCCTGCTGGTGACGGCGAAGTCCACGCTAGCGTGCGTGGACCAAAACGGAAAACCCCGGGCGCTGCCGGAGTGGCTCGCCCCCTCGATCACCAAACGGACTCGCTGAGCATTCACAAACAAAAACCCGGGCCTCGCCGATTCGACGCAGGCCCGGGTCTCTATCGAGAGAGATGATTCAGCGATTCACTCGGCGGCGAAGGCCGTGATGAACTGGTCGACGTCGGCGGCGTCAACCACACCGTCCGCATTCACATCGGCGCGGGGCGCGCCCGACTCGTACGCGCTCAGGTACGCCGCGAGATCGGCGATCGTCACCGAGCCGTCGCGATCGAAATCGTTGCCGCTGGCCGTCGCGGCGAAGTCGATGCTCACCGGCGTGTGGCGGACGACCTGCCCCTGGTTGAGCCACTCGATGAGCAGTTCGAGGTCCTCGAGGCTGGCGTGGTTGTCGATGTCGGAGAGTTCGAAGTCCGGGACGACCATGCCGTCGGCGTCGGGCCCGGTCTCGCTGAGCACGATCCATTCCCATCCGTCCACGCCCCAGACCATCGCGTGCACGCGGGCGCCGTCGACGGGGATATCCCCCTCGACATCCGGCACTTTGAGCCAGGCGCCGTCGGTCACACCGTTGGCCGGGTCGAGCTCGCCCGTTTCCGCGGCACCGAGCGTGAAGACGCTGTTCATGAAGTTCGTGTTCGACGGGGAATCGCTCGCGTTCGCCTTGCAGAACTCGAGTTGGATCCGGGCCGCCCGGATGCAGGCCTCCTTCATCTGCCTGCTCGGGACGATGTCCGGATCGGGCTGCATCTCGGTGCAGCCGAACGGCGGCATGGTCGTCGACGCGCCCTTGCAGGCGGTCACCGCTTGGCGATAGATCTCGCTGCACTGCTCCATGGTGGGCACCGTCGTGACCTGGTGCGCCCCCCAACCCCAGCCATCCGGGCAGACATTCTGCATGCAGGACTGGTAGAGACCGGCGTAGCCCGAGCCGCCGCTGCCGGTGGGATCCGGTCCGAACTCACCGAAGCATAAGGCCTGCAGTTCCGGGTCCTCGACCACACCGCTGCCGTAGCAGAAGTACAGCCCCTCACAAATGTAGAGATTCCAGCACTCTTGGGCGGGAGTGCAGTCGTTGCCCGGCCCGTCGCCGTCCTGGGCCGCCAACGAGACGGTCGTGAGGGCGGCGCACGCAAACAGGGCGGACGCGGAAATGCTCAATTTGCTCATCGACATCGCGGTTCTCCCGTAAAACACAGATCTGGGAACATCACGCTGCGCGGCGGGACACGATCAGAGAGTACCGCGAGCGAAGTGCAATTCCACGCAGAAATGAGCGGCCGCCCGAATATGTCCGACATAGGCACAGGAACCCAGTCCGGCGCTTCCGATAACCTCGTCCCGGCGGCGTGTCGCTACCGGATCGCGCGCGACTGCTTCACATCCAGCAGACCCGCCGGCAGCGGCACGCCGGCCTCGACCTTGCCGGTCAGGACGTTCACGCGCGAGTAGCGCGCTGCGCCCTCGCGGAACGCCGCGATGTAGACCCAGCCGCCCTGGTCGGCGACGGTGAACTCGGTGTTGACCACGCCCTCGAAGCGCCCGCCCTCGACCTTGACCTCGCGCCAAGGGTCCTGCTTCTGGCGGTCGGCGACGAACGCGCGGGCGTTGGGGCTCACGGCGATGGAGATCGACGTGTACACCGTGCCGCTGATCTGCAGGCGCCCGAAGCGCAGCGTCGCCTCGGTCAGGGGCTGGCTCTTGTTCATCTGCTTGCTCTTCTCGCGGATCGCGCCGATGAGCTTCGAGACCTCTTTGGTCGTGCGGATGTTCTTGGCCTCGATCGTGGTGATCTCGGCCGACGGATCGAGCGCGGCGTTCAGCCCGGCCTCGTTGAACACCGTCAGCATCTGCCGGCCTTCCTCGGCGGTCATGTCGCTGAACTCGAAGCGCGTCAGCGCACCCCAGCGTCGCTGCTGGCAGCCCATCAGCGTGGTCGCGCCGATCAGCAGGGCCGCGCCGATCAGCAGGCGTGCGCGGGAACCGTCCGTCATCCGTCCGTGGAGTCGAGTGTTCATCGCGTGCCATCTTCCCCGGCATCGGCCCGGTTCACAACCATGATCTCCTCAAGCGGCTTGCGATCCATCTTCGGCACCGTCGCGTTCTCCGCCGGGTAGCCCACGGGGAGCAGCAGGAACGGGCGCTCGTGGTCGGGGCGACCCAGCACCTGCGACAGGAACTTCATCGGGCTGGGTGTGTGCGTGAGCGTGACCAGCCCGGCGTGGTGGATGGCTGAGATGAGCATGCCGGTGGCGATGCCGACGCTTTCCTCCCGGTAGTAGACCATGCCGCCGTCGTCGGTCTTGGCGAGTTGGAACACGATGATCAGCCACGGGGCGATCTCGAGGAACGGTTTGCTCGAGTCCGTCCCGAGCGGAGCCAGGTCCGCCAGCCACTTCTCCGTGGCGCGGCGCTCGTAAAACTCGCGCTCCTCGGCTTCGGCCGCGTCGCGGATGTCCTTCTTCAGCCCCGGATCGTTGACACACACGAACCGCCACGGCTGCTTGTGCGCCCCGCTGGGCGCGGTCCCGCCCGTCCGCACGATCCACTCGATGGTGGCGCGACTGACCGGCTTGTCCGAGAAGAACCGCACCGACCGGCGCCGGTCCATCACCTCGTAATACCGCTTCGCGGCGTCTTCGGCGGTTCCGTCCGGCCGGTACCAGTCGTGGGAAACCTGCGGCAGCTCCGGCGGCAGGTTCATGGAATCGAGTCGGGAGGGCGAGTGCGAGGAAGGATCGGGCGTCGCTGCGGTCATGGTCGCTCCTGTGCGTGTCCCGATCGGCGTAGGACCGGACACGGGAGTGGCGGTGCGAGCGATTATGCTGTGTTTTGACCCGCCGGACCAACCGGGGGAGTCATGAAGGAGGATTCGCCGTGCTGCGAGCGTGTGTGTTGATGATGGCGGTGATGGGGGCGGGGGTGACGGCTCAGGATGGGGCGGAGCCGGTGGATCGGGAAGTGGTGTCGGCGGAGGAGAATGCGGCTCTGCGGTATTGGGAGGCGTGGTACGGCCTGTACGGGCACATGCGCGAACTCGGCGGAGCGACCTACACACCCGATGGTATTGACGTGTTCGTGTCGTTCGAGTCAACCCGCGAAGCTGAAGTGGCAAAGGTTGAGCGTGTTCTGAAATCTCTTGAGCTCTACGGAATCGACAAGCTGATCGAGGCATCGAAAATCGAGCACTGCGACTTTCAGCGGGACTTTGTGGAACCAGAGCTCGGCGACACCCCTCACCTGAACGCCGCCGAACAATCCGCGCACCTGCTCGCGGCCGACGCTGGCAGATTGCTCGCGAGCGATCAACCCGAAGAGGCGTTGGAGCGGTTGGCGACGATCTTTCGAATGGCGGAGCACATCGGGCGTGGTATTGACATCTCCGACAGTCAATGGAGCATCATGATCTTCGAGATCGGGTACGAGCAGACCGCTCTGTTTCAGGACTACCTGACCGATCATGATCGCGAAATTCTCGCGGAGTCACTTGAGCGATTCCCTGACGACGACACGTTTCGACTCCGCGCAGCGTTCTGCGAGCACGCCCGGATCAACGGTGAGTCTTTGGCCGAGGACGCGAGATCGGAGTATCGCGATCTCTTACGCGGGGAACATCCCAAGGTGGACTTCGAGGGCATCACCGGGTTCATGAATGAGGTGTATTACCGATCGAGATTCGGACGCCTCAGCAGAGCGAAAATCGTGCATGAACGACTCGCGATGTCGGTCCTCGGGCGACAGATTGCCGACGTCTGGCACAACGAGGAACGCTTCAACGAGATGATGAGAGAAGTGGGATCAGGACGGCATGGATTCTGGGCGATGATGATTCTGATTCACGCCGTGGACTACCGAGCAGAAGACCTCGCGGCTCGCGAGCAACTCAACACCCTACGGGCCTGGGCCAGCGGCGAAACCGAAACCCTTGAACTCCTGGAAGAGGAAGAAGAATGAAGTCCATCGTACTTGCAATGGGGGTGCTTACTGCACCTCTGTCCACCGTCGCCGCACCGCCCGCAGAGCAGGAAGTTGTGCCGGCTTCGGAGAACGCGGCGATCTGGTACTGGCAGAGTTGGCTGGAGATGGCCGAGCCCATGACGATGGTTCGCACCGCGACCTACACCGCAGACGGGCTGGATGTCCCAGAGGATTCGTCGGAAGAGGAGGTCATGAGTGCCCTGCGGGACTCGTCCTACGCGATCGATCTGCTCATCCACGCCTCGAAGATGGAGTTGTGCGACTTTGGAAGCCGGCCGGATCACGGTCTGAGCGAGACCAGAATGCATGAGCATCCACATCTCAGGCCGTCGCGTGCCGCGGCGAACCTGCTCGCGGTCGATGCCGGTCGCATGATTGAGCAGGGGGAATCAGAGGGAGCAGCGGATCGGCTCGCCACGATATTCCGTATGTCCGAGCACATCAGCCGCAACGAGACCCTGATCCCGACTCTCGTTGGGGCAGCGATATTCGAAGTCGGCGCGGCGTACACCGAGCGGTTCCATGACAAGCTCTCCGAATCAGATCGACAGATCATCGCCGAGGCACTCAAGCGATACCCCGCCGAAGATCCGTTTCGAATGGTGGTGAGCGTGCGAACGGACGCCGCGGCGGGTGCGAAGGCGCTCACGGAGCAGATCCAAACCGGTCAAATCGATGGCAGTCTGCTCGAAGGGCTTGGCGCGGACGGAGTGCTCGCGCAGGTTGAGTCCGAGATGGGCAGCGTGGTGGGCAACACGCGTGCGGCTCGCCTCGCACGGGCGAGACTGGTTCGGGATGCGATGCAAGTTGAGAAGGTTGGCGAGTCCATCGCCGAGGCGTGGGACAACGATGCAGAGATCGAGACGATCGCCCGTGACGCCGCATCCGGCGAATACGGCGTGTTCGCCCCGATGATGACCGGGCCGTACGAGCGACTGCGCAAGACCGATGTTCAGTCCCGCGCCAAACTCAACGCCCTTCGCGCCTGGGCCAACGGCGAGACCGAAACGCTGGAGCTGCCTGAACGAAACCGCCGCTAGACTCCGCCCATGCCACGACTCTCCGGCAAAGTCTGCCTCGTCACCGGCACCGCCCGCGGCATCGGGCTCGCCATCGCCCGCGCGTTCCACGCCGAAGGGGCCGTCGTCGTCCTCACCGATATCGATGAAGACACACTCAACGACGCCGCTTCGGGTTTCGACGATCGCTGCGAAACGCACGGGCTCGATGTCCGCGAAGAAGCCGACTGGCAGCGCGTGATCGACGGTGTCCTCGCATCGCATACGCGCCTCGATGTTCTCGTCAACAACGCCGGCATCACCGGCTTCGACCCGCCGAGCGGCCCGCACGACCCGGAGCACGCGTCGCTGGACGCGTGGCGCGGAGTGCACCGGACGAACCTCGAAGGCGTGTTCCTCGGCTGCAAGCACGCCATCCGCGCGATGCGATCGAACCCCGGAAGCGATGCCGGCACCGGCTCGATCATCAACATCTCCTCGCGCTCGGGCGTGGTCGGCATCCCGCGTGCCGCGGCGTACGCCTCGAGCAAAGCCGCGGTGCGTCACCACACCAAGTCGGTCGCGCTGTACTGCGCCGAGGAGGGCCTGAAGATCCGCTGCAACAGCATCCAGCCCGCCGCGATCCTGACGCCGATGTGGGACGCGATGCTCGGCACCGGCCCCGAGCGCGAGCAGCGCCTCGCGGAGTACGCCCGCTCCGCCCCGCTCAACCGCTTCGGCACACCCGAGGAAGTCGCATCGCTGGCCGTACACCTCGCCAGCGACGAATCGGCCTACACGACCGGCACCGAGTTCAACATCGACGGCGGCATGCTGGCGGGCACGGCGAACCCGCCGAAGCCGGCGGATTGATCCCGAGAAGGAGTCGATTGATGTTTCTTCAAACGTTGACGCTTGCGACCTGCCTGATAGTTGCTCCGGATAGCGACTCGCGCGACGGGACGCAGATGCTGATCGAAGCGTTGGTTCAGATGAAGGAGTTTGAGGATGAACGGCTCGGCAGGTTCCCACCGCAGTTCAACCTCACTTGGAAGCAGGACCCGAGTAGTTTTTCTGACCGCACCCCGATCGATCCTGACGAACACCGAGCGCGCGTGGAGTCGCTCCAGCCGCTGATCTGCGAAATCATTGAAGCAACACAGGCCGAACCCGGGCCCTTCGATGTCTCGATGATGCCGGAGCGCTTTCGCGAGAACATGATCCACCTTGAGCGGAGGAACGCGCTGCTTCTGTTACTGACGGACGCCGAGCAACTGGCTTTGGATGGGAAACCGGCGGACGCTGTCACGCGGTACATCGCGGCTTGCGGACTGATCGAGCTCGGGCTGCGAGACAGGAGAGACGGTGGGTTCTCCGAGCAAACTAGGGATCCGACCGAGCCTCACGCCTATGCGCGAAGAACGCTCGATGAACTCCGCCGCTCCTTGTGCCTGACTGTCCCGTACATCGACGAACCGAACCGTTCGCGATTGGCGCAATCAGTTGCCGAACTGGAAGAACTCCGAGTAGCCGCAGTGCCCCTGCTTCCCTGGCGATACACCTATGCGATGTTCGAATCCGCCTCGACCAACTACACCTCACCACTGGTGGATTGGGGCGAATCGGTGGCGGAAGCGGCTTCGACCCTCCTGTGCGTGATTACCGAAGAGGCCCCCTCCTGTCTCAACGTTCTCCCGCTCGATCTCATTCAGGTCCTGCGCGAGACACCGTGCATCCGCACGCTCTTCTGGCCCGGCATCGGCATGATGCACGCGTCGGTTGTCCAAAGTGACGATCCGGTTCTGTCCTTGCACCGATACGCGCACGCGGCTATTCGGGCGAGCGACGGAGACTTCGGGATAGCCGCTCAAGGCCAAGGATGGTTTGTGCGGTCCTACTACCAGAATTGGTTTGGATTGGCCGATGATCTCGCGGCCATTCAGCACCTTCTCGCAGGATCGCCCACAATCGAAGTCAAACAGGGACCGACCGCCGTGACTTTCGCTGGCTTGCGAGGCGCGTTCCTCTCCGAACTCGACGGTGCCGAACGGGGACGACTGCAGTCGACCAAGCGCGCGGCGCAACTGGCGTCGATGCTTCTCGACTTCGTCGAACTTCGCGGAGTAGACACTCTCGACGAGATCCAACGCGAAACCATGCTCCGAGACCTCGACAACCTCCGGCCTGATGATCCGCTCCGATTCGAGGAGAACATGAAGCGCGATGCCGAGCGCATGTATATCTACATGTTCGATCAGATCGAGACGAAATGGTTGGATCGGCAGAGCTTTCTCGAACTCGCCCCCGGATGGTTCTCAGATCGAGATATCTTCAATGCTGCTCACGGAGTTGAGCAAATCGCCGCGGCCATCGACACAGAAGAGAATTTCCAGCAACGTTTGCATGACTTTGCACGAGGGTGGCTTGGCCATGACATGGATGTCTACTCATACGACCGCTCGATGAACGACCGACAGTCATCCGCGGCTGAACTGCGCAAGCTCAAATTCCCAGCAGAGAATGTGGTGGAGCCGTGGGACCCGTCCTATTTCTCTTCACAGGAATTGACTCGCCGAAGCCCCATGGCCGTTTACATTCGACGAGACTGGTTCGACGACCTCGCCGCGGTTCAGAAAGGCACCCGCGCCCTCTGGGAACTCCGCGACCTGCTCGAAGCCGACTAACCCTCACCCATCCCCAAAGCACGTCCCCACCGCACGCGCCGCCTGCAAGAGGTGATTATCCGCCGGAATCGTCCGCTGCTTGTGCGCTGGGACCGTGATGTCGATGTCCGTCACATCGCCGCCGACATACGCCACCATCCGGTTCCGCTTGCCCTCCTCGAGAATCATCGCGGCCTCGTGCCCGAAGCGCGTCGCCAGCACCCGGTCCGCCGGGGTCGGCGAGCCGCCGCGCTGCACATGGCCGAGCACCGTCGCGCGGCTCTCCTGTCCGGTCATCGCCTGTAGATTGTGCGCGAGCTGGCGGGCGATCCCGCCGAGTTTCACCGGGTCCGGCGAGGTCGGGTCGAGCCGCTGCACCGCCTGCTGCCCGCCCTTGGGCGCCGCGCCCTCGGAGATGCAGACCACCGTGTAGTCCCGCCCGATCGAGCGCCGGTACTCGGTATACGCCGCGACCTTCTCGAGGTCGTAGGGGATCTCGGGGATCAGGATCACATCGCTGCCCGAGGCCACACCCGAGTGCAGCGCGATCCAGCCCGCGTTGCGACCCATCACCTCGACCACCATCACCCGCTGGTGCGACTCCGCCGTCGTATGGATCCGGTCAAGCGATTCGGTCGCGATGTCCGCCGCCGTCTGGAACCCGAAGCTCAGGTCCGTCCCCACGATGTCGTTGTCGATCGTCTTCGGCACGCCGATGACATTGACCCCGGCCCTGATGAACGGCTGCGCACCCGACATCGTGCCATCCCCGCCGATCGCGACGATCGCGTCCAGCCGGTGGCGCTCGATGGTCTTCAGGCAGGTGTCGGTCACATCCGACCAGATCGTGCTGCCCTTGGCGTCGGTCCCCGTCGCGTACTTCTCCGGGTTGGCCTTGTTCGAAGTCCCGAGGATCGTGCCCCCGGTGGTCAGGATGCCCGACACATTGTTCGCGTTCAGCGTCGACACGCGGTCCTCGATCAGCCCGAGGTACCCGTCGCGGATGCCCATGACCTCCCAGCCGTGGTCGAAGATGGCGGTCTTGGTGACGGCCCGGATGACCGCGTTGAGGCCGGGGCAATCCCCGCCGCCGGTGAGGACGCCGATGCGCTTGATCGATTGGCTCATGCCGGGATGCTACCGCGCGCCGGACCCGCAGCAACGCCCCGCTTCACTCCGGACAGTCGTTCCCGAAGTTCGCCAGGATGTAGTTCAGGTCCGCCAGATCCAGCATCCCGTCGCCGTTTGTGTCGCGAGGCGTGCACGGCGAGACCGGCTGACCGAACGCCGCGAGCAGCGCGTTCAGGTCGCCAAGATCGATCGTGCCGTTGAAGTTCGCGTCACCGAGGCACTTGGAAGGGCTGGCGTCGCCGAACGCAACCTCGGCCACACCGGTGTAGATCGAGCCCTGGTTCTCGAGAATTCGCAGCTCGACCGAACGCACACCCACGACCTCGGGGAAGCAGAACGTCTGCGCCACCGCCGTTTCGCCAACCGCAGGGACCTCCGTCATCGAGTACAACTCGACGCCGTCAGCATCGCGGAAGATCAGATCGAACAGCATGACCTCGTAGAACGGGTTCGAAGCGACGCCGTCGGAACGATGGTTCCACATGTAGAACCGGCCCAGGTCCTGCGGCTCATCGAAAAAGAACGTCGCGTTCGCGGTGCCGTTCGGGATCGCGTTCGAGCGAGTCGTCCAGTGGTTGTTCACCACGTACGTCGCGTGCGGATCGGCGGGTGTGAAATCCACCGGAAGGCCGGAGCCGTCGATGGCGTTGCCGATGTCGTACGAGCCGCTGAACTCGCTCTCGGCGGTCGCCGAATCCGGGCGGATCAGCGTGGTGTTGCTGGCGTAGGCAAGGCCAATGGTCGCCGCGGAAGCAGCGATCGCGATCAGGGTCGAAGCGCGCATGGTGTTCTCCTCCTCAGGGTCCTGTTCAATTGTGCGTAGAACCGCTATCTGAGACAAGGATTCTGGCTTGGTGCCACGCCCAATCGCCGCTTCGGCGCACGAAAACGCGGTCTTATCGGCCCTCGCGCTGCGCCGGATACACCAGCAGCGAGGTCGTCATGTTGTAGAAGGCCTGGGTCTCCCCGGCGTCCTCGAAGCCGAGCTTCCGGAGCACCCGCTTTGACGGCTCGTTGTCAGGGTGCGTCACGCCGACGACCTCCGTGAGGCGTGGCCCACCAACGCCGGTCGCCCAGTTCAGCACCGCCCCGGCCGCCTCGGTCGCGTAGCCCTTGCCCCACGCATCCTTCTTCAGGCGATACCCCAGTTCGATCTCCGGGCCGCGATCGGTCATGTCCGACGGATCCGCGCCGCTGCGCATGATTGGCACCAGGAAGCAGTCCCCGAGGATGTCTCCGGTCTCGCGTTCAACAAGCACGAACCCGCCGATGCCGCGTGTCTCAAACAGTTCGCGGATCCGCGCAACCGACTTCGCCACCCGATCCGGCGTGCGCAGCGAACCGTCTCCGATGTAGCGCATCACCTCGGGGTCGGCGAAGATCGGCGCATACTCACCCAGATCCTCCATCGTCGGCGGACGGAGCACCAGCCGTTCGGTGTGCAGAATCGGGCCTTCCGGAGCCATAGATACGCGCACGATACCTTCCGTGCGCGGCTACCATGCCCTCCCTATGGCCACGACACCCACCACCACCGAATCCGGCAGCGATGCCGGCTCGTCCACCCATCGCCTCGAGCAGCAGCGCCGCGAGAACCGCGACGCCGTTCGCGCCCTCGGCCTGAACCCCTACGGCCAGCGAACCGACGGGCTCATCACGCTCGCCGAGGCCAAGGCCCGGTACGACGAAGCCGCCGACCAGAAGTTTCAGGACGCCGAGCAGACCAACGCCGAGGCCCGCAAGGCCGACCCGAACGCCCCGCAGATCGAGATCGTGGACGGTCGCCCGATCGTCAAGGTCGCCGGACGGGTCATGCTCAAGCGTGGCCAGGGCAAGCTCATCTGGCTCCAGATCCGAGACCACACCACCGGTCCCGCCGTCATGATCGAGGGCCAGGAGGCCGACGAAGAGGCTGGAAAGCCCGCGATCGAGCCGTCGCCCTTCCGCGGCGCGATGGACAGCGACCTGCAGATCGCCGCCAGCAAGAAGGACGTCGACGAAAACTCCTTTGAGCTCGTGAAGCAGCTCGACCTCGGCGACATCGTCGTGGTCGAGGGTCGCCTCGGCAGGACCCGCAAGGGCGAGATCACCGTCTGGGCGAAGAGCGTCGAGATGGCCAGCAAGAGCCTCGTCCCCCCGCCCGAGAAGTGGAGCGGCCTGCAGGACATCGAGCAGCGCTATCGCAAGCGCTACATCGACCTGTACACCAACCCCGAGGCCATGCAGGCCTTCAAGATGCGATCGCGCATGATGACTCGGATGCGCGAATACCTCGGCAACCAGGACTTCCTCGAGGTCGACACCCCCGTCCTCCAGGCCATGGCCGGCGGCGCCGCGGCACGCCCGTTCCGCACCCACATGAACGCCCTCGACATCGACCTGTTCATGCGCATCGCCCCCGAGCTCTACCTCAAGCGCCTCATGGTCGGCGGCATGCCCCGCGTCTACGAGTTCAGCCGCAACTTCCGCAACGAGGGCGTCGACAAGAGCCACAACCCCGAATTCACCTCCCTCGAGCTCTACCAGGCGTTCGGCAACTACGAGACCATGGCCGAGATCGCCGAAGGCCTGATCCGAGACGCCGCGTCATTTGTTGCCTCCGAACTGGGCGATCGCGACGATACCGCGTCCGGCGATCTGGTCCTGCCCTACCTCGATCACCAGATCGACTACGGGCGCCCGTTCGATCGCATTACCTATGCCGAACTGTTCGAAAACGCCCTCGGGTTCCCGATGACGGATACCGTCAAGGCGCGCGCCGAGGCGGAGAAGCGCGGGCTGAAGACCAAGACCGAAGACGGCACGCAACTCGCCGACATCCTTATCGTCAACGAACTCTTCGAAGAGGTCGCCGAGCCCACAATCGACCCGGCCCGCCCGACCTTTGTCTTCGACTACCCCGCAGCGCTCTCCCCGCTCACTCGCCCTGACCCGGACAACCCGGAACTGGCCCAACGCTGGGACCTGTTCATCGGCGGCATGGAGATCGGCCCGGCCTACACCGAACTCAACGACCCCGACATCCAGGAAGCCAAGTTCCGCGAGCAGCTCGCCGGCATCGACGATGAGGAAACCACATTCCGCACCTTCGACGAGGACTTCGTCAACGCCCTCAAGGTCGGTATGCCGCCCGCCGGTGGCCTCGGGCTCGGCATCGACCGCCTCTGCATGCTGCTGATGAACCAGCGCACGATCCGCGATGTCATCCTCTTCCCGATGATGCGCCCGGAGGCCTGAGCAGCCCCTTATCGCCTGCAGGAATCACCATGCACCAGCCGTCTGCGTCCAGCGCCTCCGCTCTTGAGACCATGCTCGCGCACCGCTCGATCCGGCGGTTCAAGCCGGATCCCCTGCCCGAGAATGACATCCGGCGCGCGATCGAAGCCGGGCAGATGGCCTCGACGAGTTCGAATGTGCAGGCCTACAGCATCATCCGCATCACCGACCCCGCGATCCGCTCGGGCATCGCCGAACTCGCCGGTCCCCAGCCGAAGGTGGTCGAGTGCGGCGCGTTCTTCGTCGTCTGCGCCGATGTACGCAGACACATGCTGCTCACGCGGCAATCCGGCGAGGAGTACGACGCCAAACTCGAAGCGTTCCTGGTCGCCGTAATCGACGCCTCGCTCTTCGCGCAGAACGCCTGCGTCGCGTTCGAATCGATGGGCTACGGCATCTGCTACATCGGCGGCCTGCGCAACGACCTGAACCGGGTGGACGAACTGCTCCAACTCCCGCGCGGCGTGTACCCGCTCTACGGCCTCTGCGTCGGCATCCCCGACGAAGACCCCATGCCGCGACCGCGCGTCGACATCGACGGTGTGCTCTTCGAAAACGGTTACCCCAGCGACGACGAGGTCATGAGGCACATCGGATCGTACGACGAGGTCTACGAGCGATACATGCACGAACGCTCCGGCAAACAGGCGACCTGGTCCGCAATGATGGCAAGCAAGTACACCAAGGCGTCGCGCGTGGACGTCGGTCCGTACTACCGCGCGAAGGGTGCCGACGTTTCGTGACCTCACGAACGATGTGCTCGATCCGCCGGGCGACGCACCCCTGTTTCAGGGTTCATGCGAGCCGATGACAATCTGGGAAATCACTTGTTTTTCAGGCACTTTGTTCGATTCTGACGCGCAGGAGCACTTCCGCGCAATACTCCCGATTTTGCAGCAACCGTCCTCTTCACGTTTGCGTAATGCACGGTTAACGTGCGCGCCCTGAGAGAGTTCAGACGCACGTATCACCAACGGCCCGGGGTGTCACCTGTTTCGGGAGTCGGATCCGCCAGCGATCCGTCGATCGAGCACCCTGCAAGTTCGACGGCTCGGACGGATCCGCGCCGTGGCCCGAACGGAGTCAAACGCATGCGACGATTGGGATTCGGTGCGGCTGTCGCCGCAGCTTCGGTTGCGACGAAGGCATCCGTGCAGGCACAGGAAGTCGATCCTCCCGAACCGGGTTGGATCGAACTCGAACGCCCACACACACCCGACACGACCCGCGCGTTCTATCCAGCAGCGCTCAGCGGCGATGGACACATCGTCGTCGGACGCGAGTGGTACACCGACACCGAAGACGGCATCGGCGTCTCGCGAGCCGCCATGTGGAACCGCGGCTCGCTCTCGTGGCTCGCCGAGCCCAGCCGGTCGGGCTACGTCCCGCCCCACGCGCTCGCCTACGCGATCAACCGCGACGGGAGCGTCATCGGGGGTCTCGCCTCGCTGCCCGACCCCAACGACGGGCCGCTGAACGGGGCCTGCATGTGGTACGAGGGTTCACCCCTGCACGTGCAGTCGTACCCCGGCATGCAGCCCGTCTTCATCACCGGCGTGAACAGCCTCGGCTCAACCATGGTCGGGCGGGCGCTCATCGGTAAGGACGAAACCGCGGCGTTCTCCATCCGTATGGGCGTTTTTCGCCTGCTCGAGCCGTTGACCGGCGCGGCCGGCGAAGCCACGGCGGTCTCGGTGAGTCACGACGGACGCGTTGTGGTCGGCTTCAGCACCAACGAGAGCGGCATGGCCGAGGCCGTGCGATGGGTCGACGGAGAGGTCGAGTCGCTCGGCGTGCTCCCGTGGTGGGCGACCGCGAGTTACGCGATCGACACGAACCAGGACGGCACGGTCATCGTCGGGCGCATCATGGCGAGTACCGCCGCGATGCACTTCCGATGGGAGAACGGCGCGTACGAGATCCTCGAAGGGCTCGATCCGATCGGCCCGGTCGATGTGCCTTACGCCCGGACAATCCGCACCAACGCCGACGGCTCCGTCGCGGTCGGCGGTTTCAACGATCGCGCGTTCTACTGGACCCGTACCGGCGGCACGCGCCCGCTCCGCACCGTCGCGATCGAGAGTGGAATCGCGATCCCGTGCTGCACCCGGTTGCTCAACGCGCTCGATGTGAGCGACGACGGACGAACGATCCTTGTCCGCGGGCGCGGACGAGACCTCGTCATCACCTTGGGACACGAAGACATCCCCGGCGACGCCAACGGCGATGGCGCGGTGGACCTCCAGGACCTCAACCTGCTGCTGTCCGACTTCGGGCTCGAATCGACCGGCGGCGACCTCAACGGTGACGGCGTCGTCGACCTGCAGGATCTGAACCTGCTGCTCCAGCACTTCGGCAGTTGAGGTGTTCGCCGACCCGCGCCTTTAGCCGGAGACGTCCAGAGAATTCCGGGAGTGGGCGATGCTCGCCGCCGCGGCGTTCTTCATGGCCGGGTTGCGATACATCGGGATCGATGCCGATTCGAGGTTTGGAGCCGAAGCCACCGACTTGCCTTCGACCAGCGCCCGGATCGCCTCAGCGCTGCGTAGGTCCGAGGGGTTCGTCGTCGGTTCCGGGCCATTCTCGGTGAACCGCACGCCGCCCGGAACCTCCGCGCCGACGAGCGCGTCGATGCGCTGGGCTCGCCCCACTTCCGTCGGGCGAATGCCCTGCACGGCGCTGGTCAGGCCCACCGAGTCGGTCGGGCGCGACGCCGGCTGGGCCGCCGGCCCCGTCTGGCGAACTACCGGATTGACCGGACGGACCGCCGCGTTCGGCTTCACGCCGTACGCTCGGGCGAGGTGGAACGGGATGGATGGTCCGGAGACGTTCATGGCTGCTTCAATCTGAAGATAGCCGCCACCGGCGCCATGTCGACCGGGTAACTCCGACCGGACGCGCCAAAAGCGCGTCTTCTGCGTCCCGATCCGCAGATCTTGCGCCGGATCGGACCAATGCGGGCGACAGGAATCGAACCTGCACGTCGTAAAGACACGGGAACCTAAATCCCGCGCGTCTGCCAGTTCCGCCACGCCCGCGCTGAACTCGCCCATTCTACCGGCGATTCTGCGTGAACAGGCCCCCGCCGAGTAACATGGTGGTCAGGAAACGACGCGCGGGCTTAACCCACGCGGTCGAGATCCCAAATATACGGGGAAGAATCGGACGCCCCCACCCAGACGCACGAAGGAGCGCACCATGGGCCTCGGCCAGAAACTCAGCGTGAACATCGCCCCTCTGCTCCTGCGAACGGGCCTCGCGGCGACGTTTATCTGGATCGGCACGCCCATGCTCCGCACCATGGACCTGACCGCCCAGCAGACCGCGATTCTCGCCAACGCCGATATCCGCCAGCCCGACGCCGCCAGGCCGCCGGCGACGACGCCCTCCCCGGAGATCGCCCCGGAATCGCAGCAGCCCAACACGCCGGAAGCCCCGGACGAGGCCGCGGACCCCGTGACACCGCCCCCCCTGTCGGGCGTTTCGCTGACCCGCCGGGCCGGCGCCCAGCCGGAATCCGATGGACGCGCCGACGCGGCCATCGGCACCCCGGCCTATACCGCCGCGCAGTTCGAGGGCACAGACCAGACCGCGAGGCGCTGGGTGCTGGTCGCGCTGACCGCGCTCGAGGCCGCCGAGCCCGTCGACGACGGCGATGACGCGACCGCGAACCGCACCGTCCTGCCCCCGGCCGTGGGCAACGGCGGCATCTGGGTCAAGATCGGCTCCATCGCCTTCGCCCTTATCGTGGCCTTCGGCGGATACGCGGTGATCCTCGGATTCTTCACGCGCGTCTGGGCTCTCGGGCTCGCCGCCTGCACCGGCCTCTCGATGTGGGTGCTCGAGATCGGACCGACCTGGGCCATGCGCGACGGCATCCTCGGATTCCTGCCGGATCCGCAGATCAGCAACCCCGATGTCTCCGCGCAGATCTGGATGCCCCTCATGCTGCACTTCGTGGTGCTGATGACGGCCCTTGCACTTCTGATCGTCGGACCGGGCAAACTCAGTCTCGACCACCTGATGTTCGGTCGCGGCGATAAGGCCCACCGGCGCGACGGCTTCGCCGACGACGGGGACTGATTCCTCTGAACCGTCCGCCCGATCGCTTGCGATAGACTGCTCGCATGAGCCGCGCGAAATGGATCGATCGACGCAACGTGGAGCGCACCCTGCCGTGGGCCGTGTCTCTGGCGTTGCACGCCGCGCTCGTCATCGGAGGTGTGTTTCTGGTCTGGTCGGTCTCCCGACCGGAAAAGCCCGCCGGACCGCCCGTCGAAACCAGTTTCTTCAACCCCGCGATGGCCCCGGATTCTCCCAGCGACGAACCGGAGTCCGCAGACGCCGAACGCCCCTCGCCCGCCGATCTTCCCGAGCCCGAGATCGACGCAATCCTGACCGAGGTCCAGCGCCCGGAACTGTTCGAACCGACGATCCGGAGCGTCGAGACGCCAATGCCCGAAACCGAGCGCGACGCCGGGGAGGCCGAGCAGTTGCAGGACGCTCGGATGGCCCGTCGCTACCCGGAGGTCCGCTTTGCCGGCCTCGGCGCGGGCAACGCCCAGGACGTTGTCTACGTGATCGACGCCTCCGGGCCGATGGTCAGTTCGCTCCCCAGCGTGAAGGCCATGCTCAAGCAGTCCATGGATCAGCTCGGGGCGAGCCAGCGGTTTCAGGTCGTCATGTTTCAGGACAACGGCTTCATCGCCGCACCCGATCCGGTCAACACCGGTGCCCGGCGTCAGTGGCGCCTGATCCGGGCCCTGCGCGAGAACCGTCGCGCGGTGCTCGACTGGGTTGAGGGCGTGCAGGCGTCCGGTCGGGGCAACCCCGTGCCGGCTCTCGAACACGCCGTGGCCCTGCTCCAGGCATCGGAGACCGGCTCGATCTTCATCCTCTCCCGCGCCAGCGCCGGCTCGGGCGCGTGGGAACAGAGCCGCGAACAGATCCTCGCCACCCTCGATCGGCTGAACCCGCGCGATCGGCGGACCGGGCGCCGACGCCTGGCGATCCACACCGTGCAGTTCATCGACCTCGACTCGGCCGGTGTGCTCGAAGCGATCGCGCGAGAGCACGGGTCCGCTCGAGGGAATTCGTTTACGGTGATCTCTCGTGAGGAGCTCGACGAGCTGCTCGACCCGCAGTGACAATCGGAGCGGTATGCGACCCACAACCATGCGAATAGCCCTCACCGCAACCACCCTCATCGCGCTGGCCCCGACTGCTCTCGCGCAGGACGAAGCCACGCAGACGACCTCGCTCTTCGAGGCCTTCTTCGTGCAGCGCCACGCCGATACCGGCAACATCGAGCTACTGGGCACCGCGATCATCTGGCTGCTGCTCGCGCTCTCGGCGGTATGCATCGGGCTGATCATCTCCATCGCGCTCGAGACCAAGCGCGAGAAGATCCTGCCTGACCAGACGCTCAAAGCCGCACGCACCGCGCTCGGCAAAGCCGACTACGAGGGCGGCCTGAAGGCCGTCACCTCCGACGACTCCTTCTTCGCCCGCGTGCTCCACGCCGCCCTCACCGACGCCCCCAGCGGCTTCGGCTCCATGATCCGGGGACTCGACCAGACCGCCGAGGAACTCACGATCAAACGCCTGCGCAAGGTCGAACCCCTCAACGTCATCGGCGGCGTCGCCCCCATGGTCGGACTGTTCGGCACCGTCTACGGAATGATCCTCGCGTTCCGTGAGATCGTCGCCGCCGGTGGCACGCCCAACCCCGTCGGCCTCGCCGCGGGCATCGGCACCGCGCTCACGACCACATTCTGGGGCCTCGTCGTCGCGATCCCTGCCCTCGCCGGCTACGCCCTGCTCCGCAACAAGATCGACGCACTCACCGTCGAGGCAACCCGCGAAGCCGAGGAGCTCATCAACCGCTTCAAGCCGACCACCGAAGCACCAACCACCGAAGCGCGGGCGGCCGAGAAGACCAAGGTCGCGAAGAGCGCGTGAGGTCCCGCGTCTACCAACGCGGCGCAGCGGGTGTCAACGCCAACATGACGCCGATGATCGACGTGGTGTTCCTGCTGATCATCTTCTTCATGCTGGTCAGCCAGATCCAGCGCGCCCGCCTCGTCGATCTCACGCTCCCCGAGATCGCCGACGCCAAGACCGACGAGCCGGCGCGCGAGTCCGTCGTCGTCATCAACGTCGTCCCGCAGGACCGCGAGGGCGCGCCGTACCGCCTCGGCACGCTCGACTTCGACAATGACCGCGCCGGTCTCGACGGCCTTGTTCGCCAGCTCGTCCGCGAACGCGAACGCGACCCGCAGTCGATCGTCATCGTGCGCGCCGATCGCACCGAAACGTACGAACGCGTCCACCCCGTCCTGCAGGCCGTCAGCGATGCGGGCCTGACGCGAGTCCAACTGCTCACGCTCACGGAGGACAGCGAGCGATGAGCGCGAAGACCACCGGAGTCGATCTGCGTTCGCTGGACTGGGGCGAACCCGTCGTCGAGCGATCCGGCGAGCAGCCGCTCGGGCGCCGGATGAGCACGCGCCGCCACACCGGCGTTCGCAAGGCATCGATGGCTCTCAACTTCACCGCGATGATCGATGTGGTCTTCCTGCTCCTGCTCTATTTCATGCTCACCGCGGACTTCGCCAAACAGGAAGACGCCTTCGCGCTCGACCTGCCCGGCCAGGGCGCCGCCGAGGTCGCCGACGACCCGTTCGCCCTGCCCGAACAACCCATCCTTGTCAGCGTCCGCTCCAGCGGCGACGGACAAGCCGACTACGCCCTGACCACCGATTCGCCGCTCGTCGGCGAACTCAACGGCTACGACGCCCTCACCACGACGCTCGGTTCGCTCCGCGGCGACCTGCTCGCGCCCGACCACGAGATGGTCATCGCGCCCGAGCCCGGTACCCGCTGGGAGCACACGCTCGGCGCCTACAACGCCGTCACCCGCGCCGGGTTCGAGCGCGTCCGCTTCGCCCGCCCCAGCGACGGCTAACATGCACCCATGCGACCGATCCGCACTCTGACGATCCCGATCGCCCTCGGCGCATCGCTGCTCTGCGTTTCCCCGGTGCTCGCGCAGAATGCCGGCGAGCGGATCGCGATTCTCCAGCGCGAAAACGAGGATTCTCTCGCCGACCTGTGTCGCGCCTTCGACGCCGAACTGCTCAAGGCCCTCCCCGGCTGGTCGGACGACTCGCTCCGCTGGGCGCTCTTCGGCGTCCCGACCGACGACGAACGCCAGCAACTCCGCAGCGCAGCGCGCACCCTCGCCGACCTGCTCGGCGCGATGCAGCCGATCATCGACAACCGCCTGCGCGAAGCCGATGCCGCCAACGAGGACGGCATCGAGGAAGCGGTCCAACTCAGCACCGTGCTCCTGCCGCTCGCCCGGGCACGGGGCCTGCTCGTCTACGGCGTCGCGGTGGATCCGGCGATCGGCACGAGCGACGAGTCGCGCCGCGCGCTCGAAGAGGCCCGGCGCACCGCCGAGCGCGCCGAATCCGTTTCCGCCTGGTCCGATGCCGAACGCGGACTCATCATCGCCATCGCCTCGCTCCGGCTCCGCGACACCGAGCGCGCCGTCGGAGCGATACGGTCGGTCCGCGACGCGTTCCGCGAGGACCGCGACCTCGCCGAAACCGCCCCCGGCACGCTCGCGAGTCTCCGCGCCGCCGAGACCCTGTTGGTCGCGATCGCCCGTTCACCCGTCGAGGCGCGCGGGTCGATGCCCGAGAATCCGGAAGACGCCGAGCGACTGCGCCTGCGCCTCGCGTCCATCAGCGCTTCGCAGGCGTCGACCGCCGACCAGCGATCGAGACTGCTCGCCGCCGAAGCGGATCGCCTCGCCGGCGAAGCCCTCGACCTCGCGCGCGAACGAGCATACGACGACCTGACATGGCTCGAGCCCGTCTTCCACAGCGAAGCGCTGCTGAAGGGCGCGTCCACCGATGCGCTCGGCCAGACCGCCAAGGCGACCCTGCTCATCGCCGAAGCAGCGCGTGCCGAAGACCCACGCACCGTCCTCCGCGACGCGGATGTCGGCCCGCTGACGCTGCTCGCGCTGGCGCTGCAGATGGGCCAACTCGATCCCGATGCTCCGGAACTCATCCGAGTGAAGCACCTCGCAGAACTCGGCATCGGCTTTGACACACTGGCTTCGGGCACGCCCCTCGGCGAATCCGCGCTGGAGTGGGTCGCGTACCTGCTGCGTGTGTGCCTCGCGACTCCCGATCACCCGGAGATCTGGGACGACGCGACCGACGCAGACATTGCCGAACTCGTCGATGCGCTCATCGCCCGGCCCGGATCGTCGCGGTCGAACCTCGATCTGCTGGCGATCCCAACCGAAGGCGACGCGTTCGAGCGTGCCCAGCGGCTTCTCGAACGCACCGCTCAGACCGATCTCACCGACCGCGACGCACAGGTCGCGCTCGCCGCCTCTGCAACGCGGCTGCTCGACCTGCTCGTCCGAAGTCAGGTCTCCTCGCTCATCGACGAGCCCATCATCTCCCGCGAGAAGGAGCAGCACGCCATCGAGCTGCTCAACCAGCTCGCCGACCCGCTCGAACGCGCGGAGGGTGACCCCGGCCTGATCGCCACCATGCGTGTCGCCGGCCTTGCTGAACCAGAGGCCGCGTTCCGGACACTGCAAACCGTTGAGCTCGATCCGGACTGGATCGTCCAGGTCCTTGCCACGCGCGCGGCCCTCCTCGCCGGCGAGTCGCTGACCGGACCGGTCACCGACAACAGAATCTTCGGCGCAGCGCTGTTCGCCCAGCGCGACCTGCCCGATGGCGCCGACATCCGTGCCTCGATCCCCAGCGCTCAACCGAACTTTCCGATGGCCGGGGCCGCCGTCGATGCCGGCTCCGTGCTGTCTCATCGCGGCGGCGTCTACACCCGCCTCGCGATCCGCTCGCTCTCCGCCGCACTGCGCACGGACGACGCCGACACGCTCCGCGAAGTCGCCACCGTCGCAACGGACGCGCTCAGCCGCATCAAGGAACCCGCCGACCGCGCCTGGCTCTCGATCATCGGAGCCGAAGCCGCACTCCGCACCGGCAACGACGCCGACGCATTCAGCACCTTCCGCACCATCGTCAGCGCCACCGCGCCCGAGGACCGCTCGGCCCGCGCCTACTGGCACGCTTCGATGCGCATGCTCGAGATCCTGAGTCGCCAGAACGCCGACGGCAGCCGCACGCCCGCCATCGCCCGCGAGATCCGGCGCCTCCGCCTTCAGCCGAGCTGGCGCGCCCACCCCGACATCTGCCAGCGCATCGACGCCATCGCGTCCGTTGTCATCGGTTCGGACTGATCCGTTCCCGAGCCGGTCAGTCGCCCTCGCCGGCTTCGATCGCGTTGATCTTCTCGATCCGGCGCTGGTGTCGCCCGCCCTCGAACTCGATGGTCAGCCAACGGTCCACGATCTTCTCGATCAGGCGCAGGCCCAGCAGGTCCGCCGAAAGGCAGCACACGTTCGCGTCGAGGTGACTCCGCGACAGCTCCGCGGTGATCTCGTCGTGCGCGGTCGCCGCTCGCACGCCCTGAATCTTGTTCGCAGCGATCGCCATCCCCAGCCCGGTGCCGCAGATGAGAATCCCGCGTACGGCCTCGCCCGACGCGACCGAACGCCCCACGACCGACGCCGCGTCGGGGTAGTCGCCGATCTCGCCCTCGCCGAGCACCGCCATCGCGACGATCTCATGACCCGCATCGCGCAGGCGTTTCTCGAGGTGCAGCGCCGCGTCGCGCCCGCGATGATCCGAACCGATAGCGAGTTTCATCGCGCCGCCCCGCCCTTCTCCGCCGAACGCATCGCGTCCAAACGCTTCTCGATCAACTCGCGCAGTCGCTTCGCCGTGGCATCGTAGACCGGCTGCGACTGCCCGATCGGGTCGGTCACGTCCTGGCCGTCCGGATCGAGCAGTTTCACCTTGTCCCCCGCGTTCGGGTCGATCGCGCGGATCGCGTCCACATGCGACGAAGTGAGCCCGTAGATCTCGTCGGCCTGCGCGATCATCTCGCGCGTCAGCACCGATGACTGATGCCCCCCCATCGTGTACCCGAGCGACTCGACCGCCGTCGCCGCCTCCGGAGTCGCGGGCATCCCGCCCGATGTGAACGCGCCGGCGCTGCGAACGGTCGTTGGCAACTCCAGCGGCTCGCGCGCGATCAACTCCCGCGCGATCGCAGCCGCCATCGGCGAGCGACACGTGTTCCCGGTACAGACGAAGAGAATGGTTCGCATAATCTGCTTATCAATGTAGCGTTCGGCGTACGCGCCCTCGCGATCAACACGATAGCCGCCCGAAGTCAGGAATCGTACGAGCGTCGACCCCTTGCCCAGCGGGCGGGAATCGCTCTCGAGCACGCCGGCAACCAGATGCGCCGCCCCCATGCGATCGATCGCGCGGGTGATCTCGTCGCCTGTTCGTGCGTTGCCGCCGCCAGGGATCGATCGAACGATCACCGGACCGCCCACCTCGCTGATAGCCCGCTGGGTCTGGGGGTTCGCGACGATCCGGACCAGCAGCACCCCGTCGTCGTCGAGCACACCCGCCTCGACACCGAGCGCCGATCGCACCCTCTCGATCGCGTCGTCACCGAGTTCGATCGCGAGCAACAGCGGGCCGGGGCACAGTTTCTCGACCAGCCGACGCTGCACCGCCGAAAGCCGGTGCTCCGCCCCCTCCAGCGTCTCGGCCAGGCGCGTGCCGGACTCGATGTGCCACGCCAGCGCCCGCCGACTCGATTCGGTGCCGAGCGACCACAGCGAGTCCACCGCCCCCTTCGAAGACGCCGCAGCAGCGATCCCGAAGACCGTCTCCGTCGGCACGACCACCAGTCGGTCCGCGCGGACCGCATCGGCGGCCTCCCGAACCGTGAGCGTTTTCGGGCTATTGCTGGTAACCGATCCCACCGTGCCTAGTGTACCGGAATCACAATTCGATCCGGCGCGTGGGAGATCGGCCTGCTGACTCTTGATCCCCCTCCGCGTCGGTCGATAGATTGATGTCGCCGACGACCCGGCTGAAGCCAGCGTCGTGCGACCCAACCCAACCGCGCCGGCCGAGGCCCGCGCCCAACCCCTGGAGGACCGGTGGATTTCCTCGCCTACGCGAAAGCCCTTCCCGTCATCGAGAAACTCGGCGTCGAAGCCGACGAGCAGGACGGGATGGTGCAATTCACGATCGTGGACGATCGCTCCTGCACGCTGAACATCGGAGCGAACCCGCCGGACTCTGAACAAGCGGACCGCACCCTCGACGCGAGCACCGAAAGCCTGCCGCGCATGTGCGACGAGGTCTTCCACGCCCTCAACATCAACGAGGTCGCCCTCGTCCCGCGCACGAGCTGGAGGGAAGTGCTCGACCTCACCGCCTTCGACATGGCCAACGTCGAGCGCTGGCTCGACATCGACGCCGAGGCCTCCCTGCACCAGAACAGCCGCGACCCGCTCTTCGTCTCGCGCGACGAGCACGAGACCCTTGAGACCATGGTCCGCTCGCTGCTCACCAACGCCGAGAAACCCGCCCAGAGCATCAGCGTCCTTGCTTCCGGCGGCACAGCTCTCGTCGTCGATGTCCTGCCCCCGAATCGCCTCTATGTGCAGTGCGTCGGCAAGGGTGTCGCCGACCGCATCATGGAATACCTGCGCAAGGTCAAGTAGGCCGGCGTCAGCGCCGTGTCCGCACCGGAGCAGCGCTCGTCGAGCAGACAAGACTCAGTTCGCCCCCCTCGCTGCGGATGCTGTGCACCGTCACGCGCCGCCCGTCCTCCAGACGCCAGTCGAGCGTCTCGGCGTTCAGTTCCCCGCGCACCAGTTCGCCCAGCCGCTCGGCGATCTCTCCCTCGCCCGCGCTGTCGATCCACTCGCTCAGCCGGTTCAACCCGATCACCCCGGGCAGTTTCAGCCGGTTGATCTGCGTCCAACCGATCCCCGCCCGCGCGCTGCCGTCTTCACCGATATCAACCTCCAGCGCCGCCGCGACGACCCGCGCGTCCTCCGCCCCGGGCTCACGGATGTCCGCTCCCACGATCACCCGCCCAGCGTGAAACCGTACGCGGACGCTCCGGATTCCCTCCGGCCACCGCCCGTACTCGCTCTCCACCCACAAGGGCAGACGCACCGCCAGCCACGCGTTCGCGTCGTCCTCGGTGATCGTCACCGCCCACCGCTCCTCATGCGGGTGCTGTCGCGTCATGGTCGAAACCGCCCAGTTCTCGACCGCGCGCGAGGTCGAGATCACAGAGGGCTCGCTCGTGTTCACCTCCGCCCACCACCCTGGCGGACGCGACGCCAGCCACCAGCCCACGCCGATCGCCAGCGTCAGCACCGCCGCCAGCACCACAACACTGGAATACAAAACCCGCCGGCGCGCCTCGGTCGCGAGCAGCCCGCGTACCCCGCGCCTGCGCGATCGCGACGACCGATCGGTGCGACCGGACCTGGCAAGCCGGGCCGCGGCACGCTCGCGCCGGGTCGTCAGCTTCTTCGGCGCTTCTTCGGTTTCCTGGCTGCGCCCCCCCCGCTTGGCCCGTGCTGCCGCCTCGCGACGCTCACGGCGCGTCGGCCCGCGTCCCTTGCTGGCGCGTGAGCCGCGAGCCATGACCGTTATCCCCGGTAGCGCCGGACAACCAGCGTGTCGTTCTGCCCGCCGAAGCCGAAACTGTTCGACATCGCCACTTCCACGCCGCCCGCATCCGCCAGATCCCGCGCCTGATTCGGCACATAGTCCAGATCGCACACCGGGTCAGGGGTGCGCAGGTTCATCGTCGGCGGCACGAAGCCCGACCGGATCGCCTGCACGCAGGTGATCAGTTCCACCGCCCCCGCCGCCTGGATCAGGTGGCCCATCATCGACTTCACCGACGAGAACGGGATCTTGCCCGCGTTGTCCCCGAAGAGCCCCTTCACGGCCCGGGTCTCGATCGAGTCGTTCTCCTTCGTCCCCGTGCCGTGCGCTGAGATGTAGTGCACCAGCGGGCGACCGCTGTCATCGGTCGCCTGCGGGTCGATGCCCGCCTGCTCGAGCGCCTCACCCATCGCCGCGATCGCGCCCTTGCCCTCGGGCTGAATATCCGTGATCCGGTAGGCGTCCGCGGACGACCCGTAGCCGCAGACTTCCGCTACGGGCGTCGCCCCGCGCGCGAGCGCGTGGTCCAGGTCCTCGAGCACCAGGATCCCCGCGCCCTCGCCCATCACGAACCCGTCCCGAGTCTGGTCGAACGGCCGGCTCGCCGACGACGGCTCGTCCCGCCGCGTGCTCATCGCCGTCAGCCGGATGAACCCGGTCATCCCAAGCGGGTGAATCATCGAGTGCGCGCCGCCGGCGAGCATGATGTCCGCGTCGCCGCGCGACAGGATCTCGAACGCCTCGCCGACCGACTGCGTCGATGCCGCGCACGCCGTCATGCAGTTGAACGCCGGGCCGCACGCGCCGAACGCCTCGGCCAGATGCGTCACCGGCATGTTCGGCTCCTGCTCCATCTCGCCGTGCGCGTCGAACCGCTTGTACGCCTCTTCCGCCCAACGCTTGAAGTCCACCGAGCGCGAGTCCGCGTCCCACGCCTCCAGGTTCGCCTTCGCGTACCCGTCGAAGTTCAGGATGCCCTCGCCCGCGCCGAGGTAGATACCCACCCGACGCTCGTCGAAACCGGCTTCCTTCGTGAACCCCGCGTTGATCTGGCCCGCCTTGCCGGCATCACCCAGCCCGGCCTGCTTCCACGCCATCGCCGCCGCGGCGAGCGCGTAGGCGCTGTTCCGCTGCACGTGACGGAACGGCTCCGGCTCGGCGAAGAAGTTCGCCAGGTCAAAGCCCTTCACCTCCGCCGCGAAGTTCGTCCGGAACGTCTCGGCCGGGAAATGCGTCACCGGCCCGATCGCGCTCGCGCCCGACAGCAGCTTCGTCCACACCGAATCGACGTCAAAGCCCAGCGGAGTGATCCACCCCATGCCGGTGATGACCACGCGGCGCTGCTGACCCACGTTGGAGACGCCTTGTGCGTTCAATGCTCGTCCTCGTAGTCCTCTTCGTCGTCGCCGCGCAGCGCGTCCAGCTTGTCCGGGTTCAGCACCCGCACCAGCCCGCCGTCCTTCAGCCGGCGCCGCGAGAAGTTGATGATCAGCCCAAGTTCCAGGTCCGCCGCTCGCAACTGCGAACGCAGCACCGTCCGGTCGTAGCCCGAGACTTCGCAGTCGCTGGCCATCACCTGCACCACGAACCGCTCATCCACGAACAGACTCACCGAGTGGTGCCCGATGTCCTGCCCGCCGTAGTGGATCGGGAAGCTGTAGTGCAGGTCGTGGTCCACGCCGCACTCTTTGAGTTCGATCGACAGGGCCCGCTCGTACACCGAAGCATCAAAGCCCGGCCCGAGGGCCTTGTGAATATCAATCGCGCAGCCGATGACCTTGCGACTCACCTCGGTGAGCGCCGGGTCCAGTTCGTCGTTCCGCAGGGTCGGTCGTCGTCGGGCGTCATGGCTGGTCATGCAATGCATTCCTCAAGACTCGAACGGAGAGAATTCGACGCGGTCGGAGCGCCGGGAAGTAGGCCTACACCATACCGGAACCGGGGTGGACCCGGCGATCAGCCGGCGCTGCGCTTCAGCACGATCGCGGCGTTCTGGCCGCCGATCGCACCCGTGCACACCAGTAGGTACTGGAGATCCGCATCGCGCGCCTCCGCGACACCCGCGTCCAGACCGTCCACGGGAGTCCCCGCGTGCAGGCGCGCCGGCAGTTTCTGCTGCTGAAGGCACTTCGCGCCGACGCACACGCCGATCGCGCCCGCACCAGCCGCCAACGTCCCGATCTGGGGCGTCACCGTCACCAACGGGATATCCCGCAGTCGCTCGCCGAACACGCGCCGCAGCGCCGCTTCCTCCGTCGCGTCCGCGTGCCGATGCCCCGCGCCCTGCGGCACGATCGCATCAATCTTCTCCGGACCGATCTCCGCTTCCTTCAGCGCCGCCTCGATCGCGACCTCCAGCCCGACCGCCCGCCGCTCCGGGTCGGTGCTCGCCGGCGTGTGCCCCGCGCCGAATCCCTCTATGGCGCAGATGGCGCGCGCCCCGCGGGACTTCGCCGCCTCCGCGCCTTCCACCATCAGGATCCCACCGCCCTCGCCGACCAGCGTCCCTGTCGCGCCCTCGTCGTAAGGGCGCACCAACGTCCACGCCTCATCGCCCGGCTTCGTGTGCGCGAGCACGCCCGTCAGGTCCAGACGCAGCAGCCCCATCGGGTTCAGTTTCGATTCCACGCCGCCGGAGAAACAGACATCGGCATCGCCCCGCTCGATCACGCGCAGCGACTCGCCGATGCTCAGAGGCCCCGACGCCTCGCAGCAGGTGATCGTGTTCGAGGGCCCCTGCGCATCGTGGATGATCGTCACGTGACACGCGAGCATGTTCGGTAGGTACTTGAGCATCCACAGCGGCGTCAGGTTGTCCATCCCTGCACCGGTCTCGTCGTCGGTGCCCCAGCGCGCGTAACTGAACTCGCCGTCCTCGGTCGCCGTCGCCATCGCCATCGCCAGTTCCGGCACCTCCGCCGCGATCAAGCCCGCCCCGATCTGGCAACCGACGCGGTCCGGGGCGTAGGTCAGCGCCGCCCCGTCGTCGGTGTGGGCACCGCTCCCCTGCGTCACCAGCCCGGCCTCCTCGGTCGCGCACTGGGCCGCGGCGACCGCCAACTCAGTATCCCGCGCCATGACCTTCACGGCCTTGCGATAGCTCTTCGGGACAAATTCCCGCCCCTTGAAGTCCTTGACCTCCGCCCCAAGCGACGAGCGGAACCCCGTCGCATCGAACGACTCGATCGGCCCCAAAGCCGACTTCCCGGAGCAGAGCCCCTCCCACAGCGCGTCGATCCCCACACCGAACGGGGTAACGGCTCCGATCCCGGTAACAACGACTCGTCTGGGCATGAGCCGATTGTAGCGATGCGCGGAGCCCGGGCTGTCGCCGGGCCCGCAGCCGCGCGGACACGCCGTTTCCGCGCCCATTCTCTTGCATCGAATGGGGGAGCAAGTACCCTCTTGAGTACGCGCGGATTCCCGTGCGGGCAGGAGAGAGGAAAGACACCCCATGAAGCACCTGACCATCGCGGCTTTCGCCGCATCGCTGTTCGCCGCGTCCGGCTCCCACGCCCAGGTCGTTCTGGACTGGTCCACCGTCGGCAACCCGGACAACGCCCCGGACGCGGACGGCTTCGGCTCGGTCGGCTACGAGTACCGCATCTCGACCTATGAGGTGACCAACAGCCAGTACGCCGCGTTCCTCAACAGCGTCGCCGCCAGCGATCCCAACGGGCTCTACAACCCGAACATGGGCACCAACTCCCGCGGCGGCATCGGCCGCTCCGGGTCCAACGGCAGCTACACATATTTCGTCCGCCCCAACATGGGCGACAAGCCCGTGAACTATGTCTCATGGTACGACGCCGCACGCATGGCCAACTGGATGACCAACGGCCAGGGGCTCAACGGGAGTTCCGGCGACACCGAGTCTGGTGTGTACAACTTCGACGGCTCCGATTCGATCAGTGCCATCACGCGCGACCTGTCGAATCCCGACCAGGTGTTTATCCCGACCGAGGACGAGTGGTTCAAAGCCGCCCACCACCAGCCATCCGATCAGGGCGGTGACGCCGACGACTACTGGCTGTACGCCACGCAGAGCAACAGCGTGCCGACGATCGCCGAAGCGGCACCGAACGGCGATGTCGCGAACCCCGGCGACGACGTCGTGAACTATGCATTCGGCGCCGACTGGAACGGGCTCGACGGCAATCTGACCACGGTCGGTTCGGCGGGCAGCACCAGCTACTACGGTGCCTACGACATGAACGGCAACGTGTGGGAATGGAACGAGACGCTGATCGACGATTCCTCGTCACGAGGCCTGCGCGGCGGCTCGTACAACAGCACCGAGGAAACCCTCCAATCGGCGACACGGAGCCTCAACAACCCCGTGGCCCAGATCAACTTCTACGGCTTCCGCCTCGCGAGCCCCGCGCCCAACTGCCCGGCCGATGTCGACGGTTCGGGTGCGGTGGACCTCGGCGACCTCAACGCCGTGCTCGCGAACTTCGGTCAGACCACCTCAACCGGCGACACGAACGGCGACGGCGTCGTCAACCTCACCGACCTGAACGCCGTGCTCGCGGGATTTGGAGAGGCCTGCCCATAATCCTCGGGTGCCGGGGGCCTGAGCCAAAGGCGAACACCTCGCGAGCACTCCCTTCCTTCTCCCCTCGCGGGAGAAGGTGGTCTTGTGCGGATTCAGCACAAGACCGGATACTGGGGCGGCTTCACCGCAGGCTACGCTCCGCGTAGGCCACGCCACCCAGTTACCATCCCCCCATGCCCTGGCCACCCGAAGACCGAGCCCGCGCCACCATCGTCGCCACCCGCCTGAAAGTCGGCCTCGAGGTCCACGTCGAGCTCGACACGCGCACCAAGATGTTTACCCGCGCCGGCAACCCCGCCAGCGCCGAGTTCGAGGGTGCCGCGCCCAACACGCTCATCGACCCCGTCGTGCTCGCCCTGCCCGGCGCGCTGCCGGTGCTCAACGAGCGGGCGATCGAGCTGTCCATCCGCGTCGGCCTCGCGCTCGGCTGCTCCATCGCCGAGCTCACCCGCTGGGACCGCAAGAGCTACTTCTACCCGGACCTGCCCAAGGGCTACCAGATCTCGCAGTATGCCCTGCCCCTGTGCTTCGACGGCTCGGTGGACTGGCCCATCGAGTCGGGCGGCTCTGACAGACGCATCGGCATCGTCCGCGCCCACCTCGAAGAGGACGCGGGCAAGCTGCTCCACGAGGCCCCCGGCGGACGCCCGATCGACCACTCCATCGTGGACCTCAACCGCGCCGGCACGCCGCTGCTCGAGATCGTCACCCAGCCCGACTTCACGACGCCCGAGCAGGTCGTGAACTTCGCGCGCACCCTCCGCACCGTCTGCCGCTTCGTCGGCGCGAGCCGCTGCGTCATGCAGAAGGGCCACATCCGCTTCGAGCCCAACATCAACTGCGTGCTCGAGATGGACGACGGGCGCACCGTCACCACGCCCATCACCGAGATCAAGAACCTCAACTCCTTCCGCTCGCTCGAGATGGCCATCCGCGCCGAACTCGCCGCCCAGCCCGAGCGCTGGCGCGAAGACGGTCGCGAGATGGGCCCCGGCGAGAAGGTCACCCGCGGCTGGGACGACGCGAAGAACACCACCTTCGTCCAGCGCGAGAAAGAAGACGCCCACGACTACCGCTACTTCCCCGACCCCGACCTGCTCCCCACGCCCATCGACCCCGACTGGGTCAGCACCATCCGCGCCGCCCTGCCCGAACTCCCCCACCGGCGCGCCGAGCGCTACCACGACGACTACGCCCTGAGCGAAACCGACGCGAGCGCCCTCAGCGCCGAGCGGGGCGAATCCGACCTCTTCGAAGCCGTCATCACCGAACTCGTCGGCGACGCCGGCGGCAGCGACCGACAGGAAGCCGCTCGCCAAGCAGCGAACCTGCTCCTGCAGGCGGGGCGCCAACTGGCCAATGAGCGCTCGGGCGACGACGAGGCCCTCGACGCCCTCGGCTTCAGCGCCCGGCAAGCCGCGGGCATCGTCCGGCTCCGCATGGATAACGCCATCAGCGCCTCCGCCGTCCCCCAACTGCTTGCCCACCTCTGTGACACCGACGACGACGCCCACGCCGCGGCCGAACGCCTCGGGCTGCTCCAGGTCACCGACGAATCCGCCCTCGAACACTGGTGCGACGAGGCCCTCGCCGACCCCGCCAACGCCGCCTCCGTCGCCGATGTGAAGTCCGGAAAACAGCAGGCCATCGGTCGCCTCATCGGCTCGGTCATGAGCAAGTCCGGCGGCCAGGCCGACGCCAAGGCGGTGCGCGCGATCCTCCTGACCAAACTCGACCAATAATCTGGGGCAATAAGGTTCATCTTCCTGAACCGAAGTTGATCCGCCCCCGCTCCTTGACCGACGATGCCGGTAGGCATGCACGACTCCCCCCACGACCATCTCGCGAACCTCTCGCCCGGCGACATCGATCCGCTGCGCGCGGAAGCCGCGCAGCGCGACGCCCTCATCGCGTCGCACGTGCTGATGGTCCGCCCCAGCGCCTTCGGCCTGAACGCCGAAACGCAGGAGACCAACGCCTTCGTCGATTCCGAGTTCGACGAACCGAAGTCCGTCGGCACGCGCGCCAAACTGGAGTTCGACGGCGTGGTCGCGCGCCTCCGAGCCGCGGGCGTGAGCGTCTTCGCCTTCGACGACGACCGGGGCCTGCCCGACAGCGTGTTCCCGAACAACTGGTTCAGCTGGCACACCACCGGCCCCGGACGCGCCACCGTCATCCTCTACCCGATGCTCGCGCCCAGCCGGCGGCGCGAGATCCGCGCCGAGTGGATCGAGCAGGTCGCCGAACAACTCGGTGTCACGCTCGAACACATCGTCCGCCTCGACCACGAGGCCGAGAAGGGCCGCTTCCTCGAATCGACCGGGAGCATGGTCATCGACCGCCAGGGACGCCGGGTCTATGCCTGTCGCTCGGCGCGCACCGATGAGGGGCTCGTGCGCGAAGTCGGTGAGGTGCTCGGCTTCGATGTTCACCCCTTCGACGGCGTCGACGCCTCCGGAGTGCCGGTCTACCACACCAACGTGATCATGGCGGTGCAGGAGAGCTTCGCGGTCGTCTGCGACGAAGCGGTCCGCGACGAGGGCGAGCGCGCGGCGCTGATCGGCTCGCTCCACGACGCCGGCAAACAGACCATCCGCATCTCCCTCGACCAGGCCATGCGCTTCGCCGGCAACATCATCCAGCTGCGCGACGCGTCGGGAACGACGACCGGCACCGATCGCGTCATCGCGATGAGCCGCACCGCCTGGGAGGCCTTCGACGACGACCAGCGCGCCGAGCTCGCGCGACACGGTCGCATCGTCGCCCCCGCCATCGACACCATCGAGCACATCGGCGGCGGCAGCGTCCGCTGCATGATCGCCGAAGTCGGGAACTGACCCCACGTCAATCTGGGCGCTCTGGGCAGCAGAAAACCCCGCAGTTCCGCCGGATCCGCAGGATTACTGGTCGTCGAACCGACGCCTGCAGGTATGTTGAACCCTCACGAAGCACGCAGCCGACGGAGGAGGACACAGGATGCGCACCGCTATCGCCCTGTTCTGCGCCGTGGCGGTGACCGCGGCCGGCACCGACACGAATACGCAGATCGACAAAATCATCGCTGCGGATACCGCGTTCGGCGACCAGTTCAGCCGATCGCTCAGCATGACGCTTTCTTACGCGCTCATCGGTGCGCCAACCAACGACGGCGATGGCGACAGCGCCGGTGCGGCTTACGTCTTCGACTATGTCACCGGCCAGGAACTCATGCGCGTGACCCCCGCCGACATTCAGCCGAACGATTTCTTCGGTTGGGACGTCGCGGGAACCGGCCAGCGACTGTTCGTCAGTGCCCTGAACAGTGGGTTCGGCTCCAACGAGACCGGCTCCGTTTACGTCTTCAACCTCTTCACGGGGCAGCAACTCGGCGAGCTCGTGGGCTCCGACATCGCGGAGGGCGACGGGTTCGGGCTGAGCATCGCCGCGAGCGGGTCTCGATTGGTCATCGGTGCGCCGACCGACAACACGCCGGCGGAAGAAGCAGGCTCCGCGTACGTCTTCAACGCCGGCACGAACCAGCAACTCTTCAAACTCACCGCTTCTGACGGCACGGCTAGCGATCGATTCGGGAGCGATGTCGCGATCAGCGGCTCGCTCGCCGTCGTCGGCGCTCCCTTCGCCGATCCGCTCGGCAGTGCGTCGGGGGCCGCCTACGTGTTCAGCGCAACCAGCGGGCAGCAGCTCCAGAAGCTCGTGCCGAACGACGGAGCACCGCAGGATTGGTTCGGTTTCGCGGTCGCCATCAGCGGATCACTCGCGGTCGTTGGCTCTCCCAGAGACGACGACGCCGGATCGATCTCCGGATCCGCCTATGTGTTCGACGCCGCGACGGGAGAGCAGTTGCACAAGCTGACCGCCTCAGACGCAAGCGAAGGTGATGGGTTCGGCGACTCGGTAGCGATCAGTGGCAACCTCGTTGTGGTCGGCAGCGGGTCTTCCGCCAGTCCGGGATCGGCCTATGTTTTTGACGCCGAGACAGGTCAGGAGCTCTACAAACTTATCGCTTCAGATGGCGAGAACGGCGACGCCCTCGGGTACCAGGTCGCGGTGATCGGCAACCGCACTGTCTGCAGCGCACTCAACCACAACGGCACCGGCACGGCCTACGTCTTCGATGTCACCCCCTGCTTCGCTGACCTGAACAACGACAACACCGTCGACCTGACGGACCTCAACATCATCCTCGGCAACTTCGGCAACACCACGACCAACGGCGACACAAACTCCGACGGCGTCGTCGACCTCGCCGACCTCAACCGCGTGCTCAACGAGTTCGGCACCGACTGCCCGTGAACAGATTCCCGAAACGTACGGACCACCCACATGATGACGTCCATCCGGATTCCCATCGCCTGTGCAATAATTCTTGCGCCGATCGCTATCGCGAGCGACGACCTGACCGAGTCGCGTACGCTGATCCCGTTGAACATCGGCCAGAACGGCTCTTTCGGGTTCTCGATCGCCGCGAGCCTCACACGAACCGTCACAGGAACGCCGCTCGCTGAATACAACGGCAACGATTCCGGCGCAGCGTATGTGCACGTCACCAACACCGGCCAGCAACTCTTCCGGCTCCTGCCCGACGACCCGTCGCCCTTCGCCGAGTTCGGAGCCAGCGTCGCGGCGACGGGCCAACGGGCGATCGTCGGCGCACCAGGGGCGAACGGCCCGCAAAACGAATGCGGCGCCGTGTACCTCTTCAACATCCAGACCGGCGAGCAGACAGGCAAACTCACAGCCTCCGACGCCGCGTCCTTCGCCGAGTTCGGACACAGCGTGAGCGCCAGCGGGGGGCGTCTCATCGTCGGAGCCAGAATCGATGATCAAGCCGGACAGAACGCGGGCGCGGCGTACATCTACGATCTGGCTTCGGGCCAGCAGCTGCATAAACTGTTCGCGAGCGACCCGAGGGCCTTCGACGGCTTTGGCAGTTCGGTCGCTTTGAGCGGCAACCTGGCGGTAGTCGGTGCGCCGAACGACGACAAGCCGGGCGGCTTGCTCGGCGCGGGATCGGCCCATCTGTTCGATGTCACGACCGGTGAACTGATCCATAAACTCACACCGGACGACCAGCAGTTCGGCGCCGGCTTCGGAACATCCGTCGCGATCAGCGGGAACCTCGTCGTCGTCGGCTCCGCCGGAGGCAACGACAACTTATCCAGCGGCTGGGCCTACGTGTTCGATGCCGGCAGCGGGCAGCAGTTGCACAGGTTGTCTCCCAACAAACAGGTCAAGTTCGATCGCTTCGGAGAGAGCGTCGCGATCAGCGGCAACTTCATCGTCGTCGGCGCGCGGGATCGCTTCGCGGATGCCGACGGCGGCGGCGCCGCTTTCGTCTTCGACGCGCAGACGGGTCAGGAGCTCTTCCGCCTCTTCTCCTCCAACGGGGAGAACTTCGTCGACGCATTCGGTACCTCCGTCGCCGTCCTCGGAACCCGTGCGTTCGTGGGTGCCCCCAGGGGTGGAGGGACGGTCCTGGACTACGGCCGCTCATACGTCTTCGACCTCACCCCCTGCTTCGCTGACGTGAACAACGACAACACCGTCAACCTCGCCGACCTCAACATCGTCCTTGGCAACTTCGGCCAAGCCACGTCGATCGGCGACACCAACTCCGACGGTGTCGTCGACCTCGCCGACCTCAACCGCGTGCTCAGCGACTTCGGCACCGACTGCCCGTGAGCAGGGTGGCATGGCCACCGAACGCGCAAGTCCGTCCCGGCGCGCGCCGAGCGGGCTCGCGCGCATCTCCACTTTCCGACTTTCTCAGAAAATTTTTCGCCCGTGTTTCCTACGGATTCTTGCGCGACTTTTTCGCATCACCACCTCCTGCGCGCGCCGGATGGGCCTGTCCTCGCCTTCTTACGAGAGGACAGTCCACATGCACACCGCACCCAACCCACCGTCCGAAACCGCTTCCGCAAACAGCCCCGCCAACGCGCAGACCGCCGAAGAAGTCCTCGCGCAGCTCAAGACGATCTACCGGATCAAGCGCCTCGAGTCCGAGGTCACGATGATCGCCGCGCAGACGAAAGCGATGGAATCGCTCATCTACTGCATGACGCCCGTCAAGACCACCGGCGATACCAAGCTCGACAACTTCCACGCCCGAGAGCGCAACCGCCAGCGCCTCGCTGCGATCCAGACCCTGCTCCACATCCGAACCGTCCAGCGCGAGAAGCGGCTGCGCCAGACGATGCGCGCCAAGGCGAAAGCAAAGGCCGAGCGTGTCGCCAAGGGTGGCGTGGTCAGGAGCGAAGCGGATGGCCACGTTGACAACGGTTCAACCGTCGCAACCCCCGCACCTTCTCCCCTCGCGGGAGAAGGTGGCCGCGCCAGCGGTCGGATGAGGGGGCGGTCCGAACCTTCCGACCGCTCCAAGTCCTCAAACCATGCTCAAACAAGTTTGAGCATGCCACACAAACGCTTCCCCGCTCCGTCCCGCAGCTCCCCCGCCGCCTGGATTATCGCCGACGCCGGATCACCGAGCGGCCTCGCGAATCCGGGGTGATGCTCACCGATCCCATCCGCTACCCTACCCCCATGGCCAAGGCCCGCACGCAGACCGTCAAACTCGAAGAGCGCAAGCCCGTCGGGCCGTCCGGGCCGGCGTGCGTCGATCTCGATCGTGTGATCGGTCAGGACCGCGCGGTGTCGCAGCTCCGCAGCGCAATCGAATCAGGTCGCCTGCACCACGCGTGGATCTTCGCCGGCCCGCCCGGCGTCGGGAAGCGCACCACCGCCGAGGCCTTCGCGACGCTGCTGCTTGATCCCGATGCCGCGCCTGACCTGACCGGGCGCCTCACCGTCGACCCCGAGGGCCACACCGCGCGCCTCATGCGCGCCCGCACCCACCCCGACTACCACCTGATCACCAAAGAGCTCGCGGCGTACAGCGACAACGACGCCACCCGGCGCTCCAAGCAGCGCAACATCCCGCTCGCCGTCCTCCAGGAATACCTCATCGAACCGGCCCAGCTCGCCGGGAGCGGGCGGTCGGGCGCGATCGCCTCCAAGGTCTTCGTCGTCGACGAGGCCGAACTCATGCGCTCCGGCTCCAACGAGGGCCAGAACGCGATTCTCAAGACGCTCGAAGAACCGCCGCCGGGCACGATCATCATCCTCGTGACCGCGCGCGAGGAAGCGCTGCTCCCGACCATCCGCTCGCGCTGCCAGCGCGTCCGCTTCGATGCCCTGTCCGAGGGCGCGATGCAGGAGTGGCTCGATCGCACCGAAGGCGAGGAGCGGCTGGAAGTCCGCCCGGGCTCGCGCCCGTGGCTGCTCGAGTTCGCATCGGGATCGCCCGGACGCGCCCGCACCGCCATGGAGACCGGGCTGCTGGATTGGGAGGGCGAGTTGCGCCCGTTCCTGAGCGCCATCGAGCGCGGGCGCTACGACCCCGACTTCTCCGCCACGCTCTCCAAACTCGTCGGTTCGTGGGCCGAGGACTGGGTCAAGGCCCGCCCGCAGGCCAGCAAGGAAGCCGCCAACCACGCCGCGGCGGGGCACGCCTTCCACCTGCTCGCCCAGCGCATGCGCCGGCTGCTCGCTGATGCATCCGAAGCCGGCGACGCCGAGGCCCTCGAGCGCTGGTCCGACGCGATTGAGGCCATCGCCGACGCCGAACGCGAGATCAACGCGAACGTGCAGATGGCTCTCGCGCTCGAGCACATGAGCGCGCGCTTCGCCTCAGCAGCGGATTGATCGGGTACGGTGCGGTTTCAGGCCGAGAACGACAGACCGCCGCCGGAGGGGCGAGCTGCGCCGGGGCCGTAGGTGCCGGTGGCGCGGGACGGCGCGGCCGGGGCCTGGATGGAGCCCAAGGTGGAGGCCGGCGCGTCAGCGGTGGGAACGCCGTTCGGAGCGTCGGCGCTGTCGGAATCCCGCTGCTGCTTCCAGAGCTGCTCGCAGAGCATGCCCCAGGTCTCGCGCTCGTAGCGCATGATCTTCAGGCACTCATCGACCTTCTCGACGGACTTCTCGAACCCGGCCTCCGTCAGGTGCTTGAACACGAATGTGTACAGGGCACCGACCTTCTCGCACAGTTCGGGGTTCACCTCCGGCTTCATGCCGGAGATGAGCTCGAGCACGATGTCGCGGGCCTGGCTGAAGCCGTCGTACATCTTCTCGTAGTTCTTGTTCACAAGCCCGTCGCGCCCGTCTTCCATGAACCGGATGCAGCCGTCCAGGAGGAGCAGGCGGAGCTTCTCGGGTGTCGCGGTGAGCACCTGATTGCGGAAGTACGGGTTGTTGATGTCGAAACTCATGACCCGACTGCTATCGACGCCCGCCGGTTCCGGGCTGAGCCGATAACCGCGGACCGGACGGTGAATATTCCGGATAGTCGCTTCCCGACTGCGATCGGCAACTCCTGCGCTGAAATCGTGTCATCAGCCGAGCTGGCTGAGGGCGGACTGCTGGTTCTGGAGCTGGGAGAGGGCCTGCTCCATGGCGATGAACTGCGACTCGAGCTGGGCCCGGCGCCGCTCGAGCTGGATGTCGAACCGCTCGATCCGCTTTTCCTGCAGGTCGATCTGAGCGAGCAGGTTCTCGTCCTTGCGTTTGAGCAGGCCGTCGATCGAGTTCGTGAAGTTCTCGACCAGCAGTTTGATCTGCTCGCCGACGCCGAGCTGGTTGTAGGAGTCCTGGTCGGGCTGGACGAACGCGCCGGGAGCGATCTCGATGGGCTCGCGCGGGGCGAGTTCGAAGGCGCTGAACAGTTCGGCGACGTTGTCGAAATCGGTTTCGAGGGCCTGGCGGAACTTGTCGCGGTCGAACTCGAGCTTGGCACCCTCGCCGACGCGGACACCGACCTGGAAGAGGAACTGGAACTGGCCGTCGACATCCTGCGGGTTTGCCTGGATCGCGCGGTAGAGCGCACGCCGGACGTTGGAGACCGTGGTGTCGCCGAGCAGAGCGCCGCGCCGTTCGGTTTCCTCGTTGTAGGTGTCGAACTGACCCATCGTCGTGATGACGCTGTTGAAGGCCTCGACGAAGCCGTTGACGGCGTCTTCGATGGCGCTGGTGTTCCGGTTCACGACCACCTCGACGGGCTCGTCGGAGGTGCCCTTGAGGTCGATGGTCACGCCCTCGACGACGTTGTCGAGGGTGTTGGTCGTGCTGGTGAGCAGGACGGCCTTGGCGGGGTCTTCAGCGCCGAAGAAGACGACGGCGTCTTCGGCGGCGGAGAGCTCCTCGAGGCCGAGGTTGAACCCGCCGGTGTCGATGATGAACTCGCCGGCCGAGCCGGTGTAGCGGCTGGTGAGGTTCATGCGGAACGGGCTGTTGGACGAGCCGTCGTTGACGATGCTGGCGCTGACGCCGACGCCGGCGAGGTTGATCTTGTTGACCACCTCCTGGAGCGTGTCGTTCTCGTCGAACTCGACGACGAGCTCATTGGAGCCGTCGGCGACGATGGCCTCGGTGACCGGTGCGCCCTCGGCACGAGAAAACGTGCCGTCGATGTTGAGCTGCTTCGCGGCGGTGCCGGTGACGTCCTCGATGATCAGTTCGCCCGCGCCTTCGGACAGGTCGCGGATGACGATGCCGTCGCCCTGGTCGTTGACCGCGGCTTCGATCTCGATACCTGGGCGAGAGTTCAGGAAATCGAGCAGTTCGTTGACGTTCTGGAAGTCGTCTCGGATGGTGATGAGCTGCGAGTTGCCCGAGGCATCGGTGATGCGGATCTCGCCGGCCTCGATGCCGCGACCCTGGTTGAGGCGGTCCATGCTCGTGGCCTGACCGATCCACTTCATCTGCAGGTTCCCGCCCTGCACGCTGGTGGCGGCGCTGTCCTTGGTGAGGCCGAGTTCGGCGGCGAGGTCGCCGGCGATGGAAAAGTTGCCGGCGGTCGCGCCGGTCGAGTCGACCGCGCTCAGGCCGTTTCCGGCGTCGTTCAGCGACACCTGCACGCCGACGCCGGCGCTGGTGAGTTCGCTGTTGATGGTGTTGACCAATGAGTTCAGCGAACCGCTCAGGTCGGCGGTCGTCAGGATGGCCGACAGGTCGAGCGAGTTGCCGGCGCGGTCGGTGATGGTCAGGTCGGTCGAGGTGAGGCCCGCGCCGCCGTTGAGGTTGCGCGCGAGGACGGTGTTGAGGCCCGACAGCAGGCGGTCGCCGGTGAAGCTGGCGCTGGTGGTGCCGGCGCCGATGAGGCCGCCGAGGCCGAGGCCGCGAGCGGTGTTGGCGGTGGAGCTGGCGGTCGCGCCTTCGGCGACGCGGAAGGCGGAGCCCGCGTCGGTGGTGTTGTCGATGAGTTCGAGGCCGGTGCCGGCGGCGTTAATCTGCGCGGTGACCTTTCCTTCGGACTGCTCGTTGATCTGCTCGATGACATCGCCGAGGGTCGCGGCACGGGAGCGCGTGACCTGCTGCTCGGTCTCGGGCTTATCGTCGCCGGTGGGCATGGTGTCGGGGTCGTAGACCTGGCCCTCGAACTCGCCCTCGGTGACGACTTCCTGGGTGACTTCGCCGAGGTCGATGGAGATGGCCGGTCCGCCGTCGCGCGTGAAGATGCGGAAATCGGTCGAGCCGTCGCGGACGAGGACGCCGAGGCCGTCGTTGAGGATCGACAGCGCCGTGTTCTCGGAGACGGTGCGGATGTTGGAGCCGGTGACGGTGTTCGAGGCGACGCCGCCGGCGGCGGTGGCGATGCCGAGGCTCGTCGCGGTCTCGTAGCCGAAGCCGTTGGAGATGATCAGGTTGGACGCGGTCGAGCCGGTTTCGTCGGTGATGATGATCGCGCCGTCGTCGACGGAGGCGGTCACGCCGATGTTCGGCTCTGCGTTGATGCGATCGAGCACGTCCTGGACGGTGACGACGGTGGAGAGGTCGACGGTCGCGGAGTTGCCGGCGCGATCGGTGATGTTGATTTTGCCGCGCTTGATGCCGTTGCCGCCGTTGAGTTCGGCGAGTTCGGTGGACTCGTCGATCCCGCCGCCGCCGATCTCGAAGGAGAACTGGGTGGCGCCGATGCCGGAGCTGTCGCGATCGACGAAGCCGCGGCTGAGGGCGCGCTGGGTGGAGACGAGGCGATCGACCTGGAATCGGTACGTGCCCTCGCTGGCGCGGGTGGACGAGGTGGCCGACAGCACGTCCTGATTGCTGGAGGTCGCGCTGGTGGCCTGGAAGATCTTGTCGAGGCGGAACTTGCCGGCGGCGGTGCCGAGCGCGAGCAGGGACGAGTTGATGCTCAGGAACGCGGCCTGCTTCTGCTGAAGCTGGAGGATGCGCTGCTGGGCGAGCTGCTTGGGGCGCGCTTCGATGGCGAGGAGCTGCTGGATGAGCGAGCCCGAGTCGATGCCGCTGATCAGCCCGACTGATGATGTGATGCTTCCCATGACGCGGTCCTTCCGTGGCTCGCCTCGCTTTGCGCGTTCCTGCGCAGCGCGATCGTTCGATGGGCGCAGGGGTTGCGCCGATCGGAACTCCACCGTGTGCTCCGCACGCGGCGTGCCAGCCTCCGGCCGGTCTGATCAGGCGGCCCGGCGACGCGGGGCCGCGGCGGGTCGCAGCGGCAGCGCGTCGAGGGCGGACAGGGATCGGTCGGGCCGTGTCGGCCGTTCGAGCCCCGCTGCCTTCAGTCGCAGCACGTCCATGGCCCACGGGGCGAGGACGCGCTGGAACATGTCGCGGGCTTCCAGCGCCGCGTGCTCGGGCGCTTCGTACGCGCCGGGGTGGCCGCCCCAAGCGCTGTCCCAGTCGAGGACGGAGCGGACGGGTCGGCCGGGCGCGCAAGAACCGCTCGAGCCACTACTTGTATCGACGCGGTGGGCGGGGTCGCTGGAGCCGGACGCGGGGTGGTGGGGAGTCATACCCGCTGCTTCGGTCCGTCTGTGACGGCTCTGAAGGGGAGGGACGCGGGATGATCGAGGAAATCGGCTCATCTGGTGAGATGATGGGCGATTGGTGTGGGGATCGCGCGAAGATTGCGCTTGGGTTGGGGGAGGGGGTACTGGCACGACACTTGCACCCTTAGTACGTTGCTCTAGAACCCTAGAGGGAGAACGCAGTTGCCACGCGAACGATCATTGCACCAGGGTCAACGCACACTGATCTATCCTGGTGGCTCCAAATCAAGAGTGAATCGGGCAGGGCAGAACGTCCGCAACGGCAGGGCAACTGACGAGGATTTGGCAGTCATCGACGAGTGGCGAGCAGCTCATCGAGGTGTCCTGAACACATTTCAAGCAATTCTTCGCGGTCGAACCAGGGGAACCAATATCACCGTAGCCCAGCGGCACAAGCGAAAAAAGACGATTTTTAATAAACTGAAACGCTTTCCAAAAATGCAATTAGCACGCATGGATGACGTCGCCGGCTGCAGACTTATCTTTCCGAGTATAGACGAACTGTACAGCTTTCGCGAGACATTTCACGCCGCTCGATTTGGGCACAAGCTCCGAAACGACCAGGACAAGTATGATTACATTAAGGCACCGAAGAAAACCGGGTATCGAGGCGTACACGATATCTACGAATACAATGTTTCATCTGAGGTTGGCAGATCATTAAAGGGCCTGCTGGTCGAAATCCAGTATCGCACAGAAGTTCAGCACTCTTGGGCGACGGCTGTAGAAGTGATCGGGTTCATCACCGAAAGCCAACCAAAGTTTGAGGCCGGAGACAAGCGATACCAAGAGGCTATGGCCTTTGCCAGTGAGATCATCGCCCGCACATATGAAGGTAGCAACGGACCCCATCCCAAATTAAGTGACAAGCAACTTGTAAAATATTTCCTCGCCTTGGACCAAGAACTCGGACTACTCAAGATGCTCCGAGGCCTAAACGCTGCCGACAAAGATGTTTCCGATAACAAAAATACCATACTTATCTTTGGTGATAGCGGGCATCTAGAAATTCGATCTTTCAGAGATGCGACTGACGCACTGCGCAAACTATTTGAGCTTGAAGCACTAGACTCTACGAAAGACATAGTACTTGTTCGCGCGGATACTAGCGAAGAGGTGCGATTTGCTTTTAAGAACTACTTTTCAGATGCTCGCGATTTCATCCGACTCATCGAGGATGGGTGTCAAACACTTTCGGGCCGCAGGCTGCTCTCGGCTCGCCGCCCATCCCGCAGGAAGAAGCGAAAAGTCAAGAAGAAGTCGTCACGACGCAACAGGTGAGGGTCAGATTGAACTACTTCAGTCTTACCCGTCAACAATCGGCGGCTCGCCACCCGAAACGTGCGAGATCTAACAGGAGCACAGGGGCATTGCTAGCGATCGCTACGCAAGCGTGAAGCGTTCGCATAGCCGCCTGAGGAGGGCGGCCATGGCACACGGCTTCGATTGGTCAGAATGTTCGGACCACCCCCTCACCCCGGCCCTCTCCGAACTTGCTTTCGAGCGGGGGGAGAGGGAGGTAGGAGCCGCTCGCTTCCGCTCGCGGCTGGTACCGGAGTCGGAGCGCATAGTCGCCTCGAGGGGCGACCATGGCACACATCACTCAAGGTCTCTTCCCCGGATGCCGCCCCAGGTGGCGATGAAGGGGATCTCGATGCCGCCTTCGGTTGCGTTGGTGAAGGGGGTCTGACCGGGGTGGTCGTTGCCCTTGTAATGCAGCGTGAGCGCGGGGCCGGCGTTCTCGCGCGGGGTGGAGGCGATGGCGCTGGCGGCGGGCTCGATGGCGCGGGCGCTGCCGTCGAAGAGGGCGATGGGGATCGTGGCTCCCGGCCCAAACCAGTAACTGGAGCGTCCGTCGTGGACGGCGCGTTCGAGGAAGAAGGCGACCTTCTGGCTCGGGTATATGGAATCGCTGATGCGGTTCTTTCGCACGACTTCCCTGTAATTCTCGACTGTTACGACCGTCTCGCCCGCGCCGTCGAACCTGCCCCACTTCTCGTACAGGCGTGCGTTGACGGGCGTGCCGTTGCGAGGGTTGTGCAACCAGATTTCCGGGTTGCAGAACATGGAACTGGCGTAGAGGTAGGAACCGTTCGAGATGCCGCTGGGTGCGGTTCCTTCGAGGCCGGCGATGGGGGCGGAGTTGTCTTTCGGTTCGGGCAGCGCGGGCAGCGTGCCTTCGCGATCGTCTTTGACCCACGCGATAAACGCGTCCCAGTCGGAGCGGGTCTGTTCGTCGGAGGGTGAGACGAAGACCTGCTGCATCGCGTCGATGCCGCGATCGGCGACCGTGTACTCGCTGAGGACGACCCAGTAGAGGTGCGAGAGCGACTGGTCGGCGTTCATCCACTGGTCGGTATGCGTGAGGAAGGTCGGAGGACTCGTAGGGTGGCCCATGGTGCGGATGCCGTCGTCGCCGAAGGCGAAGCCGTGGTTAGGGCGGTCGGCGGTGGCGAAGCGGAAGGCGGGCATGCCGCGCGGTCCGTAGGTGTCGGTGAGGTCGCCACCGGGGGAGTCGGGTGCGTTGGGGGTGGACTGGTCGTTGGCGGAGGCGAAGTTGAACATGCCTTGAGCGTGCTGGAGCATGTTCGAGGTGCAGGCGGAGACGCGAGCCTGCTGACGGGTGCGCTCGATGGGGCCTGCGGAGGCCAGCAAGAATGCGCTCAGTGCGATCGTCACGCTGGCGAGTTCGATGATGGTGAATCCGCTTCGGCGGTGTGGGGTCGGCATGGACGGGGCTCCTTGGGGATGTGTTGGAGCGAACGTAGCGTGGCGTTGGGGGTCGGGGCAAGGGAAATCTGAGGACAGCGCATAGCTCATCGTGGGCTACGCTTCGCGTAGACCACGCCACCCTTTAGTTCTCCAGCGTTTTGAAGTGCTCGCATAGCCGCCTGAAGAGGGCGGCCATGCCACCCGAGCCGTGCGGTTACTGCGTGCGCGGTTCGCGTCTGGCGTTGAGGAGCTGTTTGGCGAGTTTCTGCATGTCTTCGACGGAGTCGGTTTCGTCGACGATCTCGACGCCGAGGAGGGTTTCGAGGACGTCTTCGAGGGTGACGATGCCGACCTTGCTGCCGTACTCGTCGACGACGATGAACAGGTGGTCGCGGCGCTCGATGAACTGCTGGAGGACGGTCGAGAGCTTGGCCGACTCGGGGACGATGTGGGCCGGGCGGGCGATCTCTTCGAGCGTCGCGTCCTGGCGCCCTTCGGCCATCGCGGTGAACAGCGCGTGGCGGTGGACGAGGCCTCGGATGTCGTCGATGGAGTCGCCGGTGATGGGGACGCGCGCGAAGCGGGGCGGCTCGGCGCTCATGGTCCGGCCGACGGTCTGGCCGGCGGGGAGCGTGAAGGCGACGGTGCGCGGGGTCATGACCTGTTCGACGGTGGCCTCGCGCAGGGCGATGAGGTTGCGGAGGATGCGCGCCTCGTTCCGGTCGATCGCGCCTTCCTCGTGGGCGAGTTGGGCGAGACTGTGCATTTCCTCGCGGCTGATGATCGGCGCGTGGGTGTTGCGACCGGCGAGGAGCTTGGAGATGCGGTCGCAGGCGACGACCACGGGGTAGAGGATGAAGATCATCCAGTGGACGGTCCACGCGGTGAAGGCGGCGAGGCGCTTGGCGTGCACGGCGCCGAGGGTCTTGGGGATGATCTCGGAGAAGATGAGAATGGCGAGCGTGACGACGACGCCGACGACGCCGACCCAGGCCTCGCCCCAGATGACGGCGGACTGCGCGCCGACGCCGGCGGCGCCGAGGGTGTGGGCGAAGGTGTTGAGGGTGAGGATCGCGGCGAGGGGGCGGTCGACATCGTCCTTCATGACTTGGAGGCGCTGGCCGGCGCGGCTGCCTCGCTCGGTCATGACGGCGATGTGGGAGCGCGGGATGCTGAGCAGCGACGCCTCGAGCAGGGAGCAGAGGAACGAGACGCCGATGGCGATGGCGAGGTAGAAGAGGAGCAGGGCCATGGTTGGTCAGGATAGGCCGGTTTGGCGGGTGGGGAGCACCGGGCATAGCCGCCTGAGGAGGGCGGCCATGGCACACGATGGAACACGCCACGGGTTGCCCTTCGGGTCAACCCGTGGCACCCGTCGCAGAGCGCATAGTCGCCTCAAGGGGCGACCATGGCACACGGCGCAGGCGCGGTCAGTTGGCGGGCTCGGGTGAGGAGATGTCTTTGCCCTCGACGGTGAGGCGCGTCGGGTGGGCGAACCAGGAGTTTTCCTGCTTGCGGCCGTACTGCTTTTCGATGAGCGCGGCGACCTCGGCCATGGTGCCGTTGGCGGGGACCCAGCCGGGGGTCTGGGAGGTGCCGTCGACATCGGGGAAGTCGATGCGGCAGTTCTGGCACTTCTTCTCGCTGTGGAAGCGGATGGGGCACCAGAAGGACTCGATGTTGCGGAGCATCTCGGAGCCGAGTGACCAGACGCCGGTCATCCAGTCGCAGTACAGGCACCAGATGAGGTCGTGGCCGACGAGGCCCTCGAACTTGTGGCGCGAGAGGTTGACCCAGTCGGCGGTGCGGTACTTCGGCACGCCGACGAGGACGGTGAGCGGCGGGTAGACGACGACTTCGACGAGGCGGACGATCCAGAACAGCGGCACCGCCAGCGCGGTGACCCAGAGGGCGAGGTGGTTGCGCCAGCGCCCGATGACCTTGTTGAGCGACTTGACGATGCGCGGGCCCTTGCGGGCCTTGGGGTGGGCGAGTTCGTGGGCCCAGACCCAGAGCTGGAGCGCGACGATCTGGCCGGCGATGGCGCTCACGAGGCCCAGCCAGCCGGCGACGATCGCGCCGACGACGCCGGGGAGGATGAGGAAGTACGTGATGGCCAGATCGAGCAGCGGCGCGCGGCAGAGGGCGTCGGAGGCGCGACGACCGGCGGCGCCGAGTTTGGCGAGGGTGTGGAGGACGGCGGTGCCGAGGAGGATGGCGCCGATGGTGGCGAGGAAGATGCCGAGGTGGGTGCTGGTCATGGCTCCAGCATACGGGCTGGCGGTATGCTCGAACGAGCATCCGCTTCACACCCGACGAGAGAGCCACCATGACCCTACCCGTGTTTGCTGTTGAGATCGCTGACCCCGTTGCCTCGGGGAAGAAGGAAGTCGCGCTGCATCGTCCGGAGTGGCTTCTGACGACGGGGCACGGCGGGTTCGCGATGGGGTGCTGCGATGGGTTCCCCGGGAGGCGGTATCACGGGCTGCTGAACGCCGCGGCGACGCCGCCGGTGGACCGGGTGGCGACGGTGGGCGAGCCGGTGATCAAAGTGAACGGTGTCGATGTGCGCACGGTTCCGCTTCAGTTCGAGAAGCAGGGCGACCGGGTGCGCTGGGAGTCGCGCGGGGAGGGGTGGATCGTCGAGCGGGAGCTGGCGGTTGGCGAGGGCGAGAACACGGCGGCGATGCGCGTGACGGTGCGGCGCGAGGGGAAGGCGGGGGCGATCGGGGTGCGGATCGGGATGCCGGTGCTGCTACGCGATTTTCACAAGTTAGATGAGGAGATCGGTGCGGGAGATTTCGAGATCGATGCACATGGGGACGGCTTTGTGACGTCGCGCGCGCTGGGCGAGGCTCGTCACCGGGCGGAGGTGCGTGCGACGGGGGCGCGGTTTGTGGAGCGTGGGCGGGTGGAGGCGGTGATCGCGGTGCCGCACGAACTAGACCGGGGGGATGAGACGCTGGAGGCGCGGTTCTGGCCGGGGGACTTCGAGGCGGAGCTGGCGGCGGGTGAGGAGTCGGTGACGGTCGAGGTGCTGATCGCGTTCAACGATGATGCGCTGCCGGTAGGTTTGCTGGATGACTTGTCGAGCGCGGGGCGGCTGGAACGGTTGGCAGCGCGGTTTGAGGAGGACGACCTGCGGGCGCTGGCGGTGGCGAGCGATGACTTTCTGGTGGAGCGGGTGGTCGGGGGCGAGTCGTGCATGAGCGTGATCGCGGGGTACCCGTGGTTTGCGGACTGGGGTCGCGACACGATGATCGCGCTGCCGGGGCTGCTGCTGGTGACGGGGCGTCACGATGAAGCGCTGTCGACGCTGCGGACCTATGCGCGTCACGTGTCGGAGGGGATGATCCCGAACCGGTTCGATGACTACGGCGGACCGCCCCACTACAACACGGTGGACGCGTCGCTGTGGTTCCATCACGCCGCGGCGGAGTACCTGCGGGCGAGCGGGGATGAGCGCGGGTATCGGGAGGAGCTGCTTCCGGCGTGCCTGGCGATCATCGCGGGGTACAGCGCGGGGACGCGGTACGGCATCGGCGTGGACGGGGCCGACGGGCTGGTGTTCGCCGGGGATGACACGACGCAGCTGACCTGGATGGACGCGAAGCGGGACGGGAAGGTGTTCACGCCGCGGCACGGGAAGGCGGTGGAGATCAACGCGCTGTGGTTCAACGCGCTGCGTTCGACGGCGTCGGCGATGCGCGCGGTCGGGGCGGATGCGGAGCGGGCGGATGAACTGGAGGCGATGGCGGAGCGGGTGCGCGGGGCGTTCAACAGTGCGTTCTTTAGTGGCCCCGGCGGAGGGCTGATCGATTGTCTGCGTCCGGATGGAAAGGGAGGGTGGGAGGCGACGGACGAGCTGCGTCCGAACCAGTTGTTTGCGGTGAGTCTGCCTCACAGCCCGCTGGATGAGGGGGCGAAGCGGCGGGTGGTCGAGGTGTGTGAGCGGGAACTGCTGACGCCGATGGGGATGCGGACGCTGTCGCGCGATCACCGGCGGTACCGGGCTCACTTCACGGGTGACATGATGAGTCGCGACGATGCGTACCACAACGGGACGGTGTGGCCGTGGCTGATCGGCCCGATGGCGGAGGCGGTGCTGCGCGTGGGCGGGTTCAGCGATGAGTCGAAGCGGACCACGCGGGCGATGATCGAGCCCTTGATCGGCACGATGAAAAGCGGGTGTCTGGGGCAGATCTGCGAGGTGAGCGACGGGGACGAGCCGCGGCTGGAGCAGGGGTGCATCGCGCAGGCGTGGTCGGTGGCGGAGGTTTTGCGGATTGGGGTTTTGGTGCGGGGGTGATGAACGGAAGCATGCTCAAACGAGTTTGAGCATGCCACGCGGAACCCCGTCGCACCTTCGGTGCGAACCCCTCACCCCGGCCCTCTCCCGCAAGGGGAGAGGGAGCCAGATCCTTCCGGATCAGAACGGGACCGACGCCTCGAACAGACGCGGCTGTTCGCCCTCGCGCAGGCTGATCTCCAGCGTGTGCGCGTGGAGCATGAGGCGCCAGCCGGGGAGGCGCTCGCCGTAGAGGTGGTCGCCGATGATCGGTGCGCCGAGGCCGCCGCCGCCGTGGGGGCCGTCGTTGATGTGGCTGAAAGCGGAGTGGACGCGGAGCTGGTGGCTGCGTCCGGTGATGGGCTTGAACTCGACGCGGATGCAGGGCGTGCCGTCGTCGAGGGCTTCGTGACCGAGCACGAGGTACTGCGAGCGTGCGGTGCGTCCCTGCTTCGGGTCGTGGATCTGGCGGGGGCGGTCGTTGAGGTCGGCGCGGATGGGCAGGTTGATGAGGCCCTCGCGCCCAACGGGGAGGCGGTCGAAGGTGCCGGGCTGGCGCGCGTCGAGCAGGGCGATGTAGGTCTTCCTGGCGTGGCGGTCCTGGAACTGGATGGAGAGGTGGCGGTGAGTCTGCTTGTTCAGACCGATGGCGAGGATGCCGGAGGTATCCATGTCGATGCGGTGTGCGGTGAGCGGACCGCTGGCGTGGTCGATGCTGACGGCGATGCGCGTGGCGACGCAGTCGGCCTTGGCGGGGTCGTCCTCGCAGCCCTTGCCGGGGACGCTGAGCAGGCCGGAGGGCTTGTTGACGATGGCGACGTCGTCGTCCTGATAGATGATGTCGAGGTGGGGAAAGGGCGGCACGCCGGGGCGGGGCGCGGCGGTGCGCGGGTCGGCCATGGGGCGCGAGGGGTCGACGGGCGAGAACCAGTGGCCGCCAGTCGTTTCTGGGCCCGGCTTGGATGGTTGAGGGGAGGTCGGATCGGGCATGGAGGGCTACCATATCCCCCTTGGCGCTCGGTCGCGGATCGACGCGGCGCACGGGCGCGATTCTCCTCCGCTTCGCGGCTTTTCTTCAGTTTTCTGCAACAGGTATCGACGCATGCTCGACGCTCCCGCTGTTCGTCTTCTCGCCGGATCCCTCTGCTCGCTCGCGCTGGTGCTGGGCGGGTGCGATTCCGACGCGCCGGATGATTCGGGCGCGGGCGGGGGCTCGGTTGTCGAATCGACTTCCAACGACGCATCAGAAAGCCCGGAGGGTTCGAACAGCGAGCCGCCGGCGAGTTTGCCGGACGAGGTTCGTGAGCGGGTGATCGAGACGGACAACGGCTGGTACGACCCGGTGACCCACGAGGTCTACCCGAAGGATGGTGCGCCCGAGGGCGAAGCCGATGCGCCGAAGGACGGGCTTCCGGCGGACCTGCCTCAGGAGATCCGCGATCGGCTGATCAAGGTGGACAGCGGCTGGTACGACCCGATCACGCACAACCTGTACCGGACGGGTCCGGCTCCGGAGCGTGACCCGGTCGCGGCATCGGGACCGGTGAGCGAGGACGTGTTCATCGTCGACGCGGTGCAGGTGACCGATGAGGCGATGTTCAGCCGCGCGGGCGAGTCGTATTTCTCGCACGACGGCAAGTGGATCATCTTCCAGGGCTCGCCGCGGTCGCTTTTCGGGAGCGGGCCGGGCGGCGGGCACGCGAACTACGGGATGTACGTCGCGGCGCTGACGTTCGATGCGGACGGCAACGTGACGGGGATGGAGGAGCCGATCGAGGTTTCGCCCCCGGGTTCGGCGAACACCTGCGGCTGGTTCTTCCCGGGTGAGCCGTGGCGGATCCTGTTCGGCTCGACGCTGGTCGAGCCGTCGGCGGATGATTCGGCGGGCTACCAGCGCGGCAGTTCGCGCTACCGCTGGGCGTTCCCGGTGGAGATGGAAGTGGTGACGCGGGTCGTGCAGGAGATCTACGACGACTATCGCGACGAGCCGAAGGTGACTGAGGAACTCGACTTCCTGCCCACCGAGTACGAGCCGACGGTGATGTTCGCCAAGCCGGGCGGGTACACCGCCGAGTGCGCGCTGTCTCCTGATGGGCGCCACATCGTGTACTGCCAGGTGGACCCGGAGACGGGGGTCGGCGATATCTGGATCCGCGATCTGGAGAACGGAACGGAAGTGCGCGCGGTCGAGGCTGACGGCTACGACGGCGGCCCGTTCTTCAGCCCGGACGGGAAGCGGATCTGCTACCGGTCAGACCGGGTGGGCAACAACCAGCTGCAGCTGTTCGTGGCGGACCTGGCCTTCGACGAGAACGGGAGCGTGACGGGGATCGAGCGCGAGTACCAGCTCACGGACAACGCGCATGTGAACTGGGCGCCCTACTGGCACCCCTCGGGCGAGATGCTTGTCTACGCGAGTTCGCAGGTGTCGCACATGAACTACGAAGTGTTCGCGATCGAGGTGCCGGCGCCGGGCGCTGAGGACAGTGGTCCGGGTTCGTATGACATCCGGCGGATCACTTTCGCCGACGGGTTCGACGGGCTGCCGGTGTTCTCGGATGACGGTCGCCACTTCATGTGGACGGCGCAGCGCGGCGCACTCTACGGCGACGAGGACCGGCCTTCGAGCCAGATCTGGATCGGTCGCGTCGGCGAAATGCCGTTCGTGGACTGAGGTCCGATTACCGCTGATGGTTGGGCGCCTTGGGCAAGGGCGGACGGTTATCCGTTTGCGCTGTCCTCCGGTTCCCCCTGCGCGGACAGACGAACGGCTTGCGGCCGGCCGATGCCAGCGCACGCTCGGGTGTGCTGCGCCCGGTTCGGGCCGGCGCAGCCGGAGCGGGCCCTCGTGCCCGATCGACAGCGGAAAGGGAGGTCTGTGATGAAGATTCGAGATTCGAAGGCGTGGTGCGGGGGAGTCCGGGGGCTGATCGCGACGGTGCTGCTCGGCACGCCGGCGGCCGCGTTCGGCCAGGGGCACGAGGTGTTCACCGATCGTGCGTCGTTCCTCGAACAGGCCGCGCTGACTTCGGAGCGGATCGAATCCGACGACTTCTCCGCATACGAGGAAGGCGAGGTGGACTCGCTGGCTTCGGCGCAGCACCGAACATCGGTCGTGAATCACACGCGGCTTTCCATTCTGGACGGCATCGATCCCTCGATCCCGTTCCCGGGATCACCGGCACGCGACACGCGGCTGTTCATCGATGACGTGACAACCGAGAGCGAGTACTCGAACACGATTCGGTTCGAGGCGTCGTCGGAGGAGCCCGCAGCGCGCTACGTGCTGCGTCCGGTGGAGGTCAACGCGTCTGGCATGCCGCTGGCGAGCGAGGGAGCGATCAACAGCGGCGTGGTGCGCATGCGACTGGTTTCGGGTCGAGTGCGCGGCATCGGCATCGAACTGACCGGCGTGACCAGAGAACACACCTCGATGCTGATCCTGCGGTTCTTCCAGTCCGGATTCGACCTCTACCTCGATGTCGAGCCGACGGAAACCGGCGAGGCGTTCATCGGCGTTGTGACCGACCAGCCGTTCGACGCGGCGCAGCTCTGGGTGGGATCCGTGGCGCACGGCGAGTCGGTGGGTATCGCTTCGATCGCGACGGCGTTCACCGATCCGCCGGTTCAGCTCGGCTGCCCGGGCGACACGAACTGGGACGAGATCGTCAACCTGAATGACCTGAACGCCCTGCTGAGCAACTTCGGTGACCGCAGCGGCGTGCTCGGTGTCGAAGGCGGCGATGTGAACGGCGACCACGAGATCAACCTGGCCGACCTCAACCTCATGCTCGTGCACTTCGGGCTCGACGGCTGTTCGGGTGGCGGCGGTGACGATGGCGGTGGAGGTGACGGCGGCGGAGATGGCGGTGACGGCGGCGGAGGCGACGGCGGAGACGGTGGTGGTGGAGACGGTGGCAGCGGAGACGGCGGTGATGGCGGTGATGGCGGCGGAGGTGATGGTGGCGGCGGTGGCGATGACCCGCCGAGTCACGGCGACGGCTGAATCGGCCTCCGCGCTCAGGCGGCGTCCGAGGCGCTGCCCGGCGCGCCGGGATAGTCGATAAACGCGAGGTGCATCATGCAGTGCGCGAGGTGCAGGCGCACCCACTGTTCGTGAGAAAGCTCGCCGAGCAACGGGCTGGTCTGGGTCATCTTCTCGCCGGCGTCGATGCGCGCGATCTGCTCGCGGAGTTCGGCCATACCCTGCTCGAAGGTGACGTCCGGAGCGGGGAGCATGAACGACGCCTGCCTTGGGAGTTGGAAGCCGGAGGGCATGGGCTTGCCGCTGAGGGCCTTCTTCTTGAAGAGCAGCTTCGCGAAGAAGCGGACCGGTGCCGGCGCGAGGCTCGGGAAGCCGTCGAGCGAGCAGCGAAAGAAGATCGCGCAGTGGCTGAAGATCTGTCCCGGCGACCAGTTGCCGGTGGTGGTGATCGCGCCTTGCCGGTGCGCCTCGTCGATGCGATCGAGTTCGGCCTTGAGGCAGTTCATGCAGTTGAACTTGAGGGTGCGCTTCGGGGCGGTCTTGGTTTCAACGATGCCCTGGGGCTCGATGGTACGGCTCATCAGAAGGTCTCCCGTGACGCCCGATCGAGCGCGTCGGTGTAGAAGCGTTCGAACTTCGAGATGGTGGGGAAGTACATGCCGATGAGCGCGACGGCGACCACGGGCACAAGAAGAAACAACATGTTGCCGGTCAGCATCGCCACGACCGCACCGAAGAGCCCCCAGCCCTCGACCATGGCGGCGCGAAGGAGCAACCCGGTGGTGTAAAAGCCGATCGCGCCGAGTTTGGGCGCGTCGGGGTCTTCACCGGACGACGCGTCGGCGGCGGCGATGCCCGCCTTCTTTCGGAACGCCGGCAGGATAAACGCTGTCGCGGGCAGCACCGAGAGGGCGTACGCGCCGAGCATGATCCCGAGGAGCAGTTCAAGGTCCTGCCCGCCGGACGGCTGATTCGGCGGCGCGGACGGCGTCGCCATTGACCCGGTGGACTGGAGTACGAGCACGATGACCGCGAACAGGCCCACACCGGCCATGAACGCGAGGTGCATGATCTTGAGCGTGATCATCGCACCGGCCATGGTGGTCGGACGCGGGCCGGTGGGTGGGATGGGTGACATCGGGTTCCTCCTGTCGCACCGGGCATCGTATCGGAGGACATCAGGAAGAAGCCCCCCGGCACGCCGGCGGAGCGTGCGAGGGGCGTCTCATCGGCCGTTTGGACTCACATGGAGTCGATCAGTTCCGCGAGCAGGCGAACACCGAAGCCCGTTGCGCTGTTCTTGACGTACGGGCCTTTGTCGCTGTCGACGGCGTGAACGCCGGCGATATCGAGGTGGCACCACGAGGTGCCCTCCTCGACGAAGTAGCTGAGGAACGCCGCGCCCTGGATGGGGTGGGCGGCCCGGACGGGCGCGCTGTTGAGGATGTCGGCGACGGGCGACTTCATCAGGTCGCGGTACTCCTGGTGGAGCGGGAGTCGCCAGACGCGCTCGCCGGCCTTGCCGGAGGCCGCCTCGACCTTGGCGCGGAGTTTGTCGTCGTCGCACCACATGCCGGCGTAGGTGTTGCCGAGGGCGACGACCACGCCGCCGGTCAGGGTGGCCATGTCGATGACGCACTCGGGCTTGTCCTTGCAGGCGCGGATGAGGCCGTCGGCGAGGACGAGGCGTCCCTCGGCGTCGGTGTTGGTGACCTCAACGGTGACGCCGTTGGCGTACTCGAGGATGTCATCGGGGCGGTAGGCCTCGTCGCTGATGGCGTTCTCGGCGCAGCAGAAGTAGGCGATGACCTTGCGCTTGGGCTTGACGACGGTCGCGATGGCGTGCATCGCGCCGAAGACGCCCGCGCCGCCGTCCATGTCGCGTTTCATGCCCTTCATGGAACCGGAGATCTTCAGGGACAGGCCGCCGCTGTCGTAGGTGATGGTCTTGCCGACGAGGACGATGGGCTTCTTCCCGCGTCCGGCGGACTTGGGCGTGTACTCGAGCCGGACGAGGCATGGGCTGTGGTCGGACGCCATCCCGACGGTGTGGATGCCGATGAGTTTCTCTTCGAGCAGTTTTGCGCCCTTGATGACGGTGCACTTCATCCCGGTGGAGCGGGCGAGCTTCTGGGCTTCCTTGGCGACGAACTCGGGCGTGCAGATGTTCGGCGGCGTCTCGCTGAGGGTGCGGGCGACGTTGGTGGATTCGCCCAGGCCGATGCCGTACTCCATGCCCGCGCTGAACGCCTTGTCGCTGCTGCGAAGACTGAGAGCCTGACGTTCGGTCTTGGTCGTCACCGAGCCGCGGAACTGGTCGGCGTCCCACGCGAGGATGCCGATGGACTCGCCGAAGGCGCGGCCGCAGGAGCCGGAGTCGGCCTTGGCGGCCTCGATCGCGCCGCCGAGTTCGATGGCGACCGAGCTCGCCTTCACCCTCGCGAGGTGGCGACCGAGCGACGCGCCTGCGGAGCGGGCGGCCTCGGGTCCGAACTTGCTCTTGTCGCCCAGACCGAGAACGACGACGCGCTTCGGCGCCCCCTTGCCGGTCGGGAATGCCTCGACGATGCAGCCGGTCTCGCCGGTGGCTTCGGCGCGCTTGGCGGCGGCCTGGGCGAGACCCTCGGCGTCGTGCTCCTTTGAGGTGCTGTCAAGGGCTGCTCCGCCCCCGGACGAGCCGGTGGACTTGAACTGGCCGAGCACGAGCACATCGAGCGCTGCGCGCCCGCCGACTTTGACTGATTTGAACATGAGAACGAGGACCTCCGCTGTCGGTGTAGGGGTTGAATTCGGCCCGGTTGCGGGGTTTTCGTCGCGTGCCGGGACGTCGAGTGTAGCCGCCACGCGTCGATCGTGGGACTATGCTCGGACGATGCCAGACGACACCAATCCCGCCGAGAACCGCCCGATCCAGCTCCACGCCCCGTGGCGAGACCGGTACATGCAGATGCTCTCAGATCAGGCCGCGTCGGAGACCGGTGGGGAGCCGGTGCGCTCGTCGTGCTTCATCCGGGAATACTGGCTGAACCCGGGCGACGACGAGACGAATCACGTCATCGTCCGGACTGGTCGGCCCAAAGCCCCCAGCACGCAGGGCGACTGGTCGCGGACGGATGCCGACCCGGAAACGCCCGGCGGCATGGTGTTCCTGAATCGCTATCCCTACGCGAACGGGCATCTGCTGGTCGCGCTGGGTGAGTCACGCCCGCGTCTGCTGGACTACACGCCGGCGCAGCGCGCGGAGCTGTGGTCGCTGGTCGATCTCGCGACGGAACTGTGCGAGCGGACGCTCGGCTGCCAGGGCGTGAACATCGGCGTCAACCAGGGTCTGGCGGCGGGTGCAGGGGTGCCGGAACATCTGCACGTGCATGTCGTGCCGCGTTGGCACGGCGATGTGAACTTCATCTCGGTGGTCGGGCAGGTGCGCGTCATCCCCGGTGCGATCGAGGCGATGGCGCAGCGGTATCGGGAGATGTGGGAGAAGATCAGACCGGAGTGATCCGGAAACTGCGCGTCAGCAGGCCGAGCCGAAATTGGCGAGCACGGCGTTGAGGTCGATGAGATTGACGACGCCGTCGCCATCCGTGTCGCCGTCGGTCGTCGTCTGGCCGAAGTTTGCGAGCACGAGGTTGAGGTCGGCGAGATCGACCGTGCCATCGGAGGTCACGTCACCGGGGCAGGGCGCGGCGCAACCGCGGATGCGAGCGATGCCGCTCACCTCGGTGTCGCCGATCACGGCGAAATCACCACCGACGTAGAGCGCTTCGCCGCTCCCGTCGTCGTGCACCGCCATCGTGTAGACCGTTCCGTCGGACTCTGCGCTGAAGTCCTGCCATTGCTCTCCGTCCCATCGCGCGATCGGACCGGGGAACGCGGGGGCGGCGTAGAGCGCGGGGCCCGAGCCGTCGTCGAAGATCGCGAGCGCGCTCACGCTCGGCTGTCCGAGCAGCGGCGGCCTCCCGTCGCCCAGGGCGTGCCACGCTGAGCCGTCCCAGCGGGCGATGCCGTTGGCCTCCACGGCGCCGGCGAGGGTGAATGTGCCGGCGACGTACAGCGACGGACCTTCGCCGATGTCGCCGAAGGTCATGGTGGTGGCGGGGCTCGGCGCTCCGACCGGTCCCGTCAGACCGGAGTCGAGCGGGTAAAACGCCTCGCCGTCCCAGCGGCAGATCGAGTTGCAGATCGGGCCGTCGATGCCGGGGCGGTCGAACAGTCCCGAGAAATACAGGCCTTCGCCGAATGATTCGTCATCGATGAACTCAACGCACGCTACTGAGCCGGACGTAAAACTGCTGTTCACTACGGACTGCCAGTCCGCTTCGAGGATTGTGCTGCGCTGAGCGATTCTCTCTATCGGCTCGCCGTTGACCGCTGAAAAATCTCCGGCCAGCGCGAACGTTGATGTGCCGCCGACCGGACCGAACGCGATGTCGCAGATCCCGAAGCCTTGCACCTCCGTATCGAACTGCGGCACCGGCGAGCCGGTGATCGAAGCTTCCATCGGGAAGAACACGCGAACCGAGTCGGAGTCACCGAGCAGCAGGTCGCCGCCGAGCATGATGAACTCATCCGGCGACTTCGGATCGAAGGGATTGGGGATGGGCTCGAGCGCCGAGATGCCGCGGCTGCCGGGCACTCCGATGGTCGGGGGCTCGAACGGGAGAAATCGGTAAGCGTTCCAGCCGGCGCCGTCCCACATCGAGATGTTGTTCATCAACTCGCCGCCGGCGGTCGTGAACTTGCCCGCGATGTAGAGCTGAGAGGCGTCGCCTCTTCGAACCGAGGCGATCGCGCGTACGGGGCCGTCGACACCCGAACCCAGCGCCTCGACGACCGGATCGCACGGCTCACCGGACGCCACGGCAGCGGGAAGAAACAGAAGAACGCACCCGGCGACGTGCCCGGTGCGGTGACAGCATCGATTCCGACGATTCGGCAAAACCCACCCGATCATTGGAGGAAGGCGCCGCCTCATACGAAAAGGGAGGAGCGCATTACAGAGAGTATGCCTCTGATCGGGGCAACACCAAATGGGCGGAGCACACAAGGCGAGTTCGACAACCAGCAAGTCCTCGGGTCGTAGGTCGTCCGACCCTATCTTCGACCTCCCCGCGGGGATTGGCCCCCTAGAACCTCACGAACACGGTTCCCCGAAGGCCGCAAGCACAGCGTTCAGGTCTGACAGATCAACAAGGCCGTCAGCGTTCGTGTCACCGTCATCGGTGGACTGACCGAAGTTCGCGAGCACGAGGTTGAGGTCGGCGAGATCGACCATGCCATCGCCGGTGACGTCACCGGGGCACGGACTGCTCCGACTCAGAAACGCCAGGGCGTTCAGCGCCCATTCGTCAAAACCCGAGCCGTTGTTTGTGTTGTTGACGGTCACGACGCGCCCGGCGGGGGCTTGGGCAAGAGAGCCTGCATCAAAGGCGAGAACGACTGGGAGACCCTCAAGTGCTTGATCGGCAAAACCGACGGACTGGGCGTTGCCGATAGAATCGAATCCGCCTGTGAATATGGACTGCGTCGCGAACTGCGATACCGGCTGGACCAGCGAGTTGATGGCGGCTGAGAGATCGAGGAATACGACGCTTCCGAGTTCGCACTCACAGGTGCCGACCACTCCGCCCGCGCCGAGTTGATCGTTCAGGAACGCGTCGCGCCAGAGCAGAAAGTCGAACTGGTTCGGCGTGCCGGATTCACCGGCGAGATACAGACCTCCGCCGTCGATCACGAACTGCGCGAGTGAAGCACTCGCGGCCGGGCTGGGTATGGTCTCTCGACCGGAGCAGCCCGCGTTGCTGCTTGCTATCCCGTCTGGCATCCAAACCACATCGAAGCCCGTGAGATCCAGCGAGTCGAGGGCGGCAACATCTGGAATGGATGTAACCGTGTAGCCCGCCGCGGCGAAATCATCGGCAACCGCGGGTCCGACGCAGATGTCCTGGTCCGGACCGACGATGAGCACAGAACCGCTGCCGCCGGCGACCGAATGGGCGCAAGCAAACAGCGCGATAAGACTGGCTGGCAATTTCATGTGCACACCTCCAAGAGCGAGATCGATCGCTGCATACTGACTGCTCCTCCTCCCCCCTCCTTGTTGAACATACCTCACCGTGGGGGATGGACAACGGGACGATTCGGAAATCGCCTTGCAGATGCGGATTCCTCGCTTATCCAACAAAAAACCCCGCCAAATGCGGGGTGCGATCATTCGCGGGAGGCGATCTGATCACGCGTGGATCACGCGGCCTTCCGAAGCCAGACTCGCTTCGTGGATCGCCTCGTGCATCGTCGGGTGCGCGTGGACGGTGACGTTGATCTCTTCGCTGGTCGCTTCGAGACGACGCGCGAGCGTGAGTTCGGCGATGAGTTCGGTGGCCTCGTGGCCGAGGATGTGCGCGCCAAGGATCTCGCCGCGAGGCAGGCCACGGATGATCTTCACGAGGCCTTTGTTCTGGCCCGCGGCGATCGCCTTGCCGTGCGACATGAGGTTGTACGAGCCGACCTGGTAGTCCTTGTCTTTGACGAGACCGTTTTCCTTCAGTGCGCGCTCGGTGAATCCGACCGACGCGACCTGCGGGTGGCAGTAGGTGCAGCCGGGGATGACCGAGTAGTCCATCGGGATCGGGTCGTGGCCAGCGATGCGCTCGACGGCGATGATCGCCTCTTCGGACGCGACGTGAGCGAGCCAGGGCGGGCCGATGACGTCGCCGACGGCGTAGATGCCGGGGATGTTTGTGGCGTAGGTCAGCGTCTGGGGCTCGGGCGGGTTGGGGACGTAGTCGGTCTTGATGTGGTCCTTCACGGTTTCGATGCCGAGCGACTCGTCGAACAGGCCGTCGTAGCGACCCTTCACGCCGATCGCGAGCAGGACCTTGTCGCCCTCGATGACCTCGCTCTTGGACTCGTCGGCCTTGCCATCCTTGAAGGGCGCGACGGTGACCTTCACGCCGTCTTTGGTCTTCTCGATGTTGGTGACCGTGGTCGAGGTGCGGATGTTCATGCCCTGCTTCTTGAAGATCTTCTCGAGCTCCTTCGAAACATCGTCGTCCTCGACGGGCACGATGCGGGGCATCATCTCGAGCACCGTGACCTCGGTGCCGTAGGAGTTGTAGAAGTAGGCGAACTCGATGCCGATCGCGCCGGCGCCGACCACGATCAGCTTCTTGGGCTGCTCGGGCAGGGTCATGGCTTCGCGGGCGCCGATGATCTTGTCGCCGTCGAAGCGGGCGAAGGGCAGGTCGCGCGCGACCGAGCCGGTGGCGACGAGGACGTTGTCGCAGGTGATCTGCTCGATCTTCTTGCCGATGGTCACCGGGGCGTGGGTCAGCGTGGCCTTGACCTCGGCCTCCTGGATCTCGATCGTGCACTTGCCGCCGTTCTTGCGACCCGACAGGATCTTGGCGTTGCCCTGGATGTGGTCGATCTTGTTCTTCTTGAGCAGGAAGCCGATGCCCTTGTTGAGCTTGTCCGCCACGCCGCGGCTGCGACCGATGACCTTCGACCAGTCGACGCGGAGGTTGTCGAAGGCGAGGCCCCAGTCCTCGGCCTCCTTGGAGACCTTCTCGTAGAGTTCGGCGTTGGCGAGCAGGCTCTTGGAGGGGATGCAGCCCCAGTTCAGACACACGCCGCCGAGCTTGTCGCGTTCGACGCAGGCGACCTTGAGGCCGAGCTGAGCGGCGCGGATGGCGCCGACGTACCCGGCGGGCCCGCCGCCGATCACAACGAGGTCGTAGTGCTTGTCAGCCACAGCGCTTAGTCCTTCCTGACGAGACGATCACCGCTCACGGGCGGGAATCGGGAGTGTTCGATTTCCGTTCGGCATGCCAAGCCGGAAACGGACCGGATTGTAGCCGTTCAGGGTGGGCTTCGCCGCCTGCTCAAAGGCCTACATCACCAGTGCGCCGAGCCCGTCGAGGCCAACCGGCTCTTTGGTAAAGAAGGGCTCGGCGTAGCGGGTCCCGATGCGTGAACCGAAGTAGCCGAGGCGTTCGGTGACGAAGCTTTCGACGGTCTGGCCGTCGGGGTTGGCCCCGATCCGCCCGGGCGCGACGAACTGGGTGTGATACGCCTCCATCGAGGCGATCTTCTGCTTCTCGTAGCCGGTCACATCGATGAGGAACGACGGGTCGGCGACCCATCGCAGGTGCGTGGCGTAGTAGTAGAACAGCCAGCGCGGGTAGATCTTCTCGCCGGGCAGATCGATCTTGCTGAGCTTCGCGTCGAAACGGGCGTCCTCCACGATGCGTGTCGTGGCAACATGGTCGGGATGGGCGTCTTGCGGATAGGGCGTGAACACGATCTGGGCCTGATGTTCGCGGATGACCGACGCCACAGCCCGTCGCGCCGCGATCGAGTGCTCGACGAACCGGTTGGGCAGCGCCCGGCCACCCCAGGCCCCTTCGCCACCGTGCCCGCGCGCTTCACCCTCCACCGTAAGCATCCGTCGCTTCACGCGACCGGTCCCGTTGTCCAGAACGGCGCGCGCCGCCTCGGCTTCCTGCCGACGCGTCTCGACATCGCCCAAGGGTGTCGGTTCGCCGTTGGTCATATCCAGCAGCAGCACATCGTGCCCCTGCTGCGCGAACTTGGCGATCGTCGCGCCCATCCCCGCTTCCTGATCATCCGGGTGCGGTCCGACGATGAGGATGTTGGCCATGGTGTAACTCCGGGTGGGAAAGTGGGCGGACCCGATGGTAGCTCCGACGCAGCGTCAGCGACGGCGCTGCCACGAGGCGCTGAGCCAGTCGAGCGTATCGATGGTCCGCTCGGCCTGATCGGTTATCCAGGCGCGAAACGCCCTCCGATCGAGTCCGGCTTCGCGATAGCGTCCGCCCAGGCTGAGCGAGGCGATGTGGTCTGCGCTGTCGCCGAGGGCGGTCAGTCGCCGGAGCACCAGCGCGCACTCCATCGATGCGACAGACGCCCGGTCGTCCGAACCGCCGGTCACACGCCGGGAGAGCTCTGCAAGCACACCGACGACGATCAGTTCGTCGTGTACGCCACCGAGAACCACACTCGCCCGCTGCGCATCGCCCCGGGCGAGCGCATCGGTCGCGGCGCCGATGGCGCTCGACACCGCCTCGAATTCCACCGCGGCGCGCACGCCGAGCGTGTCCCCGCCATCGAAGGTTTCAAACTCCGGCAGCGCGTCCAATCGCTCGAAGCCGCCGTCGGCGAGTTCGATGATGTCTGAAGCGGCAAGCACCGTGTGGCGCAGCGTCTCGAGTGTCTGGCGAGCGTCGAGTTGTTCACCGGTCATCTCGATCGGCGTGCCGGCGTTGGCGCTGATGCGCTCCATCGCGAGGCGGAGTCGCCAGCGGTCGAGTTCGCCCGTGATCAGTGCTCGGAGCCGTTCGGCCCAATCGGGATCGGCGCCGGACCCGGCGAGCACCCGCTCGGCACCAGGGAGACTGCGGTAGCGTGCGAGCAGCCGCACCAGCGGGAGCACACGCCCACCGGCGGCCCGGTAGCCCTCGCGATCGCCCATGAGTCGCAGGTCGGCGCGCAGCGCCTCAAGAGCCTGGAACGCGCCGGGCACGCCGGCGCTGTCGAGTTCGTCTTGAAGCACATCCACGCCGAGCAGGGCTTCCAGCGACTCGACCACCTCGGCGTGTCCGACCAGAGCGCTGACCACCTCGGGCGACGCGATGAGTCCGGGGTCATCGGTGATCCGCGCGATCGATTCGATCGACGCGATACGGGCCGCCTGCTCCTGCGGGAGCAGGAACCGCCACGCGTACTGGAGCTGCGGCGAAACCGCTCGCACCGAGGGCAGCGCTGCGCCGCGCGCAATCAGACCGACCGAGCGCTCCAGCGGCGGGAACATCAGGTCCAGCATCTGGGCCTCCGCCGGCGACGTCAGGCCGGTGAGCATGCCGCCGAGAACCGGTTCGATCCGTCGGGCGGTGTCGCCCTCCAGAGATGCGCACCGCTCGACGAGCGTTCCGAGGCGCGCGAGCGCTTCGAGCATTGCGAGTGCTTCGGTCGGCGAGCGCGGGCCGGTCTCGTCGAACAGACAGCCCTCGAGCGCCTGTGGCAATCGCTGCAGCGCCGAGCGCGGAACGAACCGGTCGTCCTCGATCTGCGTGAAACCGACGACGCCGGCGAGAGCTCGCAGGCCGCGTTCGGACGCGGACTCGAGCGACGGAACGGCGCGAACGCTCTCAAAGAGTTCGAGCAGTTCGAGCAGTCGATCCGCGGAATCATCGAACGGCTCCCGGAGCGCCCCGATCGATTCACGGAGCGTCCGGGTGTCGGGAAGGGCCGTTTCTCCGCTCAGCCGCGGCGGCGTGCTCATCGGTGCCTGCTCGAGTTCCCGCGCGAGGTCCGCCATCGTGCCGAACACTGCCTCGGCGGACGCTGCCAGCTGCGCATCGTCGATCGAATCCAGCGGGTGCGACCGGATCGCGCGGTCGACGCGGGCCAGCAGTTCGCGCAGTCTCTGCCGGCGAAGGGGATCCTCGCTCGCGTCCTGCGCGATCCGGGCGGCATCCCGCAGCGAGCCGCGCAGGACATCAAGGTGACGCGAGATTGTCCGCGAGGCGAGCTCGTTCAGCGGACCGCCGGTACGCGCAAGCCGGGCGCCGAGTCGAACCAGTGTCCGCTCGCGCTCGGATTGGGACGCTTCGAGTTCGCCCATGAAGTGAGCAGTGAGCGCGTCGGACGTGTTCTGACGCGGCGCGGGAACCGGTCCCAGATTCAGTGTCTGCGCAGGCGACGCGGGCGCGATGAGCATCGCCATGGCGATCGGTGCGAGCCATCTATTGCCGTGCTGTGCCACGCAGTCCCTCCAGCACGCGAGCGTACACCTTCTCGGTCTCGTCCACCATGCGCTGGGCCGAGTACGCATCCGCGCAGTGCGACCGGGCACGATCACCGAGTCCTCGACGCAGCGACTCATCGTGCATGAGCCGCCGCAGGTGTTTGCGCAGCGCCCCGGTGTCACCAGGCGAGTACGACAGACCGGTTTCGCCATCGATGCTCACCTCCGGCGTGCCGTCCACATCGGTCGCGATGACCGCCAGCCCGCTGAGCATGCCCTGCACGACCGCCCGCGGCAGGCCCTCGCGATAGCTTGGATGCACGAGGATGTCCATGAGTTTCATCAGCCCCGGAACATCTTCGGGCGGCACCATCCCGGTGATGATCACCCGATCACGCAGCCCGAGTTCGTCCAGCCGTGTCTCCAGCGAATCACGAAGCCAGCCGTCCCCGACCCAGAGTAGTTTTAGGTTCGGGCGATCTCGCATGAGCGGGGCGAAGGCCTCGATCAGGTCGGCGTAGCCCTTGAGGTCGCTGATGCGCGAGACGGTGCCGATGACGACGTCGTCCTGCGCAAGGCCGATGGCTTCGCGCTGTGCCGCTCGCTCCTCGTCCGAGATCGGCGCGAGGTACGGCTCGGTCTCCATGCCGCTGCGCACGGTCGTGTACTGCTCCGGCCTGCCGATGCCCGCGGCGCGGAACTGCTCGGTCATCGCGTCGCAGACGCTCACGATCGAGTGGCAGCGCTTCGCGGCGATCCGTTCGGACGCCACATACAGCACGTTGCGCCAGGCCTTTTCGTACCGGTGGAACGGCGGGCCGTGGATCGTGTGCACCACGCCGAGTGTGCCATCCCGCCCCCCCGCTTTCCACGCCGCCATCCGCCCCAGGATCCCCGCCTTGCTCGAGTGCGTGTGCACGATGTCGGGCTCGAGCTCGCGGATCAGCGCGGTCAGTTGCTTCAGGCATCGCCGATCTCGGATCGGTGAGAGTTCGCGCACCATGTCCGGCACTTCGTGCGTCTCGATCCCCCGCCCCTCGCTCGACCGCCACGCCGTCACCCTGTCGAGCATCGAGCCCTCGGGGCCGTAGATCGGCCCGTAGGCGAGGTGGACTTCGTGGCCCAGTTCGGTCTGCCCCTCGCAGGACAGCACAACGTTCTCCTGCGAGCCGCCGAGGATGAGGCGTGTCGAGATGTGGAGGATGCGAAGTCCCATGCTGCGCTCACCGAGCCGGCGGTGCGCCCGCCCTCACCCACTCCGGCGCGTCCCCCAGAATTCCGTCCGGCTCCGGGAACTCGGCCCACATCAGGCAAAGCCCCTCGGGGGGCAGCGTCGGTCCCGCCGCGCGTCGGTCCTTCGCCTCCAGAATCCCTGGCATGTCGTCCGGCTTCGTCTTGCCGATGCCGACCTCGACCAGCGTGCCCGCGAGAATCCGGACCATGTTGTAGAGGAACCCGTCGCCCGCGACATCGATCTGCAGGTTGTGCTCGTCGGTCCGCGTCACCGAGCAGTGGTGCAGGGTGCGTACTGTGCTCTCGCGCCCGTGGTGGGTCGAGGCGATGGACTCGAAATCGTGGGTGCCGACAAGGTGCTGTGCCGCCTGGTCCATCGCCTCGTGATCGACCTCCCGGCGCAGGTGGTAGACCACCCGGCGATCCCACAGCGGGCGGACCGGCGACGCGAAGATCCGGTAGCGGTAGCCCTTGCGGACGCAGTCGGAGGTGGGGTCGAAGTCGTCCCTCGTGCGCACGCAGGAGGTCACCAGCACATCCTCGGGCAGGCGGCTGTTGATGGCGAGCATGAGCTTCTCGTCGGGCGGGCCGATCCGGTCGTCGGTGGTGGTGAACGCCGCGGTCTGGCAGCGGGCGTGGACCCCAGAGTCCGTGCGGCTGGCCCCCTGCACCTGAACGGGCTCGCGGATGACCGAGCGGACCGCCGCCCGGACCACAGACTGGACGGTGCGCAGCTCCGTCCGGGGCTTTTCGCCCGTCTCGGGGTCGGGAGCGGCACCCTCGACGGGCTGGAACTGCTGCTGCCAGCCGTGAAAATCGGTGCCGTCGTAGGCGATGGTCAGGCGGTATCGCACGGGCGAGAAGGGTAGCGGATCAGGGGATGGGAGCGTTTTTGGCGTCAGGTAGGGCAAAAAGGCAGCATGCCTGCTTTTTTGCAGTATTCTAAGTCAAAGCCCGGAACCACAAGGCCTTAGCGTGCGAAACTTGGTTGGGAGAGAGAGGCCCGCGTGCTCCCGCCCGATGGACGATGGCATGAGTTCCCGCCGTCGGCCGCTTGAGGGACGAAGCACCCGGGTCGAGCACTCGCCGGTTGGATCGGAGAGGGGGTGGTCGGCCTCTTCCCGATCGTGAGAGGCCGACGAGACGCGGGGCACGCCGTGTTCGAGAGGCGCGGCGTGTCCGTTTGATCCCCGAACGGGGACATCCTCCACCCGGGAGGGAGTGGCTTGGGGGGCACTCCCGAACGGGACGCACAGGGGCCCGCATCCTGCACAGGGGATGCGGGCCTTTTTCATTCGCGGCCGTGTCTCACATCGCTACGAATCATGCGCGTCGTCCGTGCCGGGCCTGCCGTTTCATCTTGGCCGCGAACGAAGCGAGCAGCATGAAACAGAGCAGCGTGGCGACCCCAACAAACGCGAATATAAACCCGGCGCCGGACGTGAAGCCCCTGCTGCCGGACGACGCGAGTTCGGAGACCAGTCCGATCACGACCACCAAGGACGACACCACAATCCCTCCGATGCCAGTTGCAAGGAGCAGATTCGCCCGGTTCATCGCCGGGGATGGCTCAAAGTCGCGACTGATGTCCAGCGCGGAGAACTGATCAACGAACTCCTCTGGGAGCGGCAGCCCACACTCCGGGCAGCGGCACTCCTGCGAGCCCACCAGCGGATACCGACAGCGGGGACACATCGCAAGAAATCGCAGAGGCACGAACGCACGGCTGAGCGGGGCCGCAAGCAGAAAGAGCGCGACACCCGCGGCGATGGTCACGGCGAACGAAGCCAAGGTCGAAACCGGAAGGCCGCGCGCGCGGAAGCCGCTGCTTGTCCAACTCGTCATCCAGTATGCGAGGGGTGCCAGTGCATTCAGCCAGAGGAAGACGGCGACAACCTTGAGCAGCGCCGCGATAAGCAATCGCGTCTGAACGATCGATGTGAGAGATGGGATCACAACCGCTCCTCCGTCCGGGACAAAACGCGACAGGTCCGGCCATTCACTCTACGGACAACGGCTCGGCAGATTCGGGACACGCACCAGAGGTACGCTTTCACCTTGCCCGCTTCATTGACGCTCATATGCTGCCCCGCCGGACGCCTGCTGCACCATCCGCTCACGCGTCGTCCCCGGCGCGAACAGGCGCTCGCCGCAGTTGGGGCATTTCTCTCGCGTCATGTCGTCACGCGGGTAGGCGCACTTCGGGCAGACGCGCGGGCTGCGCAGCGGCACCCAGTGTTCGCTCAGCCACGATGCGGCAAGCAGGAGCAGAATGCTCGGGAACAGGAGGCACAGCCCGAACGAAACAACACCGCTGGTGTTCTGAAGAACCGAACCGAACGACGGTCCGCTGTGGTTCGACCCGCGCAGCAGCGATTCAACGATCGGACCAACGAACCACAGAAGACACAGCGCAGTCCCGGCACAGATGAACAGCACCGCGATCCCGCGAAGCGCGATCTGCATGTGCAGCCGCGCCCTAATCCGATCATCAACCCGGCTCATGCCCTCCTCCTATCGTGGGAGTCTTCGGGCTTCGGGAGGCTCCTCCGCCTCAGTGCCCGAACAGGTTCACCTGTCCGAACATACCCACTTCCTCGAAGTGCTCCAAGGCTTCCTGCACGGATCCGAAGATTTTCGTCGCCGTCTCGGTGATGAACGGCGATGGGTTTTTCTTGGGCTTCCAGACGATGTACACCTCCTTGGTGTGCTCGAAGGCATGCTGGAGTTCGCGCTCGACGCCCGAGGACAGGGCCGGCACGCCGCCGGGCAGTTCAGGCACCAGCGAGCAGATCATGTCCGACTGGTCGATCAATTTGAAGTCGCGCATGTAGATCTGACCGTCGATGTCGCCGGCGATGTCCAGCACCTCACGCACCTTCACCTTCAGCGGCGGCATGTCGCGCGAGCCGCCGTAGGCGTGGGGCTCGTAGGTGATGAAGTCCTGCCCCTCCTTGGCCGCGGCGATGGCCTGGTCGAGCAGCAGCTTCTCGTCCACATCGGCCGGGTCAAAGGTCACGAAGTGCTTGGCGAGCGCGGCGCGGAAGTCCTCGATCTCCTTGAGCACATCGGGCATGTCCACCACGTGGCTCATCGGGAAACTCGGGTACACCTTCTTCAGTTCCGGGCGCGTGATCAGGCGGAACATCGTCGGCGTGGTGCTCACATGGCGTCCGCGGCTGACGATGTAGAACGGCTTGTGCAGCGCCTGCGCGATGATCTCGGTCGCGAGGATCTCCTCCTCGCGCCAGACCATGCAGTCCTTGAGCGTCGCGTCGATGTCGTGTTCTTCGTGCAGGCGATGGTGCACGACCTCGATGTTGTCGACGAGGCAGATGAGCAGGTCCGGGTCGAAGCGCTGGATCTGGTCGAGGTCGAACGCGGGGAACAGGCCGTGGCGCCAGCGGAAGGTGGCGTGGGTGTTCACCATCACATGCTCGTGGTTGGGAGCTTCGGAGATGATGTCCTTCATCGCGGCGCGCCGGAGCGAGTTCAGGCGTGACCACGGCAGGTCAAGGATGCGCCCGGGACGGATGTCACGCCCCTCTGCGTACATCATGTCGCCGATGTTGAACAGCTTGACCGTCTCGCCCTGCTGCCCGGCGAAATCGACGACGCCCTGCAGGTAGCTCTTCTTGTCCATGCCGACCTGGCCGGTCACAATCGCGCGCATAACCACCTCATTCACAATCAACTCTCGCGACGGATCGCGACCACCGAATCGCCCGCGCCTGAGGGTCGGCGGCTGCCCGCTCAGTTCGACCCTCGGCCCCACCGGGCAACGGTTATCCTAGCAAACGTCCCGGGACCGTCCCGGAACGCCGCACAAATCAGGAGGAGGAAACTGTCATGCCGCGCATCAACAAACCCGTCGTCGCCCACGCCTGCATCGCCGCCTCACTTATCGGCACGCTCGCCATCGCTCGTCAGGACGGGGGCATGCCCGAGATGGATGAACGCCACCCGCTCGCGGGCCTCTCGGTCGAAGACCCCGCGGCGGCGATGCAGCAGTACATGGAATCCATGGAGCCCGGCAAACCCCACAGCTGGCTCGCCCAACTCGTCGGAGACTGGGACGTCACCTCCAAGATCGTCTGGGACCCCGCCGCCCCGCCCATGACCTCTCAGGCCAGCGCGAGCTACGAGATGGTCCTCGGCAACCGGTTCCTGAAGCAGAACTTCAACGGCAACATGATGGGCATGCCTTTCGAGGGCATCGGCTACACCGGCTTCGACAAGGCCGGGAAGATGTTCACCGGCGTCTGGATGGACTCGTTCGGGACGGGGACCGCGTCGATGCGCGGCTCCATGAGCCCCGACGGCTCCACGCTGACGATGTTCGGCGAGATGGACGAGGTGATGACCGGCGAGTATCGCAAGCCGGTCAAGTTCGTCTTCCGCATCGTCGACGAGGACACGCACGTCTTCGAGGCATGGGAAATCGCCTACGGCGAGCCCTGGATGGTCATGGAGCACACCTACAACCGACGCAAGTGATCCGCGCCGCTCGCGATCTCAGTTCGTGCCCGACAGATCGAACCGGAAAATGCGGAACGGCTCGGCCGGCGGCCAGGGCATGCCCGGGCCCGCCCGACCGGGCATCCGGTGGATCTGCGCCGTCGTGACATACAGCACATCGTGCACCGCGTCGTAACTGAACGTGTCCGGCCACGCGAGCTGCGGCGAGGACCACAGCGTGCGGATGGCGCCGGTCGGGGTCCGGTACATCACCGCATCGTTCTCGAGTGCGCTGAAGTACAGGTTGCCTCGACCGTCGAAGGCCATGCCGTCGGTCACGACCGTCCGACCCATGTTCTCGATCTCCGCGATCAGGGCGTCGTTCTCGACGGAGAAGTCCGCCAACACGCGCGTCGGAAGGCGATACAGCGTCTTCGCGGTCAGCGCCTGCCAGTACAGGTGACGCCCGTCTGGCGACAGCGCGATGCCGTCGGCGTGGATCTGCGGCGGCTGGCCGGTCTGGGGGTCCACGAACGCCCGGCCGCCGATGACCGGTGTGAAGTCCGGCTCGGCCAGCGTGGACGGATGCCCGTCGAGCACGCGCCGGGCCTCGGCGGTGTCGAGATCGACGACCACCAGCCCGCCGATGCCCGAGTCAGTGATGTACGCCCGCTCGTAACGGATGTCGATGCGGACATCGTTGAGATAGCTGTTGGGCCGAGCGATCGCGGAGTCGAAGGCGTAAGTCCGCTCCACGCGCCCGGTGCTCGGGTTGACCATGATGAGCTTGGCCCCGCCCTCGAACACGCCCGCGAAACCGGGGTTGCCGGTATCGAGGATCCAGATCCGGCCCTTGCGATCGGTGTGAACCGCCTGCACCGCGACGAGCACATCGCGCCGCTCGCTCGGGCTGAGCGATTCGGGGTCCGGCACCGTGTTCATCGTCTGGTTTGGCCAAGCCACGCGCGTCACCGAGCCGTCGTCGCCGATCCGCACGCGTTCCACGGCGTGGGTGTACTCCTCGGTCCAGCGCGGGTAGTTCACGATCACCTCGCCCGACGAGCCGATCCACGCCACGCCCGTCCACTGGCGATCCGGGGACTCGGCGACCAGCGTCGGTCCGGACGCGCTGTCGCCGCGCTCGGACGGCGTGGTTGACGCGCATCCGGTGAGCAGTGGCGTCGCGGTGAGCGCCAAGGCGGTGAAGCGGGCTCGGTTTCGCTGGAATCGGGGCATGGGTCGCGATCCTTTATAGAGAAGGCGGGTCCGCGCTCCGGCGGTGTGACACCCCCGGTGCTGCGGGCTATCGTACGCGTTCAGCGTCGGGCAATCGGCCCGGCTTCCCAACGCCAATCGCCTACCAGACCGCAGGAGACGCCCTCCATGTCCGTGCTCATCGACGCCAACACCAAAGTCATCTGCCAGGGCATCACCGGCTCCTTCGGCGCGCTGCACACCAAGGGCTGCTACGACTACGGCACCAAAATGGTCGGCGGCGTGACCCCCGGCAAGGGCGGCACCAAAGACGACAACGGCCTCCCCATCTTCGACACCGTCCAGGGCGCGGTCGACGCCACCGGCGCCGACGCCACCATGATCTTCGTCCCCCCCGCCTTCACCGCCGACGCCATCTTCGAGGCCATCGACGCGGGCATCCGCGTGATCTGCGCGATCACCGAGGGCGTGCCGGTGCAGGACATGGTCAAGGTCCGCAAGGTGCTCGACGACCACAACGCCACCGTCCCCGCCGACCAGAAGATCTACCTCGTCGGCCCCAACTGCCCCGGCGTCATCACCCCCGGCCCCAAGACCGGCTCGGGCAAGTCGCACGACGACCCCTACACCAACGCCGGCTGCAAGATCGGCATCATGCCCGGCTACATCAACACCCACCGCTCGGAGTCCAAGCTCGGCAAGAACGTGGGCATCGTCTCGCGCTCGGGCACGCTGACCTACGAAGCGGTCTGGCAGACCTCCAACCTCGGCCTCGGCCAGTCCACCTGCATCGGCATCGGCGGGGACCCGGTCCGCGGCCTCGGCTTCATCGACTGCCTCGAACTCTTTGAGAACGACCCCGACACCGACGCGATCCTGATGATCGGCGAGATCGGCGGCACCGACGAGGAAGCCGCGGCGGAGTGGTACAAGAAGCACGGCTCCAAGCCGATCGCCGGCTTCATCGCCGGTCGCACCGCCCCTCCTGGCAAGCGCATGGGCCACGCCGGCGCGATCATCTCCGGCGGCTCCGGCACCGCGGACGCCAAGATCGAAAAGATGACCGAGTGCGGCTTCGAGATCGCCGAGACGCCCGCGGACATGGGCGGTGCGGTGGCGCGTGCGATGAAGTTGGAGGCGGTGGGGGTTTGATACGACACGCGGTCTGGTGTCCTCCTTCTCCCCTCGCGGGAGAAGGTGGCCGCGCAGCGGTCGGATGAGGGGGCGGTCGGAATCTTCCGACTATTTGGATTCCTCTTCGATCCCTCGAACCGCGACGGCATGAATGGTGCGCAGCACCGCATCAAGATCGCGACTGACCTCATGGGCCGGGATGCGCAGCAGCCGAATGCCGTCCTGTCGCATCCACCGGTCCCGCTCCCTGTCGCGAGCAGACCGCTGTTCGTGGACCCGGCCATCAATCTCGATGACCAAGCGCGCCGCCGCGCAAAAGAAGTCGGCCACATATGGCCCAACAGGGTGCTGCCGACGAAACTTCAACCCGCCAAGCCGGCCGTCGCGCAGTTTCGACCAGAGCACACCCTCCGGAGGTGACTGCTCGCGCCGCAGTTTCCGCGCTCGGTCAATGGCATCAGGGTCGGGCACCGAAGAAGTATGCCTCGAAGTCCAGCCTGCTGCAGCGGCTGCGCCGCTGACCCCTCACCCCGACCCTCTCCCGCAAGGGGAGAGGGAGCAAACTCCACCTTCTCCCCTCGCGGGAGAAGGTGGCCGCGAAACGGACGGATGAGGGGGCGGCCGGAATCTTCCGACTTCACCGTATGCAACGTCCTACGGGAACATCCCTCCCCGACATGAACAAACTTTCACACCCCCTCGGACGGGGGCGTGCTAGGGTTGGTCTGACGAGTTCCTCTCGACGAAAGACCCCGTCATGGGCCTCAGCACGACCGCCGCTCGCGACATCGGCAGTGCCGGTTCGCTCCTCGACCGGTTCCGGCACGCCCGGCGCACCACGATCTCGCTCTGCGAGCCGCTGAGCCCGGAAGACATGGTGGTTCAGGCGTTCGAGCACACCAGCCCCACCAAGTGGCACCTGGCCCACACGACGTGGTTCTTCGAGACGTTCATCCTCGAGGCGTTCGAGCCGGGCTTCGAGGCCTACGACCGCGATTTCCGCGTGCTGTTCAACAGTTACTACCAGACCATCGGCGAGCGTCACCCGCGCGCGAAGCGCGGCATGCTGACCCGCCCGGGCCTCGGCGAGGTCATGGCCTATCGCGATACCGTCGACGAGCGCGTGATCAAGGTGATCGACTCGGCCGACGACGAGACGCTGCGCCAGGTCCTGCCGCTGCTCGAACTCGGCATCCAGCACGAGCAGCAGCACCAGGAGCTGCTGCTCATGGACATCAAGCGGACGCTCTTCGAGAACCCGACGCGCCCGGCGTACAGCGTCGACGGCGAGTGGCGCGGCGTGGGCAGCGCGGACGTCGAACCCGAGTGGTTGGCGATCGAGGGCGGCATCGTCGAGATCGGGCACCCCGCGACGGAAGCCGCGAAGGGTGAATTCGCGTTCGACAACGAGGGCGCGCGCCACGAGCGACTTCTCGAGCCCTTCGAACTGCGTTCGCACCTGGTGACCAATCGCGAGTACATCGCCTTCATCGAGGACGGCGGCTACACGCGACCCGAACTGTGGCTCGACGACGCGTGGGCGACGATCTGCAGCGAGGGCTGGGACAAACCGCTGTACTGGCAGAAGGCCGCGGACGGTTCGTGGGGCGAGTACACGCTGCACGGCGTGCGCCCGCTGGACCCGAACGCGCCGGTCGTGCACATCAGTTTCTACGAGGCCACGGCCTTCGCCCGCTGGGCCGGGGCACGACTGCCGACCGAGGCGGAGTGGGAAGCGGCGATCGCCCCGCGCTGGGAGAAATCGCTGGAGAACGCTCAGTTCCTTGAAGGCGGGGCGCTGCACCCGCTCGCGACGACCGAGTCGCAGTTCGCCGGCGGCCTCTGGGAATGGACGCGCTCCGCCCACGAGCCGTACCCCCGCTATCGCCCGCCCGAGGGCCCGGTCGGCGAGTACAACGGCAAGTTCATGTGCGGCTCGTACGTCCTGCGCGGCGGCTCGTGCGTCACGTCCAGAGACCACATCCGGCTGACGTACCGGAATTTCTTTCACCCCCACGCGCGCTGGGCCTTCGCGGGCCTGCGCCTGGCCAGAAACGCGGATCCCGATTCGCGTCCCAAGGATCACATGACTTCATCAGGCACCAAGGATATCGACACCCCCTCGAATCTCCGACCGCTCATCGTCCGGGACGGCGCGACCAGCGCCTTCGAGCAGGACATGATCGAGGCGCTGGGTCAGCCGGAGGGCGAGAAGGCGATCCCGCCGAAGCACCTGTACGACACGCGCGGGAGCGAACTGTTCGAGCAGATCACGGATCTCGAAGAGTACTACCCCTCGACGATCGAGACGGAGATCCTCGAACAGAAGGCCGGCGACATCGCCGAGGCCATCGGGCCGGACGCGATCATCATCGAGCCGGGCGCGGGGGCCGCCGTGAAGGTGCCGATCCTGCTGAGGGCGCTCGAGTCACCGAGGATGTTTGTGCCGATCGAGATCAGCGAGAGCGCGGTGACGCAGTCGAGCGAGCGTCTTGCTCAGGAGTTCCCGCAGCTGACGGTGCAACCGATCTGTGCGGGCTTTTATGAAGGCCTCGACGCGATCGATGATGCGGACGAGCCGATCCCGAGCGAGAACCGCGTGCTGTACTTCCCCGGCTCGACCATCGGGAACATGCCCCATCTGGAAAGGGCGCGCCTGCTCCGGGCGTTCGCTGACGCCGCGGGCGAGGGCGGGCGGATCCTGCTGGGCGTGGACATGGTCAAGGACCGCGATGTGATGATCGAGGCCTACGACGACCCGAAGGGCGTGTCGGCGAAGTTCGGCAGGAACCTGATCACGCGCCTCAACAACGAGCTCGATGCCGGGCTGGACGAGGGCGCGTTCCATTACGAGGCGATCTGGTCCGACGAGCACGAGCGCATCGAGATGCGCCTGGTCTGCGCGTACCCGCAGACGGCAACAATCGGCGGGCGCGAGTTCCCGATCGCCGAGGGCGAAGCGATCACGACCGAGCACTCCTGCAAGTTCACGCGCGAGCGGATCGAGCGCGAGGCCAGGGGGGCCGGGCTGAAGCCGGTCGCCATGTGGACGGACGAGAACGAGTGGTTCGCGATGGTGATGCTCGAGCGCGACGACTCATAGGACCGGATCCGGAGATAGGGGCAGGGACATGACAACCCAAACGAACGAAACGCTGCGTCTGCGCGCGCTGTTCCTGAATTGCACGCTCAAGCAATCGCCGCGGCTGTCACACACCGACGGGCTGATCGAGGCCTCGAAGCGGATCATGGAAAAGAACAACGTCGAGATCGAGGCGCTCCGACCGATCGACATGCGGATCGCGACGGGCATCCAGCCGGATATGACCGAGGAAGGCTGGGAGCACGACGACTGGCCGGAGCTGTACAAAAAGGTCCTCGCCTGCGACATCCTCGTGCTGGGCACACCGATCTGGCTGGGGGAGAAATCGTCGGTCTGCTCCCGGATCATCGAGCGCCTGTACTCGAACTCGGCCGACACCAACGACAAGGGGCAGTACATCTACTACGGGCGGGTCGGCGGCTGTCTGGTCACGGGCAACGAGGACGGCATCAAACATTGCTCGCGCGATGTGCTCTACGCCCTGCAGCACGTTGGGTTCACGATCCCGCCTCAGGCCGATGCGGGCTGGATCGGCGAGGCGGGTCCGGGCAAGTCGTATCGCGATGAGGGGTCGCCGGGCCCGGACAACGACTTCACCAACCGGAACGTGACGATCATGACCTGGAACCTCATCCACGCGGCCCGGATGCTGAAAACCAACGGCGGGCTACCCGCTCACGGGACCAACTCGAAGGCCTGGAAGGACGGCGAGCGGTTCGGACACCCCGGACCGGAGGCGATCCGGGAACTCAAGGGCGGGCCGAGCCAGCAACCCGCCTGAGCGGACCGAATCGACCTTTACCTACCATGTCACGGGTGATTTTCGGCGAATCTGGCCCCGCGAAGTCGCGTTGGCCTTGAAAGTCTGTGGAAACAAGGAATAGTCTTTGGCTTCCGGGATTCATTCTGTTGCCTGACTCTGCGGGCTCCGCTCGGCGAAGACCCCTGCACCTGAGAACCACTTCGGAGGAAACCCGACCATGAACCAGTTCGCACGCACCGCATCGCTCCTCGTCGCCGGCACGCTCGCCGTCGGAACCATCGCGTCGCTGTCCGGCACACAGATGCCTGTCCCCGGCCTCTCGGCCCAGCCGGTCGGGGCGACCGCGATCGCCGCGGACGAGTACGCCGTTGATCCCGTGCACTCGTCGGTCGTGTTCAAGATCAAGCACGGCGGCGTGTCGTACTTCTACGGCACCTTCGCCAGCATGGACGGCAAGTTCCGCATCGACGCCGAGAACCCGACCAATACGATGGTCGACGTTTCCGTCGAAACCGCGAGCGTCAACAGCAACAACTCGCGGCGCGACGGGCACCTCAAGAGCCCGGACTTCTTCAACGCCGACCAGTTCCCGCAGATGTCCTTCAAGAGCACTTCCGCCGAAGCCGGCCCGGACGGGACCGTCAAGGTCACCGGTGAACTGACCTATCGCGGCCAGACCAAGACCATCACCGTGCCCATCCAGATGACCGGCGAGGCCCAGTCCAGTCGCGGGGCGCGCCAGGGCATGCACACCGAGTTCACGATCAAACGATCGGACTTCGGCGGCAGCTACGGCATCGAGAACGGATCGCTCAGCGACGAGGTCACCCTGATCGTGTCGCTGCAGGGAATTCGCGGCTAAGCCACACCAGCCCTCCTCCTCCAGGCGAGACCCGGTGCCGGCGGACTCCTCCTCCGCCGGCGCCGGTCCGCCGCCCTGGATCACACCAGACTCTCTGTTCTCCTCCTCCAACCCGCCGGTGCGCGAAAGCGTGCGGCGGGCTTTGCATGCCCCCGGACACCACCACCGTCATCCTCGGCTTCGCGCTCCCCCCGCTGCTGGTGCTGGCCTTCATGCTGGCGTCGTGGCGCCCGTGGGCAACGATGCGCTACGAGCTGAGCGATGCGGACGAGACCACGCGCGACCCGAAGCACCGACTGCCACGCGGCTGGTGGGGAGGGGCGCTGGGTCTGGGTATCGCGGCGATCGTGGCCCACTTGGGGGTTGCCCCGAAGTTGTCGTTGCCCCCGGTCGGTTCCTACGACTGGCGCTTCGTCGCGACGGTTGGGATCACACTGTTTGCGCTCATCGTTTCACTGGTGCGGATACCGCTGCCGGGCCTGCTGATCCTGCGTCTTCTGATCAGCGCCGCGACGGTCACGGGCGTTGCCTGGCGTCGCTTCGTGAACGAGCAGTGGGAAGTCGGCCCCGGTGCTCTGCGGATCGCCGGTCTCGCGCTCGCGATCACGGTGTTCTGGAGCATGCTGGAGTCCATCGCTTCTCGGCTGCGCGGTGCGACGCCGGTGATCATCATTGCCGGGCTCTGTCTTGCCAGCGCTCCGCTGCTGATCTTCGATGCCGCGTACGGCTCGGTGGGCAACGGCGCGGTCGCACTGGCGATCTCGCTCGCCCCGGTCATCGCCTTGGCGTGGCTGCGCAAGCCGATCTCGATCGCGCGAGGCGGTGTCGCCGTGGTCTCGCTCGTACTGGGACTGCTGTGGGCCGACGCCGTGGTCTGGCAGGACGGCATCAACGCCTGGCAGGGAGCCGCCTACCTGCTCGCACCGCTCGGCACGCTCGTCTGGCTCGCACCGTGGGTGAGGTCGCGCAAGCCATGGCTGCGGAGCGTGCTGACCATCGGCGCGGTCGCGCTGCTTCCAACCATCGCGACACTGGAGACGCTCAGTCGCGTGAACTGGAAGGAATACGGCATCGACCTGCCCCAGATCAGAGGCGGCGGCGAAGAGGCCGAGTCGGAAGACGAGTACGAGTACGTCTGGTGAGGCGGTCCTGACCCTCAGTCGGCCAGCACCACGACATCCTTGGGATCAACCTGCAGGCCGATGGCCGGCTCGCGGGTCTTGCCGCCGTCATCGACGTGGCTGGGGTGCAGTTCGAACACCTTGACCCGCGTGTTGCCGGGCAATTCGACGATGTACTGGGCCATCTCGCCGAGGTAGATCGTCTCGATGATCTTCCCCTCGATCGCGCCGGCGGTCTTCGGCTCGACGATGCGCATCGCTTCCGGGCGAACCGAGCAGGTCACGTTGCCCTTGGCCGGCAGGTTCGCGGCGTCGAACGCGGTCGATGAGATATCACCCGCATCGGTGTGCAGCTTCAACAGAGCCCGCCCGTCATCGGTCCGCGTGGAGTCGGTGACCTCGGCGTGCAGGAAGTTTGTCTCGCCGAGGAAGTCGGCGACGAAACGCGAGGACGGACGCTGGTACAGCGAGCGCGGCGGGCCGACCTGCGCGATGACGCCCATATCGAGCACCGCCACGCCGTCGGCCATCGACAGCGCTTCCTTCTGGTCGTGCGTGACATAGACGGTGGTGATGCCGGTCTCGGAGCAGATGCGCCGGATCTCGCTGCGCATCTCAAGGCGGAGTTTGGCGTCGAGGTTCGAGAGCGGCTCGTCGAGCAGGAGGACGTCAGGCTTCACCACGAGGGCGCGCGCAAGCGCGACGCGCTGCTGTTGGCCGCCGGAAAGCTGGTTGGGCTTGCGCTCGGCGTAAGGGTCCATCCGGACGATCTTGAGCGCCTCGGCGACCCGCTCGTCCTTCTCCTGCTTGCTGACCTTGCGCACGCCGAGGCCGAAGCCGACGTTTTGGGCCACGCTCATGTGGGGCCAAAGGGCGTAGGACTGGAAGACCATGCCAGTGTTGCGCTTGTTGGGGGCGAGGCCGGTGACATCGCGATCGTTGAAGAAGATCCTGCCGCCGGTCGGCTCGATGAAGCCGGCGATCATGCGCAGGAGGGTGGTCTTGCCGCAGCCGGAGGGACCGAGCAGGAAGAACAGGTGCCCGGTCGGGATCTCGAGGGAGATCTCGTCGACGGCCTTGGTGACGCCGCCCCCGGGGACCTGGGCCTTGTAGTGCTTGGACAGCTTTTCGAGTCGGATCGTGGTGGACATGGGGCGGATAGGGTAGCAGCGGACGGGGATTCGGTCCGGATCGTGTGAAGATCGGGTTTACGACCACGCCCGGATCGACGCATAGACTCTGCCATGCGGATCCTCGTCACCGGAGCAACCGGCTACATCGGCGGACGGCTCGTCCCGGGCCTGCTCGAAGCGGGCCACGAGGTCGGCGTGTTCGTGCGGGACTCTGACCGGCTCGGCTCGACGATCGATCGGACGCGTGTCCGCATCGTGCAGGCGGACCTTCTCGACGAGTCCTCTTTCAGCGCCGATGACCTGCAGGGCTACGACGCCGCGTACTACCTCGTGCACTCCATGCTCGGCGGCGGCGACTTCGAGGAGCGCGACAAGACCGCAGCGCGGAACTTCGCCACGAAGGCCAACGCGGCCGGCATCGGGCATGTGATCTACCTCGGCGGCATCCAGCCGGAAGAGGAAGAGGGCAAGCAGGCATCACCCCACCTGCGCAGTCGCGAGGAGACCGGACGGGTGCTCTCGGAACTTCTGCCGGATCGCGTGACCGAGTTCCGTGCCGGGCCGATCATCGGATCCGGTTCGGCGAGTTTCGAGATGGTGCGATACCTGACCGAGCGCCTGCCGATCATGCTGACGCCGCGATGGGTGAAGAACACCGTGCAGCCGGTCTCGGTGCGCGATGTGCTCGAGTACCTCGAAGCGGCGCTGGATGTCGGGCCGTCGGGCATCGTGCCGATCGGCGCGGACCGGCTGACCTTCCGCGAACTCATGCAGACCTACGCCCGGGTGCGCGGGCTGACCAAGCGAGTCATCCTGCCAACACCGTTCCTCGCGCCCCGACTGGCCGCGCGTTGGGTGGGGTTTGTCACACCGATCCCGAACCGCCTTGCGGTGCCGCTGATCGAGGGGGTCGTGCGCCCGCTGACCGCCGACACCGCCAAGGCCCGCGACCTGTTCCCCGAAGTGAAACCGCTCAGCACAGAAGTCGCCGTGCGACGCGCCCTGCAACGCACGGAAAAGAACATGGTCGAGACGCGTTGGACCGGCGCGATGGTTGCCCACGACCCGCTCGACCTCGCCGACGAAGAAGGCCTGTTCCGCGAGGTTCGGCGTTTCACCGTGGACGCTTCGCAGGCCGATGTGTATCGCGCATTCGCTTCGATCGGCGGCGAGGTCGGCTGGCTGGCGTTCGACTGGCTCTGGCGGATCCGGGGCGTGCTCGATTCGCTCATCGGCGGACCGGGGCTGCGACGCGGGCGTCGTCATCCGTTCGATCTGGACGAGGGCGAGGCGCTGGACTTCTGGCGGGTCGAGAAGGTCCAGCCGCCGGAGTCCCTTCGCCTGCGTGCGGAGATGCGCCTGCCCGGGCGGGCCTGGCTGCAGTGGGAAACGCAACCGGACAAGTCCGACCCGAACGGAAAGACGCTGCTCACGCAGACCGCGCTGTTCGAACCCAAGGGTGTGCCGGGGTTCCTCTACTGGTACGCGATGTACCCGGCCCACCTGTTCATCTTCGGCGCCATGGTGCGTGCGGTCGGGAGACGGGCGGAGCGCCTGCGGGAGTCCGCCCCGCTTCAGGCGACCGAGGGCGCGGAGCGGATCGCTCAATCGCCCGAGTCGGAGGCGCCGGCACGCTGATCAGCGAAGTGGGCCTCGAACCAAGCGATGAACGCCGCGGCCCCTTCGTCCGACTCGGAGATGACCTTGGCTCCCAACGACCTCAGCCGCTCGGCGGCGTCGCGCTCAAACGTCCGCACGACAACGAGCGTACTGTCCGCGGCCAGCCGGAGCAGGCGTTCGTGGTCTCGTTCCCGACGCATCGTTGAAACGACGAGCTTCGCGTCACGGACTCCGAGTCGCCGCAACAGCCACGGGTCGGCACCGTCGCCCCGGATGGCTTCGACGCCGCACCCCGAGAGCTCCTCCACGACCGCCGAGTCGTCGTCGACGGCGACGACCTTCTCGCCCGCCTCGACCGCGCGTCGGATGAGACCGCGGGTGGCGGTGCCGCAGCCGATGAAGACGAGGTGGCCGCGATGCTCGACGCTGACGCCGCGACGGCGCGCACCCGGGAGAAGGTGCATGATTCGCCAGGTCACGCGTTCGGAGGACAGCAGCGGCGAAAGCATCATGGTGATGACGGTGAGCAGGACGATCATTCCGAGCACGCTCTCGTCGACGTGTCCCTGCTCGAGGCCGAGCAGCACGACCACGAGACTGAGTTCGCCCGACTGCGCGAGCAGGTTGGTGACCTCGATCGACGATCTGGTGGTCAGACCGAAGCGCCGGGCCAGTGGCACGAGCAGCAGCGGCGCGAGCAGCAGGATTGATGCGAGCAGCACACCGTTGAACAGCACCTCGAACGTCTTGAGGTCCGGCGCGATCGTGCCGAAGAGCACTCCGAGCGTGACGAAGAACACCGCGAGGAAGAAATCCGAAAGCGAACCGAGTTGGCCGCCGACCAGCCCGCTGACCGGGAATCGGGACATCGCCAGACCGGCCAGAAACGCACCGGTCTCCAGCGGCACGCCGAGCCAGTACGCCAGCCCCAGAAAGCAGAAGAGCACCCCGAGCATGACCAGCAGCAGCGCTTCCTCGTCGCGTTCGAGCCGGAGCACGATCGCCGGCACCAACCACCGCGCGCAGACCCACGCGAGACCGAGCATGGCGGTCGTCGATGCCACGCCGGCGATCGAGTCCTCAACCGTCGGACCGATCAGCACCGGGAGCATGAGGATCACCAGCACGTCCTGAAACAGCACGACCCCGATGGCCAGCCGCCCGAAGGACTCGAAGAACTGCTCTCGCCGGCGCAGGAGCGTGACAACGACCAGGGTGGAGCTGGAGGCGATCGCGAGACCGATGTAGAGCGATGCGCGGATGTCGAAACCGAGAAGCATCGAGACGCCGACGCTGATGCCGCCGAGCAGCGCGATCTGCACCAGACCGAACCCGATGGCCGCACGCTTCTGGTTGCCCACGGCGTGCAGATCCAGCGAGGAGCCGACGACGAACAGCAGGAACGCGATGCCCAGCAGCAGCGTGTTCTGCATGTCCTCGACCGAGCCCATCCAACCCAGCGAACCGAGCACGATGCCCGTCCCGATCATGAGCGGGATGCTCGGCACGCGAAAACGCACCGACAGCCCCATGGCCACGGATGCGGCGAGCAGAATGAGCATCACCTCAAGCATCGGCCCGCCCGTCCTCCGAGAAGATCAGCTCTTCCAGACGCTCGTCTGACGCGGCCTTGGAGTTGATCAGGTACGCCGGTCCGAGCCGTTCGAGCCCGTCGAGCACGGATCGATCGAACCCGTGCACGACGACAGGAACACCCAGCGACTGGCAGCGGTGCACGAACAGCCTGTTCGCCTCGTCGATCTTGAGCGCGCTGATCGCCAGCTTGGCGTGCCCGAGCCCGGCGTCGGCCAGGGTGTCCATGTACGAGATGTCTCCGAGGCGCTTCTCGACAGGCAGGCCCGCGAGTTTGTGCGGATCGGTGTCGATGGCCACCACCCGCTCGCCCCGTTCGGCGAGTGAACGCGCGATCGACCGTCCCATCGAGTTCATGCCGACGATGACGATGTGGTCCCTCGGCCGCTCGTGGTGCCCCCCGTCCGACCCCTTACGACCGGAAGGGTCGAATCGATCGAGCAGGCCGGCGCCGTCCAGCGCTCGGTAGATCGGTTCGCGCATGCCCATGACCACGACGGATACGACGATCGTGGACAGCCCGACGAGACTGAGCAGCGACACGACATCGTCGCTCTCACCGAACAGACCAACGCTCATCGCGACCGCGCCGAGGATGAGCGAGAACTCACTGATCTGTCCGAGCGAGACCGATGCATCGAAAGCGCTCCGCTTCGAGTAGCCGCAGCGCGTGATGAGTACGAAGAAGACCGGGGGCTTCACGATGATCACGAGAGCACCGAGCAGCAGCGCCGCGAGCCAGAGCTCCTGAACCTTCGCCAGTTCGATCTCCGAACCGAGGGTCACGAAGAAGACCGCGATGAAGAAGTTCATCAGCGGACGGACCCGGCGGCGCAGGTCGTTGCGCCGCGGCAGTTGCCCGAGGCTGACTCCCGCCAGGAACGACCCGATCTCCACCGAGAGGCCCATGACATGCGCGAGTTCGACGAGCACGAAGCACCAGGCCAGCGCCCAGATCATCGCGCCGCGAGGAGACTTGGAAACGATCGAAAACAACTTGGGGAGCACGAACTTGGACGCCAGCAGCGTCAGGGCGAGCAGAAGGCCCATGAAGAGGAAGGCGCTGCCGAGCCCGCCGGCGAGGGCGCCCAGGTCCATCGACGACCCTCCGGCGTCCCCCTGGTCAGGAGATGCGCCGGTGTCGCGGAGGTTGCCGAGGCCGGCGAGGACGGTCAGCACGATGATGACCGCGATGTCCTGCACGAGCAGCGTGCCGACGGCGACGCGCCCGTAGGTCGACTCGATGTCGCCCCGCTGATCGAGGAGTTTGACGACGACGACCGTGCTGCTGAAGCCGAACGCGATCGCCAGGATCACCGCTTCGACCGGAGCGAAGCCGAACGCGATCGAGATGCCGAAGACGCTGCCGTCCATGACGAGCATCTGGCCGACCGCCGCGACGATCGCGACCGGCCCGACCTCGCGGATCTCCTTGAGGCTCATCTCGAGCCCGACAAGAAACAGGAGGAGGACGATGCCGATCTCGGAGATCGTCGAGAGTTCCTCCGGGGCGGTGGTGCCCGCTTCAGCGCTGGGGAGCAACCCGAGCACGGGACCGATGAGGAGACCCGCGAGCATGTAACTCACGATGGACGGAACGCGCAAACTGCGACCGATAAGCATCACGGCCGCAGCCGCGACCACAATCAGGCCCATCGCTTGTAGGAATACGGCGTCGGTCACGCGCCGGCGATTGTATCGGGCCCGGTGCGAAGCCGATCCGCGCAAAGGAAAAGCCCGACGCCGAATCGAAATCCTGACGCCGGGCCTCGTGGGGGTCTGGAGTGGGCTGTTGCGGGTTCGACGCGAGAGAGTGTCGCCGGGCCCTGGAGTGAGGTGATTCCGCCCGTCCAGCGAGCGAGCGAGCGGATCCCTGTGCAAACCCGGTCGCTCATGGATGTGTTCGACCGGAACGCACCGCTGGTTCCACCGGTTCCCGGGTTTTGCGTTGCGAAAACAGCCCGTTTTCTGTTGCCCAGATTCGGGACACTCGGCGGGAACGAATCGTGGCGCTGCGCGTCGCGAGAGGCTCAGAAGTCGATCGCGCCGACTTCGCGCAGTTTCATCATCGCCTTCTGTAGATCGGACCAGACCCGTCGCCGGTTCTCCGGTGTGTAGGCCCGAAGAAGGTACGCCGGGTGGTAGGTCGGCATGACCGGGATCCCCTCGAAACCGTGCCACACTCCGCGCATCGAGCCCATCGAATCTGTGTTTCGGAGTAGGTAATTGGCAGCCGGCTTGCCCAGCGTCACGATCACCCTCGGCGCGACGATACGGATCTGCTCTTCAAGGAACTTCCCGTCACTCATCGCCTCATCGGGAGTGGGCGTCCGGTTGTTCGGAGGGCGGACTTTGAGCACATTGGCGATGTAGACGCCGCGGGCCCCTTCCGCCTCGCGGTCCAGTTTCATCGCGCTGATCATCTCGTTGAGCTTCTGACCGGCGCGCCCGACGAACGGCACGCCGCTGGCGTCCTCGTCGGCGCCCGGTGCCTCGCCGATGAACATCAGGGCGGCGTCGGGGGAGCCGTCAGAAAAGACGATCCTGTTCCAGCCCTCTATGGATTTCGCGACCGTGCTTTCGGCCTCGTACCGGGCTCGCAACTCGTCGAGCGCTGCCCGCTTGTCCGAACTGGCGCTCGCGGAGTCGGGCGTCCGGCTCGATGCAGCCACCGGCTTCGGTCGCGGAGTCGCCTCGGCCGCGCGCGCGGGCGGTGTTTCGACGGACGCGCCGTCGCGATCTCGCGCGATCGGAATGACATCGACGCCGAACAACCGGCTTGTGATCGCGTGCTGCCTCGCGACGCGAAGCAGGTCGGGATGATCTTGATCGTCGCCCACGCGTGGAGTGTAGTCGGTTCAGCTCGGGCGTCGACCGGTTCGATCAGGCGTGAGCGGTGGTGATCGGTCGGGCCTTGCGGGTCTGGATCTGCGGCTGGGCCTTGGAATCCGGACGCGCCGCCGCGGGGCTGGACGCATGGAACCCGAGGTAGCGGGACACGAGTTCGCCGCGACTGCTGGCGTTGAGCTTGCGATGGAGCGATTTCACATGGTCGTGAACGGTGTGGGGGCTCCGGTCGATCCGTTCGGCGATCTCGCGGACCGAAGCCCCGGAGACCAGTTCGACCAGGATCATCTGCTCGCGCGAGGTGAGGGTCTGCGAGAAGTCCGCCCCGAACGCCAGAGCGGCTCGCTCGGCCAGCACCGGCAGGACGGCACTGACCATCTCGACCTCGCCGCGCTCGAATCGCTGCATCGCGTTCGGCGAGCCGATCTCGATGAGCAGTTCACGCCCGTCCGGACCATTGGGGACAGCGATGTCGGCGCACAGGAGTTCCCGGATGCCCAGTTTCGCCCAGCGCTTCCCGGAGGCCGTGACCGGCCACCTGCTCCATGACGGCAGATCGCGGAGCTTGGCGACGCGCGGATGGGGTCCCGCGGGGCCCGTGTGCGAAGCATCGGAAAGCGTCCACCCGATATCCGTTGCCGAATCCGGGTGGATCCGATGGGAGGCCATGGTCTGGCTGTCGGACGCGGCTCCGGTGGCGAGGATGGAGAGCGACTCACTCTGGCTACCGGGCGCAGCCGCGCCATCGGCGAGCGTCACGCTCACGACGGAATCCGGACAAAGGCGGAGCAGCGTCTTTGCGGCAACCTCGCACCAATCCGGAGTCGCGACGCCGGGAAGGCGCGCGACCCGCGCCGATACACGACTGCATTGCGAAAGGTGCGCGACCGTTAACTTTGAAGAGATCATCATCGAAACCCTTCAAGAAGAATCTGAGACCGCCCGGGAGACCGATGGCGACCCGGCTCGGCGTTTAGAAATCCCCGGAAGCGATGGAACTAGTATCACCGACACTCAAGTGTCACCGCGTGGTGGCTTACAGTATTTGGGCGATATCTTCGATCATTGGGCAACAATCTCCCCGTCAGAGGGGCAAATGCACCCCTGTTCAGGTGATTCGCCTCGCAGATTGCCTAGTTTCGCGCGCTCGTGACGATCGCTTCGGCCAGAAGCGCACTCAGCGGCGCGTCGGTCCCGACGACCCGGGTCCGCAACTGCGCTGGGCCGATTCCGTCTTCGCTGGGGTCGAGAGTGAAGGTCGTCAGACGGATCGATCCCGGAGACAGTCGGCGCCCGGCGCGGTAGACCTGCTCGATGATCACGTTCACACTGACCTCGATCGTCCCGTCGAAGTCCCTCAGGTCGGACGCGACCGGATCGACCGCGCTCGGCACGTTGGTCGCGCTGGAAACCCGGGCGAACCGGATGGTCGCGATCCGACGGTTGCGCTGAATCAGGTCGTTGGTTGACTGCTCCATCGTCGATGCGTGCTGGATCCAAGGGGTGGCCCAGCCGGCCGACGACACCGGCCTGGTGGTCAGCACGCCGGCCCGGGCATCGACCCGCTCAAGATCGAAGTGTTGATCGCGCAAGACGTCCTTGGCGGCATGGAAATACTGGTCGTACTCCGCGGCGGGGATCCGGAAACTCGCCGACGGGGCCGGGTCCTTGGCGCAACCGCCGCAAAGCAGACCGACCATCAGGAAAACCAGAGGGATCGCTTTGGAGGCAACCGCGGTTTCGAAGCGTGTCGGCATGCCCATGAGTGTACCGACCCTGGGTGCACGCCGAGCCGAGGCCGGCCGTCTATCGGGTACCATGCCCCGCCCCGGGCGGCCTCGGACGCCGCCGCGGGCTCAGCACGCCATTCCCCATGATTTCTTGGAGCACACAGACATGAACGCCGGTTCCAGCAGCGGCCCGATCAGAGGAAACGCAGTCGTCGCTCAGTCGGGCGGCCCGACCGCGGTCATCAACCAGTCGCTGGTGGGCGTCGTCGAAGGGCTGCAAGGGATCAGTGAGATCGGAACGATCTACGGCGCCCGGCACGGTGTGCGCGGCATGGTTGCCAAGGACTTTGTGGACCTTTCGAAGACGCCACAGGAGACACTCGATCTGGTGGCCGGAACGCCGTCGGCCGGACTCGGCTCGACGCGCGACAAGCCCGACGCCGACTACTGCGCCCGGATATTCGCGACCCTGCGAGACCTCGATATCCGCTACTTCTTCTACATCGGCGGCAATGACTCGTCGGACACCTGCCGGATCGTCAACGAACTGTCCAACCAGTCCGGGTACGAACTCCGCTGCTTCCACGTGCCCAAGACCGTGGATAACGACCTGATGGAGAACGACCACACACCGGGCTACGCCTCGGCGGCCCGGTACGTGGCGATGGCGTTCATGGGCGACAACCTCGATAACGCCTCGATCCCCGGTGTGAAGATCAACGTGGTCATGGGTCGGCACGCCGGCTTCCTGACCGGTGCCGCGGCTCTGATGCGTGAGCGCGAGCAGGACGGCCCCCACTATGTCTACGTGCCGGAGCGAACCTTCTCGCTGGAGAAGTTCGTGACCGATGTCGACCAGGCGATGAGCAAGCACGGGCGGTGCCAGATCGCGGTCAGCGAGGGCATCCAGGATGAGGATGGGACGGCGATCGGCGCGAAACTGATCGAGAATGCGCAGACCGATGCCCACGGCAATGTGCAGCTCTCGGGCTCGGGAGCGCTGGGCGATCAACTCGCCAGCCTGCTGAAGGAGAAGCTCAAGCCCGTCGGGGGCAAGGCGCCGCGCGTGCGTGCGGACACACTTGGCTACGCCCAGCGCTGCTGGCCGGATCCCAGTCCCGTCGATCAGCAGGAGGCGCGACAGGCGGGCAGATTCGCCGCGGGCCTGGCCAAGAGCGGCGACCTCGACGGATCCATCGCGATCGTGCGCACCAGCACCGATCCCTACAAGAGCGGCATGAAGCGAGTCGACCTGAGCGCCGTGGCGGCGAAGACGCGCCACATGCCCGACGAGTTCATCGCGAAGTCGGGCAATAACGTGACCGACGCGTTCCGGGACTGGCTGCGCCCGCTTGTCGGGCCCATGCCGAAGGTCGGGCGTCTCTGAGCGTGCCGCCGGCTCAGCGGTTGGCCCACTTGACGTGCAGGCGATAGGCGACCGCGCGGCCGTCGGCAGCGTTGGTCGCCGGGCGCCGCTGCTCCTTCGGGTCGAGGATGATCTCCTTGTAGCCCATCTGGGGGCCGACCTCCATGCCGTTCTCGTCGTAGAAGACGAATCGATAGTCGAGCGTGTACCGGTTGTTGGTCAGGTTGCGCATGGGCACGGCGACGTGGAGCAGGCCGTTGCGTCGCTCGGAGATTCCCGGCTCGAAGCCGAGCAACTGCTGCAGTTCGGGGCTGCCAAGCGAGACCTGCGGGTTGTTCGCCGGCGCCGGAACGGGGTCGAGCAGGCCGGCGTTCGGGCTCGGATCGCTCGGGGTGGTACAGGCGACGAGGGACAAGACGAGAGCGGGCAGCGCCATCGCGGCGATGAGTCGGTTGCGGTTCATGGACGGGAGTCCTTTCTGGCGTGGGGCGCCATCGTGGTCTACTCGGCTCGGTCTCGCGCGGTTGCGTCGGGACCGATGGTTCGGATGGCTTTGGCGAGTTCGCGGACGCGCTCGCCAACGGGTTGATAGGGCGGATGAGGCGTCGAGAACAGCAGTTTGGCGCCGAGCGTGTTGAGGTTCGGCGTCGCGAGCACCTTGCCGCCTTCGAGGATGTGGCGGTACGAATCGTGCCGGTTGTCGCCCTCTTCGAGCGGGCCCTCGGCAAACTGGATGCCCGCTTCTCGGTACAGGCGCTCGAGGTCCTCCACGGTCCAGTTCTCGAAGAAGCCGCCGGCCTGATAAATCGAGAGCACCCGCTCCGACGGTGTGGACACGTCGCGTCCGCCGAGGATCCACGGATAATCGCCGATCGCGGGAGGGTAGCCGTCGTGGGCGTAGATGGAGTCAGGGGCGCTGAGAGCGGGCTGGGTTTGGGTGCCGACGAATCGGAAGTACGCGACCGCCGGGTCGCTGGGGGCACCGGGTTCGAAGCGCGGAATGCGGTACTCGGCACCGGGGACGCCTGCGACGCGCAGAACCAGATCCGGCGGCGTCTGTCCTTCGGGGACATCGGGCAGGTCGGCGACCATGATGTAGACCGCCGCGGGGAGCAGCGGGTTGTGCCGGGTATCGGCCTCGGCACCGGCTTTGGAGAGCAGGCCCACTCCGATCAGCCCGAGCCCGACGAGCAGGTTCGTGTCGGAGTCGGAATCGATGCCCGAGACGATCGTGCCCGCGATAATGAGCCCGTCGCCGAGGAACGACTTGAGCTCGCGGATGGACTGCAGGTTGATCCAGCGGTGATCGCGGCTCATGTCGTTGACATCCACCACCGGGGCGACCGGTCCGGCGACCTGCCGGCCGTCGTAGGCGAGTGTGAGGCCGCCGGGCACAGGATTCGCGCGCGTGCCCCAGAGGGTGCTCACGTTATCGCGCCCGAAGTTCTGCTTGACCGGGCCTCGCCCGGTGTGGGCGATAACGACCGTGTCGTACTCGCCGCGCTCGATGCGCCGCGCGAGCGGCTCGACTGACGGGTCGGCTCCGATCGCGAGCTCAATGGCGTTGGAACGGATGCCGATGGCTCGGTCAGCGATGGCTTCGAGCAGGTACGCCGCGGCGAAATCGGTGTCGACGAGCTGCGCTTCGGTCTCGAGGTAGTCGTCGCCCCGATCGGCGGCGCGTCGGGCGATCTGCTCCGGGGTGGAGTGCTCCTCGGTGCGAGCATCATCGTAGTCACGGAGCTTGCGCGTCGCACCACGCGACGCGATGCGCACGGTCTCCCAGTCGCCTTCAAGGGCTGCGCTGACGGCGAGGGCGTGGTAGGTCAGCGCCTGCTCGAACGGCTCGCCCTTGTAGACGAGCGCGGAGTCGGTAAAGAGCGTCGCCGCGAAGACCCGGCCCTCGTCGTTCACCGATCCGGACTCCAGGAAGTCGTAGGCCCGGAGCAGGGCCTGGTTGGCCTCGTAGGTCGACCCCGCGGCGAGCGACGCGAAGCCGAGGGCCGATGAGGCGAGGACGGTGTTCTCCGAAGGCGGCTCCCGGTACGCCGCGGCGCGAAGAGCATCGCGGGCATCGGCGTAGTTGCCCGCGTAGAACGATGTCGCGGCGCTGCGCGTGGGATCGGTCGCGGACGATGATGCGCATCCCGAGAGGATCACAAGACCGCCCGCGCTCATCAGCGTGACTGTCCGATGCATCGCTCGCAGGATGTCAGAGGACCGTTTCATGGATCAGTTGAACGCGTCCGATCGCTGCGTGTACTTCACTTCGAAGCTGTCTTCCCAGATGACCAGCCCGGTGGCGAGATCTGTCAGCGTGAACGCGCAGAGGTACGAGTCGGTCCGCATGTCGAGCGAACTGATGGTGTCAGAGTAAAAAGTCGCGTGGAGCGAGTGTGTCGGCAGTCGGCGCGTGCCGGGGTTGTATGTCGCGGCGTCGTACTGTCGCCAGAGATCGGGCGGGAGCACCCAGACAATGCCGCGCTGCCGGGCGAAGTCGGTCTGGGCGAGGCGTGACCGAAGCCGGGCCATCGTCGCCCAGCGCTCGCGCATCGGGATCGGGTGCTCGCTGAGATTGCGGACGCGATCGATGGACACGACCCACTCATCGCTGCCCTGAGTACGCTCGCCGATCACCTCGTCGCCAGCGAACGAAGCAGTCATCTCGTCGGTCATCTTGACGATGTCCGTTGAAGTCAGTCGCGTGGTGTCGATCTGCGGCGAAGCGCATCCGACCATCGCGATCGAGGCGCCGGCCGCGAAGAGATACCGACAGAGCGTGTGCATGAGAAACACCCCGCGCCGCTCAATCGAACTTCACTTCGTACGAGTTCTCCCAGTAGATCTCGCCGTCGTTGAGATCGACGATCTGGAAGGTCAGCAGGTAGTAATTCGATCCCTGGTTGGGCAGGTCGTAGAACTCGCCCTGGAGCGCGTAGTCGGCTTTGGAGGCGTAGGACGAACCGCCGGCGGGATCGAGGCCCTCGGACCGGCGGAGCTGCTCGACGCGCGACTTCTCGGTGACGAACCCGATGTTGTAGCGCGAGTCGGTCTGATTGAGCAGGGCTCGGATCCGGGCGAGGTAGATGTCGAAGTTCCGCGCGGGCATCGATGTTCGGTTCACGACATCGGCCATGACGATCTGCACGCGGTACGGGCTGTCGCGGATCTCGGGCTTGGATGCGATGGAGCGGACCATGTCGTCGGTCGCGGCGGTCAGGTCCTTCGAGGCCAGACCACGCTCGTAGGACTGGCGCTGGTCGACGGGGACGGTGGTCGTCCGACCGTAGTCGGCCGGCGCGGAGTTCTGGCAGCCGCTCAGCGCCATGATCGAGACCGAGCCGATGGCGAACAGGGAAAGACTGGTGAAGATTCTGGTCATGAAAGGGTCTCCTTCGGGCGACAGGGCGTGTCGCCGAGGGTTGTACCACCTGGTTGGCGATTCGTGGCGGTTGGTTTCGCGGAAATGCCCGACGAACCCGCGAGAAACGGGTTCAAACCGTGACGAATACTGAGGACCGGGCTAGCGTTCACCTATGAACCAAAGCCCGAACGAGGCGGACAGTCAAGGCGCTGCGGCGTCCCCGGAACTGGCAGAGATACCGGGGCTGGCATGGACGATGCTGCGGCGAGCGGTCGCTGATCGCCGCCACAGTTTTCGCACCCCTACGCTGTGCACGGCGAGTGCAACAGACGGGTCGCCCCGCGCCCGCACGGTAGTCTTGCGACACGCCGATCCGGACACGCTCACGCTCCGCTGCCACACGGATCGGCGGGCCGCAAAGACTGCCGAGATCGAGCACCAGCCGATCGTCGCGTGGCATTTCTACGACGCGAAGTCGCGCACGCAGTTGCGCATCCGATCTCGCGCAACGGTTCATCTCGACGGCCCCATCTTCGATGAGGCGTGGGAGCGGACTGCGCTCATGAGCCGGCGCTGTTACCTCGCCCCGAACACGCCGGGAACGCCGAGCGACGGCCCCTCGCCGAATCTCCCCGAGGACCTGATCTCCGGCGACCCCGACCGAGAGCGGAGCGAAGCGGGACGATCTCACTTTGCGGTGATCGATTCTCAGGCTGTGGAGATGGACTGGTTGTGGCTGAAGCACAGCGGGCATCGCCGGGCGCGTTTCGCGTGGAGTCCTGACGGGAGCCTGACCAACTCCGGATGGATCGAGCCGTAGCCTGTCTTGAGTGCTGGCGCATTACGCCGCTCGGGAACCCGTGCGCAGTCGTTCGATCGCGGTCGCGGTCGCTTCGGCGAGCGCGATGGACGCGGATTCATCGGACAGAAAGCCCTGACGGAACTCAAGTTCGATGCCGGCGTACGCTCGGTCCGGGAAGCAGGTGCGCAGGAACGATGTGAGCCCATCGTCGGTGCCGAGGTACGGCTCGTTGAACCGGACCCGGTAATCCGCTGCATGCCGGTCGAACCAGGCGCGGACGTCACCGGTGATCTCGACCTCGAACAGGCGTGCCGGGTCGAACAGCAGACCGAGTTCGAGTTCCCGTTTCACCCCGTTGAGCTCGTCGGTGCACGAATGCACCGCCAGGTGCAGCACGCGGTGTCCCATCGCGACCATCGCCGTGATCAGCCGTTCGATGCTGGAGCGATAAGGCCGGTAGTACCGCTCGACCAGCACCGCGCGTTCGGTATCGCTGAGGCCGCGGGAGAACGACGAAAACAGGTCCGGCGCATCGAGCGAACGGTTCGATTCGATCAGCAGGCGCGAGATCGGCCAGGCGAGGAGCGGCGCGGACAATCGGCGCGCGATCATTCCCGCCATGTCGAGCGCCCCGATATCCCACCCCCGGTGGGATTCCAGCGCAGCTCTCGCCTCGGGCGAATCGAACAGGTGCGCCCATTCGATCGGCAACTCGTTCCCAGCGTGTTCGCAGGTGACCACAACCGCCAACGGTTCAGCAGCCATACAGACGGCCCTCGGCCAGACAGGCGCTGAGGTCCTCGATGATCCGCTTCAACTGCGAGCGGTCCGGGTAGCGCCCGATCGTCTGGTTCATTCGTGATGACAGCGTGCCCTTCGCGAGCATCGTCTTCAGCGTCGGCGCGAACTCGGTGTGGTCGGCCAGCAGCTCGTCGAAGAGGCGGATCCACATGTCGCCGGCCCAACCGGTCGAACCGGTCCATCCGAACGCGCGGAGGAAGGGCGCGCTCATGATGCGCGTGCGCTCGGCATACCGGATCGTGTCAAGAAGGACCTCGTGCAGTGTCTTCACGTCGTAGGACTTCTGTTCTTCGTACGAGATCCAGCGCTCGTCGTACATCGCCTTGACCGCGGCGGTGATCAGCGCGACCACCGCGAGGTCCGCCGCCGGGCATTCCTGGATGTCGACGACGCGGATCTCGATCGAACCGCGCATGAACCGGGCGATGCACCCTCTGGAGTTCGCCCACTCGTGCTGCAGGATGCCCTCGGGGTCGTGGGGCCTGAGCGCCGTGTATAGGGGCTGGAAGATCGACTGTTCGTAATCCGCGCGGGTGAAGACGGGTTCGGGGATCACGAGGCCTGCCGCCTCCGGGATGCGAACCGAGTTCCGCCGGTAGACCTCAAGACGCTGGTCGGCGATCGGGCTCCAACGGCCGTCGAGGATCGGCGAGCTGGCGGCGAGCGCGGGGATCAACGGGAGCACCATCCTGATCGCGGCGTGCAGGCGTCCGAACTCCTCCTCGTTCGAGAACGGCAGGTTGATGTGCGTGCTCTGCAGGTTCGCCCAGCCGTGACCCTTGCAGTTGAAGATCTTGTCGAAGGCCTCGTAGATCGGGTTGGCCTCGTGCGGCCAGAGTCGCATCTCGGCGATCGGGTCCATCCACGGGTGTACCGCGCCGGGCAGCAGGTGGGCGCCGAACTGCTCAAGCTGAGCGTTCACGCGATCGACATTTGCCTGGAACTCGGTGGCGAGTCCCTCCAGACGCTCCACCGGCTCGTCGGTCTTCAGCTCGACGACGTGCAGGGCGAGCTCGTTCGACCACGAGATGTTCGGTGTCTCGTCCGACGGCGGGATGTCCGAGTCGTAGGAACCGGTGATCGACTTGAACAGTTCGTCGACGATCGGGCGCACGTTCATCGACTCGCGATCGACGACCATGTACTCCAGTTCGACACCGGTGCAGGAGAATGCTTTGCGCGGGTATGACCACGTGGTTGATTCGGTCATGACCGGCGGGCCTCCATGCGAACGAGGAAGTGGTTCATAATGCGCTCGTAGAGACGCTGGCCGATGATCTGGTCTTCGACATCGGCGTCGAGATTGGGGTTATCGTTGATCTCGATGACCACCGGCTTGCCCCGGACGACCTTGATATCGACGCCGTAGAGGCCGTCGCCGATCAGTTCCGCCGTGCGGGTGGCGAGTTTGATCACGCCCTCGGGGGTCTCCGAGATCGGAACGGTCTGCCATTCGCCGCCGGACAGTTCGCCGGTGTCCTCGCGTTTGAGAATCTGCCAGTGTCCCGAGGCCATGAAGTAGCGGCACGCGTACAGGGGCTCGCCGCCGAGGACGCCGATACGCCAGTCGAAATCGGTGGGCACGAACTCCTGCGCGACCAGCAGGTCTGTTTCTTCAAAGAGACGGTCCGTGATGGCGCGGAACTCTGCCTCGTCGGCCGCCTTGAGGACGCCGACCGAAAAGGAACTGTCCGGCTTCTTCACGACGCAGGGCAGACCAACTTCCGCGGGCACACCGGCAGCGCCTTCCTTCGAAAACGTGATCGTCCGGGGTGTCGCGATCCGATGCCGCGCGAGCGTCTCGGCGAGGTAGACCTTATTGGTGCAACGGACGATGGAGACCGGGTCGTCGATGACGACAAGCCCCTCGGCGGCGGCCCGGCGGGCGAAGCGATAGGTGTAGTGATTCACGCCCGTGTTGACACGAATGAACAAGCCGTCGAACTCGGCGATCCGCCCGTACGCGTCCTTCTCGATCAGCTCGCAGCGGATACCCATGGACTCGCCGGCCCGGACGAACCGTTTGAGCGCATCGGAGCAGGACGGGGCGGTCTCTTCGCCTGGTTCGTGGAGGATCGCCAGATCGAATCGGAACGCTGTTTCCGGCTTCGCCTTGCGTGGGGCACGCTTCAGCGAACGCTGCGCCTGCTCGGCGAGGAACGGGCGATGGGACTCCGGGACCTCGCCGACAGCGATCGCTCGCACGCCGGCCAGACGCCAGACGCCGTTGTGCTCGAAGCGCGCTCGGAGCATCGGCGCGGGGAACGCGTTGAACAGGGCGTTCGCGAGTTTGTCGTACTGCTTGGCCATGTTTCGCCCGAAGTAGACACTCAACTCAAACTCGTCGGACTTGATGCGCTGCAGGCTGCTCCGGACCAGTTCGTCAAGATCCTGCGAGACCAGCCGCATCAGCGGCGAGAGTTTCAGGTCCTGGATGGCGGTGATCGCCGGGAGCGGACGCTGTCCCCGAGCCTCGGCGAGCAGCGACACGTAGTAGCCGGCCGACTGGTAGCGGTACGACCGGCAGAGGTTGAAGACTTTCGCGCCCGGTTCGGTGACGGGCACCGCCCCGGTCAGATAATCCTTCGATGAGACGATCGTCGCCCCGTCGATGTGCAGGTTCCATCGCTTCGGATTGTCCACCACGATCAGGGATGTCACGCGCGGCCTCGGCCTTCCCGCTTTGGCTTGATGATCAGCAGGTTCGCATCGTACGTCAGCACGCCCAGCATGATCGCCGCGACCAGTCGCGACATCGGGACCGTGTACTTGTGGTCGAGCAGGGCTGGGTTATCAGCGAGCGGGTCGGCGACCGACACCAGCCGGCGGGCCGGGTCGTAGCCGTCGAGCACGACAAAGTGGCCCGAAGGGGTGCCGCGGATGTCGTCGTAATCGTCGTTCGGCCCGAACTCACGGGCGCATCGGTAGAGGTAGGTCGCGCTCAGCCCGGTCAGCACCGGGTACCCGGCGCGGATAAACGATGCCAACAGACCGGACGACAGATCACGAAAATGTACCTGCCCACCCAGTTCGAGGAACCCGAGGTACGCCTCAGTCGCGGGGCCGAAACGCGGGTCAAGCCCCCCCTTGGCCTTCAACTGCTCGCGGAGTTTGGCCTCGAGGAGTTTGGGGTCGCCGGGGGCGTCCGAGCCGTCGAACCAGGTCGGGTCGAACACCTGCAGGTTGAAGGTGAACAGCGACGCGCTGTAGCCCCGGCGCAGAGCGTCGTTGCCGAGCATGACCGCAAGGGTGCCGGGGTAATTGGTCTCGTCGCCGTGCACGCGCACGACGCTCTTGACCACATCTTCGAGCGAGCACTCGTCGCCGAAGTAGCGGTATACGGCGTGCAGGCACGTCGGGCCGCACGCGGAATCGTCCGGCTGGGCCTGGATTTCAAGATCGAGATGGATGGGTTTGGTATGGCGTCGGGGGATCACCGAGGGCTCCAGAAAGGGAGCGAGGCAATGGATTGTACCTGCGAACGCTTTGCAAAACGCAAACGGCCGCGTGCTGCACGAAGCGCACGCGGCCGGGGGGGGGGGTACTGGTCGTGGCAGGTATCGCTAGTTCTGGCAGTCGGTCCCGAAGTTGCCGAGCACGATGTTCAGGTCGGCCAGGTCCACCGCGCCATCGTCGTTCAGATCGCCGAGGCTGGCGTTCGTGCCGAAGTTCGCGAGGACCGCGTTCAGGTCGCCCAGATCGGTGACGCCGTCGAGGTTGGCATCGGCGGGGCAGACAAACCCGACCCGGACCCGGTCGCTCTCGTAGACCACTCGCGTCACCAGTGGGGCGGGCGGCGCGTCGCCGATGACCTGATCGAAGCGGCCGGATCGGCCGTTGGCACCGGTCGTGATGATCTCGAACGCTTCGGGGCTGGGAGCCGTGTACCCGTCGATGAAGGTGAGTTCAAGCGTTCCGTCGAGCGCAACGCTCGAACTGCTATCGAACCGATCGGACGCACCAACGTCGTTGAATTCGCAGGCGAACGTGGAGCCGTTGCCGAGCGCGACGGGGCGCGTGGCGGTCATGGTTCCGATGCTGAGCCCCGGGGCAAGCGTGCCGTCGATCAATGTCTCGGCGTCGATGCGACCAATCCCGCTGAGCGTTTGACCGGCGCCGAGTGTCAACAGTTCTCCGGTCGCGTTCAGCAGCCGTGCCCGCGACGCCGTGCCTCCGAGCAGGATGCCGCCGGTTCCGCCGATCGATGTGTTCCCCGGCGCACTGAGCGATGTCACCGCGCCGGCGTTGTCCGGATTGATGCTCAGCAACCCATCGTTGGTGAGGACGCTGCCGGCGATCGTCAGCGTTCTGCCAGCGACGAGGGTCGAATCACCGTCGATCACCACCGAGTCGAAAGTGTTTGTTTCGATCGAAATCCCTGAGCCGGTCGCGCCGGTGCTGCGAACTGTTCCGCCGAGCACGGTCGAAACGGAGAATGAAACGGCTCCACCGTCCGACCGGATCACGCCGCCGTTCGACTGATCGATCAGAACGCCCTGAAAATGCATCGTTCCGCCATCGACGGCTTCGAACATCGCGTTGTTGGTCTTGTCCTGACCATCGACGGTCAGCGACTGACCGTCCACGTTCGCACGGACGAGACCGTTGTTCATGAACCCCGCCGACAGCTGTCCGAAGCCGATCAGCAACCGATCCGATCCATGGGTGATGGTTACTCCCGGGACTGAGATCACGCGTGCCCGAGACGAGAATCCGCCAAGACGGATCGTGCCGGTACCGGCGAGTTCGGTGTCCTCAATCGCGCTCACCGAGGTCACTGCTCCGGCGTTCACGATGTTGACGAGCAGCGTTCCGGAACCGTCGGTCACGCCCCGGAGCGTCAGCGTCACGCCGGGGTTCTGGGTCCACTGGCCCTCGAGCGTGACATCATCGAGCGTCGTCGCCGAAGTGAAGATCGCATCGGAGCCGACCGATCCGCTGTTCACCAGACGACCGTCATTGATGGTCGAAGCCCCGATCTGGACGACACCGCCGTCCGCGAGCAGCTCTGCGCTCTCCGATTGATCGACCGTGGTGGACGCGATCTGCAGCGTCCCGTCGGACTCGGCGCGCATCGTCGACAGATTCGTCTTCAGCCCGCCGTTCACGTCGAGAAGCTGCCCCGGTGTGTCGGCGCTCACGAGACCGCTGTTGATCAGGTCGACCAGGATCTGCCCGAACCCGCGGATACTGTGGTTCGCGCTGTTCTCGACGCTGATGCCGGAACCCAGCATCCGCGCCCGGCTGCTGAACCCGTTCAGACGGATCGTACCGGCACCGCTGATGATCGTGGGATCGTCGAACGCGAGCGTGGTAGTTGCTCCGGCGCTCGTCGGGTTCACCGTGAACAGGTCGGCGTTCGTGAGCGAACCGCCCTGAATGGTTGCGGCGCGACCGGCGGCGAGTTGCGCATCACCGCTGATCGAGACATTCTCGAGCGTGTTCGTCTCCATGTTCAGGATCGAATTCGGAGCGCCGCTGTTGGCCAGAGTGCCCCCAATGATCGTCGATCCGACGAGCGTGACCGTTCCGCCGTTCGCCTCAATGATCCCGCCACCGGTCTGGTCGACGGACGTGTTCTGCAGCAGGAGTGTGCCCTGGTCGATCGCCGAGAGCACGCCGCTGTTCGAAGCGGACGCTGGAAAGACCTGCAGGGTTTGCAGCGGTTCATCGGCGACGATCCATCCCAGATTGTCGAAGGTCGCGCTGACCTGGCCGTACCCGTTCAGCGTGTGGTCCACGCCGTGCGTCATCGTGACGCCCGCGTCGGCCGTGAGTCGGGCACGCGAACCGAAGGCGTTGAGCGTCAGAAGCCCGGACCCCTCGATCGTGCAGTTCTGCGTCAGGTTGAAGGTCGTTGTGGCGCCGGCCGAAGTCGGATTCACGATCATCCAGCCGTCGTTGAACAGGCCGTCGGCGCCGAGGTCGAGGATCCGACCGGCGTTGAGTTCCAGCACGGCGTCGGGGTTTTCGATCCGAACGCCCGACGCGTCGGAACTCGAAGCAATCTCCACCGTGTACGGCCCGGACAACCCCAGAATCGCCCGATCAGCGCCGGTCGGCACCATAATCGGGGCCCAGTTGGTGTCCACATTCCACGACCCGTCGGTCGCGACAGCCCAGGAAACATCCGCGGCCTGTGCAATCGAAACCGCACAGCCAGAAACACACGCGAGCAATACAGCGCGGTACATAACTTTCTCCTCCAACCTCGGCCCAAACGCCCGCGCACCCTGCCCGGGCTGGCACAAAAGGCCGACTAGGCAATGTAGCCCAAGCCCGGTGGGATGCCGCACAAAATCTGGCAAACTGCCGGAATTCTCAACCGCTGGCAAGGAAGGATGTGAAACTGGATAATGAGTGCTTCCCCGGTTCACCGATTCGCGTCCGATTCTGGACCGGGCCCCTACCGGAACTCTGAAACGCTCCCCATGACCAACCAGACAGGTTCGATCGGATCCAGCGAACGCGTCGCCGGAAACTGCCGCTTCATGTTTGCCTACGACGCCGGCTTCCAGATCGATCTGGACGAGGCACGCAAACTCACCTCGGACGCCACGCCCTACCAGGTCGTTCGCGGCCGGCGCCCGTCGCCGGGCTGGTTTGGCTATCAGCCGGCCCCGCTCCGGCTGCTCGTGAACATCGGCAGCGTCGCGATCGGCGACTACGCCACGGACGCGACCGTCGAAATGATTGTGTATGACTTCGGCGCCATCCTGGTGACGTTCAACATCCCCTTCGATTGCCCGGTGGACCGCCTGGCCGCCCTCGGTCTGGCGTTGTACGACAACGACGATCTCCAATCGCGCGCGCGAAAGAGCGTGACCGACGTCTTCGAATCCATCCGCAACGCAGTCGAACGACCGAACCTGCGCGACATTGTCGAGGACTACTGCGTCTTCGCCATCAGTGAACGCGACGGGGAGGAGCCCCCCACCGCGTTCCTCGATCGGCACGCCCAGTCGCTTGGTCGCGCGATCGAAGCCGAGGCAGGGGAACTCGGCGCAGACCAGCTCGCTCGCACGCTGGGCGGCCGGATGTCCTACGGCGTGGACGATCTCGCGGTCATCGACTGGAACGCCGCCATCCTGCTCGACCCTGAACCGGACGATCTCATCGCCGTGCTCCAGCACGCCAACGTCGAGCTGCTCCAGCTCCGCATCCTCGACGAGGAACTCGACTCGATCCTCGACCACTCCGACGAACTGCTCGCCCGCTTCGTGAACCGGCGCTGGTACCCGCTGTTCAAGGACGAAGCGCTCGTCAGCCGCTTCGCCATGGTTCAGACCGACGCCGCGGTCCTCTTCGAAGGCGTGAACAACGCGATCAAACTGATGGGCAACCAGTACCTCGCTCGCGTGTACCGACTCGCGTCGGAGCGCTTGTCTCTCCCCGCGTGGCAGTCCAACGTGCAGCGCAAACTCGACGCCGCGGACGGCGTCTACCAGCGCATCACCGACACCGCGGCGACGCGCCGGCTCGAAACGCTCGAAGTCGTGATCATCGTGCTGATCGCGATCTCGATCGTGCTGCCGTTTATCGTGAAGTACTGATCACGGTCAAATCTGTTACGGACAGGCTTGGCCGAACGCCGCGAGCACCGCGTTGAGGTCGGCGAGGTCGACCACGCCGTCGCCGTTGGCATCGCCGACGCAGGAGCTGGCAGTCGGGCGGACGGCGAGGAGTATGCTGTTCGTGGTCGCCGAGCCCAGCGGGCTGAACACATCACACTCGTAGTGGCCGATGTCATCGGTGGATGCGACGATCTGGAGTTCTGCGGTTTGTGCACCGCTGATATTGCCGCTGTCCTGCAGGTCTTCGCCGTTTCGTCGCCACTGGTACATCACATTGGTGTTGTCGGCGACGGACACACTCAGGAAGACGGTTTCTCCGGTATCGACCAGAGTATTCTGGGGCTGCTGGGTCAGTTCAAGGAGAGAGTAGGCATACGCGGCCCCTTGGTTGTTGTCTAATGGTGCCCCGACGAAGGCTATGGTGTCCGAGATGGCTACAGCGCCGCCGAAACCGTTGCTTCCACCACCGGCATCGGAGGCGATCAGTTTGTAGACCTGCTGACCTGTGGTGATGTCGAAGAAGTACGCGCTATCGTCAGCTGCCCCAACGATTGCGGTGGTGCTGGAAACTGAGACTTGCGCACCAAAGCTTTGTCCCGGCGAAGCGTCCGAGGCGGTGAGCTTGAAGAGCTGCGCACCGGTTGTGGTGTCGAAAAGGTACGCGGAGCCGGACAACCCGCCGGCATCGTCGTCCAATGCGGAGCCGACGATGGCGGTGTTGCCGGAGATCCCAACGGCTTCGCCGAAAAAGTCGCCGGTGGCGGCATCGTCGGCGGTGAGCTTGAAGAGCTGCGCACCGGTTGTGGTGTCGAAGATATACGCGGAGCCGCTGGCGATGCCGGCATCGCTATTCCAGCCGGCCCCCACGATGGCGGTGGTGCCGGAGATGGCTACCGCGAAACCGAATCGGTCGTTTTCCTCGGCGTCGGACGGTGTGAGCTTGAAGAGCTGCGCACCGGTTGTCGTGTCGAACACATAGGCCGAACCACTGAAGGGGCCGGCTTGCTCCGCCTGGTAAGCCCCGACAACCGCGGTGGTGCCGGAGATCGCGACCGAACAACCGAACCGGTCATTCGCGGCGGCATCAGAGGCGGTGAGCTTGAAGAGTTGCGCACCGGTCGTGGTGTCGAACACATAGGCGGCACCCGAGTTGGAACCCGCATCGTCGTGGTTCTGTGCGCCGACGATGGCGGTGGTCCCGGAGATCGCGACCGAGGCACCGAACTGGTCATTGGCAGCGCCGTCCGCGGCAATGAGCTTGAAGCGTTCATGACCGGTCACGAAGTCGTAGATATACGCAGATCCCGAGGTGGACCCAAGATCGTCGCTGCGCTCGGCACCGATAATCGCTGTGGTGCCGGAGATCGCGACGGATGCTCCGAAGAGGTCATCAGCGGCGGCATCGGAAGCGGTGAGCTTGCGGAGTTCGACCGGAGATTGGGCCAAGGCCGGAACGGCCGCAATCGTAGATAGTGCAAACAATCCGATGAAAGCACGCATCTCGGCCTCCTTGGTTTAACGCTCTGCGTGCTACCAACCTCGGCAGCGCTGGGCTTTGCACTTTACAGCGCCCCGTCTGCTGAGGAAACAAATTCCTTGAAAATTGTTCGCGTTTATCCAGCGGGCATTGCCTATCTTCCGCACAGCATTTCCAAACGAAAAACACGCTCGTGAAGATGCGTGTTTGCTTGGTAAAGAGATGTGTGACCAGCGCATGCGCGTGATTACGAACACGATTGGCCGAACGCCGCGAGCACCGCGTTCAGGTCCGCCAAGTCCACGAGTCCGTCGCCGTTGGTGTCGCCATCGTCCGTCTGCTGGCCGAACCCGGCGAGCACGAGGTTCAGGTCTTCGAGGCCGATCTCGCCGTCGAGCGTGACATCGCCCGGGCAAACCGAACTGCGACACGCCCAGCGCGCAACGCCGTCCGCCTGCTGCGACCCCGCGGTCGAGAAGCCCCCACCGACGAACAACGCCGAACCCGCACCGACACTCGACACACCGAGCGCCTCACCGCCGCTCCCGCTCAGGCCGAGGCCCAGACGTGACCATTCCTGCCCGTCCCAACGCGCGATACCAATGACCGGAAGCAGATCGAACGTCACTATGAAGCTGCCAGACGCGTACAGCGCCGGCCCACCGGCCTCGTTGACCACCGCCAGAGCCTTCACTTCCGACGCCAGCCCCGACCCGACCGCGGACCACTCCTGCCCGTCCCAGCGCGCGATCCCGGGAGACACCACACCGGCAACGGATCCGAACCGCCCCGCAACGTAAAGGGCTTCACCGTTGCCATCGTCGAACACCGCGAGCGCGTTGACCATGTCGTCGGGTCCGGCAACGCCGACCGGCGACCACTGCTGCCCGTCCCAACGAGCCACCTGCTCCACCGGCACCCCGCCCGCGATCGAGATCAGCCCGCCGGCGTAGAGCGCCGGACCGGTCCCGTCGTCGAATACTTCGAGAGCGTTCACGATGCCGTTCAGCCCGGAGCCGAGCGGAAGGCACGACTGACCGTCCCACTTCGCGATGCGCGACACCGGATCACCGCCGGTGCTGGCAAACAGGCCCGCGGCGTAGAGCGCCTCGCCCGAACCATCGTCGAACATTTCCAGTGCGTACACGCGGTTGTTCAGGCCGTCGCCCAGCGCGCTCCACGACGAGCCGTTCCAGCGAGCGACGCTGTTCGCCGACTGACCGCCCGCGGTCGAGAAGAAGCCGCCGACATACAGATCGGGTCCCGACGAGACCATCGCGTACACCGTGCCGTTCGTACCGCCCGACAGTCCTTCCCACTGCTCGCCGTTCCAGCGTGCGACGCGCGACGCGGCTGCGCCTCCGGCGTTCTGGAAGTTCCCGCCGGCGATGACGGCGCCGTCGTAACCCGCGATGGCGAAGACCGAGCCGTCGACGCCGCCACCGAGCCCAGCCCAGCCGCAATCGCTCGGCGTCCCATCGCCGCAGTCGCTGACGCGGAAGTTGGAGACAACATACGCGGCGTTGTTGATCGAGAGCGCGTTGAACGCGGAGGATTCCACACCGGTCGGGACACCGCCGTTGAGCACGTTCGGGTTCGAGAAGTGCGGCACGCGCGAGCCGGGCGAGTACGCCATCACCGAGCGCCGGAGCTGGCCACCGTTGGTCGTCCATCGCCAGCCGAACGAGTACGGGAACAGTGGGTTCGAGCCGGCGTTGTCGATGTCGTGCTGGCAGCCCATGTTGTGGCCGAGTTCATGCGCGAAAGAGAGGTTGCCGACGGCGCAGGAGTAGCGAGTCACGCTGAACCCGAGCGATTCGAAGCCGGGGTCGAGGTCCTGCATGAGATAGCCGATGCCGCAGGCGCCGGTGCTGTTGCTCAGCATGGCCACGAGATCCGCATCGAAGATTTCCCGCAGCTCGAGCGCGTCGGGGACAACGCCGGTGCGCAGGTTGCTCAGGTCGGTGCCGAAACTGCCGGACTCGCTGTAGTCCACCTCGGCGAGATGCGCAAGGCGGACGCTGGTTTGCACACCGCTGTTGAGATAGGCCTGATTCGTCGCCTCGATCGCCGAGACCGCGAGCGCCTGGATGGACGCCGTCCCGCCGGCGGCGTTTCTCGCCGCGGGCGTGTACACCACCAAGACATCGATCACCGTTCCGTCGTCTTCGCAGCCGCGCGCGACCGCCGCCGCGTTCTGATCGGGCAGGACATGCGTACGAGACCCGTGCTCTTCTTCGCAGGTGGCGCACGACTCGAAGCCCATGGAATCGAGCTCGACCGCGACGTGCCGCGCGGCGTCCTCGCTCACGGGGCGCAGCTTGAAGACGCGACCGTCCGCCAGCCAGAAGTGAGCCACCACCGCGTCACCATTGCGCACCAGCGTGTACCAGGCATCGGGATCGCTCCCGTCCCCAAGGCGACCAACCCACGAGGTCATGGATCGGTTGACGTGGGTCACCCGGTCAAAGCGGACCCGCACCGTGACATCATCGAAGAGCGCGAGATCCATCGTGTCCGCCTCGCCGCGAAGCTCCGCGTCGAGAGCGGTGACATCCACCGACACCACACGCGACCGGATCGCGTTCGGAGCCAACTCGATGAGACCGGCATCGCCCTGCGCCGGCGCGATGATCCCTGTCTGCGATGCGTCGGACGCCGAACCCGTGAACAGGATCGATGTCGCGCACAGCACCAGCAACGTCTGAAAACCTCGAATCTTCAACATGCCCGTTTCGTCCCTTCATCGCGGACAGCCCGAAGACACCGGACCGCGCAATGAAGAATACGGGCAGCAGGAGAGGATCCCAGGACGAGGAAGGGCCATAAAACAGCCACAGAGGGGCACGGATTCGGCCGTTTCTCGTGGACTCCTGAAGACCGCTCGGCGCTCTGCGGACAACAAAAAACGCCCGCAATCGCGGGCGTTCATCGGAATTCTGAACTCGTTTGTCCTACAGGTTAGCCCTTGCGGCCGTCCTTGAACGCCTTGATCGCGTCCTTGAGCTTGCCTTCGAGCGAGGAGTCGATGGCCTTGAGCTGAGCGAGTTCGTCGCGGACGGACTTGCCGGCGCCCTCGTTGAAGTGCTTGAGCAGTTCAACTTCGAAGGCGGGCACTTCCGACGGCTTAATGTCGTCGAGGAAGCCGCGGGTACCGGCGAAGATGGAGATGACCTGGTCGATCACGTCCATCGGCTGGAACTGCTTCTGCTTCAGGAGTTCGACCATTCGCATACCCCGGTCGAGCTGGGCCTGAGTGGCCTTGTCGAGTTCGGTGCCGAGCTGGGCGAACGCTTCGAGTTCGCGGAAGGCCGCGAGGTCGAGGCGGAGCGAGCCGGCGATCTGCTTCATGGCCTTGATCTGGGCGTTACCACCCACGCGGGACACCGAGATACCGACGTTGATCGCGGGACGGACACCGGCGAAGAACAGTTCGGGCTCGAGGTAGATCTGGCCGTCGGTGATGGAGATCACGTTGGTCGGGATGTACGCCGAAACGTCACCTTCCTGCGTCTCAATGATCGGCAGCGCGGTCAGCGAGCCGCCGCCGTTCTCATCCGAGAGCTTGGTCGCGCGCTCGAGGAGGCGCGAGTGCAGGTAGAACACGTCGCCGGGGTAGGCCTCACGACCGGGCGGGCGACGCAGCAGCAGCGAGAGCTGGCGGTAGGCGACGGCCTGCTTGGAGAGGTCGTCGTAGACCACGAGCACGTGCTTCGGGGTCTTGCCGTCCTTGCCCTGCCACATGAAGTGCTCGCCCATCGCGGTGCCCGCGTAGGGAGCGACGTACTGCATCGGGGCGGGGTCGGAGGAACCGGCGTTGACGACGATGGTGTACTCCATCGCGCCCGCGTCCTTGAGCTGCTGCACAACGCCGGCGACGGTCGATTCCTTCTGACCGACCGCGACGTAGATGCAGACGACGGCGTTGTCGGTGCCCCAGTTGCGCTTCTGGTTGATGATGGCGTCGACGCAGACGGCGGTCTTACCGGTCTTGCGGTCGCCGATGACCAGTTCGCGCTGGCCGCGGCCGATCGGGATCATCGAGTCGACGGCCTTGATGCCGGTCTGCATCGGCTCGGTGACCGGCTGACGGTCGGCGATGCCGGGAGCGATGATGTCGACCGGGCGACGGTTCTTGGCATCGATGGCCGGGCCACCGTCGAGCGGCTCACCCAGCGGGTTCACCACACGACCGAGCAATTCCTCGCCGACGGGCACGTCGAGCAGGCGACCGGTCGAGCGGACGGTCGCGCCCTCGCGGACCTTCTTGTAGTCGCCGTAGACGACCGCGCCGACGGTGTCGAGCTCAAGGTTCATGACCTGGCCCATGACCGAGCCTTCGTCGGTCTGGAACTCAAGCAGTTCACCGGCCATGGCGTTCGAGAGGCCGTAGATCTGGGCGATACCGTCGCCGATCTCGATGACGCGGCCGACATCGGAGACCTCGAGCTGCGTGGAGTACTGCTCGATCTCCTGCTTGATGACGCTGGTGATTTCTTCGGTCTTGATCTTCATCGGCTGATCCTGTCGGTGTGGGGCGGTCTAGAGAAGCCCCGTTCGATCGGGAGTGATTGGTGTGGTCCGGGTTACGCGTCGTCCAGATCGCTGAGGAACTGGTCGGACGGCTTGGTGCGGATGGCGGCGGCGCCGTCTTCCTTGATGAGTTCGGTCATGTTGCGGAGCGAGGTCTGGATCGAGTCGTCGAACAGACGGTCGCCGATCTGCATCTTCACGCCGCCGATCATGCCCGGCACCGTGTAGGGGTAGATCACCGGCTCGCGACCGGTCGCGGTCTCCAGGCGGGCTTTGATCGAGGCGATCTGGTCGGCCGAGATCGGCTCGCGGGTGTAGACATTGACCTCGATGCGCCCGAACTTCTCCTGCACCATCTCTTCGTACGCCGCGACGATGGAGAGCAGGCGGCTCAGACGCTCCTTGCGGTTGAGCACCTGCAGGAAACGGAGCAGCAGATCGCTGATCCGACCCTCGAACATCGCGCCGAGCGACTTCGCCCGGTGATCCGCACCCAAGATCCGCGACGACAGGAACTCGCTGAGCTGCGACTCGGCGCGGGTCAGCTCGACGAACTCGTCGAGTTCCGCGGCGAGCGACTCCAGGCGAGACCGACCGCCCTCGGCTTCGGCGAGCTCGAAGAGGCTCTTGGCATACACCTTGTCCACCGCCTCGGGCGGCGATTCGAACAGTGGCACGTCGTGAATCCTTTCAGGAGTCGACCGGAAGGGTCAGGCCGAAGCCCCGGCGTACTCGGAAGTCACCTCGGCGAGCGTCTCGTCGATGAGGCGGGAGTGGTCGGCGGCGTTGACTTCGCGCTCGAGGATCTTCTCGGCGATCTTCACCGCCAGCTGCGCCGACTCGCGGTACAGGTCCGCGATCGCGGCACGCTTGGCGGCCTCGATGTTCCGCTTGGCGGAATCGCGCATCTGGTTCAGTTCGGCCTCGGACTTGGCCTTCAGATCGGCGGCGAGACGGACCTGCTCGGCCTTGGTCTGCTCGATCATCTTCTCGGCCTCGGCGCGGGCCTCGGCGAGCGAGGACTCGTAGTCCTTCAGCGCCTTGTCGGCGTTCGCACGCGACTTCTCGGCCGCCTCGATCTCGCTGCGGATCTTGGCGTCCCGCGCGTCGAGCGCGCCGGTGATCTTGGGCCAGATGACCCGGTTGGAAATCACAACCGCCGCGATGAACACGATCAGGGCCGTGATGAAGTTCAGGATCACAAAGTCCGTCGGCTGGCCTTCGGCACCGAGGATGTGGATCATCGAAGTCATGGGGTCAACCTCGTCGAGTCAGGGCAACCACCCGGGCGAACGCCTCGGGCGGGGAAACCTCGATCGGCGTCTTTCGACGCCGATCGAGGATGGATCAGAAACGATCAGGCGGCGAGCAGCGCGACGACGACCGCGAACAGCGCGGCACCTTCGACGAACGCCGCGGTCAGCAGCATGCCGGTGGTGATCGAGCCGGTGGCCTCGGGCTGGCGAGCCATCGACTCAACCGCCGAGCCGCCGATGCGACCGATGCCGAGGCCGGCACCGACGACCGCGAGGCCCATGCCGATACCGTAGCCGAGGCCCGACAGACCGCCAGCGGCAGCGGCGGCTTCGCCGGCGGCAGCAGTGCCTTCGGCACCGAGGGCGGTGCTGGAAAGAAGGGCAACGCCCGCCGCAGCGACGGCACCCATACCGAACATCTTGGACATCTTCATCTTTACACGCTCTCCGAAAATCTGTGCCGTCGACACATGCGACGATCAGGGAACTCAAACTTGAAACTCCTCCCGACCGGAGACTGACCGGACGGGGGCACACATCAAACCGAATGTCTTACGCCGCCCCCAGCGCCGAGTCTTCAGGAACGGCGCTGCCGAGGTGCGAGTCGTGGTCCTCGCCGTGCTCTTCGTCATGACCGTGGTCGTGGTGGACCATCTGAGCGATGAAGACCGCGGTGAGGAACATGAACACAAACGCCTGCAGGAAGGCAACGAAAATCTCGAGGAAGAAGATCAGAATCGCACCGATGATCGAGATCAGCACGATGGGAGAGGCGGCGAACGCTCCGAGCGCTCCGACGGACATGCCGACGAAGCCGATGATCGCCGCCAGAAGGACGTGACCGGCGGTCATGTTCGCAAACAGACGAATGGTCAGCGCGGTGGGCTTCACGATCGCCCCGATGATCTCGACCGGGACCATGAGAGGCGCCATGTACCACGGGGCGCCGCCCATGAAGTGGTGCAACCAGCCGCCGACACCGTTGGATTTGATGCCGCCGGCGTTCCAGACCAGGAAAGCCACGAGCGCGAGCGCCGCGTTGGTCGCCAGGCGACCCGTCGGCGTGCCGCCGACCTTCGCCCAACCGGGATCGTCCTTGAACAACGCACCCAGCAGGTGCTGCAGGTCGAGCAGCGGCACGAGCCCGAGCAGGTTGTTGATCAGGATGAAGAAGAAAAGCGTCAGCAGGAACGGCAGATATTTGTTCGTCTTCTCGCCCAGTTGCGGCTGGATGAACTGGTCCCGCAGGCCCAGCACCATCACCTCGATGACCTGCGAGAACCGGCCCTTGGTCAGGTAGCGCTCGTTGCCCTCGGACTCGGGACCAACCGCGATCGCCTTCGCGGCGATGGACATGAACCAGAGGTAGAGCCCGAAGCCGATCACCAGGGTGACCGTGTTCATGGTCAGCGCCCACGGGCCCTCGCCGACGAGGTTCTTGTCGAGCGTGTGATCCAGCGGGCTGCCGGCGCCGAGTGTCGCGAAAATCAGGTCTGAAGCGGGCATGATCTCGAGTGGTCCTCTCGGGGTCGCTTCTGAAAGGGGCGGGCGGTTTCGTCAGTCACTCCGAGCGACGCGAAACGCCGCGAGAACGATGCCGAAACAAGGGGTACGGGGACCGGGCGGGAGCCTCCCGCGCGGGGGCATAATGTATAGAGATTCGCCCGCGCGTGCTGGCTTCCGACGGGCCGAAATCAAAATCAGGAAGCCGTTTCCGCCCGCTTCTCGCGCATCCGCTTCTCGAGCGGTTTCGCAACCGACTGGAACACGCTCACCTGCACCAACTGAGCGACCAGAAACGCCGCGGCACCCGTCAGCCCGAGCGGCGTCGGCGTCGCTCCGGTGCCCTTCCAGACCACCACCCCGGCCCCGACTGTCGCCATGAACGAGAACAATTGCCCACCCAAAAGCAGGTTGGCCCACTGGTTCATCGGGCGGGCGATCCACGGCAGCACCGCCAACGCGCCGATCAACACCCCCATCGCCGCGGCAATTCCCCCGTATAACGCGGAAATCGGCTGGCTCGCCCCGAGCGCGATCGACACGCCATAGCCGATTCCCCCCACCACCACGCAGGCAATCGGACCGGCCCCCAACCATGCCCCCAAGGGCAGTTTCAGCTCGGGCAGATCGGGCATGGGCTTACGCGGGGCATTCGTCATCGATTCGGGTCCTCATCCGGGTCCAGCGATCGCTCGGCATCGCGGAGATCCCGCTCGATCTGGTCCTTCTCGGCCTCGGGCCAGTCGAGTTCGACTTCGTCGAGATCCTCGATGTCCACTTCCTGCTGGCTGAACAGGTTCACGCGCCCGGTCGGTCGAGGTTTGCCCCGCTTCGCCGCAACCTCGGCCGAGGCCGACTTCGGGTCCGCTCCCGGCGTATCGCGTCGAACCTGTCGCCGCGCCTCCTGACGCTGCAATTTCTTGACCTCCTTGAAGAGGTTGTAGCCGCCCCCGATGAAGCCCAGTCCGGTCAGGATCAGCGTCCAGAGCGGATCGGTCCCCTGCCAGCGATCGATGAAGTACCCGATCACCGCGAACCCGCCGATCGCGGCGCAGAATTCAATCCCGACCACCGCCGCGCCCCAGCCTGCGGATATCGGGCGATCGGATGACGGGTTCGGCAAAGGCACGGCTGGTCTCGGGTCGGGGGTTGAATTCGGTTCGGGCTTCCCGCACCACGATACTCATCTCCCCGGCCACGCGAGAGATCGCCTCGCATCCGGCCGATGCACGCGTAGTATTGAGCATCCGCGATCCGGGCACCCTTCCGCGCGGGAATCCCCTTCAGACAGGCAACTCCGACGCGTGTTCATCCCCGTCCTCTATCTCGCGCTCGTGTGGATCGCGGTCTGGAAGTTCCGCCGGCGCTGGCAGTCCGCGGTGATCCTGCTGATCGCCCCGGTGCCGCTGCTGGTCGCGACGAGCATCCTGAGCGTCGCGTCGCGATCGCCGAACGCCGGTGATGTTTCGGCGAACTTCTTCATCCAGAACCTGATCGGCTTCGGGAGCGTGCTCCACCTGCTCAGCGGCGCCTATGTGCTCATCATGCTGCTGGTCGGCACGATCATCGCCGTTGCCAAGCCGTCGAAGAGTCGCGTCCCCTGCAACCGCTGCGGCTACGACCTCGTCGGCACGCACGAACTCGTCTGCCCCGAATGCGGCGGTCGGTTGAGCGTCTGCGTGCAGGAGATGCGCATGCAGGCCTACATGGCCGATCGCGAGGCGAACTCGTCGAACGACGCCCCCGCGAACGCGCGTCCCGTGACAAAGCGTCCGCACCGCACGCCGTCGCACCTGACCGGCTCGACGCCCCATCGCGAACTCGCCAACGCGAAACGCTGATCCCGCGTTCAGACTTTCTTCAGCCGGTTGCCGAGCGTTGCGATCCCGAGCGTGGTGGCGAGGCCCGCGCCGATCAGCAGCACCGACCAGACGACCTGCATCGCACTGGGCGCGAATATCGTCAGCGGCCAGTCTTCCTCAGCGATTGTCCGAACGGTCTCTTCGGTGACGACCTCGCCCTTGATGATCGACCCGATCACCGGCTGCACGCCCTCCTGAAACGGCCAGAGCCCCAGCACCGAACCGAGCAGCAGCCCCATGAGCACGCCGAGCGTGAAGCCCTCGAACCGCCGAAGCATGAATCGCACCAGGTTGCTGACCCCCGCGATCCCGATCACCACCCCGAGCCCAACCGGTACGACGACGACCCATTCCGCGAGGACGGCGCCGAGGTCGCGCGCGCCGATCGCGTCTTTGACCCGTTCGATCGACGCGAGGATCGGGACATACTGCCCAAGGACCAGGAGCAGGTAGCCGCCGGACAGCCCCGGGAGGATCATCGCGCTCGCGCCGGCGAGCCCGGCAAGCAGGAGCATCGCGAAGTTAGTCGACCCACCGCCGCTGGTCTTGAGGAACACCATCAGCGCCATCGCAGCGATACCGAGAACCGCGCCGAAGATCGAGGCCCGCACCTTCGCCTCGCGCTCCCGATGCGCCTCGCCGATCATCGACCAGATCAGAGGCACGCCGCCCAGCGTCAGCCCGATGAACAGGCTGTACATGATCCATCGCTGATCGACGACCAGGTCCTTCACCGGCCCGGCGAGCAGCACGATCGACAGCGCCGCCGCGACCACCACGCTTCCGAGCAGCACAAGCGAACGCAAGCGAAACCGCAGCGTCGAGGCCTCGGCGATGGCGTTGATGAACGGTTCGTAGACTCCCGAGGCGAGCAGCATCGTGCCGCCCGAGATGCCCGGCACCAAATTCGCCAGGCCCATGAGCACGCCGCCGATCCCGCCGCGCACCACCAGACCGCCGAGCGGCCCGTGCGGCGTGAGGTCCGGCTCCGGATGCGAGTGCTCCGACGGTGTCGCCGGCGACTGCTCTTGGCGTGGTTCGGTCATGATGGGGTCATCGGCGATTCAGACGCAGCGATTCAGAATGGGAAGATCACGCCCGCACGAACATAGATCGAGTCTCGACCCGGGTTCTCGTCAGAACCGGAAGTGGAGGCGTTCGAATAGTGCTGCCAGCCGACGCCGAGATCCAGGCGCGCGCCAATGTCGCCGCCGAATCGATCGGGGAGTTCCAGCGTGACGCCCACCCCGGCCCGCGGCGTGAAGTTGTAGTCCGTCCCGTCTTCGGGGACCGGGCCGCTCGAGAGCATGAAGCCGATCCCGATATCGCCGTAGACGCTCCAGCCACGATCGCGGTCGGCGAGGAAGTGGTAGCGGAAGCCGAGATCGAAACTGCCAGACGCCTCGTCGTCCACGTCCTGATCGTGGAACCAGCCGGTCAGGGCGAGGTTCAGCTCGAAGTCCTCGGCGAGGAACCGGTGGTAGGTGAACCGGAGGCTGTAGTCCTTGTTCGCCGCGTCGTCGTCAACCATCCCGCTGGCGCTGACGCTCCACCAGGTCGACCCCTTCGTCCCGAACGCTGCGGAGACGGCGGGCTCGATCAGCGCATCCGAACCGTCGGGCGAAGCGTCGGAGCCGTCCTGGACGGACCCGAGGGACATCGCGCCGGCGAGGCCGAGCGAAAACTCCGGCGAGGCCGAGGCGAGGGCCGAACCGGACAGAACGAGCAGAGCGGTAGCACCGGCCAGAGCGGTGCGAGGCAGCGAGTGAATCATGGCGCAAACGGTACCCAAGGCTCGCACGCCTCGCACGCGGCCCGAGCCGCGATCCGCTGAGTCCGGGTACGCTGGTGGCATGTCTACGCCTGACGACGACCGACTCATCCGCATCGAGGAACGCCTCGGTTTCGCGGACCACACCGTGGACCAGCTCTCCGGCGAACTCGCCCGGGCGTACACCCTGATCGATCGCCTGAACCGACGGGTCGCGGATCTCGAACGACGGGTCGGCGTCGTGGAAACCGGCGCGGGCGAGTCCGCCGGCACCGATCCGCTGGAAGTGCCGCCCCACTCGGCCGGCAACCGCGCCGAACTGGAAGAATCGAAGCGCCAGTCGGGTTACACCCCCGAAGACTGACCCCGCTCGACCGACGGGCGCTACTCGATCCGCGGGTCGACCCAGCGGTACAGCACATCCACAACGAGGTTGAGCAGGATCAGGATTGTCGCGAAGACGAGCGTCACGCCCATGATCACAAACAGGTCCTTGCCCTGCACCGCGTCCACGAAGTGCTGGCCCATACCCGGGATGTTGAACACCCGCTCAACAACAAACGACCCGGTCATCGCGAACGCCGTCGCCGGCCCCAGGTAACTCAGCACCGGCAGAAACGCGTTCTTGAGCGCGTGCTTGAGAATGACCTGACGCCGCGAAACGCCCTTCGCCCGCGCGGTGCGGATGTAATCGGCGTTGAGCACATCGATCATTCCCATGCGCGTCAGCCGGGCGATATACGCCGCGAACGGCAGGCTCAGCGAGAACGCCGGCAGGAAGATGTCGCCGATGCCCCCCCACTTCCCGACGCTCCCGATACCCAGCCAGACCGGGAACGCGATCAGGAGCACGGTCCCGATGACGAAACTCGGCAGGCTGATGCCCACCAGCGCGATGACAAGTGTGCCGAGGTCGGCCAGCGAATTCGGCTTGACCGCGCCGATCATGCCCGCGACCAGACCGATCACCACCGCCATGAAGATCGCGCTGAGCCCAAGCACCACCGAGACCGGCAGCGAGTCCGCGATGATCTCGTTCACGCTCCAGTTCTCGTTGCGGAACGAAGGCCCGAGATCGAACACCACATTCTGGCTGACATCACCGCCGTTGAGCCGGTCGACGACCCAGTGCGCGCCGGTCGCGTTGTAAATGTACTGGAGATAGAACTCCATGGGGTCGTCGAGGTTGTACTGCGCGTTGATCGCGTCGAGCACCGCCGCGGGAGGCTGACGCCCCTCGTCGTTGATCACCGCCTCGCCGGGCAACGACCACGCGAGCAGGAAGGTCACCGTGTAGATGACCAGCAGGATGACCGGAAGGATCGCCAGGCGGCGCAGAATCATCGAGATCATCGCGCGGCCTCCCAGGCTTCGAGATCCTCTTCGGTCACGACACGCAACTTCCAGAGGTACTGCACCAGACGCGGGTGGTAGGAGATGCCCTCGAGCCCACCCGGGTTCGGGCGCCCGTCCTGATCGACGGGCGGCTGGAAGAGGTAGTAGTAGTTGTAGTGCCACACCGGCAGGATCGGCGCGGTCTCCATGACCGTGTAGCGCTCGGCCTCTTCGAGGATCTCCATGCGCGGCTCCGGATCCGCGGTGTCCTCGGCCTGGGCGAGCAGCTCGTCGAGCACCGGATCGGAGTAGCCGCGATCGTTGTTGCCGTCGTCGGTCTTGTGCAGGTCGAGGAAGGTCGTCGGATCGCCGTAGTCGCCGAACCAGCCGCCGCGAGCGATCATGTAGTTGCGGCTCTTGAGGTCGTCCTTGTAAACCTTGAGTTCCTTACCCTCGAGCTTGTAGTTGATGCCGAGTTCGCGCTTCCACATCCCGCCCATCGCGAGGCCGATTTTGTCGTGGTACGCGCCGGTGGAGTAGAGCAGCGTGACCGTCGGGAACGGCTCGCCCCGATCGTTCTCGGGAACGCCGTCGCCGTCGCGATCCACCCACCCGGCTTCCGCGAGCAGCGCGCGAGCAGCCGCGGGATCGTGCGGGAGACCGGGCGGGCTGTCGAAGCCGGGGATGGAATCGGGCGGGATGAACACGTTGGCGACCTTCTCGCCGCTGCGCTTGACGTTCTCGACGATCGTGGTCTTGTCGACCGCCATCGAGAACGCCCGCCGGACGCGAGGATCGTAGAACGGGTTCTGACGGCCGCCGGTCAGCGTCGGCGTGCAGTTGAACGACCAGAAGTATGTGCCGAATGTCGAAAGCGCGTGGATGTCGTCGAAGTTCCCCTCGGCTTTCTCCTTGAGCATGTCCCCCACGAAGTCGACGGTCACATCCGTGTTCCAGTCCGCGAGCCCGGTCTGGTACGCCAGCACGCTCGTGTTCGGATCGTTGATCGGACGGATCTTGACGGTCTTCGCCCGGACCATGCCTGGGTTCCAGTAGTACGGGTTCAGTTCGAGGAACATCTCCCGCTTGAAGCGCCACGCTGTCGGCACGTACGGGCCGTTGGTCACGATCTTGCCCGGCTTGGTCCAGTCCGTGTTGATCTGCTGCGACCCGGTGTTCGGATCAAGGCGCGTATGGGCCTCCAGCGTCGGCGGATGGACCGGGCTGAACGTGCCGAACGCGCACAGGTCGAGGAAGTACGCCGTCGGGCGCTCGAGCGTCACTTCAAGAGTCTTGTCGTTGAGCGCACGAAGGCCGACGTTCTCGTCGAACCAGGCGATCGCCTCATCGAGAAGCTGCTGCGCCGCCCGCGGCGTCCGCTCTGTCGGGGGACGATCGGCGTACTCGTCGAGTTGGTCCGCTCGGAACTCGAAGAACGCCTTGGCGTTCCTGATCGAAAAGAACAGGTTGGAGTAATCCGCGGCCGTGTCTGGCAGGATCGCCCGGCGCCACGAATACACGAAGTCCGAAGCCCGCACCGGATCGCCGTTGGACCACTTCGCCGTCGGCTCCAGTTCGAATGTGTACGTCAGGTAGTCATCCGAAACGGCCCACGAGGAGGCCGCGGCAGGGATGATGTCGAAGTCCTCGCTCTCGTTGTCCCAGCGGACCAGCCCCTCGTAGATCGCGTACGCCAGGCGCAGGTCGTGGTTGTAACTCATCTGCTGCGGATCGACGGTGTTGAACTCCGTCCGGTTGATGATCGTCAGCTCCGCTTCGGGGAGCGGGCGGTCCGACATCACCGTCGCCGCGAGGATCGCGAAGAGGATGAAGAAAATGGCGAGGATCTTCTGCATACCACCACCTTACCGCCCGCGAGCGCTTCGGCGGCGGCCGCCCCGACACTTCCCGCGGGTCAGTTCCCGAAGGTGGACGCCGGGAACGAGAACGGCGCGCCCGTCAGGACGCCGCTCGGGCCCACCCAGCGGTTGATCTCCTCGACCAGGCCCTCGGCATCGGCGCGACTGATCAGGCCGGACATCCGCTGCTGCCGGTCGGTTCGTGCCGTGAGGTTCGATTCGACGAGGATCAGCAGCGTCTCGCCCGCACGGATCAGCCGCGCCTGCTCGTTCATGAACGACGCGGTCTGCTCGGGCGACTCGCCGCCGGCGAGCCGCTCGTCCACGGCGTCGCGCACGAGCGACAGGGCGATGCCCGCGAGGAGCGCGCCCTGCTTCTGCGTCTCACGAGGCACATCCGTACCCGCGATGGCCGAGGCACGCTGGTACGCGAGCTGCGCCGCGATCGCACGCTCCATCGCACCGGCCCAGCCGTCGGCGATGGCCTGTTCCGCATCCGCAGACGCAACGCCTCGGCGACGAAGCCCGGCCTGACCGGCCATCGCGTCCGCGATCAGACTGCCCGACACCGACATGAACGCCGGATCCTCGGGGAGCGCGGTCAGCGCGCCGATCAGACTCTGCGCCACGTGCCCGCTCTTGGTCAGGGCCAACTGGTCGGCCAGGATCCGCTGCACGCGCTCCTGGCGGTCCGCCTGAGCCCCCCCGAGGCGACCGCTCATGGCTCGCAGCATCGCCTTCGCGCCCGCCGCGGCACCGATCTGCACCGGCTCGCGAGTGTCACGGAGGCCGGTCTCGAGAATCGGGACGCTCGCACGATCCGCGATGTTCCCGGCGATCAGCAGCGCGACAACCGCGACCTGATCATCAGTCCCCCGCACCATCGCTTCCAGCGGCTCCGATGCGGCCTGAGCGAACGCCTGTCGCATCGCGACCGAAGCGTCGCGGTTGCGCATCGGCTCGATGAGCTCGCGTCGCGCCTGCGAGGCCGCGGCACTCGAGATATCGCCGCCACGCAGCGTATCGAGCCGCGCCTGCACATACTCCCGAACCTGAGTCTGCTGGGAAGCGCTCAGGCGCTCGGTCGTCACCGGTGGCAGGTTCTGCGCCGAAGCCGCGGGCGCAGAGCCCAGCAGCATCGCAGAGACCACCAGGGCCGCCCCGGCAGACGTCGTCGCGGCGGGCACACGCAAGGCGAGAGAAACGAAACGACTCAGAGTTGCGGGTTTCGCCACGGATCGGTTCCAGAGAGATGGGCGTCACGACGGGAATCGCGACGCGTGACCAGAGGGTGCCGCCCGAACGGGCGATCTGAGCGCAGACTACGCACGACCGGACAAAGCGGTTTCGGCGGACAGCCGAATCGGCTGATACCGGACGCGCAAACCTATCAGCGACGGGCCAAAACCGTCAAACAACGCACGATTTCCCCATTGACTGCAAGATAATCTGCCGGGGCCGGCATTTCTGCCAGGCACCGCCACGCGTGGTCCGATATGCTGCGAATCGATCGTGGACGAACTGTGGACAGATCCCCTCGCGCCCCCCGGAGCCACTCGTGCGTTTCCGTGAACTCTGCATCCGCATAGGTCTCATGGCCATGGGCACGCTCTGGGCGATCACCCTCATTCTGATGGGCGTCAAGCTCGCCGTCTCGCCCTGGCCTGAGATCCCGCGCGAGTCCGCCCTCTGGTTCGGTATCGCCTCGATCGCCGCCGGAGAGTTCCTCTTCATGTACATCGTCGCCGACCGCGTCTTCCCGAGGCGTCGGCGCGTCCTGTCGGATCTCATGGAGCAGGCGACCGCCGGGATCTTCGTCCTCGGCCTGGGACTGTCCGGGCTGTTCCTGCTGATGTCCGCCGCGTGATCTATTCTGAACGGGTCGCGCCCCAGCGCAAGGAACCCGCCACGCCGGAAACGCAGGACGCCCCGCCATGACCATCTTCCACCACCGCCCCCGAACGGCCCGTCGCGCTCCGGCGATCGCGACCGGCATCGCCTGCGTGCTCCTTCTCGCCGGGACCTCCATCGGGCTGGCACAGGACGCGCGACGCCCGACCGAAGCGCCCCGCAGCGCGGAGCAGCGCCAAGCCGATGAGGCGCTGGTCAGCCGAGCCGCGAGCAACCTGCTCGCCCGGACGCTCATGCGCCGCACGCGCAACCTCGCCGAACCGAACATCACCGATTACCGCCTCACCGCCCTCGGGCTCAACGTCGCGGGGCGTGCACACCCGGACGATGTCGAACTGCTGCGCAACGAGATCGAAGCGTGGACCGCCGCGGACGACGCGGGGCGCCTCATCGACGCCACCCGCCGACTCGTCCGCCTCGACCCACGCGACACCATCGCCCAACTCCGCCTGATCGACACGCAGATCGGTCGGCTCAACACCGTCGAGGAACGACGCCAGGCGTACGCCCGACTGCTCGGCCCCGCCGGCCAGGGCCTGCGCGCCACCGTCCGGTCGCGCCTCGCGCTCGACGCCGCTCTGCTCGCACGCGAAGACGGCGACGACGAGGCGTTCTTCGAACTCCTCACGCAGGCCACGCTGCTCGACTCGACGAACAAGAACGCCGCGGCCCTCTTCGCGAGCGTGATGATGCCCTACGTCGACTCTCGAATCGAGCGGTTCGAACTGATCGCGAACGTGCTCCACGCCGACCCGCTCGACACCGGCGCATATGAGAACGCGGCGATCGATCTCATGTCGAGCGGCGCCTACCGAGGCGCCCAGCGATTCCTCGATCGGATGCGCGATCTCCTCGGCGCAAGCGGCGAGGACTTCATGAACCGCGCCCACCTGACCGAGCCCTCGCTCTTCAACGAGAACCGCGTCAACGACTACCTCATCAACACCTGGCAGACCCGCGGCCCGCGCGCCGTGCTCTCGTTCATCGCCGACGCACAAGGCCACATCGAGTCTCGCTTCGTCAGCGAAGTGCAACAGATGCGCAAGCAGGGTCTCACCCAGGCCCAGATGCAGGAGATCCTGGACCAGACGAGCTTCCCCTGGCTTCCCTACCAGCTCGAGCGCATGCGGGCGCTCGTCCTTCTGGCGCAGCCCGAGGCCGAACGCGCGAACCTCGCGTTCACACAGCGTCCCGTGCGGCGCGATGAGTTCATCAACAACCCTGATCCCTACGGATTGAACGGGTACAGCGCCCCGCCGCCGGTCACACCCGAACTCCGCGCACTAGCGCGCGAGGAGTACCCGAACGCGGAAGAGTCCACTATCACGGCGGTCGCCGAGCAGCGTGCCCGCCAGCGCCGCGACATCAACCCGATCCACGAAGCGGTGACTCGATTTCTCCTGTCCGCGAGCGATACCCGGGCCCAGGTCCGAGCGAGCGAGCAGCTCGACGAACAGACCAAGCAATTGTTCGATGTGAACCTGACGCTCGAATCGATCTGGCTGCTGCTCGCAACGGAATCCTCCACCGATCTCGCGGAAGATCGACTCAACAGCCTCCTCGAAGCACTCGGCGAAGAAGCGATCGAGCAGAGCGCCATCGACCGCTACCGCGGATGGATCGCCTCCAACCGCGCCGAATTCGAACAGGCTCGCGAACTGCTCACGCCGATCGCCCAGACCGACGCGAGCGCCCTGTACGCCCTCGCGACGGTCGAGTTCAAGACCGGGAACTCCGCCAAGGCGGTCGAACTGCTCAACGATCTGCGCCTGCGCTTCCCGCAGACCGCGCTCGCCTGCGTGGCCGATGACCGGATCGCCACGATCACCGGGCGTCCGACGCAGACTCCGCCGGAGATCGAGGAACTGAACACCTACGCGCTCAGTTTCGCTCCGTGGCTGGAACGGATGACGCGTTCGCCGCGCGAGTTCATGGGTCTTACCGTCCGCCCGGAATCCAACCAGCTCGGGCCGCTCGACGAGTTGAACCTCGTGCTCCGACTCTCGAACACCGCCGGGCGCCCGCTCGCCGTCGGACCCAACAGCCCGATCAACAGCCGGTTCCTGTTCACCCCGCGGATCGAGATCGAAGGGCAGCAGTACATCCACGTCATCCGCGAAGCGGTCCTCCGGCAGGCCAAGCGGGACCTCGGGCTCCCCCTCGACCAGCCGCTGCCCCAGGATGTGGCCGAACGGATCGAGCCACGCGTCATGCAGCAGGTCGCAAGCGCGACTCGCCGGCTGCTCGAAGTTGTCGATATCGATCGCGTGCTCCGCCTCGAGCCCAACGAGTCGATCACCGTTCCGGTCTGGGCCGGTCGCGGGAACGCCGGCGAGATCATCGATCGCGACCTGACAGAGCGGGTGGAGATCCAGTGGAGCGTGGCCCAGGGTTTCGTCCAGACCCAGCGCCTGACCGGATCGGATGAGCAGAGCCAGGGCTTCGCCGCCGGACCGATGTCGCTCAGCACCGAAACCGACCGGATCCTGCGCATCAAGCTGCCGCGCGTCGGCGCCGGCGTGCTGACCGAACGCTTAAGCGCAAGCGAGGGGGCCGAACTGGCCCGGACGCTCCTGCACGCGACATCGATGATGAGCAGGCCCGGCACCGATGCGGACGCGGACCGCTCGGCGTTACGCGAAGCACTCATCGAACGGGCGTCCACTCTGCCCGAGACCCACCTCGCCCTGCTGATCCTGCGACTCAACGAGCAGGGCGCATTCAACGCGGACGACGACCTGCGCCGATCGCTCCGCTCGATCGTGCTCGCTCGCCTGACCGAGGCAACCTCGCTCGACACCCCGCCCTGGCAGCTCCTGCTCACCGCATCGTTGATCTCGCTCACGCGAGGTGCCGACGACAACATCGTCCGCATCGCACGCGAGAGCGCCGATCCAACGCTCTCCGAGTTCGGAGGGGTCCTCGCCCAGATCTTTGACCAAAGCGGGTTCTCCACCTCACCGGACGAACTCGGAGCGGACCCGACCGGGCAGCCCGACGACCCGGGCTTCAACATCGACGAGGGACTGCTGGGAACGCCCGGCCTGCGATGAACGAACCGACGCGGAGTCGAGGAACGCGCCGGACGGTTCGGATCATCGGCGCCGTCGTCGGGCTGCTCCTGCTCGCCGCCGCGATCACCGCCATCGCCAGCCGCGGCGACGCGCTGCGCGAGGTCGCCGGATCCATCCGGCACGCGCCGCCCCTCGCGTTTGTCGCGCTCGGCCTGAGCATCGCGATCACACCGTTCCTCACCGCCGCGAACTTCTACCTGCTCACACGACGCTACGGCGTCGTGACCCCGGCGGAGATGAACGCGCTGGTCCTCGCCGCGTGGCTGCTGAACTACCTCCCGCTCTGGCCCGGCATGATGAGCCGCGTCGCGTACCACCGCGCGGTCAACCGCATCCCCGTGAAAGACTCCGCGAGGGTCATCGTCGAAGCGGGCCTCCTCTCGGGACTCGCCGCCGCGGTCATGGGGGTGATGCTCCTCGGCATCGCGAAGCCGCTTGGCGCGTCCGGCCTCGCAGCGATCGCGCTCGGGCTGGTCGGCGTCCCGGTAGGCGCCGCGCTCGCGATCGTCTTCGCACGCGATCACAGCCGTCCTCACCGCTGGCGATACGGCGCGGTCTTCGCCCTGCGCACGCTCGAACTGACCGTGTGGGCTTCCCGGTTCGCCGCGTCGGTCTGGATCGTCGGCGGGAGCGTGACCTTCGAAGCCGCGTTGACGATGGCCGCCATCGTGCAGCTCGCCGTGCTCGCGCCGCTCGCACCGAACGGCCTCGGCGTCCGCGAATGGGCGATCGGGCTGTCAGCGAGCGCGTTCGCCGTCGGCATGACCGCCGAGACCGGGCTCGCCGCGGGGCTGCTGGATCGAGGCGTGGAAGTGATGATCGCCGTCCCGCTCGGCTTCATCGGCGCCGCCTGCATCGCTCGGCGTCGGCGGCTCGCCCGCAAGCAGAACGCCACCTCAGCCGACGCGGACGCTCCCTGAACCCCGGACGATCTCGCCGATCTCGAAGACCGTTTCGCCGGACTTTTCGAGTTGGCGAGCAACGCTCGATGCGAAGTTCGGACGCACGATCAGGCAGTAGCCGATGCCCATGTTGAACACGCGGTCCATCTCGGCGTCGTCGATCCCGCCGTGCTTCTGCAGGAAGCCGAACACCGGCGGCACGGTCCACGAATCGGCCTTGATCTTCACGTCCACACCGTCGTGCAACGCGCGGTCGAGGTTACCCGCCAGCCCCCCACCGGTGATGTGGGCCATGCCGCTGACAACCTTCTTCACCTTGTAGTTTTTGAGCAGCGCGGTGATCGACGGTGCGTACAGACGCGTCGGCGTCAGCAGCACCTCGCCCAGCGTCCGCTTCTCGTCGAGATCGGGGTACACCTTGTGCAGATCAAGTCCGGCCTCGCGCACCACCGCGCGGACCAGCGAGTACCCGTTGGAGTGCACCCCGTCGCTCGCCAGACCCAGCACGATGTCGCCCGGCTCGACCCGGTCCGAATCGATCGCGCGGTCCAGCTCGAGGACACCGACAGCGAACCCAGCGAGGTCGATATCACCCTCGCGGTACATGTCGCCCATCTCGGCGGTCTCGCCGCCGAGCAGCGCCGCATCGCAGATCCGGCAAGCCTCGGCGATGCCCTTGATCACCTGCTCCAATTGCTCCGGCACAACCTTGTTCGCCGCGATGTAGTCGAGGAAGAGCAGCGGCTCCGCCCCCTCGACCACGAGGTCGTTCACGTTCATCGCGACCAGATCGATCCCGATCGTGTCGAACTTCTGCATGTCCAATGCGATACGGATCTTCGTCCCCACACCGTCCGTGCAGGACACTAGCACCGGGTCCTTGTAGTTCCGCTTGAACAGCTTCTCGTTGAAGTCCAGGCGCAGCAGCCCCGCGAACCCGCCGTCGTTGGACAGCACGCGCGGCCCGTGGGTCCGGCGCATGTGCTGGCGGATCAGCGACGCGAAGCGGTCGCCTTCCTCGATGGAAACACCCGATTGGGCGTAAGTCAGGCCGGATTTTTCGCTGGACGCCATAGATCGCGATGATAGCCGCTGCGCGCCGTCACCTGTGCGCGCCGATCAGGGTGAGGTGCCCAAACCGAAAATCGCGATGCCCGTCCGGTCGAGCGGCTCGATCCCGCGCCGGTCCAACTCCGCCTCATCGACCTGCACCAGACGCCCCTGGTCCTCGTCGAAGATCCAGAACGCGACCTGATCCTCGGTCTGACGGATCGGCCGCACCGAAATACCCGACGCCCGGATGTACGCCGAGAGCACATCCGCCTCGCTCCCGGTCACCTCGAACGGCTCGATCGTTCGGCTGGGGTCGTGCTCCCCCACCACGATGCCGAGGATCCCGTCGCGCGTGAGCCGGAAACTCGACAGCAGGTCGAATGTCAGAGGCACCGCCTGCGGCAACCGAACCGTCCAGATCCCACCGCCCGGCTCGCCCTCGCGCGGCTCGAAATGGACCTCCCACAGCTGCTCATCCGAGTCGGGACCGAACACCCGCACCCGTCGCACGCGACTGTCCCACAGTTCCGCCTCGGCAACATGACGCTGCAGGCGAACCTCTTCCGCGCCGTAGAGGGAACCGGCCCAGACCCACAGTGTCGACAACTCCGGCATCCGAACCTGCGCCGGAGCCGGACCGTGGCGCCCGAACAAGGCCACCGGACGCGGGATCCACGCGTGCCACAGCAGCCAGAACACCGCCAGCGCCAGCAGCACCCCCGGAGCGACCCGTCGCAGCAGGAGCAGTTCCATAGCGCTGCGCTGTCGGGCCGCGAAGGTCTTCGGTTTCTCGGGGTCGAACGAACGCCCGCACTCCGGGCAGGCGTAGCCGTCCGAGGTCGCCTGAATGCCCCCCAGATCATGGTGGCAATTCCGACAGAACATCGGCGTCGCCTCGTTCGACACCGCGTCAGTCGGGCTCTCCTGCTCGCGTTCCACGGACCAGATCGTACGCAGACTCAGGCGGCCCGCGACGCGGAAAACCCCGAATCGCTACCCTTCTCGCCATGCACTTCGACCTCATCGACACGGTTCTGGAGCAGTCCGAAGAACGGATCGTCGCCCTCAAGGCCGTTACCAACGCCGAGGAATACCTGCAGGACCACTTTCCGACTTTTCCGGTCCTCCCCGGCGTCATGATGATTGAGGCCTGCACCCAGGCCGCCCGACGCCTCGCCGAGGCCGGAACCACGAGCCGTTACACCCTCTGCCAGGTCAAAGCCCTGAAGTACGGCATGTTCGTGGCCCCCGGCGACACGATGCGTGTCGAGGTCAGCCTCTTCAAACGCAGTGAGGACGGCTCGATTGACTTCAAGGCCAGCGCCACCGTCCACAAGCCCGGCGAAGCCCCCGGCGAGGGAACAAACTGCGTTTCCGGCCGGTTGACGCTTCGTCCGGTCCGCCCCGGCGAAGCGCCCTGACCCGCCCCGGCGGCGTGACGAACGCACCAAAACCGCGCATAATGGGGCGTTCCGGAACGACCGGACTTCATCTATACCAACACGGGGATTCCCGCCCGACGCGAGCGCGGGCCGATCGCCCTGCCCTTCAGCGAGCACCTGCAGCATGACGCGTGACGAAATCTTCGAGAAAGTTCAGGAAGTTCTGGTCGATGCCCTCGGCGTCGACGACGACGAGGTCACTCCGGACGCCAAACTGACCTCAGACCTCGGCGCGGAGTCGATCGACTTCCTCGACATCTCGTTCAAGCTCGAGCAGGAGTTCGGCTTCAAGATCGCCCAGGGCGAGCTCTTCCCCGACGGCGCCGCCCAGAACCCCGAGTTCGTCCAGGACGGCAAGATCACCGACAAGGGCCTCGCCGAGATGAAGGCGAAGATGCCCCACGCCGACTTCTCGGAGTTCGAGAAAGACCCGCAGCTCGCCAAGGTCGGTCAGGTCTTCACCGTCGATGTACTGGTGAACTTCGTCGAGCGCAAACTGAACCAGACCGCCAACGCCTGAGCCGACGGACGTTCCGAGGAGCCCTCGCCATGCGCTGGATGTGGATCGACCGCATCGTCGAACTCGTCCCGCGCGAGCGGATGGTCGCGATCAAGAACATCTCGCTCGCCGAAGAGCACCTGCACGACCACTTCAGCGCCGACGCTGAACGGGGCCTCCCCGCCCTGCCGGTCATGCCCTTTTCCCTGATCATCGAGGGCATGGCCCAGACCGCCGGCGTGCTCGTCGGGCACGCCAACGCCTTCCGCGAGAAGGTCATCCTCGCCAAGGTCTCCAAGGCCCAGATCGACTTCGACCCCGTGCCCGGGCAGACGCTCCGCTATACCGCGACCATCGACCGGCTCGACGAGACCGGCGCCGCCACGCTCGGCACGATCGAGGTCATCGACCACGCCAGCGGCTCGGTCTCCGAGATCGGCACGATCGACCTGATGTTCAGCCACATCGATCGCAACCGCTCCGGCCTGCCGTTCCCCAAGCACAACTTCGTGTTCGGCGAAGGGTTCAAGACCCTCATCCGCACCAGCGGCTTCGACATCCCCGGCGAGTAAGCGAAAACCCGATCAGCGGAACGGGTTCAACACCGCGCTGCCGAGGTGACCGGCCAGATCGAACAGCCCGTGCTCCGGCCCGAAGCGCACCAGTTCGTGCACCCCCACCGCGACCGGCACCAGACTGATGATCACCGCCCACGTACCGAGCCGCTGAGCTGTCGCGATCCGGTGCCGACCGATGTACTCGCAGATGAGCAGCACCGTGTACACCGTCGCGAACTTGAACAGCAGCATCCCCAGAAGGCCGTAGTGATTGATCACGCCCGCGGCGACCGCGTTCACCTCGATACCGCCCAGCGTCAGGATGATCGCGGTCAGCAGCGTGTCCGCGGCGGCAGCGGTGATGTACCAGCCGTAGGTCTGGGGAAACAGAACGGGCTGCTTGAGCGTGGCCCTCATACCTTCTTATTGGGGCGAAATCAGGTTTCGGATGCAAGAACTTCTTCTGAAACTCTCGTAAAGAGTGCGTGGAGCCCGCTTAACGACTCCGAATCGCCGGTCCACAGCACGCTCTGGGCGATCGCCTGACGCACAAAAACGCTCACCCCATCGATGGTGCGAAGGCCCTTTTCCTCCGCCTGCGCGAGCAGCGCCGTGCGTCGCGGGGCGTACACCGTGTCCAGGACGACCGCGTCATCCGGGGTCTCCAGTTGCTCAAAATCCAGCGGCGACTCACCATCCGCCCCGCCGCCAGACATGCCGATCGACGTGCCGTTGATCCACGACTGCGCGCGCAGATCATGACGATCGTCCCATGACGCGACCTCGATCGAACCCGGCGCATCCGACAGTTTCTCGCGCAGCTCGTCACGCAGGCGCTCGGCCCGCTCGGTCGTGCGATTGCACACCGTCACGCGCGCTCCCTCCTCAAGCAGCGCGGCGCACGCCCCGCGCGCCACACCCCCAGCCCCGAGCACCACGACCGGGACACCGGCCAGCCCTGAAGACAGCGCTTCTCGCAGCAGCGATTTCAGCGCGAGCGCATCGGTGTTGTCCACGAAGCGCGTGCCGTCGTCGCGCACCGCCAGCGTGTTCGCGGCCCCCGCCCCGAACGCCACCGGCGAGATCTCCCACTTCTCACCGGCCGCCGCCTGCTCGATCGCCAGGCGCAGCAGGTTCTCCTTGTGCGGGATCGTCACGCTCGCACCGCGGAAATCGAGCGGCTCGTACGCCAAGAGGCTCAGCAGCGTCGCCTTGAACGGCTCCCAGCCCGCATCGATCCGCATGGGCAGGTACACGCCGTCGTGACCGACCGACTCGAAGCCCGCGTTGTGCACATCCGGCGAGATCGAGTGGGCGACCGGGTCGCCGATCACGCCATAGACCTTTGTCGCTTCACCGATCGAATCGAAGCGGTACCTGCCGCGCAGCTGCGCGATCGTCGGCTGGCCCGGCGCGGTGCCGCCCTGCTCGGTCAGCGATGCGAAGGTCAGGAATCCCCCGAACTTCGGCGCGAGCACGCGGCTCATCAGCCCGTGCTCGCCCATCCCCAGCACGATCGTCGGGCGATCGCGCTCGCGCAGGATGTCGAAGATCTCCAGGTTGTCGCGGATCGACCGGGCCCGGAACGCGAGCTTGATGACCTTCGCCGCGTCGTGCGAGCGCATCGAGGCGAGCAGCGCGAACAAGTTCGACGGGCGCGAGTGGAAGTCGTGGGCCGAGAGGATCAGCCCGGTTGAGACATCGCGGACCTGCTGGTCGTGCTGGATCGCCAGGTTGATCTTCTGGCGCAGGTTCGCCGACCGGGCGTACGCCGCGGCTTCGAAATCGATGTATCGCGGCGGGTGGTCGGCGGTGCCCAGCGCCTCGATCAGCGAGACGCGGGCCGAGTCGTCGCCGTCGTACTCGCCGCCCTCGTCCGCGCTGCGGCAGGTGACGATGCAGGGGACTGGCGAATCGGCCACGAGTTGCAGCACCGCCCTCTGGCCCTCATCGTCGCCCTCGCCGTTGAACAGCCGGTCGATCCGATACTCGACCAGATCCGCCCCCGACGCCCGCGCCTGCTCGGCATCACGCAACGCGAGAGCGGGCTCATCGACCATGATGGGGCAGCACAGGAGGGTCTTGGGCATGCCGGGAGTCTAGCGACCTGCGCGACTGGCTTTGGGGTGGCATGGCCGCCCTCCGCAGGCGGCTATGCGAGATCTTCCGGCAGCATCAGCTTCTGGTCCTTCTCCCCTCGCGGGAGAAGGTGGACGCGAAGCGGACGGATGAGGGGGCGGTCGATGCGTCACCTTGGAATCACAGCGGCTGCGCCGCTGACCCCTCACCCCAGCCCTCTCCCGCAAGGGGAGAGGGAGCAGGATCGCCCTGGCTTTGCAGGGAGTCTGTGGATAACCACAAAAATCTCGCGCGCATGTACCACGCCTGCGCACAACCTTGCGGACTTCGCCCGATTCCCGCGAAATTGCTCTTGGAGCCCTCGCCTCCCCGAGGCACACTCGGGCCATGCACACCACACCCACCGATACCGCCCCGAACAAAGACATCCTCACCCAGCTCCGCGAAGCGAAGGCCGAAGCGCGCTTCGTCATGGAGCGCGTCCAGACAAAGGCGCTCGAGACCCTCGAAGCGCTGATGGGCGAGCCCGAACCGACCGGCGACCCGAAGCAGGACGCGTTCATCGCACGCGAACGCAACCGCCGGCGCATGGCTGCGACGCAGGCCCTCACGCACATCCGGTCCGTCCAGCGCGAAGAGCGCAACGCCGCCAAGGCGCGCGCCAAAGCGGCGAAACCGAACAGGAACGCGCAGATGGTGCCACTGGCGGCTCGCCCGCCAGTGCCGGGCTGTAAGGACCTGATTACCCTCCCGGACGACTCCCCACCCAGCTTCACCACCCTTGACCTTCAACAGGACTGGCTGCGCGAGCGCCGGCAGGCGATGACAAAGGCGCGCGCGAAGCGGAAAGCGAAGCAGCGCCGGAAGTGATGACGTACTCCGAGGATTGAGGCCGACTCGACGTACACTTGCCGAATCAACGTGCTCTGTGCGAATTGAGTCGACCAGCGTCGATGTCCTTCGACCGACCTCTCCTTGGTACACCGATGGCCTCTCCAATCAATCCGATAGCAGATTCGCAGCCGGACTCGGTCGATGGCAGATCGCATCGAATCATCAGCCGAGACTCAAATGAGAGCCTCGACGCCATCATCCGAACTGGTCTGAGTTCGAAGCACCACGAGTTGCGAACCGATGAACCACGAGCTCGCTTCTGGTGCGGCGCTGGCTCAAGTTCATCTAACGTGTCAGACTCAAGAGACGAGATCCAGATCACATGGTCGTCAGCAAGTCGAAAGGGCTCGATCCTCTTTGGGCTCATCGCCTGCGTTGCTGCCGTTGCTTTGCTCTCATTGCTCTTCAACCTCATTCAGGCCTCGGTCAATGGCCGCTGGCTTGAGGTCGTGCTGGCTGGAGTAGCTCTTGCATTGCTGTCACCGCTCATGTGGAAGAACGGAGTCGCGGCACTCTCCCTCTGGCGAAACCCACCCGCTGCAACGATCGGCTTTAGCAATTCCGTGAGTGTTGCCGCGAGCAAGGACGGCAGAGAGTGGCCCTGCGTCGCCAGAGAGAACTTCACGTCTGATTTGAGAGCAGTCGTGACGATCGCGTATCGACGCGAACATCTGTCTAAGTTGCCGTTTTTGTCATCACAGGCGAGAGCCTACATTTCGCTGCTAATCTGCGAGGACGGATTCTGCTTTCCGATCGCCTGCTGGGTGCGCAAAGACCAATGCCTCGAACGAGCAGCCGATGTCGCCGCTGCTGTTTCGGCGCTCAGTAGAGCGCCTATGCAAGCGCTCGACTGTTCGGAGTCCATTACGCTCTTCTGCGACGCGCCGCTGGGCTAATGCGTGGTTGCTGGCACCGAATTCCCCGCCGCACTCCCCGCCACAAACCCGCTCGCCCAGGCCCACTGGAAGTTGAAACCGCCGATGCGTCCGTCGACATCGCAGATCTCGCCGATCACATAGAGGCCGGGTTGGACGCGGCTCTCCATCGTCTTCAGGTCGATCTCGTCCAGCGGCACGCCGCCGGCGGTGACCTCGGCGTAGGTGAAGCCGCGATCGCCGGTGACGGGCATGGGCATCTCGGTCAGGGTGCGGACGAGGTCGCGGCGCTGGTCGCGCGTGAGGGTGGAGGCCGGCGCGCTCGGGTCGACCTTCGCCTGATCGCACAGCATGCGCACGAGGCGCTCGGGGAACTGGCGCTCCTGCTTGAGCCAGTGGTGGATGCTGCGCTTGCCGAGCGCGAGCAGCAGTTTGTCGATGGACTCGAACGACTCCCCGGGCAGCCAGTTGATGACGAGCGCCGTCTCCGGGTCGTGATGCTGGGCGTCGAAGAACCAGCGGCTGATATCGAGCGCGCCGGGGCCGCTGAGGCCGAAGTGCGTGAGCAGGGTGGAGTTGGTGAACTCCTTGAGCTTCTTGCCGGTGCCCGAGCGGACTTCGAGCGTGGCGACCGACGCGATGCCGCTGAGCTCGGTGAGGTGGCTCGCCTCATCGCCCAACAGGATCGGCACCAGCGACGGGAACACGCGATCGGTGACGCTGTGGCCCATGGCCTTCGCGAAGTCGTAGCCAAGGCCGTCGGACCCGGTGCGCGGCAGGGCCTTGCCTCCGGTGGCGAGGATGACGCGCTCGGCGAGGATGGTGTCGGGATCGGCGTTGTCGAGGTAGCGCCCCTTGTCGTCGGTGTGCTGGCGGGTGATGACGAAGCGGCCTTCGTCATCGCGCCCGAGCGATGCGACGCGCCAGGGGTGCCACAGTTCGGCCCCGGCATCGCGCACCGCGCCGAGCAGCGCATCGAGCACGGTCTGGGCCTTGTCGGTGACGGGGAACAGCTTGCCGGTGTCCTCGCGCTTCAGTTCCACGCCCAGTTCGGCGAAGAAGGCCTTGGTCTGCGCGGCGTCGAACCGGCGCAGCACCTTCTTGATGGCGTTGGTGCTGGAGCCGGCGTACTGGTCGGCGTCGACCTTGTAATGCGTGACATTGCAGCGCCCGCCGCCGGCGACGAGGATCTTCGCGCCGAGCTTCTTCGCGCCGTCCACGGCGATGATCTTCAGCGGCCTGCCGGCTTCCTGCGCGGCGCGTCCGGCGAAGACCGCGGCCATGAGACCCGCCGCGCCCGCACCGATGATCGCGATGTCGGCTTCCGTACGGCTCATAGCGCTTCGAGCCGGCGCTGGGTTTCCAGTCGTTCGAGCGCTTCGACCAACGGGTCGAGGTCGCCGGCCATGGTGCTCGCGAGCGGGAACGACTCGTTGAGCCGGTGGTCCACGGCGATGGAGTCTTTCCAGCGGTATGTGCGGATGCGCTCGGCCCTGCCGCCGGAGCCGATCTGCTGGTTGCGCGCTGTGGCTTCTTCCTGGCGCTTGCGCTCGAGCTCGCGCTCGTACAGCCGGGCGCGGAGGAGGCGCCACGCCTTCTCGCGGTTCTGCTGCTGGCTCTTGGTCTCCTGCATGCGCACCTCGATGCCGGTCGGGCGGTGGATCAGGTGCACAGCGGTGGCGACCTTGTTCACGTTCTGCCCGCCCGGCCCCTGCGCGGTGGTGACGTGCTCGTCGACGTCGTCGGGGTTGAGATCGATCTCCACGGATTCGGGCTCGGGGAGCACGGCGACGGTGGCGGTCGAAGTGTGGACGCGCCCCTGCGTCTCGGTCGCGGGGACGCGCTTGACGCAGTGCGTGCCGGCCTCGGCCTGCAGCGCGGACCAGACCCCTTCGCCGCGGATGTTGAACACGCCGGAGCGCAGGCCGCCCTGGCCCTCGTCTTCGGCGAAGTCGATCGCCTCGAAGGACCAGCCGCGAGTCGAGGCGAACTTGCGGTACATCTCCAGCAGGTCGCGGGCCCAGAGGCCGGCTTCATCGCCGCCGACGCCGGCGCGGAGTTCGAGCATGACCGAGCCGATGGCGCGGTCGTCGGCGTTGACGAGGTCTTCGAGCGCCGAAGCGAGGATGGCTTCGCGCTTCGCCTCGACCTGCGGCAGTTCCTCACGAGCCATCTCGACGAATTCGGGCTCATCGCTGGCCTCGATCACGGCGCGGAGGTCGGCGGCTTCGCGCGTGAGTTTCTCGTAGGAGCGGAAGCCGTCGGCGACGGGATCCAGCGCGGCCTTGCGGATCGACAGGTCGCGCACGCGATGGTGGTCGCTGAGGACCTCGGGGTCGAGCAGGTCCTTGGCGATCGCATCGCGCCGTTCGGCAAGCTCGCGGAGCTTGGCGAGCAGGGCGCTGTCGGATTGGGTGTCGGGACCGGCCATGGAAGGGTCAGGTTAGCACGCCGTGCGCATGAAACAGCCCGATCCGTCGCGGGCGGGATCGGGCCTGGACTGTGAGCGCGGAGCGCTCTTACTTCTTCTTGCTCTTCTGGAAGTAGTTGCCCGAGAACTTCTTCTGGAACTTCTCGACGCGTCCGGCGGCGTCGACGAAGCTGGACTTGCCCGTGAAGAACGGGTGCGAGCCCGACCAGACATCGACCTTCAGTTCCGGCACGGTCGCGCCGGTGGTGAAGACCACCTCGCCGTTGTAGTAGACCTTGCAGTTGGGGTAGTAGGTCGGGTGGGTCTTGTCTTTCATGACTTCGCCTGATCGCAGAGGGCTAAAACGGGTCTGTCGGCATCCGGCCGTCGGGCCGGACACGCGTCGTGAACTGAACGGGATCCCAACCGGAACCGTGCCTGAGCGGTCCTCTGGGTCGGGTCGAAGAGGATACCCGAAATAGCCGAAACAGCAAGTGGGCCCACTTGCGGAGCGGCGGGTTTCGGCTATCCTGATGGGCCGCGGCGAGTCAGGCACCTGCCGTACGTTGCCCGAACAAATCATTTTCCCCGATAGCTCAATGGTAGAGCGAGCGGCTGTTAACCGCTAGGTTGCAGGTTCGAGTCCTGCTCGGGGAGCTTATTCCCGGCCCGCGAAAGCGGGCCGGTTTTGTTTTACGGCCGGGGTCTCGCCGGGCGAGCGGCTGGGCTCGCGTAAGAGTGGGCTCGGGCGGGACTTCCGGCGACGGGCGATCGCTGGCCGACTCTCTGTTCTGGCGGGTGCATCGGGCGGCCGATCGCGACGCTGGGCGTTCCGGTCCGGCTCTCGGCCGAACCTCTCAAACTCTCTGCGACTCTCGGTTGACAGCGTGGCCGGTTCGACGGGGGGTATCGGTCGGGGGTGCGAGCGGAGGCGCTGGTTTAAAATTTGGTGTCAATCGACCGCCGACGGGCGTCAGGTACGTCGGCTTGCAGAACTGGAACTGCATCTGGGTGGGTCGGGGCAGCCTCAGACTCGCCTTTCGCATTCGACGATGATGTTCATTGACTATCGCCACAATCCGGGACAACTCGGGGACTGGGAGACTCCGTCGGCCGTAGTGACTCTTAGCAACTGCGGCCAACTCTTCGATGTCGACCCGCCGAGCGATTGAGACCAGTCGATCCACGAGCCGGGAGGAGAGCGAGAAGTCTGTCTTCATCGCCATCGCAATAGCTCGCACGAATGTGAGCGTCTCGCAGAACTGGATATCAAAGTTCAGATCGATTTCACGGCGCGCCACTGACTCGATAAATCGCTGCTCAAAGATCTCGCGGCCGTACCCTCCTCGCGGACTCGTCGATACGACTGCTGCCTCGATGGTAAACGGCGTGGTCTTCGGAAGGTCACCTGCCTCTGAGCCGATGAGTGGGAACTCACGAAAGGCCCATGTCTGAGACGTGGGCCACACATCCAGGACCTCGTACGCCGTCTCAAGCCGAAACCCGCCGAAACGGGTCGTTCTCACAATCCAGCGCGATAGCGCCTGCTTCAACTCTTCCTCGCCTGCCCCTGACACCACGACGTCGATATCTCGCGGCTGTACCCATGGACCATGCAAAACCACATCACGGATAGTGCCGCCAAAGAAGTACGCGCTAAAGCCTTCGCGATGCAAGATCGCAAGAGGGTCATGCTCCCGCGGAACTCGACTCCGTCGGATTGCGACGAAGCGACGCATCGCTTCGCGTAGTTCAGACACGTCATGAGGCACGCGGCGCTCACGCATTCCGGAGGCTCTTGTGAAGTGAAGCTGCGTATCCGTCAGTCATTCCAGCAACATAGTCAGTGATGAGCATCAGCTTAAGATAGTGCCGCCAAACTGCCGCGTCCGTGCCTGTAGGGACGGGCGTTTTCCACGAATGCTCAAACAGCGACCGGTAATTGCGCGAGAGCAAGCTGTATGCCTTGCCTTGCGCCGTCTTGGGCTTGGGCGGATCACCATCGAAATGCTCGACTCCACGCCAGAGCACATCCAGAAGGCCGTGGAGAATCGTCTCGCCCCGGAGTTCAAGTTCGACAGTCGGACGCTTGTTGTAGACCCGCTCCCTCCCGATCTTCTTGCATCTAGCGATGAGCCGTTCAGCCGGGAGTTTGCCTTTCTCGTCGAGAAGCTCGCCTCCAAACGTACCGGTCATAATCGTCTTGTAGTTTTTTGCGAAAGCCGAAGCTGCCGCACTAATCGCCATTCCTTGCGCGGCAACGCGAAACTGTACCGAGCACGCTTCACCCTCGGCATCCCCAAGATCAAGTCCGGATTGCTTCGCTCGATTAACGATGAAGCCTTGTGCGTTTCTCGCGACTTCTTGGAGGTCCTCCTCTTCGAGGGCTTCTATGAAGTCTCCCCAACTGATGACACCTTTACGAATTCCATCTTCTACGTCACAGATAGAGTACACCGAGTCATCCGCGGCTTCGACGAGGTACGCGATTGGATTGCGAGCTGGCCCGGTACCTGTCTCATTGCGGACGAGCTCAACGATATGTTGTTCCGTCTGGCAGAAACCCGGCTTTGCCCGCGATTTGTCCGGGCCATCCTTGTCGGCTTCGCGGCTTGCAGCCACATACTTCATGCTCGCCGACAGTGTCCCGGCTGTCAGGTTGAGACCGTGACTATCGGCAAGAATCTGCAGGCTTGCGAGAAGCCTTGTGGTTCGCGCGTTGCCTTCGAACTTCAAGAGGTCGTCAGCAAGCTCCGGATGGCCCTTCAGTGGATCGATCGCCTGCTCACCAATGCCAGACGCGAACCACGCGCCGATAGCGGCCTCACCAAAGTGGCCGAAAGGCGGGTTCCCTAGGTCGTGAACCAAAGCGGCTGTTGCTGCGATGTTCTGGATGTCGTCGAGCCGTTCCTCGATCTCGTGACGTGCTGGCTCTGGCAACCGCACTTCAATCTGGTTGGTGGGCATCGCGACGGCCTTCACAAGGCCTCTCGCGACACTTGCGACTTCAAGCGAATGCGTCAAGCGTGTTCGGACAAAGTCGTTTGGATCGAGAGGGAAGACCTGGGTTTTGTCCTTGAGCCGCCTGATCGGGCTTGAGAACACGATCCGGTCGTAGTCCCTCTCGAACTCCGTGCGATGGTCGCCCGTGGAGCCACCATCGCCGCGGAGCTCGCGTACACGCTTCGTGCTCAAGAGCTGAGTCCAGTTCATACCAATATCGCTTGACATGTGCCCATTGTATCGCCGCCAGACGGTGGTCGCGAAGCGGCTTCACCCACACGTACGGGGGCGTAAACGCTTGATTGGAGACACCCTCGGCCATGTTCAGCATGTGTCTGAGCAGGTGCTGATTGCTTTGAGATGTCCACTAGCGATTTGGAAGACAGCGGCTAAACACAGGGTTCCGATCGGCCCCCGCCACTTTGCCATAGCTTCGCGTAGATGGTCGGTGATACGTCGCCCGTGGCGGGCGGCGGTGAGACCACTTCAGTGAGCGGTACATGACCATGGACCACGACGACGTGGCGGTGCGCGATGATCTCGCGCCCGCGGAGCGGCTCCGCGCGATCGCGGACATCCTGGCCGAGGGCGTCGGTCGCTGGCGTGACGACCGGCGTCGTCTCGGCGATCTCCGACAATCCTCCGAAGATGGACTTGAACTCTCCGACCTCGCTCGCCCTGATGGGACGCTCGGTTAACGCGAGCGCGAAACGGAGAGTGCGTATGGCGACGGACATCGAGAACACGGTCAAGGAGCTCGGCAAGCTGACCGTCCCGCAACTCAAGCAGCGGTATGCCGAGATTTTCGGCGAGCCGACGCGGACGAGCCACAAGCAGTACCTCATCAGGCGGATCGTCTGGCGGATGCAAGCACTCAAGCAGGGCGGGCTTTCGGAGCGGGCGATGCGCCGAGCCGCGGAGCTGGCTGACGACGCGGAACTTCGACTGACAGCACCGCCGAGCCGGTCCACAGCGACGGGGCCGGTCGTCACCGCAGCGTTCGACGCCGGGCGGTCGGCGGACTTCCCGAAGCCCGGCGCCGTGCTCCGACGCGAGTACAAGGGCCGGGCGATCCTGGTGAAGGTGCTGCCGCGAGGGTTCGAGTATGAGGGCGAGGTGTATCGGTCACTGACGGCGATCGCGCGCCACATCACCGGCGCCCACTGGAACGGCGTGAACTTCTTTGGCTTGCCTTCGTCGAAGCGACGGGCGATTGACAAGGAGACTGGATGAGCACGAAGCGGGGCAAGCCGGGATCTGGGCCGCCGACGATCCGCTGCGCGATCTACACGCGCAAGAGCACGGAGGAAGGGCTCGAGCAGGAGTTCAACTCGCTGGATGCGCAGCGCGAGAGCGCCGAGGCGTACATCGCGAGCCAGAAAGCAGAGGGCTGGGTCTGCCTGCCGGACCGGTACGACGACGGTGGGTTCACCGGCGGGAACATGGAGCGGCCCGCGCTCAAGCGGCTGATGGCCGATATGGAAGCCGGACGCGTCGACTGCATCGTGGTCTACAAGGTAGATCGGCTGAGCCGGTCGCTCATGGACTTCGCGCGGATGATGGAACTGTTCGAACGGCAGCGGATCTCGTTCGTATCCGTGACGCAGCAGTTCAACACGACGCAGTCGATGGGCCGGCTGACCCTGAACATCCTGCTGTCGTTCGCGCAGTTCGAGCGTGAGATCATCAGTGAGCGGACCCGAGACAAGATCGCCGCGGCGAGGCGGAAGGGGAAATGGTCCGGCGGGCGCTCGGTGATCGGGTATGACATCAACCCGGAGACGAAACGACTCGTCGTGAACGATGAAGGCGCGAAGCTAGTCCGGGAGATCTTCGATTTGTACCTGAAACATCGGTCGCTTCTCGCGGTCAGCCGCGAGTTCAATGACCGCGGGCTCACGACGAAGCGGGTCGTGACCAAGCGGGGCAAGGTGTACGGCGGCCGGCCGTGGGATAAGTCCGCGGTGCTGGCGGTACTGACCAACGTGCTCTACGTCGGGCGGGTCCGGTACAAGACCGAGACGTACCCGGGCGAGCACGACCCGATCATCGATGAGGCTGTTTGGACCACGACACAGGAAACACTCCGGTTCAACGGGCGGACCGGCGGGATGCACCGGCGGAACAAGCATTCGGCGCTACTGAAGGGGCTGCTGCACTGCGCCCCGTGCGGCAGCGCGATGGGGCACACGGCGACGGTCAACAGCGGTAAGGACCGCGTCTATCGGTACTACGTCTGCTACAAGGCGCAGAAGCAAGGCTGGGATGCGTGCCCGTGCAAGTCGCTGCCGGCCGAGCAGATCGAACGGTTCGTGGTCGAGCGGATACGGGAGGTCTGCGGGGATCCGGAGGTACGGTCGCGGACGCTGGCCGCATGCCGCCGTGCTTCCGAGACGAAACGTGAAGCGGCTGAAACGCAGGTTGCCGCCGCCGAGCGGGATGCCGCTCGCATCCAACGTGAGTTGGGGCGTGTCGCGGGTGACGCCGCCGCGAGGCCGCACGCTGCGGCGCGCCTGGCGGATCTGCACGCGGGACTCGCCGACGCCCAGCAGCGGGCGGACGATGCCAACACCATGATCGCCGAGGTGGAGGCCGAGATGGTGCTCCCCGAGGAGGTCGACGCCGCGTTTGAGGACTTCGACGGTGTGTGGTCCCGGCTGTCCCCGAAACAGCAGGTGCGGCTGGTGAGGCTGCTCGTGCAGCGGGTGGACTACGACGCGGAGAAGGGCTCGGTCTCGATCGCGTTTCACCCGCTGGGACTCCGTCGGTTGGTTGATCGTGAGGTGATGGCATGAACGAGGACAGTGTGCGGATCGAATATGCGGTGCACTTCACCCGGGGCCGGCACGGACAGTTGGACTTGCAGCCGGGCGAAGCGCTGCCGGAGCCGGACGCCGAGGCCGGAGCGGTGCCGCGGATCGCCAGGCTGCTGGCGCTGGCCATCCGGTTCGACGGGCTCGTTCGCCGTGGTGAAGTCGCGGACTTCGCCGAGATTGCGGCGTTGGGGCACGTCACCCGAGCCCGTGTCAGTCAGATCGTGAACCTGCTGAACCTGGCCCCGGATATCCAGGAGGCGATCCTGTTCCACGAGCCTGTGCGAGGAGAGCGGGACGCGATCCCCGAGCGGCGGGTGCGGGCGATAGCTGGCGAACCAGACTGGGATGCGCAGCGAGATATGTGGCACAGCCGGGCCGAATCACACAGAAATGAGTGATGGAGACCTATCGGGGCATCAAGATCTCGATGCATGCGTCGCCACTCCCGCCACCCGCTGTATGCGGTAACATTTGATAGCGGCCTATTCGGGCACGGGGTGACCAAGCCGGGCCGCCATCAAGTCGATGGCAGGCAGCATGGGCCACACTCTCCTCGGACAACTCAAGCGTACCCGCCGGTACAAGCAGGTTGTTTCACTCCTCGCGGGCGGAGCGGAAGCGCCGCAGATCGCGCAGGTGGTGATGGAGTATGCCGAGCGGCACTTCAACCTAGCGGCAAACGATCCTCACTTGGTCGGAACGATCCACACGCTGATGCAGTTGCCTATTGCCGCGCGATCGAAAGACTACGTCAAGGCTCTGAACGAGCTGGGAATCGAGGTCTCCACGAAACCAACTTCGGCGGAGTTGATCTCAGCCGTCGTTGCCTCCCTGGACCATCGATTTCCAGATGCAAAGCACAGGACCGACTTATCTGAGATTTCCCAGCGCGTCGCAGCGGAGTCATTGAGCGGCCATCTCCGAGAGAGCATGGGATTGCTGTACGACAGCGCTCGGCCCGAGGACATTCAGGGTGCGTTGAAAGCAACTCACACACCCAAACAGTTCGGCGCATTCGCCCGAAGGTTCATGGGCGGCGTCACACAGCATGTCCTGAGCTATTTCCTAGGGCCGGCTCTCGCCGAAGTCACCGGCTCAGATCGCCGCTTCCCAACGCTCGCAGCAGCAGGCGCGTATCAACAGGCGATGAAGTTGCACGCTTATGAAGCAGCACAGATCGTTGAGAAATTTAGCGGCGATTGGTATTCGCAGGTTCAGCGACCGGGCAAGGGACTGAACGTCGAAGAGACCGGAAAGTACACCTTCGGTGCGATGCAGAAGATGGTCAAGGAACTCAAGGCGGGCCTGTGATGCAGAATGAACGCCACATCATCTGCGGAGGGTTAACTGTCCGCGATCGGCTGCTGGGTGGAGTGGATGCACTCCGTCTCGTTCTTCACGGAGACAACTGGAACGGTCGTCTCCGAGTGCCGGATCTCACAAAGAATCTGGTAACCAACGTACCTGCTGCCTTCCTCGACCTCGTTGAGGTTGCCACCTACGTCTACATCGCGGACCAGGCGATCAAGCGTGGAACCTACAAACTCGACGACATGCAGCCGCTGTGGCGACGGCGACTCTTATTTGACATCCCGGTGCGGGATCCTGACCTCTGGAATTCGGACGGGGTGCGGAGCGAACTCTCGCGGACGCTGGGTTTTCTGTCGGATGACTCGTACGAATTTCACTTCCACACGTTCAAAGCAACTCCACCCACGCCGGAAGCGTATTTCCCATTCTCCAGCAAAGGGCTCGGCACCGACCCCGAACGAGTTGTCCTGTTTTCTGGAGGGTTGGATTCGCTTGGCGGTGCCATCAAGGAGGTGGTGACGGACCGGGCTCCTGTGTTCTTGCTCACGCACGAGTCGACGCAGAAACTCCGCCAACGACATCGCACTCTCCGAGAGCAGATCGACAGCCGAGCCGGCAAGGCACGTCCAACCCATGTGACCATCCGCGTCAACAAAAAGAAGGGGTTGAGCAAGGACTACACGCAGCGAGGCCGCTCATTTCTCTACGCCAGCCTCGCTGCCGCGGTCGCACGCATGTCAGGCCTCGATACCGTTCGATTCTACGAGAACGGAGTTGTGAGCTCGAATCTCCCTCTCGCTGAGGATGTCGTTGGCGGAAGGGCAACCCGGACAACGCACCCGATGGTGCTCAATGGCTTTGCGAGGATATTTTCAGTGCTCTCCGAAGCCGACGGCGGAAGGCCTATTGGCGTGGAGAACGCATTCTTCGAGAAGACGAAGGCCGATGTTGTACGGTTTGTTCTGGCCAATGACTGTGGCTCGATGATCGAGACCACGACCAGTTGCACGCACACTTGGACGTGGACACACGAGCACACGCACTGCGGTGTCTGCTCTCAGTGCATCGACCGACGCTTTGCCGTGCTGGCAGCAAATGCGGTGGCCTTTGATCCTTCAACTCGCTATGCGGCCGACCTGCTGCTGGACCCGCGACCAAAGGATGAAGACATCAGGTTGGTCGCCGGTTACGTCGAAACGGCCCGAGTCTTGTCGAAGATTTCCGCAGCTGATTTCAAGGAGAGCTTCGGCCAGGTGTTTCGCCTCGCCCAAGCAATGTCCGGCTCGATCGATGACAACATCGCGATGCTTCACGATTTACACCTTCGCCATGGACAGGATGTTAGTGACGTGATGGCGGCGGCATTAGCCCAGCATTCGCAGGCCATCCTCAACCGGACGTTGGCCCCGAACTGCCTTCTTCAACTTGTTCACGACCAGAGCATCCCCGCAGAAGGAATGGTCGGCGTAAGCGAAGTTGAGCGGACCAAGTCGGGCGTAGACACAACTGCCCGGTTCATATTTCGCCGCGCGGAGAAGGCATGGGAGTATCGATTCAACAGCACAGACAGCCGGCTACGGATCATCACGCGACCCAAGGGGGCGGCGTATCTGCACGCCTTGCTGTCGAACCCGAACCGTGAGTTTTCGGTGGCCAAGCTCGTGCTCGAAGTCGCGAATGCGCCAGTCGGCTTGATCAACACAGCACCAAGCACCGGTGACGATGTTCTTGATGACGCCGCCCTAGGGATGATGTGGAGCGAATACCAAGAGCACCAGGGAGCCATCGAAGAGGCAGAGCGTTATGGACGAGAGGGAGAAGCACAACAGTTGCGTGAAGAGCAAGAATCTTTTCTTAAGCAGTTGAATGCGGCCCAGTACCAACGGCGATCGAAGCGGTCTGGCGATGATCGAGAGCGCCATCGTAAGTCGCTTGTGACGACTATCAACCGAACTATCAAAGACTTACGGCAATTTGACGGCGACTTTGCGGACCACCTAAAGCGGCATCTAAAGCTGGGATCTAGCCCCTGCTACAGCCCCCCTGACGGGGTGGATTGGGTGACCTACTAGCGCGCCACTTTTGGTGTGGCGCACGCGCCACAGCAGTTGTGACCCCGTGTCCTACGGAGAGGCTGCTCGGCGCACCTCCGTGGAACATGGTCCCGCCCAGAAGAGCCGCGCCGGGCCTCGCTTCTGGGTGATGCGCTCCCCTTGCGGGAGCACCGAGACTTCACATGCACAAGCTGGTGTCCGGCATCAGGCGTGCCCCACGCGCCCCGCCTAGTGACGACTTCCACCGTCGTCAATCGCTAACCCAACGCGGCGTGTAAGCCGCATCCGCTCCAACCACCCGTCGACCAATCCAGCAAACGCGGCGTTCGGCCTCGGCGCGATCGCTGCGCACTCATCAGGAACCCATCCACCATGACCATCGATCCAACCACTATCGAGTTCATCCATGTCGTTACCCACCGTGCTGTCGCCGATCTTCGTCGTCGGGGGCTTGTCCGCCGGGACGAGCATCACGACTGCGCATCCGCGTTGATCTTGGAAGTCCTCCGCGCTTGGGACATCTTCGACCCAGAGCGGGGTACGCCTCAGGCGTTCGTGAACCAAGTCGTCTCGACCCGCACCAACTCGCTGCTGCGCCGCCGCGCGGCCAAGAAGCGGCGGCTGCGTGCCGGGACCCTCGACGGCGCCGCGGAACGCATCACAGATGAGGCTACCCACGGCCCGACGTGCGAGACAGCATGCGACCTACGCGGTGATCTGAACGCGGTGCTTTCCAAGCTCACACCGCGCCAACGCAACATCTGCGACCAGTTGCTCCGCGAGAGCGTGTCGCCAGCGGCGCGCGAGCTTGGCCTGCCGCGGAGCACCGTGCGCGACGAAATCGCCCGCATCCGCGTCATATTCGAGGAGGCCGGCCTTGGCGAGTACCTCTGAGCTTGCCCGCCACTTCATCGGCCGATGGCGTAGTTGGTCGGCGGAGGACCGACGCGATGAACGGATGCGATTGTCTGGCTCGAACGATCTACCGGTTTCGGTTCGCCGCCGGCGTGAACATGGCCGAGGTGAACGAAGCCTTGGAACTCGCCTTGCTCGCGGTCGAGAGCTTGCGTGGCGCATCAGAGGTCCGCCTCGACGCGCCACGTTCGGGCAACGACGACCTGAGGGCCGTGGCGATCGATGGGAGCTTCGGTGCTGGCCGCGAGGTGGTGAAGGTGTTCGTCGCTCTGTGCCAGCGGGAGTTCGGGCCGTCGGGCTTCCGGATCGACCGGATCGTTTCCTGCGTGAAGTGCGTCGGCGTAGCAGCAGGGAATGCGGCGTGAGCGGGCGCGACTCTACGCCGCTCGTACGACTCGGCCAGGGCGAGTACACCCGTGAGCTTCGCCCGGCCGACCTCGGCGTTGCCGAGCATCCCGCACACGAAGTGGATCTCAGCTTTCTGATCACCGAGCCAGCTGCCGTCTACCACGCAAGTCGCAAGGACCACCTCTCATCGCACGTGCTCGCTGACTTCCGGCGTTGCCCGAAGCTCTACCGGCGGAAGCAACTCGGGCTCGTCCCCGAGCGGGATTCCGCGGCGTACGCCCTCGGGCGAGCCGCGCACGTGCTGATCCTCGAGGGGCGCGAGCGGTTCGAGGCCGAGTTCGCGGTCGGCGGGCCGATCAACCCGAAGACCGGTCAGCCGTTCGGCACACAGACGAAGGCGTTCGCCGAGTGGGCGTCTTCGGTGGGCAAGCCTGTGCTGAGCGACTTGGACGCGGCGTTGCTTGAGCAGATGCGTGCCGGCGTGCACGACCATGTGTTCGCTCGCGAGTTGCTCCGCTCCGGTGTCGCTGAGGGCGTCGTCAGGGCCGAGTACGGCGGCGTGCCGTGCCAGGCGCGGATCGACTGGATCAACCCCGTCGACGGACGCGGCATCGTCGATCTGAAGACCTGCAGCGACCTCGACGAGTTCGAACGCGACCTCCACCGCTACGGCTACGTCCACCAGATGGCGTTCTACCGCGAGCTGGTGGTCGAGGCCTGCGGCGTCGAGCTTGAGGTGCATCTGGTCGCGATCGAGAAGCGCGAGCCGTACCGCTGCGGCGTGTGGCAGCTCTCGCGCCGGCTCCTCGATCGGGCCGCCGACGAGAACGTCGCCGCGATCGACGAGCTGAAGCGCTGCCGAGAGCACGACATCTGGAAGACCAGGTTCGAGTCGCTGCGGCTGATCGACATCGATTCACCCACCCAACCCAAGGAGCAGGCATGAGCCTGATGAATCACATCGAGCGCGGTCGAGCCGCAAGCCCCCGCCGGATCATGGTCTACGGCACGCACGGCATCGGGAAGTCGACGTTCGGCGCGATGGCCGAGCGGCCAGTCTTCATCCAGACCGAGGACGGCCTCGCGGACATCGACACCGAGCGGTTTCCGCTGGCGACCGACTTCAAGCAGGTCATCGAGATGCTCGGGGCCCTCTACACCGAGAAGCACGAGTACCAGACCGTCGTGATCGACAGCCTGGACTGGCTCGAGCGGCTCATCCACGCGAAGACCTGCCGCGACCGCGGGGTGAAGTCGATCGAGGACGTGCCGTACGCCAAGGGGTACGTCTTCGCGCTCGACTCGTGGCGGGAGGTGCTCGCCGGGCTCGACGCGCTTCGGTCCGACCGCGGCATGCAGGTGATCCTGATCGCGCACGCCGCGGTCGAGAAGTTCGCCAACCCCGAGACCGAGACGTACGACCGGTACGCGCCGCGGCTCAACAAGCACGCATCGGCGCTGATCCAGGAGTGGTGCGACGAGGTGATGTTCGCGAGCTACCGCGTGCTGACCAAGAGCACGGACGAGGGCTTCAACCGCAAGCGGGTGCAGGGCATCGGCAGCGGCGAGCGCGTGCTCAAGACCACCGAGCGCCCGGCGCACGTCGCCAAGAACCGTCTCGGGCTGCCCGACGAGCTGCCGCTGGACTTCCGCGCGTACGCGGCCCACCGCGACGGCGAAGCGATCGAGCCCGCGAGCGACACCACCGACACGAACGAGTCACCCACCACCACGGAAGGAGCCTGAGCATGGCCAGTCTGAACGGATTCAACGCGAGCGAGGTGGATCCCGCCGCCGACTTCGAGGCCGTCCCGCCCGGCGAGTACACCGCGGTCATCACCGAGTCGGAGACCAAGCCCACGAAGGCGGGCACCGGCAGCTACTTGCAGTTCACCTTCCAGATCGTGGACGGCGAGCACAAAGGCCGGCTGCTCTGGGCCCGGCTCAACCTCGACAACCCCAGCGAGACGGCGGTCAAGATCGCCCGCGGGCAGCTTTCGGCGCTGTGCCGCGCGGTGAACGTGCTCCAGCCGAAGGACTCGCTCGAGCTTCACAACATCCCGCTGACCATCAAGGTCGGCGTGAAGCGCCGCGACGACACCGGCGAGTTCACCAACGAGGTGAAGGGGTTCGCCCTGCGCGGCGGTGCATCTGGCACGCCGTCGAGCAACGGCGTCGCCACGCGTCCGGCCGCGACCGCCGGGAGCACACCGCCTTGGAAGCGTTGATCGATCACCCGCTGCGGAGGCGAAGCCACGGATGGCTGACGCGACCGTGCATCTCACCCTGCCCTGGCCGCCGAGCGTCAACCGGTACTGGCGGTCGGTGCCGATGGGGCGCGGCCGCGGCGTGCGGGTGCTGATCAGCCGCGAGGGCCGGGCGTTCCGCAAGGACGCGGTCGCCCGGCTCGCGCGATTCCGTCGGCAGGGTCCGCTGTCCGGCCGTCTGGATGTCCGCATCGAGCTGTGCGCCCCGACGCGGCGTGCCCTCGACATCGACAACCGCCTCAAGGCGCTGCTCGACGCGATGCAGCACGCCGGCGTCTACCGCGACGACGGCCAGATCGACCGGCTGCTGGTTGAGCGGGGCCCGGTCACGCGGGGCGGGCTGGTGCGGGTCGAGATCACCGAGATGAACCCGTGAACGAGTGAGCGAACATGACAGAAACCAACGCAACAGCATCCCATGGATCAACGCCGGCGTTCGAGCCGAGCGCGGAGCGAAGGGACGCCGACTTCATCGGCGGCCCCATCCGCTCACGCCCGAGCAGGCCCGATCCCGCGTGGGCGACCGACGAACAGGCCGACGGCTGCTGGGCCAACGTGGTTCGCGCGTACGAGGACGGCCCATGCAACTGAGGGCGTACCAACGCGACGCCGTCGACGCGGTATACGCACACCTCCGCGAGCGGGACGACCACCCTTGCGTCGTGATCCCGACGGGCGGGGGCAAGACGCCGGTGATCGCGACGATCTGCCGCGACGCCGTTGAGCGGTGGAATGGGCGGGTGCTGATCCTCGCGCACGTGAAGGAGCTGCTCGAGCAGGCCGTCGAGAAGATCCGTGCGATAGGGCCGGACCTGCCGCTCGGCGTCTACTCGGCGGGGCTCAAGCGGCGGGACACCGAGTACGCGGTCACGGTCGCGGGGATCCAGAGCGTGTGGAAGCGCGCGTGCGACCTGGCCAACGGGGGCGGCGCGTTTGACTTGATCCTGATCGACGAGGCGCACATGGTGCCCGCCGAGGATGACGGCATGTACCGGCGGTTCATCGCCGACATGCGGCGGATCAACCCGCACGTCCGGATCATCGGCCTGACCGCGACGCCGTACCGGCTGAAGACCGGCGAGATCTGCGGGCCGGACCACATTCTCAACGAAGTCTGCTACGAGGTGGGCGTCCGCGAGCTGATCGCACAGGGCTATCTGTCTCCCTTGCGCACGAAGGCCGGCGCGACCAAAGCCGATACGACGGGGCTGCATGTGCGCGCCGGCGAGTTCGTGAGCGGCGAGGCCGAGGACCTCATGGACGACGACGCGCTCGTCGACGGGGCGTGCGCCGAGATCGCCGAGGAGACACGCGACCGGGCCGCGACGCTGATCTTCGCGACGGGCATCAAGCATGGCCGGCACATCCAGTCCGTGCTGCGTGAGCGGCACGGGATTGAGTGCGGGTTCGTGTCGGGCGAGACACCGGCAAGCGAGCGCGCTGAGATCCTTGACCGCTTCCGATCGGGTGAGCTGCGGTACCTCGCGAACGTGAACGTGCTCACGACCGGCTTTGATGCGCCGCACATCGACTGCGTGGCGCTCGTGCGGCCGACGATGAGCCCCGGGCTCTACTACCAGATGGTCGGGCGCGGCTTCCGGCTGCACACGGGCAAGGACGACTGCCTCGTCCTCGACTTCGGCGGCAACGTGCTCAGGCACGGCCCGGTTGATGCGGTGCGGGTGACGACCGACGACCGCGGCGAGGGCGGCGAGGCCCCGGCCAAGGAATGCCCATCATGCCGTGCTCTGATCGCGGCGGGGTATCAGGCGTGCCCCGAGTGCGGACACGAGTTCCCGCCGCCGGAGCGCGGCAAACACGAGCCGAAGGCGTCCAACGAGGGCATCCTCACCGGCCAGGTCACGCGGACCGAGCACGAAGTCGCGGAGACGACGTACCACGTCCACTGGAAGCGCCACGATCCGGGCGCGGCGCTGACGATGCGCGTCGAGTACGAGATCGGCATCGGGCTCAGCGTCCGCGAGTGGGTCTGCTTCGACCACGAGGGCTACGCGCGGACGAAGGCCGAGTCGTGGTGGCGGGCCCGGTCGGTCGAGCCGGTGCCCGAGAGCGTCGAGGAGGCGGTTGAACTCGCGAAGGCCGGGGCGATGGCTCCGACGCTAGCGATCACCGTCGAGAAAAAGGCCGGCGACAAGTTCGACCGGGTCGTGCGCCACGAGCTTGGCGAGAAGCCGGCTCGGCTCGACGACCCGGACGCATGCCCCGACTACGCGGCCGTGCGCGCGGCCGGGATCGATATCCCCGAAGACGAGATTCCCTTTTGATCAGGAGTCAACGCATGCGACGAACAACGACGCGCACGGGCTGCGCCCGAGATACGAAGGCCATCACGTGCCCGGTCTGCGGCGACGTGAACATCCACCCGGTCGCGGTCGTGTGCAACTCGCCCGGCCGAGCCGAGGGGCGGGTCACGATCGACGAGCACGGCCTCGCGGTCGACCCGCGGACGCCGCCCGTGGGCCGGGGCGTGCGGTTCGAGCTCGCGTTCTCGTGCGAGAGCCAGCACGCGTTCAGCCAGATCTTCCACTTCACCAAGGGCGCGACGACGCTCGAGGTCGCGATCGCCGAGCGGCCCGACCCGCGGACCACCATCTGGCGCAGCTGACTTGGACGAACACGCAACCAACAAGGTCCGCCGCTTTCTCACGCTGCTCTACGAGCCGGGGGACGTGCTCGAGATCCGCGCGCCGAAGTGCCGCGAGCGGGCCGGGTCGTCGTTCGCGTCCACCGCCTCGGGCTACTTCAACGACCACGGCGCAGCGGCGGAAGCGATCGCCAAGCTCGACGCGAGCGGGCTCGCGCCCGGGGTCTACGTCACGCTGAACCCGGTGCGCTCCGATCTGCTCGCCCGGGCCGCGAACCGGCTGCGGCCAAAGGCCTCGGAGACGACGGCCGACGCCGACGTACCGCGTCGCCAATGGCTGCTCGTCGATATCGATCCCGTCCGCCCAGCCGGGGTGAGCGCCACCGACGAGGAACTGTCGCTCGCCGAGCGGCGGGCCGCCGACATCCACGCCCACCTCTCCGCGATGGCGTGGCCCGAACCGGTCGTGTGCATGAGCGGCAACGGCTACCACCTGCTCTACCGCATTGACCTCCCCGGGGACGACGGCGGCGCGGTGCGGTCGGTGCTCGGGGCGCTCGCGGACCGCTTCGGCGACGACGCGGTGGCCGTGGACCGCTCTGTCTTCAACCCGGCCCGGATCGTCAAGGCGGTCGGCACGGTCGCGCGCAAGGGCGACGACCTGCGCGGCCAGAGCGGCGTGCCCGACCGCCCGCACCGGCGGTCGGAGATCGAGCACGTTCCCGAGAGCATCGGCGTGGTGTCGCCCGAGATGCTGGCGGCGCTCGCCGAGCCCAAGGCCACGCCCATCATCGCGGTACCCGAAGATGAACGCTTCCCAACCGACGCGCCCGGCGTGCGATCCTGGCTCGAGGCCCGGGGCGTGGCGATCAAGGGCGAGCGGCGCAACGGCACGAAGACGATGCTGCTGCTGGAACGCTGCCCGGTGGACCCGGCGATCGAGTCCACGGGCGGCTCCGACATCGCCGTGCTCGTCGGCGACGACGGCAGGCTCGCGTACTGCAACAAGCACAGCCGCGGGGCCGACTTCACCTGGCACGATCTCCGCCGCGCCGTGGACCCGGGCTATGCCACCCGCGGCGTTGTCGATCCCGGCGTGGATATCTCAGCGCTGATCGCCAGCGAGGCGCCGCCCCAGCCCGAAGGGCCGGAGCCGTCGGACCCCGGCCCATTGCCGCCGGAGCTGCTCCGCCTGCCCGGCTTCGTCGGCGAGGTGATGGACCACTGCCTCCGGACCGCGCCGTACCCGAACCAGACGCTGGCATTCTGCGGGGCGCTCGTACTCCAGGCGGTCCTCGCGGGGCGGAAGGTCCGCGACCCCGGCGACAACCGCACGAACCTCTACCTGCTCGGGCTCGCGCATTCGTCGGCCGGCAAGGACCAACCCCGCAAAATCAACTCCCGGGTCTTGCAGGAGGTCGGCCTCGCCGCGGCGGTCGGTGAGCGGCTGGCCTCCGGGGAGGGCGTCCAGGACGCGCTGCTGGGCACGCCCTCGATGCTGTTCCAGACCGACGAGATCGACACCCTGCTGCAGTCGATCAACCGCTCGCGCGACGCGCGGTTCGAGTCGATCATGGGCACGCTGCTGACGATGTACTCGTCGGCGAACTCGATCTACCCGATGCGCCGGAAGGCGGGGCAGACCGACCCGGGCGTGATCGACCAGCCGTGCCTGGTGCTCTTCGGCACCGCGATCCCGAACCACTACTACGCGGCCTTGTCCGAGCGCATGCTCACCAACGGCCTGTTTGCGCGCATGCTGATCTTCGAATCCGGCCCCCGCGGCCCCGGGCAGGAGCCCGATGTCGCCGACCCACCTGCCCGCGTGCTCGAGACGGCCGGGTGGTGGGCGGACCAGAGCCCCGGGGCAGGCAACCTCGCCGCGTCGCACCCGACCCCCAAGACCGTGCCGCACACACCCGAAGCACGCCGCCTGCTGATCGAGCTGCGCGAGGAGGCGGAGGCCGAGTACGCGGACGCGGAAGCGAAATCCGACGCCGTCGCGACGACCGTCTGGGGCCGCGTCAGCGAGAACGCACGCAAGCTCGCTCTGCTCTACGCCATCAGCGAGAACCATCGCTCGCCGGAGATCGGCGCAGAGGCCGTGCGCTGGGCGTCGCGGCTGATCGTGCATCAGACCAAGCGCATGCTGTTCATGGCCGCGGGCCACGCGGCGGAGACGCCGTTCGACGAGCTCGCGCTCCGCGCGATGCGCAAGCTGCGCGAAGCGCCGGGCGAGACGCTGCGCCACAGCGTGCTGCTCAAGCGGATGAAGATCGACTCGCGCTCGTTCCACGACCTCGTGGACACGCTGGCGCAGCGCGGGGACATCGTCGCCGAGACGGTGGAAACCGCCGGGCGGGCCGCGGTCGTGTACCGGCTCGCGGGGAAAGAAGGTGAAATAAGGGTGAAAGAAGTGGGGTCAAAATGCGGGCTGTAGATACCTACACACACTTCTTTCTCTCTTTCACCCCCTTACCCCCCACACCCGCACGCGTGTATGCACGTCTGCGCTCGCACGCGAGGGGGGGTGAAAGAGGGAAAGAGGGAAAGAAGCCCTTCTCGACCCCGCCAGTGCGGTTTTCGGCGGTGAAGAAAGCCGTCGGGGGTGAAAGAAGGGTCGGGCGCGGCCGCCGCGAGCGGGTCCTCCCGGGCGGATGTGCCCGGCTACGCCCGCGGGAACAGCCGCGGTATCCGACTGACTTACTTCAGCCTGTCCGAGCGCCGGTCAGGACGCCCCGCGTGGCCGCGGACGTTGGCCCACGGCGCGGCCCTCCGGCGGCCGGCGGGCAACGGGGCCACGTCGAACCAGAACGCCGCACAGGGCAACGACGCCGCTGCGTCGCGGCACGGATGAACACATGGACGCACGAACGTGCAAGGAGCGCACGATGAAGATCGAGCAATGGGACATCGGGCGGGTGACGCCGTACGAGCGGAACCCACGGCGGAACGACGACGCCGTTGAGGCCGTGGCGGCGAGCATCCGGGAGTTCGGATTCCGCCAGCCGATCGTGGTTGATGCCGAGGGCGCGGTCATCGCGGGGCACACGCGGCTCAAGGCGGCCCAGCACCTCGGGCTCGCGAAGGTGCCGGTGCACGTCGCCAAGGACCTGACGCCCGAGCAGGTGCGGGCGCTCCGCATCGCCGACAACAAGACCGGCGAGCTGGCGACCTGGGACATGGACTTGCTGCCGCTCGAGCTGGCCGACCTGCGCGAGGCGGAGTTCGACCTGTCGGTGCTCGGCTTCGACATGAGCGAGGTCGAGACGATGCTCGCGCCGGCGGGGACCGAGGGGAAGACGCCGGCGGACGACGTGCCCGAGACGCCGGGCGAGGACGATGTCGTCACGCGGCCAGGCGACCTGTGGGTGCTCGGTCGGCACCGGCTGCTCTGCGGCGACTCGACGAACGCGGGCGACGTCGATCGGCTCATGGACGGCGAGCGGGCGGCGCTGGTGGCGACCGACCCGCCGTACCTGGTCGACTACACCGGCGAGCGGCCCAACGGCACCGGCAAGGACTGGACGGAGAACTACCGCGAGATCGACATCCCAGACGCGGACACCTTCTTCTGCGGCGTATTCGAGAACATTGTCCGCGTCATCGCGCCGCACGCCGCGATCTACTGCTGGCACGCGCACAAGCGCTGCGGCGTGATCCAGAAGGTCTGGGCCGACCTCGGCATCCTCGACCATCAATCGGTCGTGTGGGTCAAGCCGACGCCGGTGTTCGGTCGGGTGTTCTGGCACTTCCGCCACGAGCCCTGCATGATGGGCTGGGTCCAGGGGTCGAAGCCCGAGCACGACGGCGACCACTCGATGGAGATGAACTCCGTCTGGGAGCTCGGCTGGGAAGGCGGGGCGGGTGGTGACAAGTCCCGCGTCACCGGCAACGAGCACCCGACGCAGAAGCCGGTCGAGCTGTTCGCCCGGCCGATGCGCAAGCACACCAAGCCGGGGCAGGTCTGCTACGAGCCGTTCAGCGGGTCGGGGTCCCAGCTCATCGCGGGCGAGCAGGAAGGGCGGCGCGTCCTCGCGATGGAGATCTCACCGGCGTTCGTGGATGTCGCGGTGCGCCGCTGGCAGCGGTTTACGGGTGAGATCGCGACGCGAGTCGACGCCGAGGGCGTGGTGCAATCGGGGATCGGGACGGATGTCACCGAAGCGATCGGGAGCGGGCTGTGAACGTTGGCGTGCGTCCAACGAGAAACCCCGGCCGGCGGCCGGGGAAGCGGGATCGGGTGGCCCGGGGCCGGTCAGCCGGCGTCCGCGGGCTCGGGGCCCTTCTCCCGCAGCGCGTGGTACTCGGTCATGGCGTCGAGGTAGCAATCGGGGCTGGCCGCGTGGTTGGAGTCGCCCCGACGCTCGACGATGCCCCGCTCCTTCAGGAATGCCAGGGCGACCGCGGCCTGGGTCCAGGCGACGCGCTCGGCTCCGGCGATCTGGTTGAGGGTCCGCTGGTCGCTGTCGCGCCCATCGAAGTGGTGCGCCACCGCTTGCAGCGTGTCGAGCGAGCAGCGGTGCTCGTACCGGTGGCCGTCGGTGCTGACGCGGGTGCGGACGAGCGCGCCCTCGGCGTCGACGCGGAAGTGCTCGATCGGGTGGCGTCGGTTCACGCCTCGGCCTCCCGTTCGCGCGCCGGGTCACCCTCGCGCCAGATGAGACCCGGGCCCGGGTCGTACCGGCAGCTGCAGGTGTGGCACTCGACCACATCGTCCTCGACCCAGATCAGGAGGTCCATCTCCCTCTCGCCACACCAAGGGCATGCGAAGCCGGACTCAACGGGGGCACTGTCGTGCTGATCGGTCATCGTTCAAGCCCCCTTCTTCGTCTTGGGCCCAGCTTCGAAGAGCCCGCGGTCGGCCTTGCGGAAGCGGGCCGCGTCGCCCTTCTTGGCGATCTCGCGGGTCATCGCGGCGTAGATCGTGGCCTCGGGCGTCTTGCCATTGGTCTTCCAGCCGGCGGCGATCGCGCGCTCGGCGATCTGCTTCGCCTTGAGCGGCTCGCCCGCGTCGGCGAGGACCTTCGCGGCGAGGTCAAGCCCGCTCGGCTTGCGGTCCGCCTTGGCCGCGATCTTCGCGACCGGGTCTTTGCCGCCGTCCTGCTTGCGGCGCTTCGCAGCAGCCTTCGCGGGGGCGGCGCTCTCGCTCATCGCTCGTTCGCTCGGCGCCATACCGTCCTTGCTCGCGGACCGCTGATCGCGCTTGGTCGCGTTCTCCTGGTCGGCCGCGGCGATGGCCTTGAGGTTGGCGTCGACGCTCGCCTTCGCGTCGGCGAGGGCCCGTTTGGTCTTGGCCGCACCCTCGGCCCGGGCGGCGCTGGCCGACATGCGGGGCGTCTTCTTGGCCGGGGCCTTCTTTGTGGGTGCCTTCTTTCGCTGCGCCTTGCGCGTCGTGGTGTTCGTGGTGGCCGTCGTCTTGGTGGTGGTCTTCTTCGCCATGTCGGTTCTCCTTGGGGTTCCAAAAACAGCGAAGCCCGCGACGAGCGGGCTTCAGAGAGGTCGGATCTCGATGTCCCGGTCACACGCCGGGCAGGTGGTTCGTGTTGGCGGTTGGGGGGGTGCCGCCTTACGGCCCGCTTCGTACGCCCGTTCGAGGGCGTCCTTGATCGACCAGACCGCGTGCTCGTGGAAGTCGAGTCTGTCCATCCGGCGGGACTCGAGCGTTTCGAGGCCGAGGGTCTCGCGGGCGATGCGGTTGATGGCGTTGTCGCGTGCGGTGGGCATGGTGTTCTCCGTCGTTGGCGGCGGCGGGCATTCGCCCCGCGTGTGACACATGAAGCCATGACATCGCCGGCAAGGGAAGGCGTTTCTCCCTTCATTTCCAGATGTTTCCGAGATTCTGCGGGAGGTGCGGCGTGACTCCCGAACACGCGCCTAGTTCCGGCGGCAAGCCGGGCCTGAACCCCGCCGCGCTGCGGATCGAGGACGCCGCGAAGGTGCTGTCCCGCATGGGCGGCAAGCCCGTCACCGCGGACATGCTCGAGGCGGACATCGACGCCGGCGCGCCGACGAACGCGGACGGCAGCATCAACCTCGTGCACTACGCGGCGTGGCTCGTGAAGGAGATGAGCGCTGGGGGGGCAGGGGGTGGCCGTGGCGATTGACCCGCGGCAACTCCGGCCCGGCGAGCTGTGCCGGCTGCTGAACTCCACCCCGCTGGGCGAGGTGATCAGCGAGCGGCAGCTGCACCGGCATCGCACGCGCGCGGGGTTCCGCGTCGCGGCCGACGGGGACACGGCCCGCGTGGACCTGTTCCGGTACGTCGCGTGGCTCGCGGCCGTGCGCCGCGAACCGAAGCCCGACCCGGCCGAGGCCGAGGACTATGAGGCGTACCGCGACCGCAAGGCCCGCGAGGCCCGGGCGATCTCACTTTCTGGTCGCGACATCGGCGAGCTGCCCGAGGTGGAGGACACGGCGCGGAAGGACCGGGCCCGCAGCGACTTCCGGTTCTTCTGCGAGGCGTATTTCCCGCAGACGTTCCACCTGCGGTGGTCGGCGGACCACCTCAAGGTCATCGCGAAGATCGAGCAGGCGGTGCTCGAGGGCGGGCTGTTCGCGATGGCGATGCCACGCGGCTCGGGAAAGACAAGCCTCTGCGAGATCGCGTGCCTCTGGGCGATGCTCTTTGGCCACCGCGGCTTCGTCGCGCTGATCGGCTCCGACGAGGAGCATGCGGCCGACATGCTCGACTCGATCAAGGCCGAGCTCGAGAACAGCGACCTGCTCGCCGGTGACTTCCCCGAAGTCTGCCACCCGATCCGCTCGCTGGAGGGCATCACGCAGCGGGCGGCCGGCCAGCTGTACCAAGGCAAGCAGACGCACATCGGGTGGACGGCCAAGGAGATCGTGCTGCCGACGATCGAAGGATCTGCCGCGTCGGGCGCGATCATCCGGGTCGCTGGGATCACGGGTCGTATCCGCGGCATGAAGTTCAAGCGTGCCGACGGACAGAGCGTTCGGCCGTCGCTCGTGCTCATCGACGACCCGCAGACCGACGAGAGCGCCCGGAGTCCATCACAGTGCGCGAACCGCGAGCGCGTCCTCGCCGGCGCGGTGCTCGGTCTCGCGGGCCCGGGTGAGAAAATCGCGGGGCTGATGACGGTAACCGTGGTGCGTCCCGACGATCTGGCCGACCGTCTGCTCGATCGTGATAAGCACCCGCAATGGCAGGGCGAGCGGACGAAGATGGTGTACGCGTTTCCCGATGACGATGCACTGTGGGCAAAGTACGCCGAGATCCGAGCGGATGGGCTGCGGAACGATCGCGGGCTGAAAGCCGCGACGGCGTTCTACAAGCGCAACCGGAAAGCGATGGATCTCGGATCCGAGATCGCATGGCCCGAGCGGTACAACCACGACGAACTCAGCGCGATTCAGCATGCGATGAACCTGCGGCTCCAGAACGAGGCCGCGTTCTTCGCCGAGTACCAGAACGAGCCGCTGCCCGAGGTCGAGGCCGACGACGATCTGCTGACCGTGGATCAGATCGCGTCGAAGCTGAGCGGGCACGCACGCGGCCAAGTCTCGCTGGGCTGCTCGCACCTGACGATGTTCATCGATGTGCAGGGCAAGGCACTCTTCTGGCTGGTCGCGGCGTGGGAGGACGACTTCACGGGTCATGTGATCGATTACGGGACGGAGCCGGATCAGCACGCGGGATACTTCACGTTGCGGGACGTCCGCAAGACGCTCGCGATGTCAGCGCCGCGGGCCGGCGTTGAGGGCACGATCTACGCGGGGCTCGAACGGCTGTGCGACCGGCTGCTCGGCCGAGAATGGAAGCGCGACGACGGCGCGGCGGTCCGGATCGACCGGTGCCTGATCGACGCAAACTGGGGCACTTCGACGGACGTGGTCTACCAGTTCTGCCGGCAGAGCCCATTCGCGTCGGCGCTACTCCCCAGCCACGGCCGGTACGTTGGTGCGAGCAGCATCCCGTTCAGCGATTACAAGCGGAAGCGCGGTGAGCGCATCGGTCTCAACTGGCGCGTGCCGATGGTGACCGGCAAGCGGGCGGTCCGGCATGTCGTGTTCGACACCAACTTTTGGAAGAGCTTCGTGCACGCCCGGCTGGCGGTCCCTATGGGTGACCCGGGATCGCTCGCGCTGTTCGGGCACAAGCCCGAGGCCCACCGCCTGCTCGCCGAACACCTGACCGCGGAGTACCGGGTCAAGACGGAGGGTCGCGGCCGCACGGTCGACGAATGGAAGCTCCGCGTGGCCGGGCTCGACAACCACTGGCTCGACTGCTTGGTTGGTTCCGCGGTCGCAGCGTCGATGCAGGGGGCGGTGCTCTTCGGCACAGATCTGAAGCCGACATCGAAGCCACGCGTGCGACTGTCGGAGCTGAAGCGTCAGCATTCCTGAACTTCCGCGCGACTACGTCCGCCACTTCTTCGACCAACCGCGTAGTCGGTAGGTGATGGCCCGCTCCATCGATGGAGCGTGCGACAAATTTTCGACCTCGCGCAGATATAGACACCGTGGCAGACACCGATTCCAACACACCCGATCTCGATGACGCGATCGCCGAGAACGCCGCCGGGCCGGCCAAGGCCATGGTGGATGGGCAGTCGGTCGAGCAGCATTCGCTGAAGGACCAGATCGAGGCCGACCGGTACCTCGCGAGCAAGCGGGCGAGCCGTGGCCGTGGCCTTGGTGTTCGGCTCGTCAAGCTGACGCCGCCCGGGACAGTTGACGGTCTGGGCAATGACGGGGGTGCGGCCTGATGCTGGGCGGTCTCCTTGGTAAATCGAAGCGGGCCTCAAAGGCCGTAGCGACCACGACGCGGGCCGTGCGGGCAAGGTTCGACTCGGCCCAGACGACCCCGGACAACCGGCGTCACTGGGCCGCTGCGGACGGGCTTGCTCCCAACGCCGCGGTCAGCCCGGAGGTTCGTCGAGTCCTGCGGAACCGCGCCCGCTACGAAGTCGCCAACAACAGTTACGCCAAGGGCATCGTGCTGACCCTCGCCAACGACACGGTGGGCACGGGGCCGCGGCTGCAGATGCTCACCGAGGACCCGAAGGCCAACGCCCGCGTCGAGGACGCGTTCGGCGAGTGGGCGTGCGCGGTCGATCTGGCCGGCCTGCTCCGCACGATGCGGATGAGCCGAGCCGAGTCGGGCGAGTGCTTCTGCATGCTGACCAGCGGTCCGTGCATCGATCACGCGGTGAAGCTCGATCCGCGCCTGCTCGAGCCGGACCAGATCACGAGCCCGCTGCTGCGGACCAGCCGCGTGGGTGCCGAGAGCGTGGACGGTGTGGTGCTCGATCAGGCCGGGCATCCGTCGGCGTACTACGTGCTGCGTCGGCACCCGGGCGACACGGCCTCTTGGACGCGCGGACGGAACGGACCGTTCGAGTTCGACACGGTGCCCGCGGGCGCGATGATCCACTACTTCCGGGCCGATCGTCCGGGCCAGCGCCGTGGGATCCCGGACATCACACCGGCGCTGCCGCTGTTCGCGCAGCTCCGCCGGTACACGCTCGCGGTGATCGCCGCGGCGGAGACCGCCGCTGATTTCGCGGCCGTGCTCTACACCGATGCGCCGGCCAACGGTGAGGCCGACCCGCTCGAGCCCATGGACATGGTGGGCCTCGAGAAGCGGCTGGCGACCGTGCTGCCTGGCGGGTGGAAGCTCGGGCAGATCCACGCCGAGCAGCCGGCAACCACGTACGCGGAGTTCAAGCGGGAAATCCTCAACGAGATCGCACGCTGTCTGAGCATGCCGTTCAACGTCGCCGCGGGGAACAGCTCGGGGTACAACTACGCCTCGGGCCGGCTGGACCATCAGACGTACTTCAAGAGCATCCGCGTCGAGCAGCACCAGATGCAGGTCTCGGTGCTCGACCGGATCCTCGCGGCATGGTTCGCCGAGGCGGCGCTGGTCGAGGGGCTGCTGCCGCAGGCGCTTCGTGCCCGCAACGCGATCACACCACACGCATGGTTCTGGGACGGCGTCGAGCACGTCGACCCAGCCAAGGAAGCGAACGCGCAGGCGACTCGCCTCGCCAACCACACAACGACGCTCGCCGCCGAGTACGCGCGGCAGGGCCGGGACTGGGAAGACGAGCTTCGTCAGCGCGCCAAGGAGGCGGCGCTGATGCGCGAGCTTGGGCTCGACGCTGCGGACGCCGCTGCCACAACCCCAACAGAAGACACCGATGAGCAGGACGCGCTCGATGAGCGCCGCAAGGAGGCCGCATGATCGCCGTAAACCCCAACTTCAAGCCGATGCATATCACCGCGGCGGCGGACGACACGCTGCGCGACGACCAGAAGTCCGTAGCGCTGACCGCCCACGCCGAGATTGACATCTCGGCTGCAGCAGGTGAAGGCGATCAGCCCGCGCCGCTGCCGCGGTTCCGGATGGTGGCGTACACCGGCGACACGATGCGGATCTCGGGCTGGCGGCATCCCGTGGTCATCGACCTCGCAGGGCTCTCGGTCCCTTCGCAGAACCGCCCCATCCGCTTCGGGCACGATGCTCAGGCCGGCGTCGGACACACCGACGCGATCGGCGTGGATGGCGGGCAACTGGTCGCCTCGGGCGTCATCAGCCGCGACACCGCGGCGGCCAAGGAGGTCGTCGCGTCGAGCCGGAATGGGTTCCCGTGGCAGGCCTCGGTCGGGGCGTCGGTGGACGAGTTCGAGTTTGTGCGTCCGAACCAGTCCGTCACTGTCAACGGCCGGGAGTTCACCGGGCCGGTGAATGTCGTCCGGCGTTCGACGTTGGGCGAGATCAGCTTCGTGGATCTTGGGGCCGATGGACGCACGAGCGCGACGATCGCGGCTGCGGCTGGCGGTGACTCTGACGATGGTGGTGGCGAGTCTGCGCCCACAACCGAACCCAATCACATCGACCCCGGTCGCGACGTCGTGGCCGAGATGCGGGCTCAGGCCGCGGCCGAGACCGATCGGATCTCTGCGATACGGCGGATCTGCTCCGGTGAGCACCGTTCGCTCGAAGCGCAGGCGATCCGAGACGGCTGGGACGCGACGCGCTGCGAACTCGAGGTGCTGCGCGCGAGCCGCCCGAAGGCCCCCGCGGCGCACGTGCCGACCAACCTCGTGAATGACAGCGTGCTTCAGGCCGCGTGCATGCTCAGCGGCCGGATCCAGCAGCCCGAGCGGTTCTGCGACGAGCAGGACCTCGACGCCGCCAGTAAGCGGTTCGGGCAGACGCTCGGACTCCAGGAACTCCTGCTCGAAGCGGCATGGGCCAACGGCTACTCGGGGCGGACGTTCCGGGACTGGTCCGCGGTGATGGACGCCGCGTTCGGTCGCGGGATTGAAGCCGCCGGCTCGACTGTCAGCATCGGCGGCATCCTCTCCAACGTCGCCAACAAGTTCCTCTTGGATGGCTTCAACAGCGTCGAGCGCACCTGGCGGAACATCGCGGCGCTGCGCAGCGTGACCGACTTCAAGACCGTCACCAGCTACCGGCTCACCGGCAACGACCAGTACGAACGTGTCTCGCCCGGCGGCGAGATCAAGCACGGCACGCTCGGCGAAGAGACCTACACCAACAAGGCGGACACCTACGCCCTGATGCTGGCGATCGACCGCACCGACATCATCAACGACGACCTCGGCGCGATCACGACCGTGCCACGCAAGCTCGGGGCGGGCTCAGGCAAGACGATCAACGACATCTTCTGGAAGACGTTCCTCGCCAACTCCGCCTTCTTCGCCGCCGGCAACAACAACTTCATCAGCGGGGCGGACACGGCGCTCGGCATCGACGGGCTTACCAAGGCCGAGGTCACGTTCATGGATCAGGTCGACTCCGACGGCAAGCCGCTCGGCGTCATGCCCGCGATCTTGCTGGTGCCGACATCGCTCTCGGCGGTCGGCAGCCAGCTCTTCAAGAGCATGGAGCTGCGCGACAACGGCTCGAGCGCGAAGTACCCGGTCAGTAACCCGCACCAGGGCAAGTTCCGCGTCGAGGTCAGCCGGTACCTCTCGAACGCGGCGTACACGGGCAACTCGTCGAAGGCGTGGTACCTGCTCGCCGGGGCCGAGGATCTGCCGGTTATCGAGGTCGCGTTCCTGAATGGTCAGGAGGCCCCGACGATCGAGACCGCCGAGCAGAGCTTCAACCGGCTCGGGATCCAGATGCGCGGGTACCACGACTTCGGCGTGGCTCTGCAGGATCCGCGCGGCGGCGTGAAGGCGAAGGGTGAGGCATGAGTCAGTTCGGCGGCGGGAAGTCGCCGGGCGACGGGGTGAACGAGTCACCCGGCGGCGACATCGGCGACGGGTTCCTCGACACCCGGTTCGACACGTTTCAGACAGACACGACGGACAGCACAGACAGCGACGGACCAGAAGGAGACGGCATGGCAACGTTTATTCAGGATGGAGACGCAGTTGACTACAGCCCTTCGGCGGATGTGGCGGCTGGCGAGGTGGTGGTGCAGGGCGACCTGGTCGGCGTGGCGAAGACGCCCATCGCGACCGGCACGCTCGGCTCGCTCGCGACACGCGGCGTGTTCGACTTTGCCAAGGCCGCCGGCGGCGCGATCTCGGCCGGGGCGGTCCTGTACTGGGACAGCACCAACGGCGTCGCGACGACCACGGCCAGCGGGAACAAGCGGATCGGGAAAGCCGTGGCTGCTGCGGCGGCCGCGGCCAACACGGTGCGTGGGCTTCTCGCGCCCTGACGTTGATGACGAACCGGAGGACGGACCGTGGCGGACCTGCTGACCAGAGGCTCGGAGTTGATCGATCGCACGCGGCGGGCGCACCTGTCACGCACGGTGGTCTACCGCCGCGGCGCGGACAGTGTGGAGATCGAAGCCACGGTCGGCTCGACGGCGTTCGACCGCACCGATGAGTACGGCGTCATCCACCGGATCGAGTCGCGGGACTACCTCGTCTCCGCGGCGGATCTTGTGCTCGCCGGCCAGGCGGTCACGCCCAAGGCGGGCGACCGCATCACGGAGACCGGCGACACCCGCGTGCACGAGTACGAGGTCATGTCGCCGGGCGATGAACCGGCGTGGCTGTACAGCGACCCGCAGCGACGCACGCTTCGGATCCACACCAAGTTCGTTCGGACGGGAGCGGCGTGAGCAACGGAAGCAGCACCAACTCAATGAATGGCAACGGCAATGGGCGCGTCCGGTGGGCGGGCTTCGCGCTGACCGGCGGGCTCGCCGTCGCGGCGCTCATCGTCCAGTGGGGCGTGGTCACGACCAAGCTCGACCAGGTCGAGAAGCGGCTCGACGAGTTCATCGCCGAGGCGAGCCAACTCCGCAGCGAGTACCGCGACATGGAGCGTCGCGTCGCGTTCCTCGAGGGACGCGATAGCGTCTCATCGCATCCGGAAAGGACCGACCCATGAGCGTGATCGTGGAGATCGCAGACGCCGTTGCGGCGGCGATTAACGACGGGACGTACGCCGAGACCGTGAACGCCGAGCGGGCGTACCGGCCGTCGTTCGACCTCGAAGAGCTCGGCGAGCTGAAGGTGACGGTGGTCCCCCGCTCTGTCAACACCGCGAACCTCGCACGCCAGCAAAGCCAGGTGGATTGCACGGTCGACGTCGGGCTCCAGCAGCGCGTGGACGCGGGCGACGACGCCCGGCTCGATGCGCTGCTCGACCTGGCCGAGGAGATCGGCGACCACCTGAGTCACAAGCGGCTGCCGGGCTACCCGCAGGCCGCGTGGGTGAGCATCGAACACGAGCCCGTCGTCGCGGCCGAGCACTTGGATGAGCGCTCGACGCTGACGACGGTGATGAGCATGACCTACAGGGTCAGGAGGTAACCGATGGCGATCCGACTCGGCATGGAGGCCGTGCTCAACTACAAGACCGGCGGCCAGGACGGGGCCGGGTCGTGGGTCGAGCTGGCGAACGTCCGCGACGTGACGCTCTCGCTCGAAGCGGGTGAGGCGGACGTCACCACGCGGGCCAACAGCGGCTGGCGGGCGGTGGTGGCGACGCTCAAGGAAGCGAGCGTCGAGTTCGAGATGGTGTGGGACACGGCCGACGCCGGCTTCGGTGCGGTCAAGGACGCCTTCCTCAACAACGCGCCGATCGGCATGCAGATCCTCGATGGGTCGAGCAGCGGTGCGGGCGAGGGGCTGCAGGCCGACTTCATGATCACGAGCTTCAGCCGCTCCGAGTCGCTCGAAGAAGCGATCACGGTGTCGGTGACGGCGAAGGTCACGTACTCGGACACGCCACCCAGCTGGATCGGAGGCTGACGCGTGAAGACCTTCACCGACAACGCCGGCCGCGACTGGGTGATCGAGATCAACGTCGCGTCGCTCAAGCGCGTCAAGGGGCTCACCGACACCGACCTGATCGCCCTCGCGGTGTCGATGGACACGAGCGTCGCCGAGCGGCTCGCGTCGGACCCGATCCTGCTGTGCGACGTGCTCTACGCGGTCTGCAAGCCGCAGGCCGACGAGCGCGGCGTGAGCGACGAGGAATTCGGCCGGGCGATGGCCGGCGACGCGATCGAGTCGGCCACAGTCGCGCTCTTGGAGGACATCGTGGGTTTCTGCCCGAGCCCGAGGGACCGGGCCGCCCTCGGGCGCGTGCTGACCGCGATGCGGGACGCCCGCGACAAGGCCCGCGACCTCGTGGACAAGAACCTCGACCGGATGATCGAGGGGGGCGAGATCGACCGGATCGTGACCGACGCGATGACAGAAGCCGAGGCGCAGTTGGAGCGAGTGTCCGAGGCGACGACGTCTGGCGGCTTATCGACCAGTGCGCCGGCGTCACCGGGGTCGATCCGCGCCCCCTGACGCTCCGCGAGCTGCTGGCGATGGCCGAGGCCCGGCAGCGGCACGACTGGTCGATCGCGAGCAGCGTGATGGCGTTGCTCGCGAGCGTCCACCGCGACCCGAAGAAGCGTCGGGCGTTCAAACCCAGCGACTTCGACCCGTTCGCCAGGAAGGCCGACGCGGGTCAGCCGATCCCCGCGGACGTGCGGGTGCTGAAGGACGTGTTCATCAGGAAGCAGACACACGACGACACAGAGCAGGGAGGCTCGCATGAAGGTTGATCCCAGACACCTCGTCTTCGGCTTCGGGCTCGTGATGGTCACGCTGGGTCTCGCGGCCTGCGCCGGCTTCGACCTCGGCGACGTGGTCAAGGTCAAGACGCCCAACGAGATCCAGCAGACACGCGGCTTGCCGAGCACGACCTCGCTCAACGAGGCCGAGACCGAGTACCGGGCGTGGTTCGACGACGTGCAGCGCACCGGGGCGCAGTGGAAGGCCTCGATCGACCGTGGCGGCGAGATCCGCGGCCTGCTCGGCCAGCTCACGCTCACCGCCCTCGACGACATCGGTCCCTCGCTGGCGGGCGTGCCCATCGCCGGCCCTGCTCTGCCGGCGCTGACCGGGCTCGCCGGGCTGTTCATCGGCGCGGGCCGGATCCGCAAGGAGAAAGAGGCGTCGTTCAACAAGGGGCTGGAGAAGGGCGCGAAGAACACGCTGCCGACGCCGTTCATCCCGCCCACGACGGAGATCCGGGGGACAAGCGCGTGATCGATATGCGGGTCAAGAACCTGTTCTTCGATCGGCCTGCTGTAAAGCGTGCGATCGATCCCGCCCGGCGGCGCGCGCTGTCCAAGGCTGGTGCGTTCGTGCGCCAGCGGGCGAAGACCAGCATGCGCAAGCGTCGCGGCTCCTCGCGGCCAGGACAACCTCCGTTCGCGCACGAAGGCAGCCTCCGCCGGATGGTGCTGTTCGGCTACGACCCGCGGACCGAGTCGGTCGTGGTCGGTCCGGTGGGGTTCCGCCGCGGGAACGCACCGAACGTCTTGGAGTTCGGCGGCCGCACCACCGTGGTGCGCCGCCGCGGAGGCAAGCGCACGAAGCAGGCCGTCCGCATCGTGGCACGGCCGTACATGCGGCCCGCGCTCGCGAAGGAAGCCACGAACCTCCCCAAGGTCTGGCGCAACAGCGTGAGAGGAGGCTGATCGGTGGCCAACACCCGCGGCATCCGGGCCGGGCGTGCGTTCGTCGAGCTGGGCGTCAACGACCGGCTCACGCGCGGGCTCCGCCGCGCCCAGCGGCAGCTCCGGGCGTTCGGCCAGAGCGTGCGGGGGATCGGCGCTCGCCTCGCCGCGGTCAGCGGTGCCGTCGCCGCGGGCTTTGGGCTGTCCACGCGGGTGTTCGCCGGCTTCGACGATCGCATGCGGGTGGTCCGCGCCGTCACCGGGGCGACCCAGGAGCAGTTCGAGGCCCTGACCGACGAAGCCAAGCGGCTCGGACGCACGACCTCGTTCACCGCCGGGCAGGTCGCCGAGGCGATGACCGAGCTCGGCCGGGCCGGGTTCGACCCGACCGCGATCCTTCAGAGCACCGAAGCCGTGCTTGCGCTCGCCCGGGCCACGAGCACCGATCTGCCGCGGGCGACCGAGATCGCCGGCGCGGCGCTCCGCGGGTTCAACCTGCCCGCGAGCGAGATGGGTCGTGTGTCCGACGTGCTCACCGCGACGGCGAACAAGAGCGCTCAGACGCTGGAGGACCTGTTCGAGGCGTTCAAGCCGGTCGCACCGATCGCGGCCGAGGCCGGCGAGAGCATGGAGGACGTCGCCGCGGCGATCGGGATCCTCGCCAACAACGGCATCAAGGGCAGCCTCGCGGGCAACGCCCTCGCCCGCGCGTACAAGAACCTCTCCTCGTCGGCGGCGCAGGACGAGTTGCGGCGGTTCGGCGTCGAGGCGGTGGATGCCTCGGGCAACCTCCGTCCGCTGGCCGACATCATCAACGACCTGGCGAGGGCCACGCAGGGACTCGGCACGGCCGAGCGGCTGTCGATCTTCGAGACGCTGTTCGGCCGCGGGCAGGCGGCGGCGCTCAAGCTCGCGTCCTCGGGCACGGCGTTCGACACGCTGCGGGACGAGATCCGCGACGCCGCCGGGATCGCGGTCCAGACGGCCGAGCAGATGGACGCGGGCATCGGCGGCGCGTTCCGCAAGCTGCTGTCCGCGGTGGAGGGTGTCGCGATCGCGATCGGCGAGGCGATCGAGGGGCCGGTGCGCAAGGTCGCCGACGTACTCGCCGGGGTTGCCGGCTCGATCACGCGGCTGGTGAACCAGAACCGTGAGCTGGTCGCGACCATCGCGAAGATCACCGCGATCGTGCTCGGCGTTGGGGTCGCCCTCGTGATCGCGGGGACCGCCATCGTCGGGATCGGGGCGGTGCTCGGCTCGATGGCGGCCATCGCGTCGGCGGCGGGAACGGCGATCGGTGTGATCGGCACGGTCCTCGGGGCCCTTGTCTCGCCCATTGGGCTGGTGATCGCTGGCGTTGCGGCCCTCGGCGTCGCCATCCTCTATTACACCGGTGCCGGAGGCGAGGCGATCGCGTTGCTGAGCGAGCGGTTCGGCGAACTGCGTGCGTTCGTGGGCGAGGTCGCCGGTGGCATCGCCGACGCACTCGCAGCGGGCGATATCCAACTCGCCGCGCAGATCCTCTGGCTCGGGCTCCAAGTCGCGTGGAAGCGCGGCGTCGCGGCGCTCAACGAGGTCTGGCTCAGCGCTCGTAACTTCTTCATCACCACGGCCCAGAAGATGTGGTACGGCGCGCTCGCGGTCGCCCAGACCGTGTTCCACGCGCTCGAGGTTGCGTGGATCGAGACCACGTCATTCCTGTCGAAGACGTGGACGCGGTTCACGAGCGGGTTTCAGAAGGTCTGGCAGTCGGCGTCGTCGTTCGTTGCCAAGCGGATGCTGGAGATTCAGGGGCTGTTCGACAGCGGGCTGGACGTGGAAGCCGCCAAACGGGCGGTGGACGAGCAGCTCGACGCGAAGCTGTCGGAGATCGACGCCAACACGCAGCGGGATCTCGCCGGCCGGGAGTCGCGCCGTCAGCGTGAACGCGACGACGCTTCAGATCTGAACGAGGCCACGCTCGCGGAGATCGGTCGGCGGTTCGAGGAGGCGCAGGACGCGCTGCGGTCTGGCACTGACGCGGACATCGCCGAGACGCAGCGGAAGCTGGATGAGGCCCGTGCGAAGCTCGACGAAGCGATCGCCGAGGCGCGTCGCCGGCGTAAGGAACAAGACGAGTCCGGCGACGACAGCACCCGCAACGTCCCGCGCGACCTGATCGGCCGGCTCCAAGAGGGCCTCGCCGGTCTCGGGGCCGCGATCGAACGTGGCGTGGCCGTCCGGGGCACGTTCAACGCGCTGGCGGTCCAGAGCCTCGCCGCGGGCGACGACACCGCCGAGCGCACCGCCAAAGCGACCGAGCAGACCGCCAAGAACACCCGCCGCCTGGCCGACTCCGCGCAGTCGGGCGGGCTGTCCTTTACCTGAGGAATCCGATTCCGTGCCCCTGACCGTCACCGAGAAACTCGAGAGCCGCCGATCCACGACGGGCGACAACCCGTCGGCGGAGCTTGTCTACACGGTCCGCGGCACGGACAGCGACATGACTGCGCGGTCGCAGGCGACGACCGCCAGCCCGGCGACGTACGACGGCATGCCGCGGCAGTCGGTGACGGTCGAGCCGATCGGGCACGAGCTGTGGGACGCGACCGTGCGGTACGCGCCGGACTCGCAGCAGCAGTCGACCCCGCCGCAGACCGGCGAGAGCACGTTCGCCTTCGACACCGGCGGCGGCACGCAGCACATCACCCAGAGCAAGCAGACCGTTGGCACCTACGCGGCATCGGGCACCACCGCGCCCGACTTCCAGGGCGCGATCGGTGTCACGCAGGACGCGGTCGAGGGCATCGACATCACGGTGCCGATCTATCAGTTCACCGAGACGCACTACCTCCCGGCCGCGGCGGTCACCAACTCGTACAAAGGCGCGCTCTTCAACCTCACCGGAAAGGTCAACAGCGGCGGCTTCCGCGGGTTCTCGGCTGGCGAGGTGCTGTTCCTCGGGGCGACCGGAGCGCGACGCGGCACCGGCCCCGACGACGACTGGGAGATCACCTTCCGCTTCGCGGCGAGCCCGAACGTCACCGGGCTCTCGGTCGGCTCGATCAATGGCATCGCGAAGAAGGGATGGGAGTACCTCTGGGTCCGCTACGCGGATCAGGAGGACACGAGCGCGAACACGATCGTCAAGCGGCCCGTCGCGGCGTACGTCGAGCGGGTGTACGACCAGGGCAACTTCGGAGGGCTCGGCATATGAGCGGCGACGCCCTTCGCAAGGTCCGCACCGGCGAACCGCTCCACATCCCCGCGGCGGCGTACAACGCCTTCGTCGACGCGGCGGTCGGGTACCGCTCGCGCGACCGCAACGCCGTGGCCGACCCGCAGCGCGAGATCGTGCCGCGTGGTGTCGTGTTCGTTCGCAACGACTCGGACCAGACCATCGAGCCGTACCACGCGATGGCGATCACCGGCGTGCTCGTCGAGCCCGGCAACGACGATCAGGAGCGGACGTTCTACGGGCGGACGCCGCTGACCGGCGAGATCGCGACCGAGGACTCGCGGCCGCTGGAGTTCGTGCTCGCGCTGCAGGCCAGCAAGCCGGGTGAACTCGGGCGCTGCGTGCTCACCGGGGTGACGCCGGCGCGGGTCTACGTCACGAGCGAAATCGACACTACCTGCGAGATCGAGCCCGAGGAAACCGTGCTCGCCAGCCGGCCGATGGGCGGCGTGCCGATCCTGTGGAAGGAGGAAGGCGTCGGCGAGAAGTGGGCCGTGATCGAGATTGGCCGGCCGTCATCTGGCCGCGTGACCGCGATCCTCGGCGCGGCCCAGCCGATCCCGACCGAGAGCAACAGGTGGCGCTACCCGTGGCAAGAGGCCCGCCTCGACGGCGACCCTGGAAGCGAGACATACCTCCGCTACGTCGCCGTACCGGAGGGGCTGTCGTCGCAACGCTCTGGTCCAGGCGGGGGCGGCGAAGACCCGACGCTGCTCGCGATCAACCGGTTCGAGGCGCACCACATGGACGGCGGCGTCGATGGGTCGGGCTTCGAGGGCCTGCTTGGCCTCGGCCCGGTCTGCGAGCTGCCCGGTGTGCTGCCCGACTGCCCCCCGGCTCGGTCGCTTCGCTCGAAGCTGATGCCAATCCCCGAGGGCGTCTGCGTGCAGCTCACCTGCGAGCGCAACAGCAAGGGCCGTCCCGTCTGGGTCTTCGAGGCGATGACGCTGATGGAACTCACCGACCCGGCCGACGGCGATCGCAAGTTCAACCTGTTCGTGGAGGGCGCGGGATGACCGGCACTGCTACGAACAACCTCGACACCCGTCGCGAGCACGAGCGCAGCAAGTACGTGGCGCTCGCGTCGCGTCCCGGCTCGGCATACGGCGCGACTAACCACGGCCGCGACGCCATCGCGATCGTGCAGCGGTGGAAGCCGCGGTTCGTCGTCGACTTCGGCTGCGGCCGCAACGACTTCATCGCCAATCTCCGCCGCCACGGCATCGACGGCGTCGGCGTTGACTTCGCGTTTCCGGAGGCCGACATCAACAAGCCGATGCACGAGACCAAGCTGGTCGAGGGCGTCGCCGACGTTGTCACCAGCTTCGACGCGCTCGAGCACCTGCTCACCGAGGACGTGGTCCCGGTGCTGAACGAGATGAAGCGTCTTGCCCGGCGGCGGGCGTGGTTCTGCTTCTCGATCTGCACTCGGCCGAGTCGCATCACGGTCAAAGGCGAGAACCTGCATCCGACCGTCCGCCCGCTGTCTTGGTGGGTCGATGTGATCGGCCGCGTCGGCGTGGTCAACGCGACGCGCGTGAGCGGGCGGTACATCACGGGGAGGTTCAGGTGAACAGCCCCAACCAGTCCGACATCGTCGCGCTCCAGCGAGGCCTCAAGAACCGGGCCCCTTCCCGCAACGGGCTGCGGCTCTACACCGCCGACTTCGACTCCATCTCACTCGGCGGGTTCTACAAGGGGCGCTCAGCATTCCTCGTCCTGTCGGGTCCGTCGCTGAACGACATCGATCTCTCCCAACTCAACCGCCGCGGCATCGTGACGATGGGCGTCAACAACTCCTGGACCATCCACCGCCCGACGCTGTGGACGTGCGTGGATGACCCAGGCCGGTTCATCGATACGGGGTGGAAGGATCCGGGCGTGCTGAAGTTTGTCCCGGTCTGCCACTGGGGCCGCAAGCTGCGCATCCAGGCAACCGACGGGACGATGCGCGACAGCGCGTACCGCGTCGCGCAGATGCCGAGCGTGCTGTTCTTCCGCCGTAGCAACCACTTTGACCATGAGCGGTTCCTTACCGGCGACACCGTGCCGTGGGGCAACGACCCGAAGTCCACCGACTCACTCGGCATCAAGGGCAAGCGGAGCGTGATGCTCGTGGCCCTTCGCCTGCTGCACCATCTCGGGTTCCGCACGGTCTACCTGCTGGGTTGCGACTTCCACATGGCCGCGGACCACAAGTACGCCTTCGACGAGACCCGCGAGGCCGCCGCGATCCGGCACAACAACGTGCTCTACGACTCGCTGAGCCGACGCTTCGAGGCGCTGCTGCCGCACTTCGAGAAGCACCGCTTCCGCGTGGTGAACTGCTCGCCGGGCAGCGGGCTAGGCGTGTTCGAGCGGATGACCTACGAGGACGCGATCGCTGCGGCGAGCGCCGAGTGCTCGAAGTCGATCACCACCCAAGGCTGGTACACGCCGGTTGATGCCAACCGCGAAGTTGCCCGGGAGGCTGCCGAATGAGCGAGCCGACTCGGTACTACCTCTATATCCCCGTGTGGGCCACTGGCCGCGCCCCGCAGGGCGGCGGGTCGAGCGACTACTCCACGCCCGACACCCCTGAGTCGTCGTACGAGACGCCGGCGAGCAGCACTCCCACGCCCTCCGAGGGCACCAGCTACTCGACCACCGGCGACGTGATCTTCACCACCGGGCCGAGCGGGACGCCCACGCTGACGTTCTACACGACCGACGCGTTCACGAGCGACAGCGGCACGCCTGACAGCACCGCCCCGAGCTCGACCGACGATCCCACGCCGAGCGGCGGCGGCTCAACCGATGACCCGAGCGGTGGGTCGACCGCTGCATCGTCGGCGGGTTCGTCCGGCTCGGTCCCGACCGACACCGATCCAACGTTCAGCATGAGCACGGACGGTTCTTCTATGGCCTCGACCGATGACCCCGGCTCGTCTGGCGGTGGCGGGTCATCGGGAGGCGGCGGCTCGTCCGGCGGCGGTGGTTCCAGCGGGGGCGGCAGTGGCCCCGGCGGCTCCGGCCCAGGCGAAAGCGGCCCGGGAGGATCCGGATCGGGTGGCAGCTCCGGGCAGTCGAGCATGGCCTCGTCGGGAGCCAGCAGCGGCGCATCGAGCGGCGACAGCTCCGGGTCCGGCTCGAGCGAGAGCTCGTCTGTCGAATCGCCCAGCGACAGCTTCAGCAACACACTCACCCTCGGCTCCGAGGGCACGATCAAAGACACCACCGTCACCATCGGTACGAGTTCCGACTCGTTCACCGGCACCTGGACCACCGACCCGAGCGGCACCATCGTGGCCACCGAGGTCACGATCGACTCCGGTTCGGGCTCCGGTTCCGGCTCGGGCAATGAGTCCGTCGCGTTCGGCGCGATCGCGGCTCCGTTCATCGAGGGCGGCATGGAGGGCGTGCCCCCGGCCAACTGGCAAGTCGAATCGAGCACCACGCAGGAGGACCTCAAGTGATCCCAAAGATCGTCTACACCGCGCATCTGGCCGAGACGCCCGTACCCGAGTCGTTTCGCCGATGGCAGACCGAGTGGCAGCACCATCATCCCGAGTGGGACGTGCGCGTCATCACGATCGACGACCGCGAGCCGATCTCTAACCACGCTCAGTGGGCCGAGACGTTCAAGTTGGCGGGGCCCGCGGGCGCAGCGTCCCGCCTCAACATCCTCCGCTACGAACTGCTCGCCCGCGAGGGCGGCGTGTTCGTCGACCCGGACCGCTTGCCGATCCGGACGATCGATGAACTGGTCGATGGCGTCCGCGCGTTCTGCTCGACCACGCAGCAGCACGGCCGCCCGCACCTGCTCTCGCCGGCGGTGATGGGGGCCGCACCGTGCCACCCGGCTCTCTGGCACTGCGTCCGCGATCTCGCCCACTCGATCCTCGTCTACCGCGGCATCTGGGACCAGACCGGGCCCGGCTACCTGACCCGCGTCATCAACGAGCACGGTCACTTCCGAGACGTTGTTCCGTACCACTGGGGTCTGTTTGAGCAGTCCGAGGCCAACGCCCGTGAGCACGGCGGCGCGTACCTCTACAACGCGAGCATCCAGCCCGCGGAGGCTGTCGCCTGATGCCGACCGCCTCACCCATCCCGAAGGTGCTGCACCAGATCTGGCTCGGCCGCGGCGAGATGCCCGTCCAGCAGCGCCGCTGGCGACGCCGGTTCGCGGAGATGAACCCGGGCTGGACGCTCCACCTCTGGACCGACGACCACCTGCCGTTCCCGATCCTGAACCGACGGGCATGGGACGCGTGCCTCGCGATCGGCGGCGTCCCCGGCTGCGTCATGCGGAGCGACATCCTCCGCCTCGAACTCATGGCCCGCGTCGGCGGCGTCTACCTTGACACCGACATCAAGCCCGTCCGCTCGCTCGAAGCCTGCTGCCCGCCCTGCGTGGCCGCATGGGTCGCGTGCGAGCAGCGTGAGATCATCTCGAACGCGGCGATGGGCTTCGTCCCGAACCACCCGGCGGCATGGCGGGCGGTCAACGCCATCGAGGAGTCCTTCTTCGAGCGGCGGTACGTCGGCGATCAGGCCGGCCCGGGCCTCGTTGCCCGGGTCATGCTCGAGCACGACGACGTCGTCCTCTGGCCGCCGGCCTGCTTCCACCCGCGGGTGGGCGAGACGATCCGGAACCCGGATCTGCCGCGGCTGCTGATGCAGGCGCATCTCTTTGCGGGGACATGGGTAGAAGGGCGGCAGAGCGATCATCAGCTACTCTGGCAGGCGAACAGCCCCGTTGGTGCTAAAGCATGAGACCGAGCATGACTGCGGCCATTGCGGCCATGGTCAGATCCTCGACGAGCGTGACCTTGGTCATGGGCAGGTTGAGGGCCGTGCCCAAGCAAGCACAGCGGATGGCTCGCTTGTTGAGCAGTGCCTTGAGCACACCCGCGGCACCGACGAGCATCAACACGAGGGTGACGGCGTTTGTCACGACCGGTACCCAAGCGAGCAGATACGCCACGCCGAGGGCAAGTTCGACGAAGGGGTACGCCCAGCCCCACGCGGGGACCTTGCGGGCGATGAGGTCATAGCCGCGGTAGGCGGAGACGAAGCCTGGTGGATCGAGGAGCTTGAAGAAGGAGAAGACGATGAAGAAGCCGGCCATGAAGTGCCGCATGAGGGGTTCCGCCGACCAGTCGCCGGTGCTCACGGCGACCAAGAGCGTGACGCCGGCGATGAAGCCCACGATCAGGAAGAGCGGGTAAAGGCTCTCCTTGGGTTGCTCTTCAACCATCGCGTGATGTTGATGAGTCGACGGTTCGGACGCAGCGGCCGTTGGTTCTGCCTCATCCACGGATGTCAGCGCATAGTCGCCGGCTGATGCAACGGCGTCTCTCAGATTTTCGTCATCGGGGAGCGGGCTGCCCAGGATGACAGCCTCCCCCCGCTGGGGCGACACATCAGCGGATTCGATGCCGTCGAGCTTGAGCAGCGAGGCGCTGATCTTGTTCGCGCAGCCGCCGCAGTGCATGCCGCTGATTCGGAGTGTCGCGGATTGAGTTGTCATCTGATCTACCTCGCGTTCTTGTACAACAACTCGATCAGCTCATCGCTCGCCTGCTCGAACTCGGCTTTGCCAAGCCTGGCTGCATCCGCCACACAGTGCTTCAGGTGATGCCGAAGGAGTTCCTTGCCAACCGACCGCATTGCGGACTGGACGGCGGCGATCTGTGTGAGAATGTCCACGCAATAGCGGTCCTGTTCGACCATCTGTGCGATGCCGCGTACCTGCCCCTCGATCCGCTTGAGGCGGGCGAGGTTGCGTGCACGGTCTTCCTCAGAAACATGTGCCGCTGATCGATCTAGTGGTTTTTTACCCATACCCCCTAAGGGTATATATCTGACGACCTGGAGTCAAGTGTCATCATCGGTAGAGCGATCCTGTCTGCTCCGGATGAACCACGCTTCGAGCCCGAAGATCAGAGCCATCGACCCGAGGCCGACGCCGACAACGAGCGGGTCGGTCGTGAGCTTGAGGTAGAGGAACGCCCCGAGCACAACCGCGTCGAGGACGAGGGCTGTCAGCAGCACCCAGGCCTTGGCGTTGAGCTCCGTGCGCAAGTACTTGAAGACGCCCCAGTGGATCGCCATATCCATCACGATGTAGAAGATCGCGCCGAGGGAAGCGATTCGGCCGAGGTCGAAGAAGATCGTCAGCGCGAGGGCGATGACGGCGGTATAGACGATCGTGTGCTTCTGGATCCGGCCCGGCATGCCGAAGTGACGGTGCGGGACGAGGTCCATATCGGTGAGCATCGCGAGCATGCGCGAGACAGCGAACATGCTGGCGATGAGGCCGGAGATCGTCGCGACGATCGCGAGCCCGATGGTGAGCCACTCGCCCCATTGCCCGACCGCCGGACGGGCGGCCTCGGCGAGGGACGAATCTCGCGCGGCGATGATCTCGTTCACGCTGAGATTACCGGCGACCGCGAGCGTCACAAGCAGGTAGAGTCCGGTGCAGATGAGCAGGCTGAAGATGATGGATCGGCCGACGTTCTTCTTGGGCTCCTTGATCTCATCGCCGCTGTTGGTGATGGTTGTGAAACCCTTATACGCGAGGATCGAGAGCGCGACGGCCGCGAGGAAACCGGTGATGCCGCCCTGGGCATCGGATGACGCGCTCTCGCCCGTGAGCGTGTCGAAAGAGAGCCCCGACACCCAGAGCCCGATCCCGGCAAAGACCGCGATGCCCGCGATCTTGATGATCGCGGTGACCTTGCTCAGCCCGCCGATGACCTGATTGCCGAGCAGATTGACGATGAACGCAACGACGATCAAGCCGACGCCGAGCGTGGGCACGAGCCATGAGTCCGAACCCACGCCGAAGATCCGCATCGTGTAGGTGCCGAAGGTGCGGGCGACAAGGCTCTCGTTGATGACCATCGAGAAGTACATCAACAACGAGCAGCCCGCGGTCACAACGCCCGGGCCGTACGCCTTCTTGAGGATCATCGCGATGCCGCCCGCGGAGGGGTACTCGTTGCAGACCTTGATGTACGAGTACGCGCTGAAGGCGACGACAACGGCCGCGGCGATGAAGGCGAGCGGGAAGAGACCTCCGGCGAGCTCGGCGACCTGTCCGGTGAGAGCGAAGATGCCGGCGCCGATCATGACGCCGGTCCCCATCGCGATCGAGCCGGTCAGCGTGAGGCTGCCCTTCTCGTAGTCGTCTTCGTGCTTGTGGCCTTCGTTCCGGCCATCGCCTTGGTCATTCTCAGTCATCTGTGCCTTTCGACTCAGCTGTTGCGGTCCTTGAGCATGCGGTTCATCGCTGCGAAAATGAATGAGGCCGACCACGCAAGGTACAGCAACCCACTCAATCCCTGGGTGGATGCGATAAACCGCAAATGCCCTGTCGGGAGAATGTCACCGAACCCGATGGTGGTATACATGACAGCAGACGCATAAAAGTGTCCGAGTGGACCATCCGCTCGATCCCCTGAGAGGGTACCGATCTCCAACATATGCCAAGCGAAATAGTACGCCAACGCGTAGACAACGATGTCGAATACATGACTGATGTAGATGCCGAGCATGAGGCAGAAAAACCGGTGCCAAGTAAATTCTTTGGCTTCAAGCGTGTACTTCGCTGCCACCATAAAAAATGCGAGACGAACGCCGGTGGTCAAGAGAACGAGCAGGATGCTGATGAGGAGCGCAGCGGTCATTGGCACAGTCCTCGCATCAGGCTGTCGATCGTGCTAGAACGCAAACCGCACGCCAAAAATCAGTGACACACTCTCCGTGTCGGTGCCGGCCGACTTGGCGATGCTTGCAGTCTCACCGGCCAGCAGCCCGTAACGCACCCCGATGTACGGCGCGAACTCTCGCTCGATCTCGTAGCGCAGCCGCAACTCTAGATTCGCATCCGTCAGTCCAGCACCGAGCGCACGGTCCGGGATGTCTTGGAAAGCGAAGCCGAGCTCTGCTCGAGGCTGAAGCACGAGTCGCTGCGTGAGTCGGAGGTTATATTCCGCCTCGACTGCGGCCGTGACATCCGCGTCTTCAGAGATGTAGAGTGATGAGTCCATTTCGATCATTCCGGGAGCGAGGCCTTGGAGGGCGAGAACGCCGGACCATCGGTCTTCATAGTCTCCCGATTCCCACTCATTAGCGTACTGAGCTCCGGCCTGCAGACTCCAGAAAGGCGTGATGAGGCGGGAGTAGAGGAAATCGGTGCTCGATCCGCCTTGATCCTCTCCTTCAAAGGTCAGTTCGCCTTCAGACTTCCACACAAAGCGGTTGTAGTCGAAGCCGACCCATCCCTGGGCCTCCCAACCAATCTGATCAGCGCCTCCCCCGTCCGGGATCCTGTATTCGAGCTGCTCAAACAGAGTGAAGAACTTCAGCTCGTCATCTGCGACTGGATCTGGATAGCTCTCTGGGGGCGGGCCCGAGGCATAGTCAAGCACCTCGTCCAGAGACATGCCTTCTGGTAAGGCGGGGCCGTCATTATGCTGAGACCCTTCAGCCGATGTTTCGGGCTGCGGCTTCTGCGATGTCTCCGGTGTCTCGGTCTTGGTTTCGCTTGCGGGATGCTCGTGCTGCGCGAGCGCTGGCTCGACTGCCATTCCCCAAGAGACAAGAATCAGCAACACACACTTATGAATCTGCATTTGCAGCCTCCTCTTCCAGAGAAAGGACTACGGCAATCGTCCGGAACATGCCCATTTTCATGTGATAGAGGACGTGGCAATGAAACGCCCACTGCCCCGGCGCATCGGCTGTGATATCGACCGTGAGAAGCTCGGCAGGCTGGACATTCACGGTGTGCTTGCGTGGATTCTTGGCGTAATTATTGCCTGCATAGAGGTCCATCCACATGCCATGCAAGTGAATCGGATGATTCATCATGGTGTCATTGACCATGTTGATGCGCAGGCGCTCGCCGTATTGAAAGCGGATCATGTCCGCTTCCGACCACTTCTTGCCGTCGAATCCCCAGATGTACTTGTGCATATTGCCAGTCAGGTGAAGATCGAACTGTCGGGTTGGTGGACGCCGATCTGCGGGTGTCTCCAGGCATCGGAGTTGCGAATAGGTGAGAACGCGCCGCCCATCATCCCCAAGCCCGGGGCCCGGATCGCTCAGTTGGCGATACCTCGTGCGCCCCATCACAATACTCCCCGGGCCGTGCGTGTCGGGTCCGTGCTCGACCTGCTCCGGCAATCCCGATGTCGGTAGATCTTCGACCGAACTCGCAGACCCTTCGTTGATGTGCGCAGTATCGGCTGCGACACTCATGTTCCCGTGCGACCCGTGCTCCATGGAACCCGCGTCCGAGGAGTTGTCATTCATCACGGCGTGCATCATCCCCATGTCCGCCATTGTGAGCATCGGTCGCCGACGACGCTCTGGTATCGCCGCTTCGATATCAGGCCGAGGCCCGATCGTGCCACGTGCGAACCCGCTTCGGTCCATCGCTTCGGCAAAGAGCGTCCTCGGGCGATCGTCGGGAAGCGTGACGATGACATCGTAGGTTTCCGCAACGGCAATCCGGAGCTCGTCGGTTTCCACGGGCTCGATGTTTTGGCCATCGGCTTGGACCACCGCCATGGGTAGACCGTTGACCCTGAAGTCGTAGTACGTCAATGCAGAGGCATTGACGATCCGAAGGCGAACACGCTGGCCGGGCTGCGCAACAGCGGTCCAGTTTTCATCCGGGGTCCGCCCATTCATGAGGAAGGTGTATGTCGAACCGGTCACATCGGCAATGTCCGTCGGGTCCATCCGCATGAGCTGCCAGCTCAGGCGCGTCTTGAGAACCTCGGTGATGCTTTGCCCCGTAGCCTCGGCTTGCGTCTTCAGGTTCGCAAGCGTGGGGCGTTGGAAGTTGAAATAGCCCTCCATCGTCTTGAGCTTGTGCATCACCACATACGGGTCCATGTGCGTCCAGTCTGACAAGACAACCGAGTATTCGATGTCGTACTCGACGGGATCCTTGTCGGCTGGATCGATGATCAACTGCCCGTAGTGGCCGAGCTGCTCTTGGAGCCCGGAATGGCTGTGATACCAGTAGGTCCCGTTCTGACGCACAGGGTACCGATACTCAAATGTCGTTCCCGAATCGATCCCCTCGAAGCTGACCCCTGGCACGCCGTCCATTGTGAATGGCACCAGAAGCCCGTGCCAATGGATCGATGTTGATTCGTCAAGGCGATTATGCACACGGATCAACGCATCCCGGCCCTCACGCATGCGGATCAGAGGGCCCGGGATGCCTCCATTGATTGTGATCGCAGACGACGGACGACCACCGATGTCAATCGTTTTCCGCTCAATAAATAGGTCGATACCCTCTGGCGAGGTGGCGTCGAGCTCCGGGCTCGTCCCTCGCGCTAATTCGGCATACGCGCGCACAACACCGGGGACCGACAACGCATAGGCGGCAAGCACGGCCCGACCACCGGTCCCGATGAACCGGCGTCGACTCCATGATTCCCATACTCGTGGATCGATATCAGACATGGTGATTATTCTCCCGCAATGCATACATACTAGACAGTGGTGACGATGCTGGTGGTAAAGTATTTCTCATTGTGCACTTGTGTGAAGCGACACCTTTGCCTTCTTCAGCATGCCAATAAAGGCCAAGCCGGGCTCCTTGAACTCGCTCAGCCGCAGGGTCTGCCAGTGGCGATCGAGGTATTCATCAAGGTAGGATATAACCTGCGAGAGAAGGATCACATGGTAATGTCGCCCAACACTCTGGTCGTGCGTTGATCCGAAAGCGACAAGGCGGACCCGGTGCCCCGATTGAGTCTGTGCGGCTCCTCGACTCACAAGGTCGGTGGCTAATGTCTCCGCGTGGTCGTAACTGCAGCATCCGAACCTCGTCAAAGCTGCACGCAGTACAGCGGGTTCCGTGGCTCCTCTATTGAGAGTTGCCTTTCCCTCTTTGACCTCACCGACGAGCATGTCGGCTCCGCCATCGGTGAGCGCGAGTGCTGGGTCAACCTCACCGACTGCAACGTCTTGGGTCGAGGATCTACCTCGCCTTGGGACCAATCGTACAGCATCGGGAAACCGAAAAGCTAAAACGTCGATGTCAGTCGCGGTTCGGTGGATGCCCGAGCGACCTGATTCGACAATTGGGAATTCGGTGACAGTGAAGTAGCCGTTGACCCTGAGGTAAGCCTGCACCAGTGCGACGGCGTTATCCATTGTGATACTCCTTCGAGTACTCTAAGGTGTCGTGGTAGATAGATGTATTGCCTCGGCCTCGGCAACGAAGTATTCCGTGACTGCGATACCAAATGGTGAGGAGGCATTGGACTCAACAACTCGTTGATTCCACGCCTTCATCCACTCGACATGCCGGAGAATCGCGTCCTCTTGGTTCCCGAGACTGGGATCGAGTTCATACAACTCCATCTCGGCTTGCATTCGTCTCTTGGACCACCGGTAGATGGCCTCGGGATCCATACCACCTCGCGGAGCACCGCTTTCTGCATCGTGGAACATGTGACAGATGCGCTCAGCGACTTGGAGCTTGGCTCGGGCGGCATCGAGCTGATCCATGGCCGCTACGCTGCCTTCAGGTTGGCGTTCGCCGGCGTCAAGACTGCCGGCCGCGATTGTGAACAATGCGATCATCAGAATGGCTGCGGTTATGGTGGGCGTAAAGTGTTTCATGGCTCTTGTCCTTTTGGGGGGATATATGTAAATCGCTTCCTACTCGTCGCGTTCTGTCACCACAGGATGGGTGTCCGTTGGAGGCCGCTCGATGCGTAGGAACTTGGCGTTGATTGCCACGATCACGGTGGATAGGGACATGAATACAGCGCCCAGTGCCGGAGACAGTACGATCCCGAGCGGGTACAGCACCCCAGCAGCTGCGGGGATGGCGAACGCGTTGTAGCCCGTTGCCCACCAAAGGTTCTGGACCATCTTGCGGTAGGTTGCACGCGAAAGCTCGATAATGGCGGTCACATCTCGGGGGTCAGAGCGGACGAGCACGATGTCCGCAGACTCGATCGCGACATCAGTACCAGCCCCGACGGCGATGCCAACATCGGCTTGGGTGAGTGCCGGCGCGTCGTTCACACCATCGCCTGTCATCGCGACCACGAGGCCACGCGACTGCACTTCCTTGATCTTGGATGCCTTCTGGTCTGGAAGAACTTCGGCGAAGTAGTCATCGAGTCCGAGTTCCTCAGAGACCCATTTCGCCACGGCCTCGGCGTCACCGGTGAGCATCATTACTTGGATGCCCATGGCTTTGAGCCGTTCGAGCGCCTCGCGTGACTCCGGTCTGATGATGTCTGCAAGCGCGATGGCTCCCTCGACAGCCCCGTCGATAATCAGGTAAACGACGGTCTTACCCTGATCGGCGACGGTGCGTACCCGCTCGTCGGTGACGGCCATGTCATGCTCACGGAGGTAGCCCGGGCTGACGATCCGGAGACGAGTGCCGTCGACGACCGCCTCGGCTCCGCGGCCGGGGATGGCTCTGAACTCTGATGGCGCGGGGAACTCGACTTTCCGTTCCCGGGCACCACGCACGACACCTTCAGCGATGGGGTGCTCTGACTGACTCTCAAGACTCGCCGCGAGGCGAAGTAGGTCCTCTTTGGACCGCTCGCCCAGTGAGATGATGTCGGTGACGCCGAATCTGCCTTCTGTGAGCGTGCCGGTCTTGTCGAAGACGATGGCGTCAAGGTCTTTGCCTCTCTCGAAAGCGGTGCGATCGCGGATGAGAAGGCCGTTTCCGGCCGAGATCGACGTCGAGACAGCAACGACGAGTGGGACCGCCAAGCCCAACGCATGAGGGCACGCGATGATCATGACGGTCACCGCACGCTCAAGTGAGAAGTCGAACGGCTTACCGATGAGAAGCCACGTCACGAGCGTGGCAGAGCCTACTGTGATCGCGATCACAGTGAGCCAGAGTGCCGCGCGGTTGGCCAAGTCCTGCGTCTTGGACTTCGACTCTTGGGCCGCGCGGACCATCTCAATGACCTGAGCGAGATAGGTCTCGCCCCCAGTGCGTCGGACCTCCATAGTGAAGGCCGATTCACCGTTGATCGCACCCCCGATGACTTCGTCTCCCTCTCCCTTCTCGGCAGGCTTGCTCTCGCCAGTGAGCATCGCCTCGTTGATGGTCGAGCGTCCATCGACGATCAGCCCGTCTGTGGGGATCTTCTCGCCGGGTTTCACCAGGACTCGGTCGCCGTGGTGGAGATCGGATACGGGCACGTCGCGTGTGCTGCCATCTTCACTGACGAGGTGCGCCTCGGACGGCATGAGCTTGACGAGCTTCTCAAGTGCCGCGGACGCGCCCATCACGGATTTCATCTCAATCCAGTGACCGAGGAGCATGATGTCGATGAGCGTCGCGAGTTCCCAGAAGAAGACCTCGCCGACCAGACCAAAGACGACCGCGGTGGAATAGAAATAAGCCACGGAGATTGCCAGCGCGATGAGCGTCATCATGCCCGGGCGCCGCTTGCCGAGCTCGTGGCGCAGCCCCGAGAGGAAGGGCCAGCCGCCGTAGAAGTACACGATCGAGGCGAAAACGAACTGCACATAGGAGTCGCCCGTGAAGGCGAGCGCGTCCTCGAGCCCGAGCAGCGACTGGATCATGGGCGCGAGAATCACGACGGGAACGGTGAGCACCAGCGAAACCCAGAACCGTTTCCGGAAATCCGCCACCATGTGCGCATGGTGGTTGTGGTGTCCTCCCGCACTGTTGTGGTCGGGCCCGTGCTTCGCGGCGTGGTCGTGATGGTCGTGTTTCATTTCGAGCCCCTCCCTGTGGCGAGGTTGTAGAGTGAGGCGACGAGTGCGCCGAAGAGCCAGCCAAGGATCGTGATCTCAACAACGCCGACGAGCGCCTCCCACCACGGCATGTCCCAACGGACGACCGGCTCGACATCGAGGCCGTGCATGACGCTGTTGAAGAACCGGACCACGAGCTCCTTCGGAGCGGCGAGCATGAGCGTGGAACACGCGAGGTAAAGCAAGCCGCACGCGGCGCCGAAGGCGAATCCGGATGCCTTGACACTAATCGTGTTCATGGCGGGTATCTCCTTTGTCTATAGAGGTCGGACCGTGGTCATGCCCGCGGAGCATCAGCAGGTGACACCCGAACATCAGCACGATGAAGACGAGCCACGCAACGTCGTTGTCGACTCCAAACAGCGGGAGCAGGAACACTGCCAGTAGTGGCAGGGCGCAACCCGCCACGTGCATGAGTAGATGTCGCATCAGGAGACCCCCTGTAGTTGTTTGGCCCCCGCAACGGCAACGGCGACCACCGTCATGTCGTCAGCAGCGGCTCTGCCATCGAGGTGTTGACGCGCGGAACAGAGCACGCTCTCGGCCGCGGCTTTCGCCGCGGGTTTCCGCAAGCGGGAGAGCGTCCGCGTGATCGACTGTCGGCCCAACAGCCTTCCGTTGCGGTCCATGGCTTCGCTCAGACCATCGGACATGAGCACGAGGACGTCGCCAGCGTCAAGGTCGAGCTCGACGTCTTCAAACTCCGCAGAGGGGTCGATGCCGAGAACCATGCCCGTCGAAGAGAGCTCGGAGAGCCGCCCTTGGGCGCTGAGCAGGTAGCAGGTCTCGTGACCCGCGCTCGCGTAAATGACGGGCCCTCCGAGTGCAGGCACTCGCACGACGATCATGGTCGCGAAGTCCTCAGGCAAGCTCGCTCGATAGACGCCCGAGTTGAGGACTTCAAGTACGGCCGCTGGGCTGAGCTCCGACGCATCGAGGGAGACGACGAGGGCCTTGATCACGGCGGCGCCCATGGCGGCTGGGACCCCGTGCCCGACCACGTCGGCAAGGCAAATCAGCCTGTCTCCGGTGGCCAACTCGATCACCTCTACGTAGTCACCTGCAACTTGGTCGGCCGGGTGGTACTCGATGGCGATATCTGGATTGAGCGAGGGACCTGCCATCAACCGAGACTGGAGGCGGCTCGCTCGGGCTAGCTGCGCCGTGCGGTCCTCTTCACGCTTAGCGAGGTCGACCATCATGCCGCCCAGCTCCTCGGTTAGTGTCGCCAACTCGGCGTTGGTGGGTTCGGGGAGATGACCGGGGTCGTGTGTCTCCCCAAAAGCGCGGACGCGACGCGCTAGGGCTTCGAGCGGTGTTGAGACGAGGCGTAGCAGCAGGGTGTTCACGATGGCTGCTGCGATGACGGCGGCGCCAAAGAGCACTCCCGCGCGCCGTGCAGCGGTGGCTCGTGCGGAGGCAACCACCGGGCTCGCCAGCTCCGAGACCCGTACCAGGGTCGGTTCGTTGCCCGATTGGCCACGGATACGCGATGGACTCTCAGAGTCCACGTGCGTGGTGTGTGAGGCGAAGTACAGACCCGTTGCCTGCCACGCCTGCACCGTGTGCCCGGGCGATGTCTGCGTGTCCATCGCGGTGCAAACACTGTCGAGGTAGGCCTGGACCGTCTCGCTCCCATGGTGGCTGAGCGCGTTGATGGCCTCGCTAATCGCACTGGCCTCGTCGGCGAGCGATGCCTGCTTGATCTGAATCGCCGCATCCATGCTGGCCCGGTAGTCGAGGTAGAGCATGCCGAGCGTGGATACGCCAACGACGGTGTTCACGACGAGCAATAACTGAGTGCGAACTCGGAGGCTGGCAAACCACTTCCGGGCGCGTGTTTCGAATGCCCTGGGGTTCATGAGCAGCTCTCCGGCTTCTTGTGCCCGTCGCGCCGAAGCTCGTAGGCGATGCTCAGACTGAGCACGGTGCGAATCACGATGACCGCACCGAGTACGGCCATCCCCTCGAGTGTGGGCGTGACAACCGTCTTGAGGATGTCCGCCGCGATCAGGAACTCGAGTGAGAGCACAAGGCGTTCGGCGAGGCGGAGGCGCGACTCGGTCGTGCGCTCGCGGAGACCCCGGCGTACCGCTGCGACCACGATGTCTATCACGGCAGCCACGATGGATGCAGCGATCATGACCGCGGCAATCGCTTCGATGAGCTGAACAGTGACGTTGATGAGGTTCTCAATCATGTCGCGCAGCGGTTCTCATATCAGTGGTGCTTGTACCAGCCGATCCGTGGGATCTCGTTCCAGGAGTTAGTCCGGTGACACTTGAAGCAGTCCGTCACCTCGGCATGCTCAATACCGGCCACGCGCTTTGACACCATGTTGAAGTGGCCCATGTAGTGGCTCGGCGGCGCGCTGTGGCACTGCGCGCAGTTCATAGACATGGGCGAAGGGTGCCGGTACTCCGGGATGTTCCAAGTCGAAGTGGAGTGGCACGAAGCACAGTTGGTTCCGAAGAGTGTTCGGTGCGGCTCCTCGTTTGCGTGGCAGGACGCGCAGTCGAGTGCGAGCTCCTGCGGAGTCAGTCGCGCGTGCGGTAGTCGTAGCGAGTCCGCACGACCTAAGACTTGGTTAATCCACGCGTGCTCAGGCTCACTTCCGCGAGAACGGGCGATCGCCACAAGCCGTTCGTGGTCCATCGACGTGGGTGTAGCAGGTGGCGGCTGGTGTTCGGTGTGACAGCCGACGCAAGAGCCCACGCTTGCATGGAACGCAGTCTCGGGTTGAGAAAGAAGCTCTTCGTCATTGGCGTGGCAAGCAATGCAGTTCGAAGCAGTGACGCCGATGTGGGGCGTGTGGCAAGAGGTGCAATCGTTGCCGAGAAAGGCGTGGGCCTCGGTGAGCGGTCCGGGACTGACGAACTCTTGCCAACCGGGAGCCGCGCCTGCACCCCCTCGATGGACGAACAGTGGGAGTGAGAATGCGAAGCCAAGTCCTCCGAGTGTGACGACGCCATAGATAACTTCGAGTTTTTTCATGGGAGCCACCGGATGCCGAAGTACCACGCCGACCAGACATGTACGAAGAGCAGCGCGTAGAGCACGACGGCAACGAGGATGTGACACACGAGCCAGCGGCCGAATGCGTTCTTGGCTGTGGAGTGCGTGCGGATGGCGAGGTCGAGGTCTGAGATGGATTCGCTGATACGAATTGCCCTTGACGGGAGCTGCATTAACCCCTGTTCGTCACGCGCGATGAACAACGATGCTGCCCGGCCGAGCAGCGAACTATTCCGGCGGAGCGTCACAGCGGCGTCGGGGTGGTCGCCTATCTCTTGAGCCAGGGCACGATGCGCCGTCAGCAAACGCTCACGGTCTGCTTTCATCTTCCGGATGTCGGTCGAAAGCTGTCCGAGGAGGTATCGCCCAAGGTATCCGCTCACCGCTACGACGAGCATCATGAGAGTAAGGGCAATACCGAGAGGGCTCTGAAACTTATGCCCCGTGTGCAGCACACCGAGGATTGGAGCGAGTACGCCGGCGTAAATGTGGACCGTGAGGAAGGTTCGCATCGAGACGTACGGCGTGACTCTCCGTTTGAGCCACGGAATCCGCTTCACGAACAGGTAGAGCAGCGGCACAAGCATGAGCGATGCGGCGGCAACACCGAGCAGGCCACCGGTGAGGCTGCCCGCGAATCGTGGGTCACGGTGCACGAAGAAGCCCAAGGTGAGCACCAGCAAAAGCGTGATAAGCCCCGAAACGATGATCTTCTGTCGCTCATGCATCTCAGGCCTCCACCTCAAGCTTGTCGCTCTTGCTCTTGGCCTGACAGGCGAGGATGACGCCGGCTTGTCGGTCCGCGTCATCAAGCGCGTCCTCCACGTCCATCGTGACCTCGCCTTTGAGAAGCTTTACTTTGCAGCTCCCGCAGGTCCCCGCACGACAGGAGTTATCGATGTCGACCCCGGCGTCATCCGCCGCCTCAAGCACTGTGGATGTCGGCGGAAGAGGGACTGTTTTTCCGGACACGGTGAAACGCACGGTCGAATACGACGCCTGAGTAGCGGTATCCGCCGCCGGAACAGCTCTCTTGGCGGGTCCGAAGGCTTCGGTCTTGACGCGTTCGGAGGGGACACCGAGTTTGCAGAGCGTGCCCTTGAGCGCTTCCATCATCGGCGGTGGGCCGCACAGATGAACAAGCTTGGAGGCGATGTCTGGCACACATTCTCGGATGAGCCCTGCCGAAAGCCGCCCGGTCGGGCCAACCCAGGTGCTGCCTCGTGCACGCGTCATTGTGGCCGTGATATTGAGGCGCGGGTGCTTCCGCTGCAAATACTCCAGTTCATCGCGGAAGCAAAAATCGTCGGTGGTTCGGCAGCAGTGCAGGAGATAGATGTGGCCCGCCCACGCGCGATCCGTGAGGTATCGGATCACACTCATCATGGGAGTGATGCCGACTCCGCCGCTGACGAGGACGATGCTTTCTTCCCCCTCGCCGGTGAATGTGAACGTTCCCGACGGAGCACTCAGTGTGAGCTCGTCGCCATCGGCGAGCGTGTCGTGGAGCGCACGGCTTACGACCCCGTGCTCCTCGCGCTTGACGGAAATCTCGACATACTCCTGTCGCGTGGGGCTCGATGCGATCGTGTACGAACGCTTCACGCGTCGTCCCTCGGTTTCGATCTCCACGGTCATGAATTGACCGGGGAGGTACGAGAACGGGACAGCACCTCCCGTGGGGTTGACGAAGCGGAAGGTATCAATGTCAGGCGTCTCTCTGAACGTCGCTGCGAGACGGAGCCGTCCTTCCCATCGCTCATTGCGGACCGACGGCTGCAACGCCGCTGTTGCGGGCGCGGGAGGAGGGGCGAGGTTCGCGGCGGATGAAGCCGACGGAGCTGACTGAGCTGATGGAGCACCCTCAGGTTGTGCCGCGAGTTCTTGCAGCAGGTTCGCGGCTCGCCGCATCTTCATGAAGTACAGCGCGATCATGACAAGGGCGAAGCCGATCAGCACGGTCATGCCGCTCGCGTGGAACCAGGACCACCCAAACGGACCAGTCGTGGTCGAGCCCGACGCCGGCGTAGAGAGATTCAACTCGCGTTTGAACCACTCCATGGCGGCCTGATCTGAGGGCACCCCGCTGTTCATGACACGGTGCGCAGCCAGTCCGCTATCGAATCGTGACAGGCCCTCTCGGAGCGTGTTCACGGCGTCCTGCATTGCCTCGAAGTCCTGCGTGGGTGACGACCGGAGCAGCGCGTCAAAGCCCTCGCTCATCAGTTCTGTACCGGCGCGCATCCGCTCGTGGCCGAGTCGCTCAAACGCGTCGCGCTGCTCGGCCGTCATGTTCGGGAGGTCCATGAGGCTCGGATAGATGTCCTTGGGCGGCGGAACACCCATCCGGCTCATCATCTCACCCATGTCGCCCATGCCCTGCATGCCGCTAGCACCGCTCGCCTCATTCGTGTCGCCCGCCGCCGACTCGGGATGATGCTGAGCGTGTTCCTCGGGTGTGACCTGCGCAAGTGTGTCGGAACTACCGGCGGCAACAAGAAGACACACCGTCACTAGCGTGGTGAATCGGATCACGATGCACCCCCCATTGGCTGATTGCCTGTCGTGGCCGCGTCATCGAATGTGTCATTGGCGATCACGCTGTGAAGTGCCGCGAAGGTCGCCTCGTCGAGCTTCGCTCCGCGCAGAGCCTCCATGGCGCGCAACGCCTCTGATGCAGACATCACCTCGTGGTACGGTCGCGCCTCGGTGAGTGCGGCAAACACATCCGCAACCCGGAGCACAGCGGCAGCGGGGTCGATGTCTTCTGCGGCAAGGCCTCGGGGGTACCCAGTGCCATCCGGACACTCGTGATGTTGCGAGACCAGCCGGGCGATCGCTTCCGTGCCGGGAATCTCACCGAGCATGCCAACGGCGATGTCGACGTGCTCGCGCATCGCCGCCATCTGCTCCTCGTCGAGCGCGCCGTGTTTGAACAGGATCGCGTCAGGGACCCCGGCCTTCCCGATATCGTGCACCAAGGCCGCTAGACGTATGTGGGACACCTCGTGGTCTTCAAATGCGCGCTCTGTGGCGATCGCCGCGGATAGCTCGGCGACTCGGCGTGAGTGCTCGACCGTCGCCTCGTCACGCACCCCCACAGCGGTGAGTAGCCCCGCAATCCCATTGATCATCTCGGCGTGCCTGGAGCGAGCTATGACTTCGTCGCGTTGCCGCTTGCGTATGTTCGAGGACTGCACGAGGTGCCCGGTAATCGCGCCAACAACCGGATACACGCCAAGCCACGCATATTGGTCGAGATTGGCCATCGGTGAATCACCCCATGACCAGATCAGGTGGCTTAGGTAGGCGACACTCGCGACAGCGGCCGCGAGCAACCCTCCTCTCAGCTCGAATGCAACCGCAGAGATCAGGATGGGAATGAGGAAGAGGCCTGCGAGCAGGATGTGGAGCCAGTGGAGCGCTGGCGAATGCGTGTTGAGTGCGAAGTGCGACACGGTGATCCCGGCAGTCCAGAGAGCTGCTCGGTGGAACTGAGATTTATGATGCGGCCCCATGGTGTCCCCTTGTTCGCGCATAGCAGACCGGTGCGGTGCTTGTGGGCCTGGCCGGGCCCAGCCGAGGTCGCACCAACGCACAACAGGGGCGCGGGGTGCCCTGCTGTGCGTTGGTGTGATCGACAAGGCTGGGGAGAGGCGGGCCATTAGCCGTCCGTGCTCACTTCAAGCACGCGGTTCATCGTGCCGTACTCGTTTGGAGCGCAGCCTTCAGAACCGTTGTACGGACGGTCGCAGCCCGCCTCACAGCACCACGTGCCGTCAACTACGAACTTGTACTCGTAGCGGCCCGGCGGGAGGTCGAGTTCGATCTCCCACCAACCCTGCTCGTCGCGCGTCATCGGGTGCTCGGTTGTGCTCCAGTCGTTGAACGATCCAGCGACAAAGACCTCGCTTGCGTCCGGGGCCGCGAGTGTGATGCGTGAGGCCGTGGTTTGTTTTGCTTGGTTTGGCATTGTCATGCTCCTTTCTGTGGAGGTTTCAGTCACCCTTGCCCTGGCCGGCCACGTCCACGGGGCGGGTTCCGGCGAGGGTTTGTCGTTGCTCGGCAGTTAGAATCTGGGCCGCCTCTCCCACCGCCCTGATAAACGCGAGACGCTTCTCGGCACGCTGCGCTTCGATGGCGCGGACCTCGGTCTCGATGCGCTTGATATCGGGGGTAGACGCGGCCGTCAGCGACCACAGCACTTCCTCGAGGCCTTCGATGCGACGGTCGAACTCCGACTGGGCAAGGAGTGCCTCTTGCTTCTTGTTGTTCAGATGAGTTTGCTGCTCGAGCGACAGTCCGATGTGATCGGCGTGGTCGAGGAAGAAGCCTGTCGCACCGATGTGGTAGATGTGTGATGCGCCGGGGAACCCCGGGAGGTCGGAGCGCACTTCCATCTCATCGGTGGCGCCGTCGACGTCTTTCGCCTTCGGGCCCATGCCCATCATGCTGCGCATCCCCCGCATGCCGCCCATGGGCTTGGCATCGGAGGAGCCCATCGGTCCCATTGCGTTCATGCCCATCTGACGCTTACCGCTCATCGCGCCCATCGCGCTGTGCTTCTCGCTGGCGTGCTCAGTGGTCGTGTCGGAATCTGAGGATGCGGGTCGATGGCCGAGCTGCAAAGAGGCCTCGAGCTGGGCGATCTGAGCGCGGAGTGCTGCGAGCTCTTTCACGATGTCCGCGTTCCCGCCGGCTTCCTGCGTCTCGTGGTTCGAGTGCTCCTTGTCGACGTGGTCCTGTGTGGTGGCTGGGGCCGCGAATGCAGTGGCCACGAATAGCAACGGGATGAGGAGGAGAGTCTGTTTCCGAGAGGCTGTCATGATTCGGCTCCTATTTGGGGTGCCCGTGCCGACAGTCGTCGCCGCTCCTGAGCATCAAGGCGGCCCATTGACACGCTAAAGATGCAAAGATTATCCTCTTTGAATGATTGAAGCAAGCGCGGCACGCCCGTCATCTGCGTGCTCCCGCCTCCGATCGCCCATATCCTTCGAAGAAGATGCTGGACAAAGCGGCCTCGATGGCCTTGGAAGGTCTGGATGATTTCACGGCAGGTAGCGATGGCGGCGGTATGTATGGGACTCATCGGGCGCAACGAGCCCGACGAGTGCATGCAGATTCCCGCGCTTGTGGAGCTGACCGGCATCTCGCGGCCGACGCTCGGCAAGGTCGTCAACGCACTGGCGCGCAAGAAGCTCGTAAAAACCCAACGCGGCGTCGGAGGCGGTGTGCGCCTGGTCTCTCCTGCAGACCAAGTCTCTCTGTACGACCTTTGTGTGGCCTTCGACGATCCAGTGATCGAGTGCCATTGTTCCTTCGGCTTTGGACACTGCGCCGAGGAGGGCCCATGCCCCCCCGGATGCCTCTGCGTTGCGCAGCACTCAAAGCAGCTGGAGTACCTCAAGAACACGAGCGTGCTTGACGTCGCGGAAACGATGTCGCCGAGGCTCAAGAAGGCTGCTCGGCAAGCGATGCGAACGCGGCGCAAGCGCTGAGCCAGAGTCGGGCCGCCTGGGCACGCCAGCACATCGGTCTCGGCAACTCCGCGCATCATGGCAGTAGGTACTCCCATCCGTAAACGAGCGAACCGCCGAAGTGGCCGGCTGCGCCGACCAGGATGGCGGACACCAGCAACGCTGCCGTAGCAAACCTGCTCGTCCCCTTGCGTCTCGCGCGCTGTTCAACGGCGAACCACGCAACGACCGCTGCAACCGTGACAGCGATTCCCAGCGCACGGTGCCACCAGAACACCCACGACAACGTGCCCGCGTAATCGCTCGCAGACCCATGAAGCAAGCCAAGCGCCATCGCCACAACGGCCGAGAGAGCTCCTACCGCCGTGAGGAGTCGGACAACGCCGTGATTCCCCCACCGCTTGCGAGCGAGTCCTGCGGCCTCAACGAGAGCGCCGAGGAGCAAGAACGCGATCGGAAAGTGGATGACCACAACATGGAAGCGACCGAGCATCGCAGTCGGTGATACGCCATGGTCTGTTGCATGGTCGTGGCCCTCCTCGGGCGACCCACTGTCGTGCTCGTGGTCACCATCAGCCACGTTGGACTCCTGAGCGGCATCGACATCCTCGGGGTGATCGTGGTCATGACCCCCCGCCCCAGCCTGGCTCGTACTGCCCTGCATCGCCACAGGCATGACCTGTGCCAACGACTCGGCGTAGGCCTCCGGATTTTGCTCGAAGCGGAGCACGCAGCGTCGGCAGCAGAAATACACACGCGACCCGTCGTGATCAGTGAAAAAGCTTGGGTCGACCGTCTCATCCGGCATCACCGGACACACGGTGTTGGTCAGCCCCGTCTCCTCCCCGGATGGACCCGAGGAGGAGACCTGGACCGCCATTGCGGGAGCAGCCGCGATGAACGCCAGCAGCACGAGCAGCGGTGCGAAGCGTCGGTGGTTGTTGGTGTTCATGCGTATGTCTCCTCTCAATTAGCCGTCGCCGTGTCCGTGGCGACCGTTGCCGTGATCACCATGACCGTCCCGGCCGTGGTCACCGTCCTTGTGTCCTTCCTTCACTGGGAGCTTGCCCTGCGCCTCGTGGATGGGCTTCCACGCTTTGTCGAGACGCGCCATGTACTTCGCAGGGTCAGCCTCGAACGAGGGCTGGCAGCCGCCACAGCAGAACTTGACGAGGCGATTGGCAACGACAATCTCGACAGGCTTACCCATCGACCCGAGCTTGCTGCCCTCAAGCACGGCACAGGTCTCGAGCGGATAGTCGGCGCGTTGGGCCTCGATCACGGCCTCGTCGAGCTTCGCCAGGTGTTTGGCGGGCTCGGCCTCGAAGTCGCGCACGCAGCCCTTACAGCACAGCCGCACGAGGCGGTTCTTGTAAACATGGTTGATGGCGATGTCTTCACCACCGATTGCGAGCGGCTCGCCCGTCACCACGCAGGTGTCGAGTGGGTAATACGGCATCTGCTGCTTGGCAATGGCCTTATCCATTACGGTAAAGTACTTTGCGGTGTCGGCCTCAAAGCGCCCGACACACCCGCCGCAACAGAATCGCACCTCACGCCCTTCGATGGTCTTGATGAGTGGTTCGCCCATCGAACCAAGCTTCTGGCCCGACACCGGGCAGGTGTCGAGCAGGTACGGGTCCGCCTTCGCCTCCTTTTCGGGATTCGCGGCATGAGCATCGGCCGCGCCGGGCTCATCGCCACGCATCGCCGCGAGCACGAACGCGCTGCGACGGTTCTCTTCCCAGTTCATGAATGCCTTGTCACACCCGGGGCAACAGAAACCAACGGTCTTTCCTTCGTGTTGCACGAACGTCTTACCGTCGATCGGCTCCGCACCGATCGGACACATCACATTGACAGGCTCGGCGGCGTGCTGAGTTGCGGATCCATGGCCAGCATGCTGGGCCATGGCCAGCGAGGCCGGAGAGGACAGGCAGAGGCATGCGATCAGAGTTGCAGATTTCATACAGTTTCTCCTTGTGCCGGTGGCACATAAGGGTCGGATGCCAAGCGAGCCAAGCGGAACTTCCACTCGGCGACCCAGCAGTACAGGATGGGAACGACGAACCAAGTGATGGAGGCGACGGCCATGCCGCCGAATGATGGGATGGCCATGGGGACCATGATGTCGGCACCGCGCCCGGTGCTGGTGAGCACGGGCAGCAGCGCGAGGATGGTCGTGGCGCTGGTCATCACGGCAGCACGGATGCGGAGATGGCCGCCATCGACGACGGCCTTGCGGATTGCCTCGATTGAGTCGGGCTTCTCGTCGGCCATCGACTGCTCGATGCGGGTCGCCATGATGACGCCGTCGTCGGTGGCAATGCCGAAGAGCGCAAGGAACCCGACCCAGACTGCGACGCTGAGGTTGTACGGCTCGATCTGGAACAGGCCGCGGAGGTTGGTCCCGAGCAGCGTCGTGTCGAGGAACCACGGCTGGGCGTAGAACCACAGCATGATGAACCCGCCGCCCCACGCGACGAAAACGCCGGTGAAGACCATCAGGGTGACGCCGACCTTGCGGAACTGGAAGTAGAGCAGCAGGAAGATCACCGCGAGCGCCAGTGGCAGCACAACGCTCATCCGCTTCGCAGCGCGGACCTGGTTCTTGTACGAACCCGAGAACTCATAGCTCACGCCCGGCGGGACGACGACATCCCCGGCGTCGATGGCGTCCTGGATGAACCGCTGTGAATCCTCGACGACGGTGACCTCGGCGAAGCCGGGCATCTTGTCGAAGAGCACATATGCGACAAGGAACGTGTCCTCGCTCTTGACCATCTGCGGCCCGCGGCGGTACTCGAGCGTGCTCAGCTCTCGTAATGGCACCTGCGCTCCTGACGGAGTAGGCACAAGGATGTCGCCGAGAGTCTCAGGTTGGTCGCGCAACTCGCGGAGGTAGCGGACCCGGACTGGGTATCGCTCGCGGCCCTCGACGGTCATACTCAGCGGCTTGCCGCCGATGGCGACCTCGATGACTTCCTGCACATCCGCGATCGTCAGCCCGTACCGCGCGATCCTCTCGCGGTCGATGTCGATTTCGAGGTACGGCTTGCCGACCACGCGGTCCGCGAAGACCGCGAGCGGCTGGACGCTGGGCACCTGCTTGAGCAGGCGTTCGAGATCGAGGCCGAACGACTCGATCGATTCGAGATCGGGGCCGTAGACCTTGATGCCCATCGGGGCGCGGAAGCCCGATTGGAGCATGACGATGCGGGTCTCGATGGGTTGGAGCTTCGGAGCACTCGTCACGCCCGGCATGTCCGCCGCCTCGACGATCGCGTCCCAGATGTCCTGGTTCGACTTGATCTCGTCTCGCCACTGGCGAAATGGTCGGCCGTCCTGGTCCTCGATCAGGTTGCCCTGATCATCGCGGACAAACGCGTCAGTCTCGGTGCCGTAGCGGAAGTTGAGGCGTCGGCCCTCGTCGTCGGTCCGGTACTCGCTCTTGTACTCGATGATCGTCTCGATCATGGAGATCGGGGCGGGGTCGAGCGGGCTCTCGACGCGGCCGATCTTGCCGACGGCGAGCTCGACCTCGGGCACGCTCATGATCCGCCGATCGAGTTCCTTGAGGATCTCGGTCGCCTCGCCGATCGAGGCATGAGACATCGTGGTCGGCATGTAGAGGAACGCGCCCTCGTCGAGCGATGGCATGAACTCGCTGCCCAAGCCCGGGAAGGCGTGAGCGATCTCGACCGCGGTCTCGTGCTGCCGGACCGACTCGGGCAGCCACCCCCAGACCCGATCGAAGCCGAGCCAGACTGTGATGCCAATCAACACGACGCCAACCGCCGGGGAGAGCCCGATGAGCTTGTGGCGGAGCGTCCAGGCGAGCACATGCGAGAACGCGAGCCGCACGAGCCAGAACGCGAGCAGGAGGCCGCCGACGATGGCACCGATGAAGACGCTGTTGCCAACGAGGCCCGGTTCGGGTCCGAGGGGTTCCCACGCACCCGCGAGCACGACGAGCACAATTAGGACAGCGACGAGGTTTGCCGACCACTGCAGACCGCGGGCGACCAGCGACGGCAGCCACGGCTTGACGAGGTAGAACGCGCCAAACGCAGCGATGATCAGTCCACCAATCACGTGCAGCCAGATCGCGATCGCGATGCCACCGAGCACCAGAGCCGCCGCGCCGATGGTCCGGAGCACTTTGATCCGTGGGCGGAATCCCATCAGCACATGCGCTGCGGCTGGTAGGATCGTCAGCGCGATGATGATCGACGCGATCAACGCGAAAGTCTTGGTGTACGCCAGCGGCTTGAACAGCTTGCCCTCGGCGGCCTCCATCGTGAAGACCGGCAAGAAGCTGACGACGGTCGTGGCGACCGCGGTGAGCACCGCCCCGCCGACTTCGCTGGTCGCGCGGTAGATCACTTCGAGGGTGGGCTCGCCGCTCTCCGCCTTCTCCGACTCTTCGAGGCGGCGGAGGATGTTCTCGCTGAGCACGATGCCCATGTCCACGATCGTGCCGATGGCGATGGCAATGCCGGAGAGCGCCACGATGTTGGCGTCGACACCGAACGCCTTCATGCCGATGAAGGTCATCAGCACGGTGATCGGGAGCATCGCCCCGATGAGCAGGCTGCTCCGCAGATGCATGACCATGAGGACAACCACGATGATCGTGATAAGCACCTGCTGCGAGATCGCCGCGTTCAGGGTTTGCAACGTCTCGCGGATCAAGCCCGAGCGGTCGTAGAACGGCACGATGGTGACACGGCTCTCGGTGCCGTCGGCGAGGACCTTCGTCGGCAGCCCGGAGGCGATGTCGGCGATCTTGTCCTTGACCCGCTGGATCGTCGCCATCGGATTCTCGCCGTAGCGGACGACAACCACGCCGCCGACGGCTTCCACACCCGCCTTGGTCAGCACACCCCGCCGCAGGGCGGGCCCGAGGGATACCTTGGCGATGTCGCTGACGAGGATGGGCTGACCGTCCCGGGCCGTGATCGCGGCTTGTTCGAGGTCGTCCACGCTCTCGATGAAACCGAGGCCGCGGACGATGTACTCGGCTCGGTTGACCTCGATCGTGCGTGCGCCGACATCGAGGTTGCTCTCGCGCACCGCGCCGATGATCTGCTGGAGCGAGATACCGGCGGCTCGCATCGCGTCAGGGTCGACATCGACTTGGTACTCCTGCACGAAGCCGCCGATCGAAGCGACCTCGGAGACACCCTCCACGCCGGCGAGCTTGTACTTGACGATGAAGTCTTGGATGGAACGCAGTTCATCGGGCTCCCACCCACCGGTGGGGTTGCCGTCTTCGTCCCGGCCTTCGAGCGTGTACCAGAACACCTGCCCCAGAGCAGTCGCGTCTGGGCCGAGCGCGGGTGTGACACCGGGCGGAAGCGTGCCGGCTGGGAGCGAGTTGAGCTTCTCCAGCACGCGCGAGCGTGACCAGTAGAACTCGACGCCGTCCTCGAAGACGACGTAGATCGTTGAGAAGCCAAACACCGAGTAACTGCGGATGTCCTTCACACCCGGGATGCCGAGCAAAGCGACGGTCATCGGATAGCTGATCTGATCGTCGATGTCCTGCGGGCTGCGGCCCGGCCACTCGGTGAAAACGATCTGCTGATTCTCACCGATGTCGGGGATCGCATCGACGGGGACTGGATCGCGGGGGAGACTGCCGAGATCCCAATCGAACGGCGCGACGAGGACACCCCAGAAGAGCGTGCCGATCAGAACGATCGCGACCACGAGCTTCTGTTCAAGGCAGAAACGAATCAGGGTATTGAGCGGACCGCGCGGGGCCTGAGGTTGGAGGTCAGTCATTGCCATGCCCCTCGTGTGCATCTGCCGTCGGGACTGCGTCGAGCGGTGGGAATGCCTCGCGGACTTCGCCGCAGCGGAGCATCTGATCACCGAAATACGGGTTGTTGATCTGCGTGCCGCGCTGGAGCCAATCGGCTCCTTTGTTGTCGAACGCCATCGGGCAGTGGGCGAGGTTCCATGTGTCGCTGCCGCGATGCCCGAACCGGCGTTGGAGCGCAATCACACCCTCGCTCATCCGCTCGAAGCGGGCCCGCGCAGTGTCGATGCTGGTGATCGGGTCCTGGACACGCAGCCGGGCCGCAGCCCGACGCCACTCGGCGAGCGGCTCACCGACAAGGCCGGATTCCTCGACGAAGCTCAGCGCGGTCGTGATGTCGGTCGCCGCCTGGACAAAGCCGCCAAGGTCATCGGCTGCGAGTGCTTCCTGTGCATCGAGGTACGCCGCGTAGACGGGCTTGAGTGCAAACACAAAGCTGTCGGGCACGGGCACTCGGCTTGGCATGTCGGGCATCGAGCCGCCCGCCATGCCGCCGTGTCCTGCGTGGGGGTTCCCGCCGCCTCCGCCGCCGGGCGTCATCATGCTCGGCTTCGCGGCGATCTGCATAGCGCTGTCGATCCGGAACGCGCCGTTGACCACGACCGAGTCATTGCGATTGAGCCCGTCCCGAACGATGTAGAATTCCCCCGCTCGCGGTCCGAGGACGACGGCACGGCCCTCGTAGGTCGGCTTCTCTTCGCCCAGGACCTCGACATACACGACCGACCGCGTGCCGGTGAAGAGCACGGCTGAACGTGGGATCACCAGCGGCTCTTCGATACCGGTCGGATCGCCAACCACGCCGAGTGACTCCGCGGGCACCATGTCCATGCCGCAGATGTCGCACTGGCCCGGTCCATTCTTCACGACCGTCGGGTGCATGGGGCTGACCCAGCGGCCGGCGAGCTCATTGCTGATGACCGCGCCGTCGGCCGCGACGCGCGTCCTGACGACCGCCGATGCGAACATGCCCGGCTTGAGCCGACGCTCGGGGTTCTCTACGGCGACGCGCACCGCAGCGGTCCGGGTCCGCTCATCGACCAACGGTTCGATGAACGAGATGCGGCCCTCGAATGTCTCCCCGGGGTGCGCCTCGACCGTGAAAGTCACACGCTGACCCCATCGCAGCATCGGGAGCTGCGACTCGTACGCCTCCATGTCGAGCCAGAGCCTCGACAGATCGGCGATCGTGGCGATCGGCGCCCCGGTCTGAACATAGTCGCCTTCGCGCACGGCGAGGTGCGTCACCACGCCGCCGATGGGAGCGAAGATCGTCAGACGATCTGAATCGAACGAACCGTCCTCGACCGCAGCGATCTGGTCCGGCGTGATTCCGAAAAGGCGGAGCTTCTCCCGCGCCGCGGACAAGGTGTCGCGCGTGGCCGACCTCACGAGATCGCTCGTCGCGGTGTTGTTCTCCGACGCGGCCTTGGCCTGGCGGAACTCCTCGAAGGCGGCGATGAGGTCGGGGCTGTAGACCTCGGCCATGTGGTCGCCCTCGGCGACCGGGACGCCGAGGTAGTTGACGAACAGTCGCTCGATGCGGCCCGGGAAGTACGCGGTGAGCCGGGCGACCGAGGTCTCGTCGTACGTGACCTTCCCGTAGAGGCGGACCTCGGCTGTCGGGAAGAACCGTCCGACGGGCGCGGTCTCGATCTGGCTGAGTGCTGCTGCGCTCTCGCTCATCGTGACGCGCAGCTCGCTGCCTTCGCCGCCGTCGTCTGTGACGGGGATCAGGTCCATGAAGCAGATCGGGCACTTCGCGTCCGGGTCGGGCAGCCGAACGGACGGGTGCATCGAGCACGTGTAGAGCTGCGGTTCGCTCGGTTCGGCTTCGCCGTGATCGTGACCCGACTCGACAACCTCGCTGGACGGTTCCGGCGCTGGCTTGCCAATCTGATAGCCGATGACGAGCGCAGCCACGATCGCGACGACGGCGATGCCCGCCGCGGTATGCTTCCAGAGCCATCCGAGCACGGCTTGCGAACGCTTCAGGAACTTGCTCATGGCTGCACCTCGTTCGATTCGGTCTCAGTTGTTGGGCCGGTCGCGGGTTCCGTGGGCACGGCTTCGCCGACGAGTGTGTTCAAGCGGGCGAGTGCCTGCCCGCGATCCGCGCGTGCTCGCTCGGCCGACACGGCAAACTCCAGCAGCGTGCGCTCGGTATCGAGCAGATCGAGGAAGCTCGTGTCGCCTGTGCGGAACCCGGCAAGCGATGCACGCAGCGACTCCTCGGCCTTCGGGATCAGCGTGGTCTCGAACAGCCGAACGCGACGATCGGCGTCCGTGTGCTCGAACCAGGCACGCTGGATCGACGCGGTGATCCGATTCGCTTCGTCGGCCCGCTCGAACGACACCGCGAGCCTGCGAGCGATCGCCTCCCGAACGCCTGCGTCGTACTTGTCGCGCCAGAGGGGGACGGTGATCCCGAAGCTGAGCAGGATCGGATCATCACCGCTCTCGGCGATCGAGCTGTCGACCGCCTCATCGGTGACGATGTAGTCAAGCCCGACCGTGAAGTCCGGAAGGCCTTCCTTCCGGGCGACATCAGTGCGGATCCGCTGCTCTTCGATCCGCTCGTCGAGTGCGAGCAGCACGGGATTGGAACGCCGAGCGATCTCGGCGAGGGCGGGTCCGTCGACAGACGCCACACGTCCAGGGAGTTCGGCAAACTCAGCGACCGGCGCATCGGTTCGGCGGTTCAGTGCCGCGTTCAGGTCCGCGACGTAGGTGGGACGCATCGCACGGAGTTGGGCCAGCCGATCTTCGAGCTGCCCGAGTTCGACCTGCACGCGGATGAGCTCCGGGTGCGAGCCCGAGCCGACCCGGTACCGAGCGCGGACGACCTCCTCAAACGAACTCAGCAGTTCGAGGTTCTCGCCCGTGATCCGGATCGCGGCATCGAGGTAGGCGACCTCGTGCAGCGTCTCGACAACACGCTCGGTGACGCCGAGCCGGGCCGCCTCGAACTGACGCCATGTGGCTCTTGCCGCCATCGCGGCGGCGTCTTCGCGATCACTCAGAAGCCCCGGCCAGGGGAACGATTGACTGACGCCAACACGGGCCTGTTGCGCGCCCGTCCGGGTCTCGACCTCGTCCAGGAAGAACCCGAAGTTCACCCGCGGATCAGGCAGCGAACGCACCTGCGGAAGCCGCTCAGCCGCAGCGGCCCATCGCTGGTACGCCGCCTCGACTTTCGGACTGTGATAGAGGGCGTAGCGCACGAAGTCGTCCGCAGAGGCACCCTCGGGGAGAGCAGGCGCAACGGTGTTGGACTCCGATTCGGAGCGGTAGACAGACCGCAGCGATGAGTCGGCATCATCCGGGAGGGAACGGGCGTACGTGGGCGACAGACCGCGGGTGGGATCGAACGGCGACGAGCAGCCGCCGACGAACCCGACCGCCGCGACGCCCATCGCACACGCGATGAGACGAACGGCCATGGATGGCTCCTGGGTTATTGGAGAACGAGTGTCCGAGTGACAGCAGCAGGGACGGAACGCGCTCAGCGCGCACCATCCCTACGAGACTCGGGCTCTACGTTTGCCAAACGCCCAAGAGGGCCTGCACTTCGTTGTGGGTCTTGCCCGCGCGAAGACCGACGACCAGGGACGCCATCGAAGGTGTCGTGTCATCGGGTTCGATCACCGGGGTGATCTTGGGCGGGCCGTTCGGAAGTCCCGTGACCGAATCGCGATCGGTCCTCGGGAGCGGTGCGTCGGGCAGGCGTTCACGAGCGGGTGTCGGAGAGATGCCGCATTGGCACGGCCCCTCGCTCACTGGGCAGAAGGCATCGCTGCCGCAGCCAACGTCAGAATCGGCGGCTGGCATCGGCTCGTCGCAGCAGTTCACCTCGACCGCGGACATTTCGCAGGACATCTCGCCGCAGCGGTCCTGACCGGCAGCGAACCCCGTCCCGAGACGGGGGAGGCCGCTAGCAACAAGAAACAGGATGGCGAGGATTCGGATCATGCGTCTGTCAACTTTACTCGGGCTCCGGACCACAAGCAAACCCAGATGTTGGCGTGCGTATTCCACAGGATCCGGGTAGCGACCTGCCTTCTGCCGGCTCACCGGCAGCAGAGCCCGTTAAACACACCATGCTTCTCCACGATACCTCCGAAAGTGGATCTACCCCTTTGAAACGGTTCCGATCGGGGAGCTGAGAACCCCGTATCCGATGGATGCGGGGTTTTTTTGTGGTCTGGAAGGATCGCGTGCGTTCGGTTCTGTACGCTCTCGGGATGTCTGCGGAGGCTCGCAAGCGAATCCCGGTGCCCTTGGTGTTGTTTGTCGGGGTGTACATGGTGGTGTTCTCCGGACTGGCCCTGCGCGCGGGGAACGCGGAGTTCGCGGTGTACGCGGGGGCGATGGTGGTGTTCATCGGACTGGCGGCCTTCCTGCACCTGCGGTTCGGGCTTCGGCGCTCGACGCTCTGGCTGCTCGCCGTGTGGGGACTGCTGCACATGGCGGGTGGGACGGTAGCGATCCCCGCGGAATGGGCGGACGCTGGCGGGAGCGTGCTGTACAGCCTTCGGCTGCACCCGCTGACGCCCCGGTACGACCAGGTGGTGCATGCCTTCGGCTTCTTTGCGGCGTCGCTGGCGTGCTTCGATGTGCTGTCGCGCGTGGTGCGGCACGACGCGGGGCAGCCGCGGGTGGGGCTCGCGGTGGCATCGGCGCTGATGGGGTGCGGGCTCGGTTCGCTGAACGAGGTGCTGGAGTTCGCGATCACGCTCACGGTGCCCGATCACAACGTGGGCGGGTATGTCAACACGGGTTGGGATCTGGTGTCGAACCTGATCGGGGCGTGCGCGGCGGGTGTAGTGATTGTCGTGCGTCGGCGTTGAGCGGCGAGTAGCGGACCCCTTCCCGCACCGAACGCTGATTCTCAAGGAGCCGCTGCGGACCGAGGGACTCGGCACGGATCGCTGATCGATGCCTTCTCGGGTTCGTTCGTGCCTAGCGCGTCTGTTCGATTCAATGTATCGCTGCCGTCCGTTGATCGCCTACAGTCCACTCGTCCGTTCGTTCCCCTCAAGGAGACACCCCCCACATGAAGTGCGCCGGCTACGAGACCGAGGGCTTCTACGACGAGATGTTCTCCAGCGGCGGCTCTGATGACCCCACACCTCGGCCCGGCGCCCGCATGCTGGTGGAACGGATCGAGGCGCTGATGGGCGGTGACCTCGCGCGTCGCCAGCAGGCTGCGGAGATGGCGCTCTACAACATGGGCATCACCTTCAGCGTCTACGGCAGCGAGGAGGCCGAGGAGAAGATCTTCCCGTTCGACATTATCCCTCGCATCATCGAGCTTGAAGAATGGCTGCCGATCGAGAAGGGGCTGGCGCAGCGCATCAACGCGCTCAACCTCTTCCTCGATGATGTTTATCACGACCAGAAGATCATCAGCGACGGGGTCGTGCCGGAGGACATCGTCATGGGATGTCCGGCGTTCCGGCCGCAGTGTGTCGGCATCGATCCGCCCCTGGGCATCTGGTGCCACATCACGGGGACGGACCTCGTGCGCGACGGCGACGGCGAGTTCTATGTGCTCGAAGACAACCTGCGTTGCCCGTCTGGTGTTTCGTACGTCATTGAGAACCGCCAGATCCTCAAGCGAACGTTCCCGAATGTCTTTCGTGCCTCAAACGTGCGACCGGTGGACGACTACTGCCTGCACCTGCTTGACTCGCTGCAGCAACTCGCGCCGAACATCGAATCGCCGAACGTCGTCGTGCTCACACCCGGTCCGTTCAACAGCGCGTACTACGAGCACGCCTTCCTCGCGCAGCAGATGGGCGTGGAGCTCGTCGAGGGAACCGACCTGTTCACGCAGGACGGCTATGTGTACATGCGGACGACGCACGGCCCGAAGCGGGTCGATGTGATCTATCGGCGCATCGATGATGACTTCATCGATCCGGAGGCGTTCCGGCCGGATTCGGCGCTCGGCGTACCCGGTCTGATGGAGTCGTTCCGTCAGGGACGCGTCGCGCTCGCCAACGCTCCGGGGACCGGCATCGCCGACGACAAGGCGATCTACGCGTACGTGCCTGAGATCATCCGGTACTACCTCGGCGAGGATCAGATCGTGCCCAACGTGCCGACGTACCTGTGTCGGCGAGATGACGAGCGTGACCATGTTCTGGCGAACTTGAAGGATCTCGTGGTCAAGCCGGTCAGCGAGTCCGGCGGCTACGGTATTCTGGTGGGGCCGCACTCGACCCAGGAACAGCGTGACGAGTGCGCCGCGAAGATCAGGGCGAATCCGAAGAACTACATCGCCCAGCCGACGCTCTCGCTCAGTCGCGCTCCGGTGATCGTCGGCGATCACTTTGAGGGTCGCCATGTGGACCTGCGTCCGTTCATCCTTCACGGACCGGACCCCTACATACTTCCCGGCGGCCTTACCCGCGTCGCCCTGAAGAAGGGTTCTCTGGTTGTAAACTCCTCGCAGGGTGGCGGCAGCAAGGACACGTGGGTACTCGACACCACTGCCGATACCGAAACTTCGTTCTCCGACGAAGCCGTTCTCCCTCCCGTCAATCACGAGTAAGGAAGCATGCTCAGCCGCGCCGCGAACTCGATCTACTGGATGAGCCGTTACATCGAGCGGGCCGACAACGTCGCTCGCTTCATCACGGTCAACATCCATCTCATGCTCGACCTGTCGGTTGAGACCGCTTCACAGTGGATGCCGCTCGTCGTCACCACGGGAAGCGAGCAGTTGTTCAAGGAGCGGTACGGCGAGAACGCGGGGACGCAGGAGAATGTGCTCCGGTTCCTGATATTCGACGAGCAGAACCCCAACTCGATCGCGTCATGCGTGCGCGCCGCTCGGGAGAACGCGCGGTCGGTCCGCCAGAGCATCTCCTCGGAGATGTGGGAAACGATCAACCGCATGCACCTGAACGTTCGTCGCGCTTCGACCGACGACTCGATCCGGGAGGCTCCTTACGACTTCCTCGAGGAGATCAAGAACGCGAATCACCTGTTCATCGGGCTTACGGAAAGCACGATGACCAACAACGAGTCCTGGCACTGGGGCCGGCTCGGCCGTCTGCTCGAGCGCGCCGATCAGACCTCGCGAATCGTTGATGTGAAGTACTACTTCGTGCTGCCGACGATCGAGTACGTCGGGATGCCCTACGACAACCTCCACTGGGCCGCGTTGCTGAAGTCGGCGACCGCGTTCGAGATGTATCGCAAGCGTCACCAGCGGATCTCGCCGAAGCGCGTGACCGAATTCCTCCTGCTCGACCGCGAATTCCCGAGGTCGATCCGGTACTGCCTGATCAAGGCCGAACAGTCGCTCCACGCGATCACGGGCTCCCCGATCGGGACCTTTCAGAACCCGGCGGAGCAGCAGCTCGGACGCCTGCGCTCCGACTTCGACTTCGCTCGGATCGAGGAGATTATCGACTTCGGGCTTCATGAGTACCTGGACAAGTTCCAGTGTCGTCTCATCTCGGTGGGTAGCACCATCTTCGACGAGTTCTTCGCGGTTAGGATGTCGTCGCAGCAGCAATCGCAATCGGCTTCTGAAACTGCTGAAGCAACCTCCGGAGTTCCATCCGCATGACTTTCTGCATCGGTATCAAAACCGAAGACGGCCTCATCGGGATCGCGGACACGCGCATCACCACCGGTTCGGAGCGGATCACGGCGCGCAAGATCACGCTGCACCAGAACGGCAATCACTCGATGTTCCTGACCACGTCCGGCCTGCGAGCGGCTCGGGACAAGGCGCTCACGTACTTCGACGAGATCCTGCTTTCCGAGGATCACACGTTCGACCGGTTATACAAGGCCGTCAACGCGTTCGGCGACCAGATCCGGCGTGTGTCCGAAGAAGACAGCAAGTGGTTGGTCAACTCCGGCCTCGATGTGAATATCCATGCACTCGTCGGAGGTCAGTTTGAAAACGATGATGAGCACAAACTTTACATGATCTACCCACAAGGGAACTGGGTGGAGGTGAGTCGGGGTTCGCCGTACTTCGTCATCGGAGAGAGTCGGTACGGCAAGCCGCTGCTCGACCGAGTGCTGGCCTACGAGTCCTCGATGGCGGACGCGCTGAAGTCCGGCTATCTCGCGTTCGATGCGACGCGTGCGAGCGCTTCTGATGTGGATTTCCCGCTCGATGTGGTCGTATACAAACGTGATACGTACCGCATGGTGGAACACCGCTACGAGGCCGCCGACCTGCGCGAACTGACCAAGTGGTGGTCAGCCAGCATCCGCGAAGCGTTTCAGCAGGCCCCGTCCGAGTGGGTCGGGACGATCCTCAACCAACTTGGCCAAGCAAACTCTGCCGAGCCCGCTCCGAACGGGGCCTGACTGCGCGCCCTGCCATGCTTATCCGCGTCCGACACACGCTCGAGTACACCTACGATCGACCCGTCTTCATCGAACCGACGACGATCCGGCTTACTCCTCGCCAAGACCCGACGCAGCGCGTCCATGAACACGCACTGCGCATCCTTCCCGAGCCGGCTGGAGCGACCTGGAGCATCGAACAGGACGGATCGGCGGCGCGGGAGTGCTGGTTCGCCGGCGAACACGATCGCCTTCTGATCGAGTGTTCGAGCATGGTTGAGACACTTCGCGACAACCCCTTCGACGCGATCATCACGCACGAGCCCGCGTCGTCGCTTCCGGTGTCTTACCCGGCTGAGATCGCGGCCGCGCTCGCACCGAATCTCGTCTGCGAGCGCAGTCGGGCCGTTGAGGAATGGTCTCGGTCCATCGCCGAAGCCTCTGGGCGACAGACCCTCGCGTTTCTTTCGAATCTGACGAATCAGATCTTTTCGGACTGCAGCATGGAGGTCCGCGAGGAGGGAGAGCCGCAATCCGCCGCGGAGACTCTTTCGTCGAAACACGGGGCGTGTCGTGACGTGGCCGTGCTGTTCATCGACGCCTGTCGCGCGCAGGGACTGGCCGCGCGGTTCGTCAGCGGGTACTCGATCCACGGACCGCCCGAGATAACCGAGCAGGAACTGCACGCGTGGGCCGAGGTCTATCTGCCGGGGGCGGGGTGGCGCGGGTACGACCCGAGCCTCGGACTCGCCACGAGCGATGGACACGTACCGCTGGTAAGTGCACCCAGTTATGGGCTCGCGGCCCCGACCACCGGCAGCTTTCGAGGCACTGGAGCGCAATCTGGGATGAGTTACTCGATTCGTCTGGAAACCGACGAAATTGAGAACAGGGCCTGACCACGCAGAGCGACGCCAGCGCCGCGGGTCCCCTCACGCCGGCCGGAAATCGCCCTTGCCATCCTTCAGCAGGTCGAACAGCGGCCAGACTGCACAGAAGTCGTCTCCGGGCCCGAACGGCATGTGCGCTACGCGAACGATCGAGCCGTCCGGCTCCCGATGGAACGACGACACGCCCGGATGCGGATTCCCTTGCCCGTCGGTGTAGCCCATGGCCTTTGCGAAATCGCTGCCCGCGCCGCTCACGCACCGGAAGTTCCAGCCTCGCTCCGCACTGAACGCCTTGACGACCTCTGGCTGGTCATGACTGCAGAGCACGAACGCGCACCGGCGCTGCAGGTGGTTCGCGATGCCGCGGAACCCGTCAGCCCATAGCGTGCAGTAACTGCAACCCCGCCCCATGTTGTGCACGAGCAGCAGGTCATCGTGCGTGCCGAACAGTTCGCTCAGGCGCACCGGCTTGCCGTCGACATCGCGCAGTTCCCAATCGCTGACCGCCTCCGGACCCGCGCTGCGAACCGCCTCCAGCAATTCCGCCTTCGCCTTCGCAACCGCCTCATACGCTTCGCCAACCGTCTTCGTCGCCATCGCCTCAACCTCCTCTGCGGGACCGATCGAGTATACGGCGTCGCTCCGGGCACTCGCCCGAAATTCCGGATCGCCCGAACGGAGCGGAGAGATCCGAGATTGACCGACCCGTGGCGCCAGCCGGGAGTTCCATCGGCGGGGGGTAACCAGACGGCGTCGGAATCGGACCTCATGGGGTTTGCGATCGGGCACAGGACCGATCGCCCTGTCATGCCAGAGCTAATCGGTCTGCGTACCGAACGCTCCGAGCACGATGTTCAGGTCGATCAGATCTGTTGCGCCGTCGCCGTTCGTATCACCTTCTTCAGACACACCGAAAGCTCCCAGAACCGCGTTCAGATCGGCCAGGTCCACGAAGCCGTCGCCGTTGAGGTCGCCGCTGGGCCCGCCCCGCTCGTCGGAGACATCGATCGCGATCACCCGAAAGGTCGAAACCGTGGTGATGGGCAGTTCCAGTGCGGTCACATAGGCCGTTTGGCCGTCGGCGGATAGGCGCGGCTTGGTGTAGACGGCTGCGGGCGTCCCGTCCTCGTCGAAGACATCCTGTGTCCAGAGTTGTTCGCCGTCCTCGGCTGCGCGGAGTTCGACGAATGAGCCGCTTCCGACCGGGTCTGTGTAGTTGCCGAGCGCGACCACCGTATCGCCTGAAGGGCTCGGGATCGGGCTGTGGTACGAAACCGAACCGCGCAGGGTGCGCCAGCGTTCGCTGCCGTCGGTGTTCACACCTGACAGGCGTGTGAGGTCCCAGCCGAGGTAGAGGCTCCCGTCTGCACCGATCGAAGGGCGCGTGGCCCCCGAGGCGATTCCCGGATCGAAGCGCCAGGAGCGCTGACCCGACGGATCGAATGATTGCAATCCCCATCCGGCTCCCCCGATCCCGCCGAACTCCATCATGTAGTGCTTGCCGGTATCCGGATCGCCGACGATCAGTGTCTGGCCAACGTCGTTCCCGCCGGCGATCGGTGTGGCGAAGTTCTGATCGCCGGTCAGAAGATCAAAGCCCCAGTTCCGGCCGTCTCCGTTGCGATCGGCCGTGAAGACCAGCTGATCGATGGTGCCACCAGATGATGACGGGATGAACGCCATCTCGCTGCCGCGTGCCGCGTTCTCGAAGACGAACGGGTCCGCCATGACGCTCCACGCCAGCGACCCGTCCGGGTTGAGGGCGAAGACTTCGAAGTCGTTCCCGAGTGACTGGGCGGCGTTCATCGCGCCGTAGATCTTGCCGTCCGGGCCGATGCTCGGACCGGCTTGCCATGTCAGCGCGTGGTCAATCGTGAACGTCCATTTGTGCGTCCCGTCGGGGTTGAACGCTTCGAGCCGGACCGTTTGGCCGAGTGGGTTCGTGCCGACGTAGATCGTTCCGTCCGCGCCGATCGCAAGGGGCCCCTCGTCAGCGCTGCCCTGCGCGCCGCGAAGCGTGTCGACAATCCACTTCAGACCGCCGCCGGGTGACAACGCGTATAGGTTGCCTCGGACATCATCGACATAGACCGTGCCGTCCGGGCCGACGCTCGGATGGAACGTCGAGTACGGCCCGTCGGCCTCAAACCACCACAGCACCCGCTCGTCGGAAGGTCGCTCCACGATCGTGAGATCCATCGAGTCCACGATCTCGCCGCCGATTTGCAGCGAAACCTGAGTCGATCCCAACCCGACCGACTCCGGCACGTATGCCGTGATCGTCTGGTCCGTCCACGACGTGACAATCGCCGATTGCCCGTCGATCAGCACCTCGTTCGGCCCGAGCCCGTTGCCGAATTCGACGCCTTGAATGAGCAGCCGATCGCTCGGGTTGACCACACCGTCCGCCGGATCGAGGAACAGAATGTCCGGCTCGGGCTGCGACCCGATCGTCCCGCTGAGTTGGAACGACATGTCCACCGGCGGCAGGTCTGCGGGACGCTGACGCACCCACTCGCCGCCGGCGTTCATATCCCGGTAGTACGCGGGACCGGCCTGCGTCTCGTTGAAGTTCCGGGCGTAGAAGTTCCACTGGTCGCCGAACTCCGTCCCGCCCAGCTCGACCTGCACCGACATGTAGTGCAGCCCGGTCGCGACGAAGGGTGTCGGCAGCGTGATGTCGAGAGTTTTCAGGCAGCACGAAGGTGTCCATATGAACCCGTCGTTCAGCGGGACGAACTGCTCGTCCTGGAGCACACCCGGACCGGCTTCCGTCCACTCGTAGAAGCGTACATATACCCCGGTGATCTCGGCAGGACTCCCGAAGCAGCCGTTGTTGCAGGTCACGCCGTCGGCGAGGATGTGCTCGATCGTCCCGTTCACATTGAAGTCGTCGGCCACCTCGCCGTGCAGCACCGGGCTGTCTACGCTCGGACCGATGAGCGCGTTTGAGTAGACCGTCGGGATGTCGGGGTTCGTGCTCCACACGACCACATCCGCGCTCGCGGGGAGCGCCGCCGCCGCGGCAAGGCCAAGAAGTGCGAAGCGGCATTGAGCGATTGCGTCAGTAATTCGGTACATGGCTCGGACCCGGTCAACTGTGATAGTGCGACAGCGAGAGACCGATCCGGGACCGGTCGCGCTCTACAGGGATACACCGATTAGGTGGCTCAGCCGAGCAGACTGATACATCACACCGCAAAGGCACCGATCTTTTTCACAGATCCACTCATTCAGGCAGACGTGAGCCTGCCCGGGACTGGGTGATTGACCTGTCCTCAGGCGATTGTCGGCGCGTTCTCTTTGCGCTTCTTCCGCCGGTGCCCCGCTTTCATATTGACCAATTCCACGCACAGGGCGAACGCCATTGCGAAGTAGATGTATCCGCGAGGCAGGTGCTGGCCGGCACCCTCGGCCACCAGCAGCACACCGATCAGCACCAGGAACGCCAGCGCGAGCGTCTTCATCGTCGGGTGCTTCTGCACGAACCGCGCGATCGGCCCGGCGAAGCCGATCATCACGCCGATCGCGATGATCACCGCCGTCGCCATGATCCAGTAGTTGCTGGTCATCCCGACCGCCGTGATCACCGAGTCGATCGAGAACACCAGATCGAGCAGCAAGATCTGTACGAGCACGCTTCCCATCGTCGCCGCCTGTTTCTTCAGGCCCGGTCGTGTACTCGGGTCATGCTCGGTTGCGCCGCCGTCTTCCACCATGTGGTGGATCTCCTTGGTCGCCTTCGCGATCAGGAACAGCCCGCCCGCGAGCAGGATCAGTGACTTCCCGGATATCTCAACGCCGAGTACGGTCGCGAACGGCTCGGTCAGCTGGATGATCCAGAACGCCAATCCCAGCAGCACCAGGCGCATCAGCATCGCCAGCAGCAGCCCGATCGTCCGCGCCTTGGCCTGCTGCTCCTCGGGCAACCGCGATGCGAGAATCGCGATGAACACGACGTTGTCGATGCCGAGCACGACCTCGAGCGTCGTGATCGTCAGCAGGGCGATCAGCCCGGCTCCGCTCCAGAACGCGACATCCGCCGGAGCACCGGCTCCCCCCTCGCTCGCGGCGACCAGTAGCGGCATCAGGCAGTCGATCATGCACGGAGCATACCAACCCCGCGAGGAATTCAACCGGATTTAGTGTTCGGTATCGCGACGGCCGCGGGTACATTGAGGGTATGAACTACCGCACCGCGATCACCTTCGTCGTCTTCATGTTTCTCTGGCTGCCTTCGGACGCGCTGGGTCGCGAAACCGACGACCCGATGCAGCAGCGCATCGATGCCGCCTTTGCCTTGCAAGAGGACGGCGCGACGCTCTCGGAGGTTCAGCAGGCGCTCGACGATCTTCCCGCCGGGGACGCTACCGCCTACGCACGCGGCACCGTCCGCTTCCTTCGCGCTTTCGAGGGACTGCTGCAGGGAGCCCACCGCCACGGGTTCATGCAGACCTTCAACCAGGTCCGAGGGCTCATCTCGCCCCGCCTCGATGTACTGCAATGGACCGCGAACGACACCCCCGCCGAGACCACCCCGGAGCTGATCAATGTCGGCCTCAAGAGCTTCATCCTGCAGCTCGCCGACGCCGATCGCGTGCTCGCCGAAGTGGACGGCGACTTCAAGGTCGCCATCGAGATCCCGGAGATCCGCTTTGATATCAACGCCGACGGCAGAGCGACATCAGCGGAGAGCCTCGGGGCGCTGTTCCAGTTGCTCCCGGAGATGGGTCGGTGGGACGAGGAGCAACGCCGCACCGTGTGGGGGCCGCTCGTACCGGAAGACCTTGTGGTCGCGTTCGATCGCGGCGACGCCGAGTGGATGCGCGGCTACTGCCACGCGCTGTCGGGCATCAGCGAGTTGATCCTCGCCCACGACTACTCCGACTGGTTCGACCGCACCGGCTTCGTACTCTTTCCCAAGGCCGTGACCACCCACGAGGCGCTCCCCGGCACCGCGTGGTCGCTCGAGTTCCTGATGGGCCAGCAGCCGCCCGCTCCGTTCGATCTGACCGATGTCCTCGCGATGATCGGCAACTTCCAGATGCCGGTGGCAGAACCGGAGCGGATGACCCGTGCGCTCGAGCACTTCCGCAAGACCGTCGATCACGGACGCTCCATGTGGGAGCACTACGACAACGAATCCGATGACGACCGTGAGTGGATCCCCAACCCGGACCAGACGGCGGCGTTCCACGAGGTCACGGTCAGCGAGGACATGCGCGACGGGTGGCTGGCCCTGATCGATGAAGCCGACGCGGTGCTCAACGGCGAGAAGCTGCTGCGGTATTGGCGGGGTGACGGCACGAAGGGCATCGACCTCGTCAAAGTCATGACCGAGCCGCGCGACTTCAACCTGCTGTACTGGGTCCAGGGGTCGGCCGCCACGCCGTACCTCCGCGAAGGAGAGTTCACGGCGCCGAACACCTGGGCACAGATCCGGCGCCTTACCGAACGGCGCTACTTCCGCTTCTCCTTCTGGTTTAACTGATGAGCGAGACCGGCAACCAAACCAAGCCCGTGCAGAGCGGAACGGTCAACACGCAGGCCGTCGGCCTCGGATGCGGGTCGATCCTCATCATTGCGCTGATCGTGCTCGTCTTCGGCCGAGCCGATGTCGGGCCGCTGGAGGACAAGATCGATGCCCTGCAGACCGAAGTCTCGCAGCTGCGCTCGGAGATCGCTGAACTCGCCGAGAAGGTTGAACAGGCGAGTCAGTTCCGATAACGCGCACTGCCCCCGGTATTCGGGGGGCATCACCCGCCGTTTTCCGACGATTCCGCCCGGGTGCCGGAAAGCCGGCTCGGGGCCGCGACGATGACGCTTCCGACACGTTCGGGGGCGCGCCATCGCGTCGGGGTGAATCGCGCATGCGAGTTGATACAACAGAGCCGACAGACCGGCCACGGTCGATCGTTCCGCGCCTCATCGGCACGCGGGCGGTGCTTGCTGCTCTGGTCGTTCTGCTGCTCGGACTCGGCTCGACCATCGGCGCGTCGCTCGGTGCGAAACGGGAGGTTCTGGACGAAGCGCAGGCCCGATTCGATCGCCTCAATGAACGGCTCGCCGACGAGACCGAGAGACGCGTGAACCAGACCCGTTACGGGCTGTTCGGCGCGCGGGGGCTGTTCTCGGCAAGCAACCTCGTCGAGCGGGATGAGTTCGCTGCGTACATCGCGACACGCGACCTTCGAGCGGAGTTTCCCGGAGCGATCGGCTTCGGTTTCATCGAACGCGTGCCTCGTGAATCGCTCGACGCGTTCGTCGAGCGTGAGCGAGCTTCCGGGCTTCCCGACTTCTCGGTGTACGGCCTCGCGCCCGAGGGATCGGATCTCGCGACCATGGCGGACCTGTTCGTCATCCGGTACTGCTTCCCGCGCGAACGCAACGCCAACGCCTGGGGGCTCGATGTCGGTTCGGAGCGCGAGCGTCGCCTTGCCGCCGAGCGCGCGGTCCTGACAGGGGAACCGGCGATTTCCGGGCGCATCACGCTCGTTCAGGACGGCAAGAAGCAGACCGCGTTCCTCTATTACATCCCCGTGTATGAGAACGATGTCGACACCTCGACGCCGGAACTCCGGGAGAAGCATCTGGTCGGGCTCGCCTACGCGCCGATCATCCTCCCCGAAGCTCTGGAGGGCACCGCCGAGGCACTCGACCGAAGCCTCGACTTTGACATCTTCGACGGGACCCAAACGGTCGTCGATCGGCTGCTGAGCGACCATGACGACGGCCTCGTCTCCCACGCCGGCGTTGTCGCCTCCGACTACTACGAAGACCGCATGTTCACCGCACGCACCGCGCTGCAGATCGGCGGACGAACATGGACGCTGATCGCGACTTCCAGCCCGGAGTTCGAGGCGTCCATCGATTACACCACTCCGGTCCTCATCGCCATCGGTGGCGGCCTGCTCAGCCTGCTCGGGTGCGGATTCGTCTTCGCGCTGATGACCAGCCGCCAGCGCGCGCTCTCGTTCGCCGAAGGTATGACCAGTGACCTCGCTCGTGCCAAGCAGCAGGCCGAATCCGCAAACCGGGCGAAGAGCGCTTTCCTTGCCAACATGAGCCATGAGATTCGAACACCACTCACCGCGATCCTCGGGTTCACCGACCTCATCCGCGACGGCAACAGCGGTGCCGCCTCTGCTCGGCAACGGTCCGAGGCGGTTGACACGATCCACAACGCGGGCCAGCACCTGCTTACGGTGATCAACGACATCCTCGACATCTCCAAGATCGAGGCCGAGAAGATGACTGTTGAGTCGATTGAGACGCCGATCCTGGAGATTCTCCAAGAGGTTGAAAGCCTGCTGTCGCCTCGTGCTACGGGCAAGGGCGTGAGTTACTCGACCGAGCTTCGCACGCCCGTTCCCGACCGGATCATGTCCGACCCGACTCGCTTCCGGCAGATCCTCATGAACCTTGCCGGCAACGCTCTGAAGTTCACTGAACACGGTGAGATACGCGTAGAAGCATCGCGCGTCGAAACCCCGCTCGGCACACGCCTGGTCGTCGATATCCGCGACACGGGAACCGGGATGAACGCGGAGCAGAGCGAGTCGCTGTTCCTCCCGTTCGAGCAGGCCAACGAAACCGTGTCCCGCGAACACGGCGGTACGGGTCTCGGGCTGGCCATCAGCAGGCGTCTCGCGGAACTCATGGGCGGTTCGGTCCATCTGGTCGAGACCACGCCCGGCAAGGGCTCTCGATTCCGCATCGATCTCCCGCTCAGAGCCGCGCCGGGATCGCGCGACCTCGCCCGACTCGACGACGCCTCGGCGGCGGACGACCAAACATCGACGAAGGACGACGCACGGGCCCTCACCGGACGCATCCTGCTCGCTGAAGACGGCATCGACAACCAGCGCCTGATCGCGTTTCACCTCCGCAAAGCCGGCGCGACGGTTGATATCGCCGACAACGGCCGCATCGCCCTCGACCTGCTGGAGACCGCGGAAGCGACGCGATCGCCGTATGACCTGATCATCACCGACATGCAGATGCCCGAGATGGACGGCTACACGCTCGCGCGTGAACTCCGCTCGCGCGGCTTCACTCGCCCCATCATTGCGCTGACCGCGCACGCGATGCCCGAAGACCGGCGCAAATGCGAAGACGCGGGCTGCGATGACTACGCCACGAAGCCGATCGACAAAGCCCACCTGATCGCCACCGCGTCCAGTTGGCTGCACCACGAAGCTGAAGCGCACGTTCGAGCCGCGTAGCCGACGCGTCGCCTGTCAGCCGTCGCGCGGGATCTCCCGCCCGTGCGGGTCCACCTCGGGGCCCTCCGGCGGCAGTGTCTCCGAATGTTCCAGCAGTTCCGCCGTGCCGTGCACGTGGTCCGGTGGCAGCCCGGCTTCGTCCACGAGGTAGTGCTCCCACAACCTGTGACGCCGGATCAGGGCCTTCGCGACGCGACGACCGCGGTCGGTCAGTGAGACCCGACCGTCAGCCACCCGCACATCGCCCCTTCGCTCGCTCACGCGCAGCGCGACGCGAACGAGGCGCGGCGCGCGGCCTTCCGACAAGGTCGTGATCGCCGTCCCCGGCCTGCCACTTTCCGAGGCACGATACAGTGTCGCGAGCAGATCCTCGCGAACCACCGCACGCGCGAGGCGGCGCTGACGAAGCCGACGCACCACCACGCCGTGCCGGGGCGAAAACACCACCGCGACCGCCAGCAGCAGCCCCGCGAACACCGACATGGAGCCCGCGGCGTTCACCTCTTCCTTCCCCCAGATCCCTGGCACCGCCGTCGCCGCGATGTAACCTCCCGACGCGCTCAGCACCGCGATCACAGCGCTCAGCCACACCTGAGTGCGCAGCCGGTCCGTCAGCAACCGCGCCGTCGACGCGGGGCAGATCAGCATCGCGATCACGAGGATCGATCCAACCGCTTCGAAGCTCGCCACGGTGGCGAACGCCACCAGCACCATCAGCGCGTAGTGCATGATCCCCGCGTGGAATCCCTGCGTGGTCGAGAGCGATGGATCGAACGCCGCGATCCGCAGTTCCTTGAAGAACAGCCCCAGAAACGCGAGGACGACCACCACCATGATCCCTAGGGTTGTCACCTCCTGAGGCACGGCTCGCAGCAGATCGCCAAGAGCAACATCTGACAGGTGATCCGGCGCGCTGAACCAGACCAGCGTTTCGAGCTGTCCGTGCAGCACGCAGTCCGCATCCAGATCCACACCCCGAGCCGACGCCACCTCGATCAACAGCACGCCGAGCGCGAACAGCACGCTGAAAACCACCCCCATCGCCGCACCCGATTCCACGCGCCCGAGTCTCTTCACCGCCTCCACGAGCACCACCGTCACGAGACCGGCGACCGTCGCTCCGACGAACATCGCAAGCGAGCCGCGCGAACTGGTCACCAGAAACGCGATCACAAGGCCCGGGAGCACCGAGTGGCTGATCGCGTCGCCCATCAGACTCAGCCGGCGCAGCACGAGGAAATTCCCCAGCAGCCCGCAGCCCAGCGCCGCGAGCACGCCCGCCGTCAGCGGGAACAGGTCGCGCGCCAGGTCGAGTTCAATCAGCCCGATCATCACGCGGTCACCCCCTCACGCGAAGGGAAAGCCTCGCCCCGTGCCGTCAACTTCTTCTCGAGATCCCGGATCAGGTCCTCGGACAGGACGTGTTCGACCTGGTCCACCGACCAGTCCACATGGCTCGGCGCGATATCCGCGTAACTGATCAGGTACTGCTCCCACAGCGCGTGATTCCGGCTCACCCGGCGTCCGCGCTCACGCCCGCGCTCACGCAGCACGATCCCGTCGGCGTCGCCGCGAGCCATCCCCGCCCCGATCAGCCAGCGCCGCACCACCCACGCGAACAGGCCGCTCCACCCGTGCAGATCCGCCAGAGCGCGCATCGCCGCGCGATCCATCCGTTCCGTGCCCTCGTCGTGCGCCGCCTCCAGCACGTGGTCGCTCGCGATGCGCAGGCGCAAACGCAGCCGCCTCATCGCGCCAGCCACCACGCCCCGAGACGGCGCAAACAACATGCTCATCGCGAAAGCCCCGCCCGCTGTCAGCACGATCACCGCCCCAGCCGGCATCCGAGGAAGCAGCGCCGAGAGCACCGCCCCCGCGTACCCGCTCGCCCCGCCGATCGCCCCCGACAAGACCACCAGGAGCCACAACCGCTCCGTCCAGAACCGCGCCGCGACCGGCGGCACGATCAGCAGCGCCACCACGAGAATCAGCCCGACCGCCTGCAACCCCGCCACCGTCACCAGCACCACCATCGCCATCATCGCCAGATCGATCACCCCAACCGGCCACCCATCCACCCGCGCGAACGAGTCGTTGAAGCACACCAGCGAGAATTCCTTGAGAAGCAGCACGCTCGCCACCAGCGCAACCGACGCGATGATCCCCATGAGCATCACGTCCCGAGCCAGCATCGTCGCCGCCTGCCCGAAGATGAACCCGTTCAGCCCCGCCGAACCCGCCGGCGCGTTGGTCTGGATGTAACTCAGCGCGACAACGCCGACACCGAAGAACACGCTCAACACGATCCCGATCGCCGCATCCTCGCGCAGACGCGTTGCTCGCAGCAGCACCTGCACGCTCAGCACCCCGAGAACCCCTGTCACCGTCGCACCGACCAGCAAAACCGCCAGCGAGCGCGACGCGAGCCCGAACACCGGCGCAAACAGGAACGCCAGCGCAATCCCCGGCAGCGTCGCGTGGCTCAGCGCATCGGTCATCAGCGAACGCTTGCGCAGCATCGCGAACACCCCGACCACCCCCGCCGCAATCCCCAGCAGCGTCGTCCCCGCGATGACCATCCGGGTGTTGAAACCTGTGCGCAGCAGCAGCGTGTCCACGACCTCACCAAACGTGAGCGCATCGACCCCGCTGGACAGCACGCCCGTCACCGCTCAGGTCCTCCCGGACGCGGCCCGCGCTACGGCTTCCGCCGCTTCGGACAGCAGCGTCAGCCGACCGCCGTACGTCTTGTGCAGGTTGTCGCGCGTGAACACATCCTCCACCGGGCCCGACGCCACCACGCGCATGTTCAGCAGGATCACGTCATCAAAGTATTCCGGAACCGTCTGCAGGTCGTGGTGCACCACGATCACCGTCTTCCCCCGCGACTTCAGCTCGCGCAGCACATCCACGATCGCCCGCTCCGTCGCCGCGTCCACCCCCGCGAACGGCTCGTCCATGAAATACAGGTCCGCCTCCTGCGCCAGCGCCCGTGCCAGGAACACCCGCTGCTGCTGCCCGCCCGACAACCGGCTGATCTGGCGCTTCGCGTAGTCGCGCATCCCCACCCGATCCAGACACTCCAGCGCCGCCTGCTTGTGCCGACGCGAAACCGGCCGACACCACCCGATCCGCCGGTACCGCCCCATGCACACCACATCCAGCGCCGAAACCGGAAAGTCCCAGTCCACGCTCTCCCGCTGCGGCACGTACCCGATCCGCGACCGCGCTGCCTTGTAGCCCTCGCCCCAGAACTCCACCTCACCCGAAGCGCGCGACACCAGACCCAGACACGCCTTGATGAGTGTGCTCTTGCCCGCACCGTTCGGTCCGACGATCGCGATCAGCCGATTCCGCGGCGCGTCGTAGTCCACATCCCACAGCACCGGCTTCTTGTCATACGCCACCGTCATCGCGTGGATCGACAGCGGGCTGTCTGACGAATGCTCCGGCAGCGCGGCGAGGGTTGATTGCCCGCTCCCAGCCGCCGCACTCGCCTTGGTCCGTCGTGTCATTCGGTACCGAGCTTCCCCTGAAAGCCACCGTCCGGCGCCTCGCCGCCGAGCGCTCGGGCGATCCGGGTCACATTGTGATCGATCATCCCGATGTATGTCCCCTCGTAGGTTCCCGCGTCGCCCATCGCGTCGCTGAACAGCTCGCCGCCGATCACTACGGTGTGACCCTCGGCCGCTGCCCCGCCGATCAGCGATTCGATGCTCCGTTCCGACACGGTCGATTCCACGAACACCGCGCCGATCTTGCGATCCACCAGCAGATCGACCAGCCGCTCGATGTCCCGACCCCCCGCCTCGGACTGCGTCGAGATCCCCTGGACTCCCTCCACCTCGTAGCCGAACCGGCGACCGAAGTAATTGAACGCATCGTGCGCCGTCACCAGCACCCGCTGCTCCTCGGGCACGCTCGCCAGCACCCCGCTCGCATAGGCATCCAGCGCCTCGACCCGCTCCCGATACACCGCCGCGTTCGCCCGGTACTCCTCCGCCCCCTCCGGATCGATCTCGATCAGCGCATCGCGCACCACACCCACCACCCGTGCCCACAGCGCCGGATCCATCCACACGTGCGGGTCGAACTCCTTCTCCGAACCCTCCGCCCGGAGCAGGTACTGCTCATCCAGCGCCTCGGCCACCGCGAACACCGGCTTGCCCTGCGCGCTCGCCCGGTCGATCGACTCCGTCAACTGCCCCTCGAGCAGCAGCCCGTTCAGGAAGATCGCGTCCGCATCGATCATCTGCCCCACATCCGTCCGCGTCGGCTGGTACAGATGCGGGTCGACGCCGGGCCCCATCATCCCGAGCACCTCCGCCCGGTCCCCCGCCACCTCGCGGACAACGTCCTCGAGCATTCCGATTGTGGCAACCAGGGTCAGGCGATCTTCAGCCGATTTCGGAGCCGCCGATTCTTCGCCCCGCTCACACCCGGCTCCGACCAGCCCCATCAGCCCGAGCAAAGTCACGCCGATCGCCAACGCGACCGATCGCCCAATCGTCATCCGTCGAATTTGTAGCATCGTATACATCCTCGCCCAAATAGTAGCACGGGCTACAGATTTCATCAAGTCTCTCGTCGGTCTGCGATCGCCCGCAGACGCTCCAGGGTCTCGTCGCTCACATGGTGCTCGATCCCCTCAGCGTCCACTGTCGCCACCTCCGCAGACACCCCGATCGCCAGCAGGAAGCGGTACACCACCTCGTGGCGCTCCCGGCAGTCCCGAGCCAACTTCAACCCTTTCGAGGTCAGCTCGATCGGCCTGTATGGCTCGGTTCGGACCAATCCGTCCCGTTCCAGACGCTGGACGGTTCGGATCACGGTCACGTGTGTCACGCCAAAACGCTCCGACAGATCCGTCACGCGACACGAACCCGACGCTTCCACGAGGTCGGCGATCGCCTCGACGTAATCCTCGGCCTTCTCGGTCGCGTGATCGCGACGGGTCCGGGCGTGGGCTGAGGCATCCTGAGACATACCACTAGTGTAGCACAGGCCACATCCCGGATTGAAAGCGCGCGGAGTGAATTTCCCTTCACCTACTCGGCGTATCCTGATTTCATCCATGCGACCCGCTTCTCATCTATCGCGCATCGTTGCGCCGTTCCTCGCGGTCCTCATCGCGAGCACCTTCGCCCCCGGTGCCCACGCACAGACTCTCGGCGGGGCCCTCTCGTCCGGGGGTTCCGGTCCCGGCGAAGCCGCCGACTTCCAGTCGATGCGCACCACCGCCATTCGCAGCTTTCGCGACCGTGGCACGCGCTTCATCAATGACCGCGCCGAGCGCAGCCGCGGCGCGACCGGCGACGAACTCCGCGAGCTCCTTGAAGAGCGAACGTCTGCACTCGAACAGGAGATCACCGAGCGCACCGACCCCCTCCGGGCCGACGGCCTGCTGAGCCGGGCCGAGGCGGTCGGTGCCATCGGCGAAGCGTCGGAAGCCGCGTGGCTCAGTTTCACCGAGGCCGTCGAAGCGAATCTCCGAGGCCTCCGCGCCCCTCCGCAGCGGAGCGAGTTCGAACGATCAATCCCGTTCGCGATCGACATGACGAGATACATCACCATCGAACGGAACGGCCCGCTCGACTACATCGCGCTGCTCGGCTCGATCGCCGTCGGGATCCTCATCGCATGGGGCTGTTCGCGCCTGCTGGTGCACTTTCGTACCGTGCTCGAAGAGCGCGAGTACGCCATGCTTCCCTCGCTTGTCAACGGCGTCCGGGGCCCGCTCTACTTCACCCTCGCCCTCGCGGGCATCGCCGTAGGCCTCGAAGGATTCTGGCTCCCCCGCGCCACCGAGACCGTGATCTGGATCGGACTCAAACTCGCGTTCATCGTCGCCTCACTCTGGCTCGTCTTCTCGCTTGTGAATCTCGGTGCGCAGGGCATCGGCTGGACGCTCAAGACCACCTATCGCGAACCCGACAAACAAACCGTCTCCGTGATCCGGCGCAGCCTGCACCTGCTCGTGCTCGCGATCTACTCCCTGATCATCGCGGAAGTCGTCTTCGGCGTGGAGTTGCAGAGCGTGCTCATCGGCGTCGGGCTGCTCGGGCTCGCCGTCACCCTCGCGGCACAGGATTCGCTCAAGAACCTCTTCGGGTCGCTGACCCTCGTCATCGATCGACCGTTCCGCGTCGGCGACCTGATCGAGTTCAAGGGCTACTTCGGAACTGTCGAGGACATCGGGTTCCGGAGCACGAAGCTCCGCGAGCTCGACGGTCACTTGGTCACGATCCCCAACGCCGAACTTGTCCGCGAAGCCGTCGAGAACGTCGACGCCCGCCCGTGGGTCCGCCGCCGCTTCCGCCTCGGTATCCGCTACGACACACCGCCAGACAAGGTCCGCGAGGCCATCGAGATCCTCACCGAGATTCTCTCTTCACAGGAAGACACGACCGGCGAGATGGCGCCGCATGTGGTCTTCGAGGGCTTCGGCGACTACAGCCTCAACCTCCTGGTCCAGTACTGCGTCGAACCCGGCGAGTACTGGGACGCGATGGAGAAAGGGTCCGACCTGCACATCGAGATCCTCGACCGCTTCAACGAGGCGGGCATCGAGTTCGCCTTCCCGACGCAGACCGCGGTTCTCGAGACCGACGAGAAACACACCGCCCGCTTCGAGACAATCCGCCCCAACAACGCCCCGGCCGACCAGAAGCCCGAAACCTGAACGGACATCGATTTCGAGGTCCGCACGGGTATCTTGGGCATTGTGGAAGAACACCACGAAACCCGGTCGCAGCGTATCGCCGGTCGCATCGCCGACGCCCTGCTCGCGTTCGCCATCAACCTGCAGCGATACACGGTCGAAATCCCGTGGGACGCCGACATTCAATGGCCGGACCGCTGCGCCCGCTGCCACGCGCCAAGCCCCGACACGACCTTCTCCGTGCGCATCGCACGCCCCAGCGCCCTTGGCACCGCCTTCAACTTCAACCCGCCGTGGGCGCTCCGCTCGCTGGTTTGCCCGTCCTGCAACGCATGCCACCTCGCGGTCCGTCGCCAAAGACTCCGGGGCGTCCTCATCCCGGTGCCGACGATGGCGGTCGTCCTGGTCGGCGGGATCTGGGTGATGTCGATGCTGCCGTATGTGGCGGTGCTCACGCCGATCCTTCGCATCGGGATCGTCTTCTTCGCCATCGCGCTGGGCATCGGCATCAGGATCGCCATCGGTGACCCAATCGACGTGGTCACCGAGAAACGCAACCTCCGCTTCGAGTTCAAAGATCGCGCGTTCGCCGAGGAGTTCGCCGCAGCCAACGGCACAACCGTGATCGATCCAGAGCCGATCTCTGTCTGAGCAGCACTCAGTCAGCGACGAGCGCCCGCTCGACCAGCACCCCGTACTTCGGTGCCTCGTCCAGCGGCTGGTCCTGATACTCCAGATGGCCCCAGTACCCCCACCGACCCCAGTTGCCGATCGAACTGAACGCGCAGAACACATCGCCGCCCATCTCGTCCCACGCGTCGAGCAATCGCTCGTAGCACTCGACCATCAGCGGGTGCGTCTGGGCCGCGCGCATGTCGTCGTAGTACGCAAGGTCCGTGCGGCCCCACGCCGAGATGTGCTGCCCGCCCTCGTAGGCGATCAGCCGGATCTCGCGGCCCGTTCGCTCGCTCCACTCGTCTGCCAGCTCCGCGTGCCGGCGAAGCAGCGGGATCCCCCGTTCCTCCAGTTCCTTCCGCGCGCTGAGCAGCAGATCCTCCGCCGTCGTCCGCTCGCCGAACGAGCGCGCGTCTTCATCGCGATAACTGAAATACGCCGCGACGGCGATCGCGTCGAACTCGCCGTCCAACCGATCGCACATCGTCTCGGCGATCCACGGGTTGTAGTGCTGCCCCGCCGCGACACGAACGACCCGTTCGGGTTCATCCGCGAAGACTTCGCGCCAAATGGAAAACACCCGCGCCGCCCGATCCGCCGTCGCCTGAGGATGGTGCAGTCCTTCACGCTCGGCGATCGCTCCGATGAATGCGTGCGACGGGAACATGCCGTTCCACACCTCGTTCGAGTACTCGACGTACACCGTGGCATCGGCGTGGAGCGTCCTCTCTACGAGGCGTGCAAACTCGCGTACATACTCATCATCCGCGCGGTGCGGCATGCAGAACCATGGGTCGGCGCCGAGCTCGTTCGCCACCGCCACCATGTGCTCGATCGCCACACCGCGGTCCGTCGACTGGCGCGCTGACTCCGGGGTGGCCCGGTCTTCCCAGCGCGCTGGTTGGTCGGCGTTGGTCCGCTGCCAATCCATGAACCGGATCACCCCGAACGGGCGAAGCCGTTCCAGCCACAGCGGGTGGAACGGGCTCTCCGCGCCCTCGAACCCGGGCATCCAGACCTTGATGTTCCGCACCGGGTCCGCCCGATCCGACTCGACGATCTTCAGGTAGATCCCGCCCTCGTCGTGACGCACATCCAGTTCGATCCGCCCCGGCTGACGCTCCGCGACCGTCGCCGCAAAACCGAACTCGATCCGCCCGGTCCCCTCGTAGGTGCACACGTATCGCCCGTCGGGATAGTGGGGACTGATCTCACGCAGCATCAGTGTGGCCGCCGCCTGACCGGGCCGAAGCAGCGGCCAACCGTCGGCGGTGGTCTCGATTCGCTCGCCGGTGTCCCATGCGTCGCCTTGAACGCGCTGCGCGATCCAGCCTCGCGAGTGCTTGAAGACATCCACGAACGGCCACGCCGTGCTCCAGTCCGTCACCCCGGCCAGGTTCATGCCCATCGGCACGAGGCCATCCGAACGGTCCGACCGAGCGTCCTGCGCGCAAACTGATGACCCGCCGCTCAAGAGCAGTGCAGCGGTCAGCGGCTGCAATCTTCGGAATACCAACCCGCTCATCGCCGACGGCGAACACCGACTATGCCGATCAGAGCGATCACCGCGCCGGTCGCCGGAGCCGGCACGATCGCGCGGGTGTACGCGAACGCGCCGCCGCCGCTCGGACCGACACCCCAACCGGTAAACATCAGGTCGAAATACGCGTCTTCCGCTTCGAGGTAGACCACAGCGTCCATCCCGACGATCTCCGGAGTGAGGCCGGGCCTGGCGAGATACCATGGATTGAAATCGTCGAGCGTCAGCGCGCCGTCGATGACATCCTGCACGGTACCGCCGAAGTACCACAGCGTCCCCAGCGGGCTGCCCGAAAAGCTGAAACCGGACTCTTGGATGGGATTGTAAATGCCCTCGACATTGGCCCGCGTGATCGCGACCGCCGGTGTGATCGAGTCCCAGTTGGCCGGATCCGTCGGGTCCGCGAAGGGGACCTTCTCGAAATCGATCGTCCCATCGGACGCCTGGTAGTAGGTCTGGCTCAGTGCCGATGCCCCAAGCGAAAGAAGGGCAGCCACGCCGATCCCCGCGCCAATCCGTGTGCTGTGCATATCTCAACTCCTCTGTGCTCGCGCCCGTGCACGGACGCCCACCCCCTTCACCCTACTCCGGATCCACCCGGATCAAAGAGATTCGGCACACCTGATTTTCTGACCGTGCATGGGCGCGACTGACATCGCGGCGTTCCGCGGCGGGACCGTGTCGCAAGATCGGCCCGCAAGCCGCCTTGAGCCGGACACTTGCCGATCGAACAGCCCGTCACCCCGCGGATACCGCGACCACCGAATTCGGTGCGCGTGTCCTGATCGTCTGCTTTATGCTGGGTGAGTGAGCGCCAGCACCCCCAAGAGAATCGGCCCGTACGTGATTACGCGCGAGATCGGGCGTGGCGGCATGGGCATCGTCTACCTCGCTCGCGACACCCGCCTCGAGCGCGATGTCGCCATCAAGGCGTTGCCCGAGCACCTGGAATCCGACCCGGATCGGCTCGCCCGGTTCCAGCGCGAGGCCCGGGCGCTCGCCTCGATGAACCATCCGAATATCGGGGCGATCCACGGCCTTGAGGTCGAGAGCGACAGGCACTACCTCGTGCTCGAGTTCGTCGCGGGCGAATCGCTCGACGCCCGGCTCGCGCGCGGGCCGATGGACACCGGCGAAGCCACCGAGATCGCCATCCAGATCGCCTCCGCCCTCGAAGCGGCGCACGACCAGGGCATCGTCCACCGCGATCTCAAGCCCGCCAACATCATGCTCACGCCCGACGGCACCGCGAAGGTGCTGGACTTCGGCCTCGCCCGCACGCCGGAAGCAACGGGGTCGAGCACCGACGTCACCGTGCCACCGGATTCGCCGACGCTCACCAGCCCGATGCCGGTCCACAGCCCGACGATCCCGGGCGCGATCATGGGCACGGCGGGCTACATGAGCCCCGAGCAGGCGCGAGGTCGCACCGTCGACAAGCGCAGCGATGTCTTCAGTTTCGGTTGTGTGCTCTACGAGATGCTGACCGGCCTGCGCCCGTTCTCAGGCGAAACCGTGGCGGATGTGCTCGGCGCGACGCTCCACAAAGAACTCGACCTCAGTCAACTCCCGGCCGAAACCCCGGCCAATGTCCGGCGGGTTTTGAGGCGCTGTCTCGCCAAGGACAAACGCCAGCGCCTGCACGACATCGCCGATGCCCGACTCGAACTCAGCGAACCGGAGACGGTCGAGCACGCGACCGCTCCAACTTCCGCTCGCCGCGATCGGATCGTGCAGGTGCTGGTGCCGATCCTCATCGTCGTGGCGGCGTGGGCGTGGATCAACCGGCCGACGGCGCCGACGACTGTGCAGCTGCCAGCCGAACTCCCCGTGGTCCGCTTCGAGCAGGAAGTCGAAGGCGAGGTGGAGCCGATCCTGATCTCACCCGACGGAACCATGGTCGCGTATACCCTCGACTTCGAGCGCACCTGGCTCCGCTTGCTCGACCAGCCCGAACCACGCGAGCTCGATATCCCGACCGGCGCGGCGATCCTCGGGTGGAACGAAGACTCGACCTCGATCTACTACGCCGAAGGACTGGTCGGCCTGCGCGAAGCCAAGAGCCTCTGGAAGTTCGATGTAGAGCGAGGCACCAGACGATTCGTCGCCGAGATGCCCGACACCGGCTTCCTCTGGACCATGGGGCCGTGCATCACCGAAGTCGGCGGCGATCGTCTGGTCCTGAGCATGTCCGCCGCGGGGCTCTTCGAGTTCAGCCTCGACGGCGGCACCGCGCGACAGATCGTCGAGCCAGTCGGCGACGAGGTGCTGATTTCCCCCTCCGCCATTCCCGGTACGGACGCGGTGCTCTTCAGCAATGTCACCGAGGGAAGGCTTGAACTGTTCGAGCACGGTGAACGAACCACGATCCTCGAGCGTCCAGGAACGAAGCTGGGGATGGCGTGCTACGCCGAACCCGGAATCGTGTTCTTCGAGGTCTTCGGTGCCGATCAGCTGACCGGTATCTGGGCCGTACGCTTTTCGGTCGACGAGAAGAAGGCAGTCGGCTCTCCGATCCGTGTGTTCGGAGAAGGCGTCGTTTCACCGTCGCGAACCGGTCAACTCGTGTTCATGGCAGCGAATCGCAGGCCGGCGCACGCGAGAGAACTGGTGTGGTTCGACCCGGCAACGACGGCGCTGTCGCCCGCGTTCGATCAGACGCTGTTCGACATGCGTCACCCGGCGCTGAATGCCGACGGCGAACGAGTGGTCGTGAGCGCGCGGCCCAGCAGTCAATCGGAGGTTCCGCTCGACCTGTTCGTTCTGAACCTGCGGACCGGTGCCAGGTCTCAACTCACCGACGATCTGGGAAGCGACATCTTCCCGGCGTGGCGCAGCGACGGCGAGACGCTGATCTTCAGCACCTGGGGTCCGGGCGTGCGTTGCGTTCGCGAGCGAAGCGCGGACGGGCGAGAAGGGCCGCACACGATCGACGATCGCGTGGGTCGGTTCGACCTCTCCCCGGACGACGAGTTCATGTTGGTCGCCATCGACACGCTCGACTACTACCGATCAGGAAGCGACGAGCGCGTGGTCTTCATCGACGACTCCGACTGGGACTTCGACCTGCACCCGAGCAAGGACTATGTCGCGTACAAACCGCTCGGGACGCCCGGCATCGTCATCCGTCCGTTCCCCTCCGGCGAGGGGCGCACGCAAGTTGTCGATCAGCCCGCGCAGAGGCTCCACTTCGCGCCGGACGGCAAGTCCCTTTACTACTGGGCCGGAGAGGCGCTGATGTCCGTCTCGATAGACCTCAGCGGGCCGCAGCCGATCATCGGAAGCCCCCGGGTCGTGCTCCAGGCCTCCGACCACCGCCTGTTTCCCGGAGCAGCGTTCGATATCGGACGCGACGGGCGACTTCTCATGATTCGAGCGACCGATGAGGAACTCAACGAGACGAACGAATCGGTACTCACGGTGATTCAGAACTGGCCGAAGGCGCTGGATCTGAAACCGGACGCGGACGGACGCTGACCACCGCACTGGGGGGCGTCGCTCGACTTTTCCTTCACATCCGGGTATCCTCTCGACGGATCCGTGGATGATCGGGCCCACTCGACAACGATTCGACCCCCCTCCTGCTTTATGAGGGTGCAGCAGCACCCGGAGCGGCGGCGGTATCCAAACAGCCGGACCCCCGATCAATCCGGATTTCAACCGTCTAGGAACGCATGCATTTTTCTGATCTCGGGCTCATCGAGCCCATCGTTCGCGCTGTAGACGCGGCTGGCTATTCCTCCCCCACCCCAATCCAGGAACAGGCCATCCCGGTCGCCCTCGACGGCCAGGACATTCTCGGCTGCGCGCAGACCGGCACCGGCAAGACCTGTGCCTTCGCCCTGCCCATCCTCGACCAGCTCTCCGACGGCACCGGCAACGGAAAGCGCAAGAAGAGCGGCCAAGGCCGTCCGCCCCGCGCACTCGTGCTCTGCCCGACCCGCGAACTGGCGATGCAGATCTTCGACAGCTTCGTCACCTACGGGAAGTTTCTCCCCCTGCGTCACACCGTCGTCTTCGGCGGCGTGAACCAGCACCGCCAGGTGCAGGCGATGCGAGCCGGCGTCGATGTGCTGATCGCCACGCCCGGACGCCTGCTCGACCTGATCAATCAGGGCCACATCGACCTCAGCGCCGTCGAGACGCTCGTCCTCGACGAGGCCGACCGGATGCTCGACATGGGCTTCATCCACGACATCCGCAAAGTCGTGAAGATGATCCGCGAGGACCGGCAGACCCTGCTGTTCTCGGCGACCATGTCGCGCGAGATCCGCACGCTGGCCGACTCGATCCTGACTGACCCGGTTTCGATCGAGACCGTCCGTGAGTCCACTACCGCCGACGCGATCGCCCAGCGGGTGTATCTGGTCGAGAAGCACAACAAGGCCCAGATCCTTGAGCGGGTGCTCAAGCAGGACGAAACCGGCCGCTCGCTGGTGTTCACGCGCACCAAGCACGGCGCGGACAAACTCGTGAAGGTGCTGCGCCGGGCCGAGATCCGGGCGGAGGCCATCCACGGGAACAAGAGCCAGAACCAGCGCACCCGCGCGATGCAGGCCTTTCGCTCCGGTCGGACCACCGTTCTCGTCGCCACCGACATCGCCTCGCGCGGCATCGATGTGGATGAGATCACGCACGTCTTCAACTACGACATGCCGGTGGACGCGGAAACCTACGTTCACCGGATCGGCCGGACCGCGCGGGCCGGCGCTTCGGGCATCGCGATCTCGCTCTGCGACCGCGATGAGACTGGGCTGCTTCGCGAGGTGCTCAAGCGCACCGAGGCGAACATCGAGTTCGGCACGGACTTCGAAGAACTGACATTCGCGACCGAACTGCAGGCCAAAGCCGATCGCCCGGCGCGGAAGAACTTCCGCGGCAAGCGTTCGTATCGTGGTCAGGGCTCGAATGGGCCGAAGCGCGATGGTCGCGTCGGCGGTCGGGAAGGGCATCGCGGGGGCGGCAAGCCCGGCGGCCGTCCGGGCGGGAAGCCTGGGGCCGGCGCTGGCAAGCGGAAGTCCAAGCGCTCCAAGGCGCCCGCGTCCCGCTAAGCGGGATCAGCAACCGATGAATCGATCGCGGATCGCCTCAGGGCGATCCGCTTTGCTTTTTGGATGGACCACGCCGCGTTGAGCGCGAACGCGCTCAGGATGATCCAGATGTACCAGCCCTCGGGCGGATTCAGAGTGAGGATGCGCGCGTAGTCGCCGGTGAGGCCGCAGCCGGGGCACCAGCCGAGAAGGGGGCGCACGAGGCAGCCGGAGCCGGGGCGCGGGCCGCTGGCGGCTATCCAGATCGCGTAGGCGGTGAACAGCGCGAGCGGCAGGTTCGCGCTGATCAGCACCCAGCGTGGGCTGGCGGTTGAAGTGTTGTTACTGGGCGAGCGGCTGACCGTTGGCATCGCGGACCTTACCCGTCGCGATGAGGATGATGTCGATGATGTACCAGATGCCGCAGCCGCCGGCAGTGATGAGCTTCAGGATGCCGAGGCCGATCGAACCAAGGTAGAACCGGTCGACGCCGAGCGAGCCGAGGAAGATCGAGAGAAGCAGCGCGACAAGGAAACTGCGTTGATTGCCCTGGCCCATCGGGTAGTTCTGCTCTTGCGGATGCTGGCTCATTCTGGCTTTCCTCGGTCTGCGGGTCGCGGAGCGAAGGCGTGCGCAACCGATGGACACGGCCGGCTCCCACTGTTCCTTAGGGAAAGTAATGGCCGGCTTGCGGGTCCGCAAGGGAGCGGCTGTCGGAGAGCGGTGGATGTCCCTACAGCACCGCGACCATGACGAAGGCCGTGACGGTCACGAGGCCGATGGCACCGATCAGGAGTTGCTTGCCGCTGCTGGAGCCGGCGGCCTCCTCGCGAGTGATCGCGTGCCCGCAGTTCTGGCAGAGCGGTGCGTCGTGGTAAACGGCGGTTCCGCAGGAGGGGCAGGGGATGTCGTCGGCACCGAAACGGGCGATGTCCGCCTCGGAGGGGCCTTCTTCGTCGGCGTCGAATTGGCAGCCGAACTTATTGTTGCCGCAGCAGCTCATGGGCGGGGTCCTTTGCTGGGGTAGCCGGAGCGTCGCTCACGCATGGCGGCGACCTTCGGGTCGATGAAGGCGTCGGGCTGGGCGACGAGTTTGACCTTGTTTATGGCGACGGCGGAGCGCCGGATCAGGTCGGTCTCGAGCCCCGAGCGGAGCATCCGGTCGAGAATGTAGCGGGTGGAGTGGTCGCGGACGCCGATGGTCAGCACGCCGCGCTGGAGCCCGACGACGCTGGTCCGCTCGAGCAGTTCCGGCGGGCAGGCACGCTCCCAGAGGGCGGCGGAGCCGGCGACTCGCTTCTCGGTGCGCTGCAGGTCGCGCTGGGTGGAGGCAAACAGGCGCGAGACCTCGACGCGACGGGACCGGGACTCGATCTGGTCCTGGCGTCGCTGGAGGGCGTTTTGAGCCTGCTGCGGGTTCATACCAGCATTCTAGTCGACGCGGAGGGTTGTTCACGCAGAAAAATGACACGGGCCCCCGCATGCGAAGGCCCGTGTACAGAGGAAGTTTCGGACACCGTTCGCTTAGCGACGGCGACGGGTCGCGGCGAATCCGGCCATGCCAAGCAGCGCGACCGCACCCGGGGTGGGGACGAGGACGCCGTTGAGCTCGAAGCGGTGCGAGAGTTCACCGCCGTTCGCGCCGCCGAAGGTGTTGTCGTTCGTCCCGATGGTCGGGAGCGTTGCGCCGAGGAACCACTGGCCGGTGAAGCCTTCACCGACGGAGGCCTGGATGATGCCGTTCGCGGGGATGATCACCTCGGAGTTGAGCGTAATCGTCCAGATGAAGTTACCCGCGGGGAGCGTGACGCCGAAGCTGTCAACGAGTTCTTCATCGGCGTTGAAGAACTGGAACGACATGGTGCCATCGTCTTCGGCGACGCCACCGACGAAGCGGAACGAGGTCAGAATGATGTCGTCCTCGGCGATCGAGGAGTAGTCATCAAATCCGATGTCACCGGTGGCCGGTGAGAACGCGTTGTACGGGCCGTCGATGGCGCTGTAGAACGACGGGTCAAGCTCGCCGCGGGTGCTGTCGGCACCGTCGAGCGGTGTGGCGGTCAGCGTGTATTGGCTCGGGTCGAGCAGATTGAAATCGCCGCTGATCGGAGCGGCGGTCGCGACGCCGGCGATGGACAAGCCGGCGGCGGCACAAAGAACGGACTTTCTCATTTCTCTCTCCTCATCCGCCGTAATACGACAGATTGGCTAAATCGCCGGCTCGCACAGGTGAGCCGGGGGTGTTGCGAGCCGAACCTCGGGTCGCTGACCGTTCACATATAGCCTCATTTGGGGGAGTCGCCCCTCTCAAAGCCGTCAATTCGCGCAATTTTTGCCTCCCCTGACATCAGAAGAGGATTATCAGCTGCGTGCATTCCTGTAGGGCGCGAGGATGGGGTATCCGCGAGGCGATCCGCTCGCGCCGGGATGGCCCGGATTCCACGACGGATCTCGTTACACTCCCGCCCGCGATGTCTTCCCACGCCACCATGCGCAAGGTCTTTCAGTACGCCCTGCTCGCCGCTTTGCTGGCGGTGTTCGGCATGTTCCTGATCTACCCGATCTGGCTGACGGTCGAGGGCGGTTTCCGGCCCTCGCCGGGCGAGGAGGGGTTCACGCTCCGGCATCTGAAGCTGGTCTTCATGGACCCGGTGCTGGTGGCGGGGCTGCGCAACGCCTTCCTGATCGCGGTCGGGACGACGACCCTGAGCATCGCGATCGCGCTGCCTCTGGCGGTGCTGTCGGCGAAGTACCGGTACCCGGGCAAGATGCTCTGGAATTCGATCATCCTGGTGCCCCTGATCCTGCCGCCGTTCGTCGGGGCGATCGGGCTGCAGGCGATCATGGGTCGCGAGGGGACGATCAACACGATCTTCGGGACCAGCATCGACTTTCTCGGCAACCAGTCCACGAAGTTCTGGATGGTCGTCTTGATCCAGGCGCTGCACCTGTACCCGATCATCTATCTGAACGCGACGGCGGCGCTCGCCAACCTCGACCCCGCGCTCGACGAGGCGGCGGAGAACCTGGGCATCGGGCCGTGGAAGCGGTTCTTCAAGATCACGCTCCCCTTGATCCGTCCGGGGCTGTTCGCGGGCTCGACGATCGTGTTCATCTGGGCGTTCACCGAGCTCGGCACGCCCCTGATGCTGAACTTCTACACGGTCACGCCGGTGCAGATCTTCAGCGGCATCAAAGAGGTGACGACCTCGGCCCAGCCCTACGCGCTCACCGTCGTGATGCTGGTCGCGGCGATCGGGATGTATGTGCTCGGCAAGCTGGTGTTCGGGGGCAAGGCGTACGCGATGTACGCCAAGGCCTCGCGCGCCGGCGAAGAGGCCCAGCTCTCGAAGGGTGCCGGGCTGTTCGCGGCGGGGCTGTTCGCGGTCGTGACCGCCGCGGCGCTGATCCCGCACATCGGCGTGGTGCTGGCGGCGTTCTCGGCGGAGGGCGCGTGGTACCAGTCGGTGGTGCCGACGGAGTTCACGCTGCACAACTTCGAGCAGGCGCTGGGGCACCCCTTGGCGTTCGGCTCGATCGTGAACAGCCTGAAGTACGCCTCGCTGGCGGTGATCCTGGACATCGTGCTGGGCATCCTGATCGGCTACATCATCGTGCGCACCAAGATCAAGGGGCGGATGCTGCTCGACTCGCTGGCGATGCTCCCGCTGGCGGTGCCGGGGCTGGTGATGGCGTTCGGGTTCGTCGCGCTGTCGATCAAGCTCGAGGGAATGGACCCGATCTTCGGCGTGCAACTGTTCGGCGAGGACGGGCTGATCAACATCTCGATCGTCGGGAGCATGCCCAACCCGATCATTCTGCTGGTGATCGCCTACGGCATCCGGCGCCTGCCGTACGTGGTGCGCGCGACGGTGGCGGGGCTGGAGCAGACCTCGGGCGAATTGGAAGAGGCGGCGGTGAACCTCGGGGCCTCGACCTTCACGGCGGTGCGGAAGATCATCGTGCCCCTGATCATGGCCAACCTGATCGCGGGCGGGCTGCTGGCGTTCAGCTTCGCGATGCTGGAGGTGTCGGACTCGCTGATTCTTGCGCAGCAGGAGGGCGACTACCCGATCACGAAGGCGATCTACGCGTTCAGCGAGCGCCTCGGTGATGGGCACGGCATCGCGAGCGCGATGGGCGTGTGGGGTATGGCCCTGCTGACGGTGACGCTGGTGGGGGCGAGTGTGATGCTCGGGAAGAAGCTTGGGGCGATTTTCAGGGTGTGAGGCTGTCGGGATTGGTATTGGTGGGACGGGCATCTTGCCCGTCCTCTTTGCCTTTTGATAGGCAACATGCCCGTCCCACCGTCCAGCTGGCGCACGTTCGTCCGGGCGCGCAGCCGCTGCATCGAACGACCGGGAGATCTGGGCCGCCCCCTCATCCGTCCGCTTCGCATGCTCCTTCTCCCGCGAGGGGAGAAGGAGCATGCCAGACAGCGAACTCGCTACCGCTGCGGGCGAATAAATGGCACGGGCGGGTCGTCGATGTGGTCCGGCCGACAGCCCAGTTCGAACGGACCGTAGTACGTGTCGATGACCATCGTGTCGGCTGAAACCGGCATTTGTAGTTGCTCTGATTCAACGGTTTCGTTCCAGAGGTCGATACGTCGAACGATCGTGTTCATCGGCCCGAACTGCGTCGAGGTTGCTTCGATAACGGCGACCGGGCGGTAGACCCCGGCAGTTCCGGGTGCTCTTTGATGAGCGTAAATAGTGCTCTTATACAGAGCACCGTCGATGTGAGTCTCGATCGACAACAACGCGCCGCCACGGCTGAGGTCGAAGAGGTACTCCGTGGTGAGTTCGCCGAAGTCTTCGACGATACTTCGAAATTGCAGCGACGCGACGCCCGAGTCGTTCGAGAGCGTGATCTCCTGCTGCGGATCGACGTGTGCGCGATCGAGTATCGGTGACCAGTCGTGCAGCGTCCGATCGAGGTCGTAGTACCACGGCGTCGCCGGGTAGGCGTCAAAGACCAGGACCGCACCATCGTCGTTCACTGAACATTTCGAGTCGCCGTCGGTCCATGTGTACGTCACGTTGGGGAGCGGGAGCGCAACGCTGCCGCGTTCTTTCGCGATTCCCTCCAGATTCTCGCGGGTCGAATCTAACTCTTCGATTCGTTCGGATCGCTCCAACCAAACGTCTCCGCGAGCGGCGATGGTTTTGCGTTTGGCTCCGATTGCGGAAGCGAGCGGGCTTCGAACAAGTGCATCGATCTCATCGGCGAGACTCGATTCGTGTGGATGGCCGTGCGTCGAACGGAATACGCTCGCCAGATCCTCGTACTCGAGACGCGAGGTTTGGAAGCGGTATTCGGTGAACTCCACATAGGCCGCTTGGCTTGACGCGCGTCTCGCATCAAGGAGCTCAACAAGAGACGGCATATCGAACGGCTTCGAGATCTGCGATGTTGTCGGGTTTGAAGGCGACGCGGCTACCGCCGGAAAGGCGAGCGTCGCGGCCGAGATGATTGCGAGAACTCCGGTGGTTTGCTTCATGGCTAAGGCATCTTCCTTGCGGTGTCGAGACCCAATGTGAACTGCCCGAGCATAACGAATGGGTCTCTGAATCCGAAGCACAAAGTCTGGAAACCATGCTCAAGCTCCGCTTGAGCATGCCACACGACGTTAGCCGTGCTGCCCGAGGCACGGTCTGCCCTTCGGGTCAAGCGCGTGGCACCCGATTCGAGAGTGAGTGAGAGACGGGCATCTTGCCCGTCTCACTAGAGGGAGTAGAGAGGAGGGAGGCAAGCCTTCAGTCTTGCTTGTGATGGTGGACATCGAGCAGGAGTGTGCGCTCGGTGTTGGGGGTTGACCAGATGCGGGTCCGTGCTGTGTCGCCGTTCGGATTGATCCGGGCGAGAAGCTGGCTGCCGCTTGAAGATGTCAGGTCGAAATGGAGTTCACCGGAATTCTCCACGCTGAGCGATCCCTTGTACACCGTCCCATCGCTCGACAGGACGAGCGCGTGCAGCGTTCCCGCGGCGGGGTGGCGGTAGAGGAACGCTTCGAGGATCGCGGTTGGTTCTTTTCCTTCGGCCTGTGTGCTGATGCGCGCACGGATCGCCTGCACATACGGGATCCACTCGACATCGGTCCGGATGCGGAGAGATTCGCCGCTCGGTGATTCGATTGTCGAGTGCCAGTCGCGCCCTACGAGCGGCGTGAACGCATCGAACGGCCCCGATGGCTTGGCGTCGGCTTCGGTGACGGCGGGCAACGGGGTGAGGTCATCCGAACGCACGCGCTTCCACTCCGCGAGCGTGTCGAACCCTCTGCCCGATTCTTCGAGCAGGGTGTCGATGTAATGCTCGTTTGCGGTGAAGGACCACTTGAGGGCCATCTTCCGATGAACCGCGTTGCCCGTCGGGCTCACGGACTGGTGCAGGTCGAAGACTCCTTCGGCGGTGTCGCCGTCGAACGAGATGGTGCCCTCGCTCAATCCTCGTCCGATGCCCGGGATATCGCGGTGCATGCCGAGCAGGGCGATGTGGCCCTGCTGTGGTTCGTGGTAGTAGACCCTAAGGACGCGCCAGGGATCGCCCTCGTTGTCGGTGCCGTAGGTCTGGCTGATGATCGATCGCTTGCCCGGGCCCCACTGCCATCGATCGAACATGCTCCAGCCGCTCTCGGACCCGAGCCGCCATTCGCCATCGACCATGCGCTCGAACGCGCCCAGCGGATGGTCCGCCGCGCCGCTCATCACCGGCCACGGGCCGTCCTTGGTGATGTTGATGAGTGCGCCGTTGTCGAAGCGGTAGAGGCCGCCGGAGCAGCCGAGCCAGAGGCGGTTGCCATCGTCGAGGTAGATGCTCTGGACGTGGCTGCGGCTGAGGCCGCTGGTGTGGGTGAAGGTGGTGAAGGACTCGCCGTCGTAGCGGACGAGGCCGGTGCCGAGGACGGCGATCCAGAGGTCGCCCGCGCCGTCTTCGGCGAAGGTCCAGACCCAGCCGTCGGGGACACCGTCATCGGCGGTGTAGGTGTGGAAGGCGGCGGCGTCGTAGCGGGTGAGGCCGGTGGTGGAGCCGAACCAGGTGTCGCCGCGCCGGTCGCGGTAGATGCTGCGGATGTTGTTGCCGGCGAGGCCGTCGGCGGTGGTGAAGGTGGTGAAGGACTGGCCGTCGTACTTGCGAAGGCCTTCGCCGTCGGTGGAGAACCAGAGGTGGCCTTCGGGGTCTTCGTGGATGGCCCAGACGAGCGTCGGGGTGAAGCGGGGCTGGGGGTTCTCGACGGTGGCGCGCGGGATGTCGAAGGGGACGAAGCGGGTGCCGTCGAAGCGGGCAACGCCCTGGACGGTGCCGATCCAGACGGTGTCGGTGCTGTCGATGAAGATGGACCAGCCGTCGGTGTCGCGCAGGCCGTGGGCGTCGGTGTAGTTGGTGAAGGCGCCGTCCGTGTAACGGGTGACGCCGGCGTCGGTGACGAACCAGAGGGAGCCGGCGCTGTCCTGCGCGATGCCGCGCACGGCGGCGCCGGCGAAGCCCTGCTCGGCGCCGAAGTAGGCGAGGGAGGCGCCGTCGTAGCGGGCGACGCCGTCCCCGTTGGTGCCGAACCAGTAGTGGCCCTCGCAGTCCTGGAAGACCTCGCGGATGTACGCGCTGATCTGCTGGTCGGCGAGGTTGAGGGCGCGTTCGTCGAGGGCCTGAAAGGCGTCGGTGCTCCGGACGGAGAACAGGAGGAGCGCGAGGAGCCCGGGCACGAAAATGAGGGTGCGAAGCATGGGTGGGGATACCGGCTCGCGCGGGCACGGATGCTGATCGGCGAGTTCGCCCGGCCTGCGACTCCGGCTGTGAACCCGGCACTGGAGCGCTGCCGGGCGGGCGCCATCCGAGTGAACGGGTGAGCACGCGTTGCCGAGCGGACTTCTGTGCGGGCGCAAAGGCAGCGGGGCGAGCAAGATGCCCGCCCCGCCAACGGAGGAGGTTTGTTGTTCGCTTCGCGAGCGCTCAGCCGAAGGGGATCACCGGGGCGTGCTCAAGGCTGAGCGCGTTCGCCGCTTTGACGAATCGATCCACGGTGAACGGGATGCGGAGTTTGGCGTGCGGTCGTTGGTCCATCGTGGCGTCGTCGAGTGTGAATTTGCCGCCCGCTGAACAGAGGATGACGGGCAGGCGACGACCGGCGTCTTCATCGGCAGCGCGGAGCTTGGTCGCGAGCGAAAATCGGCTGCGCGCATCATCTATCGATACGACCGCGAGACTTGGCGGCGCCTCGCTGTGCGGGCTGGTCAACTGCCTGCAGAACATGGCGACGGTGTCCCGGTCGGGATCGGTGGAAACGGCAACAGGTTGGCAGTCGGCCGGGAGCCTCGCGATGACGGACTGGCGTCGCTCGGTCCAGTTCGTGCCCGAGCCGGCGGACTGCAACAGCGTGAACTTGAGGTCGTCGGTCTGTTCGCGCGTGGTCCGTTCGATGGTCTGCATGAGCCCCGGGGGGAGGCGGATCGCGTCGGCGAGGTCGAGCGAGCCGTAAATCGCGTCGTTGCCCGAGGTTCCGAGCAGCATGGCGTGGGCGATGCGGTTCGCGAGCGCAAGCGCGGCGCAGGCCTCAATCTCGTTCGGTGCCTGGCCCCGAATGTTCGCGGCCGAGAGGTGGTGGAAGACGATCGGGTTGAGCAGGTACTTGGGGAACTGCCAGCGCCGGAGCGAACGATCCATGGCCTCGGCGTGGTCGAAGAGGAGCATCCGCTTTTCGACCTGTTCGAGCGGGAGGTCGAGGCGAGCAGCGGTCTGCACGATGTGCAGATACTGGTGACCGAGCGCGGTCGCGAGGACGGCGCGCCCGACATCGTGGAGCAGACCGAGGGTGAACGCGGTATCGGGTGTGAGTTCGCGAGTGTGCGACGCGATCTGGGAAGCGATGACACCGGTGGCGATGGCGTGCTCCCAGAACTGGCCGGTATCAAGGCCCGCGGCGGTCGCTTCGGAGGAGAAGCCGTCAATGACGCTGATGCTGAGTACAGCGTCCCGGATCTGCTCCAGGCCGATCCGCACGACAGCCTGACGGATGGAGGCGCACGGCTCGCCTCTGGAGTAGACGTTGGAGTTGGCGAGCTTGAGGATCTTGAGGGCGATGGCGTGGTCCATCTTGATGGCGTCGACAATGGCATCGATGGAGCAGTTCTGGCTCTGGCTGAGCTTGAGGACCTGGGTGACCGTCGGCGAGAGCGCGCTGACTTCCTCGCCCTGTTCGAGCAACTCGTCGAGGTCGGAACGTTTGATGACCGGCTTCAGACCCTTGAGCTTCTCGGCGGGGTCCTCGTCGAGCAGAATCGGTTCGGGAAGATCCGGAAGCTCGACCGGTGAGTCGGCGGACGCTGATACGGTCGGCCCCTGAGGAGACAGGGGCGGCGTTGCGTGTTCGACGGCTGTCGACCCGACGTGTACACCCAAGGATTCGCCCGCAAACTCGACCCGCTCGCGAAGCCCCGCTGACGACTGCACCTCCGACGCGCGGTCCGCGACGTTGCCGATGGTCAGACGCTGCGCGCCGGCGGTGTGCGCGCCTCGCCCGGTTGTGCCGCTTCTGCCGTAACCGGACTGAGTGAGGCCGGCGATCGAAACGAGGCGGTTGAAACTGAAGCGGCTCTTGAGCATGTAGGCTTCGACGCCGAGCGATGCGAACGCCAGCACAACCTGCCGCTGCGCCACTTCCGTGGCAATGACCACGCGGATGGACCTTGTATCCCGATCGGATCGGAGACGCCTGAGCACCGCGCCCCCCTTGCCGTCATCAAAGAGCGGATCGAGGATCAGAAGGTCGGGCACGCCGATGGAGAGCACCCCGAACAACTCGTCCACGGTCGATGTCTGCACACAGTGACAGCCGCGTGCACCAAGCGCCGCGCTGAGGGTTTCACGAGCGAATCGGCACGGGTCGGCGATCACCACGGTCGTTTGACGCGCCACCTGACTTGGAATGTGTACCTTCCTGATCGCCAGATTCATGCCACGCCTCGGTAGGGATTAGAGTCGATCGGACCCTGAACTCGGACGGTGGTACATCGAAGTGACGGCTACGGGAGTTTACTTATCTCGTCGGAAATAGTCAGGTATTTTGACCGGGATGCGCGTTCAACGATCAGAGCCCGGTTGGCGCGCGATAGGCGGCCCACCGATTCCGGTGGCAACGCTCGTTCGATCGAGTGATTCCCGTTCTAAGGTCGGGATGTACGCTGCGTTCAATCACACCGCAGACTGGGTAAATTTCACGTCCGCGTGGCCTGCACGCATCGGTGAGACCACGGCAGCCAATCCGCAACTCAGAAATCGCCGATCAGTCGATGGAGACGAGTTCGACGGCGAAGACGAGGTCGGTGGAGGGGGGAATCTCGCCTCGTCCGTTCTCGCCGTAGCCGAGTCGCCAGGGGATCTGGGCGCGTCGAATCTCGCCGGGGCGCATGCCTTCGATGGTGTGAACGAAGCCCCGTGGCAGGTCTGGGTTGCTCAGGGAAAAGGAGAAATCGCGCTTGCGTGCTTCGGTCGAGTCGTAGATCTCGACGCCGCTGGCGCCGCGATCGAGGCCGGCGGCGAAACGAATGGTGACGGTGTCTTCGAGGGTGGCCGCGGGCGCTTCGGGGTCCGTCGGCGGACGGAGAGCGACGAAGGTGAGCGCCGCGGACTCGCCCTCGGTGATCTCGACGGTGCGCGTGGACCGCACGAGGTCGTCTGGCGGGGGTGCGCTCGCGCGGGTTTCGATGGAGAAGGGGACCGAGGACGGTGAAGGATCGGACTCGTCGGGGTTGTCCTTGCAGGCGGGGACAGCCGCGAGCAGGATGGAAACGAGTGCGAGGACGAGTGTGCGTCGGCGGATCATCGCCGAATGGTACGCGCGGGATCAGCCGGGCGGGAGCGCCTCGAGCGGGCGGACCTGCGGCGGCTGCGGCGCGTCGTCCGGTTCGTCGTCTTCACCGGCCTGCGTGGGCTTCACGTCGCTGGGGATGATCGGGCGGATGGTGGACGGGTTGATCCGCGGCTTGCGATCGGGGTTCTGGGGCGCGGGCGCGCTCAGAATGATGCTGTTGCGATAGGCCGAGACGATGATCATGTCGTCGAGCAGCGAAACGGTGGCGGGGTCGCCCTGGAGTTCGATGCCGGCTTCGGCGACGGCCTTGCCGTCGGGCAGGTCGAAAACGGTGAGTCGGTAGCGGTAGAAGTTCTCATCAACGGGGATGCCGTCGCGGGTGATGTGCACGAAGTGCTCTGCGCCGAAGGCCGCGGGGATGACCATGGCCTCCTCGGCGGAGACATCGGCTCCGACGGTTTCGCCCTCGGAATCGAGGATGACCACCCCGCGCTCGGTGACGACGGCGAAGTTCTTCGCGAGATCGGTGACCTCGATGCGCCCGAAGCCGCGATCGAGACGGCCTCGGACGTCGAGCGGGTCGTTGCCGACGATGCCGTTGGCGGGGTCGATCATCCAGAGCAGGTTGTCCGCGCCGCGGACGATGAACTTGCCGGCCATCGGCAGGCCGGTGCGGCTGGAGGAGAGGAACTGGGCTTCGTTGCGCCAGCGGACCATGCCGCGATGGGCGTCGAGGGAGACGATGCCGTCTTCGAGGCCGAGGATGGCTTCGGCTTCCGGCGTGACACGCACCCAGCGGATGGCGACGGGCTCTTCGCGGGTGTGGAGCGTGCGTCCGGTGCGCGCTTCAAGGACGTGGACGAGAGCGTCGCGGTCTTCCGGGCGGTGGTTGACGTCGAACCACTGGTTCTCGCGGAGGTTTGACCCGGCGACGACGATGAGGCCGGCGCTCGCGTCGATGTCGTGGACGATGTCCATGAGTTCGGTGCGGGTCCAGAGGGTTCGCCCGTCGGAGAGATCGATGGCGAGCGCTCGCCCGCTGCGTTCGAAGAGGGTCATCATGGAGCCGTCGAAGTTGTAGGTGATCTCGTTCATGCGGACGCGTGAGCGCAGCGGCGTCTGCACGCTGGGTATGCGCGAGATCTCGGGCTGAGGCATGGCCTCGTCGCCGAACTGGGCGCGGAAGGGCTGGGACTCCCAGAGGATCTCGCCGGTGTCGAGATCGCGTGCGCGGATGAGGTGGTCGATGTTCTCGGCGCGATCGACGATGGTGGCGAGTATGAGCCGGTCGCCGTCGATACGCAGCGGCAGTTCGTCGCGAACATCGCCCCAGAGCTGAGTGAGCGAGGCGCCGTCTTCGGACTGTGCGAACACGCCGATGCGCGAGTCGGTGCGGCGCATCACAATCCGATCGGCACGGATCTCTCGTCCGGGCGATTCGAGTCTGGCGGCGACCCAGCCCTCAAGCGTCGAGCCGGGCGTGATCTTCTCGCCGATGACGGGGCGACGCTCGCGTCGCTGGGCGAGGGTGACGGCGAACTCGCGCACACCTTCGGTGTCGAGCTGATTGCCGTCGATGGCGATCGCGAGCGGGATGCCCTGATCGGCGGCGCGCCGGATGCGCTGGACGGCGGAGTTCACGCGCCCCTGCTCGAGCATCATGGCGACGACGCGCGAGTAGACGGCGGCGACGCGCGGGTCGTCGGCCGGCCAGATGATTTCGGCGGCGGTGGCCGCTTCCTCAAGGGCGAAGACCGCGAGGGGGATGCGCTGGCTCGCGAGGTAGGACTCGCCGGCGCGGGTCCAGAGCTCGGGGGTCTGTTCGGCGAGCGGGAAGCGTCGGGCGACGGATTCAAAGTCGTCGGGGCCGGGGTCGTCGGGGAGTTCACGGACGGCGCGCTCGGCCTCGGCGTCGTAGAGGGCGTAGACGTCGCGCCCGGAGCTGGCGATGAGCCGGCGCATCCGGCGCGTCGCTTCCACTCCGGCGGGGACACCGGTGCGTTCGAGTTCGACGGTCGCGCTCGCGAGCTCTTCGGACTCAAGCGTGCGCTGGTACATGTCGATGGCTTCACCGATCTGGCCGGAAGTCTCGTAGTAGTCGCCGGCGGCCATCATGTAGGCGACGCGCTCGGTGGGTCGTGACGCGGTCAGTGAGAGGCGGTTGATGAGTTCAGCGCGGGTTTCGTCGGTGAGTCGCGTCATCACCGCCCGCTCGGCGCGTTGCGGGTTGATCATCTCGAGGATGACGTGAAACAGGCGGGTGCGTGCACCGTCGTTGTCCTCCGAGAGCGGATCGGCGCCGAGGGCGCGGAGGGCGTGATCCACGGCGGGGAGGATCGCGTCGCCCTGATCGGCCTGATAGGAGAGCTCGGCGAAGGTGATGGCGGGGTCCGGGTCGGTCGGGTCTTCTTCCATCGCCTGGCTGAGGTAACGCTCGGCGACGGACCAGAGGGAGTAGCTGTGGACGGAGCGGTCATCGGCAACGACGAGTTGGCCGTCGACGGCGGCGATCTGGCCGGGCCGCTCGAGACGGATCTCGTTGGGGGTGTAGCCGTCCGGCTGTCCGCTCCTGGCCGCGGCATAGGCCTCGGCGACATCAACGACGATGACGCCGCTGTCGGTGGGAACGATGAGTCTGTCTCCGGCGGCGACGACACGCCCGCGGATGCCGCGGGGGTTCGAAGAGAAAATGTTGACGGGACGCGCTTGCGATTCGTCCTCGAAGCGTTCATCGCTCTCGGTGGCCCGGTAGATGTCCGCGTCGTAGGGGCGCGCAAAGATCTCGTTCTCTGACACACCGACAATGTGCTCGTCGGTAGCCAGAAGGTACGCGGGGGTTCCCCAGAGGGAGGCCGGCGTCGACTGGAGGGTTCGGCCGGTCATGGCGTCGAGGGCGTAGACGCGGTTGCCGCCCGGCGCGACGGTGAAGACCGCGCCGGCGTGGAGCACCGGGCGGTTGTTCATCCATGGTGACGCGGCGAGCCCGCCGTACATGCCGCCGGTGTCGAAGCGCCGGATCCAGCGTGTGCGCCCGGTGACGGTTTCGATGGCGGTGGTGACCCCGACGGTATCGGTGCGATAGACGAGGCCGTTGCCGGGAACGCCGGCGTCAACCGCTGGAACGTTCCAGCCGTAGGGCTGGACGCCGATGGACGCGGCGGGTCGCGTCCAGAGGAGTTCGCCGGTACCCAGATCGAGGCCGAACACGACAGTTGAGATGACACGCTGCTCGCGCGAGTGGCGCACGGCGTTGAGCACGATGACGCCCTGGTCAATGGACGGGCGTCCGCGGATGGCGGAGGTAGCGAGTTCGGCGACGCCGAGTTGAGCGAGCGAGGTGCCCCAGAGCTGCTGGCCGGTGCGTGCGTCGAGCGCGATGACGTAGCGTTCGGGTGCGCTGCGTCCGCTCATCGAGAGGCCGGTGACGGCAATGACGGTGTCGTCGACGACCTGCACGCTGGAGAGGTCATCGACGCCGTAGGCGGTTCCCATGGCCTCGGAGACGATGGGCGCGTCGACCCGGACACGCCAGTTGAGCTTCAGGGTGAAGCGGTTCCAGGAGGAGATGGTGACCGAATCGTTCACGATGACCGAATCGCGGTAGATGGTTGGGACCGCGTGGAGGATGAGCGCATCCTGGGGAAGGCGTCGGCTGGCGTTGCGCGAACTCAGGTTGCTGAGCAGGTCGTTGGGCTCGCCGAGTCGGTCGCTGGCGAGTGGTCGCGAGAGCATGCCTTCGAGGGCACCGGCGGGCGCGGTATCGAAGGCGTTGCGCGTCAACGCCTCTGCGGGTGCGGTCACGGGCTGCGTGGAAGGCGGATCGACGCCGAGCGCGGACGCCCACGAAGCGATCGCGGATTCGGCGCGCCGGATAAGCGCGCGGTCCGCGGGTTTGTCGCCGAAGTAGCGTGCGCTGAGCGCGAGCAGTTGCAACGCCGCGCGGGCGCGGCCATCGGCTCGATCTGGGTGGCGGTCGAGTTGGAGGAGCGTGAGGGCCGCGCTCTGGAACTGCGCATCCTCGATCTGACGCTGGGCGAGGCGCAGCGCAGCGTCGCAGCCGGCGGTGGTCAGCAGGTAGAGACGTTCGACGCGCTTCAGGTCTCCGGTTCGCAGCAACGCTTCGGCCTGCGCGTTCTGAAGCGTGCGATATCGCTCGAGCTTGTCCGGGTCGTCCAGGAGCAACCGATGGATGCGCTCGCGGACACTAATGAAAATGTCGGACTGGTCGGACTCGGTCACCGAACCGGAGAACTCGTTGAGCGCTCGCTGCAGGACCGCGATGGCTTCGCTGACGTTTCCGACGGAGGCGAGTTCCTGCGCGCGGGACATAGCGGTCTCGGCGCTCGGCGCATCGTCCACATAAATGGGAGTCTCGACCTGACCGAAAGCGGCCTGCGGCGCGAGCCCGAGAACCGCACCGAGGAGCAGCATCGGGACGGCCCGATAGAAACCCCTCGCGGGGCGATGCAACAGACCGACGGCCTGATTCGTATAGGTCTGTTGGCGTGCCAACTCGCGTCGCTCGGGCATATGCGGTTCTCCGTGTCTGTTTTGTATGTCGGCGATCCGGGCCCGGCGGCTGATTCGGCCTCTGAAATCGGCCGATACGAACGATTGTCCACCCGGCCGGGCGAATTTCCCGCCGCGTCGAGGAACGAGCATGAGCACGATCCCCGCCAGCCTGACGATCGACGACCTCGCTTCGCGATCGCTGCCGGTCCGGCTCGCCCGGAAATTTGACTGCCCGGCGCTCCGTTCGCGGGCACGCCGGATCAATCTCGTGTTGCTGGCGGTGATGCTCATGGGTCTTGCCGACCTTGCTTATACGCTCACATACATGCGCGGTTCGGGCATGGTTGAGGCAAACCCGATCGCGCGGAAGATGGTCGAGATCGGTTCGGCCCAGCAACTCGTGATGTACAAGCTCCTGACCCTGGCGGTCTGCTGCGGGGCGATCTACTTCTGCCGCCGCACGAGGCAGGCCGAGTTCGGAGCCTGGATCTGCTGCCTCGTGATGTTCGGGCTCACCCTCCATTGGGTGAACTACAACGAGTCGGTGCAGGAGATGACCAACGAATTCGCGATCATGGCCGAACTCGCGCGGATGCCCGAGAGCGCATCGATCGCGTCGCAGTTCGTGATCATCGACTGATCATCTCGCTCGTCGCCAGGCGCACGGCGAGGCGCAACGATTCCTTCATCGAGCCGCAATCGGCGAGGTTTTTGCCCGCGATATCGTAGGCGGTGCCGTGGTCCGGGCTGGTGCGCCAGACCGGCAGGCCGGTGGTCACGTTGACGGCGGAATCGAAGGCGAGCAGTTTGACGGGGATCAGGCCCTGGTCGTGGTACATCGCCACGACCATGTCGTAGCGACCCTTTATCGCGGCGTTAAAAACCGTATCGCCGGGGAAGGGGCCCTCCACGGTGATGCCGTTGCGCAATGCGTGGGCGATGGCCGGGGCGATGATGCGCTTTTCCTCATCGCCGAGCAGTCCCTCTTCGCCGGCGTGCGGGTTGAGCCCGGCGACGGCGATGCGTGGGCGCTCGATACCGAGAGCCCGGCAGGCCTCGGCGCCGAGGTCGATCGTGTCGTGGACGCGCCCGATGGTCAGGTCGTTCACGACTCGCGTGAGCGGGACATGGGCGGTGACAAGGATCACACGCAGGTTCGGAGCGACAAACATCATGCGACTGCGGGTGGCGCCGAACCGTTCAGCGAGCAGTTCGGTGTGACCGGGCCAGCGGCTGTGCCCGGCGAGGACCCAGGCGTGCTTGCTGATGGGGGCGGTGACGACGGCGTCGGCCTTCGGGTGGGCGGGCAGCTCGCCTCTGGCCCCCGAGATGGCATCGTCCACAAATCGGAAGGAGAGAGCGCCCGAGGCCTTGGTGGCTTTGCGGTCGTCGTCCGACCAACCGAGGCGCAAGGCGGTCTCATCGTGGTCGATCAGGACGACATCGTGGGAGGCGGCGGTTTCCAACAGAGGTGAGCCGGCCCTGACTCTCCACCAGAACGGGGGGACGCCCGCGTCGTCGGCGGCGGTGTGCATCGGAGCGGACAGGCCGTGGACGATGAAGCGGGCCGATTGCCGCAGTTCGGCGTCGGCGAGGGCCTTCACGAGGACCTCGGGCCCGATGCCGCCGGGGTCGCCCATGGAGACGGCGATGGTGGGCCTGAGATTGGGAGCGGGCGCGGGCATGGCGGCAACTGTACGCGCCGGAGCGGGTTTGCGACTATCTGCGGGCGAATTCGTGAAACCGGGCGGGGCAGATTCCCAAGCAGGGTCCGGGGCGTCGATCGCGATGCCCCGGGAGGAGCACATGGCGACGATGGCACAAGATCGGACGACCCCCTATCGCGATGAGAACCGCGAGTACCGCTGGCACGGGCACGCCGGGCGTGGACGCCTGCGCGACGAGTCGGCGAACTCAAGCGAGCGCCAGTACGCGATGCTGAACCACCTCGCCGGGCTGCTGAGCCTCCTGGACTTCATGCTGCTCGGGCCGCTGGTGACGCTGATCATGTGGTTCGTCCGGCGCGACGACTCGGAGTTCCTCGACGATCACGGAAAGGAGGCGGTGAATTTCCAGCTGTCGCTGTTGATCTATACGATCGGCATCATCGTCGCCGGGATCATCTTCTCGATCGTGACGCTGGGGATCGGGGTCATTTTCGCAATGATCTTCGGCGGACTCGCGTTCTTCGGCCTGTGGGTACTGCGCCTCGTCGGGAGCATCCTGGCCTCGATCGCGGCGTATCGCGGGGATTTCTACCGGTACCCGATGTGCCTGCGGTTGATCCGGTGACGGAATCGCCGTTTGGGCGATCCGAAGCGTGATTCGCGTACACTGCCCCCATGCCTGCTCTGCTCGAGGCCCAGGACCTGCGCAAGACTTTCGGGGACCGAACGGTCGTCAAGGGAGTCGGTCTGTCCATTGGCGAGGCGGAGATCGTCGGCCTGCTCGGGCGGAACGGGGCCGGGAAGACGACGAGTTTCCGGATGATCATGGGCATGATCGAGCCCGATTCGGGCACGGTGATGTTCCGGGGCCGGGATGTTTCGCGCCTGCCGATGTACCGCCGGGCGCGCGCGGGAATGGGGTATCTGTCGCAGGAGCCGTCGATCTTCGGCGGGCTGAGCTGCGAGAAAAATCTCATGGCGATCCTCGAAACGCAGCCGGGGATGACCCGGAGCCAGCGCAAGAAGAAGTGCGATGAACTCCTGATCCGTTTCGACCTCGCCAAGAAGGCCAAGGAGGCGGCCCGGACCTGTTCCGGCGGCGAGCGTCGCAAACTGGAGATCGCGCGGGCAATGGTCACCAACCCGCGCCTGATCCTGCTCGACGAGCCGTTTTCAGGCGTGGACCCGCTCGCGGTGGAAGACCTGCAGGCGGAGATCCGGCGCCTCCGCGATCTGGGAATCGCGGTCCTGATCACCGACCACAATGTGCAGCAGACGCTCTCGGTGTGCGACCGGGCCTCGATCATTGACGAGGGTCTGGTGCTGCGCGAGGGCACGCCACGGGAGCTGATCAACGATCCGATGGTGCGCCAGAGCTACCTGGGCTCGATGTTCCGCGGCGACGAGTTCGACACGCCGCAGGAGGCGAAACGCCGATCGAAGCAGGAGGCGGGGTCATGAAGCGGGCAATGTGCGGTCTCGGTGTGCTCGGGCTCGGCGCGATCCTGCTGGCGAGTACGGGCTGCGTGCAGCGAACGATCGAGATCAGCTCGGAGCCGACCGGAGCGCAGGTGTACCTGAACGATGTGGAGGTTGGTCGGACGCCGCTGGAGGTGGGGTTCACCTACTTCGGGACCTACGACGTGCGTCTGCGCAAGGACGGGTACGAGCCGCTGATCACGAGCGCGAAGACCGATGCGCCGATGCACGAGTGGCCGGGGTTCGACCTGATCGCGATGGCGTGGCCGGCGACGAAAGAGACGCGGATCCGGTGGCACTTCGCCATGGAGCCGTCGGATGTGGATGAGGACGCGCTGCTGGAGCGGGCGCGGGCGTTTCGGAGCGAGTTCAACGCCGAGGCCCCTGAGAGCGATCAACCCGAGAGCGATCAGTAAGTCCGAGCCGGCACACCGACGGCACGCGAGCCGTCGGGCAGGTCGTTCGTGACCACCGCGCCGGCACCGATCACACAATTCGAACCGATCTTCACCCCGGGCAGGACGATCGCTCCGGAACCGATGAGGGCGTCGCTGCCGACGGTGACACCGCCGCTGAGGATCGCGCCGGGGCCGATGTGGGTGTTTTCGCCGATGGAGCAGTCATGCTCGACGATCGCGCCGGTGTTGATGATGGCATGGGGGCCGATGCGGGCGCCGGGGTTGATGACCGCCCGGGCGGCGATGAGCGAGCCGGGGGCGATGGTGGCGTGAGGAGAGACAATGGCCTGCGGGTGGATCGCGCTGGCGAAGGTGCACTTCGCGCACGCGTCGATCGAGGCACGCCGGAGGTCGAGGGAGCCGAGGGCGATGATGAGCGGGCGGGTCTCGGCGGGTGCGCTGACGACGGGGCCGAGGTGGGTGGCACCGGGAACGACCACGGCGGCCGCGGGATCCTCTGCGTCGTCGTAGAAACCGGCGACGGTGCCTCCGGAGGCGAGGACGGCGTCGGCGACGACCTTGGCGTGGCCACCGGCGCCGATGAGGACGACGGGCTGGGTCTGATTGTCGGTCGCGCGGGGCATGAGTCTGGCTCCTGTGCGACCTAGAGTAGCAGCGATATGACCACTCCTACTGCCACCGAATCGAGCGAGTCCCCGTCCACCTGGTCCCCGGCCAAGGTTGGGGCGGTGAGTTACCTCAACACGCTGCCGCTGATCGAGGGGCTGGGCAAGCTCGGCGATGTCGAACTCACGCTGACGGCACCGAGCCGGCTGATCGACCTGCTGCTGGGCAAGGATGTCGAACTCGCGCTGGCCTCGATCATCGATTACCAGCGTTCGCCGGAGCCGCTGGAACTGGTTCCGGCGAGCATCATCGGCTGCGACGGTCCGACGATGACGGTCAGGATCTTCTCGCGTCGCCCGATCGAGGAGATTGAGACGCTGCACGCGGATGTGGACAGCCACACCTCGGTGAGCCTGGCGAAGATCGTGCTCCACGAGCGGTCGGGGGCCTTGCCGCAGATCGTGGACTTCGATGTGGACGAGCACCGGTCGGAGCGGGGCGAGTCAATCGCCGATGCCGACTGGCCGGAGTCGGTGCTGATCATCGGCGACAAGGTGATCACGGACTCGCCGCCAGCGGCGCTCTACCCGCACCAGCTGGACCTCGGCGAGGCATGGAAGGATCTGACCGGGCTGCCTTTCGTCTACGCGACGTGGATGTGCCGGGCGGGCGCGGTCGAGGCGGGGCGTCTGCAGACAATCGCGCGGGTTCTCGACCGGCAGCGCCGGCACAACGCGACCCGGATGGACTGGATCATCGGGCAGCGCGCATCGCTGCGCGGCTGGCCGCTCGACACCGCCCGGACCTACCTCGGCGAATTGCTGCGCTACGAGATGACCGACCGGCACCGCCAGGCGGTGGACGAGTTCTTCGACCGCTGCGCGGCGCTGGGGATCATCGAGAAACGCAAGCCGACGCGATGGGCGTCGGTTTGAACGGCATCCGCTGATCCCCACCGGGATTGCGGTACGCTGACACCGTGCCGAAGCTGTCCTCAATCCGGCTCGATGCGCTGAGCGATCTCGTCGCCGAGTTGCGATACACGCCGCGCGATGCGCTGCGCCGGTGTGTGGAGCGCACCGAGTCGCTGGCGATGGAGATCGATGCCGAGACCACGTACCCGATGGAGTGGGTGGTGTTCCGGGTCACTGGGTATCGCCCGAAGGATGCGCCAGAGGAGATGGTGGTCGGCGAGGCGCTGATCGCGGACCTGTCTTCGATGCTGGAACACCTGTCCGAGGTCGCCGAGATCGGCGAAGCGGACCTCGGGCGCGAGACGCTCTCGACCGAGGACCTGATGGAGCGCTGGGGCGTCAGCCGCCGGAGCATCGAGCGGTACCGGCGACAGGGGCTGGTGGCGAGGCGATACCAGGACACCAGCGGGGTCACGCGACTGGCGTTCAGCGCGGATGTGGTCGAGGCCTTCGAGGACCGGCGGGGCGACCGGCTGGAGCGAGCGCGTTCGTTCGAGCGTGTCGGCGAGGAAGAGCGGGACTGGCTCTACCGGCGAGCGCTGCGCTATCGGACGCGGCTGGGCTGTCGGTTTGCACCCATCGCCCAGCGGCTGAGTGAGCGAAGCGGTCGGAGCGTCGGCGCGGTGCGACGAGCGCTGCGGGCCGCGGACGAGGCGACGGGCGAGCCGATGTTCCGCGTGCGGACGAATCTGGCCGAGCGGCAGAGCCGGGTGATCGCGCGGGCGGTGGAATGGGGCCTCAAGCCGGGTGTGATCGCCGAGCGGTACGGGCGGGCGCGGACGAGCGTGCTCCGGATCGCGGTCGATGAGCACGCGTCGCGCCTGCGCGAATGGCGCGACCGGATCGTGCCGGCGGATGCTCCGGACGGGTTCGACCTCGATCGGGTCGCGGACGAGATTCTGAGAACGCCGGGAGCCACCGAGTTTGTGCTGGAAACGCCGGTTCTGGAGGCAAAGGCTCTGCTCGCCTCCGTCGAGGCGATGCCCCAACTCGCAGCATCGCGCGAAGCAGAGATGGGCGCGGCCCGGTACCTGCTGCTGATCCGCGCGGGACGCGCCATCGACGATCTCGCGCCGAGCATGGCACTCGGCACCGCGGTGGACGCGATCGAGACCGATCTGCGCTGGGCACTCGGGCTGCAGCGGATGCTCGTGCGGACGCAATTACCGCTGGCGGTACGAACGATCGAGCAGCGTCTGGGCTTCGGGCTCCTCACGCTGCGTCCGGACCAGATCCGGCGGATCGTGAGACTGGCAATGGATGCGGCGTGTCGGGCGACCGGCACATTTCACCCGGTGCGACCGGCCAAATCACTGACAACCTTCGGGCGTCTTGCGTCACCCGTATCGCTGGCTTTGAACAGGTCGTTGAGCGCGATCGACTCGGACGGGCTCGAAGCCGCCGAGGGGATCGGGCGGGCCTCGACGGGGCGGGCCGAGCTCGACGACTGGACGCGCCGGCTGACGCCGTGGCAACCGCTGGTCGAGGTGCATCCGGGCCTGCTCGGGCTCGTGCGCGATAAGGCCGCCCCGCTCCGCGACAAGGATCGGGCGCTCGTCGGCGCACGATTCGGGCTCGGGGGCAGTCCGCCCATGACAAACGCCGCGGTAGCGGAGGAATTCGGGGCAACACCGGCTCGCGTCGTCTCGGCGTATCGCCGCGCCCGCCGGGCGCTGCGCGAGCGGGCCTAACGCGATATGAGGTGTTGTGAGCGGGCACCCTTGGGTACGCTGTGCGCGTGTCCAAGACTCCCGATCGCCGGTTGCGTCGACAGATCGCGTCCCCTCTGCGCTGGCAGGGCCTGCGCAGCGCGGTCGCGATCGGCTCGGTCATCCCGACGCTGCTGGCCGAGGGCTGGCGCGAGCCGCTGATCGCCCACGGCCTGCTGATGGCGACGCAGATCCTGCTGCTGCTGACATACACCGCCCTGCTCTACATGGACCAGCGCCTTCTCAAGCAGACGGCGCCGCACCAACAGGCGGAGTACCTGGCGATCACCCGCCCGGAATGGATCACGGCGTCGGTCGGACTGCTCCTGATCTGGTGGTGGCCCGCGCTCGTCACGGTGATGCTGATCCTCGCGCTGACGGCGATCGTGCGCGGCTACCTGCGACTGGTGCAGACGCGTATCCCGTCAGGGCTGGTGTTCATCGGCTCGTTCGCAGTATTCAGCATGATCGGCACGGTGCTTTTGAAGCTGCCGCGAGCCACGCCGCCGGGGCAGGAGATCTCGTGGCTGGACTCGGCGTTCACGATCGTGAGCGCGATCAGCCAGACGGGGCTGGTCGTTCGCCCGACCGGAGAAGGCTTCGAGCGGTTCGGGCAGATCGTGATCCTGATCTGGATCCAGGTGGGTGCGCTGGGCGTGATCGTGTTCGGAGCGCTGCTGGCGAGCCTGTTCGGGAGCGGCTTCGGTCTGAAGGCGACGCAATCGATGGCCGAGGGCACCGAGCAGGGCTGGTCCGGCCAGATCATGATCCAGCGACTGGTGACGTTCATCATCATCTTCACGCACGCGGTGCAGGCCGTTGGAGCGGCGATCCTGTTCTTCGCCTGGCCCGAAGAGTGGATGGGCATGCCCGCGGACATGGTTTCGGTCGGCGATCGGGTGTACCACTCGATTTACTTCTCGGTCAGCGCGTTCACCAACGCCGGGTTCGTGACAACCGACAACAGCCTGATCGGGCTGCGTGGGCACTGGATTCCTCACCTCGTTATCGCGCCGCTGATCATCCTCGGGTCCATCGGATTCCCGGTGCTCCGCAACGTCTGGGACGTTCTGGTGGCCAAGTTCCGGCATCGGCGGCTTAACCCGAACGGCGGTCTGATCCGGATCAACCTGAACACCAAAATCATCGTCGGCGCGACCCTGATCGCGTACCTGATCGGATACGTCCTGATCGTCATCAGCGAGTACGCACAGACCAGCGAGCCGCTGCACTTGATCCTGCTCGATGCGCACTTCATGTCGGTGAACCGCACCGCCGGCTTCAACACCATCGAGACCGGTGAGATGGGCCGGCTCGCGCTGCTCGCGCTGATCTTCACGATGTTCCTCGGGGGGTCGCCGGTGTCCGTTGCCGGCGGCATAAAGATGATGGTCTTCGCGATCCTCGCGTTCACGGTGTGGTCGAACATCCGGGGGCAGAGCGTAACGACCGCGTTCGGGCGGACTATCCCCGACGCGCTGGTCCGCAAGAGCGCCACGATCGTCGTGCTGTTCCTCCTGCTGCTGCTCATCTCCACAGGTGTCCTCGCGGTCTCCGAACCGGACCTCTCGCTGACCCAGGTGCTCTTCGAAGCCACGAGCGCGTGCTCGACGGTCGGGCTCTCGACGGGCATCACGGATGAACTCTCGCCGGTGGGGCGCGCCACGATTCTGGTCTCGATGTTCATCGGGCGCGTCGGGGTGTTTGCGCTGCTCGCGGCGCTGATCTCCGTGCGGGCGAGATCACGCCCACGGATCGAGTACGCCACCGAGGACGTCCCGATCTACTAAACCCCTCCCCCACTCGGTAGGATGCCCCGCATGGAACGATTCGCCGTCATCGGGCTCGGTCGATTCGGATCGCGCCTCGCCAAAAATCTCGCGGCGTCGGGCGCCGAGGTCATCGCGGTCGATGCGGACCGGCGGATCGTCGAAGAACTCCGCGATCAGGTGACCCTCGCCATCGCCCTTGATGCCACCGACGAGCAGGCGCTCAAACTGCAGGGCGTGGATCAGGTGGACTGTGCGGTCGTGGGTATCGGGCACAACTTCGAGGCCAACGCGCTCACCACGGCCCTCCTCAAGTCGCTGCGGGTCAAGCGGGTGATCAGCCGCGCGGCGAACCAGATGCAGGCCAAAATCCTCTCGCGGATCGGTGCCGACAGCGTCGTCAGCCCGGAGGACGAGTCGGCCGACCGCTGGTCGCACCGGCTCCTGAGCCCGTTCATGATCGACCACGTCGAGCTCGGCGAGGGCTACGCCCTGATCCAGATGGCCGCCCCGTCGGACTGGAAAGGCAAGACGCTGGCCGAACTCGACCTGCGCAAGCGGTTCAACGTGACGATCGTGGCGATCAAGCGCCGGGTCGAGGCCTCGGCCCCCTCCGGCGTCGATACGCACGACACCCGCGTCGTCGATGTCCCGCTCCCGACCAGCCGCCTGGGCGGCGACGACACCATCATCATCGCGGGCTACGACACGGATCTGGAGCGTCTGCCCCGCTGATTTGGAGGCTTATCCGGACCGACCGGCGATCGAGAACGCGTGCGGGTCCCGAAAGTAGAACGCTTTACCGGCGGATCCGGGCCACACTCTCCGAACTGGGGCCCGCCCACCTGCGTTATGATCTCCGCCCGGCCCTGCCGATCAACTGAGTTCGAGCTCGACGACGGATCCGCGCCGTGCGGTTGCGGGTTGATTCGTCGCCCCCCTGTCCCTCACCGAAGAAGAGCTTTGTATGTCTAAGGCAACGATCCGCTCACCCCGCAGAGACCTGATGGGAAGCCCGGTTTTCGACGAACTGGGCATGGAGCGTGACCCCGACAACCTGTACCTGCAGACCGTGGATTCGATGCTCCACGCCGCGGAAATCCTCGAACTGCCGCATCGCGTGCAGATCATCCTCGCGCAGCCCAAGAACGAAGTCATGGTCCACTTCCCGGTGAAGATGGACAACGGGCACCACGCGCTGTTCAAGGGATATCGCGTCCAGCACAACAACGCCCTCGGCCCGTACAAGGGTGGCATCCGCTACCACCACCACGTCAGTCTCGACGACGTCAAGACGCTGGCGTGCCTGATGACGATGAAGTGCTCGCTGGTCCGCATCCCCTTCGGTGGCGGCAAGGGCGGCATCAAGTGCAACCCGCGCGAACTCTCCGAGGGCGAACTGATGCGCGTCACCCGACGCTTCGTCTCGGCGATCGACAACATCATCGGTCCCGACATCGATATCCCCGCCCCGGACGTCGGCACCAACGCCCAGGTCATGGCCTGGTTCGCCGATACCTACATGGAGATCTCCGACAAGCCCAACGCCAAAGCCGTGGTCACCGGCAAGCCGGTCGAACTCGGCGGCTCGCTGGGTCGTGAGAAGGCGACCGGTCAGGGCGTCATCGACGTCCTCGCCGAACTCCTCCCGGAGATAGGCCTCGAGATCAAGGGCGCCACCTGCTCGCTCATCGGCTACGGCAATGTGGGCTCATGGGCCGGCAAGCTCTGGGCCGAGCGCGGCGGCAAGGTCAAGGCCGTCATGGACCACACCGGCGCGATCTACAACGAGGACGGCCTCGACGCGATCGCCCTGGACGAACACGTGCGCAACCACGGCGGGGTCGCAGGCTTCGAGAAGACCAAACACGGTGCCGAAGCCATCACCGAGCAGGACTTCTATTCCACGCAGGTCGACGTGTTCATCCCCGCAGCCCTCGAGCAGATGATCACCGAGGACAAGGCCAAGCTGATGAACTGCAAGCTGGTCGCCGAGGCCGCCAACGCCCCGACGACCCCCGCCGGCGAACGCGTCCTGCAGGACAAGGGCGTGGAAGTGCTCCCGGCCATCCTGTGCTCAGCCGGCGGTGTGACCGTTTCCTACTTCGAATGGGTCCAGAACCGCTCGAACCAGTACTGGGATCTGGAGCGCGTCGACGAAGAACTCAACCGGCACATGGTGCTGGCCGCCCGCCGGGTCCAGCTCGCCCGTCACCGCTTTGACGTGGATATGCGCACCGCGGCGTACATCGCGGCGCTCGAGCAGATCGGCAATGTTTACAAGCTCCGGGGCATCTTCCCATAAGTGAGCAATTTTTCATAAGCGCTCTGGCCCCAGTAGATATATCTGTATACTCAGAGAGTATTCAGATGCCCCCCCCCAAAGAGTCCGCAGCGGCCAATGCCCTGCGGGCTCTTTTTTTCGTGGATTAGCGGGCGTTTTCGGCGTTTGACCCGCTGTTGCTTTTTGTTACCACTTGGTGACATATTGCGAGCGCGCAGTTCGTGCAAAGTTCCTCGCCGCCTGACAACTTTGCGCTTGGCGAAGTCGTTTGCGTTCTGTACGGTATACGGGTGATCGCTCCGCATTCCACCTTTGACCTGCTCCGACTGCGCGTCGCTTCGGGCGTCGGGCCGGTGATCGCCAGACGCCTCCTCGAGCACTTCGGCTCGGTCTCGCGCGCGCTCGAGGCCTCAGCCCACGAACTCCAGGCCCTCGAACGAGTCGGACCGGCGCTCGCCCGGAAGATCAAAGCCGGTCTTCAGCAATCGGCCGGGGAAGCCGAGAAGCAGATGCTCAGTGCCGAGCGCCTCGGCCTGACGGTCATCGGCATCGGCGAGCCCGGTTACCCGCCCCTGCTGGGCGCTCTGCCCGATGCGCCGCTCGTGCTGTTCTGCGCGGGCCAACTTGAGCGTGCCGAACCGACCTGGCGGGTCGCGATCGTTGGCAGCCGCAAGTGCACGCCCTACGGCATCGAGCAGACCGAGCGGTTCAGCGCGGCCCTGGCTTCCTCGGGCATGTGCATCGTCTCGGGTGGCGCGCGCGGGATCGACACTTCCGCGCACCGGGCGGCGATCCGCGTCGGCGGACAGACGGTCGTGGTCATGGGGTGCGGGCACGAGCACACCTACCCACCAGAAAACGCAGACCTGTTCGCGAAGGCCGTCGATGCCGGCGGCGCGGTCATTTCGGAGTTCACGCCGAACACGCCTCCCTCGCAGGAGAACTTTCCGGCCAGGAACCGCATCATCTCCGGGCTGAGCCTCGGCGTGCTCGTGGTCGAGGCCCCGCTCCGGAGCGGCGCGCTGATCACCGCCCGCGTGGCGGTCGAGGACCACGCCCGCGAGGTCATGGCCCTGCCCGGACGCGTCGATTCCCCCGCGTCAGCCGGCTCGCTCAACCTCATCCGGAGCGGCGGGGCCGCGATGGTCACCGAGCCGAACCACGTCCTCGAAGCCCTCGAAACCGCCGCTCGCCTGCAGCACGCCGGCACCCACCCGACGTTCTTCGACGCAGCCGCTCAGTTTCCTGACGTCGCAGCACCTCGCCGCACAGACCCCGCGAAGCCCCCATTCGACCCGACCACACTGAACACCGTGCAGCGCCAGATCGTCGACGCCCTCACCGAGCCAGCCTCGGTCGAAGACATCGCCCGCACGACCGGGCTCGAGGCCCATCGCATCCGGGCCGAGGTCACGATGCTCGAACTCCGGCGAATCGTCGAACGCCGGGGCAATGTGCTGGCCTTGGCCGCCAAAGCGGGCGGCTCGGCCTCCCCCTGACAAAATCCTCTCAAATTTTCACCCAGACCCTTGGCGTTTGCCCGATGATCGGGTATTGTTCGAAACAGGCCCGGTTTGTTTGGGCCTCGTGCGGTAGAAACCGCCTTCCGTTTACCCGGTGCCGGCCACCCGGCATCCCCAGTCCCGATTCGCTGCGGAGCGGCGAGTGCAGATCCAAGGGTCGTTCCGAGCGAAGCCACGCGAGGGTCGACAGAAGGTCAACGCACCATGACGCAATCTCCCCTGCTCGTTCTCGGCCCCGGCGGCAGCTTCAGCCGCGCGTACGCGCCGGCGTCACCGAGCCGTCGCGCCGCAGCCGGCGGCTCCAGCGAGCGTCACTCCGCGGATTCCCACGGCGGGGGTGCGCCGATGTGGCGCCGGATCCGGCGCGCCATCGGTCTGGAGCCGATCGAACAGCCCGAGCCGGGCCCGGTGGAGACCACCGATCGGGTCGACCTTTCGGTCCGCGCCCGCACCGAGGGCATGCTCTACAGCGCGGACCGCCAGCTCCGCCGCCAACGCCTCGTTCTTCTCAGCACACGCGCCCTGTCGCAGGGCCTGACGCTTTCACTGACCACCCAGACGTCGATTTCCGACGACGTTGCACCTGCTCCGGAGACCTGTTCGTATGAATCTGACGCCCAAGCAACTGACCATTCTGCGTCTCATCCGCGACTCGCGGGTCCGCTCTGGCTATTCGCCGACGATGCAGGAGCTCGCCGACGAGCTCGGCGTCAGCAAGGTCACCGTGTTCGAACACGTCGAGGCCCTGATCAAGAAGGGCGCTCTTGCTCGCGAACCGAACAAGGCACGCTCTTTGTCGATCGCCAGCAACGTCGCGTTGCCGGATGAGGAGAAACCGGTCAGTTTCCCGCTGATCGGCAAGATCGCCGCGGGCTACCCGATCGAGAAGTTCGAGGACAACGACGAACTCAACCTCGCCGAACTGTTTGGCCCCAGCGTCGGACGAGTAAACGCCACCTACGCCCTGTGCGTGGATGGGGATTCGATGCGCGATGAGGGCATCCTCGATGGCGACTACGTCATCGTCGAGCGCCGCGACACGGCGCGTAACGGCGATCGCGTTGTCGCCCTGCTCCCCAACGGCGAAACCACCCTGAAGACCTACTTCAAGGAGGCCGACCACATCCGCCTGCAGCCCGCCAACCCGGAGTTCGAGCCGATCCGCGTCAAGGAGTGCAAGGTTCAGGGCATCGTGGTCGGCGTGATGCGTCGGTACTGATCCCGAGGCTCCGTTTGGCGACGCCGGTGGGGTCTGGTCGATATCCCTTGTGCGCACAGCCAGTTGCTGACCGCGCGCATCGATAGGAATCGGCCATGCCTGCTCGCGCACCATCGCAATCGCTGCTGTCCAAACTGGGCCTGGTCCGCCTGGTCGGGGTCGGCGCGCTGGTGATCATCGCCGGACTCGGCACCGCCACGGCCTACAGCGTCGCCCGCTCGCAACTCGCGGCATCGGTCTATCTGGAGCGCCTCGAAGCGCTCGCCCGTGACTACGAAAGCCTCCGCAGCGAGTACAACACCGCCGTGCGCCGGACCGCCGTCACCGAGCTGCTCGTCTCGGGTAATCGCCTCAGCGTGCACCTTCGGACCGCCGACGGGCAGACCAAGACCATCGCCACCCCCTTCGACCCGCGCGGCGAGATCTACGTGGATTACGCCGTGGTGGACGGACGCCTCTGGCTTCGGCGGATCTTCGATGCAGACACGCCCCCCAGCGGAGCCATGGTCATCGACCCGGCCTTCGAGACCATCGACTGGTCACAGGTCTCGGCCAAGTACGGCAAGGCGATCTACCGCTCGCTCGACACCGGTCGCTGGGTCGTCTCGGTCACCGGCGACGGCTCGCTCGGTCTCGAGAAGATCAACCCGGAGGACGCGGATCGCCCGCTGGCCTTCGCCCCGCAGATCCGCGATTTCGAGACCATCGAGGAGCAGGTCCGCGACCGGATCGACCGGATCGGCTGGCGCGATGTGGTCCGGCGCTGGTTCAGCGCTCCCGGGTCCTCCGCTCGGGCCGGGGTCGAGCCGGAAATCGACTGATCCCGGCTCCCCGCTCCGAACAGCCAACGCGGGCCCTGCGGTATCATCGTCCCCCCTTTGAAGAACCCCGTTCGACCTCCCCGGCACCCTGTGCCGACCAGCCGAGATTTCTCCATGTCCGAAGCGACGACCCAGCCCAAGAGCATCGACAACGCCGACAAGTCGATGGACGACATCATGTCGCTGTGCAAGCGCCGCGGCTTCATCTACCAGGCCTCGGAGATCTACGGCGGCATTAACGGCTTCTGGGACTATGGCCCGCTGGGCGCCCAACTCAAGAAGAACCTGCGCGACGCCTGGTGGGAAGATGTGATCATGATGGGCTGTTCGGGCGCACCCGGCCCCGACGGCCAGCCCGTCGAAATCGTCCCGCTGGACACCTGCATCATCCAGAACCCGAAGGTGTGGGAGGCGAGCGGACACATCGGTGGGTTTAACGATCCGATGGTGGACTGCCGCGAGACGAAGAGCCGCTACCGCGCGGACCACGTGCAGGTCATGAGCCAGGCTTCCGGTGAGGGACAGATGTACGCGTTCATCGGTGGCGACGAAACTTCCGAAGCGGCAGCGCGCAAGAAGCTGGAGAAGTACGCCCGCACCGAACTGACCGATGACCAGATCGCCGTCACTCCCCTGGTCGAACTCGATCTCGATGTGTACGGGCGCGTCGTTGGTCCCGATGCCAAGGAGGCCGGCACGCTGACCGCCCCGCGTGCGTTCAACCTCATGTTTCCTACGGTCGTTGGCGCGACCGGCGACTGGGAAGCCGACAAAGCCTACCTCCGCCCCGAGACCGCGCAGGGCATCTTCATCCACTTCAAGAACGTCGTGGACACCACGCGCGTGAAGCTGCCGTTCGGGATCGCCAACGTCGGCAAGAGCTTCCGCAACGAGGTCACGCCGCGGAACTTCACGTTCCGCTCGCGCGAGTTCGAGCAGATGGAGTGCGAGTTCTTCTGCCACGCCGACGATGCCAAGGACTGGTACCAGTTCTGGCGCGATTCGCGCATGGCGTGGTGGGAATCGATCGGGCTCGCCGGCGCGAACCTGCGCCTGCGCGAGCACGACACCGACGAGCTGGCTCACTACGCGAAGGACGGCGCTGGCACCGCCGATGTGGAATACAAGTACCCGTTCACCGCGCCGGACTACGGCGAGCTCGAGGGCATCGCGCACCGCGCCGACTTCGACCTCAAGCAGCACCAGGAGCACTCGAAGGTCAAACTCGAGTACTTCGATACCACGCGCGGCGAACTCGCGCCCAACGGCCAACCCAAGGGCGAGCGCTACCTGCCCCACTGCATCGAGCCCGCGGCTGGTCTGGACCGGGGTGTGCTCGCGCTGATCTGCGAGGCGTACACGCCCGACCCCGACCGACCGAGCAAGGTGTTCATGCGCTTCCACCCGCGCATCGCGCCCATCAAGGCGGCGGTGTTCCCGCTGGTCGCCAAGGGCGGCATGCCCGAGATCGCGCTCGAACTGCATCGCGAGCTGCGCAAGCGCTTCGGCAAGTACGGGCTGATCGAGTACGACGCGAAGCAATCCGTCGGCAAGCGCTACGCGCGCATGGACGAGGCGGGCTGCCCGTACTGCTTCACCGTCGACGGCGAGACCGTCGAGGACGGGCCGAACAAGGACACCGTCACCGTGCGAGATCGCGACACCGCCGAGCAGACCCGCATGCCCATCAACCAGGTCGCCGATTTCCTCTCCGAGAAACTCGGACTCTGATGCCACCCACGATCACCCGAGATATCAAGGTCGCGGCCGACGCGCTGCGAGCCGGACGCCTTGTCGCCATGCCGACCGAGACGGTCTACGGCCTCGCCGCGCCGATCGCGGACGCCGCTGCCGTGCGCGCGGTGTTCGAACTCAAAGAACGCCCGCTCTTCGACCCGCTGATCGTCCACGTCGCCGGCGAGGAGGATGCGCGTAATCTGGTCGCGACCTGGCCCGAGGAAGCGCGCGTGCTCGCCGAACGGTTCTGGCCCGGTCCGTTGTCGATCGTGCTGGAGAAGGCCGATTCGGTGGACCCGCTGATCACCGCCGGGCTCGACACCGTCGCGGTGCGCTGCCCGGATCACACCCTCGCGCGCGAGCTGATCGCGATGGTCGGCCCGCTCGCCGCGCCGAGCGCGAACCGGTTCGGTCGCACCAGCCCGACCAGCCCGAACCACGTCGTGGACGAGTTCCCGAACGCCGACGACCTGGTCATTCTGGACGGCGACGAGTGCGAGGGCGGCATCGAGTCCACGGTCGTGCGCATCGATCAGGCGAACCGCTGTCTGGAACTGCTCCGCCCCGGATTGATCACACCGGGCGATCTCTCGAAGGCGCTGTTCGACGCCGGGCTCGAAAGCGACATGTACGACTTGAGCGGCGATTTTTCCGGCGGAGCGAAGTCCGGCGTCGAGGATGACTCGCTGCCCGCCCCGGGCATGCTGAGGCGTCACTACCAGCCCAGGCGCCCGCTGGTCATCGTGCGTGCGGAATCCGATGCGGATGCGGACCATCTGCGTCAACAGGCCGCGGCGATGATCGGTGCGAACGACACCTCCAAAATCGTCGAGATGAACCTGAACGGTTCGCCGCTGCTCGCGGCGCGCACGCTGTACGCCTTGATGCGCGAGGCCGCCGAGCGCGAGGGCGTCGAAGCGATGTTCGTGCGCCGAACGCCGGAGCGCTCAGGAGAAGCTTGGAACGCGATCTGGAACCGGCTGGAGCGGGCCGCCAGCGCGGTCGTGGGCTGTTAGCAAACCGTCAGAGTTCGATGGTCGCGAGTGTGACATCGTCGCTGTAGCTGGTGGCTCCCGCGTGCTCACTGAGCAGTTCGATGATCGCGTTCTCCAGTTCGGCGAGCGGGGTCTTACCGAGCAGTTCGCACAGACGCCGCGTGCCGAGTTGCTCGCCCTCCGCATTCTGCTGCTCGATCACGCCATCGCTGCACAGGAGGATGCGGCATCCCGGTGGAGCTTCGAACTCGGCGATGTCGTACGACGTGTCGGCGAGCACACCAACCGGCGGGCCTCCGGCGTCGGTGAGACTCACGACCTCGCCGTCACGGACTCTGAAGGCGTAGCCGTGGCCGGCATCGGCGTAGCGGACCAGCCGAGTTTCGGGATCGAATCGTCCGATCCAGAGCGTGACGAACTCGCTCGGGGCGGAAACCTGCGCGAGGTACCCGTTCAGACGCGGGACGAGGTCTCCGAGACCGAGATCCTGATCGATCAGCGACGCGAGATAGGCCTGCGTCGCGGCCATCAGCATCGCGGCGGCCGGTCCCTTGCCGGAGACATCGCCCAGGAAGAAGTAGCGGGCGCTCGAGGGAGAAACGCGGAACCCGACAAGGTCGCCGGCGACGCCGCGACCCGGGATCGACAGCATGCTCGCCAGGCCGTCGGCTCGGGAGTCGGCAGGAGCGCCCAGGAGCCGATTCTGAACCTCTCGCGCGAACTCGATATCGCGTCGGAACTGGGTCTGGCGCACCGCGAGGTCCTCGCGTTGCCGGTCGGACAGCAGCAGCCCGGCGAACTGCACCATCGCGTCCACAAGCATCGGTGCTTCGGGGTCAGGGTTCGATCGATCCCCGGAACTCGCCAGGTACAGTTGCCAGGCCGGTTCATCGCCGATGTGAACCGTCGCCGCGATGGCGTCGTGTGTACGCGAGCTGACAATGCTGTGGCTCCCGAGCAGATCCGGCTCGGCGAGGAGCGACGCGGTACCCGTCTGGGCGGCGCGCAGCAGCGAGGCGCTCACAGCGGAGCCATCCGGCCGGTTCCGATCGGTGATGATCGAACGCTCGGCGGATTCGTCGGCGGAAAACTCCAGGACCGCACCCCATTCGAACCCGGTCATCCGAAGCAATTGTGCGAGGACCGCGTCCGCCAGTTCCTCGACCGACGCGGCGCGGCGCATCTCGCCGGCGCTCTCGAACAGCATCCGCAATCGGCTGGCCGGTACGGGGCGGGGATCAAGATCCCGCCCGGTCACTGAGATGGTCGAGTGCCTTCGCGCTCCGTCGTCGCTCAGCATGAGCGTCGCGGACGGGAGCCTCTCGCCGACACCGAGAACGAACGGGCCGACGCCGATTCGGTCGCCGTCGCGGATGGGCACGGGTTGCCCGGACTCGATGGCCACCCCGTTCAGGAGGGTGCCGTGGCTGGAGCGATCGCGGAGCATCCAGCCTCCCGGGGTCGGGAGGAACTGGGCGTGACGTCGCGAGACCCGCGGGTTGTCGAGGCGGATCTCGGCTTGCTCGGAACGCCCGCAGACCGTCTCGTCACGGATCTGCCACGATTCACCGGCGCGACCCGGTCCCTGCAGCAGGAACAGTCGCAACGGTTCGCCGGTCTGTGGCGATGGAGTCGGCACCTGTGGAGTGTACCGACTGCGAGTCAGCGCACTCGGCCCTACCCCGCCTACCGGATCACCCGAAACCTGCTGGTCGCCGGTTGTCCGGGCGGAGTTTTGGGGCCATTGTTCCCTTGTCGTCCCGTTGCGGAGCGGGGCATCCGGTGCAGGGCTGCGCGAATCGGAGCCCTGACACTCAGAATCGCGTGATCGGAGAGAGAGATGGGTGTTTATCTTGGGCGGGGTGCTCGGACCGCGAGCGCCGTGGCAGTTGGTGTTTTCGTCTGCTCGCTCGCTTCGGCCGGCTCGTTCGTGTACGACGAAGCGGTCGACGGCGATCTGTCGGACGACTGGCTCGCGCCGACGCAGTTCCCGGCGTTCGGTGCTGGCCAGAGCATTGCGACGATGAGTGTGGTCGATTCGAACGAAACGTTCGGCGATCGCGACTACTTCACAATCACGATCGCCGATGGATTTCAACTGGATTCGATCGATCTGCTCACACTCGACGCCGGCGGGGGTGATTCGGTGGCGTTTGTCGGCATCCAGGAAGGCGACCAGATCACCGTCGACCCGAACTTCCCGAACCCGGCCCCGCTGCTCGGGTGGATCCTGACGCAGCAGTCCGATGTCGGCAACGACATCCTTGCTCCGATGATCGGCGGCGAGAACACACCGCTCGGTCCCGGACAGTATTCGTTTTGGGTGCAGCAAACCGGTCAGGACCTGACGACGCTGTCGTTCGGGTTCAACGTTTCGGTGATCCCCGCTCCGGCTCCCGTCGGCCTCGCTGGTCTCGCGCTGCTCGGCGCGATGCGTCGTCGGCGCTGATCTCATCGAAGTGCCAGGACAAAACGCAGCGAGGCCGCCCGAAGGCGGCCTCGACTGCTTTGTGCGTTGTGCGTTTCTGAGTGGAAGAGCCCGCTCAGAAGCGGTGCTTAGTAGCGACCGCCACCGCCGCCACGGCTTCCGCCGCCGCCGTAGCCGCCGCGTCCGCCGCCGCCGCCGCCACCGCCGTAGCCGCCGCGTCCACCGCCGCCGCCACCACGATCTTCGCGGGGCTTGGCTTCGTTGACGTTGAGCTGACGCCCGCCGACATCAAAGCCGTTGAGCTTGTTGATGGCGTTTGACGCTTCGCTGTCGCTCGGCATTTCAACAAAGCCGAAGCCGCGGGGGCGTCCGGTGTCGCGGTCCATAATGATGGCGACATCGCTGACCTGACCGTGCTCTGCGAAGAGTTCGCGCACGTCGTTTTCTGAGGATGAGAACGGCAGGTTTCCAACATAGATCTTCATGGCAAGGTGCCTCTGAGCCCGAAAAGGTGAATCCGAATAAGACCTTCCGGGCGGATCTATGACGGAGCGCCACGGAGTTCGGCACGGTTGCCGGCGTCGCGAGGCGGAGTACTACTGTACCAAAATCGCAAGCCGGCACACGATCAGGCTTTCTGAGCCCGACCGACCACCTGAACGAGGGTTTCCGCCAGATACGCGTACTGCGACGGATCGTTGTACAACTGGGCCGAGAGCCGGATCGCTCGACCGAACCCGGTACCCGTGTGATCGAGGCCGGCACTGGCCAGCACACCCCGATCCGGCCACGGGACGATCGGAACCTGGATGCCGAACCGGTCCAGCAACTCGTTCTGCATGGGGTCGTGGTAGCGCGTCGAGCCGGGGGCCGGGGGCTCATCACGGGCGGGAAGATCGAGCGTCGCGATGGAGCCGACCATCGAATCGGGCACCGGCGGGGCGACCCCGAGCGCGCTCGCAACGGTTCGGCGTGCGTCGAGCACGAGCGAGCGGTTGCGCTGCATGGTCGCGCGCCACGCCTCGCCCTCGTTGGCCAGGCTCGGGTCGTGCTCGCGGATGATCGATGCCATCGTGTCGATCGCGGCGGGCACGGAGAGGTACGCCGTCGGATCACCGGTGCCGGTCCATCCGAACTCCAGTTCGAATCGCGTGCGTCCGATGCTGCGGGCGTTGAAGCCATGGGAGATGACCGCCGGATGGATGCTCGGCTGGAGATCACGCTTCACATAAAGGAACGCCGCGCCCTTCGGCGCGCACATCCACTTGTGGCAGTTCCCGGTGTAGAAGTCGGGATCGAGTGAGGAGAGATCCAGCGGGATCATTCCCGGTGCGTGTGCGCCGTCGATGAGCAGTTGGATGCCGCGGGCCCGGAGTTCCTCCTGGATCCGCTCGATGGGGAGCACGATCGCGGTCGGGCTGGTGATGTGGCTGAGCATGACCAGTCGGGTGCGTTCGGTGACGGCTTCGAGCAGGGCTTCGATGATCTGGCCTTCCGACTCCACCGGCCACGGCAGCCGGGCCATCGTGAGGTTCGCGCCGGTCCGGTCCGCGACAAACCTCGCTGCGTTCACGCACGCGTTGTACTCGTGATCACAGGTCAGGATCTCATCACCCGGCTCAAAGTCGAGCGAGCGCAGCACGGCGTTCACACCGTGGGTTGCGTTCGGGACGAAGGCGAGGTCGGCCGGGTTGGTGACGCCGAGGAAAGCCGCGAGGCGCGAACGGGCCTGATCGTGGAGCGATTCGAGTTCTTCCACCATGAATCGAACGGGCTCACGCTCGAGGGTGTCGCGCAGTTCGGATTGTTGTTCGAGCACCGTGTCCGGACACGATCCGAAACTGCCGTGGTTCAGGAAGGTCACGCCTCTGTCGAGGCGTGACCAGTGCCGCGCGAGCGGGGAGTACTTCGGCGTGGTTGGCATGGGCGGATTGTAGAGTCGATGCTCAACCCACTATCGCACGGCGATTCAGAGGCAGGTCTGGCCGAAGGTCCCGAGCAGCGCGTTCAGGTCGGCGAGATCGGTGTCGCCGTCGCCGTCGATGTCGCCGGCATCGCTTTGGCCAAACGCACCGAGCAGGATGTTGAGGTCGGTCAGGTTGACCTGACCGTCGCCGGAGACATCACCGCAGGGCGGCAGCGGCTGACCGACGGCGCGGACCATCCACACGCCGAAGATCGGAACGAAGTTCGGATCGTCCATGGTCGTAAAGAACGGGGACGAACCGAGGTCGTCGGGGTTGATGTCGTCGGAGTAGAACAGCCAGGCGTTCTCGCCGCCGACAGGCTGCGGGTCGAGGCGGGCGGGGCGATCGACGCCGCCTCTCGCGAAAACGTTCGCGCCGACGAAGAATCCGCCCTCGACGACGGTCGGCGGGATCGGAGCGATGTTGAAGCCGGTCTGCGTGAAGACTGTCGGGATGATCGTGGTTTCGGCGACGGGTATCGCGTTGGTCGGGTCGCCGTCGTCGTCCGGATCTTCAAAGAGGAACAGCGTAAGCGGGAGCGGCTGGTCGAACTCGTCGCGCGGGTAGTTCGTGCCGAGGCCGACCTGCAGTTCGAAGATCTGGCGACCGTTCGGCTGGGCCTGAAAGTAGTTGCCCCAGAGCATGTCCGCGTCGAACGTCGAGGGCGGGCCTACGTTGACGTTGCCCGAGCCGTCGTCGAGTTTGTAGAGGAACATCTCTTCGCCGGCTGACGAGAGCGAAGTTGTCGCGAGCGCGGCGAACGAGACGACGACGAGGCGTGCGGGGTGCATGGTGGCTCCTTGGGCGAGTCGGTGGTTCTCTCTCCGGTCAGCCCGCATTTTACCGGGCTATGCGACAGCGTACGCCTCGGCGAACGGGTACGCTTCGGGTCCATGCGGATTGTCGTGATCGGATTGATTCTGGGTGTGCTTGGCGTCGCGATCGCCCTTCTTTTCGGGGGGGCTGAGCCGCTGCAGGTCGGTCTGCTCGGTGTCGGGATCGCGATGCTGATCATCGGTGGCGATGTCCTCGTGCGCGGCGCGGTGGCTATTGCCGACCGGCTGGGCGTGCCGGCGATCATCATCGGTCTGACGGTCGTCGCGTTCGGGACCTCGGCACCAGAGCTCGCGTTGAACATCGCGGCGGCGATCAAGGGGAACGACGAGCTCAGTTTCGGCAACATCATCGGCTCGAACATCGCGAACATCGGGCTCATCCTCGGACTGAGCGCGATGGTGCTTCCGCTGAAGGTGAACAACTCGGTCGTGAAGCGGGAGCTCCCGCTGATGCTGATCGCGACGGTGCTGACGGCCTCGCTGGCGGTGTTCCCGTTCGACAGCGGCGAGTGGAACCACGGGGTGCTCTCGCGGATCGACGGCGTGATCCTCCTCGCGGGATTCGTCGTGACGATGCTGATGATCTTCTGGTCTGCCAGAAACCCCGCCGCGTCCGGTGGCCCGGAGATCGAAGCGGAATTCGCCGAGCTGCGCGAGGCGGCCAAGCGCCAGCCGGTCTGGCGCGGGGTCATCTTCGTCCTGCTCGGACTGGCGGCTCTCGTTGCCGGCGGCCGGGTGAGCGAGGGGGCCGCGACCTCGATCGCCGCGGCGATGGGCATGAGCGACGAGATGATCGGGCTGACGGTCGTTGCGATCGCTACCAGCCTTCCGGAGCTGGCGACCTCGCTGGCGGCGATCCGGCGGGGGCAGGTGGATATAGCGGTTGGGAACGTGGTCGGATCCAACCTGTTTAACCTGCTGCTGGTGCTCGGGGTCACGAGTGTGATCGCGCCCGTCGATGTTCCGGGCGGCGGGTACGCGGCGCTGAGCGTCATGCTGGTCCTGAGTTTCCTTCTGGTCCCGATGTCGATGACCTTCGGGCGCACGGTCAGCCGGCTTGAAGGGCTCACGCTGCTTGTCGTGTACCTTGGGTACATGGCCTGGACCGTGAACGACGCGCTCAGCGCATCGGGGGCGTAATGGACGAGAAGCCGTTCGAAGCGACTCCACCCGGGGTGGGCGACGCACCGGAAGCCGCGGCGGTCGAGGAAGTCCGTGTGCCTGTCGCCGTGGCCGAGGCGGACACGAAGAGCGAAGCCGACCAGCAGGTCGAGCGACTGCTCGACGCCGACGCGTCGGTTGAAGAGCTCAAGCCGCACGTCGAAGAGCAGGACGCCCCGGGGGCGGCGGACACGCTGGAATCGCTCGACAAGGCCGAACAGGTCGCGCTGGTCCATGAGATGGACAATGAGTCGGCGGCGGAGGCGCTCGTCCACATGGACGCGACGCTCGCGGCGACCGTGCTCATCGATCTCGACGCGACCGAGTCGGTCGAACTCATCGACCTGATGGAGCCGGACGACGCGGCGGACCTGCTCCAGCAACTGCCCGAGGACCGCCGGGCGGCGCTGATGGCTGCGATGCATCCGCGCCGGGCGGCGGTTCTGGCGAAACTCGCCTTGTATGACCCGGAGACCGCCGGCGGCATCATGACCACGGACATCGTGGTCCTGCGCAGCGGGCAGACCATCGGGCAGGCGATCGACCGGATCAAGAAGCAGAAACTTCGAGACGACCAGCCGTACATCTACGTGGTCGACGACATGAAGCGTCTGCTCGGCACGATCAGCCTGCGCGACATCCTCATCGTGGACGACGACGAGCAGATCGCCGATCACATCGACGCGGACATCGACAGCGTGCTCCCGGAGACCGACCGGGAAGAGGTCGCCAAGCTGTTCGAGCGGTACGACTACCTGACGATGCCGGTGGTGGACCAGAATCGCCGGATCCTCGGGATGATCACGATCGACGATGTGATCGACATCATCGCCGCCGAAACCACCGAAGACGCCCTGAAACAGGTCGGTGCGGGTTCGGACGAGCAGGTCATCTCGACGGTGCGGGCGAAGCTGAAGGGCCGCTTGCCGTGGCTGGCGGTGAACCTTGGGACGGCTTCCATGGCCGCGGCAGCGGTGCTCCCGTTCCAGGACGCGATCGAACTGATCCCGGTCGTCGCGGTGATCTTCCCGATCATCGCCAACCAGGCAGGGAATACGGGCTTCCAGTCGCTGGCGGTGACGCTTCGGGGCGTGGTGCTGGGCGAGATCCGCAAAGACCGCATCCGCCCACTGTTCCTGCGCGAGTTGGCCTTCGGATTGATCTCGGGAGCGGCGATCGGCGTGATCGTGTTCACGCTGATCATCCTGCTGGGGGTGCTGGGTCGGGCCACGGATATCGGACTGTTCTCAGGGTTTGACTGGCGACTGGGGATCGTCGCAGGTGCGTCGATGAACGGGGTGATGATCGTCGGCTGCATGGTGGGCACCGCGGTCCCGCTGGTGATGAAGCGCCTGGGGGCGGACCCGGCGGCGGCGTCGTCGATTTTCCTGATCATGCTGACGGATATGTTCAGTTTCGCGACCTTCCTGGGGCTGGTCTACCTGCTCCGGAACTGGCTGATCGGCGACGGGGGGCCGCAGGATCTTGAAACCGCGTTGGACGCGGTCCGGGCGCTGGGTTCGGGCGTCGGTCTGGGCTGAGCGGGGCACGACAGCCTAAGAGACAGATTCTGGGCGGTTGACGGGGCTGTGAACCGGGGGGACACTGGCGAATCGCGGAACTGATGGGCGATGGAGCCCGTATGGATGCCTGGTGGGTGTACGGAGACGCCCGACGCACCGGCATCCGGTTCATCGATTCACGCCGGTCGGCGACGGGCGGTCTTCGCGGGCCGGTCGTTTCCGCTACAACTTCGTCTGATTTCCGCTCTGAGCGTTCTGCTCGAGTTGAGCCCGCGGCGGGCGATCTTCGCACGATGGTCCCGCCGACAACCGTCCCTGGAGAGCCTCTGTTATGGCAAGTCGTTCCGGAAACTCTGTCGGCATGATCGTCAGCCTCGTGGTCCTGTTTGTCTTCGCGCTGGGCATGTTCGCGACGACGGTGATCTTCTTCGCCAAGTCGCAGGAACTGAACAAGCAGCTCGCGTCGGCGAAGTCGGACCTGAACGAGGCGGTATCGGCCCGCGACGAGCGCTGGCAGGAACTGCGGACCGCTTCGGGTTCACAGGCGGTGGTGCCCTGGCTCGACGAGCGATTCAGCACGCTCGCCCGGATCGTGACCGGTCGCGGCAGCGCGACGCTGGAGCAGATCCAGACCCGAGTTGATGACCTGCTCGGTCAGAACGCCGGCTCGCTCGTCGCCGCCGTCGAGGCGAAGAACTCGCAGATCTCGCAGCTCTCCCGCGCGGAGCAGCAGGCCCGTGCCGCGGCCGACGCCGCTCGTGCCGACCTGCGTGCCAAGAACGACGAACTGGAATCCATCCGCAGCGACTACGAGCGCTCGACCGCAACGCTGACGGCGCAGATCGACAGTTACCGCTCGGAACTCGAAGACCTGCGCGGCGGCGTGCAGAGCCAAACGACCACCTACATTTCGGATCTCAGCGAAGCCCGAGCCCAGTTCGATGCCGAACTCTCCAACCTTCAGCGTGAACTCAATTCTCGCCGCAACGAGATCGAGCGTCTGGAGACCATCGTGCAGAGTTTCGACCGCAGCGGCACCCGCCTGCTCGCCGAAGACGAGGCCTCGCTGATCGACGGCACCGTGGTTGGCCTGAACCCCGCTTCCAACGAGGTCTTCATCTCGCGTGGTCGCCTGGACAACATGGTGCTCGGCATGACCTTTGAGGTCTACGCCGCGAACACCAGCGTCCGCCCGAACGCCGAGGGCGAGTACCCCTCGGGCAAGGCGACCATCGAGGTGGTGCGCATCGACGAGAACTCCTCGGTCGGTCGCATCCTGCGTTCGACTCGCGGCAACCCGATCATCGAAGGCGACAAGCTGGTCAACCCGGTGTACGACCCGAACAAGGTCTACAACTTCGTGGTGTTCGGAAACTTCGACACCAACCGCGACTTCGTTTTCACGCCGCAGGAGCGGTCGGAACTCGTCGCGCTCGTTGAGGAATGGGGCGGACGCGTCGAGTCGGACATCTCCGGCGAGACCGACTTCCTCGTGCTGGGTCAGCGTCCGGTGCTCCCCCCGGCCCCGAAGATCGACGATCCGATCGAGATCGTGCAGCGCTACCGTCGCCTCGCGCAGGAGCAGCGCAAGTACGACGAGCTGTTCAACACCGCGAGCAACACGGGGATCCCGGTCCTGAACCAGAACCGGTTCTACACGCTCACGGGCCTCGATTCCCGCTGATTCGACGGTTCACCCGATGACGACCTTCGGCGGGGCCACGCACAGCGCGTCGGCCCCGCTTTTCATAGGTATTCCCGTAGCGCGTAGCATCAGGTCAGGATCTTGACTCCACCACCCACGCAATCTGCTCCCGGTGACGCCCCGAGCGCCGAGATATCGCTGACGCCGCGGAGACAGCGCAAAAAGGGTCCGGGGCGTTGGACGCACCCGTTCATCTACGCCGGCGCACGGGCGATGTGTGCCGGGGCGGGGATCATGGGCATCGAGCGATCGATCCGGCTGGCGCGATCAGTGTCGGGCTGGTACGCCGGCCTCTCCATGAACGAACGACGCCTCGAACGGGCCAAAGCCAATCTGCGCTGGTGCTTCCCGGACCTGGACGAGGATCGCGTGCACGCCCGGGCGATCGAGGCGTACCGGCACCTGTTCACGATCGGCGTCGAGGTGATGGCCAGCCCGCAACTCATCGCGTCGGATGCGTATGTCTCGTACGTGCAGGTCGGCTCCGTGGAAGCGGGGCTGAAGGAGTTGCTGCGTGATCGGCCGTGTCTGCTGGTGACCGGGCACTGCGGAAACTGGGAACTGCTCGGCGCCACGATGGCGATGCTCGGTTTCCCGATGCACGCCCTGTACCGACCCATGGACGTCAAGCCCCTGAACGACTGGCTCTACCGGACCCGAGCGGCGAGGGGCATCAGACTCGTGGACAAGTTCGGCGCGGCCCAACGCCTGCCGGAACTGCTCAAGCGGGGCGAGTCCGTCGCGTTTATCGCTGACCAGAACGCGGGCGACCGAGGGCTGTTCGTCCCGTTCTTCAACCGGCTCGCGTCCGCGTACAAAACCATCGGGGTCATGGCGATGCGGTACCGGGCGCCGATCGTCTGCGGCACCGCCAAGCGGCTTTCCGGCGGCGCCGAAGCGTCCGAGGAGAGCGCGCAGGAGAATCATCGTTTCCGCTACCAGATCGACATCAGCGACGTCATCCAGCCCGAGGATTGGGACGACCAGCCCGATCCGCTCTTTTACATCACGGCCCGATACCGTCGGGCGATCGAGTTCATGGTTCGCGAAGCGCCCGAACAGTATCTCTGGATGCACCGCTACTGGAAGAGCCGCCCGCGCCACGAGCGGACCGGGGCCCCGTTCCCCGACCGCCTCCGCGAGAAAATCAGGGCGCTGCCGTGGATGACGGATGAGGACCTCGCCCGGATCGAGGAGCGGAGCGCGATCGACGCCGAGGAATACGTCCGGAGCGGGCGGCCTCGGAGATAGCGTTGCAGGGATCCGGCCGGTCCCGGATACTGCCCGTCCCGACCTACACCAGCCCCGGAAAGGCACGAGTGGCGAGCGCACGCAGCATTCTTCTGGTCAAGGTTCTCGATGAGGAGGACGGCGAAGCCTCCGGCTCGGCGGCGCTGCGCACGGTATCGCTGGGGCGTCTGGAAGAGGTGCAGAACCTGCTCAAGCAGTTCAACTGCTCGGGCGACGGTTCGCCGGCGGCCTCGAACGTTGTCTACGGACCGGGGGTCGTGCTGCAGATGCCGATGGCCGATCGCGACGACCCGGTGAACCAGATCCTGGTCAGCCTCGTCGAGGACAGCGTGGCGTGGCCGGTGCTGACCCGTATCTGCCGGGTGCTGGGCTGGAAAATGATGGACCCGAGCAGCGGACGCACGTTCGGCTGAAGGGATGTCAGATTTTCGCGTGGGCCTTCGGGTCTCGGGCGTACCATAGATCGCGATGGAACACACCTCGTCGGCAACCGATCTCGTGGTCCGGTCCGCGCTCTCGGCCAACATCGACGCGATGCTGGCTGCCGAACAGGTCTGCGAGCAAGTGCTCGACCCGTCGTCGCATCCCGGACAGGGCGAACTGCGCGGATCGGAGATCGACCTCGCGCTCGTGTGCGTCGGCGGTGATCACGCGACGCAGGCTTCCCGCATCTACGAGTTCGTCACCGAGCACCTCAACCCGGGCCTGACGCTCGGCGTCACCGCTCAAGGCGTCATCGGTGACGATGTGGAACTGGAGAACGCGCCGGGCGTTTCGGTTCTCTGCGCGTCGCTTCCGGGCACGCACTTGCAAGGGTTCACGTACCGCCAATTGCCGCACGCGACCCCGGGTGATCGCGAGTCCCTGGAATCGCTCGCGACGGAGATCGGTGCGGAAGCCGATTCGCGCGGTGTGCTCTTCTTCGGCGATCCGTTCAGTGTCCCGGCGGGTCCGATGACCGAGGGCATTTCCTCGCTGCCGCGGGTGGTTCCCGGCCTCAAGCGATTGCCGGTGATGGGCGGGATGGCCTCGGCGGGCAAGGTGCCGGGGCAGAACATCATCACGCTCAACGACCACGCGATGCGCACCGGTGGCGCCGGCGTGATGATCCGCGGTAACCTGACCGTGGACAGCCTCGTCAGCCAGGGTTGTCGCCCGATCGGCCAAGCGATGGTCGTCACGGAAGCAAAGCGGAATGTGGTGCAGAAACTCGGTGGACGCCCGGCGATCGAGGTTATCCGTGAAATGGTTGATGCCCTGCCGCAGGAAGACCGGGGCCTTGTCTCCGGCGGGCTGTTCATCGGTCGAGTGGTCAACGAGTACAAGGACCGTTTCGGTCGCGGCGATTTCCTGATTCGGGCGGTGCTCGGGGTCGATCAGGGCTCCGGCGCGATCGCCGTTGGCGATTCGCTCCGCGTCGGCCAGACCGTTCAGTTCCATCTGCGCGACGCAACGACCGCTCGAGAGGATCTCGAACTGCTCCTGGAGGCCCAGCAGTTGCTCGGTCCGGCGGCCGGCGGGTTGCTGTGCACCTGCAGCGGTCGCGGCCGCCGGATGTTCGACGAGGAGAACCACGACGCGGCACTCATCAGCCGTGCGCTCGGTCGTCAGGCGGATCCGGTCGGGCAAACCCCCATGCCGATGGGTGGTTTTTTCGCCGCCGGCGAGATCGGGCCGATCGGTGATCGATCCTTCGTCCACGGGCACACAGCGTCACTGACGCTGTTCCGACCGCTGCGAGAGTCCTTCGATCAGGCAGGCTGAGGCTGTTTCGGCAGGATTCCCGTCAATCTGAGCGCGTTCATCGTCCGATATCTCCTGTAGAGCGCCCTCGCGTGGGGTGTTGTTGTGCGCACGGAAAGGCCCCCTGCCGATGGCCCGAAACCGCCTCGGACATCTGGTTCCGCCGCTGATCGCGTCCGCGGCACTGGCGTGCCTCGCCGGCGAGGCGATCGGGCAGTCCGATCGGCCGAGTGCCGCGAACCGCTTGGTCAAGGTGTGGGATTTTGAGGATCGGGTGATCAACGGCTTCATCGCCGATTTCCCGCAGGACTGGTTCAGCGGCAACCCGGCCCCGCCGCAGCCAGAGCGACCGGGCTTCCCCTTCTGGAACAAGCCCGGCTTCTCGAGCGAGCACGCCGCGAGCGGTGAATCCTGCGTCGTGCTCCCGACCAAGGGCGGATCCACCTCGGTCCGGCTGGCGCGCTCGGCGCTGGTGGTCATGCCCGGCAGCGACTATCTGGTCACCGCTCGAGTTCGGACGGACGGACTCGTCCACGCGCGGGCTCGGATCACCACGCGCTATGTCCGCTCAACGGTCGAGATCAACCCGCGGACCGGTGATCGAACGACGGGCTATGTCCCGATCGACGAGACCACCGTGGAGTCGAGTCTGATTCTCTCCGAGGGTGAGTGGACGCCGATTCAACTGCGTGTCGATGCCCACCCCGAGGCGGAGTTCCTCGAGATCGAACTGCTGCTGCTCCAGCCGGAGCAGTTTCTGGCGGAGCTCCGCGACGCCCCGGTGGCTGAGCAGGCTCAGCCGACGAACCCGGCGCTCGTGCCGCCAGCGCGTGATGGCCGGCTCATCCACGAGGTGATCCGCGAGGATCGGTCCGGGTCGGTCAGCTTCGACACGGTGGCCGTGTACCAGATGCCGCGTCTGGAACTCCGCACGACAGTCGCGGGCAACTACATCGTTGCCCCCCAGAAGCCCGAACTCGTGCTGCAGGTCTTCGACCTGACAGGTGAACCGCTAAGGGCGGAACTCTCTGTCTACGATCTCGACGGGAACGTGATCGCGTCGGACTCGTTCCGCGGCACGGACCTCAGCGCACCGGTGACCTGGGTACCGCCCATCACCGAGTACGGCTGGTACCGCGCGGCGCTCGATGTCGAAAGCGATCAGGGCCTGGTCGCCCAGGCCTACACGCAGTTTGTCTACCTCTCGCCTGAAGGCCCACTCGATCGCGAGGAGATCCGGCGGTTCGGCGTGATTGCCGAAACGCTCACGCGTGAGCAGTTGCCTCTGCTCGCGACGGTGGTCCGGGCACTAAGAACCGGCTCGATCTGGATCGATATCTGGGGCGATGACGAACTGGGTGCGTTGACGGGGGCGCGTCGGTTCGGAGGCAGCCCGTCGGAGTTCGAAACCGCGATCGATCGCCTTCTGGAAGCGCGCCAGGACGTCACATTTGTGCTCGGCTCCGTGCCCGAAGGCGTGGCGCGGACCGCCGGCGTCGACGAGGGCGCGACCCTTGAGTTGTTCCGGCGTGACGCTGAAATATGGGCACCGTCTCTGGAGCCGCTGCTTACCCGATTCGGCGAACGGGTTGTCCGCTGGCAGATCGGGCCGACCGGGTCGGATGACGCGTTCTGGTCCGAGCAGCTCGACCCAACACTCGACCAGATCACGGGCGTGCTGGAGCGACTCGTGCCGCGACCGGCGGTGGTCGTCCCCTGGGATGCAACACAGGCGGTCGATGACCGGCTCCGGATCGTCGAAAGCTCCGCGGACTCCGAGCGGCTGACCATCGAACTCTCGCAGCGCGTCCCGACGACGGCGATCGAGGAGTTGGCGGCGTTCTGGCCGGCTGACGACGGCACTACGCTGGTGATCGAGACTCCGAGGCGTGAGGTCTTCGGACGACGAGCCATCGCGATCGACCTGACGAAACGGGGCGCTCTCGCCTGGTTCGCGGGCGTGCCGAGACTGGCCATCTACGAGCCCTGGGTTTGGCGCGAACCACGGTCGGCTGCGGAGCACTACGACGGGCTTATGCCCTACGACGGGCAGTGGCTGCCCGAGATCGAGTCGGTGGTCTGGCGAACGCTCTCGCAGACGCTCGCGGCCCAGGAGCCGGCCGGCGAGTTCCAGACGGTCGACGGCGTTCGCGTGCTCATCGGGCGTCCACGCGGTGCGGCTCGCACCGGCGGCGTGCTCGTCGCCTGGAACGACTTTGCCAAGACCGAGGACGCGATGATCCGGGCGTATCTGGCCGAAGGCCCCGTGCGGGTAACCGACCCCTTCGGGAATCAGCGTGTGGTCGAGCCCGTTGACGGACTGCACCAGATCCAGCTGGGGCAGATGCCGCTGCTGATCGAGGGGGTGAACGCCGACCTCGCGCTGATGCGCGCCGGGATGCGGATCGCGCCCCGCGATGTGCCCTCGCGCGCCATGGTCCACCAGCTGGAACTCGTCCTGAAGAACCCGTACCCCGGCGGGATAAGCGGGCGCGTTCGCCTGATCGACCCGGAACGTTGGGGCTTCACGCCCCGGGTCATTCCGTTCTCAGCCCGGCGCGGCGAGGAGATCCGGCTGCCGTTCACGATCGAACTCGGCCTCGGCGAGGAAGCCGGCACACGACCGATCGAAGCGGAACTCGAACTCGTGGCGGACCGCGAGTACCCGGTCATGCGCGTGCCGCTGCTTATCGATCTCGGGCTTGAGTCCGTCGAACTGAACCCCGCGTACCGATTCGCGCCGGGCCAGGACGGGCAACTCACAACCCTCATCGTCGAGGCGCTCGTGACGAACACATCGCAGGATGTGATCTCACTCGAGGCGATCGCGCTCGCGCCCGGCTTCCAGAGCCAGACCGCGCCCATCAGCTCGCTCGAACCCGGCGACTCGGTGGTCAAGCGGTTCGTGTTCTTCGACGCCGCGGACGCGCTCCGGGGCGAGTGGGTGCGTGTAAGCGTCCGTGAGCAGGCCGGGAGCGGGCGTCTCAACCGGACTCTGGAGATCCGCTGAAGCCACGCGTTCCCGAAGCGTTACAGCAACTTGAGAGCAGCCAACCGGTGTCGCATCTGTAGCGCCGTGTCGCCGTCGTGGTCGATGCGGAACGCCTGCCAGCCGAGCCTCCGAGCCCCGTCGATGTTCTCGGCGAGATCGTCGAAAAAGACAATCTCGGGTCCGCTCGCCTTGAGGCGGCGCTCGGCTTCGCGGTAGATGCGCTCTTCCGGCTTCACCGCGTTGAGTTCGTGCGAAACCAGATGGGTGTTGAGCTTCCGGATCGCTTCCACACGCCAGCGCCCGTCCTTTTCGGCTTTCAGATCCTGCCAGTGGCTGTGATTGGTGTTGCTGAGGCAGGCCGTGCGAACGCCGTCGAGGGCGTTCAGCTCGTCGATGAGCTGCTCGACACCCGGGTACGGGTCGAACACCCACGCGCGGTGGATGGCTTCGATCTCATCGGGCTCGTAGAGCCCTTCGCTATGCTCGGCGATGCGCCGGAAGTACGCCCGGCAGTCGATCCGGCCGATCTGGTAGGCGTCGGACAGTTCGCGCCGACCGCTCTGCAGATCCGGGGCCTCGAACGTGTCATGGCCTCGGACATCGATGCCGGCGGCGGCGCAGGCTTCCGCCCAGGTGCGCGCGATGCGAACGACGACGCCGCCGAGATCGAAGCAAACCACCTTGATTCGGGCCGGGGAATCCATCTGCCGTTGAGTCATCCGTCGGTGTCCTCGGTTTCATCGATCGCTTCTGCGCTGGGATCGAAACTCAAGGATTGACGGCACTCGATCCGGTCCGACTTGAGCAGTTCACGGACGAGCATGGTCGCGAACGAGCCGGCCGGGAGGTCGAAGGCGCAGCGGATGAAGTGGCCGTTCTCGTCCACACCACCCTCCACCTCGGGATCGGTCACCAGGGTGCGCAGCGGCCTGCGCGTCCCGGCGACGGATTCGCCCAGCGTCTTGACCGCTCGCTCCAGCGCTTCCATCGAGACGCCTTCCTTCTCGAACTCCTCGCGCTCGACCTCAGCGCTCTTGCCGTCGCAGAGCATGGTCTTGATGCCGAACATCGGCCCGGTCGGGCTGATCTCACGCCGCTTGATTCGCTCCGGCGTTTCGGGGTCGGCAGCCGTTGCGTCGTCCACGCGGAACATAGCGTGGTTGTCGTGCTTGAACGCGATGTCTCCCGGACGCAGCATCGTCAGCGCCGAACCCGGATCTTCGGACTCTGCGTGCTCGGACAGGCGCCGAGCGAGGACGCGGTTGAAGATTGCGCTCTGCCAGGCGGTGACCCAGAAGACGCGCTGCATGAGGGCCACGGCCTGCACGGCGTCGGCGGGATTGCGCCCCTTCTCCAGCGCTCTCAGGGCCGCGATCTCGGTGCGCTGCGCCGCGGGCATGGCTTCTCGCGCACCGGCGTAGTCTCCCCGCGCGTACGCCTCTCGCGCGACCCGGTTGAGATTCGGCATGTTCGGGTCCGGCCCCAGGAGCAGATCGAGCAGGGCCTCGAACTCGCGCTGGAGGTAGAGCCGGCCCAATTCGTGGTTGCGCCGTCGGGTCCCGAATCGTTGGTGACCGTAGAAGTTCGGCATGCCGCGTGCGCTGAGGAACTGGAGGATGCGATGGGCATCGGAAACGCGCCGCGCGTCTGTCTCGCGGATCCAGACCGAGAAGCGGTTGCCGAGCAGGTGGCCCCGCCGGAGTTTGTTTGTGTGCAGGTCGGCCCAGAGCACACCGACACGATCGTGCTGGAGCATCGGGAAGTCTTCCGGACGTCGGCCGGGAACGTGGACGCTGATCACCTGCCGGGTAATCGCGTTCTTGTCCTTCATGCCGGCGTAACCGATGTCGCGATGGTTGACCTTGAAGTGATCCGAGACCACGCGGATGAGACCCGAGGTCGACAGGCCCCGCTTCTCGACGAACAGGTAGATGTGCTCACCCTCGCCGCAGGGTTCGTACCGGGGCAGTTCTTCGACGAGGAACTCCTCATCGCGCTGCTTGATGCACCCCGGGATCGGCTCGACGGGCGCGGTCAGGAAGGGTGCCCACGACAGCGCGGTCCCGTCCGCGTGCTTGGAAAGCGGGGCTGGTTGTGACGAGCCTTCGGTCATGACCGCGCAGTGTAGGACACCCGACCTGTCAGAGGTCGCTCATCGCCGAATCGATCACCGACTCCTCGACGAAGATCGGGATCTCCGCAGCGACCGCGAGCGCGATGGCATCCGAAGGGCGGCTGTCGATCTCCATGATCCGGTCGTCGTCGGTATGAATGATGAGCAGGGCAAAGAAGGTGTGATCGTTGAGGTCGTTGATCCGGACTTCCTTGATCGTCCCTCCGAAGGCGTCGATGATCGACATCATCAATTCGTGCGTGAGCGGGCGTTTCAGTTCGATGCCCTGAAGGCGCCGCTTGATCGCTTCGGCCTCGACGACACCGATCAGGATCGGGAACGTCCGCTCGCCGTCGACCTCGAGCAACTCGATCACGTTCAGATCGTGCTGATCCGCGATCAGGATACGGGACAACTCCATGCGAACGGCCATCGCAGCCCACCTCCGGGGGTCACTGCATCGTGACCAGCGCACTGCCCAGAGTCAACGCCCCGCGCTCCGAAATCTGCGGGTTTGGCGATCGCGGGCTCAGTCGGCGAGGGATGGGCCGCTGCGAGATCGACGGAACGACACCCACATCCGAAACAGTCCCAGCAGCCCGACCGGCTTTGCCCCGTCACGACGGCGCCCCGCGCCGATCCGGTACAGCAAGGACCACTGACGGAACAGCGTCCGGTACATGAACCCGATCGACCGCTGCGGGTCGTACAGGTTGGTCGATTCCGAGAGCGTGCCGTTGCACTCGATGATGCTGATGTTCCGGCCGGCTTTAAAGTCGCCCTCGCTGGGGCAACGGACATCCAATCGCCCGAAATCGATCCGCCCGCCGGGATCGCGGTAGCCCTGCATCGCGCGCTCCGCCCACGCCTGGAGCTCGGGCGTGATCAGATCCGCGCCGTCGAGGAACATGGTGCCCTGGGCGTGGTTGCCCGCCTTGGCGAGGCGATAGGTCTCGCCCTTGCGGAGCACGAGATCGCGGTTCGCCTCGTGGCGTTTCTGAAAGACTCTGCCCTGCATCCGGTAGCGCCGGTGCTTCCAGATGAGCTGCTCGAGCGTCGATTCGCCGTCGCCCTCGACGACCGGGAACTCCTTGCGCGTAATCGAGAAGATGAAGCCGGGGCGATCGTCCATGGGCGCGTCTGTCGCCGAGTCCATGTCGCGCGCCCAGAGCAGCCCGAACTCGCACGGGCCGGGGTCGAAGCGTTGTGCGACGATCATGCCGTCGGCCTGCTCGAAATACTCGATCGCGCGGTCCTTGTTCTCGACCACCCGAACACCGAAGCCCCGCTGGCCGGCATCGGGTTTGAGAACGATCGGGAAGCCGCCGAGTCCGGTGGAGGGGTCTTCGATCGCCTCGACCAGCGATTGAGCCCGAAGCCGAGCGACTTCCTGATCGCTGAGCGATTCATCATCAACGGGCCGGATGCGAACCGACTCCAGAACGGGCGCACCGCCCGCGGCAAACCCCTCAACAATCCGCGACTTCGCCTCGCCAACCACGCCGCCGCCGTTGGGGATCCCGGGATTGGCGCACGTGAACACGGTCATCGACCGGTGACGGATCGCGAGCATCGGGAGCCAGACGAGCATCGGCGCGTAGAAGATCCAAACGGGCCAGAACTCCGGCTGGACGAATCGCTGGATGCCAGCCCTCAGACGGGCTCGGCCGATCTCGGTTGCCTCGAGCGAAGCGATTCGCAGCAGGGCAACGAGAACGATGAACGCCGCGAGGATGGCCCACGGCCCGTGGAAAATGGTCTCGAAGAAGCCCAGCAGCTTCGGGCCGATCAGGGCGGTCAGTACCAGCAGCGTCGGGGTCCAGATGCCAACGGCGATGGTCACCCAGAACAGGAACTTCCTGTTGTGGCCGGGAACGATTCCTGCCGCGATGTACATCGGAAGGCGGGTACCGGGGAGCATGCGCGAGAGAAAAACCGCTTTGGCCGTGTGACGACCGAGCACGCGTCCCCAGTGTTCCAACTGCTGCTCGCTGATGAGCCGCTTGAAGAGCGGGACGCGCAGCAGGCGCGTGCCTCCGAATCGTCCGAGGGCCCACAGCCCGTAGTCGCCGAGGACGATGCCGAGGAAACAGCCGAGGAGGGCCACGCCGTAGTCGATCTGGCCGGTCACGAGGAGCAGGCCGACCGCGATGACCGTGAGGTCTTCGCTGATGAACGTACCCAGGATGATCAGAAGGACCATCGCCCACCACGCTGTCTTCCCGGGGTCGATCTCGTAGCCGCCGATGGTTGTCGGCTTGCGCGGCGGGACGGGGGCGAAGTCGGCGACGCCTTCGAGGACGGTCCTGCCCGGCTCATCGTGACGCGTCAGGAACGAATCGAGCGCGTGGAGCATGATCTCCATATCGAGATCGTCGGTGCCGTAGGGAATGATGCCCGAGGTGTGACCGCCGTTCATGACGACCAGTCGCGAGGCGGGGAACAGCTCGTGATGCAGTTCAGAAGTCTTGGCGGGCACGAGCATGTCGTCGCGCCCCTGCAGGATCAGCGTGGGCGTCTCCAGTTCGGGCACGATCGCGCTGATCTCACGCTGGTCGGTGTCCGAGAAATCACGGATAAACGCGTGACGAAACGAGCGCGGGGCCAGCAGGCCAAAGTGCGGGATGAGTTCCGGGACGCCCATGACCACCGCGTACCCCACGCCGTACTTGAAGTGCTCGAACGCGTAGCTGCCGCTGCCCTCGCCCTCCTGCACACCGGTCGCGGCGATCATCTCGATCGAGGCGACGCGCTCCGGCTCGAGTTCGGCCATCCAGATCGCGACCGCGCCGCCGAACGACCACCCGCCGACATGGGCCCGCTCGATGCCGAGTTTCTTCATCGTCGCGAGGGCAACATGAGCGTTCGCCTTGGCGGAGAAACTCGGCGGGTACTTGCCCGAGCCGCCGTAGCCGGGCCGGTCGATGGCGTACACGACGCGCCCCGTTTCCGCGATGCGCGGGGCGAGCCACTTGAAATCGAGCCCCGCGTATGCGGGCGGGCTGCCGTGCAGCAACAGGATCGGGAGCTTGGAAGCGTCGGGCTGTTTCGGATCCCAGCGGATAACGGAGACCGCGTAGTCGGCTTCGGTGCCGACCGGGCCGTTCTTGTCCATCGGGGTGATCCGCACCGTCTCGCGCACCGCATCGGAAGGCGTCCACGGCTGCAGGAACGGATAGGTCGGGTCAAAAATCGCGATCACGAGGTGCGAAAGCACCAGCAGGATCAGGTAGATCCGGGTCCACTTGCGCCTCCACAACCCCTTCAAAATCCGGCGCGGATGCCACTTCGGATCGGCCGGCGCGCCATCGGCTTCGTCGTGATCGGATGGCGGAGTGGAGGACATCGCAGCAGAGCACACCGGGCAGAGGGGCGACGGGAACCGTGGCGAGCCACATCATACGACAGGGCCCGAACCCTTATTCCGTGTTGAGCCCGGCCATTTCACGGAGCCCGTTCACAAAGTCCCGGTGGTTGGCGCAGCGCGGCACCTTGTTCTGCCCGCCGAGTTTGCCCCGCGATTCCATCCACTCGCTGAACATGCCCATCCGGACGGGCGTGATGCGGGGCTCGATCATGCCGAGCGACTCGCCTCGCTTGGTGGTGTAGTCCACGTTTTGCGACTTGAGCGCGTCGTCGAAGCACTTGCCGAAGCGTTCTACCGAAGCACTTCGGTCTGCGACTTCGATGACGAGCTCGAGCCCACCCCGACTGGTCTCGGTCGGGTAAACCGGGCTGGCGGTGAACTCCCCCACTTCGAGACCGGCTTGATCTCGGGCGATGACCACGGCGTTCTCGACCTGCTCGACGATGAGGTTCTCGCCGAAGGCGTTGATGAAGTGCTTGTGCCTTCCGACGATCCGAAGGCGCGGGACGCCGCCGGTGCCATTCGGTCCCGGGACCGAATCGAATACGACCACATCGCCGATGACGTATCGCCACAGGCCGGCACAGGTGGACATCACCACCACATACCGCTGGCCGGTCTCGACTTCGCCGACGGTGAACGTGCGTGCGTCCGCGCTGTCGATCTCCTCGGCGGGGACGAACTCGTAGAAAATGCCGATGTCGGTGTGCAGGCGAAGGGCCGACGGCGTGCCGCCCGGCGGGTTCGGCTCGTCCTGGACCGCGATGAAGCCTTCGGATGCGGGGTAGACCTCGAGTCGGTACGGCACGTCCTCGTTCGGGCTGCCCGACCACGCGGCGCGGACGCGCGGATCGAACGGCGGGTAGCGCACGCCACCGTGAATGAACATCTTGAAGTTCGGCCAGATGTCTTCAAGCGTGTTGGCCTTGCCCCCGGTGAGCTCGGACGCGGTCTGCACCAATCGCTCAAACAGCAGCAGCGACCACGACGCCATGCCGCTCACGAACCGGACATCCTGATCGATGCACAACTCAGCGATCTTCTGGATCTTGGTTGGCCAGTCCGAGAGCAGCGCGATGTCCTTGCCGGGGGTGTACACCTGCGAGAGCGGCCACTTGATCAGCGGCGTGACGAGCCCCGAAAGGTCGCCGGTGCGCACACCGTGCTCGTTGGTCGTGACCTGGGTCGTCCCGCCGAGAAAGAGCATCTTGCCGCCGAACAGATCCTTGAGCGGCAGGCCTCGCCGGATCGAGTGGGCGAAAATGTCGAGCGCCGCGATGTAGTTCGAGCGCATCATCTGCTTCGAGACCGGGATGTATTTCTCGCCGCCGGTGGTCCCGGAGGTCTGAGCCCAGTCCATGACAACGCCGGGCCAGCACACATCGGGCTCGGCGTTCTCGCGGGTGCGGGCGAGTTGAGCCCGGTACTGCTCGTAATCCGCCAGCGGGAGGGACTTGCGGTAATCGCGGAGCAGATCCGCATCGCTCAGCCCGAGAAGCGAGCTGAACCTTGCATCGCGCCCGACCTCGGTGCGCTGCGCAAGCGTCAGCAGGGTCCTCAACTGTTGGGTCTGGATGCGCTGCGCGTTCTTCGCCCAATGATCGAGATCGGAAAGCAGTTTCACCCGATTGCGGAGCTTCAGCGCGAGACCCGTGCCGATGATGCTTGTCCAGGCGTCGCCTGTGGGCCGGCGATCACCGAGCGGCTTAAGCCGACTCATTCAGGCCACTCCCTGTCCTGAACTGCGCTTCGCGGCTCGGGCACTGGCGGCATCCCGGTCGGCCACGAACTCGCCCGACAGCACATCGGAGACGAACTCCTGAATGTCGGCGGCGAGTTTCGACGGGTGTTCGATGTGCGGCGCGTGCCCGCAACGGTCCGTCCAGCGCAGGCGGCTCTTGGGGATCATCTCGGCAAACTGCTCGGCGACCTCCGGCGGCGTGACGTTGTCCTGTCGCCCCCAGGCGATCAGCGTGGGACACTTGACCGTGTGGAGTTCCTTGCCGAGATGGTCGCGCTTGGCGCTCTTGCCGAGTCGGACCATCGCGCGCGCCGACGTGCGCCGGGACAGCGCGTCGAGGGCCATCTCGGTCATGCCCGGGAGCATGCTCGACTGGTCGTAGAAGATCTCGCGGATCTTGCGATCGACGAAGTCGTACGAGGGGTTGTGGGTCACGTCCCGCTCGAAACCTCGCTCGAAGAGACCGGACGACCCAACGAGCACGAGCCCCCGAACGAGTTGCGGATACGCCATCGCGATCCGAAGTGCCACATGCCCGCCGAACGAATTCCCCACCAGAATGGCGGGACGCTCAACCAAGGTATTCAGCAGGGAGACCAGCAGTTGACTGACCCCCTGCACGGAGCAGCCGGACCCCTTCATTTCGAGGAGCGGCGGCTGGAGCAGCAGGATCTCCGCGTCGAACGGGACATGGTCACCCACGAGGTGGCTCATGCACGGGAACCAGTGCTCGTTCATCCCGAGCAACCCGTTCATCACCACGATGGGCTCGCCGGCCCCCATGCGATCCACGCGGACATCAACGCCGGTCACCCGGTCGTGGTGCTCGTAGACCCGGGCGGACACGCCCTGAGAGGCATTCGAAGCGTCGTTGGCTTGGTTCTGGTCGTCAGATTCGGTCACTGATCCACCGGATTGAGGTCGCGCAGCGTCCGTCACCCCGTTCTGAAGGGCCACCCTCTCCGCAAGGGCGGTCAAAACGCTTAGACCGCGAGGATACCTGATCGTCGGGAAAACCGCGACTGAACGGGCCTACTCATCGCTTTGATAGAGGGCGTCGCGGCTGGGCAGATCGCGCGACAGAATCTCCGTCAGCGCGGTCGCCAGCAGTCGGCTCGCTCGCTCAACCGATTCCGCATCGCCCAGGTTCGTGGGTGGTTCGCTCGCGCCTTCAAGGCGTCGGAGGACGTCGACCGTGTCGGCGCGCACACGCCAGATGTGATCCGGCCCGGAGCGGCCGGGATCGCGGACCAGCCCGCCCCCGGACGCGGAGAAGCCGTAGGTCTCGGCATCGGGATCGAGTACCTGCCCGGAGAGGACGTCGGCGTCGAGACGGGGCCGGTACCCGGTCTCGACGAGCAGCGCCCACTGCAGGCGAACGACACACTCAAAGTCCGCGCGATCCGGGAGATCACGGAGCGCGCTGTCGAGCGCATCCCATAGTCCGATGTGGGGATCTTCATCGGTCACGGCGTGGCGCACCAGATCGATGAGGTACATGCCGGCCCTATGGGCAAACAGACTCCGGCGTGGTCCCCAGTAGACCTCCTGAAGGTCCCACTCGGTCAGTGTGGCGAGATCCGTGCCCGACTTCAGGATCGCGCTGATCTCGCCCCGCGTAAGGACCTCGAAGCCGCCGCTGAATGGTGCACGCTCTCGGCGCGCCCCTTTCGCGAGGCCTCGGAGCATGCCGCGCCCGCGCGTGAACAGGGCGACCGTCTGGGAGGTCTCGGAGAATTCCCAGTGTCGGAGCACGATGGCTTGTTCGGTGATCCGGGTCGACACCGCCCCACTGTAGTCAGGCATCGGCGGATGGTGTCGGAGTCGCGATCAGGCGGCGAGGCGACGGAGGCCGTCGAAGACGTTGCGGAGTTCTTCATCGCTGGCCTCGTCGAGCAGCAGCAGTTGGCGGATCTCACCCTCGTCCTGGAGCGTGAGGTTGATCTCCTCTGACAGCAGCCGCTTGCCGGCCGCGTCGTTGATGTAGACCGTGACGAGCTGATCGACCGCCCGCTCCATTTCCAACTGCAGGCCGCCGGCCTCGAAACGCAGCACCTCGCCGAGCAGGCGATCGTGCTGCAAAGACTCCTCACACAGGCTGTTGACCGAATCGCCGAGGTAGTGGTTGGCCTTCTGGAGAATGGCGTCCACGCTCATCGAACGATCGACGATATGAGAGAACATGTCGCGTGTGGCGGTGAAGTCCTTGCCGGAGTCGAGGAGGATCTGCTCGACCTCTGCGGCGCTCAACCCGAAGAGATGTTCACCGAGTTCGGCGAAACCGGCCTCGGCGATGCTGGCGGGAAGATCGCTGTTCTCCGGGGACAACGGGAGCGATCCGGCAAAGTACGCGATGGCGTGGAGCAGGGACGGCCCGTCGTACGAGCCGTCGGTCTCTTCGACCGGGCGGGCGGGGCTGTGGTGCAGACAGATCGGCTTGGCCAGCACGCTCGGGAAACGCCAGAGGCGACAGAGGACCGCGGCGACATCCACATGAGTGAATTCGAAGTGCTCGAACTCGTTCTTCAGCCGCAGCGCGGGTGGCATCTCCGGGGTCACGAGTTCGGCGTACTGCTCGCCCGCGAGTCGGGGCATCATGGGAACACCGGAATCACTCATCAGCCCGACGATGAACGCCTCGCCGGAGATCGACTTGTCGAACCGCTCCGCGAGACGCAGCGCGAACCACGCCCGGAACAGCGAGACGGTCCACTGGCGCTTGAACCCGAAGGCGCTTTCGTCGGCGGCCGCGGCTTTCGAGAGGTGGAAGCCGAGAGCCATGGCCTTCAGGCGGTCCATGCCGATGAGCACCATCGTCCGGTTCAGGGATGTGACCGGCTTGCGCTGGGCGTAGTGAGCGGAGTTGGCGAGCCGGAGCAGCCGACCCGTGAGGGCCTGGTCGGACTGAATGACCTCGGCGAACTGGTCGATCGTCGACCGCTCGTTGCTCACGAGCTCCATAATCCGCAGCGCGACCTCGGGCAGGGTCGGCAAGCTCGAATCGCCGAGCTTGCGGCTGAGCCGCTCGTGCAGATCGGCGACCTCCCGGGCTGACATGTCCTGTCGTCGTTTCACGCGCTGCGCCCCGTTTCGCCACGATCCCCACCTGACCCGTCGGGCCAGGGACTCTGACGTACCCACGCTGAATCGGCGTTCTGCTTGCCGGATTCGAGTCTGAAAGGCAGATTGGCGGGCATTTCATCGGTCACCGATCCGGCGCAGGCCGCATCCGTTCGGAAACGCACCATGCCCGATAACCTTGCGCCAACCGTCGAGAGATCTCTGGCGTACTCGCGATCGGCCGACCGCTCGTGATACACTCGCGCCATGGAGCCAGCAGACGGATCTGCGACACATCTGACGAGCGAATCGGGCCAAAAGCCGGCTCCGCGCCCCCACTCGATGTCCCGGGTCATGGCTTTCATGAACCAGAAAGGCGGCGTCGGGAAGACGACCACGGTCGTGAACCTCGCCGCGGCGCTCGCGGATCTCGGCAAGTCCACACTGATTATCGACATGGACCCGCAGGCCCATGCCACCCTGCATTTGGGTGTCGAGATCGACGAGGACCACCTCTCGGTCTATGACCTGCTACTCGGTACCGAAGCGGACCCCGTCGATGCGCGTCGAGCGGTGGTAAAGACCCGCGAGAACCTCGGTGTGATCCCGGCGGTCACGGATCAGGCGGCGGTCGAAACCGAACTGGCCAACGCGCCGCAGCGCCACCTCCGCCTTCGGAACGCGATCCAGCCGCTGCTCAGCGAGTACGAGTACGTGCTCATCGACTGCCCGCCGTCGCTCGGGCTGCTGACGCTCAACGGGCTGGCGGCGTCTCGTGAAGTGGTCGTACCGATGCAGGCGCACTTCCTCGCGCTGCAGGGCGTCGGCAAACTGCTCGAAACGGTGTCGCTGGTCGCGCGGGAGATCAACCCGAAACTCCGGGTCAGCGGCGTGGTGCTCTCGATGCACGAAGAAAACACGCGGCTGTCGAAGGAGATCGTGGCCGACCTCGAGCAGTTCTTCAAAGACTCGCTCCAACAGGATGTGCCGTGGAAGGGGGCCCGCGTGCTCCGTCCGGCGATCCGTCGCAACATCAAACTCGCCGAGTGCCCGAGTTTCGGGCAGACGATCTTCGAGTACGCCCGCTGGTGCCCGGGCGCGATGGACTACGCCCAACTCGCCGCGAACATCGCGACCGAGTGGGACCGCTTCCTCGAACGGCGCGGTCTCAGCGGCGGGGCCCAGCAGGCGGTCGAATCCAAACCGGTCGAGCCGTCGCCGGCGACCGCCGGTGAGCGCACCACGTGACCGGTCACGAGCCGCGCGGACGCCCCCAACGCTGGGCAACGCTCGCGTTCCCGGTGTACGCGCTCGTCCTCGCCACGCTGACGCACTGGCCGAAGCTGCGGATCGAAGCGCCGATCGAGCGTCCGGACATCATCGTGCACGCGATCGCCTTCGGGCTCTGGACCTGGCTCCTCATGGCGACCGGCTGGCTGGGCCGACCGCTCGGAGCCAAGAGCGTGTTCCTCGCAACGATCGCCGGGGCGTGCGTCGCCACGGTGGATGAGGCATCCCAGGCGCTTCCCGGTCTGGGACGCACGGTCGACCGGTCGGACCTCTGGGCGAATCTGCTCGGCGTGGGGTCGGTCGGTCTCATCGCGGCTCTCTGGTCCCTCTCCAGATGGCTCCGTGGGGCCCGGCACAACACCGGCAGCCGGTCGCGAGCCGAATCAGCCGAACCCGACGACGACTTCCTGAGCCACGCGCGCACCTTCGCGACGCTCACGCTGGCGAGCCGCGTTCTGGGACTGACCCGCGACGCGGTGATCGCTCTGGTGTTGGGCGCGAGCGCGATCGCGTCGTCGTTCTTCACCGCCTTCGTCATTCCGAATGTCTTTCGACGGCTGTTCGGCGAGGGCGCTCTGACCGCCGCGTTCGTGCCCGAGTACACGCGACTCTGTCGCGACGATCCGCCCGCGGCGGCCCGGTTTGCCTCGCTGACGAGCGGTGCGCTCGCCGCGGGTCTCGGCGGGTTCGTGATCCTCGCGGAACTCGTGCTGCTGATCGTGCTCGGATCGCTTGATGCCGGCTCGACGAGCCACGATGTCGTCGTTCTGACGATGATCATGCTCCCGTTCATGCCGCTGGTCTGCGTGACCGCGCTGCTCGGGGCGATGCTGCAGGTCCGAGGGCGCTTCAGCGCGCAGGCGGGTGCCCCGATCCTGCTCAATGTCTGCCTGATCACCGCGGCCTGCGCGACCGGCATCATCCTCGGCTGGTCGCTCCCGGACATCGCGATCGCTCTCGGGGTCTCGGTCACGGTTGCCGGCGTGCTTCAGCTCGTCTGGTGCCTGCTCGACCTGCGCGGACTCGCCGGCTGGACGAGCAGCACGCACGACGCCCGTCCGCGACTCAAACTCATGCTGAAGCGGATGGTGCCGGTGCTCATCGGACTCGGAACCGTCCAGATCGGGGTGCTGATCGACGCGCTCATCGCTGGCCTGCCGGTCATCATGAACACGCCGGAAGGCCAGCGGCTCATCCTCGGCGGCGCCGACGGCGTGATCTACCCGCTCGACACCTCCTCTGCGGCGGTTCTCTACTTCGGACAGCGCCTCTACCAGCTGCCGCTCGGCGTGTTCGCTATCGCCATCGCAACGGCGGTGTTCCCGGCGCTCGCGCGGACTTCGGACGACGCCGAGCAGTTCGGGAGAACGCTCCGCCTCGGCCTGCGTACCTCGCTGTTCATCGCGATCCCGGCGGCCGTCGGCCTGGCGCTCGTCGCCGAACCGCTTGTCGGCGCGGTCTACGGAGCGACCGGTGAAGGCGGGCTCGCCTCGGAAAGCGCCGAGCGTGTGCGATGGATCCTGCTCGCATACACCCCGGCCATTATCGCGGCGAGTATCTCCCAGGTGCTCACCCGCGCGTACTACGCCTGCGACGACATGCGGACTCCGATGCGGATCGGCATCGTGATCGTGCTGTGCAACATCGCGCTCAATATCGCGCTCATCTGGCCGTTCGCCGAGGCAGGGCTGGCGATCGCGACGAGCATCACGGCGTGGGCTCAGGTGATCGCGCTCGCGTGGTTCGCCAAACGCCGCATCCGGTCGCTGGCAAGCACGCCGCTCATCACGCGCGAGGCGACCGTTTCGGTCACGCTCACTGTCACCACCTCGGTTGCGCTGGCGACCTGCGTGTTCGGCGTCGGGTTACTCTGGCCGTTTGACGCTACCGGCAGGCTCGGAAGCGCAGCGCTCGTGTTGTCCCAGACCGGTGTGGGGGCTGCCGTTTATGCCGGGCTCGCGGTCGCGCTGAAGCGCACGGAGTTGCGCGCCGTCCTCGCGAGATAGAGCAGGTAGGCCACAGGGACCGCGTGATTTTCACCGGCGCGCGTGAAGCACTGTCCGCCGCCGGTCGATAGTCGAGTCCGGAGGCCCGGCGCCAAGGTCGCGTCGAGTCAGCAATCCAGTGATCGGGCGCAGCGACGGGTATGTCACCCTCGCTCGAACAACCCCGTTCCCAGGGATCTCGCGGATGGCCCGAAACCGGGTCACCCGCGATTGCGCAGCCATCCGGAACGATCCGGCATACAGTTTCTCCGGTTCGCGCCCGAGGCGTTCATCCAAGGAGACTCATTATGGCCATACGCTCGATCATCCGTCGTCCGGTTTCCGGCATCGCCCTTAGCGTCCTCGGAGCAGTCTGCTTCGCCCTGGCGTCGTTCAGCCTCCCGGGCTGCAGCACCATCGAGGGCGTGGGCAAGGACATCCAGCACGCCTCCCAAGCCACCGCGGAGGCGATCAACGGGGACCGATGACACCCGGCGGACGCTGAGCAAGTCGAAGGCCCCGGTCAACCGGGGCTTTTTCGTGCGCATCCACCGATTCGCCTCCCCCGACCCACGCCCATCGCCGATAATTCCGTTTGTTTCCCAGCCCGACCCCCCTGATTCTGGATTGAGCCACCATGCTGCACGCCGGACAAGCCAACATCCGCAGTTTCCGCGTCGTCCCGAACCTCCCGAAGCAGCTCGAGCCGCTGCGCGAGATCGCCCACAACCTCTGGTGGACGTGGCACCCCGAAGCGGTTGAACTGTTCGTTCGTCTGGACCGCGAACTCTGGGAGAGCACCGGGCACAACCCAGTAAAACTCCTGGGCAGCCTCGATCAGCAGCGCCTCGAGCGCATCGCGCAGGACCGCTCGTTCCTCCACGCGCTCAGCCTGGTCCATTCGCGGTTCGCCGAGCACAAAGAGCGTGCGACATGGTTCGATCGCCAACACGCCGACCTGCTCAAGAGTCGTGCCGGCTCCGATGAAGCGGTCCGCATCGCCTACTTCTCGGCCGAGTTCGGCCTCACCGAGTGCTTCCAGATCTACTCCGGTGGTCTCGGCGTGCTCGCCGGCGACCACCTCAAGTCATCCGCCGAACTCGGCATCCCGCTCTGCGGCGTGGGCCTGCTCTACCGGTGCGGATACTTCCACCAATACCTCAACGCCGACGGCTACCAGCAGGAAACCTACCCCGATCTCGACTTTCCCAATCAGCCGATCCGTCGCCTGATCGACCCCGAAACCAACGAGCAGTATCGCGTGAAGGTCGAACTGCCCGGTCGCGAGGTGACCGTCGGCATCTGGCAGTGCGACGTCGGTCGCGTGCCGCTGTACCTGCTCGACACGAACTTCCCGGAGAACAACCGGGCCGACCGCGACATCACCAAGAACCTCTACGGCGGCGACGTCGAGATGCGCATCCAGCAGGAGATCATCCTTGGCATCGGCGGCACGCGCGCCCTCGCCAAGATCGGTGAGCGCCCCACCGTCTACCACATCAACGAGGGGCACGCGGCGTTCTTGAGTCTCGAACGCATCCGCACCCTCCGCGAACAACACGGCGTGAGTTTCGAGGCGGCACGCGAGGCCGCCGCGGCCAACAACGTCTTCACGACCCACACCCCGGTTCCCGCCGGCATCGACCGCTTCAGCCCGGATCTCGTCGAGCGTTACCTCGGGCACACGCTCGCCGGGCTCGGCACGAACCTCGACCACCTGCTCTCGCTCGGTCGGGCCAATCCGTTCGATCGCGACGAGTTCTTCTCCATGGCGATTCTCGCGCTGCGCTGCAGCCAGTTCGCCAACGGCGTCTCCAAACTGCATGGACACGTCTCGCGCGACATGTGGCGCCACATCTGGCCGGAGGTCCCCGAGCAGGAGGTCCCGATCGGCCATGTGACCAACGGGGTGCACGCCCGCTCCTGGATCAGCCGCGACCTGAGCCAGATCTACGACCGCTACCTCGGTCACGAGTGGCAGCTCGACGCGATGGACCACAAGCTGTACAGCGCGGTGAACGACATCCCCGACGAGGAACTCTGGTCGTTCCGCCAGCAGCGTCGCCAGTCGCTGATCACGTGGTGTCGCAACCGCATCCGCACGCAACTGACCGAGCGGAACGCGACACCCGACGAGATCGAGACCGCCACCGGTGCGCTCGATCCGAACGTCTTCACGATCGGCTTCGCACGTCGCTTCGCCACCTACAAGCGAGGCACGCTGCTCATGAGCGATGTCGATCGCCTGCGCCGCCTGTTCACGAACCACGATCGCCCCGTCCAGTTGCTGATCGCCGGCAAGGCCCACCCCGCCGACCGACCCGGCAAGGAACTGATCCGCGAGCTGGTCAAGCTCAGCGAATCCGAACCCGCGTTCCGACGCATCGTGTTCCTCGAGGACTACGACATGGATGTGGCGCGGCGCATGATCCAGGGCTGCGACCTGTGGCTGAACACGCCCCGTCGCGGCATGGAGGCCTCGGGCACATCCGGCATGAAGGCGGCCATGAACGGCTGCATCAACTGCTCGATCCTCGACGGCTGGTGGGACGAGGCGTACCGCCCGGAACTCGGCTTCGCCATCGGCAAGGGCGAGTACTACGACGATCACGCCGTGGAAGACGCCATCGAGAGCCGCGCGCTGTACGACCTGCTCGAGCGCCAGATCCTGCCCGAGTTCTACTCACGCAACCAGTCGGGCGTACCGAAGACCTGGATCGCGCGCGTGAAGGCGTGCATGCGCCACCTCACCCCCGAGTTCTCGACCAACCGGATGGTCGCGGACTACACCGATCAGTACTACGTCCGGGCCCACGCCATCGGTCGCGATCTGCACGCCGATGGTCTGCGCGGGGCGACCGAACTCAGCCAGCAGGTCGGGCGACTGCGCCACCTTTGGCAGCAGGTCGCCGTGAAGCGGGTCGAGACCGACGCGACCGCCTCGATGCCGATCACCTCGACCGTGCGCGTCAACGCGTCGGTCCAACTCGGCGAACTGCGCCCGGATGAAGTCCGGGTGCAACTCTACACCGGCGAAGTCACCTCGCTAGGCGACATCGTGCACGCGGGAAGCGTGGATATGAAGCCATCCGGCGATCCCGATGAGCACACGGGCCTGCACCTGTTCACGGGCGAATTCCGCCCGACCGGGTCCGGGCGTCGCGGCTTCGCGGTGCGCGTCGTCCCCCGGGAGGAACGGATCGTCGGCACACTTATCCCCGGCCTGATCACCTGGGACAAGGACGCCCCGACGGTGCGCATCGGCGAGTCCAGCCCGGCCAAGACGAGCAGCCCGGTGACCGCATCGACGACATGATCACACGAACGCGGCGACGCTGAGCATCACCGCCATCACGAGCGCTACGGCGGTCTTCAGCACGGTAGCGAGCAGCCGACCGGTAAACGCGCCGGTCCCGATGCCGCGAAGGTGCTTGAGGTCGCGCCGGTCGGCGATCGTGAACTCGAAAACAACCGCACCAGCACCGGCACCGAGCGCAGAGCCGAGAATGGTTCCGATGATCGGGACCGGGAGCAGGATTGTTCCGAGGATCGCGCCGACGATGCCGCCCAGCACCGAGGCCACAACCGAGCGCTTGGACGCCCCCATCGCTTTCGCGCCGGCCCCACCGGCCACGAGTTCCAGCAATTCGCCGAGACCGGCGAGCGCGATCGCGATTCCGATCGTCCACCACGAGAACGGGTGGCTGTCCATCGTCAGGTTCAGCAGCATCGCCATCAGCACCATGAGCCATGTGCCGGGCAGCGTCAGCAGAACGGCAAAGACCAGCAGGAAACTGGAGAGCGTGAACAGGATGGCGATGACGATGTCCATGGCGAAACCAGCAAGAGCATAGAGCCCTCACGCCCCATTGCTGGGATCCGCTCCGAGCGCATTTCGCTCAGGGCTGCTGATCGTCCTCGGTGCCCGAATCGGCGTCCTCGTCCTCGTCCTCCTCGGCCTCTTCGCGAGCGGCGCGGAGGCGCGGGTCGGACTCTTCCATATCGAGGATCCACTCTTCGAGCGGCTCGAACCGGAGCAGATCGAACTTGTGCGAAGCGCCGTCCTTGAGTTCGAGCGTCACGAAGAACTTGTGCCACTTGGACTTGTCCACCACCTCGATCTCGTCGGGCGTGATCGTCTTCCCGCCGGGCAGGATGAGTCTGTGGTCGACCGGTTCGTAGCGGTAGACGGTCGATCTGGTCTGAACGATTCGGAAAACGATGAACAACGAACCGAGGTAGCCGGCGGCGCAGATCAGCCACTGCACGGCGATGTCGGTCTGCGACAGCGGCTTCGGCGCCGACGCACCCTGCAGCGCCGACGTGAGTTCGGCGTGCTTCGCGGCGGGGTCCACGAACACCGTGATCGTGTCTTCGCGCTGTTCCGCGCCTCGGGCGGCCATCTCCTGATTCTGCCGAGTGAGGCCCGTCAGCTGCTTGCCGTGAATCGGTTCGAGCGATTTGAGCCAGCGCAGCCGGAACTCCTCAAAGTCGTTGAGCTGGTCCCGACGCGCTTCAAGATCGGCGAGCGTCGCCGCGGGATCATCCACGTTGACCCGACGCGCGATCGGGAGCACGCCGATCGTGTTGGCGTGGTCGAGATACTCCTCGAGCATGAACTGACTGTATCGCTCACCCCGATTGGGATAGATGACCGCCGCGTCGAGCAGGCCCCACGTGCCGAGCCCGAAGCAGACGATCAGGAAGATCACCATCTTGCGCATCCAGCGCGGCGCGACCCTCGTGCGGATGGGACCCGTCGCGCTCGTCGGCTGCTCGGCGTTCGGTTCAGTCGTGGGGTCGGCCTGGTCGGTCATGGGGCGCGTGTCCTCTTGGCGTGGCGAATCGCGTACGCGGGGTCGTACCGGGTCGATATCGACCGGTTCAGGGGAACGGGTCAAAGGCGGCCGCTGTTATCGCGCCTTTCGCGACGCGGAAAGACAGGTTACTCCACATCCCGGACCTGCTCGATGGCGCCGTTCCACCAGTCCTCGGCCCAGGCCTTCCCGAGCGGGGTCGCCATGATCTCATCGAAGCCGCCATCGTCGACCTTCCGGCTGGGGATCTCGGGCAAGCCCGAGGCCGCTCGACCGGGGTTTCCGCCGCCGATCCGGGATCGACCCACTAAATGGTGGGTAAGCCACAAGGAGTGCGTCATCCGGGCCCGTTCTCCGGCTTCGATGAGGACGCGTCGGCTCAGGATACGACGAAACATGGAGATCCCTCCGACCGAACACACCGCTTGGAGATGCGGACGAACCCGGTAAGAGTCTGTGGAATAGGGGCCTGCGCCCGTCCGTTCACTGTACGGATGCAACCGGTCTTGGACCAGCCTTGTATCCCTCTTCGAATGACCGAACCGGGGACGCCCCGGGGAGAGAAAGGACAGACCACCATGGCACGCACAGAATCACGCTCCGGCCTTGCTTCACGCGGCGTTCGCGTCGTGCTGGCGGGTGCCCTCGCGAGTTCGATGGCCTTCGCTTCCGTCGGCTGCAACAACGCCGGCGAAGGTGCCCTTTCGGGTGCCGCGCTCGGAGCCTTGGCGGGCCTCGGCATCGGTGCCCTCTCGGGCAACGAAGGCGACGGTGCTGCGATCGGTGCGATCTCCGGTGCGGTCGGCGGCGCGATCATCGGCGACCAGAACGCCCGCAACGAGCGATACAGCCGCAACCGGCGCAGCGACTGGTAAGCCCTCCCACACTCATCCGAATCACACTCTCGGACCTCCTCAACACAGCACGCCCGGCACTGATGCCGGGCGTGCTGTCTTTTTTGTAGCTGAGTCCGGCTCGATCGGTCAGGACGCCTTCTTCGCGGCCTTGGCGGCGGCTTCCTTCATCGCGGCGCGACAGGCCGCCTCGAGCGCCTGGTGCAGTTTCTCGTGCTCGGGACAGGTCCCGAGGAAGTCGAGCAGCTGACCGACCTGGTCCGAAGCGTCCCGGCTTGTGTCGACGCGCATGATCGCGGCGTCGCCGAGCGCCTCGCTCGCGTTCTGCATCCACTCGACGGTGACCTCATCCTCGTCTTTGCGCCCGGGGGGGCGGACTTTCGTCCGCACCGTCTGCGGGCCGATCATCACGATCGGCCATTCGCCGACGCTGGTGCGCGGCTCGCGCACGACGACGAGCACCGGCACACCCTGCTGGTTCGCCCGTTCGCGCAGGTCGCGACCGTCGGCGCCCACGAGCAGCGGTTCGAACAGGTAACAACCGGCCTCGACCTGCTCATCCTCCTGAAGCAGTTCCTGGTCCGCCTCGTTCAGCCGGATGACCGTGCTGCACTCCAGCGCTTCCAGACGTTTCTGGCGCCGTGCTTCCTGGAGCGGAAGAACGATCCTCGCCATGCGCTCGAAGTCGCCGGCCTCGAAGGCCGTGTTCAGGGCTTCCAGAGCGAGGCGCTCGCACTCGAAATACTCGGTCTTCGCGAGTGCTGCGGAGGCCTGCTCCATCAACTCGTCGATCTTCTCGGATTTACTTGCTTTGGCTTTGCTCGACACAACGTCCCCGCGTGGATAGGGCGACACCTTTGGTGTCGCGGGAGTGATCAGATGCTACGCCCTCAAGCCGCCGATGCGCGGCAGCCGGCCGCGAGATCGCGCAAGACAGTGGTCCAGGCGTCGGCCTGCTGGTCCATGTCGTAGGCGAGAATGTCGGCGAGCGTCGAGAGGTCGCGAGAACTGATCGCGTCACGGATCTCGCCGAGACGGGTGGTCAGTTGAGCAGCGAGCTGCTCGAAGGTCTCTTCGCCGTTCACGTGCCCGAGTTCGATACCGTTCACCTGACGCGAGAGCGTGATGCACTGCTCCACCTGCTGCCAGATGTCGAGCACGTTCGACAGCTCGGGCATCGCCCGGGAGAGTTCGCCGAGTTGGATCTGCTGAGCGATCGCTCCCTGTTTCTCCTTGCTGGACTCCAGGTGATCGGCCGCCTCGAGCAGCGTCACTCGGACCAGCGAGACCGGGTCCGCCGAAGTGAACCGGATTTCCGCGGCGAAGGGCTCGGTCACCGGGGGGTCGGCGAGCTGGGCGTCGGGAACCGGCTCGCCGTCGGCGCTCACGCCGATCAGCAGGCGATCGCCGGCCTTGGCGGCCGCCGCTTCAAGGGCCTTCGCGAGCGTGCTGCCCGAGTCATCGATGAGTTCGTCGTCGAGGTAAATGCGCATACGGGCGTTATCGGTCGGATTCGGGGGCGGCTTCGACAAACCCGAGCAACCGAAACGAAATCGTTGATCGGCATCGGCAGCCGATCGGTCGGGGCGAGACCAATCGTCCGAATCGCCTCATCGTCATCGGGCCTGTCGGGGGCTATCATCGGAACCGGCCCGATACGACGGGCGTGAACCCTTGATTTCCGATTCGCCGACCGAGGACCAAACCCCTATGCACCTGAGGCATTCCGACCACGAGCACGGCCCGAAAGAGGTTCCAGTCCGGTTCATTCTTGAGGATCCGCAGGATCTGACCGGTACCGACAAGGTTGAATGGGAGGTCATGGCCGCCAAGGGCGAGCACCTGCTGGAAGTCGCGGTCGAGAACGGCATCAATATCGAGCACGCCTGCGGTGCCGTCTGCGCCTGCTCGACCTGCCATGTCTACGTCGAGCAGGGGATGGACGAGGTCTCCGAGCCGACCGAGGCCGAGGAAGACCGAGTGGAAGAGGCGCCGGGCCTGCAGATGAATAGCCGTCTCTCCTGCCAGTGCGAGATCGAGGGCAAGGGCCCCATCGTCGTTCGGGTGCCGGCGTGGAACCGAAACGCGGTCAAGGAAGTCCCGCACTGACAGTATCGGTTGCCGGTAGTCAGCCGCCGAATCGAGGGATTCTCAGGACGTCGAGGCCCGTTCTCCGACGCAACTATTTTGCAGCTCAAATCGCGGATTCTGCTGCGAAACAGGCGTTTTTTTGCCGGACCATGCAAAAATATGGGTCTAATTCTCACAAGAATCTTGCTTTCAACCCGGCAAAGTGTGAAGATAGGCAATTGGCGTGGTTGGGGTTCACCCCCGGCGACGTCAACTCTCTCTCTTCTCTCAATGGTCTACCATTGGTGCAAACGGCTGCGTGGCGACGCAGCCGTTTGTATTTTTGGCGCGGGAGGTCGGACCGATGGATGACAAACTGCACTGGCTGGATGTCGAACTGATCGCCGAAGAACTCGTCGAGGAGTACCCGGACCGCGATCCCGTCGGGATTTCCTTCCCGGAACTACGAAAACTGGTCGAGTCGCTCGAAGAGTTCGAGGCGCGTGAGGGCCACCCGTGCAACGAGCGCATCCTCGAAGCGATTCAGGCGAACTGGATCAAGGAAAGCCGCGATGCCGGCGGCTACGACGACGAGGACGATGACGACTGACCGACCGAGCAGGCGCCGGACCGGGCCCGGTTCCGCGCGATCCAGTCGTAGGTCGCCCGAGACGCGTGGCTGATGCCCGGCAGGTACAGCAGCAGGGACGGCAAGAAACCCAGCGGCGTCTGGAGCAGGGCCCGGCGAACCGCCGGGAAGCCCACCATCGCTGTACCGGTGCGCGTTCGCATCGGGATGCCCTGCATCGCCTGCTCGATCGAAACCGGCAGTTCCTCATCGGGGACTTTGGTCATGTCCCGGAAGTCCAGACGCCCCAGCCAGTCCAAGGCGCGGAGGATCTTGGTGGTCCGCTGGCACATGCCGCAGGCGCCGTCGTAGTAGAGGGTGTCGGTGCTCGGCGAGTTCATGACACTGCATTGAAGCATGCTTCGGACAGGCCGACCACCGAGATGCCCCCTATTGTGCGGGTATGCATTCAACTTCTGTTGCTCTCATCGGCGCCGGCCCGATCGGCATCGAGATGGCCGTCAGTCTCAAGCGGGCCGGGGTGGACTACGTCCACTTCGAGGCCGGGCAAGTCGGGTCCACCATCGCGTGGTGGGCACCGCAGACGCGGTTCTTTTCCTCGCCCGAGCGAATCGCGGTCGCGGGCGTGCCGTTCTCGACCCCGACCCAGGACAAGGGCACGCGCGAGGACTACCTGAACTACCTGCGCAACGTGGTGGACCAGTTCGACCTCCCGATCCGCACGGATCACCGGGTGGACGACGCCAAACGCCTCGACGATGGGTCGTTCGAACTCAGCGTCAGCCATCGGGGAGGGCGAGCACGCTGGAGAGCGGACAGGGTCATCCTCGCTATCGGCGACATGCACGAGCCGAAGATGCTCGGCATCCCCGGCGAAGACCTGCCGCACGTCAGCCACTACTTCGAGGAGCCCCACTCCTACTTCCGGCAGAAGGTGCTGATCGTCGGCGGGCGCAACAGCGCGGTCGAGGCGGCGATCCGCTGCCAGCGCGTCGGCGCGGATGTCGCGATCAGTTACCGGGGCGGGGTGTTCACGAAGAAGATCAAGTACTGGCTGCGTCCGGAGCTGCTCGCGCTGATCGATGCGGGCAAGATCGTCTACCACAAACGGACCATACCGATCGAGATCACGCCGAACGAGGTTGTGCTCGCGCCGGTCGACGAGAGCGGTGAGCGCCGGGGCGACCCCTTTCGCGTCGCGGCCGATCGTGTGGTGCTCATGACCGGCTATCGCCAGGATCCGACACTGTTCCAGCAACTCGGGGTGGAACTCGAAGGCGAGCGCCTCGTGCCGCGCGTGGACGAAGAGACGATGCAGTCGAGCGTTCCGGGCGTGTACGTCTGCGGCACGGCGGTGGCGGGCACGCAGGCTTCGGGCGTCGAGGTCTACATCGAGACCTCGCACGTGCACACGCGGCGCATCATCCGCGACATCACCGGCGATGAGAGCGCGGACGCGGATCTTGATACGCCGGTCTATGCGCTGCCGGAGAGCTGATCGCTTCGATCAGAACAGATAGCCGGCCGAGCGCACCGCCCGGCTGCTTTCGAGCGCAGCGCGGCACAGCGTCTCGAAGGTGCCGAGTCGGGCCATGGAATCTTCGGGGTCGTCGGGGCCGGGCTTGAGCAGGGTGTACTTCCCGTTCGAATCGAGTTCCCAGGCGTGACGCCGGTCGTGCACGCCGGCGAGCATGATGTCGCTGAGCTTGCGCCGGGCGTCGCGGTCTTCGACGGGGGCCACGGCCTCGACGCGGTTGTTGAGGTTCCGGCTCATCCAGTCGCCCGAACCGATGTACCAGTCCCCATCGACAGGGTCCTCGCGTCCGCACGCGAAGTGGAAGATCCGCGCGTGCTCGAGGAACCGTCCGACGACCGAAACGATACGGATGTTCTCCGACAGGCCGGGCACGCCGGGGCGGAGGCAGCAGAAGCCGCGGACGATACAGGTGATTTTCACGCCGGCCTGCGACGCCTCGTACAGGCGCTTGATGATGCCGACGTCTTCGAGCTGGTTCATCTTGGCGACGACGCGCGCGGGCTTCCCGGCGCGGGCGTTCTGCACCTCGCGATCGATCAGCTCGTAGAAGCGCTCGCGCATGGTCACCGGCGCGATGAGGAGCTTGTTGTAGTGGCGGTTCAGTGAGCGCCCGGTGAGGTAGTTGAAGATGTTGATGACATCCTCACAGATCGCTGGATCGCAGGTGAGCAGGCCGCAGTCGGTGTAGAGCTGCGCGGTGCCGGGGTGGTAGTTGCCGGTGCCAACATGGGCGTAGGAACGGAGGCGATCACCCTCGCGGCGCACGACGAGCGAGCACTTGCAGTGGGTTTTGAGGCCGATGACGCCGTAGGCGACGTGCACGCCGTGCTTTTCGAGGTGTCGGGCGAAGCGGACGTTCTTGTCCTCGTCGAAGCGGGCGCGGAGTTCGACGAGGCAGGCGACCTGCTTGCCCTCTTCCGCGGCGCGGATGAGCGAGTCGATGAAGGGCGAATCTCGCGAGGTGCGATAGAGCGTCTGCTTGATCGCCAAGACGTTCGGGTCCTTGGCCGCGGCGGCGATGAAGCGCTCGACCGACGCCGCGAATGACTCGTAGGGGTGGTGGACGAGGACGTCCTGCTCGCGGATGGCCGAGAAAATGTCGGTGTCCTCGTCCCGCAGTCTGGGCGGCACGACGCCGGTCCACGGGCGCTGCTTCAGGGTCGGGCGATCGAGGGCGATGATGTCGGTCAGGTCCTGGTACTCCAGCAGGCCGCCCCGGACATAAACATCTTCGTCGTCGAGTTCGAGTTCTTCCTTCAGCAGCGAGATGATCGGATCGGACGGCGTGCTCGCGACTTCGAGGCGCACGACGGAGGCGAAGCGGCGCATCTGCAGTTCGGCCTCGACGTGTTCGAGCAGGTCTTCGACTTCCTCGCCTTCGAGGTCAACGCCGGTCGAGCGGGTGACCCGGAACGGCATGATGTCGACGATCTGCATGCCGGGGAAGACCGCGTCGAGGTTGTGCTGAATGATCTGCTCGAGCGAAACCAGCCGGATCTGATCGGCGTCACGGAGCGGGCCGATTTCGCCGCCGTCGGGCGGGACGCTGACGATCCGTGGGAGGGCGTCGGGGACCTTGATGCGTGCGAAGAGCTTGTCCGATGATCCGGGCTGGCTGACGAGGATGCCCAGCGACTCGGACAGGTTCGAGATGAACGGGAACCGGTGGCCCTGGTCGACCGCGAGCGGCGTGAGAATGGGGAACACGTTCGTGTGGAACCATTCGTCGACGCGCTCGCGCTCGGACGGCTCAAGGTCGGCGTACTTTGCGATGTCGACACCGTTCTCGCGCAACGCCGGGAGGACGAGATCCTCGAAGCAGCGGGCCTGCATTTCCTGCAGTTCCTTGACCATCGCGCGCGCGGCGTCGAGTTGCTGGCGGACGGTCATGCCGTTGTGAGCGTGGATCTCGTAGCCCGACCGGAGGCGTCTCTTGAGCAGGGCGACGCGCTTCATGAAGAACTCATCGAGGTTGCTCGCGCAGATCGTGAGGAACTTCACGCGTTCGAGCAGCGGTGTGCGTTCGTCGGTTGCCTGGCCGAGAACACGGCGGTTGAACTCGAGCCACGACAGGTCCCGGTTGAAGAACTGGGACGGATCGGAGTCCGGGTCGATGTCGGCGGGCACCGAGACGCGCGTCGCGAGTACGGCGAGCGGATCCTTCGTCGAGAACACATCGCCGGTGCCCGAACCGTTGCTCCCGGCGTCGCTGCTCGGATTGTTCTTGTGCTTCTTCTTGCTGCTCATCGCCTGCCCCGTGCGCCGGTGCGGCGCGAACGGGCATTATAGATCGCCCCGGACCTCATCGATCAGTTCTGAGATCAATCGCCATGTGTCCTGCACGTGCTCCTTGGTGGTCAGCGTTGCGCCGATCGCGAAGCGGACGGCGTAGCGAGAACCGCCGTCCGGCCGAGGGAGCGTGGTGTGGGTGAGGTAGGCCTTTCCGGAGTCGTTGACGCGCCGGAGCAGTTCGCGGCTCAATCGTTCAGATTCTGTGAAATCTGATCCTCGCACGGCGAAGCAAAGCAGGCTCAGCGATCTGGGCGTGAGGAGTTCGACCCGGTCGTCGGCCCGCATGACCCGCTCCAGTCTTTCGGCGAGACGACAGTGAAGGCGGATGTGGGCTCGCAGGCCGCTCGCGCCGTAATGGCGCAGCACGAACCAGAGTTTGAGCGCCCGGAAGCGCCTGCCGAGGGGAACATGCCAGTCGCGGTAGTCGATCACCGCGCCCTCGTCGCTCGCCTGATTGCGCAGGTACTCGGGGACGATGCTCATCGCGCTGATGAGCTCGTCGCGCCGGGCCCGCCCGTTGAGCCACATGAGCGAGCAATCGAAATTCGTCAGCAGCCACTTGTGCGGGTTGAACGAGAAGGAGGAGGCCCGGTCGATGCCTTCGAGCATCCACCGGTGTTCCTCGCACACGAGAGCGCTACCGGCCCACGCGGCGTCCACATGCAACCAGCAGTTGTACTCCTCCGCGATCCGACCGACCGGTTCGAGCGGATCGACCGCGCCGCTGGAGGTCGTGCCGAGCGTGGCGCCGACGAAGAACGGGGTCAAGCCGGCGTCGAGGTCGGCTTGGATCGCGTCGCGCAGTCGGTCAGGGTTCATGGCCAGCGTTTCATCCGTGCCTACGAGCCGGACCCGATCTCGCCCGATGCCGCAGACCATCGCGGCTTTGACGATGGATGAGTGCGCCTGGGTCGATGTGTACGCGACGAGGTCGGCCTCGGGATGCTTGCGCTGAGCCCGGTCGCGGGCGGCGACCATGGCAGCCAGGGTCGCTTCGGATGCCGTCCCCTGAATGACCCCGCCGCCGTCCGTGCTGGTGAACGATTCGGGCAACGCGATCAGACGGGCGACCTGATCGAGGACCGCGGTCTCGACTTCCGTGCAGGCCGGCGAGGTCTGCCAGAGCATGCCTTGGACGGCGAGGCCGGTCGCGAGCATGTCGCCGAGGATCGCCGGGAACGAACTGTTGGCCGGGAAGAAGGCGTAGAAGTTCGGGTGCTGCCAGTGGGTGAGGCCCGGCATGACCAGTTCGTCGAGTTCGCTCAGCATGGCGTCGAACCCAGACTCCTGGAGGGGTGAGCCGGCCTCCGAAACACGCTTTGGAAGAGCCCCCGCGATTTCACCCGGCTTCGCGCGCGAAAGCACATCCGGCCGATCCGAAGAGTTCAAGCGTTCGTAGTAGCCGGCGATGTAATCGACCATTCGGTGGCCGAGTTCGCGGAACTCTGCGGGGGACATATGCGCCGGCGCCGGTTCCGGCCCCGGGAGCGGCGGGACGGGTCCGGAAGCGATCTCTGGCTCGTTGTTTGCCATAGGACCACGATACGCTTTGGAACAGCCGCGGTGTACACTCGACACGGGACCGACGCTCATGAAAGGGCCCACCATGCGACGCCAGCCGATCCGTTCGCTTCTTGTGACCCTGTGGTTCGTGCTGGGCTTCGGGGCCATGGGCCCCGCCAACCCAGCGTCTGCTGCGCAGGACGAGCGCGCCAGCGGCGCGACGGTCACGCTGCTCGATGCGGGGCAGGGAGAACAAAGAGTGCTGCGCTGGTCGCCGCAGGTCGGTGTGCCGGTACGGGCTCGGATGAAGATGACGATGGAAATGTCGCTCGCCTTCGACGGCAACCCGATGCCGCCGGTCAACTTGCCGGCGTACGTCTTCACGGTCAGCGCGACGGCGGGTGAGCCCGACGAACAGGGGCGCTACCCGGTGGAAACCGTCTACGAATCCGTCGAACTCGAGGGCGATGTCGACCCGATGGTCCGCGACGCGATCTGGCGGGTGCTTCGTCCGCTGGAGGGGACGAAGCTCACCTTCGTCACGGATTCGCGTGGATTCGTCACCGAAACGAACGCCGCGGACCTTCCTGCGCAGATTCTTGATTTGCTGGGCGGGGCGAACGGGGTGCGGCGGATGGTCGAATCGCTCTCGCAGCCGCTCCCCGAGGAAGCGGTCGGCCCGGGCGCCCGTTGGCGCGTCGAACAGTCGCTGACGATGCCGAACGCCCCTGTCCTGAAGAACTCGGTGATATACGAACTGGTGCGGCGCGAGGGCGACACGATAGAAGTGAAGATCACGGGTGAACAGACCGCGAGCGAGCAGAAGTTCGACTCCGGAGTCCCGGGCGCGCAGACCACTCTGAAGCAAGCGAGCGGCAGAATTGAGGGCGAGTCGTTTATGCGTCTGGACCGCCTGCTGCCGGTCCGAGCGGTGAACGAGGGATCCACGAAACTCACGTTTGAGATCGTCGAGCGCGGGATCACGCAGCTCATGGAGCAATCCGTCTCTGTCCGGTTCGAGGTCGAGCACCTGGACGAGGGCGGCGCGAAGCCGGTCGATCCGGACGACGCTGGGTAAGCAGTCGGTCCAGCTCGGAATCAACCGAGTCGGTCCCCGGGTTTCGGGTCGCCCCGGTCGTCGGGTGAGATCAGGGCGACGCCGTTGTCGGTGTACACGCCGAGCGTCAGCACCTCACTCTTGAATCCGGCGATGCGCATTGGCGGAAAGTTCACCACGCACATCACGCGGCGCCCGATGAGCTCCTTCGGCTCGTAGAGCGCCGCGATCTGTGCGCTGGACGGCCGCTCGCCGAATTCGCTTCCCAGATCGATCCGCAGCGCGTACGCCGGCTTCCGCGCGCCTTTGAGCGGTTGAGCGTCTCGGATGATGCCGACGCGGATGTCGAGTTTCTGAAAGTCCTCAGGGCGGGCAAACTCTGGCTTGGTCATCATGTCCGGTCCAAAACGAAGATCGCCCGGCCGTAAGGCCGGGCGGGGTGATCGAAGGCGAAGGATCAATCCGAGAGCTTGTCGAGTTCGTGCTCGACCGCTTCGACGAGCCGACCAACGGTGTCCGGGCCGAAATCGAACGGCAGGTCGGCCGCGCTGAAAAGGTCAGGCAGTGGCTTGGAACCGCCGAAGCCGAGCGCGTGCTTGTACAGACGCAGCGCCTCGGTTTCGCTGCGGACCAGCGAGTGCAGCCAGATGCCGAGGGCGCCGAGTTGGGCGATGCCGTATTCGATGTAGTAGAACGGGTGCCCGAACAGGTGGCCCTGGCGCTGCCATGTCCACGCCTCGGCGTCTTCGAGGCCGTCCCAGGACACATCGTGCCCGAAGCGACGGCTGATTCGCAGCCAGGCTTGCTTGCGCTCGTCGCGCGAGTGGCCCTTGTTCGTGTAGATCCAGTGTTGAAACGCGTCGATGGTCGCGATCCATGTGAGCAGCGCGATCGATCCCTCCATCTGCGCGCGCCTGGCGCGGTTCGCAGACTCTTCCGTCTGGTAGTACTCGTCCCAGTACGGCATCGTCATGAGTTCCATCGTCATCGACGCGACCTCGGCGAACTCGGTCGGGTAGTCGCGGTAGCCGATGAGCGGTTCGCTGGCGCAGAGGAAGCTGTGGAACGCGTGCCCGGCCTCGTGCACCATCGTTTCGACATCGCGGTGCAGTCCGGCGGCGTTCATGAAGATGAACGGCTGACGCGAGCGGTCGCGCATGTACTGGTAACCGCCGAATGCCTTGCCCTTGCGCGAATCGAGGTCGAAGTTCGGTCCCATGTTCTCGCCCATGGAATCGAACAGCTCGCCGAGCTGCGGGTCGAGGCGATCGAACACCCGCCGGGTCTTCTCGATCATTTCCTGCCCGGTATCGAACGGGCGGAGCGGCTCGCGTCCTTTCTCGTCCACGGCGAGGTCCCACGGGCGGAGGACATCCACGCCGAGATTCTGCTTCCGACGCGCGTCGAGCCTGCGCGCGAACGGCACGACGTGCTGTTCGATGGCGTCGTGGAAACGCTCGCAGTCGGCCGGGGTGTAGTCGAAGCGGAGGTAACGCTCGTGCTGGTAATCCCGATAATTGTCGAAACCCGCGTTGGTCGCGAGTTGCTGACGCTTCTCGACCATCTGGTCGAAGATGTCCTCGATCGCCTCCTTGTCCGCGAGGCGACGGTCGGCGACACCACGCCATGCGGCTTCGCGCACCGAGCGATCGTTGTCCTGCAGGAACTTGCCCATCTGCGGGATGGTGCGCTCCTCGCCCTTGAACTCGACGGTCATTTTGCCGCAGATCTCGTCGTACTTCTGGTCGAGCTTGGCGAGTTGGGTCTCGAGCGGGACGTTTTCTTCCTTGAACAGTTCGACCTCGCGCTTGGTCTTCTTGCGGAGCAGACCGTAGCGCTCGTCGTCCATCTCAATCTGCTCGAAGAGTTCGGTCTGGCGCGTGTCCAATTTGAAGCCGATGGGCTTGAGCTTCGGGGGCACCTCATCGAGGTACGCGGACCACGCGTCGGCCGCCGACTTGTCGTCGGTGTGGCAAGTCATCCGGATATAGAGATTCGCGCGGGCCTCGCTGGCCGCGGCGTCCAGTTCGCTGCGATCCAGCAGCCACCGTTCGAGTTCCTGCGCTGACGTCACCGGACGCTCGAGCAGATCGGCGTACAGCGGCTGAAGGGCATCCCAACATGCACCGTCGATCTCGGCAGGAACAAAGTCGGTCTGGATCAGGCCGTTGCCCATGGCGGCACCGGGGTTGCGCTTTTCGCGTCGTGTCATGGTTGGAAGAACTCCGAAGCTGGAACAAGGCCGGCTGCCCCCGAGGCCCGGGGAGTCGGTCAGAAAAGATATCTCGTTCGGCCATGATACGCCTCAGGGCGTGTTCTGGTCAGAAAGGGCATCCACGCGATCGATCGCGCCGGAGATGCGCTGGAAACCCCCGAGGAAGCTGACGGCCCGAATGGTCGCCGGGTCGTCTTTGCTCGCTAGTTGGAGCAGCTGATCGAGCACCTCGTCGGCCAAGCCGACCGCCGAAGAATCCCCTTCGGCGGCGGATGCGGTCGCCCGGTCGAGCCGCTCGTACAGTTCCGCGAGTTCCGCTCGGACCCGCTCGGCCCGTTCGACGGCGCGACTGATCCGGTCCGACCGCTCCCGATCGATCTGCCACCCGGCGCTCCCGTAGATCGAGTCCAGCGCGGCATCGATCGAATTCGCTGCTTGCGCGATCCCGAACTCCGCCGCCTCTTGCCCGGTGAACACCCGACCGCCATGGGGATCGTCAGTGCTCGATGCGGGCTGCGTCATGCGCAGCGCGACATCGGGATCGTGGCCGCCGCGCGATGCCGCTGCCGAGACCATGAACCGCACCGCTTCCTGCTCGTCTGCGGGCAGGGTCTCCCAGGTTCCGGCCCCGGTCTCGCGGACACCGATCGCCGCCCCGATGCGAGCTTCGGGCTGCACCCACAGATCCGGGATCGTCAGGGCCACGATGGACGCCGCGGACTCCGCACGCTCGATCCACCCGATGCAATCGATGTCACGCTCGGCGAAGTAGCCGTGGATCAGGTCCGACAGCGGGCCGACGCGGTTGAGCATCCCGCCCCCGGAATCGAACGCGAACACCACGGTGTCCACGCGTCGGTCCAGATCGGCAACGATCTCGGCGAGCGGTTGGCGGAGCAGTTCGGCATCGACGCCGCAGCCGACGAAGCCGTCGAGCTGGACGACTACGACCCTTGCCGGACGATCGCTCGCCGTCGACGGGCCTTCTGCGGGCGGCGAGCACGCCGCGGCTGCCAAGAGACCGACGAGCGAGAGCGCGAGCGCGAGTCCGAAGATGGTGACGAGGGTTCGGGTCATGCGCCGTTCACCATAGAAAAAGCCCGACGCTGGTGCGCCGGGCTTTCTTCACGCGTTGAACATTCGGCACTCAGACGAGGCTGCGGAGCAGACGTTCCTGCTCGCGGAAGAATGCATCGGTGATGCCGTTGTACTTCTTGAACGAGGCCGCACGGTTGATGATCGAGCGGAGTTCGTTCAGGTATCGGCGGGCGATGCCGACTTCACGCTGACGGTCGGTGCCGCCGGAGTTGATCGCGTTGGCGAGAGCGATCTGGTACTTCGCGTACACCTCGCCCGAACGCACTTCGGCGGTCTTCACGTTGTCACGGAAGCGGCGCTGGACCTCGTCGGCGACTTCGCCGACCTCGACCCACTCGCTGAGGCCCATGAGCTTGGCGAGTTCGTTCTTGTTCGCCGCGGTGCCCTTGCTGACGCCGTAAAAATCGGCATCGAGCGCGTTCAGCGTGAGGATCTCGGTAGCGGGGCTCACGACGTGCTTGCCGCCTTCGCCGTCGTAGAACTTGACCTCGCCGGTCCGCTCGTTGACGTCCGCGGTGAGCAGCGTGGTGGTCTGCATGGCTCGCATGACCAGCGGGTCGCGGCGACCACGCTTGGAGATCATTTCGCCGAGTTCGAGGACTTCGAGAAGCTCGCGTCCTTCCGATGCCTTCGCACCGCCGGGGCCGCCGATGTACTGCACGGTGCCGCCGATGTGACCCTCGGGCTTCATGTAGATCTCTTCAGCGTTGAAGCTGATGAACGAGGCCGCGGAGATCGCTGATTCCACCCAAACGACCACGCGGAAATGCTTCTTCATCTCCAGGTGGATGACGTCGGAGAGGGGCTTGGTCTCGGCGGTGTAGCCACCGCCCGAGTCGACCACGAGCACAACGATGTCCGGTTGCTCTTCCTCAGGCAATTCGAGCAGCGCCTTCATCGAGTCGCGGAGGGCATCTCCATAGATGTACATGCCCACCATTTCCTTGTTGTTCTCCTTGTCGCCGAGCGAGATGAAGCAGACCTTGGTCGCGCCAGAGGCGATGGCCTTCTGGCGGGCCTCGCGCTCTTTCGCGCCGTCGCGCGACTTGGTGCCGTCGCCCGGCGTATCGACATCGCGCTCGATGGAAGCGATCTCTTCCTTGAGCACGAACTCTTCGAACTCCACGGTGCCGACCCGACGCTTCATCCAAACGGCGCTGTCGGTCTCGCGAAGGATCTCTCCCTCGTACACTTCACCGTTCTTCAGCGTCACCTTATCGAGAGCGAACACCGCCTGGGTCGCCATGACGACGGCGAGCGCCGCGATGACGAGCAGTGATGCTCCGCTTTGAATCCACTTCATAAACCTGTTCATTTCGTTCCTCGCGTGTATCTGTCAGTGAGCCTTGCCTGGGTTCAATGTTCTACGCCGGGTCACCGGCCGCCCGCTCCGCCTCCGGCGCCGCCGCCCCCGCCGCCGGGGCCGTCATTGCCGCCGTTGCGCAGGTTGCGCATCCGGGCACGGATCTGCTCGATCATGACATCGATGTTGGCTCTTTCGTTGCCGTCGGGGTCCATGACCTCGGCGAATCGACGGAGGATGCCGCGGGCCTGCAGAAGGAGACGCTGCTGACGACCGAGGGCGGCGAGAATCGCGTCACGGCCTCCGCCGATCTGCACGTTGTTGGCCTCGTCGAAGATGCGCTGGTAGTTCACCAGCGCACGCTCGACGTCTTCGGTCCAACCGTTCATGATGGCCTCGGCCTTGGTGTTCTCAAGGACCGCGTAGTTCCGGAACACACGCATACTCAGAGCGATGTCTTCGATGGAACTGGCAACGCCGTCGGCGATGCCGAGCTTCAGCGGCATGTCGTCGCGGAGGAACAGCGTGTCGTTGCCGTAGAGGACCTCGTCCGGATCGTCCTCGTACTCGTCCTTGCCGTTGTCGGTCAGGAGGATCCACTGCGGGTTGTTCATGATCTCCGGGCCGGGCATTTCGGTGCTGATGTAGTACTCGGGTTCGACGCCGGTCAGCCGGACCGCGAACCAGTACTGTCCACGAGCCATCGCCTGCACGATCGCGACGCCCAGACGCCCGTAGCCGCCGTAGACAACCAGACCTTCGGCGTGGCCCATGCGGAGCGAGATCTGCTTGAGGTTGACCTGCTCATCGCCGATGTCGAAATCGTCGAGGTCGCCGGCGAGGCCGATGACCGAGTCGGGAGTGATGTACATCTCAGGGCTCAGCCACGGCACGAAGGCCGCGCCGCCGATGGCCTGGTCGACCCAGAAAACGATGCGCCGCCCCTTCTGGATCTCATCTTTGAAGATCGGAGTAACACGCTCTGCGGCGAAAAGGCCGTCGAAGCCCTCGTACAAAGTGGTCGCGTCAAGCTTTAGCAGGACAATGTGCTTGTCGCGCTTCGTTTCGTCGACCTTGTAGGTCACGCCACCGCGCGGATCCGAGATCTCGACGAGGTCGTTGAAGGTCTCGTCGACGTCCCGGAAGAGGTCGGTCAGCGGCGTCGCCGTGAGATCCTTCTCGAAGATCCCATTGAGTTCGGCGTAGTAGAAGAGCGTGGTGTCCTCGTCGATGTCCTCGCCGCGAGCATTCTTGTCGGGGAGCACTTCTTCCTTCTTCTCGGCTTCGTCCTTGCGTCCCTCGGACTCGCGCGGGATGTCCCGCTTGATTTCGAGGATCTGGTCTTTCTCGTAGACCGTGCGGACTGCGGGCATGGAGCCGATCCGGACGTTCATGATGATCGTCGCGTCGGTCTCCTCAAGGATGTCACCGCGCACGACCCGTCCATTGGTGAAGATCACCATGTCTTCGGTGGCGTCCTCATCTCCGGCGTCCTGGATCACGACGGCAGCGCTCGCGCTGGTCGTGAGCGGAGCGGGCGCTGACACGGTCATCAGCGCGCCGACGGTCAACATCAACAGAGCGTTCTTAAGCATGTGGTTGTCCAGCCTCTTGCAGAGCGAGCCGCCTGCCGGCGACGGTCAATCGGAACTCGGAGTACGCGCGGATTGCCTCGTCCGCGATGCCAACTCCACCTGACACCAATATATACACCCGACCGGGTGCCCTTGATGCAGATCCCCCCAATGCGCGGGGGATCCCGGCCAGCCGAAATCAGGCCAGCCAAGTGGAGTCTATCACACGACTTGGGCGAATCCCAAACAAAAACCACGAATCCGGTTCAATCCGGGTCCGCGAGAGCGACCCGAAGCGCCTCATGAGCCGTCGCGGCCGAGCCCTCCAATTGGGCGTCGTAGGCTCTGGCGAGCCGCTCCTTGAAATCCGGGCCGGGACGGAGGCCCGACGCAATCAGATCGTCTCCGCTCACCCACGGCTCGGGTGCCAGACCAATCGGATCCGAGGCCAGACTATTCCGTTCGTCTTGCACGCGGGATGCGGCGTCCGGGTCTCGCCCGGTCAGGAGAACCAGGGCGCCGCTGAACCAATCGGACGCAGCCCAGCGTTTACGCTGGGAAACCGAGGCACCGGTCCATCCGCGCTCCAGATGGACCAGACCCCGCGAGATTGCCACCAGATCGTCGGTTTCCTCGTTGCTGAGAACGATCGAACGACGAAGCAGTCGGGACTGTGCGACGAGCCGATCGGACGCCTCGTCAGCACTGGCTCGGCCCAGACCTTCCCGATCGTGGAGCCAGGCGAGGAGCGTGGTTGGAAAGTCGCTGCTTGAGCCGACCGCGTCCAGAACGCTCCACGATGCACCGGACAACTGAACCCCTTGTTCTGAACCGAGAATAGGGATCGCGAGATTCAAACACTCGATCAGTTCGATGGCCCGTCGACGCGCTTCGACGGGCACGCGGCGTCCGAGCATCCGGCGGAGTTCGTCGCCGATCCGCTCCGGTGAAACCCCGTGAAGGTCCGCAGCGTGCTCGCGGATTGCCGCTCCGGTGACCGGCTCGATCGCAAAGCCAAAGCGAGAAGCGAAGCGCACGGCTCGCAGCGCCCGCAGGTGGTCCTCCGCCAACCGGTCGGCAGGGTTCCCGACCGCCCGGATGATCCCGTCGCGGATGTCGTCGAGCCCGCCAACGGTATCGATGACCCGGCGCTCAACCGGTCCATCGGCGAGGGGGTCGAGGAACATGGCGTTGATCGTGAAGTCGCGGCGTTTCGCGTCCTCGTCCGGGCCGCAGAACTCGACGCTGTCGGGGCGTCGCTTGTCGGAATACGCCCCTTCACGACGAAAGGTCGCGACCTCGATCGTCGCTGCAGGGGAGGGCGATCCGGCGGTCTCACCGAGACACCCGCGTCCGAATCGCACGATGACGACGCCGAACGACTTCCCGACGGCGTGGGCGTCGTCGAACAGGTCCAGCACCTCGTCGGGCGTCGCGTTGGTGGCGACATCGAAATCCGTGGGCGCGAGGCCGAGGAGCGTGTCCCGCACGCAGCCGCCCGCCAGGTACGCCATTTTCCCCTGACCACGGAGCGCGCGCACGATCTCAACGGCCCCGCGTTCCGCGGCAGCTCGCTTGCGATCGCTGCGATGATCCGGCTCGGGGCGGCTCATGCGCCAAGTGTACTTCCGCGCTACGATCTGCCCTGATGAACGACCCTGCCCAACCGGATCAACGCCTCAGACGACGCGACGAAGTGGCCCCGCACATCGCGCTCCCGGACCCCGAGAAGCGGAGGTTCCCGGTCGGTGCGGTCCTGATCGTCGCCTGGATCGCGGTTTTCCTCACGATCTTCATCGTGCTCGCACAGCTCAAGCTCAAGGGCCCGACGCCGCCGTCGCCAGGGATGCCGACTCCCCCGCCGTCGTCCGCGCCGTCGGGGAACTAAGACGAAGCATCGCGCCGGCGCATGTACCAATGCACGGCCATTGTTCCGTAGATGTGAGTCTCCGGGCCATCCGCCCCGGGGATGGTCAGGTCCATCTCGATTCGCTCACCGGGCAACTCCGCCGAAGGCTCCTCTTCGGGTTCCGGCGCGGCTCCGGCGATCGCGGCTTCTGCCGGGTCGTCGAAGTCATCAATGGTGAAGGCCGTCTCTTCGGGGTATCGACCCGCCGGCCTGGGTTCCTCCGGTTCAACGGGCACCGGTCCGCCCTGATAACGCTTGCCGTCGACCATCCGATCGATGACCGGCCAAGGCGTGCGCAGGATCGCGTAGCCCTCGTCGTCGAGAAGTTCAACTAGGCGCGAGAACTGACCGAACACCCGCTCCCTTTGGGCCGGGTCGAGGATCATCGGGTACGGCGGATCGAAGAACACGATGTGCACCGGACGCGGGCATCTCGACAGGATGGAGATCCCCAGGACATCGCCCTTCAACACACGACAGGTGTCGCCCGCGCCCAGTTCATCGATGTTCGACTGCAGGATTGATGCAATCTCCCGGTCCTTCTCGACCATGACCACTTCGGAGGCACCGCGGCTGGCCGCTTCGAGCCCGAAACTGCCCACGCCCGCGAAACCGTCGAGAATCGCCTGACCCTCGATGTGGCCGCGCAGCATGTTGAAGACGGCCGTGCGCACCCGGTCCGGGAGCGGCCGAGTGACCTTCGCGTCCTTGGGTGTGCGCAGTTGCCGGCGTCGATACTCGCCGCTGATGATCCGGATCATTGGTGGCCTTCGAAACTAGAAACGGAAGACAATCGAACCGTAGAGACCCGCCGACGCGACATCCCATTCGAAGAGGTCGGCCCCGCTCCCCGACTCGTAGCTCGTTTGAAGGTGGCGGAAGCCGATCTCCGCGCCGATGTTCTCGGCCAATTCCGCCCGGAACGCCACGCCGATGTTCCACGCGAAGTCAGACCCGACGCCAAACCCGCCGACATCGCCTCGCACCTCAACGCCGAAACCGTGGGGAAGGTCCAGGAGCATGCGCCCGCCGACGACCGGGTCGATCCAGGTCTCCTGCTCATCGACGAGCGACGGACCGCCGATCTGGTACATCTGGTAGTCAAGATGCCAGACTCGAGCGCCCGCGAGAACGTCGAAGAACAGCCCGACGCCGTCGCGCGGCACCGAGAAGGGGCTCGGCGGCGCACCGCGTCCGCCAGCGTTGTCGATCGGCATGTCGGCGAACCGATACGCCAGAAAGAGGTCAGCGCTCCAGTAGTCGATGTCGTAACTGACCCGGTCGCCGGCGTTGATCGTGGTTCCGCTCGCGATGAACGATTCCGTGGCCGCCGCGTTCTCGTCCATGCTGAAGACGAAGCCGCTCGTGAGCACGGTCCACTTGTCGCGCCGGAACGCGAGTTCGTATCTCGGCGCAACCTGCACGTCCGGTTGGTCGATGATGTCGATGTCGAACTTCGAGCCGCCTCCGAGCGTCTGCTCGCCGCGCAGCGACGGGAACCAGACCGACGCGGTCGCCCTGACTTTCCACGAGGCCGCGGGATCGATGTTGAGCGAGAGGTCGCCCGCCGCCGAACCACTTGGGGTATCGGTCACCTCGGTCTCGATCGACTGTCCAACCGCGGTCGAACACGTCCCGAGAAGGACCGCCAATACCATCGCGATACACTGATTCACGACCTGCCATCTCCTTGCATGTCTTCTCATGGATGCCGGGTCGAGCAACATGCCGCCGGGCGCGTACTCTACCCCAAGCCATGCACGCCGCCGCCAACGAACAACCCCTGCCGAATCCGACCCCGCAGAACCCGGGCAAGACCCGGCTTGCGCCCGGCGTGTTCGTGTCGGACGCCGATCTCAGCTTCGCGGCGTCGCGCTCGTCCGGGCCCGGTGGCCAGAATGTCAACAAGCGGAACACGCGGGTGGAACTGCGGGTCGCGGTCGACGCGATCCCGCTGCACCCGGCGGCGGCCCGACGCCTGCGCAAGCTCGCGGGGCAATGGCTGGTCGGCGACGACGAGTTGCTGATCGCTTCACAGGACGAGCGGTCCCAGAAGCGGAACAAAGACGCGTGCCTCGGGAAACTGAAAGAACTGGTCATCAAAGCTCAGGTGAAGCCGAAGCCTCGGATCCGGACCAAACCCGGACGCGGTGCCGTTGAACGCCGCCTCCGGGAAAAGCGCGAGCACGCTGAGAAGAAGAAGCGCCGACAGAATCCCCCACCCCAACACTGATATTTGGTTATCGGGCCCACAAAGACCCATCAATCAGGTGGTTTGCGAGGAAATCCGCTTCTGAAATCCGGCTCTGATGCTTGCGTGCCGGAAGGTCCCAAGTATGCTTCTGAAGCGAGAGTAAAACATTTTACTCGGCGCAAACAGGTGCTCGAGCTGACGTCGTCGAGCGTGGTGGGCTCAGTTTGAGCCACAAATGCGGATTTCTTCCCGTTGTGCCGGGGTTCTGGTGCTGCGGGTTGTTTCAGAGTGACCCGGTAAATCGTTTTACCGATGACAGATTGAACCGAATCGGCATCGCGCCGCTTCGCTCCACGACGCTGTGGCACGCCGAGGAGTCAACGAGAGACGCCACGATTCCCTGTGCGAGGCTCGATCCGGAAGGGCCTCACAAGAGAAACGGAGTTGAGAGATGAAGATGACCCTTTGCGCTACTGCGCTGCTCGCCGTGTCCGGCGCTGCCTTCGCGGGCACCGCGATCGACGGTGCCAATTTCGGCAGCGACTACGGCCCCGCCCTCTGGAGCCAGAACGTCGGCACCCAGTTCGGCAACAACAACGACGCGTCCATCGAGTTCGCGAACGGTTCCGAGATCGACGCCCTCTACGGCAGCATCTCGGGCACGACGCTCTTCCTCGGCGTCGCCGGCAACCTCGAGACCAACTTCAACAAGCTGAACATCGTGCTCGACTACGCCGCTGGCGGCCAGAACACGCTGTCCGGCCTCGCGAACCTCGGGAACCTCGACGGTCTCACGCTCGACGCCGGCATCGAAGCCGACGCCGTCCTCAGCTTCACCGGTGGGAACGACCCCATCGAGTGGTACGTCGACGGCTCGCTCGCTGACGGTACCGGCGGCTTCCTCGGCGGCGGCGCCGTTGTCGGCAATCAGCTCACCGTCCAGCTCGACGGCGCTGACATCACCTTCTCGCAGAACAACTCGAACGTCGGCGGCGTCGGGAACCTCGGCGACCCCTTCGATTCCGACCCCGCCCTGGTCTCCACCGGTGTCGAGATCGCCATCGACCTCGGCGCGCTCGGCTGGGACGGTGTGACTCCGATCAACATCGCCGGCTGGGTCAACGGGAGCGGCAACGACTTCCTGTCCAACCAGGTCATCGGCGGTCTGCCCGACGGCACGGGCAATCTTGGATCCCCGTCCGGCGTGGACTTCTCCGCGATCGCCGGCAACCAGTTCATCACGATCCCGACCCCCGGCACCGTCGGGCTGGTCGGCCTCGCGGGCCTTGCGGCGATCCGTCGCCGTCGCGCCTGAGCGAACGACTTCCTCTGCCGGCCGGGCTGGAAACAGCGCGGCCGGTTTTTTCGATACCGCCGAGATCGCGATCGGGGAGTGCGTTCAACTCCCTATCGAATCGAGGCGATTCAACCGAGTGCGGCACCGTCCGCACGCGTCCATCACTATGGAGAGAAGATCGCCATGCCGAACATGAAAGCAGCAGCGACCGCATCGCTCGCCGGTCTCGTCGCCGCCGCCGGGACCGTGATCGCGGCCCCGATGGTCGACGGCACCCGAAGCGCGGGTGACAACTATGGTTCGACCCCGGTCGCCGTGCAGGGTGTCAGCGTGATCGACATCGTGAACGGCGAGCCCGTCGATATCTCGATCACATCCGATCAGTCCAATGTCGGCGGCGTCGGTCCCTTCGGCGCCGGGACCTTTGACTTTCCCGCTCCCGACAGCGATCCCGGTTCCGTAGCCACCGGTTTCGAGGTCGCGATCGATCTCGACGAGCTCGGCTGGGACGGTACGAGCCCGATCCGCATCGCCGGCTGGATGGCCAACGGTGGTCACAGCGTCATCTCGAATCAGGTCATCGGTGGCCTCCCGGCCGCTTCAGACAACGTTGGCGACTCCACCATCGCCGATTTCTCGGCGATCGCGGGTGACCAGTTCGTGACCGTGCCGTCATCCGCGGCCGCGGCACCGACCGTGGACGGGAGCCTCGACGCCAGCTACGGGTCGGCTCTGTTCGTGAACACCCTCGCCTCAACCTTCGTGAGCAACAGCGATCCCAGCGATGTCGCGTCCAACGGCTCCGAGATCGACGCGGTCTACGCCTACCACGACGGGACGCGTCTCTACCTGTTCGTCGCCGGCAACCAGCGCACGAGCTTCGAGAAACTCAACCTGTTCTTCGATGTCGCCGCCGGCGGACAGAACGAACTCGTCCCGAACGACTCCGGCGTCGACTTCAACGCCCTCGGCAACATGGCGGGCCTGAAGTTCGATACCGCGTTCGGTGCCGAGTACTACATGAACTACACCGGCGACCCGAGCCAGCACTACCTGAACATGCAGCTCCTGCCTCCCGGCGGGAACGGCCTCTTCGGTTTCTTCGGCGCTCCCGGCACCAAGGCCCCTGGCAACATCCAGGTGCTGTCCAACGCAAACCCCGGTGTCGGTTCTGCTCCGCCCAACGGTGGCAACGTGGAAGCCACCAGTGACCAGTCGAACATCGGCGGCGTCGCGACCGCGACCGTGGACCCCGATCCGTTCGTCTCCGATCCCGCTGAAGTCAGCACCGGCGTTGAGTTCAAGATCGGCCTGCCGGGCCTCGGCTACGCCATCGGCTCCGGCGACCCGATCCGCATCGGCGGCTTTGTCAACGGCTCGAACTTCGACTTCCTGTCGAACCAGATCATCGGCGGGGTCGCGACGACGCAGGAAAACCTCGGTGGACCGGTTGGAAGCATCGACTTCAACAACTTCGCCGGCAACCAGTTCGTCAGCGTGAGCGTTCCCAGCTCGCTGTCTCCGGTGACCATCAACATGGACGGCACCGTCGACGCGAGCGCCTACACGCTCGTCTACGCGAACGACGAGGGCGCGACCGGTACCCCGACCCAGTTCGGTGACTCCACCAACGGAGACCCCGATCTCGCCCAGGGTTCGGAAATCGACGGCCTCTGGATCGCGGTCGGCCTCGACACAGCCAACGACAACAAGCCGACACTGTTCGGCGTGGTCACCGGCAACCTCGAGACCAACTTCAACAAGCTCAACCTCTTCTTTGATGTCGACGCCTCAACGGGTCAGAACGAGCTCCGCAACGACAACCCGCCGATCGAGTTCAACAACATCAACAACAACATGGCCGGAATGACCTTCGACGCCGGCTTCTCGCCCGACTTCATGCTCAACTACACCGGCGGCAACGACCCGGTCGAGCACTTCGCCTCGGGCATGTTCCTCCTCACGGACGGCAACGGCACGGGCGGCAGCGGCTTCGGCGGCGCCAAGGCGAGCGTGAACCCCATCACGACCGACCTCACCTCGCGCTCCGGCTTCGGAAACAACACCATTCCCGGTGTCGCCGACGCCAACGGCAGCGAACTCGACAACCTCTTCATGCGTCGTGACTTCGACGACTTCACCGGCGCGGACACGATCTACCTGATGCTCGGTGGCAACCTCGAGCCGAACTTCAACAAGATCGAGGTCTTCATCGACACGGGCGCCGGCAACGGTCAGAACACCCTGATCTTCAGCGACCTTCCTCCGGACGACCCCGAGTACGACGGCAACCCCCCGGTCGACTTCTCGGCGCTCAACCGCATGGGCGGCCCGATCGTCGTGACCGATGACAAGGGCGTGATCATCGAGATCATCCCCGGCCTGACGTTCGACGACGGCTTCAACGCCGAGTACTACTACACCTTCGCAGCCGGCAACTTTGACTCGGGCACGAACACCATCGAGATGGTCGGCAACTTCGCTCGCCTCCGCGGCGTGCAGGGCGAGTCCGACGAGGGCGAAGGACGCTTCCTCGGCACCGCGATGACCGGTGGCCTCGGCTTCTTCTCCGGTGGCGACAACCCCGGTGAGACCGCCCTGATCGACATCAACAACTCGAATACCGCCGGTGTCTCCGGCGCCGAAGACCAGTTCGGCGCTCCGGACTCGAACCCGGCCACCGTCTCGACCGGCATCGAGATCGGCATCCCCGTGTCCGACCTCGTGACATGGGACGGCTCGTCGCCGCTGAAGATCCAGGTCTTCATCAACGGCGGTGGCCATGATTTCGTGTCGAACCAGCACCTGCAGTTCGCGTGCACCGCTGACCTCGGCGAACCCCGTTTCGTGAACTTCAACGACTTCGACGGCGACCAGTTCGCGAACGTCAGCTACAACGCCGGCACCGGACGCTTCACGCGGACCAACGCCGCGCCTCCGGTCTGCGAGCCGACGCCCGACTGCCCCGGCGACGCCACGGGTGACGGCAACGTTGACCTGGCAGACCTCAACCTGGTTCTCGCCAACTTCGGCCAGATGACCGACAACGGCGACGTGACCGATGACGGCAATGTCGACCTGGCGGACCTCAACCTGGTTCTCGCCAACTTCGGCACGAACTGCAACTGACTCCGAACCGGCCGAAGGCCGCAATCGGATCGCACCGACCGACCCCGTATCAGCGCTGCTGGTGCGGGGTTTTTTTATTGCCTATGTCAGCCGGAGGGTGAGGAATACCTCGTCGAACGACTCGCCATCGATCCGCATCGCGTCCGGTTCGGTGCCCCATCGCACAAAGCCGAGCGACTCGTAGAGTCCGATCGCTTCCGGCGAACGAGCCGACACGGACAAGCCGATCGTTTCGACGCCGTCCCACGCCCTGGCCTGTTCGACGACGCGAAGCAAGACCGCACGACCGAGGCCGTGGCCCCGCAGCTCCGGGACGCAGTAGACACCCCAGATCCCGGCGCGGTGGCGCATCTTCGCGTTCGGCACTCGCATGATCCCGGCGGCAGCCGCGAACTCGCCATCGGCCTCCGGATGATCGACGACTGCGATCGCGTTGTTCGGATCGGAAAGGTACTTCACCACCTCGTCCGCCCGCTCGCCCTTGCCCTCGCCGGGCGACGAACCGAACGCATGGGGCACATCGACGAGCATCGCGCTGCGCAGTCGCGCGTAGGCCTCGGCACGGTCTGGAGTAAGAAGGTGTGCCGGAAACGCGCACATGCCCGGATCATATCGAGACCGCTGATTGGATCGGAGCACCCTACTTTCCCTTCCCCCGATCCGGGAGGAACAACGCCGATGGCCGACATGAGCCCGTTTTCACTGGAGATCCGGATATGGCGGGCTAGGTTTTCATGAACGACTTGTTCGACCTCCGTGCGTCATGGCGCGGAGCCAACCACCCCGCACGGGTACCTGAGAGGAGACTTCCACATGGGATTCAACAAAGCAGCAGCACTTCTCGCCGCCGGAGCCGGTCTTGCCATGACCAGCGCGGCGAGCGCGGGCGGCGACGAGATCAGCTTCTTTTCCGCCGTCATCAACAACAACCAGGCGGTGCCGATGACCGATTCCCCGGCGACCGGCACACTCGAAGGCACCTACAACGCCGCGACGAACACCTTTGAGTTCGGTTGGACGATCACGCCCGAGCTCATCGGAGTGCCGTCTTCGCCCGGAGCGCACGTCCACGATGGCGACTTCGGTGACACCGGCCCGATCGTCTTCGCGTTCAACGAGCCGGACGGCACATGGCCTCTCAGCGGTCAGGCGACATGGACCGGGCTGACCAACGACGAGGTCACCGACCTCTTCAACGGTGGCCTTTATGTGAACTTCCACACCGATGCGTTCCCGGCCGGTGAAGTCCGCGGGCAGATCAACCTCGTCCCGACTCCCGGCGCGCTGGCCGTTCTCGGCCTCGCCGGCGCCGGCCTCATGCGCCGTCGGCGCTGATACGGACAGCAGATTCTCACCCGATCACCCAGGGCGGCCGCGAGGTCGCCCTTTTCCGTTGGCACTCGCTTCATCGCAGCGGCTACGATCAGGGTGACCCCCGATCCGGAGAATGCGCTGTCGTGACGCGTCCGAACTCACTCGCCATCCCTTTGGCCATCGTGCTCCTCGGCCCCGCCATCGGGCTCATCGGCTGCGAGGAATCGGCTTCGCGCAGCGGCCCGGCCTCGATCAGCGACCCCCGGATGGAAGCCGCCGTCGCTCGCGGCACCTCGACCTTCCCGCTTTTCCTGAACGCGTTCAGGAACCAACGCCCCGGATGGACCGGGTTTCAGGTCCGCTACGCCCTCACAAACGACGCCGGCTTCCGCGATTCGATCTGGCTCGACCTCCAGTCGATCAACGACAAGGCAAAGCTGGTCACACTCGTACCCGAGGACGAAGACGAACGCACATCCCGCTTCGAACCCGGGAGCGAAGTCGTCATCGACCCCTCTGATGTCACCGACTGGCTCTTCATCGACGAACACGGCACCTTCGTCGGCGGCTACACGCTTCGCGTCACGATGGACCGCATCGGAAACACCTCCGGCGACCGGGACAATGTCCACGGCGGAATCCCGTTCAGGGATCTCGATACCGAACAGCCCGAGCCCTAATCCGCCCCGCCGCTCACGCGGACCACCACACTCCCCCGCTTCCGGTCGCTGTCCGCGCGACGGTGCGCCTCCACGATCTCCTCAAGCGGGTGCTCGCTGTCGATCACCGAGCGGTACGCCCCCTCCTCGATCATCACGCGGCACCGTTCCAGTTCCTCGGGCGACTGCGGGTCCACACCGCTCCGGACTTTCCGCCTCCGCAGCCCGTTCGTCATCAACTGGACCATCTCGCGCACGCCCATCACCGCGGCGAGGAACCGGCCGTTCTCCGTCATGATCGCTTTGCACGCCCCGAGGCTCGACGCGCCGACTGTGTCGAACACCACATCGAACGGCTCGCCGACCACCGCCGGGTCCGTGTAGTCCCGCTTCGTGTAGTCAATCACCTCGTCCGCGCCGATCGACTTCACCAGTTCCGCGTTCGCGCCGCTGCACACCCCCACCACCGTCGCACCGGCGTGTTTGGCGATCTGCACCGCCGCGCAGCCGACCGCGCCCGATGCGCCGATAATCAGCACCCGCTCGCCGGCCTTCAACTTGCCGAGCCTGCGCAGGAAGTAGCCCGCCGTGAGGCAGCCGAACGCCACGCACCCGGCTTCCTCGAAACTCATCCGTTCCGGCTTCGGCGCGATCGCTTCGTCTTCATCGATCGCCAGCAGCTCGCAGTGCGTCCCGGTGGCCTTCGCGAACTTCGCCGCGCCGAACACCTCGTCACCAACCTTGAACTTGGTCACGCGCTCGCCGACCGCCTCGACCACGCCCGCGAACTCCGTCCCGAGGATCGGCTTTCGCGGTCGAAACACCCCCAGCATCAGTCGCGCCGGAATCCAAAAGACCGCTCGCGGCAGGTCGAACCCGCGCACCCGCGCATCGCCGCGAGACACCCCCGTCGCGCGGATGCGCACCAGCACCTGATCCGGCTTCACCACCGGGTCCGGAACCTCCTCGATCGACACCACCTCGGGCGGACCGTACCGACGCACCACCGCTGCTCGCATAACCTGCCTCCGCTCCTGCCGATGATCAGTTCGAAGCGGATGGTACCGAAGCACGCGGGCGACACCGGTCCTGGCCTTCGAGGGTGTAGCGAATGGCTCCGTCGAGCTCATCATTGTTGAACAGCATCTGCGTGCTCGCGAGCGCCACCCACACCCGCTGATCGGCGTCGGCGTATCGCCTCTCACGCAGCCGACGAGTTCCCCATTGCTTGAGTTGACGCACAACCTGCTCCGGTCGTACACCGCGCGCCGTCACCACTACGTGGACATGGTTCGTGCGAACAGCCGCGGCATGCAGGTTCCAGTTCTTCAGTTCGCAGTGTTCACGGATGACTTGCTCAACCAGTGTTCGTGCCTGAGTGTTCAGCACAAACGGATCATGCTTCATCCGACTTCGATTGCGAAACTCACGCAACGAGTCCGGCGGCAGCCGATCCGAGTTCGGTGCATTGTGCCGCGTATCAACCGAACCCTCTGCTCGGCCATGAAGCCATGTGCCGTAGGTGTGCCAAGTCAGGAAATAGGCGATCGGTTCGCTGTACACAACGGCAATCTAGCACCCATGCGAACCCTGAGCGCAAGCTCAGGGTCCCCAGCAACCGGCGACCCAATGCCACCAACCGAGCACGCGGCCCAACCACCTCCGCATCCCTCATCCGACCGACAGCATCCAATGCGAACCCTGAGCGCAAGCTCAGGGTCCCCAGCAACCGGCCAACCCAATGCCACCAACCGAGCACGCGGCCCAACCACCTCCGCATCCCTCATCCGACCGACAGCATCCAATGCGAACCCTGAGCGCAAGCTCAGGGTCCCCAGCAACCGGCCAACCCAATGCCACCAACCGAGCACGCGGCCCAACCACCTCCGCATCCCTCATCCGACCGACAGCATCCAATGCGAACCCTGAGCGCAAGCTCAGGGTCCCCAGCAACCGGCCAACCCAATGCCACCAACCGAGCACGCGGCCCAACCACCTCCGCATCCCTCATCCGACCGACAGCATCCAATGCGAACCCTGAGCGCAAGCTCAGGGTCCCCAGCAACCGGCCAACCCAATGCCACCAACCGAGCACGCGGCCCAACCACCTCCGCATCCCTCACCCAAACGCCCACATGTCCCCTGCAGGAACACGGGACCCTGAGCTCGCGCTCAGGGTTCTCACGTCCCGAACCGGTACTCGTGCCCGCGATCGCGCTTGATGGCCCGCTCCACCGCCGCGGCTTGCTCGCGGGTGTCGCACGCCATCGTGCGATACTCGATGTTCCTCAGTTGATGCTTCAGATACTTCCGCTTGTCCGAGTTGTTGCGTCCGCCGCTCCCCCACGGCTTCGGCAAGAGCGAGGTCATCCGCAGCGCACACCGACCACCGATCCCGAACAGGATCGGCTGACCGGTCTTCGCGTTTCGCAGGTCGTACGCGCCGGGGCCGAGCGGGCATCCAAGACAGCCTGCGCTCGTGGTGGCACCTAGTTCTAGGACCAACCACATCTGATCGGTGGCATCCTATTTGACGCAAGAGGCTTTGCATACTGCAGCCTTGGTGATATTTTCGTGCAATGTCAAGTAGCAACACACAGCCGGACAACTCCCTCTTTGACGAACTGTGCAGACTCAATCAACTAGAACAGGGTTGGCAATTCGCGCAGCACGACTCACGGGACGACTTCATAGCAGATACCGCGGGGTATTTAGACTACGGGATTCAAAGAAGTAGACGGCTGCAGTTCCTGTCAGAACAGCTCTCGACTGACAGGTACAGACCAAGGCGGTGCACCAAGATCGACGTACCAAAGTCTGGCCTAGCCGTTAGGCCAGGGGAGACGCTACACATAGAAGACTCGATCGTGATGCATGCCATCACCTATCTACTTGCTCCGAGGCTTGACCGCGAGTTTGGGGACGAAGTCTATTCCTACCGACTTGCCCCAGACTGGGAAAAGAGAGCCAAACGAGCAAAGCAGATATTTGGGTTTACTCGTTCGGAGGACATCCCGTTTCTCAAGAATAAGACAATACACAAAATTTATCGAACGAAGCCTTGGTTCTACACGTGGCCTGAGTTCGATGCCGAGGCAGCCGCAGCCATAATTGAATCGAAGTACACACACCTCACCATCACAGACATTTCTTCCTACTTCGAAAACATCGATATAGATCTGTTGGACATTCAGCTTCGGAAACTGGTTCCCAATGAACCTCGGATCATCCATCTGTACACGAGCATACTGAGGCACTGGTCTCGGAGAACTCTGGCGGGACGATCAATGAACCGGGGTATTCCACAGGGCAACGATGTCAGTTCGTTTATTGGGAACGTGTATCTACTACCACTAGACGAGAAACTGCGCGAGTTTTGCGGTAATCACGACGCAATCTGGTTTCGGTATATGGACGACGTGAAGGTGTTCTCAAAGAGCTATGATGTCGCGCGAGAATGCGTGTTCCTGATCAATGATACTCTTCGTTCACTGTCACTGAATATTCAGGGAGCAAAGACAAAAATACTCAGCGACAAAGCTCTTCGTGATGAGGTGATCGATATCGACTTGACTCGCATTAATGAAGCGATAAAGGATATCGAAGAATTGGCGAAGCGAGATACTGGTGACTACTCCAGCACGACTGCTCGACTCAAGAAAGTCGACGACATAGTGTCTCGCTACACCCGTGGATTACCTGAGTCCGTGTCCAATCTATCGGGACCAGAAAACCGATTATTTCGACGCTGCCTTACTTTGTATGGATCGTGCTACCGCGCGAGACTTCGGCGCGCTGCTCTAGCAAGTCTCTCTAGAATTCCGGACAAGAGAGTACTAGATAGCGTTGGAAGGTACTTGAAGAAACTGCCCTACAAGTATCACGACGCTATCATCGATGAGATTCTCACAGCTATCGAGAGCAAGAATATTCTGTTCCCATACCAGATCGCTTCGCTACTCGAACTGTTGCAGAAACTTCATCCGTCATCACTCGATGGGATTGGTCCTCGAATTCGCAAGATTGCGTTTTCGGAACGCACGATGCACTGGGCGGTCAAGCAAAAGGCGCTAGAAACGCTGACGACCTACAAGTACCCGTCACAGCATCTGTCGAGGTTGATCTCGCACTGCCTAGATGATGCAGAACCAGCTGTCCAGCGTGCTGGCATGTACTGCTATTGCTTTCAAGATGATGTTGAAAGCAATCGTCGCGAGGTAGAGTCCTATTCTCGCGATGCCAATCCCGATATCGCTCGGATCGCGACCTATTGGTGGTACTGCATCAATGACGTGCAGTTTGCCAGTAAGGAGATCAAACGCCAGAAGGCGTCATATATTGACGACTCAAGGTTCTCCAATGCTCTGCCACAAATGTACGCTTTCCGGTGCAGCCCGCACATCGAGATCGTGCGTAGCCTCCGTCAGGTGATCATCAACCGACTCGCGAAAAGCAAGAGCGCTCGAATCAAGTGGCACGCAGAAAGACTCGAGAAGTTCACTGCGTACGCGAAATAATCTCGGCCCACGTTAGTGGGCCGAGATCTATATTCAATAATCCATATCATCCATCCCAGCACCAGCCCCAACCGCCTTCTTCTCCTTCAACTCGACGATCGCGGCGTCGGTGGTGAGGAGCAGGCCGGCGATGCTCGCGGCGTTCTGTAGCGCCACGCGCTCGACCTTGGTCGGGACGATCACGCCCATCTTGACCAGGTCGCCGTACTCGTGGGTCAGCGCGTTGTAGCCGAAGTTCACATCGTTCGACTCGAGTACCTTGTGCACGATGACCGAGCCGTCGAGGCCGCAGTTCTTGGCGATCTGCTTCAGCGGGGCGGTGAGGGCGCGATCGACGATGTCGATGCCCACGCGCAGGTCGCCGGTCGTGCCCTTGCGGAGCTTGTCGAGGGCCTTGCGGGCGCGGATGACGGAGATACCGCCGCCGGGAAGGATGCCTTCCTCGACCGCCGCGCGGCAGGCGTGCAGCGCATCTTCCACGCGGGCCTTCTTCTCCTTCATCTCGACCTCGGTCGCGGCGCCGACGTTGATCTGGGCCACGCCGCCGGCGAGCTTGGCGAGGCGCTCCTGGAGCTTCTCGCGGTCGTAGTCGCTGGAGGTGTTCTCGATCTGGGCCTTGAGCTGCTCGATGCGACCCTTGATGTCGCTCGACTTGCCCGCGCCCTCGACGATGGTCGTGTTCTCCTTGGTGAGCACGATCTTCTTGGCGCGACCGAGGTCCTTGAGCTCGAGCTTCTCGAGGTCGATGCCGAGCTCTTCCATGACGGCCTGGCCGCCGGTGAGGATCGCGATGTCCTCGAGCATGGCCTTGCGCTTGTCACCGAAGCCCGGCGCCTTCACGGCGGCGACCTTCAGGATGCCGCGGAGCTTGTTGACCACGAGGGTGGCGAGCGCTTCGGACTCGATGTCCTCGGCGACGATGAGCAGGGCCTTGCCGCTCTCGGCGACCTTGGTCAGCACGGGCAGCAGGTCCTTGGCCGACGAGATCTTCTTCTCGTGGATGAGGACGTACGCGTCTTCGAGCACCGCTTCCATGTTGGTGGTGTTGGTGACGAAGTGCGGCGAGAGGTAGCCCTTGTCGAACTGCATGCCTTCGAGGAGTTCGACCTCGGTCTCGAGCGACTTGCCCTCTTCGACGGTGATCACGCCGTCCTTGCCGACCTTGTCCATCGCGTCGGCGATGATCTTGCCGATGGTCTCGTCCTGGTTGGCGCTGCAGGTGCCGACCTGGGCGATCTCCTTCGAGCCCTTGATGGGCTTGGACATGTTCTTGAGTTCATCGACGATGGACGCGATGGCCTTGTCGATGCCCTGCTTCACCTGGTTGGCGTTCGCGCCGGCGGTGATGTTCTTCAGGCCCTCGGCGAAGATGGACTCGGCGTAGATGGTGGCGGTGGTGGTGCCGTCGCCGGCCTGCTTGGAGGCGTTGGAGGAGACCTCCTTGACCATCTGCGCGCCCATGTTCTCGTACGGGTCTTCGAGCTCGATCTCCTTGGCGACGGTGACGCCGTCCTTGGTGACGGTCGGCGCGCCGAAGGACTTCTCGAGGACGACCACCCGGCCCGACGGGCCGAGGGTGACCTTGACGGCGGAGGCGAGTTTCTGCACGCCCTTGAGGATGCGCTCGCGGGCATCGACGTCGAATGCGATCTGTTTGGAAGCCATTGTTTCGTTTCCTTGCTGTTCAGCCCGCTCTGAAAGGATGCGCGAGCGGGCGTGTTTCGGTTCGTGAAAAAGAGAAGAGTGGGGGTCAGCCGATGCGAATCCAGGCGACGCGCGAGGCGTCGAGGATCACCACGTGTTTGCCGTCGGTCAGCTTGATGAGGTGATCGTCCTCATCGGGGACGAGCATCGCGTGCTTGACGGTGCAGGGCGCGGTCGATTCGGTGAACACGAACTCGACATCGCGCTGGCCGTTGCACTCGGTGAGCGCCTTGCGGAGCTGATCGTTGGTCATTCGCGTGGGCTTTCGTCGGCTGGAACTGGCGGAAGAGAGTCGAGGCGCGTGCGTCAGTCGATGATCGCGAGGATGTCGCTCTCGGACATGATCAGCAGTTCTTCGCCGTCGACCTTGACCTCGTTGCCGGCGTAGGACGAGAAGATCACGCGATCGCCGTTGGTGACGCTCAGCGGGATGCGGTCGCCGGTCTCGCGGTTCAGCGCGCCATCACCGACAGCCAGGATCACGCCGGTCTTCTGCTGGTCCTTGGCCGACTCGGGCAGGAAGATGCCCGAAGCGGTCATGGTCTCCGCCTCGTCGCGACGGACGATGACCTTGTCGTGCAGGGGCTTGATGGAAAGTTTGGTGGACTTGGTCTTCTTGGTGGTCGGCTTGTTCTTCGTTGCGGTTGCCATGTCTTCTTCTCCGAGTGTGTGCCCGGCGCGTCCAGCGGTCCGGGCGATGATGGGTGGTTGAAGGAGCGCCTCGTGCGCTCCGGTGAATCTCAATCTTTGTCGCGCCGACGACCGTCGCCGGGGCGGGGTTGGTTCGGTTCGGGGGCTAGTTGCTCTGCCCCGTGTTGAGGTCGGGCCACTTGCCCGAGTGGTAGCGGGTCAGCACGCGGCGCATCGCCTCTAGGACGATGTCCATGCGCACGGGTCGCTCGATGACCGCGAAGGCGCGCGCCTGCAGGGCCGCCGCCAGCTCGCGCGCGTCGTCGCGCCGGGTCTTGCGCCGCTTCACCACCAGCGTCGGCGGCGGGCAGGGCAGACGCCCCAGCATCTCGAGCAGGCGATACCCCCCCTCCTGCTCATCCATCGCGCTGGCGACCGGGCTCATGTTGTTCAGCGGCAGGGCGAGGTCGACCACTGCGATATGGACCGGGGTCCGCTGGAGCAGCACCGTCGCCTCGTGACCCGAGCCGACGCGAATCGCGTTCACGCCCAGCGGCTCGAGCAGGCGCGGGAGCAGGTCGGCCCAGTCGTCCTCGCGCCAGTCGCCCGACGAAAGCAGGAGGTTGAGTCGCCCGCCGTCGGCCTGCGGCACGCCGCCCGCGCAGCCGTTGGTCGCACCCTGGGAAGGGTGAGCACGGAAGGGCGGGTTGGGGTGGCGCAGCATGACCATGACGTCAATGAAGGTGCAAAGCCCGCGCCGAACCACGAAATCGCTAAACGACTGATTATTCAGGAGTTGCGCCGTATTCGCCCCGTCCGCACCCTGCCCGGTCGATGCCGAAGCGACCGTGAGGGTGTCAGAGTGGCAGGCGAGGTGCCGAGTGCGGAGCCAAGGTTCTCGGACATACCTTTATATGAGCGTCTCGACCCGGTCGATGAACCGGGTATGAGCCAGCCCCCCACTGCGTCCAGCGAGCGTCCCCGGGTCTTCGGGATCGGCCTGAACCGGACCGGAACGACCAGCCTCGACGCCGCGCTGTGGCGCCTCGGCTGGCGATCGGCCCACAACCCTCCGGCCGAGCGGATTGCTCGCGGCGATTTCGGTCTGTTCTCGACGGATGACGACGCGTACAACGCCGGGACCGATGTTTCGGTCGCCGCGTGCTATCGCGAGCTGGACGAGGCGTTCCCGGGCAGCAAGTTCGTGCTCACGGTGCGCGACGCCGAGGACTGGCTGCGCAGCGTGGTCAGCCACTTCGCGAAACTCCCCAAATGGTCGGGCGAAGGCGACTGGAAGACCATCCGCGAGCGCGTGTACTCCAGCCCCTGGCCGACGCCGGAGCAGTTCCTCGAGGGGTACCGTGCCCATTTGATCGGCGTCGCCCAGCACTTCCGCGAACGACCCGACGATCTGCTCGTGATGAATATCAGCGCGGGCGAGGGCTGGGAGAAGCTCTGCCCGTTCCTCGGCGTGTCGATCCCGGACATCGAGTTCCCCAACACAAACCGGAGCGACCGCGCCGACGGCCTCGGCCACCCGGAAGAAGCGTCGAAGCCGCTGGGGGCCAGCGAACTTCGAGCGGTGTTCGCCCGAGCGCAGCAGGGCTGACCGGAAGTTGTTGAGACTGAGTTGCAATTGAAGTGCGGACGGGCTATTGTCTGCGCTCACCGGATTTTTTCTGGTGAGGCAGTAATACTTCCGCTCTACCCGCCCGGGCGTCCGGGCCTCCACGTCCATCCTTTGAGAAGAGAGATTCGTATGTTCCGCGCCATCGCTCCCGTCGCTCTCGCCCTGACCGCTGCCGGCACCACTTCCGCCGGTTCGATCGTCGAGCCGTTCATCGAGACCTTCGACAGCAACGCCGCCGGCTGGACCAACTTCAACGGTGCGTCAGCCCTCGAGTGGTTCCCCAGCGGCGGCCCGAATGACTCGGCCTACGCCTCGGGCACCTACAACCTTCAGAACGCGTCGGGGTTCTTTCCACCCGTCGTCCTGCGCGCCGAAGACGGCTCCGACGCTTCCGGCGACGCGCTCGTCGGCGACTGGATCGCCTCGGGCATCGTCGGCTTCACGCTCGACATCCGCCACGATCTCGATCAGCCCCTGACGATCTTCGGACGCTTCGCGACTCCGCAGAACAACCCCGGCGCTTCGGCGTTCTCCTCGATCACCGTCGAGCCGAACACCTGGACCACCGTTGTGTTTGATGTCACCGAGGACTCGACCGACATCATCTCGTTCGGGAGCGGCGACTACCAGAGCATCTTCTCGAACATCGGCAACGTGCAGCTCGGCTTCGAGGTGCCCCAGGGTCTCGCCGGTCAGGACATCCCCGTGCGCGTCGACATCGACAACGCGGGTGTGGTCATCCCGAGTCCCGGGGGGGTTGCGCTGCTGAGCATCGCCTCGGTCGGCCTCCTGCGTCGGCGACGCTGAGTTACCCATCCTGCCACTCGCCGGAGATCTGCCCCCAAAATTCCCACGATCACTCAGGAATACCACCATTCCGGTGTCGGCCCGGAGTTATAGTGGACTTCAGGATGAGGAGAACGCGCCCACCGGGGGCGCGTAGAACGCACCAGGAAGAGAGACTCAGATGAAGATGCATCACGCGCTGTTCGGCGCTGCGGTCGCCGGCATTATCGCACCGCTTGCGCTGGCGAGCCCGGTCACCACATTCAACGACACGCTCGACACCCCGTTCTTCCCCGGAAGCGGGAACAGCAACGAGCACTTCGCCATCACTCGCCTCGCAGAGTCCGGCGGCAACAACATCGAACTCGGCCTGAAGTCGAAGGAACGATTCTTCGGCATCGACAACGTCGGCATCAGCGGCAACACCTACACGGTGCAGCCCGGCTACTCGCCGACGAGCGGCGGCGATCCGACGCCTTCGACCAACGCCTGGTGGAACTTCGATTTCAGCGTCGATCTCGGTAGCCGCACGCTCGCGGATACGCAGGTCGTCCTGACGATCGATTTCGACGGCGACGCTGCGGGCCCGACCGTGATCGACTTCGGAAGCGACGGCAGTCTCGGTTCGCTGCTCCAGGGATCGCAGAACATCGCATTCGGTTACCTGGGCTTCGATCCGAACGCGGTCGGGACGTACGACTTCACGCTGACGGTCTTTGATCGCGGTGCGCCGTTCCCATTGGCATCGATCACCATGCAGACGATCGTCGTTCCGCTCCCGGGCGCCGCCGGCCTCGCTCTTGCGGGTCTGGGCATGCTCGGCACGCGACGCCGTCGCTGATCCCCCACAACCCTTGGAATGCTCTGACAGCCGGTGAAAACCGGCTGTTTTTTTGTGAACGCATTTTCATGGAATGTTCAGATGCCAGTTATGCGCAGACAGGAGATTATCGGACATCCGAAACACGCAGATCGCGTCTCCCGATCGCGGCGCGATCCGTCAGTGAGTGAAGATGAGAGGGAAGACAACAGCCCCGGAGATTCTGTTTCTCCGGGGCTGTTGTCGATTCGACGATTCTGGTCCCTACGGCGGAGATCTGCTCAGGCGCTTCCACCAAACTGCCTGTCTATCACGCGACGGGATACTGGCCACGCAACCGCGGCGATCAGGAAACCGACACCACCGGAAACCGCAAAGCCTCCGCCCAAACCGATCTCCGACGCCAGTCCGAGCGCAAGCCCGACGAGCAGAAGAACAATCGCGACAAGGCAGAGAAGCAGAACTATCAGCATTGCGGCGGATTCAAAGCCCACACGCTTGGCGGAGCGCGCAGCGACTTGTGTCTCGAACCGGATCGTTTCGCGCACCATCGCAACGAAACCAGCCTTCAGCGATCCGGGTGAAGTAGTAGCACTCCGCTTGCGATCAGTGCCGACGGCCGAGAAGAACCCCGAGGAGAGCGCCGCCAGCAAACGCGGCAGCAACGCTTGCGAACGGGTGTTCGGTGACGGTGTCTTCTGCTTTGTGCGCGGCCTCGCGCCCGAAGTCAGCGCTGCGTTCGGCGGCGTGATGTGCAGCGGACTTGACGCTGTCGGTCGCCGATTCCACGCCCCGTTTTCCTGTGCGGACCGCTTCGCCAACCACGCCCCGAAAGTCCTCGCGTATCACCGCGAGGTCCTCTCGCAACTGGGCGACTTCGGCGCGAAGTTCCGATTCGGTCTTCGCATCATCTATTGCGGTTCGATTAGCCATTGCATGATCTCCTTTGTGAGGATGGGGGGAGTTCCAAACAAAGGAAGCATGCGGCCGCGTGCTGAGTACCGAGTGAACGCGACATGAAAGCCGACTCATCGACGCGGATTCCGAGCAGGTGCGCCGGCTCTCGATCGACGCTGCGATCTACGCCGCCGAGCGTGTTTCGGATTTCGGGGCAACGGCGGGCAGCGTGATCGCGAAGCAGGAACCCACCCCTCTTTGCGAGCGCAGGGTGATGGACCCGCCGGCCTGTTCGACGAGACGCTTACAGACGGTGAGACCCAGGCCGCTGCCCCCCTGCTGCTCCGCGCGATGGGCGGGGCGCTTTGAGCTGATCAGCGGCTCGAAGACACGATCCAGCATGTCGGGGTCGACACCGGGCCCCGTGTCGATCACTCGGAGTTCGAGAACGCCGCCGCGACCTTGCGCCGTGATGTTTGCATTTTGTTTGCACATTGATGCAGTAATGATAATGCTCCCCGGTCCGGGCTGCATGGCCTCGCAGGCATTGAGGAGGAGGTTGAGCAGGGCATGCTGGAGTGCGGCCGGCGAGATCGCCGCGACCAAGTCATCTGGGACATCCAGGATAAGCTCGATCCCGCTTGCCTCGGGTGGACGGACCATCATGCTGATCGCGTCTTCGACGGTCGTGCGAACAACGCAGTGCGTCTCGCCCTGACGCTCATCGGGCGGGCGGACTGTCCTGAGAAGCGAGTCAACGACGTCGCGGGCTCGTTCGGCGGTCTGCATCGTCTTCTTGAGGGCTCGACGGCCCAACTCCCCATCCTCCGGGTTCGCGAGCGCGAAACCGGCGTAACTGAGCAGGGGGGTCAACAGATTGTTGATCTCATGGGCGACCGCCCCACTCATCGCGCCGAGGGTCGCAAGCCGATCCGCTCGAGACAACTCCGCTTCGAGATCCGCGATCTCTCGACGGAGCCCCGCGATGACCACCTCTGCTCCATCCAGAGCGATGGGCTCGTTCGAAACCGGTGCGGATTGATGCTGACAGGCGGCCATGTCCGGAATCTCCGTTCCAACACGCTCGACCGACAGGAACTGGCGGGCTCAGGCGTCGTCTCCACTCGCTGTATCGACGTGTGCACGCCACAGATACAGGCAAAAATGACCGGATTGTGCCGATTGTTCCACGTGGAACAACATGCCAGAGCGGCCAGAACGGGCGATCTGATCAACCTGTGTGACTCAGCCATGCCGGATGATCAAGTCCGGACGAGCCGCTCATCAGCCAGGCCTTCATCGACGCTGGACGCAGGTCGACCTCGCCAAGTGCCGCGGCCTCGACCCAGACAAACTCGATGTGATCTTCCAGCGAGACGACTATCGACGGCTCGTCGTCCCGACCGGAACCGGATCCAAGCGGCAGGGGGGTCCCGTCCGGGAGGAGACAGCGTTCCACGTGGAACACCAAATTGACCTCGTGACGCGGCTGACCTTTCTGCTGAAACCGTTGCTCGGTCACCAGAGCGCAGCTTCCCACGGAGATCTCACTCAACCCCGCCTCTTCGCCCAGCTCGCGCGCAACCGCTTCCGATGCCGCCTCTCCGGGTTCGACATGTCCGCCCGGCAGGTAGCAGTACCCCCCACCGCGATCGCGACAGAGCAGCACGCGCCCGCCACGCTGCAACACGCCGCGTGCGATGACCTCGATGCGCTTTGGAGCCCTGGGACCCCGATCTGCTTCATTGCTCATGCATGGATGCTATCGAAACAGCACTTTCCGCGCCAGATTTCCCGCACGCCCCGGTTCGGGTCACTCAAGCGGTCTTTGGCTTGATACGCTGATCGCTCGAACCAACTCGTCATGGAGGACTTGTCGATGCCGCGAAACACGAAGCCACGTCTCGGTAGGGGGCTGAGCAGCCTCATGAGCGAACCGGTTCCGGTGCGCGAACCCGAAGCAACTTCGCCGGAGTCGAGGGCGACCACCTCGAGCCCACATCCCGAGCAGCCCTCCGCGCAGATCGAAGCGAAGCCGGATGCCGAACCGGTAGCGCGCGATCAAGCCAATGAAACGCGAGTCGTTCGCGTCCCGCTTGCGTCTATTATACCAAACAAATACCAGCCCCGCTCGCCAATCAAAGAGGAAGACTTGGAAGGCCTTGCTTCTTCGATCCGCGAAACCGGGCTGATGCAGCCCATCGCCGTTCGCACACTCCCGGCGGTGAGCGCCGGCGATGGCGAGGCGAAGTTCGAACTGATCGCCGGCGAGCGACGCTGGCGGGCTGCCCGCCTGGCCGGGCTCGACCGTATCCCAGCGATCATCCACGACATCGACGATCGACGCTCCGCCGAGTGGGCAATCATCGAGAACGTGCAGCGGGAAGACCTGAACCCTATCGACAGAGGTCAGGCGTACGCCAACCTCGCCAAACGGTTTGGCCTGACCCAGTCAGAGATCGCCGAGCGAGTCGGCATCAACCGTTCGACGGTCGCGAACCTGATCCGGGTGCTCGAACTCGAGCCTGAGATTCGAGACCTGATCAGTTCAGGTGCGCTTTCCACGGGACACGCCAAAGCCCTTCTCTCGATGCCTTCGGGACCTGATCGGGTGAGCGTCGCGCGTGAGGCCGTCGAACGCTCTCAAACCGTGCGCGCGGTCGAAGCGATCTGTTCCTCTCACGGCGAGGGCAGCGGGGCGGTATCGCCAACGCCCAAACAGGGCAGTGAGCGCAAACCCGAGATCGCCGCGGCGATCGAGGATCTTGCCAAGGGCATCGGGGAGCACCTCGGGACGCGTGTTCGCATCCGTACCAAAGACGGCAAGAAGGGATCGCTTGAGATCGAGTTTTACGATCTCGACCATTTCGATGGACTGATGCAGCGGATCGGGTTCCACTCGGGCGCGTGATGTCGCGACACCGTCATCTGGCTGGTTGAGCCCGGCTTTCGGGGTAAACCCGGTATCGACAGGTCGCCTGCGAATTGCAGCCGGGCTCGTGCGAACTTAGAATCGCAATCCGTTTTGGCTTCTTATATATTCGAGCATCTGACGGATCATCGATCCGCGTCCGCTCGATCAACTACAGAAGACAATTCTATTCTTCAACGCGGGGCTGAACGCCCCGATGAGCTGAACAAGGAAAACGAACATCATGGCAAAGTCCAGTCTCAACGACATGAGCATCGCCGCGCTGCAGAGCGAGATCAAGCGGCGTGAGAAGCACGCGAATTCACTGCAGAAGCGGCGAGAGAAGCTCGTGAAGCAGCTCGCGGAGATCGACGCCGAGATCGCTGAACTCGGCGGCGTGCCCGGTCGCGGCAAGGGCGGGCGCCGGCCACGGAACGAGTCGAACCTTCCGGACGCGCTGGCCGATGTGCTCTACCAGAAAGAAATGTCGGTCACCGAAGCGGCCGACGCCGTCCGTGCGAACGGTTACATCACCACATCGCCGAACTTCCGCACGATCGTCAACCAGGCCCTCATCCGAGACGCGCGTTTCAAGCGGGTCGGTCGGGGTCTCTACACCGCGACGAGCAAGAACGCCTCCAAGTCTTCGGCGAAGTCCACTCGCAAGAAGACCACCAAGAAGAAGTCGCGCAAGACCACCAAGAAGTCGTAGACATCCGGGTTGATCATGCGTCTTTGGGCTCGGCAATGCCGAGCTCGCGCATGTCGCGGAGCAGTCTGGCGAACAGAAACGCGCCGACCGTGCCGCTCCCGGAGAACACGAGGAACGTCCATGTCCCGATGCCGCCGGTGAGAACCGGCGGCATGTTGTTTTGATCGAGCCCCGTCCAAGCCGGGATGGCGAGCCCCGCGTACAGCACCACACCGATGAACGGCCCGAGGGCGCCGCGCACGCCCGTCAGTGTCGCGTGGATGCCCATGTACACCGATGCCAATTCGCGCCGGGCGAAATCGTGGTGTCCGAGGTTCCAGGCGAGCACGCCGCCCCCGAACGCGACGCCGAGGATCACGCGGGCGATCGTCAGCACCGCGAGGCTCTCCATCGCGAACCCGATCGCCATCATCGCGTTGGCGACGATGAAGAACCACGAGTGATAGGTGCGGAACTGCACGATGTGCATGCCGTCGAGCACCTTCGCCCAGAACGGGATCACGAGGACCGGGAGCAGGACCGGGATCACGTGCGTGAGCAGCAGGGCGGATGTGTAGTTCAGTTCGAAGCGTTCGTTGAGCGCGATGATGAAGACCGGCATAGCCGCGATGTTGGAGATGCCCAGCAGGAACATCGCGCCCATGTAGCGCCGGTACATCAGGTCATCGCGGAGCACGCCGTACATCGCGAGCGGGCCGGCGGTGTTCTCTTTCGATTCCCGCTGCCGGAACTCGGTCTTCGCCTGCGCGCGTCCGCCGCGCCAGCGGACATGGGAGAAGGCCCAGATACCGATGAGGCCCGCGAGAATCGCGAACGCATAGAAGATACGGAACGCGCTGTCGGTATCGGTGGGATCGATGCCCAGCAGCCCGAGCACCGGCCTCGCGAGGCCCTGTACGGCTGCGGGTGCCTGCTCGAGGTCCATGACCAATCCGATAAGCAGGCCCGAGAGACCGATGATGAGCGTCATCATCATGGAGAGGTTCCCCGCGGCGCGCGACCGTGACACCCGCGTGTAATTCGCGCGCCAGACATCGGAGCGTGCGACGATGATCCCCGCCATCGCGAACCGAGCGGCGAGCACGGCGAACACGATCATCCACACACCGAGCGGGGAGAACGGCGCCATCGCGATCACCCCCACGCAACTCAGGATGATCGCCTGAAGCACCAGAATCGCTCGGACGCGATTGCGCCCGTGGAACGCGCGCGTCCAGAGGAACGACGCGATGTTCGACAGCGCCGGAGCCGCGGCGAGGATCGCGATGACCAGATCGCTCGCCTCGAAGGCCTTCTTCGCGATCGTCCCGATCACGCCTCCCTCGACGCACGCCAGCGCAAAGGGCAGGAAGCAGGCGCTGCGCAGTTCCCACGCGTACGCCCGCCTGCTCATCATGGGGAACGCGCTCGCGCTGAACCGCGCGGCAATCTTTCCGAATGTCGGGAAGGCGGTGGTGGACATCGATAGCGACCGGAACGAAAGGGAGAAGCCGGTTGATCAGCGCAGAAAAAGATCGGCCGGCTGAGCCGACCGATCGGGCGATACTAGGCAACGTGCAGCTGGCGGGAGGCCCCGCCTCGCGGATCAGTAGGGGATCGGGTACCCGCCACGCATCGGGCGGTCCATGAAGAACAGCTTGTTGATCTCGTGGTTGAACCGACGCCCGTTGGTGTCGAGCGTGATGGCCGACCGGTTGTCGATCTCAGCCTGGTTCAAGGCGAAGGTCTGGAGGTCCGGGGTCGGGTTGCCGAGGAATTCCGCGTGGCGGGAATCGGCACCGCTCATGCAACCGACGAGCGAAAGAGACATCGCGCAGAGACCGGCGGCGATGGAAACACGAACGAACGAAGACGATTTCCGCATGACATACTCCTGAACGGTTCACAAGGTTGTAGCGACGACCGGGCCAACCGTCAAAGGTGTTTCGGACAAATCCCGAACTCGGTCAGAGCGTCTTGATGCCCCGACACCACATCGGACTCCCCGGACGCCCGAGAGTTCCACGGATTGCTCGAATTCCTCGGCACAAGGGGCTTTTCGGCTCCGAAAATTGGCCGGAATTCCCGGCGTCCGTTCGCTCGATCCAATGTTCGGTGCTAGTCTGCCAGCGACCGATTCGACTCCGGAGCGGGTCGGGCTCGGACCGATTCCGGGCCGACTGTGGACCCAATGCTTTTCCCTTGTAGTGCATCCGGGAGCCCTGTAAACGAATCGTCCGGGCGAAGGCCAGGCCTCCGACGAGTGGAAGGCCGGGATCCGGGCAAGGGCACCCACGTGGTTCTTTAGGGACCATCGCATTGCTTTCTCCACAGTCGGCCCGGCGGCCCGGGTCTGACCCGACGCCCCCCGATCAGCCGATCTTCCAGATATGACAGCGACCGACCACAACCAGACCCCGCCCGGCCCCGATTCGTCGGGCCGACCGATGCAGGACGCCGAGCTCGTGCGGCGTCTCACCGACTCGATCCTCTCCGAACCGCGCACCCGCCACCTCCAGCGAACCCATCTGCCTGACCGGGACACGGTCTCCGAACTTGTTGAGGACCTGCGGGACCTGATGTTCCCAGGCTTCTACCGGCGCCGGGGCCTGACCGCTGAGAACATCGATCTGCATGTCCAGGAGCTGGTCGCCCGCATCCGCCTCGCCGTCGAGCAGCAGGTCCGGGCGGTCCTCCGCTACGTCAAGCACATCGATACCGACACCGCCGACAGCCCGGACTCGCTCGAGTGCGACCGGACGGCCAAGGACTGCGCCGCCCAGTTCGTCAACGAACTCCCCGAGATCCGGCGGATGCTCGCTTTGGACGTCCAGGCGGCGTTCGACGGCGACCCGGCCGCCCTGCACACCGACGAGACCATCTTCTGCTATCCCGGCGTCGACGCGATCTTCTCGCACCGCATCGCCCACGCGCTCTACCGGCTGCGCGTGCCGCTGCTCCCTCGGATCATCCAGGAACTCGCCCACTCGAGGACCGGAATCGATATCCACCCCGGCGCGAAGATCGCCGAGTCGTTCTTCGTCGATCACGGGGCCGGCGTGGTCATCGGCCAGACGAGCGAGATCGGCAAGCATGTCCGGATCTACCAGGGTGTCACCATCGGGGCGACGAGCTTCGAACTGGACACCGACGGGCAACTCAAACGGACCGGCGACACGAAGCGTCACCCGACCATCGGCAACCGGGTCACCATTTATGCCGGCGCGGTGATCCTCGGCGGCGATACCGTGATCGGGGATGACTGCGTCATCGCCGGCTCGGTGTTCGTCACCGAGAGCGTGCCGCCGGGGTGCCTCGTCCGTCAGGAGAAGCCGGAACTTGTGCTCCGGAGCGTTCGAAACCGATGAGGTGGTAGGCGACATGCCTCGCCGAACCTGATCGGAGTTCGAATGACCCGGCGCATCCCGGCAGACCGTTCGAAGACACTCGCGCTCGGCGTCGCCGCGCTCTCCGTGATACTCCCTGCACTGGTCGGATGCTCGCAGGAGCAGCAGACGGTCACCGAGATCAAAAGGGCCTTCGCTCGGCGTGCGATCGCCGGAGAGGTCGAAATCGGTTCTTCGGGACGGCTGGCGGCGGGGGACATCGATCGAACATCCCTCGAACTGCTCGATGTCCGCTTCGACATCGGCGGGCGGGACAGTAACGATCTGCTGATGCACGCCGAGCGGGCAGAGATCGTCGTCAACACCACGGATGACACGATGCTGATCCGCTTCCACAACGTGACCGCTGCGGCAACAGACGGGGGTCTGACCGAGCAGCCGGTCGTGGTGACCTCGGCGTGGCCGCTCCGCGTCGACGCGATTGACGACTGATCCCCAACGAAAAAGCGCACCGGAGTCCGGTGCGCTGGCTAGGTTCGATTCGACGAAACCGCGGATCAGGCGCGCGGGCCGTCCGGGCCACCTCGGCGCGGACGCTCGGGACGAGCACCGGACGGGCGATCGGAGTCACGCCGCGCATCTGGAGCGGGGCGGCGCGGACGCTCGGCGTCCGGACCCGAAGCGGGACGATCGCTTCCGCGCGAGGCGTCGACGCGTTCCAGCGTCGAGTTGATCATGTTGAACAGGCGATCCTGCTGCTCCGGTGTCAGGCGCTGGATGCGTTGAAAGAGCTGCGCCCAGCGCCGCATGCTCGGATCGGCGCGATCGGTCTGGCGGTCGCCGGGGCGATCGGCCTGCGGGCCACGCGGACGGTCGCCTTCCGCGCCGGGCCCCATGTCGGTATCTCGCCGATCGCGCGCATCGGGCCGGCGGTCGGTGGGACGGTCCGCACCCGGACGCATCGGATCGCCGCCCTCGGCCCCGGGGCGATCGGGACGCTGCGCTCCCGTGCCCCGGTTGGCCCGATCGCGCTCCATCTGCCGGTCACGCATCATCTCGTCGGTGCGCTCCTCGATCTGTGCCTTCACGAATCGTTGCTGTGGCTGCGAGAGGACCTCCCACATCTTCGCCTCGGCCTTGTCGCTTTTGGGCGCGTTCGCACGGATCTCCTCGGCGCGGGCACGGGCCTTTTCCATGATCTCCTGCACCGCTTCGCGATCGTCTCCCGCCTGCTCACGGGCCTTCTGGATGCGCTGGCGAAGGTTCTGGGTCTGCTCCCGTGCCTCGGACATGTACTCGCGGAGCTGCTTCTCGTAGCCCTCGCGGATGCTGGCGAGCTTCTCGCTCTGTTCGGCGGTCAGACGCAGGCGCTGGTTCTCGTGGTCCGCCAGATCTCCGATCGTGCCGACGAGGACGCGATAGTTCAGCATGCCGGTGTCTCGACGACGACCCTCCGTCATCGAGTCGCCGAAGCGCTCGTTGCGGGGCATGGCGCGGTCGTTGACCGAGGGGCCTCTCAGCGCATCGCTCGGTCCGCGTCGTGGACCGTCCTGTGCGAGCACGGAGCCCGAGAGGAGCATGACCGCCGCGGCCGAAGCGAGATATCCGAATGAGCTGCGTGTGTTCTTGCGGGACATATGGGTTGCCTTTCGTTGATGCCAGGGGAACACGGGCTCAACGCTTCGGACCGATGCGTATTGCCGGCGGTCGACCGCCTTTGGCTGCATCGACGCTTCCCTACCGCCTATCATCCTGTTCCGGGTTGCTCGCCCGGTACTCTTTTCGCCTCGGATCGGGAGAAACGGACGCGATGGGCCTGAACAAACAGCATGTTCTGGACGCACTGGCTTCCCTTCAGGACGCTACCACGACCGAGAACCTCGTTTCCCTTGGCCTCGTGCGGAAGGTCGCGGCGTGCGACGAATACGTCGCCCTGACCGTTGCTGCTCCAGAGGACGAGGAACTACGCCGACGCCTGAAGACGGATATCCGAAGCGTTCTCAACGAGGCGGCCGGGCAGCTCGGCACCGAGGTGAAGCAACTGACCGTGGACTTCGTGGTTCCGACCGGCGATGAGACGCCAGAACCCGAGCAACAGGCCGACGGCCGCAAGTATGTGGACCAGCCGAAGACCATCCCGCTCAAGCAGGCCGCCAGCAGCCGGACGACGACTTCGGGCAAGGCAACAACCGGCGCGCCGTCGATGCCCGGCGTCAAGAATGTGATCGCGGTCGGCGCGGGCAAGGGCGGCGTCGGCAAAAGCACCGTCAGCGTGAACCTCGCGGTCGGACTGGCCCGCAAGGGCTACGCCGTGGGCATTCTCGATGCCGACATCTACGGCCCCTCCATGCCGACACTGCTCGGACTCGACGACCTCGATGTTCAGCTCCACGACAACATGCTCCAGGTCATGTATGTCCACGGCGTGAAAGCAATGACCATCGGGAAGCTCGTCGACCCTGAAAAACCGCTGATCTGGCGAGGTCCGATGGCCCACGGCGCTTTCAAGCAGCTCGCCGAACAGACGGAGTGGGGGGAACTCGATTACCTGATCGTGGACCTGCCGCCCGGCACCGGCGATGTGCCCCTGACGATGAGCCAGATGCTGAGCGTCACTGGCGCGGTGGTCGTTTGCACACCCCAGAAGGTGGCTCAGGACGACGCCGTCCGCGCGGTCCGGATGTTCCAGCAGCTCAAGATCGAGGTGCTGGGCATCGTCGAGAACATGAGCTACTTCATCGGCGACGACGGCAAGGAGTACGACATCTTCGGCCGTGGCGGGGCCGAGATGATGGCGCAACGCCTGGGGCTGCCTTTCCTCGGTGCGATCCCGCTGAACATGGCGGTACGCCAGTTCTCCGACGCCGGCACGCCACGCAAGAACTTCACCGATGCCGGCGAGACCATGCAGCGGAGCCTCGAGAAGTTCACCGACCAGGTCGAGGTTCAGGCGACGCTCGCCGGGAACCGGATGGGCTCCAGCCGACCGACGCTCAACGTGACCTGACCCGATCGTCCGATCGACCAACTCCAAAACGCAGCCACCCGCGAGACCGGTCAGGCCGTCGCGGGTGGTCGTTGTAGAGCTATGTAGCTAGCGGGAGGCCCGGAAGCGGGGGAGGAGGAGGTTTCCCGCCCGGGAAGCCGCCGACGCCGGTTTCCCGGCGCGGGCGGTTGGAGGAGGAGGACATGAAGGGTCTGCCTGTGCATCAGACCGTTTTGTCCGTTCGGCCCCGTGGGGCCTTGAGTGTGATTGGGAGGTCAACACACCCGATTGCAACATTATTCACCAACCGGTGACATAATCAAGAAATCTCCCATTGATATTTTTTGTTTGCTCTTTGTTTGGATTTTGATGGTCGCGCGATAAGCTGTGCGGAGCAACCCATACGCACCAATTCGGAGGACCAACCATGGCCGATTCCGCGACCCCCACGACCACCGGTTCAGGAACCGGTGCCACCCCGGCCGAGATCGGCGCCGATGTCGCCGCGATGCTCCGAAGCAAGACCAAGGATCGCGAGATCTGGGACAAGTGGTGGGATGACAGACGGATCACCTCGATCGAGGGCGACGGGAGCACGTGGACCGGGCGTGACGCGCTCGACGCCAAGAACCAGGCCTGGGAGGCCGAGAACGAGGTGCTCGACTTCAAGGTCAAGGGCCCGTTTGTCGGAGCGACCGGCTTTTCGCTGCACTACGAGGTGAAACTCAAGAACCGCAACAGCGGCGACACCATGCAGATGACCGAGGTCGCGGTCTACACCGTTGAGAACGGCAAGGTGGTGCGCGAGGAGTTCATGTACTCGCACGAGTGAGCCGAGCCACTCGTCTCAGACCGACGAGGACTGCTCGGAGGCGGGCGAGATACCGCGCCACTTCAGGCGCGGGCGATCCGGGCGCGCACTGCCGAACCGGACCCCGCCTCGGCTGCGCGGGATGATCAGGTCCACCCGGCGGGTGATCGAGAGTTCCAGCTTCGAAGCGTTTTCTGGAATCGCCAGACGCACCCGCGTGCCGGGGAGCAGCGCCACGGCAAGATCTGTCGCGTGGCTCTCGCCAACCAGTTTCGCGAGCACGATCGGCTCCGCCCCCGTGCAGGTAATGGTCATGTGCTGATCGTCGCGATCTACAGAGAACGCCGCGTGCGGCGTCGGGTGAGCGAGGTCGATGGTGTGTTCTTCGATCGGGCCGGCCTCGGTGCTGTAGAGCGCAATGAAGCGTGAACTGTATTCGACCAAGTACCCGGGCAGTTCGATGGGGTCCGCTCCGGAAGGGTGAAGCATCCGCGTCACGACGGGCGCGCCGATGTGTCGTTCGAGCAGGGGCTCGTAGGAGTTCCCGGCCATCCCCACGACGGTCTTGCCGAGCGCCGCGACATCGCCCTGCTGGTCGCGGACCGCCGTACCGACACTCCCGGTCCGGGTGACACGCCCAACGACCATCGCGAAGGTTCGAGAGATCGCATCGCTCACGGTGTTGATGGCGTTGCGGACCCAGCGCATCGAGCGACGGAGCAGATTCGGATTGATGCTCCGACGCAATTGACGCTCGCGATCGCGCATCTCCTCGTCATTCAGGCCGAGGAACGGGCGACACAGCGCGATCGCGTCGTTGAGTTCTTCGGCGTAGACGAGCGCGCTCGTCTTCGAGAGTCCGCGCCGGGTGACGTACTCGGCGTCGAAGATGACCTCGACGCCTTCGCTCGTGACGCAGAGGTCGCCCCAGATCGGGTCGGCCTTCGTGGAGAGCACGGTCACATGGAAGTCGTTGAAGAGTTTCACGCAGCGGTCGCGCTGACGGCGCCGAATGAACGCGCTGATGATCGTGATCATGAAGATCACGCCGACGCTGAGCCAGAACGCGTTATCCAGTGTGATTAGCGGCTGCGAGGCGGTGGGTGGGGAGGCGGCGGTGCCAAACGCGGCTTGGGTGATCAAAGGACTCACAGCCGGTCTTCCGCTTCCGGGAGCGATCGCAGCTGACTGGAGGTTGTCTCGATCGGGTCCGGTCCTGACAGGCTTTTCTCGGAGCGAGCCCCGGCTTCCTCGAACTTTCGCAGCGTCGGCATCAGGCGGCTGTCCACCGAGCCGACGAACTGGTTGTACGTACGCACCGCGCGGTCGAGCGATTCGCCGAGTTTGCTCGCGTGTCCCAGCGCCACGGCGGTGCGGTCGTGCAGTTCCTTGCCGAGTTCGAAGAGCTGTTCGGCCGACTCTGAAAGCTGCTTCTCGCGCCAGCCGACCGCGACGGCGCGGAGCAGGCCGATCAGGGTCGACGGGCTGGCGAGCAGGATGTTCGACTCCGCGGCCATCTCGAGCAGACGCGGCTCCCGTTCCAGCGCGGCGTCGACGAACTGGTCGCCCGGGACGAACATCACGGTGAACTCAGGGCTTCCTTTGTAGTCCTTCCAGTACTTTTTCGACCCGAGCGATCTTGCCTGATCGAGCATGTGACGCGCGAATCGCTTCAGGTGCGCCTCGGCATCGTCGGGTGTCTTGGCTTCGAGCGCGTCGAGGTAGGCCTCGATGTTGGTCTTGGCATCGATGACGATCTCACGACCGTTCGGCAGCGACACGACCATGTCCGGGCGAAGCAGGTTGCCGTCGGAGTCGCGTACGCTCGACTGTGTGGTGAAATCACAGTAATTGGTCATCCCGGCCAGTTCGGCGACCCGTTCGAGCTGGATCTCGCCGTACTGCCCGCGCACCTGCGGTTTGCGGAGCGCGCTGACGAGCTTGCTTGTCTCTTCCACCAGCCCCTGGCTGCCGAGTTTGAGCGCTTCGACCTGTTCGGACAGACGCACGTAGGCCTCGCTGCGCCGACGCTCGAGCTCCTTGATCTGCTCGTCGGTCCTCTTGAGCGTTTCGCCGATGGGAGAGACCAACTTGCCGAGCATCTCGCTGGCTTCCTGGTGGCGCTTGGCGAAGTTCTGATCGGCCAGCTCGAGGAACCGCTTGTTGGTGCGATCGAGCGCCTCGGCGGCGGTCGCGTTGAAGCGGTCGTGAAACTGCTTCTGGATCTGCTCGATGCGCTGCTCGAGTTCCCTTCGGTGCGACTCGGTCGCTTCGCGCAGGGCCTCATTCTTCTGCTCGTACAGGCGACCCTGCGATTCCAGGCGCTCTTCGAGCCGACTGCGATCGAGTTGTGCTTCGTCGCGTTGAGCGGTCAGCCGCTCGATCAGATCGCGCTGCTCGACGATCGTGGCGTTCAGGCGTTCGGCGTCCTCGCGAGCGTCGCGCTCTGATGCTTCCGCGAGCGCGACCGTCGAGGCCCGCTTCGAGCGATCGACGAGCAACCAGACTGTTCCGGCGACGCCGCCGAGGGCGAGCAGGGCCAGAACCACCACCAGTATGACCATCTCCGTCGGCATGCACCGAGTGTATCCGCCCGGCGATCAGTCGCGTCGCGACACGACCGTGATCTCGAACGATCGTTGCGGCACGGCGTAGCGCGCGAGCGCGTCCCGCACATCGTCGGGCGTCACCGACTTGGCGGCCTCGCTGCGACCCTGCAGGACGAGCAGGGCGTCGCCCCCGAGCCCGGCGTTCCGGGAGAGGGCCTCGGCCCACGAACGCGGCGAGCGCAGCCGCCTCTCTGCCCGATCCGCGATCGATCGGCGTGCCCGCTCGGTCTCTTCGAGCGACGGTCCGGCCTGCGCGAGGCGATTCAGCTCTGAAGCCATGGACTCGCGGATCCGTTCGGCGTCCGTCGGGATCACGAGCGCACGAGCCCAGAATCGACCGCTCCCCGGGTAGTACTCGCCATCGAGGTTCCAGACCGAAACCGAGGCGGCGAGCGTCGGATCGCTATCGATCCGACGACGAAGCCGTGTCTCGAGCACGCCCGCGGCGATGTCCAGACTCACCGCGTCCTCGATCGCTCTACGATCAGCCGTTCGGAACCCGACGACGACGGCGCTGGTCACCTCCGGGAGCGGCGCTTCGCTGCGCATTCGGAGCATCTGGTCGGGGTATCGCATCGCCCGAGCGGGGCGCGATCTGCTCGACGAAGCAGCCGGCCGGTCCGGGAGGGTGCCGAACGCCCCCGCACCGAGGCGCAACGCTTCGTTCCGCTCGACATCGCCAACGATCGACGCGGTCAGCGAACCGGACGAGGTCAGCCGCTTCAGCCAGGCGTTGACCCGATCGGCGTTCATCTCCTTCAATTCGGATTCGGACAGCGACCGGCCGTGCTTGTACAGATCCGGGGTGACCTGTCGCTCGAACAGACCGAGAGCGACGCGCGCCGGCTCGGTCCGCGCCGCGGCAGCGTCTTGCGTCGCGAACACCCGCCAGCGCTCGAACGCCGCGGACTCGATCACGCCGTCGGCGATCAGGATGTGCAGGAGCTGCAGCGCGGTCTCGACATCGTCCTCGTGTGTCGAGACCTCGAACGTGACCGACTCCGGGTGGACTTCGACACGGAAGTCGATGTCGCGTCCTCCGATGGACGCGGCGATCTCGGAACCGGTGAGCGAACGCGTCGCGGGCTGCCATTCCAGCGCTTCGATCGCGTCGGTCAGCCCGATCGACTCCGCGCACTGCTCGGACAGCCCGCCCAGTATCGAAACGACAATCTCGACGCGCCCGGTCCGCTCGGGGTCAGTCATCCTTCGGTGGTGCAAGCGGACCCCGTTCGAGAGTGTCGCCGATGTCACTTCCGACGCGGGGTCGTGTGTCAGTTCGACAACCTCTCCACCATCGAGCGGGGCCTCGGTGAGCGGTCGCGCGTTCGGCAGGGGCGTCGCGCGTGCGACCGCCGCCGGGTCGATGCGCAGCGCGGTCCCGATCTGGTGGCGCACCTGCTGCTGCGTCGGCGGCTCGTCGGCGGTCACAATGAGCGTGCTGAACTCAGCGGGATCGAACAGTCGGCCGATCGATTGCGAAAGGTCTTCCGGACGCACGCCCTGGAGCAGGGCGGAACTCAGGCTGCTGGCCTGTTCTGGGCTGATGAGGGTGTCCCGGTGGCGGATCCGACTGGCGATCTCGGAGGCGACGCGCCCGGGTGAACGGTCCGCGGCCGACCGCGTTTCGGATTCGAGCGCCGCCCGCACCCGACCGATCGCGCTCGACGCTTCGGCCTCGGTGAACCCCAACTCGGCCGCACTGTTGATCGAGGCGACCGCCTCACGGGTGAGTCTCGGCCAGTCCCCAGCCCCTCCCGCGATGTTCACCATGCTCATGCGATAGCCGCCGGCATTCGGCTGGCTGAACGCGCCGGCCTGCAGCGCGGCGGTGCCGGCCCGGCGTGACAGGTCCTGCAAGCGTCTGTTCATTGCCTCGATCGCCACACGCTCGACGAGTCGCGCTCGCATCGCCGCTTCATCGACCAGCGGTCCGGCGGGAGGCGCGATGCGCATCAACTGCACGATATCGCTGGCGACCGCCGGATCGGTCTCGACCAGCACCGACGGAACCGGCTCGCCGATCGCGAGGTCGGGCACGTCGGGATCGCCGCCCTGTTCGAGGCGACCGAACGCTCTCTCGACGGCCCGCTGCACGATCTTCGGCTCGACCGGACCGGCGACGACAAGCGTTGCGCTGGACGGTCGGTACCACGCTTGCGCGAAGCCGCTGACCGCCTCGGGCCCCGTCGCGCGGAGTTTCTCATCGGAGTAAATCGGCACACGCTCGGCGAAGACCGATTCGCCGAACAGGACGGGCAGCGCTCGGGCGGTGATCCGCTGCGACGGTCCGGACCAGTTGGCTTGCTGCGCCACAAGGTCACGCCGAGACCGCTCGAGCTCTGACGGGGGCAATTCGGTGCCGGCCGACTCGAGGAGCTGCGCGAGGAGATCGGCGATCCGACCGATGTCAGCGCTGCTGAGCGCGTCATCGCCTTCCAGCGGAACGATCAGCACGAACCGTGTCGTATCGAAGGTCGCGTAGGCGCGCAGGCCGGCACGGGCGGAGTCGTCAAACGCCTCGACCGCGCGCTGGAAGGCCTCAGGGTCCGTCGTGAACCCGCCGCGGGCAGCGATCTCGGACGCCAGTTTGGCGGCTCCGATCTGATCGTCGCGCTCAAAGGCGGAGCCCGCGTTGATCTGCAGCAGAAAGCTCACCGAGTTCCGATCGCCCTCTCGCCGTGGCAACGGCGCGATGGCGAAGCCGAAGCCGTTGCCGAGGCGTCCTTGAACAATCGACGGATCGGTGGGAAGGGCTGCGCTCGGGGTTTCCTGTTGTCGCTGGGCCGCGCCGGGCGGCTCCGCTCCCGTGCCGGGCGGCGTTAGGAATCCGGCCGAGAGGGCGAAAGCGCAGCACAAACCCAGCGTGCGTCCGCCGAGAAAGAGCCTGTTGCTGCTGGTGATCAATACCCACTCCGGAAACTGTGTTGCCTCGGGCCAAGCCCGGCCCATGTGATACCCGGTCGGGCCCTCGTCGTTGCTGGATTCCAGCGGCTACCCTCTACAGCCTATGACGCAAGTCCAGACGCCAAAAGAACCCCGCACCGCCCGGCTGAGCGGCGCTGCGCTCGGCGCGTTCGGGATGGTCGTGCTCGCCGTGGTTATCGGCTGCGGGTCGCTCGCGACCAGTGTCTTCGCCGGATGGAACGTCTGGGTCGGTGTCCTGGTCGCTCCTCTGTTCGCGCTCAACGGCTGCATACTGGCGTTCCTGGCGCTGAAAGCGATCGAGCGATCCAACGGGCGTGTCATGGGGCGCCCGCTCGCGCTCGTCGCGCTCTTCTGCGGCGTCGGAGTGACGGCCATCCAAGGCGCTCTGGTTCTGCTGGCCCTGGTCACGCTCAGCGCGTCGTCCACACTCGCGCCCGTTGGTGCCGAACTCGTCGGGTACGCTCAGGCCGATCGAGACCGCCTCGCCCGCGGCCTGCTCGCCGAGGACGTCTCCGAAAGCATGTCGGATGCGGACCTCGACCGTTTCGCCGCCACCGTTCGAGATCGGCTCGGTACGGTGACCGACAGCAGCGCCGGTTTCGGCCTGATCCTCGACGCGCGACGCGTTTTCAGCGATGCGGGACCGATGGAGGGCTATCAGCCCGACGCCGACGATCTGCCCCGTCCGATCTACCTCCACTTTGGCGATCGCCGCGTTCTCACCTATGTCTTCACCGACCAGCGGGCGGTGCAGGACAAGAAAATCCGCATCCGCGACATGCTGCTGATAGCGGACGGCGGCTCGGTCATCGTGTTCGCTCCGGACGGCCCCGCGACCGAACTCGCCGGAGCCGCCGGCTGGGAGATCGTGCGGGCCGAAGGGGGCGTTCAGGACTTAATGCTCGAGTAGAGCGCGATGGCCAGCGGGAGCACGATGAGAGCCGGCACGAAGGGGCCGAGCCACGCGGGGAGGCCCGGGAGCGGCAGCGTGGACGCCGCGGCCGCGGCGCCGAGCCCGATCATCGCGATCGGGGCGGCTCGCATCGCCGGTCGGATCATCGGACCGGGCATGCGAAGCAGAAAGCACGGCAGGGTGGCCATGAGGGTGAGGAGCCCCGCCAGCAGCGAGGCGTACCGCCCGAAGCGGATGCGCTCGAGCTCCGACGCCTTGTCGTCGGTCAGGCCGCCGCCGTCAATGATCTCCCCCAGTTGCCGGAAGGAAAGGTTCTCCGCGAGACCGGTGAGGTATCGCACCTTGATCCGTTCCGGGCTGAGGCGCGACTCGACCCGGTCGACCACCTCGAGTGTTCGAGTCTGGATAGGGTCGGCACCTTCTTGTTCGGAGCGTCGGTTCACCGGCTCGCGCACGCCGTTTTCGAGGACCCACGCCTCGCCGTCCCATTGCGCGGAATCGGCCACGATCACAGATCGCACGGAGAACGTGCCGTCTGGGGTCTTCTCACGCTCGTAGATCAGCGGCGCGATCAGGCGCTGCTCGGCGTCGATGAAGCGTGCCGCCGAAAACAGACGCGTCTCGCCGTCGGGCGAAGGCGGCAGGCGGAAGCTCCTGACGGATCGGTCGCCGCTGTCGCTGATGCTGCGCGTGAGCATATGGGCCATCGACGGGACGACGACCTCCATATTGACGATCTGCGCGCCCGTCACGAGCAGCGCGACCACCAGGAACGGGCGTGCGAGCGACTGCAGCGAGACGCCGCTGGCGAGCAGCGCAACAAACTCGCGCCCCCGAACCATCTGCGCGCAGGTGAATCCCATCGCGCCGATGAGCACGACGCCGCCGAGGTAATTGAAGAGTTGGAGCAGTCTCGGCACCCAGATATCGATGATCAGCAGCACGGTCAGCACCGCCGTGCGGAGCGGGGATTCGTCGGGCGCGCCGCTGGAAGCCTGATCCGCGAAACGGCGCAGGTTGACGAACACGTCGACGACGACGATGAACCCGAACAGGAACACCAGCAGCGACAGCACATTGATCAGGTACACACGCGCGATGTACCGGTGGATGGTGTTCACGTCCGGCTCCGCAGGATGCGCAGTGAAGAACTCAGCACGACAGCAGTGTACGCTCGAACACGCTCAGACACGGACCAGCGTCCGGTACTGCTGCACGACCGCGCCGGCGAGCAGAGCAACGCCGCCCCACAGCAGAATCAGCCCGTGCAGACCGGATTTCTCGGTGATCTGCTGGCCGGTCGAAATCATGACGACCGCCCCGAGGGCGGGGAAGAACGACCACAAGAAAACGACCAGAGGCAAGGCGTCGCGCAGGCGCATCGCCATCACCGAACTGAGCACGCCCATGAGCAGAACAGCGCAAACAAATGCGGCTCGCTCGTTCATCCTCGAAACGATGTCGCGATCCTGGCGCTCCATCCGTTCGCGAAGGAGCCGCGCCTCCCGTTGAACGCCTCGCAGCACATCGCTCCCGGGCGCCGCGCCGCTCGCGAGAGCCCGGTCGGACGCCTCGAGAAGTTGAGCGGCGGTCCAATCGTCTTCGGCGAGTTCACCCTGCCCGCTCAGGGCGACGCCCGAGTAGGGCAGCGCATCCTGCTCGGCCCCGAGGGTCGCGGCGTCTCGGGCCGCGTCGGGCCCCGCCGACGCGCTGTCGAGCGTGACGACCCTCTCGAGTTCGAGCGTCAGTGCGATTTGTGGTCCGGCCTCTGCGGCTGCTTCGCCCGCGACGCGTACACCCTCCATGCCATCGCCGCGTGAGCCACCACCCACATCCATCGCGAAACCGGAACCCGAGGACATCGAGTCAACGAAACGGAGCGTCGCGCCCTGCGCAAAGTGCGTGCGTGAGAACCCGCGCTCGCTGGAGTAGACCACGCGGATCAGCGGCTCGTTGAGATCGCCTCGCGTCGAGCGCAAGCGCCAGAACCCGTCCTCGCTCGTGATCTCGTCCGCCTCGATCGAGATGGTCTCACGGTCGCGCGACAGCACCAGGCGGCCGTCGTTCTCCACCCGATCGCGAATCGATTCGGCCACGCGCAGACGACCGAGTTCGATGGCGAGTTGGCGAGCGCGGCGGTCGGTCTTGTCGAGGCGTCGCGGCTCGCGCCTCGCCTCACGCATTTCACGGAATGTCAGCAGCTTCGGGTCGTCGTCGAAGTTCGACGGCAGGATGAGCCGCCCGGTCCCGAGCGTGCCGATGGAGAAACTCACATCGCGGTCGGGCACCAGGCCGACCGGCTCGGTGAAGGCGAGTTGGACCGAGGTCCCCCATTCACCAGTGCCGGTCTCCTCGGGGGTCGCCTCGCTGAGCCACATGTCGACTCGCCTCGCGGCGACGAACTGGCGGGTCACGCCGTCCTCCCCGACCTCGGCCCCGACGACACTGAGCAGGATCAGGTGGTCGATCGCCGCCGAGCCCTCAGGCAGATCCGGGCGGTAGATCTGGTCGGCGTACAGATCCCACGCGCCGAGTCGGATGGGCGAGCCGTCTCGGATCGGGCCGATGATCAGCCGCCCGACATCCCGCGCGATGATCTGCTCGGCCGCCTTGTAGAAGCGCGGCATGACGGAATTGGCCAGGACCGCAACGATCAGCGCCAGAACAAGCCCCATGAACACGGAGGGCATCAGGATCGCTCGCTGCGGAATCCCGCTGGCCCGGCAGGCCGTGGCCTCGTTGTCGGACGCGAAGCGGTGGTAGACGATCGTGGCGGCGAACCCCGCCGCGAAAGGCAGGGCGAACTGGGACATCGGCACCGAGAGCAGGCCCATCAGCTTGATCGCGTCGGCCAGCCCGACATCCCCGCGCGCCAGCGGCCGGACCGCCGCCGCGAAACTGACCAGCCCGACCAGCGCCACCGCGATGAGCACCAGCGTGCGCATCAGTTCGCTCGTGAGGTACTTCCACAGGATGAACGGAGGGCGGGTCGACGCCATGATCCGCCCATAGTCCCCGGTGGCCCAGTCCGAGGCAAACGCGGGTATGCAGAAAGAAAGGAGCCCGCTTTCCCTAGAATGAAGACGGACGACGAGCCTGCCCCACCTTCCACACGAGCGTTCTTCATGGCCGCGACCCGTTTTTCATCCCTCTCTCGTCGCACGCGATGCACGATCGCCGGGGTCATCGGGTTTGCGCTCCTCGCCGTGACCGGCGGCGCGATCGTCTGGGCCATGCAGGGCCAGAACCCGCCGGACGGGCGGATGAACGGAGCCGAGATCGCCGCCTACCGGGCGGGTGACGAGGTCGAGACCGCGCTGCGTTGGCTGGAGCGTCGCGCTTCGGCGGCGAGCGACGAACTGAGCCGCCTGATCCGATCGAACAGTCCACAAGAACTGCTGTTCGACGCCTCGCAGCGTCTCCAGCAACGGCTCGGGCTCTTCGAGTATCAACCCGGCGACGCCGGCGAAGACTGGAATCGGTTCGATCCGACGAAATCCGGCGAGCAACGATCGACGGTCCTGCTGGTCCACGGCCTCGACGAACCGGGCGACCTCTGGGACGAACTCGCCCCGGCTCTCGCCCTTGAGGGCCACCGGGTGCTCCGTTTCAACTACGCCAACGACCAGCCCCCGTCCGCTTCGGCGGACGACCTCGCCGCAGCGCTGCGACGGCAGACAGACGCCGGTGGCTTCGACAGAGTTTCGATCGTTGCGCACTCCATGGGCGGCCTCATCTCACGCGACGTGCTGACTCGCCATATGGCCGCTTCCGATTGGGCCGGCCCGCAGGTCGACCGACTGATCACCGTCGGGACGCCCAACGCCGGGTCACCCGTCGCGATGCTCCAGCCGATCGGCGAGGCGCGGGAGGTCGTCGCGCGGGTCTGGGCGTCCCGGTCGCTCGATCCGTCGGAGGTCCTCGCGTTCGTGGTCGACGGCTCCGGCGACGCCGCGGCTGACCTGGCTGCCGGGTCCGACTATCTGACGGACCTCAATTCGCGCTCGCTCCCCGAGACGACCGAGATCACCATCATCGCCGCCCGGGCCACCGCTTCGCAGCGCGAAAAGATCGACGAGATCGCCTCTTCGGCTCCCGTCACGGGCCTGCTCGGAGAAGACGCGCGGGACCTGCTGCTCGCCCGGATCGATGCCATGACCGACCAGATCGGCGACGGCGTGGTTCCGGTGTCCTCGACCCCTCTGGAGGGCGTCGAGGACTATCAGATCGTCGAGGCCAACCATCGCAGCGCCCTGCGGACGCTCCCGGTGCTCAGCACCCAGCCCGTGCCCCCGGCGATCCCGATCATCCTGGACCGGCTGCGCGATCGGCTCGAATCGGGAACCGAACCGCCCGAAGATTCACCGAATTCGCCCGCTGGATCCTGAAGCTGTCCTGCTAGGATCGATATCGATGCTCCGTCGCCACCACTGCGAACTCGCCTTCGAAGAGCACCTGCGTCGGCTCCGCCTGCCCTATGTCGCGGTCGATGAAGCCAAGCGTTCGCTGCTCCCGGACGGCCCGGACGAGGCGTTCGGCGCCGATCCCGGAGCGATCAAGTCCTTCGATTTTCTCGTCTCGACGCCCGAGCGGAACCTGCTTGTCGACATCAAGGGACGCAAACTCCGCTGGACCGCCCGCTCCGGGATCCGGCGCCTCGAGAACTGGGTGACCCGCGAGGACCTGCGGTCGCTCGAACGATGGGAGTCGCTGTTCGGCGACGGTTTCGAGGCGGTGTTCGTGTTCGCGTACTGGACGGATCGGCAGCCTCCGGACGGCGAGTTTGATCACCTGCTTCGGCATCGGGATCGCTGGTACGCCCTTCGCTGCGTGACACGGGCCGACTACGCCGCGATCGCCAGAACCCGCAGCCCGAAGTGGGAAACAATCGACCTGAGCCCGGACGATTTCGCGCGCGTGGCCTGCGGGCTTACCGGCGCGCGTCGTTCGCGTGCGGCGGACCGTCCGCGACCTGATTTCGGGCGTCGCTTGTGGGCGTCCGAACGCCGGGGTACCGTGATGGCATGAAGACACTGGTCCGCCGAAGCGTGGTTTGTGGTTCCGTTCTCGCCTGCTCCGCGGTCGCTGTGCTCGCTCCCGTCGCCTCCGCACAGTCGGCGACGCCGCCGCGCGTGCAGGACCTGAGTTCCGGGAGCGCCATCCTGCCGTATCTGATCGGCGGTATTCTCGCGATAGCCGCGGTCGCACTCGCGGCGATGCCAAGCCGACGCGAGCACCAGGACTGATCCGGCCACGCTAATCGGAACACACGGTTCCGGCGGTGCGTCTACAGTCTGAGTATCCCGAGCGTCCCCGCTCTCGAAAGGAGAGTGCTTCCATGAATCGGAAGTCGTACCGAGGACTGATCACCTTGAACGTGCTGCTGATCGTGGCGCTGGTGCTGGTGAGCATCGGCCCCGCCGAGTCGAGCGCACAGAACGCCAACCGCGCCCGAGGCCAGTACACCGCGCTCGGCATGAAGATCACCGGGTCGGTATCCGACGCGATCGCGATCTTCGATGCCAACAATCAGGAGATCGTCGCCCTGCGTTGGGACGCCAGCCGCCGGAGCCTTGTCGGGATCGACTACGCGTCGCTCCAACAGGCCTCGAACAGCGGGGGGGGGACGCGCCGATGAGCGACTCCAAGCAAACAACCCGGATCGACACCGGCGCCGCCGCGCTCTGGGCCTCGGCGTTTGTGATCATGGCCATGATCATCACGCAGGCGTCGAACATGCGTCTGGGCAACGAAGCCCGGGCCGATGTGACGACCGTCGGCTCGATGACGGTCACGAACATCCAGGCTCGCGAAGACTCCGACGTGCTGCTCGTGCTCAACGACGCCCAGGAGCGGCTGTACATCTTCGGCCTCGAGCAGGGCCGTTCGCTCGACCTGCTCCAGACGCAGAGCCTTCCCGAGATCTTCGAGAGCGCCCGGCGCTCGCCCTGATCGGCCAGGACCACGCACAACCGGGGTGAGACCCGGTCTCGATGAGCCGTGCTGCCGCGCGGCTCGCTTTCGTTTTTGGAGCGTGCCGGTATAGTGCCTGCGGTTCCCGAGTTCGAATCCGCTGCGCCGGTCGGGGGCGCCGCGGACCCAAAAACCCTCCCGACGACATCCGAACCGGCGCTGGGCTGCGAAGGCTGCGCGACGCGTTCGGACCGAATCTGAACACGGAACCGATCCCGAAATGTCTATCTTCCCTCTGCCGCAGTTCGAGACCGATCTCGAAGACCAGCGTCACGCGGACATCATCGCCTACAAGAAGCTCAAACCGCCGACATCGATGGTGCTGCGCTTCGGCTCGATGAAGCTCATCGGCGAGTTCCCCTACGACGGCGACGCCAAACCCGGTTGCGGGTCGAAGATCGTCGCATCCACCCATCGCGGCACCGAGATCGGCGAGATGCTCACCAGCACCTGCCCGAACGCTGGTTGCTCCAAGAGCGTCACCCGCAAGGAGATGCTCGAGTACATCGATCGATCGGGCGGCAAGGACTACCCGTTCTTCAGCAAGGGCCGGATCCTGCGTGTCGCGACCGTGGAAGACCTCCAGGCGTTCGACCGGCTCAAGGAACAGGCACCGGGCTGGCGCAAGCGCGTGCAGGAACTCGCCAACCACTACATGCTCGACATGAAGGTGGTCGAGGTCGAACCGATCCTCGGCGGTGAACTCCTCACCGTCTACTACCTTTCCGAGGACCGTGTGGACTTCCGCGAACTGGTCAAGGACCTCGGCTCGGAATTCGGCACGCGGGTCGAGATGCGTCAGATCGGCGCGCGCGACGAAGCCAGGCTCGTCGCCGACTACGAGAAGTGCGGCCAGCACTGCTGCTGCAAACAGTTCCTCAAGGTCCTCAAGCCGGTCTCCATGCGATCGGCGAAGATCCAGAAGGCGACGCTGGACCCGCTCAAGATCTCCGGGCGCTGCGGGCGACTGATGTGCTGCCTCCGCTACGAAGACAAGACCTATGACGATCTGCGCAAAAACCTGCCCCGGCGCAAGTCGCGCGTCGGCACGCCCCACGGGCCGGGCGAGGTCCGTGACACCCAGATCCTGACCCAGCTCGTCCTCGTCTCGCTCGATCACAACCGAGAGCAGGTCGCGGTGCCGGTGGAGGAACTCGTCTCGGTCGAGGAGGCCGAGCAACTGCTCGCCGCCGGCAAAGCGCCCGCGAGTGATCCGCTCCGCGGGATGAGCCCCGAACGCGCCGCATCGCGTTCGGAACCGCGATCCGACCGCTCCGACCCGCAGAAGACGCACCGGGAGCGGTCTCAGAGCGAGGAGTCCTCGTCAACCACGGAGCGACCGAAGCGCCGGCGAAGCCGCCGAGCCTCCGGCGACGAACAAGCAGGCCCAGACCAGGGCGCACCCGACGGAAAGACGAAGTCGCGCCGGTCGCGACGCCGGCGGAAGCCGCGCGGGCGCAAATCCGGCGAGGGATACGACTCCCCGGACCTGCGCGACAAGTCCGCCAGAGGAGACGGCGACGCACCGAAGGCATCTGGGGACGGCACCGAAAAGCCCTCCGGATCGAACCGCTCGTCCTCGAAGCGTCCAAAGCGCCGGCGTCGGCGCCCACGCGGCGGGTCGGGAGGCACCGGCGACGACGGATCGGCCAGCGGCTCGAACGAGTGAACCCCGATCTCGCCGAGGGCGTAACGCGACAGGTCAGGACCGCCCCGAGCCGATAAGGTGTCCGCGATGAGCGACCACAGCAGCAACCCACCCACAGACGTGAAGCATCGCAAGCCGAAGGCCGAGGGCTCGATCAAAGAGACCCTGATCTCGCTCGTGATCTCGCTCGCGATGGCGCTCATCTTCAAGCTCTACCTCATCGAGGCCTATCGCATCCCGACGGGCTCGATGGCCCCAACCCTGCTGGGCGCCCACATGCGCGCCCAGGGGCCGGAGACCGGCTACAACTGGCCGATCGGCCCCTGGTACTACGCCGGAGACATGCCCTTCGGCATTCAGGGCCCGATCCAGGGCAGCGACGGGCGTCGGTACGGGGGGGAGTACCCGTCGCTCATGGACCCCATGACCGGCTTCCCGTACGAGTCGACCGGCCCCGACCGGACCGGCTCCCCGATCCCGGAGCCGATGCGCACCCGTGCCGGCGACCGGATTCTCGTCCAGAAGTACCTCTACGAGGTCCGCCCGCCGCGCCGGTTCGAGGTTGTGGTCTTCAAGAACCCGACCGGAGCCGAGCAGAACTACATCAAGCGTCTGGTCGGGCTTCCCAACGAGCACCTGTGGATCGTCGAGGGAGATGTGTTCACCACACCGTTGATCCCGGCGGGCGAGGGTGCCGACCTCGCCGGGCTCGCGCTCGAACGGAACGCCTGGCAGATCCAGCGCAAGCCGTTTGAAGTCCAGCGGGCCCTCTGGCAGCCGGTCTTCTCCAGCGAATACACGCCGCTCAACCCGCAGTTGAACACGGTTCGCTATTTCGATTCGCCGTGGATCGCAGGCTCGAACGAGTCGCTGTGGACGATCGACGGCGAGCGTTCGTACACCTACGGGTCGAACACTCCGACCACACTGGAGTGGGACAGCGTCCGCTGGCCGGTGACCGACTTCGAGCCGTACAACGACGGCACGCCGAACTGGCAGCGCGGTCGCAGCACCCCCGTCTACCCCGTCGCCGACATCCGCGTCCGCGCCGGCATCCAACCCAGGACCGAAGGCCTGACCACGACGATCTCGCTGACCGCTCGTCAGCACGAGTTCCGGGCCGTGATCGGCAACGGGCGCGCCGCGATCCAGATGCGCCCGCTCGGCGCATCGTCCGAAGCGTCCTGGACCACGCTGTCGGACGCGGATGCCCCTTCGTTCAAGCCAGGGCGCACGACCAATGTCGAGTTCTGGCACCACGATCAGCAGCTGCTGCTCCTGATCGATGACAAACGGATCGGGAAGCCCGCACGCTACGACTGGTCGCCCGATCAGCGCCTCGAATTCGTCACCGGTCGGTCGTTCGAGAACCTTCGCTACCTGCCCGGCTCAACGGACGGCAACCCCCGGTACAACTTCGACAGCCTCCTCAACGCCGCGACCTACGAGGCGCACGGACGCCCTTCGGTTTCATTCGGCTTCGAGGGCTCCCCGGTTACGCTCCACCGCGTCGGTCTCGATCGCGATATCTACTACCGCCCGTTCCACAACGGGCTCGGCTCGCCCCGGCGGGCCTTTGCGTGGCACCCCGATGACCTTGCCACCCTCGGCCCCGACCACTTCTTCATGCTCGGCGACAACTCGGGCTCCTCGCTCGACGGTCGCGGCTGGCCCACGCACAGCACGCCGATCGACCCGACCGTCGCCGACCAGATCGACGGGACTCTGGGCGTGGTCCATCGCGACCTGCTGCTCGGCAAGGCGTTCTTCGTCTACTTCCCGGCGCCGTACAGCGCGTTCGGGCGCGTGCCGATCCCGGACTTCGGGCGGATGCGCCTGATCGAGTAGCCAGAGCTTCAGGCATCGAACGCCAGAGGATCGTCTTTCGGCGTCGGATCGCCGTGCGCGTCGACGATCCGTTCGACCGAAGCGAGTACGTCCCGGAGTTCACGGCGCTGCCCGCCGCACCTCAGCGCGGCCCGGGCGATACGCACCCGATCCCGAGTCGGGACCTGAACCGAGGTGCCGGTCGCCTCGATCAACAGTTTCGCGAGCATCTCGTCGAGCGATCGGTTCGTCCGTGCTCGGCGGATGTCGGACGTGTCGATCAGCACCGGGACCGGACGCCCGTCGGCTTGCGTCTCAACGATGATGTTCGAAGGCTTGTGATCCCGGTTGAATCGCCCCGCTCGCACGAGCTTGCCGACGTCTTCGCCAAGGCGATCAAGAAGCACTCGATCGTCGCCCGAACCGACCGATCGCTCGCTCGCGAGTCGCAGCAGCGTCGGCCCCTCCACCCGTTCGATGACGAGCGCTTCCACCCGATGCCCGGAGGGGTCAGTGCCACGGACGATCGCGTGGGTGTGGCAGACGCGCAGGCCGGCGGAGGCGACCGCGGCAGCACCCCGCGCCTGACGCCAGTGACGGGTGCGTCTGACGACCGACCGGATCCGGTCGATCGCGCGGTCCAGTGCCAGCGCCTTGACCACCACCGGGTAGCCGGCGGCCTCGCCGGCCAGCACCGTGGTTCGATCGTCGGATTTGATCACCCGCGCCGAAGCCCCGAACGACTCGGTGCAGACCGCGCGGGCGATCGATCGGGCCTTGGCGCCGGCGAGCTCGGTCCCGTCCGAAACCGAGGGGATCACCACACGCACGCGGCTGGTAGGGGCCAGGATCATGCCGCGCGAGTGTACACCGGCTTTGACCCCACACGCGTGCCAAGCGACGATGATCGGCGTGAGTGCCGAGAGCCAACCCCAGTCACGAGGTGCGGAGCGCGATCGCGAACTGTCGCTGGCGGTCACGGTGACCTGCTTCAACAACGAGGCGACCATCGGACGCACGCTCGACAGCGTCCGAGGCCTGGGCGCATCGATCCTCTGCGTGGACTCGGGCTCGACGGACCGAACGGTCCAATTGTGTGAACAGCGGGGGGCGACCGTCATCCACCAGCCCTTCCTCGGTTACGTGAAGCAGAAGCAGTTCGCCCTCGACGAATCGTCGAAACTCGGTCTCGATTGGACGCTGCACCTCGACAGCGACGAGTCGCTTGAACCCGATCTGCAGGCCAGCGTCCGCCGAGCCCTCCATGACGCTGGCGGCCGAGTCGACGGCTTCGAGATCAACCGGAAGGTCTTCTACCGAGGGCGCATGCTCGAGCACGCCTGGCAGCCGGAGTGGCGTCTGCGCCTCGTGCGCACCGGCAGGGCCCGCTGGGCGGGCTACGACCCGCACGACAAGTTGGAACTCATCGACCAGACCGGCTCGATCGGTCGGCTGGAGGGCGACTGTCGCCACGACTCGATCGAATCGATGGCGTCGTTCCTCGCGCGTCAGGTCAGCCACGCGCGGATCGCCGCCGAGAGCTACCGAGCCATGGGGCGTCGAGGGAAGCCCTCCAAACTCGTCACCTCGCCCACCGGAGCGTTCCTGAAAATGCTCATCCGATCGAAGGCGTATCGCGACGGCTGGCGCGGCTGGTGCGCTGCGGGCGCGACCGCCGCGTCGACGCTCATGAAACAGATCATCCTCCTCGATCTCTGTGCGAACGACGATCGAGAGGCGGAGTCATGACCAATTGGATCGTCGCGCTCGTCCTCGCCTACGCCATCGGAGGCGTCCCGTTCGGGCTGCTGCTCGGTTTCGCGCGCGGCGTGGACATCCGCGAACACGGCTCGGGCAACATCGGCGCAACCAACACCATGCGCGTCCTCGGCAAGCGCCTCGGCCTGCTCGCTTTCCTTCTGGATGTGCTCAAGGGCGCGGTCCCGGTGCTGGTCTGGGGATTTATCATCAGCGCGGCGTCGCGCCCGGATCTTCCGGCGGGCGAAGCGTTCAAGTGGCTCGGCATCGGCGTCGCCACCGTGTTGGGGCACATCTTCCCGATCTACCTCCGCTTCAAGGGCGGCAAGGGGGTCGCGACCGGCTTCGGCATGTTCCTCGGCTTCTGGCCCTGGGTGACGCCCGCGGCGCTGACCGCGCTGCTGGTGTGGCTGGTTTGCCTGAAGGTCACGAAGTACGTGAGCGTGTCGTCGATCGTCGCAGCGTGCGCGCTCCCAATAGCCATCGCCGGCTTCGCCCTCGCGGCGTGGCCCGCCCAGACGACTCTGGTCGGTGCCTGGCCGTTCGTGCTGGTCGGGGCACTCATCGCCGCGCTGGTGATCGTGAAGCACCGTTCGAACCTGCGACGGCTTCGAGAAGGCACCGAGCCCAAGGTCGGCACCGAGCGCAACGCCGATAACGACGCTGACTCCGGACACATGGAGCCGGAGCACTAAGCGGTTTCGCTCGTGCGGGCGCTTTGCGCGAAGTACCGGTTATCGCGCCCGCGCAATCCGAACCCCTGACCCCGGCGGAGCATCCGGAAGTGGTCAAGTTCTCGGACAAGCGCCGAGACCCCGTCAAAACCGCGTGATCTGGGTTTATTCCCGCTGCACCGTTGCCGATTTCATTGGCAGACTCGTCCGGTCACGGATGAGGACAAGGCAGGTGTGTCATGCTGAATCTCAACAGGGGATCGACAACTTCGGGCTCCCGATTCGACAGCGACCGCGATGTGCTGCCCTTTCCCGACGGCGGCGTCCATGGACCCAAACGCGACGCCACCACCAACATCCCACGATCAGGCTCGGGCGCGGGCTCATCCATGAACCTGGCCGATTCGATCAGCGCCGACCTGGACGCCCTGCAGGCCGGGCTGGACCGCCTGACGATCGAACTCGACAAGGACGAGGCACGCGACGCGCTCAGCGCCATCCCGTTCGAGCGGTTCCAGACGCCCGACCCTTCGGGCCCCACCTCGCCAGCCGCCTGAGCGATCCGCTCACATCGCGCTGCCGAGCCCCATGCACCGACGCCATGTGCTGATCTGGCCCAGGTGCATCATCGTGTGCCCGCACAGCAGGAAACCGCACGCCGCGCCGACGGTCGGGAACATCTCCCGAAACCGCCCCTCGACCGGGTTCTCGGCTTCAAGCGCAGCGAGGTCCGCGTTGGCGATCGCCTCGAGCACCACCTCGGTCCGCGTCACGAACCGGTCGAGCAGTTCCTGCATCGGCGGGTAGTACGAGCCGTCGGCATCGTCAACGGCGTTGGTGCCGGCCTTGAACAGTTCCTGATACCGCTCGTCGGTCCGGGCGATATCACCCCGGCCGATCATTTCGAGCACGCGATCCGGATAGATGGCCAGATGACCGATCACCCACGCCGGGGTGTTGCAATCCACACCCTCCGGCTTGCGTCCGAACTGGCTGTCTTCGATCCCCGCACAGACCGCCTTGGCGTAGTTCATCGCGGTGGTCGCCATCGGGACGATCGTGGAGGCGTACAGGTTCGCGGTGGTCGGCATACTTAATTCCTCGCTAAACATAGGTTTCGGTCGCCGCTGCGGCTCGGCCCACGCCCGGCGTCGACAGCGGCATCAAGCGTAGGGGAGAACCGTCCGCTCGATACGACCAACTTTGTGCAAACCCGGGCCATTCCCGCTCGTATCATTGTTTGTGTCCGCTTCCTGAACCTTTTGAGGGCCCTGCACCCTTCATTGGCAGACCATGACCCCGACCGAACCCACAACCCGCAGTCAGATCGCCGATCGCGTCGCCCGGACGCGCAGGCTCGCGCGCAGCGCCTCTCGACGCCGTTTTGCCCGGGATCTGCTGGGCCTGATCGGTCCGGCCATGACCATTGCTCTCGCGGGGTCGCTGGTCGGGATCCTCGCCGATCGCCTGATCGGGCCCGGGATCGACTGGTGGCTGATCGCCGCGCCCGCCGCCGGACTCGCGCTCGTCGCGTCGGTGACGATCGCCCTGCGCCGTCGCACCGGAGATCTCGAAGGCGCCTCCGAGGTCGATAAGGCGATGCTCCTCGAGGACCGGCTCAGTTCCGCGCTCTCGCTCGCGGAGCGCGATCCGGACAATCCGTTTGTCCAGATGGCCATCGCCGATGCCGAACACCTCGCCGCGCGGGTCCGTGCCAGGCAGGCGGTGCAGGTTCGCCTCGGTCGTTCGTGGATGGCCTGGCCGGTCATCGCTGCAGCGTCAATCGCCCTCGGCATCACCATGCAACCGCTGCACCTGCTCAAGAGCAAGGAGCAGCAGGTCGCCGAGGCCGAGCGCGACGCGCGGATCGAACAGGCGCAGAACCGCATCAAGCAGCTTCAGGAGGAGCTCGACAGCGCCGACCTCGAGAACCGAGAGAACGAAGACGCCGATGCGCCCGGCGCCGACCTTCTCGCGCCGGAAGATCGTGAGCAGATCGACGAAATCCAGGAACAGGTCGAGTCCGGCGAGATGACGCCGGAGGAGGCCGAGGCCGAACTCGCCCGGATCCTCGACGAAGCGGCCAGCGAGCGCGAGCAGCGCGCTGCCGACGAGCGTGCCAAGGAAGAGGCGCTGCGCGAACTGTTGAAGGACCTGCCGAGCGATTCCTCGTCGTCTTCCGATTCGTCCGGCCCCAGCCCGAACGCCGGCGAGCGCCTGCGCGACGCGCTGCGGTCCGGCGAACTCGACCGTGCCGCCGATGCGCTCGAAGACCTGCAGCGTGAAGCCGAACAGGCGGACGCGGAGCGCCGCGAAGAGATCGCCCGCGAGATCGAAGAGATTTCGCAGGAACTCGACGATCTCGCGCAACAGGAAGCGGAACAGCGCGAGCAGGAGAAGGCTCGCCAACGCGAAGATCTGGGTCGGCGCGGCCTGAGCGGCGAGCAGGCCGAGCGCCTCACGGACCAGACCGAACGGCGCACGCGCGAAGAAATCCGGCGCGAACTCGAAGAGCGCGGCATGGACCCGCAGCAGGCGGACGACCTCGCGCGAACCATCGAACAGCAGCAGCGCGAGAACCGCGCATCAGAGGACGCCCAGGACACCGCCGAGCAGCTGTCCGAGGCCCTCGACCGATCGGCACAGGAAGCCCGCGAACCCGGCGCTCCCGATCAGCACGATGCTTCCGGCGAGCGGTCCCCCGGCGACTCCGATCCCGCGGCTTCCGAGCAGACCGAGCCCGGCTCGGAACCGGAGCAGTCCGGCTCGGAGGGCTCGCCGCAGAGCGGGAACCAGAGTGAGCCCGGCTCCGAACAGGCCTCGGAACAGGCCTCGGAACAGGGCGAGCGTGAGGCGGATCAGCAGTCGGGCGACCAGAACGGCCAGCAGGACAGCGACCAGAGTTCTGGCGATCAGCAGCAGTCCGGTGAATCCGGCGACCAGCAGTCGGGTGACTCGCAGCAGCAGCAGGGCGCCGGCTCGAACTCCGATGCCGCGCCCGCCCAAAGCTCCGAATCCGGCCAGCAGGGCGAGGGCTCCGAGTCCGGCGGCCAGCAGAAGCCGTCATCAACCGAGCAGGGCTCTGAGGGTCAGCAGTCCAAGCCGGGCGAGGGTGGACGCCCGGACGGCCAGCCCCAGCAGGGCGCATCGGGGAGCAACGACGAATCACAGGCCGACGCCAACAACCCCGAAGGCACGGGCGGCGAATCGAGCCGTTCCGGTGAGCAACCCGGTTCGCAGCAGTCCGGCGGTGAGGGCGAGTCCTCCAGCGATTCGCAGACGGGCTCCCCTTCGTCCAGCGATCAAGGCAGCGCGGGCGCTGACCAGCCCGGTGGTGAATCGAGCCAGGGCCCGGACGGTTCGCCGACCGGAGAAGGCTCGGGCGGCGACGGCGAGCAAACATCAGGTCAGGACCAGCAGGGCAGCTCGAGTTCGTCCAGCCCGGGCGGTACGGGAATTGGAGACGGCAGTGGGCAGCCCCAACCGAAATCCGGCGCCGATGCGCTCCGCGAGTTGGAGCAGCGCAAGCGTCGAACAGAAGTCGATGAAGCGGCCGCCGAGCGGTTGCGTGAGCAGCAGCGCCGCCTGCTCGAAGACGAAGACACCGCGCGCCAACTCGACAGGCTGCGCCGTCAGGCCGAGCGTGACCGACGCGAGGGCATCAGCCCGGACCGGGCAAACCGGGAGGTCGAGACCATTGACGCGCGCCGCTCCGGCGAGATGAACGGCGAAGAGACCGTCGTCGGCGACCGCGAATCCGACGGGCAGAACCCCATCACACTTGACTCGCCGAGGCAGTCGCCCGGCCAACTCGAACGGGACCTTATCCGCCGTCGCGATCAGCTCCAGCGCGACCTCGAGGAGAACCGCATCTCGCCGCGCTACTGGGAAACCGTCAGCCGCTACTTCGACAAGAGCATCGAGCGTCAGCGCCGACTTAAGGACTCGGAGTCGACCGACGGCGCCGCCGGTTCGAGCGACAGCGGCTCGTCGGGTTCCGAATCGCAGAGCGGCTCCTGATGCTCGCGAGTGTGTCGCCCGCTCGACGTCCCTAGACTGGTCCCGACGTGGATATCACCTTCGACAACCCCGCGTGGCTCTGGCTCGGACTGCTCGCCATCCCGATGGCGGTCATGGCGATCCGCGACTTCCGAGCCGCGATGAGCACCTACCGGGCGTGGTCGGCCGCGATCGCGCGGGCGCTGCTGATCGCGCTGATCGCCACGATTCTGGCGGGCGCATCATCGGTGCGCGAAACGAAGCGCCTCGCGGTCGTCGCGGTCGTCGACATCTCCGATTCGATGCGCTTGCTCGCCGACCAATACTCCGAGTTCGGCAACGACGCCGAAGGCAACTCGCGCTCGTATCGCGAGGCCGTGCTCGACTACCTCGCGCGATCCGGCCAGGACCGCACACCCGAGGACCTGCTCGGCGTGGTGGTCTTTGCCGGGAGCAGCATGGCGGTCTCGATCCCGTCGGCCTCGACCGGCCCCGACATCGAGATCGAGTACCAGCTCGTCGACGGTTCGAACATCGATACCGCCCTTCGGTTCGCGCAGCGGATGTTCCCGCCCGACGCCGCCAGACGCATTGTGCTCGTCAGCGACGGTGTCGAGACCGGCGGCGATGCGCTCCGCGCCGCCTCGGAACTCGCCTCGTCGCCGACGCCCGTGCGCGTCGATGTCGTTCCGGTGACATACCGGGTGCGCTCGGAAGTGATGGTCGAAGCGATCGACGCCCCACCCCGCTCGACCGGCGGCGCGACCATCCCCGTCCGCGTCGTGCTCAGCGCGACGGAGGCGACGAGCGGCACGGTCAACCTGCGTTACAACGGTGAACTGCTCGACATCTCGCCCAGCGACATCGGCAACGGACGACGAGTCAGTCTCAGAGAAGGACGCAACATCGTCATCCTCCAGGTGCCCCTGCAAGAGAGCGACGTGCTCCACCGGCTCGAGGTCGCCTTCACGCCCGATGACCCGGCGCAGGACCGCATCCTTCAGAACAACCGCGCCGAGACGGTCGTCACCACCGAGAGCCGCGGCACCGTCCTCATCGTGGACGGGCGGGCCGACCGAGCGGCCGCCGCGAACCCGCTCGTCGCGACGCTCGAGGGCGCGAACATCCCCGTCCGCAGCGTCTCACCCAGAGACCTCGGACGCACGCTCGACGAACTCAACGCCTACGACCTGATCATCCTGCAGGACGTCGCCGCGGGCGATGTCCCGCGCCGAACCCACGGGCTGCTCGCGGACTACGTGAACCTCATGGGCGGCGGGCTGGTGATGGTCGGCGGCTACGGCGGGTTCGGCGCCGGCGGTTGGAACGGCACCGACCTCGAAGCGATCCTCCCGGTCCGCCTGGACCTGCCGGACGAGGTCGTCACCGCGCAGGCCGCGGTCTGTTTCATCATCGACTCGTCCGGCTCCATGGCTGCGCCGGTCAACCGGGGCTCTCGCACGCAGCAGGAGATCGCCAACGAGGGCGCCGCGTACGCGATCCAGACGCTCGATGAAACCGATCTGGTCGAGGTCATCGAGTTCAACTCGGGCGAACGCGTCGTCGTCCCGCTCCAGCGCAACACAGACCCCCAGCGCAACGCGGCGCGGGTCCGCGCGATCTCGTCCGGCGGCGGCACGAACCTGCCCCCGGCGATGCGCAAGGGCGCGACATCGCTCCTTAACGCGGAAGCCGCCGTCAAGCACATGATCATCCTGTCCGACGGCCAGTCCAGCGGCAGTCCGGAAGAGATGGTCGCGATCGCCGCGAACCTGCGCGAAGCCGGCGTGACCGTTTCCACCATCGCCGTCGGAGACGGCGCGGATATCGGCACGCTCGGGCAGATCGCGCTCGCCGGCGACGGCACCTTCCACGAGGTGACCGACCCGAACCTCGTGCAAGGCATCTTCCTCAAGGAAGTACAGGTGGTCCGCAGACCGCTCGTGCGCGAAGGCCGGTTCACGCCGATCGTCACCGCCGGCGGATCGCCGCTGATCAACGGCGTCGTCGGGTGGCAGCAGGTGCTCGCCGGCGAGCGGCCCATCCCGCCGCTCAACGGGCTCGTGCTGACGCAGGCGAAGGACGACCCGAAGATCACCAACGCCCTCGCCTCGGAAGACGGCTACCCGCTGCTGGCGCACTGGTTCATCGGGCGAGGCCAGGTCGCGGCGTTTACCTCGGACGCGACCAATTGGGCTCGCGCGTGGCGTGACTGGCCCGGCTACGACGGCCTCTGGATACAGATCGCCCGCCTCATCGCGCGCCCCGCGACCGACGAGAACCTCGAAGTCACCGCCGAAGTAGTGGGCGATCAACTGATCGTCAAAGTCGACGCGTTCGACGAAGACGGGCGCCCGCGCGACGGCCTTTTCATCGAAGGCACCGTCGACCGCCCCGACGGTACCCGCGCCCCCATCTCGCTCGAACAGATCGGGCCCGGCCAGTACCGCGCCACCTCGCCCGCGCCGGCGCAGGGTAGCTACGTCGCCAGCCTCTTCCCGCGCCGCGGCAGCAGCGACCGCGTCGGCGCCGCCACGGTCAGCGCCGTGCGCACGCTCAGCCCGGAGTTCCAATCGCTGCGCTCGGACTCCACGCTGCTCCGACAGATCGCCTCGATCACCGGCGGACGCGAGATCGACCTGCTCCGACCGAACGAAGTCGATCTGTTCGACCGGAGCAGCGTTCAGGTCATCACCGCATCGACCCCGCTCTGGCGCGTGCTTCTGGTCTGGTGCGTCGTGGTGTTCCTGTTCGATGTCGGGACGCGCCGGATCGCCTGGGACCGGCTCCTCTCGCGCGAGCTCGCGCTCGAACTGCGTCGGTACACGGCGCAGTCGATCGCGCAGCGATCGGATCAGGCCGCCTCAACGCTGTCGGGCCTCAAGGGCCGGGCCGCGAGGTCCAAGGCCCGGCGTCAGCCCGGCGAACCGGCGAAGCCGACGCCAACCGGCGCTCCGCGCCGCGAGCCGGGGCCGAAGGTCGCCGACGCACCGTCGGGTTCAGCAACCGAAGCGATGCGCCGGGCCAGATCCTCGACCGCGACGCCCCAACGAACGCCGCGAGACGACCGGCCGTCCAAGCCAGGTGATTCATCGCCGACGAGGAAGCCCGATGCCGAGAAGCCCGGTTCGGACGACTCGGCCGGCTCGACCACCGAAGGCCTGCTCGCCGCCAAGCGCCGGGCCCAGCGTCGCACCGGCGGCTCTTGAGCGATCCCGTCCCTCGTCCCGAGGACGCATCGCAGACCGACCCGTCTGGTATCCTCGACGCCCAATGCGCGTACGGCGCAGCGACCCCCAGCGAGCCCGCTCCGTGGAACGACAGGAATTCGAACAACTCGCTCTGGAGCACATGGACGCCCTGTACCGCATGGCGCTCAAACTCACGCGCCACCCCGACGAGGCCTCGGAACTGGTGCAGGAGACCTATCTCAAGGCGCTGCGTCACGCGAAGACCTTTGAAGAGAAGGGGAAGGGCATCCGGGCCTGGCTCTTCACGATCCTGCACAACACCTTTTATTCGGACGTCCGACGCCGGAAGCGCTCCGCAACGCCCGTTGACGAGTTTTACGACGCCACGTCCGACGATCGCATCCCCGACGAGGCTCCTCCGGTCTGGAATCTCGCCAGTCTGGATTGGGAGCACGTGGACGACCGATTGAAAAAGGCGATCGACGATCTCAGTGACGAGCATCGCGAGGTTTTGCTGCTCTGGGGCGTCGAGGGCATGAAGTACCGGGAGATCGCCACGGTGATGGCTGTACCGATCGGGACGGTCATGAGCCGGTTGCACCGGGCACGCAAAATTCTCGCTGATTCCTTGGAAGATTTCGCCGCCGAGGTGGGTTTTACTCCTGCCCGGGACCCCTCCGAAGTCGAGGAGGCCTGAGAACCGGCCACCTCCCGCATTCCGGGTCCCTTTCGGGACCTCTCCTCCGTCCGCAGTATCCGCACCATGGCTGACCACACCCCGCACAATCCGAACCGGCCCGCTGAGCCGCCCACCCGTCTGCCCGACGGTCTGAGCCGTGCTGCCCGCATCCGCGCTCTCGCGGACGGGGAGATCGCTCGCGACGATCCCCGGGCCAGCGAGTTCGACGGTGCCGATCAGGCGGTCGAGTTCGAGCGCAATCTCCGAGACGCCGTTTCGCGGGCGATGGCCGAGCCGACGCAGGCCCCCGCGGGCCTTCGCGAGCAGATTCTGGCCCGGTTCGAGGCCGAGCACGCCGCCGATGATCGCCCGATCAGTTTCAGCGAGCACAAGCATCAGACGGATCGCAGGTCCACAGCCCTGTTCTCGTTCCTGCCCCGCTTGGCCGCGGTAGCGGCGGTCGTGCTGCTCAGCGCCACGGTTCTCTGGATCGGCGTCCAGCAGTTTTCGAACTCCGCCCCGGCGGACGGCCAGGCCCTGAACATCCAGACCGTCTCGTCCCAGCTCCAGTTCGTGCAGCGCGAACACAACCGCTGCTCGGACATCGCCAGCGGCAATTTCACATCGAAGATCGTCGCGACCAACATCGACGAGGCCCGCGCGTTCGCCGAAACCCAGCTCGGCTGTGGCGGGACACGCCTCGCCGAGGCGATCGCCCGGATGGACGAGATCGGCTACTCCTTCGTCGGCGTCGGCGCCTGCGCCGTCCCCGGCGGCGGGAACTCGATCCACGCCCTCTTCAACCCCCACGCTGATCGCGCTGATTCGATCAAACCGGTCAGCGTCTTCCTCCTGGAGAGCCCCGGAGAGGGCTGCAAAGACGCGGAGCCCGGCATCTGCTACTCCTGCCCCAAGGCCAAGGAACGCGGCAAACCGGCCGTGCTCTGGCGCGACGAGAACCTCATCGTCTTCGTTCATTCCGACTCCGAGCAGAGCGTCGAGAACGCCCGGACGGCCTATGTCGCCCCCGAATCCGTCCAGTCCCTCTGACCACGGACAATCCCTCGAATCAGTGCAGCGGGCCACGCCATCGTGCGTGGCCCGCTTCCGTTACAGAACAAGAGCCCTTTCAGGTCCGTACCACCCCCTAGAATCTTGATGTTGCAGCCGATCCGACCATTCGCCCGATCCGCTGCACATCAACCGCCCCAGACCGGAGGCCTCGCCATGACCACCCGCGCCCACACATCGCTGCTCCCGATCGCCGTGATCGCGCTCGCCGGTCTGGCAATCGCCCCATCCTCGGATGGGCAAGATGCTCTCGGTTCCGGCGACGCCTTGGGTTCCGGGAACTCGCTCGATGCCAACCCTCAGGTCGGCTCCGGAGGCGTCAACAGCATTACCCGCGACTGGCAGTCCGAAATCGCATTCCGCAACGCCATTGTCACCGGGAATGTCGGGGGCGGGCGCGAGTTCCGCGGAAGCGTCGGCTACGCCGGCATCAACGACTTCCGCGGCAGTCTGGGCAGCGACCTCGTCTACAACTTCCAGCGCGAGTCGTTCTACTCGGGGCTCGCCGCTCGCAAGATCAGAGGCATCGAAGCGACCGCGCTTCAGTTGCAGGGCCCTCTCAGCGGTCTGCGCGACGGCGCATCCGGGCTCGGCACCGGGCTGATCATCGATCGCCCCGGCTCGGGCATCCAATCCGGCCGGATCACCGGTTCGAGGAATGTCGTTACCAACGAACTCGACAACCTGCTCGCCTTCGATCGCATCAACACGACCCTCCGCTCAACGACCGCCTACGCCGTGCGCGATGCGACGCGCCCGCAGATCATCGGTGCCGCGACCGACGGCTCGAACAACTACTACCTCACCGCATCGCCCCTCGGCGGCGTCGACACCCTGAACCCCCTCGACCCCGCGCTCGTCAGCGGTCGCAGCTACAGCCCAGAGCAGTTCGATTTCGATCCGCGCATCTCCATCCCCGGATATCGCGAGCAGGCCATCCGCGACCGGCAACTCCTCAACCAGATCGAAGACGCCGAGATCGCGGCCGAGCGTATGCCCGGTCACGTCAGGATCCTCAGTGACCTGCGCGAAGAAGCGGTGTTGCGAGGCCTGATCGAGCCCGAGGTACGCACCGAGCAGCCGACCGGCGCGCCGCCAGCCCCATCGGGCCCCGGTGAGAGCGGATCCAGTATGCCGGGAATCGATTTTCCGGGCCTCGATCCCGATCTGCCCGGCTCCACCCTCAACGACTCGCAGATCAGCGGACAGGGCGACGGTTCCGTCGCCGCGGTCGACGAACTCGACCGGCTGCTCCGCGGATTCAGCCGCGAACTCGAGTCCCAGCCGGATCCGCTGGGTCCGACCGGTCGCAACCCCGGCCCCCTGAACACCGCCCCCGACCTCGGCCCGACACGCCTGCGTCGTGCGGAAGACCCGGCCCTGAAGGACCCGTCGACCGTCGATGACGCGATGTCCACCGAACGCATGGACCGGATGATCGCGCTGCTCCGCGACCAATCGACCACGATCGATCGGATCGCGCCCAGGGAATCGGGCTCGCTGTATGCCCAGCACATGCGCGCGGGCGAACGCCTCCTCGGTGACGGCATGTGGTTCATCGCCGAAGAGCGGTTCGTCGCCGCCCTCACGGCCAAGCCGGGCGACGCGATGGCCGCGATCGGTCGCGCCCACGCCCAACTCGGCGCGGGGCTGTACCTCTCCGCCGCCGTGAACCTTGCCGACCTGCTCCGCGCGTACCCCGAACTCGCGCCCGTCCGCTACGACGCAGCATTGCTTCCCGGCAAGGAACGCCTCGAACGCATCCGCCAGCAGCTCCGCAGCCGCAGTTTGAAGGATGACGCGAACGCGCGGAACGCAGGGTTCCTGCTCGCGTATCTGGGATTCCAGACCGAGCGCCCGAACGATGTGCGCGAGGGTTTCGCCGTCGTCGATCGCGTCAACGAAGCGCTGCAGGCGAAGACCGACCCGCTGATCCCCGTGCTCACCGAACTCTGGTCGAAGCCCGATCAGGACACCGAGTCAACCGAGGATCCACAACCAGAGCCTGAGAAGCAGCCCTGAACCGTCGTGCTGGCGAGAACGCGCCCCGCAGACGATCATGAACGGCCCGTGTCCCGCCCCACCCCAAGTCGTTCCGACGGTCAGACCAGGACCGATGCGCCCATGCTCGCCGAAACGCCGATCCCGTCGGGTGAGGCGATCGCGATCCACGACTTTTTGACCGACGGTTCCTTCTCGGCACTCTGCGCCAGGCTGACCGCGCTCTTCGGCGTCGAAGTCACCTTCCGCGATCGCCACGGCGGGAAGATCGCGTCCGAGCCGGCAGAAACTCCGCCCTGGCGCATCGATGACCCGACCGAGGCCGACCGGCCGATCGCCGAGGCCATCGAATCCGGCGCCTCCTGCAAATCCGTCCGACTGCCCGACGGGCGCCTCGTCCTCCCGCTCCGCATCGCCGAGCGACCTATGGGCGGCCTGCTCATCGCCCCGCTCGCGGATGAGCCGACCGATCCAGATCGCATCGAGCAGGTCGCCCAGGCCGCGGGCCTGCTCGCGCTGACCGTGGTCGAACTCTGCAACCGTGAGGTCTCGCTGCGCCGTCGCAACGCCGAACTGGATGTGCTCTTCCGGCTCAGCTCCCTGTTCGTCGGAGCGGGCGACCTCGACGAAGTGCTCCGCATCGCGCTCGATTCCGCGCGACAGATCCTCGGTGTGGACGCCGGCACCGTCCACCTCCTCGAGCGCGACGATCGCGAGATGGCCATGCACGCCGCCGTCGGCCTCTCCGACGACTTTCTCGACTGGTTCAACGCGCTCGACATCCCGCGCGCCGCGGACCATCAGGCCCTCAGCGGGGGCGTCGTCGTCGTGCCGGAGTTCAGCGAGTACCACGACCGCCCGCTGCGCGAAGCGGCGACCGCCGAGGGCCTGAAGAGCATGCTCAGCGTCGGCCTGGTCTTCAAGAACAAGATCTACGGCGTGATGCGCCTGTTCACGCGGCGCGCGGTCACCTTCCGCCAGAGCCAGCAGATGCTCGCGCGATCCGTGGGAGAACAGATCTCCGCATCCGTCGCCGCTGCTCGTCTCGAAGCGCAGCGCCGTCGCGATCGCCAGATGCGCCGTCACGTGCGACTCGCCGCCGACGTGCAGCGCCGCATGCTCCCCTCCGAAGCACCGAGCTTCGAGACTCTGGATGTCAGCGCCCGCTACGACAGCTCGCTCGAACTGGGCGGCGACTTCTACGACCTCATCGACCTCGACGGCTGGCTCGGCATCGTCATCGGCGACGTGGTCGGCAAGGGCGTGCCCGCGGCGCTGCTCATGGCGTCCGTGCGTTCGCTGTTCCGGGCCCACGCCACCCACGCCGAAACCGTCAGCGAGGTCGCGCGCCGCGTGAACCACACGCTGACGCGCGACACGCTCCCCGGCGAGTTCGCCACGGCCTTCATCGCGTGGATCGATCCGCAGTCGCGCGAACTCTGGTACGCCAACGCCGGGCACGACCCGCCCGTCATCGTCCGCGCCGCACGCCCGAGCGCGGACAAGCCCGGCGCGGTCCAGAAACTCGAAGCCGGCGGACCGCTGCTCGGTGTCGACGCGTCCTTCGGCTACGACCACGATTCGGTCGTGCTCCAGCCCGGCGACACGCTCGTCGCCTACACCGACGGCGTCACGGACGCGATGACCTTCGACGGTCGGAAATTCGGGCGCGAGCGCCTGATGAACAGCGTGCAGAGCCAACTCGGCGAGAAACCCGACAGCAGCGCGCGCGAGGTGTGCGATCGCGTGATCTGGGACATCCGGCGCTTCGTCGGCCTCAACACCGAACGCGACGACATCACGCTCATCGTGCTCCGCGCGCGCTGAACCGTTCGACGATCAGCCGGCGCGAGGGATCAGCACGAGCGCGCTGTTCCACGGGTCACCGGTCTCGCGATCGCGCTGGATCTCACCGTTGTAGAGATTGTGCGGGAACTCTTCCTGCAGCTTCTCAAGACGAGCGCTGACCACGCCCGTTTTCAGGTCGAAATCGCGGCTCGTGAACGCGCCGATCGTCACGCTGCTCACCCGACGCCCGTGGAAGTAGTAGGCCTCCTGGCCCTGGCGACGAAGCTGCTGCGTGTACCGCTCCGCGTCGGCGCGGCGCTGCGCCTCGTCTCCCGCGAACACCGCGACCTGCAGCGTGTGTGTGAAGACGGGCTCCATGCCCTTGGCAGCTTCGACCAGGCTGTAGCGAGTGTTGTCTCCCTGTTCGACCGGCGGCGGGACGAGGATCGCCATCGCGTACGGTCGCACGCCGCCGGACACGAGCGATTTCACATACTCCAGATCGCGCTGGGCGCGTTCATCGTCCGGCCCCGTGTAGCCGCCCATGACCACCGCCGAGCCGCTGCTCACCGCTCGCGATCGCACATCGCTGCGGCGCAGCGCTCGGGCGATGACCGAAGACCGCTCTCTCGCGCGCTGCTCGTGCGATGGACCGGAAATACGCTCGAGCAGGATCGCCCACCCGTCGGGATCGGAGCCGGTCGATGTCGTGCGCTGCGTCGAGACCGGGGCGCGCGCTCCGGTCGTCGGCGCACCCGTTCCATCAATGGAGAGGGCCTGCGTCATGGGGGCCTCGCCGGTCGCTTCGGGGTCCGCGAAGACCCGGGCGCTGTCCGCGCGACCCGACGAACCCGAGTCGAAGACCCCCGGCGCCTCCGCCCGCAAGCGCTCACGCTGGGCGGCCTCCTGAGCCGACTCGCCGGCGCTCGATGAGCAGCCGACCAGCGTCGAGCCACACCCAAACATCGCCAGCACAAACACCCACCAGAACCGGCGAGAGTATCCTGACAAAGCCCGAGCAGTTATCGGGTCTGCTCCCCCGCAATTGAGCGGATTTTGCAAGATTCCCACGCGAGTCCGCTGTAGCGTTATCTGCATAAGTCTTTTCCAATTAAGCACTTAACCAAACTTCAGCCCAAGTGGCAAAGTTGAAGGCTTTTCGCGTGCACCGTCGATACAGAGTGTGTCACCGGAAAAGTGGATAGGTTCCGGATAAATCCAGTTCATCAGTCGCCGGCGCCAGTCGCCCGCGCATCCTAACGCCTCAGGGCCCGGGCGCGTACGCACGGAAGCCCCTGCACACCAGAGTCTCTGAGGCCCTTCGCACCAGGAGTGAGTTCGCCCCATGGCAAGCAACATCGACAACCTCAACGGCTTCGCGAGCGCCCGCCTTGACCAGATCGCGCGCAGCACGCAGGACCGGGCCGCCAAGGCTCAGTTCCAGCCCACGAACGAGGCCCCGCGCACCCTCGATCGCACCGATCGAGTGGAACTCTCCGCCGAGGCCCTGAACGCCGACGCCGTCCGCACCGACCTCGTCGCACGCATCCGCGCCGAGATCGAAGCGGGTACCTACGAGACCGACGCCAAACTCGACGCCGCGGCCGACGCCCTCGCCAAACAGTTCGGCCTCTAAACCGAACGACCGAATCACACACGACTCGCACGAAGCCGGACGGCCCATCAGGGCGTCCGGCTTTTCTCATGGACCGGACGGTTCGAAGGTGTCTTCGGGCGCGAGCGGGATGACCACGCGGTGCTCCCCGCCGATCAGGTCGTGCCAGATGAACTGCGCTTCGGTCTCGTATTCGCTCAACTCGATGCGGTAGTGAAGGGGGCTGTCGCCGGTTGGGGGGTCGATGTCGAGGTTCTCAAAGACCGATGATCGGATCGTCTCGAGTTCTGCAATCGTCGTTGCGCTTTGATCGATCGCTTCGGCTTCGATAGCCATGGCCGCTTGCTCGAGTTCTCGTTCCAGCATCATCACTCGGATGCCTCGCGTGGCTTCTCCGGCATATGCAGGGGTGTTGAAATACACCCACACCCCAACGAACAGCCCCGCGAAGACTGTGACGACGGGCCACGGCCATCGAGGAGCATCGTCCGAGCGAAGTTTTGTACGAGGGATGTTGAAAGCGATCCCGATGAACAAGAGAGCCAGCAAACCAACACCGACCGATGTCCACACCGCGCTGGCAAGGACGATGGACCACCGAGCGCTTGGTGTGCGTAGAAGCGGGTTCTCCGGCGCGGCTTCGCCGATGGCCAGCGAGATGTCCTCGCGCTGACGCTCTGGAGACAGACGGCCGCTGAGCCGAGTCAGCATCGGCAGATCCATCGCAATATCGACGAGAGCCGGATGAGCAATAGTTCCCGGTCTACCACGGAGTACGGGCGCCCCGCGGCGGGAATGAGCGTCGCGATCATCTTGCTGAGTGGCTAATGCGTTCCACTTGCGCAGGTTAGGAGCACTCGCCGCACCTCCAGCAAAGACGAACAATTCGAGTTCGATCGATTCGTTCCCCACCGCGGTCAACGCCATCGGGTAGACAGGGCTCTCGGTTTGGAATCGGAACTGCAAAGGGTGAGCTCTTCTCTCCCCCTCGACCCAATTGTCATCCCGCAACCTCGCCGCGGCGAAAACCCACCCACGGTCAAGGTAAGACTGCATGACGCTTCCAGCCCCAGTCGGGACGACAAACTCGTTCGCATCGAGCCAGGCCATCACATCCGCTGCAGTGTTGCCCCGCAGGACAACCGTGTCGAACAGACCAACCTCCTGCTGATTCACGATCTCGACGCTCTGATTCGGCGCGCTCGACCGTGAGCCCGCAAGCGAAGGCAACACCACGAACACAACCGCGATCATCAGCAGCACGCCAATCAATGCGACAAGTCGCTTCGTCGTCGCCAAGAGAGCGATTGTGATGCTTAACAAGATGAGCAGACCAGCGATGGTGAGTTCGAATGGCGGACCCTGATTACTTACCCGCGGCGCCGAAATCATCGCCGCCGTATCAAACATCCCCTTCGTCGCCGGCAAAATCTCCGGCTCGCTCGGCAGCGGCACCAGCCACGCGAACTCCTCGCCAGGGCCGACGAACGACGTGTCGATCGCCAGATGCTGCACACCATCCTTGAAAGCGATGATCGCCCGCTGGCGAGGCATCGTCGCGCTCGCCGACCCCGAGGGGTCCGACGCGATCGAAAGGAACACCTTGCCGTCGGCGTGGGCGGTCGGTGTGCCGATCGCGAAGAACGTCAGCAGCGCGGCGAGCAGGAACGCGAGCGGGGCGAGTCGGGCCATGACTCAGGATACGGGAGAGTTCCCGACCCGGTTGCGGGGAATCCGGCTCAGCTGAACTTGCCGAGCAGCGACAACGCCTTGCGCAGGCCGCTGCCTTCCTTGTTCAGCACGCCCGCGCTGAGTTTGTCGAGCGTTGAGACGAAGTTGAGCATCTCGTCGAGGCGCTCGTTGTGGGCCTTGAGTTCCGCCGGGTCCGCGCCGTTCTTCCTGGCCAGGCGCGTGTCGCCGGTCATGTCGCGCACTTCGAACAGCGAGGCCACCACCGGGTCGAGCTCGCGCTTCTTGCGCTCGCGGGCGATGGTCTTGAACATCGTCCAGATGTCCATCTCGGCCTGGAAGTACTCCTTGCGGTCGCCGCGCTTGTGCTGGCGATGGACGATGCCCCAGTCGGTGAGCCCGCGCAGGGTCATCGAGGCGTTGCCTCGGGAGATGTTCAGGCGCTCCATCACGTCGTCGGTGCACATCGACTCACCGGTGATGTACAGCAGCGCGTGCACCTCGGCCATCGTGCGGCTGATGCCCCACGCCGAACCCATGCGACCCCAGGTCTCGATGAATCGATCCTGCGCCTCGCGCACCGTCCCGGGTTGAGTTTCTGAACTTTCAGACATGTTTGAAGCCCAGACAAAGGTAGCGACGGCGACCCGGTCCATCTATCGGCCAACCTGCTGAACCCGGCAGATTCAGCAGATACTCAGCCTGTGAGGCGCAAGAAAAAAGCCGGCGAGCGGCCCTTAAGCGCGCTCGACCGGCCTTCCGGGGGCTGTGTGTACGTCTGAGTAAACCGCGTGAGTGCACCCAATTCCCCTTAACCATATCCGGGTGGACGAGTATTTCAAACGTCATCGTCTAAACCACCAGCAGATTCACGATCCCCAGTACCCCCAAAACGAGGCTCACCACCCCGTTCAGCGTGAAAAACGCCAGGGGCAGGCCAGCGACTCCCCGCTTGGCCAATACCAGGTGCTCGTAGATCAGAAGCCCGGCCACGCCGAGCACCGCGACCCCGAAGATCGCGCAAAAGCGCGGCTCGACCAGCCACGCCCCGACCAGCGCGCCGTAGGCCAACAGGTGCAGCGCGCGGCTGACCCACAGGCTCCCCCTCACTCCCAGTGCGCTCGGCACCGAGTGCAGGCCGACGCTCCGGTCGTACTCGAAGTCCTGCAGCGCGTAGGCGACATCGAACCCGGCCACCCACAGCGCGACGAAGACACACAGCAGGATGACGCTCCACCCGGTGGGTCCGAGTTCGCCGCCGAGGATGCCCAAAGTCAGCGGGTCGATCGCCAGCACCGCGCACAGCGGTGAGATCGCCAGCGCGCTGCCGAGGAACAGGTGGCACAGCGCGGTGAACCGCTTGGTGTAGCTGTACAGCGCGATCCACCCGGCCACCGGCACGCCCAGGACCAGCGGCACCGGGTTGGCGCTGACCACGAGGAACCCGGCGCACCCCGCCAGGAACAGCCCCGCGCTGAGCAGGGCGAGCGCCCAGCCGTCGCGCACACGCAGGGCCCCCGAGGCGATCGCGCGCCGGGCCGTTCGCGGGTTGTCCTTGTCCAGCCGGTGGTCGGCCAGCCGGTTGACCAGCATCGCCCAGGTCCTCGCCGCGACCATGCAAACGACGATCAGCCCCAAGAGCAGCCAGCGCTCGCCCGAAGGCACCCGGTCGATGACCATGACGGCGCCGAGCAGCGCGAACGGCAGCGCGAACACGGAGTGCGCGAGCTTGATGTCCGCCAGCGCGAGGCCCACCCGCGCGCCGAGCGGGGGCGTGGGTTGAGCGTCAGCGGTGGGGGAGGCGTCGGGGTCGGGCATCGGCGGCAATGCTAGCCCGACACTCGCGGCGGTGCGATTACATCATCGCGAACAACCCACGCTGCTCAATCGTCAGCACGGCGCGCAGGCGCTCGACCGTCTTCTGGTCCAGTTCCGCCTGCTCGCGCTGCATCTCCGGGTCGTCGCTGCCCCCGCCGTACATGCTGAAGCCGCCGTACATGATCTCGCCGTCGTCGCCTTCCACGACGCGCCGGAGCATCAGCGTGCCCTTGGGTGTGGGGAGTTGGATGAAGTCCGGTTCGCTCTGGTCGCCGGTGTTGCGTGAGTAGCGGCTGCGGATAGCGCTCCGACGGGCTTCCCAGTCGGCCTTGATCGACGCGACCTGTTGCTCCTGCGCCTCCGACAGCGGCTGCACACGCTGCATGCGTCGCAGGTACGCGCCCATCTCTTCCGAGTCGGCCTCACCGAACGCTTCCACCTGCATCTGCATGCCCGACATCATCGTGTCCATGTTCTCGAGCATCCGGAACATCTGGTCCACGCGCGAGTAGCCGCCGAACATAAACGGGTTGGAGTCCTTCGGTCGCGCCACCTTCTGGAACGCCTCCATCTGGTGCGACGGGATCTCCCGCTCCACCCGATCGCGGAACTGCACGTTGACATCGCGCACCCGCGCGCAGAGCCTGCGCAGCTCGAGCCCCATCGGGACCAGTTCCTCCTGACGCCGGTTCACCTCCTGCCAGCCCTCCTGCATCAGCGTCGGGTCCTGCTCGTTCTGCAGGTCCATCTGCATCTGCTGGGTCTTGGTGTACTCCGCCCCGAGGGTCTCGGCCTTGCGGTTGCGTGCGGCGAGCGCCGAGTCGATCTGCACGCGATACTCGCTGAGGATCGGCTCCAGCGCCGCACGCTCGCCGTCGCTCAGTTCCAGTGCCTGCACGCACGCCACCAGGTCGACCTTCTCGTCCGAGTACGACGCGTACTTCGCCAGCGTCTTGGCCCGGCGCTGCTCGCGCTCGAGCGCCGACCACTTCTCGAGTTGCGCCGGCGTCAGCACCAGGCGCAGGTCCGCGATGAACTGATCCTCCAGCCGCTCGACCTTCTGGTCGAACGTGGCCTTCACCCCCATCATCTCCTTCTGCATGTCCGCCCAATTGCCTTCCGGTCGGAACTTGTGCTGCTGGTCGCTGCGCGCCTCGGCGAACAGCGTCCACTCGCGGTTGTAGGCCCGATCGAGTTCGGCGTAGGCGTCGCGCATGATGTCCATCTGGATCTCGTCCAGCCCGAGCACCTCGGCGTACATCTTCAGGTCCCGCGCCGTCACCGGCGTCGAGCCGCCCATGAACATCGCGCCGTCCCAGACGCTGTCCGACCAGCCGGCGAACTGCCACTCCTCACTCGCCCGCGCCTCGACCACGATCGCCGGAGCGAGCGTGACCGCGCCCGCGGCGACGAGCGCAGCAGGGGCCGGGTTCAGAAGACGGGCGAGCAGTCGGGCCGCGACGGACATGGGCGTAGACATGACAGGTTCCTCCAGGATCGATTCCGCGCCGGGTCATGGCGCATCCACCGGACAACATGATGCCACAGCACCCCCGCCCGGTGATGTCCCAATCCGGCATTTCGCGGACATTTGCCGGGCCACCGCCGTACGATCCCCCATGCCCGACTCCGGCGATTCAACTTCCCGCCCGTCCCGACCGCGCGTCGTCGTCGTCGGCTGCGGCTTCGCCGGGATGCAGGCCGCCCGCGCCCTCCGCAATTCCGACGCCGACATCACCGTCGTCGACCGGCGCAACCACCACCTCTTCCAGCCGCTGCTCTATCAGGTCGCCACCGCCGGCCTCTCGCCGGCTGATATCGCCTCGCCGATCCGACGCATCTTCCGAGGCCAGCGCAACGTCCGCGTCCTGCTCGACGAGGTCACCGGCATCGACACCGGCGCCCGCACCGTGCACCTCGACCACGACCGCCTGGACTACGACTACCTCGTCCTCGCCGCGGGCGCGACGCACTCCTACTTCGGCCACGACGAGTGGCAGGCCGTCGCGCCGGGCCTGAAAACCATCGACGACGCCACCGAGATCCGCCGGCGCATCCTCCTCGCCTTCGAACGCGCCGAGCACGAGGACTCCGAGCCCGCACGCCGGACCGAACTCACTTTCGCGGTCGTCGGCGGCGGGCCCACCGGCGTCGAACTCGCCGGCGCGATCAAGGAGATCGCCGCCCAGACCATCCCGCGCGACTTCCGCGCCATCGACACGCGCACCACCCGCGTCGTGCTGATCGAAGGCGGCGACCGCCTGCTCGGATCGTTCGACCCGTCGCTGAGCGCTCGCGCCAAGCGCGACCTTGAGAAACTCGGCGTCGAAGTCATCCTGAACACCTACGTCACCGACCTCCAACCCGGCGTGGTGACCATGGGCGATGACACGATCAAGGCCGGCAACGTCTTCTGGGCCGCCGGCGTGCAGGCCAGCCCGCTCGCCAAGGCCCTCGGCGTCGATCTCGACGACCTCGGACGCGTCCCGGTCGAGCCCGACCTCAGCGTGCCCGGCTTCCCGGAGATCTTCGTCGTCGGTGACATGGCCGCGGCCAGGCAGCGCAACGGATCGGGAGACCTCGTCCCCGGCGTCGCGCAGGGCGCGCTGCAGGGCGGAAAGCACGTCGGCAAGATCATCGCTCGCGAGCTGAACGGCGCACCTCGATCAGAGCGCCCGCCGTTTCGCTACAAGGACAAAGGCTCGATGGCGACCATCGGTCGGGCCCGGGCCGTCGCCGAGATCGGGCGCTTTAAGTTCGGCGGCTTCGTCGCGTGGGTCCTCTGGGGACTCGTCCACGTCATGTTCCTCGTCGAGTTCCGCAACCGGGTGCTCGTCATGCTGCAGTGGGCCTGGAACTGGTTCGCGTTCTCGCGCGGCGCACGACTCATCACCGGCGGGCGCGATCCCAATGACTCGCCCGCGCCGCCCAGAGAACTCAAAGAGCAACCCGAACACGCCGAGTGACCCGAGGGTTCAACCCGCGCCGAGTTCGATCCCCGCATCCACATCCGCCTGGATGCTCGCGCCGAGACCGAGCGCGATCCGGTTCGCGTACGCGCTGTACCCAGTCGCGTGAACCACATCGTGCACCGCCGGATCGCCGAGCCCGGCGCCCTTCAGAGCGGCGACATCGCCGCCGGTCATGCCACCGGGATCAACGGTCAGTTTCTGCGCGTACTTGGCGATCGCCGCTTCGCGCTTGGTCAGCCCGCTCGTGTCGCCGTCGGTCGCCAGAGGCTCCACGATCGCCTTGCGATCGTCGGGCAGCAGCCGGTCCAGCGTGTTCGCATGATGGTTCAGGCAGTACTCGCAGCCGTTCACCAGGCTCACGACCACGCCGATGATCTCGCGCTCGATGCGCGACAGCGCCGACTCGGTGTGCATCGCGCTCACCGCCAGCCCGACGTGCGCCTCGATCGCCTCGGCCGCGCCGGGGCTCACCGAGTGGGTCTTGAGGATGTCATCGACGGCCTGCTGACCGCCCTCGGTCGGGCGCCCGTACTTCGAGTACAGCTCGGCGAGTTTGCCGGTCGCTTCGGTTTCGTTGATCGTGGTGATGTAGGCCATGGGAGATCCGTTCCGGGTCGGTGAGATTGGTTTCAGTTGCCGAGGCGATCGCGGATCGCCCGCCCCACATAAGGCCGACGCTGCGGCAGGTCGGCATCCTCACGCGCCGCCGGGTCGATCGCGAAATCCCCGACATCCTCGCGCGAGTCGAGGTCTTTGAGTTGCACCTTCTCATCGCCGTGGATCACCACCGCGAATCGGGCGTGCTGGCGCTCGGCATCGGCCAGCAGTTTCTTGAGGTTGCGCGTCGCCTTGGCGGTCGTCCGCGCGTGCATCGGTCGCACGCCGCCGACGCTCGCGTCGAACCTGGCCGCGTCCCACGGCTTGCCGTCGAACCCGTCCGCCTCGATCCCTGCCCGCAGGTTCGCCAAGAGCGGCTGCACGAGGTGGTCGTGCTCCTCGCCGCCGGACACCACGAAGACTTCGGGGCGCAGACTCACACCCGAAACCGTCTTCTGGATCGCGTCCATCGTCTCGGCGCCGTCAGCGGGCATCAGGTTGTGATCATCGAGCAGGTTCCCGAGCACGACATCGCCCATCCCGAACCCGCACGCAGGGGTGGGGGGGCCGCCGAAGAGCTCGATCAGGTTGTCGTAGCGCCCGCCACCGGCGACGGCGCGCTCGCCTTCGGCGATGAGTTCGAAGACGGTGCCGGTGTAGTAGGCGAGGCCTCGGACGATGTTCAGATCGAAGCGGTGCCAGCCCTCAAGGCCGCTTTGGTTCAGCGCGGTGCCCAGTTCGCGGATCCCGCGTGACACATCGCCGCCTCCGCTCAGAGCAGTTTCCGCTTGGCTTTCTGTGGGTTCATCGAGCAGCAGGCGTGAAAGTTTCTTCCCGAGATCCGCACCGCCGGGCAGTGCGTGCGCTCGCTGAAGGTAGCCGATCGGTCCGATCTTCTTGGCCTCGTCGAGAAGCTGGAGCCATGCATCGCGGTCGGCAGGATCGACACCGAGAGCGCTGAACAGGTTGTCGATGCCGTGCCGGGAACTGAAGTGCACCCGGCAATGCTCCGATCGGAGCCCGAGAACCCGCATCGCCGACAGCAGCGTGCCGATGATCTCCGCGTCGTGCGCGACCGCGTCGTGCTCCTCGCCACCGATCACATCCACATTCCACTGCATGAACTCGCGCAGCCGCCCGCGCTGCGGCTTCTCCGCCCGGAAGAAATTCGGCACGCAGAACCACCGGACCGGCTTCGACAGTTGCTTCGCCCTTGCCGCGTACATCCGCGCCAGCGTCGGCGTGAACTCCGGGCGCAGGGCAAATGGGGCATTCCCCGTCTCCCGCACCTGCTCGCGCTCGTCCTCGGCCTTGCCGCTGAACGCCTGAAAAAGCTCGCCCAGGATTCCCTCGCCGCTCTTGACCGCGTACAGCTCCGAATGCTCGAAGGTCGGCCCGTCGATCTCCTCGAACCCGTGCCGGATCGAGACCGCCCGCCACACCTCGGTGATGTACCGACGGCGCAGCAGGTCCTCGGGGTAGAAATCGCGCGTGCCCTTGGGCGAACCGATCGATCGCGCGTCAACTTTCGGGGCTTTGGAATCGGAAGAGGCCATGGGCGGAGGATAGCCGCCCACGCCCCATTCGTGTCCGGAAGAACCGGCCCTTACTCGCAGGTCCCGCCGAAGTTCGCCAGGACCGTGTTCAGGTCGGCCAGGTTGACCAGCCCGTCGCCCGTCGCGTCCCCGATCTTGCCGGGCACACCGAAGTTCCCCAGCACGATGTTCAGGTCCGCGAGGTCGATCAGCCCGTCGTCGTTCACATCGCCGGGGCAGCCGATCGGGACGAACACGATCCGGACGCGCCGGTCCTGCTCGAGCACGAGCGGAACCTGATCCCCGCCGGCGGAGTACGCCACCCACTCGGTCAGGCCGACGATCGTGTCGTTGGTGTTGTTCACATCCGAAAAGGAAAAGTAACCGGTCGCGCCGATGTCGACGCCCGTGTAGGCCACACCGTCGCTGCAACACTGCAGCCAGCCGTGACTGGACATGAACACCGAATCTCCGGGTTCGCCGACATACGCGATGCCGCCTTCCTGGTTCTCCGGGTCGTCTTCCACGGCACGCATCGCGCCGTCGGGATCGCCGATCAATTCGAAGATCACCTCCGCCTCACCGCCGTCTGGGTCGTCCGGCACCGCGCGGTCGTGCACGATGAACACGCCCACACCCTCCGGCCCGCGCGACAGCAGCAGGTGCGACCGGTCCGCCTCGGGCACCAGGTTCGGACCGTTCCATGAATCGCCTTCGGGAACGTTGTACGCGTAAAACTCCGCGGCGGTCGCGTTGGTCTCGAAGGGCAATATGAGCCCGACCACGTTGTCGTCAAAGTCTCCCGCGCCCGGCGATGACTCTTGCGCAACCTCGAACGCCCCGCCGCAGGCCGATGTCACGCAGTTGCGGTTGATCGTGAGGAAGTCGTACCCCGTCCCGACCGGTCTCGGCCCGACGACCTCGAGCACGACTCGGTCAATCGCTTCGGCGGAAACGGACAGCGGCAGGATCGATCCGTTGCCGGTCCCTGGATCACCATCGGCGATGGTCATGCTGTCGACCTCGACCCCCTGGTAGAACGCCCGCATCGTGGTGTTTTCCTCGGGAGACTCGATGTCGTGCACGAAAATCCGCAGCGAGATTGCTGGCGGATCGATGTCAATCGCGATGTTGTTCGGCTCCAACTCGTCGTTCCCGATCACCGGGTCGGCCATGAACCCGTCGCCAGAGGCCAGAGGCCCATCGCTATTCCCGCCGGTGAACCCGACGCGCGGCGATCCGCGTTCGCCGAAAATCGGAAGCAGACCGGGCTTGCCGTCGATCGAAAAGGTCAGCCCGAGTTTCGCGTACTGATCCGAAATCTCGGTCCCTTCAGGGAACCCTTCGAAGTCCACGACCAACTGCTGCACCTGCGCGCTCGCAGCCGGCGCGATCAGCCCGATGCACGCCGAAGCGAGCATCCCGATCATCATTCGCGTGTTCATTTCCGTTCCTCTCGTTCTCATAGTCGCAGCGCCGCGCCGATGCGGACTCAGTCGCAGGCCGTTCCAAAAGCTCCCAGGACGGCGTTCAGGTCCGCCAGGTCGACGATGCCGTCGCAGTTCAGATCGCCCTCGCCGAGGTCGCTACCGAAGTTGCCGAGGATCAGGTTCAGATCACCCAGATCCACGGCCCCACTCAAATCGATGTCCGCCAGGCACGGCCCGCTCAGTTCCACGCGGTCGATCCCGACCGTCTCCGCGACGATCGAACCGAACTCCGCGGGCAGGTACAGCTTCGAAACTCCCGCCATCACGCCGTTGAACTGCTCGGGCGTCGCAAGCGGTCCGTTGCGGTTGCCGATCCGAAACGCGTCCGGCTGCAGGAGCAGGCACCGACGCCCCCACATGCCGGTCGCCGGCATCGGCAGTTCCCCGTACAGCACCGTGTTATCGGCCCCGATCAGGATCACCCCGCGCTCGAGGGTGTAATTGTCGAGGTCCGTCAGCACGCTGTAGCCCAGCCTCCCCCCGGCGTAGGCCGACAGATCGCCGGTGAAGACCTCCGAGGCCTCGAAGTAGAAGCAGTTGCTCGACGGGTCCAGGCGCGAGATGTACGCCCCGAGGTCGCCGCCCGATTCGTTCCAGTCCACGGCGTAGGCCCCGACGGGATTCAGGTACGACCCGCCGCAGGGCATGTCGGTGACCTGCCAGCCGGCGTTCCCGGCGTCAAAGTCTTCAGTAATCGGTGGGACCGCCTGCGCGACGACGCCGAGAATCGGCATCGCCGCGATCAATCCGATGAGTCTCATGGCCTCTCTCCTCCTCGCCAGCGCCCGAGACCGACCCGAAGTCCCGGAGGACCACGCGCCCGAGGACGCTCGCGTCTAGTATCTTAGCCCGACCCAGCCGGGTTCCAAACCAATTTCTACCTTTCACCAGAGTTTGGCTCAACACATGCCCACGATCACCATCGACGGCAAAGTCTGCGACTTCGAGCAGGGTCAGACGATCCTCCAGATCGCCAACGCCAACGGGATCGAGATCCCGCAGTACTGCTACCACGACGGCCTGTCGATCGTGGCCTCCTGCCGCATCTGCCTCGCCGAGGTCTGGGCGCCCAACCCCCGCAACGACAACAAGCTCGAGCCCATCCCCAAGCTCCTGCCCACCTGCCAAACACCCGCCGGCGAGGGCCAGGTCGTCTACACCGACTCGCCCAAGGCCATCCAGAACCAGAAGGCGGTCATGGAGTACCTGCTCATCAACCACCCGCTCGACTGCCCGGTCTGCGACCAGGCCGGCGAGTGCTGGCTGCAGGACTACTCCTACGACTACGGTCGCGGCGTCTCGCGCTTCGAGGAGACCAAGGTCAAGCAGCCCAAGAAGGACCTCGGCCCCCACGTCTACCTCTACGCCGACCGCTGCATCATGTGCACCCGCTGCGTCCGCTTCTGCCGCGAGGTCACCGGCACCGCCGAGCTGATCGTCGAGGGTCGCGGCAACTCGGAACAGATCGACATCTTCCCCGGCGAAGCCCTCGACAACGAGCTGTCGGCCAACGTGATCGATCTGTGCCCCGTCGGCGCGCTGCTCGACAAGGACTTCCTGTTCACCCAGCGCGTCTGGTTCCTCAAGAGCACCCCGTCCATCGACGGTATCACGGCGCAGGGCGACAACATCCTCATTGAGCACAACCGCGGCGAGGTCTATCGCATCAAGCCGCGCGACTGCGCCGAGGTCAACAAGTGGTGGATCTCCGATGAGGTCCGCTACGGCTACAAGTTCGTCCACTCCGAAGACCGGATGACCACGCCCATCGACCGCGCCCACGGGCGCCAGACCGAGGTCGGCTGGGGACGCGCCTATCGCGAGACGCTGCGCCACCTCACCGGCGACGACCGCTTCGGCGGCGACGGCAACGCCAGGCACATCGCCATCCTCGTCAGCCCGATGCTCTCCACCGAGGACGCATACCTGCTGGGCACCATGGCCCGCGCGATCGACAAGGACGCCGTGCTCGCCGTCGGACCTGTTCCACGCGCTGGCGAGGACAAGACCTTCCCCGGCGGCTACACGATCCGCGCCGAGAAGGCCCCGAACGCGCGCGGCGTGCGTCGCGCCCTCGAGGCCATCGCCGGCGAGGGCAACGTGCCCGGCTTCGACGACATCGCCGGACGCGTCGGCTCGACCGAGTTCCAGGGTCTGATCGTCACCGGCAACTACCCCAGCGAGTGGGTGACCGAAGAGTTCGCCAGCGCCTGCCAGGGCAAGTCGCTGGTCCTCATCGACACACTGCCCAACCGCCTGACCGAGCAGTGCGAGGTGTTCCTGCCGGGCGCAACCTGGGTGGAGAAGGCCGGCAGCTTCGTGAACGCCGACGAGCGGATTCAGGCGTTTGAGCAGGCGATCCCGCCGATCGGCCAGAGCCGCAGCGAGGCACAGATCGCCCTCGACATTTTGGCGATCCTCTCCGGAGAGGCCGAGGCCGGCGACTCGCCCAAGACGATCATCGAGTACCCCGACGCGATGCCTGGTCAGGTTCCCACGGCGATGGAAACCGCCGCCCCGATCGGCGAGCGCTACAACGCCGCGATGATCCGCCAGCGCATGGCCGCCGAATACCCGGCCCTGCGCCCGTTCGTGGACGAGATCCACACGCCGACCGTTCAGATCCGTCAGGAAGCGGACATGGAGATGGTGGAGCTCTGATCACTCCTCCTTTATCCGAATAGCGCACAACACCGCCCCGGGGACTCTCGTCTCCGGGGCGGTTCTTTAACGACGCGAATGGCGGGCGTCGTGATGGGCTGTTGTGGTGAAGCTCTGATGCTCGATCAGTCGCCGCCGGGCAGGTCTTCGTCTTCGAGGGCGTCGCGCAGGGCCTCGCGGACGGCTCTCTTGGACTGGCGATGCTTGGCTTCGATGGACGCCAGCGCGGCGCTTCGGGCGTTGAGCACGATCTGGATGGCCTGCTGCGGCGCATCGACGCTGTGGAGGAACTGCACGCAGTTGAACGCGATGCGGTTGATCCGGCGCGTGCCGTCGCCGGCGATCTCGTCGAGGTCGCCCTGCGCCTCGCGGGCCGTTGCGATCATCACCGGCACCGGCGCATCGTTGGCATCGAGGTTGCCGATGCGCTGCACGGCGAACGCGGCGCGAGCCTGGAGCAGGTTGCGCGTGCGCTCGGCGGAGGTGCCGATCTGCTCCACGCAGTGCTGGACGGCCATCTGGATCGGGCCGGGGTCCTCGGTGGCGTGGGCGACGGGGGCGCCGGCGAAGACGGTCGTCGCCGCGACTCCGGCGAGCAGTGGGACGCTGGCGAAGGCGCCGACGAACAGGCGAACGATAGAACGGGGGTTCACGAACATCGGATCTGTCTCCTGTGTGGAGGTACGCGCCGCGGGCGCGACGACATCGCCGGCGTCCCGAAGGAGCGCGAGAACAACAACGGTTCCATCACGATGTCGGGTGCCCGCCACGGCCCGAGCCCGCCTGGAATCCAGGACCGGGTTCGCACGCCGAACGCGTCGGCCGATTGGCGATTGCGACCCGACTCATTTTCTTGACAACTTCTCGCCGATTTCCAGCAACCACCGCAGAAGCAGGCGGTACCGCGTCCCCGCTTCGGCGCGACAACTGGAGCGGACGCGCCGCGAGCATGGCCGCCGACTCCGGCGGGAACGCCCGAGGAAATGACACCCAGTCTCAACCAATCCCACCGTCCGGTCGCGTTACCGTTCGTCCATGCCCGAACCCGCCCCCGCCCGGCGATCCTTCTTCTCTCATCTGTTCTCCGATGAGTGGCAGATGCCGATCGCGCTGAGCGCGGGCGTCGCGCTGCTGATCGGGTACTCCCTGCAAGTGCTGGTAACCGAACAGAACGCAGCGGAGTGGGTCGCGCTCTTTCACGGCATCGGGCACGCGCTGGTCTGGGTGTCGCTCGCGCTGGGTGCGGTCCACGGCCTGAAGGCGGCGGGGGAGTCGCTGGCGAACCGCGAGCCGAACATCGATGTGCTGATGGTGGTCGGCGCCGGGCTGGCCGCGTCGATCGGGCACCCCGGCGAGGGCGCGCTCCTGCTGTTCATGTTCACGCTGGCGGGAGCGCTCGAGCACCGGGCGATGGCCAAGGCCAAGGACGCCGTCGCACGCCTCAGCAAGCTCATGCCCAACGAGGCAATGCGCCGCGTGGGCAACGGCGACGCGTCCGGCTGGGAGCCCGTGAAGCCCGAGGAACTTGTGCCCGGCGACCTGGTACTGGTTCGCCCGGGCGAAACGGTGCCGGCCGACGGGGAGATCGAGAAGGGTCGCACGACGCTGGACCAGTCGCACCTGACCGGCGAGAGCCTGCCGCGAGCGGTCGAAACGGGCGATGAAGTGTTCGCCGGCACGATGAACCAGAACGGCGCGATCGAGGTGCGCGTGTCGCGCCCGGTGGCCGAGTCGAGCCTGCAGAAGGTGCTGCAGCTCGTGCTCGAGGCGCAGGAACAACGCCAGCCGATGCAGCGGGTGATCGACAACTTCTCCACGCCGTACACGCTCGCGGTGTTCGCGATCGCGATCGTCGCGCTGCTGCTCCTCGGGACGACGCGCATCGGCGGCGGCGAGGAGCCGCTGACCTGGACCGACGCGGCGTACCGAGCGATCACGCTGCTGATCGTCGCCAGCCCGTGCGCGCTGGTCATCGCGACGCCCACGGCGACGTTGTGCGGGCTGAACCGGGCCGCCCGAGCGGGCCTGCTGGTCAAGGGCGGCGAAGCGCTCGAACGCCTCTCGACGGTCAACACCATCGCCATGGACAAGACCGGCACGCTGACCACCGGGCGGATCGAGGTCGTGGAGACGCGCGTGATCGCCGGGGGCGCCGATCGCTTGGGCGCGCTGCTCCCCATCGTGCTCGCGATGGAAGAACAGTCCACGCACCCGATCGCGAGCGCGATCACGCGCGCGGTCCGCGCATCTGGTGCGCGCCCGGCCCCGATCGACGCGTTCGAGATGGTTCCGGGCAAGGGCATCAAGGCGCAGCACGACGGCGAACCGGCGTACATCGGGACCATCGAGTACGTCGCGCCGTTCCTGAGCAGCGATGCGCGACTCGACGCCGAGCGCGTGCTCGAAGCGGTCCGGGCCGAGGGCGCGATCACGGCGGTGTTCGCGCACGCGGGCGCGGTCATTGTGTTCACGCTGGCCGACACGCTGCGTGACGGCGCGACCGGGTTGGTGCGCGAGCTGCACCGCCTGGGGATCCGGCGCGTGGTCATGCTCACCGGCGACCACGAGAACATCGCGCGCAAGCTGGGCGAGGAGATCGGCGTCGACGAGGTTCACGCCGGCCTCCTGCCCGAGGACAAGGTCGCGCAGATCAAGCGCCTGCGCGACGAGCCGGGCACGCGCCTCGCGGTCGTCGGCGACGGCGTGAACGACGCGCCGGCCCTCGCGCTCGCGGATGTCGGGCTCGCGATGGGCGGCATCGGGACTGACGCGGCGCTCGAGGCGGCGGATGTGGTCATCCTCAACGACGACCTTTCGGTCGTGCCCTGGTCGATCCGACTGACGCGGCGCGTCCGGCGCATCATGTTCGTCAACCTGATCTTCGCCATGAGCGTGATCGTGCTTCTCGCGGCGTTCTCGCTCGTCGGCTGGATCCCGATGGGCGTCGGCGTGATCGGGCACGAAGGATCGACCTTGATCGTTGTGGCCATCAGCCTGCTCATCCTGACGTGGAAGGGGCCGGAGGCGCTCGACGCGTCGAACGGCGAGTGAACGGGTCGGCGCGCAGCGATGGCGCGAGGGATATGGCCGGGGCTGGGATGGATCACGGTGGGCCTCCGTCATCGGGGCGTTGATCGGGATGGGCGTGAACACACACGCCCCTCACCCTTGGCGCCGGCGAGCCCGCCCGCCGCGCGCCGGAGATGGCGATGCGAGAAGGCATCGCGAGAATCCGCCCGTGGGAAGGGGGAAAGTTTTTCTGAGAAAGTCGAAAAGTGGCGATGCGCCCGAGCCCACGCGGCGCGCGCCGGAGCGGACATTCGCGCGATCCGAAGGACGACGGAAATCGGTACGCGTCCGGATTTCTGTTGGATCGGTTCCCGAATCCGGGTAGGTTGATCGGACCCGAACGCAGGCGGTCACGGTGATCCGCACGCGTCGGAGATCGAAGTGGAGGCTCTCCGGGATGAGCGAGGTTGCGACGAAGGTCTGCCGGTTCTGCGAGAAAGACGTGTCCGGCGAGGCGCGGATCAAGGACAAGAAGGGGCGGTACGCGTGTCAGCCGTGCTTCGAGCGCCTGAAGGCGAAGCGTGAGCAGACGAAGCAGATCCCCGAGCCGAAGGCGAACCCGTACAGCGCGTTCGCGCCGGACATCGATACCGACGCGATCTCGATCGAGACTGACGCGGCGTCGGTCGGTGGTGGTCAACAACCGATGCGACCGTGCCCGTCCTGCAAAACAATGATGGGCGCATCGGATGTGTTCTGCGTCCAGTGCGGGACCAACGTTCAGACCGGTGGAAAACTCGGTAAGGCGAAGGTGAAGAAGGCGAAGCCGCGGCGCGAGCGCCCAGCGAACCTGGGCGCGACTATCGGAACCGTGGTTTCTCTGCTCATCGCGGGCTCGATCGGTGTCGGGTTGTTCATCGGTAGTCGCCCGGACTCGGCACCCGCGGTCGCGGGCATCAGCATCGCGGCATTCCTGTTCTACGCGGGTGTCGTCGGCATCATGACGCTGGTAGACGCCTTTCGTCAGGGCGGATTCGTCAAGATGCTGCTGGTGTGGTTCGTGCCGTTCTACGTGCTGTTCTGGATGTACGGTCAGGCCGAATCTGCCATGCTGAAACTGAACTTCACCCTGACGCTTGTTCTTTATGTCCCGTACTTCATGGCCTTGGCGCGCGTCAGCGGAATGAGCCCTTGATCGCTTGGAGCAAAAGGATGCAAACCGCCATATGCACGCTCATGTTTCTTGCCCCGGGCCTCGCCTTTGCCCTCCAGCCCGCCGAGCACGCCCATCCGATGATCACCGAGGTGCTGTTCAATGTGCCTCGCGGCGACGAGGCGGATGCGAACCGAGACGGCACGCGCGACGCGACCGGGGACGAATTCGTCGAGGTCGGCAACCCGAGCGCGCAGCCGATGAACCTCAAGGGCTACCGCCTCGTGAGCCGGCTGGCCTACGGCGAAGAGTCACCCAAGCGGGGCGTGTTCTTCACCTTCCCCGATTTCGAACTGCCCGCGCACAGCGTGGCGATCGTGTTCAACGGGCACGGCGCGACGATCCCGGGCCCGGTGGGGACGGCGTCGCAGGCGCCGTCGGGACCGAGCAAGGCGTTCGGGATGGGCTGGGTGTTCACGATGGAGATGAGCGCCCGGAACAACGCGATGAGCAACTCCGGCGACTTCCTGCTGCTGCTCGATCCGGCGGGTCGCCCGGTGGACGGGGTGCACTGGGGCAGCCCCGAGCCATCGCCTCCCGGCGCGATCGACGCTGAGGGTCGGACCATCTACCGCCTGCAGGAGGTGAAACGCGACCCGAAGGGAAGCGTGCAGCGGATGGCTCCTGGGGATGAACTGGTCGAGCATCGCGCGATCGACGGCACGCCGTTCAGCCCCGGTTGGATCCCGGGCCCGGGTGGGAAGCCCGGTGCGACCGGCGGGGATGGCGAGGCGGATGGGTCCGGCTCGCCGTGAAACCCGGTCGCGGTGCGACTAGGATGCACGCTCCAGAGCGCGCTCGTCCGCCCTTCGTGGGCACAAACACCGTTTCCGGCAGGATTTCGCAGATATGGCATGGATCACCAAGAATTCGGCGGCGATGAAGGTCGAGCGGCGCGATGAGCCCTATCTGACCGAGGCCATGCGCTCCGAGGCCACGAACACCTACCTGCCTCGCTACGAGACCAAGCACGGGGCCCTGATCCCGGTGCTCCACATGGTCCAGCACGAGTACGGCTGGCTGCCCAAGCAGTCGCTCATGGAGATCGCCGACTTCCTCGACCTGACCCCGGCGGATGTGATCGATACGGCATCCTTCTATGAAGAGTTCTGGCTGGAGCCCAAGGGCAAGCACACGATCAGCATCTGCCGCTCGATCGCCTGCGAGTTCTGCGACCACAAGGCGGTGACCGATGCCTGCCGGGAAACGTTGGGCATCGAAATCGGCGAGACCACCGACGACGAGCAGTTCACGCTGGTCGAACTCGAGTGCCTGGGTGCCTGCGGCGAAGCACCGGCGGTGCTGGTGGACGAGAAACTCGTGAAGTACTGCACGCCGGAGCAGATCGTGAAGGAAATCGAGGACATCAAGGCCAACCCAGACGCCGGGCACGGGCACTGAGCGTGCTCGGGCGTCGCGCGTTTATCTTGGCGGGGCTTGCCGGTCTGGCGATACTGGCCGGGGGTTGCGCGATCGGCGGCGGGTACGAGCCCGGTCCGGAGATGGACTTCACGATCCGGAATCAGGCCGGTTCCACGGCGGTTTTGCGATTCGATTTGGGTGTCCAGAGTTCGACCGAAGCCGGGCTGACCGAGCGGGTTCGCGGGGCCGAGATCACCGTGGACAGCGGCAAGTCGTTGGGGTACAGCCCGGACGAGCGCGTGCGACGGGGCTTGGAGCGCGCGGCCGCGGAGTCGGGCGGCATCGTGATCTGGCAGGCGCAGGTGCGTCTTCTGGGCGTGAGCTGGGAACAACCGGCGGTCGAGTGGTACGAGATCCGGGGCTCGACCCCGATGACGATCACCCTGCGGGCCGCGATCGACGAACAGACGGGGAGCCGGACGGTTCACCTGGAAGCGAGCGGGGGCGAGGCGATCCGTATGCCGCGAGAAGTCTGGCCGGACCCGGTGCGGGCCGACGCGTCACGCTGAGTCGGTCGCCTCTGCGGCCTCCGCCGGCACAACTCGCCGGAGCAGTTCGAGGACCAGCGATTCCGGCTCGGTGCAGCTCAGCACGAGTTTCCGTTTCTTGTCGGTGCGCGTGATGAGCACGCCCTTGCCGCTGGCGGCGATGGCGCCGGTGTAGCCCCTGACGATCTTGGGGCCCCAGCCGCCGAAGTCACGCATGGCGTCGAAGGTGCAGATCTCGACGTTCTCGATGGCGTCGTAGGGAACACTGCTCTTCCAGAAGGGGAAAAAGACCCAGCGGAGGCGGTCGTCGTCGAGCGTGATGGTCAGGCGACAGGCGAGGACGAGCGCGGGGCCGAGCAGCAGGACCGGGAAGGCGATCGCGTAGAGCTGGGCCGGCTGCTTGGTCGCGATGAAGATCCCGATGACCATCGCGACCGAACCGATCTCGAGCGCGCAGACTATGAGGAAGACCATCCGGTCCATGGGCATTGACCAGCGCGGGCGCCCGCGAGGGTCGGTCTCCGGGGCGGGGACATCGGCATCTGGATCGATCGGGACGGTACGGACGGGCATATGGGGCTCGGTGGGTCGGCTATGCTGTTTGTCGAGGGATTATGGCGAAAAACCGCAAATCCATTTCGCGCAGTCTGGGCGAATTCGTCGGGCACATCGTGCACGGCGTGAAGGGGGATCTGCCCTCGGACGAGCCGGAGCGGCGCGAGGTCCGGCGCGAGGTTGAAGAGCGTGAGGGCGAGGTCGACGGGCGCAAGGTGACCCTGCGTCGGACGACGATCGAGGAAATCGAGATCGACGAGGGGTCGAGTGCCGATACGGACGATGAGCCGGGCCGGTAGAGTGGTCCCGGAGCCGGTATTCCCGGCAAAGAGCAGGAGATAGGGGTGCCCGTGCAGAGATCCATGAAATGTGGCGTGTCGCGAATCGGTGGTCGGGTCGCCGGGGCCGTTGCGATACTGACCCTGGCGGTTGGACTCGGCGGCTGCTCGGCGTTCCAGGATTTCACCGAGTCCGGAACGGTGGTCGCGCCGATCGGGCACGGACCGAAGGTGATGTTCCAGAACGCTTCGACGCGTCCGCTGGAAGTCCGGTACTGGGTCGGCAGGCGGGATGTGAACAAGACGCCGGGCGGCGTGGATGTGATGACGCCGGTGGCGTTTCAGATCGACCCGGGCCAGCAGCGGATGCACGATGTCGGGCGGACTTTCTGGCAGACCGCCAACACCGATGCCGTAGTCCGCGTGCAGGTGAACCTGATCGACGAAGACGGCAAGAAGGTCGAGGGCGTGGACCCGTGGTGGTTCGAGTTCGAGCGCCCCGCGCCGTATTCGATCCGGGCGGTGAACGCCTCGCGGACGCGCCAGAACCTGGATTTCGAGACCTGGGGCGAGGGCGACCTGTTCATCGTTGGTCCGGAGGAGTGGATCCCGGGCCACAACGGCCTGTATCCGGACTACAGCACGAGCGAGTAGCGGAAGCCGCGAGAGCGACATCAGGGAATCCCGCGATGGCATCGGCTTCTGTGCGGCCCATCGGTGCTGAAAGACCGGCGAGTCTGACCTAGACTCTGTGCTGCGGGGCAGGAATCCGTGCGCGTGAGTCCCGCGCCGGTGACGCCCGGCGTGTCAGTCTGGAGCCAGCATGTTCGAGCCGAAGTTGAAAGAGCCCGTTCTCACCAAGCGCATCCCCAGCAAGCCGTTCGGCGACGCGAAGGACCGGCACATCGTGTCGTACGACGAGTACGTCGAGACCGGCGGCTACAAGGGCCTCGAGAAGGCGATCACGATGACTCCCGAGGAGCTCGTGACGCTGGTCAAGGACTCGCAGCTTCGCGGACGCGGCGGTGCGGGTTTCCCGACCGGGCTGAAGTGGTCGTTCCTGCCCAAGGTTGAGGGCAAGCAGGGCGAGCGCTCGCCGCGCTACCTGGCGATCAACGCCGACGAGTCGGAGCCGGGGACCTTCAAGGACCGGCTGCTGATGGACTACGACCCGCACCTGATGCTCGAGGGCATCGCGATCGCGTGCTACGCGTGCCAGCTCGACGCGGCGTACATCTACATCCGCGGCGAGTACCACCACCAGGCCCGCGTGGTCGAGAACGCCATCAAAGAGGCGTACGACAAGGGCGTCTTCGGTGGTAACGGACTTCTGAACGGCGCGGAGACGAAAGAGAATGTCGGGGGTACGGGGGCGTTCAAAGTGGACTGCTACCTGCATCGCGGCGCGGGCGCGTACATCTGCGGCGAGGAAACCGCGCTGCTGGAATCGCTGGAAGGCAAGCGCGGCTGGCCGCGCATCAAGCCGCCGTTCCCGGCGGTGAAGGGGCTGTTCGGCCGCCCGACGATCATCAACAATGTTGAGACGCTGGCGCACATCCCGTCGATCGTGGAGAACGGCGCGGACTGGTTCAAGACCATGGGCGTCGAGAACAGCTACGGCAGCAAGCTGATGGGCGTGTCCGGGCATGTCGAGGTGCCGGGCGTGTTCGAGTGCGACCTCGGCATCCCGCTGAGCACGCTGGTCAACGATTACTGCGGCGGGATGCGCAAGGGCAAGAAGTTCAAGGCGGCGATCGCCGGCGGCGTGAGCACGGGCGTGCTCGGTCCGGACGAGTTCGACGCGCCGATGGATTTCGACATCGGGCGCGATTACAACGTGCTCGGTCTCGGCACCGCCTGCCCGACGGTCTTCGACGAGGACACGGACATGGTCGCGGTCGCGCGGAACATCGCGCGGTTCTTCAAGCACGAGAGCTGCGGCCAGTGCACGCCGTGTCGCGAGGGCTCGGGCTGGCTGTACCAGCTCATGACGCGCATCGAGGACGGTAACGGCAGGACCAAGGACCTCGACCTGGCGCTGGAGATCGGTTCCGGCATGGGCGCGATGCCCGGCACGACGATCTGCGGCCTGGCCGACGGCAACAACTGGGCGCTGCGCACGATCATCAACAAGTTTCGCGATGAGTTTGAGTCGCGGGTGACGCCGACGTTCGTGCCGGTGCAGATGACGGTTGGGGCGGCGGCGAAGGTTTGAGGGAGTCCTTTCGAGGGTGGATCGACTAGTATGGGAGCATGGGAAAGACACTCAGCCCAGCCACCCAGAATCGGAAGCCACAGCGAGAGCGTTCGCTCGCCGAGAAATTCAAGGCGAAGCAAATTGCTTGGCGCGCCAAACCCGATCTTTTGGACACGACGCACCGCTTAATACACGGGGATGCCCGGCGCGTTGGAGACTATCTCAACGAAGATCCGATCCATTTGGTCGTTACCAGCCCGCCCTATTGGGATCTTAAGGAGTACGGCGAGGATCTGGAGGGTGGTCAGCTCGGCCATATCTCTGACCGTGAACAGTTCCTCGATGAACTGGATACCGTCTGGCGAGAATGCTACGAGCGACTCGTCCCCGGAGGCCGTCTGTGCATCGTCGTTGGCGATGTCTGCCGGTCCAGAAAGGCCCATGGCCGTCATGTGGTCGAGCCGCTCCATGCATATCTTCAGGTGCGTTGCCAGGCGATCGGATTTGATCCTCTCGCTCCGATCATCTGGCACAAAATCAGCAACATGGCGACCGAAGTCACTGGCACTGGAGGTGGTTTCCTCGGGAAGCCGTACGAACCGAACGCCATCATCAAGAACGACATCGAATTCGTGCTGATGTTTCGGAAACCTGGTGGCTATCGCAAGCCGACACAGATCCAAAGAGACCTGTCGATGATCGACAAGGAAGACCATGTTCGCTGGTTCCGGCAGATCTGGTCCGATGTCCCTGGTGAGACACAGAGACAGCATCCGGCCCCGTTCCCTGTCGAGGTCGCGCGGCGACTGATCGGCATGTACTCGTTCGTCGGCGACAATGTTCTCGATCCGTTTGTCGGAACCGGAACGAGCATCGTGGCGGCGATGGAGATGCACCGGAATTCGATCGGTGTAGAACTCGATCCGAATTATCTGGATCTCGCCGCAAACCGACTGAGTGAGCCACGGCTTGGAACCACCGTGTCTGTTGAGCGATGAGGTAAATCTTGAGCCCAAACCCCGATAGCTTTCTTGAACACCTGAAGATTCATGGCTACCACCCCCGCTCGAACAAGCACTCGAATGCTCTCGGTGAAGCGATCGTGGTCGATCTGCTTGAGTCTTGTCCGATTCTGAAGAGCAGAGCCGCTTCCGGAGAAATCGTCTACGACCTGAACTTTACCCTGCGTGCCGGGCATTCGGATTGGAATGTCGATCTGGTGATCGGTGCTCCGGCTCGTCCGGTTCCACCAACTGGTGGCGCGATCATCAGTGCAGAAAAGCCGGTCTTTGTTCAGATTGCTGCAGAGTTCAAAGCCGTTATGACGGAGCATCGCAAGGCGGTGAAGAACCGGAAGCGAGATCTCGAAGCCCATCATGAACATGTTCGAAACTACGATCAATCGACGATTTCGGCGGCTGTGCTGATCGTGAATGGGTCGAACAGTTTTCGATCGCCGCTCAGAAACTCCGATATCACGGTCCACAAAGACCCTGACAAGTTGATCGAACATTGCCTGAACGAGTTGCGATCCGTTGCGCGTCGCTCTGATCCGCGCGGTGTGGGCCTCGATGCAGGTTGTGCTATCGTCGTCGAGACGGCGAATCTCGATACGGTAACAACCTGTTATTCCGATTCAAAGCTCGCGCCGAGAACCGGAGACCCGTTGCACTACGACTCATTTATCCAAACGATCTGTCGGGCGTATCAGGCGCGTTTCTCAAGTTCGGGCAAATGACTGCCTCCGGCGACTACGACCACCTCATGCGGGCCGCGATTGATGTGGCGTGCGACGGGGCGGCGGACGGTGGGGTGCCGATCGGGTGTGTGCTCTTTACCGATGACGGCACCGCCGCGACGCTGGGGTACAACGAGGGGCACAAGCAGGGCGACAGGACGCGCCACGCGGAGATGGTGGCGCTGCGCCGACTGATCGAACTGCCTGATGATGAACGTCCCGACCCGGAAACGCTGACGCTGGTGACCACGCTGGAACCGTGCCTGATGTGCATGGGCGCGGCGGTCGAACTGGGGATTGGGCGGGTGATCTACGGGCTGGAAGCACCGGGCAACGGCTTCGAGCAGCGGGTGGACCTCCGCTCGCCGAAGCGTGGCGGACGCGCGGTGCCGGGCGGGCCGGTGCGCTGGATGCCCGAGGTGATCGGCGGCGTGCTACGCGCGGACTGCCGCGACCTGTGGGTGCGCTGGGTCGAGGCGCGCGAGGACGGGCCGGGCATCGGGTTCGCGAAGGCGCTGCTGGAACAGACGGAGCGCGCGTGACTCACACGCGGTAGATGCCCGGTTCGGCGGGGACGAGGGTTTCGGCGGGGCCGTAGTAGCCCTCCAACTGGGAGTAGAGGTCGGGGTGGTGCTGGCGCATTTCGACCGGGCGATCGAAGTAGGTCTCGGTCGCGACTGCGAAGAATTCGGCGGGGTTGGTTGCGCCGTAGGCGGAGAGCAGGGTCGGCAGACCGAGCGCAGCGGCTCGCCGCAGGCCGACGAACTCGCGCGACATGATGTTCGACCACGCGGCGTACGCGCCGGGGCGATCGAGGCGGGGTGCGCCGTTTACATCGCCGTTCTCGGCGTCGAGAGCGTGGGCGAACTCGTGGATGACCACGTTGTGGGCGTGGGCGGAGCGTTTGCGCCCCTCGAAGGAGACGCCGGAGCGGTCGGCGCGTGGCACATCTTCCCACGAGAGGACGATGGTGCCTCCGGTTCCGGGGCCGTGCCAGGCTTCGCCGAGGCGGATCTGGTTGCCCTCGGTAACCACGCCGCCGGGGCCGATGGTGCTGACCGCGGCGCGGTAGCGGTTGGGGTAGACAATGACCGAGCGGACGCCGGAGAAAACGGCGTCTTTCGGGTCGGTGTAGCGGTTGAGGAGCAGGGTGACGGCGTGGGCGGCGATGGTGACGCGGACTTCGTCGGTCAGTTCGATGCCGACGCCTTCGAAGGACTTCTCGGCCAGGAAGATGCGTGTGAGATCGAGCAGGCGACGCTGCTGGCGAATCGGCAAGGCCGGGTACCGGTCGATGTTGCGTTCGATGATCGCCTCCCACTCGGTGGGGAATGGCTTTTCGAGGAGGCGACGCCGGGAGCGGGTACGCAGGCCGAAGAGATTGAGGACTGGGAACATGGCGTCGGGTCTCCGTTGGGATGCGAACGCGAGCGATGGATCAGCGTCAGGGGGCGGGGGATTGTTCCGGTGCGGCGGCTGTCGAATCGGCAGCGACCAAGCAGATTGGCAGGGGCCGGGGAGGAGCGAACGGGTGCCCAAGGCCCGGATCTGGGGTTCCGGGGTAGATAGTGCAAGCGGCGGGCCAACCGGTGAATCGTCCGGATAACCGGGGTCTCAACGCGTGCCGAGGACGGTTGGGGCGATCGGTCGGGAACGGGACCGATCGGGCTGGATTGTGCTTGGATCGGGGTCGAAACTGATCTACACTGCCACACCCGAATGAAGACAGGGCCGAACCAACGATGATGACCTGTGAGACCACCACGCAAGGGCGTGGCGAGCACGCGAGCGGCGAGGACGGTGCGTCCGGCGCTGACGATGCGGGCCCGAGTCGATCTTGTGTTTCGACGAGCGCCGAAGCCGGGGAGCCTCCCGATGCGCGATCGAGCGCGCCCCGACTTGATGTTGAGCTGACCTTTGCGCCCGGCACGGAGTGGGTCATCCAGCGGATGTACCACTCGCTGTGCGAGCGCCTGCTCGGAGAAGCCGTGCGCGGCGTCTGCGACGGCGGAACGGTCCGGGTGCGGATCGTCGGCGACGATGAGATGGCGAGCGCGCACGAGCGGTTCTGTGGGGTGCCCGGCACGACGGATGTGATCACGTTCGACCTGGCGTCCGGTGAGTCGGCGGACGGGGCGGAGCTCGATGTGGACCTTCTGGTGTGTGTGGATGTCGCGCGGCGCGAAGCGCTGAAGCGGCGACACACGGTGGAAATCGAACTGGCCCTGTACACGCTGCACGGTGTGCTGCACGCGCTGGGGTACGACGACCGCGATGAGGCGTCGTATGAACGGATGCACGCGCGCGAGGACGAGGTGTTCCGCGCGCTGGGTCTGGAAGACGCCTTCGGGCGCGGGGAGAGCGAGTGACGGGGGCGTATATATCGCTGTTGATCTGTCTCGGGCTGAGCGTCGTGCTCTCGACGCTGGTGTTCGCGGTGCGGGATTTCTCGCTGCGCAAGCTGACGGAGATCGCCGAGGAGCGAGGCGGCCTGGAGCGCGTCCAGCCGATTATCGATGAGGACGACGCGCACGCACGAGCACTGAGCTTCGCTCGGCTGCTGGTGAACATCGGCGTGATGATCAGCGTGGTCCTGCTGGTCGGACCGCTGTCGAGTGTCTCGCCGGAGGGCGTGCAGTCGGTGGAGTGGGCTTCGGTCGCCTTTGCGCTGGGGTTGTCGGCTGTCCTGCTGTTCGCGTTCTCGACGCTGCTCCCGTTGAGTCTGGCGGCGAACGCGGGTGAGCGGGTGCTGTACAGCGCGGCGCCGATCGTTCGGCTCCTGCACATGACGCTGCTTCCGGTCTCGAAGATGCACTTCGTCGAGACGGCCGTGAAGCGTCTGGCCGGCGAGCAGTCGAGCGAGCGTGAGATCCTCGAGGACGAGTTGCTTTCGGCGGTGAGCGAGGGCGAGCGGTCGGGTCAACTCGGCGCGTCGGAGCGCGACATGATCGAGTCGGTCATGGAGATGACCAGCAAGACCGTGGAAGAGATCATGACGCCCCGGACCGAGGTCGAGGGCTTCGAGTACACCGACGACATCGAGTTCATCAAAGAGTTCATTACCACGGCCGGGCACAGCCGCATCCCGGTGTATGAGGGTGATCTCGATCACATCGTGGGCGTCTTGTACGCGAAGGATCTCATCGATCTGGTCGGGCACCCGGTGGACTCGTTCGAGCTGCGTCCGATCCTTCGTCAGGCGCAGTTCGTGCCCGAGAGCAAGCCGGTCAACGAATTGATGATCCAGCTCCAGCAGGCGAAGGTGCACCTGGCGATCGTGATCGATGAGTATGGCGGGACGGCCGGGCTGGTGACCTTCGAGGACATCCTCGAGGAGATTGTCGGCGACATCCAGGACGAGTACGAGCCGGAGCACGAGCGCGAGCCGGAGATCTCGGTCGACGCGGAAACGAAGGTGGCGCTGGTCGATGCGCGTCTGTACATCGATGATGCCAACGATGCGCTGAAGGCGATGGGTGTCACGCTCGCCGAGAGCGAGGAGTACGATACGGTCGGTGGATGGGTGCTGAGCGAACTCGGGCATATCCCGGTGGTGGATGAGGTGTTCGAGGCGCCGGGCGTTCGGGTCACCGTGCTGGAGGCCGAGCCGACGCGGGTGCACCGGCTGCGGATGGAAGCGATCGAGGTCGACGAGAACGGCGAGCCGGTGGAAGCGTCGGGCGACGCGCCGGCCACGGACGAATCGGCTCCGGATCCCGCCGCGGAAGCCGACTCGCCGGTGCGTGATGCGGTGTGAACAATCGGCGAGTCGCCGGGGACCGGTGCTGCACCGGAGCCGGCTCTGATCTACCCTTCGCACTATGCCTCTGACGCTGAACAACACGCTGAGCAGACGTGAGCAGATGTTCGCGCCGATCGAACCGGGTGTGGTCCGTTTCTACACCTGCGGCCCGACGGTGTACGACTTTGCACACATCGGGAACTTCCGGAGCTTCCTCGCGGCGGATCTGCTGCGACGCTGGCTGGAATCGCCGCTGTGCGAGCGGGTCGGCAGCGACGGGAAGCCGGAGGGCCACGCGTTCGGCGAGGGCGGCTACGACGTGGCGCATGTGATGAACATCACCGATGTCGGGCACATGACCGACGACGACGACGCAGACGGCGGCGGTGAGGACAAAATGGAACAGGCCCGCCAGCGTCTGCTGCAGGACAAGAAATCCGGCAAGCTGCCGGACGGCGCGACCGGCGTGCAGGGCTCAACGCTTGATCCGAACAACCCGCGCGATATCGCGGCGTTCTACGCGGATGCGTTCCTCGAGGACGCGAAGAAGCTCGGCTTGAAAGTCGCGATCGAGGCCGAGAGTGATCCGAGCCTGATGCCTCGTCCGACGAGGATCATCCCGCAGATGCTGGCGATGATCTGTGAACTGCTCGAACGCGGCCACGCGTACATCGCGAGCGATGGCGTGTGCTACTTCGACACGCAGTCGTTCCCTGAGTACGGCAACCTGAGCGGGAACACGCTCGACGCGATCCGGTCCGGGGCGGGCGGGCGCGTGAGCGACGAGGCGCAGGCGGTGAAGAAGCACCCGGCGGACTTCATGCTCTGGAAGCCCGACCGGCGTCACATCATGCGCTGGGATCCGACGCAGGAACTCGCGGGCGACGAGAGGTCGCTGGAGGTGCTCAAGAAGCATCCGCTCGGCGAGGGGTACCCGGGCTGGCACATCGAGTGCTCGGCGATGGCACGCGAGCGTCTCGGCGAGCGGATCGATATCCATTCCGGCGGCGAGGACAATATTTTCCCCCACCATGAGTGCGAGATCGCCCAGAGCCGCTGCGCGACGGGCGAGCCGAGTTTCTCGAACTTCTGGTTCCATCCGCGGTTTCTGCAGGTGGAGGGCGAGAAGATGTCCAAGAGCAAGGGCAACTTCTTCACCGCTCGAGACCTGTTCGCCAAGGGTTTCAGCCCGGCGGCGGTTCGGCTGTCGTTGATCAACACGCACTACCGCACGAACGCGAACTTTACCCAGCAGGACCTGAAAGATGCGCAGCGTCGCATCGAGCGATGGAGCGCGTTCGTCGAAGCGGGCGATGCCAGTTCGGAGACCGGCGAGCGGAACCGCGCGGTGGCGGAGCGCTTTGCGATGGAGTTGAACGGCGATCTGAACATCGCCGGCGCGCTCGGGGTGATCAACGGATGGGTTCGCGACACCGACGCGCCGACAAGGGCTGACGCGGATCTGATGCGCGAATTCGATCGCGTGCTCGGCGTGCTGGAACTGGATCGCGGTGGTGACGCCGGCGCAGGCGAGGACGATGCCGAGATCGACGCGCTGGTTGCGGCGCGCACGCAGGCCAAGAAGGACAAGAACTGGGCCGAGGCGGATCGCATCCGCGATGAGCTGACGGATCGTGGGGTCGAGGTGACCGACACGCCGGACGGGCCGGTTTGGAAGCGGACGGTGTCGCTGTGAGCGGCGGGCTGTTCCACCAGGGCTCCGGGTCGATGCAGTCGGTGCTGAACGCGTTCAGGCAGTCGGCGTCGTGGCTGCCTTCGTTGGCGGGGAAGTTCGTGGTGTTCGACGGTCCGGACGGGTCCGGCAAATCGACGCAGTTCCGCCGGATCGGCGAACTGGCGCGGCGCGCCGGGCTTGCGGTCTGCGAGGTGCGCGATCCGGGTGGCACCGCGATCAGCGAGCGCATCCGCGAGGTGCTTCTGGACCCGACTCTTCCGGAGATGGGCGTTCGATGCGAACTGATGATGTACATGGCCAGCCGAGCACAGCTTGTCAGCGAAAAAGTCGAACCCGCGCTCGAACGGGGTGAGTTGGTGCTGGCTGACCGGTATGTGTCGTCCACTCTGGCGTATCAGGGCACGGCGGGCGGGATCAGCAAGGACGAGATCATTTCCGTCGCTCGCGCCGCGTGCGGCAGGCACTGGCCTCCGAACCTGACCGTGGTGTTCGACGTGGACCAGGCGACGGCGGCGACGCGCCTGAACCCGCTGCTTGACCGGATGGAGCAGAAGGGCGAGGCGTTCCACAAGCGGGTCCGCGCGGGGTATCTCGAGCAGGCGCGCGAGATGAGCGACAGGTACGCGGTGATCGACGCGACGCGCAATCAGGACGAGGTGACGCGAGCAACACTTGATGCGATCCGCGCCAAACTCGTCGGAACCGAGGCCCGCGCGTGAGTCTGCTGAGCGAACGGCTGACCGCCGCGCTGCGTCCCATCGAGGGCGGCGTGGTGGACGACGGCGACACGGTCGTCGTGCAGGTGGACTTCGTGGACCGACGCTATCGGGACGCGATCAAGGCCGGGGCGGAGCCGCTGGAAGCACCCAGAGACGAGTGCGGGATGGGCGTGTGGCGCCGCGTGGCACGCCTGCATGACAAGGCGACGGATCGACCGGTGACGATCTGGTCGAGTCGAGGCTGATCGGCGTCCAATAACGCCCGGCCGCTCTTGGCTTGACTCGCGAACGGACCGATACGCTCTGCATGGGTCTCATCCGTTCCATCCGAAGGCGCCTCGTGATCGGCGGTGTGTGCGTTCTCGCCGGAGCGGGCACGGTCGGTGTTGGGTCGTGCAACGAGATCCGTATCGAGATGAACGCGAAGCACGCGACCAAGTGGACCGAGGTTCGGACCGGATCAGGGCCCGAGGCAAAGCCCGGCATGCAGGTGCGCGTGGTGTACTGGCTCGCGCTGCCCGACGGCACCCGCGTGGTCGATCTGTACGCCAAGGATAAGACGCACCCGTTCCGCGTCGGTGACGGCACGGTGATCGCCGGGCTCGACGAGGCGGTGCGTGGGATGCGTCCGGGAGGCATCAGGGATGTCACGCTGCCCCCGATCGCACACTACGGGAGCGCGGGCTACGGCGGCGTCATCCCGAAAGACACGACGCTGACGATGCGTGTGGAGATGCTCGACATCCGTTACTGAGGGAGCCGCTCAGCGCTCGATCTGCAGCAGCGGCCGGTGCAGGAACACGCGATCCCGGATCGGGCCGAAGTTCCCGGGTTCGACGATCACGGACAGATCCAGAGCGCCCTGGGCATCGAGGTTAAACGCTGCGACCGGCAGATCCTCGTGCAGGCGCGTCGAGAAGACGCGCTCGCCGTCGACTTCGATGGAAAACTGGCAGTCGCCCCAGCCGCCGGATGTGTCGGCAAGGGAAGCGGTACCGGCGAATCGCTGCACGCCGGGCGGGAGTGTCCATGTGACGCGCATCGGACCGGGCATGTCGATGTCGAGCGCGTTGAGCACCGGGCCGGCGTTGAAGGCGAGGTCGTCGGGGTGGCGCAGCGTGTTGATCGGTTCGACGAACACACGCTCGCCGACGGGCTCCTGCGACTGCGGCTCGAGCTCGGACAGCGGGAGAATGCCTGCGGCTTCGAACGCGATGGCGCGGAGCGTCTGCGGGTCGTACTCGACGGTCTCACCACCGGGCAGCGTCATCCGCATACCGCTCGAACTCGTCGCGGTGAGCGCGGCGGCGGGGAAGGTGCTCCCGTCGCTGAGCCAGATCATGGTGCCGTCCATCGGCTCGCTCGGGTTGGCGAGCAGCGCCGCGGCGACGCGGTCGATCGGCAGGTCCACGATGTTGCCCGAATCGGTCTCGATGCTGGTCGTCGGTCCGACGGCCAGGATGAAGCCGGGGAGCACATCGCCGTTGGCGAGCACGAGTTCGTCAGCGCTGTCGGTGCGACGGACCGGCGGACCGTCGGCGGCCGCGCCTGGCATGACGATCCGGGTGATCGCCTCGAGCGGGATCTCGACCCGACCGACCTGCGGGTGCTGCCAGGCGACCGCGTCGCCGGCCGCGGCGGTGGGGGCAACCGATCCGGGGAACCGGGCGCCGGTCGTGGTCTCGATGAACCCCGATGCGGACCCGGTGAGCGCGTCGGAGATGCGACGGGCGCGGATCGGTTCGACCTGTTGGGCGGGAACAACCGAACCGATCCCGTGCTCCGGGTTGATCGGTCCGTCAATCGCGACGAGCGCCAACACGGAGCCGGGCGCGAGCAGCGTGATGTTGCCCGACGGATCTTCGACGGTGACTCCGTCGGCGGTGATGCTGACGAGTCGCGCGTGCGAGGCGTTGAACTGCTCGTCGATCAGGAGGATGCGCGGGCGATCCGCGGAGTTCGACGATTGAGCGACCGCCGCCGCGGCGCACGACAGCGCGGCGATGGTTCCGGCAAGCGTCGAGATCCGTCGGATCGGTTTGGGGATCATCATGGAGTCTCCATCGTCGCGAACGCGGCGGTCGGGCGATTACTTCTGGAAGATCGGCAGGTAGCGTTTGGGCATCTGGAGGATGATGAGAGCCATGGCGGTGCCGTAGGCAGTGCCGGCGGAGTTATCAGACCAGCCGCCGGAGGCCTCCTGACGCTCGATGAGTTCCTCGCGGATGGCCGGCCACCAGGTGGCCCAGCGTTCTCCGCCGGCGAGGTACATGGTCTGGACGGCGTAGTAGTGGCCGTAGAAGTAGTGGGCACCGCCGGTGTTGCGTGCGCGACCGGGCATGCTGGTCTCGACGATGTAGTCGAGGCCGCGCTCGATCTCCTCGCCCTCGTAGATTCCGGCGTAGTAGAGACTCGCCACCCCCGCGGCGGACCGGGGCCACGCCGAGGCACCGCGACCGGCCTGATAGCGAAACCCGCCGTCAGCGTTCTGACAGCGCCGGACATATTCGACGGCGCGGTCGATGGTCTCGATCGGCACCTCGATGCCGGCGTTGCGCGCGCTGCGCAGTGCCATGATCTGGGTGATCGTGACGGAGATGTCGGCGTCGTGGGGCGTGGGGTTGTAGCGCCAGCCGCCTTCTTCGTTCTGCGTCTGGACGATCAGGCGCACGGCGCGGACGAGCGCGTCGTGGGTCCGCCGGGACTGCTCGGCGTTGTCGCCCCCTGCGGTCATGCCGTAGACCTCGCCGAGGAAGAGCGTGGCGAACCCGTGGCCGTACATCGGCCCGTGCGAGGTGTCGCCGGCGATGAGACCGGTTTCGTTGGTGTTGTTGAGCAGAAACTCGAGGGCTCGCTCGACCTGTTCGCTGTACTGTCCTCGACCGGGCATGTTGCCGTCGGCCATGAACGCGAGCGCTGCGAGGCCTGTGATGGCCGCGTTGGAACCGTAGCGCTGGCCACCGAATGAACCGTCGTCGCGCTGCAACTGCGCGAGTGCTTCCAGCCCGTTGGTGACAGCCTGATTCAGCGCCGGCGTGATCTCGTTCTCGAGCGCGGCGTTCTGGGCCGTGGGCGGTGCGTCCTGCGCAAGCGTCGCGCCGTGCGCGGTCGCGAGACAGAGCCCGAGCAGTGCGGCGCGTGCCAGTGAGCGTGGACGGATCATCGGGAGGCTTCCTCGGCGAGGCGTCGGTAGTAACTCTCGGTCCAGCGCCGGTACAGATCGGAGAAGTAGTCCGACTGACCCTGGATCAGTGACTGGCGCAAGCGTTCGGGCAGGTTGCCCCATTCGGCGACCGAGAGATCGAGATTCTGGTTGAGTTGCTCGCCCTGTCGGCCGGGGGGCATGGACTCGCCGGAGTTCGGCGATTGGCCGGGCGTCTGGCTCTGCTGCGTCTGCTGCTGGCCGGGCTGCTGCTGGCCCGGCTGCTGCTGTGAACTGCTCGAACCGGACGACTGGGACTGCTGCGATTCGGCGCTCTCGATGAGCACATCGAGTTTGGTGATGATCTCCTGCTGCAAGCGCTGCGTGACTACGCCGGCATCGCGCAGTTGTTCGAGCCGATCGGCGACTTCGCCCATCTCCTGCACGGCCTGCACGAGCGCCTGCTGGGCCTGGCGCCCGGTGAGGCGACGATCGAGTTCGGTCTCGGGCTCACCCGCCTCGGGATCGGCGCGATCGACAGCATCGTCCGATCCGGGCAGGCGGAGCAGATCGTCGAGGTCGAGCGGATCGGACGCGGGCGGAGCGGCCGGGTCGTCGGTGGCTGACTCGGCTTCGCTGCTGGCGGGTTTGGCGGGCTGTTCCTTCTCCGGCTCGGTCTGTTTCGGCGGATCCGCCGGAGGATCGGCCTTGGGCGGTGCGTCCTGCGCGACAAGCGGAAACGACAGCGCGCCGAGTGCCCCGGCGATCAGCATCAGGCGTCGGGCTCTGGATGGCTTGCACTCGATCACGGCTGCGGTCCTTCCGGTTGGGTGGGCTCGGGTTCGGGATCACCGGCTTCACCGGGCGTTCCACCCTCTATACGAGTCTCTTCGGGGAACAGTTCGTCGAGGTTCTGTGCGGCTTCGGCTCGCTTGAGCAGGTCAACGGCGACTTTGGTCAACTCGCGTTGCTCCGCGGCGAGGCGAGCGATCTCACGACGGGCTTCGGCATCAGGAAGTCCCTGGACGGAAGCCGTCGCTTCGGCGAGTTCGATCTGGATCATGCGGAGCAGGCGGAGTTCCTGAACGGGGGCGATCAGCGGTTCGTCCTGGCCGCCGCCGCCACCACCGCCTCCGCCTCCGCCCTGTCCGGCGCCGTCTTCGAAGGGCTGGTCGTCTGGCTCCGGGTCTTCGAGCGCTTCGAGGATGCGGGTCAGCGTCTGGGCGAGGGACTTCTGGCGGGCCAACGCGGTCGCCGGCTCGGCACCGGTCAGGCGTTCGGTGGCGTTCTCGCTCAGCGATTCGGCGCGGTTGTGGGCGAGCATGAACACGCTCGCTTCGCGTAGCTCCTCGACGAGTTCGAGGATCTCGGCGAGCTGGCGCGTGATCGCGCTCTGTTCGCTCGCGAGTCGGCGGAGTTCGGCGCGGTCGCGCCGGGTGAGTTCGGCGGCGTTGGCGTACGGCTCGGTCTTCGCCCGGAGTTCGGTTGTTGCGCGGAGCGCATCGAGATACGCCTGGCGCAGTTCACGCTTCTTGCGCTCCTGCTCTTCCTGTTCGAGCTGACGGTCGAGAGCTTCAGCGCGCTCGAGCGCTTGCTTGAGCTGATCGAGCGAGCGTGACTCGGCGGCACGGATGGCGTCTGTGTCGTCGTCACCGGATCGGATCTCGACGACCGCGTCGACCTGCGCATCAACCGCTCGCTGGACGAGGTTGAGCACGGGCGCGAGCTCCGGACCCGTGCTGCGCACGAGGTCGGCGACGGCGGCGGTGTTCGTGTTCAGGCGGATCATCGCTGGCGCGAGATCGGAGACCGCCTGTGGGTCGACAGGGTCCTGCGCCGCGACGGCGTCGAGCGCGCCGATGGCGTCTGTCTGGTCACTGATCAGCCCCTCGAGCGATTCGATCACGCTCGCGAGCACACGCCTCAGGACCTCGGCGCGGGCCTGGTCGCTCTCGTCGAGGTCCTCGCGGGCCTGTTCGAGCGCGTCGATGGCTTCCTGCTGCGCCTGTTGGGCCTGCTGCGTCTGGTTCTGCTGGGCCTCGGACGCGGCCTGCTGCATGTTCTCCGGGACCTGGTTCTCCTGAGCGTTCTGCGCCGCCTGTTGCAGGGCTTCGGCACCGGCTGGATCGGTCTCGCTGAGTTGCTGGGCACGCTCGCGCATCTGCTCGATGAGTTCGTCGGCCCGTTCGGAGAGTTCCTGCTGCTCGCGAGCGATCTGCTCGAGCCGCTCGCGCTGTTCGTCGGAGAGTTCCTCCGGGCGGAGGCCCGCGGAGTCTTCGCCGGCCTGACCGGTGCGGTTCTGCAGCTCGCGCTGCTGATCGATCAGGCGGTCGAGCGTGTTGCGGATGAGCCAGTCGTCCTCGCCGCGATCGAGCAGGCCGACGACGTTGCTGAGTTCGTCGCGGACTTCTTCCTGGGCCTGTTGAGTCTCGGCCTGCTCCGCTTCGGTCAGCGGCGCTGCATCGGGATTCTCCGGGTCGCCGGGTTCTGGTTGACGATCGGCGCGAGCGCCGGCGTCGTTGAGCGTCTCGGATGCCTGGGTCGAGGCGTTGCCGGCACGATCGAGCGATTCGCTGACTCGAGAGAGCAGGTCGGTGAGCGTGCGGTCGTCGAGACGGTTGCGCTCGATGCGGTTCCGAAGGTCTTCGACGTCGCGACGGGTCTGAGCCAAACGCTGTGTGACCGCGGACTGCTCGCGGCGCGTCGCTCGCGATGCGCCGTCGCTTTGGGTCCGTTCGGTGACACCTTCCTGCTGCTGGTCGGTGCGGATGGCGGCTTCTCGGACCGCGCTCAGGCTGTCGCGAACCTCGGCGACGAACTGCTCTTCGGAGATGATGCGCAGCGTCCTTTCGGGCGAACGCGTCGGTAGGGCTTCGGGCAGCGACGCGGTCAAGACGTCCGTCGCGAGCGCTGTCAGCCGGAGTTCATCGCCGGGCGATAAGCCATCGATGGACGCGAGATCGAGTTCGTACTCGGCGACGAGCAGGCGCTCGCCTTGGGCTTCGCGCACGACAGCAACGGATGGTTCGCCCACAGGCTCGACGGCGCCGCCGGGGCCCGACGGAGCCGATCCGGGCGCTCCGGCCGGTGCGAAGCGCTGCTGCTCCACGGCGATCGACGCGAGGCCGACATCGTCGCGACCTTCGGCCCGCACGGTCAGGACGGCGCTCGGGAGTACGGAGCGATCGGTCGCCGGCTCAACGATGGTCGATGCCGCGGGACGGTCCGCGAGCGCGTCGAACCGGTAGACGGCGGTTTCGTCGGAACCGATGTCGTCGAGGTCGATCAGGTCAAGCTGGAGGCGGAACGAATCGCGGAGGGTGAAACGAGCGGTGTACGACTCGCTCGGCTCATCGAGCGACGGCTCGACGGTCAGGTCGTCGCTGGCGACGAACAGTTGCGCGAGCTGCCCGACGACATTCACGGGCTTGTTGAAACGCAGTTTCAGTTCGACCCGGGAACCGACGAGCGCGCCCGGGGCGACCGCGCGGGCGTCGGTGCCGGGACCGAGCTCGAGACTTCGGGCCTGCACGACCTGTCCGTCGTCGACTCCGCTCGCGTCGATCGACGCGGCGTAGTCGGGAGGCGTAATGGTGACCGTCGCGCCGGCGACCGCCGGGGCGGGCACGAGGCGAACACGCCGCCAGGGCGTCGTGTCGTCGTCGGTCGAGAACCGGTACTCGATGCGGTCGGCAACGGGTTCGAGCAGTCGCTCGAACAGCGCCCCGCTCGACCCGTCGTCGAGCGTCAGGTCGCGAGACTGGTGGGTCAGCAGTTCGCGCCGGATCGGACCGGTCTCGCCGTCGGCCGTGAGCCGGTACTGCACAAGCACATCGGTGCGATCGGCGGGTCGCGGCGATTTGGTGAGCACGGCGCGCACGGGCAGGGCCCGGCCGATGGGGTGCACCTCGACATCGGTCGCGTCGGCTACGCCGGTGCGCTTCGGCCATTCAGCGCCGGCCCATGGCGCGAGCGTGCGCGAGGCACCGGTGGCGAACATCGTCGGGCTGACCAAGAACACGGCGATGAGTGACGCGAGCACCAGTCCGAGCGCGCCGGTCGAGCGCTTCGCACCAGCGGGCTTGATGAGTTCTGATGGACGGACCTGGTTCATGTCCGCGGCCGTGCGTTCGACGACGATCCGCGCAAGACCGCGACCTGTGTCGCCGACCATCGTCGAGGCCTTCGAGTCACCGTCGGGTGTCCACTCGGCGAACTCGAGCGCGCTGGCGAGGCGACCCTGCAGGGAGGGGTACCGCTGCTCAACACGCAGCGCAAGGTCGGTCAGGCGCGGCGCGAAGCGAAGGGCAGGACGAACCCGGGTGCGCACGAACCAGAACAGCACGCCGATGAAAATGACCAGCACGGTCGCCCGCAGGGCGGTGGGGAATCGCAGGACGAAGTCGACGAGCGTGAACACGGCGAGCCCGGCCAGCAGCGATGCGCCGATGGTTGCGATCTTCTGGACCACGAGGAGCATCCGGGCCTTGGCGCGGAGACGGCGCAACGGTTCTCGGATGATCGATGGGTCGATGCGTCGCTGACTGCTCACCTCTTGCGATACCGGCAGACCCGGCGTCGGTTGGGTGAATTCGGGCGTGTCGTGGGACTCGGGCATGCGCCGCCTTCGCGCAGGAGTTGTAATTCCGCATCACAAATAGGAGATGGGCCGCGGATGCTCTCTCCGTCTCAAGGGTATCGGCGGGATGCGATAAAACCGCGCACGCATCTGTGATTCCCCCTGGGTTCCAACGACCGAGAACGGGCGGATTGTTCAGATCAGTCGGATGACCCGACGGGCGACCCACTCAAACGTCAAAAGCAGCAGCACGAGCGTCAGAGCCAGAGGCGTGTCCCAGAGCGACTCGGTGCGCTCGAAGAGGCGGCGCGAGGCTCGGTTCGGGAACTCGGGCAGCGATTCCAGGTCGCTCGCGAGGGTCACGGTGCCGCCGGTTTCGTCGGCGAGCAGTCGGAGCTGCTCGTGGTCGGTCTCGGGGCGACGCAGTTCGTCATCGGGCAGAGCGACCTCGACGTTCGCTTCGAGGCCCAACCCCGCGACGATCGGGCTGGTCGGCGTTGCCCGCCAGTCGCCGGCATCGGCAGGGAGCCACAAGGTGGAGTAGACGACTCCGGCGGAAGCGGGGTCGGTTCCCTCCTTACCTTCCCGAACCGCGATCGCTTCCCGACTGAGGGTAAGTTCGACCGGTGCGAGCCCGGCATCGGATCGGCCGATCGCCAGTCGTTCGAGTTCGACGGTCATGCTCGGCGGGGCGGCGTCGATCAGCGATTGGTCGAGCAGTTCGATCGAGACCCGAACGGGCTGTTGCACGACCGCCCGGCTGGGCGTCGCGGTCAGGATCGCTTCCTGCCCACTCCGGGCGAGGCGATCGCGACCGAGCATGCGGATGAGCTGGATCCAGAACCGTTCGAAAAGCACCTCGCCGCGTCCGAATCGCCATCGCCAGGTCTCGTCCGTGCCCAGATAGAGGGAACGACCGGAGCCGTAGCGCATCAGCAGGAGCAATGGCTGACTGTCGCCGCCGAGCACCGGGCGGGCGCTGGCGAGCACCTGTGCGGCGGGCTTCAGCCCGACCGGGTCGATGAACTGGGCGTATCGGAGCAGCGACCACCCCGTCTCAGCGTTCGAGAGTTCCTCGGGCCAACCGGTGGCCGAACGATCGTTCTGGCCACCGAGGCGGAGCACACCCAGGTCGGTCGCGACCGGCGTCGGCTGCATGAGGACCGAACCGGAAATCGTTGAACCGTCCGCGCCGGCTCGGGTGAACGGGAGCAGGTCGGCGAGCGGCGTGTCGAACCAAAGCGAGGGAAGGGAAGTCGGACCGGCGGTCCAGATGAGCCCGCCGCCGCGCAGCGCGACATGCTCGCGGAGTTGCCTCATCTGCTCGGCGGTCAGCACCTCCGGACGCATGTCGCCGATCATGATCACGTCGTACTCGGCCCATTCCTCCGGCGAGGTCGGCAGTTCGGCGATGCGGGTGTTGCTGTCCTGGATGTAGCGTCGGTCGGGCGCGAGGATGAGCGTTGAGGCGTCGATCGACTCCTCGCGCAGCAGCAGGCTGCGGAGATATCGCTGCTCCCAGCGCGGGTACCCGTCGAGGTAGAGCACGCGGATCGGTCGATCCACCAGCGAAACCTCGATCGGGCGGGCGTTGTTCGTCTCGATCAGGTCCGCGCCATCCGGGATGACCTCGACGCGCCAGTTCCGGTCGCCGGGCACATCCGAGCTGGTCTTGAGCAGGACACGCTGCTCGTCGCTCTCGGCGTCGCCGGCTTCGAATTCGGCGCGCTGCTCGTCGAGCGTTTCACCCGTATCGGCATCGATGAGACGGACCGTCGCGCCGGTCGCGCTCTCGCCGCCACCGACGCGCTCGACCGTGACGGACACCGGCGAGAGATCGCCAACGAACGCGACCGGCGGGGACTCGGCGAAGCGGATCGCGATGTCGCCGACGGGTTCCGCGCTGCCGAGGGCGATGGCGTGGACCGGGATCTGCTCGCTGCGCAGGCGGCGCATGGCGGCACGAGAAACCGCATCAGCCGATCGACCGTCGGTCACGATCACGACGCTCGAGAGCGGACGGGCCGCGGCCCGCGCGAGGGCCTGATCGAGCGCGGTGCCGATGCGTGTCTGGCGACCGATCGGGTCATCGAGGTCGACGCCCGTCGGCGCCGTCTCCCCCGACAGACGCAGGTCATACACACCGGAGTCGAAGCCGAGCCACAGGACGGTCTTGTCCTCGCTTATGGCCGCCCACTGGTCCCATGTGCGCTCGAGAGTGGCCCGGAGCTGCGTATCGCGGGCGACGCGCGGGCCGGAGGCGTCCTGCTCGGGCGCGATGTCTTCGATCTGGAGCGAGGCCGAGCGGTCGAGCAGCACGAGCACCCAGTCGGCTTCGAACGACTCTTCGCGATCGACGAGCTGCGGGCCGGTGACCAGGAGGACGAGCAGGCAGAGCAGAAGGGCGCGAGAGCCCGCGAGCAGGAGTCTCACCGGGCGAGCGCCGGCGAGACGCCGGTAGGACCACGACGCGAGCGCGACCGCCCCGAGCGCGACGAGAAGCCAGGCCCAGCCGGGGATCGGGCGCTCGAAGCCGAGGCGTACGCCCTCCTCGGTCAGGGACAGGTTGTCCAGATCGAGCAGCCATTCAAGCATGGTCAGGCCACCCCCGGTCGAGCGGGCACGGCAACGGCGTCACCGGATCGAATCTCCGCGTGGCTGAACAGGCGGGCCATGACCGCTTCGGCGCACGCGAGGAGCAGGACCGCGAAGAGCAATGGGAGGCTGATCGGTGAGCCGCTCGTCGAGCGCTGCAGCGCACCCGCCACGCGATCGGGCTCAACCCAGGCGACCGCCGCTTCGGTGTCTTCGCTCCCGCCGGTGACATCGGCCAGCCAGGTGCGTACGGCGTCGGCGCTCTGCACGGTCAGGTTCGACCCGCGCGTGTCCGCGTTGACGGCGATCACGCCGCGCTGCCGGTCTACATCGTCGACGGCGATGAGCGTTCCTGACTTGCGGAGCGGGCGGGCGGCGATGCCCGACGCACCGACCTCGATTCCGGCGCTGTTCAGCGACTCTGATGCCGGGACGAGCCGAATCGCGCCGGCGGGTGCCGGCGGCGCGATGCCGGCGACCACGCTGCTTGCACCCGATGCGCGGCCGACGCCCTGGCGAACGAGCTCCTGCGTGAGCGGAACCATCAGCGGCATGAGCGGGAGGTTGGTCCAGCGCGCATCCGGCGGGCTCGCCATGAACACGATCAGCCCCCGATCGACCGAAGCCGATCCGCTTTCGGCCTGCGGGCGCTGCGCGACCAGCCATGGCTCAATCTGACCCGTCGCGGGATCGCGAGCGTCGAGGATCCGTTCCGCACCGTTGGATAACTCTTCGAAGCGGAGCGACCGGGTGATCGTGATGTTCCGAGCCAATCGGGGCAGTTCGGCGTTGATCAGCGAGAGGATCGGCGAGTCGGCGTTCTCGCCGACGAGTTGGAGCGGCTGCTCCTGGCGATCGATCGCCTCGCGGGCGATACGCCATTCCAGCCCGAATCGCTCCGTGATCTGGTCGGTCCACAGGTTGGCCATGTCCTCGCTGGGAGGTGTGACGACCAGCAACCCGCCGGAAGAAACGAACGAACCGATCGCACCCCAGCCATCAGCGGTCACGAGGTGCGGCTGGCAAAGGATGACGGCGTCCAGTCGCGACAACAGCGGGGCGTCGATGGCTGTGGGGTTGGCGTCGACGGTCTCGATCGGCACGCCGATCTGGGGCTCGAGCGCGATGCGGAACCAGTCGGCGGGCTCGAGTTGATCAACGGTCGGGCCGCGACCGAAGCGGCGCTGTGCGACAATGCCAACACGCAAAGCGTCCCGCAGCGCTATCGGGCGACGAAACGTGTTGTCCGCTTCGACGGCATCACGATCGATCTCGGCGATGAGCACGGCGGTCTGTCCTGCGCTCGAGTCGATGGCGGCGCGGATCGCACGCGTGTTGATCTGCACGCTCGTGCTCGCGCGCTCCTGACCGGGTCGCCAGCTCACGCTCGTCGTCATACCGAGACTCGCGGCGACCGACGTGGAATCGTCGGCTTCGCGGGGCGCGGCGACGCGAAGACGAACCGTGCTGGTCTGGGCCAGCGCCAGCGCCGCGCCGGTGCGCTCGAGCACGATGCGGATCTGCTGCTGCTCGTCGATGGCCTCGTCGGGGTTGTCGCCTGCGAGCACCACGCTCCTGAGCGGATCGACGCTGACGATCTGAACGTTCCCCGGCAGGGTCTCCGCGGGCTGGGTCGCGATCAGGCGGACGCCCGGGATCTCCGCGAGGGTCGGCGAGAGCGGCGAACTCAGGTCGGCCGATCCGGCGCCGAAGTCCGAGATGACCATCGCAACGATCTCGTCGCTGTCCTGGTCCGCGCTGGCGACGGTGCGGAGTTGATCGAAGGCGCTACGGAGATCGGCGGAGCTATCGGTGGGTTCGATCGCGTCGACGAGCCGACGCACGGCGGCGATATCCGCCGACGCGGGAACAACGACAGACTCGGCCGGGCCGCCGAGGGTGATCAGCCCAACCCGGTCGCCCTCGCCGAGCGAGCCGAGCGCTTCGCGGGCCGAGGCTTTGTGCTGCTCGAGCGCGGTGGTTGAGTCGATCCGCGCGCCGGCGGCGATGCTGTTATCGATGAGCAGGTACACGCTCCGGCCTCCCGCACCGCTGATCAGCCCCGAGGCCTCGAGCAGCGGGCGCCCCAAAGCGAGCGCGAGCAGCGCGACGATCAGGCAGCGCGTGGCGAGCAGAATCCACTGCTGAAGACGAAGGCGTCGGCGCTGTTTGCGGTAAGCCTCCATGAGGAAGCGCATCGCCGCCCAGCGGACGGGCTTGCGCCGCTGTCGCATGAGCAGGTGGATGAGGATCGGGATGCTGACGGCGGCGAGGCCCGCTGCGAGCAATCCGGCGTTCAGGAACGTCATGGCCTCACCCGCTCTTCCGTCGTTTCATGATGGAATTGCGTCGGGCCATGAACGCCGCGAGCGGCGGTCCGAGCCAGTTGTTGGTCATCACGCGGTGGATGTCGAACCCGAAGCCGCGGACCGCGCGGTCCAGGGCGGTCGAGTGTTCCTTGAACGCTTCGAGATAGCCCTGCCTGACCGCACGCGGGTCGATGCGCACGCGCGGTTCGCCCTCGAACCCTTCGAAGGGCGCGGCGTTGTCGAGCGAGAAGTTCACTTCCTGCTCGTCGAGAATCTGGAACAGGATCGCGTCGTGCCGGCGATGTTTGATCCGTGCGAGCGCGGTCCGGATGTGTTCGGGGTCCGCGAAGAAGTCGCTGATGATCGCGATGATGCAGCGGTTGTTCAGTTTGGCCAGCGTCTGATCGATGACGCGCCCAAAGTCCGTCGGTCGATCGACCGGGTGGGCCGCGAGCGTCGAGACGATACGGCGCCACTGGCCCTGGCTGGATCCGCGATCGACCGCGTCGACGAGCGCGTCGGCGAACATCCCGAGCCCGACCCGGTCGGACTGGCGCAGGGCCATGAAGCTGATCGCCGCCGCGGTGGCGGTGGCGTGATCGAACTTGGTCCACGTCGATCGTCCGTCGTGGCTGGTCTTCTGGCCCGTGCTCGACGCGCTCGAGTACGAGCGGCTGCCGAAGTCCATGGATCCCGACGAGTCGACGAGCAGAACGAGGTCGAGGTTGGTCTCCTGTTCGTACTGCTTGAGATGCAGCTTGTCCGAGCGCCCGTAGACCTTCCAGTCGAGGTGGCGGAGGTCGTCACCCGGGACGTAGGGGCGGTGCTGGGCGAACTCGACGGAGAAGCCGTGGTAGGGCGAGCGGTGCATGCCGCTCATCACGCCTTCGACGATCATCTTCGCGCGGAGTTCGAGCGTCCCGAGGCGTGCGAGCGTCTGCGGGTGCAGGAAGACCGTCGGGTCGACCGCCTGCGCGGGGTTCGGGGAGGACGGCATGGGCTGCTCGGGGGTCGCCATGCGCGATCAGGCCCTTCCGTTTGAGGTTGTGTACAGGTGGTGGGGAATGATCTGGCACAATGAGCGGATGCCTCGGTTCCACAAACGCCACAGTTTGGTGTCGGTTTCGATCCTGCTGTTCGGGATCGTGACCGGCGTGTGGATTGAGCAGGGGCGGGGACTCTTCACCGTTCCCAAGCTGGCCCATGCCGAGCCCGATCGCGCACTCGAAGAGCTCTTTGCGCCGACCGGGGTGCAGGATGAGTTGGGATCGGTCAGGAGCATGGATCGCGGTTTTCGTCTCGGCCTGCTGCCATCAGGTTTCGGAACGGGGATGGTGAGCGTGTCGACGCTGGGCGCCACGATCGGGGTCGTCTGGCTGATCAGTTCAGCACGGCGTCCATCTGGCGCTTGTCGCCGGGACCGGTGCCGTCGATCGGCGTGTCCTTGAGCAGACGATCGATCACGTCGTCGGTGGAGACGCCGTCGGCCTCTGCGTTGAAGTTGCAGATGATGCGATGGCGGAGCACGGGCTTGGCGACGGAGCGGACGTGTTCGGGCGTAACGTGGAACGAGCCGGAGAGAACCGCCTTGGCCTTTGCGGCGAGGATCAGGTTCTGCCCGGCGCGAGGACCGGCGCCCCATGCGAGGTAATCGCGAACGATCTGCGGCTTCGGGTTGTCGTCGGAGTGTTCCTTGATGCGCGTCGCGCGAACGAGGCGCAGCGCGTAGCGGATGACGTGGTCGGCAACGGGTGCCTCGCGCACCAGCTGCTGGACCTTGAGCACATCCTCGGAGGTGAGGCACGGCTGGGGCTGCGCGACCTGTGTGGAGGTCGTGCGCCGGATGATCTCGACCTCCTCTTCCTCGCCGGGGTAACCGATGGTGATGTTGAACATGAAGCGGTCGAGCTGAGCTTCGGGCAGCGGATAGGTGCCCTCCTGCTCGATCGGGTTCTGCGTCGCGAGAACGAAGAACGGCTCGGGGAGCTTGTGCTGCACGCCGGCGGTGGTGACCTGGTGCTCCTGCATCGCTTCGAGCAGCGCGGCCTGGGTCTTCGGAGGCGTGCGGTTGATCTCGTCGGCGAGAATGACATTCGCGAAGATGGGGCCCTTCACGAAGCGGAGTTCGCGCGAGCCGGTGGTCTTGTCTTCCTCGATGACCTCGGTACCGGTGATGTCCGAGGGCATGAGGTCGGGCGTGAACTGGATGCGGCTGAAGCCGAGCGAGAGGCTGCGAGCGATCGTGGAGATCAGCAGGGTCTTGGCGAGGCCGGGGACGCCGACGACGAGGGCGTGCCCGCCGCAGAACAGCGTCATGAGCATCAGGTCGACGACCTCGTCCTGGCCCACCACGACCTTGGCGATCTCCGCCCGGAGTTTGGCGTGGGCATCTTTGACCTGCTCGATGGCCTGCTCGGGCTCGGTGGCCTGGATGGCTGGTTGCGAAGCGAGCGGATCGGGCATGGCGAGGCCTCTCTCGGGCTGGGAGTCGGTTGAGCGACGATCGGATCGAACCCGAACCGCCTCCGGATCATACCGGTCCCGATCCACACGGTTGTCCGCTCCGACAGTCTCTCCACGGGCCAGAAGCGGCCATACCATCGGCCGATGCCAGAACTCCCGGAGGTCGAACAGGTCCGCAGAAGCATCGCGAAGCGAGCGGTCGGGTGCCGTGTGGTCGGCGTGACCGTTCATCGGCGAGATGTCGTCACCGGTCCGGAAGATCCGATTGGCGGCTGGAGTCGGGCCCCGGCCGACCGGCGCGACGCCCCCAAGCCGCGCGTGAACAAGCGTTTTCTGCTCGAGGGGAGCCTGATCGAGCAAGTCGCTCGTCACGGCAAGCAGCTCGCGATCTTCGGCGAGCTGGGAGCCACGGGCATTCACCTCGGCATGACCGGACAATTCCTCTTCCGCGCCCCAGGCGAGCGACTCCGCCGGCGCGACCATGTGCACGTGACTTGGCGAGTGGAAACGCCCGATGGGCGGCCGGCGGGTCGACTCGTCTTTCGGGATCCGCGCCGCTTTGGCTCTGTTTCTGCCCATCAAAGCCGCGAGGAACTGGTTCGGACCCGCTGGGACGCTCTTGGACCGGACGCCCTGACGGTCTCGGAGGACGAGCTGCGCGAGCAGTTGCGACCGAAGCGTCGGTCGAATGCGACGGTTCGCAACGTGAAAGCCGCCCTTCTGGATCAGGCGACGCTGGCGGGCGTGGGGAATATCTACGCCGACGAATCGCTCTTCCGAGCCGGGATTCTGCCGACCCGTCGCGTCGACCGGCTCTCGGGCGACGAAATCAGCCGGCTCGGCGCTTCGATCCGGACGGTGCTTCAGGAAGCCGTGGACTCGGGCGGTTCAACCCTGCGGGATTACGTGGACGCCGAGGGCGTCTCCGGTTCGTTCCAGCTCAGGCACCGCGTCTACGGGCGATCCGGCTGTTTGTGCATAACCTGTGGGGAGACACTGGTCGGTGACCTGGTGGCCCAGCGTACGACGGTGTGGTGTCCCCGCTGCCAGCGTTAAGCCCAGATGAAGCCGGGTTCATGGTCCGAACTTATGCACATTTCCAATCGAACGGATTCCGGATCGATTCGCTCCGTGCCAGAGTTGTCCGGAGCCAAGCACAAGTGTCGGGTCAGGCGATCGGGTCTTTCCAACCCCTATGTTCTATTTCTCTTCTTCGTCCCTCTCTTGTCCCTGTCAGTTCGTGGACACCATCGATATGAGGACCGCAAGTCGCTTCCCCATAAACACTTATCGATTTTCCACAAAGCCGGACAAGTTGTCGGAAGAATGTCGGCCGGTGTTGGAGTTGTCGTGCGGGCTGTCATCGGCCGAGAGGGTATGTGCTGGCAGAGCTGGCGGCGATACAGACATGCGCCCGATTGCGGCGCCTTCTTCACACCTTTTCCACAGATCGCGCGACAGGCTCTCGGCTTGCCCTATCTTCACAAAGGTTGTGTGCGGCTTCATCCGGTCCGGCTGAACTGCAGAATGTGGATAAGCCGAGGAAATCGTCGAAATCCTGCGGTGTGATCGGGATCTCTGGAGATTCGCAGTCAGGCGCCGGCGGCGAAGTGACGTTCCAGTGAGTCGATGACCCGGTCGAGCTCGGTATCGAGGTCGCGCTGCTTCTCGATCGTCTTGACGGCGTGCATGACCGTGGTGTGGTCGCGTCCGCCGAAGTAACCGCCGATCTCTTCGAGGGAGTATCGCGTGTGTCGGCGGGCGAGGTACATGCAGACCTGGCGGGGACGGGCGATCGATTTCTGGCGCCGCTTGGACTGCAGGTCGGTCAGTTTGACGCCGTAGTGGCCCACCACGGCGTCGATGATGCCGGTGATGGTGACCTCGGGCTTTACTTCGGCGATGGAGCCCTCGAGGGCGATGCGGGCCAGATCGGTGTCCACCGGGCGTCGGTCGGCGAGGTGCTGCATCTGGACGCGGGTGATGGCACCCTCGATCTCCCGGATGTTCGTGGTGATCTTGCCGGCGATGTAGCAGGCAACCGACTCGTCGAGTTTGAGGCCCCGGATCATGGCCTTGCGCTTGGCGATCTGGACCCGGGTCTCATAGGAGGGGGGCTTGATGTCGACCACGAGGCCGGACTGGAAGCGGCTGACGAGGCGGGCTTCGAGATGGGGGATCTCGTGTGGGGCGGCGTCAGACGACAGGATGATCTGGCGTCCGTTCTGGTACAGCGCATTGAACGTGTGGAAAAACTCTTCCTGAGTCCGCTCACGTTCGGCGAGGAAGTGGATGTCATCGATGACCAGAACGTCCACATCCCTGAAGCGGTGGCGGAAATCGATCATCTGGTTCGCTTCGACGGCCTGGAAGAACTCGGTCGAGAAGGCCTCACAGGACACGTAGTGGATCTTGGGTGTCCGCTCACGATCGAGCATGCGCAGGCAGATCGCCTGGAGCAGGTGGCTTTTCCCGAGCCCCACCCCGCCGTGGATGAACAGCGGGTTGTACGCGGCTCCGGGGGCTTCGGCGACCGCTTTGGAGGCAGCGAGGGCCAGGCGGTTCTCCGGGCCTTCCACGAAGTTCTCGAACGACGAGTCCGGGTTGATGACCAGAGAGTCGTTGTACGGACGCTCGGTATCGGAGTCTCGCAGCGTCGGGCGATGGACCGGGCGGGGCTGCCGGGAAGCGCTGGGGGGCATGACGTCGGACGCGTCCAGCGGTTGAGCGTTTGTGCTCTGTGATCCGTTCATGGAACTGAGCGGGCGACCCGGCGCGGAGTGCTCGGGTTCTTCGTCGGGTCCGAGGAATCGAACAGAAAGCAACCGACCGGTGACCGACTGCAGGGCCTCGGAAAAGTCTTCGGAGCAGTTGCGCTGCAGGTAGCGGTTGTGGATGTCGGAGGTTGTGCGAACGCTGAGCACGCCGCCGTGGGTGCCGAGGGGCTGGAGATCGTTGAACCACTGACGGCACTTGTCCGGGTGGTGCGCGGTCATGTAGCCGAGCACGTCCGTCCAGACCGTGTGGTCGGGGTTCGTCATTGAACAGCGCCTTTCACGGGCCGGTCGGGGCCCGGTGCAGCGGTGAGGTCAGCGTCCACATTTCCGTCGATCCCTTGTGCGCGGAACTCCGGCGAACTTCACGGTTGCGACACCGGGCCGAAGAGCGTTGAGGGACTTTGGGAAATCCACCAGTCCCGAGCGCGAGCGCTCGGGACCGCGAAAATTACAGACGCGCGACGCGCGCTGTCAACAGGAGAGATTGTGATTCGCGATCGTGCCGAGAAAAACAGAGCGCTTTGATCAGGTGGCGCGCGCCTGTTCGAGCTTCTCCGCTTCCGCGACCTGCTGCTCGTAGCGCGCGCGGTTTGCTCGAAAGTCCATGAGAAATTCGACTTTCTCTGCGAGTTCCGGCTTGACAGCCTGCCGAAGTTGTTTTCGAGCCTGCGCGATGTTGGAACGGCGCGACAGGTGGATGAGGACCAACTTCTGGCATTCCAGCACCGGGAGCCACTCGATGATGTGGCTCAGGTGCAGGTGTTTACCTATCCTCGCGCGATCGCCGTGGTCGGGTTCCACGAAGGTGCATTCGGCGATCACGATTTGCGACTTGCGCACATCCTCGCGCAGCATCGCCGCGCCGGGTGCCGTGTCGCTCAGGTAGGAAACAAGGGGAACTTCGAGCGTCCGGGTGATCTGTTCGCCACGGTCTTTGAGTTCGCGCAGCTTTTCCTGCGGCAGTCCGACGAGGTCTTCTCGTAGTTTCGAGCGTTTCTCAATGATGCAGTACCCGGAAGCGGGGGACGTGTGCTCAAGGTCGAAGATGCGCAGGTGCGTGTTGTTCTTGATCTCGACGGAGTCCTCGGGATCGAGCGCGATGAGTTCGTAGGGCATCTTCTGGCCCTCGAGGTCGCGATAGCCCTTGAGCATGGTCTCGATGGCGGGCGCGATGGCGGTCGAGCAGACGATCGTGCCGGGACCCATGCCCTGAAAGTTGCGCTGGCTGCACCAGTACGCGAGACCGCCGATGTGGTCCATATGCCCGTGTGAGATGGCGAGGAACTTCGACGCGAGCGACGCTCTGGGGCAGTTGCCCATGTCAAAGCAGATGTCGAGCTCGGGCACCATGACGCAGGTCTGTTCACCGGCGACGGAGGTGCCCTGGACGCGGAATGGCGGGATGAGAAGGAATCCGAGTCCGCTCTCGCGGGGCGGGGGCTTGGGAAGCATCGGGAAACTCCATACAACGGGCTTTCGCCCGGCGCGGGGGTCGGTCTCAGGCGGCGCCGTGTGCCGCGGGCGGTCATGCTAACGCGGATCGATTGAGCGAGCGCGATCCGTCGCGAAGTACGAGCGTCGCGGCTATTCTCGGTCTCGATGTCGAACGGGATTGACCCCTCATCTCTGGACGGATCAGCCATCAGCGCAGACGGAGTGCGCCGCGTGGCGCGTTTGGCGCGCCTTATGCCGACCGACGAGCAGGTCGAACGGTACCGGCGGGAACTCGGCGATGTGCTCGCCTGGGCCTCGGCTCTCAAAGAGGTGGACGCGGAGGGTTTGCGACCGATGGCGGCTCCCGCGGACGCGGAAAGTCACCCTCAAGTGCGGATCGACCCGGATGTGCCCGGCAGCATGCTCGACCGTTCCGTGATCGATGGGATCGGGCCGATGGTCGACGACGGCTTCTTCGTCGTCCCGAAGGTGTTCGGCGACGGGGGAGCGTGACGGTGAGCGAGCGTCCGCTGTATGAGTGGTCGGCCTCGGAGATCGCGCGTGCGGTGTCTGCGGGGGAACGGCGCGCACGTGATGTGGTCGAAGCGTTCCTCTTGCGCATCGACGACCAGAATCCACGGCTGAACGCGCTGCGGGCGGTGTACCGCGAAACGGCTTGCGATCGAGCCAGAGCTCTCGACAAACGCCTCGCGTCGGGAGAATCGGTTGGTCGGCTCGCCGGTGTTCCGGTCGCGATCAAGGACAACCTGTGCCTGCGCTCGGATTATGGCAGCGGCGATGAATCGCCGACGACCGCCTGCGGCTCACGCATGCTGGCGGGGTATCGGTCGCCGTACACCGCGACGGCGGTGCAGCGACTGCTCGATGAGGACGCGATCGTTGTCGGTACGGCGAACATGGACGAGTTCGGCATGGGATCCTCGGGCGAGCACTGCCACTTCGGTGCGACGCGGAACCCTCACGATGAGGAGCGTGTGCCGGGCGGGAGCAGCAGCGGGTGCGCCGCGGCGCTCGCGTCGGGCATGGTGGCGCTGGCGCTCGGGAGCGATACGGGCGGGAGCGTTCGCCAGCCGGCTGCTCTGACCGGGACGGTCGGCTTCAAACCGAGTTACGGCCGTGTGTCGCGCTGGGGGCTGGTGGCGTACGCGAGTTCGCTGGACTGTGTGGGGCCGATGGCTCGGACGGTGGAGGACGCCGCGCTGGCGCTGGAGGTGATCAGCGGTGCGGATGCGCTGGACTCGACCTGCTCGACCCGGCGTGCCGAGTCGGTCGTTGAGTCGATCGATCTGGAACTGGACGGTTTGCGCATCGGCGTGCCGGTGCAGGCGCGTGATGAGGCGAACGATCCGTCGGTCAACGCGGCGCTGAATCGGGCGATCGGAGCGTTCCGATCCTGCGGCGCCGACGTTGTCGATGTCGAGTTCAGGCACGTTCACCAGTCGGTGCCGGCGTACTACATCGTCGCCCCTGCAGAGGCGAGCTCGAACCTCGCTCGCTACGACGGTGTTCGGTACGGGCACCGAGCCTCGATCGACCGGTCATCGAGCATCGAGGATCTCATGGCCCGGTCGCGCAGCGAGGGGTTTGGCGCGGAGGTGCAGCGCCGGATCATGCTCGGCACGCACACGCTTTCGTCGGGTTACTACGACGCGTACTACAGCCGCGCGATGAAGATGCGTCGCCTGGTGCAGCAGGAGTTCGCCACGCTGTTCGCGAGGGACCCCGGGCCGGGTTGTCACGCGGTGCTGATGCCGACGACGACGGGTCCGGCGTTCCGGATCGGTGAAAAGATGAACGACCCGGCGCTGATGTATCGAGAGGACCTGTACACCGTCGCGGCGAATCTGGCCGGGCTTCCGGCGATCAGTGTGCCCGCCGGACACGCTGAGATCGAAGGGAAGCGATTGCCGATCGGGGTGCAGTTGATCGGTCCGGCGTTCGAGGATGCGCGTCTGCTCCGGATCGCGCGTCGGCTTGAGGTCCAACTGGCCGGCTGACCGATCAGTCTTCGTCGGTGTTGAGCTTGATGAACTGGGCGTAGAGGTCTTTGTACGGCCCGCCCCGTTCGATCAACTCATCGTGGGTGCCCTGTTCAACGATCTCGCCGTGGTCGAGTACGACGATCCGGTCCGCGTTCTTCACCGTGCTCAGACGGTGCGCGACGACGATGGAAGTGCGTTCGGCCATCAGGCGCTCGAGCGCCTTCTGGATGCGGTACTCGGTGAAGGTGTCCACCGCCGAGGTGGCCTCGTCGAGGATGAGGATGCGCGGGCGGGCGATCATGGCGCGGGCGAAGCACACGAGCTGGCGCTGGCCAAGACTGAGGTTGGTTCCCCGCTCGCCGACTTCTGTTTCGAGGCCGTTGGGCAGCGATTCGAGGATGTCGAGGCAGTCGAGGTCGGCGCAGGCACCGCGGACCTCGTCGTCGGTGGCGTCGGGCCTGCCGAAGCGGATGTTGTCGGCGACGGTGCCCGCGAACAGGAAGTTGTCCTGCGGGACCAGACCGAGGATGGACCGCAGCGATTCGAGGGTGATCTTCTCGATGGCTGTGTCGTCGATGCGGACGTTGCCGCCGGTTCGGTCGTAGAAGCGCGAGATGAGGTTCACGACGGTGGTCTTGCCCGCGCCGGTGTGTCCGACGAGCGCGACGGTCTCGCCCGGCTTGGCCTCAAACGAGATGCCCCGGAGCACCTGGCTGTCGGCGTTGTAGGCGAAGCGGGTGTTCTCGAACTCGATGCGGGCGCCGCGATCCGACTGCGGGAGCGTCTGGGCGTCCGGCGCGTCCACGACCTTCGGCTGGTTGTCGAGCAGTCTGAAGATGCGCTCGCCGCCGGCCATGGCCTGGAGGGTTGTGTTGTAGAGCTCGGCGAGGATCACGACGGAGATGAAGAACACGCCGCTGAAGAAGAGGAATCCGAGCATGTCGGAGATGGTCATCGCGCCCGACTCGATGCGGTACGCGCCGACGACGAGCACGATGACCGCGGTAATCTGGGCGGCGAGGTCGAACAGCGGGATGTATAGGCCGTGCTCGCGGGCGGCGAACATGTTGACGCGCCGGTGCTTGTCGAGGAGCGATACGAACATGCGCTCGTTCTCGGGTTCGCGTGCGAAGGCCTGTGTGACGCGGATACCGCTGACGGTCTCGGCGAGGTTCGAGGTGATGCGGCTGAAGGACTCCTGCACGCGCCGGTACGCCTCGCCCATGCGCCGACGGAAGTGGTTGTTGATGAAGTAGAGCATCGGCGCGAGGATCGAGATGACGAGCGCCAGCACCCAGTCGTACCAGATCATCGCGGCGAAGCAGCCGACGATTTCCAGCCCGTGGATGAGCACACGCGGGATGATCTGCGCGACGGCGTTTCGCACGGCGTTCACATCGCTCGTGCCGCGCGACAGGATGCGACCGAGTTTCGTGCGGTCGAAGTAGCTGATGTCGATTCGGTGCAGGTGGGCGAAGATGTCGTGGCGCAGGTCGAAGATGACGCGCTCGGCAAGTTTGTTCACCGCGATGATGCGGATGGCCATGACGATGTAGTACGCCACCGCGAGGCCCGCGATCAGGCTGGCGCCGAAGACGATGCCGTCAACGGGTTCGCGCCCGGTGAGGTCGCGCCAGAGCTGGGGCTGATCGATGGTGTAGCGGATGGTCTCGGTGAGCACATACGGCACCCCGAGCGTGATAAAGGCGAGCATCACCGCGTAGATGGCGATGGCGGTCTGCAAGCCGGGGTATCGCAGCATGTACTTGAGCAGGCGTCGCGTGATCGCCCAATCGATGGGCCGGTACTTCTCACCCTGCTGCTCGGCGACGGTGGGGGCCGCGACGAGGCTCTTGGCCGCCTCGCGGCTGTCCAGGCGCAACTCGTTCGAGTCCTTGGGCTCCGGGATCGGGTCGGCGCGGCCCTTCATGAGCCGCCCCCTTGCGCCGGTTCGGCATCGGGGTGCTCGTCCATCGCGAGTTGAATCAGAGCTGCCTCTCGGTAGTGGCCTTTCTCAGACATCAGTTCCCGGTGGGTGCCGATGCCGACCACGCGTCCACCATCGAGCACCATAATCCGGTCCGCCCTGCGGAGCGTGGACAGGCGGTGGGCGACGATGATGGTCGTTCGGTCGCGCCGAAGCGGGTCGAGGGCCTTCTGGATCCTGGTCTCGGTGATCGGGTCCACAGCGGTCAGTGCGTCGTCGAGGATGAGGATTTTCGGGTCGTTGGCGAGGGCTCTGGCGATGGTGAGCCGCTGGCGCTGGCCTCCGGAGAGGTCCATGCCGCGTTCGCCGATGATCGTGTCGAAGCCGCCCTCGAGTTCGTTGATGAAGTCTGTGGCCTGGGCGGCGTCGGTTGCTGCGCGGACCGCGTCGCGCTCGAGCTGGACCGGGCCGAAGGCGACGTTGTTGTGAACCGTGTTCGAGAACAGGAACGTCTCCTGGAAGACATAGCCAAGATGGCCGCGGAGCGCGTCGAGCGACCACTCGCGGACATCGACGCCGTCCAGGAGCACGCGTCCCTCGGTCGGGTCGTGGAAGCGTGCGATAAGCGAGAGCAGCGTCGACTTGCCCGAACCGGTGCGCCCGACGATGGCGACGGTTTCGCCGGGATGGATGGTGAAACTGACGTTCTCCAGCACCGGAGGTCCGCCGGGGTAGGCGAAGCCGACGTTCTCGAAGGCGATCTCGCCGCTGGGGCGGGTCGAATCGACCGGGGCTGCCGGCTGGTCGATGCGAACTTCCTCGTCGAGGAAGCCGAAAATCCGATCGGCGCCGGCGAAGGCCTCGGGGGCCTGCGCGAAGACGAAGATAATCGTCTCGATCTGCCCAGAGAGTTGCAGGAGCAGGCTGCGGAACACCCACAGCGCGCCGAGGGTGATGCCGATTTCGCTGGCGCGGACGCCGCCGGCAGCGGCCGCGGTCTCGGCGGCCTGTTGGTTCTGAAGCACGAGCCAACCACCGACGCCGAGGAGCACGGCGGCGGTGAGCATGCCCCCGGCCTGGATCATCGGGATGTGTGTGCCGACGGATTTCGACAGACGGATGCGCTGGTCGCGGGCCTCGGCCGCTGCTTCGTCGAAACCGGCGGTCTGCTCCCGGGCCCTGCCGAAGGCTCGGATGACGCGGATGCCCGCGATGGCTTCCTGCAGTTTGTGGATCAGCCCGTCCACGAGCTCGGCCTGCACCTTGAACTTGGGCTTGGTGGATCGTCCGTAGTGCCAGATCACGATGAACTGGATCGGCAGCGCCACCATGCAGACCACCGTGAGCAGCGCGCTCTCGCGGAGCATGAACACGAGGAACACGCCGAGCGTGACCAGCGCGATGACCAATCGGATCATGACTCCCTGCATAAACGCCCGGACCGCCTGCACATCGGAGGTGAACCGATTGATGACCTGCCCGGTGTCGTGGTCGTCGAAGAAACTGAAGTCGAGGCGCTGGAGCTTGCGGTAGAGGCGGGTGCGCAGGTCGATCACGCAGCGTTGGCTGAACCACTCGTCGGTGTATCGCTGGGCGAAGCGCCCGGCGCCGGAGAAGATCGCGAGGAGCAGCACGACCACGCCGATCGAGGCGATGGTCGCGGTAAAGCTCCACGAATCAGGCGGCTGAATGCCCAGCGGCCAGCTCGGCTCTGGCGCGTTCTGGTCGGCGGTGGCGCGGATGACATCGATCGCCAGGCCCTGGCCGATGGCGCTCGTAAGCATGAGCAGCTGTGTCGCGACGGTGACCACGAGGACCGGGATCGCGCTGAATTTGTGGTCCCAGGCCAGCCCCATGATCCGGCGCAGCAGCACCAGCACGCCGAGGGAGGGCTCCTCCGGCGCGTCGTCGCTCTTCGCTGTGGCTGGCTTGGTCGTTGGGCGGGGCAAGGAGGGGATGGTACGCTGAGGGTCCGGCGATCAACGCCGATTTCGAAGAACTCCGGAGTGTACCCATGCCAGAGCGGGCCAGCGTCACAGCAGCGATCACAGGTGCGGTTCTCGCGAGTTCAACGATCACGATCGGTGGGTGCACATCGACCACGCCACCCCGGCTGTCGGTCTCGGATGTGTCGATCCAGGCGGAAACGAGCGACGCGATGGTCCTCAGTTTCGCGGTCGAAGGGGCGAACCCCAATACTTTCCCGCTCCCGCTCGAGGAGGTTCGTTATCGGCTGCAGCTCGACGGCGATCGGGTGTTCTCCGGCGTCCGTTCGGCGCAGATCACGATCCCGAGAAGTTCAACGGGGGCGGTTCGGCTGCCGGTGGCGTTCGAACTGGCGGACCTCGGAGGCGCGCTCAACGGCCCGGCTCCGTATCGCCTGAGCGGCAGCGTGCGATACAGGCCGGCCGGGACCTTGCCGGGTGTGCTCTTCGACTCCGGCGTGTACCGTCCCAGCGCCTCGTTTTCGGTCAGCGGAGTGCTGGACTTCACCCCGACCAACCGCACCGGTCCCTTCCCGGAGGGCGAGAGCGGTGGAGCGGTGCGGATCGACGACGCCGAGAGCGAAGGCTAGCGCACCGATTCGGTCCTCACGGTCCCGTCCCGCTCGATGACGACCGAGATCGCGCCGTCGGTTGCGGTGGTCCACCATTCCCGACCGGCTCGGATATCGTCCCAGCGGTCGTCGAGCACGCGGCTCGGCCCGGTCGATTGCAGCAGGATCTTCGGGTTGAGCCATTCGACAAACGGGTAGGCGAACGAGCGAGCGCTACCGTGGTGGGGAACCTCGATGATGTCCGCTCGTAGACTCGGCTCACGCTGCTCGAGCAGTTGCATGGCATCGCGTTCGATGTCGCCGAGAAACAGCACAATCGGCGAAGTCGGTTCGGTCCCGGCGCGCAGGCGCAGAACGATCGAAGCGTCGTTATCGCCTTCGAACGCATCCTCCGGCGCGGGGTGGAGCACCTCCAGGTCGAGCGAAGCGAGCGCCAGGGTGTCGCCTCGCTTCACGGTTTCCACGCGGATGCGAAGTTCGCGCAGCCGGTCGATGAGCAACCGCGCCGCGCCGTCCGGCTGTGCGTTGGCCTGCTCGAGCAGATGCCCGGTCACGATCACGCGGCGCACGCCCAGAGGCCTCGCGGCGTCGACCAGCCCGGAGAAGTGGTCGATGTCAGCGTGAGAGACGATGACCGTCTCTACCCGACCCGTCCCGAGAGCGCGGATCGCCCTCGGCAGTTCGCGTTCGCCGATGCCAAGCCAGCGCGAGCCGCAGTCGTACAGGATCGACTCACGACCGGATCGAAGCAGGATCGAGGTGCCGTCGCCGACATCGAGCATGTCGATGCGCACCATCTGGTCGCGCGGAAGCGATGGGCCGATCACAGCGCCGTAGAGCAGCGGAACGCAGATCAGCACGCTCGCGATCCAGCGTCGGCGCTCGGTGGCGTACGACGGGAACAGCCACCAGACGGTCACCGCGAGCCAAGCCGCCGTGAATCCCCAACCGATCGAGGGCAGGTACCAGGCAACGCCCGGAAGCCGATCGATCCAGCGGACCGTTTCCGCAAGCCAGAACGCCGGCAACAGGCTGAGACTGATGGCAAGGTCGGAGATCGCGGGAATCAGTGTGCCCAGCGCGATCGCGGCGTAGCCGATGCCCAGCACGAGCGCGACCAGTGGCATCAGGAGCACCGAGAGCGGGGCGGCCAGCGGCGAGAACACGCCGAAGTGCATCGCGATCAGCGGCGTCGAAACCGCCGAGGCGCAGATCGACACCGCCGCGGCGTCCTTCAGCCGGTGCGCGGCGACCGACCATCCGTGCAGTTCATCCGTCGCTGGCGCTTCTCCGAACATCCAGACGCGCAGCGGCTGGGCACACACGATCAGCGACGCGACGACGAGGAAGGTCAGTTGAAAGCCGGGGTTAAACAGGTCGATCGGACGAGCGATCAGCAAGCCGCTGGCGACAAGAGCCAGCACGCTCAGCCGGTCGTATGACCTTCCAGTGGATTGCGCGAGAACGAACGCCAACGCGATCAGCACCGCGCGCAGCACCGGGGGGCGAGCCGGGATGAGGATCAACAGGAGCACGCACGCACCGAGGACAACCGCGAGTTCCAGACGAGGCCGATCCCCCGTCAGTCGGACGAGCATCGCGAGGCCAACGAGCACCATCCCGACATGCAATCCGCTGATCGCGAGGAAATGCCCGACCCCGGCGCGGGCGAACGCGTCCTCAAGCGGTCCGAGCGCATCGCCCTCTCGGTCGCCGAGCAGGAGGGCGTTGAGCAGAGCGGCGCTTGACGAGCGATCCGATCGTTCTCCGGCCATCTCGATCTGCCGAATCGTCGAACTGCGCAGCGCGGACGCCGACGCTCTCATGCCTCCCGCGGAGCCCACTGTCTCGATCAGTTCCGCGCCGTCGACGCGAACCCTGCCGACGATCCCTCGCTGCATCGCGCTCGGTCCCGGGTCGTGCGCGCCGGGGTTCCCCGGTCGAGGCAGTCGTGAAGCCAAACCGGTGAGGCGTACCCGGTCGCCGGCCGTCGCACCGATCCGGTCCGTCCCCGACACCGAGACGTAGAGGGTGCCCGAGGCCGCTGCCCAATCCCCGTCGGCGGTCCTGACGGCGCGGGTGCTCAACCGAAACCGGACCGACGGCGGGGCGTAGCGAGCGGCGGGGGCGAGCGCGCCGGATGCACCGGCCGAACGCGGCGCATCGAGCAGGACGCCCTCGACGCTCGCCACCCTCGGCTCATCCGCCAACACCCGGACCAGCGAGTCGCTCGGCGCGTGGCCCACGCGAGCGACGGTCCAGGCGCCGCTGATCAGCACCAGCGCTATCAGGGGGGCGGGCAGCCAGAGAAGACGTTTCGTGGAGCGAGTACGGGCGATGAGCCCGAACAGCGCAAACGCCGCCCCGGACGCCGCGAGCGCGAATCCGAAGCGGTAGTCCAAGCTGGATGCCAAAACGATTCCGAGCGCCAACGCGATGAAGATCTGTACGGCCCGCCCGCCGAACGCCGCCTTGGCCGGGAACGAGTCGGGGATGTCCGGAGCGAGCGGATGCATGCGTTGGTTCCGCTCCGATCGGTCAGTTGCTGATCGCGTCGAACCAATCGGTTGTGAGTTCGTCGATGAGCGGGCGTCCCTCGGCGAACCGTCGGATGTTGCGACAGATGACCTCGGTCGCGTGCTCCCAGTAGTGGGCGCTCGCCGCGGCGACGCTCGGTGTGATGATCACGTTCGGCATCGTCCACAGCGGGCTGGCCGAGGGTAGTGGTTGGGTTTCGAACGCGTCGATGCCGGCGCCCGCGATCCGCTGGCGACGGAGCGCGTCGAGCAGGGCGATCTGATCGACCACGCCGCCGCGACTGACATCGATCAGCACCGTTTGGCCGCCCATTTTGCTCAGTTCGCGGCGCCCGATCAGCGGTTTGGAACCGGGATGTCGCGGCGACGCGACGATCACAACATCGGACCGCACCAGCAGGTCTTCGAGACGCGATAACTCAAGCATCTCGTCGATGTGGATATGGTCGTCATCGGGACGCGCCGATGTCGCGAGGACCTGCACCCCGAGCGCCTTGACCCGCTGGGCGATCTCGTCGCGCATCGTTCCAAACGCAACGATCCCGACCGTGCTCCCGTGCAGCGAACGCATCGCCGGCGCGATCTCGGTCGCGGCCCACCGGTGTTCGGTCTGCGCGAGCACGGCGTCGTCGATCCGGCGCAGCAGCGCGAGTGTCAGCGCGAGAGCGTGTTCGGCGATCTGCGGGCCGCGGATCGAAGCGGCCGTCGCCACACGCACGCCCCTCCGCACCGCCGGCAGAAGCGAACTGATCGCGTCGCCGAGCGGGCCGGTCATCTGCACCCACTCGACGGATGCGCCCATTTGCTCGAACTGGTCATAGGTCAGGGGGAACCCGACGAGCTGCGTGGTCTTCGGGAGCACGCCGAGCAGTTCCGCACGGCTGGCGACGGTGCGCACGACGGTTCCCTTCGCCGCGGCACGGATCGCTTCGACGTGCGCGTCGGGAAGGCGCCAGCCCTCGGCTTCCTGAAAGATTGCGAGTGTCAGCGTGCCTTCGGCCATGCGCGCCAGTCTACACCGTGCCCATCCAACAGGCCCGCGAGAGGTTCTCAGGTCAGCGGAACAGGGCGAGTGCCACCATCACCGCCAGCGCGAGGAACATGGTGACCAGACTCAGCCAGCCGATATCGTCACGGACCCGGGGCGGGACGACTTCCAGGGGCTTCGAGAGCACGCGGGCGACACGCACCGCCACCGGCTTGAAGAACTCGACGACTCGCAGTGCCGGTGCGAAGCGGGACGGTTCGCCTTGCGCCGATGAGGCCGCCGGATCATCGGTCGTCCGGGCCGTGGTCTCGGGCTTGGGAGCCGGGGCTTTGCTGCTCGCGTCGGCCTTCGGCACCTTCTGCTCGGCGGAGTCGCTCGACTTCGACTTCGGATTCACCTCGCTGGGGGCCACACCCATCTCCGAGCTCGCCGGCGACTCGGCCATCAGTTGGGCCAGGGCATCGGCGTCCTCGGCCGATTCTTCAGCCCCGTCCTCCGTGATACTCGCGTGCTTCTCGATGACCGTATCGACGACATCGTCGCTCGAGCGGAACGCGTCATCGTCGGTCTCGGCCGCTGAAGCGTCGTTCGCGTCGTCCGTGGCCGACTCCGGGTCGGCTTCAGCAGTGTCCTCAGTCGCCGTTTCAGCCCGGGCTGCCAGATCGGCGTCGAGGTCTTCGATCGAACGATCCGCGCCGGGGCTCGAATTCTCGGGCTCGGCCCGCGCGGCTTCTGGTTCCGTTTCCGGCTGCGCCGCAACTTCGACTGATTTCTCCGCATCGGGCTTATTGGTCGGAGCCGCCGGATCGATCGATTCGACCGGCTGGGCCTCATCTTCGACGACGGCTTCGCTCGCATCGGGGACGGTTTCGTCTGTGCTCGGCGATGCTTCCACGGCTTCAGACGCCCCGTCCGCCTGTTCCGGTTCGGCTCCCGCGTCGTCAGCGACGGTTTCGTCGATCGCATCAACTGCACTGGCTCCGGCCTCCGCATCGGCGTCCGGCGCGTCGTCATCGTCGATCAGCGCCTCGGCCTCCGCGAGCAGAGCGTCGAGTTCATCGTCGATCTGCGACCGCTCTTCGCTGGTCGGCTTCTCGGGATCCGGCTTGATCGTGCTGCTCTCGTCGACCGTGTGCTCCGGGGCGTTGGGCGGGGCGGCTGTGTCGCCCGACGCGACCGCCTCGGCCACTTCCGGCGGGATCGACTCGATGAGGCTATCGAGTTCGGCATCGAGCGTGTCTTCGACACCTGTTGCCGATGGCGCCGCGGACGTCGCACTCGACTCGACCGGAGGCGCAGCCTCGTCTGCCGGAACTCTCTCCGACGCTCCGTCGGCAGCCGACGGTTCATCGACTTCGTCCTTGCCTTCGACCGCATCGTTCACGCGGTCGCCAGCGTCGGCCAGATCTTTCGCCGCCGCGGCCTGCTCCTCGAGATCACCCGTTGGGTCGAGTTCGTCGACCGCGATCTCGATGTCAGCAAGCAGCCGGTCGAGTTCCTCATCCAGATTCTCTGGCGCACCTTGAGCCCCGGTGTTCGAGCCACCGCTTCCATCGCCCGAGGGCTTGGGGTTTTTCCCCGGCTTGTCGAAATCCGTGTCAGGCATTTGCGTCGAGATACCTCATCGGCCATGATCGACCCTCGGGCCGATCGACTCAAGACGCAACGACGGATTTCGCCCTTTAGACGCTCTTTTATCGGGATCAGCACCAGCCGCCCGCCCGAGACTCCCCTGAAAGCAATGGTTCTCGGACCCTTGCCGAATCCGGCTCACCATGGCCCGACACACCCTCGTCATCGATGACCACTCGCTCCCCGATCAGCCGGGTTTTCCCATCGCGATCGAGGGCGATGAAGCCAAGCACGCGATCCGCGTGAAGCGAGTTGCCGAGGGCGACATCGTCCGAGTACTCAACGGCAAAGGGCTCGTCCTGACCACACGCGTCACGGATGCCCGGCGCACGCTCCACCTGGCCGTCGAATCCGTCGAGGAAGAGCCGCGCCCGTCCGTCACGCTCCAGATGGCCACTGCTACCCCGAAGGGGCCGCGCCTCGACAAGATGATCGACATGCTCAGTCAGGTCGGCGCCAGCGCCTGGCACCCGCTCTCCACCAAGTACGGCGTGGTCGAGCCGGGAGCCAACAAGATCGACCGGATGGAGCGCATCTGTCGCGAATCCGCAAAGCAGGCGCTGCGCGCGTGGCCCATGCAGATCGGTGCTCCGCTCGCGCTCAGTGATGCCATCGAGACCGAAGCAGGTGAACGACTCGTGATCGCCGACGCCTCCGGTGGGGACTACCAGCCGGGTGGTTCTGGCCTTGTCCGGGCCCTCGTCGGGCCGGAGGGCGGCTGGACGAGCGAGGAACTCGATGCCGCGCAACGTGCTGGAGCACAGGTGGTCGGGCTCGGGCCGCACGTGCTGCGCATCGAGACCGCCGCGGTGGTGCTGGCTTCCCTGATCGTGCGCAGCGAAGCCGCGACCTAGCATCGCGGTAGACTCAGACACGGACGACCCCCGATCACCTCGTCTCCGAGAGGAACGACCATGCGCCTGACCCTTCGCCCGCTCTCGATGATCGCCGCCGCGACCGGCCTCGCGCTGCTCGGTGTCGCCCCGACCGCTCAGGCGATCGACGAGGAGCACTATCGCAAGGCCCGCCAGATGATCGAGAAGTCGATCGACTACCTGCGCACCCAGCAGGACGCCGAGACCGGCGGCTGGTCCGTCCCGGAGCAAGGCCCGAACATCCCCGCGATCTCCGCGCTGGTCCTCAACGGCATGCTCATGGAGCCCGACATCGACCACACCGACCCGACCGTCGCGTCCGGGCTCGAGTACCTCTACAGCTTCCAGCAGGACGACGGCGGCATCTACGACGTCATCCTCGCCAACTACAACACCGCGATCACCGTCTCGGCGCTCTCCCACGTGAACACCGCCGAGGCCGGCGAGGCCATCGAGCGGGCCATCCCCTTCCTCAAGCGCCTCCAGTGGTCCGAAGACGCCATCCCCGGTCGCGAAGACACCGCGATCGTCGATCGCTCGCACCCGTACTACGGCGGTGTGGGCTACGGCGGCTCCGGGCGCCCCGACAACTCGAACCTCAACCTCATGCTCCAGGCCCTGCACGACGCCGGCGTCGACTGCGAGGACCCCGCGTTCCAGCGCGCCCTCGTCTTCCTGCAGCGCACGCAGATGCTCCACAAGGACAAGGACGGCAACGTCATCAACGACATGCCCTACGCCGCGGGCTCGCAGCAGGGCGGGTTCATTTATGCGACCTCGCCGGATCAGGACAACATCGGCGTCGGCGAGAGCAAGGCCGGCATGATCGAGGAGACGCTGAGCGACGGCACGGTCGAATCGCGCTTCCGCGCCTACGGATCCGTGACCTACGCCGGCTTCAAGAGCTACATCTACGCCGATCTCGATCGCGACGACCCACGCGTGCAGGCCGCCTACGACTGGATCCGCGAGAACTACACCCTTGAGGAGAACCCGGGCATCGGCTCCGACGGCTACTACTACTTCCTGATCATGATGAGCCGTGCGCTCGACGCTTGGGGGCTGGACCAGATCGGGGTGCTCGTGAGTGCCGACACGGCCGACGGCGAGGCCACCGGGCAGAAAACCGTCGAAACCCGCGACTGGGCCAACGACCTCATCGACAAACTCGCCGAACTCCAGAACGAGGACGGATCGTTCCGTTCGATCGACGACCGCTGGATGGAGAACAACCCGGTTCTCATCACGGCGTACTCGCTGATCGCGCTGCAGCACGCGATCAACTGAGCTTCACTCGGGTGAACCTGATTCTTCTTCCGACGCGCCCGACTCTTCGGGCGTGTTTTCGTTTTGCCCGGTCGCGTCCTGAGGTTCGGGTATGTCGAGCACCACGCGCGGTCGCACCAATAGCAGCAGCGGACGCTCGGTGAAGTCGCTGTGCATCACCGGGATCAGCACCGTCTCGTCCGGCCCGACGATCACCGAAGCGCGCTGCGTCACCGTCCGCATCACCGGCTTGCCGACGTGCTTCATGTTCAGGCCATCGACCCGCTCGCGCTCGGCGATCTCCCTGAACTCGAACTCGATCGGGTCCATCAGCACGGAATAGTCCGTACGCAGCTTCGGCGTCACGGTGAACGAGACCCCCTCGCTCGCATCCTCGCTCGTCACGACGCGGAACAACCCATCCTCGCCGGCGGGTTCGAGGTACTCGACGGCCTGACCGATGCTCACCATCGCCTCCTGTCCGTCGAGCACGAGCACGCGGGGCGCTGAAAGCACCGAGAACGGCGACTCGTCGAGACCCTCGTTCGGACCGCCGATGACATACCGCCACCCCGCGACATCGATCGTGCCGGCGTCGGTCAGCGTGAAATGCCAGTTGCTCGAACTCATCGAGGTGAAGCGCAGGCCGCTTGCGCCGAGTTCCAGCGAACCGTCGTTTCCGAAGCGGATACTCGGCTTGGGCTTCTCCTCGAACGGATCCGTCACCCAGGTGTTTCCCGTCGTCAGGTCCGCCTCGAGCAGCCGGAACTCCACCATGATCTGCGCCGGTTCATCCAGCGCCGCCTGAGCCGTCATCGCCGCGGCCGCCAGGCACGCGCTCGTCATCATCGCAATCATTCTCGACTCCTTCGTTAGTGACCCATCGTCCAGCGCGACGGGTCGATCCCCGTCCGCTCCGGTCTCTCGAACAACGACCGATCCAGGCGCACGACCTCCACGACCGGCTCCGACCGCGTTGTTTCTTCTTCCGCCGGTTGCGCGGGCTCGGTCACCACGCGGATGCGCTCCACCGTCTCGACCGGCTTGATCCACCACCCCAGTGCGCCCGCCCCGCAGGCCAGCAGCAGGCTCGCCGCGAGCATGCCCCATACTGGCACCCGGCGCTTCAGCAGCCCGGGCTTCGGCTCGACCACCACCGGCCCGAGCACCGCCTCCGCGGCGAGCGCATCCTCGATCCGCTCGATCGCACCAAGGTCCATCGCCCGCTCCGGCAGGTCCATCAGCTCCCGCTCGATCGGTTCGTTTGTTTCGTTCTCAGTCACGACTCGCCCCTTCCAGAAGCATCTCCCTGAGCGCCGCGATCGCGCGGCTGTACCGGCTCGACACCGTCCCGACCGGCTCGTCGAGCACCAGTGCGATCTGCGGGAAGCTCAGCCCGCAGCGGGTTCGCAGGGTCAGAACCTCCTGCTGGTCCGCGGGCAGCTGCTCAACCGAGGCAAGCAGTTCGCTCGCGCGATTCGACCCCGTCCCGCGATCTGCGACCGTCGCTCGTATCGAGGCGATCGCGTTCCGGTGAACCCCCGACCGCTTCAGGTCGTTGCGTCGTCGATTCAGCATCGTTCGCATCACGTAGGCCACCGGATCGTCGATCGCGCGAGGGGAGCGAGCGAGCTGAACCAGCGTGTCCTGCATCAGGTCCTCCGCATCCGCCGGCTGCCCGCACCACGCCATCGCCGAACCGAACAGCGCGCGATGCTCCCGCCGAAGCACATTGCTCCAGAACCTCGCCCGTCGGGATGGATCCGGGTCGTCAGGACGCATCGATTACCAGTCTGACAACCGGCATCCGCTGATCGCTGCACGCGATCGGAAGATTCGAGAAAAAGTCAGCCCCCGTCCGGCGACGGCGGTCCGATCTCCGGCGGTCCACCGGGTATCGCTTGCAGCGAGTCTTCGAGGTCTTCCATCAGCATGATCCGTTTGTGGTCCACGACCGGTGAGGTCGGTATGAACTGCAGCGGGTTCAGCCCGGTCTCGCCGATCCAGATCGCGAGTCCCTGCGTGCGCAGGCTCGCGCCGCGGACCGTGCCGGTGCTGAGCACCGCGAACAGGTCGCTCGTCAGCATGATCCGCGTCGACGGATGCCAGCCCACAAGATACGACTCGGTGTACGCCGAGCGTTCGCCGATGTCGTAAACCACCAGACGGTTCTCACCTTCGCCGAACGCCGTCTCGCCGTCGACGAGCACGATGTCGTCGTCACGGACCTCGACCGACGGGGATTCCTGCACCAGACGCGTCGGCGTTTCGAGCACCTTGCGGATATACAGTTCGTTCTGCGGCGTCGTGACAATCTTCGCGCCCGATGCAAGGTAGGTCCGGAGCCCTCCGGCGAATCGCGGATGAAACGTCGCACACACCATGCGCAGTACCGGCTTCTCAGGCAGGTTCTTCTCGACGGATCGCAGCACCTCCGAAGCGAGTTCATCCGTCAGCGGGCTGTTGAACACCGTGCATCCGTCGGTGTGCTCGATGACGACCACCTGCGTGTTCGCTTGTTCGCTGAGGTCTACCCAGTGCACGCCCGGCGCGACCGTGTTCCAGGCCGGCGCCGGAGCCGCCACCCGGATCGGCGACTCCGTGACGCTCCATTCCGGGGCCGCAAAGCGGAACTGCACCGGGATGTTGAAGATGTTCGCCGGCAGGATCGTCTCGACGCGCAGGTCGCCGAAGCGCATCTCCGCCTCGCGGATGAACCGGCCCTCCACGCTGCGTTCGCGCCGCACCATCGGCAGGCGGTGCCCGCCGATGTCCTCGTACTCGTCGAACTCGATCCAGCCCGTCGCATCGCCCTGAACGAAGTGCGTCGTCAGGCGCTCCACTCGACGCAGTTCTCCTGTCTCGGGGTCGAACAGCAGTGTGGCCCCGCCGTCGGCGTCGGCGAACGAAACGCCGACCAGCGTCTCACCGCCAAACTCGCCCTCGCCGAGCCATCGCAGGCTCTCCCGCGCCGCGTTCGCCCGCCCGAGCCAGTGGTAGGGCAGGAGCAACTCGACCATCGTCCGTTCGGTTTCGAGGTCGGGGTTCTCTTCGGGCACCTCGGTTCCCGGCGCGAAGCGGAACACCTGATCACGCGAGATGATCGTGTAGCCGCGGAACTGCTGATCGCCGACGCGGATCTCCTCGATGAACGAGAGCGCATCGAAGAGGCTGCTGAATCCGACCGCCCCGCGCACCTCGTAATCCACCGTTTCGCCGACGAACCGCTGCGACGCCGTTCGAGTGCCCTCGCCGGCGAAGCTCATCGCGATATCGGTGTAGGCCTCGTCGATGCTCGATCCGCCGTGGACCTCGATCGCCCGAGCGACGGCATCCCAGGCCCTCGCAAACCGCTGGTAGGTGAACGAGTCAGGCTCCAGCGCCCGCTCGCGTTCCCAGCCGTCCAGCCGCTCCGCGTCGGACGCACCGTCCTGCGCCAGGGCGGGTGCTCCGAGCAGCAGACCCGCCGACAATCCCAAAACGCCGATCGAAAACGAACATCTGACCATCGGTGCGGCCCTCCTGTCGCCAAACCCTATCATGCACGCTCGCCCGTTTCCCCGGGGACGCTTCACGCAGATTTCAGCCAGGAGTACCGATCGATGTCCAGCGCGACCTCCGCCCAAACCGCTTCCGCCCCTTCCGGCTCCAGCGCCTACGACAAACTCACCGTCCTCCTGCGTGAGAACGAGATCCTCAAGAGCGTCGCGAACACGCTCTCATGGGACCAGGAGACCATGATGCCCGAGCAGGGCGCCGCCCTCCGCGCCGACCAGCTCACGCTGCTCAGCGGCATGAACCACGACCGAAACACCGACCCGCGCCTCGGCGATCTCCTCGGCGAGGCCGAGAATGACAGCGCGATCGCCGACGACCCCATCGCGCAGGCCAACCTCCGCGAGGTCCGCCGCGACTATGACCTCGCCACGAAACTGCCCAAGTCACTCGTCGAGGAACTCACGCGATGCTCCTCGATGGGCATGCGGGCCTGGAAGGACGCCCGCGCGAAGAACGATTTCGCGAAGTTCCTCCCCTGGCTCGAAAAGACATTCGAACTCAACCGGCGCAAGGCCGAGTGCCTCGGCGTTCCCGAGGGCGGCGAACTCTACGACGCGCTCATGGACACGTTCGAACCCGGCATGACCGCCAAGCGCACGGAGGAGATCTTCGGCCCGCTGCGCGAGTTCACCGTGCCGCTGGTTCAGAAGGTCATGGACGCCAAAGCCGCGGGCAAGGCCCCCAGCGTGGACCCGGCGGTCCGCGAACTCCCGATCGACAAGCAGATCGAGTTCACCACCCGAGTCACCGAGGCGATGGGCTTCGATTACGACGCTGGTCGAATGGACGCTTCCACCCACCCATTCTGCCAGGGAATGGGCCCCGGCGATTGCCGCATCACCAACCGGTACCGCGCCAACGGCTGGTGCGACGCCCTTTCCAGCGGCACGCACGAGGCCGGCCACGGCATGTACGAGCAGGGGCTGCCCAAGGCCGAGCGCTTCGGACAGCCGCTCGCCGAGTCGGTTTCGCTGGGCATCCACGAGAGCCAGAGCCGCATGTGGGAAAACCAGGTCGGTCGCAGCCAGGCGTTCTGGAAGTGGGCGCTCCCGGTCGCACGCGGCATCTTCGGCGACAAGGCGCTCGAAGGCATCGAGGTCGAGTCGATATTCAAGGCGTCAAACCTGGTCGAGCCGAACTTCATCCGCGTCGAGTCCGACGAGGTCACCTACAACCTGCACATCATGCTCCGCTTCGAACTCGAGCGGGCCATGATCAAAGGCGACCTCGCCTGCAAGGACCTGCCCGGTGTCTGGAACGAGCGCATCAAGAACGACCTTGGCCTGACGGTGACCGAAGACCGGATCGGCTGCCTGCAGGACATCCACTGGTCGATGGGCGCGGTTGGTTATTTCGCCACCTACACCTTCGGCAACCTGTACTCGGCGCAGTTCTGGGAGGCGATGGGCAAGGACATCCCGAACCGGGAGCAACAGGTGGAGTCGGGCGACTTCAGTTCGATCCTCGGCTGGGTCCGCGAGCACATCCATCAGCACGGACGCCGCTTCTCCGCCGGCGAGCTCTGCGAGCGCGCGACGGGCAAGCCGCTGTCGTCCGAGCCGCTGATGCGCTACCTCGAGGCCAAGGTGCACGCCGTTTACGGCGTGTGAAGCCCGACAGGCTCACTGACCCAGCAGCAGCATCACGGTCGTGATGATGAACGCGTTGTGCATGCCGTGAGCGACCATCGGACCGATGATCGACCCGCGCCACTCGCGCATCAGCGCGAACACCACCGCCAGGCCCATCAGCGCCGGGACGAGCGCGAGGCCCTGTGGGTGGATGATCGCGAAGAGGAACGCGACCACGAGTGCCGCAAGGATCGGCGCGGCCCACTTTCGCATGTTGTAATAGAGCAAGCCGCGAAACACCGTTTCTTCCACGATCGGCGCCCAGAGCGACGCCAGCACGAACAGCTTGATCGCCGTTTTCAGGTCCGCGTTCATCGCTTCGCTCACCGCCGGGTGCGACGGTTCGGTGTGCAGGATGCTGATCAGTCCCAGTGAAATCAGGAACCCCAGAACCACGATCGGCAGGCCGGCGAGATAACCAACCACGCCGCACGACGCCTCCTTGATCGCTCCGCCGACGCCCTTGCCGTTGGCGTGCCAGCCCAGCGCAAGGTGAAGTTGGCCCCACGACATGCCGCGCAGCAGGGGCCAGAACGGTGTCAGCAGGAGCAGCCAGATCAGCACCGGCGAGAGGTCAGCTCCCGCGAACTGCTGAATCAGTGCCGCGGCGGTCGTCACCACGACAAATCCAACCAGAAACAGCATGAACGCTTCGAGCAGCAGCGTCCGATCGCGATGGCTCCATTGGCTCTGCACATTCAGCCGACGCCGGAGTCTGCCCGTCGCAAGAAGCACCAGCGCGACGATCCCGAGCACGAAGCCGGCCAGGATCGCCAGCCCCGCCGTGCCGACAATCACCACCGCCGCGATGGTGGTTTGCATCCCGCGACTCGCGAAGCGCTGGCGCAGCGGATCGGACTCGGGCGATCCGATCACGCGCACCATTTCGCCGAAGTCGCCGTGTCGTGCTTCGAGCCGATCGGCCAGATCCTTCGCCAGCCCCGCCGCGCTCTCGCGCTCGATCACGCGCCGGACAATCCGGATGTCCTCGCGCATATCCGCGAACCAGTCGGCGTCGGCTGCACCGCGAGGGTCGCCTTGGTTGGTGATCCCGCCTTCCAGCCTCCCGAGCGAACGCTCGGCGTCCTGAAGCAAGGTCTCGGCCTGCTGGAATTCATTCAGCGCAGCCGCGACCACGATCGCCGCCCGAAGCTGCTCGATCGGACCGGTCGCCACCTCGTCGAGCATGTCCGTCGGGCTGCCCGCGATGCTGGACATGCTCCCGCTCCCGCTCGATAACCCCTCGAGACCGAAGGCGACCCGCGAGAAATACCGCAGCTCCATGCTCTGGACCTGGTCCGGCTCCGGCGTGGGGTCCTCGGTCATCACCGACTGCGACACCATCTGGATCACGTGCAGACCCACGCACGAAGCGATGATCAGAATCCAGAGGAGCTTCGACCACACCCGGCCCTGACCCGGTTTCGAAGGGTCTTCCAGCCGCTCTGGGGCGGAAAACGACCCACCGCCGCTCATCGTGGAGCCCGGCTCCGGGTTCGAATCACGCTCACCAAAGGGGGAAGATCCATCCATGGCCCTATCTTCGGCACTCAGACCTCATCCGTCTGCCCGTTTCGCCGTGAAGATGGGAAAACTCTCGTCCCGAGCCGAAAAACCTGTTTCGGAAAAGGGAATAAGCCCTCGAAGTCCCCGCCGCTTGACCGGTTGGGCCGTTCTGGTACGATCTTCGCCCCTCGTCTTTGGCCACAGGTGGGTCTGAGGCCGCAACGGACGAGTCCATCCCGAAACACGCGCTCGCGACACGTGCGGGACCGGCCCCAAAGCCAGTCCTTTGCTCCGGCGGGCCGAGAGGACTCTGGGCTGTGTTGGCCCGTTGGCCTCGAAACCCGCGGTTGCCCCGCCAAGGCGCAACAAGGCGGGCATCGTCGATCGTACTGCGCCGCCTCCGCGTCGCAGCCAGAGCAGGAAAGGACGCACCGATGCGTCAGACCACCTTCGCCAAGCCCCACGAAATCCAGAAGAACTGGTTCATCGTCGATGCCGACGGCCAGCGCCTCGGCCGCATGGCCGTGGACATCGCCACCGTCCTCATGGGCAAGCACCGCCCGGACTACACCCCCCACATCGACACCGGCGACTTTGTCATCGTCACCAACGCCGAGAAGATCGTGATGACCGGCAACAAGGGCGATCAGAAGATCAAGACCCGCTACTCCGGTTACCCCGGCGGCCTCCGCGCCCAGACCTACAACCAGATCCGCGAGAAGAAGCCCGAGTCGCTGATCGAGGACGCCGTCAAGCGCATGCTCCCCAAGGGACGCCTCGGCCGTCAGATGATCGACAAGCTCAAGGTCTACAAGGGCGATGCCCACCCCCACCAGGCCCAGCAGCCCACCGCCCTCCCCTCCTGGAAGTAATCCACACCGTTCCCCATCCGCAAGGACACGCTCTCGCGTGACCCTTCCCTGAACCCAGGGCAACACCGCCCGACAGGTACACCAGAAACGAGCCAGATTCATATGAACGAAGAGCAGAACACCAGCGAAGTCGTCGGCACCCCCTCGCTCGACACCGGCATCTCCAGCCCGACCTCCAGCGAGAACCTCGACATGAGCGATCCGGTCGCCGTGACCGCCGCTCCCGAGAAGCCCGACGCGCACGGCTGGTGGTGGGGCACCGGACGACGCAAGAGCGCTGTCGCCCGCGTCCGCCTCAAGCCCGGCAACGGCGACTTCAAGGTCCAGATCACACGCAAGCAGTCCAAGACCGTCGATGAGTACTTCACCGAGATGCGCGATCGCAACGACGCCATCGCTTCCCTCAAGGTGACCAACACGTTCGGCAAGATGGATGTGGTCGTCCGCATGCACGGCGGCGGCTACATGGGTCAGGCCCAGGCACTTCGCCTCGGCATCGCCCGCGCCCTCAAGAAGTACGACCCCAACCTCGAAGGCGTCCTCCGCGAGAACGGCTTCCTTACCCGCGACGCCCGCGAGGTCGAACGCAAGAAGTACGGCATGGCCGGTGCCCGCCGTCGCTTCCAGTTCTCCAAGCGCTGATCCAGACGGGCCAGCCCGCAGAACGTCCGGTTTCGCGAAACTCGAACCGCCCGAACGGGCGGTTTTTTCGTGCGCAGGCGCGGCACACGCCGCACCGCCCGAACAGGCAGCACGCGAACGCGCCAGATCGGAATTCGGATCGATCCGCCCCCCAGATCGGGCCGAAGATACGCCGCAACAGCACGAAGGTGCGCGCCCCAGACGCCATGCACACCGGTTTCCTCACCCATCTCGACGACCTCTCGCGCAGCGACAGCGCCGGCACCGCCGACCGCGCCTCGATCCGTTGTGCGGCCCTCCGGGAGTCCGCTGAGCTGTCGTCGCGCATCCACCCGGAGTCACGCTCCCTTCTCGATCCGACCCTGCTCGAAGGCGCTTCGGTCGAAGCAGTAGAGAACAGCGGCGATCGGATCGTGTTCGATCTCTCGCTCATTGCCCCAACCGGCGACGCCGACGAGAACCTCGCCTGGGGCGGCCCGATACGCCTCGTTGCAGAGGGCGACGCCGAACTGGCCTTCTCCGACCCCGACACCCGCGAGCCCGATCTCACGGACCCGATCGTCTGGAGCGAACTGCGTATCCGCTCGCTTCAACCGAACGACGGGATCGAGTTCATCCTGGTCTTTGCCTCGAACCGGCGATGGCGCATCAGCGCGAAGACGATCCGCTTCGCGACACTCCCGATCCCGCCCTGAGAGCTACTTCGCGTTCGCGCGGTTCAGCACCACGGTAAGGGCGACCAGCGTCAGCGCACGCCGGTCCAGTTCGCGGTCCAGATCATCGGTCAGATCGAGGACATAGTCTCCGAGCGCCGACTTCTGCTTCACGAGAGAACCGAGACGAACCCGCTTCTTCGCTTGCAGGATCCTCCACGAGTCCGCCGGCTGTCCGAACACGAACAAGGCGCCGAGGAAGCCAAAGGGACTGAACACCGAAGCGAGCACCGCGCCGGTACCCACCTTGCGCTCCGGAACGAACCGCGCGCTGACCCCGGGTGCATCCGACAGAAACAGCGAATAGCTGCTGCTGTTCGCGCCGAACCGGCGCACCCGTCCGATCTCCCCCTCGCCCTCGGCCATCAGCGCCGAGACATCGCCCACGGCCGAGAGACGCGGACTGCGCTTCAGCACCAACGCTGGCAACGCGTCCGCCCGCTCCAAGTCATCGAGCAGAAGGACGACCGCCGAGTGCGGCGCGAACCGCACGGCGAGCGTGATCGCCACGATCAGGTACACAACGGTGATGAGCGTCACCAGCCCCTGAACCGCGGGGGATGTCTGCGAGAGACCGGCGATCATCCCGATCAAACCCAGCGCGATCACCGCCGAGGTCGCCAGCCAGTACCCCAGTTTCGCCAGCGACCGATGACGACGCACCGCGCGACAGATGAACTCCCCGTCCGGATGCAGCGCGGTCGCCTCGGCTTCAACCAAGTTGCGCTTCACTGAGACGATAAAACCGTCGTGGTCGAAGGGGTCAGTCGCGACGGTCACCTCGTTCGTGGTTTCGTCGATCATCGCCGTACGATGATACTTAGCGCAGCAACTCCGGCTCGCCGATGGGTCGTTCCGGGCGATCGAGCCCGTACCGCACCCGCTGCTCCGGCGTCATCACGCCCTTGAGAGCCGCCTCGTACGACTCGGCCACGCCGAGCAGCCGTTCGAGCGCATCGTCGTAGATCTCCGTGTTCCGCTCGCCGCTCTCCATGAGCCGCCGGAAGTCGATGTCCAGATCAGTCTTTCGTTTGGCGATCCGCGCCATCTTCCGGGCGGTGGCCATCCGGCGCTCGAAGTTGGGACGCAGCTCGTTGACCCGGGTCTTCAGCTCCTCACTCGCTTCCTCGTCCTGCATCACCTCGCGCACCGCGCGCTCCGCCGGAGAGAGTTCCTGCACATCCTCGTAGTTCCGCTCGAGCCACGCCGACTCGAACTTCTCTCGCTGCCCCTCGTCCAGTCGCTCGATGATCTGGTCCGCCAGCGTCTCGTTCGCGTCGCGCAGGCGCTGCACCGTCTCGAGCGCGTCTTTGAAGATCTTCGCGAGTTCGGCCATCTGTTCCGGCCCCGCGTCGTCGGCGTCGAAGCCGAACTCCTGACCGATGCGTTGCATCTCCATCACGGTGTCGAACGCCCGTCCAAAGAGTTCGTGCGTGAGTCGCTCCTGCCGTGACAGTTCGAGCACGAGTTCCCGGAATCGAACCGGCGACACCACCTGCTCCTCGCGCAGGAGTTCAAACGGGTGCGCGCCGAGCCCCGAGACCTCGCTCCCGATGTCGTCGTACAGCCCGGCCATCTCCGCTCGGGCGCGGATGTGGTCCACCAGCGGGATCTGCTCCGGAAGAACCATCAGGCGCACGTCGGCGAAGAACCGATCGGCGATGGCTTCGAAGTCGTCGGTCATGTCCATCGCCAGACGCATGCTGTCGCGCCAGCCGACCTGGTCGCCCTCGGCGTTCCGTTTGTCGATGATCTCGCGCACCTCCTGGCGCCTCGCGTTCTCCGCGCGGATCATCTCCAGGTGAAGCTCGATGAGCAGTTCGTGCATCGACGCGTCGAGCTCCAGCAGGTCGCTCAACTCCGTGAGGTGATCGTAGCCCAGGTTGTGGGGCTCATCGGAATAGATCGAGATCCATTGGGCCCGGGCGGTGCCCGCGAACGCAAAGACCGCCACCATGATGAGCACCAGCAGCCGAGTCGTCGGTTTCAGCATTTCATCAACCCTTCGTCGTCGGACCGGCCGGCGCGCGATGACACCGGCGACACATCCATGATGCCGCCGTCGCCCGATCTGTGGGAGGGTTTTCTGGGCCTTCGCCGAAGAAAGGCGTCAGGAACCCGGCGAACTCAGGTTCACCAGTTCCTCGTTCGTCGGCAGACGCTTGAGAGCCGCCTGCAACTGCTCGATCTGCTGGGGCGGCGGCATGTTCAGCAGACGCTTGCGTAGCGCGCTCACCGTCTTGTACTCCCGAGGGTCCATCAGCAGCTCTTCCTTGCGGGTGCCGCTCGCCGCGAGATTGATCGCCGGGAACAGCCGGCGCTCGGCGATCTTCCGGTCGAGGATCAGTTCCATGTTCCCCGTACCCTTGAACTCCTCGAAGATCACCTGATCACCCTGGCTGCCGGTATCGACCAAACACGAGGCGAGGATCGTCAGTGATCCGGCCTCCTCGGTCTTGCGAGCCGCGCCGAAGATCTGCTTGGGCACTTCCAGCGCTTTCGAGTCGATGCCGCCGGACATGGTCCGCCCCGAACTCGCGTGCTTGCGCGAGTTGTTGAACGCGCGTCCGAGTCGCGTCAGCGAGTCGAGCAGGATCACCACATCTTTGCCGGCTTCCACCATCCGCTTCGCACGCTCGATGACCATCATCGAAACCGCGATATGGCGCGTGTTGTCGTGGTCGTTGGATGAGGCGAACACCTTGCACGGCGTCGAGCGACGGAAATCCGTCACCTCTTCCGGACGCTCGTCCACCAGCAGCGCCAGCAGTTCAACATCCGGGTGGTTGCGCGCGATCGAGCCGGCGATGTCCTTCAGCAGCGTCGTCTTGCCCGCCTTCGGAGGGCTCACGATCAGGCCGCGCTGGCCGTATCCGATCGGGCAGAACAGGTCGATGAGCCGACACGAGTCCGGGCATCCCGGATACTCGAGCGTCATCCGCGGCTGCGGATCGATCGTGCTCAGTTCACCGAACGGCAGCCGCTTGGAATAGGCCTCCGGGTCCAGTCCCTCGATCGAGATGAACTCGGCGACGACCGGACGAACCGTGCGCGGGCCGCGCTGGTTCCGCCGCCGACGCGATTTCTTCTCGATGACCTCAACGGTCACCTCGCACCCGTCGCGGAGCGAGTACTGCTCCCCGAGTTCGATCGGGACAAAGGGGTCGTCCTGGCGCTCCTCGATCGTGTCACCATTCATCTGGCGAACACGACCTTCGGAACGCTGCGGCCATTCAAGGATGCCGGTCAGCGTCGTCATAGTCTTCTTTTCGTTCCGTCGCGGGCAATCGGGCCCGCTTGAGCGATCAAGCTCGGTGGTCGCCGTCCCCACGCTTTCGCGTGTCGTGCGGCACCCTCCACGCCGCGTTCCCAGAACGCGGCACGTCAGAGGTCCACGCGATTGGAGCAGTTGGCGACCGATCCGTCAACCGATTTGTCGGATCGCTCCCCCGGCCAACTCCAGTCCAACACAACTTATTCCCTCACAGGAGAAGGAAACCGCGCCGCCTTGTGAGCGGATCCGCATTGCCCCTACATTGTGCCGACTCACGCGGGCGACTCCTTGTCTTTTGAGGGAGTTGGGCCCGCATCGTTGTTCTCCAGGAGGTCGCTTTCGCGTGTCGCTGATGCAGGAATTCCATGGGATACCGGTGAGTGCCGGTGTGGTCATCGGGCGGGTCTTCCGCCTCGACGATGCCCATGTGTGGGTCCCGCGCCGGACCATCCCCGAAGATCGCGTCCCGCACGAGCTCGAACGCCTCCGGGGCGCGATCGAGGCATCGCTCACCGAACTGGACGGGCTGCGAGGACAGGCCGAGAAAGACCTCGGCAAAGAGGCCGCAGCCATTTTCGCCTTCCACCAGGGCATGCTCCGCGACAAGACGCTCATCGGCCCGATGAACAAACGCATCGAGGACGAGCACGTCACCGCCGAGTACGCCCTCCAGGAACAGTGCAACGTCGTCGCCAGCATGTTCGCCGGCATGGGCGACACCGCGTTCTCCACGAAGGTCGACGATGTCTGGGACCTCAACCAGCGCGTCATGGGCCACCTCGTCGGTGAGCAGCGATCCTCGCTCGACGACCTCGACTACGAGGCGGTCGTCGTTGCCCCCGACCTCACGCCCAGCCAGGCGGCGTCGTTCCCACCCGGACGCGTCCTCGGCTTCGCGACCGACAAGGGCGGCCCGACGTCGCACACCGCCATCTTCGCCCGCGCCCTCGGCATCCCCGCAGCCGTCGGGACCGGCAACCTCTGCGAATTCGCCGAAGAATGCGACGAAATCATCGTCGACGGCGAGCGGGGCGCGGTCATCCTGCGACCCGACGCCGAGACCCTTGAGCACTACCGCGAGAAGAAGCGCCACATCGAGGCCGTCCGCGAAGCGCTCGCCGAGACCCAGACCCTCGAAGCCCGCACGCTCGACGGCGAGCGCGTCCACCTCATGGGCAACGTCGAACTCGGCATGGAAGCAGAGCAGGTCGTCGATCAGGGCGGCGAGGGCATCGGCCTGTTCCGCACCGAGTTCCTCTGGCTCACCCGCAACGCCGAGCCCACCGAAGACGAGCAGTTCGCCGAATTCAAGGCCGCCGTCGAGGCCTGTAAAGGGCGCTCGGTCACCCTGCGCACCTACGACCTCGGCGCCGACAAGTACACCCAGTCCCGCTCCCATGTCCCCGAGCGCAACCCCTTCCTCGGCCTGAGGTCCATCCGCTACTGCCTGGCCAACCCGGTCATGTTCAAGCGCCACCTCCGCGCGATCATGCGGGCCTCGGCCTTCGGGCCCATCCGGATCATGTTCCCGCTGGTCACCGCCACCGAGGAGCTCCGCCGGGCCAAGATGCATTTAAAGGACGTGATGGAGGATCTGGCTGAAGAGGGTGTCGCGTACGACCCGAATGTAAAGGTGGGCATGATGGTCGAGGTCCCCGCCGCAGCGGTCATGGCCTCGAGTTTCGCCCGGGAGGTCGATTTCTTCTCGATCGGCACCAACGACCTCGTCCAGTACACGCTGGCGGTCGACCGGACCAACGAGAAGGTCTCCGGCATGTACTCCGCCGCCCACCCGGCCATCCTCAAACTCATCAAGGATGTGGTTCGGGTCGGCCGACATCGGAAGGTCGATGTGTCCGTTTGCGGCGAAGCCGCCGGCGACCCGATCTTCACCATGTTGCTCATTGGGGTTGGTCTGCGTACCCTCTCCGTGTCGCCGCGAAGGATCCCCTACCTGAAAAAGGTGATCCGCAGCGTCGATATCCCTGCTTGCGAGCGTCTGGCCCGAACGGTCGGATCGCTTGATTCGGAAGCCTCGGTCACCGCGTTCCTGCGTGATCAGGCCATGAAACGATTCCCCGAGTTCGTTGACGGGCGTGCCGTCGACATGGAGCGGTCAGAATCGGCGAAGTCCGCCGACTGAGACCGAGCCGGGCTCGAAACAGATCACCCGGGCTTGCCCTCACGGGTTCGCCCGACGCTCAGCGCGGAACGCGCGCCGGCGAAACGCTTCTCGGTCGATGCGGCTCACGCCGCCGCCGATGACGCAAACGAGGACCCCGCGACACGCCTCTGGCAATGTCGCGGCGCGCAACCTCACGCCGGCCCCGGATGGCTCTGCACCCGACGCGGGTGCGGATCCGGAAGCGGGTTCCACAACCGAGCGCCACCGAGAGCAGTTCCGCGCACCATGCGCTGTGACTCCAGAGCACTCCTCGCACCGACACCCCCGCCGGCACCATCGTGTTGGTCGGGAGATCGTCGCGCGCGTCGGGCCGTGCCGAAGACCTCACGACGCTGAACGCAGAACCGCTCGTTTTCGAAGCGAGACGCATCGATGAACGACAGTTCCACCGCCGCCGACAGCGGCACCACGAAGAAGACCACCCGAAAGCGCGGCGGTCAGCGACGCAAGAAGGTCGCCCCCAAGGAAATCGCCGCGGGCGCAACCCCGGCCCCGTCCAAGACCGCCGGCCCGAAGCCGGAGTCCAAGCCGGAATCGAAGCCGGAACCGAAGCCAGAATCGCAGCCCGAGTCCAAGCAGGACAGCGGTTCGAACTCCGGCAACAGGTCCTCTTCCGATTCCAAGCCGACCCGCAAGAAGAGTTCGCGTTCGCGCTCATCGAGCAAGTCCTCCGGCAAGTCCAGCCCCACCCCGGCCTCCAGCGGCGCCTCCCCCTCGAAGGGCAAGGGCCCGGCCCGGATGCTCATCAACTACATCCCCGGCGACGAGTGCCGCGTGGCCCTGACCGTCGACGGCAAACTCGAGGAGTTCCACTCCGAGCGCGCCGGCAACCTGAACATCGTCGGCAACATCTATGTCGGCAAGGTCATGAACGTCGAGCGCTCGATTCAGGCCGCGTTCATCGACTTCGGCTACGGCGTCAACGGCTTCCTGCACGTCTCGGACCTTCACCCGCAGTACTTCCCCGGCGAGGATGAGAACACCACCGAGAAGATCGGCAAGAAGACCCCGCGCCGCGAGCGCCCTCCGATCGAGCGATGCCTCAAGCGGGGCCAGAAGATCATCGTTCAGGTCCTCAAGGAAGGCATTTCGACCAAGGGCCCGACCCTCACCAGCTACCTCAGCATCCCCGGACGCTTCCTCGTGATGCTCCCGGATATGGACAAGGTCGGCGTCAGCCGCAAGGTCGAGGACGAGGACCAGCGCCGGACCATGCGCAAGATCCTCGACTCGCTCGATTTGCCCAAGGAATTCGGCTTCATCCTGCGCACCGCGGGCATGAACCAGACCAAGGCCGAACTGAAGCGCGACCTCGCCTACCTCCAGCGGCTTTGGAAGGACATCGACAAGCGACTGGGCCAAGGCGACAAGCCCCGCCTGCTCTACGCCGAGAGCGACCTGCTCATGCGGGCCCTGCGCGACATCTGGACGAGCGAGATCGACGAGATCATCGTCGACGACCCGACCGCCATCCGGCGCGCCTACGCGTTCATGCGGATCGTCAGCCCGCGCAGTTCCACCAAGCTCCTCGCCTACGACCGCCAGATCCCGCTCTTCCACGCCTTCGGCGTCGAGGAGCAGATCGAGCGGATCCTCGCCCGCGAGGTGCCCCTGCCCTCCGGCGGCTCGCTCGTCATCGACGAGGCCGAGGCGATGGTCGCCATCGACGTGAACTCCGGCAAGAGCCGCAACCACGGCGACGCTGAGATCATGGCCTACCGCATCAACCAGGAAGCGGTCGAGGAGATCTGTCGCCAGATCAAGCTCCGCGATGTCGGCGGCCTGATCATGTGCGATCTCATCGACATGATGAAGCGCTCGCACCGGCGCGAGATCGAGAAACTTATGGACGACCTTCTCAAGAAGGATCGTGCCTCCACCCGCGCTCTGCCGATCTCCGAGTTCGGCATCATGGAACTGACGCGCCAGCGCGTGCGCGGCTCGATGAAGTCCGTCCACTTCGCCAAACTCGACATCGGCGACGGCCGCGGCTGGGTGCGGCGCCCCGACTCGGTCGCCACCAACGCGATGCGCGACCTCGCCGCGCTGCTGCAGCACGACCGGGTCGCCAAGGTCGAGATGGTCGTCTCGCCGCGAGTCGCCGGCGAACTGCTGTCGTCGAAGCGTCAGGCCCTCACGCGTCTCGAGTTGAAACTGCACAAGCGAGTCGATGTGCGCGTCAGCGAGTCCATCGCCGTCGATCGCGTCGTGATGTACGCCTACGACGAGTCCGGCTCGGACATCGAGGTCGATCGCCTCGCGCAGTTCCGCCCGCCGACGGATCTGGTCGAGTACAAGCCCGAGAACGCCGACGAGCAGGATTGGGCCGTCGACGCGACCGCCGAGCACGAGCAGGATCTCGAAGAACTCGTCCACGAGGAAGCCGTCAAGCTCGACGAAGTGCTCGCCATGGAGGCCTCGGTCCTCTCCGGCGATGACGATGAGGAGGACGACCGCGAGTCTCGTTCCGACTCCGACTCGTCCGGCGGCGGCAAGAAGCGCCGTCGGCGTCGGCGCCGTCGTCGCGGCGGTGGGGGCGAATCCGACGGCGAGTCCGCCGACGGCGAGCGCTCCTCAGACGAGCCGACCAAAGAAGATCCCCAGCCCGAGCAGACCGAACGTTCTGACTCGCCGGACAACGATCAGGACGACGACGGCCAGCCCCGCAAGCGTCGGCGTCGTCGGCGTCGTCGGCGTCGTGGCGGCGGAGGCGACTCCGAAGGCCAGTCCGACGACCGTTCTGGCGACCGTCCCGACAACGAGAGTGACGATCGTTCCAGAGGTCGGTCCGACGATGAAGACTCCGATGATTCCGACGATCGCGGTTCATCACGGCGCGAAGTGCAGGTCGAGGCGAAGGCCAAGCGCGAGGGCATCGCCCCGTCAGGTTTCCCCTGGCGAGGCGACTCGTGGGACCTCGAGCCCTCGGCCCTGACCATGGCCGCCGACGGCGGCTTCAAGAACCCCGCCGACGCCAAGGCCGTCGAGGACATCAAGGCCGGTCGCGAACCGGAACGCGCCAGTGCGTCCGGCGAGAGCGCACGCGCTCCCGAGCGTTCGGACGACTCCGACGACGACGGTGATGACGACGGGTCCGGAGGCGGGCGCCGTCGTCGACGCCGGCGTCGCGGCGGCCGTTCCTCCGAGCACGGTTCGGACAACGGTTCCGAACGGTCGGGTCGCGCAAGCGCCGAACGCGAGCCCGCGTCGGCGAGCGCGGATGTCGACCCGCCCGAGGCCAAGCGAGAGTCGAAGGCGCCGTCGACCGACGATGCGGTCGCCAAGGTCCAGCCCACACCGCGGTCCGAGCGCGAAACCGGTCGACGCAGCGCGGGACCGCGCAAGGGCGTGAAGAAGGCCCCGGCCGATATCCTGATCGCCGGCGCGGTGAAGCCCGTGTCCAAGTCGGATGCGAAGTCTGAATCCTCAACGACGAAGAAAACGACTCGCAAAAAGACCACCAAGAAGTCCGGCACGAAGAAGACGACGGCCAAGAAGTCTCCTGCGAAGAAGCCCACTTCGAAGAAGTCGACCACCAAGAAGACTTCGACGAAGAAAACGACCAAGCGGAAGACCACCAAGAAGTCCTCGTCCTGATCGCACCGAGCCGCTGCGCATGACCGATCAACGACCCGATCCGAGACCCACGGCGACGGCTCCCGATCGGGAACGCCCGATCCGCCTCGTGCTGCTCGGGTCTACCGGATCGATCGGCAGGCAGACCGTCGAAGTACTGGCCGGGCTCGAACGGGCCGGGCGATGCTTCGAGGTCGTCGGCCTCGCGGCGGGTTCGAACGCGAAACTGCTCGCAGCGCAGGCCTCGGCGCTGGGCGTGACGCACGTTGCGCTCGCCGACGCGAATGCGCCGTTGAACGGGCTCGACGCGAATCGCGTCCTGCGCGGGGTCGACGCAGCGGAACAACTGGTCCGCGCGTGCCACGAAGACGGCGGCGTGGATCTGGTGGTCGGCGCGATGGTCGGATCGGCGGGTCTGCCCGCGACGCTGGCGGCCCTCGAACTGGGCATCGATGTCGCGCTCGCGAACAAGGAAACGCTGGTCGCGGCGGGCGAGCTCGTGGTCGAAACCGCCAGGCGCACCGGGGCGGCCCTGCTCCCGGTGGACAGCGAACATTCCGGAGTGTGGCAGTGCCTGAACTCCGACGCGACCGGCTTTCGCAAGCCGCCGTTCGGATGCGGGGATGAAGTGTCGCGGATCACGCTGACGGCTTCGGGCGGGGCGCTGCGCGACTGGCCGCTCGATCGCATCCGAAGAGCAACGCCCGAAGAAGCGCTCGCCCACCCGAACTGGGACATGGGCGCGAAGGTGACGATCGATTCCGCATCGCTGACCAACAAGGCGCTCGAACTGATCGAGGCGGCGTGGCTGTTCGGCGTGGGCACGGATCGTCTCGGCGCGCTGATCCACCCGCAGTCGATCGTCCACAGTTTCGTGGAGTTCACCGACCGATCGGTCGTCGCGCAGCTCGGTATGCCCGACATGAAGACCCCGATCCAGTACGCCCTGACCGGGCCCGAACGCCCGATCGGAGTCGCCCCACGCCTGAACCTGAGAGAACTGACGCGACTGGACTTCGCCGAGCCGGACGATGAGCGATTCCCCGCTCTGGCGTCCGGATTCGAGGTCATCGAGCGAGGCGGCACCGCGGGCGCGGTGTTCAATGGCGCGAACGAGGCGTCGGTCGAGGCGTTCCTCGCGGGGCGCGTAGACTTCGGGACGATGACCGATCTCGCGCGTGAGGCGCTCGCCAGCGTCGGCACGAACCCGATCCGCTCACTGGACGACGTGCTCGAAGCCGACGCCGAGGCTCGCCGCTTCGTCGAGTCGCGCCTCTCGCCCGCCCGCAAGCCGTAAACGGAACCGAACCGAGGAAACGAGAACACCGCGCATGCTTGATTCGCTGTTTACCTTCTGGAACGTGCTGCTGATGGTGCTGGGCTTCGGCTTCATCGTGTTCGTGCACGAGGCCGGGCACTTCCTCGCGGCCCGCTGGGCGGGCATCCGCGTGCACGCTTTCGCGATCGGCTTCGGCCAGGCGCTGGTGAGCTTCCGCAAGGGGTGGGGCGTGCAGAAGGGATCCTCCGAAGCGCGGTACATGGCGCTGGTGGCGACGGTGCAGAAAGCCGACCGGGCGGGCGCGAGCGCGGAAGACATCGAGGCGGGGCACCAAGCCGCGTCGGAACTCAAGCGGATCAGTCCGTGCGAGTACCGGCTGAACTGGATCCCCTTCGGCGGCTACGTGAAAATGCTCGGCCAGGAGGATCTGAACCCGCAGGCGACCAGCGGCGCGCCCGACTCGTACCAGAACAAGCCGGTATGGAAGCGGATGGTCGTGATCTCCGCCGGAGTGATCATGAACGTGATCCTCGCGGCGATCCTCTTCGTGGTTGTCTTCCAGGCCGGCATGCGCGAGCCCGCACCGGTGATCGGCGCAGTCCAGCCGGGTTCGCCGGCGGAGCAGGTCGGTCTGCTCCCCGGCGACGTCGTGCGCTCGGCCGGCGGCGAACAGACGGTGACCTTCACCGACCTGTTCATCGAGGTCGCGATGACCAAGCGCGACACGCCGGTGACTCTGGAGGTCGACCGGCCCTCGGAAAGCGGCGGGTACCAGCGTCTGGAGTTCAGCCCGGTGCCGGAACGGTTGTCTGAAGGTCCGGGGGTGCTGGCGATCGGCGTGTGGCCCGACAGCGGCCTGCAACTCGTCGGCGAGAAACGCCGCGCGAGCGTGAACGAGACCAACCGGGCGGTGCTCGCGGGCATGGGCCTCGGCGAGGTGCCGTTCGGGTCGCGTCTGGTCGAGATCGGAGGCGAGCCGATCGAGCGGCGCAGCCTTGAGCGGGAAGGCGTGCCCGGAGTCGGCGAGTACGCGAGCGTTCGCCAACTCATCGACGCGATCGACGAGTCCGGCGGCGAGCCGGTCGATGCGGTGTTTGAATCACCGGACGGTTCGCGCGTCAGCGCTTCGCTCCAACCGGAGGTTGCCCTGCAGCGCGGCACGACCATCGTGGACTCCGGTGGGCGGGCCGGGCCGACATCGTGGCCCCAGCAGCACCTGATCGGGCTGGCGCCGGTGATGCGGGTCGCGGACTGGTCACTCCAACCGCCCCAGCAGGACCTCCAACCGGGCGACGTGTTCAAGCGCCTGGGTTCGCTGTCCTGGCCCAGCGTGGCCGACGGCGTTCGCGCGATCCGGGCGCGCAAAGGCGAGTCGATCGAAGCGGTGGTCGTGCGTGACGGTGAGGATGTGGCGCTGACGCTGGATATCAGCATCGAGGGGAAAGTCGGGTTCTCCCCGGCGAGCGACCTGTCGATCGCGCGGGTGTCGACGGTGGCGCAACTGTTCGAACGGGTGAAACCGGATCCGGAGGATGAGGACGCGCCTCAGGAGTTCCGTCCGGTCGACGAAATGCCGGCGGCGGCTCGCCTGGGCGCGCTCGACTCAATCCGTGCGGGTTCGATCGTTGCTCGCGTCGGCGATGCGACCGTGACCGACTTCGAGTCGCTGCGAGCAGCGCTCCGGGACGCGACCGCGGGGGCGTTCGATTCGGGCGCGGGCGCCGCGGTGACGCTGTCGCTTCAGACGCCCATCGGTTCCGGAGAGACCGTCGAAGAGTCAGTCACGCTCGACCTTCGACCCGAGGAGGTCAAGGCGCTGCACAACCTCGGCTGGGAGGTGCAGGGCATCGATACCGCGTTCGAAACCATCGAAGTCCTCGTCCAGGCCGATTCGGTCACCGGCGCCGTCGCCATGGGCGTGTCGCGGACGAAGCGGGTGCTCAAGCAGACCTACCTCACGTTCCAGCGGCTGTTCGAGGGCACGGTGAAGGTCAACCAGTTGCAGGGCCCGGTCGGGATCACCCACACGGGTTCGCTGTTCGCCGAGCGCGGGTTCATCTACCTGCTGTACTTCCTCGCGCTGATCAGCGCGAACCTGGCGGTCATCAACTTCCTGCCGCTCCCGATCGTTGACGGCGGGCAGTTCCTCATGCTCTGCTACGAAGGTCTGGTGAAGAAGCCTGTGCCGATCATCGTGCAGAACGTGATCACGCTGTGCGGGTTGCTGTTCATCGGTTCGCTGTTCCTGTTCATCACGTTCAACGACATCGTTCGTCTGCTGGGGGCCTGACCGTGTGGGGCCTGCTGGCGCTGCTCGGGCTGGGTCTGGCGATTGCGCTCGGGCTGGGCGCGTGGATCACGGGGCATCACCTCCGCCGGCCCCCACGCAAGACGTACGGCTGGGCGCTGGCGCGCAACCTGCCCGGCGACCCGAGCGAACTCGAAGACTCGCTGGACTTCGACGCGCTCGAACTCGATCTGCGCGGCGACGACGCCGCACTCAAGAACTTCGGGCTCTCACCGGTCTGGAACATCGAGGGGCACGACCCGTCCGGCCCGGTAATCGTCTGGACCCCCGGCTGGGGCGACTCGCGCGTCGGATCGCTCGCGCGCGTCCGTCACCTCGCGCCGCACGCCAAGCGCGTCATTGTCTGGGATCCGCCCGGCCAGGGCGAGACACGCGACCGCTGGCCGATGGCGGTGCGCGAGGACCGGATGCTGTGCGAACTGGCTCGCTGGGCGAGCGAGACGCACGCATCGCCGCTCGTCCTCGCGGGTTCGTCGATGGGCGCGGGCCTGTCGATCGTGAGCGCGGTTCGACTGGCCGAAGGCGAGGGGGTCGAGGTGGTTGGCGTGATCGCCGAGGCGCCCTACCGGCAACCGACCTCGCCCGCGCGGAACTACCTGCGCGCCACCGGTCACCCGCACACATGGAACATCCAGAGCGTGTACGCCCTGATGGGCCTGCGACTCGGCGTGGGCTGGGACTGGTCGAAGGCGCATGACGGGCGCGGGTTCGACCGGGGAGCGTGGGCGTCGGAACTGCGATGCCCGCTGCTGGTGCTCCACGGCGACCGGGACGTGATCAGCGATCCCGAAGACGGCCAGCAGATCGCCGCGAACGCTCCCGGGGGCGAACTCGTCATGATCGAGGGCGGCGGCCACAACGACCTGTGGCTGAAGCCGGAGTTCGAACGCCAGTGCTCGGCGGCGGTGGGGCGGTTCGTGCGATCGCTTGCTTCGGAGTCGCACACGGTCAACGATACCAGCCGCGCACGGCAGTAAGCGGCTTCCTGCGCAACCCTTCGATGCAAGCTAGTACTGCGGGCCTCTCAAGCCAGAGAGAGTGAAATTGAGTTGGTAGGGAAAACTACTGTTGTTCTTGAACCAGCGTTCGGTACTGTGTGCGCGCTTGGCAGTCCCGGTGGATTGCCGACAAGATTACTGAGGAGCATGGTGATGATTGGCTTCATTTGTCGAATTCTCATAGCGATCGGTTGCGGACTTCTGATTGTGCAATCCGCCTTGTCTGCGGATAACACACCGAAGTGGACCCCATTGGGATCGGGAACGAGTGGTCAGGTCTTCGCTTTCCAAGCCTTTGACGATGGATCCGGACCGGCGCTGTATACGGGTGGCTGGTTTGCGAGCGCGGGCGGTGTCGAGGCAAACAACATCGCGAAGTGGGATGGCAACGATTGGACGCCCGTGGGATCCGGGTTCAACGATGTCGTCTATGCGTTGGCGGTCTTCGATGACGGGGCCGGACCCGCGCTGTACGCCGGTGGTGCGTTTGCCGAATCCGCCGGGAAGCCGGTGAGCTACATCGCGAAATGGGACGGCGCGTCGTGGGCCCCGCTTGGCACCGGCTTGGACGCGGCAGTTTTTAGCCTCGCGGTGTACGACGATGGATCCGGACCAGCACTCTACGCGGCCGGGAACTTCACCGCTTCGGGTGAACAACGCGTGAACTACATATCAAAGTGGAACGGCAGTTCTTGGTCGGCGCTGGGATCGGGCACAAATGATGTTATTGATGTGCTGGAGGTCTTGGATGACGGCTCCGGACCCGCTCTCTATGCGGGCGGAGATTTTACGCATGCCGGCAAGCAGGAGGCGAATGCGATCGCCAAGTGGGACGGTTCGGAGTGGTCTGCACTCGGGTCGGGGATGAGCTTCGGCATCTCTGACACGGAGGTCGTAGCGATCACGGTGTTTGATGACGGCACGGGGCCGGCGTTGTACGCGGGAGGAGGCTTCTCGAGTGCGGGTGGGAAGGAGGCGTCATTCCTTGCCAAGTGGGACGGTTCGAACTGGTCACCGCTGGCGTCTCAGGTTCGATCGGATGTCGCAGATCTAATCGTGTTTGATGACGGCTCGGCATCTGCGCTGTACGCGTCTGGTCATTTTACTACCGCTGGCGGAAAACGAGTGAATTACATCGCGAGTTGGGATGGTGAGGCGTGGCAACCGCTGGGGGCTGGCATGGACAACGCGGTCAGTGTCCTTGCGGTGTTCGACGACGGTTCCGGACCGGCGTTGTACGCGGGTGGATTCTTCAAAAAGGCGGGCGGTCAGGAGGCCAGTCGAGTCGCAAGGTGGAGATAGGCCAAAGCAGTACTGAATCAGCAGTTGGGTCGGCACCGAGGACGAGCGCGTCCTCGGCTACACTGTGGGCATGACCCGTACTGTGACTGTGGATCGCGTGATGGCCGACCGTCGGGCCGCGGAGTTCACGACGCGCTCGATCAAGACGAGCGCGAAGGAGGCCGGGCTGCGCCTGGCCCTCTCGATGGTGGACCTGACGACGCTCGAGGGCAAGGACTCGCCGGAGAAGGTGCGTTCGCTGTGCCGCAAGGCCGTGACCCCTGACCCCACCGACCCCTCCCTCCCCCCCGTCGCGGCGGTGTGCGTCTACCCGGAACTCGTCAAGGTGGCGCGCGCGGAGCTGGACAAGAGCGAGGCGGGCAAGAAGGTCTCGGTGGCGAGCGTCGCGACGGGCTTCCCCTCGGGCCAGTACCCGCTGGAGGTGCGTCTGTACGACGTGCGCCGGGCGGTGGAGGCCGGGGCGAACGAGATCGACATGGTCATCAGCCGCGGCCAGTTCCTCGCCGGCCAGCGCGGCAGGGTGTTCGACGAGATCGCGGCGGTGAAAGAATCCTGCGGCGAGGCCCACCTCAAGGTGATCCTCGAGACGGGCGAACTGGAGACCTACGACCTCGTGCGAGCCGCCAGCGACCTCGCGATGAACGCCGGGCTCACCGAGCACGACTTCATCAAGACCTCGACCGGCAAGGTCAACCCCGCCGCGACCATGGGCGTGACACTGGTCATGCTCGAAGCGATCCGCGACCACTACTTCAAGACCGGTATCAAGATCGGCATGAAGCCCGCCGGCGGCATCCGCTCGTCCAAACAGGCGCTGCACTACCTCGTGATGGTCAAGGAAACGCTCGGCGACGACTGGCTCACACCATCGCTGTTCCGCTTCGGCGCCTCGAGCCTCGCCAACGACCTGCTCATGCAGCTCGCCCGCCGACGCACCGGTCACTACATGTCCCCCGACGATTTCTCCGAGGCCTGAACATGAACGAGCACGCATCCAGCCAGACCGAACCGAAGGCCGACAGCCGCTCGCTGCGTTTCGGCGAGGCGTGGGACTACGCGCCCGCACCCGAATCGGTGAAAGTCGAGATCGCCGAGCAGTACGGGCACTACATCAACGGCAGGTTCACCACGCCGACGAAGACGACGAAGTTCTTCGGGAGCATCAACCCGTCGAACGAAAAGGTGCTCAGCAAGGTGACGCAGGGCACGAAGAAGGATGTCGACAAGGCCGTGAGCGCCGCGAAATCGGCACTCACCGGCTGGAAGAAACTGTCCGGGAAGGAACGGGGCAAGTACCTGTACCGGATCGCGCGGCGCATCCAGGAGCGGGCACGCGAACTCGCGGTGCTCGAATCCATGGACGGCGGCAAGCCGATCCGCGAGAGCCGGGATGTCGACGTGCCGCTCGCGGCGCAGCACTTCTTCTACCACGCCGGCTGGGCCGACAAACTCAAGTACGCCTTCCCCAACCGCGACCCGAAGCCGGTCGGCGTGTGCGGCCAGATCATCCCCTGGAACTTCCCGCTGCTCATGGCGGCGTGGAAGATCGCGCCGGCGCTGGCCTGCGGCAACACGGTCGTGCTCAAGCCCGCCGAGACCACGCCGCTGACGGCGCTGCGCCTCGCCGAGATCTTCGACGAGTGCGAACTGCCCGCCGGCGTGGTGAACATCGTCACCGGCGACGGCGAGACCGGTCAGGCCCTCGCGTCGCACAAGGGTCTGGACAAACTCGCGTTCACCGGTTCGACGGGCGTCGGCAAGAAGATCGCCGCCGCGGCGGCGGAGCGGGACATCGCCTGCACACTCGAACTCGGCGGCAAGAGCCCGAACATCATCTTCGAGGACGCCTCGATCGATCAGGCGATCGAGGGCATCATCAGCGGCATCTACTTCAACCAGGGCCACGTCTGCTGCGCGGGCAGCCGCCTGTTCGTGCAGGAGTCGGTGCTCGACGAGGTGATCCGCCGGCTCGAGTGGCGGATGAAGTCGCTGCGCGTCGGCGACCCGCTCGACAAGAACACGGATGTCGGCGCGATCAACTCCAAAGCGCAACTCGCCACAATCAACCGTTACCTGAAGATCGGCTCCGAGGAAGGCGCCGAGGTGCACGTGCCCGGCGGCGGCGAGGTGCCCGCCAAGGGCTACTGGTGCCGGCCGTGCTTCTTCACCGGCGTGCAGCAGAGCCACCAGATCGCGCGCGAGGAGATCTTCGGTCCGGTGCTCGCGGTGATGAGCTTCCGCACGCCCGAGGAAGCCATCCAGCGCGCGAACAACACGCCGTATGGCCTGTCGGCCGGCATCTGGACCGACAAGGGCTCGAAGATGTTCGAGCTCGCGGGCAAGCTGAAGGCCGGTGTGGTCTGGTGCAACACCTTCAACCGCTTCGACGCCGCGAGCCCGTTCGGCGGGTACAAGGAGTCGGGCTTCGGGCGCGAGGGGGGCATGCAGGGACTTCGGGGGTATGTGAAGTTCTGAGAATCAGCGAATCCGATGAACCTGCGGGAGCCCCAGCGCCCTAGAAACTGGGTGCGGAACACCCGCAAACTTCGAGACATTCCTCTTCAGGATCCCTCTACGAAAGCGAGATGACACCATGACTCTCAACCACTCCACCCTCCTTCTTTCTGGTCTTCTGACTCCCGCGATCGTCTGCGCCATGCCCGCCGAGGCGAGCGTGAACGCGGACATGCCCGTCGTCACCGTCGGAGGCTCCGGATCGGTTTCCGTGAAGCCCGACCGAGCGACCATCCGGCTCGGGGCTTGGCACCAGGCCGATACCGCGCTCGAGGCCCAGTCGCGCGTGAACGAGATCATCTCCAAGGCGACCGAGGCGATCCGCGAACTCGATATCGAGGGCATGGTGATCCAGACCTCCGGCCTCTCGCTGTCCCCCGTGTACGACTACCAGCGCAATCAGGAGCCGCGGATCACCGGATACCGGGCGTCGATCACACTGAGCGTGCGCATCGACGATATCGATCGCACCGGCACGGTCATCGACGCGGCGATGAAGACGGGCGCCAACCAACTCCAAGGCGTGGCCTTCTCCTTGAAGGACGACTCCGGCGCGCGCCGGGACGCACTCCGCAAGGCCGTCGAAGACGCCCGGATGAAGGCCGAGACGATCGCCGACGCGCTCGGACGGTCGATCTATGCGTTGGTGGAAGTGCAGGAGCAGGGCGTGTCGGTCCCGGTCATGCAGCGCGGCGCGGAGTCGTTCCGGGCCATGGCCTCGGATTCGGCCCCGACCCCGGTCGAGGCGGGCGAGATCGAAGTCAGCGCGAACATCCAGATCACCTACAGCCTCGACCTTCAGCGTCGATAGAGCGAGAGCGACATGGCACAACGACTGAGCGTGGCGAAGACCTACAAGCTGTACATCGGCGGCGCGTTCCCGCGCACCGAGAGCGGCCGGTCGATCGCCATCACCGACACCTCGGGCAAGACCATCACCCACGTCTGCCACGCCTCGCGCAAGGACTTCCGCAACGCGGTCGTCGCCGCGCGCGGTGCCCAGCCGGGCTGGATGGGTCGCGACGCCTACAACCGCTCGCAGATCCTGTACCGCATGGGCGAGATGCTCGAGGGCAAAGGCGAGGAGTTCGCCCAGCTCATCAAGCAGACGACCGATGCCGACCTCCGCGCCGCCCGCAAAGAGGTCGAGGCGTCGGTCGATCGGCTGGTGGCCTACGCCGGCTGGGCGGACAAGTTCTCGCAGGTGCTGGGGTGTCACAACCCGGTCGTCGGCCCGTACTACAACTTCACGGTGCCCGAAGCGACGGGCGTGGTCGTCGTGGTCGCGCCCGATGAGCCGAGCCTGCTCGGACTGATCACGCTGATGGCCCCGGCGCTCTGCTCCGGCTCCACCGTCGTCGCACTCGGCAGCGAGAAGCACCCGATCGCCACCAGCGTCCTCGGAGAGGTCTGCGCCACCAGCGATGTGCCCGGCGGCGTGATCAACCTGCTGACCGGCCAGCGCGACGAACTCATCGAGCACATCGCCAATCACCGCGATGTGAACGCCGTCGTCGGCGCCGGCCTGAGCACCAAGCACGCCGCGGCCCTGCGCATGGGATCGTCCGAGAACATCAAGCGCGTGCGCATCGAGGGTGATGTCGATTTCTACGACGACGAGGCCTGCGAGAGCCCGTGGCGGATCGAGCCGCTGGTCGAGATGAAGACGATCTGGCACCCCAGCGCGACCTGAGGGTCGTTTTAAGGTCGATCTGGGCGCTCTGGTCGGTCGCGTCGAGGGACCGCTCGGCCACTCTGCCTGAAAACCCGGTCCGGACTGGTCGATACTCGGCGTGAGTCGAGGAGGCCGCTCATTGGTGGACGCGAGGCACACGAACGAAGCGAATGAACCCCCGCGGAAAGCCACGGCGCGGTTCCCGATCGACCCGATGCGATCGCTCCCCAGGCGCTCGCCGCTGTTCGTGCGCCTCGGCCTGACCGCGATGCTCGCCAGCGTGATCGGCGTCGCGTCCTGCGTCACCGGCGCAGCGCTCGGCATGGGTGAGTCCGGGGCGATGCTGCTGGGTCTGGTCGCCGGTGGATTCGGCGGCCTGCTCGGCGGGCTCGGAGCGTTCGGATCAGACGATCGCGAAATGTCGCGAGACATCGCGACGGTCGAGCGCCGTATCCGCGCGCTCTCGAGCATCAAGCGTGACTCGCAGTTCGACACGCTTATGGCGATCGACCCGGCCCATCCGCTCAGCGGGATCTGCCGCGCCGCTCACGATGCGCTGCGCGATGCGCACCGGGACCGGCTCGAAGCCGCGATGCTCCGGCGCGACATCGAGGACCGTGTCGTCAAGACCGCCTCCAAGCAGACGGTGCACCTCACGCGCCTGAGCATGACCGACGAACTCACCGGCCTCGCCAACCGACGCGGATTCGAGCAGGGGCTGGAGAAGATGATCGAGCGTGCGCTGCGCGAACGGTTCGAACTGTGCCTGCTCGCCTTCGACCTCGATGACTTCAAGCGGCTCAACGACACGCTGGGTCACGAGAAGGGCGATGCGGCGCTGGTCGCCGCCGGCGACATCATCCGCGGACACATCCGCGAACGCGACCTCGGCGCTCGGGTGGGCGGCGATGAGCTGTTCTTTGCCATGGCCGGGATCTCGATCGCGGAGGCGGAAAAGGTCGCGTCGCGGATCGCCGACCTGTTCCGGGTACACCCGGAGGGAGTCGGGCTGGCGTGTCCGTGGCCGGGGATGTCGATCGGCATCGCCGCGCTGCAGCAGCACCGGGGACGCGACGCACCGACGCTCCGTCGGATGGCCGATGCCGCGCTGTACGCGTCCAAGCGGGAAGGCCGGGGCCGCATCACGGTCTTCTGCCCCAGCAGGCACGCCGGCGATCCGGGGCGCGACGCGGCCTGATCGTACTCGCGGGCCGGATTTCGGCCCGTCCAGCGTCCTTTGGTGATGGATCGGGAGAGAAACGGGCGATACCGTGAATGCAATGACCCCTGCCACCGCCCCATCCAAGAGCGATTCGGTGTCCGCATCCCATCGACCGGTTGAGTCCGGGCCGGTCATCGGCGCGATGATGACGCCGCCGCCGGTGTGGCTGCGCCGCACCATCGGCGGATTGAGCGCGCTGGGCGCGCTGGTCGCGCTCGCGGGCCTGGGGCTCGGGCTGGGGCAGATCGTCGGCGGGCAAGCGAGCCCCGGCGCGTTCTGGATGGTGCTCTTCCAGTTGTGCGTCCTCGTCGCGGGTGTGATGGGCGTGCTCTCCGGGGCGGGGCGGTTCTCGTCCGGACCCGCGATGACGCCGTTGATCGTCGGCGGCGTGCTCTTCGTCGGCGCGATCTTCAGCGAACCGTCGCTGGTGCGTTCGGGCATGCCGCGACTGGAAGTGATGGGAGTGCCGCTGCGTCCGCTCGCGCTGACCGAACTCGTGTTCGCGCTCGCGCTGGGCGGGCTGTCGCTGCTCGTCGTGCTGATCCGCAAGCCGAAGAAGACAATCCCCATGACGCTCATCGGCCTCGCGCTGGTCGCCCCGGCGATGGCCGCGGCGGTGTCGTTCCTGCTCCCGCAGGTCCGCGCCATCCTGTCGGGCTGGTCGCCGATCGTCATGACGCTGGTCGTCGTGTCGGTGCTCGGCATCGCCGGCGTGCTGCTCTCGATCGGCTCGCAGTTCGTCATCCGGGCGATCGAGATCGGGATCGATGAGGGCCTCGGCGAGACGGACGCCGAAGCGTCCTGACCCGCCCGGCAACGGTCCGGAGGCCGTTATCAGGCCGGCAGAGCCACGCGCTGCAAGCGGGCGGCTTATGATCCCAACGAGACTGCGATGGACACCCTGATCATCATTTCGTTGAGCGTCTTTTCGGGCGTGCTGCTCGCCGCACTTCTGATCCTCTGGTTCCGCAGAGCCGGGGAGAGTGCGCCCGAGGTCATCCGGACGGACATGCTGACCGAGCGGGTCCGCGCGGTGGGCAAACTCGTCGGGCTCGAGGTCCACGCGAAAGAGATCGCGACCAGCAAGAAGGGCTGGGCCTGGCTGCCGCCGCTGGTGCTGAGCCAGGCGAAGCTCGCCATGATCTTCCACTTCGAGAAGCAGTACGCCGTAGACCTGTCGCGTCTGCAGAAAGCGGACGTCGAGCGCCTGGACGATGCGCCGACGGACCGCCCGCTGTTCCGCATCGTGCTCCCGGAGATCGAAGGCGCCCTGCGTCTCACCGATGTCACGCCCTACGACGTGCAGGCCGGTCGCATCCTCGGCCTGCTCGATGTCATCCAGATGAACGCCGAGCGCCAGAAGGCCCTCATCGATACCGCGCAGGACCAGGCGGCGAGCCTGTTCGAGACCAACGAGGCCCGCTACATCAACGACGCGAAGCGCAGCATCGAGCGCCACCTCGGCGCGCTGTTCAAGCTGGTCGACGCGGATGTCGAGTTCGAGTGGGCCGACGAGCGGGCCGGCGCGCCGATCACGAAGACCGGACCGGTGAAGGTCGAACTCGCCGGGGTCTGAGCAACAACCAACCAGCGCACGAAAAAGCCCGGCTCGCACGGAGCCGGGCTTGTCTGTTCATTCAGTCGTCGCCGGTTACGGCTTGAGGATGCGGGACTTGATGATGATGCCGTCCTCGGTGTTCATCGCCTCGCTGACGAGGTCGCCGAGGTTCTCGTAGACCACGCCGAGGTCCGGAATGTTCTTCAGGAACTCGGGCATGTTCTCGCGGTACTCGCGGATGTCCTCTTCGATGAACTCCTGGAACTCGGGGTCGTCGCCGAAGACCTGCTCGAGCTGGGCGCGGTAGATCTCTTCGGAGTTGCGACCCATCCACTCGAGATACTCGACGAGTTCGCGCGTGTCGCTCCAGCCGTAGGAGAGGCCCTGGGCGGACATCTCGCCGACCGCGTCCTTGAACCGCTGCTCGTTGGCGAGGCGGGCGGCGTCGGGGTTGGCGGCGGTGCGGAGCGCCGCCTCGATCGCCGGGGTCTGGCCGATGAACATGTAGCCCTTGCCCAGGCCGATGGACAGACCGCCCTCTCCGGCGGGCATCGGAACCATGCCGCCGAGGTCGATGTCCCAGATCTGCGAACCCTCGAAGTCACGCGAGGCCATGCCGAACTGCTGCGTCAAACCCGTGATCACCTGCGAGACCGCGGCTTCGTCGCGCGTCTTGATCGCGCCGAACTGGCTCATGCTGTTGGCGCTGTAGGGCTTGGTGATGGTCTGAACCTGGTAGACCTCCGGGCCGAGGTTCTCGAGGAGCGGGCCGGCCATCATCTGGGCCTGCATCATGCCCATGTTCGCCATCTGGCCCATTTCCGGCGGGAGCGAACTGATGATCTGGCGGACCGCCGGGAACAGCTTGGGGAAGTCGACCTGCATCATCGTGAGCGAGGACACGTCGGCGTCGACGAACGCGGGCGCGGTGAAGGGCTTGTTCTCGGTGGGGATGAGCGTGAGCAGGCCGCGGCGCTCGGGGAATCGGACGCTCATCGTCTGTTCCATGACGCTGTTCGGAGTCTCGGCGTTGAGGCCGATGGAGACCGAGCGGAACTGGTCGATGCCGGCAGCGCCGACCATACGCATGATCGGCGGGGCGGGCTCACCGAACTCAGCGGCCTGAACGGCCAGTTGCGCTTCGGCGAGACGCGTCAGCGAGAACCACGGGCCGGTGAGCGCGACGAGGTAGCCCTGGTGGGGACCGATGGCAGCGCGGGCGGCGTTGAACTCGTCGTCGGTGAGGATGGAAGGCAGCGCGTCACCCTGAGCACGATCGATCGCGCGTTCGAGGCTGACGAGCTGGGTCGAGTACATGATCTGGCCGTCGACTCGGGCCATGTAGGTCTCTTTGAAGAGCTCGGGACCTCCGGTGTCCCACATCATCATGTCCTCGTCCATCTCCTCTTCGACTTCGGTGATGGTCCAGATGGTGACGCCGCGATACTCCTCGTCCATGAGGTCGATGTCGCCGGCCTCGACTCCCTCTTCGAGGGTGGTCATGAGGATCTCGGACATCTTCTCGGCGCCGTCGCCGAAGTCGCTGACGCCGATGATCTGGTACGAGGCGTCTTCGATGTTATCGCCGATGTTGTCGACGTAGACCGCCCAGCCGAACGCGCCGGAGGGCATCGAGAGGTCGTCGGTGCTGAAGCCGAGGTTTGCCAGTTCATCGTTCAGGCCTTCGACCGCCTCATCGACGAAATCGCCGAGCCACTCCTGGATGGCGGCGTCGTTCCAGATGTTCATGAAGCCGCTCTCTTCGAACGCGCCCTTGAGCGACTGGAAGTCATCCACGCCGAGCACGACCACGCTGGAGCGCGGCGCGACGTCGGCGATGGTGACCGGGGCGGCCTGAGCAACCATGGCGGCGCTCAGCGGGAGGCCGGCGGCCATACAAAGGATCGAGGTCTTGAAGCTTGTCTTCTTCATGGCAGGTGTATCCGTTTCGGTTTCCTAAGAGTCAATTCGATGAAAGAAAGAGAACGGCACACCCGATCGGGGGCCGCTTGCGTGAACTGAATTACTGCTCGCCGGTCGCGTCGTCGAGAACCGACGGCTTGCCGAACTGCAGGCGCGGCGGGCCGGCGAGGTAGTTGTAGCCGGAGTTGGGGTTGTTCTTGTCGTAGGCGAAGGCGTCGTTGTTGCGGATGAAGTCCTTGATGTACCGCGCCGGGATCGCGAAGCCGAGGCCCTCGCCCGACGGGATGCCCATGTTCGTGCAGCCGATGACCTCGCCGTAGAGGTTGAACAACGGGCCGCCGGAGTTGCCGGGGTTGATCTGCGTGGTGGTCTGGATGAAGGTCAGGCCCTCGAAGTTGCGCTGGGTCGTGGCGATGACGCCGGTACTCAGCGAGCGCTCGAGCCCGAGCGGGTTGCCGATCGCGAAGACCTCTTCACCCGCCGCGAGCGACTCGGTCGCCTGGATCGGGACGTACTTAAACGGACGCCCGTCGGGACGCTCGATCTTGATTAGCGCGAGGTCGATGTGGTTGTTGACCGCGATGATCTCCACCCCCTCGATGGTCGAACGCTGGAACTCACGCTCGCCCTGCTCGAACAGCGTGACTTCGAGTTTCTGTTCACCCTGGATCACGTGAGCGTTCGTGATCGCGTAGCCCTCGGGGTGGATGATGAACCCGGAGCCGAGTCCCGAAGGCGTCGACACCTTGATGACCGCCTCGCCGATCGTCCGGGCGAGTTCGCGCGGGCTGGACTCGGGGAGCGTGCTCTTGGGGACAGTGAAGAAAAGCGCCGAGGAATCGCCCTCGTCGGCCTCGGAAGCCTCGGCATCGGCTCGGAGGATCGAGCGGATGTCCGATCGGGGCACGACCAGGACATCAAAGCCCATATCGAGCCAGACTTTCTCGGCGGTCTCCTTGAGGATCGGCGCCATGATGGTCTTGCCATCGTTCATCGTGATCGTGTCGATGGTCAGGCTGCCCTGAGTGTCGGTGGGCTGCTGGCCGGACTGAGCCGCGGCGAGGCCCGCGCTGAGCGCGAGTGCACCGGCGAGGGCGAGGGGACGCGAGATCGGCATACTTCAACAACTCCCTGATCAAACGGCTGCCCGAGCATCGGCTCGAGCGGGGGTCCGGGAGGTTCGCGCACCGATTGCGAGCGCCCTCCTCCGTCTGTTTGGGGAACCGGCAAAGAGTGTTTCTCCACCCGCAGCCGGGAACCCCGCTGGCCATACATCATAGGGAGTCCGCGCCCGCCGGCCCGTCTGATCGAGGGTCTGGCGGGACAGGTCCCTCTGCCACCACTGGGTATAGTGCCGAAGCGACCCCGAGTTTCTGGCTTGAGACCGGGATTCATCGATCGCTACCCTCTCTCACTGCGTGTTCTGCCGGTTTCGTGACCGGCGGGCCATTCCCGCCCATACGGGCTTTCACCAACGGAACCGCCCCGACCATGACCTGTTCTGCCCCGTCCATCTCCGCCCTGACCATCTCCCTGCTCGCGGGCGCCACAAGCGCCTTCGCCCAGTCCGGGCCCGACTTGGCCGGCTACTTCGGCTTCGAGGATCCGCGCGTGCTGGTCGTTGACAACAACACCGGCCCGGCCCGGGCCGTCGACATGAACGGCGACGGCCTGACCGACCTCGTCGTGGTCAACAACCGCAAGAGCCGGCTGGAGATCCATGTGCAGCGCCGCGAGGCCCGCTCCTTCGCCGAGCGCGAACGCGGGTTCAGCGCCAACGAGCTGCCGCCCAGCGAGTGGTACGACCGGACCGATGTGCCCCTGGCCCACCGGGTCAACGCCTTCGAGGTGCACGATGTCGACGGCGACGGGCTGCTGGATATCGTCTACGCCGGCCAGCCGTCCGAGATCGTCACGATGCGCCAGACCGAGCCGATGACCTTCGACGTCGCCAACCGGCGACGCGCCCGCGGCCTCGGAACCAGCAGCGGTGCGCTCCAGATCGCCGATGTGCAGGGCGACAGCGCACCGGAACTCATCGCGATCATCAACGGACGCCTCGAGGTGTTCGATCTCGGCGAGGCCGGACCGGTCGGCGAGCCGAAGGTGCTCGGCTCCGGCGGGCAGATTGTGGCGTTCTACATCGAGGACTACAACGGCGACGGACTGACCGAACTGCTCGGCGTCGTTCCCCAGGCCGATGCGCCCCTGCGCCTGTGGCTCCAGGAGCCGACCGGCGGCTCCTCGTCCGAGCCCGTCGGCACCCTCGGCGCGGAACTGCGCTTCGAGATGCCGAACCTGATCGAGGTCGAGACCGTCCGCATGCCCGGCGACGACAGCGCGTCGATCGGCGTCATCGAGGCACAGACGCGCCGCGTCGTGCTGTACCAGCTTTCCACGGAGTCGGTCGAGAACCTCTCAGAGGCCGGCGCCGCGACCGAACGCGAGGCCCTGCCGGAGGTCTTCGGTTTCCGCGGCGGAGCGGATCGCGAGCGCTCGGTCGTCGCCGAAGACATCGACGGCGACGGCCTGCTCGACCTGCTCGGCACCGACAAGTCCGCCAACTCCATCGTGCTCTACCGGCAGGCAGACGCCGTCGGCATCGGCCAGGGCGAGATGTTCAGCGCGTTCAAGGAGCCGAAGGTCATCGCCACCGGCGACTGGACCGGCTCCGACGGCCCCGCCGTGTTCGTGCTCTCCGAAGAAGAGAAGACCGTGGGCGTTTCGACTTACGACCGCTCCACCGGTCGCCTCGGCTTCCCGCAGCCCATCTCGATCGCCACCGCCGGCGCGACGCCCGTCGCGATGAACACGATCACCCTCAACAGCGGACCGGCGGTCGCCATTGTCGTGCGCGATCGGCGCGACCACACCGTCGAGATCCACACCCCCGGCGCCGAGCCGGTGCTCGTTCCCCTTGAGGGCGTCAACCGCCCGCCCCAGTCCATCCTCGCGGCGGACTTCGATCGCGACGGCTCGACCGACATCGCGCTGTTCACGCCCAACGAGCCCATGATCATGGTCACCGGCGTCGATACCGACGAGCCGAAGGTGCTCACCAACCGCGAGATGCCGCAGTTCGGCCTCGTGCAGGCCGCCGGCCCGGAAAACACCGCGCTGCTCGACGCCAACGGCGACGGCTCGATGGAACTGCTCATCGCCGACCAGAACTTCGTCCGCGCCGCGCGCTACAACGCCGACACCGGCTGGCGCGTCGTCGACCAGATCACCATGCCCGACGCCTCCAGCCGCCTCTCGGCCCTCACCACGCTCGAAGTCGAAGGTCGCACCACCATCGTCGCCTCCGACACCGCCGCCGACCTGCTCATCCTCATGAGCCGCGACAACGCCGGCGCCTGGCGCATCGCCGACAAGCTCCGCATCCCCGGCCTGCGCACGACCGGCCTCCGCTCCGGCTCCTTCACCGGCGACGGCGCGCCCAACGTGCTCGCGCTGACCGAGGACAGTTTCGCCGTCGTCCGTCTGGCCGGCGAGCGCATCACCCTCGACGAGTTCGCGGTCTACCGCTCCGACAACGAGGACCGCTACGAGCACGACCTCACCTTCGGCGACCTCAACTCCGACGGCTACATGGACATGGTCGTGCTCGACGCCAACGAGCAGATGTGCCAGGTCTTCACCTTCTCGGCCTCGGGCAAGATGTACTTCGCCAACGAGTTCAAGGTCTTCGAGACGCGCCTCTTCCAGCAGGGCGCCGGCCGCACCTTCGAGCCGTCGGCCGCGATCATCGCCGATCTGACCGGCGACGACCACAGCGACCTCGTGCTCCAGGTGCACGACCGCTACCTGATCTACCCGCAGGCGAGACCGCAGTCGGAGCGCTGAGCGAAGCCCTCCGGGTGGCATGGCCGCCCCTTGAGGCGACTATGCGAGACCCTCAGAGTGTGCCATGGCCGCCCTCCTCAGGCGGCTATGCGAGTCCCTGCTGGCGCACACGATGCAAGACATAGCGACGCGCGATGGGTGCCGGGGTCTGAGCGCAGCGAAGGCCCCGCGAGGCGCGCAAGTCCGCCCCGGCGCGCGCCGCGTGGGCTCGCGCGCATCGCCACTTTCCGACTTTCTGAAAAAACTTTCCACCCGTAGACAGGGCGGATTCTCACGACGCCTTTTCGCATCACCACCTCCTGCGCGCGCCGTCCGGGCCTGTCCTCGCCTTCTTACGAGAGGACAGTCCACATGCACACCGCCACCAACCAACCGTCCGAAACCGCCAACACGAACACCCAGAGCGCCGAAGAAGTCCTCGCGCAGCTGAAGACGATCTACCGCATCAAACGCCTCGAGTCCGAGGTGACGATGGTCGCCGCGCAGACCAAGGCGCTCGAAACACTCATGGCCTGCATGACGCCGATCAAGTCCATCGGCGACAGCAAACTCGACGCGTTCTACGCCCGGGAGCGCAACCGCCAACGCCTCGCGGCCATCCAGACCCTGCTGCACATCCGCACCGTCCAGCGCGAGAAGCGCCTGCGCCGAGCCATGCGCGCCAAAGCGAAGGCGAAAGCCGAGCGCGTCGCCAAAGGTACCACCAAGGATGCCACGGCCCAAGCCGAAGGCGCAGGCCATGCCGACAACGGCTCACCCGCCGGATCTTCCGCTCCTTCTCCCCAGCGCGGGAGAAGGTGGCAGCCGACCGAAGGTCGGATGACGGATGAGGGGGCGGTCGATGCGTCACCTTCGATCCCGAACGCCCAATCTGCTCCTCCCCCGCAGCCCACACCCCCGATGCACCCGCACGATGCGCGCGTGCAGGAACTCAAGCGCCTCCGCGCTGAGAAGATGGCGAGGCGCCAAGCCGAAGCCCTCGACGCCGAGCAGAACGCCGCGACCCGAACCATCGCCGCCGCCGGATCCACCAAACCCCGCGGCACCCCGAGCTGATTCCCCACTCAGCCGTTGCCCAAGCCCACCGAACCGGGGATACTCGCCCGCCATGAGCCACGACGCCTCCGACAACCTGCGCACCTTCGTCGAACGCTGGAAGAACTCCGGGCTCACCGAGCGCGCGTCCGCCCAGGCCCACTTCATCGACCTCTGTCGCCTGCTCGATGTCCCCGCGCCCACCGACCAACGCGAGACCGACTCCACCTACGGCTTCGAAGCGCGCACCGAACTCGCCGGGTCCGCGGCGTTCGCCAAGGCCCGCAAGGCCGGTGCCGACGACGCCGCCCAGCGCCACCTGTTCTCCGTGGTCACCGGTTCCGAGGCCGCCAAGCGATCCGGCGGCTTCTGCGACGTCTGGAAGCAGGACCATTTCTGCTGGGAGTACAAGCGCCCCGGCAAGTACTCCAACCTCGACGCCGTCTTCGCCCAGCTCAACTTCTACCGCAACGACCTCGGCAACCCGCCGCTGCTGGTCGCCTGCGACATCGACACCATCGAGATCCGCACGAACTTCACCGGCTTCGTGCCCAAGCGGTATGTCATCCGCATCGACGACCTGCTCACGCCCTCCGACGAGTGGAAGAAGCAGGACAGCCGCAGCCCGATGCAGGTGCTCCGTCTGGTCTTCGAGAACCCCGAGGCCCTCAAGCCGCGCGAGCGCGTGGACACCGTCACCGAAGAACTCGCCAAGACCATCGGCGAGCTCGCCAAGGCCCTGCGCGAGGCCGACCACGACCCCGAAGCCGTCGCCCACTTCCTGATGCAGCTCGTCTTCTGCTTCTTCGCCGAAGATGCCGGCCTGCTCCCCAAGGACCTGATGACCCGGCTCATCGGGGACTCGATCGAGAAGACCGGCTCGTTCATGCCGCGCGTCCGCGACCTGTTCGCAAAGATGGCCACCGGCGGCTGGTTCGGCGAGCACGAGATCAAGCACTTCAACGGCGGGCTCTTCGTCGACGGCGAGTCCGTCCCCGAGGGGCTATCCATCGGCCCGGCCTGGCTGGGCAAACTCAAGCTCGTCGGCAACTCCGACTGGGCCAACGTCGAGCCCTCCATCTTCGGCACGCTGTTCGAGCGCTCGCTCGACCCCGACAAGCGCTCCCAGATCGGCGCGCACTACACCAGCCGCGAAGACATCATGCTCGTCATCGAGCCGGTCATCCTGCGCCCGCTCCGGCGCGAATGGGTCGAGACCCAGGAAACCGTCACGAAGGAACTCGCCAAGCGCGCCAAGGTGAAGACCGAGAAGGCAAAGGGCGCGGCGAACGACCGCATCCGCGAGGCCATCGACGCGTTCCACACCCGCCTGTGGTCCGTCACCGTCCTCGACCCGGCCTGCGGCAGCGGAAACTTCCTCTACGTCGCGCTGCAGTCGCTGCTCGACCTCGAACTCGAGGTGCGCACCTTCGCCGCGCGCGAGGAGATCAACCAGCCCGTCCAGCCGCGCGTCGGCCCGCACCAGGTCAAGGGCATCGAGATCAACACCTACGCCGCCGAACTGGCGCGCATCGTCATCTGGATCGGCTACCTGCAGTGGCACCGCCAGCACGGCGATGTGCTCGGACGCACACCGATCCTCGAACGCCTCGACGCCATCGAGAACCGCGACGCCATCCTCGCGTGGGCCGATGAGGACGGGAACGACATCCCCGTCTGGCGCGAGGGCGCGTCGTGCAAGGGTCAGGCGTGGTGGCCGCAGACAGATTTCATTGTGGGGAATCCGCCGTTTCTGGGGTCGAAAGTATTTCGCAAATTCGGCATGCCCGATCCGTACATCGATGCGATGTACGCGAGTTTCGATCTGCCGAACTCAAGCGACCTTTGCTGCTACTGGTTCGCCTTGGCGCTACAGTGCTTAGCCAAGTCCGATTCATGTAGAGGCGGTTTGCTAGCCACTCAGGCGATACGAAGCGAGGCGAGTCGCAATGTGCTCAAGAAACTGACGACGCGCGCCACGATTTTCTGCGCGTGGTCCGACAAATCATGGCTGCTTGATGGAGCTTCCGTCAATGTGTCAATCATTTGCTTCAGCAGTGATCTGACTGAGCAGGCCATGCTCGACGGGCGACCAGTCACCTCCATTAACTCAGACTTGACTTCGGGAACTGACACATCAGCCAGCCTGAAGTTATCCGAGAATCAAGGAATCGCCGCTCGTGGAATTGAGAAGGGCGGTGGGTTCGATGTTTCGCATGAAATGGCCGCGACTTGGCTAGCAGATCCAAACTCGCACGGAAAGCCGAACTTCGCTGCCCTGAAGCCTTATTGCAACGGTATGGATGTGATCCGCCGTCCACGCGGATCTTGGCTGATCGATTTCGATCCGGAATGGTCTAAGCAAGAATGCAGTCTATTCCAAATGCCGTTTCAGCATGTCGAGAGCCATGTCAAACCAGTTCGCGAGAAAAACAGGAATCCAAGACTAGCTCGCGATTGGTGGATCCATCGCAGTCCAGTTGTCGACTTGCGCGATCGTATCGATGCGTGCAATCGTGTGATTGTGTGCGCTAACACGTCTAAGCACTGGGCCCCTCGCTTTGGTGCACGGACGACTATTCCTGACTCGTCGACGACGTGCTTTGCGCGTTCAGACGCGTACTTCTTTGGCATCGTTCAATCATCTGTCCACGAACTTTGGGCAAAAGCTCGCGGTACCCAACTAGAAGACCGTCCGCGCTACACGCCCACCACCTGCTTCGAGACCTTCCCCCTGCCGTGGTCGCCCGGCTGCGAGCCGTCGGGCGATCCGCTGCACGAGGCCATCTCGACCGGCGCATCGGAACTCGATACCCAGCGCGAGCGCTGGCTCAACCCGCCCGAGTGGGTCAAGCCGATCGAGGACAAGATCGACCGCTTCGACACGTTCGACGATGTCGCCGAGGTCTCCGGCGAGGAGGCGCGCCGCCTGATCCGCCAGTCCGCTATCGACGCGGCCTGCGCCGCCGACAAACGCCTCAAGAAACGCACCCTCACCAACCTCTACAACGAACGCCCCGCCTGGCTCGCCATGGCCCACGAGAAACTCGACCGCGCCGTCATCGCCGCCTACGCCAGCGTCGACCCCGACGGCAACTGGGACCCCGACTGGGCCGAGGTGTTCAAAGCCACCGGCGCGGGCCAGCCGACGACCGACGAGGCCGAGGCCGCCAAACGGGAGGAAGTCGAGCAGAAAATCCTCGCCAACCTGCTGCGCCTGAATCAGGAACGGGCATAAACAGGAGTCCGGAGCGCGAGCTCCGGGTACTCGGGTGCTGATGTCGTGTGAAGGCAAGCGAAACGAAGAGATACCCGGAGCTCGCGCTCCGAGCTCTTGCAGACCCTCACCCCGCCGCGTTCGCTTCCAGCCAGTCCATCAGCGCACCCGCGCCGATGCTGCCCTCGAGCGTGCCGACGGCGCGTTCGTCGATGAGCAGCGTTGTCGCGGGGATCGAGCCGCCGAAGTTCAGGAGCATCTCGTCGCTGTGCTGCAGCGTGTCGGCGTCGAGCATGACCGCGACGGCGTTCTCGGTGAGCCAGGCCTGCACGCGTTCGTCGGCGAGTGCGCTGCGCTTGTAACTCTGGCACGGGCCGCACCAGTCGGCGGTGACGACCGCGAAGACCGCCTTGTCCTGCTCGTTGGCCCGGTCCAGCGCCTCCAGCAGCGTCACGCCTTCGAGGAAGATCTCCGGCGTCGGCGCGGGGCGGCTGCGGACCATGACGATCGCGGTGAACACCGCGACCAGCACCAGGCCGAACAGCAGTTGTTTCAGGAGCGGCGAGCGTCCGGGCGTCGTGTCGGCGGATTCGGTCATAGCGGGCTTTCGAAGGGGTGAGCGGGGCGGTCCGGAGGCGAACGCTTCCGGTGCGAGGCCTATTCCTCATCCTTCCGGACCGGCGAGCGTCCGGAAACCGGATCGTTCTGTGACGCCTGCTCCGGTCATCGGCCGCGCGGGCGGGGCTCGGTGCCCGTCGGAACGACGCGAACGGAACTCCTGCTCCGAACCAGCCGAACCACATTTTCGGTGGAGAGAGCGGGGTCGATGGGTCATGCACTCATCGGCCCCATTGCAGCACGCAGAGTCGAACCGCCCAGAGCGTGAACCGGTCACGCGCCGGGCTCCGCGCCATCCTCTATGGGGCGGGCGCACACATCGACCTCCGGAACGGGCTCCTGCGCGATGAAGCACGACACACGACGCGGCGACGACCTCGACTTCGCGGCACTCTCCGACACCGTCGCGGACGATCGCAACGCCCGTCGCGTGCGTGGCACCGCCGTCAAGGAACTCTCGTGCAACCACGGTCGCGTCATCGACGTCTCGACCCGCGGCATGCGCCTGCAGACCCGTCGCAAGTGGAAGGCCGGCCAGCGCCGCGTCATCACGCTCTGCGAGGACACGCTGTGCGTACGCATCGAGGCCGAGTGCGTCTGGTGCCGCAAGATCGGCACCTTCAAGCACACGATCGGCCTGGCGTTCACGACGGTCTCGCCGGAATCGGCCGACCTGCTCAGCCAGATCGTCTCGCGCCAGTCGAAGGCGGACGCGCTCAGCCTCGCGGCGTAAGCCGGGTGTTGGGGTGCCACGGGTTGACCCGAAGGGCAACCCGTGCGAAAGCGGCGAAAGGAACACGGCTTGCAAGACAAGCCGTGGCACCCGACCTTCAAACCCTGATCACAGCTTGGCCAGCGCGTCGACCAACTGGTCGATGTGCGGCTTCTCGTGGGCCGCGGAGATCTGGCAGCGCAGTCGGGCCTCGCCCTCGGGCACGACCGGGTAGCCGAAGCCGATCACGTACACGCCCATCTCCAGGAGCCGAGCGCTCATGCTGATGGCCTTGCTCGTCTCGCCGACGATGACCGGGCAGATCGCGGTGGGGGACTCGATGACCTCCAGCCCGATCGCCTTGATCTTCTCGCGGGCGTAGCGGCAGTTTTCCTTGAGCTTCGCCACGCGCTCGGGCTCGCGCATCAGGATCTCGATGGCCTTGTCGGCGCTGCAGGCCACCGTCGCCGGCAGCGCGTTGGAGAACAGGGTGGGCCGGCCCCGCTGCACGATCATGTCGATGGCGTGCTTCGGGCCGGCGATGTAGCCGCCCGCCCCGCCGCCGAGGGCTTTGCCGAGCGTGCCGGTGAACAGGTCGATCTCGGATCCCGCCATGCCGTAGTGCTCGTGCGTGCCGCGTCCGGTTTCGCCCATGACGCCGGTGCCGTGCGAGTCATCGACGATCAGCAGCGCGCCGTACTTATCGCACAGCTCGCGCATGGTCTTGAGTTCGGCGATCGAGCCCTCCATCGAGAACACGCCGTCGGTGATGACCCAGATCACGCTGTCGTCGGAGGCCTCCTCGCGCGCGGCCTTGAGTTTGTCCTCGAACGCGCCCATGTCGTTGTTCGGGTAGATGTACTTGCGCACGCCCTTCTTGATCACGCCGGCGAGGCGGATCGAGTCGATGATGCAGGCGTGGTTGAGCGCATCGGACACGATCGCGTCGCCCGGCTCGGCCAGCGTCGGCAGCAGCGCCTCGGTCGCGTTCCAGCAGGAAACGAAGGTGTACGACGCTTCCTGGTCGAGCAGCTTCGCGATGCGGTCCTCGATCTGGTGGTGGCAGTCAAACGTGCCGCAGATGAAGCGGACCGACGCCGTGCCCGCCCCGTACTGCTCCAGCCCCTTGATGCCCGCTTCCACGACCTCGGGGTGGTTGGCCAGACCGAGGTAGTTGTTCGAGCAGAGGCAGACCGCTTCCTTGGTCGAGCCGTCGGGCATCTTCAGGCGCACGGTGGCGTCCATCGGCCCCTCGATGGTCTGCAGGTGCTTCATCTCCCCCTTCGACTCCAGCTCGGAAAGAATCGACTTCGCGCGGCTGGCAAACGGATCGGAAGCGGTGGTGGCCATGTGGGGTCTCCTGCGTGCGAGGGGGTAGTGGGGGAGGGGATTGTAGCGGGGGCGGGGGAATCGCCGCGATATACTCGGGTGATGCCTTGCAAGGCTCGATACCTCACAGCAGCACGCCTCACGTTGGTCGTTCTTTTCGCGAGCGTCGTCACGCTGGCGCAGCCCGACGGTGCGCCCGACCTCCGCATCTGGCTCACCCAGACGGTCAGCGAAGACTTCCCCGACCGCCTCGAAGCCGACGAACTCACCGAACGCCAGCGGGTCCTGCTCGAAGCGCTCCGAGCCCAGCCGGAGTTCGAGGCGTTTCTCGCCGAACTGCCCGCGACCAACCGGGCCTATTTCGCCGACTACTTCGCGTGGCAGCTCGATGAGGAGTTCCCGCAGGACTTGCGAGGTGCCGACCGTTTCGTGCACACGATCATGAACGATCTCGCGCGCGTCCGGCTCATCCCCGAGGACGACATCGCGGTGTGGCGACGTGAGCGCGAGCGACAATTCGATCTGCTGCTCAACCCGGTCCGCGCCGAACTCCGGCGCGTGCTCATGGAGCGGGCTCTGCCCGACGGAACGATCGAGTCGATCCTGGCGACCTTCGAGCGGCGCGTCGTCGCCACCAAGCGTTGGCTCACCAACCCGGCCTGCGCCGCGTGCGATCGGCCGTCTTCGCCCGAGGACCTCGCCTCGATGATCGCGTATCGCGAGTCGCAGTTCGAAGCGATCACCGACCAGATCGACCAGCACCACCCGCGACTCGCCGACCGGCCCGAATCGCTGCAGCGCCTCCTCAAAGTCGCCGCGGCCACGCTGCAGCGCCAGGTCGCCACCGGCTACCTCAACCGCATCGGCTGGACCGCCGAGGTCTCCGAAGACGACCCCCGCCCCGGACGCCCCATCGCCCTCGGCCCGATCGACGAGGACCGCATCAGCCACTGGCGCCCGAGCAGCCGCATCATCGCCAACGGGTCGATGCGCGTCCTCGACGAGCCGGAGGTGCGGTTGTTCCTGCGTTACCAGCCGGCGCCCGACTAGCTGAGTGTCTGAGTTCTTCGCGAAAGAGTGTTGGCCCTGCGCCATGAGAGCAGTCCCAGCCCAGCGAAGACTAACCCGCCGCCGACTGGCAGTACGTAGTTTGTCCAATCGGGACCGGGACCAAAGTAGGAGTTCTTCGGATCCGATTCGTTGTAGCGCACGGTGACGGTCGTGCCTCGGGGGTAATCTTCGTGCCCACTCTCATTCCAGACGAGCGCGGGTCCGCTGTAGCCACAACCGCGAGTTCTGGACGCACCTTCATAGTGACGCCCGTTCACGGTGAAGCGGTAGGAGTAATCCCAGTGTGTGCTCTTCCGCTTACCGCTGCCGCTCGTTCTTAGTTCCGATCTCAAGATCGTGCCCTCAACGGTCGGCCAGTTCATCGTTTGAGCCTCGGCGAATGCTCTGGCAAGCCCGACGGGGAGAAAGACTAAACCCATGAGTGTGAAGAAGACTGCACCGAATCGAAGCAGGATCGGATTGACTTTCACATTGGACGACATGTCGGATGCTCCGGATTTCTTGGCGGGGCTTACGAACGGCTTAGCGTAGCAAGAGCCGTCGCTGCTTCGAAGCCTCACCACAGGACTTCGTGTCGATTTGAAGCTATCGCCCGCGCGACGGCGGCAGCAGCCCGAACAGCACCAGCAGCGCCCCGCCCGCGATCATCCACAGGCGGTGGCGGCTGTCCGTCGCCCACCGACGCAGACGCGAGTCGTAGAACTCCGGCGCCTGCGGGTGCTCGAAGCGCGGCTCCAGTTCCGGGAACACCGAAGCGCTCGTCGCCTGGGGCCTCACGCTCGTCACCAGCGGGCGCGTCCCGGCCGGGATCAGGTTGAGCTGCATCGCCGCGAGGGAGAGCACCAGCGTTTCGTCGCCGTCGCGCAGGGCGTCGAGGTACTCGGCGTAGTTCTCCACGCGCTCGGCGTGCCAGCTCTCGATCGCCCGGGCGCGGTCGCGCTCGTAGCGTGCCATGGCCAGGTCGTCGTGGGCGGGGATGAGCACCGCGGCGCACATGATCGCCAGCCCGCTGAGCAGGAACAGCCAGCCGGCGTCGATGCGGAAGAGGCCGCCGGTCCGATGGGCAGCCGGGCGGGATTGCGGTTTGGGCGCACTCACTCCGGGAGCATCGACGAAACCGGCGTTTGGGCTCGAAAAATCGCGATCAGCCGCGCAGCGCGGGGATGATCCACTCGACCAGCGCGTGCAGGCCGAACGCGAATCCGACCATGCCCACGAGGATCGAGGCGGTCATGACGCTCACGCCGTGCCAGTAGGTGGACATGTCCCGCTGCTTGACCGCCTTGTAGGCCATGGAGGTGAGCAGCGCCAGCGGCAGGGCGGTGAACCACCACGCCGCGTGGATGTTCATCGGGTCGAGGAACGGTGTGCCGCCCTGCCACAGCCCGCCGACCTCGCGAGCGGCCGGGGCAGTCTGAGATGCCAGAAGGATCAGGCCGATCATCGCGAGCCCCCCTTCGCGGAGGATCCGGATGGGGCTTTGGCCGGGGGTCTGGGGGTGTGCCACCCCACATCCAGCAGGACGATCAGGTTCAGCATGCCCGCCAGGGCCACGAACAGCGATCCGACCTCGTTGACCCGCCCGATCGACTGCCGGGGCGAGGGCGTGCCCGCTGAGGCGTCGTTGACGATGATCGTCACGCCGCGGCTCTGGTCGAACTTCAGTCGCTCGCCGTACTCGGGTTTGCGATAGAAGTTTTCGGAGATCTGGCCGGCGCGGACCTCGTAGCCTTTGTAGACGTTCTGGTGAGCCCAGTTGATCGAGAAGACCGCCGCGGGGTTCAGGGCCTGCACATAGAACCAGTACTTGCTCTCGCGCGAGTCGACGACGTCGATCCCGCCGACCAGCAGGCCCCCGAGCAGCAGCCCGGCGATGCCGATGAACGCGTAGATCGCCCGGGCTTTCTCGCGGAACCACAGGTATCCCGAGCCCGGGACGAGAAGCGTCATGAGGGCGGCGATGGGCTGGATCGTCTCGTCTTGCTGACGCATCGGGCTCCGGACGGGGTGAGGGCCAGGGGCGAGCCGTGAAGTTGGCTGCAAAAAGGATCGGCCAGCCCGTTGACACCGGACACGCCGCGAGTAGTGTACCGGCGGTCGGCCCGGTGGTGGTCGCCCCGCGCCGTCCGGGTTGTGTGCTCAGATCCGCGGACGCGAGCCCGTCACCGTCGCCAAAGGCCCCCGGCCTCGACAACCGCGAAAGCGCAGTTTTCAATCCCCGCATCCCGATCGGTCCGATCAACGCGATCGGGAACTGACCGATTCAACGTCATCAGCGTGTCGCGACCGGTTGGCTTCGCGACACACGTGCCACGGAACGACAGCCATGCCAGTCCACACCCTCACCAAGCACTCCGAAGACACCTCGTTCGTCGACGGCCTCCCCGTCGGGTTCTCCAGCTTCGATCCCGATGTCGAGTCGGGTTCCGGCTCTGCCGTGGACCTGCTCGATCCGCCGGCCGACGCCGAGGCGTGGAACCCCTTCGGCGCCCCCGTCCAGCCGCTCGGCGCCAAGGGCGACGATGAGGATTATGACGATGAGGACGACGATGACGACGACGACCTCTGGGACGACGACGACGACGATGACGATGACGACGATTTCGAGGACGACGAAGACGACGACTTCGACGACGACGACGACGACCCGTTCACGCTGGACGACGACGAGGACGACGACTTCTAAATGAGGCGCGGGCCTTCGCCCGCAACGGCACCGCCCGCGCCGCGTCCGGATCCCCGGGCGCGGTGTTTCATTTCTGGGCTGGAGCCGCCATGCACGAAGACGCCGATCGCAACGACCCGGACCTCGACCTCGTCAACCAGTACGACGACCTGTACGACGCCGACGGCAACTACACCGGCCCCGACCGGCGGAACTCGTCCGTCGGCCCGGAGGCCCGAGGCTTCTCCGGCACCGTGGACCCCCGCTCGGGGCTCGACCGTCGCAAGCTCGCGGGCGCCGAATCCGGCCTCGAACGACGCCGCGGCCCCGGACGCCGTCGCACCGATTTCACCCGCTCCGCCGAAGAGGGCGAGATGACCCCGGAGCAGTTCCTGTTCCTCAAGGCCATCGACGAGTTCAAGCGGGCCAACGGCAAGACCTTCCCCTCGTGGACCGACATCCTCGAGGTGATCCGCCTGCTGGGTTATCGCAAGACCTGCGCGTCGCAGCTCAACCTGCCCAGCGCCGACGACTGGACCGAGAAGCCCGACGCCCCGGCCGGCGTGCGCGACAAGCCGGGCCATCGTCAGGCCGGCTGATCACGCTTGTGAAAGTGAGTGCCACGACGGGTGGCGTGGTCTCCGCGCAGCGTAGCCCACGGGGAACCCTCGGGCCTTACTTGTTCTCGTAGTAGTCCAGGTTGATCTGCACGTACTTCTGCCATTCCGAGGGCAGGTCCTCCTCGGGGTAGATCGCCTGCACGGGGCACTCGTCCACGCACAGCCCGCAGTCGATGCAGGTGTCCGGGTCGATGTACAGCATCTCCGCGTCCTCGTGGTCCGAGTCGTCCTTGGTCGGATGGATGCAGTCGACCGGGCAGACCTCCACGCAGGAGGTGTCCTTGGTCCCGATGCACGGTTCAGCGATGATGTGAGGCATAGAGCAAACCCCGCGTGGAGCGAGAGGGAGTTGGTGGTGATCGACGCGCTCGCGTCGGGCCCGCCAGCCGGACCAGATCGATCCTATCGGCACGCCCCGACCGGGGCGTTGAGCGGGCAGGGCAGACTATAAACCATCGGTTCGCTCTGGTCGCGATGCGCCGGCCCTCGCGACGCCCCGATCCGGCAGATGATCCTCGGTCTCAACCGCGCGCCGGGCCGGCGAGGGAGCCGGGACGCCAAAACGACAACCGGCGGGACCCGGGGGTCCCGCCGGCTGGATTTCGATCGTTGGCGCTGCGGCGGGCGTTGATACGACCCGCCTCGGCTGGTCGCCCGGTCAACGAGACCGGTCGACGGTTCGAGCGAGCCCCGAAGGGCCGCTGGTTCAGCGACGGCTGGTCCGACGCGCGGTCTTCTTGCGGGTCGCCTTGCGGGCGGTCTTTTTGCGAGAAGCCTTGCGAGCGGTCTTCTTGCGAGTGGCCTTCTTCCGCGTGGCCTTCTTGCGGGTGGCCTTCTTCTTGGCGGTCTTCTTGCGAGTCGCCTTCTTGCGGGTGGCCTTCTTCTTGGCGGTCTTCTTCTTGGCCGTCTTCTTCTTGGCGGTCCGCTTCTTCGCCGTGCGCTTCTTGGTTGTGCGCTTCTTCGCGGTCTTCTTCTTGGCGGCCTTCTTCTTGGTCTTCTTCTTGGTGGCCCGCTTCTTCGTCGTGCGCTTCTTGGTTGCGCGCTTCTTCGCGGTCTTCTTGGCGGGACGCTTCTTCGCGGTCGCCTTGCGGGTCGTGCGTTTCTTCGTCGCGCGTTTCTTGGTCGTGCGTTTCTTCGCTGTGCGTTTCTTAGCCATGGCTTTGAAACCTCCCTGTGAGTTTCGGAGCTTCGGAGGTACAGATCGCCGCCCAGCGCCAACAGTGACAGCGACCCAGATATGGAAAACCATACCCGTATCGGAATTATTGGGTCAAGCACTTCATCAAACTTGCGCTCCCCGGGGCGATGCGCTCATCGCCTCGCGTCGTCACCCGAACCGGCGCGGGAGTCGTCGCCGGGTGCGCCGTCGCTCTCTTCAACCGGTCCGTCTTCGCTTGCCGGCGGGTCGTCTTCCTGCACCGGACCGGCCGGATCGATCGGATCTTCGAACGGCAACGGCGCGCTCTCATCGTTCTCCGGCTGCTGCTCTTCCGGTTCGTCGGGCGCGTCCTCTTCGTCGCCCGGGCGGCGCACGCGGATGCCGTGTCGCTGCTCTTCTTCGGACTCTTCCAGTTCCTCGTCCTCGCGCAGGATCTGCTCCAGAATCCGCTTTTTCGGACTGGAATCGAACAATTCCGTGATCGACGAGCCGTTGATCCGGTTGTAAAGCTCGATCGCTTTCTCGTCGGAAACGGTCTGCATCACACGCGCACGCACGATGCCCTTGGCCGGGTTGTACCAGAGCCCGGCGAGCTGCTCGTTGATCGCCACACGCTGCGCGGGGTGGTCGAGCGCGTACTCCAGCGTCGACGCGACCTCCATCCACGGGTGGCGTGCGCCCAGCATCACGTTGCGAGGCGGCTCGCCGTCGAACCAGCGCGGATCGATCACTTCCGGCCATCCGAGCTCGTTGAGTTCGATCTCCTCGGTGGCTTTCAGATACCGAATTTTTCTTTCGATATCCTTCACCGCGTCGCGCGTGGTGCTCACGACGAGCCGTTCGCGCTCCGCCGACGCCTGATGGAACAGGTACGCACCGATCGCGCCGGCCAGAGCCACCACGACCATGATGTACCGCAGCCATCGCAAAGCGCGTGACCTCCTCGGGGCGTCCGATTTGGACCTTCCCATGTCAATCAGCGACACTTTCGGGCCCCTCCGATAGCCGGCGCCCGCGCGAACCCCCCCACAAACCCCCTCACGGTCCGTCTGTACGGCCTGTGCGACTGGTGCAGGGCCCGGCTACACTCGCTTTTCCGCGTTCCCCGCCCACCGATCCGCCCTTACGCACGCTCCAGGAGCGACCGAACATGACCGAAATCCGCTCCCAACGACTGCAATGCGGCGCTCAGTTGCTCACCGAGCGCATGCCCGGTGTCCGCTCCGCCGCCATGACCTGGATGCTCCCGCTCGGCACCGCGCGCGACCCCGAGCACCAGATCGGAATGTCCGCGATGCTCGAAGAGTTGCTCCTGCGGGGCACGCAGAATGAAACCTCGCGCGAACTCGCCGACGCCTTCGACACCCTGGGCGCCTCTCGCGGCACCTCCACCGGCATCCGGCACAACACCGTCACAGCGCGTCTGCTCGGCACGCGACTCGATGCGACACTGCCCATGTTGGTCGATATGGTCCGCTCGCCGAGACTCGGCGGCGACGACTTCGACGCCTCGCTCGAAGCCAGCCGCGCGCTCTGCCTTCAATCTCTGTCCTCCATCGACGACGAGCCGCGCGACAAGGCGATGCGCGAGCTCCTCAACGTTCACTTCGGTTCGCCCGTCAACCGGCACACCCTCGGCACGCGCGAGGGCATTGAGGCTGTCGACGGCGCATCCGTCGCGGCGCACTACGCCGCCAACGCCCGACCCGAGGGCTCGATCATCGCGGTCGCCGGCGATGTCGACGCCGATGCGCTCTTCGAACGGCTCAACGCCATGCTCGACGACTGGCAGGGCGCGCCCAGCGACATCGCGTCCGAACAGCCCGGTGTCCGGGGCGTGCACCACATCGAGCAGAAGTCCAACCAGGTCCACATCGCGCTGTCCTACGACGCCCCGCGCGAGACCGACGACCCCGACTGCTGGTACGAGCGGCTCGGCACCGCCGTGCTGTCCGGCGGCATGAGCGGGCGCCTCTTCACCGAGGTCCGCGAGAAGCGGGGGCTCTGCTACTCGGTCTACGCGTCTTACGGCTCCGGCAAACACCACGGGCGCGTCACCGCCTACGCCGGCACCACGCCCGAACGCGCCCAGGAAACCCTCGACGTGCTGGTTTCCGAACTCCAGCGCGTGCGCACGAGCGCCGGATCGGTCGATGCCAGCGAGTTCGAGCGCGCCCGCACCGGCCTGAAGAGCAAGCTCGTCCTCAGCGGCGAGTCGTCCCGCGCCCGCGCTTCGGCCCTCGCCGCGGACTACGACCGCCTCGGTCGCTGTCGCTCGCTCGACGAACTGGCCCAGAAGGTTGATTCGATCACCCTCGACAAGCTCAACGGCTACCTGCAGGCCACGCCGCTGGACCTGTCGACGACCAGTGTCGTCACCATCGGCCCGGCACCGCTCAAGTTCAGCGCGGGCTGATGAATTGGGTGGCATGGCCGCCCACAGCTCGACTCACCCGACCGGAGTCAGCGCCGGCTCACCCGCCAGCACGCGCCGGATGTTCATCGCCGTCAGCGCCGTCATCTCCGCGCGGCACTGCGTGTTCCCGCTCCCGAAATGGGGGGTCATGCTCACGTTCGGCGCGCTCAGCAGGCGCTCGCTGATCTCGGGCTCGCGCTCGAAGACGTCCAGCCCCGCCCCGAAGATCAGCCCGTCGTGCAGCGCATCGGCCAAGGCGGCTTCGTCGATCACCGGCCCGCGCGCCGTCGAGGCGATCACCGCCGTCGGCTTCATAAGGCGCAACTGCTCCGCCCCGATCAGGTGGCGCGTTTCGTCGGTCAGCGGCGTGTGCACGCTCACCAGATCGGCCTCTCGCAGTCCGTCTTCAAGCGTCACCCGCTTCGCGCACAGCGGCGCGTGCTCGAAGTTCGGCTTAGGCGACCGGCTCGTATAGAGGACGCGAACCCCGAAGCCCAGCATCCGCACCGCCGTCGCGTAGCCGATCCGCCCCGCCCCGACGATCAGCAGCGTCCGCCCCGCGATCGGCTGGCCCAGCCACTCGCTCGGCCCGAGCACGCCGTGGCGCGCCCACTCGCCCGAGCGCACGAACCGCTCCGCATCGCTCAGCCGACGAGCCGCGGCGAGCAGGTGCATGACCGCGACATCCGCGGTGCCTTCGGTGACGGCGTCGGGCGTGTTGGTCACGATGATGCCCCGCTTCGCGCAGGCGTCGAGATCGATGTTGTCGTAGCCGACGGCGTAATTGGAGACGACGCTGAGCTGAGGGCCCGCCGCGTCGAGGAACTCGTCGTCCACGCGCTCGGTCACCCAGCTCACGATCGCGTCGGCCCCGGCCACGAACTCGAGCAGTTCCGCCCGAGACCGCTGCCCCCCCTTGGGCCCGATGCGCACCTCCGCCCCCGGCACCTCGAAGGCACCGTGCAAGGGACGGGATACGACGACAAGCGGCATGTGGGGATGGTAGCGGCCGACACGAGCCCACAAAACAAGAGCCCGGAGCGCGAGCTCCGGGTACCCGTCCGGCTCATCCCGCGTCACTTCCTTCACCCGCGGTGAGCACCTACATTCCCACCGTGATCAACGACCCACTCGCCTACTTCCTCACCTGGCACACCTACGGCACCTGGCTGCACGGCGACCCCGGGGGGTCCGTCGACGCCGCCCACAACCGATACGGGTCAAGCAACATCGGCGACCACCCCAAGCGCCTCGAACGCGCGACGAGCAGGCTGAACCACGAACCGTTCACGCTCACCACGGAGGCTCGAGAGGCCGTCGAGACAATCATCGCCAAGCACTGCGAGCATCGGAAGTGGCGACTCCACGCGTCATCGGTCAGGTCCAACCACGTACACGTCGTCGTGAGTGCTGCGGAGACGGCGCCGGAGGAAGTCGTCCGCCAACTCAAGCAGTGGGGGACGAGAGCACTACGCGAAAGGGGCTTCGCCGGTTCAAACCAACGGGTGTGGTCGGATCACGCGAGCACACGGTATCTGTTCAACGAAGAGGCCGTGATTGCCGCGACGAGGTACACGATCGAAGGTCAGGACCGGAGCGCGGGGCACCGTCGAGCGGGTAGGGACGGTTCGACGCCAGCGTGAAGTTCGGATGTGAGGGCGGGGTACCCGGAGCTCGCGCTCCGGGCTCTTGTTCTGTCCGCAACTTGCGAGCGGCGATCGGCACCACCTCGATCTTCATCCCCCGAAGAGATACACGGCCAGCAGCGGAATCAGGAAGAAGAAGATCCACGTTGATGCGAGGCTCCCGAGAGCACCAAGGACCGATGCGACCGCCGCTACCACGGGGTGCCGATCGGGGGAGGTCTCGCGCTGCATGTTCCAGATGCTGATCGGCAACACGATTGCGTTCACGGCGAAGCCGAGGATCCAGAGAATAAGGAAAGCGTCCTTGGTCAGTGCGCCGCCCAGAAGACCCGCGAGGAGGATGTAGATCCACGCGAGAGCGGCTTGGACGAGTCCGGAGAACGCGGCGATGCACGTGTTCCGGTTGTACGCCCGTCGCTTCCGCCACCAGCCCATGACCGCGATCGCGGGCGATACAACCGTGCCGCACTCCGGGCAGGGCTTCGGTGAGTCGTCGTCCTCGAAGATGCCGCCGATGTCGTAGCGACACTGCGGGCAAGTGCTCTCAGGGTGATCGACTGCGGCCGTCGCTTTCTTCAAGCGGCGCGCTCGTTTCCGCTCCGGCAGCGAGCGGTACGTCTCATGGTCGCGTTCCAGGTCGTCGTCAGGGCGCGCCAGCTGCATCAATGCAATCCGCTCATGCTAGTAAGAGAGAGTCCTCTTAGAGCCCAACCAACGTTTCCGCTCATAGGCTGCGTACGCTCGTGATCAGTTGCCATGTGATCAGAAATGTAATGACGTTGCCCATCATGTACGCAATTGCGATCGCCGCGGCAAGAAACGGGTTGCGAGTCGGCCGCGCGACGCGCTGCATCTTCCACGCGCTGTACATCAGCACAATCAGGTGAAGCACGATCACGACATACCAACAGCGGAACAGTGCATCAACCAAGTTGACGGGCCTCTGTTTCAGTTGACGCGCCGCGAGGATGCCGCCGCAAAGAATCAATGCGTGAGCAGGCCCCGAAAGAAGCGTGGTCACTCTGAAAAGATGCAGACTCCAGGGGTGCCATCGCGGAAGCAGCACCGCGCCAGGTGAAACAGCCCTGCCGCACTCGGGGCAGGGCCGCAGCGCGTCGGACTCTTCAAACAGGCCTCGGAGGCTGTATTCGCAATTCGGGCAAAGTAGTCTCTGCTGTTCACCCATCCGCTGCGCCCTTTTGCAGTACTTCTGCTGAATCTCAGCGGGGATCACGCGGACTGCGTGATCGGCGCAGAACGAGTCAAGGCATCAACAACGCGCTTCGCGAAGATCCTCACACCCCAACCACCGTCTCCACCCGCGTGCGCATGTTGTCCAGCACGTTCATGAAGTTGATGTAGCTGTCGTAGGGCGAGTCGTACGGGCTGAAGTACTTGTGCACGTCGCCGTCGGCCCAGAACTTCGTGGACATGTAGTAGAAGTGGTCGCTCGTCGTCAGCTTGCGCCAGTCTTCCATCAGGTGCGAGTAGTGCTGCGTCGCCATCTGGTCGCCCGACTGCACCGCCTCGCGCAGTTTGTCCTTGATCGGGCGCTCCAGCTTGTAGCACTCGCTGATCGCGTTGTTCTGCATCGCGTTGCCCAGCCACGCCGACAGGTCGCGCTCCGAGTCCGCCCACGAGATCATGTGCGGCACGTCGTACTCGCCCACCGTCTCGAACTGTTCCAGCGCCTCCGAGGGCGTGTTGAAGTGGTTCTCGCCCGGCTTGTGGTCGAAGATCGCCCGGGGCAGGTCGGCCATGAACTCGAAGATGCCCGTGTCGGCCCACTGGTGCTCGCCGAAGGTCTCGTAGTCCATGAACAGGTTGCAGAGGTAGCCGTCGCCGTTGATGTCGTGCACCCACTTGGCGAATTTCTCGGTGTTGAGAGGCCACTCCTCCCAGCCCTTGTTGCCGAAGCGGAAGGCGATGTCGTCCGACAGCCGGTAGTTCTTGAGCAGCAGCGCGAACGGCTTGTGCGACCCGTCAGGGCGAACGATCGGCCCGTCGCCGGTCGAGGGCGGGCGATACAGGTAGTTCGGCGAGCGGTAGTCGAGGATCCGGTCGACGCCCTCGCAGATCATGCCCTTGAAGCGCCGGCTGCCGTCGGGGTTCTTGATCTCGTTGATGAAGTGCGCGACATCGTTGTTGTAGGTCAGTTCGGTGTTGCGGAAGACCGTCGGCGTCTGCCCGAACAGGTCCTGCATGCGCTGGGTCTGCGCCTCGATCTGCTCGATGAACTCCTCGCGCGAGTAGAGGAAACTCAGCGAGTGCAGGTCCGTCTCGGCCAGGAACTCGCAGCAGCCCGTGTCGCTCAGGCGCTTGAACAGGTCGATCACGTCCGGGGCCCACGCCTGCAACTGATCGATCACCGTGCCGGTGAGCGCGTAGGAGACCTTGAAGTTGCCGTTGTTGGACTCGATCAGGTCGAGGATGAGCCGGGTCATCGGTCGGTAGCACTTCTCGGTGACCTTGAGCAGGATCTGCTTGTTCAGGTCGTCGTCGAAGTACAAAGGCGAGGTGTCGAACACCGAGTACGGGCGCAGTCGCCACGGCTGGTGAACCTGGAAATAGAAGCAAACGGAAGCCATGGGTCGTTCCCTCGCGAGCGTCAGGCCGGCGGTCCATGGCTATTGTGCCAGCGCCCGGTGGCTATACAAGGGCTCGGAGGCCTGATTGGACCGGAAATCGGGGCAATCTCGCCGGGGCGATGCGGGTTTGTCAGTGTCCGCAGTCCTTGTTTGCGCCCTCGGGCGCGATTCCGGCGTTGATCTCGTCGAGCAGGTCGACCGCGCGACGGAGGTGGGGGATCACGATCGAGCCGCCGACGATCAGGCCGATGCCCAACACCTCCCACAGTTCGGCGTCGGTGACGCCTTCCTCTTTACAGCGGATGACGTGGTAGGCGATGCAGTCGTCGCAGCGGAGCACCAGCGAGGCCGACAGCCCGGCGATCTCCTTGGTCTTCACGTCCAGCGCCCCGGCCTCGTAGGCCTTGGAGTCGAGGGTGAAGAACCGGTTCACGACCAGGTCCTTCTGCTCGAGGATCCGCGCGTTCATCCGCTCGCGAAAGGAGCGGAACTCTTCAAGGCGGGACGGTGCGGGGGTGGGATCGGTCATGGCGGTGCTCCTGAAACGGGGGTTCGGATGGTATCCGCGCGCCGATGGTGCCACTGGCGGCTTGTCCGCCAGTGCGAGGCCTCACGATCCGGAGCCACGGTCAGGACGCTGAAGACGCCTGCAGCTGGTCAACCACACGTTCGACAATCGATCAGGACCCGAACGCCCTGCACTGGCGGACAAGCCGCCAGTGGCACCAAATCAATCATGAGTGAAATCCACACGGCCGCTTTCCCTAGTATCAGGAGTAACCCGAATCCAAGAGGAGGAACCCTTCATGACCTTTCGCTCCACCGTTTGCACCCTCGCGCTGATCGTCGGATCTGCCGTGTCCGGGTGCGCCAACAGCGACTCGCGCTTCGGCATCCACGCCGCGAGCACCGAGCCCGGCGAGCCGTACACGGTCGTGTATCTTCGCCCCGAGCCGACATCGCCCAACCCGGTGTACTACAACCCCGAGCCGTTCCTGACCGGTGCCGATGTCGATTCGTTCAGCGACACACGCGATGCGCAGGGCAACCCGGCCCTCGGCTTCCGGCTCAAGGACGATGCGGCCGAAGCGATGCGCGCTGTCACCGGCGATCGCGTCGGCCAGCCGATCGTCATGACGCTCGACGGCGAGGTCATCTTCGCGCCGATCGTGCAATCCGCGATCGGTCGCAACGGGATCGTCACCGGGAGCGGCGACACCGACTGGATCGGGGATCTCAAGAAGGCGCTGAGCGAGGCCGGAGCGGCGGAGACCGGCGGCCCGTCGACGCCTTGAGCGGAGCCTGGAAGTCCGCCCCGGCGCGCGCCGGGTGGGCTCGGGCGCATCGCCACTTTTTGACTTTCTGAAAAAATTTTCCGCCCTTCCCACGGGCGGATTCTCGCGATGCCTTTTCGCATCGCCATCTCCTGCGCGCGCCGGCCGGGCTCGCCGGAGCCAAGGGTGAGGGGCGTGTCCGTTTCGACGAGCGGACGCCGACGCCCCCTTCCCGACGCTCCCGACGCAGGACGATGCCCATGCCCGCGCCCACTCATCCGACCGCCACCACCGCCCCCTCGCCCATCCCCACCGACCGCATCGACGCGCTGCTGCGCCGGCACGATGAGCACGACCGCCCGCGCTACGAGCGATTCTGGTCGTACTACCGCAACGAACTGCCCGTGCACAGCGCCCGACGCGTCACCAGCGCCACCGCCTGGCGCGCTGCGCACCGACCGGCCCAGGCCGTGGGACTGCCCGAGCGCTTCAGTCGCCCGCTCGAGACCTCCGGCGAGCCGCGCGAGATCGTGATCGAGAACGACATCGCCTGGCGCATCGACTCGATCGTCGACTTCGTCTTCGGCCGGCCGTACGAGCTCCGCTCCCGCGCCGCCGAGCCGGACCTCGCGAGCGACATCGAGCGCACCCTCGCCAGCGCCTGGGAAGCCTCCGGCGGCCTGGGCATGCTCCAGACCGGCGCGACGCTCGCCAGCGTCCACGGCCATGTGGACCTGCTCGTGCGCACCGAAGCGCTCTTCGAGAACGTCGGCGCGATCCGGCGCGCGCTGCGGAGCGCTTCGACCGAGTCCCAGCGTCAGGGCATCCTCGCCGAAGCCGCCCGCCTTGTCGCCATCGAACCCGTATCGGCCCCCCGGGGCGTGCCCGTGCTGGATCCGCGCGACTATCGCATGCTCCGCGCGTTCGTGCTCCGCGATGCGCATCGCGAGAGCACTGATCCCACGGGCACCCCCGGGGGCACGGACGACAAGCGCCGCCTCTCCCGCTTCGCGGACGCCCTCAAGCGCACCGTCGCCCACGGCGCGACCGACGAGCGCTACACGCTCATCGACGCTAGCCGCACCGTCGCCCGCGAGGGCTCGCGCACGATCTCCTCGATGCCCAACCCGCTCGGCGTGCTCCCGATCGTGCACATCCAGAACGCCGCGCAGCCCTTCCGCTACGACGGGCTCAGCGATGTCGAGCCGCTGATTGCGCTGCAGGACGAACTCAACACGCGCCTGAGCGACCGTGCGCACCGCGTCACGATGCAGAGCTTCAAGATGTACTTCGCCAAGGGCTTCGAAGCGCCCGACGACCTCGCCGTCGCGCCCGGGCAGATCTGGTCCACCCACAACCCCGACGCCGAACTCCACGCCTTCGGCGGCGACGCCCACACCCCCTCCGAAGACGACCACATCACCCAGGTCCGCGAGGCCCTCGACAAGGCCTCGGGCGTCTCGCCGCTCGTGCTCGGCCTGCTCCGCGCGAAGATCGGCCACCTCTCCTCGGAGAACGCGCTGCGCATCACCATGATGGGCGTGCTCTCCAAGACCGCGCGCCGGCGCCAGTCGTGGGGCGCCGGCATCACCGAAGCCTCGCGCCTCGTGCTGCTCGCCTTCGATCGCGCGGGCATCCTGCGCACGACCGAGGCCGATCGCGAACTGCACATCCGCTGGCCCGACCCGCTGCCGCCCGACGAACTGCGCCGCCTCCAGGCGGCGAAGCTCAAGGCCAACCTCGGCGTCCCGCGCGATCGCATCCTCGAGGAACTCGGGTACGGCAGAGCTGACTCCGAAGGCGCCTCAGCTCCTTCTCCCCTTGAGGGAGAAGGTGGCAGTCGATCGCAGATCGACTGACGGATGAGGGGGCGGTCGGAACCTTCCAGCGAGTCGATCGCTCCGGGTGGCATGCTCACGCTCGCTTGAGCATGGACCCCAGCAACGCACATGCATGCTCAAACGAGTTTGAGCATGCCACACACACACATCCATTTCAGAAAGGAACCCCATGTCCAAGTCCTCCACCAAACCCGGCGACGACACCGACACCGGGAACGGCTCCCCGCCGCCGGCTGCACCGGCGACCGTCGTTGAACCCAGCGCACCGGCCATCCGCGCCGCCACCGCGTCCGACGACGACACCACTGCACCGCCCGCACCTGATTCGTCCATCCCCACCCTGCTCGATCGCGTCGCCGAGCTCGATGCCCGCCTCCGCGCCCTGCTCGATGACCTCGCCGTCGCCATCCCCGACCTGCACGCCCCCGCGCCGCTCCCGGCGCGTGCCCCCTCTCCCTCCGGCGCGTACGCGCCTGTCCCGCTCGGTTCGTCGCTCGACGCCGAACGCGAGCGCGCCACCGCCGGCGACCGCGCTGCGCTCTTCCGCTACCTCCGCCTCCGCCGCTCCTGATCGTTCTCGCCTCGCCCCACACCACCCCCAAAGGAACACCAGCCCATGCCATTCACCGGGAAATCCACCTACGCCGCCGGCTCCGCCCTCCCCGAGATCGCCGAAGACGTTGCCGACCTCATCGGCATCGTCAGCCCGCACGAAACCCCGCTGCTCGATCACCTCGGCGACGCCCGCACCGTCGCGCGCAGCACCGTCCACGAGTGGCTCGAAGACTCGCTGCTCCCCAACACCGACACCATCAACCAGACCACCTTTACGCCGAGCCCGACGACCGCCACGCAGATCACCGTGGACAACCCCTCGCGCTTCCGCGCCGGCGATCAGCTCCGCCCCGATGGCTCCAGCGAGATCATGCTCGTCACCGATGTGAACGGGTCCGTCCTCACCGTCACCCGCGCCTACGGCGGCACCACACCGGCCGCGACCCTCGCCGACGACATGCTCCTGCACATCATCGGCAACGGCGCGCTGGAAGGCGCGCCCAAGTCCGACCCGCGCTTCACCACGCGCAGTCGGCGCACCAACTACACCCAGATCTTCTCGGCGCCGGTCGAGGTCTCCGGCAGCCAGCTCGCCGTGGACACGATCGCCGTCGCCGACGAGCTCGAGTACCAGAAGCAGCAGCGCCTGCGCGAGCTGCTCCGCGACCTCGAGAACTGCGTCATCAACGGCGTCGCGCCCTCGTCGTCGCCCCAGGGCTCCTCGACCGTCCGGCGCACGATGAACGGCATCATCCGCCAGCTCACGACCAACGTGTTCATGCCCGGGATCGACCCGATCCCCGACGGTGCCGGCTCGGGCAACGACGAGCTGACCGAGGCCGTGCTCAACGCCGCGCTCCGCGCCGTCTGGGAGCAGTCCTCAGGGACCATCGACACCATCGTCTGTTCCGGTGCGCAGAAGCGACGCATCAACAGCTTCACCACCGCCGTCCGAGGCTACGAACCCAAGGACACCACCTACCGCGACCTCGTGAACACCTACGAGTCCGACTACGGCGCCTGCCGCGTCATCCTCTCGCGCACCGTCCCCGCCGACACCGTGCTGCTGCTCGACTCGTCGCGCATCAGCGTCCTCCCGCTCGCGGGTCGCTCGTTCCACTACAAGCCGCTGGCCGCCGGCGGCGACAGCGAGTCCGGGCTCGTCCTCGGCGAATACACCGTCCAGCTCATGAACGAGAACGCCCACGCCCTCATCCGCGACCTTGCGCCGTGATGCGTTTTCCTCCCTCTCCCCTTGCGGGAGAGGGCCGGGGTGAGGGGTCAGCGGCGAAGCCGCTGCGAATCTGATCAGGAATCTCGGACCGCCCCCTCATCCGTCCGCTTCGCGTCCACCTTCTCCCGCGAGGGGAGAAGGACCAACACACCTCCCTTCTCCCCCGCGCGTGCCCCAACGGGTGCGCCGGGGGATTCCGAACTCCGCGCGGGGTGCCACGGGTTGACCCGAAGGGCAACCCGTGCCCGCTCCCTTCTCCACAGGAACCACCACCCATGTTCGCCACCGACAGAGACCTCTGGATCCTCGAACCCCGCCTCTTCGACGACATCGCTTTCAGCGCGCAGGCCCGCCTGAGCAACCGGCCGGCCACCGTCGGCGCCGGCTCGCTCGCGCTGGACTTCACCGGCGTCGACCTGGCGACCCTCGGCCTCTTGCCCGGCATGGTCATCGCGCTCGACGGCTACGGACGCTTCGAGATCACGGAAGTGACCAGCGCGACCGCCCTCGGCGTCTCGCGCCTGCGCCACGCGCCCGATGCGCCCGTCATCCCGCTCCCGATCGCGCCGAGCACCGAGGTCAGCGCCACGGTCATCACCTTCGCGCCCCAGATCGACCTCGCCCACCGCTCGCTGCTGGCCACCCTCGGCATCGAACCGGGGCAGGCGCCGGCCGATGCCCCAGAGGGCTGCGTGTACGCGTCGCAGGTCATCAACCCCGAAGCGCTCGCTCGCGCTGAGGCCCTGAGCGCCCTGCACACCATCTATTCCAGCGCCAGCGCGCTCCTGCCCGCTCAATCCGTCCACGCCGAACGCGCCGCCATGTACGCCCGGCGCGCTGCCGAACAGCGCACCCGCACCCGCGCCCACATCGATCTCGACGACGACGGCATCACCGACCTCACCCGCTCCCCATCCACCACCCGCCTCCGTCGCGCCTGATCGCTCTTCCTTCTCCCCTTGCGGGAGAAGGTGGCCGCGCAGCGGTCGGATGAGGGGTCAGCGGCGCAGCCGCTGCGGTTTTGCTCCGAAGTTGCGAGCGGCTCCGTCGCACCTGCGGTGCGAACCCCTCACCCCAACCCTCTCCCGCAAGGGGAGAGGGAGCCAATCCAATTCACCCCCCGAGACCCCCCCATGCTCTACCTCCATCCCACCCACATCACCCTCGACGCCACGCCGCTCCCCGGCGTCGAGTCCATCGCCGTCACGCGCAAGGCCAAGGCCGTGATCACCGACTTCACCGACGACGGCCCGCACCCCACCTTCGCCGATGTCCCCGAGCGCCTCACTACCCTCACCATCAAACGCCGCGTCCCCGAACCCGACGACGCCTTCGCCTCCGTCGCGCTCGGCGATGAGTTCGATCTCGCCTTCCGCGCCGCGCGCACGCCCGATGCGCCCCACGCCCTGCGCGTCAGCGCCCGCATCGTGATCACCGGCGTCGAATCATCGGTTGCGGGCGAGCGCGAGTGCGCCCAGACCATCACCGCCGTCGCGGTCTCGACCGATGGCGGTGCCGACCCGCTCACCACCGAACCCGTCTCCACCCTGCCCGCCGGAGGCAACTGAACCATGGCCTCGTTTTACACCTTCAACTTCGACACCCTCGGCCCGCACCGCCTCACCATCGGCGGCGTCGGTCGCGCGTGGGAATGGCCCTACGGCAACTCGGGCCTGCCCTTCACCGACGATCTCGGGCCGCGCGAACTCGTCATCACCCAGACCGGACGCCTCGTCGCGTCCACCGAACCCGCGCTGTGGGCAACGATCAACGCGCTCCGCGCCGCCGCCGAACTCCCGCGCAACGCCACGCTCGTCGGCCCCGCCGGCCAGGCCTGGTCCGACATGACCCTCATGCGCTTCACCCCCCAAGGCCCCATCGACCGAGGACGCGCCTTTTCGCTCGCCTACACCCTGCTCTACATCCGCATCAACGACTAAGTCGTTTTCCGGGTGGCATGGCCGCCCTCTTCAGGCGGCTATGCGGATCGCCTTTTCGCGCCGGGTGCCACGGGTTGTCCCGCAGGGCGACCCGTGCCTCCTCGTCCCCTCTTCCCAAACCGAAAGCCCACCCATGCTCGAACCCGATTCCCTCGTCCAGTTCACCTCCCTCGGCAGCGCCGGCCTCATCGCCGCCATCTGGTTCATCGAGCGCCGCCACTCCGAAGTCCGCGACAAGCAGCTCACCGAGTCGCACCAGCGCATCCTCGAGCAGCGCACCCACGTCGACGCCCTCATGGAAGTCGTCCGCGAGAACACCCGCGCCATCACCGCCCTCGAAGCCAGCCAGCGCACCCTCGCCGACAAACTCACCCCCGCACCCTTCCCGGGTGGCATGGCCGCCCCTTGAGGCGGATCTGTTTTGCTCCTTCTCCCCTTGAGGGAGAAGGTGGTCGCGAAGCGACCGGATGAGGGGTCAGCGGCGCAGCCGCTGCTGCTTTCCAATCACACGGAGTATCCTGAGCACATGCCCAGCCGCTCCAGATCCATGGTGCTGATCACCGTTTCGTCCGCCACCCTTGCGTCGGCGTCCTGCTCACCGAATGACCGCGTCCACACGCTCAACCTGAGCGAAACCTGGAAGGCACTCTCGACGCCGTCGACCGAAGGTATCGCCACCGAAGTACGCGCAACGGTCGAGACCGTCGAAGAGCGATACTCCGCTGGCATGTCGGTGCTGCGAGAAAACTCAGTCGCCATCTGTCGCATTGACGAGGGGTTCGCGATCCCCACGTATCCGCGTGCCAGGGTCATCCATCTGAAGTTCGATTACTCCGTCAACGATCCCGATCTCAGGACGGGTGACCGCGTGCGGCTGTGGCTGAACGAAGCCGGAGAGCTGCATTCGTTCACCAAAATCGAACCGAACTGATCTTCCTTCTCCCCCCTCTCCCTTCCCGTAAACTCCCCCCATGCGAACCACCACCCCAGCCCTCGCCGTCTGCCTCGCCGCCGCCGTCACCACGCTCACCGCCTGCTCCGGCGGCCCGGCCATCAAGGGCCTCGACCCCGACCCCGTCCTCTCCACCGCCACCGTCCCCGCCGGCAGCTTCGCCGAACCCGGCACCGCGCGCACGTCGTCGGGCGCCGTCATCCGCTACGTCAACCCCTTCGCCCCCGAGACCCTGCGCATCCACCCGCTCACGCGCTTCATCACCGACCCCGTCGAGGGCGACCCGCGCATCGACGCCCACTTCGAGCTCTTCGACGCCAACCGAGACCCCGTCAAAGCCCTCGGCCTCGTCTCCTTCCAGCTCTATCGCGACGACGCCACCTCCGGCTCACCCATCCAGCTCGAACGCTGGCAGGTCGACCTCACCGACCCGGCAGCCAACGCCGAACCCTACGACCGCGTCACCCGCACCTACCGCCTCTCCCTCCGCGGCGTCCCCGAGTCCATCACCCAATCCACCCGCCTGCTCCTGCTCGCGCAGTTCACGACCCCCGAAGGACGCACGCTGTCCGCGACGCACAGGTTCTGATTACTCCGAGGTGGAATGAGATGGGTGCGGTTGTTGTGATCATTCTCGTCGTTGCAGCAATCGTCGTTGCTAGCAATTGGGAGCAGTGGAAGGAGGACCTTGCACCAATGGATGAAGGGCAAGTGGATCGCATCGAGCGGTTTCTAGAAGCAGCAGAAACTAGTGTTCGGCGATTGCAGGAATCGGCATCAGAAGTGGAGGAGCAGTTGCAAGTTGCCAAAGCCGATACTGATTCCGAGATTTTGTCAGCAAGAGTCGAACTGGCCGGCTTTGAGCGAGGAAGTCGGGAAGAGTCGTACAGGATTCTTGACAAGGTGGACAAAGTTGATCTTGAGTCTGCGTTTCTCAATGCTTCGGCCTTTGTCGATGCGCGTCCAGAGAAAGTCACTCGGCTCCCGTGGGTTTTGTGGATTGGCCCTGCGGGATATTGCGCTCGGAAGGCGGTGGGAATCATAAAAGCGGTTGCGGAAACGGATCGAGATGAAGAATCAAGCGAGTAGAGTTGAACGACTTGAACAGCGTGCGCGGGCGGTGAAGGAGCAGGTCGCGCAGTTGGAGGCGCGCATTGGCGATCTTTCAGCTGAGAGAGCTGCACTGCAGGCCAAGATTCAAGAACTCAGGAGATTGCACGACTCAACGGAAGGATATCGGAGCGGATTCCGGGATTGCGTGCACGAGCTCGAGCGGAGCATGCGGGATCGTGTTGAGAAGGCTAAGAACGAACTACACCTCATCGCGAATGAGAAATCGAACGGTTTTCCTTGGCTCGAGAACGCGATAGCTCGGTATCTGTCGATCTTCGAGTTTGCAACTGCATACGAACTAGCTAACAAGAAACAACCAGCGAAGAAGTCGGCAGATAGTATCAGAGCGTTGGCATCTGAGAAGCGGGCACTGCAGATTGCAATGGCCAGTTATAGAAACCGGGTCGAGTACTACGAATCGCTGTTCCCGTGGCTTCCGGAATATGTGACGGACGAGAACATTGATGATGTCATCGAAGCCCAGATGAGTAGCGAGGAGTATTCAGATCAAAACGATGACAGCGTTCGACGCTGGCTGACACAGGCGGAGTTCGAGAAGTTCTCAGACGATGACAAGTGCCAGATAGCTCTAGACCGGTACGTGCAATCAGGCTCTAAGTCGGCGTGGCACGCCGGTCGCGAGTACGAACGGTACATCGGATACCGCTACGAGCAAGACGGATACGACGTCACATACGAAGGCGCGATAAAGCGGAAGGCAGACTACGGCCGCGATCTATTGGCCAAAAAGAACAATCAGCACCTAGTTATCCAGTGCAAACGGTGGCGTGAAGAAAGGACTATCCGCGAGAAGCACATCCAGCAACTGTTCGGCACCACGGTCGAGTACATGATTAATGAACTTGGCGCGGCTCCGCCTTGGTCCTTCGACTCGGCTGCTCCGTCGCAACGGGCTCAATCAGGCATGCTGTTCGGCAACACGAGAGACGTCGAGGTCGAGCCGGTCTTGGAGGTAACCACGAAGCTTTCAGATGATGCTCTACGCTTCGCCGATGCTCTCGGTATCACCGTGAAGATCACAGAATTCGATCGAGACTACCCGCGCATCAAGTGCAACATCAGCCCCGACGGTTCCAAGATCTTCCACCTTCCCATGGATCAGATGTACGACCGCGTCAAGATCGAGCCGCACAAAGGCGAGTTCTTCGCGAAGACCGTCGCAGAAGCTACGGATCGTGGTTTTCGACGTGCATACCGCTGGCGCGGGTCGGGTGACTCGTCAGGCTCGACATGAACAAAAAATCCGGCGCGGACGCCCATCTGTGGAGCGTCCGCGCCGGATGCCAACATCGTGTGTGAACGCCTCCCAGTCAGGCGCTGGCGACACGCGATGCGTTGTAGTTTTCGAAGGTGTCCTTCACGACGTCCTTGCGGTCCGAGTCGTCGCACTCGACGCCGACGAGCACGGAGCCCTTTTCGATCGCGTCCTGGTAGTGCTTGACCTCGTCTTCGGGAATGAACGCGCCGACGCTGGCGCCGACCGCGCCGCCAACCGCCGCTCCGGTCCCGCCTCCGGCGAGCGCTGCGACCAGCGGTCCCGCCGCGATCAGGCCCGCACCGCCACTGGCGATCGCGCCGACGGTGGTGAAGCCGGCGATGAGCGCGCCGACCGCGCCTCCCGAGCCGGCACCGATCGCCGCGCCCTCGGGCAACTTGGTGCTCTGTTCGATGCCGAACGAGTCTTTCTTGAAGTTCTCGCTGGCGACCAGGCTCATATCCGTCGCGGGGATGCCCTTGGCCTCGAGCGTGGAAATCGCGTGCGATGCCTTGTTGGCGTCGTCGAACAATCCGGTGATCACGGTCGACATGGTGTCTCCTTCGATTGGGTTGCAGTGGGGTCCAGAAGCCGCGACAGCACGCCGCGAACTTCAAGACCCTAAACCTCCACGATCAACCCCAGATGACGCACCGATGAGCGCGGGTTCATCTTGATCAGGATCCGCGCTTACCCCAGCGCCCGCACCACATACACCGCCTTGTACATCCCCGCGACCGCCTCGCGATCCACCACCTTCGGCGCGAACTTCGGGTTCAGCGGCTGCAGGCGGATCAGTTCGGCGCCGTCGCCATCGGTCTCGAAGAACACCCGCTTAAAGGTGGTCTCGTCGTCGCGCTCGAGGCGCACGAAGCAGTCGCTGCCCGGCGTGGTGTCGGCCAGAGGCGAGAAGACCACCAGGTCGCCCTCGCGATAGTCGGGGAGCATCGACTCGCCGCACACGCGGGCCGCGAACGCGTCGGGGTCGGTCACGCCCGGCACGCTGACGTACTCGTCGGCGATCTGCGCCGGGTAGCCGAGGTCGGTGAACTCGGTGGGGTATCCCGCGGCGACCTTGTTGATCACCGGCACCTGCGCCGGGAGCACGCGCATCCGGTCGAGACCGGTGAGGGCGCGGAGCGTCGCGCTGGGCGACGGTCTGGCCTGCCCGTCGTCGCCGGCGTCGGACAGGCGACGGACCAGGTTGTGCAGCTCGCCGGAGCGGAACGCCTCGTCGAGGGCGCCGGTGCCGACCATGGCGCGGAGCTTCGTCGCCGCGGCTTTGGCCTGCGACTGCGAGTGGCGCATCCGCTCGACCTGGCGCTTCACCGGCTCGGGGGTGGCCAGCCAGTCGGCGAGGGCCGTGAGCGTGCCGGCTTCGAGTCCGACCGAGGCCTCGAGCTTCTCGAGGAGCGACCGTGACGGCGGGGAGTCCCGACGCCCGGTCTCGATCTGCGACAGGTAGCCCTTGGTGCAGCCGGTGCGCATCGCCAGTTCCTGCAGGGTGAGCCCGGAGGCGAGCCGGGCCTCGCGCAGGCGCTCGCCGAGGATGCGGGCCGAGCCATCGGGAGCGGGGGGGTGCGGGGCTGATTCGGGCTGGTTGGCCATGGGTGATTCGGGACGGTGTGGGGAAAACGGGGAGGGTTTGGAGCGCATGTCCGCCTCGGCGCGGCGATTGTGCGGACATGCTATCAAAAACCAAACAAGTGCCTTGGCGCATCCACTTCCGGCGGGCACACTGGTGGCGTGCCAAAGTTTACTGAAAATCAAACTCAGAGGGAATCAATGGTCCAGATTGCCAAGCACATGCCGGAAAATAGCCGTTTTATCGATGTAAACGGCTGGTATACCGATCGGTCGAACGCGCCTCGCAAGGCCGCTTCGCCCCGTTCCAAGTCCGCATCCGACGACCCCACCCTACCCGCACCTCCCTCCGGCCCCGCGCGGCCGGTGACGACACCCTGTCACCGGCCCGCGCGGGTGTCCGAAGCCAATTCGCTGGACCTCTCGATCGCGCTCGACCTGCGCCGTCGCCAGCCCCGTCCGGTGGTCGAGGCCATCCTCGCCCTGAGCGCCCACCTGCCGACCAACGATCGCTCGCTGATCCACGCGATCTTCGAGGAGGGCCGCACCGTCACCGATCTCGCCCGCTGCATGGGCGAGCGTCCGCGGTTTCTCCGGCGACGCTTCCGCCGAACCGTCGCCCGGCTGATCGACCCGCGCTTCGCCTTCGTCGCGTGGCAGATGCACGCGTGGCCCCACCTGCGGCGCCTCGCCGGCACGCTCCACATCCTCCACGCCCGCACCCTGCGCGACACCGCCCGTCGCCTCGCCCTGACCGAGCACGCCGTGCGGCGAGAGATCAGCGCGATCGATGCGCTGTTCACCCAGCACCGCTTCGAGCGCGATGTCCTGCCCATCGCCCGACCGGACACGCTTGCCCCCGAACCCGAGAAGGACTGATCCCCATGCATGCCTCGCTCACCGACACCGCGCTCACCAACCGGGCGCGCAACACGCTGCGCATCGAACGCACCCTCCACACCGACCCGCCACCCACGCGCCTCGCCTGCGACGGCGCGAGCGCGCTGGGCCTCACGCTCGACGACCTGCCCCGGCGCGAGCACCGCGCCCTGCGCCTCGACCTCGCCCCCGGTTCGCTCACGCTCGTCACCGGCCCCAGCGGGAGCGGCAAGTCCACGCTGCTGCGCGACGCTCGCCGATGCTTCGCCGAATCGGCCTGGCCCGAGCGCGTTGTGATCGTCGACCCGAGCGCGCTGCGCCCCGGCAAGCGCCCGTGCCTCGACCTGCTCGCCGGTCGGCATCGCCATCCTGAGCGCGCCTCGCGCTGCGCACTCGATCGCCTGGCCCGCTGCGGCCTCGCCGATGCCCGGGCCATCACCGCCCGCGCCTCCACGCTCAGCGACGGCCAGCGCGAACGCCTGCTGCTCGCCATGGCCATGCAGCGTGCAGAGCGATTCGCACGGCGATCACCGGTGCTGCTGGTCGTCGACGAACTCGGCGGGCGCGTCGACGAGGCCTGCGCCCGATCCGTCGCCCGCTGCCTCCGACGCTGGCTCGCAGAATCGCATGAGCGGGGCTTGAACATCCGCGCGATCGTCAGCACGCACCGCGCCGGCGCGATCGAGCAGCTCCGCCCCGGGACGCACATCCACCTGTCCACGCTCGGCGATGCCACGGTTTCCGAAGAAGGTCGCCAACCGCCGTCGTTCGACGACCTCTACACCATCACCGAGGGCGATCGCGCCGACCTGCTCGCGCTGTCGCCCCTGCACTACCGCCCCGGTGCGCCCGCGACCATCACGAAGGTCCTGCGCTGCGTCGATCGGAGCAGCGGCGAACTCGCCGGCGTGCTCAGCGTCAGTCTGCCGACGCTCAACGCGAGCTGGCGCGACCTCGCCTGGCCCGGTCGCTATCGCAGCGCCGACCCGCGCACCGACGCCCACCGGCTGACGCGCGAGCTGCGCTGCATCTCGCGTGTGATCGTCGAACCGTCGCACCGATCGATGGGCGTCGCGAGCGCGCTGATCCGAGCGTATCTGGCGTCGTCCCAGACGCCCGCAACCGAAGCCGTGGCCTCGATGGGTCGCGTCTCGCCGATATTCGAGCGCGCGGGCATGGTCGCGCAGCCGCTCCCGATCGCGCCGCGTCACCGTCGCCTGCTCGACGCGTTCGAGGCCTGCGGCATCGAGGCCTGGCGTCTCGCGCAGCCCAGCACGCTGCTCCCTCGCGTGGAATCGCTCGAGCCACCCGCGCGGTCCCTGCTCCGCGCCGAATTGTCGCGCTGGGCGAACGCCAGCCGCGCGACGCGTCGTCTGACCGATGCCGGTCTGCCCGCGCTGCTCCCCGTCGCCTGCCGCGCGATCACCGCGCGCCCGGTCGCGTACACCCACACCCGTCCATCGGAGAACCCATGACACCCGTTCCCAAGCCCGTCCCGCCCGTCGACGAGCACGCGCTGCTCACCAGTCTCACCTTCTTCCTCACCCCGACCCAGCGATCGACCGTGATCCGCGCTCTGCGCTCGATGCGCGAGCGCGATCGCACCGGTGCGCTGCTCCGGCTCGTCCGCGAGCACCAGTCCCGAGGAGCCCGCTCATGACCGAGATCATCGTCTCCACGAAGCACGCCGAGTCCTCAGCGCCATCCATCGACGCCACCGAGGCGGCGGTCGCGCAGCACCTCGCGCTGGCGCGGCTGCGCGCTGCCGAGAAGATCCACCGCGCACTCGATCACGACGAGCCGCTGTCGGCGGGCCTGCACAAGCTGTGCATCGATGCGCTCAAACTGCCCCTGGACCGTTCCGCGGCCTCGCCGATCACCGTTGATGTGAACGCGATCCACCCGGAACTCCGCGCGTCCATCCATCGCCTGCTCGAACAGGCCGGCATCACCTTCCGCCTCGCGACCGAACCGTCGGGCCGCCCCTCTTCGCAAGGAGCCTCCGATGATCCAGCCGACTGACGCACCCGACCTGACGCCACCCGGCGAACCGTCCGCCGCCCTCAGCGCCGCCCTGCGATCGCATCGCCCGTCCTCGCCCGATGCGCTCCACGCCTGGCTCGCGAGCGCGCTCGGCATCGTCGTGCCCCGGCACCCGCTCACCCCGGGAAGCAGTGCACCGTTCGAGTACCTGCGCGCCGCGTTCTTCGAGGACGGGCCGGAGCGAGACTGCGTCGTTTGGGCGGCCCGAGGTTCGGGCAAGACCTTCTACGCCGCCGTCGCCACCGCGCTCGACCTCGCCTTCAAGCCCGGCGTGCAGGTGAAGATCCTCGGCGGCTCGCTCCAGCAGTCGGCACGCATGCACGAGCACCTGCGCGATCTGTTCAAGCGCCCGGCGCTCGCGCCGCTGGTGAAGTCCATCACCGAGCGGCGCCTGGTGCTGCACTCGGGCTCGTGCGCCGAGATCCTCGCGCAGTCCGAACGAGCCGTCCGGGGCACGCGCCCGCACAAGCTCCGCTGCGACGAGGTCGAGCTGTTCGACCCCGAGGTCTGGTCCGCCGCTCAGTTTGTCACCCGCTCGCGTGGTGGAAATCAACCGATCCGCGCCTCCATCGAAGCGCTGAGCACCTGGCACCGGCCCCACGGCCTGATGCGATCGCTCATCGAGCCCGACTCCGATCCAAGGGTGGAGAACCCGCGCCGGGTGTTCCGATGGGGCGTGATCGACGTGCTCGAGCGCTGCCCGCCGAGCGAGGAATGCGCATCGTGCATCCTGAACACCGAGTGTGCAGGGCGCGCGAAGCACGCGATCGGGCACATCACGATCGACGATGCGCGGAGCATGAAGCGCCGCTCCGATCGCGCGAGCTGGCGTGCCGAGATGCTCTGCGAGCGACCGAGCCGTCGCAGCGCGGTGCTCCCCGAGTTCGATCGCGATCGCCATGTGGTCGAGAGTGCCCCCGCGCCGACCGACGACGCGCCCGGCCTGCGCTGGCTCGGTGGTATGGACCTGGGCCTGCGCTCGCCGACGGTGCTGCTGCTCGCCTGCCTCGACGAGTCGGGCGTGCTGACGATCGTCGATGAGCACTGCGCCTCGGGCATCGTGCTCGAGGAGCACATCGAGCGCGTGATCGCGCGTGGATGGCGGATGCAGTGGATCGGCGTGGACCCCGCCGCCGGCCAGCGGAGTCTGCAGACCGGCCTGTCGGACACGCACGCGATGCGCCGCCTCGGCGTGGTCGTGCGCAGCCGACGCCTGCCGATCGACGACGGCCTGCGCCTCATCCGCGCGCGTCTTGCGCCGGCCGGGGGTGAGCCGACCCTGCGCATCCACCGGCGCTGCCAGCGCCTGATCGAATCGATCGAGGCGTACCGGTATCCGGACGACCAGACCGGCGCCCGATCCGCTGCCCATCCCGTCAAGGACGGCAACGACCACGCCGTGGACGCTCTGCGGTACTTGCTGGCGGTGCTGGAGAGTTCCTCAACGGTGGCGCCCACGGTGAAGCGGTGGAGCCGGTGAAAGGCGGTTGTCTTGGGTGGCATGGTCGCCCCTTGAGGCGACTATGCTCTGGAGCATTCGATGAAGAGTAATCCGCAGGACCAGCAGAAGTTCCGCCGACTCACGCGATACGAGGGTCTCGGGCACGCCCGCGAACTCACGTTCTCCTGCTTCAAGCAGCGCCCGTTCCTGCGCAGTGCGCGCAGTCGCGCCTGGGTGGTCGAGGCAATCCGACGGTCCCGTGAGCGCCAAGGGTTCAAACTCTTGGCGTGGGTGGTGATGCCCGAGCACGTGCATCTTCTGGTCTTTCCACGAAGGAGCCACGAAGAGGTCGGACCGATCCTGAAATCAATCAAGCAGTCTGTGACGCGGTCTTCGGACCTCTACCTGCGATCTCAGGGAAAGCCCAAACCGCACTCGATGGCCGACCGTGCGCCAAACGGCACCGTGATCTACCGCTTCTGGCAACGTGGTGCAGGCTATGACCGAAACCTGTACACCAACGAGGCGATCTGCGCGTCGATCGAGTACATCCACGCGAATCCGGTGCGTCGAGGGTTGTGCAAATCTCCGCTTGAGTGGGAGTGGTCCGGAGCGCGAGCGCTTGCCGGTTACGCCGACTCGCTGTTGCCTCTTGATCGCGTCCAACTGTGAATCGCGCGAGCAGCGCGCTCTCCACTCCACGCGAGGCTCGGCATAGCCGCCTCAAGGGGCGGCCATGCCACCCAACCCGATAACCACCACGAATTCCACATTTCTGTGGCGAAGATCAGCCACAGATCGCGCGGTAGTCTTTGACAAGAGAAGAAGGAGATCACTCATGCCAAAAAATGCCCTCGTCACGCTTTTCGCTGCGCTTGGTTTGGGAACAGCCGGAGCCGCCCACAGCGCGCCCGTGCTCGTCGAAGACGGCTGGAGCCTCGAGCGCGTCGTCGTGTTCACCCAGCCGATCTCGCCGCTCATCAACCCCGTCGACGGGCTGCTCTACGCCGGCAGTCGCAACGGCGGCGTGTTCCGCATCCTCGCGGACGACTCGACCGAGCTGCTCTCCAACATCGGCGATGTCGGCGGGCTGATGGTGGACCCGGCCACCGGCAACCTGTTCGCCTCCAACGACTTCCCTGGCTTCATCGAGCGCATCGGAACGGACGGCACGGTGGAGAACTGGGTCACCGGCTTCCATTCCGGCGACGACGACCCGACCGGGATGTGCATCGTGCCGGACTCGTACACCGGCGATGTGGTGACGCCCGGCACGGCACTGGTGGCCGATCGCGGTTTCAGCGGTCCGGACGAGGTCTGGGCGTGGTCGGTCGAGACGGCGCAGGACGAATTTGCGGTCCACACGGATGATGGCACGCTGGTCGATCCGTTCGACATCGCGGCCAACGACACGACGGTGCTGGTCGCCGACGCCTCGTCGACCGGGCTGTTCATCGTGAACGCCGACGGATCGCTCACGCCGCTCGATACGCCGGACCACGACTTCGTGGAAGTGCACGCCGTGGTCGCCGACCCTCTGTCCGAGACGCACTTCTTCGCGCTCGACGCCGGTTCCGGCGAGGTCCTTCGGGTGAACACAGACACCGGCGCGGTTTCGGTGCTGCTGACCGGACTCACACCGGGCGTGACCGAGTGGGGCAACGTGAATGTCAGCGCCGACTTCGACCAGGGCATCGCCCGACTGATCGTCGGGAATCGCGAAGACGGTGAGATCTACATCTATTCGACCAACATCCCCGACCCGTGCGCGGCAGACGTGACCGGCGACGACGCGGTCGACCTCGCCGACCTGAACCTGGTGCTGGCGAACTTCGGACTGGACACGTCCGATGGCGATGCCGACGGCGACGGGCAGGTCAACCTCGTCGACCTCAACCTCGTTCTCGCGGGATTCGGAGCGGATTGCGGGTAAGCCGCGCGTCCGAGAACGTGTTCCTTCGGACCGGCGGGTGACCGAATTTGCGATTTTCATTGGGGGCGCGGTGATCCGTTTGCAGCGCGGTGGTCGGTGCGTACAGTTCGGGCTTGCACCCCTCGGGAGGAGAAGTTTCATCATGGTCAAGATGATCGTTCACGCGCTCTGTGCAGCGCTCGCCGTTTCCGCGCCCGCCCTCGCCGGCGACTGCCAGCCCCAGTGGAACCACGGCATCGCTGGCAGCGGCCCCGTGTTCCCGATCCCCGGCTCGGGCGGCGTGACCGCATCGTTCATCTACGACGACGGCACCGGACCGGCCCTGTACATCGGCGGCGACTTCCCCTCCTTCAACGGCGTTGCGGGGACACAGGGCATCGCCAAGTGGGACGGTGAGAACTGGTCATCCGTCGGCGGCGGAGTCTCCCCCGGGGGCCGTGTCGAGGCGTTCGCGGTCTACGACGATGGGACGGGCCCCGCGCTCTATGTGGGCGGCAGTTTCACCGATGCCGGCGGCGTCGCGAACACCGAGAACCTCGCCAGGTGGGACGGGTCAAGTTGGTCCGCGGCCCAGGCCTTCCAGTCGCTCAGCGGGAGCGTTTACGACCTCGAGGTCGCCACGCTCAACGAAGCCGAGGGGCCGCGTCTGTACGCGGGTGGGTACTTCTTCGGCACATCGGGTGTGCGAAAATTCAACCCCGCCAACGATACATGGCAGATCGTCGGCGGCACCAACAACGGCGGCTATGTGCTCGACCTGCAGCAGTACACCGAGAACGGCACGCCCTATCTGTACGCCGCCGGCAGTTTCAGCAGCATCAACGGCGGCGCGTCGAATCTCTCCCGCTACAACGGCTCGACGTGGTCCGGCGGCGGGCTTAGCACCAACCAGTTCGGCGTCGTCCACAAACTGCACGTGCACGACGACGGCTCGGGTCCGGCGCTGTACGCGGGCGGGCTGTTCACCACCATCGGGAACGTGCCGGCCAGCAAGATCGCCAAACGGGTCGGGAACTCGTGGCAGCAGCTCGGCACCGGCATCGGAGGCCCGATGCCGTGCCCCACCTGCCAGGTGCTCTGCTGGGCGATGGCGACCTTTGACGACGGGACGGGCCCTGCCCTCTACGTCGCGGGCAACTTCTCGCAGGTCGATGGCCAGTCGATCTATCGCCTCGCCAAGTGGGACGGGGCGAACTGGTCGGCCGTCGGTTCGGGTCCGGGCGGACCGGGGCAGCAGCCCGCGCCGGTCGTGAAAGATATGGTCGCGTTCAACGGCTGCGGCGGGTTGGCGCCGGGCACGCCGGAAGTGCTGTTCCTCGTCGGGAAGTTCGACCTCATGAACGGCGTTGACAATCGCAGCGTCGCCCAGCTCAGCGCCTGCTCCAGCGGCGTGCTCGGCGACCTCAACGGCGACGGCACGGTGAGCCTGCCCGACCTGAACCTCGTGCTCGCGAACTTCGGCCAGGAGGGCAGCGCGGGGGACATCAACGGCGACTGCGTCGTCGACCTGGTCGACCTCAACCTGCTGCTGGCGAACTTCGGCAACTTCGGCGGGTGATAGGGAATGGGCGCACGCCGGCAAAACGACGCCGCCCGGCCAAACTAAGGGGCCGGGCGACATCGCTTGGGATTCTCGATGGAGTGTGACAGCCCCAGTCCCTGTGAGACACGCGAGCGACGGGCGGGTTCCGGGGTGTCCGGAAAAACTTTGAAGCAGACGCAGATTTGGGTGGCATGGCCGCCCTCTTCAGGCGGCTATGCTGGCTGCCCGATCGCCGATCACGGCTGTGGGGCCGCCGATGAGCCAATCCGACCACAGGAAACTCAAGCGATTCAACCTTCCGGGGCAAGCCCGCGAACTCACCTTTTCCTGCTTCAAGTGAAGGCCCTACCTGTCGAGCGATCGCGCGAAGGAGTGGGTCGTCGAAACGGTCCAGCGAGCTCGCGAGACACACGGGTTCCAGCTCTGGGCATGGGTCATCATGCCGGAGCACGTCCATCTTCTGGTTCTCCCCGAGCGAGACCAGCCCGATGTGGGCCCGATTCTTTCGACGATCAAGCAATCGGTCAGTCGCGTCGCGTTGGATTGGGTGCGCTCGCACGACCCCGAACAGTTGGAAATATTCGCCGATCGAGCGCCATCGGGGAAGGTCTCCTATCGGATCTGGCAGCGGGGTGCTGGGTACGACCGGAACCTGTACTCACCGAAGGCTATCTGGAACGGGATCGAATACATCCATATGAACCCGGTGCGCCGAGGTTTGTGCCCGACGCCGCTGGACTGGGAGTGGTCTAGCGCGAGGTCGCTGCTCCGACGAGGAGAGTCGAGGATCGAACTCAATCGCGCTTCGTTGCCGGCGAAGGGTGCTTGGTGATCAGTATTGGCGCGGGTTCTGCAGTCCTGCATAGCCGCCTGAGGAGGGCGGCCATGCCACCCCGTGGTGCTTCGTCCATCGTTCCCGATCCCAGCCCGTACAATCCCCGCATGAAGACCGACGCCTCCGCGGAGTCCTCCGGACGCCCGTTCTACATCACGACACCTATCTATTACGTCAACGACCGCCCGCATGTGGGGTCGTGCTACACCACGATCGTGGCCGACTGCATTGCCCGGTTCATGCGACTGGCCGGTCGGGATGTGTTCTTCCTGACCGGGACCGATGAGCACGGGCAGAAGGTGGAGAAATCCGCAGCCGAGAAGGGGAAATCGCCCCAGGAACTGGCCGACGAGAACGCCCGGCACTTCCGCGAGGCCTTTGACTTCATCGGCTCGACCCACGACGACTTCATCCGCACCACCGAGGACCGGCACGAGAAGCAGGTACAGGAGGTCCTCAAGGCCCTGATCGCCTCCGGCGACATCTACCTCGGCGAGTTCGAGGGTTGGTACGACGAGGGCCAGGAGGAGTACGTCACCGAGAACCAGGCCCGCGAGCGCGAGTACACCGCCTTCAACGGCAAGCCGCTGGTGAAGGCCACCGAGAAGAACTACTACTTCCGGCTCACGAAGTACTGGGACCGGGTCCGCACGCTCATCGAGGAAAACGAGACCTTTGTCCGTCCGGCCGGCAAGCGCAGCGAGGTGCTGGGGCGTCTGAAGGACGAGGCGCGGGACGTGCCGGTCAGCCGCACGAACTTCTCGTGGGGGATCCCGGTACCGGGCGACGAGCAGCACGTGACGTATGTGTGGATCGACGCCCTCATGAACTACATGACCGCGCTGGGGAAGATCGATGAAGGCTTCGGCGGGGTCGGCGACAGCCGCGCGAAGTACTGGGACGGCTCGGGCGAGGTGGTCCACCTGATCGGCAAGGAGATCCTGTGGTTCCACGCCGTGATCTGGCCCGCGCTGATCATGGCCCTCGAGGATGCCGGTCGCGACGACCTGAAGCTGCCGACCACGGTGTACGCCCACTCGTTCTGGATCCGCGAGGGCAAGAAGATGTCCAAGACGCTGGGCAACTTCATCGACCTCGAGACCATCCACGCCTATTGCGACCGCTTCGGACTCGACGCGTTCCGCTGGTACATGCTCACGCAGGGCCCGCTGAGCGCGACCGATGCCGACTTCGCCTACGAGCACTTCGTCGAGGTGTACAACGCGGACTTGGCCAACGGCTTCGGCAACGCGCACTCGCGCGTGACGAACATGATCGCCAAGTACTTCGGCGGCGACGTGCCCCTTCAGGAAGAGAACGCCGACCTCGGGGTGGACTGGGCTGCGACGATCGCGCAGAAGACCGCCGAGGCGGTGAGCGCGATGGGTGCGGTCGATGTGGCCGGTGCGCTGAAGGCAGGGCTGGAGGTTTCGAACGCGGTGGACCTGTTCATCAACGAGACCGCGCCGTTCCGGCTGGCAAAGGACGAGGCGAACCTGCCTCGGGTCGGCACGATCCTGTACCAGTGCGCGGAGGCGCTTCGGATCGCGGCGGTGCTGATGCGCCCGGCGATGCCCGACGCGATGGACGCGGCGCTGGAGCGGCTTGGCTCGCCGATCCGCGACGGGCAGACGCTGCAGGAGCTGACGCGCTGGGGTCTGCTGCGACCCGGCACTTCCGTCGAGAAGGGCGATGCGTTGTTCCCGCGTGCGGACGCGAAGGATCCGGAGCCGTCGGGCGTGAAGACGGGGGCCTGATGCACCTGGTCCGTCGGTACCAGAAGGTCTTCGAGGCCGAGTCGATGGCGACCGCGCTGCGCGAGCAAGGGATCAACTGCGCCGTGGTGGGGCATCACACGCAGGCGGCGATCGGCGTCGAGGGCGGGCGCCTGCCCTGGTTCGGCTACGACCTGGTCGTGCTCCACAAGCAGGACATCGAGACCGCGCGGGACATGATCGAGGAGTTGCAGGGCGAACTGGTGGAGCCGGATGAGGGCTGGGAAGACGCCTCGCGCCCGGACCTCGGTGCACTCACGGGGACCGGGACCATCGTGACCTGCCCGTCGTGCGACAGCGCGCTTCCGCTGGACGCGTCGCTCGAGACCTGCCCGAAGTGCGACGAGCCGGTGGATGTCGTCGATCGGCTGGTCGAGCAGCACGGACCGGAGATATTGGATGCCTGCTACGGCATCGAGCCGGCGCAGCGGGGTTCGAGGGTGAACGCGATGAACGCGCCTGAGCCGGACTACGATCCGGCGCTGGTGCGATTGCCCTGCGCCTCGTGCGGGACGATGCTGGGCGAGGGGATCAGCGGGCGTTGCCCTTCGTGCGGCACGCTCTTCGACAAGCGGGACATGCTCGGGCGATAATTCCGGACCGGTCCCCGGATCGGTCCGGCCGGGCGATTGGCATTGATGGGGAGGTTCTTCCGCGATGGCCGAACACGAAGAGAAGCGCGAGCAGGAGTTCAGCGAGGGCCACGACCGGGCCGAGCACGATGCGCTCGAGCACGCGCGGTCGGTGCTGAGCGCGTATCGCGAGGGCGTCCTGTTCATGGACGACCAGCACTCGCCGATCCGATTTGTCACCGAGCACGGCTCGGGGCGCCTGATCGCCTCGGTGCCGGCGGCGACCTTTTTCGCCAGCCAGCACGCGTTGTTCGTCCCCGAAGAGACCGATGACGCGCTGCAGCTGCTGCTCTCGTGCGAGGAGATCGAGGAGTCGGCATCGACGGACCGGTGGATGGCGTTCCACATGGGCGAGAGCGAGTTTCCGGATCACACGCGATGGGCCGCGTTCTGGATCGACTCGGCCAAGCACGGGCCGTGGGTGTTCGACGGGGAGGCGTTCATGGCACCGAACCCGGTGGCGGACCTCGAGCCGAAGACCTGTAAGGCGATCAACGCCCGGCGCGACGAGCTTGCGCGGGTGACGGCGGAACTGACGGGCGCGGACGCGACGGACGGCGCGCTGTGCGTCGGGGTGGACCCCGGTGGGCTGTACGTTCGGCTGCGCCACGGCGTGGTGCGCGTGCCGTTCCCGGAGCCGCAGGAGTCGCCGTCAGAGATCGAAACCCTGGACACACTCGTCGAGCGTTTGCTCGCGAGCTGAGAAAGAAGCCTGGACATGCTGGAAGCCGATCAGAAACTGCTCGAGGCGGCGCTGCGCGATGGCGCGCGACGCGTCGGGCTGGGGGAAGCCGACGAAGTCGCGTCGAGGATCGAGGCGATCTGTCGATCGGCGGACGGTCGTCTCGGAGACCCGGCGTGGGACGAGGCGGCTTCGATCGTGGGGTCGCTGGATCTCGATCAGATCGCGGGGGTGCTGCGCCTGACGACCGCACGGTTCCACCTGTACAACAAGGCCGAGCAGCTCACGATCGCGCAGATCAACCGGGACCGCGAGCGTCGGTCGACTCCCGAGTCGCCGCGACCCGAGTCGGTGGAGGCGGCGATGCGCTCGCTGGCGTCCGATGGCTGGGAGCCCGAGCGCCTGGCGCGCGAGGTGCTGCGCAAGATCGATGTGCAGCCGACGCTGACCGCGCACCCGACCGAGAGCCGTCGGCGGAGCATCATGAACAAGCAGCTGGACATCGCGCGGGCGCTGGTGCGACTGCGGCGCGAGGACCTGCTGGGCAGCGAGCGGGCGGCGCTGGAAGAACGCGTGTCGCGGATGGTCACCCTGCTTCTGGTGACCGACGAGGTGCGCGCGAAGCGTCTGGAAGTCCCCGACGAGGTCCGCAACGGGCTGTACTTCCTGACGAGTTCGATCTGGGAAGCGGTGCCCCGGCTGATGCGTGATCTGGCCTCGGCGGCGCGTGCGGCGTTCGGCGAAGAGGGCGAGGCGATCGCGCTGGCGGAGCTGCCCGCGTTGATCCGCTACCGGTCGTGGATCGGCGGCGACCGGGACGGCAACCCGAAGGTGACCCACGAGGTGACCACGCGGACACTGGGGATGCACCGGTGCGCCGCGGCGGGGCTGTGGAACGCGGAACTGGAGCGGATCGAGCAGCAGCTGAGCGTGAGCGAGCGCCGGGCCGCGGTGCTGGGCGAACTGACCGAGGCCATCGAGCGCGACGGTGAGGAATGGATCGCCGACAAGGATGAGCTCGAACACCGGCGGCGCGAGCCGCTGCGCATCCGGCTGATGCAGATGCGCGGGCGGATCAATCGCGACAAGTCGTACACGACGAGCATGCTGCTGGACGATCTGGACCTGATCCGTCGTTCGCTGCACCACGCCGGTCTGGGCCGGGTCGCGGAGGAAGGGCCGCTGGCGGACGCGATCGTGCGGGCGAGGGTGTTCGGGCTGCATCTGGCAACGCTGGATATCCGGCAGCACAGCAAGGTGCACGAGGCGGCGCTGAGCGAACTGCTCAAACTGGCGGGTGTTGAGGACGACTACAGCGCGCTGGACGAAGCGGCGAAGGTGGAGTTGCTGCGGCGCGAGATCGCGCAGGCGAGGCCGCTGCGCCCGTGGCACGCGCCGTTGAGCGAGCAGACGACGGAGCTGCTGGCGGTGCTGCGCACGGTGCGCGAGGCGCTGGAGCGGGACCCGGCTTCGGTCCGCTCGTACATCATCTCGATGACGCACGACCTGAGCGACATGCTCGAACTGATGCTGCTCATGAAGGAGGAGGGGCTGGTCCGCCCGGCGGGCGCTGATGGTGACCAGCCGGTGAGCATGCTCCGTCTGGTGCCGCTGTTCGAGACGATCGACGACCTGCAGCGCGCTCCGGAACTGATGCGCGAACTGCTGAGCGATCCGCTCTATCGCCAGTTCCTCGACGCGATGCCGACACGGACCGAGCTGCCCTTGCAGGAGGTGATGCTCGGGTACTCGGACTCGAACAAGGACGGCGGGTTCCTGATGGCGAACACGTCGCTGCTGATGGCGCAGCGCGATGTGGCCGAGGCGGTGCGCGAGTGCGGCGTGGACCTGCGGTTCTTTCACGGGCGCGGCGGGACGATCGGTCGGGGCGGCGGGCGCGCCGGGCGCGCGATACTCGCGGCGCCGGCGGCGGCGCGGACGGGGCGCATCCGCTTCACGGAGCAGGGCGAGGTGATCTCGTTCCGCTATGCGCTGCCGGAGATCGCGCAGCGTCACCTCGAGCAGATCCTGCACGCTTCACTGCTCGGCACGGCGAGCCGGGACGACAAGCCGATGGATTCGGAACTGGAGCGCGTGCTGCGCGACGCGTCGGGGACCTCGATGCGTGCGTACCGGGAACTGATCGACGACGAGCGGTTCTGGCCCTGGCTGATGGCGGCGAGCCCCGTGCCGCACATCGGGGCGCTGCCGATCGCGAGCCGGCCGATCTCGCGCGCGAAGGGCGGGGAACTGACGTTCGACTCGCTGCGCGCGATCCCGTGGGTGTTCAGTTTCAACCAGATGCGGATGCTGGTGCCCGGCTGGTACGGCGTGGGCACGGCCCTGGCCGGGCTGGACACGACGGACCTGAACCGGGTGAAGGAGGCGTGCGCGGAGCGGGCGTCGATTTCGGCGGTGATGGACAACGCGGCGCAGGAACTGGCGCGGGCGCGGATGGCGATCGCCCAGCGGTACGCGATGCGTGCTCCGGAGGGCGAGGCGATCTTCTCGATGGTGCACGCCGAGTACGAGCGGGCGGTCGAGACGGTGAACATGGTGACCGGCCGGGATTCGGTGCTGGAGCACTCGCCGGCGATCGCGGCGAGCATCGCGCACCGGAACCCGTGGACGGACGTTCTGAACCTGGCCCAGATCGAACTGCTCTCGCGCTACGAGCGAGCGGGGGAGAGCGAGCGAGCGGAGCTCAAACCGCTTCTGTTCGCCAGCATCAACGCGATCGCGGCGGCGATGCAGTCGACGGGGTGAGGGGTCCGATCCGGCCTGGATTCGGTACTCTATGGCATGAGCGAGCAAGACTCTCCTGACGGCACACGCGAGCAACTCGTCGAAGGGATTCGCCATGTTCTGGCCGGGTACCACGCGCTGGTCTGGATCCCGACGGAGGATGAGGACCACATCCGTCGGTTCCTGACCGCGGAGTTGTCGGGGCAGGTGAGCCGCACGTTCCACTCGTGGTCGGCGACGCGTGGATTGTGCCCGGCGCTGTTCGAGGACGAGCGGTCGCTTCCGAACACCGAGCATCCGGCGGCGGCTCTGCTGAAGACGGCGCAGGAACTGCACACCGAAGGCGTGACGGTGTTCTACGACCTGATCGATCACCTCGGCGACGCACGGACGATGCGGGCGCTGCGCGAGGCGGTGCGTGCGGCGCGGGAGCGCAGGGCAACGATCGTGATGATCGATCACGGTGGTGAGTTGCCCGCGGCAGTGGCGGACGAGGCGATGGTCTTCGAGCCGCACTACCCGGACGAGCGGGAGATCGAGGAGATCCTCCGTCGGACGGTGCGCGGGCTGCACGCCAAGGGCGCGGTGGAGCCGGCGCTGACGCGCGGGCAACTCGCGGCGATGGTGAAGAACCTGCGCGGTTTGAGTCGGCGCCAGGTCGAGCGGGCGGTGACGGAGGCGAGTTTGGACGACGGGCGGTTCGACGAGTCGGACATCGCGGGGCTGATCGAGATCAAGCAGCATCTGATCGCGCGGGCGCGCGGCGGGAGCATTCTCGAGTTCGTGAAGGCGCCGGCGAGTCTGGACGAGATCGGTGGGCTCAGCGATCTCAAGCGGTGGCTGGAGCTGCGGAAGGGCTCGACGACGGACGAGGCGCGCGAGTTCGGGCTGGACCCGGCACGCGGTGTGCTGCTGCTGGGTGTGCAGGGCGCGGGCAAGAGTCTGTGCGCGAAGGCGATCGCGACGGCGTGGCAGCAGCCGCTGCTGAAGCTCGATCCGGGCGCGCTGTACAACCAGTATGTGGGCGAGTCGGAGCGTCGGCTGCGCGATGCGCTGCACAAGGCGGAACTGATGTCTCCGGTGATCCTGTGGATCGACGAGATCGAGAAGGGCTTCGCGAGCGCGGCGTCGCAGAGCAACGACGGCGGGCTATCGAAACGGATGTTCGGGACGCTGCTGAACTGGATGCAGGAGCATCGGGAACAGGTGTTCCTTGTGGCGACTGCGAACGACATCGAGGCGCTGCCGCCGGAACTGCTGCGCAAGGGCCGGTTCGACGAGATCTTCTTCGTGGACCTGCCGGGTGAGGAGGCGCGCCGGCGGATCTTCGAGATCCATCTGGGACGGCGCAAGCGGGACCCGAATGCGTTCGACCTGGAGCGGCTGGTCGCGGACTCTGAGGGCTACAGCGGCGCGGAGATCGAGCAGGCGGTGATCAGCGCGCTGTTCGAGGCGTTCGCTGCCGGGGGTGAGGTGAACACGGAGGGGGTGTCGCTTGCGTTGAAGGGCTCGCCGCCGATCTCGGTGACGATGCGCGAGAGGATCGCGGCGCTGCGTCAGTGGGCGTCGGGCCGGTGTGTGCCTGCGGGGTGACGATCAGGCGGCGCGGCGTGCGCCGGTGTGCTCGCGGTTGCGCCAGGTGTTGCACAGTTCGAGGAGAGTGGCTCGTTTCACGGGCTTGGGCGCGTAGTCGGAGCAGCCCGCGTTGAGGCAGTGTTCGCGGTCGCCGTCCATCGCGTGCGCGGTGAGGGCGATGATGGGGAGCGTGCAGCCCGCGGCGCGGAGCTGGGCGGTCGCTTCGTAGCCATCGAGTACGGGCATGGACATGTCCATGAAGATGAGGTCGTACGCGCTGGGGCTGGCCCGGATGCGCTCGACGGCGAGTTGGCCGTTCTCCACGAGTTCGACGGTGGCGCCCGCCTTGGTGAGGTGGTGGGAGAGCAGTCGTTGGTTGTCGGGCCCGTCTTCGGCGTAGAGCACGCGCAGGCCGGTGAGCGGTGCGGCCTGGTCGGCGGCGGTAGGGGACGGGGCATCGTGTGGTTGCGCGTTCTCGCGTTCGTCGCGGATGGCCTCATTGGCCTGGAGCGTCGGGATGCGCAGGTGGAAGGTTGAGCCCTCGCCGGCGGCGGACTGGGCCATGATCGTCCCGCCGAGTCGTTCGGCGAGGCGCGTGCAGATGGCGAGGCCGAGCCCGGTCCCGCCGTAGGTTCGGGTGGTGGAGTTGTCGGCCTGCTCGAAAGGGTTGAACACGCGTTCGAGCTGATCGGGGGTCATGCCGATGCCGGTGTCCTCGACGGAGATCACGAGGAAGCCCTGGCGTCCTTCCTCGTCGGCGACCGGTCCGCTGAACCGGACGCGAATGGCGATGTGCCCTTCGTGGGTGAACTTCGCGGAGTTGCCGACGAGGTTGATGAGGATCTGGCGGACGCGATCGGGATCGGTGACAACGAACCCGGGGGCGTCGTCGGGCCAGTCGATCCGCAGTTCGAGGCCCTTTTCCTCGATGCGGACGCGCATCAGCTGGTCGATGTCGTTGAGCAGGCTGCGCAGGTCGAAGCAGACGGGCTGGAAGGTCTGGCGTCCGGCTTCGATGCGCGAGAGGTCGAGGATGTCGTTGATGAGCGCGAGCAGGTGGGAGGCGTTTCGCCTGATGATGAGCAGGCCGTTGCGGGTTTGGGCGTCGGCCTCGCTTTCGAGCAGGATTTCGGTGTAGCCGAGGATGGCGTTCATCGGCGTGCGGATCTCGTGGCTCATGTTGGCCAGGAACTCGCTCTTGGCGGTGCTGGCCTGCTCGGCGCGCTGCATGGCTTCGCGGAGGTCGTGGTTGATGACACGGGCGCGGTCGAGGGCCTCGCCGCGGATGCGCATGCCGGCGGCGGCTCCGACGATCACGAGATGGATGAAGAGGAAGATGCCGAGTTCGGTGCGTTGCGCGGTCGCGATTTTGGAGACCCAGCGGTGGGCGGGGAAGTCGACGCCGAGGACGGAATGGACATTGCCGTCCTCGTCGAAGATGGGGGCGTAGGCGCTGACCCATGTGCCCCAGCGGTCGGTGTAGATCTCGTTGGTGAAGGTGTACTCGCCGTTCATGGCGCGCTGCTCGGGTTCTTCGGCTTTGCCGAAGGATTCTCCGATGCGGGTGCGGGCCTCGCGTTCGCCGTCGTAGACGCCGTTGCGGTTGTAGTCGGTTTCGGAATCGACGATGAGGCGGCACTCGCCGTCGACGACGCGGAAGGTGTAGATGTCGGAGACGGCGGGGTTCGTGCGCAGCCAGCGGATCTGGGTCTCGATGAGTTCGAGGAACACCGGGTCGTCGGGGGGTGTGTGGAGGTCGATGGACGATGCGCCTCGCCGCGCGAACTCGTCGGCGTAGGTCGGGGCGAAGCCGACGATCTGGGCACGGAGCTGTTCGCGGACGGCTTCACCGCTCCGCACCGCCAGAACGAGGCCGCTGCCGATGATGGCGATGGTCGCGAGCAGGAGCACGAATCCGGTGGTCGTGCTCGAGCCGCGGCGCTTCATCGTGTGCCACGCGATCGCCGTCGCGCCGAGCGCGGTGACGATGAACACGGCGATCTGAACGTTCTCGATCACGACAAGGCGATTCCCGGATGGCCCCCCGGCGTCGACAGCCGGGTATCCAAGGGAATCGGCGGGGGCCGAGGGGCGGGTTAGTCGTGTTCGAGGGGTGCGGCGATCCTTCACAAAGTGCCGGGGTAACGGGGCGTTCTCGGACCCTTCGAGCGGTGTGAAGCGTTACGCTTTGGGCATGACGGATTCTGATAACACTGGCTGGACCGAGCTGCGCGATGCGCACCTCCATCTGCTCAACCACGGCAAGGCGCTGGCGGCGGTGCAGCTCGCGGACTGCACGAGCGTGGCCGACGTACTGGATCGGGTGCGCAGAGCGCACGCGGCGCTGCCGGAGCACCGCGCGGGTGCGCCGGTGTGGATCGATGCGCGGGGACTGCGGACCGAGGGGCTGGCGGAGCGCCGGTACCCGACGCTGGCTGAACTCGACGAGGCGAGCCCGGGTCGCCCGGCGGTGCTCAAGAGCTTCGACTACCACGCGCTGATGGGCAACACGCCAGCGCTGCTGGAAGCGGGGATCGAGGCGAGCACGGTGGATCCGCCGGCGGGGGTGATCGTGCGCGATGAGGCGGGCGCGCCGACGGGGGTGCTGCTCGAGTCGGCCTGCAACGCGATGTACGCGGCGCAGCCGGTGGATACGAGCGTGCAGCGGGCCGAGCAGTTGCGCCTGGCGATCGAGGACCTGCGATCGCGCGGGTTCGTCGAGGTGCACGACATGAAGGCGACGCCGCAGTTGGCGGAGCTGCTGCTGGAGATGGACGACCGCGGCGAGCTCGACGGGTTCAGCATCACGATGTACGCGGTGCCGGACGAGTTCGAGCGGGTGCAGAAGGTCATGCGCTTCGCGATGCGCGAGGACACGAACAACCCGGTGCGTTTCGGCGGTCTGAAGCTGTTCATCGACGGGACGCTGAACAGCCGCACGGCGTGGATGCTCGAGCCGTTCGCCGACCCGCTCCCTGCGCACCCGACGGGCATCCCGAACTACACGCCGGAGCAGATCGAGATGTACATGCGCCGGGCGCACCACGAGCGGTTCGACATCGCGGCCCACGCGATCGGCGACGCCGCGGTGCGGGCGCTGCTCGACGCTTACGAGGCGGTCGAGAAGCAGTTCGGCGAGGAGCCGGGGTTCACGCTGCGGATCGAGCACGCGCAGTTCATCGACGAGGCGGACCTGCCCCGTTTCGCGCGGGCGGGGAAGAAGCGCGCGGTGATCGCGAGCCTGCAGCCGTGTCACCTGCTGACGGACATGGAGGCGATCGAGCGCCTGGTGCCGCACCGGGCGTCGCGGTGTTTCCCGCTGAAAGACCTGATCGACGTCGCGGCGAGCGCGGGGCGCGACCCGGCGGAGATGATTCTGCTCGGGAGCGACAGCCCGATCGTACCCGCGGACGCGGGGGACAATGTGCAGGCGTCGGTGTACCGGCGTCGCGCGGGCATGGATGCGGACCGGGCGATCGCACCGGAGCAGGCGATCACGCGCGAGGCGGCGCTGGAACTGCACCGCAGTCGGATCGGTCGGAGCGGGGCGTGTGGGGTGTGAGCTATAGCAAAGTTATCATGGTTTATCTGTTTTCGATAAACCGGGGTAAACTTGCTATAGATCGCCGATTTCCGGCCTCATAGCGCTCGCTCTGTACTCAGCGATGACCGGCGAAGTAGTACTGTGGCCAGTCATACCCACACTCCTCAATGCTTGCCTCGGCGAACTCGGGGATGAGTGATTCCAACAGCGGCTTAGGTCCGTGGACGAACGGGTAACCCACGTCGTAGTCCCCGAGGCCGATGCCTGTGGATTCACCGAGGAGGTAAACATTCTCGAACCAGTCTGAGACCCACAAGTCGGCATGATCATCGGGCGTGTCTCGTACACGGAGCTTCGGGAAGAGAATGTCCTTGTCGATCCGGATGATCGAATCGAAGTTGGAGCGTTCATCGAGTGCGCACACGTGCAATCCGTATCCGCTCATGATGCCGATCGCGTCCCACTGCTCGTCGAAGACGCGCGGTTCGTGCTTTGCGACGATGTCGATCAGCGCCGGAATCGCGAGTGGTTGCGTATCGCGATCGGCTACCTTCCCTCGAGGCCAAACAAGCTGGTCCCAGCGGTTCTTGGGCATGTCTGGACGCCAGTACTTGTGGGCGAAGAGCATGTGCGGATGGTTCGCGAACTTCGTCATTCTGTGAAATCGTCTCCGTGACGGAAGGTGAGGCGGTGCTTCTTCGCGAGTACTGAATATCGTACTCAGCGTGAACCAGTCCACTCACCAATCCCTTGATCGGCAACTCCGCCTCCCCGGCGCGATTGTGGTCGGGCTGGGGTCGATCCTCGGGACCGGGGCGTTTGTCTCCATCGGGATCGGGGCGGGGGTCGCCGGGCCTATGGTGATTCTGGCGTGCGCGCTCGCGGCGGTGGTGGCCACGTTCAACGGGCTGAGTTCGGCGCAGCTGGCGGCGGCGCACCCGGTGTCGGGCGGGACCTACGAGTACGCGCAGCGGTGCTTCCCCGGCGGGCTGGGAGCGCGACTCGGTTTCACTTCGGGGTGGCTGTTCCTGATCGCCAAGTCGGCATCGGCGGCGACGGCGGCGCTGGGCTGCGCGGGATACCTCAAGGAGTTCTTGCGCGGGTCGCTGGAGTCGCTGCCGCTGTGGGGGCTGGCGCTGGTGATCCTCGGGCTGATGACGGCGTTCGTGCTCTTCGGGCTCCGGCGCACGAACACGCTGAACACGGCCTTGGTCTCCACGACGGTGATCTTCCTGCTGCTGTTCATCTTCGGGAACCTGCCGGACGCGATTCGGCGTGCGCCCGACACGCTGGCGCCGTTCTTTGAGGCGCCCGAGGACGCGGACGGCAACCGGGCGCCGTGGGGGCTCGCGCTGGCGTCGGCGACAGCGCTGATGTTCGTCGCGTACACCGGCTACGGCCGGATCGCGACGCTCGGCGAGGAAGTGGTCGAGCCGCGAAAGACGATCCCGCGAGCAGTGATCGCGACGCTTGTCGTGAGCATGCTGCTGTACGTCGGCACGGCGTTCGCGCTGCTCGGGCCGTTCAAGGCTGGTTACATCGCGAAGGTGACCGCCGAGGATGCGGCGCCCTTGCTGGTGGCGGCCCAGGGGTCGCGCGTGCCGGGGCTGGCGATGTTCCTGTGGGTGGGCGCGGTGACGGCGATGCTCGGCGTGCTGCTGAATCTGATTCTGGGGCTGAGCCGGGTGCTGCTGGCGATGGGGCGGCGCGGTGATATGCCGCGTGGCGTGGCGGAGCTGACGGCGAAGAAGAACCCGGCGGCGGCGATCGTCGTGGTGGCGTGCGTCATCGGCGCGATCGTGGCGATCGGCGACCTGAAACTGGCGTGGTCGTTCAGCGCGTTCACGGTGCTGATCTACTACGCGATCACGAACGCCTCGGCGATCCGGTTGGCGAAGGCGGACCGGCTGTTCCCGGTGTGGCTCGCCTGGTGCGGGCTGGTCTCGTGCGCCGGGCTGGCGTTCTTCGTGGAGACGCGGGTGTGGCTGATCGGGCTGGGGCTGATCGTACTCGGGCAGGTGTGGTTCGAGGTGGCGCGGCGGGTGGGCGAGCGAGGCGTCCCGGGGTCCTGAGGCGGGTTTGTTCTCGCATTTCCCCGTCCGTCGTGGTACACCATCGCCATGTCGGCCCGGCTGATCATCTCGCGTGCCCGACCGGTGGATGTCGCCGCGGCGACGGATCTGTTCGTCGCGTATCAGGCGTTCTACAAGGTCCAGGCGGACGCCGCGAAGACGCGGGCGTTCGTGAGCGACCGGCTGCGTCTGAACGACACGATTTTCCTGATCGCGCGCTACGAGGACACGCCGACGCACAAGGGCGTCGGCTTTGCCCAGATGATGCCCAAACTGAGTTCTACGGCGATGCGGCGCAACTGGGTACTCAACGACCTTTTCGTCGCGCCCGAGCACCGGCGCAGAGGCATCGCGACGGCGATCATGAACGAGTGTCTGGCGTTCGCGAAGCGGACCGGCGCGACGAAGATGAGCCTGAAGACGCAGGCGGCCAACGACGCCGCCCGTGCGCTGTACGAGCGCGAGGGGTGGGGGCTGGATGAGGAGTTCGTGACGTACTCGCGCGGGGTGTGAATCACTTCGCGACGAAGACGAGTCGCCACTCATTGCAGTTTGAGCATTCGGCGAAGAACTCCTTGCCACGCTTGCGCGGCTTGGCGACCGCGTTGCACGTTGCACAGTCGAGTTTGAGCGGAGTGTTTTTCTCGCAGTCTGCGCACGCGAGGTAGTAGGAGTAGGCGTACTTCACTGCAACGTTCTCGGAGTGGCAATGGGTGCAGAGGAAGACGGGGAGATGCTCGGGGCGAACGACGTGTGGCGTGGATTCGGCGACGTCTTCTGTTATGACAGGTTTGATGTGGGACGGCCCGGCTTCGACGTGGGACTTCTGTCGTGGGTCGGCCGGGGATCGTGGCGTGTGCATTTCCAGCAAGAAGCGGCGCACGCGGATCATTTCTTCGCGCGTCATTATCCAGGCCGGGGCTTCCTTGCGCTGTTGTTCGTTCGCGAGGATGAATCCGGCTATGCCCGCCGTACGGACGCCGGTCGCGATCCGTTCGGAGATTACTCCCGGTACTTGATCGGCTTTCATGAGTCCGGCGACTTGGCGTCGCCCTCGCTCGATAACGCCCTGATCGCTGATTGCGACATGCAGGTCATACAGCGCCTGGCGGAAGCCGCCCTGCATCAGGCCGAGCATCTTCTTGTCGCGAAGTCGCTGCCGTTGGTCGTGCAGGAGGTCTCGCAGCAGCATGGCCTGCCGGCGCGCCTGCTCGATCGGTGACGGCATGCCGACCTGTTTGCGTCCGAAGACGCGAACGAACTCCAGCTGGTCGTTCACTCGGATTCGGCCGGTGACGCTCTTTGACTCAATGACCGCGAAGCCCCACCGGTGGATCACCAAGTGGTCGATCTGCGCGACCTCGCCTCTTCGGACAAGTCGAAGGTCATTGAAGACATAGACATCTGAGGCATCGCCGAACGCGCGCTTGAGGTAGTGCGCCATTTGCCGTTCGGCGTTTTCGCCGGATTGAATTCGCGGGTCAGCGGAGCTGCTCGGCTCTCGTTCCTTGACGATCACTGCCGTTTACCCCGCCGCGGTCTCGACCGACTCGATCACGCTATTGCCGTCGATGTTGCAGACGACGATCTCGCCGTCGTCCTTCTTGAGTTCGAGGCGGTCGAGCCAGAGCTTGTCGTCCTTGGCGTGGGCGAACCAGGAGCCGGTTTTCTGCTGGCCGTAGCGGATGACCGTGCCTTCGACGCTGGTCTTGGCCGCGCCCTTGGCGAACGCGATGGACTGGGTGATGCGGACGCGCTGGCCGATCTGGATCTGGTGTGGGGCGAGTTGCATAGCGATCAGTTTCCCTCGGACTCAAACTCAGGATCGGTATCGACGGCGGCGGAAGATTGCGTGCCCTCGGGCCAGCCGAAGAGTTCGGGACGATCTTCGAGGCCGATGGGCCACTCGCGCGTGCCGACGACGCGCCACGGGCGGAAGCCGCCTTCCAGACGGAGGGTGACCTTCTGGTAGGTGTAGGCGACGCCGTCGGTGTTCTCGTCGGTGGGCTGCATGCCGTCGAGCGTGACCGGGCGGATGACATCGACGGTGGCCTTGTCGCCCCGGAGCCAGACGCGCGTGATGGAGTAGACGGGCAGGCCCAGGTAGCCGCTGTCGCCGACGAGCATGCCGCCGCCGACGCCGGCATCGGACATGGTGTTGTCGAGCACCGAGCGGGCACGGGTGGTCGTCATGCCGCGCGGCAGGTTGAGCACCCAGTTGTCGGGCAGGTCGCCGGAGGCGGCATCGCGCTGGAGCACGCGCGTGGTGGCGACGCGCATCAGGACCGGGAGCGGGACGACGTTCGGATCGTTGATCGCAAGGTCCTGGCCGATGGGCGGGTAGTTCGCGTAGGTCGCGCAGCCGGTGGCCCCGGCGAGGGTCGCGAGGCCGAGAATCGCGGCGCCGAGCAGGGCGCGGGTTTGTCCGGATTGGCTTGAGCGTGTCGTCATGGTGACTCCGCGTGGGTCGTGGTTGCTGAAACCGGCCCGGCGGGGCGTCCGGGGAAAGTCCGGATAGCCGTACTCGGGCGAAGGGCCAGTCTACCGGATCGGCGCGGGCTACAGTAGATCCGCATGAGCACGGGCCTGAACAGCCATCCCGAAGCCCAGAGCGGCCAGCCGACGCGCCGGCGCCGGGTCGTCGTCGGCATCACCGGCGCCTCGGGCGCGGCGTACGCCCAGAAGCTCTGCACCACGCTGGTCCGACTGGGCCACGAGGTGCACATCGTCATCACGAACTACGGCAAGCGCTTGCTGCACGACGAACTCGGCATGGAGGGTGTGCAGCTGGACATGCTCTGCGGGCTGCCCGAGGGCACCACCAGCGAACAGGCCCGTGACCACGGCGTGGTTCTGCACCCGGCCAAGGATGTCGGCGCTTCGCTCGGCTCCGGCTCGTTCCGGCACGACGGCATGATCATCCTGCCCTGCTCGTCCAACACGCTGGGGCAGATCGCCTCGGGCGCGGGCGATCAGTTGTTGACCAGAGCCGCGGCGGTCGCGCTCAAGGAGCGGTTCCCGCTGGTGATCTGCCATCGCGAAGCGCCGCTGAACCGCATCGACCTGAGGAACTCGCTCGAACTGCACGACGCGGGCGCGATCATCTGCCCGACCAACCCCGGCTTCTACCTGCACCCGCAATCGGTCGAAGACATCGTGGACTTTGTGGTCGCGCGAGTGCTCGACCAGATCGGCATCGAGCACGATGTGAGCAAGCGCTGGGACCAGCAGCTGGCCGATGAGCAGGTGAAGCGACTTGGGGCGGTGGAGTAGGCGAAAAGGCGACCAGGAACTTGCTGCAACCGCCTGCACCGTTTCACGGATAACCCTCCCGTGGAGGAATCCCCCGTCCATCCTGACCCCGCCGTTTCCCCGAAGATCGAGTGCCGACGCTGCGGCACGAGATTCGTCTGTGAGTGGCCGGAGGTGTCGGGGGCGGTGCGATGCTCCGTTTGCGAGAACGTCGCTTCACTCTCGAAGCCGGACCTCGGGAAGGTGGTGGGGGCCGCGTCCGAGCGTCGGCGACGGGGCTTGCCGACCAGCCCGACGCACACCGCTTCGGCGGCCGATGATCTGGGCGACTCGCCGGAGGATGCGCTGCGGCGTCAGGCGCGACGCGCTCGCGCGAACGCGGACCGCTGCTGCCCAGAGTGCCTGTACGACATCACCGGGCTGTGCGAGCACTGGAACGATGTGCGCCCATGCCCGGAGTGCGGCGAGCGACTGTCGCCCAGGCTCGTGGTGGAGCGTTGGATCGAGCGTGGCCGACGGATCCGGCGCTTCACGATGGTCAGCGGGTGGGGCGGCGTCGTCGCCGGTGGGTTGTTCCCGCTTTTCGTGATCGTCCTCGGCTACACGCTCGGTCGTTGGGTCTGGGGCGGCTGGCTTATGTTCGTCGCGGTTGTCGCGTACATACTGCTCGCGTCAAGCCTCGTGTTCATGAGCGGGTTCGAGTGGATGCGCTTGCGCAACCCGGTGGTGCGCAAGGCAACCCTGATCGGCCTCGCGACCGCCATTGTCGCGGCGAACGTCATCGCCGCGATGATCGTTGCGGCTCTGTCCGCGATGCTGCTCGCGACGGTGCTATCCGCGTGAGCGGACCGGCAGCGGCTTTAGTCGCAGTCGGTCCCGAAGTTTCCGAGCACGATGTTCAGGTCCGCGAGGTTGACTTGGCCGTCGCCGTTCGCATCGCCACTGCTCGTCGCAGTACCGAAGTTCGCCAGCACGAGGTTCAGATCGGCCAGATCGACGGTGCCGTCGGCGTTGATGTCACCCTGGCAGGGCGCTTCGAACGCAACGAAGGCGTTGTTATCGTCGAGGTTGATCCAGCCGATGTTCTCGCCCCACGCGTAGCCGCGCACGCGGCCGCCTTCGATGCGGGCTGGATTCGCGGGCGTTGCCATCGCCCCGCCCTCGAAGTCGATCCAGCCGATGTTCTCGCCCCAGGCGTAGCCCCAGAGCGTCCCGTCGGGGTCGATGTTCACGCCATAGTTGGTCCCTGTGGTGTTGAGGTACGGGCCGGACCCGTTGCCTACATTGATCCAGCCGATGTTTTCGGCCCAGACGAAACCGCGCAGGTGCGTCGGCTCAACGACAACGCCCTGCGCGCCGTCGGGGTCGCCGGCGTCGTACCAGTTCATCCAGCCGCAATTCTCGCTCCACGACCACTTGTCGGTGGGATCGACATTGGACTGCGCGTGCGCAAGCGGTGCGTGCAGCAGAACAAAGAAGGTCAGCCCGAGCGTGGATCGGGTTTTCATGGCGGCGGTCTCAGTATGTGTAGTTCGCGTTGGGATCGGACGAACCCGGCGACAGGCCACCGGAGTCGCCGTTGATGGCGGGGGCGCTGGTTGCGTTGATGACGAGACATTTGTTCATGGCGGCGATGTTCCAGTTCGTCGCGTTCCCCGAGCAGGTGTTGGAAGCAATGAAGCTTCCGCGGTCCTCGACGAGGATGCCCGTGCTGGTGTTCGATACACAGTTGTTCCGCTCGATTCGGCAGTCCGGCCCGGCGACCTGGATGCCAACGCCGTTCAAGCCGCACGCGTTGGCGTGCACCAGACACCGGGCATTGACGATGATCCCGACGGACTGGTTCTGATAGGCCATGCAGTCGGTGACAAGGGAGCCGTTTTCGGCGACGATGCCCTCTGATCCGTTGTCGCGAGCCGAGCAGTCCTGCACGGTGCAGCCTTCGCCGGCGCGAAAGCCATCGTTCCCGTTCTCCTGCGCGATGCATCGGGACACAGAGCATCCTTTCTCACAGGAGAGGCCGATTCCGTTCAGGTACGCCCAGCAGTCTCGAACGATGAAGTTGTCTCCGACGGCAATGCCGCGCGCGGTGTTGCTCGACGCGCGGATGGATTCCACGAGCCCGCCGGTCACGGGAACACTCCTGAGATCGATGCCGTCACCGCCCCAGCCGGTGACCGAGCCGTTGCGGACGGTGATGTTGGTTCGGCCGGCGCCATCGACGGCGACGCCGTCAAGCGTGCCCGGAGCGCCGGCGAGTGCGAAGCCCATCAGATCCAGCGTCACATTCGAGGCGGCGATCTCGATGCCGCTCTTGCCGGGTTCGCCGCCGACCTTACCCGTCAGGTAATACGAGCCGGGTTGGGAAATGCGGAAGACGCTGTTCGCGTCTCCGGGCGTGTTCGTCTGGTTGATCGGTATGCGCGGCTCCGGCCCCGGCGTGGACTGGATCGGCCCGGGGGGAGGCGTGAGCGGGCCGGCTTGGGCGGTGCTCGCGAGGAAGGCACCGGCGGCGAGGCCTCCAAGACCCGCGAGCATCGCGCGGCGCGGGGCGAGCACTTCGGCAGCATCGCTGTGCGGGACAGAGTCATGAGCCATCGGTCGTTCTCCTCCTGAAACGCCCCGCGGCAGCGGACAGGCCGCGACACAGGTACGCCATTGAGTATGGCGCCAAGTCGGGTACGAAGGTAGGAATACCCGGGGCTTAAGATGGGGATTGATCTTCTGTCGCTCCTCACCACACCCGCAGAACATCAAGCCGCCCGTCCGGCCCCGCGGGTTCCGGAGGCATCCTCGTGGCGTTCGCCCGATCCGCATCCGCGCAGCGCAGCGTGTAAAGCACGATCTGCGGCGGGCAGTTGATCCGCACCGGCATCAGTTGGAAGCCCACGCCGCGCGTGATCGCCAGCGTCGTCTCACGATTATCGGGCGTCGAGTCGTGGCGGAACCGGTAGATCCCCGAAGGCGCGCGCCGCGGCACGATCGTCGATGCCGTGAACCCCGCCAGCACGCCGCGCGCCGTGTTCAGGCGGATCTGCCCGCCGTGCGTGTGACCGGCGAGCAGCAGGTGCGCGCCGGCGCGATGCGCATCGCCGATGCTGTCGGGCGTGTGCCCGAGCGCGAGACGCAGCGGCGCACCGTCGCTCAGCCGCTCCGGTCGGTTCGCGATTGCCGCGCGGAACGACTCGGGCCAGTCCGAGCCGAACACCTCCAGCGGCAGACCATCGATCTCGAGTGAAGCGCTGTGCATCCACGTCACCGGCCAGCCATCGCGCTGCGTGCGCGCGCGGACGAGGTCTTTCAGCTCCGCGTGGTCGTGGTTGCCGAACACGCCGAAGCACCCGCGTCGAGACAGCTTCGCGCTCGTGTGCACCAGGTCGCGCAGGCAGTCGGTGGCGATGTGCTCATCCCCGTCGACGTTCATGTAGTCGCCGCTGAAGACCGCGAGGTCGATGGCGGGCCACGACGGGTCCGGCGACTCAAGCATCGCCAGCAGCCGGTCGTGCAGGTCGCGGGCCAGCGGGTTCCGGGCGGTGATGTGCGTGTCGCTGACCTGCAGGATGGTCAGCCCGTCGAGCTCTGCCGGGAGGTGGGGGATCGCCAGATCGGCCCGGTCGACTTCGATCGCGCCCGGCTCGGGCGTCGGCAGAGCGTTGCTGAGAGCGCGGAGGGCGGTTTGGAGCGGGGAGCATGGCATGGGTCGGGTTTCCGGCCCGCTATCCATCGTCACACCGACCGATCCCCGGCCAGCGCGAATCGGCCGATTCGTCCTCACCGTTCCCATGCCAATGCGGGAAACAGGCGGATTTCGGGCGTGGAACCGGAGCGTCTCGGGGCCGTATGGGGTGGCAAAGCCCGGCCCGCTCAGGTAGCGTGTCCGATCTGAACCGGGCGGATCGGCCCGGCGGATGGTGCATTGCCGCGTTTCAGGCAACGCGGGCACGGTTGGAACCTTTATAGAGGGTGTCGCGATGGCGAAGATGTTCTACAACCTCGAGGAAGCCGCGAAGAAGCTCGGCAAGACCGAAGGCGAAGTCCGCGACATGGCCTCCAAGGGCCAGATCACCGAGTTCCGCGACGGCGACAAGCTGATCTTCAAGGTCGACCAGATCGACCTCCTCGCCGGCGACGCCGGTGCGGACGAGTCCGGCATGATCCCGCTCACCGACACCTCTTCCGGCGACACCGCCCTCGGGCTCGACGCGTCCGACACCGGCCTCGGCATGGACACCGGCGGCGGTTCCGGCCTTGACGTTGCGGACTCCGGCGCCGACTCCGGCGTCAGCGTGTTCGACGCCGACGAGGTCGGCGGCGTGGACGCCTCGGCCGACACACTCGTCACCGGCGACGGCGGCATCGGCGATGTCTCCCTCGAATCCTTCGGCTCCGGCTCGGGCCTGATGGACCTCACACGCGACAGCGACGACACCGGCATGGCCACCGAAGGCCTGCTCGACGAACTCTACTCCGGCGACGAAGGCGGCCCCTCGGGCACCGCCGCGGCCGGCGCGGACCTGTTCGACGGCCCGGCTTCGTCCGGCTCCGACATGGGCTTCGGCCAGCAGGGCGCTCAGGCCGGCGCGATGGTCGCCGCCGAACCGTACGACGGTAAGGGCTCCGGCCTCGCCGGCGGCTTCGCGATCGGCGCGATCCTCTCGCTGCTCGCCGGCGTCGCGGTCGTGCTCATGGGCATGGTCGGCGCCCCGCCGTCCAACCTGTCGGAGACGTTCAGTCAGGACCTGCTGATCCCCGTCGCCATCCTGCTGGGCGTGACCCTGCTCGCCGGCGGCATCGGCTTCTTCATCGGCGGCAAGAGCTGAGCGAACCGGACAAGTAAACGAATGACGGAACGCGGCCTTTCGGGCCGCGTTCTGTGTTTTGGGCCTTTGTGGGGATTCTGGACGATGGTTATTGACCGTCGTAATTCTTTGTCCATAATGGACTTACATAGATCTCCCCCCTTCTTCTCCCCGCCGAGTCGCCATGATCCAGCACACCGCTCTGTTCGCCGCCCTGGTGCTGTCCTCGTTTTCTTTCGCTGCACCACCGCCGGTCGCGCTCTGGCCCGCCGATCGACCCCTGCCCACGCAGGCGGACCTCGACGCCCGATCTCGTGAGTTCGAGGACCGGCTGGCCGAGCGCATGGAGCGGATGCAGAGCGCGCGCGGCGGGTGCGGCGTCACCCCGACCGACCTCGAGCACTTCGAGGACATCGTCGCGCTGGCGACCTCGGGGCTGTACGAGCCGACGCGCATCGTCTACATCGATTCGTCCGCCCCGCTCGGTGGTGACGGCTCGTCGTGGAACAGCGCGTACCAGTCGATCCAGGATGCGCTGAACGCCGGGCCGTACGACTCCGATCTCGTTGAGTTCCGCCTCGCCGGCGGCACCTACCGCGCCGACACCTTCAGCGGCTTCAACACTCTCGATGCCGACCTCTCGATCGAGCTCCCCGGCCTGACCTGGGTCGATGCGATCGATGGATTCGTGGGCATCAAGTCCGTCAAAGGCGGCTACGCCGGACGCGGCGCCAAGAACCCCGACGAGCGCGACTCTGAGTTGTACCCGACCGTCTTCACCGGCGACCTGCTCGGCGATGACGATGCGGAAAACTTCGCCAACTACAAGGACAACACCAAGGTCCTCTTCCGCTCCAACGAGACCGAACTCAACGGCATCACCATCGAGCACGCGCGCATCGCGGCCCACGAGCTCCGCTGGATGTCCGACTGCACGGTGCGCTACTGCTTCGCGTCCGGCGATGACCTGCCGGTTGAGATCGATTTCCGTTCGCCGGTGTTCGCGGTCGAGGCGCGTCTTGTTGGCAACACGTTTCACAACAATCGGGGCGAGACGTACGGCGGAGCGATGGCTCTTGACGGCCTGACCGTCGTCGCGAACTCGCGCTTTCTTCGGAACACCGCGGTAGCCGGTGGCGCCATCTCATCGCCGTTCGGTGGATTCGGGTTCATACTCGCGCAGAACTGCTACTTCGCCGGCAACGTGGCCGACGGAAACCTCGGCGGCTTCGGTGGAGTCGCGTTCCTGGGCAACCATTTCTCTCAATTCGCGCACTGCACGATCGTCGGCAACGCATCGATCGAGGGTGGCGGCCAGGCGGTGTTCGCGGGCAACGGCAACGCGAACTTCCGGAACTGCATCCTCGACCAGAATTTCGCGTACGACGGCACGGGGTTCACGCCTGAGATCCTGTTGAGATCGGGCTTCTTCTTCATCGAAGCCTGCGTCTTCGGACGGTACGACCCGAACATATTCCCGGCGCCGACGCCGCGCCTCCGGTTCAGTACGCAAGCGGATCCCGGGTTCGCGGATCTGCTCGGACCGGACGGTCTGCTCGGGACGGTGGACGACGATCCGTCGCTCGGCTTCGACAGCGCGGCGATCGGGAGATCCATCGCTCCGCCCGGCGATTCTGGGGTTCCGGATGACTTCGTGCTGTTCGACCTCGCCGACCTCGACGCCGACTGCGACGTCCAGGAACCGTTGCCGGTGGACATGCTCGGCAACCCACGCGCGATCGAGGGCACACCGGGGGAAGGAGTTGATGGGTACGCGGCCGATGCCGGCTGCATCGAGTTCGTGCCCGCGCCGGATGCGCCGCCCGGTCAGCCCTGGACCTACGTCGATCCGATGATCACGGACTTCTCGACGCAGCCGATCCGGCTGTATGTGGATGGCGATGCGCCAGACGGCGGCGACGGACTCTCGTGGGTCGGCGCGTTTGCCAACCCCTGCCCGGCGCTCGACGTCGCGGCGCGCCGAGTCGGCCCAGTCGAGATCTGGGTGGCCGCCGGCGTGTACGCCCCGATCTGCGCGGATTCCGGCTGGAACGGTTTCCGCCTGCGCGAGAACGTGACGCTGCTCGGCGGCTTCGCGGGCAACGAGGACAGCGCCGACGAGCGCGACTGGATCGCCAACGAAACGATCCTGACCGGCGACGTGCTCGGCAACGACGACATCGCGGATGAATCCACATTCGAGGACAACGCACCGCATGTCTTGGCAAGTCTCGGCGCTCGCGGTGGCGGCGTGGTGGACGGATTCTCGATCCGCGACGGCTTCCAGAAGCAGCTCGTCTTCGGTCCGGGTTTCGCTTGGCCGAGCCCGGATGGCCTCGGACGTGGCGGCGCGCTGCTGTACCACGGGGCGGGCGACGTGGTGATCCGCAACTGCCTGATGGAGAACTCGACCGTGGAGTACCGGATGCCGTTCGTCGCGGTCGGCACCCACTGGGGCGGGCTTGAGTTCGAATCCAGCCGGTTCGGACCGGGTGGGCCGACCGTCGGAAACACGGGGATGGTCGCGAAGATCACGAGTAACTCCGTCGGTGCGTCACCCCTACCTCCCCCCGGCGAGGCGGAGCTCGACTTCCGCGCATGCGACCTCGATATGAGGAGAGACTGGCTCGTCCTGCTTGGCGCATCGGGCAATCGTTGGACCGGAGGCGCGGTGACCATCGCCGGGTCGGTTCTTCGCTTCAGCGATCTTGCAAGCAGTTCACCGATCATCCACAGTCGGAGTCCGTCTCCTGTCGCGATCAGCGGCAGCCAGATCTCCGGTGGCCGGCTCACCATTCAGTCTCCGATCGTTCGGGTGCGCAACTCCACAGTCTTTTCCCGTCGCTTCACGGTGCTCGCTCCGAACGGACCGGTGATCCCGGAGAACTTCGAGTTCTTGAACAGCGTGTTTGCTTGCGAGGGCGTTAATGGCTTCGCGAGTTCGCCGATACGGGCGTCGGTGTTCGCTTCAACGATCTTCCAGAACACCATCGACCAACTCGACGAGACCAACCTCGTCTTCGACTTCGACGCGAACGCAGCGCAATTCTTCCTCGACCCCCTCGGCCCCGACGGCGAGCCGTACACCGGCGATGAGGACCTGCGCCTCGCACCCGGATCGCCGGCCATCAACACCGGCTTGAACGCATTCGTCGACTCGGAATTCGACCTGGACGGCAACGATCGCATCATCGGTTCGGTCGTGGATCGCGGCGCGTACGAGTTCACCGGAACCTGCACCGGCGATGTCAACGGCGACGGCGTCATCGACCTCGCCGACCTGAACAAGGTTCTTGCCAACTTCAACCAGCCCGTCCCCTTCGGCGACGCCGACGGCAGCGGAACCGTGGACATGACCGACCTGAACATCGTCATCGCTGCCTTCGGCAGCGCTTGCGACGGATGAGCCCAAGCCCGATCGGCCCACCACCAGCGCGGCCGCAGAGACGCGGTTTTCGTGTGGCATCAATACCCACCTGCGCGTTGATCGGATCCGCGATGCGATTCTTCCAGTCCCGACCCTGCTCTGACAATCTTTCGAGCATCTGAAACCGGAACGAAGCAACGGACAGCTCGGCCAACGGATCGTGGTTGGTGTGCAGCATCGGTGCGTGGCTCGCCCATCGGGTGCACATGGATCTACCGGCAGGGGAGGCCGGGACCTGCGGTCGCGGATGCCGCTTCGCGTGCATCGCATCGTAAGTTTGTCCTGAAAGAATGCGGCTTTCTGGCGTCTCCCTCACGGTTCCCTCTGAATCGATCAGAAGTCGTTTGTGCGCGCGATCCCCTTGATTACAGTGAAGATTGGGTGAGGGCTGCCGACTCGGCGCCTGGTTGGCTCCCGAGCGGCAACAAACGCACGGAGGAGCACTGCGATGAAAACGAACGATCTGTTTCAACGGACGAGTACGCTCGGGTTCAGCACGATCGGCGTCATCGCCGCGGGGGTGGTCATCGGCTCGACCGCGAGCGCATCTCCGGTCTATGTGTCGAGCGGCTTCGGCTCGTTCTGTTTCTTCTACCTCGAACCCGATCCAGCTCCGTGCCTTGAACTCCTGATCGTCGAAGACGCATGTCTCAGAATTCAAGGCGTCGCGACCGGCATGGGCGATCTGCAGTCCCACTACTCTCTTGAGAACGCGCCCACCCGCGGGGCGGCTGGCGGAAACAACCTATACGCCGTCGCTGTCGGTGTGACCGACGATGCCGCGTTCGTCGCGGCACACGACGGGAGTGACTTCGCGTGGGAAGCGCAGATCGTCTCGCGCGCAGCATGGGATTCGGGCTTCGCGTTCCCCGGCAGCGCCGGCGTGTGGACGCCCGTGGATACCACCGGCACCTTCGACGGTTTCTTTGGTCCCGACTTCGATCAAGCCGCAGTCTTCTGGGCGACAGGCACCTCCAATCTAGGCGCGCTGGAGCCCGGTGGCACGCTGGCGCTCTTCGCCGGCCCGCAGCGCATCCTGTCGTTCGAAATCCCCTTGCTCGCCGGCTTTGTAGCCCTCGGTGACAACATGGTCGTCGATAGTGGCCACTGGGCGCACGCGGCGATTGATGTGCACGGCCTGAGACACACGACGCTCGGCGAAGGATTGATCGATGTCGATAGCGGCGGTGCGCTTCGCGTTTCCAATATCGGGTCGTCCGGCAAGGACGGCGTGCGCATCAACCTGGGTGAGACAACCGGTTGGAACTCGGCCTTTGAAGCGCCCGCGTCTTTCGAGGACGCCGCGCTCAATGTGCAGGTCCTTGGTCAGGCCGATGGCACCGCTGGATCACAGATCTTCGCGCTGAACATGCAGGGCGCGCTCACGCCGCGTGGCCAGCATGTGCTCGCGACCTTTGACTTCACGTCGATCGGCTCGACGACTTCGCTTGTCGAGCTGTACGGCGCAAACGGAGCGCTGATCGCCGAGTACGAGACGGACGGGCCCACCACGATGGGGATTTCTGAGGAGGGAATCGCCTCCGGAAAGGTGCGCGCGGTGTGTGAGCCCAGCGGCGACCAGGGCGTCATCGATGTCGGCGGCCCGACCACCGTGATCGATCAGTTCTCCGGGACGCCGTATTCGAACGTGCAGGAGATCCGCGTACGCGCCCTGGGCGTCAGCGCTTCGATTGACTTCGTTTCCGACGTCCTCATCACCGCGCAGGACCTCGGTCCGATCGCTTTGCAGGAGCAGACTCTCCAGTTCGGCGACCACGGGTTAGGCACCATCGACAACGCCCAGATGCACGGCGATGACGGCAAGATCAAGATTTCGAACATCGGCTCGAGCGGGTGCGACGGTTTCTGCTGGCCCTGCGATTGGGATACCGGAACGGCAGGCGATCCCATCAACCAGCTCGAAATGACCTGGAGTCCGTTGTCGCCCTGCGATGGCATCGCGCCGCCGCCCCCGGGGTGCGATCCCGAAGGCGCCATGATCGAACTCAACGCCACCGGAATCGTGGCCGGAACGGGCGCCAGCGATCTGGGATGGTTACGCGTCGAGCAGGATACGCAGCTCGGCGATGCGAACGACAAGCTCATCTCGGCCGATTACTCGGCCGTCGGATCAACGACGCTCTTTGTCGAAGTGCTGCAGGACGGTGTACCGGTCTTCCAGCAGGGCGGCCTCGCACCGGGCGCGGTTGCCCGCACCACCGACTGGCCCAAGGGCTGCGGCAAAGGACGGGTCGAACTCGACGGCGAGGACACCGCCTGCTACAGCATCTGCTGGCCGAACGATGTGTCCCTGTCTATCCCGGGCGCTCCGCCGATCACCGGTGATGAACTGCGCGTGCTCGCCGAATCGCCAGACGGTGCATTCGGCGGCGTGGAAACCTTCTCGGTGCTTGCTGCCAACATCTTCGAGATCGAGTTGCTCTCCGCCCAGGTCACTCCGTCCTGCCCGGGCGATGCCGACGGCGATGGCGCCGTCGGATTGAGCGACCTCAATCTCGTGCTGTCCGGCTTCGGCCAATCGGTGCCCCCGGGTACGAACGGCGATATCGACGGTGATGGGAACGTCACACTCAGTGATCTGAATCAGGTCCTGTCGAACTTCGGAACCACCTGCTGAGGCGCCCGGATCCGCGGCGGCGAACCGGTCACACCGACAAACAGGCGCGGCCTGCAGGCCGCGCTTTTTCTTCGCCCTCTCCCTTGCACCGTCGACGCCCGAAGGTATGCTCCGGGCTGATGACGACCGCCTGCTGAAACATCCCGCGCCGCGCAGATGACCGATCAACGGTTCTGCGCGCTCCGTGCGCCCGTCGGGCTCGACTGGACCCGATCCGCGCGCACGCCCCGACGCGGGGTGTTCCCACCGACCCTCCAGATACCCCTTGTCTGTCCGGCGCACCGCCCCGTGCGCCCAGGGTTGTTCACACATGTCCGGAAAATCACGACACGACCGGCGCCAGAGCGCCGGCTTCACCTGCATCCGCTGCCGCGCCGCGATCGATCCCACGAGGTTCGGCACACGCCACCGCAACCACTGTCCGCTCTGCCTCTGGTCTCGCCACCTCGACGAGGAGCCCGGCGACCGGCGCTGCGCCTGCCGCTCGCCCATGGAGCCCGTCGGCATTGAGGTCCGCCAGGACGGCGAGTGGGCCATCATCCACCGCTGCACCGGCTGTTCGACGCTGCGCACCAACCGCATCGCCGGCGACGACTCCGAACTCGCCCTCCTCGGCCTCGCCCTGCGGCCGCTGACTCGACCGCCGTTCCCCCTGGACGCGTTGCCGGGCACGAACTGGTGAAACGCCTAACTCTCTTCCGACGAGTCACTTGCGCCCAGCGCGAGCCGTTCGAGCGCCGTTCGCCCTCACCGCGCATGGCCCGTACTCGGAACTCCCCTGTGCTTCCGTGCGTATCGACTGGTGTCATTCGCCCGCTCGCGTCACCCGTTCGGGTCCGCGTGCGGGCCGACGCCCTGTCGCGTCTCACGGGCGGCACCGGCTCGGCGTCACTGATTGCTCACACTGATCCGCCGCCCGATGGAGTTTCACCATGGTTCGCTTCTTTGAAAGAAGCCGCGGAGGCCCTGCGCGAGAGCGCACGTCCACGCGGCCGCTGTCCGCTGCGCTGATAATGCTCAGCGTGCTCACCGTTTTCGCCGGCACCACCGACGCGCAGCTCCGCGGCGCCGACGACAACGCCCGCATCGGGATCATGGGCCCCGACGGCGAGATGCAGTACCTGCCAACCCAAGAGGAAATGGCCGCTGCCGCGTCACGCGGCACCGACCTGTCCGTCTTCGCAGACTACGCCCAGCGCCGCCTCGAACTGGCATCGCTGGTCACCGAGATCGTCTACGTCGATGACGACGCCCCCGTCGGCGGCGACGGGACAAGTTGGCAGACCGCCCACCAGAGCCTGCAGGACGCGCTGGCCGAGGACTACTCGGACCGACTCGTCGAGATCCGCATGGCCCAGGGGAACTACCGCCCCGACCGGTTCAATGGCGTGAACACGAACGACCCCGAGGCCACCTTCTCGCCCCGATACGAAGACACCGAGAACCCCACTGGTATCTACCGCATCACCGGCGGCTACGCCGGCCTCGGCGCCACCGACCCCGACCAGTTCCCGACGATCATCACCGGCGACCTGCTCGGCAACGACGGCCCGGACTTCACGAACTACGAGGACAACTCACTGGCCCTGTTCAGCGGCTTCAACAGCGAGCTGCACGGGATGGTGATGGAGCACGCGCTGCAGGCGATGAAGGGCGGGGCGGGCAGGATCACCATCGATCGCTGCCTTGTGCGGGCAAACGCTGGTACCGAGAGTACTATTTTTGTACCGGGCTCAGGCGCCACGACCTTCGTGGGCACACTGACGATCATCAAACGAAGTACCTTCTACAAAAATCGATCTGGCGGCTTTGGCGGTGCGATCGACTCGCGAAGCCCGCACGCGGTGATTGTCTCAAACCGATTCCTGTCCAATAAAGCGCAGCACGGAGGTGGTTTATTTCACTACGTGAATAGCGGGTGGGGATTCAGTGTCCTGCAGAACAACTACTTCGTAGGCAATATTGTTTCTGGCCCGGATGGCTCGATCGGTGGGGCAGCCGCGATGTACAGCACCTTCCAAATGAGTGCTGGGAACACAGTTGTCTTCAATCAGTCGGAAGATGGACCAGGCGCGGGGTATGGGTCACTTTCAGACATCCATTTCCTCGAGCGGTACAACGCGTTCGATGCATTTCACATGAACAAGGGCCACTCAGGTTCGGGTGTGAATGAGCAACTCGATTCGTTGCCATTCTCAGTCAGACCACCGAACCCAAACGCTTTCCCTCGGCTCCATTTCATACGCGGCAGTTTCGTTCAGGACTGGGAGTCTTCCGCGACCAACGACCCATCGAGCTACGCGAGCTTGATCGATACGATCGGGCAGAACTCTGGCGAGGAAGTGCTCTTTGTCGATCTCGCCGGACCGGACGGGATCGTCGGCACGGCTGACGACGACCCCACGCCGCGACCGGACTCGCCGAATATCGATCGTTTGGTGGATACGGAGCAGGTAGAGATCGCACTTCTCGACTACGCCGATCTGAACGAGAACGGCGTCGTTGATGAGCCGCTCCCGTTCGACCTGCTCGGCAACCCGCGATCGATCGATACGCCCGGCATCGGCGATGGTGGCGGCATCGACGCCGGCGCGATCGAGTACACCGGCGATCCGAGTCACTTCGACTACGACCGGTCGATCAGCGGACGCCGGACCGACCCAACGCTCAACTGCGAGGGCGATGAACCGATCCGCCTCTATGTGAACGCTTCCGGCCCGGCCTCCGGCGACGGTTCGTCCTGGGACAGCCCACTCCTCGAACTCCACGAAGCCCTCGACATCGCCCGTAGCCGCTGCGGCCCGGTCGAAGTCTGGCTCGCGTCGGGGACCTACCTGCCTGACTTCTCAGTGCCGCTACACCGCGCGAGTTTTCGGCCGACGAGCAACGTCACGCTGCTCGGCGGCTTCGCGGGTTGGGAAGACAAGCCTGACCAACGAGACCCCCTCGCCAATAAGACAACTCTGAGCGGTGACCCACTGGGAAATGATGATCCTAGCGACCCTTCGACTTACTCCGACAACGCCTATCGCGTTGTCGTGTTTGTCGGACCAAGATCTGGAGGCACACTGGACGGCCTCACCATCCGAAGCGGAGCGGCAAGAGCCTCATCATATGCAGGATTTCGCTACTTCCAAGAGATTTGCACCTACGCGACAGGCCCGTTGTCGAGGGGAGCGGGTGTGACTGTCCTCTCTGGAGATGCTGAGATCCGAAACTGTGTCATTGAGCAGTGCTTTGCAACATTCGCACCGGCTGTTTCGGTGTCCGGTGACGGATCGCTGCGCCTCTCCTCGACGAGAATCAGTACAGACCACATGGCATCAACCTGCCCCACCGACGGGATCGGTAATTCTCTGGAGGCCACGGGCATCAACTCGATGCTTGCTCGCGGCACAAGCCTCGCCCTAGAGGATATGACGCTACTCGAATCCGACACCGCTGTCCCGTTCAATGGCTCGCTCTCCGGGAATGCACATTTCTTCATCAAGAACTGTGATGTCTACATGAACGGCTCGGGATCCGCATCGACGATCAGCTCTGCACGCTCACTTACCGCTACCAACTCGATGCTGCGAGGCTTCCGTGGATCCGCGATGCATCGGGTTAGGATCGCAAACTCTACGCTGCTTGGTTTCACCGGTGTGTATCCGGTCATTCCTCATCCCGAGCCGACCACCTTCAAGATCGAGAACTCCGCAGTGATCGGGTTCCTGCGCACACTGGGAGAGTTGAACTATCAGCCGGTCGCAAGGTACTGCTTTGCTGGCCTGTGCCAGTTCCCGGTGTGCGAAGAGTTCGTTTTCCTACCGCTTAACTCCCTGAGTGACTACTTCGTCGATCCGCTCCCCAGCGGCGGACACCCACTTTTCAACACCGACGGCGACTACCGCCTCGTCCCCGGCTCCCCAGCCATCAACACCGGCTCCAACGCCCTCGTCACCTCCGACTTCGACCTCGACGGCAACCCGCGGATCATCGGATCCGTCGTCGATCGCGGGGCCTACGAGTTCACCGGCACCTGCACCGGCGATGTCAACGGCGACGGCGTCATCGACCTCGCCGACCTCAACCGCGTCCTCGCGAACTACGCCCAGTACACCCCCTTCGGCGACGCCGACGGCAGCGGCAGCGTGGACATGACCGACCTGAACATCGTCATCGGAGCCTTCGGCAGCGCCTGCGACGGCTGATCGGTCGCCCGGAAACCTCAACCCCCTCTCGCGGCCTCCGGGCCGCGTTTTCGTGCGCAGCCGGCCCGCATCGCGCCCGGGCCCGCCCTCGAACCCGCCCCTACGATGGAACGCCCTCCGTCGCGCCGCGTCCGTTCTGTTCAGGGAGCCCCATCAAAAGCATGACCCGCCTGCTCGCCCATCCCGCCCTGCACCTCGTGCTCTTCGTCGTCATCGCGCTGACGCTGTCGAGCTGCATCTCGCCGCCGCCACGCCCGTCGTCGATCATGGCCGAGACGCGCGTCGACCGCATGCGCGAACTCTGGCCCGGCCTGCAGGCACCCGCGACCATCCGCTACGACGAGCACCTCATTCCTTTCATAGAGGTCGCCGACGAATCCGATGCGCCCTACGCCCTCGGCCTTGTCCACGCCCACCTGCGCCTCACGCAGATGGACCTGTTCCGGCGCGTCTCGCGCGGGCGCCTGGCGGAGTCCGCCGGCCCCATCGCCGCTCCGATCGACGAGGCGATCCGCGCCTTCGACCTCGACCGCGCAGTCCCCGAGATGGCCCGCCAGCTGCCGCCGGACACGCGCGCGTGGATCGAGCGATACGTCGAGGGTGTGAACGACTACCGGCGCACCCTCGCCACCACCCCCGCCGACTTCGACACGCTCGGCTTCTCGCTCGATGAGGAGTGGACCGTCGAGGACGTGCTCGCCTTCGGGCGCCTCGCCTGCGTGGATGTGAACTGGGGACGCTGGCTCGCGCTCATCCCGCTGCGCAACCAGAAGGGCTACGACGACTTCGCCCAGCGCCTCTGGGACTTCGCCGACGACGGCGTGCCAAGCTACGGCCCCGAAACACCGACCGACCTCGACCTGCTCATGCACGCCGGGCGCACCGGCTCCAACGCCTTCGCCATCGACGGCTTGCGATCCGCCACCGGCAGCGCCATCGTCGCGTCCGATCCGCACCTGGGGCTGCCCCAGCCGAACATCTGGTGCGTCGTCGCCTATCGCACGCCCACCAAGTCCGTCGCCGGCCTGACCATGCCCGGGCTGCCGTTCGTCGTCGTCGGTCGCAACGAGCACATCGCGTGGACCGGCACCAACATGCAGGCCTCCTCCAGCGTGCTCTACCGGCTCCCGTCCGGCTGGCAGCCCGTTTCCACCCGGCGCGAATCCATCGGCGTGCGCCTGTGGTTCGACCGGACCGCCGAGATCCGCGAGAGCGAGTTCGGCCCGGTCGTCTCCGACGCCCAACTGCTCAAGCGCCTCGGCGACGGCGACTTCGCCCTCGCCTGGCGCGGCCACCGGCCCTCCGACGAGGCCTCCGCCTTCCTCCGCGCCTCGCACGCCACCAACTGGGACGAGTTCCGCGCCGCCTTCACCACCTTCGCGACCGGGGGCCAGAACATCCTCTTCGGCGACACCGAGGGCAATATCGGCCAGTTGATGGCCATCGAGGCGTTCCCCAGCGCCGCCCGCGCCTCGCGCGAGTCGCCGGTGCCGCCGACTTCGCAGTACCGCCTCGACAGCCCCGTCGCGCAGGCCAACCTGCCCGTCGCGTTCAACCCCGAGGCCGGCTTCCTCGCCTCGTCGAACAACGTCCCGCTGCGCTTCACCACGCCGCTGGTCGCGCAAGGCAACGCCAACGACCGGCTGGTGCGCATCCAGAGCGTGCTCGCCGACATTACCGCCGAGCGCCCGGTCACCACCGAGGACCTGCGCGAGCTCCAGCGCGATGTGTACAGCAGTGCATCCTTCGAAGCCGCCCAGGCCATCGTCACCGCCGCCTCGCGCGCGGGTATCGATCCGCAGTCGTCGCCCATCCTGCTGAGCGCCCTCCGCTGGGACGGCCACTACACCGAAGACTCCGTCGGCGCCGCGTCGTACCAGCGCCTGCTCGATACCGCGATCGAAGAGCTGTACAAGGACCGTTACTCGCCGTCGATCGTCCGCACGATGCGCTCGGGCGCGTATGTCCACGATTTCGTGCGCCAGGACATCGTAAGCGCGCCGTCGCCCGACGCGATCCGCACCATCGTTGACCTCGCCTCCATCGACTACGACCCGCAGCAGACCTGGGGCGATCTGCACCGCCTGAACATCGCCCACCCGCTGGCGAACGTCCCGGTCATCGGCTCGCGTTACACCTTCGACAACCTGCCCTCGCCCGGCACGACCACCACCATCCACAAGGCCGCCCACAGCGTCAGTTCAGACCGCCACCAGGTCACCTTCGGCGCCAACGCCCGGCTCATCTGCGACATGTCGTCGCCCGACGCCAACACCGTCGTCCTGCTCGGCGGCCAGGACGGCCAGCTCGGCTCGCCCCACCTGCTCGACCAGATCCCGCTCTGGCGCCGCGGCGACATGATCCCGCTCCCGCTCACGCGCGAAGGACAGATCGCCCGCACCGTACGCAGCGTCGAACTCGTCCCCGCATCGAAGGCGGCCCCGTGATCGAGCAGTACGCTCCAGCGATCATCGCGATCTCGGCCGCGCTCAACGCGCTGTGGCTGCTCGGGGCCTTCCTGACCACGCGAAAGTCGAAGCGTCGCTGGCTCTGGCGCGCGCCGGCTCTGGTGATCGCGGCGCTCGCGATCGTGTGGACCGTGCGCATGACGACCATCACGCCGCGCCCATCGCACACCCTGCGCGCGCTGGACCGGGCGATCGACCTCGACCTCGGCGCGCTGGCGTGGCATGTGATCCTCCCCGTTGCGCTGCTGGCGATGGCGCTGCGGGGTGTGGTGGTGGTCGTGCTGAGGCGCAAGCCGAAGCAGTCCTAAGTCCGCCCCGGCGCGCGCCGGGTGGGCTCGGGCGTATGTCCACCTGAGCGACTACTTCAGATTTTTTTCTGCCCATTCCACGGGCCAATCCGCGTGGTGCCTTTTCGCATCGACCGCTCTGGCGCGCGCCGCGTGGGCTCGCCGGCGCCAAGGGTGAGGGGCGTGTGTGTTCCGGGCCGACCGCTCGGCACGCCCCCGATCGATGACTTCCCCTCACCCGCCCTCCCGGAGACCAGCCATGCCCTGCGCCGCCCTTGCGCCCCGCCCGCCCCGTTTCCCCGCCCCGTCCCGACTCCTGCCCCTGCTCGGCGCGTGCACCGCCTGCGCCGCCTCGCTGTTCAGCGGCGGCTGCGCGCCGCTCGCACCCGAGGCGTCGCAGATCGCCGCGTCGTCGTCGGGCGCGATCGAGGCGCTCCGCGCCGAGCACGAGGCGCTGATCCGCGCGATCAGCGCGTCCGAGCGCGAGCGCCTCGACCAGCGCTTCGCGTCGCTCCACGCCGAGGCCGAGCGCATCGTGCGCGAGTCGCACAACCTCGGCTTGGACGACCCCCTCTCGCCCGAGCAGCGCCTCGACGTCAGCGCCGTCGTCATCGGCCTGCGCGACGAGGTGCTCGCCGGCATCGCGCAGACCGAAGCATCACTGCTCGCCCGCTCGGACCGCCACCATGCCCACGCCCGTCGCCTGACCGATGCGCTCGGCGCGTACCTGCTCGCGCGAACGGAGAGCGAGGTGCTCCGGCGCTCGCTCGCCGACGCGGCGTCCCGGCGCATCGGCATCGATCCGGATGCCTTGACGATCGACTGGTCCGACCCGCTCCCCGATCCGTCGGCTCAACCCTCAAACCGGCCCGGCAACTGATCCAGCGACCGATCCAGCCCCAAGCACCCACAAGCACGCACGAACCCGAAAGGCCCACGCCATGAACGACTCCACGAACCGCCCCGACTCCCTCCGCGCCCGCCAGAACCGCTACCGCGCCGACATCTCTGCCGCCGGCGCCGCGTACCTCCAGGCGGCGCAGCGGCTCCCCTTCGACGCGCTCGCCCTGCGCGACGCGTTCACCGAAGACGAACTCGCCGAAGCCCAGCGCCTGCTCGACGCGCTGGCCGACGCCACCGATCGCGAGCACCGCCAGGTCCAGATCGTCGAACACTTCGCGTCGTCCGGCGCGGTGGTGCTGAAGCTGCTGAGGTTGGCGGGGTTGGTGGTGTAGGCCGATCCGTGACCGCACCGGAGTGATCCGCTACAGTCTTTGGCAAAGGAGCGAAACCCATGATGCGTGCGATGCTTCTCGTTTTCGTCGTGTTGGCGGGCTTTGTACCGGCAAGCGCTGAGCGGAGTCCGGGAGAGGCGGCCTATGCGACCGGAACTCCTTTCAGCGGGTTCGTCGGGGAAGTCGACCCTGAGTTGATGCGCCTCCGACTGCATTTCCCAATGACGGATGCTCAGGCCGAAGCGGTGCGCGAACTGATCTCCGAGCACCGGTCGGCCTTAGAAGCGATGCAAGCCCGTTACTTCCGTAGCTGGCTCTATTTCATGGATGAGGTCGTGAAGGCCGGTGGCTTCGACGAAGTGGAGGAAGTCAACCCGGACATGTGTGAGTTCCGGCACGCAAAGCACAAAGAGGTCCAAGAGTCGCAGGCCGCGCTAGAAAGGCGACTGATCGAGCGTATCCGAACCATCGTTCAGCCCGCCGATGATTCTATCTGGCAGGACTATCTGATCACCCGGGACCTTGAGAGATGGCGTCAAGCGAGCACTCATGAGTCGCTGGGCACGACGATCGATCCGCTCTTGCTGCTCAACGGGACATCGCCCGAAGTTGTACAGACCCCCGAGGCCCTTCCGCTCCTCCGTGAAATACGCACGGAGGTTCGCGCGCGAGCGTCGGCCCTCATCGCCATCCTGCAGAAGCAAGAGCAAGTGGACTTTCGCCCTTTCGATTTTCTGGGCTACGCGGATTTCGATGAACGAGCTGAGTTCGAGGCGGCGATCGACGAAGCATCGTTCAACTTGGCTCAGTCCATTTGGCGGGTGCCCGAGCGGCTCGCAGAGTTTGGTTTCAAGGGTGTTGACGAACGTGCGTTTCATGAGTTCTTCTGTGAGAACCAGAACATCGTCCAGCGCCTGAAGCCCGTGCCCATGGAAGTGCGAATCGGCGGCCCTCGATTCATCCGGGACGCGCTCCATCTATCGGGTCTGAGCGCAGAGCAACGCGACGAGTTGCAGGCCGTGCTGGCGGAGATAGAAGCGGCGTATAGCGAGGCTCTGGACATCGAGTACGCGTTCGAGGACTCGTGGCTGCGAAGACCCTATTCGCCGGAGCGGTCGGTCTTGCCGCCAGAGTACTTTGCGATTGTTCGACGGATATCCATGGGTCCGGACGAAATCGCCTCGCTGCTGACACTCCCGCAATGGCTCGAGCTCATCCACCGGGACGAGGCTTGGGGTAGCGAGCTGTACCATTTTCATCCCGACTACGAGACGTTCGATTGGTCCACGCTCGACTTCGAGTCACTGATCCCGAAGTAACTAGCCAGCCTTCATCGCCCCAACCAGCCGCTCCACCACCGCCCCGGGGTCGTCCGCTGCGCACACCACCCCGCTCACCGCGATGCCGCGGACGCCCGCTTCGCGCAGCGTGCCGATGTGGTCCGGTCCGATGCCGCCGATGGCGAGGTGGGGGGTGTCCGGGTGCTTGGTGAGCACCTCGCGCGCGAGCGCCGGGCCGGCGACGGAGCCGTCGGTGCGTCCGCCGGGGTTGGCCTTGGTGCTCGTCGGGAACATCGGGCCGAGCCCGAGCATGTCCGCGCCGGCGCGCAGCGCTTCCGTCGCCTGGTCGAGCGTCGTCGCGCTCACGCCGATGCACACGCCGTCGCCCACGATGCGCCGCGCTTCGCCGACCGGCAGGTCGGTCTGGCCGAGGTGCACGCCGTCGGCCTCCACCAAGGCCGCGATGTCCGGGCGGTCGTTGATGACCAGCGCCGCATCGTGGTTGCGCGTCAGTTCGCGCAGGCGCAGCGCGCGATGCAGCAGCTCGCGCCCCGACAGGTCCTTCTCACGCAGCTGGAGGCAGTCCGCCCCGGCCTCGAGCGCCGCGCGGGCGACATCTTCCCACGGACGCGTGCAGATCGACTCCGTGACCAGCACACACAGCGACCACTGGCGATGGACCGGGCACGGGCAGCGCGGGCACGGACACCGGTCTGGTCGCTCGCTGGTCATGTCAAAGCCTAGGTGAGCCGATCAGCCCGCCATCGCCCCCATCTTGGTGGACGCCGCCTCGAGGGCGCGGTCCACATCGGCGATCAGGTCGTCGCAGTCCTCGATGCCGACCGACAGGCGGATCAGCGCATCATCGATGCCGAGCACCGCCCGCTGTTCCGGCGGCACGGAAGCATGGGTCATGATCGCCGGGTGCTCGATGAGCGACTCGATGCCGCCGAGCGATTCGGCGAGCGTGAAGATGCTGACGGTTTCGAGGAAGGCCTTGGCCGGTTCGAGCCCGCCCTTGATGAAGAAGGTGATCATGCCGGTCCCGCCGCCGCCGGTCGCTTCCATCTGCTTCTTGTACACGCCGTGCTGCGGGTGGCTCTCGAGGCCGGGGTAGACGACGCGATCGACGAGGTCGCTGGCTTCGAGGTGCTTGGCGATGCGCAGCGCGCTGGCGTTGTGACGCCGGATGCGCACGTCGAGGGTCTTGAGCCCGCGCAGGGTGAGGTAGGCATCGAACGGGCCCATGACCGAGCCGATGGCGTTCTGCAGGAAGCGCAGGCGCTCGGCGATCTCCGGCTTGCCGGTCACGAGGATGCCGCCGACCACGTCGGAGTGCCCGTTGACGTACTTGGTCGAGGAGTGCATCACGATGTCCGCGCCGTGCTCGAGCGGGCGCTGGTTCACCGGCGAGCAGAAGGTGTTGTCCACCACGACGAGGCACTTGGGGTTGACCTCGTGGGCGATCTGCGCGACGCGCGCGATGTCCACGATCTTCAGCGTCGGGTTGGTCGGCGTCTCGACCCAGAGCATGGCGGTGTCGGGGCGCATCGCGGCGCGGAGTTTCGACTCGTCGGTGAGGTCCACAAAGTCGATGTCAAGGTTCTGCGTGCGCTGGCGGACCTTCTGGAGCAGGCGGTTGGACCCGCCGTAGATGTCGTCCATGGAGATGATGTGCGAGCCGGCGTCGATGAGTTCGAGCGCGGTGGCCATCGCGGCGAGGCCGGAGGCGAAGGCGAACCCGCCGCAGGACGCGTCGGTGTCTTCATCGATGGTCGAGCCCTCGAGCTTAGCGATCATGCGCTCGAGCGCGTAGCGGGTGGGGTTGTGCGAGCGCGAGTACTCGAAGCCCTTGTGCACGCCAGGTGATTCCTGGGCGTAGGTGGTGCTGGTGAAGATGGGGGGCATCACGGCGCCGGTGATGGGTTCGGCGTGCTGGCCGGCGTGGATGACCTGGCTGGCGATGCGGAGATTCGAGTGGTCGGACATATCAAGACTCCCGGACGGATGGGTCGGTGATGGAATGCGAAGCGCGGGAAGGTGCTTACTTGAGCTGGCGGCGCAGGTAGTTGATGAGGTCGATCTTAGTGATCAGGCCGAGGTACTCGCGGAACTCGGTGCCCGCGCCCTTCGGCGGGTTGTCGTCGACGACGATGGCGACGCGGTCGGCGCGGAAGATCGGGATCAGGTCCTCGACCTTGGCGGTCGGCGAGATGGTCTCGAGGCGCGTGGTCATGAAGTCCGACACCGGGCGCGACAGCGCCGAGTCGCCCTGCACGACCGCCATCAGGATGTCGCCCTCGTCGATGATGCCGACGACCTTGTCGTGGTCGCGACCGGTCGAGGTGAGGTGGACGGTTTCGACCACGGCCATCTGCGAGATGTTCTGCAGGTCCATGACCTTGATGATCTGGCTGAGCGGGTCGGTCGGCTTGGCGACATAGTCCTCGCGATGGGCGTGGCGACGCGCGATGATGTCTCGCAGGTCGCCGGCCTTCTCGCGATCGATGAAGCCGTTATCGATCATCCAGTAGTCGTTGAACATCTTGCCGAGGTACTTCGCGCCCTGGTCGCAGATGAGCGTGACGACGTTCAGCGGCTTGTCCTGCTTCGCGCAGAACTTCTTGGCGGCGGCGATGAGGCAGCCGGTGCTGGACCCGGCGAGCAGGCCTTCCTTGTCGAGCAGCTCGCGAGCCGCGTGGAAGGACTCGGCGTCGGTGACGGCGATGGCCTCATCGACCACGTCGAGGTTGCAGATGTCGGGGACGAAGTCTTCGCCCATGCCCTCGACGAGCCACGAGCCGGCCTCGACCTTCTCGCCCCGGTTGATCAGGGGTTCGAGGATCGAGCCGGCGGGGTCGGCGAGGACGATTTTGCAGTTCGGGTTCTGCTCTTTGAGGTAGCGCCCGACGCCGGAGATGGTGCCGCCGGAGCCGACGCCGGCGATGAACACATCCACCCCGCCGTGGGCTTCGAGCTGGCGATGGATCTCGGGTCCCGTGTGCTCGTAGTGCGCGGCGGTGTTGTGATCGTTCGAGAACTGGTTGATGTAAATGCTGTTGGGCGTCTTCTCGGCGAGGCGGGCGGCGACGTCCTGGTAGTACTCGGGGTGGCCCTTCTGGACATCCGAGCGTGCGAGCACGACCTCGGCGCCCATGGCGCGCAGGTGCTGGATCTTGCCCTCGCTCATCTTGTCGGGGACGACGACGAGCATGCGATAGCCGCGCTGGCCGGCGACGAGGGCGAGGCCGAGGCCGGTGTTGCCGGCGGTTCCCTCGATGATGGTGGGCTTGGGGTCGGCGTTCGGGTTCAGGCGCCCGTCGCGCTCGGCGGCCTCGATCATGCTCAGGCCGATGCGGTCCTTGATCGAGCCGGCGGGGTTCATCATCTCAAGCTTGCCGAACAGGCGACAGGAGCCGGAATCGAGGTTGTTGAGCTCGAGCATCGGCGTGTTGCCGATCATCTCGAGGGCGGATCGGTAGACGGGAGCGAGGGATCGCGCCTCGCTGGAAGCGGGGGTCGAAGAGGTCTGGGTCATACCGACAGTCTAACGGAGGAGCGGAAGGGGGATGGGAAGCCTGAATCGCGGATCGATGCGGACCTGGCGAAAAAACAGGCAGTTTCGACCGCCTCGATTTGGCGCTGATTCCCATGAAATGCTTGGTGAGGCGGATGGCTGGGGGTAGGTTGAAAGTAGAGGCGTCGGCCGCGCGGGTCGGCGGAGGATTTGAGGAGCGACAAGATGGCGATTTCGATGAACGCGCGGCGGCTGTGGTGCGGGCTGGTCGGTTTTCTTGCGTTGGCGGCTACGGCCTCGGCGCAGACGCTCGTCGGCGGGAACATCGGTGCCGACACGACCTGGAACCTCGCCGGCAGCCCGTACGAGATCACTTCGAACGTGACGCTGACAGGCGGTGCGACTCTCACGATCGAGCCCGGCGTGGTCGTGCTCGCGAACACCAATACAACGCTTCAGGTTTCGAGCGGGCACCTCTCGGCGGTAGCGACGGTCGGCTCGCCGATCCTGTTCACCTCGGTTCTCGACAGCGCGCCCGGGCAGTGGGACGGCCTGATCGTAAACGGCGCGGCGGCGACCGCGGAGTTGCAGTTCTGTGAGATCCGGTACGCCGGGCAACCCAACGCGTTCGCGGTCGGCTCCGCTCTGACGACCAGCGGGTCGCCCTCCACTGTTCTGATGAACTGCACGATCCGAGACTGCTCGGGCTCCGCCTCGTCCAACAGCGGCGTGTACATCGCGAGCGGCGCGATCGCGACGATCTCCGACACCCTCTTCGAGAACTGCGGCGACCAGCCCTCGGATTTCGCGGTGCGCGATCAGTCCGGTTCTTCGGTCACCGTGAGCGGTTGCCACTTCGAGTCGAACACCGGGTACGCGGGGCTGGTTGCCGCGTGGAATGTCGGCGGCTTCATGGCGAACACCTTCAACGCGAACACGACGAACCGCTTCCGCGTGTCGTCGGGCAGTACGGTCGACGGCGGGGTCATGCGCGCGCAGGGAGCCGGGTTCGAGGGCTTTGAACTTGCGCAGGGCGACTTGTCGGTCCCGGCGTTTACAACCTTCACCATCGAAGCGGGCGTCAATGTCTTCGGGATCGATTCCACGGCGGAGTTGATCGTTCAGGGACGGCTGGAGTGCCTGGGCACCGAGCTCGAGCCGATCGTCATGACTTCGTTCGACGACACACCCGGCACGCTGTGGGACGGCGTGACCTTCAACGGTGCGAACGCGACCGGGCTGATGCAGTGGACAAGCGTTCGTCGCGGCGGCGGGGGCAACGCGTTCGCGGTTCGATCGAACGTATCGGCCGTAAACTCCGGACTCGTGCGATTCGAGAACGGATGGATCTCCGATATCGCGGCGGGCGGCGTGGACTACGGCTGGTACTGCAGCAATTCGGTGGTGGAGATCGTTGACAGCACTTTCGTGGACTGCGGCGACGCGACAACCGACTTCGCGTTCCATGCGACCTCCAACAACGGGAGCAGCGCGGTGCAGAACTGCCTGTTCTCGAACAACATCGGGCAGTGCGCGAGGGTGCAGCCGTCGTCCGTGCAAGGGTTTTCCGGCTGTGAGTTCAGCGGCAACAGCGTGGCGCGGATCCGCGTGAACTCCGGAACGACCTCGGCGGGCGGCATGATGGAGAACATGGTCGGTCTGGACAGTTGGGAACTCGACGGCGGGGATGTGACCGTGCCGGCGGGCGTGACGCTGACGGTCGGGCCCGGCGCCTGGGTCCGCGGGCTGAATGCGTCCGCGGAATTGCTGGTCCAAGGGCGTCTGGAGTGCCTGGGGACCGCGGGCGAGCCGATTGTGATGACTTCTGCTGACGACACACCCGCCACGCTTTGGGACGGGGTGACCTTTAACGGCGCGAACGCGACCGGACTGATGCAATGGACGAGCGTCCGGCGCGGCGGCGGCGTGAACGCGTTCGCGGTTCGATCGAACGTGTCCGCCGTGAACGCACCGGATGTCGTGCTCGAAGACTGCGAGATCTCCGACATCGATACCGCTGGGAGTGATTACGGTCTCTACAACTCGAATTCGGCGGTGTCCTGCGTGCGAACCGTGTTCCGCAACTGCGGCGCCGATCTGAGCGACTTCGGGTACTTCGCCGCGGCAGCGAACGGCTCGATCGCGCTCGAAGACTGCGAGTTTCAGAGCAACATGGGGCAGTGCGCCCGCGTCCAGCCGGGATCGCTGCAGGACATCACCGGGGGGTCGTTCACGGGCAACGCGATCGGGCGCATCCGCATCGCAGCCGGGAGCACCGCGGTCGACGGCGCGATGGAGCACATCCCCGGCATGGACGGTTGGGAACTGGACACCGGTGATGTGAGCGTGCCGGCGGGCGCCATCCTCACCGTGGGTCCGGGCGTTCGAGTGTTCGGTATCAACAACACGGCCGAGCTTCTCGTGCAGGGACGCCTTGAGTGCCTCGGCACGATGGCGGAGCCGATTCTCATGACTTCGTTCGATGATACGAACGCTGACACTTGGGACGGTGTCACTTTCAACGGCACCAACGCGTCCGGATTGCTGCGCTGGACCACCGTCCGCTACGGCGGAGGGGTAAACGCGTTCGCCGTCCGTTCCAATGTCAGCGCGGTGAACAGTCCGGATGTGGTTCTGGAGGATTGCACGATCTCGGATATCTCGACGGGCGGGAGCGACTACGGCGTCTACAACTCGAACTCGGTCGTGAACTGCATCCGGACCGAGTTCCGCGACTGCGGCGATTCTGGCAGTGACTTCGGTTTCTTCTGCGCGAGCCCGAATGGTTCGTCCGCGCTCGTCGAGTGCGGTTTCTTCGACAACATCGGCGTGTGCGCTCTGGTGCAGGCCAACTCCCTGCAGGACGTGTCGATGTGCGTGTTCTCGGCGAACACAAAGAACCGGATCCGGGTCCGGTCTGGCAGCACCGCGCTGGACAGCGTCATGCACGCGATGGCGAGCCACGAGGGGTTCGAGCTGGCGGGCGGCGATGTCTCGGTCCCCGCGGGCGGGGTGCTGACGATTGATCCGGGTGTGACGGTCTTCGGTATCAACGACACCGCCGAGTTGATTCTGCAGGGTCGCCTGGAGTGCCTCGGCACCATGGCGGATCCGATCCTCCTGACCTCGGTTGATGATTCGGACGCGAACACGTGGGACGGTGTGACGTTCAACGGCTCGAACTCATCCGCATTGATGCAGTGGACAACCGTACGCCACGGCGGTGGCGGAAACGCTTTCTCGGTGCGTTCGAACGTCAGCGCTGTGAATTGCCCGGATCTCGTGATGGAGAACTGCACGATTTCGGACATCGGCACCGGCGGGAACGACTTCGGTCTGCACTTATCGAACGCGGTATCAACGATTTCGGAGTGCGTCTTCGAACGGTGCGGGCTTGCCGAGACGGGTTCGGCAGCGCTCAACCATGTCAACGCAACAACACGTGTCGAGGACTGCCTGTTCGCCGACAACCCCGCGGTCGGCCTGAGCGTTTCCAACGGCACGCTCTCGCTGTCGTGCACCTCGTTCACCGGCAACGGCACCGGGCTTCGGCGTACCGCCGGCACGGTGTTCGCGAGCGAGTGCGGCTTCGAGAACAACTCGCAGTTCGCGGTGGAGAACACCAACAACGCGCAGTTGAATGTGTGCTGCTCGTGGTGGGGCGACCCGACGGGTCCGGGCGCTCCGGGTGGTTCGGGCGCGGGCGATCCGATTTCGGAGAATGTCGGCTTCAGCCCGTTCTCGGTGAGCAGCGCGGCGTGTGGTTTCGATTGCCTCATGGGCGATGCGAACAACGACGGTTTCATCGACCTCGCGGACCTGAACCTCGTGCTCGGGAACTTCGGTGACGCGGTCGAGGTCGGGCGCGACGGCGATGTGAACGACGACGGCGTTGTGGACCTCGCGGATCTGAACATCGTGCTCAGCGGGTTCGGCGACGCGTGCGACGCGTCGACCTGAGCGGTGGTTCAGAAGTCTCTGCCGCGGAATCCGTCGGTTGTGGTGAGGACGGGGCCCTGGCTGTTGAAGTAGGGCTGGTTGGGGACCCCCTGGTCGTCTGCTTCGCCGAGCGGTCTTGTGTCGGCGTGGCCGTCGAAGAAGCCGATGGGGACGGGGACCAGCGCGCGGCGCTCGGCGGAGCTGCTTCCGATGCTCGGGCGGCGCCGGTGCGCGATCAGCGGGTTCTCGTAGAGCATGCCCTTGGCGCTCGGTGAGGCGAGCGTCGAGAGGCGCTGCGGCGCGAGCCAGCGACAGGTCGGGTCGGGACCGATCGCGCAGGATTGGTTGGCGCCTTCGGCCCAGTACTGCGGGGCGGCGAAGGCGGTTTCGGTGAGCTTGTAGTCGTTGAGGTTCGGGTAGCGGGTCCAGTCGTCGTTGCCGCGAGACGGGCTGATCCAGGCGTTGGTGCGCTCGCCACCGGCGGACCAGACGACGAGGTGCCACAGGTCGGAGTGGCCGAACCAGGAGATGTTGGACTCGAAGCCGGTGGGCGTGGTGGCGAGGCAGCCGGGCATGCCGGCGAACGACCAGTCGGGGTTGACGGGCGCCATGGGCATGGTGCCGGAGTCGGCTTCGGCGAGGGCGAGGATGTCGATGACGTTCTGCCGGACGTTGGATGCGCTCTTCGTGTCCTCGCCGAGGATCTTCGCGCGGTTCAGGGCGGGCAGGAGGATGGCGATGAGGATGCCGATGACGGCGATGACCACGAGCAGTTCGATGAGGGTGAAGGCGGAGCGCTTCATGTTTCTATCGTAACCCCGGCCGGGCCGAGAACTTGGGCTATTTTGTGGAAGGCCCAGAGGAGCGCAAGAAAACCGCCCGTCGAGCGGGCGGTTGGTGGGGGGTCGGGTTGGGGCGTTGGCCTATTCGAGGGCCGCGGCGCCCGAGATGATTTCGGTGAGTTCGGTGGTGATCTGGGCCTGGCGGGCGCGGTTGTACTTGCGTCCGATGAGGCGTCCCATCTCGCCGGCGTTGTCGGTCGCGGCCTTCATCGCCACCATGCGGGCGACGTTCTCGGAGACCACGGCGTCGAGGAAGGCCTGGAACAGCGTGGCCTTGACGGTCTCGGGGAGCAGCGAGCTGAGCAACTCGGCGGGCTCGGGGGTGAAGTCGTACTCGACGCTGCTGGTGCCGGCCGTCTCGCCCTCGGCGTGTTCGACGGCCGGCGGCTTCAGCGGCAGGAGCTGGAGCACCGACGGGCGCTGGCGCGAGGTCGAGATGAAGCGCATGTAGACGACGTGGACCGAGGTGATCTCGCCGGCGGCGAAGCGGTCCATGTACTGGCGTGCGAGCTTCTCGACCTCTTCGAAGGTCGGCTTGTCGCCGAACTGGTTGTGGGCGGCGTCGATGGCGAACTTGTTGAACTTCAGGACGCTCTGGCCCTTGCGCCCGACGACCTCGAGGTTGTAGTCGTCGAGGCCGCGCAGGTGCTTCATCGCGGCGCGGAGGATCGAGCCGTTGTAGGGGCCGCAGAGGCCACGGTCGGAGGTGATGACGAGCACGAGGGGCTTGGCGGATGGCTTGAAGCCGTCGCGCGGGCCGTCGATGAGTTCGTGGGAGATGTTGCCGGCCTTTTCCGCGAGCTCGGTGACGAGATCGAAGATGCCCTCGGTGTAGGGCTTGGACTGGGTCGCGCGCTGCTGGGAGCGGGCGAACTTGCTCGTGGCGATCATCTGCATCGTCTTGGTGATGCGACGGATGGACTTGATCGCTTTGATGCGCTTCTTGAGATCGCGTGTGTTGGCCATGGGGCGAAGAGTGTAGCGAAGGGGCGGATTTCGGGCCAGCGGGGGAGGGTTGGGGGCTGGGATTTTGCAGGAAATATGGGGGGTTTCGCCCGGGGTGCCGTGGTCGGAGCGAAGCGAAGGCCACGCGAGGCGCGGAACCGCGTTCGGTGCTCAGCGTGGCCTGCGCCCGACTTTGTCGGGCTCCGATCACGGCACCCTCCGGGTCGGTTCAGGACGGCTCGTCCTCGGGCTCAACGCGAGCCGGCTGGGGATCGTCCGGGCTTCTCCTGTCTACGGGTGGGACTGATTGGGAGTGTCCGGGGCCGGTTTCGATGCGTGGGGGCTGGTCGCAGGAGAGGACGAGGCCGTCGATGCCGAAGCGGATGGGGTCGGGGAGGTCCGGCTCGTCGCGGGCGTGGAGGATTTCGTGGGCGATGTGGATGAGCCAGGTCTGGTCGGCTTCGAGTCTCACCGCGGCGTTCACGGCCTGATCGAGGTTGAAGTGCGTCGGGTGCGAGCGGTGGCGCAGGCCGTCGAGGGCGAGGGCGCGGAGGCCGGTGAGGGGTTGCCAGGATTTCGGGGGGATGGCCGAGGTGTCGGTGCACCAGGCGAAGGGGAAGGGGTTGTGCGCGGAGGCTTCGACCCGCCGGGCGAGGTCGGTACCGGGGACGGGCTCGATGCGGAAGCCGAGGATGGGCAGGTGCCCGTGGAGCAGGCGGACGGGGGTGAAGCGCATGTTGTGGAGGTCGATGGGGGCAGCCGCTCCGCCTTGGGAAGAAGGCAATCGCCCGGAGCGCGGGTCGGGGGTGTTCGCGCCGTCGGGGTCGGCGATGCGGCGCTCGATCAGGTCGGCGACGAAGGAGTCGTTGATGTTCGCGGCCTTGTCGAAGACATGCTTGTAGACGCGGTGCAGCGCTTCCCAGACGCGCTCCTCGGCGTAGATGTCGATGGGGCTGCGCATGGCGACGTTGAACCGGCGCACATCGTCGAGGCCGAAGAGGTGGTCCACGTGGTTGTGCGTAAAGAGGATGGCATCGGCCCGCCAGAGGTCGTGGCGGAGGGCTTGGGTGCGAAGATCCGGTCCGGCATCGAGCAGGACCACGCGGGAACGGCCGGAATCATCGGTCCAGCGCACGGCGGCCCCGGTGCGCGTGCGGTTGTCGCGGAAGTCGGGCGAGCGGCAGGTGTCGCAGGCGCAGGCGATGACCGGCACACCGCTGGAGGTGCCGGTGCCGAGGAAGAGGATTTCGGGGAGGGGGGATGGCACGGGGGAAGGGTAGCGGGGGAGGGTGCGGCCTGGCGCGGACACCGGGGTATAGTGCGATAAGCGGTCCTCGCGGACCGGAGTAATGACTCGGTCATCCAGCGAGGAGATTGCCATGAACGAAGCGAATGGGTCTGAGCCGTCGAATGATCCCACCATCAGCGAGGCGTCGTGCTCCTGCGCGATGAACCGGCGCGGGTTCCTCGGGGCGTCGCTCGGGTGCGGGGCGTACGTGGCGATGGCGCTCGCCGCGGCTCCGGTGATGACGCGTCGCGCGTTCGCGCAGCAACCGAAGGGCGAGGCGCAGCGGACCACGCCGTTTGCGCGGGTGGAGAAGATCGCCGACGGCGTGTGGGCGGTGGTGTCGGTCACTTCGGGCGGCGACTACACGACGGTGTCCAACGGCGGCATCGTCGCGGGGCGCGACGGCGTCCTGTGCATCGAGGGCTTCAACACGCCCGCCGGTGGACGCTGGATCAACCAACTCGCCAAGGAACTGACCGGGCGCTGGCCGGATTATGTCGTGCTCACGCACCTGCACGGCGATCACTCCAACGGGCTGGAGGGGTACCTGCGCCAGGACGGCGGGCCGAAGATCATCTCCACCGCGACGACGCGCGAGCTGATGGCAGAGCGGGCGGCGCGTGTCGACAGCGAGCCCGACGGCATGGGCCTGGTGAACGCGAACATCAAGACGGTGCTGCCTGATGCGCTGGTGCCGACGCGCGAGGAACGGTTGACGATCGATCTGGGCGGGCGATCGGTGACACTGCGCCAGCGGATGGGGCACACGCCGAGTGACCTGACGGTGCACGTGGACTCGCCGCGGGTGGTATTCACGGGCGATCTGGTGTTCAACGGGCTGTTCCCGTTCTACGGCGACGCGATCCCGTCGCGCTGGATCGATGCGCTGGACAACCTGCTGGATGACGACGAGACGACCTATGTGCCCGGTCACGGGAGCCTCGCGAGTCGCGAAGACCTCAAGCCGTATATGGAATTGATGCTCCACACGGCCGAGGCGGCGAAGCGGGCGATCGCGAACGGCGTCCCGGCGAGCGAGGCGTGGCAGCAGTACACGATCCCCGAGTCGCTGGGCGAGTGGGGCAAGTTCCGGCCGGACGTGTACCGGTTCGCGTTCGAGGCGTGGGAAAAGGAGCTGCGTGGGTGAGCGCGGCCTAGAGGCCGCGCGGGCGGATCGAGCCGAAACGCACGGTCTCCTGAACAGGGCGCGGCAGATCGGCCCGCTGCTGGGGGGCGAGAACGGCGCTGATCTGACGCCACGCGTCACGGTCGATCTCGAGGCGCTCGGCCATGATGTTCGAGAGGTTGTCTTCTTCGGCCACGAAGGTGGCTTTGGCGACGGCCCAGGCGAGTTCGGGCGGGAGCGAGGATTCCTCCGAATCGGCAACCGCGTCGAAGAAGGTGCGGGTCCAACGCTCCTTGCGCTGTTCGAGTTGCGAGATCGCGTCCAGAACGCGGGCGCGTTGCTCGTCGGAGAGCGTCGGCAGACTCGACGCGGAACGCACGCGGGCCTCGGTCATGGATGGCGGAACGAGGTGGTCTGTCGCCTGCCGGAAGAATGCGCGGGTGAGGCGGGCGGCGTCGTCCGCGCTCAGGCGCTGCACGATCGGGACGAGGGCCGATATGTTGACATCGCGGACGCGCACCCGCTCAGCGCGAACGTCTTCGAAGATCTCGGCGGCGCGCAGCGGCTCGTCCTTCAGCAGCGTCGGGTACTCAGCGGCGTCGTCCGAATCGAGGATCGTTCGGCGTGCGATCAGGGCGATCACCTCGGACTCGACTGCCGCGGCCTCGGTCTGGAACCGATCGAAGAACTCGTCGTACAAGACGTTAGTGAGTTCGCGCTGGTCGGGCGCAAGGCCGATGATCGAATCGATGATGCGCAGTTCGGATCGAGTCAAGGGCGGGGAGGTATCGAGGCGGCTCAGCGGGTTGCCGACGAACTTCTGGGCCATCGCGGGCAGTGCAACGAGCAGCACGACGAGGCCGACGGTCAGCGTCCTGAGCGAAGCGGTGCGGGTCATGGTGAACTCCGTCGGGCGAGAGGGTTAGAGAGCGCAGGATAGCCCTGAAGTGAGCAGAGACGCGCGGGCGGCGTCGATCCGTCGGTGCGCTGAGAAATCTACTGCTCAGAGCCCGAACCAGTTGATCTGCGGGAACCACACGGTTTCCATGTCGAGTTTGGGCAGTTCGGCCAGTTGGTCACGGCTGAGGATGGGTTTCACGGCGTTCCAGGCGGCGCGCTCGCGTTCGAGGCGGGCGGCCATGGCCTCGTCGAGAAGCGGCTGGGGCTGCTTGAGCGATTCGTGCGTCACGTGCTCTTCACCCGCGGCCCGGCGCTCGATCTCCTCGTGGAGCATGGCGGGCAGGATGTCCATCTGCGTCTGGCTGAGGGCCTCAAAGAGGCCGCGTTTCGTGTCGAGCGAAGTTTCATCGTAGCGGGTCAGCACTTCGGCGATTCGTGCGCGCTGGTCGCTGGCGAGCGTGGGAAGCGAGCGGGCCGCTTCGATGCGCTGCGCAAGCGGCGACGCAGGGATCGCGCGTTCGATCGACTGCTCGTAGAACGCGCCGGCGAGGTCGGTGTGTGTCTCGCTCGGAATGTGGGCGCGCAGCCGGTCGAGGGTCTGGGTGTTCAGTTCGAGCACGCGCTTGCGCAGATCGAGCGACTCCTTGAGCAGCGCGAGCGCACGCTCCGGGTCATCCTGCTGCATCGCGTAGAAGCCATCGGTCTCTTCGCTGTCGAGGAACCGCTTCCGCGCGACGATCGCCCGGTCGATGTGGTCGGCGTAACGCTCGAGTTCGGCGACGAGTTCCGGATCGTCGGCCCAGCCGTCGATGTGCGCATCGACCAGGCGGATCAGATCGATGCTTTCTCCGGCGATACGCCCGTCGCCGATCTGGTCCTTGCGCCGCAGCTCGCGCTCGACTTTGTGCCAGAGCTGGATCTGGTTCTTGTCCATGAGCAGGCGCAGGTCATCCACGAACTGCGCCCGCATCTCCTCGACCCGCTGGTTCCACTTTGAAACGCGGCTACTGCCCTCGTGAAGCGGATCCTGCTTCTGCGTGATCGCCGCCTCCTCGACCAGCGCCTCCACCTCCAGGCGCACCGCGGTCGCTTCGTCGCGATACCGGTCAAAAAACTCCGAGTGCAGCGCGTCGGTCAGTTCGCGCTGCGCCGGCGTGAGCCCGAGGATCGAGTCCATGATGCGGAGGTCCGCATGGGTGAACGGCGGCGTCTCGGAGATCCGCAGCGCCGGGTTGCCGTAGCCGGACGAGCCGTACTGGGCGAGGGCCGGGCAGGAGATCGTGACGATCGCGAGAGCGATGAGCAGCAGAAATCGCATCGGGCATCCTCCGTGGGAGTCAGATGCCATTGTGCCCTATGGGTTCGGCGATTGCGAGGATCTATGTTTCGATGGAGAGGTAGGTGTCGCGGTGCGGCAAAAAGGCCCGACAGATGCTCGGTCAATCGCTCGCGTTGGCTTCACCCGTATCAACGCGGAGGAGTTCAGCGTTCAGCCGATTGACGACGTCCCTGTTGTGCTCGTAGACCCAGTTCGAGAGGAAGGCCAGATCCCAAAGCCAGAGTGCTGCGGTCGAGAGCGCGACGCCGATCGGGAACATAAGCAATGGCTTCGGCGCGCCGAGCGAGTGAAGGAGTACCCACAACGCGACGGTCAGGAAGTACGCAGCCGGGATGAGCAAGGCTGAGCGTGAGAACCCGAGATAGAACCGATGCGCGCCGATCGGGAAGAAGAAATAGAACAGGAGGTAGCCCACGAAGGTAGATTTGCTTTGAGGGTGGTACGCGAAGAGCAACTCTTCGGTGCTCGCTCGTTCATCGGGCGGAGTCGATTCCAGGAATTCTCGGAACGCATAGTCCAAAGTAGGCCTCCAGGGACTCTCTCTACCCGATCCGCTCCGCCTTCGGCTCGCGACTCATCAGCGACTGGATGCCGTCGATCGGGTCAAGCCCCTCGTTGAGCACGCGATAGACCGTCTCGCAGATGGGCATTTCCACGGAGTGGTCGTCCTTGAGCTGCATGAGCGACTCGGCGGTCGCGACGCCCTCGACCACGCTGTCGGTGCGCTTCAGGTAATGATCGAGTGATTCGCCCTTGCCGAGCGCCTCGCCGCAGGAGCGGTTGCGTCCTTCAGGGCTGAAGCAGGTAGTGGCGAGGTCGCCCGCGCCGGCGAGCCCATAGAAGGTTTCGGCCTGCGCGCCCATGGCGAGCCCAAGGCGGGTCGCTTCGGCGAGACCGCGCGCGAGTAGCGCGCTCTTCGCGTTGAAGCCGGCCTTGAGGCCGTCGAGGATGCCCGCGGCGATCGCGATCACGTTCTTGCACGCACCGGCCACTTCGACCCCGATCGGGTCCTGCGAGGTGTAGATGCGCAGGTAGGTCGTCGTGAACAGGCGCTGCGTCGCCTCGGCGAGCGACTGGTCGTCGGAGGCGGCGATCATCGTGGCCGGGAGCCCACGCGCGAGTTCGGAGGCGATGGTCGGGCCGGAAAGCACCCCGGTCGGGCGGGTGTCGTCCTCCCCCATACATTGCGAGATGACCTGTGTCGGGCGCAGGAGTGTCGAGTTCTCGATGCCCTTGGCGACCGAGATGATGCCGGCGCTCGGGGCGTGTTCGCGGATCGCCGGGGCGAGGCCCTCCCAGACCGGGCGGACGAACTGTGTCGGGACCGCCGCGAGGACCAGATCGGCGCGCTCGAGAGCGGTCTTGGGCGTACCGGTCACGGTGATCGCCTCGTCGAGTGAGATCATGGGAAGGCGCGAGGAGGTCCGGGTCTGCGAAAGCGAACTGGCCGACTCGGGGTCGTGGCACCAGAGCGTCACGCGCGGCTCGAAGGGCTGGGCGGCGGCGATCTGGGCCATAACGAGGCCCATCTGGCCGTCGCCGATCACCGCGAGTCGTCGGATGGGAGATGCTGGCACGCGTGGTTCCTCTGCTGGGCTCGGAATCGGGACAATCCCGCGCCGCATGGTATCGCGCCGCGGCGCGGGCCCGGTGGGCGCGAAAACTGCGCCCGCACCGGTGGGAGAATCCCCGCGGATCGAGCGATCCGGGCGAACCGGGTCCGTCTCCGGGGCGTATGGAGGTCGCCCGCCCGGGTCGGTGCGCCGGCGTCGGCACACCATCGGACCGTTCGGTCTAAGATAGTGGCGTCGCCGGGGTTACGCCTCGGCACGGTGGAACTGTCAACCTGTCGATGACCTGATGCGCGACCCGCGCACGAGGATATCCAGCACATGTCCGATCAATACCGCGAGAACCAGCGCGAGCAGGAAGCCCCGGCCCCCATGCTGAGCGGCGCTTCGGGAACCGAGATTCACCCCGAAGCCAAGCCCGAGCACGACAAGGCCCATTCCCACAAGGGAGAAGGCATGGCCTGCTGCTCGCACCACGAGCAGAAGCTCGAACGCTGGATCCTCGTCTACCTCTGCGGCGGCGCGCTGGTCCTCGCCTCGACCATCATGGGCTGGCTCGGCGTCGCCGACGAGGTCCGCAACGTCCCGGCGTTCCTCGGCGCGGCCGTCCTTGCGCTCGGCCTGTTCATTCCGGCGGCTCAGGAACTCTGGCGCGGTCGGCCGTCGACTTCTTCGCTCGCGGCGCTCGCGATCCTGGCGATGTTCTCGATCGGCGATTACGCCACCGCCGGGTATGTCGCGTTCATCCTGCTGGTGTTTGACCAGGCCTTCCGTCGTACCGCCTGGGGCGCGCAGCGCGCCATCGAAGACCTCGTTGGCCTGACCCCCGACACCGCGCGGATCGTCGAAGACGGTCAGGAACGCGAGGTCCCTCTCGCCGATGTGAAGGTCGGCATGATCGTCCGTGTCCGCCCCGGCGAGAACCTGCCGGTCGACGGCGTGATCGTTTCGGGCGAGTCGTCCATCAATCAGGCGTCGCTGACCGGCGAAGCGCTGCCCGTCGAAGTCGGCCCCGGCGCGGAAGTCTTCGCCGGTACCACCAACATCAACGGCACCATCGAACTCCGCACGACGCTCGTCGGTGGCGACACGACCATCGGCAAGGTCGCCGAACTCATCTCCGAGGCCGAGTCGACGCGCACGCCGCGACAGCTCGTCATCGAGCAGGTCGCCCGGTACTTCGTGCCCGTCGCGCTCGTGACGTCCGGCCTGGTCTGGTACATGGCGTCGTCGACCAACAGCGAAGAAGCGGTGCTCCGGGCGATCACCGTGCTCATCGCGGTCTGCCCGGCGGCCCTGCTCATCGCCGGCCCGATCACCATGACCTGCGCGTTCACCGCCGCGGCTCGCCTGGGCATCATGATCAAGCAGAGCCAGTACCTCGAAGCCGCCTCGAACTGCGACACCTTCGTGTTCGACAAGACCGGCACGATGACCACCGGCAAGTTCGCGGTTTCCCGCCTCGCGCCCGCGGAGGGCGTGAACGGCGCAGAACTGCTCAAAGCCGCGGCCGACGCCGAGCAGGCCTCGAATCACCCGCTCGCCCGATCGATCATGCACACCGCCCAGCAGGCGAAGATCACGCCCGCCGGAGGCGTGCAGGCGGAGGAGATCCACGGCGCCGGTGTCCGCGCCAAGACCGACTCCGGCGAGATCCTCGCCGGTCGCCCGAACTGGCTGATGGAGGTCTACCCGGCCATCGCCGACGGGATCGCCAAGGTCGAGGAGCAGATCGAGGGCATGTCCGGTGTCCATGTCGTGAAAGACGGTCGCTACCTCGGCGCGGTCGGCCTCGAAGACCGCCTGCGCTACAACACCAAGGGCGTCGTCGAGAAACTCCGCGAGCTCGGCTCGCGCAGCATCGTGCTGATGACCGGCGACCGCTTCGCTGTCGCCAAGCGCGTCGGCAAGACGGTGAAAGTCGACCGGATCGAGGCCGAGTGCCTGCCCGAAGACAAGCACCGCCTGGTGCGTCAGATGACCGCCGATGGCAAGCGCGTGCTGATGGTCGGCGACGGCATCAACGACGGTCCGTCGCTCGCCGCGGCGGATGTCGGCGTCGCCATGGGCCTGCACGGCTCGGACATCGCGACCAACTCGGCGGGCATCGCCCTGATGACCGACGACATCTCGCGCGTGCCCTTCCTCGTGATGCTCGCGCGTCGCAGCCGCGTGATCACCGTGCAGAACGTGATCATCGCCGTCATCGGCGCGATCATCGGTCTGGTGCTCGCGGCGTCGGGCGTATTCACCGCGATCAAGCTCGGCGTCATCGGCGCCGCGGTCTTCCACTTCATCCCCGAGATCCTGGTGCTGCTCAACAGCGCCCGCCTGCTCCGCTTCGGCGAAGAGTTCTCCGAGCAGGAGGGCTTCCAGACCGCGGGCAGCGGTTCAGCCGGTTCGGGTACCCCCGCCGCGCCGACGAAGGCCGCTCCTTCGGCCAAGCCGAAGCTCGCCGCCGCGACGAACTGAGCCAGCTCCGGATTCTCCGCACGGACGCCGCCCCATCGGGCGGCGTTTTGCTGCGCGGGTCTCGAAAAGGTAAAACCGCAGCGGTCGCGACAACGCTCGCGCGGAAGGAGAACCCATGGACGCCGACGACGCCGCCCACGGTCCCAGCAGGCCGATCGAGCACGCCGAGGACTACATCGAGAAGCACGCGCACCAGCACTTTGAAGCGATGGTCGAGAGCGTCGGTGTGAAGAAGTTCGCTGGCGGCATCGGCCTGTCCACCCGCCAGATCAACCGCATCCTCGCCGGGGCACAGCCGAACCCGGTGAACCGTCTGGTGAAGTGCATCCAGTCCTCAACACCGGAAACCGGCGACGCCGTGCTTGATTTCCTGTGCAAGGAAGCGGGGGGCCACTTCATCCGAGACGAGAGCGGGCTCGACTCGGCGGCGTTGAACGCCGTGAAGGAGTGCGCCGAGGCGATCGCCGCGATCAGCGACGGGCGCATCCGCCCGGTGGACGAGAAAGAGATCCGCGAGGCGATCGCGGCCCTGCTCGCGCTGAGCCGGGTGATCCGGAAGATGCGTGAGTCCGGGCATCAGGGGGATCTGGAGATCCCGCTCCGCTAGCGGGCCCAAAACCAAAGCGGCCCGGAGCTTGGAGGCCCCGGGTCGCCGGAGGAGAGGAGAGGGAGAGAGCGATTTCCGGCGTCGGCCTGTGCCTTCCGACGCCGGGGGATTGGAGAGAGATTCGCTCATCCCTTTCAGCGAATAGATACGGAGCGGGCCCGGGGTGGGTTCGACTCATGCGCAAGAACCACGCAAAACCCGCAGGTTCCGGGTTCTACCAAGTTCTTGGTAGACGGAGGTTTACGCGATGGTGTCGTCGAGCTGGGACGCCCGATCCAGCGAGCGGTTGCGGGCGATGATCCGGATTTCGAGCTCGTCGTCGTCCTCGGGGATCAGCGCGTCGAGTTCCCGCCCGATCCGGGTCGCCAGATCGAGGAACACCAGCGAGATCGGTCCCAGGCGCAGCGACAGGTTCGGGCGGATCGGGATATCCCCGTCCAGCGGGGCGTCGTTGATGAACGAGCCGTGGGTCGAGCCCAGATCGCGGTACACCCACTGGCCATCGTCGATGAGTTCCAGTTCGCCGTGCGTGCGCGATACCGCCGCGTTGTGCAGCCGGAAATCGCAGTCGCGACCGCGCCCGATCCGGACCAGCTTCTGCCCGGTCAGTTCAAGCCGACCGAGGACCGTGGATTGCCTGTCGCGGGCGATGATCTCGAACATGGACGAACCCCTTCCGGTGGGTGTCTCTCTCCCTCCGGCGGCCGGGAAACCCCGACCTCTTCAGATGCATCGTACTGCCGCGGGTTCGAAATCCAAAGAAAACCCGGCGACCGACGCGATGAACACCTATGTTGCTACAGGAAAATGGCTGGCTCAGGCCTTCGCGGGGTCCACGCTCTCGATGATCATTTCGACGATGCGGTCCGGAGAGAGCCCCTCCGCCGCCGCGGTGTAGTTCAGGACGAGCCGGTGGCGCAGGACCGGCGAAGCGACGCGCTGGATGTGGGCGACGCCGGGCGCGGGTGCCCCCTCCAGAGCAGCGAGACAGCGGGCGCTGAGGAGCATGGCCTGACCTGCGCGAGGGCCTGCACCCCAGGCGATGTACGGCTTCACGCGCGCCGGGCAGGTGGTGTCGTCGGGCCTCGTCGCCCGGACGAGGTCCACGGCGTACTCGACCACATGCTCCGGGACCGGGATGCGCTTGATCGCGCCGCGAACAGCGCGGAGTTCCTCGATCGAGAACATGGGCTTGATGTTGTCGAGCTGGTCGGTCTCGACCTCGCCGCGAGACACGATCAAGCGCTCCTCGGCGGCCTTCGGGTACTCCATGACCAGACTCAGCATAAAGCGGTCGAGCTGCGCTTCGGGCAGCGGGTAGGTCCCGTCCTGCTCGATGGGGTTCTGCGTCGCGAGCACAATGAACGGGCGCTCGAGCGGGCGGGTCTCGCCGGCGACGGACACCTGGCGCTCGGCCATTGCCTCGAGCAGCGCCGCCTGCGTCTTGGGCGGCGTGCGGTTGATCTCGTCGGCCAGCAGGATGTTCGTGAAGATCGGCCCGGGGATGAAGCGCATCGACCGGTCGCCGGTGGCCGGGTCGGTCTGGATGACCTCCGTGCCGAGGATGTCGGCCGGCATCATGTCCGGCGTGAACTGGATGCGCCGCGTGTCCAGCCCGAGGGCGTGGGCCAGGCATCGGGCGAGCAGGGTTTTGGCGAGTCCGGGAACGCCGATCAACAGCGCGTGCCCCTGGCACAGCGCGGCGACCAGCAGCAGGTCGATCGTCTGCTCCTGACCGACGATGACCGGGCGCAGCGCGCTGATCAGTTCGCTGCGTTTGCGCTCGAGCGAATCGATCAACGCGAGGGCCGTCTCATCGGCTTCGTTCTGGGACCGGGCGTGTTTGGCGAAATCGGCATCGGGGCTCTGGCTCATGACTCAGGAGATCGTACCGGTTTCCGGACGGTCCGAAAGCGATGCCCCACCACGGCGAGCAGGTTGCCCATCGTGCACGGGCGTTGCGGACGGTGTAACCGGTGCGGTGTGCCTGTTCGTCCGTGTCGGCGCAGTCGGCGAGAGGACGACGGGAAATCCCTCGCGCGGGTCCAACCGCGCTCGCGGAACGCCGAATGAACAAGCGTCGGGCGATTGGATGCCCGGAGTGCAGGAGGCCCAATGGCGGTACGACTCGGTGAGATCCTGGTGCAGCAAGGGCTGCTGAGCGAAGAGCAGGTGAGCGAGATCCTTCGCCACCAACGCTCGACTTCGCGCCCGTTCGGCGCTCTCGCGGAAGACCTGTTCGGCGTGACCGAGCAGCAGGTGGAACTCGCGTGGGCCATGCAGTACGAGAACATCTCGCAGCGGGTCGACCCGAGCGCCGAGGCCATCTGCAAGGATGCTCTGCTCGCGGTGTCGCGCCGGCAGGCCTGGCAATTCCGCGTCATGCCGCTCCGCTTCGAGGACGGCGAGCTGATCGTCGCGACCACCGCCGAGCACCTCGCCCGCGCGCTACGCTTCGCCTCACGATGCCTCGCGGTGCCGTGCTACTTCGTCATCGCCGAAGCGGACCGTCTCGGCGAAGCCCTCGCCGAGCACTTCCCGATGGGCGGGCTCGGCAAGGAAGCCATCGCCTCGCCGATCCGCGCGATCGAGGACCGGGCGGCCTGAGCATCGACATCGCGATGGCCCAAAGAAAAACGCCCGGGCCAGCGGCTCCGGGCGTTGTTTGTTTCATGGGCGATCCGTACTCAGACCAGCGCGGGTGAGATCTTCTCGATCGCGGCCTTCAGGTCGGCGACCTTGTCGGTCTTCTCCCAGGTGAAGGTGTCGAAAGTCTTCTTCGAGCCGTCACGCATCGCCACCTCGACGCTGCCGGGCTGGCGGCCGAAATGGCCGTGCCGGGCGGTCGGGCTGAAGATCGGGTTCGACAGGCCGAGCGTCTTGATGATGTTGCGAGGCGTGAGCTTGAAGACCTCGCGGACCGCCTGCTCGATGGCCTCGTGCGGGTACTTGCCGGTGCCGAAGGTGTCCACGTGGATGGAGGTCGGCTCGGGCACGCCGATGGCGTAGGAGAGCTGGATCTCGCACTCGTCGGCGAGTTCCGCCGCGACGATGTTCTTGGCGATGTACCGGGCCATGTACGCCGCGGAGCGATCGACCTTGGTCGAGTCCTTGCCGGAGAAGGCCCCGCCGCCGTGACGACCGCGACCGCCGTAGGTGTCGACGATGATCTTGCGACCGGTGAGGCCGACGTCGCCGTGGGGCCCGCCGATTTCGAACTTGCCGGTCGGGTTCACGTGGATCACACGCGGGTCCGAGTCGAAGCCGTGCTCCTTGAGCACGGGCATGATGATGTGCTCGATGACCTGCTTCTTGAGCTCGGCCTGCTGCGTCTTCAGCGACGCGGCGTCGGTACCCGACCACTTCGGGCCGTGCTGCGTCGAGAGGACGACGGTGTCGATGGCTGTCGGCTTGCGCGTCTCGATGTCGTACTTCACCGTGACCTGGCTCTTGGCGTCCGGGCGGAGCTGCTCGATGATGCCCTGCTCGCGCACCTCGGCGTGGCGCTCGACCAGGCGGTGCGAGAGCTGGATCGGCAGCGGCATCAGCGCCTCGGTCTCGCGGCAGGCGAAGCCGAACATCATGCCCTGATCGCCCGCGCCCTCTTCGCCCTTCTCGCCGTCGTCGACGCCCATGGCGATGTCGGTGGACTGGTTCTTGATCGAGGTCATGACCGCGCAGGAGATGTAGTCGAAGGCCATCGCGCCGTCGGTGTAGCCGATTTTCTCGATGACCGAACGGACGATATCGGGGATCTCGACGTACGCCTCGGTGCGGACCTCGCCAGCGACGACCGCCATGCCGGTGGACACCATCGTCTCGCAGGCGACGCGCGAGTTGGGGTCTTGCGCGAGCATCGCGTCGAGGACGGCGTCGGAAATCTGATCGGCGACCTTGTCGGGGTGGCCCATCGAAACGGATTCAGAAGTAAACAGGTAGCTCGACATCGCGGAGGCGACTCCTCGTCGGAAGGGAAAAAGTCTTTTAGGCAGGCCGGAACGCCACTCGCGCTCAGACAGACACGCAGTTTAAAGGCCCGCGTCGGGGGGTTCAATGCTCAATATATCAGTTCTTCCGGATGAACGGATGAAGGGTGCAATAGGCGAACAGAGAGGGGCAACTGGGCGTAGCAAGTCGACCGCCTGAATCGGTGATGCCAACGATCCGAAGGTCACTCTGTGAGAAGATGGGCAATCATTCTTGGACTCGTCTGGCTCACCCTGACCGGTCTCGCCGTGGGTATGCGTACCCGGGGCTGGTCGAGATCGGACACGCTCTCGGAGCACAGCAGGGCCCACATCGGCGCGAACGCGCTGCTGGACACCCTCGCCGCGCCGGCCCTCGGCACGACCTACGTGCTCGGCAGTTACGACATGCTCAAGACCCGGTGGGGTACCGCGCTGGTGTACGGGGCCGGGTACGCCGTGCCGTGCGTCGCGGTGCTTGGTCTGGTCGGGCTGCACCGGCGACTCCGCCGTCGTCGTCCCTCTGGTGAACAAGACGGCCCGGCCGATCCGTCCCGGCGCCGACTGCTCGTGGACAGCGCCGCCGCTGGAGCGGGGCTGGTCATGCTCTCGACCCCGGTCTACGCCGCGGCGATCGAACCCAACACCATCGCGGTTCGCCGGTACCGCATCTCCATCCGCGGTTTGCCCGCATCGCTCGACGGTCTGCGCATCGTGCAGATCAGCGACACCCACCTCGGCCCGCGCGTGCACGAGTCGCACATCGCCCGGGCCGTGCGGATCGCCCTCGACGAGAAGCCGGATCTGGTCGCGCTCACCGGCGATTATGTCCACAACGGGCCCGGCCCGATCGATCGCGCGGCGGAACTGCTTGCGCCGCTGGTCGATGCGCCCGGCGTGATCGGCGTCGTGGGCGTGCTCGGCAACCACGACTGGTACGCCGACGGCCCGCGCATGCGCGGCGCCCTGCGCGCCATCGGCGTGCGCATGATCGACAACGACCGCGTCTTCCTCGATGCGTCCTCGCGATCGCTCACAGCGTCGCCCCCGGTGAATCCAAGCGACGCGCTCTGCTTCGTCGGCCTCGGCGACCTGCTCACCCACACCGTCGAGCCAGAAGCGGCCTTCGCGGGAGTTGACCCCGACACTCCCCGCGTGCTGCTCGCCCACGTCCCAGACACGCTCGAACTTGATTCCGTGCGATCACCCGGCGGCCCACGCATCGACCTCGCCCTCTGCGGGCACACCCACGGCGGCCAGATCCGTGTCCCGCTGCTCGGCACCCCCGGCGTCCCGAGCGAGTACGGCCAGCGCTACGCCGGTGGCCTCATCGAGCCATCGGTCAGCGCGATCCGCGCGCCAACGATCGTCTCACGCGGCATCGGCGTGAGCATCGTGCCGGTCAGGTTCGGCGTGCCGCCGGAGGTGGTGGTGGTGGAGTTGACTAAGGCTTCCTGACGCGAGCAGATCGTTCCCGCTGTGCGCGCAGTTCATCCAGATACGCCGCGGAAAGGATGCCTGTCGGCAAGGCCACGAAACCGATTCCGAGGATTGCCAGCACTCCACTCAACAATTTGCCCACGACGGTCACGGGGAAGACATCTCCATAGCCGACAGTTGTGAGTGTGGCGACGGCCCACCACATCGTGGCAGGGATCGAGGAGAACTTGTCGGGTTGCGCCTCGTTTTCCGCGAAGTACATCAGTGAGGAAGCGATGCACAGCAGCAGGATCAGGCCAATGATGACAACAGCGAGATCCTGCCGTGACTTCTTGAACACCACTCCAAAGATGTGGATCGATCTCGAGTATCGGCCAAGCTTGGCCAGTCTGAGAATCCGGAGAATGCGGGCCAGTCGCAGCGAGCGAAGGTCAGCGCCGATAAACGGCATCAGGCCCGGCAAGATCGCGATGAGATCGATCATCGCATACGGCGTGAGGGCGAAGCGCAGCCGACCGTAGAGCCAGTGTCGGTAGCGAGGCGACTCCACACAAGACCAGACCCGTGCGAGGTACTCGACTACGAAAACAGAGAGGGAGACCCACTCGATCCACAGAAACAGCCACGGAGCCCGAGAGTAAATCGACTCTACTGTTCCGACCATCAACGCCGCGACATTGAACACGATGAGTGCGGCAATAAAACCATTGATCAGCGATGCCGATCGAGACGCAGCACGACCCGACAGCACCGCGTAGGTGCGTCTGCGCAAGCCCGCCCCGCGAAGCGGATGGTGCTCACACATCCAGCTGCTTCACCTCAAGCGCATGCTTCTCGATGTAGTTCCGGCGCTGCTCGACGTTCTCGCCCATCAGCGTCGTGAACAGTTCGTCGGCCGCCTCGCCCTGGTCCCACGTGACGCGCATCAGCGTGCGCTTTTCGAAGTCCATCGTGGTCTCCCAGAGTTGCTCGGGGTCCATCTCGCCCAGACCCTTGAACCGCTTGACCTCCATGCCGCGACGACCGAGGTCGCGCAGGGTCGCGAGGATGTCCGGGATCGACGCGGCCTCGATGATCTTCGACGCCGGTGACTCGCTGGCTTCTTCGTCGCCTTGTTCGCTGTTGGCCTCGTCCGACTCGTCGTCGGCGCTCTTGGCGCTCTGCTTCTTCTGCATCGCCCAGGCGTATTTGGTGGGCAGCTTCTCGCCGGTGACGGCTTCTTCCTGCACGAGCCCGTAATCGTCGATGTCGATCGCCATCTCGGCGAGCTGCTCGATGATCGGGGCGATCTCCTTGTTCTCGTGCAGTTCGCGCACCGTCGCCAGCGGCTTGTCGTCGCTCTCGAGCGGCGCAGCGCGCCCGTTCGATTCGGCGTCCGCCTTCGCGGCGAGCGCATCCTCTTCGGGCATCAGGCCCTTCTCCTGGATGATCGTCCGCGCCTGCTCGTCGGACCACGCGAACGCGTCGGCGCCGCGCCAGGTGATCCGGTGGCTCGGCAGGCGATCCTCGCCCTTGGGGTCGCGACCGCGCGCGTCCAGCAGGTCGAGGAAGCGCACGCCGCGGCGCTCAGAGACCTCGATCAGTTCACCGAGGCGGCGCAGCAGTTTCACGGCCTTGGTCAGTTCGTCCCCTTCGATCGTGCGCACGATCTTCGGCTTCGCTTCGATGACCTCGCCGCTCTCTTCGATCAGTTCGATCTCGCGCACCTGCAGCGAAGCGCCGTCGGTGCCGAGGCTGATGAGCACGTCATCCATCTGGCGCTCGTTGATCACGTATTGGCTCTTGCGGTTGCGCGTGACCTGGTACAGCGGCGGCTGGGCGATGAAGATCTTGCCCCGACGGATCAGTTCGGGCATCTGCCGGAAAAAGAAGGTGAGCAGCAGCGTGCGGATGTGCGAACCGTCGACGTCGGCGTCGGTCATGATGATGATCCGGCCGTAACGCAGGCGGCTGATGTCGAAGTCCGAGCCGATGCCGCACTTGAGCGCCGCGATCAGCGTGCGGATCTCCTCGAAGGCCAGCACCTTGTCCAGGCGGGCTTTCTCGACGTTGAGCAGCTTGCCTCGGAGCGGCAGGATGGCCTGCGTCTCCACGTTGCGACCCTGCGTCGCTGACCCGCCCGCGGAATCGCCTTCGACGATGAACATCTCCGAGCGATCGACGTCCTTGGTGGTGCAGTCGCGGAGTTTGTGGGGCATCGAGCCGCTCTCGAGCGCGCTCTTGCGCCGCGTGAGGTCGCGGGCCTTGCGGGCCGCCTCGCGTGCCTGGGCCGCGGTGATGCCCTTCATGCAGATCTTCTTGGCCTCGGAGGGGTGCTCCTCCAGCCAGGTCTGCAGCTTGTCGCCGACGATTGCGCTGACGAAGCCCTCGACCTCGGTGTTGCGCAGCTTGCCCTTGGTCTGGCCCTCGAACTGCGGATCGGGCAGTTTGACGCTGATGACCGCCGCGAGCCCTTCGCGCCAGTCGTCGCCGGACGGCACCGGGTCCTTGGCTTTGATGAGGTTCGCGCTCTTGATGTAGTTGTTGAGCGTGCGGGTGAGCGCGGTCTTGAAGCCCGAGAGGTGCGTGCCGCCGTCGATCGTGCGGATGTTGTTGGCGAAGCACAGCATCAGTTCGGAGTACGAGTCGTTGAACTGGAAGGCGACCTCGAGCGACAGCCCCGAGTCCTCGTTCTCTCCGGCGATGTGCACGATCTCGTGCAGCGTGCCCTTGTTGGCGTTGATGTGCTCGACGTACTCGAACAGACCGCGATCGAAGCGGAAGGTCTCGTCCTTGGGCTTGCCGTCGGCGCCGACGCGCTCGTCAACGATGCGGATGTTCGTGCCGGGGTTCAGGTACGCCAGTTCGCGCAGGCGGTGGCTGAGCGTGGCGAAGTTCCACTCGGTGTCAGGGAAAATCTGGGAGTCGGGCTTGAAGGTGACGGTCGTGCCCGACTGGCGCGACGCGTCGGGCGAGATCTCGCCGATGACGTGCAGCGGTTCGGTGGTCACGCCGCGCGTGAAGCCGATCTTGTGGACCTGCCCGTCGCGATGGATCTCGACGATCAGGCGCTCCGAGAGCGCGTTCACGCAGGAGATGCCCACGCCGTGCAGGCCGCCGGACACTTTGTACGCCGAGTTCTCTTCGCCGAACTTGCCGCCGGCGTGGAGCACGGTCATGACCAGTTCGACCGCCGGCTTGCCGTTGTAGATCGGGTTGTCGTGCTTCTTGATCTCGACGGGGATGCCCAGCCCGTCGTCGGACACGCTCAGCGAGCCGTCGGCGTGGACGCGCACGGTGACGGTGGTCGCGCGACCGGCCATGCACTCGTCGATCGAGTTGTCGACCGCTTCCCAGCACAGGTGGTGCAGGCCCGCGAGCCCGGTGTCACCGATGTACATGCCCGGGCGCTTGCGCACCGCCTCGAGGCCTTCGAGGATGCGGATCTGGTCGGCACCGTAGTCGGTCTTCTTCACCGGAGCGGGGGTGGAGGACGGCTTGGCGTTGGTCGCGGCGTCGGATTCGGCCATGGGGGCAGACAACTCTCGTCGTGGGTCGCAGGAGGCTCCGCTCAGCGCGGGCGACGAGCCCGGTCCGGGCTCGTCGCGATCGCCGGACTCGCGTCCGCGATAGCCCCGTGATTATAGCGGATTTCAGGGTTTTCCGGGTCCAACCGAGCGCGCAGACAGCCCACCGAAGCCGGCTGTCTGTAAGAAAAATATTAGGGTGTTGCCATCGGACCCGTATTCTTTGCGATCAGGGCTGGATCATCACTGTCGAAACTTCAGGGACCAGCAGGTCGTAGATCAGTTCGATGTCCGGCCTGAGCATGCGCACGCAGCCCATGGACATCTGCTCGCCGATGGAGTTCGGTTCGATGGTCCCGTGCAGCCCGATACCCTCTTCGATCTCGGTGTTCGGGTCGGTGCCGCGGATGCCGATCCACCGGTTCCCGATGGGGTTCTCGGGGTCGCCGGAGGCAAAGCGCTCGCCGGTACGCGGGTTGACCCACGCGGGGTCGATCAGTTTCGAGTTCGACCGGACCACCCAGGAGCCGACCGGGGTGGAGTCGTACTCGCCGAGGCCGACGCTGTACGAGCCGAGGTAGAGCCGGTTGCCGGCCGAGTCGCGGAAATCAGAGTACAGATCGAGGCGGTACGCTCCCTTGGAGATCACCGCGTGGAACGGGCCGCGAAGCAGTTTCAGGGTCTGCCCGACGCGGATCCGGTTGGCCGACACTCCGTTGATGCGTTCGATGAGCATCCACTCCACATCCAGCCCCTCGCGCCGGACGATCGTGCTCAGCAGGTCGCCGCTCTGGACGGTGTACTCGCTGGCCATCTCGTCGCCGGCGACGACCCGGCGCGAGAAGGTGATCTCCTTGGCCATGTCGCCGAGCTTGGTGCGCATGATCGCACGGTCGGCCGCCGCCGAGCGCGGGTGGTGCAGGGCCCGGTTGTAGGCGTCGCGCGCCTGGATCACGCGGCCCTCGCCCATCAGGTCATCCCCGGAGGCGATCAGCGACTGCACCTGCGCATCGCGACCCGGACGCGAGACGGGGTCCGACGCGGGACGCTCAGGTTGAGCAGCGGGGGGCGTCTGCTTCGGGGCCGTTTCCGGCACCGCGATGGGGTCGGGCGTGGTCGACCGATCGTTGCCGGCGTTGGTCGGCTGACCCATGACGAGGTCGCGTGCGCCGGAGTCGCGCGTGCCGGAGTTGTTTGGGGCCGGCGTCGTGCCGACGTTCGTGGCGCTCAGCGGGCGGCTGATCGGGCGTTCGTCGGCGTCCGAGGGCGAGCTGCCCTGCTCGCGCGAGGTGTCCGTGTTGCCAGCGACCGGGTCGGTGGGCTGCTCCTCGCCTCCCCATTGCCAGATGTAGATCGCCGTCAGACCGCCGATGAGGATCAGGATCGCGAAGATCAGACGCGCGCGACCGCGCCGAGGTCGACGGCGGCTCACCGTGAAGCGGGGGCCGTAGGACGGGTTGCGGCTGCGAGCGGACTGAGAAGGCAGGGCCATGATCGAGCACTCCTGCATCGAGGTAGGGGGTGGTGGAGGCGGGGGAATCGAGCACGCAGCGCCGTTGGCGCGCAGCACTCCGTGATACCGAATGGTATCGGCTCGCGCTGCGATCCGACGCGAGCGATCACGCGCCCGTCGTCACGCAGGGGAACACCCCCGATTCCGTCACCAGCGTGTCCACACGCCGGTCGTGCGCTTCCGTTGGCACGCGAACAACGAGCTGGCGATCGAAGCACACGCCGATCAGACGTGGAGCGCGCGCTGATGCGTCCAGCGGTGCGAGGAATCGATCATAGAAGCCCGCACCACGCCCCAGGCGCGCGCCGGAGCGGTCGAACGCCAGCCCCGGCACGAGCACGGCGTCGAGTTGTTCGAGGTCGATCGGCTCGCCGTGCGCCGGCTCGGGCACGCCGAACCGTCGCGCCACGAGGTCGCGCGAGCGATCGACGCGCTCCGCGCGTGGGAGCAGCCACGCTCGCATCGTCCGGTTGTCCCAGTCAATCCTCGGAAGGGCCAGCACGCCCCGTGCGATCAACTCGTCGTGAAGCGAGCCGAGATCGACCTCCTCGACCCGTTCGACACCCGCATCGGCGCGCCGGATGGGCGCGAACGAAAGGACCGGCCGGTTGAGATCCGTAAGCAGTCGTTCGAGGTGGCTGCAGACGGAGAGCGACGACGCCGCGGCATCCGAATGCTCCGTCCTGCGCAATTGCTCGCGCATCACCCGGCGGAGGCCGGATTTCGTGTTCATCTCAGATGATGGTTTTTCAGCGCTCATGAACGATCGTCCCGGCTCTGTGTCAGCGTCTGCGCTCATGAAAGCGGTATTGTCTCGGCATGGATGCCGACGCCGCTCTGCTCGCCCGACCCGCGCACTTCCACATTGTGCTGCACCAGCCGGAGATCCCCAACAATACCGGGAACATCGGACGCACCTGCGTCGCAACGGGCTGCGCCCTGCACCTGGTCCACCCGCTCGGCTTCGATACCGACGAGAAGGCCTGTCGCCGCGCCGGCCTGGACTACTGGCCCCGGCTCGGGGTCCGGGAGCACGCGGACTGGGACGCCTGCGTCGAGGCTTTGGGCGAACGCGCCGCGCCGCGCCTTTGGCTGCTTTCCACCCGAGCCACGCGCTGCGTGTGGGACGCCGATCTGCGATTGGGGGACGCACTGGTCTTCGGTCGCGAGACCACCGGCTTGCCGGACGAGATCCTTAGTCGTTATCCGGACCGGGGCCTGCGACTGCCGATGATGCCCGGCGAGCGGAGCCTGAATCAGGCCGTCTCGGTCTGCTCGGTTGTCTATGAGGGCCTGCGCCAGGCCCGATCGCGAGGTGAGATCCGGCTCGATCCGCAGCTGCGGTTCCACCCCGAATGTAGGGAATAAGTCGCCCGGATCGGTTATCGGTCGCGTTTGGGTCCGATCAGGGTCAAATTGCCCTAAGTCGGTGCAGGTTCGAGGCTTAGGTGCCCAAAAATTTCATGACGGCGCGTGACGTCAGGCAATTCCTGCGCATGCTTGTGGTGCACAGGTGATGTGATTTCATCCCGTCGAGCGCGGCCCCGCACAGGGGGCCGGCCCATCGGGTGGAGTCCCGTCTCAGACAACGGAAGAGAGATGATCAGATGACACGCACCATGATTGCGACCGCTATCGCTTTGCCCCTTCTCGCGGCGGGCTCGGCTTCGGCCGGCATCGCCGACTACTCGGGCCAACTCGAACTCGTCCCCCAGACCGAGGCACCGATCTCGTTCAAGTGGGGCGACATGGCCAACGACGAGCACATGGCGCTGTACGTCGAAACCACGGGCCACACGCTGGACAGCGCTCTTATGGCCGACATCCCGGGCAACGACGGGACCTACCACCGCTTCGCCCGACCCGCTCAGCCGTTCGCCATCCCCGCGGGCACCTCGATCGACAGCTACTTCATCCATCAGGAACTCGTCGGCAACGACTACAACAAGTTCGGTTCGATGGAATTCACGATCACCTTCGAGCAGCCGATCCTCGGCCTGATCGTCGGCGGCGACTGGCACGACGGCACGCTCTACCGGACGACGCTCGACAACTCGGACTTCCTCGCCGGCCCCAGCGTCCTGCACACCAAAAACGCCGACAACCGTCGTCGTGGCGCTCTGGAGGGCCTCGCTCACGCCGAGTTCCTCACGATCTCGGACGACGGCTACACGCTGAGCGGCTCGCTGCACTCACGCTCGATCCATGTGGACAATGTCCGCGTGATCACGCAGGGCTCGGTGATTCCGACTCCCGGCGCCGCCGCGCTCCTCGGACTCGCGGGCATGCTCGGCGTCTCCCGTCGTCGCAAGGCGTAACCCGCCGCCCACAGACTTCCGCAGACTCCAGGCCCGTCCGCCAGAGGCGGATCCTTGGGGTGTCTCCAACCGCTCGGCCCACGCGCCGGCGGTTGGCTGTTTTTGCGCGTGACACGGTCAACCCCCTCATGAGGGCAGGCATTTGGGCAAACTTATCAGACAGAACGCCTTGTACATGGTCCGAAATGGCGTATCCTGTTGGTGTACAGGGAGATCGGTTCGCTTCGCGATGGGCCCGCACAGCCTGTCCGGATATGCCGGTCAGAGTCAATTGGAAGAGAGATTTACCATGCATCGAGCATCCCTCGCGCTGGCTGCGTTCGCGGGTCTGGGCATCAGCGGTTCGGCGTTCGCCGGCATCCTGACCTGGTCCGGCCAACTGCAACTCGTCGGCGACACCGAGACCCCGATTTCGTTCGAGTACGGGCAGATGGCCAGCAACGAGCACATGGCGCTCTACATCGAGTCCGTTGGCCACACCCTCGACGACGGCCTCATGGCCGACATCCCGGGTGAGGCCGACACCTACACGCGGTTCAATCGCCCGGCCCAACCGTTCGAGATCGAAGCGGGCACGTTCATCGACAGCTTCTTCATCCATCAGGATCTCGTCGGCAACAACCCGAACTTCGGCCTGCTCATGAGCTTCTCGATCACCTTCGACCAGCCGATTCTCGGGCTCATCGTTGGTGGCGACTGGGCGGACGCTTCGCTGTTCCGCACCACGCTCGACGACTCGGACTTCCTCGGTGCGAACGCGTCGTACACCAAGAACAGCGACCTTCGTCGCCGCGGCAGCCTCGAGGGCTCGTCCGCCGAGTTCCTCACGATCTCCGCCGACGGGTACACCCTCACCGGTGCGCTGCACGCGACCGGTGTGCACGTCGACAACGTGCGCATCATCACCGAGAGCGCGATCATCCCGACGCCGGGTGCGACCGCTCTTCTCGGCCTCGCCGGCCTGCTGATGTACCGTCGCCGTCGCGCCTGACGACTTCTCTTGCCCTCTCTCGCCCACGGCGGTTTCCGCCGTGGTTTACAAAAAAACCGCCGCTCCCTCGGGATCGGCGGTTTTTTTCGTTTGCGCGTTGAACCGGCTGCTCAGGCGTTGAGCTTGGCGCAGGTCTCGGCGAGGGTTCGACCGAGGTTCATCACCGTGGTGCGCTGCTTCTCGTCGGTGAGGTTTCCCTTGTCGTCGAAGAGGTTGCCTGCGCCGCCCATTGCGTGCTGCTGGGGGATGACATGCACGCGAATGCCGCCGAGCAGCGAGCGGAGGTGGATGAGCCCGCGGATGCCGCCGAGGCCGCCGGGCGAGGCGGACATGATGCACCACGCCTTGTTGCCGAACGCCTCCAGCGGCTCGTCGTCGCCGAGCGGGCGGCTGACCCAGTCGATCGCGTTCTTTAACGCGCCCGTCACGGATCCGTTGTACTCCGGTGAAGCGAGCAGCACGCCGTGGTGGCTCTTGAACAGGTCCTTGAGCTTCTTGGCGTTCTCGGGCAGACCGGTCGCGGCTTCGAGATCTTCGTCCATCAGCGGGAGCGGGTAGTCGCGCAGCGAGAACACCGTGACCTCGGCGCCGGCCTCGCGCGCCCCCTGCGCCGCGATGTTGACCATCTTCTGATTGAACGATTCGACGCGGAGCGATCCGGAGAAGGCGAGCAGTTTCGGCGTGGGCATTCGGGTCTCCAAGTAGACGAGCGGACTCTTCGTGACAGCAGAATAAACCGACCGAAGCGTAGCCCCGGTCGGTCGTAGTGTCACTTTGGCCTTTCGCGGGCTCCGGGTTCGATCAGGCCGGCGTCGCCGCCGCGGCGTTGGGGAGCGGGAACTTCTCGCACAGTTCGCGGATCTCGCTCCGAACCTGCTGCGCGACCGACTCGTCGCCCTTGCTCTCGAGCACGCGATCGATGAACGACGCGACGGTGGTCATCTGCTCTTCCTTGAAGCCGCGCGTGGTCAGGGCGGGCGTGCCCAGGCGCAGGCCGCTGGTCTTCATGGGCGGGGCGCGGGTCCTGCGGGATGCCGTTCTTGTTGCAGATGATGCCGGCTGATTCGAGCCACTTCTCGGCGTCGGCGCCGGTCAGATCGGCGTCGCGGGTGCGCAGGTCGACGAGCATGAGGTGGTTGTCCGTGCCGCCGGAGGTGATGCGGTAGCCGGCGTCCATCAGCGCCATGGCGAGCGCGCGGGCGTTGGCCTTCACCTGCTGCTGGTAGTGCTTGAAGCCGGGCGTGAGCGCTTCGCCGAAGGCGACGGCCTTGGAGAGCACCACGTGCATGAGCGGCCCGCCCTGCGTGCCCGGGAACAGGGCTCTGTCGAACTTCTTGGCCAGGTCCTCATCGTTGGTGAGGAACAGCCCGCCGCGAGGCCCGCGCAGAGTCTTGTGCGTGGTCGTGGTGACGACGTGGCAGTGGGGGAACGGCGAAGGATGCTCGCCCGCGGCGATGAGGCCCGCGATGTGCGCGACATCGGCGTGCAGGATCGCGCCGCACTTGTCGGCGATCTGGCGGAAGCGCGCAAAGTCGATGACGCGCGGGTAGGCCGAGTAGCCGCACATGAGCAGCTTGGGCTTGTGCTCCATGCAGACGGCCTCGACCGCGTCGTAGTCGATGGTCTCGAAGGCCGGCGAGTTTTCATCGCGGATCAGCGGGTAGTGGACCGGGTTGAACCACTTGCCGCTCATGTTGACCTTCAGCCCGTGGGAGAGGTGCCCGCCGTCGGACAGCTCGAGACTGGCGAAGGTGTCGCCGGGGTTGAGCAGGGCGAGGAACAGCGCGGCGTTGGCCTGCGCGCCCGAGTGGGGCTGGACGTTGGCGAAGTCGCAGCCGAAGAGTTTCTTTGCCCGGTCGCGCGCGAGTTCTTCGGCCTGGTCGTGGAACTCGCACCCGCCGTAGTAGCGCCGCCCGGGGTAGCCCTCGGCGTACTTGTTGGTCATGCAGGTGCCCATGGCGTACATGACGGCGGGCGAGGCGTGGTTCTCGCTGGCGATGAGTTCCAGCGTGTGCTCCTGACGCTCCGACTCGCGAGCGAGGATGCCCGCGGCATCGGCGTCCTGCGCACGAATAAGGTCAGAGATCGCTTCGGAGATGTGGTCGTTGGCCATGGGGTCTGCCTCTTAAACTGCAAGCGGAACAAAGATCGCAATTGCTGATGATACGGGGTTCGGATGCGGAGAACGACCGCGAACTCCACACTCCGTGTACCCGTCTGGCCGGTGCGCTCTACCATGTCCCCATGCCCGAAGCGCGACAGACCGATGTTCCCAAGCCGTTCTCGCCCATCCCCGAGGTTCTGGAGGACCTGCGCAACGGGAAGATGGTGATCCTCACCGACGATGAGGACCGCGAGAACGAGGGCGATCTGGTCATGGCGGCGGAGTTCATCACGCCCGAGGCCGTCACCTTCATGCTCCAGCACGCCATGGGCTACCTCTGCGTGTCGCTGCCTGAGGGCGACTGCGACCGGCTGCAGCTGCACGATCAGGCCCCGGTCAACACCTCCGTGCGTGGCACGCCGTTCACCGTCGCCATCGACGGGCACCCGCGCCACGGCTTCACCACCGGCGTCTCGGCCAAGGAGCGGGCCCGCACCATCCGCATGACCATCGATCCGCAGTACACGGCCGACGACTTCGTCCGCCCCGGTCACATCAACCCGCTGCGCTCGCGCGACGGCGGCGTGCTCGTGCGCATCGGGCAGACCGAGGGCTCGGTCGATCTGTGTCGCCTCGCGGGGCTGAAAGCCGCGGCGGTGATCATCGAGATCATGAAGCCCGACGGCGAGATGGCCCGCCTGCCGGATCTGGAAGTGTTCGCGGCCAAGCACGGCATGAAGATCTGCTCGGTGGCGCAGATCATCGAGCACCGGCTCACGAAGGAGCGTCTGGTCACGCGGATCGAGCCGCGATCGGGCACCGAGATCACCACCGATTTCGGGACCTTCAACCTCATCGCGTTCGATTCGGTGGTCGATCCGCAGCCGCAGCTCGCGCTGACGGTGGGGGGTGTGGGCGATCTGGACTCGTCCGGTCACGTGATCGAGCAGGACGGGCCGACGCTGGTGCGCATGCACCGCCGGAACCTGCTGGGCGACATTTTTTCCCATCATCCCGACGGATCCGAGCACGCGAGCGCTCATGACCTGCGTGCCGCGATGCAGGCGATCCAGCGTGAGGGTCGCGGCGCAATCGTGTACCTGCGTCCGGAAGGCGTGGGCGATGATTTCATGCAGCGATTGACCGCGATCGCGCGTCCGCGCAAGGCCGACAGCGACGATCCGGACCTCACGCGCCCGTCGAGCATCGCCGGCAACGCGATCCCGATGCACCAGCGCGAGTTCGGCATCGGGGGTCAGATTCTGCGCGAACTGGGCATCTCGCGCTTACGGCTGCTGACCAACCGTCCGAAAGAATTACCAGGCCTCGATGCTTTTGGGCTTGAGATCGATGAGCATGTTCCTCTACAGTGATGTCAGCAGAGTGCGCTGAATCGCGTGCACGATCTTGAGGAAGCCCGCTCCGAGTTTCCTCGACGCACGCGACCACACAGCACACGGAAGACCCCGGTGACCTTCACCGGGGTTTTTCATTGCTCCGTTCGGTCAACGAAGTCGATCACACATCGTCGCCGGAATCGCGATCGCGGAACGACTCGACGCGGAACGACGCGAAGCGCACCCGCTCTCGCACGGCGTACAGGTCCGAGAGCAGTTCCGGCGCGAGTGTCGTCTGCGGCGGGTCGGCGCTCAGGTCGATCCGTCCTTGCGCATCCCGCGGCAGTCTCTCCAATGCATCGAGCACGCTGGCTAGCGAAGATCCCCCGTCGATCTGTCCGCGGAACCGTTCAATGGCGGTATCGGGATCGGTCGAGAGGATTACCGACGACGCGATCATGGCCTCCGCGACCGGCTGCGGCACCTCGCGCCACCGAGCCGTGTACCCGGTGCCGATGTCGAGTACGCCGAGGGCGAGCCAGGTGTCCCGTTGGACGTCTGCCGACCGCGCATCGAGCAGCGGCTCGGCGATCGGCATCGCCTCGTCGCCGATGAGGCTCAGCGCGGTGAAGAGCCCGGTTGTGTCGGCGGTCGCGTCGGGGTCGTTCGACGCCGCCTCGGCGATGGTGCGGAAGGTCTCGAGGATCAGGTCGCGTTCCGTCTGTTCGGCAACATCCCAGACCAGCCCGTAGCCCGCGTCCCGCTGACCGGTCTGCAGGGCCAAATCGAGCTTGGTGATCGCTTCGCGCCGCTGCTCGCTATCGAGCGGATCCGTGCGCACGGCCGCGATGATCGAGCGGTAGAAGGTCAGCGGGGCGTGGTACGAAAGCGTGAACCACTCCGCTTCGCGTGGCCTGATTACCTCGTCGAACAATTGCGCGAGCGCTACATCGGAGAACCCCGCAGAGACATCTTCCAGCCGACGCTGGGCGCGCGGACTGTCGGAGAGCCGGCCGGCCTCGGTCATGTCACCATCAAACAGGTAGCCGATGGCCCGGCTCCGGGCCGCCGCGCTCGTGTCGCCGAGCTGGTCGACCATACTGCTCATGCGCTGACGCTGCTGCACGGTCGAAAAGACCGCGTACGCGGTCAGCGCGAGGGCAAGACCTAGAACGATTACCCAGCGACGCGAGCCGCAGCGTTCCGTATTCTCAATCAATCCGGGAGGAGTCTGTCCCATCCGATGCCCTCCTTCGCACGGTCACGGCCGAAGTCCCACTCGTCCGCCAGAACGGCGTAGCCGAGGCTGTCATGGTAACCGAGGGCCTCGTTATCCCCGATAGAACCTGCGAAACGGTCCTGCTTCGTCCGCTGCTCCAAGCGCAGTCCAAGCTTCTCGCACACCCGACGCGAACCGATATTCTCGACCGCGTTGAAGACGACGATGCGCCGGAACCCCCAGCCGCCGCGATCCTGCGAGCGCAACGCCGCCGAGATCAGCGCGCCGGTGGACTCCGTGCACACGCCCGTGCCGCGCGATGACGAGTGCACCCAGTAGCCCACCTCTGCTTCGCGCACGCCCGGGCGGATCCGATGCAACCCCGTGCCGCCGAGCAGCCGCCCGCTTTCTCTGTCAAAGATGCCCATCACGAAATCGGTGCTGTCGGGCTTCTCCCAGCCTCGGCGCGTCATCTCGATGAAGTACGCGCTGTCCGATTCGCGCCGGTGATCCGTCTGCGCCCACACCATCCACGGCAGCAGGTCTGCCCGGTCGCCGTCCACGGCCTCGAACAGTTGCGCGGCATCACCCGGCTCGTACATGCGCACCACCAGGCGATCGGTCTCGATGCGGGTCGGCCGCGGCGTCGGGGGCGACCAGCGGTTCGGGTCGCTCAGCAACTTCAGCCACGCATCCGGAGGGGTGCGCCCGATCGGCCCGTTCTCCTCGCTCTTCCCGCTCATCGCTGACTATGCTCCTCTCCCGCCCGCCCCGTCTCCTCGCGACCGACCCCGGCGGAAGCAGACCAGTATGCCCGACCCCTCGCCCACATCCAAGCCGAACCTTTCCGGTCGCTACCAGCGCCAGACCCTGCTGCCTGACATCGGCGAAGAGGGCCAGGTCGCGCTGGCCTCGTCGCGCGTGGTCATCCTCGGCTGCGGTGCGCTCGGCACGGTCCTCAGCGAAATGCTCGTCCGCGCCGGAGTCGGCCTCAAGAACTCCGGCGGCTGGGTCCGCCTCATCGACCGCGACATCGTCGAACCCTCGAACCTGCAGCGCCAGACCCTCTTCACCGAGACCGACGCCCTCAAAGCACGCCCAAAGGCCGTCGCCGCGGCGCAGGCCCTCGCGCGGATCAACTCTTCGGTCGACCTCCGCCCCCAGGTCGCCGACTTCAACCACCTCACCGCGGCGCGCCTCGCCTCATGCGATGGCGACAACGAGCGCCCGCACGCGCTCCTCGACGGCACCGACAACTTCTCGACACGACTGCTCCTCAACGACCTCGCCGTGCGCGAGGCCATCCCCATGGTCTACGCCGGCGCCGTCGGCACACGCGGCATGCTCATGTCAGTCCTGCCGCCGAAGCAGGACGCCCCGTGGGAGGTCGGCCCCTGCCTGCGCTGCATTCTCGACGAGCCGCCCGCCCCCGGCGCAACGCCCACCTGCGACAGCGCGGGCGTACTCGGCACCGTCACGAGCGCAACCGCGTCGTTCGCGGCGACCGAGGCCATCAAGATCCTCATCGGGCGCTTCGACCTGCTCCGGCGCCACCTGCTGGCTTTCGACCCGTGGAACACCCAGTTCTCACGCATCGATGCCGGGCCCGAGAGTCGAGTTCCGGGCTGCCCCTGCTGCGCAAAGCGAAAGTTCGACTACCTCGAGTCCGACGCTCCCGTCGCCCCAGCCTCGCTCTGCGGCAGAGGCGCGATCCAGGTTGCCCCGCCCCGTCAGGGATCGAAGGTGGATCTTCAAGCCGTCGGCCGGACCCTCGCCCCGGCAGCCACCGACGACCTCAGCGTCAGCCCGTACCTCGTGCGAGGAACGCTGCGCGAGCCCGAAGGCGTGCAGATCACCGTCTTCGCCGACGGACGGGCCCTGTTCCAAGGCCTCGACGACCTCGACCGGGCACGCGGGCTCTATAGCCGTCTGCTGGGTGGGTGACGTGCCGGCTCTACGCCCCTGAATGAGACGGTAGTCGCGCAGCGACCGGGTGAGGGGTCAGCAGCGAAGTCGCTGACTTGGCGTCGTCACGCGCTCTCCGAGACGCTCGAATCGTCCAGCGCCGCCTCGTCGTCGCCGTCGGCGAGTCCGTCCTGCACGCTTTCGAGAATCTCGACGACCTTCGCCATCGACATCGGGCGCTTGTCCGGATCGACTTCCACGCAGTGGTTGATCAGGTCCGACAGCGCCTTGGGCACGCGCGGGTTGAGTTCGATCGCCGGGGTCGGACGCTCGATCAGCGAATCGTCGACGCCCTGCACCAGCGAATCGCTCTTGTTGCTCATCGCGGTCGGGATGTGCTGCTGGGTGAGCACCCAGTACATCGTCGCGCCAAAGTTGTAGATGTCGGTCTTGGGCGTGATCTGGCGACGGTGCACCTGCTCCGGAGCGATGTAGTCGGGCGTCCCCTGGATGCGCTCCTTCACTGTTCCGATCGGACAGGCCTGACCGAGGTCGATGATCTTCACCGTGCCGTCTTCGCAGATCACGACGTTGTTCGGCTTCATGTCGGCGTGGACGAAGCCGGCGCTGTGGATGTCCGACAGGCCCCTCGCGGTCTGCAGGAAGATGTCCAGCGCCTGTTCGAAGGTCGTCGGCGGATGCAGTTCGACGGACACGCCGTCCACGTACTCCATGACCAGGAACAGTTCCTTGATGGAGATCAGCTTCTGTCGGCTCTTGATGACCCGGTCGATGCCGCGAACGTGCTCGGAGTCGATCTTTCCGGCCACCTCGTATTCGGCGATGGCCTGATCGAGGAACCGCTGGTCCTTCGGTCCGTCTTTCCGGACGTGCTTGAGCGCCCAGATCTGCTTGTTCTTCTGGTCCTGCACGAGGTAGATCGTCGAGGCCGCACCGCGACCGATCTCGCCGAGGACATGAAAGCCCGCGAGTTTCGTTCCGGGTTTGGCAGGGGTGTAATGCTTCACATTTCTACCTGGCAGGGCTGCGTTCGGGCTCGGTTCGTCTCGGATCGCTCTCGCAGCCGGACGCGGTCGGTCATGAGTGAGGGGTAGTATGGCGATGGTCCTCATCAGATTCAACGGAGCCCTCCACCGGCGGCCCCTCCCCGGCGCGACTCCACAGCCGCTCAACGGCTCGCGATCGGGCGAATTGCCCATCAACGCCGCTGCATTCATTCATCGGCGTCGGGCGGACGGTCTTTCAGCGCTCCATACCGACCGAAAGTGGAGTCCTCGCGTCGCGTCGTCATAATCGCCGCAGCCGGGTCTGTTTCGCACGATGCGACCGAGAACCGATGCGGGTTTCGGACCTTCGAATCATCAATCTTCCGCGATCAGGGAAAAGAAAAACCCCCGCCCGGTGCGAAACCCGGCAGGGGCAGGAATCATCCATGAAGCACGCGGGCGGTGATCTCAGCGGCTCGCGTGGAGCAGGCCCTGCTCGAAACTGGTCTGCGGGAAGAACCGGCCCGGCGAACTGGTCGAAGCCACATCCCGGTGCAGTTCCACCGCCCCGTCGGCGATGCCGTACTCGTCCTGCAGGCCGCGGACGATCTGCATGAGCGTGGAGATCTGGTCGGGCGTGAACGAGCGGCTGTCGCCGTCTCCCACTAGGCAGATCCCGATCTTCGTCGCGTTGTACTGCTCCGAGAGCGGACCAGCGACATGAGCGCCCGGCAACTGCTGCGACCAGCGGTAGCCGACGAGCAACTCGCCGTCCTCGGCACCGTTGCCGTTGCCGATGACGAAGTGGTAGCCGAGGCCCGCGAGGCCCTGCAGCTCGTGCTGTCGGGTGATCGAATCGAGGCTGCCCTGGATCGAGGCCGAGTGGTGGATGACGATGCCGTCCCACTTCGGGCCCTCGGTGTTCTCGACCGGGGCGAGCACGCCCTCGAGCCAGTCGCCGGGTTCGCCCGAAACGGCGCTCGCCGCCGGGGTCAGCGTCAGGCCGCTCGGAGCGCCCGTCATCAGCGACAGCAGACCGGTCATGACGGTCATCGCGAGCAGCAGACTCGCCCAGACGATCTGCGGCCGCGAAAGCTTGCGGACCGCCCCGCCGAGGGAGCTGCTGGCTGTCTGGTTGCGAGAAGTGGTGGCCATACCAGATTCCGAGTGCGTTGTGTGCTCTAGCCTACAGCACGTATCGGGTCGATCCGCACAAAAACCTTTAGAAAGAGCGAATCGGTGATCACGATACCGCGCCGGAAGCGGATCAGCGCGACACCGTCGGTTTATCTGGACGCTCGGGCATGCGCTGTGTGCCGGCTGGGGACAATGAGCGAACTGCGCACGCCTCAACGCTTCGGCGACAGACGCCCCTGCAGGTTCGGACGCTGACGCCCGAACTCGTCCTCGATGTACATCGGGGCGTACTCGTCGCGCGAGCGGTCGTACCGGTCGAACTGCGTCCGCGCCTCGTCCTGCGGGAACAGCGCCTTGCTACACCCGATCAGGTTGCACGCGAGCATCGACAGCGCGAGAACACCGCCCAGACGCACGGCGTGCCTCGAAGCGGGGAAGTTCGGTTGGGTCGAGCGTCCGGTCTGGTCCATCGATTCATCCATGATCGCAGGCTTCCGGGCGGGAGATCCGGCCTCGGCTGGTCTGGTGCCCAGAATACCGCCCGGGCCGGTGGGGCGTCGATCCGCAAGGCCCAAAACGCACACAGCCCCGGCTGGTGGACCGGGGCTGCGTGGCTAGAACCAAGAGAGAGAGGAGAGACTCATTCGTTCTGCCGACCGGCCTCATCATCGAAACCGGTCGACCCATACAACGACGCCCGCACGCCCAGAGTTCGCTTCCGGGGCGCAAAAATCTCCAAGTTGTCCGGATATCGCCGTTTCCGACCTGATAACGCGGTTCTGGCAGTCCACGAGCCCTCAGATCTTCAGGATCCGCTCCGCGCTGTGCGTCTGCCCGGTCAGCACGTCGCGGAACTGCACCAGCAGCACCAGCGTGCCCTCAAGCGAGGTGATCGGGCGACCCAATTCCAGCGGCACGCTGTAGTGCGTGCTCAGCAGCGTGGAGCGATACGCCTCGCGCAGGTCCTTCGGCTCGATGACCCGGCGGGCCACCACCCGCTCCGCCTCGGCCGAGCCCGGGGGCGGGTACAGCGTCGCCACGACCTGCAGCGTCCCCGAAATCTGCACGAACCGGTCGCGCGCATCGATCGGGATCAGGTAGACATCGATCCCCTCGAACCCCGGCTCGCCGTCCCGGTCGTAGAGCCCGGTCAGCCGGTCGATCCGGATCCCCGCGCAGCGCGGCATGGAATCGATCACCACCGATGCCGGCACGCCGTCCACGGCTTCCAGTTTGGCGGTCAGCTCGTCCAGCTTGCCGCGCAGCTCGTTCCGCTCGGCGGTGACGCGCCGCAACTCGGTCTCGAGCTGATCCCGCTCGTACCGCGCCTCATCGAGCTGGTCCTTGAACCCCCCGGCTCGACGTGAGCAGCCCGAGGCCACGACCAATACGCAGAGCCCGAAAGCCGCGATCCCGCGCGCCAGATTGGTCGATCGACGGGTGGCCATTGCTTCAAGCATAGCCGAGAGCCGGGCCGGTTCTCCCTGGCATTCGAAGTTCACCACGAACAAGAGCCCGGGGCGCGAGCCCCGGGTACCCGTCCTGCTCGACCAAAGAAAAACCCGAAGCTCGCGCTTCGGGCTCTTGTTTGCGAATCACCGTCGCCGATCAGTCGCCGGACTTGGGCATGTTCGTCAGCACCTTGTCCACGAGGCCGTAGGAGAGCATCTCCTCGTCGTCGAGCCACGTGTTGCGGTCGCAGGTCTCCTCGATCTCCTTCGGGTCCTTGCCGGTGGCCTCAGAGTAGATCCCGTAGAGCCGGTCGCGCATGCGCAGGATCTCGCGCGCCTCGATCTCGAGGTCGGTCGCCTGACCCTCCATGATGCCGCTGATCAGGGGCTGGTGCATCAGGTTGCGGCTGTTGCGCAGGGCGTAGCGCTTGCCCTTCGCGCCGTTCGCGGCGATCACCGAGCCCATCGAGGCGGCCTGCCCGATGATGTAGGTGCACACGTCGGGGGCGATGAAGTTCATCGTGTCCACCACCGCGAGGCCGGCGGTGATCGCGCCGCCGGGGCTGTTCACATAGAAGTGGATGTCGCTCTTGGCGTCCTCGTTGGCGAGAAACAGGAGCTGGGCGACGATCAGGTTGCAGCTGTCGTCCATCACCGGCCCGCCGAGGAACACGATGCGGTCCTTGAGCAGGCGTGAGTAGATGTCGTAGGCCCGCTCGCCGCGTCCGGAGGTCTCGATGACCATGGGGACGAGGGTGTTGGCGTGCCCGCCGCCCGAGGAGAGCGGGTGGGCCGAGGGGTTGGGGCGGTTCTGGCTGTTCGTATCGGGGCGTGTCATCGGGTGTGTATTCCGAGCGAGGTCTGGGGAGAAAAGAACGGGCGAGCGTCGAGCGGCGAGGGCGGGCCTCAGGACTTCGGCGGGGAGTCCTCGGGGAGGTCGATGACCTCGTCCACCAGGCCGTAGGCCTTGGCTTCGCCGGAGTCGAAGTACTTGTCGCGCTCGGCGTCCTTCTTGACCTGTTCCACGGACTGACCGGTGTGCTTGGCGAAGATCTCGTTGAGCCGGTTCTTGTCTTTGATGATCTGCTGGGCCTGGATCTGGATGTCCGCCGACTGGCCGGTCACGCCGCCGTAGGGCTGGTGGATCATGACCTTGGCGTTGGGCAGGATGAAGCGTTTGCCCTGTTCGCCCGCCGCGAGCAGCAGGGAGGCACCGGAGTAGGCCCGCCCGATGCAGTAGGTGGCGACCTTGGAGGACAGGAATCGCATGGTGTCGTAGATGGCCAGGGTGTCGTCCACGACGCCGCCGGGGCTGTTGATATAGAAGTTGATGTCCTGGCCCTTCTTCTGGTTCTCCAGGTAGAGCATCTGCATGATCACGCGGGCCGCCGACGCCTGGTGGATCTCCCCGAAGAGGAAGACCACGCGGTTCTCGAGCAGCAGCTCGTCGATCGTCATTTCCCGGGTGCGCTGGTACTGAACAGCCATGGGGCGTCGTGTCCTGTTGGGTCGGCCCGGGCCGAGGGCGACCGGGCGTCGGGTGGTGGATGAGAGAGCGGACCGGCCGGGGCCGATCCCCGCCTGAAGGGGCGGGCAAAGCCGTTTATCGGCCGATCCGGGCGTGGCGTGAAGCCTGAAACCCGACCGGACGACAATCGAGCCGGATCATAGTCGCGAGAGGGGGGCGGGCAAGCCCGATCCGGAATCTCCCTCACCCACTCCCCGAACCGTCTTGAGTCCGCCCGTGGTTCGCGCCTCATCGCGGGGCCCGTTCGGGCCGATTCTCGTCTCGGGCCCTCCGGCGTAGCACGCCCCGCCCCACGCTGGTAGTCTGCTCCGTCCCCCGGTGCGGACCCAACCCCGTTCGCCCGCAGGATTTGGGAGTTCCTCGTGTTTCCGACGGCCGTCATCAGCGATATCCACGGCAACGCCGAAGCGTTGCGCACGGTGCTGGACGACATCCGCACCAAGGATGTCAAACGGATTATCTGCCTCGGTGACATCATCGGGTACGGCCCGGAACCCCTCGAATGCGTGGACCTCGTCGCCGAGCACTGCGAGTGGTCGCTCTTGGGCAACCACGACTTCGCGGTCCTCTACGAGCCCACGAACTTCAACCCCGGTGCCGAAGCCGCGGCCTACTGGACCCGCGAGCAGTTCGACAAGGTCGAGGATGTGGACCTGCGCAACCAGCGGTACCGCTTCCTCGGTCGCCTGCGCGTCCGTGTGCTGATGAACGGTTCGGAATCGGTCGGCACGGAGTCGGAAAAGCCGGTACTGGCGGTCCACGGCTCGCCCCGTCGCCCGATCAACGAGTACATCTTCCCCGACGACGCGATCAACAGCCCCGACAAGATGAAGTCGCTGTTCGACCTCGTCGACGGCGTCGCGATCGTGGGCCACTCCCACGTTCCGGGTGTGTTCACCGACGAGCCCGACTTTTACCCCCCGGCGGAAGTGGGGGACAACTCGACCTACAAGTTCCTTGAGGGCGAGAAGGCGATCATCAACGTCGGGAGCGTGGGCCAGCCGCGCGACCACGACCCGCGTGCCGCGTACATCGTGATGCACAAGGACCGGGTCGAGTTCCACCGGGTCGAGTACGACGTGGACGCGACGGCGGAGAAGATCCGGGAGATCCCGGAACTCACCGACTGGCTCGCCGACCGGCTGTACGAAGGTCGCTGAGCGGTTTCACCGCCGATCGCGCGACGCTTCGCGTCGTGCTGATGTACAGTCTTCGTTCCTGCAGCGACGGCCCCCTCGAAGGTGCGAGGCGGTGCTGTTTGCTCCGCATCGCCCTCCAAACCTTGACCCATCGCCCACGCGGTGCCGGGTTTCAGATCGAATCGCTATGCCCGCAGCCAAAAAGAACTCACCCCTCCGGATCCTGATTCCGATCATCGTGCTGGCCGGGGCGATCGGAATCGTTTTCGCGCTGTTCCAGAACTCGCAAAGCCAGGTCAAGAACCGCGCCGCTCAGACCCAGCAGGTCGACCAGACCGGCGCGGAGGAAGCGGTCGATGCGACCGCCGAGGAGCGGACGCCGCTCGATCAGCCCGACACGACCGAGCCGGTGGACGCCGACCAGCCCGAGACTCCGGCGGACGATCTGCCCGAAACCGTCGACCCGGACGGCCCGACGACGCCGCTGATCGGTACCCCGGACGAAGACGAGGTTCAGCCGGCGGAGCCGGTGAACGGCGATGGGCTCTTCGATGGTCTGCGTGCGCGCGTCTTCGGGCCGAACCCGCAGGACTCGGTCGCCGCGACGCTCGGCAGCCCGTACTTCGACTCCGACTACAACCTCGAAGTCGAATTGACGTACCTCGGCGCGGGCGTGAAGCGCATCCTGCTGAACAAGGAGTTCGAGACCGCCAGCGATCTCGTCGCGGCCCGCGAACGCCGGCAGGCCGGTGAGACCGACATCGAGGCCGAGGGCCAGTTCGTGCTCACGAACTTCGGCGAGCAGCCGGTGACCCAGGCCGACGGCTCGACGGTGACCTACCGCCTCGTCCCTCTCGCGGCGGTGGCGATGCTGGTCGAAGACCAGCGGGTCGATCTCTTCGGCGGCATCAACGGCCAGCTCTGGCGCGCCGGTGACCGGCCCGGCGAGATGATCGCCGAGATCGAGAACGCCTCCGGTCAAGTCGTTGCGCGCGTGGTCCGGTCGTACGAGGTCAAGCCGAATAGTTATGACATCGCCGTCGAGCAGCGCGTCGAGAACCTGACCGACCAGCCGCTGACCTTCGCGTGGGTGCAGGAAGGTCCGCTCGATCTCGAGCGCGACAAGACCGGTTACTCACTGCTGTCGATGCAGCGCATCCGCTACGGCTACACGCTGACCGCCCAGCAGGGCTGGCAGGACCCGCAGGTCGAGGCCGACGGTCGCCTGAAGCGCCTGACGAACGTGCTGGATGATGTCCGGAAGGCCCAGAACAACCAGATGGCGCCGGATTCGATGTGGCCGCCGCGCAAACCGTTCGGCGGGGCCGATGAACTCGTCTGGTTTGCCCAGACCAACCGCTACTTCGGCATGATCATCCACCCCCTGCTCGATCCGGCGAGTCCCGGCGACAAGGCGTTCGAAATGGTCGGGCGCGTGGACCCGGTCGTGCTCCCCAACGGCGCGAACGACGGCAAGGGGCGCCTGTCGATGCGCATCACGTCGTCCCAGATCGAGGCGGCGCCGGCTTCGTCGCGCGATCTGAGCTTCGGCACCTACGCCGGCCCGCTCGACGAGCGGGGCCTCGCCAACCAGGAAGACCCCCGCATCGCCGGGCTCCAGCTCACCGAAATCGTCGTCTACAACATCGGCGGCATGTGCGCCTTCTGCACCTTCGAGTGGCTCGGCAACCTGCTGCTGTTCGTGCTCCGGATCTTCCACGACTACGTGGTGTTCGACTGGGCGCTGGCGATCATCCTGCTCGTGCTTGTGGTGCGAACCATCCTGCACCCGGTGTTCAAGCGCTCGCAGATCGGCATCCAGAAGTTCGCCAAGGACATGCAGCGCGTGCAGCCCAAGCTCAAGAAGCTGCAGGAGAAGTACAAGAACGACCGCCAGAAGATGATGCAGGAGCAGCAGAAGCTCTTCCGCTCCGAGGGCGTGTCGTACACGGGCGCGCTCGGCTGCCTGCCCATGTTCCTGCAGTCGCCGATCTGGATCGCGCTCTACGCGATGCTGTACATGAATCACGAACTCCGCCACGAGCCGGCGTTCTTCGGCATCTTCCAGACGATCTCCGGCGGCGAATGGCTGTTCCTGGCCGACCTCGCGCGGAGTGACCGGTTCATCCCGCTCGGCACGGGCTTCAACGTGCCGATGCTGGGCCAGATCGACTCGATCAACATCCTGCCGCTGCTGCTCGGGCTGGTGTTCTTCGTCCAGCAGAAGTACATGTCCCCGCCGCCCTCGGCGACGATGACCGACGAGCAGCGAGCCCAGCAGAAGATGATCAAGGTCATGATGGTCGTCCTGTTCCCGGTGTTCATGTACACCGCCCCGGCGGCGCTGACGCTGTACTTCGTGACCAACTCCTGCTTCGCGATCATCGAGGGCAAGTGGATCCGGGCGCACATCGACACGCTCGAACTCGACAAGCACCCCGACGAGCGCAGCTACCAGCCCAAGCAGAAGAAGCCCAAGCGGGTCCGCAACACCGCGACCGCGCCGGGGCAGTCCAAGCGCCAGCGCGTGCAGGAGCAGCGGGCCAAGAACCGCTACAAGAAGCGGGACTGAGCCGGTGCGCCTCGGCGACACCATCGTCGCGATCGCGACCGGCTTCGAGCGCTCGAGGCGCGCGATGATCCGGCTCTCCGGGCCCGACGCGTTCAGTGCCGTCGACCGCTTGCTCGACAAGCCGCTGAGCCGTCCCGCGCGGGGTGTCCGTCGCGCGGCGATGCTCATCCCCCGCGAGGACGATGCGAGCAAGCCGGCCGGTCGGCTCGACGTCATCGTGGCCACCTTCCCTGCGCCGGGTTCCTACACCGGAGAAGACGCCTGCGAGATCCAGTTGCCGGGGAACCCGCTGCTGACGCGTCGCGTGCTCGACCTGATTCTGAGCAGCGAAGGCGTGCGCAGCGCAGACCCCGGCGAGTTCAGTGCGCGGGCGTTCCTGAACGGCCGGATGACCGCCGAGCAGGCCGAGGGCGTGCGCGCGATGATCGCCGCCCGCTCCGCGAGCGAGCACGGGGCTGCGCAGCAGCTCCTCGCGGGCGAAACCGGAGCCCGGTACCGCGCCATCGCCGACGAACTCGCGACCGCGCTCGCGCTCGTGGAGGCCGGCATCGACTTCACCGAGGAGGAGGACGTCGTGGCGATCGGGCCGGACGATCTGAACGATCGACTGACCGACCAGCGCGCTCGCGTCGCTGCGTTGCTCGGCCCGGAGCCGTCGAGGCAGGAAGACTCCGGGCGACCTCGCGTGGTGCTCGCGGGTGTGCCCAACGCGGGCAAGTCCACGCTGTTCAACGCCCTGCTCGGACGCGAACGCGCCATCGTCTCCGAGACCCGCGGCACGACTCGCGACGCCATCGCCGAGGACACCGAGATCGTGCCCCTGTCCGAATCGCCCTGGGGCGTCACCGAGTGCACGCTTGTGGATCTTGCCGGGCTCGACGACGAGCTCGCCGCGGCTTCTTCGCTCGAGCAACTCGGCCAATCGGCGGCGTGGGCCGAGATCGAGCGGGCGGATGTGGTCGTGCTGTGCGACCCCGACGCCGACTTCGCGCTGGGCGCACGACTGCCTTCGGACGCTCCCGTGCTCCGCGTGCGCACCAAGGCCGACCTTTTCGCCGGCGAGGTCGTCGAGGGGCTTGCAGTCTGCGCCATCGACGGTCGGAATCTGGGCGCCCTGCGCCGCGCCATTGCCGACGCGCTCGACGAGTCCTCGCGCTCCGCGACAGACGCCGATGCCTCTGCGGCACTCCTGCCGCGCCATCGGCTCGCGCTGCGTCAGACGCTGAGTGCGCTCGACGAGGCCATTGCCACCGCTCGACACTCCGCCGGCGAACGCCACCTCGCCGATGTGGAACTGGTCGCCGGCGCGCTGCGTGATGCGCTCGACGGCATCGGGTCCATCGCCGGGCGAATCAGCCCGGACGATGTCATCGGTCGCGTCTTCGCGACGTTCTGTGTCGGCAAATAGCGATCACCCGTCGGGTGCTTCGGTCCGCTTCATCGCGTCCTCGAGGAACGCCTCGAGGTAGCGGTCGCAGAACGCGTCGATCGCGGCCTTCGTCGAGCCGTGGGTCGTCCCCCAGCAGCTCGCGACGGGGTCGACGAAGTCGAGATCGATCTGCACCGCCAGCACATCCTCGACGACGAACGCGGTTTCCAGCCGGTCGGCGAGGTAAGCAGCCAGAGCGTTCACGCCGGGGCCCCCGATGGAGATGGTCGGACGCGATCGCAGTTCCTCGTTGTTGAGGTACCAGATGTCGGTGCAGACCATGACATCCGGGCGATGGCTGTCGGGAGTGTTCGCGTGATCGTCGAGCCAGCGGTTCACGCGATCACGCAGCGCGTACGCCAGCGGGCGATCGGCAACCTCCGCGCGGAGGTGTGCCCCGACCACGATCAGCAGCAGGCGCTCGGTGTCGATGGCGTGCGGCCCGAGCCAGATGTCGTGCGTCGTTGATTCATCGTTCATGGTGATCTCCGCTGGCAAGTGTACCCGCGCACGAAAAAGGCCCCGCCGGTGATGGGCGGGGCCTTGAGAACTTGTGCATCCGCTGAGCGGATCCGGGGAGCGATTACTCGCAGGAGGTGCCGAACGCGCCGAGCACGGTGTTCAGGTCGGCGAGGTCAACGACGCCGTCGTCGTTGGTGTCACCCTGATCCGTGGTCTGACCGAACGAACCGAGCACGAGGTTGAGGTCGGCGAGGTCGATGCTGCCGCTGCCGTCAACATCGGCCGGGCAGTCCGGCGAGCCGTCCACACAGGTCTCGGCGTCCACCTTCAGTCCGTCGATGGCGGCCTCGACCAGCGAGCCATCACCCTCGTCGGACGCGACGAAGCGGAGCATGACCGAGTCGGTCAGCGAGACGAAGTCGGCCGGATCGAACTCGTTCTGGAACCAGCCGCCGTTGACCTGGCCGCCGTCGGGACCGACGGTCTCGAGGTTGGTCCAGGTCGCGCCGCCGTCGTCGGAGATATCGATGACGAAGATGTCGGCGTTCGGGCTCGCGCCGGAGGAGTTGGAGTACCAGCGCCAGTAGCTGAAGGTCAGCTCGCCGGGGCCGTAGTCGCTGAAGTCGTACATCGGGCTGATGAGGGTGGTCTTGCCGCCGTCGATGTCGTTGGCGCCGTCGCCGCCGCCGGGGTGCTGACCGGTGACCCAGCAGAGCGTGCCGAACAGGGCATCCCCGGGCTGAGCGCCGGTGCCGACCGGGTCGACCCGTTCCCAGATGCCGGTGGTGGCATCGTCATCGGGTGCGCCGACCGTCCAGCCCATGTCGGTGGACAGGTCGTCCTCGAGCACGGTGTCGATCGAGCCGACGTTCACTGAGTACGGGGCAGACGCGCCGTCGGTCGGGACCTGGATCGGTCCGGTGATCGATCCCTCGGCCGTGAAGAAGAACTCCACGTTCGCGTCGCACGGTGCCGGGGGCAGGTCGGCCGAGTAGGTGAACCCGAAGGTGTTGGCCATCGGGACGGTGGTGAACGAACCGCCGTCGAAGCGGTAGTGCATCTGCACCGAGTTGCTGACGATGTTCTGGCCGCGAGCGATCACGTTGAGATCGAGGGTGGTCGGCTCGGACGGGCTGACAAGATCCGGAACACCGCCCTGGAGGCTGGCGCTCAGGCCGATCAGCGAGCCGGAAGTCGCGACGGACACCGGCTGCGAGCCCTCGGGCACGTCCGTGCCGCGGATCTCGACGGTCCAGGTGCCGGGGACGGCGTTGGGGACGTAGACCTGCTCGATGTTGTTGACGCTGTCTTCCTGGTCCTGCGTCGCCGGCGAGCCGGGGCTGGCCGGGTTGAGCGTCCACGGGTAGTGGCGGACGCCGTTCGGGTCGGTCACGACCAGGTCGAGGTTGTTGACCAGCGCCGTGTCGACGTTGGGCACCGCGGGTGCGTCGTCCCACGCGATCGTCGCCTTGAACGGGGAGTTGTTGGCGACCGTGACCTGGAACAGGGCCGAGCTGCCCTGGCCGACTTCGGTCTCCGCGTAGTTGCGGTTGAGCATCAGCAGCGCCGCATCCGAGGCTCGGACCGAGCCGTAGCCGAACTGGAAGTCTGGGCCCGTGTTGCCGAGGTCTTCGGCGGTCTGGGCCAGGATGGACTTGATCGTCGAGTTGCGCGGGTCCTCGGCGCCGGGGTTGAGGTTGCGATGGTGCTCGAGCAGCAGCGCCGTGATGCCGGCCACCGTCGGCGAGGCCATCGAGGTGCCGCACAGCGTGGAGTACGACGAGTCGCTTCCAGAACCGAGCGAGGTCACGCCGCCGTCGCCGCCCTGCTCGCAGCCGGGCGCCGAGATGTCTGGCTTGATGCGTCCGTCGTCGACCGGGCCCCAGCTGGAGAAGCTGGTCATGCTGTCGTCGTTGGCGTTGAGCGCGCCGACGGTGATGTGGTTCTTCGCGCCGGCGGGCGGTGCGGTCGTGTTGTAGGTGTTGCCGCAGTTGCTGCTCTGGCGCTCATTGCCGTTGGCCCAGACGATGCGGATCGGGCGGCCGTCGGTCAGCGAGCCGCGAACCGCGCCGTCGATGAGCGAAGCCATCAGGCCGTAGTCGCCGGTGATCGAGCAGGGGAAGCCGTTGGTCGCGGTGTTGGTGCCGATCGAGTTGTTGGCCACATCGGCGTCGAAGTTGTTGAACGCGTTGGCGTAGTCGGCTTCGAAGTCGCCGGGGTTGGAGTACAGGAAGATCCCGCCGCTGCTCCACTCGAAGCCGGCCGAGACGATCGTGACATCGGGTGCCATGCCCTGGTTCGGGCCTTGGGCGCCGACGGTGCCCGCGACGTGGGTCGCGTGGTTCGACAGGTTCGAGCTGTCGATGGTCGAAGCGCGGCCGCCGAAGTCGTTGTGCGACGCGCGGGCCCGTCCGCCGTCGTAGATGAACGCCGTCACGCCTTCACCGGACAGATCGATCGGGAAGCCGACGAGCGTGTCCACCTCGGTCAGCTGGCGGTTCTGCACGTTCATCGTCGAGAACTGAGGCAGCGCGACCTCCATCCAAAGCACGTCGTCCGCGCCGGCGAGCGCTTCGATCGCCGTCATCGGGGCCTCGATGACGAAGCCGTTGATCGACTTCATGCGATCGACCACGAACACGCCGTGGTTCTCGAGCATCGCGCGTCCGGCGTTCGCGTCGGCATCGCGGTGCAGCATCAGGTACGCCGCGACGATCGGCTCGCCGGCCGTCGCGAACTCACCCTGCTGAGCGCTCGTGACCTGACCGGTCACCGCGTACTCCGGGATGTCACGGTTGATCAGCAGCGGGTGCATCTTCCACTGCGGCTGGATCGCCGAGACCGCGCTGAGCACGGCTCCCGAGTTCTGAATCGACGCGACGTCGAGCGAGCCCGCGTCGAGCGAGGCGAAGTACACGCCGTCTCCGGCGTACTGCAGCAGGTTCACGCCCGCATCGCCCAGAGCGGTGCGCTGCGCGTTGGTGATCGGCTGATCGAACTGAACCAGAGCACGCTTGGCATCGGGTCGGTTGGCCAGGGCGAGAAGATCCTGCTCGAGCTGACCCGGCTGGGCGAGGCCGACATCGATGCGGACGGTGTCGCCGTTGAGCCAGCGGACATCCGCCGAAGCGGCCTGGCCGGCCGCGAGGATCATCAGCGCGGCGGCGCTCACGCCGAGCGCAAGCTTCGAGTTCTTCTTAGCAGTAGGGCGAAATCCCATGACCGATTCTTCCTTTCGTAATCACGATCAAACCGTCCGAGCCCCCGAAAACACACGGCCACCCGTCCGATCGCATTCTGTACTCCCCGCACCCGTAGCGCGGGAGAGGCAACCCTTCAGTGTTCAGGCAAGACCGGCCTCGAACAAGGAGAACTCGGTCTTTCAGCGGGCCTACTTTTGGGTTTCATTCGGACCGCAATGCATTGCATCCGGGCCCGTTGATTCCAGATGCGCACGGTCGGATCGGTTCCGATAAGCCCATTGCGTCGCGCAGACGGGGATTCGCTGGCTTCTGACCAGTCACACCGATCCGCTAGACTGTCGCTCCGGGTCGCCGCCGGCTACCCACTCTCCCCCATCCCTGAGCCGCACGACGCTCAAGCCAAGCGAGGAACACCATGCCCCCCGTCGTCGGTGTTGTCATGGGATCGTGGTCCGACTGGGACACCATGCAGCACGCCGTATCCGTGCTTGAGGAACTCGGCGTGCCGATCGAGAAGCGCGTGGTTTCAGCCCACCGGACGCCCGAACTGCTCATGGAGTACGCGAGCAGCGCGTCGTCTCGGGGAATCGAGGTCATCATCGCCGGCGCCGGCGGCGCCGCCCATCTGCCCGGCATGATCGCCAGCGCGACCGAACTTCCGGTCCTCGGCGTGCCCGTTCGGACGACCGCGCTCTCCGGGATGGACTCGTTGCTCTCGATCATCCAGATGCCCAAAGGCGTCCCCGTCGGCACGCTCGCGATAGGCCCCGCCGGCGCCGCCAACGCGGGCCTGCTCGCCGCCTCCATCGTCAGCAGGGGCGACGACGACTGGCGCCAGGCGACCCGCGATCGGCTCAAGGACTTCCGCGCCGCCCAGACGAAGCGCGTGCTCGACAACCCAGACCCGTCCTGTCCTCCCGATGCCTGATTCCACGCCACAACCCGGAGGCGGCGATCGCGTCGTCGCGATCCTCGGCGCGGGCCAGCTCGGACGGATGCTCGCGCTCTCGGGAGTTCCCCTCGGGGTGCGCTTCCGGTTCCTCGACCCCGAGTCCCACGCGCCCGCCGGCGCCGTCGGAGAACTTATCCAGGCACCTTACGACGACCGGACCGCGCTCGCGGCGCTTATCGACGGCACGGAAGCGGTCACTTTCGAGTTCGAGAACGTCCCGGCTCGCGTGCTCGAATTCATCGGCGAGCAGGTGCGCGACCACGGCGGCCAACCGCCCGCCCCGCCCGCCGACGCGCTCGCGACCGCACAGGACCGGCTCGAAGAGAAAACGCTCTTCCGCCGCCTGAACATCCCCACACCCCGATTCGCCAAGGTCGGTTCTCGCGAAGATCTTGAGGGCGCGATCAGCGAACTCGGCACGCCCCTGGTCGTCAAGACCCGTCGGGGCGGGTACGACGGCAAGGGCCAGTTCGTGCTGCGCGACGCCAACCAGGCCGGCGACTGCTGGGAGTTGCTCGGGCCCGCCGTCGCGAGGGGCGGCCTGATCGCCGAGGCGTTCGTCCCGTTCGTCCGCGAGCTCTCGATCATCGCCACGCGCGCTCGAACCGGCGACATCCGCTGCTACCCGCTCGTCGAGAACCGGCACGCCGGGGGCATCCTCCAGCGCAGCGTCGCGCCCGCACCGGGCATCGGTGCGGACCTGCAGACGAGAGCCGAGACGCACGTCCGGCGACTGATGGAGGCGCTCGACTACGTCGGCACCATCGCCCTCGAACTGTTTGAGGTGAAGGACAGCGGCGAGGGCTGGATCATCGCCAACGAATTCGCGCCACGCGTCCACAACAGCGGGCACTGGACCATCGAGGGCAGCCGGACGAGCCAGTTCGAGAACCACATCCGGGCCATCCTCGGCCTTCCTCTCGGTCCGACGGATATGAAGCCCGGCGTCGATCGTGCGGTCATGCTCAACCTCGTCGGTGCGGCACCGTCGAGCGAGCAGATCCTCGCCATCGCGCCCGATGCCCACCCGCACCTGTACGGCAAGGCGCCGAGGCCGGGGCGCAAAGTCGGGCATGTCACGCTGCTCGACCCCGAAGAGGAAACCGTGACCCACCTCGAATCGCTCGTGCCGGCCGCCGGGGCGGGAGCCGTGGTCTGAGCCCGCTCGTCGCTACTCGAGCCGGCGCAGCGTCGAATCGAGCTGCGCCGCGTACCCGCCGCCGAACAGCGCGACATGCACCAGCAGCGGGAGCAGCTGGTAGATGAACACCCGGCGCTCGAAGAACCCGTCGTCGATCGGTCGGTGCTCGCCATAGCGATCGAAGAACTCGCGTCCGCCCGTCGAGAACAGCGCGATGAACGCCAGCTCGAACTCCGGATCCGCGTACACGACAGACGGGTCGATCAGCGCGACCACGCTCTTCCCGCTCGCGAGCACGTTCCCGCTCCAGACATCGCCGTGAACGAGCGATGCCGGCGGGGCGTGGTCCAGATCGTCACCGACGCGCTCCGCGTACGATCGCAGCCGGCGCTCCAGACCGTGCGCCAGGTTCCCCCGGCGCGACGCCTCGTCGATCAGCGGGATGATCCGCGCGTCCCGATAGAACCCGCCCCAGTCCGACGCCCATCCGTTCTCAAGTCGGATCGGACCGATCAGCGTCGGCGAGGCGTAGCCGAACCGACCATCCACGCTCGTGATCCCGTGCAGTGCCGCCAGCAGGTCGGCCAGCTGCGCCCCCCAGCCCGAGCCGCCCGCGTGCTCGATGTGCTCCATCACCAGCACATCCGCTTCGGCGTGCAGCACCCGCGGCACCGGCAGATCCGATCGCTCGCCCAGGTGCTCGAGCATCCGGCCCTCGATATCCAGGTCCGGCCCGCCGATCTTCGCGACCACTCGGCGCCCCGACTCCAGCGTCAACAGACGCACATCCGCCACGCAACCGCCCGAGAGCGAGCGGGCATCCGAGACAGGGTCATCGAGCAGGCGACCGAGTTGTGCGAGAGTCTCAGGCAGGTCAGGCATCGCGCTCCCGAGCATACGCGAGGTCCCGATAACTATCCGGTTGCTTGTCGCACCTAGTATCTTGTACGGGTTTTCCGTGGCAACGCGTCGATGGCGCGGTTGCGTTGAACACGCGCCCGCACGGTGTCGATAATGGATTCGGAGGAGTTCGTGGTTCCCCGTCGGGAGCCCAGGCACGTTCCATGCTGACCAAGACTCGCATTCTGCTCATCATTGGGGCGATCGCCACGCTGCTCGTCACGCTCGCTGCGCAGCCGGGGCCGGACCTCTCGCGGCGCGACGGCTCCATCCGCATCGGCTTCCCGCCGTGGATCGGCTTCGACATCATCCTGTACGCGGAGCGGACCGGCCTGTTCGAGCGCCACGGCCTCGATGTCGAACTCATCCGCTTCGACGAGTCCAGCGATGTCGCCCGTGCCCTGATGGAAGGCTCCGTCGAGCTCGGATTCACCAGCCTCGGCACGCTGGTCTGCAATCACGACGGCACGCCCCTCGATGTTGTGCTCGTGACCAATACCTCCAGCGGCGCGGACGGCATCGTCGCCGCCCGCGGAGTCCACACCGTCCCCGACCTTCGCGGGCTCCGAGTCGGTTGCAAAATGGACGCGATCAACCGCCTGGTCCTTGCCGAAGCGCTCGAGCATCACGGCCTGACGCTCGACGACGTCACGATCGTCGATCTCTCCAACGACGCGGCTTCGGCCCAGCTCCGGCAGGGACGCATCGACGCCGCCGTGCTGTGGGAGCCCAAGCTCACCGCGCTCGCCGACGAGATCGGCGGCAGCGTGATCCATCGCACGAGCGACCTCGAAAGCCTCGTGCTCGATGTCCTCCTCGCCAGATCCGCGTTCGCGTCTTCGAACTCCGACGAGATCGAGCGCGTGCGGGCCGTCTGGTTCGATCTGCTCGACGCGGTCGAGCGCGAACCCGACGCGGTCTTCGGCGTCTGCGCCGAATCGCTTCAGCAACCGCCCGAGGGTTTCGCGCTGGCGTGGACCGGCATCCGACCGTGCGACCGCGCTCTGAACGCGCGGCTCCTCGGCGACGGCTTCGATCGAACCCTCCGTGACATCGCGGCGAAACTGGACCTGCCGGCCCCGACGCCCGTCGGTGCGTTTCAGTCTCGTGTCGGAGACAGCGAATGATGCGTTCGTGGCTCAATTCCCAGTCGCGTCGCCGGGGCCTGGCGACCTTCGCCATCCTCGGCGTGCTCCTCGCCGTCGCCGGACGCGAGTTTGTGGCTCTGCAGAACGAGTTCCGCTACACGGAGTCGGTGCGTGAGCGCGAGCTCGCCGAGGCCGACGACTTCGCCGACGACCTCGAGTTCACCATCGAGGCCCTTCTCGAAGCCGATGCCCACGATGGCGTCCGACGCATCGTGCAGCGCATGGCGCTGCTCGAGAACATCGAGGCCGTCGGGCTCATCGACGAGCAATGCCAGGTGATCGCCAGCAGCAACGCGCTCGAAACGGGCTGGCACGTCGCCTCGACCCGGTTCGCGCCGGTCGAGCACCTGATCTCAGACGTCGCACGCTCCCACTCCAAGCGGGAGATCTCCTTCACCGTCGACGAGCAAGAACGCGTCGCCACGCTCATCCCCGTCGACGGGGGCGAGTACGGCGCATCTCAGCCCTCGGCCGTCGCCGTCGTCATCCGCGACATCTCGTGGGTGAGTACCGCGGCGTCGTACCGGACCCGGCAGACGCTCGTCTGGGCGGTCGTCGCCATACTCCTCACCGTCACCGCGCTCGCATTCATCCTGCAGCTCTTCGCGATCCGACCCATCGAGCGCCTCCGAATCGCACTCCAGCGCGCCGCCGGAACCGGCGAGCCGATCGACCTCTCCGGGCTGCGCTCCCGAGAACTCGTCGAGATCGGCGGGGTCATGCAGAGCGTCCTCGAGAAACTCCGCAGCCAGACCGCCCGCCTCGAGGACCTCGCCCTCGTCGCCCAGCGCACGAGCAACGCCGTCATCATCACCGACGCCGAAGGCCGCATCGAATGGGTCAATGACGCGTTCACGGACATCAGCGGTTTCTCCTCCGCCGAGGTGCGCGGGCGCAAGCCCGGTCGAATGCTCCAGGGGCCCGACACCGATCCAAAGACCATCGAGTTCATCCGCTCCCGCCTCGCCCGCGCCGTCGGATTCCAGACACAGATCCTCAACTACACTAAGGACGGCAGGCCCTACTGGGTCTCCATCGATATCCAGCCCGTCCACGACGCCGACGGGAACCTCTGCAAGTACATCGCTGTTCAGGAAGACATCACCGAGCGCCGCAAGACCGAGGAAGACCTCCAGCGCGTCAGCGACCTCTTCGAAATGACCAGCGATATCTCCGGCGTGGGCGGCTGGGAACTCAACCTGCTCACCGAAGAACTGGTCTGGACCAAGGAAACCAGGCGCATCCACGGCGTCGGCCCCGACTATGTCCCCGACCTGAAGAAGGCGATCGGCTTCTACCCCGCCGGCTCCCGTGAACTCGTGGGAGAGGCGGTGCAGAAGGCGATCCAGACCGGCGAGGACTACGACCTCGAAACGCAGTTCGTCACCGCGGACGGGAACAGAATCTGGGTCCACTCGCGCGGTCGCGCCGTGTTCGAAGACGGTCGCGCGGTCCGCCTCGTCGGCTCGTTCCAGGACATCACCGCCAAGAAGAACGCCGAGCGAGAGCGACAGCTCATGCTCGAACAGGTCGAGCACAGCCGCGATGAGGCCGAGCGGACCGCCGAGCGGCTCGCCGAGAAGGCCGCCGAGCTCGACGTCGCTCGCGCCGAGGCCGACCGCGCCAACGCCGCCAAGAGCGAGTTCCTCGCCAACATGAGCCACGAGATCCGCACCCCGATGACCGCCATCCTCGGCTTCGCGGATCTCCTCGCGGAGGCCGACCCCGCGCAGCGCGAGTCGCACATCGCCACCATCCGGCGCAACGGCGAGCACCTGCTGGCGATCATCAACGACATCCTCGACATCTCGAAGATCGAGGCCGGCAAGATGACCGTTGAGTCGATCGAGTGCTCACCGATCCAGATCGTCGAAGACGTGCTCGAGTCCATGCGCATCCGCGCCCTCGGAAAGAACATCACGCTCTCGGCCACCTACGACTCCGCCGTGCCCGAACTCATCGCCAGCGATCCCATCCGCCTGCGCCAGATCCTCATCAACCTCATCGGCAACGCCATCAAGTTCACCGAGGCAGGATCCGTCACGGTCCGCGTCGGACTCGAGCGAGACGATTCGGGCACGCAGTGCCTCGTCCTCCGCGTCAAGGACACTGGCATCGGCATCGAAGAAGACGCCATCGGTCGCCTCTTCCAGTCCTTCAGCCAGGCCGACACCTCCATGACCAGGCGCTTCGGCGGCACCGGCCTCGGCTTGCAGATCTCACAGCGACTCGCCGAACTCCTCGGCGGCGGCATCGCCGTCGACTCCAAGCCCGGCGTCGGAACCGTCTTCACCGTCCGGGTCGGCACCGGCGACATCAGCGGCGTCCGCATGCTCGCGCCAGACGAGATCCGCGAAGCCATCGAGCAGATCGCCAGAGCCGGATCCGAGTCGACCGCGTCCTCGAAGCAGCCGCAGACCCAAGCGTGCTGCCCGCTCAAGGGCGTTCGCGTCCTCCTCGTCGAAGACGGCCCCGACAACCAACGCCTGATCACCCACCACCTGAAAAAGGCCGGCGCGACCGTCGAGATCGCCGAGAACGGCCAGATCGCCATCGACAGGATCGACGACGCGGCCGACCCCTTCGATGTCGTGCTGATGGATATGCAGATGCCCGTGCTCGACGGCTACTCCGCCACGAGCACCCTCCGCAGACGAGGCTGCACCATCCCCATCATCGCGCTCACCGCCCACGCCATGCCCGGCGACCGCGTCCGCTGCCTCGACGCCGGTTGCGACGAGTTCCTCACCAAGCCCATCGACAAAGAGAAACTCATCCAAACCTGCCGCATCGGCGCCGACGGAGCCATGCCCGAGCGCCTCGCCGCCTGATCGCGTCGCGCGGGATCGCGAGCCCTCGCTTCAGTCCTCGTCGTCCTCGGCCATGATCTGCCGGATCAGCTCGTCGTCGATGCCGTCCACCGAAAACTTCCCGCTCGCGTCGGCGCCGCCCGCCTCGCGTCGCTTGGCCTCCTGCTTGCGCTTGTGGCGCCCCGACAGCAAGTCCTCGATGTCCGCGCGCTTGCGCTCGCGGAAGAACAACCGCACCGGCACCTCCGTGAACGGCGTCGTCTCGCGCAGACGGTTGCGCAGGTACCGCTCGTACTCGCCCTTGAACAGGTCCGGCTTGTTCACCACCACCACGAACGTCGGCGGAGCCACCGCCACCTGCGTCGCGTACAGGATCTTTGCCTGCGTGCCCAGGCGCGACGAAGGCCCTCGCACCGCGAGGATCTCCTTGAGCGTCTTGTTGATCTTGCCCGTCGAGATCCGCTGGCGCGACTGGTCGAACAGCTCGAAAGCCACCTCGATCACCTGCTCGATCCCGATCTTCTCCTTGCTCGAAGTGAAGATGATCGGCGCGGTGTCCAGCCCCGGCAGTTCTTTTTCAATGTACTTCTGGTAATCGTCCGGGCTCAGCGGCTCGCCCTTGCGGTTCTTCTTGCCCTCGGCGAGGTCCCACTTGCTCACCACGATCACGCACGGCTTGTACGACTCGGCGATCTGCGCACCAAGACGCTTGTCGATCGCCGAGATCTTCTCCGTCGCGTCGATCAGCAGCAGCACCACGTCCGCGCGCACCACCGACTGCGCCATCCGCATGTTCGCGAACTGCTCGACCGCGTCGGCGAACTTCGAGCGCTTGCGCACGCCCGCCGTGTCGATCGCCACCATCGTCCGACCGTCCATCTCGAAGCGCACGTCCACCGCGTCGCGCGTCGTCCCGGCGATCTCCGAGACGATCACCCGGTTCTCGCCCGCCAGCGCGTTCACGAAGCTGCTCTTGCCCGCGTTGCGCCGCCCGACCAGGGCGATCTTCATCTCCGGCTCGTCCTCGCCCATCGGGTCCGGCTCGGGCAGGGCGTGGAACAGCCTCTCCTTGAACTCGCGCCGCATGTAGTTGTTCAGCGCCGAGACCAGCCACGGCTCGCCGAACCCCAGCGCCGACGCTTCCAGTCCGTGCGGCTCCCAGTTGTTCGCGTCCACCTTGTTGGCCACCATCTGCACCGGCAGCTCCCGCTGCTTGCCCGCGGCGTCCTTCACCAGCCGGCGCTCGCGCAGCATCTTGGCGATCGTCTCATCCAGCGTCGTGATCCCCGCCTGCGCATCGACCACGAACAGGATCAGGTCCGCCGTCGCCACCGCCGCACCGATCTGCCCCTCGATGTCCGCCGTCAGCGTCTGCAGGTCCGCGCCCGCATCGTCGAACCGCGCGCCCTCGGCGGTGTACACGCCGTACCCGCCGGTGTCCACGATCTCCACCAATTTGTGGGGCTCGGTCTTCAAGGGCCCCTCCAGATCGATGACATGCGACACCCGGTCGCGCGTCACCCCCGGCGTCGGGTCGACGATCGAAACCTTCGCCTTCGCCAGCATGTTCAAAAGCGAAGACTTGCCGACATTCGGTCGGCCGACGATGGCGATTCTGGGGAGGGACATAGTCGGGCAATTCTACTCGACCTTGGAGTTTGCCGATTTTGTGGGGATCCTGGCTCCCTCCTTCTCCCCTCGCGGGAGAAGGTGGCCGCGCAGCGGACGGATGAGGGGGCGGTCCGAATCTTCCGATCGTTCAACCAACACCGCAGCGGCTGCGCCGCTGACCCCTCACCCCAGCCCTCTCCCGCAAGGGGAGAGGGAGCCGGAGCGGGAGGCACCTTCTCCCGCCGAGTCCACAATCAGGGGAGAAGGTGAAGAAACCGTGCCTTCACTCGGTCGCATCCCAAACCGGCACCCCGATCAGGTCCCCGATCGCCGCGGCATCCTTTCGGATGTGCTCCAGACTCCCATGGTCCACCACGTTCACCCGTCGCCCGTCGCGAAGCACCAGATTGATCTCGTAACTCATAAAGTCGCGAAGCTCCGTCGCTCTGGTCCCCCGAACCAACTCCCCGAGGATCTGCACCGCGTGCACCTCTTCCAGCGGCGCCGAGTGACGCCCGGCCTCGGGAGTTCCGACACCCGGGGGCCCCGCCCCCCGCCAGTACCCCTTTGCCTGAAGGTCGAACACGCGCGGCTGACACACCCACCGATACTGCCGGATCCCCGCCGACGCCACATAGAACCCGCAGACGCCAAGCCCGAGGTACAGCAGCCCCGCCCACACGCTCTGCGACAGCAGCGCACCCGGGTTTCGGAGCCCCAACACGCCCCCAACCAACAGCATCACGCCGATCGCGACAAACAGCAGGCACATCAGCCCGCTCGGCAACCGCACCGACAGCGTCGGACGCATCGACCACCGCGACACCGAGTCCTGCACCAGCCGATGCGTGCGCAGGTGCGTCCCCAGGCGCACCAGCGGCGTCCACTCCGTCCGCTCCGCCACCGGATCATCCAGCCGCGCGAGCAGGTCTCGCGGCGGTCCGCCCGTCACACGCTCGGCTGATTGGCCGGGTTCGTCCGGCGATGCGGCCATCTGCGCTCCTCGCCTACGCCGTCGCGTCCCACACCGGCACCCCGATCAGCTTGGCGATCTGCTCCGCATCCTTCCGGATGTGCTTCAGGTTCCCGTGGTCCACCACGTTCACCCGGCGACCGTCGTGCAGCACCAGGTTGATCTCGTAGCTGTTGTACGACGAGTCGTTGCCGCTGACCCGCTCGCGGATGATCTGGATCGCGTGTACCAGGTCCAGCGGCGCCGAGTCCTCGCACCGCTCCACCGCTTCACGGTCCTGAGGACGCTTCCCGCGCCAGTACCACAGGTCCTGCATGTCGAACACCCGCGGGCGCGACATCGCCCACCACATCGCCAGCCCGACCCCGCCGAAGACCAGCCCGAACGGCAGGATGAACCACCACGGCGGCCCCTTGGCCAGAGTCCCCGTCAGCGACGCCACCCCGAACCCGATCGCCACCAGCCCGATCACGAAGAAGATCCAGCAGAACAGCATCGCCCCGAGAGCCAGCCGGAACTCCGCCCGCACCGGCGAGACGACCTTCAGCCGATGCGTCCGAAAGTTCGCCCCGCCGCTCGACGCCGCCGACCACTCGACCTCCCGAGCGATCGGATCATCCAGCCCGTCCAGAAACTCGCTCAGCCGTTCGTCTTCAGAGCGACTGGCCTCGGCGACCCATTTGGTCACTTTGCGGAACACCGCCTAAGCCCCAGCCGCCAACTGGTGGCTCGCCAAACCCGCGTACAGCGGGCACCGCTCCAAAAGCTCCGCGTGCGTGCCGGTGTCCACCACCTTGCCCGCGTCCATCACCACGATCCGGTCCGCGTTCATCACCGTCGCCAGGCGGTGCGCCACGATCAGGACCGTCCGCCCCGTGCCGAACTCCGCGATCGCCCGCGTGATCTCCGCTTCCGACTGCGTGTCGATCATCGAGGTCGCCTCGTCCATGATCAGGATCGCCGGGTCGCGCAAAATCGCCCGCGCGATCGCGATCCGCTGGCGCTGCCCGCCCGAGAGCGTCAGCCCGCGCTCGCCGACCTTCGCGTCCAGCCCGCCCGGCATCGCCTCGATGAATCCCATCGCCCGCGCCCGCGTCGCGGCGTCGGCGATCTGCTCGCGCGTCGCCTCCGGCCTCGCGTACGCGATGTTCTCCGCCACCGTCCCCGCGAACAGCACCACCTCCTGCGTCACCACCGCGATCTGATCGCGCAGCGAGCGCAGGTCCGCTTCCGCAAGGTCCACCCCGTCGATCAGCACCCGCCCCGAACTCGGCAGGTACAGGCTCGGCACCAGCGACAGCAGGCTCGTCTTCCCCGAACCGTTCGGCCCGACGATCGCCACCGACTCGCCGAAACCCACCGTCAGGTCCATGCCGTCCACCGCCGGCGTCTCCGCCCCCGGGTAGGTCAGCGATACACCGTCGAAGACGATCTTCTCGTGGTGGCGAGGCACTTTCTTCTCGCCGCGCTGCAGGTCGCGCTCCGGCACCTCGTCCAGAATCTCCTGTACCCGCTGCGCCGAGGCCTCCGCCGCCTGGATCTCCTGAACCACGCCGTTCAGCGGCTTGAGCGCCTGACCGGCCACCGCCAGCGCCGCCAGCGCGCCCAGGAACTCGTTCACGTTCAGCGCCCCACCCAGGATCGCCCTCGCCGCGAGGATCGCCAGCCCGCCGATCACGATGATCGCGATCATCTCGATCAGCGGGCTCGAGAGCGCCTTCGCCGTCCGCGCCCGGAGCTCCTCGCGCACCACCTCGTTGTTGATCACGTTGAACCGCTCGAGCTCGTGCGGCTCAGACCCGTACACCTTCACCACCCGGAACCCGTGCACGACCTCCGTCGCGTTGCCCAGGAGCTTCGCCTGCCCCTGCATCGCCCCTCGGATGGCACGCCGGATCCGCTTGCCCAGCTTCCGGATGATCGTCGCCATGATCGGCGCGACCACGATCGTCACGATGCTCAGGCGCCAGTCGATCACCATCGCCACCACCAGCATCACCGCGCCCTTGGTTACCTGCGCCGTCGCGCGGCTCGTCACGGCGATGAACCCCCGGTTCAGCGCCGCCGTGTCCGCAAGCAGCCGGCTGATCCGGTCCGAGGCGTTCCCCGCCACGATCCCGCCCAAGGGCAGCGCGAGGATGTGCGAGAACACCCGCGAACGGATCCTCGCGACGGCGCGCGTGCACACGGTGATCGCGATGTACTGGTGCAGGAAGTTCGCCGTCGCGCCGATCACCGTCAGGATCCCGAGCCCGATGATGATCGCCACCACCGCCCCGAACGGTTCCGCGGGGATCGCCCCCAGGACCGATTCCGGCAGCGTCGGGCTCCCCGGCAGCCCCGCCATCAACTCTTCCAGGCGCTCGCGCGGGCTCAGGCCGATGCTCCCCGTCTCCGGGTTGATCAGGTCCAGCACGCCCACGATGCCCAGCAGCCCCGCCCCCATCCCGATCGCCGAGACAAAGGCGAACACCAGCCCGATCGCCAGACGCGCCCGCTCGTGCAGCAGTTCGCGCGCAAACCCCCAGAACGTGCGAGGGCGCTTCTTCCGTTTGTTCGGGCCGGGAGAGGACATCAACCGCCCAGTATCGCCCGATCCGCTCCGTCGTGCGACTTTCCGGGTGTCAGTGGAGGATCGCCCTAGAGCGCCGCCTCGCAGATCGAGGCCAGATCCGCCCAGAACCCGGCGTAGGTCTTGTTCACGCACCCCGGATCGTTGATGAATACATTCGGCCGGCGCAGCCCCACCAGCGCCAGCGACATCGCCATCCGGTGGTCGTCGTAGGTGTCAAAGGTCACCGGCTCGCAGCCCGGCGAGCAGTCCACCCCGCCATCCGGGGGCGTGACGGTCAGTTCGTCGGCCTGCGTGTCCACCCGGCAGCCGATCTTCGCCAGTTCCGTCGCGATCGCCGCGATCCGGTCGGTTTCCTTCACACGCAGCGTCCGCAGCCCGGTGATCCGCGTCGGCCCCTCCGCAAACGCCGCGACGGCGGCGAGGGTCATCGCGGTGTCGGGCATCTGCGACAGGTCGGCCTCGTCCAGCCCCTCCAGCGACTTCGCCCCCGTCACATTGCCCGATCCGCCCGAGTACTCGATCGGGCAACCCATCCGCCTCAGCACCATCGGGAACCGCGCATCGTGCTGCAGCGCCGTGAAGTGCATCCCCGGCACCCGGCACAGCGACCCCGGGAACAGCGCCGCGGCTCCCCACAGGTAGGTCGCGCCCGACGCGTCCGGCTCCACCTCATACTCGAAGCAGCCGTACCCGCCCGGTGCGATCTCGATCGTCCGCCCGTCCTCCGAAACGAACACCTCCGCGCCCGCGACGCCCGCCAGCAGTCCGGTGGTCATGTCGATGTACGAACCCGAGGTGATCTCCCCCTCCAGGTGGATCGTCAGTCCCTCCTCGAACCACGGCGCGACCATGATCAGCGCCGAGACGAACTGGCTCGACTGCGTCGTCGGGATCACGATCTCCCCGCCCGTCAGCGTCCCGCGGCCCTCGATGCGGATCGGCACGAAGCCCGGCTCGCCCAGTTCCTCGATCTCGGCCCCCAGCTCACGCAGCAGCCCGATCAACTCGCCCAGGGGCCGCTCGCGCATCCGCTCGTTGCCGTCGATCTCCACCGGCCCGTGCGCCAGCACGGAAGCCGCCGTCAGGAATCGTGTCGCCGTCCCGGCGTTGTTCAGGAACAGCTCGCACCCGCCGCGAAGTTCACCCCCCGCGCCGCGCACGACCACGAAGTCGCCCTTGGGGTGCGCCTCGACGCCCACCCCCAGCGTCCGCAAGGCGTTCAGCATCCGCTTCGCGTCGTCCGCGTCCAGCAGCGGGCGCTTGATCAGCGAGTCGCCTTCCGCCAGCGCCGCGATCAGCAGCGCCCGGTTCGACAGGCTCTTCGAGCCCGGCGGCATGATCGCGCACCTGAAGCGGGGGGCGGCCTCGCCGGTCACCTCCGCCAGCGTGCGCAGTGGCAGCGGGTCCGGCAGCTTGCCCAGCGGCTTGCGCAGGGTGTCGAGATAGGCGTTCGCGTCGCTCACGGGGTAAAAACCGGCTCAGGCATCGGTCTCTTCGGCCTTGCGGAACACCGCGACGATGTCCTCCACCGGGATCACGAACAGGCGGTTGTCGCCCTCGAAATCCACCGGGATGCCGTGCTTCGGGTTGAACAGCACCCGGTCGTACTGGCGGATCGGATAATCGTCATCGCCGGCGACCTGCGCCGAGATCGAGACCACCCGCCCCGTCAGCGTCGGGATCTCGATCTTGTCCGGAAGGTGCAGCCCCGCCTTGGTCTGCTTCTTGTCCTCATCCTTGCGGATGAGCACGCGCGACCCGATGGGTTCCACAACTTCCAACGCCGGTTTGGTCTTGCCAGATGCCATAGGGGCGAAGTGTATCCGCTCCGGATCGGGCGATCGCCCGATCGTCAGCCACCCAGCCCGTCAGCCGGTCGTCCCCGGGATCACCACCAGCACCGCCAGGTCGTACAGCGCGTGCACGCCCGCCACGATCCCGAACCCCCGGGCGATGTACAGCGCCCCGAAGTACAGCCCCGCGGCGAAGAAGAACACCAGTTCCGCCCACTGGATCGAGTTCGGCCCGCCCGGGAGCACGCCGACATCGTGGTACACCGCGAACATCGCCGAGGAGATCACCACCGCCGCGACCGTCCCCGTCGAGCTCTTCAGGCCGCCCACATCGACCAGCAGCAGGTGGATGACCGCGATCGCCACCATCCGGAACAGCAGTTCCTCGTACAGCCCCGCCCCGATCGAGATCGTCGCCCGCGCCCCCAGCGAGTGCCCGCTGATGGCATCGCCCGACAGCGCGATCAGCTCCGGGCCGGCCCCGACCACAGTCGGTGCCCCGTTGCCGATCAGCAGCCGGTACAGCAGTTGCCCCAGCACCAGCAGCGGCACGGTCCACACCAGCGCCTCCACCCACATCCCGCCGACCGTCTTCAGGCGCACCCGCCACGGGTCCCGCGTCAGCACGTGCCAGATCAGCATCACCACCAGGATCAGGATGCCCGGCAGGTACAGACCGTAGATCCCGAACGAGTCGAACAGTTGAGCGATGATCCGCCTCGCCCGGATGTCCTGCGCCAGCGCCCCGTCCGACCCGGCCAGCCAGATCGCCGAGCCGACCTCGTAGAAGATGATCAGGGGCAGAAGGAACACCAGCACATGCAGCGGCGTGCGGCTGCGCCCGAAATACCCGCCCTTCGGAGGCCCGAAGCGGAGCGGCGCGCTCGAAGTGTCATCGCCGGGCGTCTTCCCCATGACCGCTCAGGGTATCGGCGGGACCGGCGACCTGCTGCACCCCGTCAGGCCGGAGCGCTCGATTCATCAAGCGACGGGTAATCGATGTACCCGTGCTCGTCGCCGCCGTAGAAACTGTCGCTGTCCCACTCGTTGAGCGGGGCACCGCGCCGGAACCGCTCGGGCAGGTCGGGGTTCGAGATGAACGGGCGTCCGAAGCTCGCCAGGTCGCAGCGCCCGCTGCGGATCCGTTCGCGTGCTTCGTCGGCGTCGTAGTTGCCGTTGCCGATGTAGGGCCCGGTGTACCCGGACCGGATCGCGTCGATCACCGACTCGGGGCGACCGTTCTTGTGGTTGCCCTGGAACGAATCCTCGACCACCTCCACATAGCCGATGCCGATCTCGCCGAGCTTCTCGCCGAGTCTGCCGTAGGTTTCGACCGGGTCGTCGTCGCGCATGTCGTTGAAACTGCCCGTCGGGCTCAGTCGGATGCCGACCCGGTCCGCGCCCCAGACGCCCATGACCGCCTCGGCGATCATCAGGGGCAGGCGGATTCGGTTCTCGATGCTCCCGCCGTACTCGTCCGTCCGCCGGTTCGTGCCGCTCCGGATGAACTGGTCGATCAGGTAGCCGTTCGCGCCGTGGATCTCCACGCCGTCGAACCCGGCTTCCTTCGCGTTCCGAGCGCCGCTCCGGAACTGCTCCACGATCCCCGGGATCTCGTCGGTCTCGAGCGCCCGCGGCTCGGGGATGTCCACCATCCCGGAATCCGCGCTGACAAACGTCTGCGCGCCCTCGGGCTTGATCGCGCTCGGCGCGACCGGCTTGGCCCCGTCCGGCTGCAGGTCCGGGTGCGAGATCCGCCCCACATGCCACAGCTGCAGGTGGATCCGACCGCCCGAGGCGTGCACCGCGTCGGTGACCTTGCGCCAGCCCTCGACCTGCTCGGGCGAGTGGATCCCCGGCGTGAACGCGTAGCCCTTTCCTTGGCGCGAAACCTGCGTCGCCTCCGCGATGATCAGCCCCGCGCTCGCCCGCTGGCGGTAGTAGGTCGCGTTCATGTCGCTGGGGACATCGCCCGGCTGGCTCGATCGCGAACGCGTCAGCGGCGCCATGAGCACCCGATTGGGCAGCGTGATCGCGCCGAGTTGGTAGGGCTGGAAGAGCGGGTCGTTGGAGGAGTCGGTCACCGGGGGTCTCCGTGCGCAAGGGATGAGTAAGGAGGAGGAAGGCTTGCTCCGGATGCTAGGCAGACGGGCCGGGCTCCGAGGGTGCAGGGGCCCGGGCGCAACTCCGCTCCGGCGCGCGCCCGGTGGGTGACTTTGCGAGCACCTTCTCCCCTCGCGGGAGAAGGTGGCAGTCGATCGAAGATCGACTGACGGATGAGGGGGTGGTCCCTGCCAACCGCTACAGCAATTCTCGAAATCCACCAATCCCGTGCCATAGACCTTTCAGCCGTTCACCAGGGTCGAGAACTGGAACGTTATAGATGTCCAGTAAGAACCCACCCAGTTCACCACTGAAGAACGTCCAGTAGTCACGCAAGTGGTCGTCGAGGTCATAAGCGATTCGTAGTTCTTCGCCGTCCAGCATTTGAACCAGAACCTCGACCTCCCCGATTCCATCGCGTTCGGGATAGGCCCGCGAGTACCGAATCTCGGAGATATCGGGGTGGGCTATTACTCGCTCGCCCACGAACAGATACATGCGCCTGGCGACTTTGAACGCGCCAAAGTGTCGGCCGCTGACGTCTGTGAAGTAGAAGCCAGGGTCAGTCTCGCTGCCGGAGCCATCAGAAAAGCACTCAAGACGATGAAGCCGGCGATTCGATTCGTCAAATTCGAACTTCGCCCGCTTCTTGCGGGTCACGTCACTGCTGTAGGCGAGAACGAGCGGCTTCATGAATGACATTGTCGCTTGGTGCCGCCCGCGATGGAAGTCCGCCCCGGCCCGCGCCGGGTGGGCCTCGGCGCATCGCCACTTTCCGACTTTCTCAGAAAATTTTCCGCCCGTGTTTCCTCGGGAATCCCGCGATGCCTTTTCGCATCACCACCTCCTGCGCGCGCCGCCGGGGGCCACCCGCGCCTTCTTACGGAAGGACAATGCACATGCACACCACACCGAACCGCACCGATCTCGACACCCAACTCCGCGCCGCAAAGGCCGAACTCGAACTCGTCGCGCTGCGCGTTCAGGCCAAGGCGCTGAAGACCCTCGAAGCGCTCATGGACGAACCCGCGCCCACCGGCGACGCGAAGCAGGACGCCGTCATCGCACGCGAGCGGAATCGTCGGCGAATGGCCGCGACCCAGGCGCTGACGCACACCCGCGCCCTCGAACGCCAGCAGCGAGCCGACGCCAAGGCCCGCGCCAAGGCGGAAAAGCAGAGCGAGAAATCAGAGGTCGTGTCACAGGAGGTGCCACTGGCGGCTTGTCCGCCAGTGCCGGGCCTCAAGAACCGGAGCGACAAACCGGACGCCGCTCCGCCGACACCCGATCTCGAACCGATCGACTACCAGCAGGCCTGGCACCGCGAGCGTCAGCGGGCAATGGTCAAGGCCCGAGCGAAGCGGAAAAGGCGGAAATGATGATTCGAATGAGCACGCGTCAAAAGAAACCTCGGCGCGCGGTCTAACGCTTCGTTGCCCACTGCGTCTTCCACTGAACAGTCCCGCTGTCCTCCGGTGTGTCACATGCCCACACGAATCGTGAGGTGTCGGACATATCGACGATTGGGATGTCAGCGAGTCCCGGCGCGTCTGTAGCCAGTCGCGTGATGTGATCGCGACACTCTTCTAAAGACGAAGTCTTAAGAAGCGAGAGCCACTGTCCGTCCGCAGCACAGAGCCCCGTGACGTAGTCCAAGCCTTTGAGACCGGCACCGCGCGATTCCGCTGCCGCCTTGACCGTGGTGTGTCTATCTCTCGCGACTCCGATCCGGGAGATGAACACGAAGGCCGGGACGAAGTCCCTGCGACGTACGCGCGGTCGACTGAGCCACTCAGAGTGAGACACGAAGGACCACGGGCGCTCGCCGGAATCGCTGGGAACTGTCACGGAGGGGGGTTTCTTCACTCGTATGAACAAGTGCGAGCCTACCCACCAGCTCACGAAGCTAAGGAAGGCGCCCACAGGGATGATCGGCCAGTCACTCTTGATGAAATCCCAACTGAACTCCCTCGCGAACACCACCACGATCAGCGCGACGACGGCGAAGCCAAAAAACCACGTGATGCAGGCCATGGTGAGCATGCGTTGTGTGGACTTGACCGAGCGAATCACCGCACCTGCACTCGATGGCTTTGCTTGGGATTGGATGGGTTGATCATCGAACACCGAGACCATCGACGTGACGGCGAATAAAATGAACCCGGGCGGGTCATCGGACGCGTCACTCAACCCATCGATCAAGCCTTCCGGCGACAACTTCTCGCCGTTCGCCGAATAGACATTGATCAGAAATGCATCGTTCTCGCGAAAATCCAACGCCGTCGTCCTCGTCACGGGGGCTATGAGTGATGGGAGATCGTTGTACCAACCGGTGCTTCAAAATGCACGCAAAAACAAAAACGCACCCAACCGGGTGCGTCCCATCGATCACCGTGTTAAACCCGCGCTCAGGCGGTCGCCTTGGCCTTCAGCCGGGCGTTCATGCGGCTCTTGCGCCGCGCGGCCTGGTTCTTGTGGATCACGCCCTTGCTCGCGGTCTTGTCGAGGACCTGGCACGCCTCGAGAAAGGCCTGACGCGCTTCTTCAGCCGACGAGTGCACGATCTTGTCGTCGAACTTCTTCAGCGCTTCGCGCATGGTCCGCAGACGCCAGCGGTTGCGGGCGCGGTGCTTGAGGTTCTGACGGACGCGCTTCTTCGCGGAGAGGGAGTGAGCCATAGGTCGAACGGTTCCTCAGGTGCTTCCGGCCGGGCCAGCGGGCCGGACCGACGACGCCCGCCAGAGCGGACGCTGAACATGAACAGGGTGATCTCTACGCGCGTCAGGCCCCACCGGCGAGACGCTCCCGACGAGTCGGGCCGGGCATTATCGAAGATTTCCACGATTCTGCAAGTTCAACCGGGCCCCGACTTGAGCGATGGGGCGAGTTTTCGGTATAGTCAGCGGTCCGACGCGTGCGCGCGTAGCTCAATTGGATAGAGCACCTGACTACGGATCAGGAGGTTAGGGGTTCGACTCCCTTCGCGCGTACTTCGAGAAAGCCCGGCCCCAAGCCGGGTTTTTTCGTGGACTGACGACGGCTCGGCAAGTCCGAAAAACGGTCATGATGGATAGAACTTACCTCTATCGATCAGAATACTCGTGAAAATGATCGATAGAACCCTATTCTATCGATCATGATCTGGAACTGGCAGCAATCCAACTGGCCCCGGTTCGACTGGGACGAGTCCCGTCTTCGGCAGGCCGAGGAGAGGTTTCTCCGGGTCGGCGGCGTTCTGCTCGGCACGGCTCGCCATCTGGAGGACGAACAGAGGGACCGCCTGCTGATCGAGGCCATGAGCGATGAAGCGCTGACGACGTCGAGGATCGAGGGCGAGGTGCTTGATCGCGACAGCGTCCAGTCATCGATCCGACGCGAACTCGGGCTCGGTGGCCAGAGCACGACAGCGCGAGTACCCGAAAGGGGTATTGGCGAGCTCATGGTCGACATGTATCGCGGCTTCGAGGCCCCGCTCGACGAGGCAACGCTCCACCGCTGGCACCGCATGATCATGGCCGGGCGCAGCGATATCCGCGAGATCGGGCGGTATCGCGCCCACCCTGAGCCGATGCAGGTCGTCTCCGGACCGATCGGGGCGACGCGCGTGCACTTCGAAGCCCCGCCGTCGGAGCGCCTGCCCGCCGAGATGGACGCGTTCATCGAGTGGTTCAACCGGACCAGTCCCGCGGGCGGGGCGGCGCTGCCCGCGCTGACGCGTTGCGGGATCGCCCACCTCCGGTTCGTCTGCGTTCACCCGTACGAGGACGGCAACGGACGCCTCGGGCGCGCGATCTCCGAGAAGACGCTCGCGCAGGGCCTGGCTTCGCCGGCGGTGATCGCACTCAGCACGACGATCTTGGCGAGGCGACGCGAGTACTACGACGCGCTCGGCGCGGCGAACCGAAGCAATGAGATCACCATGTGGCTCGCCTGGTTCGCCGGCATCTGCCTCGAAGCCCAGCAGCGCACGCAAGCGCAGGTCGAGTTCCTGCTGGACAAGGCCAAACTCCTCGACCGGCTGCGCGGCCGGATCAACGATCGCCAGCAGGCCGCCCTGCTGCGGATGTTCCGCGAGGGGCCGGCGGGGTTCAAGGGCGGGCTCAGCGCCGGCAACTACATCAGCATCACCAAGACCTCGAGCGCGACGGCGACCCGCGACCTCGGGGAACTTGTCGAACTCGGGGCACTGGAGCGGTCCGGCGAGCGCAGGCACACGAGGTATCACCTCGGCATCCCGCTCCGCCCCGTTGCGCGGGTCACGATCGATCCGGATGGACGGATTATCGAGGAGCAGGCGAGCGCGGACCGTTCCTGAAAGAGATCCAGAGTTGAGGCATGTGGTATCACTTGCCCCGGGCGTGCCGGATCCGGACGCCGGAATTCTAGGAGCGAGCGGATGAAGCGGATCGGAATGGTCGGGTCGGGCTGGATGCTGGGCGGCGCGTTTGGGATCTCGGTCGGGTTGGCGGCGTGCGGCGTCGCGCCCGAAGCCATCGCCAGGCAGAACGGGCCGGGGCCGGTCGATGAGGCCGAACCCGTCCAGCAGCAGGGCACCCTCGGCTACTACCGCCAGCCAACCATCCACGCCGACACCGTCGTCTTCGTCAGCGAGGGCGACCTCTGGAAGGTCGGCATCGGCGGCGGGGTCGCCACCCGGCTCACCAGCCACGACGGCGTCGAGAGTTACCCCGTCATCTCGCCCGACGGCAGCCGCGTCGCCTTCAGCGCCCAGTACGAGGGCCCGACCGAGGTTTATGTGATGCCGATCTCCGGCGGCCTGCCCAAACGGGTCACCTGGGAGGGAGCCGGCGGCGACCGGCGCCTGCGCCCGGTGAGTTGGACGCCCGAGGGCGAACTCGTCTACACCACCCGCGCGCACTCGACGCTCCCGGACATGCAGCTCGTCGTGGCCGACCTCGACGCCAACACGCACGAACTCGTTGAACTCTCGCAGGCGTCCGACGGCGTGTTCACCGACGACGGCACGCTGCTGTTCACCCGCCTGCCGTTCCAGGGCAGCCACGCGCGCCGGTACGTCGGCGGCTCGGTCGAGCAGCTCTGGTCGTTCGCGCCCGGCGATGACGAGGCGACGCCGCTGACGCTGGATTACGACGGCACCAGCCGCGACCCGATGTGGTGGGACGGTCGGGTGTACTTCACGACCGATCGCGACGGCGCGATGAACATCTGGTCGATGCGCCCCGACGGGACCGACCTCGAGCAGCACACCTCGCACGTGGGCTGGGACGTGCTCGGGCCGAACCAGTCGGGCGGGCGGATCGTCTACCAGCACCAGGCGGGGCTGCGCGTGCTCGATCTGGCTTCGGGCGAAGACCGGGGCCTGCCGATCACGATCGCCAGCGACTTCGACCGCGCGCAGGAGCGGTGGATCACCGAGCCGATGGACTACCTGACCGACACGGACCTGTCGCCGAGCGGCGACCGGGTCGCGATGGTTGCGCGGGGCGAGGTGTTCGTTGCGCCCGCCGGCGAGGGCCGGATCGTGCGCGTGACCCGCCGCCCGGATGTCCGCTACCGCACGGCCCGGTTCATGCCCGACGGCGAGACGCTGCTGCTGTTGTCCGACGAATCGGGCGAGGTGGAGTTCTGGACCACCAGCGCCGACGGGCTCGGCGAGTTCGAGCAGATCACCGACGACGCCGAGATCCTGCGCTGGGAGGGCGTGCCCTCGCCCGATGGCACGCTGATCGCGCACACCGACAAGTTCTTCCGGCTGTGGATGCTCGACACCGAGACCGGCCAGAGCACGCTGATCGAGGAATCGCCGACCTGGAACATCACCGAGATGAGCTGGGCCCCGAACGGGCGCTGGCTCCTCTACACCTACTACGAACTGAACCGCAACGCGGTGCTGCGCGTGTACGACGCGGAGTCGGGCACGAAGCACCAGATCACGACCGACCGCTACAACAGCTTCAGCGGGTCGTGGCACCCCGGCGGCGAGTGGATCTACTTCCTGAGCGACCGGAACCTTCGCTCGCTGGTGGGCAGCCCGTGGGGCAGCCGCGGGCCGGAGCCGTTCTTTGACCGGCAGGTGGTGCTGATGGGCATCGCGCTGCAGCCGGGGCTGGAGTCGCCGTTCGCGCCCGAGACGGAACTGGATCGCGAGAGCGCGAAGAAGGAAGAGGCCGCTGAAGACGAGCCCGCCGACGATTCGGACGAAGAAGAGTCCGGTGACGAGACCGAGGTTGCAGACGAATCGGCAGAGGCCGATGCGTCGGACGAGCCCGAGGCGATCGCGATCGACTTCGAGGGGATTCAGGATCGCCTGATCCGGCTGCCCGCGCCCGCCGGGAACTACTCGAACCTGTTCGTGACCGAGTCGCACGCGTTCTTCGACAGCGTGGACGACCTGCACGGGCGGGAGACGCACCTCAAGTCGTTCGAACTCTCGGGCAGCGACCCGGAGATGACGACCGTGGCGAGCGGGATCGGTTCCTTCCAGCCGAGCGATGACCGGTCGAAGATGCTGGTGCGCAAGGGCAACGCCCTGTTCATCGTGCCGACGAGCGGCGGGCCGGTGCAGCTCAACAGCGACAGCGATGTGGACCTGCGCGGCTGGACGATGTCGTTCGACCCGCGCGAGGAGTGGCGCCAGATGTTTGTGGAGTCGTGGCGCCTGATGCGCGACTACTTCTACGACCGGGACATGCACAGCGTGGACTGGCAGGCGGAACTGGACCGCCACCTGCCGCTGGTCGATCGCGTCGCGGACCGGCGCGAGCTGAGCGACCTGATCGCGCAGATGGTCAGCGAGATCGGCGCGCTGCACCACTTCGTCTACGGCGGCGATCAGGAGCGCACCGACGAGCGGATCGCTCCGGCCTCGCTGGGCGCACGCCTGACGCGCGACGAGGCGGCCGGCGGCGCGGTGATCGAGCACATCTTCGGGGTGGACCCCGACGAGCCGGAGCGGCGCGGGCCCCTGGCTCGGATGGATCTGGACATCGAAGTTGGCGATGTGATCACGATGATCAACGGCGTGCGCGTGCTCGATGCGCCCGACCACGGCGCGCTGCTGCGGGCCGAGGCGGGCAAGCAGGTGCGCCTGCGGATCAAAGACAGCGCGGACGGCACGGAGCGCGATGTGATCGTGATCCCCGAGTCGCAGGGCGAGTCGTCGGACCGGCGCTACCACGAGTGGGAGTACACGCGCCGGCTGCGGACCGAGGAGGCCTCGGACGGCCGCATCGGGTATGTGCACCTGCGCGCGATGGGCACGGGCGACATGGCCGACTTCGTGCGCGGGTTCTACCCGGTCTTCCAGCGCGAGGGGTTGATCATCGATGTGCGCCACAACAACGGCGGCAACATCGACTCGTGGATCATCTCGCGCCTGCTGCGCAAGGCGTGGTCGTTCTGGCAGGGCAACGCCGGCGCGCCGTACTGGAACATGCAGTACGCGTTCCGCGGGCACCTGGCGGTACTGATCGACGACAACACCGCGTCGGACGGCGAGGCCTTCGCCGAGGGCGTGAAGCGGCTGGACCTGGGCGAGGTGATCGGGATGCGCTCGTGGGGCGGCGGCATCTGGCTGACGAGTTCGAACTACCTCGTCGACGGCGGCATCGCGACGGCGGCGGAGTTCGGCGTGTTCGGCCCGGAGGGCGCGTGGCTGATCGAGAACATCGGCGTGGAGCCGGACATCACCGTGGACAACCCGCCGCACGAGACGTTCCACGGTGCCGACCGTCAACTGGATACGGCGATCGAGTTCCTGCTGAAGAAGATCGAGGAAGAGCCGATCCCGCAGCCGGAAGCGCCGGAGGGCAAGGACCTGTCGTTGCCGGCGTGGCGGGGGCGGTGAGGGGGGTCAATCCGAGGTCGGCATGGCCTCCGCCTACGGCTCCGACCATGGCACCCGGGGAAGGGATTTCCCCGATAGATGTTTAACACTGTTACGCTTTAGTCAAGATGGCGCTAAGCGATGGAACATTCTGGGCGGTGCTCGGGGCGATCCCGGTGCCGATCGGGCCGGGGTCGGGTGAGCTCGCGTTCCGGCTGATTCTGGCGGCGGTCCTGGGGGCGTTGATCGGGGCGGAGCGTTCGCGTGCGGAGAAGCCGGCGGACACGCGGACGATGATGCTGATCTCGGTCGGTGCCGCGGCGTTCGCGTTGATCGGCGAGCGGGTGATCGCGCAGTCGGAAGGCGGCGCGTCGGTCGGGGTCGTCTCGGACCCGACGCGTGTCTTGGCGTACATCATCTCGGGGGTGGGTTTTCTCGGTGCGGGGGCGATCCTGCACTCGAAGCGGACGGTGAAGGGGCTGACGACGGCCTCGTCGATCTGGTGCACCGCGGGTGTCGGCGCGGCCTGTGGGCTCGGCGAGATCGTGATCGCCGGAGTGGTGTGCGGGATCGTGCTGGTGACGCTGTGGGGGCCGTGGGTGTACTACAGCGTGACGGGCAAGGAGCCGCCGGGGGGCGGGAACGGGAGCTCGGCGGATAGGTAGGGGTCATGCTGCAAGCGTGATCGAGCCGGCAGTCAGTTTGGGAAATCCTGCCGCGCATCGATTTAGCGATGGTCATGGTCTTGTGCAAGGGAGATGCGCAACAAGGCGGTGGGCCTTCGGAAGATGACGCTGGTGGTGATGGGCGCGTTCAAGGGGAGTGTTCTGCCGGTCAAGGTTGGGAAGGGGATCGTGGGGAGGGGTGAGACCAGTTCGTTGATCGATCCATCGCAAGCAGCGATGCTCCGCTATTCTGGAGGAGAATGGCTTCAAAGAGGAAACACGACGAGGATTTCGTTCTTGCCGAGAAAGTGAAGCGACTCACCATTGTGGCGCTCGTCTCTGAGGACGAGCTGTTTGACCTGCTCGTTCTCAAAGGCGGGAACGCGATCGAACATGCTGGGGTCGTGCCGGTTCGGCGATCGATCGATGTCGATTTCTCACTCGATGGGTCGCTGGACTTATTGGGATCGGTATCGGAAGTACGGTCTCGCTTCAAGAGACTGCTGAATGGCACATTCAAGCCTGAGGGGTTGGACGTCTTCGATGTGCGCCTGGAAGAGCGTCCTGAGAATCTGAAACATGACGTGCTCGGAGAGTTCTGGGGCGGGTACGAAATCCGCTTCAAGGTCATAGAAGCCGAGGCAGCGGAACGATTGGGACCCGAGCAACAGCGCAGACGCGCGCTGTCACTTGGAAGAGCAGAGCGGAAAGAGTTCTGTGTCGATCTCAGCAAGCACGAGTACTGCGGTGAGAAGCGACTCAAGGAGATAGACGGCTTCAATGTCTATGTGTACTCGGAGCGGATGATTGTCTGCGAGAAGATCCGCGCGATTTGCCAGCAGATGCCCGCGTACAGAGAGACGGTTCAAAGCAGAAGTGGGAGTCCCCGCGCACGAGACTTCTTCGACATCTACCACATCACGACCGCGCTCTCGATCGACTTCACGACTGACGAGTTCTGGAACACTTTGCGACAGGTCTTTGCGGCCAAACGAGTTCCGATATCGCTGCTCGGGGAGATTGACGCCCACCGAGAGTTCCACAGGGACAACTTCGAGTCAGTGAAAGCCACGGTATTAAGAACGGTTGTGCTGAAAGACTTCGACTTTTACGCTGACTACTTGGTAGAGAAAATCGCGCCGCTACAGCCCCGCTGGGAAGTAGATCCGCCAGCGGTCTGAGTACTCGGTTTCGGTCATCGCGTAGGTGAGGTAGAAATCGATGTTGGAACGCTCCGCCTCTAGCATCGTAAGACGCTTCTCTGGGTACGCCCCGCTCCGGTCCATGTAGAAACCTATCGCCTGCTGGTACGGGTAGACATAATCCATTTTACGGAGCGTCGCGAGCAGCTTGTTGACTTGGACTCGTTCGGCCGCACGCCGATAAGCCTCTAGAACTTCCGTGACTCCGCCAGAGTATCCGGGTCGGACAACAATATCGATCAGGGTCCTTTCGAGAGTCGTGACCTGAACAGGGTGCCCGTCCTGGTCCTTCAGTTCTTCCACGCCGTACCGGCCGGTGTGCTTGCCGTTGAGGACGCGCACTTTGCGACGGCCCATCGCTGCGATGTTCTTGCTGACCCGCTGCGTCGCTTTGAACGCGCGATCGACCGCCTCTTGTGTTAGAGGGCCAGCGGGCTTTGGTTGTGGACGCTGTTCATGATTTACATAGAGGATCTCTGGTGATTGGTCGGTCAGTTCGTGCACCTGCATCGCAGAGTAGTGGCTCAGGAAGCCGTTGGTTTTCAGGGACGATGCCATGCAGAACGCTGATGCCTGCCCCCAGATATACAGGGTCTCCGGCCGATGAGGGAGGTCGACTCGCACTTTCTTGAGCTTCGAGTTCTTGGCGAGGTACTCGATGAACCCAGTCAAGCCCAAGTACTGCGGGAGACGCCACTCGGACCTGTGTTGATCGAGAATCCGACCGATCTGTGCCTGTTTGAATACCGGATTGGGCTGTTCATCCAGCAGGGCGACGATGTCGGACTTCGCGAGTGTCAGGCGTGTTGGCATACGGGGCGGCTCTCCCTGTTGGTCATGCTACGCAGTATATATACTGCGTAGCATAGGCGTGTCATGTGCATTAAACCAAGATTTTCACAGCTTTGGGCTCCTGGGCCAGAACCACAGGAGATCCAGAGCCCAAAGTACCGAGCCTCGCTCCTGATTCATGCAGTATATATACTGCATGAATCAGACCAGCCGTTCGTTTGCGTGACAGCCGATAAAGTCATCATTAATGGACATTTTTTAGGACCTGAAGGAATCAGCAAGTCGTGTAGTATATATACTACACGACTCGTCAATCAGGGTTGGATGGAATGTGCCCTGCATGGCTTGCGGAAAAGGGATCAGTAGGCAGCAGTTATAGCTTGAGGTCTTCGGCGTCCTGCTGGTCGCCGTACTTCTCGCGGAGTGGGGCGATGTAGTCGTTGATGAAGGCCTCGGTCTGCTGGACGGCGAGTCCGATGTATTTGCTCGGGTCGAGCGCGGCGTCGAGGTCAACGCCTTCGAGCAGGGGTTCACCGCGCAGGCGGTCGATGAGGTCGTTGTCGGCGCCCTCGTCTTTGACGCGGCTGCCGGCGAGTTGGGCGTGCTGGCGGATGGCCTCGTGGACTTCCTGGCGGTCCTTGCCTCGTTTGACGGCTTCCATCATGAGGTTTTCGCTGGCCATGAAGGGCAGTTCGGCCATGAGGTTCTTGCGGACGGTGGCCTCGTGGACGATGAGGCCGCTCATGACGTTGGTCATGATGCTCAGGCAGGCGTCGGTGGCGAGGAAGGCCTCGGGGAGGGTGAGTCGGCGGTTGGCCGAGTCATCGAGGGTGCGTTCGAGCCACTGGGTGGCGGCGGTGTCGTAGGTGTTGCCGACGAGGTTCCAGACGAAGCGTGCCAGGCCGCAGACGCGCTCGCAGCGCATGGGGTTGCGCTTGTAGGGCATGGCCGACGAGCCGATCTGCTTTTCGGCGAAGGGTTCGTCGAGTTCCTTGCGGTTGGAGAGCAGGCGGATGTCGGTGGCGCACTTGTGGAGGACAGCGCAGACGGCGGCGAGGGAACTGACGACGTGGGCATCGAAGATGCGCGGGTAGGTCTGCGAGACGAGCGGGTGGGCGCTGGCGAAGAGTGGGGCATCGGCTGCGTCGACGAGGGCTGCCATGTTGGCGCGGAAGCGGTCTTCGAGCGCGGCGACCTTGGAAGCGTCGCCGTCGAACAGCGCGAGGTAGGAGGCCTGCGTGCCGGTGGCCCCGCGGAGGCCGCGGGCCTGGCCGGTCGTCGCATCGAAGGAACGTCCAGCACAGTGCAGGTCGTAGGCCCACTGGATGGCGCGGCGGCCGACGGTGGTGGGCTGGGCGGGCTGGTAGTGGGTGAAGCCGAGGGTGGGGGTGGAGATCCACTTCTCGGCGAACGCGGCCATGACGATCTGGAGGCGGGCGGCGCGTTCACGGATGAGGTTGGTGGCCTGGTGGAGGAGCAGGAGTTCGCAGTTGTCGTTGATGTCCTGACTCGTCATCCCCAGATGGATGATGCCCCGGGCATTGGGGCAGCGGTCGCCCCAGGCGTGGACCTGGGCCATCACATCGTGGCGGAGTTCGGCTTCGTACTTGGCGGCGGCATCGATGTCTTCATCCGTCACATCGAGGTTGGCGCTGAGTTCGTCGATCTGGTCTTTGGAGACCGGCAGGCCGCACTCGTGCTGGGCCTGTGCGACGGCGAGCCAGATCTTTCGCCAGATGGAGAACTTGTGGCGTGCGGACCAGATGGTCTGCATTTCGTCGGAGGCGTATCGCCCGGCGAGAGGGGACTGGTAGCGGTCGTGGGGGGAGGAGGGGGCCATCGGGCGGTCCTGGCGTGAGAGGAGGCGTCGGAAGGGCTGAAAAGCGGATTTTGGCGGATTGGGTCGATCCGTTTCGGCTGGGGATCGTATCGTGAGGCATCCGGCGGCGTGGGTGCGCGTGTGTCAGAGCGCACCGGGTTGCCGGACCTCCTGTCAGTCCCGACCATTCTGATGACCATGACTGATCACACGGCCGCCTCTGGCGGTTCAGATACTTCGATGCCCGGTACGACGCCCCCCCCGGCACATCGTCCGGCCAGGCCCGGCGTGCCCACCGAGGCGGATGTGGCGCGGGCTCCGGGTCCGGACTCGGGCGAGGCGGAGCAGCTGGCGTATCTGGGTTCGATCGCGGAGAACCGGGGCTACGACGAGCAGGAAACCGAGGAAATCTCGCTGCTTCTGGCGTATCGGCGCGGGGATCGGGCGGCTCTGGCGAAGCTGCTGGAGATGTACCAGGATCGGCTGTTTGCCATCTGCGTGCGCATGGTGACCGACAAGGAGCGGGCCCGGGACCTGCTGCAGGACTCGATGGTGCGGATCATCCAGGGGCTGGACAAGTATTCCGGGCGGTCGCGACTGAGCACGTGGATGATCCGGGTGACGATGAACGCCTGCCTGACGGACATGAGGCGTCAGAAGATCCGCAAGACGGTGTCGCTGGACGTTCGGAAGGCCTCGAGTGAGGGTCGTGCGGGTATTGGCGGTGGTTCCGGGGCTTCTTTGGCGTCGAAACTGTTCGATTCGGCGGAACAGACGGCGGCGGAGGCCGTCCAACGGGAGGAACTGCGCGAGGATCTGTACGGTGCGTTCAGCCGTCTGGATCCCTCGCACCGGGCCATGCTGATCCTCCGTGACATGCACGGGCTCGACTACAGCCAGATCGCCGAGGCGCTCGAAATCCCCGAGGGCACGGTGAAATCTCGGCTGTTCCGGGCTCGTGCCGCGCTGCGGGACATGATCGAGCAGCGTCGGTGGTCGTCGGAGGATCGTTGATCCGGCTATCGTGGTGGGGAATTTGTTTTCGGATCAATGAGTCATGACACCGCCTCGCTTTACAGATGAAGAACTGCTGGCGCTGATCGAGGGCGAACTGCCCGCCGATCGTGCGATGCAGTTGCGCAACGCGGTCCGCGATGGGGACCTGGAACTGGCCGGTCGGCTTGTTGACATGGCCGAGCATCGGGACTTTCTGTGCGAGATGAAGATCGAGCGGGCGGACCTGAACCCGGCCAGCGCGACCACGCCCGAGGGCATCGTGAGCGCGGCGATCGCGGCGGCGGAGCGGGAGCAACTGGTTCCCCCGCCGGTCGAGTTCGGCGAGCCCAAGCGCCCGAAGTGGCTGGTGCCGCTGGCGGCGTGCGCGGGCGTCGCGGCGATGATCGCGGTTGGCGTGATGATCTCGCGCGACGGCGGCGGGAGCGAGGGGCGCCTGCCGATGGATATCGAGCAGCAGATCGCCAGCGGGAACGCGGGCGTGGTCGGGACCGAAGCGGTGGATGAGAGCCCGCTGGAGCGCCAGCGTCGGAACGAAGAAGCGCTGCGCGAGTTGGCTCAGGAACTGGTCGATGGCGACCGCCCGGAGCCGGACTTCCAATGGCCCGGACTGGATCGGGACCCCGAACCGGGTATCGCTGATCCGATCACGGCGGACCCGATCGAACTTGCCGGCGGGAGCGGCCTGCGCGAAGTGATGAGCGAGGACGAAATCGAGGCGATGTTCGATGTGCTGTCCGGTGTCGGGGTGCGCACTTCGAGCGGCGCGAACCCCGTGACCTTCGCGGGGACCGACCCGCTTGGGCTGGATCGGGAGTTCACGTTGGAAGAGGCCGCGGCGCTGGCGAAGGCCGGTCGCTTGGCGATCTCGATCGAGGGCGCGGGCGGTCTCGGCGTCGAGGGCGGGTACCTGGCCGATCCGCAGCATCGGTACGCGATCTTCGCGACCGCATCGGGCGCTGGCGGCCCGGAGACGATCGACTTGCTTCGTGCTTCGGAACGCGTGACGGGTCTGACACAGCGTGTCGGTGAAGCGCTCGGGTCGGTGCCGCCGGTTGTGGCGTCGTACCGCTTCGACGCGTCGGGGGCTCGGTCGGGCGCGACGGCGATCGAGCGCGCAACGATGCTGGAACTGATCGCGGCGGTGGTATCGCCGGCGAATACCGGGCCCGATGGGTCACGGCTGAGACTGATCGAGTTGCCGTTCGATGCGTCGGACGAGCCGTCGGTCGGGACGGGCGAAGACGAGGACCCGTTCTGGTGGCTGGAGCCGGACGCGGATTACGGTCAGTGCGGGACGGCGCTGATTCCGGTGGTGGTGAAGTGACAGCATCCTGACACGCGCTGCATGCTCAAACGAGTTTGAGCATGCCACACATTGCATGCCTCAGTTCGTCTGCAGGCGGCGGTGGCGTCGTCGGGTCTGGCGGTCGAGGCGCAGGCCGAGCATGGTCAGCGCGGGGAAGACGATCAGGCCGAAGAGGACGAGCAGTTCGATGGTGGTGGCGCTGCGCAGGTCGGCGATGCCCATGTGCGAGAACTGGAGGACGATGGCGACGGCGACGGACACGCCTCCGACGCACGCCAGGATGACGCGTCTCCACAACCGAACGTAATGGGCCTTCATCGAACTTCCGTTTCGCTGCGCGGACGCGATCCCTGCGTCCGGTCTTTGCTCTTTCACCCGGGACGAACGTCTGGCCCGGGAGCTCCTCCGAATGCCCTTGGCGGGGCAAGGGGCCAAGCGTACGCGCTGCACGGGCTCCGCTCAAGGGGGACAGGGGGTGTGGAAAGATGGTGGGAAGGGATTTTGCCGGACCGGCGATAATGCCTGCTCCGCGAGCGATTGTGCTTGTGGCGGGTGATGCTGGCCGATACCTTCCTCGGCGTGCCACCTCGCGCCGCGTCGAAGCTGTTGTCGCCCGCCGTTCACTCTGTGAAGCGTGTGTGCGCTCAACGCGCGGCGTGTGCGCTCGCGGCCTCGATCCTCGGGGCGAGCGGTGGGCTGGTTTCGGTGGCCCACGCGCAGGTGACTCCGGCGGAACAGGAACTCGGCGAGAGCAACCCGGGCGAGGGTCGGGTGATCGCGGAGATCGTGATCAACGGTCTGGATCGCGTGCCGCGCCGACTGATTGAGAACACGATCCGGACCGCGCCGGGACGCCCTCTTGAGTGGGAGACGGTGCGCGAGGACCTGCGCAATCTGGAGAGGCTGGGCGAGTTCCGGGATATCCAGGCGAGCGTTCGGGAGAACGCGGATCGCACCGTGAGCGTCGTCTACCAACTGACCGAAGCGCCGATCATCGAGGACATCGTGGTGGTCGGGAACCGCCGGGTGACGGACACGCAGCTCGCGGACGTGGTGAACCAGGGGAGCCTGATCGTCGGTGTGCCGATCGACGACTACCGGATCGGGCTGGCGGCTCGTCTGATCGAGGACTACTACCGGTCCCAAGGCTTTTACCTGGTCAGCGTGGATGTTGATGAGTCGGAGCTGGCCGATACGGGTGTGGTGATCTTCCGCATCCGCGAGGGTGAGCGCCTGCAGGTGACGGACATCCGCTTCGACGGGAACAGCGCGTTCACGGGCAAGCAGCTGCGCAGTCTGGTGGAGTCGAAGGTGAAGGGGCTGTTCCAGAAGGCGCCCCTGGACGACGACACGCTGGACACTGATGTGACCGACCTGGTCGAGTTCTACCGGAACAACGGGTATCTGGATGTTCGCGTGTCGCGTTCGGTGTTGCCCTCGCCGAACGCTCGCGAGGCGATCGTGACATTCATTCTCGACGAGGGGCCGCAGTACACGCTTCGGAATGTTGAGGTCTGGGGGGTGGCCGGGACGGCCGACAACCCCGGCGCCGGTCTGACGGTGTTCGGCCCGGAGCAGGTGAGCGCTCTGATGAGGGTGCGATCGGGCGAGGTGTTCAACGCTCGGGAGATCCGTGCCTCGGAGCAGGCGGTGCGTGATGCGCTGCGCCAGATGGGCTATTTCGATGCGCGGGTTGGGAGCGAGCAGTACCGGGCGGTCGACAGCCCGACGGTCGATCTGCGGCTGTTCGTGGACGAGGGGCGACGGTTCAAGACCGGCATGGTGACGATTCAGGGCAACGAGCACACCAAGGACAAGGTGATCCGCCGGGACGTGGATGTGTACCCGGACAGTTGGCTCGACGGCACGGCGATCGACGAGAGCGAGCAGCGACTGCGCAACAGCGGGCTGTACGCGCAGCCCGGGCCGAGCTCGCAGGGGCCGGCGGTGATCGTGCAGCCGGAGAACCCGCGTTTCCCCGGCTACCGGGATGTGCTGGTTCGGATTGAAGAGACGAACACCGGGCGGATCGGCTTCGGCGCGGCGGTGAACTCGGACTCGGGTCTGGTGGGCGCGATCAGCCTGGACCAGCGCAACTTCGACATCGCCGACACGCCGGACTCGCTGGGCGAGTTTCTGAGCGGTCGGGCGTTCCGCGGCGCGGGACAGCAGTTCAACCTCGCGCTGCAGCCGGGCGACAGGGTCTCGACGTACTCGGTGTCGCTGGCGGAGCCGCGTCTGTTCGAGTCGGCGTACTCGGGTTCGGGCTCGGCGTACTTCCGGATGCGCGAGTTCGACGACTACGACGAGGAGCGACTGGGCTCGCGTCTGCGTCTCGGTCGTTCGTTCGGCACGCGATGGGCGGGCTACGTGTCCGGGCGGTTTGAGCAGATCGACATTTCTGAGATCGAATCGTTCTCGACGCAGGACCTGTTCGCGGTGGAGGGCGAGAGCTCGATCACGAGTCTCGGGCTCGGGATGACGCGCACGACGATCGACTCGCGTCTGAGGCCGACGGCGGGGACGCGCCTGGAACTGGGTGTCGAGCAGATCGGCCTGATCGGCGGCGACTATGACTTCACGAAGCTGACCGCCGAGCACACGATCTTCCTGAAGATCGATGAGGACTACCTCGGGCGTCCAACGGTGCTGAGTTTGGACACCCGTCTCGGGTACATCCCGCAGTCGGACGAGGCGCCGATCTTCGAACGGTTCAACCTCGGCGGGCGCACGTTTCGCGGTTTCGATTTCCGCGGCATCGGTCCGGTCGGGCTTCGCAACGACACGGGGCAGCCCAGCGACGACCAGGTGGGCGGTGACTTCAGCTTCTTCTTCGGGGCCCAAGTTGAACGCCCGGTGTGGCGCGACATCATCGGGCTGGCCCTGTTCGTGGACTCGGGCACGGTGTCCAACGATTTCAGCCTTGACGAGTACCGGGTGACGGCGGGGGCGGGTCTGCGGCTGTACATCCCCGCGTTCGGGCAGACGCCTCTGGCGTTCGACTTCGCGATCCCGCTCAAGAAGGAAGATTCGGACGACACACAGATCTTCAGTTTCGCGTTCGACCTGCCGTTCTGAGTTCAGAAGCGGCTTTCAGGCCGGATTCTTTTGTATGTAGACGCTAACTTGCCTACGATGCGGGTGTTCCCGGTAGGGCCGCGCGATCTTTGTGCGCGGGGTTGAGTAACACGCAGCTCAAAGCAGGAGATTCGAACATGAAGTGCGAAACCCTTTGGCGATGGTCACTGGTCGGGTCTCTGGTGTTTGTGGGGGGCGCGGTGCTGTCGATGTCGACGGCGCCCGTGAACGCGAACCTGGCGCAGATCGCCCCGGCGGCGGAGCCGGTCGCGGTGGTGGATCTGCAGCGCCTGATCGATTCCCTGTCGGAGCGGACGCAGGGGCAGCGGGAACTCGACGAACTCGGCACGCGCCTCGAGAAGGGCGTGAACGACCTTCGCGCGCAGTTGCGGGCGAAGGCCGACGAACTGGAGACGGCGAGCGACGCTCGGGCCCGTCAGTTGTTCGAAGAGATCGTGCGTCTTCAGGCGGATCTGGACGCGGAGCAGCAGTACGCCCAGCGGATCGCGGCGGAGCGTCTGACGCGGATGAAGCGAGAGCTGTACCGCAAGGTTCTCGCGGCGGTCGAAGACTACGCGACGACCGCGGGGTACTCGCTGGTGATCAGCGACGACTCTGCTGCACCGCTGCCCAGGGAGGGTGGCCTGCAGGCGCTGGAGTCGGCGATGATCAGCCGCACGGTGCTCTACGGGCGTGACACGGTGGACATCACGGACGCTGTGGCGAACCGGATGAACGCGAATTTCGCGTCGAGCGGCGGGAACCGCTGAGGCGTGAGCGGTTCGCCCGGGACGAGTTCTGAAACAACGAAACCCTCGTGGAGCGCTTCGGAAGCGGGAGCGCTTCTTGACGCCGAGGTGATCGGAGACGGTTCGGCCCGGTTCAGCACGCTGTCATCGCTGGAAGGGGCGGGACCGGACGCGCTGACCTTCGTGCGTAGCGCGAAGTTCGCGCGGGGTTGGGACGGGTCGGGCGCTGCGGCGGTGCTGGTTTCGCGCGCGGTCTACGAGGATCCGTCGGTCGGCATGGAGCCCGGCGAGGGCCGAGCGATCCTGGTCGTCGAGGATGCGGATCTTGCGATGCTCGCGCTGCTGGAAGCGGCGTCGAAGGCGATCGAGCGGACACCGAGGCCTGGAGTGCACCCGTCGGCGGCGATCGACGAGAGCGCGACGATCGGTGATGGCGTGTTCATCGGCGCGCACGTGACGGTCGGCGCGGGTTCGGTCATCGGCGACGGAGCTCGGCTTCACCCCGGCGTGCGGGTCGGCGCGGGCGTTCGGATCGGTGCCAACAGCGATCTTCGGTCAAACGTGGTGATCGAGGATCGTTGCACGCTCGGTGCCCGAGTAATCGTGCACGCCGGGACGGTGATCGGGGCCGACGGATTCGGCTACCGACCGAGCCCGGACGGTAGCGGCGTGCTCAAGATCCCGCACATCGGCGGGGTTGAGATTGGCGACGATGTCGAGATCGGCGCGAACACGTGCATCGATCGCGGAAAGTTCAGCGATACGACGATCGGGAGCGGCACCAAAATCGACAATCTGGTGCAGGTCGGTCACAACGTACGGATCGGACGGAGCTGCATCGTGTGCGGCATGACCGGCATCGCCGGGTCCGCGACGCTCGGAAACGGCGTGACGCTCGGCGGTGGCTGCCGGATCCACGACGGGATCACGATCGGCGACGGCGCCACGCTGGCGGCGGTCTCGGGTGTGATGGGCGATGTGCCGCCGGGCGTGACCTGGGGCGGGACGCCGGCGGGGCCGGCGCGTGACTTTCTGCGTCAGATGGCGTGTCTGCGTCACCTGCCGGAACTGGTTCGGGAGCACCGGTCGCGCGAGCGCGCAACCGGGAAACGCGGCAAGGGGGAGGCGTGATCGACAGCATCGACCAACAGCACACGATCGCCGAGGCGGTCACGGTCCGTGGGACGGGGCTGTTCACCGGTCAGCCGGCGAGCGCGACCATCCGTCCGGCGGAAGAGGGGCACGGCATTGTGTTCGTGCGTTCGGATCTTGACGGGCGGCCTCAGGTCCCGGCGCGGGTGGACCACGTGGTCGAACGCCCGCGGCGGACGACGCTGCAACGGGGCGAGACGACGGTGGAGATGGTCGAGCACTGCATGGCGGCGCTGGTCGGCTCGGCGATCGACAACTGCACGGTGGAGATCGATGGCCCGGAACTGCCGGCCGGCGACGGCTCGGCGATGCCGTTCGTGGACGCGATCGATTCGGTCGGTCTGACCGAGCAGAGCGCGCCGCGGAACTACCTCGTGGTCGACACTCCGATCACGGTGCGCGAGGGCGATGCGACGGTGGCGGCGCTGCCGATCGACACGCCCGCGCTGGAACTGCTCTACGCCCTGGACTACGGCGCGCAGTCGCCGCTCGGGCGACAGGTGCACTCGTCGACGATCACGCGCGAGGAGTTCCGCAGCTCGATCGCGCCGGCCCGGACGTTCTCGACCGAGCAGGAAGCGCAGGCGATGCGCGCCAAGGGTCTGTTCGCGCACCTGACGCCGAAGGACATGCTGGTGCTCGGACCGTCGGGCCCGATCGAGAACACGCTTCGTTTCGAGGACGAGCCGGTTCGTCACAAGGTGCTGGACCTGCTCGGCGACATCCATCTTGTGGGTCGCCCGATCCTCGGTCGGATCGTGGCGCACCGGGCCGGGCACAAGTTGAATCACAAACTCGCGCGCGAACTCGTCGAGCACGCGCGCCAGACCGAGCAGGGTCGTCCGACGACCGGGCACAGCCGGGCGATCTCGCAGCCGGCGATGGACATCCGCTCGATCCTGCGGATCCTGCCGCACCGGTACCCGATGGTGCTGGTCGACCGGGTGTTGGAGATGGAGCCGGACCGGCGCGCGGTGGGCATCAAGAATGTGACGATCAACGAGCCCTTTTTCCAGGGGCACTATCCGGCTCAACCCCTGATGCCGGGAGTGCTGATTGTCGAGGCGATGTGCCAACTCGCGGCGCTGATGCTCTCGCAGAAACTGGAGCGGATCGGCAAGGTCGGCGTGCTGCTCTCAATGGACCACGTGAAGCTCAGAAAGCCGGTTGTTCCGGGCGATCAGCTCGTGATCGAGGTCGATGCGCTGCGAACCAGCACCCGGTACGGGGATGTGCAGTGTCGGGGTTTTGTTGGGGGCGATCTCGCGGCCGAGGCGCGGGTCAAGTTCATGATGATCGACGCGGAACGCTGAGCCCGTTCGGGAACGGGTCGGTCGGTCAGGGGTACAATCTTCACCGAATCGAAACCTCGGCGCCGGCCGGTGCGTCGAACGGGACGGCTCGCGGTCGCGCCGGTCCTGACCCGAAGATCGGCGTTGGGCCGATGTTGAGTAGGAACGCGGATTCGCCGGCCCCGCCGTTGCGACCCATGGAGACGCCAGCCGATGCCCGACGGAGTTCACGCCCACGCCTCGATCCACCCGACCGCGGTGATTCACCCGTCGGTCGAGATCGGCGAGGGCGTGGAGATCGGTCCGTACTGCGTGATCGGCGCGGATGTGCGTCTGGGTAAGGGCACGGTGCTGCACAATCACGTGACCGTGCTTGGCCCGGCGGTCATCGGCGAGGAGAACGTGGTGTACCCGTACGCGGTGCTGGGCGCGGAGCCGCAGGACCTGAAGTACGCGGGGCACGACACATCACTGCGGATCGGTGATCGGAACAAGATCCGCGAGCACGTGACCATCCATCGCGGCACGGAGTTCGGCGGCGGGCAGACGCGGATCGGCTCGGACTGCCTGATCATGGTGGGTGTGCACATCGCCCACGACTGCCAGATCGAGGATGAGGTGGTCATCGCGAACAATTCGATGCTCGGCGGGCACTGCCTGATCGAGGAGGGCGCGACGATCGCCGGCGGGGTCGGGATTCACCACTTCACGACGGTGTCTCGCCTGAGTTTCGTGGCGGGGATGGCTCGGGTGACGCGCGATGTGCCGCCGTTCACGATCGTCGAGGGTTCGCCGGCGGAGCCCCGGAAGATCAACACGACGGGGCTGATCCGTCGGGGCTGGTCGAACGAGGAGATCGAGGTGCTGCGTCGGGCGTTCCGCAAGCTGTTGCGGTCTCCGGACGTCCCGTTCCGGGAGGCGATCGAGGAATTTTCTACTGCCAAGAGGGAATATTCGTCCGTCGCTGAGTTGTGCCGCTTCGTGGAGCGGGCCGAGGACGGGGTGCACGGTCGGTATCTGGAATCGCAGCGGGATTCTCGGAATCCTCGGCGGTAGTTGCGTGTTGTAGAGTGTGGAGGTCGGGTTCTGCCCGACGGCTTTCTCATGCTTGATCGATTCTGGCTCATCCTGATCTTCGTGCTCGGCAGTTTCCTGCCGCCGATGCATGCTGCGCAGCGGGCGGCGGCTCATGCCGAGGTCTCGTGCGCGATGGTGTGCTGCGCCGACGGGTGTGAGTGCGCCGGCTGCGTGTGCGCGGTGGACGATTCCGGTGCGCCGGTGCAGGATCAGGATCCGGCGGTGCCGACGCTGCCTCAGCGCGAGCAGCAGCGGAGCGCGGAGCCGAGTTTCGGCTTTGTGGATCTCGTCGAGCCGGACGAGCGGGCGGCGCAAGGCGCCGTCGTCGAACTTGGCCGACCGGTCCTCTGGGGCGGTTCGGTCCGGCTCGAAGCGGTCTTCTGTGTGTGGCGGATCTAGGTCTCTGGGCTGTCCTGCGCGCCGAGTGCGCGCGAAACAACTCATCGAACCGAGATTCTTACCACTATTGACCATTCACAGGAGATATCCATGCGTCTTTCAACGCGTACTGTTTTTGCTTCCGCTTCCCTTATTGCTCTGAGCGCCGGCCTGACCGGCTGCGCTTCGTCTGATTCCGGCGATGCCGAGCGGGCGATGGCCCCGGCTCCCGCGGAGACCGCGCAGCCGTCCGGCGCGACGACCGCGGCTTCGTACAATTCGAGTGACCCGATTGAGGCGTCCACGGCGGTGATGCGCGTGAACGGCATGAGCTGCCCGAAGTGCGCCAACAACATCACGCTGAAGCTCAAGGAGTTGCCGAGCGTGAACGAGGTGCTCATCAACATGGGCATCGGCGAGGTGATCGTTGCGTTCGGCGAGGGGACCCACCCCAGCCGTGACCAGCTGGCCAGCGCGATCGACAGCGCGGGCTTCACGCTGGAGTCCATCACCGTCCGCTGAACCGGTTGCGATCTCTGATTCGAAAGGAGGACGCGATGCGCGTTCATCGATCCATCGGTGGCTGTGCTGCGCTGATCGGTGCCCTGCTGCTGCTCGCGGCGGCTCCGGCGTCGGTCGCACAGGAGGCCATCAACACGCCCGCGGCGACGCAGCCGGGCGAGGGCAACTTCGTGAACACCTACAAGCTGCGTTTGACGCACTACGGTGGCACGCCGGCCGGGAGCGACGGCTCGGCGAACGAGGTCCGGCTCGAGGGTCTGCTGGCGTACGGGCTGACCGGGGACCTGTCGATGTCGATCCAGGCCCCGCTGACCTCGCGCACGGTGTCGGGCGAGCCGACGATCAGCAGCGAGACCGGCGTGGGCGATATGACCCTGCAGTTCAAGTACCGGTTCTGGCAGGATGACTTCGGGCCGGTCGACACGGTTCGCGCGAGCGTGTTCGCCGGCGCGGAACTGCCGACCGGGAACACGAGCCTCGGCTCGGACTCGGTCGATCCGCACGTCGGTGCGGTTGTGACGTACATCAACGGTCGTCACGGTTTGAACCAGGCGCTGAGCTGGAAGTTCAACACCGACAGCGCGGACGAGGTCTGGCGCGCCGGCGATGCGAAAGCCGACCTGCTGCGATTCGATACGGCGTACCTGTACCGGCTGTCGCCGGAGGAGTGGGGCGCGGACTTCGTCGCTTCCACCTACGCGGTGCTGGAACTCAACGGCACCTACGAGACCAACGGCGACACGGAACTGTTCCTGTCGCCGGGGCTGCTCTACGAGGCGCCGCGCTTCGCGCTGGAGTTGTCGGTGTCGATCCCGGTTCACCAGGGGCTGGACCACCGGCCCGAGCCGGAGTACAGCGTCGGCGTCGGGGTGCGGTTTCTGTTCTGAGCCGTTGCCCGCGTTGCGCGGGTTTCAACCAAGTCTCTTCCCCCCACAGGCCGGTTGCCTCTACAGGCGCCGGCCTGTTTTTCGTTCGTTGGCGTAGGAGCGCGAGGCCATCCAGATCGGGACGCTCCCGATGAGAACGATGACGATGCCCGCGATGAAGCCGATCAACGCTCCGGAAGCCCCGGAGATGATGCCGCCGGCGACGGTGAGCACGACGACCGCGGCCGCCATGCCGATGTAGGCGTAGAGCAGTCCCTTCTTCGAGGCAACATCGCGTGGGGCGTGGGCGGCCGAGCGGGCTCGGTCGTACGCGGCCCGCTGTGCGGCGTTGGCTTCCTCGGCCGTGCGCGAGGCCATCATGGGGGGTGGTGCGTCTTCACCGGTCGGAGGGGGCGGCTGATCGTTCATGAGGGCGGTCCTGCGGGTCGGGGTGGTATAGTCCGGGGCGTCACGATACCTCGGGCGACGCTCGGATCGAAAGGGATGGGGATGGAATTCGGACTCGCAATTCGGACCGGTGTGGCGATTCTGCTCGGGGGCGTGCTGGTCTGTGCCGGGTGTGCGAACAAGACCGCGCTCGGCGATCGGCCCGGCTATCAGGAGGTGGACACGGTCCAGACGATCTCCGAGGCGCGCAAGGCGGTGCAGTGGGTGGCGCTCGACCTGGACGGGTATGAGCCATCGTCGCCGGACGCCGTTGCGGCGCGAGACGCGTTGCTGGTGCAGTGGGGGCGCGTGCGGGACCGGGCGTCGGATCTGCAGGCCCGGCTCGAGGGGATGTCGACGGAGCGCTGGAACGGCCGCGACCCGCAGGTGACGACCGACTTCTACCAGTCGGCCGAGCAGCGGGCGCAGGTGCTGCGTCAGGAGACATCCCGTCTGTTGGACATGTGGTCCGCATTGAACGCGGAGTTCCGGACGCCGGATCCTGGTGTCGGTGCGCGCCAGCGCCGGGAATGATCCGATGAAGTTGTTGCCCTGGATCATGCTCGGCACATCGGCGGTCCTCGGTGTCTTCACCCTGCTGCCGTGGGTGCGGAGCGGATGGTGGGTGGTCCGGGTGTGCGATTTTCCCCGTGCGCAGTTCGGTGTTGCCTGCGTTGTCGGTGTCATCGTCGCAGGTGCGCTGCTGCTTCTGGGATACCGGAACATTCCGGTGTGGTGTGCCGGCGCGGTGTTTGCCATCTGTGCGGCCGTGCAGGGCGGTTATGTGATTCAGCTCCTGCCGGTCTGGCCGAAGGCGGTCTCCACTCTCGGTCAGCACGAGCGGGGAGCGGGTCTCCGCGTCCTGGTGGCCAATCTCGACTTCGAGAACACGCAACACGATGCGGCCCGGAATTGGCTGGACCGGGACGACGTCGACATGCTCGTTCTGGTCGAGGTCGACGAGAATTGGATGGAGGAACTCCGCGGCGTTCGCGAGCGGTTCGAGCACCGGATCGAGGCCGTGCGTCCCGAGGGTCTCGGCATCGTGCTGTGGTCGAAGCTCGAACTGAGCGAGACGGCGGTGGAGCACCTCGTGTCCGATGACCGCCCCTCCCTGCACGGTCGGGCGCGCTTGCGCGACGGACGAACGGTCGCGGTCCACGCTCTTCACCCGACGCCGCCGGGTCTGGAGGATGACGATGGCGACCGCCACGACAGCCGCGTGCGCGATGCGGAACTGGTTCTGCTCGCCAAGCGGATCGCGTCCGAGCCACGAACGGACCGGATCGTGGTTGGTGACCTGAACGATGCCGCGTGGTCGCATACTACTCGGCTGTTCCTGCGACTCAGCGGCATGCTGGATCCTCGGCGTGGTCGTGGGATGTATTCCACCTATCCGGCTTCGACGCCGCTGCTCCGCTACCCGATCGACCACGTGTTCGTGAGCGATGGTTTCCGCGTGGTCGGATTGGAACGGGAGCGGGCCCCCGGATCGGATCACCTGGCGATGCTCGGCGACTTCGCGATTGTCGAGCGGGAAGGCGTGTCGCCGGAGCCGGAGGGAGACGATCGCGAGAACGGCCGGGAGATCGTGGAGGAAGGGCGCGAAGACGCGCGTGAGGACGACAGGGACTGAGTCTCTGCGACGCCGGTTCGCTTCCGACTACAATCGCCGACCCATGCCGCTGCTCGCCGCCACCAATATCGCTCACGCTTTCGGAACGCGCATCATTCTCGATGGGGCGACGCTGTCGATCGAGGCGGGGGAGCGCATCGGGATCGTCGGTCGGAACGGGCAGGGCAAGTCCACGCTGATGAAGGCGATGGCGGGGGTGCTCAAGCCGGACTCGGGCGACATCGCGGTCGCCAAGAACGCGCGTGTGGGCTACCTGAAGCAGGACCCCGATCTGGACCCGGAGGAGACGCTGCGCGATGCGGCGGAGGGGGCGTTCGCGGAGCTGCACCACCTGCACCGGCAGTTGAACCATGTGTTCGAGGAGATGGCCGGGCCGGCCGCGAGCGATCCGGACGAGCTCGAGAAGCTCATGAAGAAGCAGGAGCGGCTCGAGGCGCAGATGGAGGCCGCGGGCGGCTACGCGATCGACCACAAGATCGACGCGGTGCTTCATGGGCTCGGGTTCAGCGACGGGCAGTTCACCGTGCCGGTGGGCTCGCTCTCGGGCGGGCAGAAGGCGCGGCTTGCACTGGGGCGCCTGCTGCTGGAGAACCCGGACGTCATTCTGCTCGACGAGCCGACGAACCACCTCGACCTCGACGGGCGGCTGTGGCTGGAGTCGTTCCTGAAGAACGACTTCCAGGGCGCGGTGGTGATGATCGCGCACGACCGGTACTTGCTCGACCACGTGGTGACGCGGATCGTGGAGGTCGAGCAGGGGCGCCTGATCGACTACCCGGCCCCAAAGGGTGATGCCTATCAGACGTTTCGGCGTCTGCGGGCCGAGCGCAAGCTGGTGCAGATGCGCGCGTGGGAGGCCGAGCAGACGAAGTTCAAGGCCGAGGAACGGTTCATCCAGCGCTACAAGGCCGGCCAGCGCGCGAAGCAGGCCAAGGGGCGCGAGTCGCGCCTGGAGCGCGAGAAGGAAGCCAGCACGACCGAGCGCCCGATGGAGATGGGCACGTTCAAGTTCAACCTGCCCAAGTCGGCGCGGGCGAGCGACATCGTCGCCAAGGCGCAGCACCTGTCGATGGTCTACGACCTGACGGATGAGGACGGCGACGAGGCCGGGCAGAAGGTGCTGTTCCGCGACCTCGACCTGACGATCTCTCGCGGCGAGCGCTGGGGCATCCTCGGGCCGAACGGCGCGGGCAAATCCACGCTGATCCGGTGCCTGCTCGGTGAGATCGAGCCGACCAGTGGCACGGTGCGCCTCGGCTCGAACCTGTCGATCGGCTACTTCAGCCAGTCGGCCAAGGGCATGGACCCCGACACGAAGGTGTATCGCTATCTGCAGGGCGTGATCCTGAAGGAGAACCCGGACGGCGCGCTGTCGGAGCAGCAGGCGCGCGACCTGGCCGGGGCGTTCCTGTTCTCAGGCGAGGAGCAGGAGGCGGAGATCCGGCGTCTGTCCGGCGGCGAGAAGGGGCGGGCGCGTCTCGCCGGGCTGCTGGCGAGCGCGAAGAACGTGCTGGTGCTCGACGAGCCGACGAACCATCTGGACATCGAGTCGGCCGAGCGCCTGGAGGCGGCGCTCGCGCTGCCGGTCGAGGCGACGAGCCATCAGCCCGGTCGGCCCGGCGGCGAGTGGGAGGGCACGATGCTGCTGATCAGCCACGACCGCGCCATCATCGACGCCTGCTGCAACAAGCTGCTGATCCTCGACGGCGAGGGCCACCACGAGATCTTCGACGGCAACTACAGCGCGTGGGCGCAGACGGTCGCCGAGCGCGAGTCGCGCAAGGCCGAGCGCGATGCCGAGGCCAAGCGCCAGCGCGAGGCCGAGGAGAAGCGCCGGCGGGCGCAGGCCGAGAAGAAGCAGCAGGAACAGCAGGCGCAGAAGAAGCGCGAGCCGAAACAGCGATCGCAGAACGCGATGTCGCTCATGAGCCAGGGCAAGCTGGAAGCCGAGATCGAGCGGATCGAGACGCGCATGAAGCAGATCGACAAGGAGATGGCCGAGCCGGATGTCTGGTCGGACCATCGCAAGATGACCAGACTCGGCGACGAGCGAGCGAAGCTCGCTTCGGAACTCGAGCCGCTGGAGTTCGAGTGGGTGAGCCGGGCGGAGGACTGAGGCTCAGCGCCGCCGTCGCGCAGCGCTCCCGATCGCCAGCAGGACCACCGCCGCCGCGCCCGGCGCGGGGATCAGCGCGAAGTTGTCCACCGCGACGTACAGCGGGCCCTGGTTGTCCACCTCGGCGATGCGCAGGCGCAGGGTCTGGCCGGCGAGGGATGACAGGTCGAACTGCTGGCTGCGCCAGTCGCCGGACTGGGTGTCATCGTCTTCGTCGAGCGTGACAAGAGAGAGGGCGATGTCATCGGGATCGGTGGTGTTCAGTGGCGCGTCCAGCGCGATCAGGTCGATGCGGGCGTGCTGGTTCGGGAACGGGTTTGGGAACATGTTGCCGGGGTTCACCCAGAAGCCCGCGGCGTTGTTCCACCACAGATCGAACGACAGCGTCGCTTCCGGCGGGATCGTGATGTCCTGATAGAGCACGCGCAGGCCCGCGGCGGCCATGTCGCTGATGGCCAGTGTGTCGCCGTCGCTGGCGGGCGGCGCGGTCGCGCCCGAGAGCGGGAGCACGCTGCCGCCCTGCGCGGCGCGGAAGATGCCGTCCCCCACGGTGTTGGCCTCGAACGTGGTCCAGCCAGAGAGGTCGCCGGTCTCGAATCCGCCGTTCACGATGTCGGCCATCGCAGCGGGTGCAAAGAGGAAGGCGGCTGCGATGGGGGTAGCGCGGTTCATTACCCAACGGTAGCGGCGCCGAGGCGGGCCTCGACCAACGAATCACGCTGTTGATCGCACCAAAACGGGGCCGGTCGCGTTTCCGGACGCGCCGAAGAGCGGGAAACCCCGCGATCAGGGCGCACCAATGGGGGGAGCTCAGCCCTCGAAGTGCATGGTCATGCGATCAAAGACGAAGGTCCACGCCCGCTCGAAGTACTCGAAGACCTGGGGCCACCTGCTCGACTGGTCGGCCATGCCGTCGGCCGGCCAGCCGCTGTGGATGAGGGTGACTTTCGTGGTGTCTTCTTCCACCGGATCGAGAAGCAGCGTGATGCGCGTGTGCTCGAAGCGCTGTGCGGGGAAGGTCGGCGGGGCGTTCCATGTCGCGCTGAGCATGCGTTCGGGCGCGTAGGCGAGGATGGTGCAGTGTTCGCTGCCGCGGTTGCCTGCGAACTGGGCGTTGTCGGGGAGCATGTAGAGCTCGAACTTGCCGCCGATCTTCAATTCGATGTTCGCCTCCTCGACCCACCACTCGGTCATGCCCTCGCTGGTGGTCCAGGCCCGCCAAACCTCGGCGGGCGTCGCGTCCACGGTGGCGGTGCGGACGATGGTCTTCTCGCTCTCGTCGGCGGCGTCGGGCGCGGCCATTTTCGTTTCGACTTCCATGACGCGCTCCCACTCGTCGTCCATCACCTGCGCCCACGGCGTCTCGTCGTTCTGGCGCATCCAGACGCGCCAGGCCATGGTGTTGTCATCGACGAGTTCGTTCTCCTGACGGATCTCGGAGCCGCCCATCGTCCAACTGGTCGAGAGCAGCAGGTTGCCGTCGTCGGATTCGCCGACGGTCATCGTGCCGACACGGGTCGTGCCGTCGTACGTGAATGTATGGATCGCGAACTCGTCCGGCGCATCGCCCGGCGCGAAGACGGTCAGGTAGCGGTTGTACCACGGGCCGTCGCCGTCCTTGGCCTGGGTGTGCGCGAGCACGAGGCCCTCGGAGAGGTCCCAGGCGTAGACGTTGCGGGCTTCGAGCGTCTCGCCCCATGACCACACTGCTTCGATCTCCCAAGTGCCGATGAAGGGGGAGAGCGTGTCACGGAAGGCCTCGACCGGAGTGATTTCAGCGTCGGGCGCGTGCTGCTCGGCGGGCTGCGCGAGGGTGAGCGTTGCGACGCAGAGCGAGGCAGCGGCGGCGAAAGCGGCAGAGCGGGTCATGAAGGGCCTCCTCGGAAGCGTCCGACGCGGAGCGACCGGGCGCGGTTCCGAGGAGAGCGTACCGGGGGAGGGGGTGGGGGATGCGGGCAAAGCCGTGGATCACGGCTTTGCTGCATTGGCAGACGGGAGAGGGTTGTTCTTGATTTCGTTGATCGCCTCAAGAAGGCGGATGGTTGCATCACCATCGAGAGTATCACCGTTGTACCGCACCTCGTACAAGCCCTGAAGATTGGACGGCAGATTCACACCCTGCCTGACAAGGAGGATGTATCGACGGCCATAAAGAGCCATTGCCGCGCCAATTTCGATTAGCACGTTCGGGTTGATCATGACGTGCTCATTCGCGTCCTTGTCAAACACTTCCTTTTCAGACTCCACGTGGATGATTGCGGCGCCACAACTCCGCATGTCGTCCATGACTTTGTCTGGCACTGGTTTCGAGACAGACTGTTTGTCTACGGAGACGACAGGGGTCATTTCTCCGAATCCCAAAAGCTTCTTAATTGGCTCAACGAACGCCTTGTTCTTGCCGTGGGTTATGAAAACACGTCGTGCCCGCTGAGCGTCCTTCGGATCCGCAGACGAGTTGGCCATTGGCGGTGCATTGAATTTCGGCGTGAGATCGATGCCCTCGTCGCCGGTATCGTCGCTTCCCGCGGGTTCATCACCATCGCTGTGATCAGTATCCGCCAATGTGTCGGGCGGGATCGCGGCGCCGTGTGGGGAGGAGAGGTCGACGTAGTCCTTGTTCTTTATCGATGTGATGAAACCGACACTCTTTGCAGCGTCGAGGATGATGGCTAGGACACCTTGAGTCCTATCTGCGGGGACTCCCATGGTTTCTAGAACATTCTGCGCGATGTTCTCCTTTGGCAGTGGAGAGTTGTCGTATTTTCGCAGAAACTCGCCAATGACTCTCGGCAGCAGAATCGCTTCTCGCCTGGCCGCGAGATCCTGCCCATCCTCGAGAGGACGAAGGATCCGCTTGGCGATGTCCTTGACCGCGATTTCGCTCGCGTTGTATCCGCCTTCAGTCAGTCCATACGCAATCGAGGCGCCGCAAAGGTTTCGAAAGGTCCCTGAAGTCGGAGACATGTCCATCGCTTTAGCGACCTGCAATGGAGTCGCGGGTTGTCCGGCGTAGTTGTCTACAATCGCACGTGGTACTCGAATGGCTTCGTCAAGCGAAAAGTTGGGCACATCGGTTTGAGCAATTCGCGTCCGCTTCTTCTTCGCACTGCTTTCTTTATTGGCCAATGTCTTCCTCCGTGGGAGTCGAAAGCTCGGGACGACAAAATGCCAGATGATGTCGCCGGATAAGTCGCATACTACCAGATTACAAGTAATTCAACGGTGATTCTGGGAACAATAAGATGTCCGCAACGGGCTGCCGTCGCCCGAGCCGAGTGCTTCGCGAGAGAGTGTCGGAACAACGAACAGCCCTAACGCCAAGACAGGGGGAGGTCGGGTCGATTCCGCACCATGACCCTTCCATGCAGTGAGTGCTACTTCTCGTCCTGCACCGCCTCCAGAACTTCCTCGACATGCCCCGGCACCTTCACCTTGTCCCAGCGGCGCAGGATCTTGCCATCCTCGCCGATGAGGAACGTCGTGCGCTCGATGCCCATGTAGGTCTTGCCGTACATCGACTTCTCGACCCACACGCCGTACTTCTGCGCGATGGCGGGGTCGGGCTTGCCGTCGGCGTCCACGCGGCTGTCGGCGAGCAGGGGAAAGGTCAGGCCGTGCTTGTCGGCGAACTTGGCCTTGCTCTTCTCATCGAGGATCGAGATGCCCAGCACCTTCGCGCCGGCCTTCTCGAACTTCTTCAGGTCGTCGTTAAAGCCGCAGGCTTCCTTGGTGCAGCCGGAGGTGTTGTCCTTCGGGTAGAAGAACAGCACGAGCTTGTGCCCGGCGTAGTCCTTCAGGGCGTGGGTGGCGCCGGACTGGTCCTTGAGGGAGAAGGCGGGGGCCTTCTTGCCGGGCTGGGCCTTGGCGGTCTCGGTGGCGGGCATGGTGGGGCTCCTTCGATGCGTATGGATGGTTCGGGTGCCACGGGTTGTCTCGCAACCCGTGTTCTTGTCGGCGAGAAGCACTGGTTGCCCTTCGGGACAACCAGTGGCATCCATCCGAGCCAAGACTAGGCCCGGCTCATGAAGTTGTGAATCTTCTCGGACCTCGCGAAAGTCCCGGAGCCGATGGGCCGATAGCCGAAGCATGAGCAAGAGCCGCACCCAACCGTCGTACCGCATCGGCGTGCTCCGCGACGCCGCCGACATGCTGACTCATCGCCCCGGCCAGCCGCTCCCGTCGCGCGACGGCGAGGCCGAGCAGTACTTCATCATCCACGACGGCTTCGACGGCTTGCCCCGGGTCTACCCCACGCCGTTCGAGTCGATCGACGACGCCAAGGCCCGGATCGCGGCCTCGTGCCGGTCGGTCGGTGTCGAGGTGCCGGCGATCGACCCGAACCCGTGCGAGCTGGTCAAGACGACCGGCGGCGTCCGCGTGGCGCGTCGCGCCGCGAAGGCGTCGCCGACGGACTACCACGCCGCGGCGTAACGGGCCTCGAAGCCATCAACTCAATCAGGCGGGCCAGACGCCGAGCGTCCAGGTGATCAGCAGGGTCACGGCGGCGACGGCGGTGCCGAAGGCGATGCACGCCGCGACCATTTCCGAGGGCGTGCCGACGCGGTCGGTGTGCGCGTTGCCGGTCTCGGTGAGCCCGCCGCGCTTCGCGCCGGGGGCGCGGACGAGGCGGATGCGTGCGTCACCGGTCATGTCGTCGAGCGGCTCGCCGCAACGGGCCCGGTCCTGCACGATGGCGATGATGAGGTTGGCGTCGAACGGGCGCAGGCCCATCCGCTTGGCGCGGGTGACGATGTCGCGACGGACATCGGGCGTGAGGATGGCGGCCCGGCCGCCGTCGAGCGCCCGGGCGATGCGGGTGGCGACGATGTTGCGGGCGTCGTTGACGTCGAGTTTGGCGCTCGAGCGGTTCTCCTGCTCGATGCGCTTCCGCGCGATCGCGATGAGTTCTTCGCGGCGTTTCCTCTCGTCGCGAGGGATGCGCCGGGCGGGCCTGGGGGCGCGGTGGACCGGCGTGCGCGTCGGCGCGTGCTGCTGGGGCTCGGACTCGGGTTGAACCAGTTTGAGCGTGCGACCGGTCGGGGTCGTGGCGCTCAGCGGGCGGCGCGCGGTGACGGTGGTCGCGATGATGCGCGGGCGCTTGAGGTTGAGCGAGGCGAAGGGATCGCGCTCGATCGAGTGGATGACGTGGGGGGCTTTGGCGGTGTCGGCTTTGCGGGACATAGGACGTGGAGACCGTGATAAACCCGGCCTGCCCCGGAGTCCGTTCCGCGTGGCAAGTGCTGGCTGCTCTTGTGTTTCGGCCCGGAGGGGTCGATGACCCATCTGGGACGCCCATCGGTCCGGGGAGCGCTAGGCTCGTCCGGTGTCGCAGAATCCTCTGCGACGGCATCGTGCCGATGCCGATGGGGTAGACTTCGCCGGTCTCCGCCGACGTACACACTGGGTGACTATATGCCAGAACCGACTCCGAGCGAAGGGCAAAATCTGTTTGAGGGCGATCAGCCCCTGCCGCCGGAGCCGGAGTCGAGCGAGTTGGTGTTATCCGGACCTCCCGAGCCGCCCAAACCGTGGTCGAAGGACGCATCGCTCCCGCGCGTGATCTCGCCGATGCCCGCCTCGGACCTGCAGAAGGCGCTCTCGCAGCGCGCCAAGCAGGGCAAACTCGCGGGCTACCAGAAGCAGTCCGAGCGGACGTTCACCCTCGACGCCGCCGGTGGGATCTACGAGCGCACGCTGATCGCAACGATCATCAGCGACACCGCCGACAAGGACGAGCACACCGAGATCTGGTTCGAGGGCAAACTCAAGCGGATGATCCCGATCGTGGTGATCGTCGTGCTGGTGTTCACGCTCTGGCCCGGCGTGTGGCTGACCGACTCGATCCTGAGCACCTGGTTCAGCTGGTACCGCCTGGGCATCTGGTGGACCAGCGCGTGGTACATCCCCCTGACCCTGCTGGCGGTCCCGGCCTTCTGGGCCCAGTTCAGGAAGAGCGAGCGCGAGAGCTGGGAGGATGCGCACAAGGCGATCGAGAAGATCGCGCGGGTGGGGGATGGGGAGGTTGTGGGGCTGTCGGACGAGACACCAGCGTAGCCATCGCCGCAAGGAGTCGACCGTTGCCAAGGCGCGTCGCGAACCGGGTGTTCTGGATGCTCATAGGCGTGGTAACGCTGTTGATCGTGGTCGGCGTGCCGTATCTGCAAGGCATGTCGAAAGCGGCATCCAACAGAGCCTATCTCCAGCAAATAGAAGTGCTGGACGGCCTGTTGGAGGATGGTTCAGTCGAGTTGTCGGTGTCGGTTTCTTCTGGTGAAGTGCAGCGCCGACTCAACGCGCCGGTGATGGACGAGATCTACGGACAGTTCCTGCACGGCGCGGCCGTGCTGACCATCGGGGCGGGCGCGATACTCGCGATCGCGTTCTATGTGCGATACCAGATCGGTGCTGCCGAGGCAGACTCAGCCGACTGATTCACCCTGGCAGCATCCGCCCAACCGTCCGCGGCTCAAACGGGAAGCGCTCGAACACCCGGCGCATGTCGTCCAGCGTGACCGCGTTCATCTTTGCCAGTTCATCTTCCAGTGACACGTACTCGCCGAGGTAGGTCCACACGCGTCCGAGGCGTTGCATGCGCCCCGACGGGCGCTCGCCCGCGAGGGTCGCGCTGGTCATGGCCTTGTTGCGCAGTTTCTCGAGGTCGTCCTCGGTGAGCGAGCCGACGAGCGACTCGATCTCCTTGTTCATCGCCTTCCAGACGTCGTCGACCTTGTCGGGGTCGCAGGAGCCGTAGACGAAGAAGTCGCCGCAGCCGTCGCGCGGGTCGTAGGCGGCCTGGGCCTCTTCGGCGAGGCCGTTCTCGACCAGCGCCCAGTGCAGCCGGCTGTTGCCGGGCGCGCCGAGCACCTGGGCGAGCATCGCCGCGGCGTACTTGTCCTCGTCCTGCACCGACGGGCCGGGCGAGAGCATGAGCAGGTACGCCCGGTTCACGTTCGGGTCGCGGATCTCGAACTCGGTGGCGTTGACGGTGGGGGGGCTGTTTTCACGCGTCGCGCCGGTGCGCTGCCAGTGGCCGCAGGCCGCTTCGGCCTGCGCACAGACCTTGTCGAAGTCGACCGCGCCCGCGAGGCACAGCGCGGTGTTGTCGGCGCTGTAGCGGGCGTCGAAGTAGCGCTGCATGGTGTCGCGTTCGAGGTTCGTGATCGTGTCGTTGGTGCCGAGCACGCGAAAGCTCAGCGTGTGGTCGCCGTAGTACTCCTCCATCGCGCGCTCGTAGAGCACCCAGAAGGGCACATCCTTGTACATGGCGATCTCTTCGACGATCACGCCCTTTTCCATGTCGAAATCAGCCTGGCGCAGCGACGGGCGGAGGATGTCGGCGAGCAGGTCGACCGAGCGCTCGGTCATCTCCGGGAGGGTGGTCGCGAAGAACGCGGTCATCTCCGAGCTGGTGAAGGCGTTGTACTCAGCGCCCATCTCGTCGAACTCGCGGTTGACATCGTCGGCGCTGCGCCGCTCGGTGCCCTTGAACATCATGTGTTCGAGGTAGTGCGAGACGCCCATCTCCACCGGACGCTCGTCACGGGCACCGGTCTTCACGAAGAAGCCGGCGGAGGCGCTGTGGGCATCGGGCACGATCTCGCCGATGATCGTCAGCCCGTTGGGCAGCGTGTGCGAACGAAAGTGCACGCCGGAGGTGGTGGTCGGGCTGGTCATCGGTAAAGGCCTCTTCAATCGCGGGAGCGGGTGCAATCGGGGATCAGGCGTACTGTAGCCGCGGTGCTGTGCCTACCGGGCGCTGACGCCCCGAAGCAGTTTCTCCGAGGCTTTGATCACCTCGTCGAGTGCGATCCGGTCGATGCGGCAGCGGTCGGGGTGGTCGTTGCTGACCTCTTCGTGAGGCAGCGTCGGGTCGGCGACGATCTCGATCTCGTCCTCGAACGGGATGGTCGTCCAGCGGTGGTCGGTCGGGCCGAACAGCGTAACGACCGGCACACCGAACGCCGCGGCGATGTGGCGCGGGCCGGTGTCGTTGGTGATCATCAGCCGGCAGCGCTTCACCAGCGCCTTAAGGATCGACAGGTTCATGCCGAGTTCCGGCAGCGCGATCGCCCGGTCACGATGCCGGATGCGCTCGATGATGCTGCGGACGAGTTCGGCTTCCTTCGGTGAGCCGTTGAGCAGCACCGTCGCGTCGTGGTGCTCGATGAAGTGGTCGGCGAGCGCCGCGAAGCGTTCGGCGGGCCATCGCTTCTCGTCCTTGTTGCCGCCGGGGTTGAGCAGGATCAGGCGCTTGCGCTGCGCCGGCGAGAGGCTCGCCCGGTCGAGCAGGTCGGTCGCGCCGCGCTCCTCGGACTCGATGGTGGCGAGTTCGAGCGGGCCCATCGAGTACGCCCGCAGGTCGTGCGTCATCAGCAGGTAGCGCGTCAGCGCGTAGTAATAGTCGCAGGCCGGCACCGGCGCCCACGCCGACGGGTCGGTCTTTGAGTTGCTGTACGGCTCGACATCGCGCCGCCGGTGCGGCACCAGGCCGTCGGTGAGCAGCAGCGAGCGCCCGTCGCGTTCGTAGCCGACGCGCCGCGGGATACCGGCGATGCGCGTGATCAGGGCCGTCGAGAACGAGCCGGTGAACAGCAGCGCGGTGTCGTACTGGCGGGGACGCAGTCGCGAAGCGACCCGCTTCGGGCCCATCACGCCCGAAGCACGCCCGACGTGGACCTCGTCGAAGTAGCTCGTGCCGCGCATCAGGTCGTCGATGCCCGGTCGCATCAGGGCGGCGATGAACGCGCCCGGGAGCAGTTCGCGCAGCACGCGCAGCGACGGCGTCGCCATGACCGCGTCGCCCACCCAGCTCGGCATGACCACGAGCAGGCGCCGGATCGGGAGGGTCGGGCGGCTTTTGGGGGCGTTCTGGAAGGTGCGCGGTTCGGTCACGGGGGTGCAGGGTAGCCCGTGGCGGGAGCGGATGCCCGGTTAGCCCGGCGGACCGAGATCGCGCTCGCCGCCGCGCCACCAGTCGTCGTCGTCCTCGTGCTCGCTGCGCCAGGTGTCCACATCGCGCGAACGGTCTTCTGGTGGAAGCCCCCACAGGTGACCGGCATCCGGGAACTTGCGCGCGTACCACTGCTCGGTCAGCCGGCGCAGTTCCGCGACGAAGCCGATCGCCTCTAGGCGCGAGCACTCGAGCACGACCTCGACGCGGTCGTTTCCGGCGTTCACCGAAACCACTGTCACGCCGGTGCGCTCGCCGATGGCGTGCGCTGTCGAGACCACGATCGAGCGCACGCGACCGTCTTCCAGCGGCGTACCGTCGAGCGCGCGGAGGGTGATGCTGGATCGCTGCGGTGCGGACATCGGCCGGGCCCTCGTGGCGGAGGCACCGCGCCGCGACGACCGCTCAGTCGCCGCTGGACCGGTGCAGGATGATTGTCGCAGCGCGAGCGAGGTCCGGCGCGACAAAATCGACGGCCTCATCGCCGTCGTGCGTCCCGGCCTGGGGGCCGATCAGCACCGTCCGGCAGCCGGCAGCCCGCCCGGCCTCGCAGTCGCGGAGTTTGTCCCCGACCATCCAGGAACTCGCCAGATCGAGCCCGAATTCCGACGCGGCGTCGAGCAGCATGCCCGGTTGGGGCTTGCGCCACGGGTGCTCGCGCGTGTACGCGGGGACCGTGCCCTTCGGATGGAAAGGGCAGTAGCGGAACGCCTCGACCCGGCCGCCGAGCAGATGGTTCAGACGCTCGTGCACCGCTCGGACCGCGTTTTCGTCGTATCGTCCGCGCGCCACGCCACCCTGATTGGTGACGACGACGATCGCAAAGCCAGCGTCAGCAAGGGTTTGGACGGCTTTGCCCGCACCGGGGAGCAACTGGACGAGATCCGGATAGCCCATGTCGCCATCGGGAATAATGTCGTTGCAGGCGATGATGGTGTCGTCCCGGTCGAGAAATACCGCCGGGCGGAGAGGGCTGGTCATGGCGTCGAGGGTAGCAGGGGGCCGCGAGGGGTGAAATCGACCCCGTGAAATGGTCCTCGGCGGCTTGTCGCTGCCTTCGACTGCGGGTACATTCCGCGACCCGCGCCGTTTTCGGCGGTGCGCGGTCGGCGTCGGCGTGTTTTGCCCGACGACGTTGGCCACCGTAGCTCAGTGGTAGAGCACACCCTTGGTAAGGGTGAGGTCATGGGTTCAAGTCCCATCGGTGGCTCTGGGTCGGTGTGTGCGTGTCGGGATTGGTCCGTGTTTCGGGCAGAGTCGCGTCGAATCGCGCATACTATGAGGCCCTTGCCCGTGAGCCGGTGGGTTGGCGATCGGGCAAGCCTGTTCATGCGGATGCGTCGGTCGCTCGGCGGTCGGTGCATCCGGTGACAGTGTGCAGTGTGCTTCTTCAGGGCTTGTGTAGCGTTGAAGAGGGTTTATGGGCGAGGCCGAGCGGTTCGGTCAGCCGGTGCGACCGCTCCCCGTGGCGTCGCTTTTTATCAGGTTTTCTTGTACCGCTAGGAGAGCCGGAATCAACAACTGACCGCCTGAACCCGGGCGATCAGACCAGACCGGCGAGAGGAAGTTCGAAATGGCCAAAGGCACCTTCGAGAGAACAAAACCGCACGTCAACGTCGGCACCATCGGCCACATTGACCACGGTAAGTCCACCCTGACCGCGGCGATGGTCGCTCGCTCGGCCGCCAAGAACGGCGGCGAGGTCAAGAGCTACGCCGAAATCACCAAGGGCGGCACCGTCCGCGACTCGTCCAAGACCGTGACGATCCACTCGTCGCACGTCGAGTACGAAACCCCCAACCGTCACTACGCCCACGTTGACTGCCCCGGCCACGCCGACTACGTCAAGAACATGATCACCGGTGCCGCCCAGATGGACGGCGCCATCCTCGTCGTGTCCGCCGCCGACGGCCCCATGCCCCAGACCCGCGAGCACGTCCTGCTCGCCCGTCAGGTCGGTGTGCCCTACATCGTCGTCTTCATGAACAAGGTCGACCTCGTCGATGACCCGGAACTGCTCGACCTCGTCGAGATGGAAGTCCGTGAACTCCTCGACAAGTACGACTTCCCCGGCGACGACACCCCGGTCGTCAAGGGCCAGGCCAAGGCCGCGATGGAAGACCCGCACAGCGACGAGGCCTGCAAGGGCATCGACGAGCTGTTCGAGGCCCTCGACAGCTACATCCCCGAGCCCGAGCGCGAAACCGACAAGCCCGTCCTGATCGCCGTCGAAGACGTGTTCTCGATCAAGGGACGCGGTACCGTCGCGACCGGTCGCGTCGAGCGTGGCACCGTCAAGGTGGGTGACGCCGTCGAAATCGTCGGCCTCACCACCGAGAAGAAGCCGACCACCGTTACCGGTGTCGAGATGTTCAACAAGACTCTCGACTCGGCCGTCGCCGGCGACAACTGCGGCGTCCTCCTCCGCGGTATCGAAAAGGACCAGATCGAGCGCGGCCAGGTCATCTGCAAGCCCGGCTCGATCCAGCCCCACACCAAGTTCAAGGGCGAGGTCTACATCCTCACCAAGGAAGAGGGCGGTCGTCACACCCCGTTCTTCTCCGGCTACAAGCCCCAGTTCTACTTCCGCACGACCGATGTCACCGGCAGCGTGAACCTCCTCGGCGGCGCCGAGATGTGCATGCCCGGCGACAACGTCGCCATCGAGGTCGACCTCGGCGAGAAGCCGATCGCCATGGAAGCCGGTCTCCGCTTCGCTATCCGCGAAGGCGGCCGCACCGTGGGTTCGGGCGTCATCAGCGAGATCGTCGAGTAATCGCTCGATGATCCTCCCGGCAAGAGCCGGTTGAACGAAGTTCTCCCGCCTGGCCCGGAAACCCGGGCCACGCGGCTTTCACAACTGGAATCCGAAAACGCGCTCCCGCCCTCCGGCGGGGCGTTTACTGAAACGGAAGCTTTGCAATGGCCAAGAAGAAGGGCGACGCCCGCGAATACGTCTGGCTCCAGTGCACCGAGACCGGTGACCTGAACTACCGGACACAGGTCAACGTCAAGGGCGGTCTGCCCGAAGGCCTCAAGGAAGGCCTCAACAAGTACTGCCCCCGTCTGCGCAAGCACACGGTGCACAAGATCAAGCGGAAGTAATCGCCCCGCATATCGTCCAAGGTCGAGATGAGCCGGGCCCCCGTCAATCCCCATGGCTCCCTCGACCGGCTAGGCCAGTAGCTCAATTGGCAGAGCAGCGGATTCCAAATCCGCAGGTTGAGTGTTCGAGTCACTCCTGGCCTGTTTGTCCCGCGGCGGGGCGCGTCCGGACGCGATCGGCAACGGTCCGAACCCGGCGAACCCCTTCCGCCTCCCGGAACGGAGATCGCAGCCGATGCTGAGCATGTACAAACCCGGACAGGGCTACTGGACCCGCATGATGAGCGCCATCTTCTTCGGCGTCCTCGTCGCCGGCGGCGCACTCTGGCTCTCGTCCCAGATCGGCGCGATGAACATCGCCCCGGCCTCGTGGCGATACACCGTCTCCTCCACCGACGCTTTCACCAGCGGTGCCGAGGTCGAACTCCGGCGCAGCGGCGTTCAGATCGGTTCGGGGTTCGTGCAGAGAGTCGACGGCGACGTCGTTGAACTGAACAGCGTCCTGCTCAACTCGGGCGAGCCCGCGAGCGCGGTCGACGCCCTTGTGGTCGAGGGGAACGCCCCCGTCGAGAGGACCGCGCTGCAAATCGTCCCCAAGTTTGAGCGGACGTACCTGCAGGGTGGCGTCGCGGCGGGCACGCTGCTGATCGGCGCGATCATCATCTTCTGGTTCTGCTACGCCAACAAGAAGTCCAGCGAATTCCTCATCGCCACCGAGGGTGAGATGAAGAAGGTCAACTGGTCCAGCCGGCGCGAGGTCCTCGGCTCCACCTGGGTCGTCATCGGCATCAGCGTCATCATCGCGGTCCTGCTCTTCGTCTCCGATATCTTCTTCCGCTGGATCGCGACGAGCATCGATCTCATCCAGACCACCTGATCGAAACCGGTTTCTGAACCCGTCCGAGCGATACCGGCCCAGCGCCTCTACCCGCGACCCCATCGCAGGAAACACCACCGACCATGACCGAGCACGACCAAGCCAAGCCCGCCGAGATCGACGCGACGCCGCAGACCACGCCCGCGCAGTCCGAGGACCGCCCTGACACCGCGCCCGAAGCCGCAGAGCAGTCGACCGAGCAGCCCGCCCCCGCCGAGGTCAAGCCCAAGAAGAAGTCCATGCAGATCGAGGGCGACCTCACCGCGACCACGCTCCCGTCCGCCGCCCAGATGGCCGGCTACGAGGGCAAGATGATCGACGGCGAGCCGATCTCCTACCCCGGCATGAACTGGTTCACGCTCCGGGTCGCGTCGAACAAGGAAAACTACGTCCGCGACACGCTGCTGCGCAAGATCGAGATCGAGGGCCTCAAGCACCTCGTCAACCGCATCCTCGTCCCGACCGAGAAGACCAAGACGGTCAAGGGCGGCAAGCAGCGCATCCAGGAGACCAAGCTCTACCCCGGGTATGTCTTCGTCGAGATGCGTCTCGAGGACGACGGGCGCATCCCGCAGGACGTGTTCTTCCTGATCAAGGAAACCACCGGCGTCGGCGACTTCGTCGGCACCACCGGTCGCCCGACCGCGCTCGCGCCGCACGAGGTCGAGAAGATGCTCCTCGACTCGCGCAAGCCCGAGGAGATGCCCGAGATCAAGATGGTCTTCCAGAAGGGCGAGGCCGTCACGATCAAGGAAGGCCCGTTCGAGAACTACGAGGGCACCGTGGACGAGCTCATCCCCGAAAAGGGACTGGTCCGCGTCCTCGTCACCATCTTCGGACGCCAGGCCCCGATCGAACTCGAAGAGTGGCAGATCGCCAAGGCCGAAGACGCCTGATCGACTCCGACATCACCGAACAAAGAAAAACCGCCCGGACTCGTGCCGGGCGGTTGTCGTTTTGATGATGGATCAGGTTGACGGATTCACGGACAGGCCTGCCCGAACGCCCCGAGCACGGCGTTCAGGTCCGCGAGATCAACTTCGCCGTCGCCGTTGGTGTCGCCGTCTGAGGTGGTCTGGCCGAAGTTGCCGAGGACGATGTTCAGGTCCGCGAGGTCGATGGTGCCGTCGCCGGAAACATCCGGCGGGCAGTCGCCTTCGCCGATGTAGATGACGACGGTCGCGGGCTCGCTGCGAACGCTCGGGTCGCCAATGGGGTTCGGCGAGTCGTCAACGCGCGCGATGAGGCGGTAGGTGAACGAGTCGGTGCCGGTGAAGCCGGGATCGGGCGTGTAGTTGAACGAACCGTCGTCGAACACGGTGAGCGTGCCGTTGGCGGGCGCGATGTGCTCGGGCAGGGAGAAGAACTCGGGATCGACCGCGAGTTCCTGGTTGTTGATCCGGCCGGGCTGGCCGACATCGTTGGCCATGAGGCCCGATGCACCGTCCACGGAGAGCGCGCCGGCGGTGAGGTAGGTGTCGTCGATGGCCAGGCGGAAGGCGTTGTCACGCAGGTCGCGCAGTTCGGCGAGCACGAACTCGACGTAAGGGAACGACGGTGCGTCGGTGCCGAGCGCTTCATCGATCTCGCTGCTCATGCCGAGGATGCGCTGCGTCATGTACGGCTCGAGCGTCGGCAGGTCCACGATCGGGGCGCCGCCGAGCTCGCCGGTGTCGCGCTGTGCGGCGGCGAGTGTCACGGCCACGAGATCCTCGAAGCGGAAGCCCAGACCGTCCTCGCTCGGGATGCCGCGGGTCGCGGAGCGGAGCAGCTCACTCTGCGTCATGGCATCGGCCATGCCGAGGGTGAGGTACGCATCGAGCAGGGCGCTGGTGTTGTTGAGGATGCTCCCCTCGGATGCGAGCACGGTGCCCGAACCGGCCAGTTCGTTCACGAGCGCCGCTCGGACTTCGCTGCGAACGAGTTCGTACTGCTCGGTGAGATACTGGGTCTGGAAGGCGAAGTAGTCGTCGCCCTGCGAGTCGGTGAAGCTTGAGGTATCCGAAAGGACACGAAGGCGGGCTTCGGCGTCGTATTCCTGCGGAACCGGGAACCCGAACTGCTCTCGCAGCGTGACGAATCCGGCTTCGTAGATGTCATCGGTCAGGTCTCCGTTCTGGAGGGCGTCCCCGAACTGCCCCCAGGCTTCTCCCATGAGTTCCGAGTACCCTCCGCCCGAGACGATTTCAAGCGGGACTCCGCCCGGCGACTCGGACGGGGGCGCTCCCCACTGGTTGGACCACGGGTCGCGGATCTCCGCGACGAGTCGGAACGTCCGGGTGCTCCGATAGATGGTGTTCTGGTAGCTCTTGTAGATCTCCACATCGAACTCGTCCTCCTCCGAGATATTGCCGAACTGATCAAACCACCCGGTCGCCTGCTCCAGATTGTTCGGCCGATCGAGCAACCACGCGAGCGCGTTTCGCTCTGCGAGTGCCGCGCGTGAGACCGTGGCGGACTCATCGAGACGGTTGTCGCTGATCGTGATCTCGTAGCCTCGGTGCGCCCAGTTCGCGGTGAACAATGACCCAAAGAAACTGGGGAACAGCACCGCCGGCGTGCGATCGACAAGCGGCGACGCCGTCTGACCGAGCGGTCCCCAGGGGTCGATGCGGACCGACCCTTCGAGGAAGCCCTCGTCCAGAAGAACGGAGTCGGTGATCTCGGTCATCCGGTTCTGGATCACCGGCATCCGGTCGAGCGCCCGTTGGAGCAGGGCGTTGAACAGGTCGGCACGGTCACGAGTCGCGTTGGCGAGCGTCAGGATGCGCTGGCCGTCGGCGATGATGTCGTCGATCTCGGCGTCGCCGCCGCGCTCGGTGAGCTGCGACTGCAGCATGAACGCGAAGTACCACGGGCTCTCTTGCGCGAGCTGCATGTACGAGGCCGCGGCCTGGGACCACGGCGCGGGGGCTCCCACGCGCGCGGTCGTGATCGGACCGACCACCGGAGAACCGTCTGTCGTGAACAATCCGACAGGGATGCGTCGCAGATCGTTCAGCGAGCGTGCGATCGGCTGCGCATTGAGCGTCGACTCGGCGTTCTGGAGCGTCAGCTGCTGCGTGGTGGGACCGGCGAAGACGGTCGATTTCGAAGTGGTCGTCGCGTACGTGTAGAAGAAGCTCGCGCTGTCCACAAAGCTCGGCGTTTCGTTCTGGTAGAAGAGGTCCACGCCGGCGTCGTTGCGGTAGTCGAGCACGAGATCGGCCTGCAGCGAGAGCGGGAGCAGCAGGGCGTCTTCGGCGAAGCCGAAGAGCGCGGCTTCGATGCGATCGAGCGTCGTGCGTGCTTCGGCGATGTTCGCCGCGATGTCGTCTACATCGTCCTGCAGGTCTCCGATCTGGTCGCCGAGCGCGCCGAAGCCGCCGATCATCGTCTCGAAGATCGTGTCGAGCTTCTGATCCACGAGGTCGAACCGCGCGTTCATCTGCACGCGCAGGTCCTCGACCTGCATGCGCAGGGCGACCATGTCGTCGTACACCTGCTCCTCGCCGCTCTCCCCGTCCGAGTCGAGCGCGCCGGCGAGGTTGATGACACCGCTGACGAGCGACGCGGTGGACGACACTCCGGCGAAGACGTTGCCGGTGGCGTACGCGGCTCCGAGCCCGGCGAGCGATCCGACGATTTCGAGCGAGTGCTGAGCGACCACCAGGCCGTTGTTCGCCTGGATCTGCAGGCCCGCGAACGAGCGGGTGACATCGGCCACGGCCTCCACGCCGGGGTAGCTGGACTGCTGGAGGATGAGCGTGCGCGCGAAGATCGCGGCGCGGTCGTCGGAGGTTGCCCGGATGCCGTCGATCACGGCCTGTCGCCGTGCTTCGAGCTGGGCGAGCGCCGCGTCGTGGTCGGGGTCATCCGGATCGTTCGCCGCCGCGAACAACCGGATGGAGTTCAAGGCGAGGTCGGGTTGAACCTCGGCGACGCCGATGGCATCGAGCACGAGCGCGGACTCCGCCTCGATGGCATCGAGGCACATGAACACCTCGCTCTCGAGGCCGAGGTGGGCGCCCTCGACATCGCGGATCTCAAGGAACCCCTGGTAGTCCGGCAGGCCCTCGAGCCCGGCGTTGACCTCGACCTGCGTCGGATCGACGGAGCCGAACATCGGCGAGAGCCCGAGGTTCGTCAGGTAATCGATACCGGCCTGCGAAAGCCCTTCGACGCGGTTGCCCGACGGGTTCACGCCGGCGAGCACCGCGGTGAGCGCATCGGCGGTTTCGGCACGGTTGATCCACGCCTGCACCGAGGCGAGGTCGTAGCGCGTCATACGGATCCGCGACTCCTGGTACCCGTCGAGGCCCGGCAGGTCGATGCCGAGCAGTTCAATGGCCCGTCGACCGACGCGGGTATCGGTGCCGGCGAGGGAACCCGCGGAGTCGATCCGGGTCGAGATCAGCGCGCTGAGGACCGAACCAGTCTTCGCGAGGCGGTCATCGCCCGGAACCGCCGCGGCGAGGGCGGCGTCGTAGGACACAACGAAGGCCGTGAGTTGCTCGGGGGTGGCCAGCGGGTTTGCCTCGGAGAAGGCCCACAGGCCGGCGATCGCCGCGATAGCCCGTGGGTTGGGCTGGTCGTCAAGGTAGTTCTGGCGGGTGTACTCGGCAGCGCGGATCGCATCGAGCATCAGCTGATAGTCGGCTTCGCTCTCGACCGGGATGTCGGCGGCCTCCGTGGGCTGCGGGGCGCACACCACGACGAGACCGATGGCGAGGGTAAGAACCGGCCTGGTGAGGCTGGAAACAGTGTTTTTGAAGCGTGGCATGGCGAAGTCCCGTGTCGGTGAGGCGACGGATCTCCCACTCTCTGAAGGAGATCACTGAGGGTAAGGCGACATCCGCTCCGGGCGCGCACGAAAAAACGCGAGATTCCCGTGAGAAATCTCGCGTTCGACGATCAGTCAGGGTGAACCCGTAAGGGTCGGTCAGCTCACTCGCAGGTGGTGCCAAAGGCCCCGAGCACGGCGTTCAGGTCCGCGAGATCGACTTCGCCGTCGCCGTTGGTGTCGCCGTCGGAGGTCGACTGGCCGAAGTTGCCGAGAACGAGGTTCAGGTCCGCGAGATCGACGGTGCCGGAATCGTTGACGTCGGCCGGACACTCGGGCGCTGGGACCGGGGCGATCGCCTGGATCGAGGTTGTGATCGTGCCGTTGATCGGTGGGGCGTCCGGGAGATCGTCGCCGTTGAACGTGACCGTGATGTCGAAGTCGAGAATGTAGAAGTCGCCGTCGCGCGTGAGCGTTGCGACGATGGGGGCCGCGACCACGCCGGCTGTGGCGAGGTCGATCGTCTCGCTGCACGGGATGTTCTGAGACTGCAGGATCGCGCAGAGGAAGGGCGAGGAGTTGTAGCTCAGCGTGCCGGCGTTCACGATCGGGACGGCGGGAAAGAACAACTCTCCGGCCGGGCCGACCGGTTCCGGAGCCGTCGGCCCGTCCAGCGCGTACTGCGTCGCGAGGTCCGCGCCGGTGATCGTGAGGGTTTGCCCGAAGCCAAGGTTGTAGCTCAGGTTCAGCGTCTCGGTGAGCGCGAAGTTGAAGTCGAAGATCGCCGCTTCGGTCGGGTCGATGCCCGGTTCGAGCAGGAGCACGACGGCACCCGTGATCGGGGATGTATCGGAATCGCACGAGCCGGTAATCGTCTCGCAGATCTCGAGCGTGGTCACCGAGACCTCGCTGTCGACCTCGAACGTGACGGAAACGGGGTCGGCGAGCGTCGTACCGGCGGCGATCGAAAGGGCGGCGGCGGACAGCAGGGCGGGATAGCGCATGGGGATTCTCCTCTCCTCGGGTCCATCAAGCATACGGAGAATCGCGTGCGGGTCGAGCGGACCGAGAAAAACCCTCGGCGAGCCCCGGATTCGACTACCCGTGCATGTGGAAGATCTTGTTCATCACCCACCACTTGCCGTCGATCTTCAGCAGGTTGAAGAAGTCCGTGAACCGGTGGCCGGTCCAGTTCTCGAGCTCGATTCGCACGCTCGCGACGGTCTCGGCGACATCGATCGACGCGATCTCTTCGCGCACATCGGGCGCGGGTCCGTTGCCGCGGTTCCACCCGTGGAACTCCTCGATCGGAGCCGAGAACAGGTCGGGACCGACGTAGCCGCAGATCGTGGAGTCGGGATGGAAGACCGTCCGCATCAGCGCCTCGTCGGCGGTCCGGGCGGCCTTGATGTAATCCCGAACAAGCTTCGTGATCGCTTCGGTGTCAGCGGTCTGCGTCATGCGTTGGATCCTTGGGTGGCTGTTTCAAACCCGAGCCGCCGCACACGCAGCGCGCTCTACATCCGTTCCGGGGCCGCGATGCCCAGGCAGTTCAGGCCGTCGCGCAGCACGCGTCCGGTCAGACCGGCCAGGCGCAGGCGCGAGAGACGGAGTTCGTCGGAGTCGGCCTTCAGCACCGGGCAGGCGGTGAAGAACGAACTGAACGAGGTCGCGAGGTCGAACAGGTAGCCGCAGAGGCGGTGGGGTTCGCAGGTGTCCGCGGCGGAGCGCACGACGCTCGGGTACTTGAGCAATTCGAGCGCGAGCGCCTTCTCTTCGGGCTGCTCGATGACGAGCGGGGCCTCGGAGATGTGCGCTTCGCGGATGCTGTGCTCCTTCTCGGCCTTGCGGAGGATCGAGCGCACACGGACCTGCGCGTACTGCAGGTACGGACCGGTGTTGCCCTCGAAGGTCAGCATGCGATCGAAACTGAACACATAGTCCTTGATCCGGTCGCTGGACAGATCCGCGTACTTGATCGCGCCGATGCCGACGGCCCTTGCCACCTCGTGGCGCTCGTCTTCCGGCAGGTCCGGGTTCTTCTCGGCGACGGCCTTCTCGGCGCGGGCGATGGCCTCGTCGAGCAGGTCGCTCAGGCGCACGTTCTCGCCCGAGCGCGTCTTGAAGGGCCGGTTGTCCTCGCCGAGCACCGTGCCGAACGCGGCGTGGAACAACTCCGCTTCGCCTTCGCCCCGGATGAGTTTCGTGTACCCGGCCTTCTTCGCCGCAGCGAACACCTGCTTGAAGTGCAGGCCCTGGCGCGAGTCCACGGCGTAGATCACTCGATCGGCGCCGAGCTTGCGGACACGCCGGCGGATCGCCGCAAGGTCGGTTGTGGCGTAGAGGTAGCCGCCGTCGCTCTTGCGGATGAGGCAGGGTTCCTTGATGCCGGTGAGATCCTCGATGCGCACGATCAGCGCGCCGTCGGACTCCTCTGCGACGCCGCGCGACTCGATGTCGTGGACGATCTCCGGCAGGTCGTCGCGATAGGTGCTCTCGCCGGCGGTGGCTTCGTCGGTGACGTTCGCCTGCAGTTTCCGGCAGTTGCGGAAACAGTCTTCCAGCGTGATGTGGCAGATCTGGCGCCAGACCGTCATGTACGAGGCGTCGCCGGCCTGCAGCGCGACGAGTCCCTTCTTGGCGCGCGCCAGCGCGGCTTCCGCGCCGGCGACCTGCTCCTCGAGCTCGGCGCGGGCCTTCGGTCCCAGCCCGAACTTCTCGACCGCGGCGAGACCCCGCCGGTCGGGAGCGCACTCTGCTTGGGCCGAGCGGTAGTAGTGCTCGAGGTCGGCGACGGTGAGGTCCTGCGGGTCGATGGTGCCGGCGTCGATGCCGTCCTTGATCGCGGTGGTGACCATCGCGATCGGCAGGCCCCAGTCGCCGAAGTGGTTCTGGCGGATGACCTCGTGCCCGAGTCGTTCGTTGAGGCGGGCCAGCGCATCGCCGATGACGGTCGCGCGCAGGTGACCGACGTGCATCTGCTTGGCGAGGTTCACGCCGCAGAGATCGACCACGACCGTCTGTTTGCGGAACTCGGTGTTCGGGTCGGCGGCGGGCTCGATGCCGAGCTCGGGCGAGTCCATCTCGGCGATCGCGGCGCTGAGGGCGTCGGGCTTGAGGGTGATGTTGATGAAGCCCGGCCCGGCGATTTCGGGTTCTTCGGCGATGTCGGAAACATTCAGGTGTTCGAGAATGGCTTGGGCGACCTCGCGCGGCGGCTTGCCCAGTCGCTTGGCCAGACCCATCGCGCCGTTGGCCTGAAAATCCCCAAACTTCGGGTTCTTCGAGGGCGACAGCAGGGCGGAAGCACCCTCCGGCAGGTCGTCACCGAAGGCGGCTTTCATCGCCTCGTCGAAGCGATCGTTGAGAATGGCGGTCGGGTCGGCGGTCATGGCGGGGAGTGTAGCGATTCGAGGTGGGTGAACGAAAAGGGCCGCCCAACGGACGGCCCAGCGAACAGCGGAATCGTGTTCTCGCTCAGAGCTTCAGATCGCCAAGCCCCATGCCGAGCCCGTCGCCGAGGCCGGCTTTGAGGTCCTTGCCGTGCTGCTTCTTGGCCTTCTCGCGCAGGCGGCGCAGTTCCGGCGTGTCCTTGAGGATGTCCTCGGGTGATCGCTCATCGCGCTCGCCGCGACCGCGTCCGCCCTTGCCGCCTCGTCCGCCGCCGCCCATTCCCGCCGGGCGGTCCTGGGCCTGCTTGACCGAGAGCGAGATCTTCCGCTGATCGCCGTCGATCTTGAGGATCTTCATCGGAACGATCTGGTTGGGCTGCACGGCGTCGGAGACCTTGGCGATGCGCTTCCAGTCGAGTTCGGAGATGTGCACGAGGCCCTCGACGCCCGGTGCGATCTCGGCGAAGGCGCCGAAGTCGAGCAGTTTGGTGATGCGTCCCTGAACGACGTCGCCTTCCTTCATCTCGCTGAGACCAACGTCGAAGGGGTCGTCCTGGAGCTGCTTCATGCCGAGGCTGTGGCGACCCTTCTCCCAGTCCAGTTTCAATATCTGGACACGGACGGTCTCGCCTTCCTTGACGTGGTCCTCGACCTTGCGGGCCCGCTCGTGGGTGAGGTCGGAGATGTGGACGAGGCCGTCCACGCCGCCGATGTCCACGAACGCGCCGAAGGGCATGATGCTCTTGACCACGCCCTCGACGGTCTGGCCTTCCTCGAGCTTGGATTTCAGTTCCTCGGCGGCCTTCTTCTGTTCGGCGGCGAGGACTTCGCGCCGGCTCAAGGTGATGTTGCCCTTGCCCGAGCGATCGACCTTGATGACCTTGCAGGCCATTTTCTCGCCGTGGAAGATCGAAAGGTCTTCGATCCGCCGCGTGTCGACATGGCTGGCGGGGATGAAAGCGCGGTGGTTGGCGACTTCCATCTCGAGGCCGCCCTTGTTCGATCCGGTGCACTTGGCATCGACGACCTGGCCGGGCTGGAGCAGTTCCCACTCGGCCTTCTGGACGACGCCGGGGCGCGAGCAGATGTAGAGGGACTCCTTCGCCTCGTAGCGGTCGACCGCGACTTTGAGGGTGTCGCCGGCCTTGGGCAGTTCGGGGGAGTCGGTTCCGTCCTTCTCGCGGTACTGGATCCGGGGGACCACGCCGAGGGATTTTGGTCCGAACTCGACGAAGATGTCCTCGGGACCGACCGAGACGACCGTGCCCTCGCGGAACTCGCGTCCGGACTCGACCACGCGCGGGCCGCGGACCTTGGCCGGTCCGGAGGGGGTGACCGCGCCCTTTTCCTGCTCGGAGGAAGAGGATGTGGGACTATCGCCGGTGGCGGCCTGCATGGCGGCCTCGGCGGCGTCGTTCATGGTCTGGCTGAGTTGGACCGGGTCCATCGCGTCGTCCGGGGCATTATCCTGCTCGGACTGGGTGTTGTCAGTCGCCTTCTTGGGGTCCTGAGGCAACTTTGTATCGGACGAGGACTCGGCGGCCGGCGCGGAAGCGGCTGCTTCCGGAGCGTTTGAGTCCGGGCTGCCCGCCTCGGTCTGGGGTTTCGGCGAGGTCTGGTCCGTCGGGGTGGTGTCGTTCATGCGTGCTCACCCGGCGCTTCTGCGCAGGGGCTCGTGAGGAGGATCGCGTCCGCAGCCCGGACGCAGGGCACCGGAAAGTCCGGTCGATGGAGTCGCTACGCCGACCACGGCGCTGCGAATGTCCCTCATAGAAGGATACGGTTCGCCGACGCCCACACGCCGGCGCTGCAGTGTACCCGCGGACCGGCTTTTGTCGCGTCGCGGTTTGTGCGAAATCAGAAAAGCCGGGTAGGCCGGTCGCCGGGGCATCGAGTCCGCGGATCGTGGAGAACCGGACGGGGAGGGATTGCGTATAGGGCGTGCGCCCGACCGGTTTTGGCGGGTCTGCCGGCGATCTGTGCGAAAGCCGGGAATGCCGTTAGGATGGCCGGACTCCGCGTCGGGCTGCCGACCGGGCGTGTGTTTCCACCGACTCAGCGAGGACCGGGTATGCCGTCATCGAATGTGTCCTGGGGTATCGATATCGGTTCGGCGGGGGTGAAGGCCCTGAAGCTGGAGCGTGATGGCGATTCCGTCCGGGTGACCGACTTCGTGGTCGTGCCGCACAAGAAGGTGCTGTCGACGCCGGACATCGACCCGAACGAGGCCGTGCGTCTGTCGCTGGGCACCCTGATGGGGCAATACGGCGAGGACATGCGCGGGGCGAACATCGTCGCGTCGGTCGCGGGCAATTCCGCGTTCGCCCGATTCGCGAAGCTGCCGCCGGTCGAACCGAAGAACGTCGAGAACGTCGTCAAGTTCGAGGCTGCGCAGCAGATCCCGTTCCCCATCGAGGATGTGGAGTGGGACTACCAGCTCTTCTCCAGCGACGACTCGCCCGAGGTCGAGGTGGGCATCTTCGCGATGACCCGCGACAAGGTGCAGGAGAAGCTCGCGCTCTGGGGCGATGCCGGCCTGTCGCCCAACGCGATCACGATCTCGCCGATCGCGGCGTTCAACGCGATCGCGTTCGATCTGGGCTTCACACCGGAAACGCCCGGCACGATCATCCTCGACATCGGAACGAGTTCCAGCGACCTGATCATCACGGAGCGCGGTCGCGTCTGGGTTCGCACGTTCCCGCTCGGCGGTCACAACTTCACCGAGGCGATCGCCGAGAAGTTCCAGCTCAGTTACAGCAAGGCCGAGAAGCTGAAGGCCGAGGCCGACAGTTCCAAGTACAAGAAGCATGTCTTCCAGGCTCTCAAGCCGATCCTGAGCGATCTCGTGCAGGATGTGCAGCGCTCGATCAGTTACTACCAGGACACGCACCCGGACGCGAAGCTCGAGCGCCTCATCGGCATCGGCTCGACCTTCAAGCTGTTCGCTCTGCGCAAACTGCTCTCGCAGCAGCTGGGCATTGAGGTTTTCCGCTTCGAGCGGTTCAAGCAGATCAGCGTGGACGGTGCGGGCGCGGGGGACTTTGAGGCGGCGTCGATCAACCTCGTCACCGCCTACGGCCTCGCTCTGCAGGGCCTCGGTGAGACGCCGATCTCGGCGAACCTGATGCCGACGACCGTCCTGCGCGAGAGCAGTTGGAAGCGCAAGACGCCGTACTTTGTGACCGCGGCGGCGATCCTGCTCGCGGCGGGCGGCGTTTCGTTTGTTCGCCCGTTCATGCAGAGCGCCGGCATCCAGAGCGCTTCTGACAACCGCGAGGTGCAGGAGGCGAACCGGATCGGCAGCCAGCTCAAGAACGCATGGGAAACCGTCCGCAACGACAACCAGCTCCAGACCACGCCGATCAACTTCGCCCAACTCGTTGACAACCGCGGCCTGCTCACGCTGGTGAACCGCGATGTCGCGGAGATGCTCGCGAGCGCCCGGGCCAGCGCCGGGTCGAACGACCCGACGCAGGGCTTCATCGTCGCGAACCTGTCGACCGACTACATCGCGCCCGGCCAGCCCATGACCCTCGCGAGTTCCGGCGGCGGCGGTCGCCCCCCCAGCGGCCCGGGTGGTCCCGGCGGCGGCTTCGGTGGAGGCGGCTTCGGCGGCGGCGGATCCGGAGGCGGTTCGAGCGGCGGCGGCGGTAACGCCGATGCCCCCACGGCCGGTGAGTTCGGCGCGGTCCGCGTATCGATCACCATCGAAACCCAGAACCAGGGCGGTCTGCCGTTCTTCGATCGCACGATCATCGCCTGGCTGCGCGCGAACGCCGAACGCGATGGCGTGCCGTTCTCGATCGCCGTGTTCCCCAACCCCGATGAAGTCCTTCGCTCGACGCGCACTCCCAGCCAGCCTGCCGGTCGACCCGACCGTCCAGGTGGCGGCGGTGGCCCCGCCGGCGGCGGCGGCCCCACGGGCGGTGGCGGCTTCGGTGGCCCGGCCGGAGGCGGCGGTGGCTTCGGCGGTCCGGCCGGTGGCGGTGGCGCGCCGTCCGGTCCCGCTGGCGGCGGCGGCTTCGGCGGCGGCGGCGTGCCGCCCGCTGGCCCCGGTGGCGGTGGAAGGCCCGGTGGCGGTGGTGCCGGCGGGGGCAACCCGACCGACGCCGACGCGATCGCACCGCTCCCCGCTCCGCGCCAGCGTTTCACCGGCGAGGACCAGATCAGCAGTTACACCTTCAGTTGGATCCTGAACCTGAAGGACCGGCGCGAGGGCGCAGACGCAAGCAATCAGAACGACGGCGACTCCGGGGACGACATGGCCTCCGGAACCACGCCCGGCCAGCCCGCTCGTCCGGAGGGAGCCTGATCCATGGACTTCGTGAAGAAGAACCTGCTCTCGATCATCGCGCTCGTCATCGGCCTCGCTGGTCTGATCGGCGGCTGGATCGTCAGCAGCGGAATGACCAAATCGCAGATCGATGATGTCCGTCAGGACGCGGTCAGCGCGGCGAACTCGATCAACAGCCTTCAGGTTGATTACGAACTTCCGGCGCTGCGACCCGGCGAAGAGCCGTGGACGCTGAGCCGCGTCACGCCGAACTCGCGCCTGACGCAGCTCGTCGGCGAACAGCTCGCGGCGCTCGTCGCGCAGAGCGAAGAGGTCCGGCAGGCCGCCATCAAGCACAACAGCGACGGCAAGACCGTGCTCGTCGACGGGCTGTTCCCCAAGCCGCAGAACGAAGAGGCCGAGCGCATCAGTCTTTCGGCCCGCATGGTCGAGCGCTGGCCCGCAGCGCACGACGAACTGCTCGAGCGTTCGAACGCCGGCGGCCCGATCGATGCCCAGCAGATGACCTCGCGTCTCACCACGCAGCGCCAGCAGATGGTCGAGCAGATCCTCGGCTCGCGTGCGAATCAGGAGTTGTCGCCTTTCGAACAGCAGGAGATCACGAACGACCTCGCCAAGGCGAGACTCAGCCTGCTCAAGAACCACGCCGATTCGCTCAACGTGTTCGGCGAGCGCGACATGTTCGTCAAGCTCAACGAGATCCCCGCCGACGGTCTCGTGACGCGCGAGCGCTACCAGACTCTGTTCTGGGACTGGCAACACGCGTACTGGGTGCACGAGGACATCCTCGAAGCCGTCGTGAAGGCGAACGAATCGTCCAACGGAGTCAGCAACGCGCCGATCAAACGCATCTTCTCGATCTCGCTCGATCCCGCGTACAACACCGAAGTCACGACCGGCTCGCTCAGCCAGCCGATCGGTGAGGATTACACGCAGTCGTTCACCGGACGCGTCGGGGGCAACCCGCTCTTCGATGTTCGCTACGCCACCGTCGAAGCGATCATCGACCTCTCACGCCTGCCGGAGATCGAGAACGCGATCTCTCAGGCGAACTTCATGACCTTGATCGATCTCGACTACTTCGAAATCAACCCCGACCAGGATCTGCGTCAGGGCTACTACTACGGCGATCAGTCGCTCGTCCGGGCGCAGATGCGCATCGAGACCGTGTGGCTGCGTTCGTGGATCGAGCAGTACCTCCCGCCTCGCGTCCGCGAGACCATGGGCCTGCCTGTTGAAAACGAGACCCCAGACGATGGCAGCGACGGCCAGTTCTGATCAGGCCTGACCGGCGCAAGGAGCATCGATGAAGACTAAAGGTTTGAATGCAATCGAGGGTGTGATCGAGAAGGTGGTGCTGGCGATTGCGCTGGTCATCTTCCTCGGCGTGTTCGCTCTCCAGTTCCTCGGGTCCCCGACCGTCGATCTCCCCGGCGTTTCGGAGCCCGTCCCGATCGCACAGGCGACCGACGAAGTCGCCGAGTCCGCACGCTCGAAGATCGCGCAGCTGCAGGATGTCCGTGTCCCGGATGATCTGCCGGGAGCGCCGAATCTCAGCGCCGAGCTTGCCGCGAGGTTCAACGGGCCGGTCTTCGAACAGCCGACACAGATCGCCGGCCTCGTACCGGGTTGGGACGCCATCGAAGGCATCGATGCCGCCAGCACCGATGTGATCGTCACCGGTGAGAACGAGTACGCCGTGCCGACCCCCGTCGCGCCGGGGAACACGGTCGCGGCGGTCCTGACCGGCACGGTTGACCCGTCAATCCCGCTGCTCTACCCCGAAGCCGCCGATCTGCTCCCCGAGCAGCAGCCGATGGACAAGGCCTTCGTTTCGGTGCAGGTGGACTGGGACGCCGCAGCGAACCGCGCCCGGATGGCCGCCACTCCGTCCGAAGGCCAACTCGTCCTCCCGCAGGAGTGGCGGACGAACATGGAGATCTGGGACGTCGAACTCGTCCGTCGCCAGCTCGGCAGCGATGGGCAGTGGGGTGCCGAAACCGTTGTTCCGCCGCTCCCCGGTCGCGCGAGCCTACGTGAGCGCCTCGCCGACGCGACGCCGCCGGACATCAGCGTCATCGTGTCGGAGGAGCAGTCGCTGCGTGCGGGCATCCGCCAGCCACGCATGTACAACCTGATCGCCGGCGACTTCTGGACGGCCCCCGTCGAGTTCGTCGCTTCCAACGAAATCGAGCGCCCCGAAGAGGTCGAACGCCTGCTCCGCCAGGTCCGGCGCATTCAGTCCGAGATCGATTCCATCCAGCGCCAGCTCGACAACCTCGGCGGAGGAGCCGGGGGTGGCGGTGGTGGTGCCGGTGGCGGCGGACGGGGTTCAATCCTTCCGCAGATGCCCGACCGGATCTTCGATCTCGACGGCATCAACCCCGACAGCATCCGCTGGCCCCAGTTCGCTGACTCCGCGCGGGCGCAGGTCGGCGGCGGCGGCGGTGGCGGCGGTGGCGATGCTCCACGCGAGGATCCCAATGAAGCCCGGCGTCGCGCCCTTCAGGAGCGCCTCGATCGCCTGCAGACTCAGCTCCAGAACGCCATCGACCAACTCAACGCTCTCGGCTACGACCAGAACGGAAACCCGGTCGATCAGGGTGACGACGAGCAAGAAGACTTCAGCGCATCCGCGAACCTCTCCGCGGGGAACCCGGACACCGAGGCAATCGACCTCTGGGCCCACGACCTCACCGCCGAGCCCGGTGAAACCTACCAGTACGCGATCCGCGTGAAGCTGCGCAACCCGTTGTTCGGAAACGCCAGCGGCCTGACGGAGGCCCAGCAGGAACTCGCGTCACAACCCGTGATCGCCAGCGGCCTCAGCCCCTGGTCCGAGCCGGTCCTCGTCCCGAACCTCAGCGAGTACTTCGTCGTCGCCGCCGGCGACGGCTCGCTCGGTCTGACCGGCGGGAGCGGCCCGACCGCGACCGTCGAAGCGTTCCGCTACTACTACGGTGCGTGGCGTCAGCATTCGATGCGTCTCGCCGCCGGCGATTCACTCCGCGCGACGATCGACATCCCCGACGGGCTGCCGCGATACGTCATCACCAAGGGAGACGACGGATCGCTCGCCCTCGAAGAAGAGGCGGTCATCGAGGAGGAGTCGCTCAGTTTCCTGCGTGACGGTTACCTGCTCGATGTGGTCGCCGGAGTGGAGCAGGTCGTGACGGCCTACTTCCGCGGCGAGCGCGGTATCGTTGTGCCGCACGAGCCGGACGCCGAGCGCGGATCCGAGCGTCTCGCGGACATGCGTGCCAGCGCCGCAACCGCCGCCGATCAGCAGATCCGCCCGATCGACCTGACCGACACCCTCGGACCGCGACCGGGACGGCCCGGTCCCACCCCGGGAGGACCCGGACCGGGTCCTGCGCCGGGAGCTCCGGCCGGTCCCGGAACGCCCTCCGGCCCCGGAGAGCCGCCCCCGCCCAGCCCCTTCGGCTGAGCCTCGGCCCGCTGATCCTTGAGTCCCATCAAGCCCCCGCAAGCCGGGGGTTTTTCATGCGCTTCAACGGGCGCGAAACGGGTCCGCTGGAGGATGGGGAGAGAGCCGGAGGTCAATATTTTCCCCGATTTGTTCACAAGTCGCCAAAACGGGCACCGGAGCGGTTGACGAGCAAAACCATTTCGGTACACTGTTCGACCGCTCCCAGCACGGGGGCACGCCCGGCTAGGCACCGGGCAACTCCAACCAAGTGACCGGATGGCCAGTTGGTTGGGCCTCTTTGACAATCGGATAGTGTGGTAGCGAAAGAAATTTCGAGCGAAGTGTCTTGGGTCGTCTGCCCCAATCGTGGCAGACACACTTGAATCGGCTCGGTGCTGCTGCAAGTCCTCTGGTGGTCATCCTTCGGGGTCACCGTCACGGGCGAAGCATCGGTTCTGGGTTGATGTGATCAAGTGACTAAGAGCACATGGCGGATGTCTTGGCGTCAAGAGGCGATGAAGGACGTGGGAACCTGCGAAAAGTTCAGGGGAGCCGGTAACCAGGCTGTGATCCTGAAATGTCCGAATGGGGAAACCCGGCCGTAAGGTCACTCTTACCTGAATGCATAGGGTAAGAGAGCGAACCTGGGGAACTGAAACATCTAAGTACCCAGAGGAAAGGAAATCAACCGAGACTCCGTGAGTAGCGGCGAGCGAAAGCGGATTGCGACTTAAGTCAGTGAACGCGTTGGAAAGCGCGGCCAAAGAAGGTGATAGCCCTGTAGTTGGATGATGTCGCTCAGCCCTAGAGTAGCGTCGGTGTCGTGAAACCCGGCGTGAACATGGGGGGTCCACCCTCCAAGGCTAAGTACTACTTGACGACCGATAGTTAACCAGTAAGGCGACTGAATGATGAAAACTACCCCTGCTAGGGGTGTGAAAGAGTAGCTGAAACCATGTGCTTACACAGCGGTCAGAGCCCTTCGGGGTGATGGCGTGCCTTTTGCATAATGACCCGGCGAGTTACTCTCATTGGCGAGGTTAAGGCCTAGCGGGCCGAAGCCGAAGCGAAAGCGAGTCTGAAATAGGCGTTGAGTCGATGGGAGTAGACGCGAAACCTTGTGATCTACCCATGGGCAGGCTGAAGGCCGGGTAAAACCGGCTGGAGGGCCGAACGCACCAACGTTGAAAAGTTGGGCGATGACCTGTGGGGAGGACTAAAAGTGTAATCAAACTGGGAGATAGCTCGTTCTCTCCGAAATATTTTTAGGAATAGCCTCTTGCGGCAACTGTTGGGGGTAGAGCCACTGGATACGGATGGGGCCCTCGGGTACCCACTGTAACCAAACTCCGAATACCAACAGCCAAGGCAAGGGAGTCAGCCCACGAGTGACAATATCCGTGGACAAAAGGGAAACATCCCAGACCGCCAGCTAAGGTCCCTGAACATTGCTTAGTTCTAAAGGAAGTCGAAGCGCAAAGACAGCCAGGATGTTGGCTTAGAAGCAGCCACCATTTAAAGAGTGCGTAATAGCTCACTGGTCGAGGGTTTCGGCGCCGATAATGATCGGGAATAAGCAATGTACCGAAGCTGCGGGCTGCGTAAGCAGCGGTAGGAGAGCGTTCCTGTCAGCAGAGAAGGCGTCCCGAAAGGGTCGCTGGAGCGTCAGGAAGTGAATATGCCGGGTTGAGTAACGATAAAGCAGGTGAAAATCCTGCTCGCCGAAAATCTAAGGTTTCCTGGGGAAGGTAAATCCGCCCAGGGTCAGCCGGGACCTAAGGTGAGGCCGAAAGGCGTAGCCGATGGACGGCAGGTTAATATTCCTGCGCTACTGTGGAGATCAATCATGAGTGCGGATCGGTCAGCCCTGCGTAAGCACCAGCTTGCTGAGGCCCTTGAGGCCGCTGCAGGGGGCTCTGGTCCCGAGAAAAGCTCATGTGGCAAAGCAGTACCCGTACCAAAACCGACACAGGTAGATGAGGTGAATAACCTAAGGCGCTCGAGATAACGGAAGTGAAGGAATTAGGCAAATTGACCCCGTAAGTTCGCGATAAGGGGGCCCTACCCCTCGGGGAGGGCGCAGAGAAAAGGCTCTGGCGACTGTTTATCAAAAACACAGCACTGTGCTAACTCGCAAGAGGACGTATACAGTGTGACGCCTGCCCAATGCCGGAATGTCACGGAAGCGGGTTAGCTTCGGCGAAGCTCGTAACCTAAGCACCGGTCAATGGCGGCCGTAACTATGACGGTCCTAAGGTAGCGAAGTTCCTTGTCGGGTAAGTTCCGACGCGCATGAATGGCGTAACGACTGGAGCACTGTCTCCACTTCCGACTCGGTGAAATAGTAGTGGCGGTGAAGATGCCGCCTACCCGCGACAAGACGGAAAGACCCCATGAACCTTTACTATAGGCTTTTATTGCACATGAGTTTGTATTGCGTAGGATAGGTGGGAGGCTTTGAAGCGGCCGTTCTGGCGGTCGTGGAGCCATCCTTGAAATACCACCCTTTACCTATTCGTGTGCTAACCCCGATTCCCGTGAAGCCGGGCGGGGGACAGTGAGTGCTGGGTAGTTTGACTGGGGCGGTCTCCTCCGAAAGAGTAACGGAGGAGCGCAAAGGTTGGTTCAGCGCGGATGGAAACCGCGTGTTGAGTGTAAGAGCACAAGCCAGCTTTACTGCGAGAGCGACGGCTCGAGCAGTCTCGAAAGAGGGCTCTAGTGATCCTGCGATCCCGTGTGGAAGGGTCGTAGCTCATCGGATAAAAGGTACTCTGGGGATAACAGGCTGATCGCTCCCGAGCGTCCATAGCGGCGGAGCGGTTTGGCACCTCGATGTCGGCTCATCGCATCCTGGGGCTGAAGGCGGTCCCAAGGGTTAGGCTGTTCGCCTATTAAAGCGGTACGCGAGCTGGGTTCAGACCGGCGTGAGCCAGGTCGGTCCCTATCTGTCGTGGGCGCTGCACATTTGAGAGGAGTCTTCCTTAGTACGAGAGGATTAGGAAGGACGAACCCCTGGTGATCCAGCTGTCGCGCTAGCGGCACCGCTGGGTAGCTAAGTTCGGCAGGGATAACCGCTGAAAGCATCTAAGCGGGAAGCCCCCCTCAAGATGAGATGTGCTTGCTATACGCGTGAGACCCCTGGAAGACCACCAGGTTGATAGGCTGCATGTGTAAGGGGTGAGAGTCCCTCAGCTAAGCAGTACTAACGGTCGAACGCTTGATCACATCAACCGTGAACCGCTGCAAAAGGCTTCCCAGCCCGCAGCATCACGGTCCAAACCTTCGTGAGTATTCTCACGCTACCACACCATGCCGAACGTCAATCAGACGCTTCGGCTGTCCCGAATACGGACAGCCAAGCTTTGTTGGTGACCATAGGTACGGGGCCACACCTGTTCCCATTCCGAACACAGCAGTTAAGCCCGTGCCGCCGATGATACTGCACTGCGGGAAAGTAGGTCGTCGCCAGCTTATGAGCCCTCCGAGGTAAACCTTGGAGGGCTCTTTTCATTTTTGCACCCGCAGCCAGCCCCTGCTTCACGCCACGGGCTACCGGGTTTTCTCGAATTGTCTTGTGGTTCACCCGGCCGCGAGCGACAATGGCTCCCCGCGTCGTCCATTCCGGGCTGACGCTCAAAGGAGCCAGAGATGTCCATCACCATCAGGAAGACCCTCTCACTCGGTGCCGCGTTTCTCGCCGGTGCCGCCGCGACCACCATGCTCGGCGCAAGCGTGCTCACCTCCCAGCCCGCCGACCCCGGCGACCAGGGCATGCCTCCGGGCATGGACGCCGCCGGCATGCAGCGATGGATGGAGTTCATGACTCCCGGCCCCAAGCACGCCGAGATGGTCGCCGATGCTGGCCAGTGGAACGTCCACAGCAAGTTCTGGATGGACCCCAACGCCCCGGCGGAAGAGTCCAACTTCAAATCGAGCGTCAAGCCGGTCCTCGGCGGACGCTTCTGCGTCGAGAACCTCTCCGGTGAGGTCATGGGCATGCCCTTTGAGGGCATGGGCATCGTCGGCTACGACAACCACAAGGAGATGTGGGTTTCCGTCTGGATGGACAACATGAGCACCTCCATCTACTACGCCGAGGGCAAGGAGCAGCCCGACGGACGCACCATCATGTACGGCGACTTCTACGACCCGATGAACGACACCGAGGGCAAGCAGAAGATCATCCTCGACCACGACGCCGAAGGCGGTCCGACCATGACGATGCAGCACCAGATGGACGGCGAGTGGCAAACCACCATGATCATGACCTACACCCGCCCGGACGATCACGGCGGCGATCACGGCGGCGATCACGGCGGCGACCACGCCGGCAATCACTCCCGCTGAGCACCGGCCGGCCCCATCATGAACGAGTCATTGCCCTTCAGTCTCGAGTCGGTCATCAGCCGGCTCGAGGTCTTTCCCGAAGCGCTCCGCGCGACGGTCACCATCGTGCCCGAGCAGCTCCACGCCTGGCGACCCGGCGAGGGCTACTGGTCCGTCCTCGAAATCCTCGCGCACCTTGCGCTGGAAGAGGAGCAGGACTTCCGCCCGCGCATCGCCTGCATCCTCGCCGAGCCGCAGAAGCCCTGGCCACCGATCGACCCCGAGGGCGCGGTGGCGTCATCCCACGCAAACTCGAAGCCTGCCTCGCACTGGCTCGACCGATTTGAGAACGAGCGGGCGGAGTCGGTCGCGTGGCTCCGGTCGCTGGACTGCCCCGACCTCGATCGGGCCAACGTCCACCCGAAGTTCGGCGCGATGCCCGCGCGAGGCCTGCTGGGCGCGTGGACCGCACACGACGCCCTGCACCTGCGCCAGATCCTCAAGCGCCTGTACCAGATCGCCCGGCGCGAAGCGGGGGAGTACGAGGTCGGCTACGCCGGCTCCTGGGCCGAACGGGGCTGACCGCCCCGGTCAGTCGCCGATGCCCAGTGGGTTCAGGCGCACGCTGACCTCCTCGCCCGGCTGCTTCGTGATCCGGTACTCGACCAGTTTGCCGGTCACCGCGCCGGCGATGCCCCCCAAGACCGGGATCTTCTCGACCGCCCCGCCGCGCATGCTCAGGTCGAGCGAGCCGTCGAAACCGATCGTGCCGGTGCCGTTGAACTTGGCGACCGGCACGCTGATCTTCAGCGACTGCAGGTCGAGCCCGAACGGCTTGATCAGGAACTCGCTCTCGAGCGTGTCCTTGTAGTTGCTGTCCTTGCCCTGCATCTTCCCGACCAGGTCCGCGGCGTCGAGCACGCCCGAAAGCACCGGGATCTCGACCAGGCGCCCCTCGGTCACCGCGATGTTGCCGCTCCCGTCCATCGACGGCTTGAAGTCGCCGAGCTTCGTGCTCATCTGCCCCGTCCCGGACACGTTGCCGGCGAGTTTCGGTTCCTCGGTCGTGCCGGCACGCAGGGCCTCGCGCAACTGCACGCCGTCGATGGTCCACCGGGCGTTGAAGGGCATGCCGTCGGTCGCCAGTTCGGCCCGGGCCTCGTCAAAGCGGATGGCGCCGCCGAGGGTTTCGATGTCGAGCCGGGAGACCTGCGCGACCATGCTCTGGAGCGTCGCTTCCAGCACCAGGCTCGGCACGGGCAGCTTGTACTCGCCCGACGCCACGTTGCCGTCGGTCAGGTTCACGCTCAGTCTCAGGTCGTTGCCCTGCAGGTTGCGGGCGTCGACGAAGCCGGAGACGGTCGCGTCGAGCATGCCGCGGATCGCGTAGTCGCGGATGATCTGCTGCACCTGGGGCGGCAGTGCGGAGACCGCTTCCTCCTCGGCCAGGTCCGCGCTGATCGCCAGCGACGCGATCTCGGCGGTGAGCCGGTCGAGGTCCACCTTGCCGTCGAGGTCGAGCTCGAAGATTGGGGCGCGACCGAAGGCGATGTCGAGCGTGTGCAGGGTGCGCCCATCGGCGGTCTGCTCGGATTGGGTCTTCAGGTCGAAGCCGATGCCGTCGAGGCGCATGGCCTGCAGGTCGGGGTTGGTGCGGTCCTCGTAGACGATCGAGGCGCCCGTCACCAGCACCTCGCGCAGGTCGAGCACATCGCTGAGCGTGGTCGTGCCCTCGGTTTCGGGGTCGAGGTCGCGCTCGGTGGGGTTGGGCTTCACGAACGGGACGAGCCCTCGGAAGCCGGTCGTGCCGTCGGGCTGCTGCTCGCGGATGAGCCGGATCTCGGGTGCGCCGAGGGTGATGTTGGCGATGGCGATGGGCCGGCCGCGCTTGGGCATCTCGGCGAGCGCGATGCGCAAAGCGTCGGCCCTGACCACTTCTGTTCCGTCGGGCGCGGTGAGCGTGATGCCGTCGAAGTTGATCGCGTACGGCGCGCCGTCTTCGTTCTGGTCGGCCCCGATGCTCAGCGAAACGGAGTCGAACGCGAGCTGCGGCTCGAGCGCCGTGTTCACGATGGTGACGACCTTGCGGACCGTCCAGTCGTCCACGCCGCCGATGCCCCGGACCAGCAATACGAAGTATGTGCCGACGCCGATGGCGAGCAGCAGGACGACGATCCCGACGATAGTGAGCGTGCGCTTCACGGTGGGTCTCCCTTCGGGGGGAGTGTAGGGAGGGGATTCAGTCTGGAAGGTTCGAGCGACCGAGTGTGTCGGCCCAAGAATTCTCTTGTGGCCCATCTCGCAAATTGCCACAATCGTCCGCCGCGTCGCCCATGCCGGGCGGGCATCCAAAGGAGCCAGAGATGTTCGTCACTATCCGCAAGACCTTGTCGTTCGGTGCAATTTTCCTCGCCGGCGCTGCCGCCTCCACGATGCTCGGCGCGAGCGTGCTGAATTCGCAGCCGCCAGACGCCGCGGCGATCGAGCGGTTGATCGCCATGGGAACGCCCGGTCAGCCCCACGCCCGGCTGGCTTCGTCGGTGGGACGATGGCACGTGACCAGCAAGTACTGGGTGGAGCCGGATGGCGAGCCCATGACCGAGGAGTTGAAGTCGACCGTTACTTTGGAAATGGGCGGCCTGTTCGTCTTCGAGCGCACCAAAGGAGGGACGGTGCACATGCCGTACGAGAGTCTGCGCATCCTTGGATACGACAACCAGAAGAAGAAGTGGACTTCCATTTCGATCGACAACACTGGCACCGCCACGATCTATGCCGAAGGCGTTGAGACGGAGCAAGGCACAATCGAACTGTTCGGCACCATGTACGACCCCATCATGGACGAGATCGATGAGTTCAAAGTGGTCGTGAGCGGTGAGGGACGCGACGCTCGCCAGAGGACCATGTTCCTGAAGCAGGATGGCGAGTGGTTCCGGGCGATGGAGACGACCTATCGTCGCGCGGGGCAGTAGCGCGGCTGGTTGCGCGCTGGCCGAAGAAGTTGGGCAGGTGCCGCATCGACTAACGATGAGGGCAAGACACGATGCTTCGGTTGGTCGTGGGCTACGCTACGCGTAGGCCACGGCACCCGGCTAGCGTGAACGGCATTGGTTTCTATGCAGGTTTCTCTCGACAGATTGGTTTGTTGGAGATGCGCCTATCCCGTTGCGGGCTTCGATGTCTGCCCGGAGTGTGGGGCCTGTAATCGCCGTCTGCTGGTCAATGGCGCTGCGAACGCGCGGGCAGATGACTGGCTGAGAGCACAGTTTTTTGCACTGCGAGTTGTCCGTTTCTCCGCCTTAGCCGTTATATGTCTTGCGGCATCGATGTATATCGTTTCGGCCGTTTCCGCTGGACCTGATGGGTACCTCGTCATGCTTGGTGTGATGTCGGCTGTGTTTCTGGGACTGCTGTTGCGCGCTGGCGTTCACAATTGGGTGAACGTTGGGTCACGCTTCGTAGCGGGTCTTGGACTGCCCGCGGCCGTGTTATCTGTGGTCCTTCTCGTCTGGTTCAGCACCCGTGCGATATTGCAGGGTTCCCTCGGCTCACAAGGGTCGGTTGCCGGCGACCTCCTGATGTTTACCGTGGTAGCAATGTCGATGTCCGTGCTGGTCCTGGCGTCCCTGCGAAGGATCGAAGAGACGTTTCAGGCCGGCCTGCAGGACTGGTCGCCGTTGTTGTCAATTGAAATCGGTTTCGCGTGTGTCGTCGCTTGGCTACTGAGTTTCGTCGGATGCATGCTGGCGATCTTCGTTTTCGTTTTCCTTTTTCCATGCATCTTGGTGTGCATCTGGCTCGCAACTCTGCGCCTAGAGAGGTTGTATCGCACGCTTGGAGCGGCGGCACCGCTTGCAGATCATCAGTCGGCGTAGAAGAACATCGCTTGGCCGAACGGACACCCTGCCCGATTCCACACTTGGCCCATGCGCCAGCCTACGCAGCTTCCGTTGCCCGGCCCGCATCGCCGGTCAGTGCGTCACACTGCTAGGCACGCGCCCCCTCGCCACCTCCACCGCCCGCTCATCCCGATCAAGCCCGACCGCCCGTCGGCCGAGCTTCTGCGCCGCGACCAGCGTCGTGCCCGAGCCGCAGCATGGGTCCAGCACCAATCCGTCCGGCGGGCAACACGCGCCGATGAGCATCTCCAGCAGCGCGAGCGGCTTCTGCGTCGGCCAGCCGACGCGTTCGCTCGCCATGTTGTTGATGGCCGGGATGTCGAGCACGTCCGTGGCCTTCTTCATCTGCCCGGCCATGCGCCGGCTGGTGGCGGGGACCATGGGCGGGTCGAACCAGTGCCCGTCGGCGGTGCGCGAGTAGAAGAGGATGTCGTCGTGCTTGCGCGCGAAGCGCCGGGGCGAGCTGCCGCCGAGGCCGTAGGACCAGACGAGGTGGTTCACGAAGCAGTCGGCGCCGAGCAGCTCGTCGAGCAGCACACGAACGCGATGGCTGGTGCGCCAGTCGACATGCAGCAGGACCGAGCCGGTGGGCCTGATCAGGTCGAGCGTCGGCTGGAGGCGCTCGCGCAGCCAGGCGATGTAAGCGTCGGTGGTGGGCCAGGTGTCGGCGAAGTCGCCCGCGCCCGCGGTCTGTTTCTTGCCGGTGTTGAACGGGGGATCGGCGTAGAGCAGGTCGACGGCCGGGGCGTCATTGACTCGCAGGCCGAACTCCTCGGCGCGCGTCGTGACGCCGTCGAGCCAGTCGGTGTGGTGGACGCGAACCGTCATTGCCCCGGCGTCAGGTTGCCGGTGCGATCGATCTCGATGATGTACATCGTCGGGAGCAGGTAGTTGCGCCCGTCGTAGACGTAGACGGTGCCGGAGACGGTGAAGCGGAGTCGCTGGCCGTACTGCTCGGCGAGGGTTTCCATGCCCTGCAGGCTGAGGCAGGGCAGGACTTCCATGGGCGTGTCGAGGGTCGCGCCGTCGGCGCCCGCGCTGCGATCGTCGGTGTCGTTGTCGAAGGTCATCATCCAGCCCGCGCCGGGGGCGCGGACGAGCCGGCCGGTGCGCGCCGTGATCTGCACGCCCTCGCGCACGAGCCGAGCGCTTGCGGCGTCGGATGCTGACTCCTCGCTCCCGGTGTTCGGGCCTCGCGGCACCTCGACCTCGCGTGGCGTATCGAGCTGCTCGACGGCCTCTATGGCCTCGTCGAGCGTCGGGTCGGCATCGGGCTCGGCGAACAGGTCCTCGAAGTCTTCGAGGGCCGGGTCGTCGGTGCGATCATCGACGCCGGGGGCGACGGTGTCGCGCTGGCCGACGGCGAGGGTGGTGTAGAAGGTCGGGAGCAGGTAGTTGCGGTTCTTGTAGACCAGCACCCGCCCGCTGACGCGGAAGGTGATGGGGCGTTCGGCGGCCTCGACGAGCCGGCGCATCTCGGTGAGGCGCAGGCCCGGCTGGACGACCATGGGCTTGAGGCGGTTGTCGTCGGCGTCGGGGTCGAAGACGAACGCCCAGCCGCCGCCCCTGAGCGGTCGGAGCAGGCCCTGATACTCGCTGAGAAACGCGCCCTCGCGGATGAGGCCCCGGGCGGTGGGGGCGAGGTCCTGGCGGACGATGCCGCCGGGCAGCGTGGAGCGGTCAGAGGGAACCGGGTCGACGACGACCGGGCCGCCCTCATCGGCGGGCGGGGACTGGGCGATCGCGGGACTCGCGCAGAGCGCGAGCAGGGCGAGGGCGGTGGTGAGCGAGCGATGGGGCGCTGGCATGGGCGTCTCCGCGCGGAAGGGATCTCGGGACCGCCGACATTATCGGCCAAATCGCTCTGGAGGGGCCGGGCGATATGGAAAGTGTTTCCGGAGGGCCGGGAATCTTGCCGGTGGGAAAGGGGTGGGGTAGGGTATGCGGTCCAGTCTGGTGGCGTGCCCGAGTGGTCTAAGGGGGCGGATTGCAAATCCGTTTGGCGAAAGCCTCCCGTGGGTTCGAATCCCACCGCCACCTTTGTCGGTTTGCACACAAACACCCCGCTGCGCTCGGATGAGTTCGGCGGGGTGTGTCGGTTTTGGACTCGGGGAATCGCTCAGTCGCCGCAGGGCGAGGTCGCGAAGAGGGCGAGCAGGGTGGTGAGGTCGTCGAAGTCGACCTGTCCGTTGGCGTTGAGGTCGCCGGCGCTCATGCGATCGACGGTCTGGCCGTAGCGGGCGAGCAGGGCGTTGAGGTCGGCGAGGTCGACCTGGCCGTTGGGGACGATGTCGGCCAGACAGGGCGATGTGACGGTGATGGTCTGGTTCGGCTGGACGTTGGTCAGCACGGCTTCGGTGCCTGAGGGCCAGCGGACGCGGACTTCCTCGATGACGGCGTTCTCGCCGAGGCCGAAGTGGGCGCGGGCGTCGTTCTGCGACTTGTAGCCGGAGTTGGGCGTGATCTCGCGCCGGAAGGTGCCGAGGTTCGAGGTGACGGTGACCACGGCGTTGTGGGCGTCGCGATACGCGTGCTCGGAGATCGGGCGGACCATGAGCCAGTCACGCTTCGTGCCCTCGTGGTTGATGTACACGCGGAGCGGTCGGCTGGTGGAGGACATGACAAGGTCCATCGCGCCGTCGTTGTTGAGGTCGCCGATGGCGGCTGAATAACTGAAGTCGTTCGGGCCGCCGACGATCGCGTAATCCGGGGCGAAGTCGTTGCAGGGGAAGACTCCGGTGTGCGAGAACAGTTCGTTGGGGCCTCCCGTGTTGCAGAGGTAGAGCTCGAGGTGGCCGTCGTTCTCGACGTCGAAGAACTGAGCGCCCCATCCGAAGTAGGTGCTGAGGGTGCCCGTGTCGTCGGCCTGATCGAGGAACGAATGCCCGGGCTGAGCGACGAGCAGGGAGTTGCCGTCAAAAACGTTCGAGACGTACACGTCCTGGCGGAGGTCGTTGTTGAAGTCGCCGATGGTGACGGTCATGCCGTCGATGCAGAGGAAGGCGTTGGCTTCGTCAGAGACATCGGTGAAGGTGTCGCCGTCGTTGCGGAAGAGTCGGCTGGGGTAGGTGCAGGCGCTGTTGCCCTTGTCGTTGGCGAGGTAGAGGTCGGGGCGTCCGTCCTCGTTGTAGTCGAAGAAGTTGCCCTGGAAGCTGGGAGTGCCGGGGTCGTGGACGTTCATCTGGACCGCGACATCGGTGAATGTTCCGTCGCCGTTGTTGCGGTAGAGGCGGTTCTCCTGGAGAGCCGGGCCGTTGCCGACGAAAAAGGTGCCGGTGCGATTGGCGAGGTAGAAATCCAGCCAGCCGTCGTTGTTGAAATCGACCCACGAGATGCCGCAGCCCGCGCCGGCGTCGCCGAGCCCGGCTTCTGTTGTGACATTGGTCCAGGTCCAGTTGCCGTCGTTGCGCAGGAGGATGTCGGGCTGACCATAGGCGGAGAGGTAGAGATCGAGGTCGCCGTCGTTGTCGTAGTCGGCGGCGGAGACGGCGGAGTAGAGGCGAGCGGGGATGCTTCCCTGCAGGCCGGGCACGAGGGAACGATCGGTGAAGAAGCCGTTTCCGTCGTTCTGCCAGATCTTGACGCCGCCGGCCGCGTCGCCGACGGAGATGATGTCTGGTGCACCGTCCTGGTCCAGATCCGCGATGCCGACGCCGTAGCCGAAGATGTTGCTGGTGGGCGCGCGGACATTGAAGTTGACGCCGCGAGAGGCAGCTTCCTCGGTGAAGGGGATGGGCCCGCTGCCCGCGAGAGCGGGAGGGCAGACCAGTAGCACGCAGACCGACAGCGCGGTCCGAACAGAGATTCGTGACGGCATGATTCAAGTTCCCCACGAGGCCCGGGAGCGGCCGGATGCCGCCACCGTGACGATCGCCATGAGCGATTGCTCACGACAATGAGCGTACACGATGTCAACCTCTATTCAAGAACAAAATCGGCGGCTTTGTGAATGCAACCGCGGCGTGCGCGAGGCTCGCGATCGTGTTAGCGGTTAGGAACGCGTTCGCGGGCATTCGGCGCGCGTCACCGCGCGGTTTCTTCGCGGGGCGCGCCAGAATGATCGCAAAAAATTCCAAGTCGGCCCTTGAACCGAAAAAAGAATGTGGGAGATTAGGGGTAACTCGTGGGGATACCCGGATATCCCAACCCCGTCGTGGCGATCCTGTTGCAGACGTATGACGCCCCGGGTTCGTGGAGTGAGGTGCTTGAGGCGTCCGGGAGGCTTCGAGCAAAGTGGTTCGCACGGTTGCGAGGCGACGTTGTCGTTGCGTGGTTGTTGTGCGCTGCGTGCGGGAGAGTCGGCCATGGCCGTACATAAAAGGACAAAGCGCTTCGGACTTCTGTCGGCGGGACTTCGGGGCGCTGCCATGTGCGGCGTGCTCGGGTTCGGGACGATCAGTGCGGGTTCGCTGCTCGCGACAGCGGGCAGCGCGATCGCCGGTGATCCATCTCCGCAACAGTCCGTGGCGCGCCAATGGAACGAAGCGCTGCTCGACGCGATCCGGCGCGACACACCACGACCCGGCGTCCACGCTCGGAACCTGTGGCACACGTCGCTGGTGATGTACGACGCGTGGTGCGCGTATCAGGTCGAAGCGGACCCGTACCTTTCGGACGAGGCCGGCAACATGGCCGGGGATGTGCAGGCGAAGCGCGAGGAGGCGATCAGTTACGCGGCGTACCGCCTGCTCTCCCACCGCTTCGCGAACAGCCCCGGTGCGGACGAGTCGCTCCCTGAATTCGACAACCTGCTGATCGGGCTCGGCTACGACCCGGCGAACACGACGACCGATGGTGATTCGCCGGCGGCGATCGGCAACCGCATCGCCGAGGCGATGATCGCGTGGGGGTTCGAGGATGGGTCGCGCGAGGCGACCGACTACGACTACCCGCCGTACCAGCCGGTAAACGTCGAGATGCCTCACAACCTGCCGGGCACGAACGGCATGGAGTTCCCCAATCGCTGGCAGCCGCTGGCCTTCGAGTACCTCGTGCTGCAGAATGGCATCGTGATCGGTGCTTCGATCCAGGAGTTCATCGGCCCGCACTGGGGCGAGGTGGCGCCCTTCGCTCTGACCGATCGCGACCGGGATCCGGACACGGGACTCCACCATGATCCGGGCATGCCTCCGCTGCTCAGCGGACCCGGAGACGAGGACTTCCGTGCGAACGCCGTCGCGTTGATCGAGAAGAGTGCGATGCTCGATCCTGCGGATTCAAGCGTGATCGATATCGGGCCCGCGACGCACCACAACAACCCGCTCGGCTCCAACGACGGCGAGGGCTACGGCGTCAACCCGATCACCGGCGAGCCGTACCCGCCGGTGCTGTGCCTCGCGGCCGACTACTACCGTTGCCTGGCCGAGTTCTGGGCCGACGGCCCGGCATCCGAAACGCCGCCCGGGCACTGGAACACGATCTTCAACAACAATGTCACGGACAGCCCGCTCGTCGAGCATCGGATCTGGGGCGACGGCGACCCGGTCGATCTGCTCGAATGGGATATCAAGACCTACTTCGCGCTGAACGGCGCAGTGCACGACGCGGCGGTCGCGGCGTGGGGCATCAAGGGCTATTACGACTACTCGCGACCCATCTCGCACATCCGCTACATGTGCGAGCGCGGGCAGTCGAGCGATCCGGACGGGCCGTCGTATCACCCGGAAGGTATCCCGCTCGTCGACGGACTGATCGAAGTGATCACCGAGGAGACCGCGGCCGAGGGCGGGCGCCACCACCACCTGATCGACAGCCTGCTGCTCGACCAGTTCGGCGATCCGATCATGACCCCCGACGGCGAATTCATGTACTACGGCGAGGTCGGCGACATCGCGATCCGTTCGTGGCGCGGTACGCCGGATGACCCGGAGACGGAGGTCGGCGGTGTCGGGTGGATCCTGGGCGTCGATTGGATCCCGTACCAATTGTCGACCTTCGTCTCGCCCGCGTTCGCCGGATATGTATCCGGGCACAGCACCTTCAGCCGCGCAGGTGCCGAGGTGCTCAGCCTGATCACCGGGAGCGAGTACTTCCCGGGCGGGCAAGCGTCGTACACGCTCCCCGAGGGATGGCTGCACTTCGAAGACGGGCCGAGTGAAGATGTGACGCTGACGTGGGCGAAGTACTACGACGCAGCGGACGAAGCGGGCATCAGCCGCCTGTGGGGCGGGATCCACCCGTCGCAGGACGACCTGCCAGCGCGCATCATCGGATCCGAGGTCGGCATCGCCGCTGCGGAATTGTCGAAGCGGTACTTCAACGGTCAGATCTCGTGCCCGGAGGATCTGGACGATTCCGGATCGGTCGGCATGTCGGATCTGACGCTCGTTCTGGCGAACTTCGGTCTGGAGGCAGACTATTCGCTGGGCGATGTGAACGATGACGGCGTGGTCGACCTGCGCGACCTCAACAAGGTGCTCGCGCGGTACGGCGAGAGTTGCGACTGAACTGCACTGGATCCGACACCTTTGGGGAAATGAACAGGCCGCGGGCAATGCCCGCGGCCTGTTTTATTCGATGCATCGGAGCTCTCGTCGATTAGCCTTGCGGGACGAGCCCTGCGACCATCCGATCGGTGCGGTCGGAGACCACCACGCCGCCGGGCTTCTCGATAGTCACACCAAGAGCAGCAAGGTTGCTTGCGCGGATCTTGGCATCGATGGGGACGATGACGCGCCCTGACGAGGCGATGTTGAACACGCCGCCGTCGATGGGGTGCTCGTGATCGGCGGAGACCAGCCAGAGCTGGTACTGCTCGAGCTTAGGATCGTTGACGGGCATGTTCTCGAAGACCATGTAGCCTTCTTGACGCGGCTCGTTCCAGACGAACTTGCCCTTCACATCGAGCGCGCCTTCACGCGGGTCAATGTCCGGAGCGAGCGTCCCGGCGGGCCAAGCGATCCAGTCGCCAGAGACCGTGTCGGGTGCGGATTCGAGCGACGCGAGGCGATCCTCAACGGACTGGGCTCCGACGACGACGCTGTCATCGTTCGTCGGTTCGGTCGGACGCATCCAGCCGACGGCGGCGATGGCAATCGCCGCAGCGGCGGCGAGCCAGCCGGCGGCGCTGAGTACTGCGCTGGAGCCGGTCGGTGCGTTGCCCGAGGAAGGAAGCGGCGGCATCTTCAACTCGCCGGCCTCGCGGGCACGCCGAACTTGGGATTCCGGGCTGATGCTCCCGGCGACAGGACTGCTGTCAGCGGACCGGTTCCAAACGCCTTGGGCGGCGGCCGTCAGTTTGCCACGCAACGCCTCCGGCATCGGCTCGCTCTGAGCCTGGGCGTACAGGACGGCGGCTTCGGCGGCGGCGAGTTCGAACTCGTCGGGCTCGCGCCACCCATCTGAATCGGGCTCGATTTCGCCCAGTGCGCGATCGACCAACAGCGATTGTTCGCCCGTGGGATCGAAGTCGTAATCGTGTGTGTTGCTGTTATCACTCATGACAACACCTCACTTCCGGGAAAAAAGCGGACTTGGCCTGGGTTGCCCCCGGACCCGCCCGCAGAAGTGGCTTGTCGCGACGCGAGTAGATCGCGGAGTTTGATCAGGCCGCGCCTTGCGTGTGTCTTGACCGTGCCGAGTGGCATGCCAGTGGCTTCGGATATTCCTTCGTGGGTGAGTCCGTGGAAAATCGAGAGACGCAGAACGCGCTGCTGGTCCGTGCTCAGGTTCTTGAGTTCCCGCGCGGCGAACTGCGCTTCGTCGCTGAGTTCGGAGGGATCGAGGTCGGGCTGATCGTCCGAGACCGTGTCTTCGAACATCGCTTCGCGCTGCGGGCGGCGCGATTCACGCCGGCGCCGATCGATGAGCCGCCGGCGGGCGATCATCGCGACGAAGGTCGTCTCGGAGGCGACGTCCGGATTGAACCGCGAGGCGGATTTCCAGACGTCGAGAAAGATGTCCTGCGTAGCGTCTTCCGCGTCGGATTCGGTGCGGGTGAATTTCCGGGCGAGGGACCAGACCAGTCCGCCGTAGCGGTCGATGCAGGCCTGAACCGCTTCGCGATCGCCGGAGGCGATGAGCGGAAGCAGACAGTCCGACGGGGGTTTTTGCGTCGTTGTGGTCACGCCGAACATGATAGCAGCCCGCTGGCGAAAGCCCAGATTGAGTGATGCTGTTGTCATGTGAAGCCTCGGGAAGATCCCGCTCGGAGGAGGAGAGCGGGTTGAAAAGTGACGGATCCCGTTTCCGGCAACCGCCACAGTGTGACCTTCGACGACGGAGGGAAGAGTCGTCGAAGCAGAGAGAGAGTCGATCAGGGAAGCAGGACGGCGTCGATGACGTGGATCACGCCGTTGGACGCTTCGATGTCGGTGGCGACAACGTTGGACTCGTTGATCGTCACGCCGCTGCCGTCAGCGTTGATGGACACGGACTGGCCGCCCAGGGTTTCGGCAGAGTTCAGCTTGACGACCTGGTCGGCGTAGACGCGACCGGGGATGACGTGGTACTTCAGGATGGCCTGCAGGGTCGCGCGGTTCTCCGGCTTGAGCAGGTTCTGGACCGTGCCGGCGGGCAGCGCGGCGAACGCCTCGTCCGTCGGCGCGAGGATGGTGAACGGGCCTTCGCCCACGAGAGCCGACGTCAGACCGGCGGCATCCACCGCGGCGAGGAGCGTGTTGAAGCTCTCGGCGCCCTTGGCGACTTCCACGACGTTTTTGGTCTCGGGCATGATCACGGTGTCGATGACATGGATCACACCGTTCGAAGCCTTGATGTCGGTGGCGGTCACGGTGGACTTGCCATCGAGCTTGACCTTGCCATAACTGGTCGCGATGTCGACCCGCTGACCATTGAGCGTGGTGGCGTAGTCGAGGCCGGTGACCTTTTCGGCCATAACCGAGCCCTTGACGACGTGGTACTTCAGGATCGCCTGCAGCTGAGCCTTGTTCTCCGGCTTCAGGAGCGTTTCGACGGTGCCGGCGGGCAGCTTGGCAAACGCCTCGTCGGTGGGCGCGAAAACGGTGAACGGGCCCTCACCCTTCAACGCCTCGACGAGATCCGCAGCCTGAAGTGCGGCGGCGAGCGTCTTGAACTGGCCGGCCTTGACGGCGGTGTCGACGATGTCGGCCTTCATGCCATGGCCGTCAAACGACACGTTGGTGACGTTCGCGTCATTCTTGACAACGGTTTTGGAACCGCAGCAGTCGCCGGCGGCGAGGACGGAGGACACAGCGAGGGCGCTGACGGCAGACGCGGCGAGGGTGAGTTTGCTGAGACGATTCATGTTGATTCCTTCATGAGGTGAGAACTCGAGTGAGATCGACCGGGTCACACCCGGCGCGGGGCACAGCCCGCGATGGTCCGAAGCACGCGTGCCTCACCGTCGGGAATCGACGGTCAGCTGTTTCGGACGACGCCGCTGTGCGTTTGGAGGCCGCAGCACGAACTGCCGCTTCCTCCGCAACGGATTCGCGAGAAGATCGAGATGGATTCACGAAGACGCGGAATCGGCGTGCGACGGAAGCCTGGATTTGTCCCAGTGGGACCTGTTTGTAGGGGGATCCCCGTTTTTTCGGGTGATCCCGAATCTGAAACGAGCGACGACGCGATAACGTAGGTGGTGGTCTACATGGAGACCCCACTCTTCTGACGATTGGCCGGGTCACAGTGATCTCTCGTGGGTCCGGTTTCAGAAAGGCAGGATCGAACGTGGCAGCGCAACAAACTGTGTATGTGGTCGATGACGATGCGGCGATGCGTAAAAGTCTTCGCTGGTTGGTGGAGTCGGTCGGCCTGAAAGTCGAGACATACAGCTCCGCGGGCGAGTTTCTCGACGCGGTCAGTACGGACATGGTCGGTTGCGTGGTCCTCGATGTGCGCATGCCCGGCATGAGCGGGCTCGATCTTCAGGAGCAGCTCAAGGACGAGCGGATCTCGCTCCCGGTCATCATCATCACCGGGCACGCCGATGTACCGATGGCGGTCCGAGCACTCAAGGCCGGTGCGTACGACTTCATCGAAAAGCCGTTCAACGACCAGGTCCTGCTGGAGCGCGTGCAGAAGGCGCTGGAGGATGGGGAACAGGAACGCTTCGTCGAGGACCGTCGCAAGACGATCGATGCGAAGATCGAGACGCTGACGCCGCGCGAGCGTCAGGTCATGGAGATGGTCGTCAACGGCATGGCGAACAAGCAGGTCGCCGCTGAGCTCGGCCTGAGCGAGAAGACGATCGAGGTGCATCGCAAGCACGTGATGGACAAAATGCAGGCCGGAAATGTAGCGGACCTGATCCGCATGGCGATGCGTGGTTCCTCGGTCCAGACGATCGACTAAGAGCTCCGTTGAGATGCTTTGAGCCGCCGAATGGCGGCTTTTTCGTGCGCCGAGTGCGTGTTCCAAAGGGTCTCACCCGGAATTGGGCCTCAGAATCAGAGGATTTGGGAGCGAGCCGGGCGGTTTTCGGGTGATAATCACTCGGCGGTGTGGAGGCTCGCTCCCTCGCCACGGTTTTCCCTTTGGAGGTATGTCATGAAGCGTTCAGCGTTCACCACTCTTCGTCGCGCCGCGTTGGTCGGTAGCACGCTCGCGCTCGGGTTCGTCATGGCCGCGGCGGATGCGCCGAAGTCGTTCGAAACCAACGATCGCTATCTCGATGACCGGCTGCCCGTGGCGGAGCGCGAGTTGCTCAACGAGACCGTCGGCTACGAGTTCCCCGGCTTCGAGGCCTACGCCGATGATCTGACATGGATCGCCAACGAACCCGATGCGTCGGAGCTCGAGGGCAAGATCATCATCCTGCAGTCGTTCACCACGGCCGATGCGCAGCGTCGCTCGGTGCTGCGTCGCGCTGAGAACCTGGCTCGTCGAACAGACGAACAGGCGATCTTCATCGCGATCCATACCCCCGAGAACGCCGAGGAGGCCGAGAAGTTCGCGGATCGTTCGCGCATTCCGGTCGCTCTCGATACCAGCGGACGATTCTGCGACGACATGGGCTTCTGGAAGACTCCGGCGGCGGTGGTGATCGACCGTTCTGGAACCATCCGGATGGCCGGGGCGAACGTGCTCCAGGCGGCCCGGTTTGTGCCCGAGATCTACGACGAGGCCAGCGACGGCGAAGCGCCCGCGCTGCCGGACCGCGACGAGCGGGACGAGAAGAAGGGCAAGCCCGCCGATAAGCCCTCGGACGGGGTGGTGCGGTTCCCGGAGGCGCCGCCGGTCAGCGGCGCGAACGATCTGCGCGACAAGAAGGGGCCGGCGCTGCAGGTGCAGAAGTACATCACCGCGGAGCCGGAGACCGACGGCAAGGTCGTGATGGTCGAGTTCTGGGCGACGTGGTGCGGCCCCTGCATCGCCGGCATCCCGCACATCAACTCGCTGCAGAAGGCGTTCCCGGACGATCTCGTGGTGGTCGGGGTTTCTGACGAGGACGAGGGCAAGGTCAACGAGTTCCGCTCGGACCGTCGGCGTCCGAAGTTCGAGTACACCATCGCGATCGACCCGCAGCGCCGCATGATGGGCGTGGTCGGCAACCGCGGTATCCCGCACTGCATCGTGATGAGCAGCGACGGCATCGTCCGCTGGCAGGGTCATCCCGGTTCGCTGACCCGAGCCACGATGGAAGCGATCGTCGATGCGAACAAGCAGCTCGGCGCAGCGTCCGGCGGCGACGGATCGATGCGCTGGGTCAAGGCCGACGACCAAGACTCCGACTGACCGTCAGTCCGCGTCTGATGGGGCATCCGCCGAACTCAGCGACCGTCGAGTCGAACCGACGGTCAACCCGAACACGCGCACCGTCTCCAGCGAATCTTCGCGGAGTACCGTGGACGAGCCGCTGGCGTCGATGGACAGTAGGCGGTCGGTATGCCGGGTCACCGTGGACCGTCCGAGGGTCAGAACGAGCGTGGAGCGGATGTGCGTCTCGCGCGTGCCTCCCGGCGCGAGGCGCTCGCCGACGAGTTCGAGCTCGTACGCAGCGCTGCCGGTCTGCCGGCTGTTGCCCTCGATCGAGGTGATCGCTGATTCCGACGCGTGCGCTTCGCCGGGCCGGAGGGTTTCCGGGGCGACGACCAGCGCGGGCTCGTAGACGATCTCGATGTCCCGCTGCGGGTTGTACGACCGGCGGAGCAGAACCTCGCCATTCGGATTCGCCGAGAACCAGCGGGTGCCGAGACTCGTCGTGGGCGTGTCGTCGGCGGGCACCAGCAGCCGCTCGACACGGAGCAGGGTCTCGCTTTCACGCGAGACATTCTCGACAACCAGATCGCCCGATGCGTCGGTGTATCTCCGGTCCGTAGGAAGTCCCGCGAAGAGCTGCGCGTAGATCTCGCTTGATGCCACGCCGGTTCTCGGCGGGCTCGTCGCGGTTGCGGGCCACGGCGCGACTCCGGACGGACGGGCGCACCCGGCGATCGTCGCGAGCAGAATGCCGAGTAGCGCGGAGATCGGGCTGAGGCGGTGGCGGGGCATGCCAAGAGGGTAGCAGCCAAGGTGCTGGCGGCTTCGGGTGGCGATCCGCTACTCTACGCGCATGGTCCGACTCCCGATGATCTTTGCCGTCGCGGGCGCCTGCGCTGTCGGGTTTGCCTCGGGCTGCGCCGACGACCTGCCCTTGGCCGGCGCCAACACATCAGAGGCGGAGAGCATATTTTCCGTTTTCGCGCCGCCCTCACCGACCGAGGCCGCGGCGATGGCCACCAACCAGTACAGCGCGGACGACCGGCAGCTCGGCATCCTTCTGCTCGCCAACGCACCGTGGGGCGGGGCGGATGTGTACGTGCGTCTGTACCGTCTGGGCCTCGACGATGAGGACGGCGCCGTAAGGACCGCGGCGGTGCGAGCGATCGGCCTGCACGGGTCGCCGGACGACGCCGCGCGCATCGCCGAACTGCTCGACGATCCGGACCGGTTGGTGCGCTGGGAAGCCGCTCGCTCGCTCCAACGCCTGCACAACCCGTCGGTCGTGGCTTCGCTCATGACCAAGACCAGCGGGGCGAACGAAGACGAAGTGCCGGTGCGTGCAGCGGCGGCGACGGCGCTCGGGCAGTACGCGGAACAGCGCGTGCTCGATGCGCTGATCCTCGCGCTCGACGATCCGGACCTGACCGTGAATGCTGCCGCGCGAGATTCATTGAACACTCTCACCGGCGAGGACTTTGGCTACGAGCCGCGACCGTGGGTGGAGTTCGTCCGCGGGAACCCGGAGCCCTTCGCCGGGCGACAGACGTACACCTACCCGGCGTACTCGCGGGATCGGAAGTGGTTCGAGTGGTTTAACCCGTTCCTCGATATCCCGAACGAGATCTCAGCCGCGCCAGTCGGCATGACCGTTGAGGAGTTGCGTCGGGAGCGCGAAGACGCTTCTGACGGCTCGGGCGGATAATGCCGACATAAGGGCATGCGAGCGCTGCGCTACACAGGATCGGCTTCGGGCGATGCCCCGTCGCTGCGTATGTTCTCGGACGCACCGGCGCCGTCGCCGCGTCCGGGCGAGGCGCTGATCCGTCCGTTGCGTGCCGGCGTGTGCTCGACGGATCTCGAGATCGTCCGCGGCTACATGAACGCAGATCGGGATGCTCAGCCGATCACTCTGGGGCACGAGTTTGTCGGCGTGGTCGAGGAATTCAACCCCGCCACTCCCGTCCAGCAGGAACTCGTCAAGCGCCTGAAAGGCAAACGGGTCGTCGGCTCGATCAACGCCGTCTGCGGTGAGTGCGACATGTGTCGCAACGGCCTGAGCAATCACTGTCGGGATCGGACGGTGCTGGGAATCGCCGGGCGCGACGGCTGCTTCGCCGAGCGGTTCTGTTTGCCGATCGTCAACCTCGTCGCGGTGCCGGAGAGCGTAGATGACGATCACGCGGTATTCGCCGAGCCGCTGGCGGCGGCGATGCACGCGGCGCACCAGTTGCACTTCGAGGGCAAGCCGTACATCACGGTGCTCGGCGACGGGCGTCTCGGGCTGCTGTGCGTGCAGGTGATGAGCCAACTCAACGCGAGCGTTCGCCTGATCGGCAAGCACGAGAAGAAGCTCGCGATGTGCGAGAAGTGGGGCATCAAGCACCGGCTGCTTCGTGACATCGGGCGCCGCGCGGACCAGGACGTCGTGGTGGATTGCACGGGCTCGCCCGACGGCCTGCGCACGGCCTTGCAACTCGTTCGCCCTCGCGGCACGATCCTGCTCAAAAGCACGTTCGCGCCTCGCGTCGACGATCCGGTCGATCTCTCGCCGCTGGTCGTGAACGAGATCGAACTGATCGGTTCGCGCTGCGGTTCGATCAGCGAGGCGGTGCGGGCGCTGGAGCAGCGCCGGGTCGATGTGGCCAGCCTGATCACCTCCCGGTTCGCGTTCGAGAACGGCACGAAGGCGATCGAGGCGGCTTCGAGCGCCGAGCAGATCAAGGTGCTGATCGACTTCTGATTCGGTCGGTCAGCCGACTTGGACGAGCCCCGCAGCGACCAGCGAACCGAGCACGATGCACAACGCGATGCGGTACCAGCCGAACGCGCTCAACCCATGTTTCGTGAGGAACGCCACCAGCCACTTGATCGCCACCGCTGCGGAGAACGTGGCGACGACGAGCCCGAGCACCAGGGGGAGCGTGCCGAGCGCCTCGAACATGTTGGGCTCGCCGCGTTCAGCGGATTCCTGAAGGTTCCTGCCGAGCTTGTAGACGCACGCGCCGCCGAGGGTGGGCAGGCCAAGAAGGAAGCTGAACTCCGCCGCGGCTCGGGGCTTGAGGCCGATAAGGGTGCCCCCGGCGATGGTCATCATCGAGCGCGAGGTGCCGGGCCACATGGCGACGCACTGCAGGAAGCCGATGGTCAGCGCGTGCTTCCATGTGAGGTCGTCGACATCCATGCAGAAGCGGGATTGCTCCTCGGGGACGCCCTCGGCTTTCTCTTCGATGAGGTGTCGGCCTCGCCAGCGGTCGAGCCAGATCATCCAGATCCCACCGGCGAACAGGGCTGCGAGGACCGGCCAGGTTGAGAAAAGGTACTTCTGGATCGTGCTGTCGAGCAGCACACCGAACACCGCGGCGGGCAGGAACGCGACGAAGAGGTTGATGAGCAGGCGCCTGCCGGCGTCGTCCTTGCCGACGAAGCCCTTGAGCATCTGGACGATGCGCGGGAAGTAGAGCCCGGCGACGGCCAGGATCGCGCCGCCCTGGATGACGATGTTGAACGCGTCGACGTGCGGCCGGACCGCCTCGTCGAATCGCATCAGTTCGGTCGTGATGATCAGGTGTCCCGTCGACGACACCGGCAGGTATTCGGTGATCCCCTCAACGAGCCCCAGGATGATCGCCTGCCACCACTCCACTCGGTGCGCCCTCCGTGACGGGTCGGATCGGCGATCACGGTACCGAGCGCCAGCCCGGTCGAGACCACGCGTGAAAAACACATACGCCTGTCATGACGATCGGTTCGGTCAGGCTTCTCGGACCCACTTGAGCAGTCCGACCAGCGTCGGTGGTTTGCCGTATCGGAGCACGCCGATGCGGAAAATCTTGGCGGCGATCCAGACCATGACCGCAACGCCGGCGAAGCCGACAAGCAACGAGACTCCGATCTCCCAGAGCGGAACGCTGTGCGACGGCTGGCTGAGTCGCATCACCATCACAAAGGGCGTGGTGGGCGGGAAGAAACTGAAGATCCGGGCGACCACGCCGCCGGGGTTGTCCATGATCGAGAACATCAGGACGAACGGGATGATCAGGCTGAAGGTGATCGGGGCGTAGAGGGCCTGGGCCTCGCGGAGTTCGGTGACTGCGGCGCCGACGGCGACCATCATGGCCCCGAGGAAGAAGTACGCCATGAAGAAGTACAGCGCCATCCAGACGATCTGGATGCCCGAGGGGAGCACCGCGAGGTAGTTGAACCGATCCGCGGCGGCGATGCCGACCGCGCCGTAGATGCCGACGATGGTCAGGCCGACAAGGCCCTGGCCGATCAGCTTGCCGATCAGCAGCTGCGTCGGTGAGACCGCAGAGAGCAGCACCTCCATGACGCGCGAGCCCTTTTCTTCGAGCGTTCCCATGAGCAGGTAGTTGCCGCCGGTGAGGACCGAGGCGTAGATCAGCATCATGAAGATGAACGGCAGGAAGCGGACGAGGTCGGCGTTCGGCCCGGCCTTGTCTCCGTCTTCCGTGACGAGCGTGGTGATGGCCTGCGGCGAGTTCTCGGCGATCAGTAGCACGGTTGCCGGATCGATGCCGGCCTGCTCGTAGCGCGTGTTCTGAATGACGCGATGGACCGCGCGCTGGATGTCACCGAGGTAGTCCGGGTCGAGCGAGGGAGCGCGATCGATCCGGTACTGGCTCGGACCGAGGTTGTTCGGATCCCGCGTGGCCGGACCAGCCTCGGCGTCGGTCGGAACGGGGATGCGGACGGACTCCTCGGAGACGACGACGAGCGCGAGGTAGTCTCCCGCGCGGACCTGCTCGCGCAGCGCTTCGAGATCGGCCTCGTTCGGGTCGATCGGAACGATCTCGACGTCGGTGCCGTCGTCGTCGGCGCCGATCATCGCCTCGGCCATGGGGATGGCGTTCATCGCCTGCTCACGCATCTCGGGGGGCAGGCGGTTGATCTGGTCGCGGAGCGCCTGCATCTGCGCTTCGGCCGCGCGGGCTCGACCTTCCGGGGAGAAAAGATCGCTCAGGTCGGCGGTCAGCGTTTGGCCGGGGGTCGAGTCCACCACGGCAATCCGGCCCTGCATCGGCGGCTTTTCGGAGTCGAGCAGCCCCGTCGCACCGACGAAGAACATCAGGCCCCAGATAACTGCCGGGACGATGACGGCACCGATGAAGAACGCCGGGGTAAGTGCGGTGACCTTGTACTCGCGGACGGCTGCGGCGTAGATCTTCCACATGGCTCAGTTCCCCTCCACGCCGGCGGCCTGGGCGGAAACCGATGCTCGCACGCTGTCCTGGGAGTCCCTCGTGCTGACGAGGCTCACGAAAATGTCCTCCAGCGTCGCCCGCCGTGACTCGACGCGACGGAGCGGGATCGCCTGGGCCACGCGCGCCAGCACGGCGCTGTGGTCGGCACCGTCGCGGAGCGTTGCCTCCATATGCGGCGGCGTCGAGCCGGAAACCGGGATAGCCCGCACCGAGGCGATGCCCTCGATGTTCTCGACGGCGGAGGTGTTGTCGCCGTGCTGGTAGCCGCTCGGCTCGATTACGAGCGTGCGCGGGTTGTGCTGCTCGCGGATCTCGTCCATGGTGCCGTCGAGGAGCTTTTTGCCGTTGTTGATCAGGAAGATGCGGTTGCAGATCTGCTCGGCCTGCTGCAGGACATGGGTCGAGAAGATGATGGTCTTGCCCTGGTCGTGGAGGTCGTTGATGAGGGTTCGGAGCAGGCGTCCGTTGACGGGATCGAGGCCGCTGAAGGGCTCGTCGAGGATGATGAGTTCCGGGTCGTGGATGATGGTGGCGAGGAACTGGACCTTCTGCTGCATGCCCTTGGAGAGTTCCTCGCAGCGTTTCTTCTCGACGCCGGGAAGCTCGACGCGTTCGAGCCACTCACCGATGCGGTCTTTCAGGATGTTCCGGTCTACGCCCTTGAGCATCCCGATGTAGGTGAGGAAGGCGTCCACCTTCATCTTGCGATAGACGCCCCGTTCCTCGGGGAGATAGCCGATGAGGTCCTTGGACTCGATGGCGGTGGGGCGTCCGAGGACGCTGATCCGGCCCGAGTCGGGCGGGAAGATGGACATGACCATGCGGATGGTGGTGGTCTTGCCGGCACCGTTGGGGCCGAGGAAGCCGCAGAGCGAGCCGCGTGGCACGGTCAGGTCGAGGTTGTCGACCGCGGTCTTCTCGCGAAAGCGCTTGGTCACGCCCTGGATCGAGATCGCGGGGGCATCGGCGTCCTGGCTTGGCTGGATCACAGGTGTCCTCGTGGGGGTGAAACTGGGGAATGGGGGACGGCGGCGATTCTACCGGCTGCGGTTGGTTCGGAAGCCGGCGAGAAGAATTTCGCCCATGAAGCGGCTTTCATCCATTGATCCGGATAAATGGATACAATGAATGCGACGGCAATAATTCCTGCTTGATAATAGGTGTATTGGTGGATACGAACACGACTCCCCGCTACGACATTTCCGACTACGCCGCAGCTTCGGCCCTCGGCAAGGCGCTGCATGAACGGGTCCTGGTGCTCGACGGCGCGATGGGTACCTCGATCTACGAGCGCGACCTCAGCATCGAGGGAGACTATCGCGGCTGCGAAAACTGCACGGACATCCTTGTCGAAACCCGTCCGGACGTGATCAGGGAGATCCACGAGGAGTTTCTGGAGGCGGGCGCGGACTGCATCGAGACCGACAGCTTCGGCTCGGCCAAACTGGTCCTCAACGAGTTCGATATCGCCGACGAGTGCTACGCGCTGTCCAAGCGGGCGGCGGAGATCGGGCGCGAGGCGGCGGACGGCTACTCGACGCCGGAGAAGCCGCGCTTTGTGATGGGCTCGATGGGGCCCGGCACGAAGTTGGTCACGCTCGGCAACACCGACTGGGACACGATGCTGGATTCGTACACCGAGCAGGCGCGCGGCCTGATCGATGGCGGCGTGGATGCGCTGCTGATCGAGACCTGCCAGGACTTGCTACAGGTGAAGTGCGCGATCAACGCGGTGCTGGCGGCGCTTCGCGAGCGGGGCAAGACGGCGGCCGAGGTGCCGATCATGGTGAGCATCACGATCGAGCAGCAGGGGACGATGCTGCTGGGTTCGTCGATCGAGGCGGCGGTCGCGGCGCTGCGCGACTTCCCGATCATGTCGCTCGGACTGAACTGCGCGACCGGGCCGGCCGAGATGAGCGAGCACCTCCACTACCTCGCCAAGCATTGGGACCGGCACATCACGGTCGTGCCCAACGCGGGTCTGCCGGTGCTGGTGGAAGGCCGGACGGAGTACCCTCTGAAGCCCGAGCCCTTCGTCGAGGCGATCGAGAAGTACGTCGAGGAGTGCGGCATCGCTATGGTCGGCGGCTGCTGCGGCACGACGCCGGCGCACATCAAGGCGCTGGCGGAGCGCGTGGGTGGGCGCAAGCGCGTCGAGGTCGAGAAGGAGCCCCGCAAGGCCCAGGTCGCCTCGCTGTACTCCGCGGTGGATTCGCGCCAGGACCAGTCGTTTTTGATCGTCGGCGAGCGGATGAACGCGTCGGGCTCGCGCAAATTCAAGCGCCTGCTGGAGGAGGAAGACTGGGACGGCATGATGTCGCTCGCGCGCGAGCAGGTGCGCGAGCGATCGCACGTGCTCGATGTGAACGTGGATTACGCCGGTCGTGACAACGCGGACGACATGGGCGAGGTCGTGCAGCGCACGGTGCGTCAGGTCGATGCGCCGCTGATGATCGACTCGACGCAGGTCGAGACGATCGAGGCCGGGCTGAAGAGGGCCGCGGGCAAGTGCGTGATCAACAGCGCGAACTTTGAAGACGGCGAGGAGAAGTTTGATCAGATCTGCCAGCTCGCGCGGACCTACGGCGCGGCGCTGGTCATCGGCACGATCGACGAGGACAAGGAAGCGGCGATGGCGCGCACCGCCGATCGCAAGTTCGAGATCGCCAAGCGCGCGATCGAACGAGCACGCGACCGGCACGGGCTGCTGGTGGAAGACATCTTCATCGACCCGCTCGTACTCCCGATCTCGACGGGCATGGACGACGATCGGCGCTCGGCGCTGGAACTCGTCGAGGGCACGAAGCGGATCGCCGAGGCCTTCCCCGAGGTGCAGCTCACCTGCGGGCTGAGCAACGTGAGTTTCGGTTTGAAACCGGCGGCGCGAGCGGTGCTGAACTCGGTTCTGCTCGCCGAACTGACCCGGGCGGGCATGACGAGCGCGATCGTGCACTCCAGCAAGATCATCCCACTCAACAAGATCGAGGACGAGCACAAGGATGTCGCTCTGCATTTGATTTACGACCGGCGCAGCAAGGCCAACGGCGGAACCGGTTTGCCCGAGGGCGTCGCCGACGAGAACTACGATCCGCTGCAGGCGCTGATCGACCTGTTCAAGGATGTCGACGATGTCGGCGGCTCAAAGGTGAGCAAGGCCGACATGACACTCGAGGAGCGCCTGCGGGCGCACATCATCGATGGTGAGAAAGAAGGGCTCAAAGAGTGCCTGGACGAGGCGCTCGAGAAGTACCAGCCACTCCAGATCATCAACGATCACCTGCTCGACGGCATGAAGACCGTCGGCGAGCTGTTCGGCTCGGGGCAGATGCAGTTGCCGTTCGTGCTGCAGAGCGCCGAGGTCATGAAGAAGGCGGTCGCGCAGCTCGAGCCGCTCATGGAGCGGGTCGAGGGTGAGACGAAGGGCAAGATCGTGCTCGCGACCGTCAAGGGCGACGTGCACGACATCGGTAAGAACCTCGTTGACATCATCCTGAGCAACAACGGCTACACGGTCTACAACATCGGCATCAAGCAGCCGATCAACTCGATCATCGACAAGTGGCTGGAGACGAAGGCCGACGCGATCGGGCTGTCCGGTCTGCTGGTGAAGTCGGTGACGATCATGGAAGAGAACCTCAAGGAAATGAACGATCGGGACATCAAGGTTCCCGTTGTCCTCGGTGGAGCGGCGCTGACGCGCCACTACTGCGAGGGGCATCTGAAGGGTGTGTACAAGGGCGAATTGTTTTACGGACGCGACGCGTTTGCGGGGCTGCGCACGATGGACCACATCGTGGGTGGCAAGACCGATGTTCTCCACGAGGAAGTCGCCGAGCGGCTGAAGAAGCGTGGCGAGGCCGAGGAAGTCGTCGCGCGATCCCGCGCCGAAAAGGCAAAGCAGCAGGACGAGTTCGCCGCGAGCAAGGGAGCCGACGGCGGCGCCGCGACGGCGGAGAAGCTGCGTTCCGATGTCGCCCGCGATGTGAAGGTGCCCGCCGCTCCGTTCTACGGCAGCCGCGTGATCGAGGGGCTGGACCTCGACGAGATCTACCCGTTCATCAACCCCGTTGCGCTGTTCCGCGGCCAGTGGCAGTTCAAAAAGGGGCCGCAATCCGACGCCGAGTACCAGGCGATGCTCGAAGACAAGGTCTACCCGATCTTCGAGGACCTGAAGGTGCGCCTGCGCGACGAGAAGATCCTTGAGCCGAAGCTGGTGTACGGCTACTGGCCCTGCCAGTCCGATGGCGATGATCTGCGGATCTACGACCCGAATGATCACGACAAGGTGATCGAGAAGTTCACCTTCCCGCGACAGGACGGCAAGAAGCAGTTGTGCATCAGTGACTTCTTCCGTTCGGTCGAGTCCGGCGAGAAGGACGTGATCGGCTTCACCTGCGTCACGATGGGCCCGCGCGTCAGCGAAGAGGCCAAGAAACTCTTCGAGGCCAATGACTACGCGGCGTACCTTTACATGCACGGCATGGGCGTGGAGACCGCCGAGGCGCTGGCCGAGCTCTGGCACAAGCGGATGCGCACCGAACTGGGCATCGGCAACGAGGATTCGCCGAAGATCAAGGACCTGTTCCGCCAGAAGTACCGTGGCTCGCGCTACTCGCCTGGCTACCCGGCCTGCCCCGACATGAGCGACCAGGAGATCTTCTGGCGACTGCTCGAGCCGGGCCGGATCGGCTGCGAACTGACCGAGAACTGGCAGATCGATCCGGAGCAGTCGACCAGCGCGTTCGTGGTGCATCATCCCGAGGCGAAGTACTTCAACGTTTGAGCAATGCGGTCACGACCGAAACGGCCTTGCCCAGCCGTCACAATCGGCAGGGTCGGTGCCGGTTTGACGCGCTTTCGCTTCCGCACCGGGCGGGTTGAAAGCGAGCCTTCGGGTATGACCAGGACACTTCGCTATCGTGCTTCCCTTTCCGCTTCGCTCCTTGCCGTTGCCGGCGGGCTCATCGGCTGCTCATCGAGCGGCTATTCCTCCGGTTCTTCGTGGGATGGGCTGACGCAGGCCGAGCAGGCCGCGGCGCAAGCCGGCATCGACCAGGTGGAGCGGATCTACAACCGCGATCCGATCGAGTCCGCCAGCGGTCTCGCCGAGGCGGCGGAACTCGAGTTCTTCGTCGCGGTCGACCCGTCCGATCCGCTGATCGGCGTGGTCCGCAGCGCGGTGGACGAGCCGGCCAGTGACTCGGACCAGTTCCGTTGGATCCCGATGGTCGACGCGACCACCTTCCGCGAGGTCGGCCGGAGCGTGCCCTCGCCGAAGATCAACCTGCCGCCCTACGAGTCGCGCTCCAGCGGCCTCGTGGTGTCACGCTACATGAACACCTACTACCTGTTGGTCCACAACACCGGCTCGAAGCGCGCCTGTGCGGGTTTCGCGCCGGGGTTCGCGGTCTCGAACGCCGAGGTGAACTTCGACAAGTTCACGCGCCCGACGGTGGACTTCGCCCTCAACGGGCCCGGGACCGAGGCGCTGCGTCGCTTGACCTCCGGGAACAAGGGCTCCGCCATCGCCGCGGTCGTCGACGGTTGGGTGATCTGTGCGCCGCGCGTCAACGGCCCGGTCAGCAAGGGCTCGCTCACGACCGGCACCATGACTTTCACCCAGGCCGAGGAACTGGCGATGCGCCTGAACGCGGGTGCGGAGCCGACACCGGTTCAGGGCGAGGTCGAGATCTCGACCGTCCCCGTCGAGGACTGATATCCCGGGAAGGGTTCCACCGGCCGGCTCGCGTGGTGGCTTTGGTATCCTCCGCGTATGAGCGCAAGCGCGACCCAATCCCTCGATTCTCAGGCGTTTCTCGACGATCTCCGCTTTCGCGGCCAGCTCTACCAGTGCACCGATGAGCCGGGGCTGGCCGAGCACCTGCGGACTCCCCGGAAGCTGTACTGCGGGCTCGACCCGACCGCGCCGAGCCTGACCATCGGCAACCTCGTGCCGCTGATGCTGCTCAAGCGGTTCCAGCTGGCCGGGCACACCCCATACATCCTCGCGGGTGGGGCGACCGGGCTGATCGGCGACCCGTCGGGCAAGGAGGCCGAACGGTCTTTGCGCACACGCGACGAGATCATGAGCAACGTCGAGGCCCAGTGCCGGATCTACCGCTCGCTGTTCGATGTGGATTCGGGTTCGGCCAACGCCGCCCGGCTGGTGAACAACATCGACTGGATCGAGAAGATCAGCTGGCTCGAAGCCCTGCGCGACATCGGCAAGCACTTCTCGGTGAACCAGATGATGCAGCGCGACTCGGTGAAGAACCGGCTCGAGGGTCGCGATCAGGGGATCAGTTACACCGAGTTCAGTTACGTGCTGCTGCAGGCTTACGACTTCCTGCACCTCTACCGTGAGGAGGGCGTGACGCTCCAGTGCGCGGGCAGCGACCAGTGGGGCAACATCGTGTCCGGCTGCGACCTGATTCGGCGTCACAGCGGTGACGACGAGGACGCCGCGAGCAAGGCGTTCGGCCTGACGGCGCCGCTGCTGGTGAAGGCCGACGGCAAGAAGTTCGGCAAGACCGAGACGGGCGCGATCTGGCTGAGCGCCGATCGCACCAGCCCGTACCGCTACTACCAGTTCTGGCTGAACGCGGCGGACGAGGATGTTGTCAAGTTCCTGAAGATCTTCACGCTGCTGGGCAAGGACGAGATCGAAGCCCTCGAGGAGCGTCACAGCGCTGAGCCCTTCAAGCGAGAGGCCCAGCGGACGCTCGCGCGTGAAGCAACAACGATCCTGCACGGCGCCGAGGCGATGGAGAAGGCCGAGGCCGCGGGGCAGGCGCTGTTCTCCGGAGACCTGGCATCGCTCGATCTCGACACGCTCAACGAGGTGCTGGAGAGCGCACCGAGTTCCGAGCACGCCAAAGCCCAACTCGGCGGCGGGGGCGTTTCGTTGGTCGACCTGCTTGCCGAGACGAGTCTGGCCAAGAGCAAGAGCGAGGCGCGGACCCACCTCAAGGGCGGCGCGATCTCGGTCAACGGACGCAAGGTCAGCGAGGACGACACGCTGAAGACCGAGGACCTGCTCCACGGCCGGGTCGCGGCGATCCGGAGAGGCAAGAAGAACTGGCATGTGACGCGGTGGAAGTGAGCATGTCGGGATTCGACCAACTCGTGCAGGACGCCAAGGCCAGTCGCAGCGAAGACGCCATGCGCGCGGTCTACGAGAAGCTGCTGAACCTGCCGTCGTGGTTCATGCTCGGCTCGCGTGACGAGCCCAATAAGCCGGTGCTCTGGCCGTTCACGGTGCATCAGGCCGAAGAGGGCGAGCGCACGCAGGAGGGCGAGGATGGTCAGACGGAGGCCATCTGCCTGCTCGCGTTCACCGACACGCAGCAGGCGGCCCGGACCGCGCAGGCGCTCGGGTGCGTGCTCGAAGACAAGACCGTGCCGGTGATCCGCACCCCCGTGCCCCAGGCGGTCGAGTGGATGCGGACGCTGACCGAGCACGGCGTCACCCGCGCGATGTTCAACCCGCACGGCGAGTCGTTCCCGCTTCGCCTGCAGGACGCGCCGGTGCTCCACGCGCTGTTCATGGCAGACGATGACCAATCAGCCGAGGGCGGGAACTGATCGAACGATCCACATTACCGGACGCTCCGGCGATCCGATGGTGATGTCGGTGGACAGACCCGCGGATCGGTGCCACCATCCATCAGAGATCGCCTCTCGGGCGATTGCACGCACGAGATAGCAAGGGGGCCCGCTTGGGACTGCTCGATCGATTCAAGGGAAAGAAGAAGAGTCAGCCCGAGGGCGCCGAACCGGATCAGGAATCGCCGGTCGCGCCGGTGAGCGAAGACGCCAGCGCTCCTGCGCATGCCGAGCAGGCTGACATGACCGACCAATGGCTGGGGCCCCAGCAGTCGTCCCCCGCATCACCGACCGAGAACCGGGAACGGTTCACGGGCGCCGCGGGGACGATCAAGCCGTTGACCCACAGCCAGCCGGTCGAGACGGGTGATCCCGCGCGGGGCGTGGCGGTCCCGAAGAAGGAGTCCGCACCCGTCCGCGAAGTCGAGCCGGTGAGCGAGGACGAAATCGACCGCCTCACGGCGCAGGCGATGAAGGGCCACTCCAGCAAGGATGTCGAGTCGCTCTGGGAGGCGCTGCTCTCCAAGCGTGAACTGCACATCCTCCAACGCGGCAAGGCCGAAAAGACCGAAGCCCACGCCGTGGAGTCGCCGCTCGGGCCCATGCTGCTCTTCTTCAGCGCGAAGTTCCGCGCTGAATCGCTCGTGAACACCAAGCCGTATCGCAACTCGCCGTTCGTCTGGAAGATCGCCACGATGCCGACCGAGGATGCCCTCGCCTGGCTCTTCGAGCAGCAGAAGCAGGGCGTGCAGGCCGTAGAGTTCAACCGCTCCGACCAACCCGGCCTCGCGAGCGTGCTGCAGGCGATCCCCTCGCGTTACGAACGCGTGCACGCCAAGCGGCCGAGAAACGCCGACCTCGTCGATCCCGATTTCGACACCCTGGCCGAACGCGCGAAGATCGCGGGACACGCCGATGCCCAGCGCGCCCTGCTCGACGCGTTCTTCTCCCTGCAGCGCTGGTACGCGTTGCGAGACCCGAATCGTCCGAACCAGCCGGGCTTCACGCTTATCGAGCAGAACCCGGCCCTGATGCTGTTCACCAGCGAAGCCGAAGCCCGGGCCGCCGCCCAGAACGCAGGCCGTCAGCGCGAACTGCCCAAGGTCATCATGCCGGTGGTTCCGTCCAAGATCGCCACGTGGATGGCCGGACTGCCCGCACAGGGGGCGCAGCAGGCCGTTGTGAACCCGGCGTCGTCCGCGTTCGTCGTCCCGCTGCAGGGCATCGACGAGCAGATCGCAAGCCGCGCCTCGTAGGCACCTCAGTCGTCGAGCGTTTCGAGCATCTCGCGCGTGTAGGGAACCAGTTCGTTCCACCGACCCTCTCGCACGGTATCGCACCAGCGCGGGTTCGCGATCAGCGATCGTCCGACCGCGATCATGTCGGCCTCGCCGCGCGAGATCAGTTCCGCGGCCGGGGCCGGATCGGTGGTCTGGACCGCCGCGCCCTCGTCCATCGATGCCGACACGCTCACGCGCCCGACCGCCACGGTCGGCATGCCGCCCGACAGCTTGCGCGTCCACCCGGCCAGCGTGCGTCGCCCGTCTTCCGTATCGGTGTCGAACAGGTGCGGGAAACCGGGGTCGGTGGCATCACGCGTGGAAACGTGCAGGATGTCCACGTCCGCGTCCTTGAGCGCGAGCACCCAGCGCTCCAGGTGGTCCGGGTCGGGGTACGCGTACGCCGAATAGTCCTCCATCCGCCACTGACTGAAGCGGATCATCAGCGGGTAGTCGTGACCGGCGTGCTCGTCGATGACGGCTCGGACCGCGCGAACGATCCGCAGCGGGAAGCGCATGCGGTTCTCGAACGAGCCGCCGTAGTCGTCGGTCCGCTGGTTGGAAGCGGGGGAGAGGAACGAGTCGAGCAAGTAGCCGTGCGCCCCGTGGATCTCCATCGAGTCGAAGCCCGCCGCGATCGACAGGCGTGCGGCGTTCTCGAAGATCGCCACCACCTCATCCATGTCCGCCTCGGTCATTTCACGCGGCGTGTCCTTGTGCCCGCCGTCGCGCTTCTGCACCGGGATCGGCGACGGCCCGATCGGGTTCATCGCGTGGCGCCCGGTGTGCCAGAGCTGCACCGCGATCCGAGACGGCGAGCCGAAGCTGTTCTCCGCGCTGTGGACCGCCTCAATGACACGCTTCCAGCCGGCTGCCTGCTCCCTGTTGAAGATGCCGGGCACGTTCTCCGAGTCCGGCGCGTGCTTGTCGTCGACGTGCGTGCCCTCGGTGATGATCAGGCCCACGCCGCCGGCGGCCCGGCGCGCGTAATAGTCCACGACCGCCTGCGAGGGAACCCGGTCGTCGGGCGATAGCCGGCGGGTCATCGGGGCCATCGCGATGCGATTGCAGAGTTCCAGCCCGGCGAGCTCGGTGCGCTCGAAGAGCGGCCCGACCCGTTCGGCGGCGACTTCGGGCGACAGATCCTGATCAGCGGTCGGCAGTTTGGTCATAGGCCGAGTGTAGGCCGGCAGTTCTGCCTGCTCTGCGCGACATTTCCGGCTCAGCGCAGTTCGACCGACCAGTACGCGTTATCCAGGAACGCTTTCCAGCTCTCGTACTTCTGCTGGCCGAGGCGGACGGCGATCATCGGGTTGCGCTTCGGCTGCACCGGCTTGCGGATCAGGTCCATCTTCGCCTGCCCGGGGGTCCTGCCGCCCTTTCGAGCGTTGCAGCGGACGCAGGCGCAGACGAGATTGGTCCACGAATCGCCGCCGCCCTGCGAGCGCGGATGGACGTGGTCGATCGAGAGCTCGGAGGTCGGGAAGTGGTTCCCGCAGTACTGGCACTGGTTCCGGTCGCGCGCGAACAGGTTCCGGCGGTTGAGTTTGACCGTCTGGCGGGGCAGGCGGTCGTAGCCGAGCAGGCGGATCACTCGAGGGACGGCGATCTCGAACTGGACGGCTTTGACCCAGTCGTGCCCGTTGTCCTCGCCGAGCTCGCGATGGAGCGCGCTGATCTCCGCCCACGACTCGAAGTCGTAGTTGAGGTACTGGCCGTCCTGAACGTGGATGACCTCGGCCAGATCCCGGAAGAGCATGCTGAACGCCCGGCGAGCCGAGATCACTCGGACCGCGACGTACAACTTGTTGAGCACCAGCACTTTGGAATCGAGCGCGGTCGCATGGTCACCGGAACCGACCCCGACCAGGGGTCTCCCCGACGGCTGATCAGCCGGTGCGGCATCCATCGCCTTCCTGGCTGACTTGGTCTGCTGCGCTTTGCGTCCTCGCGCACGCCGGCTCATTGATCGCTCTCCAAACAGACGGAACCCGGACTGGCGTTCCGCATAACACTACCAATCGGCGAACGCGAAGCAACAGATTTGTCCACACTCTTTCCGCAATCGCAACGGATTGAGCGCAGCGTTCACATCCCGATAGATGGGTATTCCGTACTCCGCATTGCGCGTTTTCTCGGACCAGATCCGCCCCCGCGACCCCGTTTCAGCCCTCTGTCCACAGCCGGAAGGCCTCTCATCGCTTGCAGAACAGGACTCTCCGCAGGCCCGAATCGACGCTGAATCTTCCCCCACCGAGAGCAAGGAAACCGAGGAAGGGAAGCAGGTACAGCATCGCCATCTCCTTGCTGGCTCCGCCTCTGGATGTCCATGGATCATCGCCGTGCTGCAGGAAGGCCGCGACCGCCATGGTTCCGACCAGCGTCAGGGCAGCCGGACGGGTGAAGAGTCCGGCGGCGAGCGCCAGACCACCCAGAAATTCGGAAAGTGCCGCCATCCATGCGAACACCAGGGGTGCCGGGAAGCCCAACTCTTCGACGCCGCTCACGAAGCCCTCGGAAGGCCCGAAGCCATCGCCCCCGAAGAGTTTTCCGTACCCGTGACCGAACGCCATGTACAACCCGATGCCGGCCCGCGCCAGCGCGAGGCCGAGGTCGCCGAACGCGGTGCGGGCGCCGGCTCCGAACAGCAGGTGGTTGATCGGGCAGGTAGAACACCGAGTCGTGGACGGGGAATCGGACTCTTTCATGCGTTGACCTCCTTCGGCGCGGTGCACGCCTGCTTCCCCACAGCGTACGCACCGCGCAGCAAAAAGCCCGCCGAGACTTGAGGGGAAGTCTGCGGCGGGCCGTTTTTCGAAGCGAGGTTGCGATCAGTTCGTCGCGTCGTCGATTCCGTCGCCGACGTCATCGATGGCGTCGTCCACCGCATCGGCCGCGTCGTCCATGGCGTCGCCCGTTTCGTCGGCGGCATCCTCGACGGTGTCCTCGACCGAGTCATCCTCGCAGCCGGACAGCATCGATGCTGTGCCGAGGGCGAGCGCTGCGCCGAGGGCGAGCGAGGCCGGCCCGGTCGTACAGAGGTGTTTCAGAGACTTGTTCATGGCTCTTTCCTTTCAGAGTGGACGGTCAGATTTCTTCATGATAGGCCAAAGAGCGTTCTCATACCGTCGATGCACCCCGACGAGCCACGCCGAAGATCAGCGAAAGCACGAAGAGCACCAGGAACACGAAGAACAGGATCTGCGCGATTGAAGAGGCCGCGCCGGCGATGCCACCGAAACCGAGCAGAGCAGCGATGATCGCGATGATGAAGAAGGTAATAGCCCAAGCAAGCATGATATTCCCTTTCAAAGGGTGGGTGTTTTGGAGCGAGTTGGAAAGGCTCAGAGAACTGAGGAAGGCTTAGTCGTCCTGAACCTCTTCAGATTGGTCGGAGATGGAGTCGCCGAGATACTCGATGTCCTCGCCGGCACCTTCGACTGTGCTGCACGCACTCATTGGACTCAGCGCACACGCGCACACGCCCAATGCTGCGAAGGTCAACGCCAAAGCGCCGGTCGGCTTCCGTGTCTTGTCTTGATCGAACATTTGAAGACTCCTCTCCGGAACAGGTTCTTTGTTTGAAGCGAACAATCACATCATCCGCGGGTGGTCTAGCCACACGGTGAGAGCAAAATGAAAAGCCGATCATCATGTAGATGTCGGCTAGGGTCCGAATAATTTCGGTTTTCGGGGCGGGCGGCCTGCGCCGAGGCTTCAGTCCGATCGCGACTCGTGCTCTCGCGAGACGGCCGCTCCGATCTGGTCGACGTGCTCCAAGAGCAGTCGGAGCACGGTTGCCAAAAGGGCCGCGGTGGAAATTAGGAAGATGATTGTCAGTGCCTCAGAGTAGTCGGACGGCTCGCGACCGAACCGCATGTACCCCGATAGCACGGAGATAATCAGAAAACAGACTGCAAGAACCCGACGCGACACAACGCTTGTACTCCCGGAAGAAAGAGACGATCTGCATCAAAGACGAAACAAGCATCGGGTCGAATCGTTGATTTCCCAGTGAACGAACCATGAAACGATTTTCATGTTCGGCCGTCATCCGGTGGGTCGCATTCGTCGGACGCGTTTGCGAGCGGGATTCGCAACTGGAACATGCAGCCCTCTTCCAGATTCTCCACTGAAATCGAGCCATCGTGGATTTCTGCGATGCCTTGGGCGATCTCGAGTCCGAGTCCCGCCCCTCGCCCGGCTCGGGCCTCGGATTCGGACTGGGCAAAGCGATCAAACAGCTTCGGAAGCAGATCCTCCGGGATTCCGGGTCCGTAGTCCCGGACGGAGAAGATCGCGTGCTCCGCGGCATCGTCAATGCTCACGGAAATCTCGATGGCCCCGTCCCGCTGCGTGAATCGGACGGCATTGCGGATCAGGTTGTCGATCGCCGTGCGCACCAGATCGGGATCGACACAGACGCTCTCGTCCCGATCGGATTCGAGCAGCGTCGGTCTCATGCGAACGCCCTGATGTGTTGCGAACGCGTGGCAGTGCTCGATCGAGTCCATGACGAGGTCGTTGACCGGGTAGTCGCGCAGGCTCGTCTCGAGACGCCCTTCGCGCACTCGGGTGAGTGTGAGGAAGCTTTCGATCAATCGCCCGAGTCGCGACATCTCTTCGGCGATGCTCTCGGCGAACACGGCCGACTTCCTGTCGAGCGTCTTGTCGTTGAGGAGGACCTGAGACTCGGTGAGCGCCACGGCGATCGGCGTCTTCAGTTCGTGCGAGACATTGGCGATGAAACGGCCGTACGCCTTATAACCTGTTTCGATTCGCGCCATGGCGGCGTCGAGCTCCTCACGGAGTTGCATGACCTCCGGGTCGTTCCCTTCGCCGTTCGAGTCGAGCGACATATGCTTGGGCGAGAGACCACGCACCGCCGAGCGGAGTCGGTCGAGCGGGCGCACCGCGATACCCGCGATGAACCAGCCGCCGATCGCCGTGCCGAGCATGCCGGCGATGGTTGTCAGCGCGACCGCTCGGCGCACGGACCCGATGCGTTGGGAGGCGTACTGGTCAGAGGTGGCCAACCAGAGGATCAGCCCCGGTGGGGCGGCGTTCCCCGCGACGATCGGGATGGCATAGGTTCGGTTCGAAAACTCCGATCGGCGCGAGTTGCCATTGGGAGCCGCTGCCCAATCCGCGAACGCGCCGTTCCCGTGTTTCGCGGCCCGTTTCACCGCCACCGGCGATTCCGGCGGCGGGCGCAGCGGGTCGATCGCGACGGGGTTGCCCTCCAGGTCGAATACCGCGATCCGAACATGGTCGAAGAACACCTGCAGCGAGCCGCGCTCGGCCAACTGATGCAAACGATCCGCATCGACATCGGCCGGATTGAGCGGCAACGATTCGCTGACTTCCGTCGCGAACAGCTTTAGCTGATCGTCGTACAACGCGCGGATCGCACTGGTCTGAAACAGCAGGCTGACCAGACCGATCGTCAACTGCACGACCGAGGCGATGACGACCACCCAGAGCGTCAGTCGGAGCCGGAGGGTAACCAAACGGCGCGGTTGAGCCGAGTCCGATTCAGCCACCCACCGCGTCCTCCATCACGCCGAAGCGATACCCGGCGCCTTTGATGGTGTGGATCAGTTCCCGCTCGAAGCCACGATCGATCTTCTTGCGCAGGGACGAGATGTACACATCGATCACGTTGCTCGACGGCTCAAAGTTCATGTCCCAGACCTTTTCGCCGATCTGCGTCCGCGAGAGCACTCTGTTCTGATTCCGCTTCAGATACTCGAGGAGACCGTACTCCTTGTTCGAGAGCTCGAACGTCTCTTCGCCCCGCTTGGCGATGCGCGTGTAGAGGTCGAGTTCGAGATCGTCACACCGCAGGACGCGTGATTCGGTCGCCTCTCCACGCCGGAGCAGCGCGCGGATCCGGGCAAGCAACTCTTCGAACTCGAACGGTTTGGCGATGTAGTCGTCCGCGCCGGCGTTCAAGCCGGTGACTTTGTCGTCGGTCGACGAAAGCGCGGTAAGCATGATCACCGGCGTTTTTACCTTGCGCCGACGCAGGTTGCGACAGATCTCCACACCGTCGCGGTCCGGAAGCATCAGGTCCAGAATGATGACGTCGTACGGCTCGATCGCCGCCATCTCCTCTCCCTCGAAACCGGTGTTGCTGACGTCCGCCGCGAATCCGTTTTCGTTCAGCCCGGATTGAATGGCGGTCGCCATCTTCGGGTTGTCTTCGACGATGAGTACACGCACGCAGAATCTCCTCTTTCCGACACAGACCGTGACCAAACTGGCAAGGACCCCTGCGTCCGGGCGGAAGCCCACGGGTATGCCTGTATCCACCATATCCGCGCCGAAGCTGCGGGGGACCCGATCGTTCATGCTTCGTTCATGAAACTTCTCTCATTTTGTAGCCGTTCGACATCCAGGGTCCGTTGCCTAGTATGAAGTGATTGAATTCGGCAATCGGAAAGGCCATTCAGATCATGAGCACCGACAAGACCGCCGCAACTCCCAGTGAAACTCTGCGAGCCGAACCGGTTCGCAATCGAAGGTCTGCTGCGGATACCTTTGACGACCGGCAGGCCGGAGAGATCGCCGATGTGTCGCCCGAAGGGCGACCCGCGAACCCGGGACTCGGTGCCAAGGGCATCGCCATGATGATCTGCGCTTCGGTCACCGTTGTGGTGATCGCTTCAATCCTGACCGCGGTATTCGTCAGCGCCGCGGCCGGATGGGGCGTCTTCATCGTGAGCATGTTGCTCACGGTTGTGATCAATCCGGTGATGTACGCCTCGATCCTGCGCGCTCGGGAGCGCGAGCACGCGTCGCACAGGTCGTAGTCACGGCATCAGTGACGAAAGTGCCGCGTCCCGGTGATCAAACACGTCACGCCGCGAGCAGTACAGAGTTCGATCGTGTCCGAATCGCGCTTCGAACCGCCGGGGTGAACCAGCGTTTTCACGCCGGAGTCGATGAGCTTCTCCGGCCCGTCCGCGAACGGGAAGAACGCGTCGGACGCCGCGATCGGCGTTCGGATCTTCGACAGGTCTCCGGCCTTCCGTATCGCGAGTTCGCAGCTCGCCACGCGGTCCATCTGTCCGGCGCCGCCACCGAACAGGCGCACACCACCGAGCGCTGCGTCGAACCCACCGATCGCGATGGCGTTCGAGGTGAGGTGCTTGCACGCCAACCACACGAGCAGCGCCGCATCGGCTTCCGCCTCGTCAAGACTCGGCCCGGCGACGTGCTTCCAGTCCTGGGTCATCGTGATCGTATCGTCGGCATCTTGCACGAGCACCCCACCCGGCACGCTGCGGACGGTCCTGCCTGACCCGCGTTGCTCGCGGTTCGCGCCGAGCTCCAGCAGACGCACATTCTTCCAGCGATCCCCCAGCGCAGCCGCGGCGTCCTCCTCGAACGCCGGCGCGGCGATCACCTCGAAGAATGTCGCGTTCGCGGCGAGCCATGAAGCCGCGTCGGCGTCGATCGTGGCGTTGACCGACAGGATGCCCCCGTAGGCCGCGAGCGGATCGCCGGCAAGGGCGAGCTCGATGGCGTGCCTCGCGTCGGTGGCGACCGCGACCCCACACGGATTGGTGTGCTTGATCACCGACGCCCCGACGCGATCCGGGAACGCCGCCAACAGATCCCGCGTGACCGCCAGCGCGCCCGCGCAGTCGTTGAGGTTGTTGTAACTCAGTTCTTTGCCGGAGAGCTGTCGGGCGCGGACCAGATCCGGCCCGGACGCGTCACCCTGCGCGGCGTAGACCGCGGCCCTCTGATGCGGGTTCTCGCCGTAGCGGAGTGTCTGGTTCAGCGTGTACCGCTCTTCCAGCACGGAGGGGAACCGGTCCGCGGCTTCTTCGGCGGGTTCGCTTCCCGATAGGTAGCGGAAGATCGCGTTGTCGTAGGTGCTCGTCCGCTCGAACGCGCTGACGGCCAAGGCGCGCCGCAGCTCAATGGACGTTGACCCGTTGTTGCGATCGAGGTCCTCGGCGACGGACCCGTACTGCTTCGGATCGGTCACGATGGCGACGTGGCGGAAGTTCTTCGCCGCGGACCGGACCATCGACGGCCCGCCGATGTCGATCTGCTCGATCGCCTCGGGTTCGGTCACACCCTGGCGAGCGACTGTTTGCTCGAACGGATACAGGTTGACGCAAACGATGTCGATGGGTGCGATCGAGTGCTCCCGCATCGAGGCGGCGTGTTTCTCGTCGTCGCGCAGCGCGAGGATGCCTCCGTGCACTTTAGGGTGCAGCGTCTTGACCCGGCCGTCCATCATCTCCGGGAAGCCGGTGACCTCATCGATCGCGGTGACGGCGAGCCCCGCGTCGCGGATCGCCCGGTGCGTGCCGCCGGTCGAGACCAGTTCGTAGCCATGCTCGATGAGTGTGCGCGCGAAACCAATGAGACCGTCTTTGTCGCTGACCGAGATCAGCGCCAGGCGTCGAGAGCGATCGGACATGTCGGAGGAGCCTTCGAGGGGGTCGTGTGAGATCAGCGCGAAGAGAAACGGGCGAGGGCCGAGTCGCCGCTGAGAACGATGAGTTCGCCGTCCACGAAACCGTTGGCGATGATCTCTCGCACGCCGGGCAGCGCGACGCGCTCGCGCTCGTCGCCGCTCGCCGGGTCGATGAGCACCGCCTCGGACCCGTCCCAGACCAGCAGTTCGCCCTTGCGCTCCGCGATGACCGTGCCGGACACGTCTGGGTTCGCCCAGATCCGCTTGCCGGTGCGTGTGTTGACCGCGATCAGGCCTTCGCTGGGGACATCCTGGTACAGGACGCCGTTGTGGACCGTCGGCTGCGCGACGAGGCGGCTCTGCGTGCGCACGCGCCACAGAAGTTGACCGGTCGTGCTCTCGAACGCGTAGATCGACTGGTCGCTGGAAGCGATGTACATGTTGACGCCGTCGGTGACCGGGTCGTTCTCTAGGCCGCCGTAGATCTGCTGCAGGGGGGCGATCGCTTCGCCGTTCGCGGGGTTGACCAGCAGCACCTGACCGGACTCGGCGACGGCGCCGGCGATCTGGCCGATCATGATCGGGTCGCCCTTGATCCGCTGGTTCAGGGCGAATCCCCAACGCTTCAGGCCGACGCGGATGTCGTGTCCGAACACTTCGCCCTTGGCCGTGCCGAAGATCAGCATGTACCCGTCGGCGATCGCCGGGGAGGTGTTGCTGAGGACGGCGAGGCGCTGACGATCGTCGAGGCGACCGGTGTCGGCATCAAGGATGAGCAGTTCGCTCTCCGAAGCCGACACGACCCGATCGCCGATGCGGACATTGCCGACAAACTTCGTCAGCGGTGTGCCAAGGTTTGCAGCCCATCGGGTCTCTCCGTTGCTGACTTCGCGCGCCGTGATCGAGTTGCCCTGATCGTGGACGAGCACGAGGTCATCGACGACGTCGATCATCTTCGCCCGCGACATCGGAGCGGAGGTGTCTCCGATCGCCCAGTTGAGGCGGTAGCCGAGTTCGAGGAACGGCGTGGCTCGCTCGGTGACCGAGCCGATGTTCCCCGGCTGACGAGCGGACGCAGAAGAGGGAGTCGACTCATCGCCGGAGCCCGATGAGGCACAGCCGGTCAGCAGCATCGAGAGCGCGGCGCCGCCTGCGATGATCGCGCTAGTGCAGCCGCTACGGCTTCCGAAAGTCCACACTCGGCTCGGCATATCGGTCGTTCTCCTCAGAGGATTGGGCGAATCGGGAGTATCCGCAGACGCGGCGGGCCGGTCAACCTGACCGGCAGGCCTGAAATGGGCCAACGGCTCCCTCTCCCCGGTGCGCTGACCTATCCTCTGCCCATGTTTACCGGTCTTGTTCAAGCCCTTGGCACCGTGCAAAGCGTGGAACCGCGCGAATTCGGCGTTCGCTTCGTCATCGACCCGGGTGCCTGGGATTATCGCCCTCGTGAGGGGGATTCGGTAGCCGTCAATGGGTGTTGTTTGACCGTCATCACCCCCGATCGGGCCGGCGAGGATGTTCCGAACGGACGGATGGCGTTCGATGTCATCCCGGAGACGCTGACCAGAACCACCCTCGGGCGGCTTGAGCCGGGGCATCGCGTCAATCTCGAACACGCCGCCCGCGCGGACACGCTTCTCGGCGGCCACATCGTGCAGGGCCACATCGACGGGCTCGGGCGGGTGCTCGCAATCACGCGAGAGGCCGGGCAGTACCGCATCCGGGTTCAGGCCGAGGGCTCGGTCATGCAGTGCGTGGTCCCCAAGGGCTCGATCGCGATCGAAGGGGTCTCGCTGACAGTCGCAGCGGTCGAGCAGCCGGAGTCCGGTCCGCCGGGTTGGTTCGAGGTCGCGCTAATCCCGACGACGCTGGACTGGACGAACCTCGATGAGCGATCGGAGGGCGACGAGGTGAATCTGGAAACGGACATCCTCGCTCGCCAGGCCGTGCACTGGCTGCGTCACTACGCGTCGCTGAAGGTCTGACCGCGCGCTCAGTCGGATTCGAACTTCGCGCCGGTCCGAGCCGAGCACAGCCCACGCGCCCGGCGCGGGTTCTCCGGGTTCATCGCGTCGACGCAGAAGTCGACGAACCTCCGTCCCGCACCCGTTAGATCGCGTCTCGAGAGTTCCTCGAGCATCGGTCGAAGCGGCTTCGCGCCGCGGTCGCGGAACAGTTGGCGATACAGATCCTTCACCTCACGCCGATCGTCGTCGCCGAAGCCGGGCGTGCGCCGAAGACCGATGATGTTCAGCCCCGCCAGCGTGTTGCGAGCCGCGGCGGTCACGATGACGAACGGCGGTACGTGCATCCCGACACCGGCCCCGCCCTGGAACATCGTCAGGTCGCCGACGTTCGTGAACTGATGGACCATCGCGAACCCCGAAAGCGTGTTGCGGTTGCCCATGTGGACGTGCCCGGCGAGGCTCGCGCCGTTGCCGAAGGTGTTGTTGTTTCCGACGCAGCAGTTGTGCCCGATGTGGCTCTGGGCCATCAGCATGTTCTCATCACCGATGACCGTGTCCGGTCCCGGCGCGGTGCCGCGACTGACCGTCACGCCTTCGCGGAACTGGTTGCGATCTCCGATGACCAGTTGACCCGGGGTCTCCGGGTTGTAGGCACGATCCTGCGGGTCGCCACCGAGCACGGCGAACGGGTGCACATCGTTCTGCTCGCCGAGTGTCGTGTGCTGCACGATGACGCACCGGGCACGCAGACGCGTCGCGCGCCCGACCGAGCAGTGCGCCCCGACGATGACGCCCGACTCGACCGTCACGTCCTCGCCGATCGTGGCCGTCGGGTGGATCAACGCGTCGGGCGCGATGACCGCGCTCGTGTGAATGCTTCCGTCGGCTTCGCTCACGTCGATCGTCCTCCGCGACAGGGGCACCCGTCGAACGGAGCAGTATACGAGCCGATCGTGATCGCTCGCCTCAGGCGCGTCGGGCTCGGGATGGGTCACTCACGGAGCCGGAGCCGGACCGGGCAGAGTCGGATCCGCGCACGCCACGGAACAGCTGGTCGAGCGCGGTGTCGGCGGTCGCGTAGACGGTCATCACCGTGATGTCGTCGACCTGGTGCAGCGAGCCGTCCTGCGCATCGACGAGTTCGGAGAAGCGATCCATCGCCGCCTGTGGCCCCTCGCTGCGGATGTCCGAGGCGAGCTCGTCGAACGCGCCGAGGTACCGCTTGGTCGGCATCTTCCGCTCGTGCTCATCGCTACCCGGGTCGGGGAACGCGGTCTCGAAGCCGTCGGAGTAGATCAGCAGCGACTCGTCCGCCTGAAGCGTGAACTCGACCTGCGGGAAATCGTCCTCGGGGAACACGCCCAGCAGCCCGCCTTCGGTCTCGATCTCGCGCGATCCCTCCGGCCCCATGACCAGCGGCGGGGGATGCCCCGCGCCGGCAAGCCGGATCGAACGGTCGCGGGTGTCGATCACGCCATATACCGCGGTTGCGAAGCGCGGGACATCGCCGTGGCGTTGGATCATCTCGCAGTTCAACCGCTGCATGACCGCAGTCGGTTCCAGAATCTCGTAGCTGTCACCGGTCACGATCTTCGTGGTCAGGCTGCGGCTGAGCACCATCGTCATGAGTGCAGCAGGAACGCCGTGCCCGACCGCGTCGGCCAGGAAGAAGCCGACATGGTGCTCGTCTAGGCGCTGCACATCGTAGATGTCGCCGCTGACGTAGCCCGCCGGGCGGAAGAACACGCGGAAGTCCACGTTGTCCACCTGCGGCAGCGAGTCGGGCAGAAACTCGCGCTGCACCGACGCCGCGAGCTGCAGTTCCTCGTGGATCTTGTCCATCTCTCCCCGGAGCCCGCCTTGGAAGCGGCTCGCGATCCGCAACTCGGTCTGCACGGTGCGGACAAAGCCCTGTCGCTCCGCAAGTGCGAACAGCGCCGATGCGATTGACGCGGCGCCGCAATCCCGGTCCATCACGATCGTGCCGCGACCGCCGAGGCGCTCGGTGTTCTCGTTCCGTTCGTCGACGATGAGCACCGCCGGAAGGCTCTGTTCCCAAAGGTGATCCAGAAGGGAGAAGACCGCGTTGCCGCTGAGGTCTTCCGGGCGGGCGAAAATAAGGACCGCCGAGCCGAGCGCTTCGCTGAGGCGCTCGCAGGCCTCATCGACCGAGCAGCAGTGCAGTTTCGGCGCCGGCCCGAGCGCGTCCCACGCCGCGGCGAGGAACTGCCATGACCGGTGCGCTTCGATCTCGCCCGACCCGTGAACGATCGTCAGCGTGTGCACGTGTTTGCCGTGATGACTGTTGGCCACGCCGAGCTCCCTGGCGGCCGTCGCCTCGGTCGTCGGGCTGGATTACCCGGTTCCGGGGCGGGTGCCTGCGCACCCGGGCCACTCGCAGAGCATCGGACTACCGGGCCATCTCCTTCAGCCACTCCCAGTCCATTTCGATCCGATCGCCCTCCTCCACCCCGAGTCTGCGGAGTGTTCCGGCTTTCAGTTCGACCGCATATCGGACGGGCACCCCGCTCGAATACAGCGGCAACCGGTCGATGTACTCGTCCAGCGTCTCGTCCTCGCCCCGGGGCGGTTCCTTCGGCATCGTGTACATCTTCGTGACCCGCCCCGAGTCGTCCACGTAGGCGATATCGATGTCCACCAGGCACTCGGCCATGTAAAACCGTTGAACGCCCTTGCGCGAGGGGGGGAACGCGAAAACCATTCCACGGTCTTCGGGGATCTCCTCGCGCCCGCCCATTCCGAGGCGGCGCTGGTCGTCGGTGAGCGAGGTCTCAAGCACGAACTTCTCGCCGCCGATGGTCGCCGGGACGAGATAGCGGTTGTCCTCGGTGGGCGTCGGCTCGGTGATGCCGCTCGAGCAGCCGGTCGCGCTGAGCGCGCCAATGACGGGAATCGCGACGCAGAGCGCGCTGATCAGGATCGCCGGGATTCGTCGAGCAGCCACGCGTCGTCCTCCTGGGTGAACACCACCGGGTCAGCCGACATCCTACTCAGTTCGAACCGCTCCACGAACTCCGATGGCGCCATCGGCGTTCGCTCGTCGCTCGCCCCGCTCCAGTACGCGATCAGCCCGACCAGACGCTCGGGATCGACGCCGCGCTCGCGATAGGTCGCCGTCCGCGTGTCACCGTGGCGCTTGGCCAGTCGCTTGCCGTCCTCGCCGATCACCAGCGGCAGGTGGGTCCACTCGACCGGCCGCGGCAGTTCCAGGGCCCGGTAGAGCAGCAGTTGGCGGGCCGCGGAGTCCAGCAGGTCATCGCCTCGCACGATGTGGGTCACGCCCTGCGCCGCGTCGTCCACGGTCACCGCCAGCTGGTAACTCGGCTGCCCGCGCTTGGTCCAGACCACGAAATCGCCCACGCTCTGGGCGACGTTCCGCGCCTGTTCACCGGCGAAGCGGTCAGTGAACCGGACCGGAGCGTCGCTCGCGACGAATCGCCAGTTCGTCCCGCCGTCGTCGAAATCGCGTGGCATGAGTTCCGGGCGCAGCTCCGGCGGGTAGCGCAGCTCACCCGATCCCTCCTGCGGCGCCGAGGCCGCGGCTTCGATCTCCGAGCGCGTCAGTTCGCACGGGTAGACCACGCCGGCGCGCGCCAAGGCGGTCATCGCCCGCTCGTAGGGGCCAAGGTCCTCCGACTGGATCAGCGGGCCCTCGTCCCAGTCGATCCCCACCCACGACAGGAGATCGATGCACTGCTCGATCGAGCCCGGCTTCACGCGCGGCCCGTCCAGATCCTCGATGCGCAGGACGATCTTCCACCCCTCGCGCCGCGCCATCGCCCAGTTGATCAGGAACGTGCGCAGGTTGCCCAGGTGCAGCGCGCCCGTCGGTGAGGGGGCGATTCTCGTCGTTGGCGGGCGATCCGGACCGTGGGCCATCGCCGACACGATACCGCTCGAATCCGCCCGTTGGACGGCGCCCCGATTCGCGCGCACACTCCGGGGGCTTCGCCTACGCTAGTGAACGCAAACTCCCCCGACCCCCCCTGCGAGGCGTCGGGCATCTCGACGAGGAGGCCACCCGTGGTCGAAAAGCTCAGCGAAGACGCCGTGAAAGCCAAGCTCGAAGACCTGGACCAGTGGTCGGAGATGAACGGTTCCATCCAGCGGACCTTCCAGTTCAAGGACTTCGTCGAGGCGATGAAGTTCGTCAACAAGGCCGCGGACCACGCCGAGGAGGTCCAGCACCACCCGGACATTCTCATCCGCTGGAACAAGGTCACCCTGACCCTGTCCACCCACGACGCCGGCGGCATCTCGGAGAAGGACTTCGCCTTCGCCGACCACGTCGATTCTCTGGCGAACTGACTCCGCACGCGAACGTAGCATTTGCTCGGACGCCCACCCTGAGGTGCGGCGGGGCGGTCCGTGTCGACCCACATCTCAGCGAGGAGAACAGCTCAATGACCCTTGCCCGACGCTTGCTCGTTCTGGTGGCTGCTATTGTCGTGCTGCTGACCGGTGCCTCTTATGCTTGGACGAACGCGCCGGAGGGCCGCGATCCGGTCCGCTCGGTGTTCTACCACCCCGGCGGCATCATCATGGTGAGCGATTTCTATGTCCCGCCCGATGAAGAGATCGTTTTCACAGGACCTGTCGATTTCCGCGCGACCGGCGAGATCGTCATCGATGGCGTGGTGCGCGGAGTCGGGATGCCTTCTGCGGATGAAGATCCCTACGTCATGCAATTCTCCAGCATGACGGGGATCATCATTCGCGGAGAACTGATCTGCTACCCCGGATACGACGGCAAGGAGTTCGGGGAGGATGGCGGTCGCGGAGGCGACCTCGTTCTCCGCGCCCCGATTCTCGTCGGCGCGACCGAAGTGAAGGCCGGACGGGGGGGCAATGGCGCTGTCGGTGGCGGCGATGGTGGACGTGGCGGAGACATAAAGTCGTTCGGCGCTGCGATTGTCCGACCGGAATCTGAACGAGCGATCCAATTCCTCGCGGAGCAACGGGAGCACGATCAAACGCCGAGTCCGACGTTCGCGGCCAGTTGGCTGTCGGGCGGCGACGGTGGCAAAGGCGGTCGAGGCGACGCCGCTGCTGGGCTGCCCGGCGGCGATGGCGGCAACGGCGGTCGCGGAACAGGGAGCCACTTTGCCGAGGCCGACTGGATGGTTTATTACCGTTCGCGATTCCACATGAATGAGGATGATTCAGCAGCTGCCCTTGAACGATTCAAGGAGGAGATCGCGTCGGGAGCAATCCAGAAGCGGTTCAAGCCGATTCCAGCGAGCCAGTACGAGCCGCCCGCACCGGAGCCAAGTCCGCACATCTGATCCTCGCTGCGCCTACCGCTGCCCGCCCATCTGCAGGATGGTCTGGGGGTACTCGGCTTCCCCGGTGCGCGCGCTCAGGATCGCGGCTTCGCACATCGCCAGCACACGGGCCCGGTCCATCGGGGTGGGCTGGGGGGCGTGGACGTCCAGGGCCCGCTTGAGCTGGTCGGCGATGATCGCCGCGGCTCGGTCGGGGCCGCCGGAGGCCGGGTCGAAGGGCGGGGCGATCGAGGAGCGGTCGAGCAGTTCGCCGTTGATGCCCGTCAGCTCCAGTTCCGCATCGTTCACGCGCAGGCAGCCCTTCTCGCCCAGGACGGTCACGCCCCGGGCCCAGGCGCCGGCACGGTCTGACAGCGCGAGCGAGGCGGCCCGCCCCCCGGCGAAGCGGATGTTCGCGGTCAGGTCGCCTCGGAGTTTGCGGATGCTCGTCGCCGGCTCCTGGTAGACGCCCGAGCCGGTCACGCCGGTGACGACCGAGGCGTCGATCCGGTCGGGAAGCCCCAGCAGGGCGTGGACGATGGCCATGGCGTCGTACAGGCGAGCGCCGAGCGTGCCCTGGCGCGGGCCGCAGCGGGCGGAGATGGCGACGGTCCGGACCCGCCCGAGCTGGTCGAGCAGTTCCATGGCGTCGCCGAAGACGCGGCTGTCGCGCAGCATCGGCACCATGCGGACCGGGTCGATGCCCTCGGCCGCCTCGAACTTCGAGAGGTCCACGACCGAGCCCGGCGAGGGCTCCATGGCGAACAGGGCGATGCCCCGCTCGCGGCAGGTCTGGACGAGTTCGAAGTCGTCGAGCATGGAGCCGCCCCGGTCGTCCTCGCCGCCCGAGGCCAGCAGGACGACCTTGGCCTCGGTCGATGCGACGGCGTGGCGGAGGTCGTCGAAGGGTTGGGCGTTCTCGAAGGCGTCGAGGACATCCGACGATGCGCTGCGCCGGGCCGAGGCGGGCATGCCCGCCTGGACCACCTCGAGGTTCGCGTGGTCAGCGACCGAGCGGAGCAGGTGGGCCTGCTCGGGGTCGAGCCAGAGCAGGGCCGGGCGCGGGGGTACGGTTTCTGACCCCGCTGGAGGGGCTCCAGAGGCGTTCTCGGCGGGCTGTTCGAACAGATCGCTCATCGTCGGCACAGAGTATCGGGAATCGGTCGGGGAACCGGGTAAAATCCCTGCTTGCACCGGCACGCGGCCGCCGGCGCATCCGGTTGTTCCTTCGGGAGGGACCGGGGCGCGTCGGAGGAAAGTCCGGGCACGACAGGGCACAGCGGTGGGTAACGCCCACGCGCCCCACGATCGAGGGGTGTGGACAGGCAACAGAAAGGACACCGCCGATGGCTTCGGGTCGGCTTGCCGATTCGGGGCACAGGTAAGGTTGAAATGGTGCGGTAAGAGCGCACCGCGCGCCTGGCGACAGGCGTGGCACGGTCACCATGCTGCGTGCAAGACCATGCAGCCGCCGCCGGTCAAATGGCCGGACGCCCGGCCCGGGCGGAAGGCGGCGGGTAGGTCGCTTGTGATCGCGTCGGCAACGGCGCGGCGAGAGAAATGGTCGCAGCGCCGGGGAAACCCGGCGTGCACAGAACCCGGCTTATCGCTGGTGCAGATCGAGACCTCCGCCCCGAAAGGGGCGGGGGCCTTTTGGCGAAAGCAATATGATCCAAATGGGTTACAGCAGGTAGGTTGCGCCAATTGCGACCGCGAGCAGTACAAACACTATGACGGCGCAGACCAGCATGTTCTGCAGCATCCCGACTGATCGGTTCATGCTTGTCAGTTTTTCGCTGACGATTTCGCTCATCCGTCGTAACTGTCTGTCGTAGTCCTCGATGATGTCGGCATGATTCGGATGTTGCTTGAAGTGCTCAAGCCGATCGATGAAGTCGGAGGCTCTGAATGGAAAGAGCAAACTCGGTGACGCGGAACCGGGGCCGCGCGGAATCAGGCAGCGTAGAGCGCTCCTAACTGACTGAAATGCAAACCAGATAGTAAAGCAACAGGCGATGAAGAGCAGAAACTGAAAGACCCAAGCGAGGTAGGCGTTTGAATGAAGGGGGGCAATCTCCCAAGCAGTGCCTTCGACATATTTTGCCGCCGTGCTTGTCGTGATCGCTGCTGCTAAGGGTACAAAGCCAACGACCGCGGCGGCCTTAGTGTCCAAAAACCGTACAGTTGATTGGCTGTTGTCGTATCCAGTTGCGAGGTGATCCCTCAACTCGGAGAAATCGAGCGTTGGGGTCGTGTTGGAGGCCAATTCGCCATTAGTGGCGTCGCGATCGCTGGTATTCACGGCTGCCCTTCCTGTAATGTGCCCACGCTTCCCACTCCTTAGGCCAAGTCTGAATGCCTCTTTTGTGAGCGACGCGATGCCGGTCGATCAGGTTCGAGACCGCTAGTAGCATCCATGCAGCTCCTTCTTCGGCCATTTCGCGATCGCCTTTGCCGTCCCAGTCCATCGCGTCTCGCCATTCATTCGCAAGCACCCAACACATCCCTGTTGCGGTGCAATTGTGCCAGTCGTGGTCGTCCTTCATCCAACTGGCTGTGCACCAAGCTCTCGGCGGCACGCATCGCAACTTCTTGAGGTCGTGCCAAACCCAAAATGTCACGGGAGCGATCGACTGTTGTGTTCGCAAGTCTCCGCTAATGCGATCGTGCGAGCCTTCGACAATTTCAATGGTCAGGGCGCTGAGACGACTCGCAAGAAACTCAGTGAAGAGGATTAGCCCAGTGTTTTCGAAAAATGGGGCTTGACCGGGATTTGCCGCTTCCCGGAGTCTCGGAATCGAACTTCGATCGTCGGCGTTGCTGTCGCTTCCTTCTCGTTGACTCTGCATAGGTCGTCCACTTTTGCGATGCGGAAGAGTGTGGATTGCTGATCCGATTGGTTGGTGGCAGGCTTGAAAAGGTCCCGGTATTTCTGTTCCAGCTTTTCCCAGTCGGGCGTGTACAGAACCATCTCGTCGCCCTTTGGAACTACATCCGTGAATCCTTGGCTGCTCCGTCCAAAGCCCTCGCCGACTCCGACCAGATAGCGTCGACCGTCAATCTCAATTCCGGCAACGTATACATTTCCCTTGCTCGCCCCGGTTGGATCACCGCCGGAAACGCTGTGCGCCCAATTCCGGAAACTGACTAGAGCCTCCTCGGTTTCAATCTCAAAACTTGTGGAAAGCTCGATGAGCCGCGTTTTGCGGGCTTGGTCGTAATCAGCTCTGGTCGGGAACACCGCTGCGGCAGTGAAGTTGTCGCCAGCCCAAGGAAGTTGAATGACAGCCTCGGAGTGTTGGTCCGCGAATCGTGCAGCAACGCCCATGATTGCGTGGAACTCCTCTGCGAGTTCTTCCAACATCTGTGCATCGTCCATGCACTGATCGACTCGGCTGGTGAACCCGTCAAGATCGGCGCGCATGACCCATCCGAAATGCACGAGAGGGTTCTCAGACGATGGAGAGTTATTTGAGCCGCTCGGCGGTATCGGGCGTGCTTGCGCCTGGGCCATAGACCTGCGAGAGTCTGGTGAAACAAACCGGATCCGCAATTCGGCGTGACGGGCGTTCTCTGCGATGGTCTTGGCTTCTGTTATCAAGGTCTGTGAACGGCGAAGGTCTGTAATGTCCCATCGGTCCGACTCGGGATTTCTTCGGGCGACGTGAAACCGCTTAAGGCGTTGGTCCCTTTCGGTCTTTAGAACTTGAGAGTGCAAGTACTTCGCTGGCCGGTTCGCTGCGCGCCCTAGCGAGACGGTAGAGTCATCATTGTGGATGCCGCGCCCCGTGATCACGAACGTCGGGCCCTCGTCGATGGCGATCCGCCAGCCTTGGACACGCTTGGCGGGGTCATTGAATACTTGGTCAAGAACTCCGTGAAGATCGATAGAAAACTGAAGCGGGTTCGCACCAGCGGGCAGGCTGATGTGGAGAGCTGCGCCCTGAATCTCGAGCATCCGCCCGCGATGTGTACTCGCTACGGCGTTTGCAGCGAGAGAAGCTCTGGCGACGGAGCGGAAGAACTTGCGAGCATCCTCCTGATTCGTCGCCCTTTCGAAATTCTCTTTGAAGTCCAAATGGATGTAGACATGAATCAGGTTTTCGAAGAGAAACGGTTCGGCGCCCGCGGCACGAATCTCTGAGAACTGTCCCAGATCAGCAGTTCGCTCGAGCAACAATCTCGGTCTCTGTTTGGCCATGCGACTTCTCCGTAAGATAATCCTTACCGCATGCAACAATGATGCCAGGCGCGATCGCGATACACGCCCCTCGACGAGCCTGTTGGGGTTGTGTATGTGTCAAAGCCGGTAGGAGAACTCGGTAGGCCTGCCATTATGGCACCTGCCGACCAATTTGCTCCCCAGCAGGACGTGCGTGCGACTTCGCTTGTGGTCTAAGTCGGTTTTGTGAACGGACTGGCCAACCGAGTCCTGCGATTCGCGAACGCTGTTTCGACAGATCTGGACATCTACTCCCGAATCTCCACCCGCACGCGCATCGCGCCGTCCGGGGTCACGCCCAGCGGCGTGATCAGGATGCGATCCTCGTAGTTGAAAGTCCGGTCCACCGGGAGGATGGCGTCGGCGAACTTGCCGACATTGCCCTGCGTCTTGATGCCGCGATCGACGTTGAACGGGGTGTTGGGGTTCATGTCGAGCAGCAGGGTGGTGTCGGTGTCCGTGGCGTACTTCATGTACACGTCGGGTGGCGTGGTCTTCGCGCAGCGAAGCCCACGAGGAGTTGTCATTGCAGCCGAAAGCACTCCAGGGGTCGAGTGGTTTCGCGGCCTTTCCGTGGTCCCGTGGGCTGCGCCCGACTTTGTCGGGCGAGACTGCGCCACCCGTCGATTACTCGGCATTCTTGACTTCAACGCTGATGACGCGGATCACCGAATGCCCGACATTTTCGAGGGTGTGTGGACCGAGGGATGACGACCATATAGCGCTTCCCGCCGCGGGTGTTTCAGACAACTCGCGAGAGTCGAGCGTCACAACTCCTGAGGCATCCCTGCGCACGAAGTCTCCGGTGGAAAGGATGTAGTACGCGGCTGGCCATCGGTGCGTATGAAGGGGCACGGTTTCGCCGGGGTTGATCGTCGTATCGAGTACGCGCACTCGCTCGTTCTCAAGCAAGGCACGATGATGCAGTGGGGCCGCGACCACTGCATCCAGATGTTCGGGCCACGGAGCATTCGAACTGCTCTGAGAACTACACGCGGCGAGACCGCCGCAGGCAACGAGAAGCAAAGCGGAGGCCGAGTTGGGAAGGCTGCTGCTCATCTTGTTCATTTGCTGAGTGTATCTGAAGCCTTCAGTCTCCGATCGTGTTCCCAAGTACAAGTTGTCGCAGTGCCACCCTTTGAAAAGTTGCTCCCGAGTATCCTTCCGCACCCGCACCCGCACCCGCACCCGCACCCGCACCCGCACCGCGCCGTCCGGGGCCACACCCAGCGGCGTGATCAGGATGCGATCGTCGTGGTTGAAGGTCTGGTCCACCGGCAGGGTGGCGTCGGTGTCCCTTGCGGATCAGCAACTCGTCCCGAAGTGCCCCAGCACCAGGTTCAAGTCCGCCAGATCCACCTGCCCGTCGCCGTTGGCGTCACCGTCGCTGTTGGTGGTTCCGAAGTTGGCGAGCACAAGATTGAGGTCGGTCAGGTCGACGGTGCCGTCGCCGCTGGCGTCGCCGGGGCAGGGTGCCGAGGCGCCGAAGAGGTACACGGCTCCCGGGTCGAGGTCGAAGTTGCCATCGAGCGGCGCGCCGACGGCGGCGATGCCATCGGAGAGGGCAGTCGTCTCGCCGAGCCGGTTGGTGAACTGGGAAAGCGGGTCCGTCTGGAGTCGCGCGATCTGGGCGCCGGTCGTCGCGTCGAGCAGGTAGCCGAGCCCGTTGTTCGTGAGCGCGGCGTCGCCGTTCGGTGCGCCGGCAAGGATGAGCGAGCCATCGATGGAGACGCTCCAGCCGAACTGAGCGGTCGACCGGGGATCGTCGGCAAAGATTTTGAAGACCTGCGTTGGGCTCGCCGGGTTGTTGAACACGAACACGGCACCGTTGTCCACAAAATTCGGGAAGTCGTCCGCGTACGGAGCACCCACGACAAGGATGTTGCCATCGACCGCGATCGAGTGACCGAAGCGCTCGCCGTTGTTCGGTTCGTTTGCGGCGACGGTCGCGATCTGGACGGGGGCGTTCGGGTTCGTCACATTGAACACCGTGACGGAGCCGGCGTTCACCCGCGTGTCGAACGGGGCCACCTCGATGTCGTCGAAGGGCGAGCCAACAAAGGCGAGGCCGCCTCGGATCTCGACGGCGGCGCCGGGAACATCGTTGGGATCCTGTCCGACGGGTTCGAGCTTGGCGAACTGTTGGCCCGTGCTCGCGGAGAACAGGTACGCACCGCCGAGTCCGGGACTGCCGATGAGAACGGCGTCGCCGTCGATGGCGACGGACTCGCCGAACGAGGCGCCGGTGGTTCCGTCGCTCGGGAGCAGGGTGTGAGCAAGCGCCGGTTGGCTCGGATCGGTCACATCGACGATGAACGCGATACCGGAGAGTTCGCCGAGCGCGTTCGAGCGGACCGCGCCGACGACGACGCGGTCCCCGCTGATGTCCACCGTTGCGCCGAATTGGGCACCGGGAGTGGTGTCCGGCGACAGGAGTTTGCCGAGTTCCTGCCCGGTAGTGACGTCGAAGAGGTAGATCGATCCGCTATTGTCGTCGTTGGCTGACCCGACGACCATGAGGTTGCCGTCGATCGCGACCGCCTTGCCGAAGTCGTCGTTGTCCACGCCGTCGCTGGGTGTGATCCGTGCGATCTGGGCGTTTCCCACGCTTGCGAGTACGGGGACAAGCAAGCCGAATGCGATGAGCCGGGTCATCTCTCTCTCCTCTCATGGGTGGGCACCGGTCTTCTCAAGGTAGCGGTGGAGTGTTTCGCTGCCGCGAGAATCCCATCAATTGCCCCGAAGTTCCTCCTCCGTAAAACGCAAATGAGGCGGGATCCGCTTCGTCTCTGGGCGCTTCTCCGGCGCCTCGCTGCGTTTGAACCCCATGCCGACGATGTAGATCTCGCGTGAGACATCGCGGCTGGCCGGGGGCTTGTAGGGGCGGCAGTCTTCGAAGAGCTTCTTGCTGGCGGCGAGCAGTTCGGGGAAGCCGCTGCCCTCAAGGACTTTGAAGACGAGGTGGCCGTCGGTCTTGAGCAGTTCGGGGACGATCTCGAGGATCTGGTGGCCCATCGTGACCGATCGTTCGGCGTCGCCGTGCCCGATGGTGTTGGGGGCCATGTCGGAGAGGACGATGTCGAAGCGCCCGCCGGCGGCCTCCTTCAGGGTGTCGGTGGGGAAGGTGAAGGCGTCGCCCACAAAGTGGTGGACATTGTCGTCGAAGGTGTGGCGGACTTCCTGCAGGTCGAGCCCGACGACAACGCCCCTGGGTCCAACGAACTCCCGGGCGACCTGGAGCCACGCGCCGGGGGCGCAGCCGAGGTCGAGGACCTGCATGCCGCCCCGGAACAGGCGTTTATTGCGCTCGATCTGCTTGAGCTTGTACGCCGCGCGAGAGAGGTAGCCCTCTTCCTTGGCGAGTTTGAACCATTTGTCGTGGAGGACTCGTTTGCCCATGGGCCAAGGGTACCCGATCGGGGGCGACGATCGAGCGGGTCCGAAGCCGGTTATCGGAGGCGACATTTGCCGGAAACGGCTGGCGATCGGCTGCGTCGCGACGTCCTGTCAGCGGTAGAACTCAGTGTCTACACTGGTGAATCCCTGAGGGTCTGTGCGTCGAACCCTTGAGGGAGCGTGGAAATCTGTTTGCACATGCATCTTGGCGGGTCTACGTAGATAGGCCTGCACGGGGAGCGTGCCTGTCTCCCCTCTGGAGGGTTGTTCGTGGAAGGCGTGATCGGATTCTTGAAATGGACCGTCGGGATCGTGCTCGTGGTCGCCCTGCTGGGCGGAGCCGCGGCGGTCTTTCTTTGGCCAAAGGTCAACGCCTACTGGGAGGCCCAGGCCCAGGCGAACGCGCCGAAGCAGGTGGATGTCGAGGTGGTCGGTCGGGGCGAACTCGTCCGCACCATCGCGGCCCCCGGCACGATCACCCCTCGGAGCGAAGTGCAGATCGCTTCGCGCGTTTCCGCGACGATCGTGCGGATCCCCCTTCTCGAGGGCGACGAGGTCAAGCAGGGCGACGTCCTGGTCGAGCTCGATCGCAAGGAGCTGGAAGCGCGCCTGGCGGCATCGGAGGCGCGACTTCTCTCCGACGAGGCAGCCCTGAAGGCATCCGAAGCGAGACTTGCGGCGGACCGGGCCAATCTCGTGGGCATCAAGAGCAACCTCGACAAGGCACTGGCCGACTTCGAGCGCAATCAGGAACTGTTCTCCAGCGGCGATATCTCGCGTGCAGCGCTCGAGGCAAGCGAGAACGAACTCGACAGCCGGCGGGCGGCGTACGAGTCGGCCAACGCGAACCTCGAAGGTTCGGTGGCGAACGTCGAGTCGGCGCGCGCCAACGTGGCGGTCGGCCGGGCCGACGTTGAGCAGGCTCGCGAGAACCTGGAATACACGACGATTCGCGCTCCCATCGACGGCGTGATCACGCAGGTGAACTCGCGCGAGGGCGAGGTCGCGCTGGGTACGATCCAGAACGCCGGTACGGTCATCATGACAATCGCCGACCTTTCGGAGATGCTCGTGGAAGCACAGCTGACCGAGGTTGACGCTCCGAAGGTCGAGGAAGGTCAGCGGGTGTCGGTGTACCTGAACCCCTACCCCGGTCGGGTCTTCACCGGTCGCCTGCGCCGGATCGGCTTGCAGTCGCGTGCGAGCAACGACGGCGCGAACGTGTTTGATGCCGAGGTGGTGCTCGATCCGACCGAAGACCGTCTGTTCTCCGGCCTGAGCGCCAACGTTGACATCGAGGTCGAGCGTTACGAGAACGCGATCGTTGTCCCGAGCCAGGCGGTTCTGGACAAGCGGTTCGACGAACTGCCGCTGGAGGTCCGATCCTCGCCGCTCATCGACACCTCGCGTCCGCGCGTGCAGATCGTGTTCGTGCTGGAGGACGGCGTCGCGAAGATGCGCCCGGTGACGACGATCGCGTCGAGCATCCAGAAGACCGCCATCGATGCGGGGCTGGAAGTCGGCGAGCAGGTGATCAGCGGGCCGTTCGCGTCGCTGCGGACCATGGAGCACGGCGACGCGGTCGAGGCTCGTCAGGGCCGGGGCGGCGGCGAAGGTCCCGCCCAGCGCATCGCGGGTCGGGGGCAGTAAGCGTGACGATTGAAGTCAGCGGCATCACGAAGGTTTACAAGATGGGCGCCGAGCGCGTGCACGCGCTGCGTGGCGTGGATTTCAAGGTCGAGAAGGGCGAGTTCGTCGCGATCATGGGCTCGTCCGGCTCCGGCAAGTCCACGCTGATGAACATCCTGGGTTGCCTCGACAAGCCGACCGACGGCCAGTACATCCTCAACGGCAAGCCGACGCACCGGATGAGCGGCTTCGAACTCGCCCGAGTTCGCAACGAGGAAATCGGCTTCGTCTTCCAGACGTTTGAACTCCTGCCCCGCGCGAGCGCGCTGAAGAACGTACAGCTCAACCTCCTGTACTCGCGCAAGCGGTTCATGGGATCTCGGCGCTCGGCAAAGGCGGCGCTCGATCGCGTCGGGCTGGGCAACCGCGTCGGGCACAAGCCGAACCAGATGTCCGGCGGCCAGCGGCAGCGTGTGGCGATCGCCCGGGCGATCGTGAACCGCCCGGCCATGCTGCTCGCCGACGAACCGACGGGCAACCTGGACTCCACCACCTCGGAAGAGATCATCAAACTATTCGAAGAGCTGCACGCCGAGGGGCAGACCATCGTCATGGTCACGCACGAGGAAGACATCGCCGGCCACGCGCACCGCATCGTGCGATTGAGGGACGGACAGATCATGAGCGATCACCCGACCGATGAGGACCCGATTCACCTCGCGTTCATCAAACAGGCGGCGTATACGGCGTCGGCGCGGGCGACGCAGAACCCGGCTGCGGTACTGGAAGGAGCGGTTTCATGATCCTCATCCGCCTGCTCACTCAGACCGTTGCGTTCGCGTTCACCCAGATCTGGGCCAACAAGGTTCGCGCGATGCTGACCTGTCTGGGCATCATCATCGGTGTCTGGGCGATCACGACCGTGTTCTCGGCGATGGCGGGCATGAAGGCCCACGTGCTTTCGGGTCTCGAGGAGCTCGGGACGCAGAAGATTACTGTTCGCGGCACACGCCCGGACCAGCTCGACGGCAAGGTCCGCTGGTCGGACATCAAAGTGAATCAGCGCGACGTCGCGCAGCTGCGCGAGCACGCCACGCTGATCAAGAACATCACGCTGTTTGCCGGGCGCGGTATGGAAGTGCGCAGCAACACCGTGGTGAAGCCGGGTGTCGAGGTCATCGGCATCGAGCCGCCGTGGCACGAGGTGGAACGCCGCTACCCGATCTTCGGGCGTCCGCTCAACTGGACGGACATGCAGGAGCAGCGAGATGTCTGCCTGATCAACGATCTGGCGATCGACGAACTCGAACTCGCGAACGACGGCGTCGGTGAGTACATCCAGATCAAGGGACGCCGGTTCCTTATCGTCGGCGTCGTCGAGACGCGCGAGCCGCCGATGAGTTTCGGCGAGGATGAGATCGAGTCCGAGGTCTTCATTCCGTATGACACGTTCGAGAAGCTCGAAGACTGGTTCTGGCCCCGCGTTTCGGCGGAGATGGTCGGGACAAACATGCTCGACGAGTCGACGGCCGAGATCGATTTCATCCTGCGCCGCTCGCGCAACCTCGATCCGAACTGGCCCAACACCTGGCGCGTGCAGGGTCTGCAGCAGCAGCTCGATGTCATCAACGACTCGGCGCGCAGCATGACGATCATCGCCGGCGTGCTCGTGGGTATCTCGCTGCTGGTCGGCGGCATCGGCATCATGAACATCATGCTTGTGTCCGTGTCCGAGCGGACCCGCGAGATCGGGCTGCGCAAGGCGGTGGGGGCGAACCCGCTGGTGATCCTTCTGCAGTTCCTGATCGAGGCGGTGATCCTCTGCATCGGTGGCGGTGCGGTTGGATTGGTGTTCGCGCAGGCGACCACGGTGGCGCTGCAGACCACCGATTGGGAGACGCTGACCGACGGCAAGTTCTCGCTCGCGCAGGCCGAGATCCCGATGTGGACCATGGTCCTGGCGGTCGGCTTCTCCGCGTTCGTTGGTATCGTGTTCGGCTTGGGGCCGGCGCTCAAAGCTGCCCGACTCGATCCGATCGAAGCGCTCCGCCACGACTGAGCGGCTCTGATTCATCTCCCGACCATCACTTCTCGCGACGGAACCGAAGCCGAAACATGACGACCAAGACCCTGCTGACCTCGGCGTGCGCTGTGCTCATCGCGTGCGTCGGTGCGTGCTCGAGCCCCTTCCAGACCGTCGACGCCGACTACGGCGTGCGCGTGAGGCTTGAGCGCCTTCGGACCATCCAGCCGCTGGACCTGACGGCGCAGGCGAGAGACCAGGTGGAGGGCGAGCAGGTCGAAGCCGCCGCGATCGATCCGTTCGCGGATATGGAGCGGCGCACGCTGACGCTGGAGGAGTGCCGGGCGCTCGCGCTCGAGAACAACCTCGACCTGCGCGTCTCGCTGATCAACCCGACGACGAGCGAACTTCGTCTGACCGAGGAAGAAGCAGCGTTCGAAGCGGTTTTCAACGCCGGCTATACCCGGGGCGAGACCGACCAGCCGACCTCGTCGAACCTCGACGGCTCTCAGACGCGGCGCGACTCCTACAACTTTGGGGTGAGCATCCCGCTGCGATCCGGCGGCACTGTGGACTTCAACCTGCCCTTCAACCGGTTTCAAACCGACAACGCCTTCTCCACGCTGAATCCGTCGTACACGAGCGACTTCGAGTTGTCCTACTCGCAGCCGCTGCTGCGAAATTTCGGGCGTCGAGCGAACACGTTCGGGATCCGCATCGCGGCGCTCGAGTCGCAGATCTCGCAGGCGCTCGCGAAGCTTGAGGTCATCCGCACGCTGGCGTCGGTCGATCGGGCGTACTGGGACCTGTACGCCGCGCAGAAGCTTCTTGAGGTTCGGCGGGGTCAGTACGAACTCGCCGTCGAGCAGCTGGATCAGGCCGAGCGCCGCGTCCGAGCCGGCGACGCCGCCGAGATCGAGATCACTCGCGCGCAGTCCGGTGTGGCGGACCGTCTCGAGGGAATCATTCTCGCCGAGACCGATGTCCGTCAGCGTTTGCGCACGCTGAAGGTGATTCTGAACGCGCCGGGACTTTCGATCGACGGCGCGCCCTACCTCGAGATCGGAACCGACCCGGATCCCGTGCCGTACGAACTCGACGGTGAGACGCTCGTCCAGGCGGCGATGAATATGCGCATGGAACTGCTCGAGCTCGAACTGCGCCTCGCGCAGGACGAGTCGACTGTGGAGTTCCGCAAGAACCAGCAACTGCCGTCTTTCGCCTTCGATTACACCTACCGCTACAACGGGCTCGGTACGTCGTTTAACGACTCGTTCGACACGCTCGCCGACGGCGACTTCGCGGACTGGACGGTCGGCTTCAACTTCCAGACGCCGATAGGCAACGAGGCCGCGAAGTCGCGGACGCAGCAGGCGATCGTCGCGAGGCTTCAGCGGCTGAGCACGAAGGCGGCTCGCGAGCTTTCGATCCGCCAGGAGGTCTTCGGCGCTTTGGATCAGCTCGAAGCGTCGTGGCAGCGCATCCTCGCGGCCCGGCAGCGGGTGCTGCTCGCGGCGCGTACCCTCCAGGCCGAGCGGAATCAGTTCGACGTCGGCCTGCGAACATCGACGGATGTGCTCGATGCCGCAACAAACCTCGCCGACGCCCAGTCGGCCGAGGTCCGTGCGCTGGCCGACTACCAGATCGCGCAAACCGACCTGGCGTTCGCGACGGGCACGCTGCTCGGCGCGACCAAGGTCCAGTGGGCGCCGGTGGACCCGAGACAGAATCCGGTGTTGACGACGCCGCAGGGGGCACGCGTCGCCCCGCCCGCCGAACCGTCGGGAGACTGATCGCACCAAAGCGACCTCAATCACGCAGGATGCTGGATTTCCCGGTTTCGCCGACCCGCGGGGGTGCGTATCTTCTTGGGTTTCCCCGGCCGGGGCGTGGCGCGGAGCGCCCGGAGACTCCCGAGCCGATCTCATGACGCATCAGAGCTCGGAGGAGCAGACATGATGGATTGGAAACTCGCAGTCGTCGCCGGGCTTGGCGTCGCGGTCGCCGGCGTCGCAGCCGGACAGGACGGATCGGCGGTTGAGGAGGCCGAGGACGCCGCGCCGCAGACCTACCCCTGGGATCTCGAACTGTCGCTCGGTCTCAACGGCTCGCGCGGCTCAACCGACTCGGACAACCTGCGCGCGGGCTTCAAAGCCTCCCAGGAAACCAACCGGAACATCTTCAATCTCTCGCTGACGTACAAGTACGCTAACGAGGACTCCAGCGATACCGAGAACCGTTTCACGGCTCTGGCTCGGAACGACTGGAAACTCGGCGACGACTCCCCATGGTCCGTCTTCGTCGAGGGTTCGCACGAGTACAACAAGTTCCAGAACTTCGAGAACCGCGTCAGCGGCGCCGCCGGCTTGGGCTACAAGATCATCGATGACGAGAACGCGACCCTGCAAGCGCGCGTCGGTGCCGGCTACACCTACTCGTTCGGCAATGTCAACGACGGGTACGCGAACGGTCTGGTCGGGCTCGATTTCGAGACCAAGGTCACCGAGAACCAGTCGCTGGTCACGAGCGTGACGTACTACCCGAACTTCGATGAGATCGACGAGTATCGGCTCGTCTCGAGCGCCGCGTATCAGATCGACCTCAACGACGATGGGAACCTCTCGCTGCGCCTCGGCGTCGAGAACCGTCGTGACACGCTGGCGGATCCCGAGAGCGATACAGACTACTTCGTGCTGCTCGTGTACGGCTTCTGATCACAGCGGCTCGATAACTCATGGCCCGCGCGAGGTTATCGCTCGTCGCGGGCCTGTTCGTTTTTGCGCGTCCCTTGAATCTGCCGATAAACCGTCTATCTGCGCTCCCGCGAAGAGAGGTCTCGTCCGCCGATGCTCACGATTCGGTCCATCTGTTTTATCCCCGTGGTCGTCGCGTCCGCGCTCGGGCTGTGCGGCCCGGTGGCCTGGGCCAACGCAGCGGACGCGGAAGCCGCGGAAGCGGTCGAGCAGCCCGTCGGTTCTTCGGCGGGTGACCCGCTCGTGCGATTGCCCGAACTGATAAACGCCGAGGTCGGGCTGATTCTCAGTAATGGCGACCAGCTCCGAGGGATCCTCGTCGAAGTGAACGCCAGTTCGGTCGTGCTCAGCCACAGCGCGCTGGGCGACATCACGATCGAGAGGCTGGCGCTGACCCGCGTCCGCACGGTCAGCGAACCGCCGGAGACGCCGAAGTCCATACAGCCCGGCGAGCAGGCAGAGGTCGAGAGCGGCGTCACGCCGCCGGATGTACCGCCGACGACCAAGCCGGAGCGCCTTCCCGAGCCGCCGGAGGCTTCGTGGTCCGGACGCCTGCAGCTCGGACTCAGCGGCTCGCGCGGGTCCACGGACAGCGACTCGGCTCGGGTCGTGGCGACCGCCAAACGCGACGCCGAGAACACGATCCTCACCCTCAGAAGCACTTACCAGCAGACCCGACGCGACGGCGATCGCACCGAGAACCGCTTCACCGCCCGCGCCCGCAACGAGTGGCTCCGGGGCGAGTCCAAGTGGTCCGGCTTCCTCGAATCCGAACTGGAGCTCGCTGAGTTCCTCGACTACGACGCGCGCCTGCGAGGCGGCACCGGCCTGGTCTACCGGTTCCTCGACAACGACGAGACGCTGCTCTCAACGCGGCTCGGGCTTGGCGCCTCGCGCCAGTTCAACGGTCCGAACGAAGACATCGACCCGGAGGCCATCATCGCCTTCGCGTTCAGCCACTACTTCACCGAGCGTCAGCGCATCGAGATCGCCGCGGACTACTTCCCCGATCTCGCCGAGTCCGGCGAGTTCCGCGCGGAGGTTCGGGCCGGCTGGGAGATCGGTTTGAACGACAAGAACAACGTGAAACTCCGTCTCAGTCTCGAGGACCGCTACAACAGCAGCGCAAGAAACGAGAAGAACAACCTCGATTACTTCGCCGAGCTCGTGTACGAGTTCTGAGCCGACACGACGATGCGCTCACACGCGCCCGGCGATGTACAGCACCCACTGGTCGTCGAGTTCCGGGACGGGCTCGCCCGGTCTGTCATCGGTGCTGATCGGCTCGACGAGCAGGTTGCCGTCCGCATCCATCGCATCGCCGTAGTGAGCGTAGACCTCGGTGGTGCTGAAACCGGCTTCGCGCATGGCGTCGCGGAGTTCGGCCGGCGACCAGAGTCGCCAGTCGTACTCGAACGCGCGTTGGATGCGGGTTCCGTCGGGCAACCCGAAGTGGATGGCGTTGCGGACCCGGCCCGTGGTCGCGTCCGCTTCGATCTGTTCCCAGATGTAGACCAGTTCACCCTGCTCGGTCTCGATGGTCTGCTCGCTCGTGCCGGGGAGCATCGCGTCGACGCCGCCGTAAAGGTCACAGACCAGCACGCCCCGGGGTTCGAGACGGTAGAGGGAGTTCCGCAGGTAGGTGAGCAGACGATCGCGCCGGTGCAGTTCACAGACCGCGAAGTTCAGCGCGGCGATCACATCGGCCCGGTCTCCGACCTCCAGAGCGTCACGCTCGCGGACCGTGAGGCGCTCGACCGCTCCGTTGCCCTGCGCCTCAGCGAGCCGGCGCACGGCGTGGCGGAGCGGCTCGTCGTCGAGATCGGTTGCGATCGCGCGACGGTCATCGCCCATCGCCAGCCATGCCCGTGAAACACCGGCCGGGCCGGCAAAGTCCTCACCGAGCACGCGCGGCTTCCCGGCGTGGACAGCGTCCAGAAACGACGCCTCGATCGGCGGGCACTGCACGGCGATCTCGTACAGGTCAAATCGGTTGACCGTGCGATCGCCGAAGCGGTACTCCTCGGGCTCGCTCACGGCGTCGCCCAGTTGCTGACATCGCGGATCTCGATGCTCTGGAGCATCGCGTCCCACTCGGCGCGAGCGTTCTCGACCACCGATGCCGGTCCGGTGAGTTTGATGAACACGTTTGACAGCCGCATCGGCTGCGAGTTCTCATCGACCGCGAACTCGTACCGCCCCGCATCGTCGGGTTCGCCGAGTTCGACCTGCTCCGGTCCGTTCACGATCGGGATCGCTCCCAGCACCATGGTGTCTTCCTGAACGCCTGTCGAGCCGGGCAGCCCGGTATCGAACGGGCCCTGTCCGACAAAGTGGACCGTCTGCTGGTCCGCGTCGACGGTGATCCAAGTTGAGGTCGAAGCGTCGTCACCACGGAACTGGCGGTCCCAGCGGAGCAGGTTGTACATGAGCCCGCCGCCGATCGGGGTTGAGATCGTGAACGTCGCGTTCTGGTCCGCGTCACCGTCCGGCGACGGCACGGTGTACTGAACCGCGGTGAAGGTCGAAGCAGTCGTCGCGGGTCGCCAGCGGTCGGGGATCGCGATGCGGATACCCTCGACGGTCACGGTCGCCGAGAGGTCTACGCCGCTTGACGCTGGCCGATCCGTGGCCTCGGGGGACCGCACCGCGGCGTCGCTCGGTTGCGAGTTTTCCTCCGTCGCCACCACGCTCTCGGGTCCGTCGCACCCGCCAAGCGTGCCCAGCGCGAACACGCCCACGCAGAGCGGGGCGGAATACCGCAGAATGGAGCGGTCGGCAGTCGTTCGATTCGTGCGTGTCATCGGGCACATCTCCGTGTCATTCCCTTCCTGAAGCGTTCTGGCGGATGCAGATCATTCCCATCACGGAAATCGAGGACGAGCGGGTTGCTCCGTACCGGAATGTACGCGATGCCGACCTGCGGGGGCGCGACGAACTGTTCATGGCCGAGGGCCGATTCGTTGTCTCGCTGCTGCTGCGCGACGCCCGGTACCAAGCGGAATCCGTGCTGGTGACCGAACACGCGCTCGAGGCGATCCGCCCGGCTCTGGAGCGCCACGCCGACCCGCCCCCGGTATATCTCGCGTCGCGTGAGGTCATGGGCTCGATCGTAGGCTTCGACATCCATCGCGGCTGCCTCAGCGCAGGACGCCGGCTCCCGGTTCCCGACGCCTCCGAGTTCCTCGCCGGGCTCGGCCCGGAAGATCGCCTGCTGGTCCTCGCCGAAGACCTCGCAAACCACGACAACATGGGCGGCGTGTTCCGCAGCGCCGCGGCCTTCGGGGCCAGCGGTGTGCTCATCACGCCGCGCTGCTGCGACCCGCTCTATCGCAAGGCCATCCGAGTATCGATGGGCCACGCCCTGCGCGTCCCGTACGCGACCATTCCGGCGGGCTCGGAAGGGGCTGAACTGCTCCGTCGCGCCGGGTTTCTCACGGTCGCGCTCACGACGGCCCCGGACGCGGTCTCGCCCGGAGAACTCGCCCGGAAACTCGACGGGCACAGCGACCCGCGCGTCTGCCTCCTGCTCGGGAGCGAGGGAGAGGGCCTGACCGATGGCGCTTCGGGCAGCGCCGCCGTTCGCGTGCGGATCCCTATCGCCGGCGGTGTGGATTCGCTGAACGCCACGGTCGCCGCGTCGATCGCGATGCAGCGCGTCAGCGAGTGCCTCGGGCTTGTGCGCTGAGCGGCCCCGCCCGATCCGGTACTCTGGGTTGCATGTCCGAATCCACCACAGACATCGCCAAGGACCAACTCGCCCAAGCCGCCATCGCCGGGATCAACCACCGGATGATGGTCGGGCTCGGGACCGGGCGTGCCGCCACTCGGGCGATCCGAGCGCTGGCCGATCGCATCCGCAACGGCGGGCTGGCGCACATCAAAGCGGTCGCGACCTCGAACGCCTCGGCGGATCTCGCCCGCGAACTCGGCATCGAGGTGGTCGAGATGCGCGACACGCTCACCGTTGATGTGCTCTTCGACGGCGCGGACGAGTTCGACGACGAGATGCGCATGATCAAGGGCGGCGGCGGGGCGATGACGCGCGAGAAAATCGTCGCCTATGGCGCGCGCCGAACGGTGTACCTCGTCCAGCACACGAAGCGAGCCGAACGGCTGGGCGACAGCTTCCGTGTCCCCGTTGAGGTCTTGGATTTCGCGCTGGGTGTGCTCACCTCACGCTTCGAGTGGCTCGGCCTCGACCCGCGCATGCGTCTCGACGACAGGTCGCAGCCGATTCGCACCGACAACGGCAACCTGATCCTCGATCTCGCAATGCCGGCCGACCCGGACACGAACCCGGGCGATCGCAACGCCATGGACCCCGAGATGTTCCGGGCAGCGCTCAACAGCATGCCGGGTATCGTGGACCACGGGCTGTTCCTCGACGAGGCGGACGAGATCATCATCGAAGACGAAAACGGCGACCTGTCACGACTCGTTCGCCAGAAGAGCTGATCGGTCGCCTATTTCCCGGACTCGGGCGCGAGGCGCTGCAGCCGGGCGTGGATCGTCCGCCACAGCCCGTCGGTCTGCGTCGGTCGCTCGACGAGCGTGCGGTCCGCGCCCGATGTCGCCGCGGCGAGGATGGCAGCGTACAGCGTGTTCGCATACTGCCCCGCATCGCGCGGCATGCGCACGAGTTCGTTCGGCGGTTCGACCCGTACCTCGTCGGACACGGCGAGCACGACGGCCTTCCCGCTCCCGCGTTCGAGCACCCCTGGCCAGTCCGCAGCGCTGAACAACTCGATCGGGTAGTCGTCGTCCCCGACCGGCGAACGCATCGGTGCGCCGACGCCTTCGGCGATGTTGTCGAGATCCACGCCGAGTTCCTCGGGTGTGATCGCGCCCACACGCAGGATCCGGTCACCGTCCGGGCCGACCTCGATGATCGTGGACTCGATGCCCGTGCGACACGGACCGCCGTCGAGAACGAGCAGGTCCGAGTCCGGGAATGCGCGGCGGACATGATCCGCGCTCGTCGGCGACGGCTGCCCGCTGCGGTTCGCGCTCGGGCCGAGCAGCGGGAAGCCGCAGGTCTCCAGCAGCGCGAGCGCGATCGGGTGGTCGGGACAGCGCAGGCCGACGCCGTCGCGACCGGCGGTGACTTGATAGGGGAGATCCGGCGATCGCCGGACGACGATCGTCAGCGGGCCGGGCCAGAAGCGGTTGGCGAGCACCTTCGCCCGCTCGGGCCACGATTTCACGACGCGCTGGGCCATGCGGGTGCCGGAGACGATCACGCTCATCGGCTGCGACTCGGGCCGGCCCTTCAACTCGAAGACCTTCAGCACCGCGTCCGGGTTGAGCGCATCCGCCGCGAGCCCGTAGACCGTCTCGGTCGGGAACGCGACGACCCCTCCGGCGCGGATGCGCCTCGCGGCTTCGGCGATCTGGGAACGGTCGGTGGCCACTGGGAGGTCACTCGTCGCCGGTGCTCGCCGGACCGAGCAGCTCACGCGCGGTCGGCGGGGCGACCTTGATGCCGAGGCGTGCCAGCGTCGATCCGGTCGCTGCGTAATACTCGGCGAGGCCGACGCTGTAGTCGGCGAGCGCCTGGATCTCCTGCAACTCCGCATCGGCGAGCGCCCGCTGGCGGGTGAACTGAAGGTCGAGGAATTCGGGCGTGAAACCGCGCGTCGTTTCGCCCTGGACTTCGAGCGTGCGCAGGTTCTCGGTCGCGGCGAGACGCGCGATGCGCGTCTGTTCGATCAGCTGGTAGTTCGTCTGAAGATTCCGCAGCGCGGTCTTCACCTCCAGCAACACCGTCTGAACCGCGAGGCGGTAGGTGTTCATCGCGCGAAGGCGCTCGAGCTGGCGCTGCCGGAAGAACGCTTCCGGACCGCGATTGCCGAGCGCCCGCTCGAAGGTCAGCGAGACGATGTAACTGGCGTAGTCGCCGCCGAACTCCTCGTCGAGCGCATCGCCGAGGTTCTCGGCCAGCCCGTCGAAGTTGGCCTGGGCCGCGAGGTTCAGGGCGGGCAGGCGACCGTTGTCGGCCACGGCGACGCGGATCGAGGCGTCGTTGATCGTGAGGATCGCCTGCTCGATCTCGGGGCGCCGATCGAGGGCCGTGGTCACGGCGTCGAAGAAACTCAACTCGACCGGAGAGCTCACCGGCGCATCGACGGGCTCCAGCAGGACTTCGCTCTCGATCGGGTAGGCCGGGTCGTTCATCCGGATCTTGAGCGCGTCGGAGGCCTGGCGCAGGGCGTTGGTTGCTCGGATGACGTTGGCCCGACGGAACTCGACCTGCGAGCGGGCATCGAAGACTGCGGCGGGGGTGGCATCGAGTTCGAGTCGGGCTTCCACGCGCCGGCGGACTTCTTCGCCACGGTCGAGCAGTCGCTGCTGGATGCGAAGCGAGCGATACGCCGTCGCAAGGTTCCAATAGGCGCGTTCGGTCTCGGTGACCGTCGCGATGAGCTGGTCGCGGAGTTGCTGGACCGACGCCCGTTGGGCGCTCTCGGCGAGGCGGACCTCGGCGAGCGTGACTTCCCGACCGAAGCCGCGCAGCAGCGGCTGGTCGAGGCGAGCGCTGAAGCCCACGGCGTTTGAGGGATCCGGAACGAAGTTCACGCCGGGGGAACTGATGTCGCTGTAGGTCTCGCTCTGGGAGAAGGTGAGTTCTCCACCGCTCGTCAACCGTTTTCGGAACCCGGCGCTCAGCGCGAGGTCCTTGCGGACGTTCGCCCGACCCGCGCCGAAACTGGTGCCGAGTTGCGGCTCGTCGAGCGCGTTCCACCGGGCATCGGCGAAGAACACCCAGTCAAAGACAGACTCCGCCTGCGTCAACTGCTCGCGGCTGATCGCCGGCGAAAACGAGGCGTCCTGCAGGCGCAGATTGTGCCGGACGGCCGATTGGATGGCCTGTTCGAGCGAGATTTCGCGGGTGTCCGGCTGGTTGCCGGCGAGGTCGGGCCCGATGTTCGGGAGCGGCTCACCATCGTAAGACTCCGGGCCGGCCATCGAGTTGAGCGTCTCGAGTCGCTGCTCGCTGAGGTCGATCGGCTCGACCTGTGCGCGGAGCGGGCGCGCCGTCGTGTCTGCCATCTCGGTTCGGATGGAATCCAGCACCGATCGCCTCAGGGACTCACCGGTCTCTGCCTCGAACGGGGTCGAGCATGCGCCCACGCAAAGCGCGAGCGATGCTGCCGCGAGGCACCGGGTCCGGTAGGATGTCGTGCGGTTGGGCATAGACCCGGAGCGTAGCCCGCGCGGGGGCCGGGGTCAAAGTGGTTCAACTCGTTGAATCACCCTCCTGTTTTCCCACGAGCAGCCCTGAAAATCGCCGCGCCCGGTACCCGTCGCGGTACGAGACGAACGAAGGAATCGAACTATGAACACGACTTCCCTCTGGCGCCCGCTGGCCCTGTTCATCCTCGCCTTGATCACGCTGGGCGCAGCCGCCCCGCGAGCCGGCGCGCAGGTGAACGATCTCGAGCCGTTCTGGGTGGTGCTGACCCGCGACACCGAACTCCGTTGCGGCGACTCGCCGAGCTGGTACGCGATCGCGAACCTGAAGCAGGGTCAGTTGCTCAAAGTGAACGCGGAGTCGTTCGATTGGTATCGAGTGGCGTACCCCAAGGGCACGCGCGTCTGGATCGACACCCGCGACGCTCGAATCATCGAAGAAGGCGCCCGGATCGAGACGGTCCGCAACGCGGCTCCGCGCGCGATCAACGCCGCGGTGCCGACGACCGAGAGCTCGTACCGTCGCGTCAACATGCAGTCGGTCGTCCCCCCCGGCACGAAGTTCCGCTACTTCGGGCCGATCATGAACAACCAGAACCAGACCGACGGCTACATCGTTCCCGCTCCGGACGGCGCGAACGGTTTCGTGATCGCGGCGGCAACCCGTCGTGCGACCGAGGCGGAGGTCGAGCAGTTCCTGGCCAAACAGAACCAGGCGCAGCCCGAACAGCCCAAGCCAGCCGAGCCGAAGCCGGAGACAAAGCCCGAAGAGTCCCAGCCCCAGCAGCCGTCGGGCGAGGGGGATGCGGCCGACCCGGCCGCCAGTTCTGATGGGGGCGCATCTTCGGACGAGGGCGCGTCGCCGGGCACCGGCACCGAGGAGACCGGCGAACCGACCGGGACCGATGAGCCCGGTTCGGTTGAGATGGGAAGCGACGAGTCAGCCGCGGATGCCGCCGAGGAAGCCGAATCGCTCTCGCCGATGGACGTCGTCATTCAGCGGAGCAAGCAGCTCGACGAGGCCTACGGCGTCGTCGCGGCTCAGAAGACCGCCGACGCCGAGATCCGTCCGCTGATCCAGGAGTTCCGAGACCTGATCGAACTCGCCGCCGAGACCCCGCTCGCCGCGGACGTCCAGCGCTACGCGCAGGCCCGCATCGATCTGCTCAACATCCGCCTCGAGCTCCAGCAGGCGATCGAGGAACTCGAAGCGATCCGCTCGGCGACCGATGAGGCCGCCGAGAACTTCGACGAACTGGACGAAGCGCTCGCCGGACGCCGCGACTACATCGTGGTCGGTCGCCTCGTCCCATCGGCCATCTACAACGGCAAGCGACTGCCGCTGATGTTCCGTCTGCAGTCGGTCGAGGGAGGTTCGGGGCGCACGCTCGCGTACGTCACGCCGAACGAAGAGATCGCGATCGACAGCATGCTCAACGCGATCGTCGGCGTCGCCGGCGCGGCCCGCCCGCAGAGCAACAACGGCGTACGGATCATCGAGCCGACCGTGATCGACGTGCTCCGCCCCGGCAACTGAACCGGCGCCGCGCCGGCCGAGCTCAGCCGGCGTGGTACACATCACCGATCTCGCGCGTCATGACGTAGCGATCGGTGAACGTGCGCTGCTGGATGTTCAGGAAGTCGTGCACGAAGCTGTCGGGCAGGTCGTCCGGGTCGATCGTGCGAAAGCCGCAGCGTTCAAAAAAAGCGGGGTTCCGGGTCAGCAGGAAGACGCGGTCCAGGTCGAGGCGCATCGACTCGTCGAGCAGGAACTCGACCATGCGCCGCCCGATGCCGTGCCCGGTGCGCGTCGGGTCTACCGCGACCGAGCGGATCTCGGCCATCGCCTCGCCGCAGACGATGAGCGCGGCGCAGCCGACCACCTCTTCGCCGAGCCTCGCGACAACGAAGCACTCGATGAGGCTCTCGACCTCACGAAGGGTACGCGGGAGCAGGCGTCCGGCGTTCGCCCAACGTGAGACGAGTTCGCAGACACCCGGAGCGTCCAAGGGCCCGGCGGAGCGCACTTCTAGCACGGGCTCGGCTTGACTGTCTTGCTGCGCAGCAACAACTTCGACCGGTTGGGTGACGGTCGAGGGGCGGGCCGAAGCCTTTGGAGGGCCGGCCCCAGCAACGCTCACGCGTCCGCTCCCGACGGAGCGCAATCGCGCAGTTGATCGCGCTGCGTGTGGATGCGAGTCCTCGCATCGTCGATCGCGCGGTGAACCCGCGCCGGAGCCGTGCCGCCCACGACATCACGCTTCGACACGACCGAATCGAGCGTCAGCCAGTCGTAGACATCGTCCTCGATCACATCGCTGTACCGCTGGAGCGACGCAAGGTCCATCTCCTCCAGCGGGATGCCTTGATCGATCGCTCCGCGCACGGCCCGCCCGACGATGTCGTGCGAGTCGCGGAAGGCGACGCCCCGGTGCACAAGGTAGTCGGCCAGATCGGTCGCGTTGGCGTAGCCGCGCTTGGCCATGGCAACGCAGCGGTCCTCGTTCACGATCAGCGTGTCCACGACGATCTTCATCACCCGCAGCGACAACGAAAGATTGGTGACCGCGTCGAACAGCGGCTCCTTGTCCTCCTGCATGTCCTTGTTGTACGCCATCGGCAGGCCCTTTACGGTCACCAGCAACGACACGAGTGAACCGATGATCCGCCCGGCTTTGCCCCGCAGCAGTTCCAGCGCGTCCGGGTTCTTCTTCTGCGGCATGAGCGAGCTGCCGGTCGCGACCGCGTCGGACATGGTCACCAGCCCGAATCCATCGCTGGCGTAGATGATCAGGTCCTCGCTGATCCGCGAAAGGTGCGTCGCGCAGATCGAGGCCGCGCTGAGGACATCGACCACGTGATCGCGATCGCTGACGGCGTCCAGACTGTTCCGCGTTGCGCAGTCGAAACCGAGCTGCGACGCGATCTGGTCGCGATCGACGGAGTACGCCGTTCCCGCGAGCGCACCGCTGCCCAGCGGGCAACGATTGAGTCGCCTACGCGCATCGATCAGGCGCTCGGCATCGCGCTCCAGCATCTCTACGTACGCGAGGCACCAGTGCGCAAACAACACCGGCTGCGCGAGTTGCAGGTGCGTGAAGCCCGGGATGATCAGGTCCCGGTGCCGGTCGGCCAGATCGACCAGCGCGGCTCGCAGCTCCAGCAGATCCGCGAGCCAGCCGTCGATGGCGTGCCGGGTGTACAGCTTCAAGTCGGTGGCGACCTGATCGTTGCGACTGCGCCCGGTGTGCAACTTCTTCCCGAGCGGACCGACCCGTTCGATGAGCTGGCGCTCGACGTACGAGTGGATGTCCTCGTCGTCGGCGTTGCGAACGCGGTCCGGGTCCGCATCGTGCTCGTCAACGATCTGGCCGAGCGCCTCTCGAAGCGATGACAGCTCGTCCTTGGTCAGCACGCCCGCGCCGTGCAGGGCCTTGGCCCAGGCGACCGAGCCCTGCACATCGAACGGGAGCAGGGCGCAGTCGAAGCGCAGCGAGTCGTTGAACCGCTTGAACAGTTCGTCCGGACCGCTCTCGAACATTCCTCCCCACATCGTCACGCCCCCACGCCGGCGGGCTCTTCGACGACTTCGTTCGGCGCGAGCGGCTTGCCGGTCGAGTGCGGGCCTCCGACCCCGTCCCGCATCGCGACGATGCGCTCGGGCAGGCTGAAGATCTGGATGAAGCCCTCGGCGTGCTTCTGGTTGTACACGGTGTCCGCGCCGAATGTCGCGAACTCTTCGCTGTAGAGCGTCTTCTCGGCCCGACGCTGGACGGTGATCGCCGAGCACTTGTGCAGGCGAACGACCACCTCGCCGTTGAGCTTCTCGGCAATCTTCTCGGTCGCGGCGTGCAGGATCTCGCGCATCGGCGTGAACCAGCGTCCCTCGTACACGAGGTGCGCCGACTTCAGGCCCAGTTCCTCCTTGAAGCGACGCGTCTCGCGATCGAGCGTCAATTGCTCGAGCGCCTGCAGCGCCTCGACCAGCACCGTGCCGGCCGGGGTCTCGTAGCAGCCGCGGCTCTTCATGCCGACGACCCGGCTCTCGATCATGTCCACCCGGCCCACGCAGTGACGCGCCGCGATGTCGTTGAGCTGCTCGACCAGTTCGACCGGGCCGAGGTCCTTGCCGTTGAGCGCCACCGGACGCCCGTTGACGAATTTCAATTGCACGTCTTCCGGCTCGTCGGGCGTATCGACGGGGTTGGCGGTGCGCATCCAGACCTCTTCCGGCGCGGGCGTCCAGGGGTTCTCCAGCACGCCGCCCTCGTGCGACACGTGCCACAGGTTCGAGTCGCGGCTCCAGGGTTTCTGCCGGCTGGCGGAGCAGGGGACGCCCTTGGCCTCGATGTAGTCCATCAGGTCATCGCGGCTCTTCATGTTCCACTCGCGCCACGGCGCGATCACCTTCAAGTCCGGCGCGAGCGCCGCGAACGCGTGCTCGAAACGCACCTGATCGTTGCCCTTGCCGGTGCAGCCGTGGCACAGCGCGTCCGCGCCGACCTTGCGCGCGACCTCCACCTGCGCCTTGGCGATTACCGGGCGGGCCATTGACGTGCCGAGTAGGTACTTCTTCTCGTAGGTGATGCCCGAGACCAGCGTCGGGAAGACGTAGTTCTTCAGGAACTCTTCACGCAAGTCCACGACATGGCACTCGCTCGCGCCGCTGTCCTTGGCCTTCTTCTCGACGCCCGTCAGCTCGTCCGTGCCCTGGCCTACATCGGCCACGAACGCCACGACCTCGCAGCCGTAGTTCTCGATGAGCCAGGGCACGATCGCCGAGGTGTCCAGCCCGCCCGAGTACGCGAGTACAACTTTGTTCGCCATGGTTCTTCTCTCCGCGCCGATCATGTGGCGCCGTCAATTGATTGGTGGTGTGGGTTCAGGTGAGTGGGGGAGTCGTCAGGCCTTGCCGAGCAGTCGAAGCAGCACCGCGTTCTGCGTGTGCATGCGGTTCTCGGCCTGATCAAAGACAACCGAGCCGGGACCGTCGACGACCTCGTCGGTCACCTCAAGCCCGCGTTTCGCCGGCAGGCAATGCAAAAACAGAGCATCGTCGGCGGCGCGGCGCATGAGCGACGAGTCGACGCGGTACGGCTCGAATGCCTTGGTCCGCGTCGCGACGCTCTCCTCGTGACCCATCGATACCCATACATCGGTATAGACGGCCCGTGCGCCAGAAACCAACGAAACATCGGAACTGGCTTCAAATCCGCCGCCGTTGGCTTTGGCGGCCGCGCGAATCTCCGCCTGAATGTCGTCCTCGATGCCGTAGCCTTCCGGCGCGATGACAACGGTTTCGCAGCCGCAAAGCGCCATCGCTCGGGCGAACGACACGCACACGTTGTTGCCGTCGCCGACGAACGCGATCTTCTGCCCGCGCAGCGCGCCGAAGCCGCCGAGGTGTTCGACCAGCGTCAGCGTGTCGGCGAGCGCCTGGCAAGGGTGACTCGCGTCGCTCAGCGCGTTGATGACCGGAACCGCCGAAGCCTCGGCGAGTTTCTCGATGGTGCCGTGCCGGTAGGTCCGCGCGACGATCAGCCCGAACCAACGCTCGAGGTTCTTCGCGTAGTCCGAAACGCTCTCGCGCTCGCCGAGGCGTCCGGCGTTGTGATCGAAGTAGACGCTGTGCCCTCCGAGTCTGTTGATGCCGACCTCGAACGCGGCCCTGGTCCGCAGCGACGCCTTCTCGAACAGCAGGGCGACGCTCGTTCCTGACAGCGCCTTCGAGAAACGCGAAGGCTCGGCCTTTGCGAGCAATGACAGTTCGATAAGGTCCCGCAATCCATCGCGCGACAGGGTGCGCAGCGAGAGGAAGTCGGTGCCCGCTTCGAGCAGGCCCGCTGGCGACCCGGCTGTTGGCGTGGCGATCGGCTTGAGTGTCGTCGTCACGAGCGGTCCTCCGCACCGAGGGTTGAGTGAGCATGCGCTATCGACGGGGCCGGAAGCACGAGCGTGCCGCAGTCGCCGCCGGACGCGAGCGCGAGCAGCGATGCCGGGTCCTTCCAAGACGCGATACGCGTCGCGACGCCGGTCTTCGTCGCCGTGTCGAGTGCCGCACGCACCTTGGGGATCATGCCGCCGGTGATGACCCCGCCGGTGATCAGGCCCTCGATCGACGCGCCGTCGAGTTCTGCAATACGTTGCCCGTCGGCGTCGAGCACGCCCGGGACATCGCTGAGCAGCACCAGCGACTGTGCGTCGATGATGCCCGCCACGGCCGCCGCGGCGTCGTCGGCGTTCACATTCAACGCGTCGCACACGCCGCCGACATCGTTGCTGGCGATCGGGCTGATGACCGGCAGAAAGCAGCTGTCGAGCAGCGTGTTGACGAGCGCGGGGTCGCCGCCGGTGACCTCGCCGACGCAGCCGAAGTTGATATCGCCACACGCGACCGGACGCGCCGTGGTGAGCCCGCCGTCGCCGATGCTCAGGCCGACCGCGCGATGGGCCTTCCCGGCCCGCTTGAGCGACGCGTCGATTTTGCCGACCAACGATCGGTTCATCCGCCCGGCGAGCACTTCAACGACCGCGTCGATCTGGTCCGGCGGTGTCACGCGGATGCCATCAACACGGTGCGGCTCGTAGCCGAGCTGGCGCAGGTGAGCGTCGATGGCCAGCCCGCCGCCGTGAACGACAACGACGCCGCGGCGGCTCCCGCGTTGCGCCAGCGAGCAGTGCAGTTTGGCGACCATCTCGCAGAGGCGCGACAATGCCGCGGTCTGGTCGATGATCGCGCCGCCGATCTTGATCACGATGGGGCGGTCCATACCGCTGTTCGCAGCATTCACGACGCGCCTCCGATCAGTTGCTGGCGCGGACTGCTCGGCAGCAGCCCTTCGGCCTGGTCGAGGCCGAGGGCGATGTTCATGCACTGGATCGCCTGACCGGATGCGCCCTTGGTCAGGTTGTCGAGCGCGCTGATGATCACGGCGTGAGGCGTCTCGCCCGCTTCTTCATCGAAGCACCAGCCGATGTCGCAGAAGTTTGTGCGCACCACCCCGCCGACCGACGGCCAGGCGCTCTCGCCGAGCACACGCACGAAGGGCTGGCCTTCGTAGGCCCGTTCGAACGCCTCGCGGAGATCCTCGGCAGCAGCGTCGCCGATCAGATCGACGTGGACGGTGGCCACGATGCCCCGATCGAACGGCGCGACGCTCGGCGTGAACAGCAGTTTCTGGCTCGGCGACAGCCCGGCGCCCTGCGCGATCTCCGGAGCGTGCCGGTGCGACAACACCTTGTACGGTTTGAGCGACAGTTCGCTGAAGGTGTGCTCGAGAACGGCCTTGCGTCCCGCGCCGCTCACGCCGCTCACCGCGTCCACGATCACCGGACGGTGGGGGTGCACCAGGCCACAATCAACGAGCGGTGCGATCGCGAGCATGCTGGCCGTCGCGTAGCAGCCGGCGACCGCAACGAGTCGCGAGCCGCCGATCCGGTCGGAGAGTTCCGGAACGCCGAACGCGGCACCGCGGAGGAGGTCTGGACGGGTGTGCTCGAAACCGTAGTGCTTCGGGTAGAGAGAACTGTCGCGCAGGCGGAACGCGCCGGAGATGTCAATGACAACCGCGCCGGTGCGCTCAAGCAACGCCGGCGCGAGATCCAGGCTCGCCTCGTGCGGCGTCGCGAGGATCACCGCGTGCGGGTCGAACTCGGCGATCCGCTCGACCGTGGCCTCACCGACGATCATCTCGCCCAGCCCGGTGGCTGCGAACCGGGGCGCGAGATCGCGCAGGCGCTGCCCGGCGCTCGAGCCGCCAGTGGAGCCGAAGACGCCCACCAGTTCGACGCTCGGATGTCTGCCCAGAAGCTCGATCGCTTCGAGGCCGGTGTAGCCGGACGCGCCGACCACCACCACCCGTTTCGGACTGCTCATCGATCAGGCCCGATCTCTCGACGCGTCCGCCGAGTCGAAGAACGCGATCCGTTCCAGGCGCGAGGCGAGCGCCTCGGCGTCGTCCGAAGACGGGGTCGCAATGAAAATAGTGTCGTCGCCTGCGATGGTGCCGACCATCTCGTCCTGAGGCGAGCGGTCGAACTCGATCGCGAGCGCATCGGCGTGCCCCGGCTGCGTGCGGATCACGACGAGGCTGGCGGCCGCCTTGGCCCAAAGCAGGTGAGCCCGGACCGCATCCTCGAAGGCCTCCGGACCGACAGGACCGCCGAGGCCGTCGGGCAATACCCAGCCGCCCGGTGCCTTCACGATGCCCATCGCCCGAAGATCACGCGACAGGGTCGCCTGAGTCACCTCGACACCGACCTGCGCAAGCCGATCGCGCAGCTCGTGCTGACTGTCGATGGTCTGCTCGCTGAGCAGTCGCTGGATCAGGCGTTGGCGGTCCGGTTTGGTCATACGCATGAATATACACGATTCTGCATATTCATGCAAGCCCGATGCCCCCGCCTACTCGGGCGTCGCCAGATCGTGCTGGATGACCACCGAACTCGGCATCGGCGGATAGCGCATCGCGAACCGGAAGCCGTGAAAGTCGTCCGGATCCCAGCCGAGACGCCCGTACACATGCTCGATCAGGTCCGGGTGCTCGGGCATCAGGGGGGTCGCGACCTCCGGAGGCGAGTGCCCGATGCTCTGCATCTGCTCGGCGATCGGGAGCCGATCGAATTCGGAGCCCTCACCCGGCCCGACCTCCGCGCCAACCAGGCTGTAGACCAGCGGCCGCGGCGTCATGGCGAATTCAAGTTCCCGGTGGACCAACAAATCGCACACCAACCACTCCGTTGGGACCTGGATCGGCACCGCGTGCTCGCCCACGGCGTTGTGCTCGTCGGCATAGATGCTCGCGAAACTGCGAGCCCGCTCGCCGAAGATCCAGGTCTGGCGTCCGTGGTTACCGATCGGGCCCGGCGAGAGCATGTACCGAGTGACTTCGCCGCGCGTGATCGGCTGGAACGCCGGATCCGGCGTCGTGCAGAAATCCCGCATGAGCATCAGCGGGTTCCCAGAACCGTCGGACGGGCAGATCGGCTCCGGCTTGGCGTCCGTCCGGACCGAGCCGTCGTCGTTGTAGGCGAAACGCATGAACAGCGGCACGCTCACATCCGCCCTCAGCCGGCGAACATCGATCAGCCCGCCCACACTGGCGGTGTCCAGCCGGGTGGGGTCCTCCGCGTTCGGCGCGAGGAAGAATGAGGCCATCCGGACCCGTGCCTGGATACCCCAGATCGCGCTGTTGCCCTGAAACGCCATCTTCCGCGTCGCGTGCAGGTGCTCCTGAGGCACTTTGTGCGGAGCATTGCTCGAGAGCACGAGTTGGAGGGTGGACCGGTCGTCCACGTGCAGCTCTACCATGCGATCGAACTTGTCGATCGCCGCCCGTGCCGCGTCCACGCTCGACTTCGAGGCGCCGCCCGACTCGAAGGCCTTGAGGATCCGTTCCATTCCGGTGTCGCCCGGCAGATTCGAAATGATGGAATGCGGCTCGGGAACCGTGACGATTTTCGAGATCTTCCACGCCAGATTCTTGTTGATCCCGAACCGCCGAGCCATGTCCTGCGGCTTGGTCGGGTCAGCCTTCACGCTGATCAGGACCTCGGTGAGGGCGCCGCGGACTCCTTGATAGGTCTGGTCCAGCGCGTCATCGAAGCGCTGGGTGGACGCAGCAGCGGTTGTTCGGTTTCTGACACCCATGAGGGATGGCATCCTTTCCCGTGTCTCGCGGGAGCATACCCGAACCCGGGGCCGAAGACCAAAATTCCCGTCAATTTTCCCATGGGAAAATTGACGGGACGAAAAGTCCCCTGTACCTTGACGCTGTCCTGGGCCGCGGCGTGGCTGCGTCCTCTATTCCAGATTGGTGCCGTAACGGCACGCTTTGCAGCAGGGAGAATTGAGATGAAGAACATCGCTATCGCAGCCGTTGCGCTCGGCATCACCGGCGTCGCCTCCGCCGACATCATTCAGATCGACATCGTCGGGCAGGTCGACTTCGGCGGCGTCAACGTCGGCCAGTGGGCCGACGTGAACCCCGGCGATTCCGCCGTCATGAGCTTCCAGGTCGATTCCAACAACTTCGTCGACAGCACCAATTTCCCGACCCGCGGCTACGAGATCATTCAAGAGTCGTTCGTCCTGACGCTCGACGGCATCTCCGGCGGCATGGCCAACCCCTACCCGAACGGCGCGACGCCGTACTTCATCATCCGCGACAACGATCCGGCGGTGGACGGTTTCTTCCTCGCCGAGCATCCGGACCAGTTCCCGATCGGCGTCGCCACCGACGAAGCCGCGCAGATCGGCGATACCTTCCGCGCCCTCTTCCAGGCGACGTACGGCGGCGATCGCCTGGACTCGCTCGACATCCTGGGCGCCGTCGGTACCTACGACTTCAACGGCATCTCGTCGTTCAACTGGGGCCTGGAAGACGGACCCTTCCAGCCGATGGGCTTTATCTTCGACAACTTCACGATTTCAGTAGTGCCCGCGCCCTCCTCCGCGGCCCTGCTGGCGATGGGGACGCTGATCAGCGTCCGCCGCCGTCGCGCTCGCGCGTAATCGAGCTGCCAGGAAGCCCAGACTCCGGAAAGGCCCGCCGCACAGGCGGGCCTTTCGCTTTTTGGGACCGGTTGCGATCGACCCGAGGATCAAAAGCAAAAGACCCCGAACGATCGTCCGGGGTCTTCAAAGTGGAGCCGATCGGGATCGAACCGACGACCTCTTGCATGCCATGCAAGCGCTCTCCCAGCTGAGCTACGGCCCCATGAATAGCTGATTGTCGCCCAAAACGGCCGCTTCCGGACGCGTCGGGCCACACAGCGTACCGCCTTCATCGGTTGCGTCAAGCGGCGGGGCCAGTCCAGCTCCCGAAACCGACGTTCTCTGGCTGAGAGGGAGGATTCCGTGGGCGTGGCGCAACCTCACGCCTTGCTATACCCTGTGCCCCAAGATGCCCACGCCGCACCCCCAGTTCCCGACGCTCCAGGTCTTCGATCACCCGCTGATCCAGCACAAACTCACCTACCTGCGCGATCGCCAGACCAGCTTCCGGGCGTTCCGGGCCCTCATCGCCCAGATCGCCGGGCTGATGGTCTACGAGGTGACCCGGACGTTCCCCGCCGAGCAGATCGAGATCGAGACGCCGATGGGCCGGCACCGGGGCACGAAGATCACCGCGTCTATCACCGTCTGCCCGGTCCTCCGGGCCGGGCTCGGCATGGCCGAGGGCGTGCTCGACGTCATGCCCGAGGCCCGCGTCGGGCACATCGGGCTGTTCCGCGATGAGAAGACCCTGCTCCCGACGCAGTACCTGTCCAAACTCCCGCGCGATCTCGACGCCGGACCGGTCATCCTCGTGGACCCGATGCTCGCCACCGGCGGCTCGGCGGCCAAGGCCGCGCAGATGCTCTTTGATCAAGGCGCGAAGGACGTGCGCTTCCTCTGTCTGGTCGCGGCTCCCGAAGGCGTCACCCGCTTCAGCGACGAGTTCCCCAAGGTCCCGATCTACGCCGGCGCACTCGACGATCGCCTCAACGATCAGGGCTTCATTCTTCCCGGTCTCGGTGATGCCGGTGATCGCATGTACGGCACCCAGTAACCGAGCGAGCGCATGAGCACCGTGGAACGAAAACCGAAGAAATCCGGTACACCGAAGGCGCTGAAGCCGACCTACCACGCCAAGGACCCGGACACACGTGTCTATGTCGGCGACTGTCGGCAAATCCTGCCGCGCATCGCCGAGGTCGCAGCGGGGGAGGTGGACCTCATCTTCGCCGACCCGCCTTTCAACTGGAACCGCGCGTACGACGAGTGGAAGGATTCCATGCCGCGCGAGGACTACCTCCAGTTCACGCGAGACTGGCTGGACCTGTGCATCGGGGCGCTGAAGCCGAGCGGATCGATCTGGGTGAACATCCCTGACGACTCCGCCGCCGAGATCGTCATGCACCTCAAAGGCCGCGGCCTGGCGATGGTGAACTGGTGCATCTGGCACTACCGCTTCGGCCAGAACACGACCGGACGCTTCATCAACAGCAAGGTCCACGCGCTGTACTTCTGCAAGGACCCGATGGAGCGTCAGTGGCACCCCGATGAGATCCTCGAGGCCTCGGATCGCGCGACGACCTACTTCGATCCGCGCACGCACAACAAGAAGGCCGGCACCGCCGGCAAGCGCGTGCCGATGGACGTGTGGTACGGCAAGCACTGGGGTCGCATCCAGGGCAACAACGCCGAACGCCGCCACTACCACGACAACCAGATCCCCGAGGTCTACCTCGAGCGCGTCATCCGGGCCTGCTCACGCGAGGGCGATCTGGTCATGGACCCCTTCGTCGGGTCCGGCACCACGCCCGTCGTCGCGCGCGAACTCGACCGGCGCTTCATCGGCACCGAGTTCTCGAAGCAGAACGCCAAGTCGGCGTGGGAACGGATCACCGAGATCGGCTGCGTCCGCGTGAAGCGGGACGAGCCGACCCAGCACGCCAGCGCGATCTTCCAGCCGCGTCCGACGCGCTCGAAGAAGTAGGACCGCTCGTCCTCCACCCGAACGCGGATCGCGCCATCACTCGCGACCCGCGCCCGGGCTTCGGACCGGCCTGGCGATCACGGGCACGCGACCGGGAGGGCCGATCGCGCTGCGGTGCCCGCTCGCCTCAGCCCTCTCTCCCCTCCTCTTCGTTCGGTGCGCCCGACAGGAACCGGTCCGCGATCCGGCGCAGCTCCGCGCTCGGGGTCAGGAACGCCTCGTGTCCCTCATCCGTCTCCAGCAGGTGGGCCCGGCTGTCGACGCCGGCTTCCAGCGCCGCGTGATGCAGTTCGAGCGTCTGCCCCGGCAGGTGCACGCCGTCGCTGCTGAACCCGACGAACAGAGTCCTCGCTCGCACGCGCCGCAGCGCCTCGACCAGGCCGCCGCGTCCTGCCCCCGCGTCGTACAGGTCGGCGGCCTTGCTCAGGCGGAGCAGCGAGTTCGCATCGAAACGATCGGCGAAGCGAGCGCCCGTCGAATCGAGATACCACTCCACGCTGTGGTCGTGCTCCAGCGTGAAGCGAGAACGCGCCTCATCCCGGCGCGAGCGCCCAAAGCGCCGTTCGAGCAGCGCTGCCGAACGCTCGCTCGAGTGCAGCAGCCCGCGCGCGATCGAGAGGCCTTCGACCGGGCGCCGCTCCGCGCTGTACCAGCCGGAGCGGAAGTCGCCGTCCGCCCGAACCGCGCGTCGCGCCAGCGAGCCCAGCGCGAGGGCCTGCGCGTTGTGTCTCGGCGCCGCTCCCAGCACCAGCGCCCTGCCGACGCGTTCCGGCTCTCGGATGGTCCATTCCAGCGCGATCAGCGCACCCAGCCCACCGCCGACCACGCCGATCGGCTTCTCGATACCCAGAGCGTCCAACAGACGCCGCTGCACACGCACCATGTCACCGACCGTCACGACCGGGAAGCGGGGCCCCCAGGGCTCGCCCGTGCTCGGATCGATCGAGGTCGGCCCAGTCGTCCCGAAGCACCCGCCGAGCACGTTCGCGCTGATCACGAAATGACGCGACGGATCGATCGGCAGCCCCGCGCCGATCATGGCCTCCCACCAGCCCGGCCGATCTCCACGCCAGCGTCGGGCGGCGTGCGCATCGGCGGTCAACGGATGGCACACCAGCACCGCGTTGTCTCCCCGGGCGTTCAGGCGCCCGATCGTCTCGAAGGCCACATCCACCTCGTCGAGCACGACGCCCGATTCGAGCAGCAGCGGCTGATCCGACGACGCAACGCGAAGTCTTTGCGCCGCCTCGCTTACGCGATGCTCGCGGGCGAAGTCGTCCCCGTCATGCCCGAAGCGAAACTGCAGCCCGCCACGGGAACGGGCGCGATCGGTGGTCGTCGAGTTGTTGGTCCAATGGTTGGTCAAGGTTGTCATGTCGTGCTCACAGTCATGCCGTGCGCGCAGGATCGCTTCGCCGGCGTTGGTCGTCGGAAGAAAGGTCAGGGGCAGGTGCGTCGGCGGCGGAGTCGGAGGGATGCGTCCCAAAACGACAAGCACCACCGATCGGATGTGCCCGGGTCGGTGGTGCTCAGTGCAGACTCACTGAGAGTGTGGAAGGGTCGCTACGCTCGACACCGTTTCTCCACGCAACCGCCGCCCGGGCATGTCATTCGCATGCAGGGTTTCATCGGGCACGGTTTGCGAAGGCAGATGTTCACGAAGCGAATCTCCAGTTCAGCGGCAGAACTATACACCCCCGGCGGATGCTGTCAACTCATCGGCACGCGGGTGGTGCCAACTTTGCACTTTCGCCACGCGATCGATCAGGACGACAGACGAAGCGCTTCCCGCGTGATGATCACGCCCGCCATTACCACGAGGAACACCGAGAAGCCGCGCTTGAGCGCACGCTGATTGATCTTCTCGTTCAGCCGTCGCCCCACGACGCTCCCGACCGTCCCGATGGCGATGAACAGACCGATCATGGACCAGTCGAGCGGCTGGGTCTGCGGGTCCAGTTCGCCTTGGTAACCGAGGAACGCCGACAACGCATTGATCGTGATCAACGCCAGGCTCGTGCCGACGGCGCGCTGCATGTCCAGCTTCGAGAACAGCACGAGAGCCGGGACGATCAGGAAGCCACCCCCGACACCGACGAAGCCGGTCATCAGACCGACGACCAGACCCTGCGCCGCCAACGGGAGGATCTTCGGTTCGACGCGCTCCGCATCGTGCGCCGCTTGAGCATCGCTGCGCTCGTTCGCCGGGCGTGACCGCTTCCACATCATCATCGATGCGCCGAGCATCACGAAACCAAACACCAGCAGTTGCACCGCCCCGTCGACGAAGCCGGCGATCCACGCGCCGCCAAGTGCGCCAACAATGCTCGTCGGAGCAAACAGCAGGAGCACCCGCCACGCCACACGCTTCGCGTAGGCGTACTGCACCGCGCCGACGGCCGCGATCGCCCCGACAATCGCCAGCGATTCGACGATCGCCAGCTTCTCCGGGCGCCCGAGCACATACGCCAGGACCGGCACCGTCAGGATCGAGCCGCCCGACCCGAGCAGCCCGAGCGACAGCCCGATCAGAAGCGCCCCGACAATCGCACCGATCACAACCCGCTCCCGTCCCGCGCCGCAGCGCTCGAAGGATCACGCCATCACGCCGAGCAACTCGTTCCGCAGTTTGCAGCGCTCTTGTTCCACGGCATCTTCGCCAGCAGCATCGCCATGCCGCACCAGCCCGATGCGCCCGCGAACACCAGCCCGGCGCCGACGAACCCCGACAGGGTCAGGAACCACGGGCTCACGAACGCCCCCAGCAGCACCCCGATCAGTACCAGCGATCCCGCCGTCATCTGCACCTGGCGCATCACGCCGATCTTCGGCGCGCCCTGCGGCTTGTAGACCGGCTCGCCTTGGGCCTTCCACGCCTCGATCCCGCCGGCCAGGTGGTAGGGCGCCCCGCCGCACCCGGCGTACCGCTCCGCGGCGTCGAGCGAGCGGCGTCCCGACCGGCACTGAAAGACCAGCTTCCGGTCGCCGTACTTCGCGCGGATCGCCGCGGCGTCGAACGCCGACAGCGGGTGCAGGTCCGCTCCGTCGATGCGCTCCTCGCCGAACTCGAACGGCTCACGCACATCGATGATCACCGCTTCGCCCGTCTGTTGCCAACGGCGCAGCTCCGACGGCGAAACATCCGTCACCCGTGCTTTCGATTCGCTCGCTGTGCTCATGAGACCGCTCCCGCCGTCGTCGACGGCTTCACCACATCGTGCTTGTCCTGCCAGGCCACAATGCCGCCCTTGAGATTGATCACCTCGTGCCCCCGGCGCTGCAGGTACGCCGAGGCCCGCGCCGAACGCACGCCGCTGCGACAGTGCACCAGGAGTCGCCCTTCAGGGACCTCGTCCAGACGCGATGCCAGACGCGTGTGCGCCACGTTCGTCGCGCCGTCGATGTGCGCCTCGTTGTATTCCGTCTTGCGCCGGACATCCAGCACGCGCACCTCGCCCGAGTCGATCAGCCCCGAGGCCTCGTCCGGTTCCACCTCCGGTGTCGTCGCCAGCGTGTGCGATCCGCCCTCGTACTCGTCGAGCGTCGACGCGTCGACCCACCCTTCGACCCGGTCCAGACCGATGCGGATCAGGTCGCGCACCGCCTCATCGAGCCGATCGGGCTCGATGATCAGGATCATCGGCTCGTCCGCGCCGAGCAGCGAGCCCGCATCGGTGTTGAAGGATTTGATCAGAGGCAACGACAGCGAACCCGGCACATGCCCGTCCCGGAACATCGCCCAGTCGCGCGTGTCCACGATTGCCATTGACTTCGCGTCCACCGAGCGGAGGTCCGTCGCGGTCATCCGCTTTGGCTGCGGCACGCCTCCGAGTACCGGCGGGCCAACCTTGTTGAGCTTCTTCATCGTCGCGAAGTACATCGGCGGCTCCGGCTGCCCGCTCAGGATGAAGTCGACGAACGCGTCCTCGCTTGTCGCCGCCCGGATCGCCGGGTTGAACCGCTTCTCATAGCCGATCGTGCTCATCGGCACCGCGCCGAGCGCCTTGCCGCAGGCACTGCCCGCGCCGTGCCCCGGCCAGACCTGCACGAAGTCCGGCACATCATCGAGCTTGTGCACCGTCTTGTAGAGCCGGCGCGCCGACGGCTCCATCGCCCCGGCCTGCCGCGCCGCGGTCTCGAGCAGATCCGGACGACCCAGGTCGCCGACGAAAACGAAATCGCCCGTCGCGATGCCGATCGGCTCGGTCGCCCCGCCCCCGTGGTCGGTCACCATGTACACCAGGTGCTCGGGCGTGTGCCCCGGCGTGTGGATCGCGCGGAACTCGATCTTGCCGATCAGGAACGCGTCCCCGTCGTGCAGCAGTTGATGGTCGTACGACCCGCCACCGACCTTCTTGTCCAGCCACTGGTACTTCCAGTCTTGATCGCCCTCGTCCGAGACGTACACCTTCGCCCCGACCCGCTCGGCGAGCTCTCGGGCTCCTGAAAGGAAGTCCGCGTGGATGTGCGTCTCGGCCACCGCCGTGATCCGCAGGTCGTTCGCCGCGGCCATGTCGATGTACCGGTCCACATCCCGCTCGGGGTCGATCACGATGGCCTCGCCCGTGCGCTGGCAGCCGATCAGGTACGCCGCCTGAGCGAGTTTCTCGTCGTAGACCATCCGCATGAACATCCTGCGCCTCCTTCCGCGGCTCGGTCCGGCCGGCCCGCGACCCCGCGAACTCACGTGTTGGCCCCAATGTATTCGATGCCCACAGTTCTACGCCGGCCAAAGCCGAGGGGCACACCCGCCGATTGTCAGAACTTTTTGCGGTTCGTCGATGGCGGGCGTGGACAACGGTCGATTAAACAGGTAAATTCGATACCAGTTAATTCAACCAACGACCCAACCCGGAGAAATCCAATGCCGACCCTCTACGAATCGCTCGGCGGCGAAGCCGCAATCAATCAGGCCGTTGAAAACTTCTACCGGCGCATGCTCGTCGACGATCGCGTGAGCCACTTCTTCGACGACACCGACATGGACAAGCAGATGGCCAAGCAGGCCGGCTTCCTCACCATGGTCACCGGTGGCCCGAACAACTACACCGGCAAGGACATGCGCGAGGGCCACAAGCACCTCGTCGCCCGCGGCCTCAACGATGAGCATGTTGACATCGTCATCGAACACCTCGGAGGCACCCTGCTCGACATGGGTGCCAGCCCCGAGCAGGTCCAGCAGGTCGCCGACCTCGCCAACTCCGTGCGAGACGAGGTTCTCAACCGCTGATGCGCAGATTCGCGAGACGCATGCAAGCATCTCTACTCCAGCGATAGGCCCGAAATGCCGCGCCTTACCTACGAAGGCAACCCGATCCCGCTCGAGCCAGGCCAGACGGTCCTTGACGCCGCCCATGCCTCCGGGATCGATCTGCCCTGTTCCTGTCGAAACGGCGTCTGCCAGTCGTGTCTGGTCAAAGTTGAATCGGGCTCCACCCCGCCCCTCGGCTCGCAGAAGGGGCTCAAGCCCTCGCTCGCCCAGCGCGGCTACTTCCTCGCGTGCATCGCTCGACCCACCGAAGACCTCGCCGTCATCCCACCGGACGCCGAGGCCGGCTCGATCGATGCCACCATCACGGCCGTAGACACCCTCTCCCCGACCGTCGTCCGCGTTCGATTCACGCCCTCGTCGTCAGAAGACCTCATCGAGTATCGGTCCGGCCAGTTCATCACGGTCCTGCGCGAAGACGGTCTTGCCCGCAGCTACTCCATCGCCAATATCCCGAGCGCCGACGGCGACCTTGAGATCCATGTCCGCCGCATCGAGGGCGGTCGAATGAGTTCCTGGCTCTGCGACGACAAGCCCGTCGGCGCGACCGTCCAGCTCCGTGGCCCCGCCGGCGACTGCTTCTACCTCGGCGACCCCGACGAACCGCTCCTTCTCGTCGGGACCGGAACCGGGCTCGCCCCGCTCGTCGGCATCGCCAGAGACGCCCTCACGCACAACCATTGCGCCCCGATCCATCTCTACCACGGCGCGCTCCAGCGGGAGGGCCTCTACCTCCAGTCCGACCTCCGCGCTCTGGAAGCCGTCTACCCGAGCCTCCGCGTCACCCTCTGCACCCTCAACGGGGAGGCATACCCCAACGATCCGGACGCCCCCGACGCCATCGGAAAACTCGATGAACTCGTGCTCGAGCGCACGACCGACCTTCCGGCCCAACGAATCTACATCTGCGGCGATCCCGGCTTCGTACACTCTTTCCGCAAACGACTCTTCATCGCCGGAGCACGCATGAACGCCATCCACGCCGACGCCTTCGAGATCGCCCCACCGCCAACCAGCGCGACGCAGCCGTGCGCCTGAGCCAGTTCACCGACTACGCCCTGCGCGTGCTGCTCTACATCGAGGCCGCCGGCCCGCACGGGGCCGACGGTCCGCCCGTCGCCACCGGCGACATCGCCAAGGCCTACGGCATCTCCAAGCACCACCTGCTCAAAGTCGTCGCCGCGCTCGCCGAGCATGGCTACATCGAGTCCGTGCGCGGGCGATCGGGAGGCATCCGCCCTCTCAAGCCCGCGAGCGAGATCCGCATCGGCGAACTCGTCCGCGCCCTCGAACCGATGGTCATCGTTGAGTGCCACGACCCCGAGACCAACACCTGCCCGATCGCGCCCGTCTGCAAACTCGCCCCCGCGCTCTGGCGCGCCGCCGAGGCGTTCGTTGAGGAACTCGACACGCTGACCCTCGCCGACCTCGTCCCGCGCCGTTCGCCGTACGCACAAATTCTGATCGACGGGACTCCGCCGCAGCGATGAGCGGATCAGCCGTTGAGCTGCCAGATCGCAAAGTTCAGCGCCGCCGCGAAGCTTAGCCACAGCATGTACGGCACCAGCAGCCCTCCCGCGACCCGGTCCGCCCGCCAGAACAGCACGGTGGTCACCAGCGCGCCGACCCACAGCAGCGCGATGTCGACCAGCGCCAGACCCGGTCGCTGGAGCCCGAAGAACAGGGGCGTCCAAAGCCCGTTCAAAACCCACTGCACCCCGAACGCTCCGAGTGCCAGGCGCTGCTCCCGCAGCCCACCGCGCCGCCAGACCCGCCATGCCGCGACGCCGAGCATCAAGTAGAGCGCGGTCCACACCGGACCGAACACCCAGCCCGGCGGTTGCCACGCCGGCGTCTCGAGCGAGCGGTACCACTCACCCATGCCGACGAACGCGCCGCCGAGCGCCGGAACGAACGACACGACCACCCAGACAACGAGTCCGACAATCAGCACGCGTGCCGAGAACGCAGAGGGCGAGGAGGAGGACATTGCAGAGATCCTACACCTCGCCCGATCGCTGGGGCCGTCTGGGCCACCCGCCCCAGGCGCGTCAACCGCCCGGCAGCACGTCGCACTCCGTCCCGAAGTTGCTGAGCACCATGTTCAGGTCCTCAAGGTCTACGACCCCGTCCCCGTTGGCATCGCCCGCGGTCTGCGGCTCAACATCGGTCCCGAAGGTCCCCAGCACGCGGTTCAGATCCGCCAGATCGATCACACCGTCCGGCACGACATCGCCCGGGCAGGCCGGAACGAACGTACCCATGGTCAGCAGTTCGTCGGGGAACAGGTGCCGGAAGTCCGGGCCTATGTGGTTCTCGGGGTCGAAGTTCGAGCTGCTCTTCGAGGCGCAGAACTTCGTCCCCGGCGGCAGGTCGCCGAAGAGCTCGTCCGCCTTGGCGACCCAGTTGCCGTCCTTGTCCTGCGTCACGCAGAACAACCCGTCCAGCGTGTTCACGAACAGCGTGCCCTTGTCGTCGACATCGATGCTCTGCGGGCGCACGATCTCTTCGAGCGCGACCTCCTCGACCAGCAGCGGCCCGCCGACGACCGGCGTCAGGCCCCACATCGAGTCCTCGCCCGGCGTGATCACCCAGATCGTGCCGTCCGAGGGGTCCACCGACATCGACGATTGAGCGTTCAGCGGAACGCCGTCGGGGATGTCAGTCTCCATCACCGGCCCCTTCAGATCGGCAGCGGTCATCATCAGGATCCCGTCCGGCGAGAGCAGCACGACCTGCTGACTCACCGGGTCAAACGAGATGTCGCACGGCGGATGAGGGATCGGAATCTCGACCGGCTCCGGGTTCAGGACGTTTGGATCGATGCACATCAGCGCAACGCCGCTCGCCGCGTACACCGGGCCCATCGGGCTGATGGCGAGATGATCAGCGCGCAGCAGTTCGCCGACCAGTTGCGTCTCCTCCTCGAACGGGAACACCGCGTGCAGCTCCTCGGTCCCTCCGTCATCCGGGTCGATCAACACGAACACGCCGGTCTGTTCCGCGTTGACGATGCCGTCGATCATCGGGCCGCCGAGCGGGTTCAGGTCGATCTCGAAAGTTCCTCCCAGGAAGAGGTCCCCCAGGTTCCCGATGATGATGTTCAGGCCGTTCGACGCCGGCTGGAACGCGTATCCCGACTTCGGGCGGATCGCCATGTAGTGATCGATGATCCGCAGTCGCCCGTCGCTCGGCGGCGGGTTGATGACCATTCGGTCCATGCTGAGCACCGTCAGAGGTTGCCAGTCGAGCCGGTACGCACCCGTCACGAACGGCATCTCGCGACTGCCGTACGGGCTCTGGGTGAACTTGTCGCTGCTGTCCGCCGGATCGCGATACCACATCACCCCGCTCGACGGGGAGTTCGCCAGCGCCTTCTGCATCGTCACCGCGTGCCCGCCGCCGCGATCGAGCAGGGGCACACCATCGATCGTCCCGAGCACCGTGTACCGCCCGTACGCGCACGCCACGATGCCGCCGAGCGCGACCTGCTGAGCCATCTCGCGCACCTTCGGTGAGTACGAACCACCGGACCACTTGTTGATGATGTCGAACTTGCCGGTGTTGTTGAGCACCACCTGCATGCCGAAGTCCCAGCCGGAGCCGTTGGTCCCGCCGTCGGCCGTGGTACCCATCAGGATCCCAAGGATGTGCAGATTGCTGGTCATCTCGTCGTACGCCGGCCCCGACGAGGCCTGCCAGTACCCGGGCCCCGGAAAGACCTCCGGGAAACCGTGATTCGCCACATAGGCGAACAGGTTCATCGAGGCCGTCGGCACGCAGTACATCCCGCCATCTCCCGGCAGCCCGGCCCGCACCTGATCGAGGTCCGACATGTGGCTGATATCAAAGCCCCACACCCCCGAATTCACGTAATACGCGTACTCAACATCCGCATCTGCCCGCTGCGCGCTGACGCACAACCCCGCCAACGCGGCAACAGCGCCGACCCGCCCGAGGGCATCCCGTTTCATTTCGATCTCCTCCTCCGCGAACCACCCGGCGCCGCGATGCCGACCGACCGATGGAACAGCGCCCCAGCCAGCATCTTCAGACTAAATCTCAACCGGCCGCGATCCAGCCCCGTGCGGACGAAGCACGGCAAGTCTGCCCCGCATCCGGGGGATATGGCCGGATGGCTCAGCCCCGATCCCACAGCGCATGGAAATGGTGCGTCGGCCCGTGACCGCCCCCGACCTCAAGCTCATCGGCGTGCGCGATCGCCCCGGTGATGTACGCCTTGGCGCGCGCCACCGCGTCCGTCACCGATCCCGTCTGAGGCAGCAGCGCCGCGATCGACGACGACAGCGTGCAACCGGTGCCGTGCGTGTTCTTCGTCTCGATCCGCTCCGCTTCGAACCGTCGAACGCCATCTTCCGAAACCAGCAGGTCGTCGCTGCGACCGCCGCCGGAGTGCCCACCCTTCATGAGTACCGCCCTCGGGCCCAGCCCGCGCAGCGCCTCGGCCGCCTCGAGCATTTCGTCATCGTCAGCGGGGGGGCTCTGCCCGAGCAGTTCGCCCGCCTCCGGCAGGTTGGGCGTCAGGACATCCGCCAGAGGCAGCAGCACCTCGCGCACCACCGCCACCGCATTCTCATCCAGCAGCCGGTCGCCGCCCTTGGCCACCATGACCGGATCGAGCACGACGAACCGGGGGGCGTGCTCGCGCAGCGCCGCACCGACTACCCGCGCCACCGATGCGTTCGCGATCATCCCGATCTTCACCGCGTCGATCCGCACGTCCGCGAACAGCGTGTCGAGCTGCTCCTTCACGAACGGAGCCGGAACCACATGAACACCCGTCACGCCCCGCGTGCTCTGCGCCGTCAGCGCGGTGAGCACCGCGCACCCGTACGCGCCGAGCGCGCTGAACGCCTTCAGGTCCGCCTGTATGCCCGCCCCTCCGGACGGGTCGGACCCCGCGATCGACAGCACATTGGGGATTCGTCTGGCCATGGGCCAACGGTACCCGCCCTCAACCGGTTGTTCGATGACGCACAATCAAAAAGGCGGCCTCCCTTTCAGAAGGCCACCCTCTCTTCCCCCTCTCCAGGCGGAACGGAGCGCGCGAACTCCTCCTCGCGCAGCCCCGCAGCCACAACCGCGGGATCGGTGCCGCCGCTCCGCCACAGAATCAGAAAAATCTGCCTCCGGTCACGCGCCGGGCATCCGATGAGCGTCCAGCCAGTCCACCAACTCCTGAGGTCGCGTACCGGTCTCTCGTTCAGCGTCCGCAAGCTCGCGCTCCACCAGCTCGATCGCGTCCCCCAGCCGATCCGCGGCCACCAGCGCGTTTGCGTTCTGCACAACCGCGATCGACCGCAGTTCGTGACCCACCCGAAGTTTGCCAAGCACCGGCGACACAACCCCCTCCACCCGGTCCGCCCGGCCCGCCTCCAGCAGCATCTCCGCCCACTCTGTCCGGGTTTCCATCGACTCAACGACCTGCATCCAGTCGAGCCGGGAGTACAGACCGGCGGCGCGCTCGTACTCGCGCTCCGAACGATCCCATTCGCTCGCCGCGCGATAACAGCGCGCGACCTGTCGGATCGCGAGCATGTAGTACGAAGAACGCGGCCCGTATTGCGCGAGCGCTCGCTCTTCCTGAGATCTGGCCAGCGCGATCGCCTCTTCGAACCGTCCCCGGACATTGAGCATGCGGATCAGGTTGCTGAGCGCGGTCTGGAAATACACGCTCTGCTCACCGCCGAGAGTCGCCGAGTGTTCGAGCAGCAGTCGGAACTCACGCTCGGCCTCATCGAGCCGGCCGGCGTGGCTCAGCGCCTGCGCGTAGGTAAACCGGATGTCGATCGTCTGCGAGTGGGCCGAACCGTACCGCTCTACAGCGTCCGCCAGCGCACGCTCGGCGATCTCGAGCGACGATGCAGGATCCTCGCTCAGCAGAACACTCGCGAGGTAGCGCATCGCCTCGTAATGGAGCGCACTGCCACGGTGCTCTGACGAGGCAATCCGTTCCTCCATCCGCCTCGCGTACTCGGCCCGCTCGTGCCGGGGCATCGAGTGCAGTTCGTACAACTCCGTCCGGTACCGGACCGCGTGCCCGATCGGCAGGTTCTCCGCGGCGAGTGCCTGCAGCCGATCGATCTCGGCGTCGTAGTTCAAAGGCACCCGTGAACTGAAGTGTGAGAGCAGAACATCCAGATGCAGTTCAATAGTTTCCGCGGCATACGGGCCTCGTTGCTCCGCTGATAGACCCGCCGCGCGCGTCAGCGTCGCCGCGGCACCGAACGAATCGCCGATCGCCCGCTGCGACTGGCCGATCCGCTCCAGCACCCGCAGCAGCACCGCCGGCTGTTTCGCCAGCGACGAGCCCGCCTCCTCCGCCGTCGCTCGAAGAATCTCCTGCAACGAGCGGTCCTCACCCTGGTACAGGTCCGGATCGATCGCCGTCAGCATGTTCCCCAGCAGGAAGTCCGACATCGCCTGCGCCCGCGCACGCTCGATCGCCTCCTCCCGAAACGCGTTCTCCGCCTCGAGCCGCCCCAGCCGCGCCTCACGCATCCCGTAACTCAACGCCGCGAGCCCGCCGACCACCGCGATCGTCAGCATCGCCGCCATCGCCGTGATCGCCTGGTGACGCGCGATGAACTTCCGAACCAAGTACACACGCCCGGGAGGCGTCGCGTGCACCGGCAGACCGGCGAGATACCGGCGCAGGTCCTGCGCCATCGCCAGCGCCGACGGATACCGCAACTCCGGATACCGAGCGACCGCCTTCACCACGATCCGGTCGAGGTCGCCCTTGAGCAGCTTTGCCCGATCAGCGGTCTTCGGGTCAGACCCCGCGAGCGCGCTCGGACGCGTCACCTGCCCGAACGATCCGGAGCGTCCGGCCCCTCCGCTCCGCTTCGACCCCGATCCGTGATCGGCCGATCCGGAAGCCGACGCCTCGTTCTCCGGCGGCACACGCCCGGTCAGCACCTCGCAAAGCACCACACCCAGCGCGTACACATCCGTGCGCACATCCGCGCCGTCCCCGCCCCCGAGCTGCTCCGGGCTCATGTACTTCGGCGTCCCCAGCCGATCGCCAGCCAGCGTCACCGTCTCGCCGTCTTCCCGGTCCAGCAGCTTCGCGATCCCGAAGTCGATCACCCGCGCCCGCGACTCGCCGTCCGCCGACTCAACCAGCATGTTCGCCGGCTTCAGATCGCGATGGATGATCGCTCTTTGGTGGGCGTGATGCACCGCTTCGCACACCTGCGCCATCAGGGCAACTCGTTCGCGCACCGTCAGCCCACCGGTTTCGCAGGCCTCAGCGATCGGCCGGCCTTCCACCAGTTCCATCACGAGGTACGGACGCGACTTCGCGTCCAGGCCCGCATCCAGCACCCGCGCGATGCCCGGGTGGTTCATCCGCGCAAGGACCCGCGCCTCGGCCCGGAAGCGCGACACCACCGATCGCGTCGCGAAGTCGTGCCGCAGCAGCTTGATCGCCACCGGACGATCCACCGGCACCCGCTGGCGTCCTCGGAACACCACGCCAAACCCGCCGCGCCCGATCTCCTCGCCGACCTCATACCCGGAGATGACCGGCGCCTCGATCTCGGCCGGCCCGGCATCCGACCGACCGATCCCCAGCCGTGTCCACCCGGTCTGCGTGTCGTCGGTCGCGTCCAGCAACCGGCCGGTCGCCCGCTCGTGCGCCCTCAGCAGCCCCTCGACCGCCTCCCGGATCGAAGCGTCCACCCCTTCGAGCACGCTCTCGATGTCCCGACCGTCCTCCTCCGCCTCCAGAGCCGCCGCGAAAAGATCTTTCACAGACATCCCGGCTTGCCAGGTCCCGGGCGTTCCCCGATCGTGATCTCGGTCCGATCCATCGCTCATCCCGGATCCGGCTCGCCTTCCGCCTCGGGCTCGATCAACTGCTGCAGACGCGCCCGCGCAAACTCCCAGTCCCGCTTCACCGTGCGAGACGAAACGCCCAGCAGGTCGGCGATCTCGTCCACCGAGCGCCCGCCGTAGAACCGCAGACGGACCACCGTAGCCGCCCGCTCGTCCTCCCCTTCAAGGCGGGAAAGGGCGTCATCGAGTGACAGAAGATCCGCAGGGTCCGAAGCCGCCGAGGCCTCGAGCACATCCAGACTCACCGCACCGCCGAGCGCCGATCGCTTCCGGCCGCCCCCGCGCTTCGCCGCCACCCGCGCCCGGGCGTGATCGATCAGGATCCGCCTCATCGCCGTGGCCGCCGCTTTGTAAAAGGCATGCCGGTGCTCGTAACTCGCCGGCGACGGCTCCCCGTCCGCGTCCCCGGCCGCCCGGAATAATCGCAGGTACGACTCGTTGACGAGCGCCGTCGCCCCCAGCGTGTGGTCGCCGCGTTCGCCGCGCATGTGCGACCGCGCCACCACCCGCAGTTCGTCGTACACGATCTCCAGCAGACGATCCCGCGCGCTATCGGACCCGCGACGCGCTTCCTCGAGAAGCAGCGTCACCTCGCCGGGCTTCCGCTCGCTCTGCGTGTCCTGATGCTCCGAGCCACCGTCCGCCATGCCCGAAATATACCCCGAGACAGGGAAAACACCCGTCGCAAAGGCAAAACCCACGGGCACCCGGGCCGGTTACACCGCCCGCGCCTGCACGATCATCGTCGCGTTCAGCAGCAGTTCCGGCGACATCAGGTGACGCATCATCTCGTCGTAAGGCGACTCCGCATCCGGTCCCACCCAGCCGCCGTTCTTCAATTTCGCGAACTTCTTCCGCGCCCGCTTCTGCGAGGCCCGAGTCCCCAGCCACACCAGCGGAGCCAGCGGCAGCATCGCCACGCTCGTCGTGCTCCAGTTCGAGGCCATCAGCTTCTCGATCCGGAAGCCGCAGTGGTGCAGGCTGTAGCGCAACTGGAAGTAACTGATCAGGAACGCGTGCCCGTGGTAGATCCGCTCCCGGTCCTCCGACAGACCCCAGACCGAGGTGTACTCGTCGATGTAACTCTTGAACGCCCGCTGCCCCGCCAGCGCATACGCCAGACGCGCCCGCAGCGACAGCAGGTTCGGCGTCGTGATCACCAGCGAACCCCCCGGCGCGAGCAGTCGCCGGAACTCGCTGAGCGTTTTATGCCGGTCCACCACGTGCTCGATCCCCTCCACGCACGCAATGACATCAAAGCTCCCATCCTCAAACCCCAGCCGGCTCTCCATGTCGCCCGACACCGGCTTCAGGCCACCGGCCCGCTCCGGGTCACTCGTGGAATCGCCAAACAGGCGCGTCCGAAGCCAGCCCGGCAGCGTCGCCCCCGTCTCTTCCTCGAACGACTCAACCACCCCGCGCCCCGCGTGAGTCGCTTCGCCGCGCTCCAGGTACTCCGGAAACAGGTCCACCGGCGTCACATCGAATCCGGCCGCCGCCAGCGGCGCACTCAGCAGCCCCGACCCCGCCGGCAGATCCAGCACCCGCATCCCCGCGCGCTCGGCCCGATCGATCCCCGCGAAGTACGAGAGCACGAACGGGTACAGCGACCGCGTCCCCAGACTCATCCGCACCTGCGCGCCGCGAGGCGGATCCTCCGAGCGGATCACCTGCTGCACAGCGCCTCCCGTCGCTCGCGTCGGCTTCTCTTCCATCAGCGCCTCCGTCGGTCGGGTCTCCGGCATGCCCAGAGCATACCGGGTTCTCCCTACGGCCCACTTCCGGCCCATACTTCGCTGTTTCGCCCCCCTTTCTTACACTGGGGCATGCTCACATCCCGCCTGACCGCCGTCTTCGTGCTCCTCTTCGCCCCCCTCGCGAGCGCCCAGTCCACCTGGCCCGAGATCCAGCGCCTCGCCGCCGAGCGCCACGGCGAAGCCGGTGCCCAGGCCGCCGCCTTCCTCGCCGAGCACCGCCCCGAGCGCGATGACGCCATCAACCCGGCCATCGTCCTCGAGTCCATCGCCGTCGCCCTCCGCGCCCGCGACACCTACCCGTGGGCCAGAGACCTCTCCGAAGACCTCTTCCTGAACGACGTCCTGCCCTACGCCACGCTCGACGAGCCGCGCGTCCTCGCCCGCGAGCGCGTCCACGACCTCGCCGCCGACATCGTCAAAGACGCCACCACCGCCGAGGAAGCCGCCCAGGCACTCAACCGCGAACTCTTCAAACTTACCGGCGTCCGCTACTCCACCCAGCGCCTCCGCGCCAACCAGAACTCCGCCGAAACCCTCGACACCCAGCTCGCCTCCTGCACCGGTCTCTCAATCCTCCTCGTCGACGCCTGTCGCAGCGTCGGCATCCCCGCCCGCGTCGCCGGCATCGCGAACTGGACCGACCGCAACGGCAACCACACCTGGGTCGAGATCCACGACGGCGAAAACTGGCGCTTTACCGGCGCCGCCGAGTACGACAAGAACGGCCTCGATCGCGGCTGGTTCACCGGCCCCGCCTCCCTCGCCATCGAAGGCCACGAACTCCACGCCATCTGGGCATCCTCCTGGCGCACCACCGGCCACCGCTTCCCCCTCGCCTGGAACATGGCCGACCGCTCCGTCCCCGGCGTCGATGCCACCCCGCGCTACGCGCGTACCGCCAGCGCCGATGCCGAACCCGTGCTCGCCATCCGCCTCTGGAACTCTCGTGGCGGCGCGCGCCTCGCCTCCATCGCCACCCTCCACGGCACCGACCAGACCGCCGAGACCTTCACCGACCCCATCGACATCAACCGCGTTGCCGAATTCCCCGCCGCCGACACCCGCCCGCTCCGCATCGCCTTCACCGCCGTCGGCGAAACCCGCACCGCCACCCTCGACGAGTCCCACCAGCCCGGTCGCGTCATCGAGCTCTACTGGGACGAACTCGCCCTCTCCGAATCCGCCGCCACCGAAGCCGCCAACCGCCACTGGACCAGACACGCCAACGCCATCCGCGCCGAACGAACCGAACAGCTCGAAGCCCTCGTCATCAACGCCGGCGGCCCCGACATGAAACTCCTCATGCGCGAGTTCGGCGAAGCGCCCGAGTCCGGACACAGCCTCTGGATCTCCATGCACGGCGGCGGCGGCGCACCACCCGAAGTCAACGACCAGCAGTGGCGCAACCAGATCCGCCTCTACACACCCGAAGAAGGCATCTACATCGCCCCCCGCGCGCCCTCCAACGAGTGGAACCTTTGGCACCGTTCCGAGATCGATGCGCTCTTCGACCACCTCATCGAGTCCGCCGTCGTCGCCTGGGGCGTCGATCCCAACCGCGTCTACCTCCTCGGCTACTCCGCCGGAGGCGACGGCGTCTACCAGCTCGCCCCGCGCACCGCCGACCGCTACGCCGCCGCATCGATGATGGCCGGCCACCCCAACGACGCCTCGCCCCTCGGCCTGCGCAACCTCCCCTTCGCCATCTTCATGGGCGGCAAGGACTCCGCCTACAACCGCAACAAAGTCGCCGAGCAGTGGGGCAGCCGCCTCGCCACCCTCCGCGCCGACGACCCCGCCGGCTACCCGCACCGCGTCACCATCTACCCCGAAGACGGCCACTGGATGGGCGGCAAAGACGCCGAAGCCCTCCCCTGGATGGCCCAGCACACGCGCAACCCGTGGCCCAAGACCGTCGTCTGGCACCAGGGCAACACGCTGCACGACCGCTTCTACTGGCTCGCCGTTGATCGCGAACAGGCCGTGAGGGGCCAGACCGTCCGCGCGAGCGTGGACGGCCAGACGATCACGCTCGAGTCAGAGGACGTGTCGAGCGTCGAACTGCTGCTGAGCGATGAACTTGTCGACCTCGATCAGCCCGTCACGATCATCGCCAACGGCACCACCGTCCACGAAGCCCTCATCCCACGCACCGAGCAGGCCATCCGGCGCTCCCTCGAACTGCGCCCCGACCCCGCGATGATCGCCACCGCCACCATCACCATCGAGTTGCCGAACAACTAGCCGCGCCTGCATCCGGGGTGCCACTGGCGGCTTGTCCGCCAGTGCCGGGCCGCTCCGTTCCTGTTCTCGTTCCAGATCCCTCCAAACCCATGCCCACCCGCCGATCCCTCATCCTCCTCACCTACGCCGTCTTCTTCGGCTCCGGCGTCGCCGGGCTCGGCTACCAGATCGTCTGGGCCCGCATGTTCTCCGTCGGCCTCGGCCACGAGATGCCCAGCGTCTTCGCCGTCATCGCCGCCTTCTTCGGCGGCCTCGCCATCGGCGCGCTCCTCCTCGACAAACGCATCAGCCGCTCGCCCGTCCCCGGCCACTGGTACGCGGCGCTCGAACTCGTCATCGGCCTCTGGGCCCTCAGCACCATCGCCCTCATCCCGTGGATCAACACCATCATCCACGACCTCGTCGGCGTCGATCCCTCCCCGGCCCGCCACTGGTCCGTCTCCTTCCTCGTCCCCTTCCTCGCGCTGCTCCCCGCCACCGCCGCCATGGGCGCGACCCTGCCCGCGATGGACCGCTTCGTGTCCTCGCTGGCGCAGCAGGGGCGCACCATCGGAGGGATCTACGCCGTCAACACCCTCGGTGCCGCCGCCGGCGTGCTCGCCAGCACCTTCTTCATCATCCCTTCCCTCGGCTATCGAGCAACCGTCATCGCCTTCGCCGCCATCAATCTCCTCTGCGCCGGCATCGTCCTGCTCTGGCCCGCGCAGAACGAAACCGGGCGCGAGCCCGTCCTCGAACCCGTCGAAGACGCGCTGCCCACCTGGCGACTCAACCTCACGCTGCTCGTCACCGGCCTGCTCGGCATCGGCTACGAGGTCCTCGGCGTCCGCGTCATGGCCCAGGTCCTCGAGAACACCGTCTACTCCTACGCCGCCGCACTGATCGTCTACCTCTGCTTCACCGCCATCGGCGCCGCCCTCTACCAGCGCCTGCTCGCGCACCGCGCGTTCCGACCGACCCTCGCCTGGCTCGTCCTCGGTCTCTCGACTTCCTGCCTCATCGGCATCTTCATCCTGTCCGAAGCGCAGGGCATCTACGAGTCCATCGCCATCGACTCCGGTCGCTCCTTCGCCAAAGGCCTGCTCGCCGAGTTCGTCATCGCCGCCCTCGTCTTCGCCGTGCCGACCCTGCTCATGGGCGCGACCTTCAGCCACCTCGCCCAGGCCGCCCGACGCGAATCCGGCGGCGTCGGACGCGCCCTCTGCATCAACACCCTCGGCGGCTCGCTCGCCGCCATCACCTTCGGCGTCCTCCTGCTCCCGACCATCGGCGCCAAGTGGGCGCTCGCCATCGTCGCCGTCGGCTACCTCGCGCTGATGCCCCGCTGGCGCGACCAGCGCGCCGCTTACGCCATCGTCCCGCTCGCGCTGGTCATCTTCCTGCCACGCAGCCTCATGCTCGTCACCCCGCCGCCCGGCGGCTCCACCCTCGAGTATCGCGAGGGAGTCATGGCCGCGGTGGCCGTGGTGGACGACCCGCAGGGCAACCGCTTCCTCAAGGTCAACAACCTCTTCCAGATGGGCGGCACCACCAGCGGCTTCAGCGAGCGACGCCAGGCCCACATCCCGCTCCTGCTCCACCCCAAGCCCGAGCGCGCCCTTTTCCTCGGCGTCGGCACCGGCATCACCGCCGGCGCCGCGACCATCTACCCGGACACGCAGATCGACGCCGTCGAACTCCTCCCCGAGATCGTCGAACTGATCGACCAGTTCCAGACCGAGAACGCGCTGCTCACCTCCAACCCACGCGTCAACCTCAGCATCGCCGACGCCCGACGCTTCATCCGCGCCACCGATCAGACCTACGACGTCATCGTCGCCGACCTCTACCACCCCGCGCGCGACGGCAGCGGCATGCTCTACACCCGCGAGCACTTCAGCGCCATCGCCGACCACCTCGCCCCCGGCGGCGTCGCCTGCCAGTGGATCCCCCTCTACCAGCTCGACACCGAGACCGCCCGACTCATCATCCGAACCTGGCTCGAGGTCTTCCCCAACACCAACGCGTTCCTTGCGCACTACAACGTCAACACACCCGCCCTCGGCCTCGTCGGCTCTACGCAGCCCCTCACCTTCCCCGCCGACTGGTACGACGAGCGCACCGCCGGCACGAGTATCCGAAACAGTCTCATCCAGCAGCGCCAGGCCCTCTACGACAACTTCGCCCTCTTCGGCACCTTTGCCGCCACCCGCGACCAACTCGCAAAGTTCGCCGGCCCCGGCCCGCTCAACACCGACAACCGCCCCCTCGTCACCTTCCGCGCCCCGCGATTCATCTACCGCCAGTCCGTCTCGCCCTACGCCCGGCTTCAGACCATCCTCGCCGAAACCGAGCGCGACCCCGCGCCGCTGTTCGACGCCGACGCCGCGCCCTTCGTCGCCGAACTCCGCCGGTTCCTCGAAGCCCGCGACGTCTTCCTCGCCGGCGCGATCAAACAGACCCAGGGCGACCTGCCCGGCGCCGCCCGCGACTTCGTCCGAAGCGCCCAACTCAGCCCTCGCTTCCTGACCGGCTACCTGACCGCCCTCCAGTACGCCGTATCCATCGCCGAATCCGGAAGCCCGATTGATCGCTCCCGAGCCCGCGACATCCTCCGCGACCTCATCGAGGCCAACCCCGCCCGCCCCGAAGCCCCCGACGCCCTCCGCCAGATCTTCGGCGAGTAGCCAGCCCCGGCGAATGGCACCCAAAACGACAAAACGCCCGAGGACATCGGGCGATTCGGACAACCATCCAAAGAGAAGTGGGCCTGACAGGATTCGAACCTGTGACCTCACCCTTATCAGGGGTGCGCTCTAACCAGCTGAGCTACAGGCCCGCAGCGCGAAAACCGCGGCCCGGCAGTATACCGACACTCCCATCGCGTGTCAGCCCCGCGAATCCCCCCGTCCTGCCGGAAGACCGGCGGTTCCGGTCCGAATAACCGCCGCATCCGTGGGTGTCGAACTTTCGGCTTGCCCCTGCGTACATCCGGGGAAGACTCTAGATCCAAGCTCTTTCAACCGGCCAGGTCCCGTCGAGGTTACGCCATGCCACGCCAAGCAGCACTGTTTCTGTCGATCGCTCTCCTCTCGACCCCGTTCGCCTTCGCCGGCGACACCGAGCCGAAACCGGATGCCATCTTCGGCGGCTCCGAACTCTCCCAATTCTTCAGAGCAGCCGAATCCGCGCGCGTCGACGTCGTCGGCATCGGCGATTCCAATCAACTCTTCGCCGGCCACGGCTGGGACCACGGGTGGATCCTCGGCGTCGACGAACGCTTCGGTACCTACGCCTCATCGCTTCTCTCCCTCGGCGAGAACTCGGGCAACTCGGCGAACGCCGGCGTTGGCTTCCGAATCATCGCCACGAGTTCGCAGGGCACCTTCGATTACGGCGGTGCGCCCACGACATTCGATGACTTCCTCACGCCCGACATCGGCATGAGGCCGCTGAACTACGTCTACGTCGCGGATGGTGAGTCCACAACGCTGCGCAATCATGGTCTGTCCCTGCAACCCTCAGGAGTGCTCTCCTCCACCGAACCGCTCTACTTCCACATCAGTTACGCCACCTTCGCCAGCGGTTCCCCGGGATCGTTTACCCCGATCGTCCGCCTCGGCGCACCCCCGTACTCTGTGCTCCAGTCGTACCCGACGCTCTCACTCGCCGGAGACGATGAGATCACCAACGCAATCCTGCCATTTCAAGGCTCCAGTACCGCCGCGCCCATCCAGGTCATGCTCGGCACGTTCAACTCCACGCTGAACGGCCCCTTCGTCGGCTACACCATCCGCGCGGAGCTACCCAGCGCCGACACAGGCGCATCGTTCAGTTCCCTCTACGCCTTCGGCGGCCAGTCCGCCCGCGACATGGCCGACGCCCTCCAGCAGGCCAGCGATGCCTACCTCAAGGAATACTTCGGGCAGATCCGCTCGCTCCAGGGGCCGGACAAGTTCGTCATGGTCCGCATCAACAGCGGGCTCAACGATCGCAACGAAGACCTCCCGCCGCTCGACGGTTCGTCCTTTGAGCCCTCCAGTCCCGAGGCCTACGCGATCCACCTCAACCTGATCATCGAGCGCATCCGTTCGATTTGGACCGAAGCGGGCTGGAGCCAATCAGAACTCTATTTCCTGCTCGCGCCTTCCCACCCCGTCGCGCAGCCGGATGAAGCGATCCTCTCGGCGTATCGGGAAAAAGCACGCGAAGTCTCGTCGCAATACGACCGCTGCGCTGTCGTCGACTTCACGCAGCTCACCGACGCGAACGAAATGCTCGCCAACGGCTGGTACCAGAGCGGCGGATCCGACCGCAACCACCTCACCGAAGAGGCCTACGAAGCCCTCGCCCTCCGCGAGCTCGACGCACTGCTCGCCTACACGCCGTGCCCCGACATCAACGGCGACGGCCTGACCGACCTCACCGACCTCAACGCCGTCCTTGCCAGCTTCGGCCAGGCGTCGAGCGCGAACGACCTCACGGGCGATGGCGTGGTCGACATTCAGGACCTGAACGCGCTGCTTTCAGCGTTCGGCTCGCCTTGCTCCCCCTCCAACCACGACTGATCCGCCACCCACCACCACGGCGACGAATCCGGATCGAACCGGGGAACCTCGATCGCCCGCGGCATCCGACCCACCGGCTCGTCCAGCACGAACCGCCATAAGAGTTCCACCGGAGCACCCTTCGCCCGACGCAACTGCACCGAAGGCGGCGCCTCCCGGATCACCACCAGCACATCCTCCGGGCACATCTCCCGGCTCGCACCCAGCCGACTTCCCACACGCCGTCGCGCGAGCCGCGCTGTCTTCTCCGTCACCGCCAGCGCGTACCCCGCAGGGTTCGACCGCGCCATCCACGACAGCGTAATCAGGATGAACCCCACAATCGCGATCAGCAGCACCAGCGGCGCTGCGCCGCCCATCACCAGACCCAGAATCAGCATCAGCCCGCAGAACCACAGCAGCAGCGCACTCGCGCTCGCCTGATCGCCCAGCGGCACCACAGGCGAACTCGCCCAGATCTGCTCGCCCTGCCGGTACATCGGCAGCCCCGCACGTCGCGCCGCCAGCGAATCCTTGTGCTCCTCTTCCCGCGGCACGAACCCGCAGCGCACCTCCAGCGGCCGATCCGTCACCATCCACACGCGAGGCAGCCGCCGGCTGAGCCGACGCTCCAGCTTCTCGAGATCCGCCACCCGCACCGAACTCACATCCAGCACGCTCGCGCGCCGCTGCGCGAACACCGCCGCGCACAGGTCCGCATCCTCGACCCCGGGATCCCCCTCGATCGCACGGATCACCGTCTCCTTCGCGTGACGCAGCATCCGCTTCGTCCGGCCCAGGTTCCGGTGCAGCACGAACCGCGCGCTCAGCAGAATCAAGAGCAGCATCGCCGCCATCGCCGCAAAACCGTAGATCCGCGACGAAGTGGTCGACGCGATCACGAACCCGACCAGCACCTCCAGCAGCGTCAGCGCCACGATGCCGGCGATCGCGTCCGTCCGCGTGTACGGCCGGTGCCCCGGACGGATCCACACCACCCCGGGCCGGATCTCCTGCGCCACGACCTCGTCGCTTCGCTTCTCCCCGCGTCGGAAGCCGACCGAAGCCATCGCCTACTTCGCCTTGAGTTCGCGCGCGAAGAAGTCCAGTTTCATCGATTCCTTCGCCATCGCCAGCGTCTCTTCGGCAACGGCGTTCGCCCGCGCGGTCCCGGTGCGGATGATCTCGATGACTTTGTCATCCCCGTCCGGCCCCTCCAACTCCGCTCGACGCTCGCGCATCGGTTCAAGCAATTCGTTGATCGCCTCGGCCACCTCCACCTTGATGTGCCCGTCGCCGATGTTGTCGCCTTTGCTGTACCGCTCCTCGAGTTCCTTCACGCGGCCCTGATCCTTGATGAAGATCCGCACGTACTCGAACAGCGCGTTCGTGATGTCTCCCGGCTCGTCCAGCGACTGACGACCGGTGTAAATCTGCCCCAGCTTCTTCTTCACCTGCTTCGGCGAGTCCGACAGGAAGATCGCGTTCCCCAGCGACTTGCTCATCTTCTGCACGCCGTCGGTCCCGATCAGCCGCCCCGTCTTCCCGACCAGCGCCGCAGGGATCGGGAACACCCCGCCCTCCTTCACGAACTCCTCGTCCTCCACCTTCGAGTCCACGCCGCAGTACAGCACGTTGAACCGCCGCGCAACCTCGCGGCACATCTCAATATGCGCCACCTGATCCTCGCCCACCGGCACCAGCTCCGGCCGAAACGCCAGAATGTCCGCGCACTGACCCACCGCGTACATCGGAAAGCCGAAGCTGTAGTGGTCGCCCAGCCCCTTCGAATCGATCTCCGTCTTCAGCGTGGGGTTCCGCATCACCCGGTTGAACGGGATCAGCATCGCGAAGAACCAGGTCAGCTCCGCGATCGCCGGCACCTCGGTCTGGAGCACGACGGTGGACTTCTCCGGGTCGATCCCCGCCGCGAGCCAGTCCTTCACGATCTCGATCGTGTCCTGGCGGATGTCAGCGGGGGAGTCCGCCCGGGTCGTGAACGCGTGCATGTTCGCCAGCAGGAAGTAGCAGTCGTACTTCTCCTGCAGGTTCACCCGGTTCTCCACGCTCCCCACCCAGTGGCCAAGGTGCAGCCGCCCCGTGGGCGTATCACCGGTGAGAATGCGAGGACGATCGGTTCGGGATGCAGCGGGGGTACTCATTGGAGCAAAAGGTAGCCGGTCCGAGCCGATCCGTCAGGAGATAGCAGCTCCAAGACCCCGTTCGAGCATGGTCTTACTTCAACCGCTCCAACTTCCCTTTCCGCTTCACGATGTTCTTGTAGTCCCACTGGATATCCCGCGCCTTCTTTAGCCAACGCTGCAAGTCCTTCGCGTGCACCTGCGCTGCCTCCGTGTACCGCGCCTCCGCCGCCTTGAACTTGCCCTCCGGCGAGAGGCCGTCCTCCTCGAAACTCTGTCCGCTCCAGAACAGCAGTCGAACGCAGCCCTTGAGTTTGCTGTACCCCACGACGGGATTGCCATCGAGGAACCACACGGGGTGCGCGTGCCACACCTTGCTCTCCGCCTCGGGCAACCCACGCTCGATCTCCCGCACCAGCGCCTCGCAGATCGCCCGGTCCTCGGGTGCCTGTTTCCGGTGGTACGCCTGAATGTCCGGGTGCATCGGTTAATCCTCCTGCGGATGGCCTATGCCCCCAACTGCGCGATCAGTATGTTCACCCCGTTGAACCCCGCGTGCATCACGATCGGCACCAGCAGCCGCCCGGTCCGCTCGTAGGCGATCCCCATCGCCAGCGCCAGCGCAAACAGGATCACCAGCGAGTGCGCATCCGCCGTCCCCAGATGCACGACCGCGAAAATCCCCCCGGTCATCCCGACCGCGACCCAGTCCAGCCCGCGTGCGCGCCGTGTTTCCCCAACCCCAAGCCCCGTGCGCAGCCCGGTCTGCATCAGCCCGCGATAGATCAGTTCCTCCGCCAGCGGCACGCCCAACACCACCAGCCCGATCACCGCCCACCACGCCCCGTCCTTCTCGCCCGAAGCGAGTTGGCGCAGCGTCTCGTGCGCAAGCGCATCCGGCTGCTCCACCACGCCCATCGAAGCCAGCCAGTTCATCACCAAGCCGACCACCACCGCCAGCAGCAGCACCGCCGGGAGCGTCAGCCCCAGCGCGATCGCGCCGAGCTTCAGGTCCTGACCAAACTCACGCAGTGATCGGGGCAGGCCGAGCGCCCCGCCCAGCCAGGGCCATAGCGCCCACGCCGCGCCGAACAGCACCACGCACCCGGCGACCATCGCACCAAGCGACGCCGCCGTCATCCCGACCGTCGCCGGCGGCTGTCCTCCCGGTTCCGTCGCCAGCGCAATCGGGATCGAACCCATCATCCCCGAAGCCAGCCACAGCCCCATCGAGCCGAGCACCAGCAGCAGGCCGATGTTCCGCACCGGTCCGCCCGGCGTCGCCGGCAGCATCGTCCGCTCCAGCGCGTCGTACCGCGCGCCAGCGCCGGACCGCGCCTTCAGCAGCCCGAATCGCCGCACCACCACGATGGCCCCCGCCGTAAGCAGTCCGAAAACCAACAGCAGAAGGATGTCCGCGCTCCCAGCCCCCTCGACAGGCGCCACCGGCTCCCCTAGAACAGTCGCTGCCGCCTCCGGTTCCAGTTCCGGTTCCGCGACCGGGGCCGGCCCCGCCGATTCTGGCGTCTGCGCCAGTGCAGTCCCGCCGCCCAGCACCATCACCGAAGCCACCATCACGCCGATACACACCCTCATGGCCCGCTCCGTCCCAAACGCCCTCCGCCAGATCGTCGACCACAAGGTCGAAGAAATTCGCCTGCGCAAGCACGAGGAGCCCCTCGAAGCGCTCAAAGAACGCGCCGCCGAACGCGGACGCCCGCGCAACTTCTTCGCCGCCGTCACCCGCAGCGAAAAACGCGCCCGGCCCGCCATCATCGCCGAGATCAAGCGCAAAAGCCCCTCCGCCGGCTGGATCAGGCCCGAATACCAGGATGACGATTCCTTCGACCCCGTCTCCATCGCCCGACAGTATCACGACGCCGGGGCCGCGGCGATCTCCTGCCTGACCGACGAACGCTTCTTCGCCGGCAAACTCGAATACATCGACCGCATCCGCGACCAGGTCCCCCTCCCCGTCCTCCGCAAGGACTTCATCATCGACCCCTACCAGGTGTGGGAAAGCCGCGCCGCCGGGGCCGACGCCATCCTCCTCATCGCCGAGTGCCTGCGCGAGGCCGAACTGCTCGACCTCATGATCCTTGCCCACGAGCTGCAATTGACGGTGCTGCTCGAGGTGCACTCGTCGGACAACCTCTTCCGAGTCCTGCCCCACGTCGGCTTCCCCAAGCCGAGTTACACGCTCTTGGGCATCAACAACCGCGACCTCGAAAGCATGACCACCGACGTCGCCCACACCCTGCGCATGGTCGACATGATCGAAGACACCTCCGTCCTCGTCTCCGAGTCCGGCATCTCCGAGCCGGAGCACCTCAAGAAGCTGCACAAAGCGGGCGTGCACATCGCCCTCGTCGGCGAATCCCTCATGCGCACCGACGCCCCCGGCGAAGCCCTCCGAACGCTGCTGTCCTGATCGCTTAGCTCAGGTCGTGTTGGGACGGGCATCTTGCCCGTCCTCTACCGGCTCGAGTGCTCAGGAGCGGAAGTGTCCTCCGTTCCGCTCGTACGCCGCGGCACCCGGCATCACCTGTTTCCAACGGTCATCGCACCGTTCGGCATGACGCCGAATCCACCGCTGGAGCGAGCCGAACCACTTCAGGAACTCCTCAGACTTCCGCTCAAGCGACTCCGGATCGTCCGGGTTTGCGCGCACGGTCTGTATGTAGATGCGCCCCAGCTGCAAGCGACCGTCCACCACAACGCTTCGACACCACTCCACAATTTCGCCTGCCATCGAATCAACCCAGAATCCGTGCCTCGTCTCATGAAAGACCGGAGCAGGGCTAACCGACCGATTCCGCACATACAGCTCTGACCCATCCGTCTGCCGGAACTCATCGACCGAGCGCAACGGGATCTCCTTCGGTTCGGGCAACTGAGAGCCGGGATACACAATCACGTCCGGCGACGAGATCAGAATCTCGAAGAACCGGATCTCGTCGTCAAGCGTCATGAAGAAGTTTGTCTGTCGTCCCATGCGACCCCATTCAGCGCGCTTCTGTCATCAATCAAGTCTGCGGTTTATCTGTGTCGGTGCGCTGGATTTCGTAGAGACTGTTGATCGTCTCGACGGAAAGCGAGCCACTTTGCAATCGGTCTCGAATGTGAGCCGACGTCCCCAATAGAATCTCGGCGGCTGATGCGGGTACCTGCGACCCGCCGAACTCCAGAGCCCGAACACAATCCTCCCCGATCGTGCGAACGACATCGGGTGATGGGTGTAGCCGATGAACTCGGAGGCGCTTGAGTTCCGCTCCTGTCGTGAACTCGCTCGATATGCAGATCTCCACAGCACGTTTGATCCGCCGAAAGCGACATGTCGGCAGGGTTTGCCGGGTTACGTCGAACTGCGTGGACAACTCTTCGAGCGTGGTCCTCGGCCTTCGGCCCGAAGGTATCCACAGTTGAACCTCGACATCACGCAGCGATCGCACCGTGCCGGAGTAGCCTTCCATGAGGAACTTAGACGCCACCGTGAGCAACCGATTACTCCCAAACTCGTTGTATGTTCGGAAAAACAGGTCAAACCGCATCGCCAAGCCTCCCCAAACAAACCCTCCCAGTCTCCCGCACCAACTCTCCCTCACCCGCATCACCCGCGATCTCCTCCACCCGCCGGCGCACCATCTCGCGATCCACGACCCCATCAATCGCCTGATTCGTCAGCACGATCAGCGCGTTCCGCTTCATCATGTCCAGCTTCGCCCGCTTCATCGCCGAGCTCTGGAACGCCTCGCGCCGGTCGTCCTCGCTCCACCCCAGCACCTTCAGCAGGTCGAATGCGGCCCCATCTGGCGTCCGCCCGTGCTCCGCGTCCATGTCCGTGCACCGCGCCGCCAGCGCCGGGTTCGCACCGCCCACGTCCCGCCCTTCCCTGACCGAATTGTGCGGGCACACCTCCTGGCAGATGTCGCACCCGTACACCCAGTCCCCGATCGCCTCGTGGAACTCCTCATCGATCAGCGACCGATGCTCGATCGTCAGGTAACTGATGCACCTCGTCGCATCCACCGAGTGGGGCGTGATCGCCCCCGTCGGGCACGCATCAATACACCGCGTGCACGTCCCGCAGTGGTCCGCTACCGCCTCCTGCTCTTCGGACACCGAGATCTCCACCGTGCTGATGAGCCCGCCGAGAAAGAACCAACTCCCCTTGGCCGGATGAATCAGCAGCGTGTGCTTGCCCACCCAGCCCAGCCCCGCCCGCGCCGCGTGCTCGCGCTCCAGCACCGGCGCCGTATCCACGAACGCCCGAAGCACATCCCCGTCCCCCAGCCCGAACGCCTCGCGCGCCGCATCCGCCAGCCCGATCAGGCGCTTGCGCATGCCCTTGTGGTAGTCCGCCCCCCGCGCGTACCGCGCGATCCGCCCAACGCCGGCGCGCTGCTCGTCCGGTCCGTCGTTCCGCGTCGCGTACAGGTCGCCCACCAGCAAGACGCTCTTCGCCCCCGGCACCATCACCGCCGGGTCGACCCGCTGGTCCACATGCTCGCCCAGCCACTTCATCTCGCCGTGCTTGCCCGCGGCCAGCCACTCGCGCAATGACTCCTCGTGCGCGCTCGGGCCCGCCGGCGTCACCCCCGCGAGCGCAAAGCCGCGCTCCCGCGCCATGTCACACAGCCGGGCCCCGTCGATCACGCCGCGGGCGAAGCGAGCGACTTCCGCCCCTCGTTCGCCCACCCGTACACCGTCTTCGCCACGCCAGGCAGCACCTCATCCGGTTCGGCCAGGTCTTCCAGCCACGCCTTCTCCCACTCGTAGGTCAGCCAGCCGCCGAAGTTCTGCCCCGCCAGCGTCTTCACGAACTCGCGGCAAGGCAGCTCGCCCTCGCCCAGCGCCACCGGCGTGCCGTCCTTCCGATCGCGCAGCCGCGCCATCGCCAGCCGGGGCCCAAGCATCTTCACGCCCGCTTCGATGTCGTCGCCCACGGTGTGGGCCGCGAACAGGTCGTAGCACGCCATCAGCAGCGGGCTGTTCACCTTCGCGATGATCTCCGCAAGATCCTCCGCCGTCGCGAACGAACCGCCGTTCTCGATCATCACGAAGCAGTCCCGGTACCGCGCGTGGTCGCACACCTTCGCCAGACGAGCCGCGATCCGGTTCAGCGTCCCGTCACGCGTCTGGGGCGGCGGGAACTTCGGCACATCAAACCCGAACGTCCGCACATACCGCGCCCCGATCGCCTGGGCGATGTCCACGAAGTGACGCCCCTCCGGCACGCCCGCCTCGCGCTGCGACAGGAAGATATTCCCCATCACCGGAGGGAAGATCGCGTCGTCGAACTTCACACCCGTCGCCACGCCCGCGATCTCCACGCCCGACCCCGAGAAGATCCGGCGCACCTTCGCGGCGTCGGTCAGCCCCGGGTCGCACACGAACCGAGTCGAACCCTCCCCAAAACTCCGAAGCTCGACCCCGTCGAACTCCCATCCCGCGGCCTTGCGGGCCACATCTCGCAACGACCAATCCGGGCAGGCAACCGTGCTGAAAGCGATCTTGAACATGCCCGCATGGTAGCGAATCCGACGCTCCGCCTCCGCGTGCCATGGCCGCCCTCTTCAGGCGGCTATGCCCGCCCCTCCGGGTGGCGTGGTCTTCGCGCAGCGAAGCCCACGTGCCCTCGTGTGCCATGGTCGCCCCCTCGAGGCGACTATGCCGGTGCTCACAACGCGTGCCGGGGTCCGCAGCGAAGCGGATGGCCCCGCCAGCGCCTCACCCCGCCACCATCCCGCCCCTCACTCCGGCTCGTCAAGAAGCCGGCGCCACCGCGCCGTCGCCTCCTCGTTCGCCGGTGTCGGGTCCAGTTCCTGACGCCGCTCGCTGGCCCGCACCAGTTCCGTGAGCGCCTCGCCCGCGTCTTCGGACGACCCGGACTCCAGGTGGGCCCGGTAGCACACCTCGAGCACCTGCGCGCACTCGTCGAATCGTTCGCTGGCGAACAGCAGATCCGCGTACCGTTTCTGAACGATCAGTCGGATCCGCCGGTTGATGACGCCGTCCGGGTCGTCCATCACGCGCTGCAGCAGCGCCTCGGCCTCGTCGAACGCCTCGATGTCGATCAGTGTTCCGGCCAGCGCATAGCACGCACCAAGCGTGTTGCGGGCGTTCGGACCATCAACTTCCATCCGGATATCGAGCCCGCGCCGGAGCGCGTCAGCCGAATCCGCGAGGCGGCCCGTGGCCCGGTGGATCTGGCCGAGATTCTCGTGCGAGCTCGCCGCGAAACTCGATCTTCCGAGTCCGGCGGCGTCAAAAACGGCCAACGCCCGCACGATCGCTTCTTCGGCCGCTTCGTAGTTCCCGGCCTTGCGGTGCATCGACCCGAGGTTCACCAGCGTGATCGCCGGTTCCTGGTGGGCCTCGCCGAACAGCCCGTTCTGAATCTCGATCACGCGATCAAACATCGCCCCGGCCTCGTCGTACCTCTCGAGCGATCCGAGCGTCCGGGCGAGCGCGTCCATGGAGACCGCGACGTTGTTGTTCCGCTCCCCGTAGAGAGCCGCATAGAGCGCTATCGCCCGCTCGTACGCCACGACGGCGCCCTCGTAGTCTCGCTGAGCGCTGAGAATCCTGCCGAGTTCGTGATGGCTGTGAGCGACATCGCGCGAACCCTCGCCGTACAACTTCGACTGCAGCGCAATGGCCTCCCGGATCATCCCCGGCGCCTCGGGTGAACGCTCATCGTCGTACCGGTACAGGTTCGCCAGCGCGACGAGCGACGACGCGATCTGCTCGTGCCCGTCCGGATAGAGGACGCGTGAGCGGGCAAGCGCCTCTTCCTGCACCCCGATCGCTTCCTTGTTCCGTCCCACGCTGGCGAGCATCAGCGCGAGGTTGTGCAGGTTCGTCGCGACGTACGGGTGGTCGTCGCCGAGCGCTGCACGGTGCAGCTCCAGCGCACGCCGGTAATAGTCTTCCGCACGCTCGTACTCATCGAGGTGCTGCATCAGGTTCGCGAGGCTGTTGGAGATGATGCCGATGTCCTCGCGCTGGTCGCCCGGATCGAGCCGCAGCCGCTCCATCGCGCCCACCAGCAGTTCCTCGGCCTCCGAATACTCCTCGAGCCGGACCAGCGTGTTGGCGAGCCGGACCATCGCGCGGGGGATGGCCTGAGGGTCCTCGGGGTTCAGCCGGCGCCACATTTCCAGCGCCTCCCGCAGCAACTCGGCCGATTCCTCCGCCCGCTCCTCCGTGACACGGAGCAGCCCGAGGTTCCCCAGAGTCGCCGCGACATCCGCGGCATCGTCCGCGTGAACCGATCGATACAGCTCAAGCGCACGCAGGTAGTTCTCCTCGGCCCGTTCAAAGTCTCGGATCTGCCAGAACGTGTTGCCGAGCGCATTGCGGATCTCCGCCTCGATCTCCGGCTGATCGACGAGTTCCTCGCCGACCCGCGTCGCCGTCTTGTTGAGGATGCCGCGCAGCAGCGTCGTGTCCGCGCCCTGCGCCACCTGCGCCCCGACGCCCGCGAGCATGTCCGTCAGAAACACCGCCACCTGCTCGGCCTTGTCCCGCTCGATCCGCGCTTCCTCGGCCCGCTCGTCCGCGAGTTGGCGCTGAACCGACTCGAGACTCCGCGCCGACTCCGCGTCCTGCGCCGCGCGCACCGCCTCGCCCTCGGCCTTCGTCGCCCGCACGAGCCCGACCGTCGTCCCCACCGTGCCGACCAGCAGCGCGCCGAGAACCAGCGCCGCCGCCGTCACCGCGAACCGGTTCCGACGAACAAACTTCTTCACGCGGTACTGCGCGCTCGGCGGCGAAGCGATCACCGGCTCGTTGTGCAGGTACCGCTCGATGTCCTCCGCGAAGCTCGTCGCCGTCTGGTACCGGCGCGTCCGGTCCTTGTCGATCGCCTTCATCACGATCAGGTCGATGTCGCCCGCCAGCAGCGAGCGCAGGCGGTTGGGCTCGATCGCCCGGTGCTGCGCCGCCGTCGTGATGTCCATGCCCGCCGTGCTCAGCCGCGTGCTCGGCTTCGGCGGGTCCACCTCGCGGATGATGCGGCGGATCTCGTCCATCCCCGCGCTCAGGAGCGTCTGGTTGTTGAACGGGCTCTCGCCGGTCACCGTTTCGTACAGCAGAACGCCCAGCGAATAGATGTCCGATCGCGTGTCGATATCCTCCGACTGCAGCCCCGTCTGCTCCGGCGACATGTACGCCGGCGTGCCGATCACCTGCCCCTGCTCGGTGAACATCGAGTGCTCGGTGAGGCGCGCCTCCGTCGCCTTCGCGATGCCGAAGTCGATCACCTTCGGAGCCGGCTCACCATCGACATCCACCACGATCACGTTGCTCGGCTTGATGTCGCGGTGGATGATGCCCTTCTGGTGCGCGTGCTGGACCGCGTGGCAGACCTTCTGGAACAGCCGCAGACGCGCTCGCACGCTCAGCTGGTGCTCATCGCAGTAGCGCGTGAACGTCACCCCGTCGGCGTACTCCATCACGAAGTACGGCCGCCCGGTGTCGGTCGACCCCGCGTCGAACACCTTGGCGATGTTCGGGTGGTCCATCACCGCCAGCGCCTGACGCTCCGCCTCGAAGCGCGCGATCACCTGGCGCGTGTCCATGCCCAGCTTGATGATCTTCAGCGCGACCTGCCGACGCACCGGCTCGGTCTGCTCCGCGAGCCAGACCGTCCCGAACCCGCCCTCGCCAAGCAGACGCACCAGCGTGTACTGGTTGATCACCTGCCCCGCGTGCTCAGCGCCCGCGGCGTGCTCCGGCCTCTCCACCCGATCCGGCTCATCAGGACGCAGCGTCTGCTCCGGATCGCTTGGCGACACGGTCCGCTCGGGATCGCGCGTGAAATCGGGATCGTTCGGGTCGAACCCCTCGTGGTCGGACATGCGCTGCTCCTCCAGCCCCCCCGGGCCTCCGAGCGACAACGGGCAGCCGCCCGACCCCGCAACGCGACCAGCCTAACCCGAGCGACGCCTCAGCAACGCTCAAACGGACCGGACCGGGCGGAATTCGACACGAAGACAGCAACCGCTCCAGATCCGCAGCGAAGCCCACGAGCCCCCGTGTGCCATGGTCGCCCCCTCGAGGCGACTATGCCGGTGCTCACAACGCGTGCTGGGGTCCGCAGCGAAGCGGATGGCCCCGCCGGGTGCCACGCGCTTGACCCGAAGGGCAACCCGTGCCCATTCCCCCCGCGCTCAACCCCGCTCCGCCCGCACCCGCCACCACCGCTCAACCCGCCACACACCCCACCCCAGTCCCCGCCGCGAGCACCACGTTGTTCTGCTGGTCGATGTGTCCCAACTTCGTGCGATGGCGGGCTCACTGCGCCCCGGCGATAGACTGACGGTAATCCGTAAACCGAAGTGGATCTCGGTCGATTCGCAGCGGCTTCGGATCTGGGCCAACGCCATCGCCGAACTCGATGAAGTCCGGATCGTCCATCATGAACAGGGCGCGAAACTCCTCGTCCGTATATCCAAGGGCTTGCCTGTGAATCTCGACGAGTTGCTTGATAAGCACTGGCTGTTCAAGCGGGATTTCAATCGGCTCGCGCATGTCCTTCAGCATTGATCGCAGCGTCGCGTACATGACCTGTCTTCGCTTGTCGGAAATGCAGCCCAAACGGTGGGCGTTAAAGATGAGCGCTGACATTGACGTCTTCCAACGCTGTTTCAGTGCCGCCGCACGTTCGATAGACAGGTTATGAAGGTGGCGTTTGATCTCCTGCGAGGGCATGAGAAACTCTGCTGCAAATTCGTTTGCCTGCTGCTCGATGTCTCCCGACGGGAATTCGTGCATGACAGCGTGCCCAAGTTCGTGGGCAAGATTAAACCGGTGGCGATCCCCCGGGACGTTACTGTTCATGAAAAACATCGGAGGAAAGTCGGGCAACCAGAGATGCGCGCCGTCGATTCGGTTCGTCCCGAAATCGCACAATATGACAAGACCACCGATTGATTCAATGGCGTGAGTTACACTTTGGACGGGTCCCATCGGCAAACGCAAAGCAGCGCGAACTCGACGAGCAACCTCGCGCGGATCACCGTCGCATTCTTCCGGATCAATTCGTTCGAGACGTCCAGCTGAATCGATTTCTGCGGCTCGAAGTAGCCGTTCGAGTTGCATACGTGCTACGTTGACCCTGGCCTGAACTTGGCGCTGAATAGAAACAGGAGTGGTTTTTTGCTTGCGGTTAAACAGCAAACTGCTCCCGAGGCCAATGATTCTGTCTTGGCACTCAAAGAACGAACTCCTGTAGCCCGTCTCCCTACCGATTGCTTTGATGTCGTCGGGGGATATGCCGAGCAAGCCGTTCTCATACTTAGAAAGTTTGCCTTGCGAGACATTGACCCTCTTGGCGAGGTCACGTTGGGTCAGACCGCGCGATTCGCGCGCTAAGACAACCATCGATGGATTGAACTTCTCATGCGCCATATTTCCTCACGTATCTAAATCAGGCACCCTCTCCGGTGCCGGTGGACTTTCCGGTCTCCCGACGATCAGTCTTGCTGGCCGTCCGGTCGCTTGCTCTGACCCTCGGAGTATCTGCCGCCACCTTCGGCTTGCGAAGCTTGATGGAAGGCTGAGGCATCAGCGGAAGTTGCGGCATGATGACGTCTGTGGACATGCCACCTTCATCGGTCCAAATCGTGTGCATCCAGTCAAATCCGCTCTCCAACTCATAGCCAATGCCGATCCGACATATCGATGGACGAAGGCGATCTACTGGCTTGGCGAGTTCGTAAAAGCACACGAGCGGAATCGTCTGAAGGCCCTCGAACACCAACTGGCCGCTCCGTCTGCTCCGGCCGGTCGCGCGGCAACCTGTTCGGTATTGCCCTTTGAACTGACGCACCTTGTTGAAGAGGATGCTGAGGTTCGGACTGCCGTTCTCGCCGTCCAGGACGAGCGCGTGGAGTTGGTTGTCTTCGACGGCCACAAAGTCAGCAGCGACCTCAGGGCTCGTCTTCGCTCGCCAGAGCGCTCGGTCGCGAAGGAACTCGGCGCGGTGCCTGTCGCCAAGCGACAACTTGAAATCGTCTCGAAGGAGAGTGTTGTACTCCTCCATCGACTCCAGCCACATCGGCGGAGCGGCCCGGAGGAACGGGTGGAGGAGTTCGATGATCTGTCCTTTTTCTGTCATTCATGGTCTCCAGAAGGGAACTGTGCGATCTCTCACTCTCCACTCGCCGAACAGTCTAACACCTCCTTCCAGTTTCCGTTCGGATTATTCCAATTTTGATTCCAAACCGGCCTATTCGATCCAAAAACCGAGACGTCGACACCTCGGTTGAACTCTGATTTGCGTCAAGTACAATGATATGATGAGCCAAGCGATGCGAGCACGGGTCGGCGGGGGGGACGACGAGAGCACCCGATTTCTCCCAATTGCGTGTTTGAACGAGCAGGCCGCCGCGGAGTTTCTGGAGGAGATGCGGTGGGCGGACAGTCCCGCTTGCCCACGATGCGCAGACACCGATGTCTATCAAACGCGCGACCGGAAGACTGGCGATCGCAACCGCCGCTTCCTTTGGAGATGTCGAGGATGTTCCATGCAGTTCACCGTTCGAATCGGCACCATCCTTGAGGATTCACCGATTGCGCTCCATCACTGGTGCTTTGCACTTTGGCAAGCCACGGTCGCCAGGAGCGGCGTCACGGCCCGGCAACTTCAGCGACAAACAGGGCTGAGTTACAAGAGCGCGTTACTCGCAATGCACCGTATTCGCTACGCCACGGCCCCAAACGACAACCGCCGGCAATTGAGCAGAACCCCCGAACAGGTTTCCAGCACTAGCAACCGAAGCACCTGTTGTACTGACTACTCGTCCTTACACCACGGCATGTCGCGGAAGAAACCGGGACCTACGCCTGCTCGTTTGAAGCTCCAAGGCGACTGGCGCACAGTTGCTGGCGAAGCTCTTAAGACGCGAAGACCACCGGGCTGCTGGTCTGCCGTCGGCGACAGCCCAAGCGACGACGTCGATTCGATCCGACCAAACTGAAGGGCTGAGGCCAAGTTGCTCGATTGGGATCAGTCCCTTCTCGGGACCCACCCAAAATCCAAACAAAACCCTTGACCCAAACAAAAACCGTGCGCACAATGGGGCCATGATCACCCCAGCCGTCACCCCCAACAAGCTCGATTCCATCCTCCACGCCCTGCTCGACCCCGATCTGAGCTACGCCGACGTCGCCAAAACCGTCGGCGTCCCGCTCAACCGGCTCATGCTGATCCTCGACGCGCCCGAGGTGCAGGAGCACATCCAGCGCATGCAGCGACTGCTCGACCAGCGGGCCCGCCTGCTCGCCTCCTCCAGCGAAGCCGCGGCGACCGGGGCCCTCACCGCCCTCATCGAGGAGGTCCGCACCACCCGCGAGAGCCGCGCCGAACTCACCAAAGCCCTCTGCGAAGCCAAACTGAGCGGGACGACCGCCGGAATCGAATACGCCGAGATCGGCCTCAAACACGTCGACGACCGGTTCAGGAAGCTCACCGAGGCCGCCCGATGCGCGCGAGCCCTCCTCGCCCAGTCCCGATCACGACTCCGAAAGGACCGGGTGCGCCCGCGCGACGAACAAGAGCCCGAAGCGCGAGCTTCGGGTACCCCGGATCCAACCGAACCGGCCAAAACAGGAGCCCGGGGCGCGAGCCCCGGGTACCCGGTTCGAACGTAAAAGGCGGAGAGATACCCGGGGCTCGCGCCCCGGGCTCTTGTCTCCAGCACCCGCTCAGCAGCTCCCGCCGAACTGGCTCAGCACCAGGTTCAGGTCCGCCAGATTCACCGTGCCGTCCCCGTTCGCGTCGCCGTCGGAGGTGTCCATCCCGAACATCCCGAGCACGAGGTTCAGGTCGGCAAGATCGACCAGCCCGTCGCCGGTCACATCCCCGCACGGCGGCGGCGCGAAGCGCACGTTGTCAATCGTCGTCGAGTCGCCCCCGACGGTGTACTCGCCCCGGATGTGCAAGGCCTGCAGGTCGGCCAGCACCGCCTGAATCTCGGCCTGGGTCACCGGCGTGGAGGTCAGCGTTCCCTCGGAGGTCGAACTCACGATCCGCCAGTCCGCGACGTCGTCCACGAGCACCGACCAGGATGTCCACGCCCCGTTGACCGGCTCGACCGGGATGTTGACGCCGATCTCGAGGCCCGCGCCGATGAGCATGACGTCCGCGCGGTTCGTGGTGTTCTGACTCCCGTTGATGCCGTAGATGTCCCACGACAGCTCCGCGCCGAGGAACGACGACTTGTCGCCGAGGTACGCCTCGGGGGCGCTGTAGAACCACCACGACCCGCCCGCGAGGTCTGTCGCACGCAGCGACCCGCCGGAATCGGTGAACTCATCGGTCCACACGAGATTGGTCGCGTCGTTGAGTTCCCCCCAGCCCTCGGTGTCGGTGTCGAAGGTGGATTCGATCACGCCGCCTCCGGCCAGCGTGGCGGAAGCGGCGCACAGCGCCGCGAAAAGGGAAATGCTCTTCGGGTTCATGGGATGCTCCTCCGTGTGATTCGACCGTTGAAGACCGCGAGGCCTTTTCACACCTTGCGCCAACGACCCAGTCATTTCAATGAAAAAAGGGCGGATGCCGAAGCATCCGCCCTCAACCCCATCACGATACCCCACTTGGATCGGGGGATCGTTCGGTCAGTCAGCCAATCAGTCCGTGTCGCCCCGGGCCTTGAGTTCGGCCTTGAGGGTGAGGGTCTCCTCGCCGCGCTTCACCTGGAAGGTCACGGTGTCGCCGGGTTCGTGGGTCATGAACTTGGTGAACCAGGCGCGGACATCGGCCACGTCCTCGCCCTCCCAGGTCACGATCAGGTCGCCGGGCTTCACGCCGGCCTCCGCGGCGGGGGTGTCCTCGAACACCTCGCCGACCAGCACGCCCGGACGCTCGGCGTCGTACGACCCCGGCGCGATGCCGAAGCGGACGCGGTTGCGCATCTCCGGACGACCGGCGTCGGCCTGCTCATCGGCTTCTTCGGCCTCGTCCTCGGTGACCGGGCCGTCGTCGGCCTCGGGCTCGGCCTGAGGAGTGCGGCGCGAGCGCGGGTTCAGCGAACCGGCGCCCATCTCGCGGGGCTGGTCGTCCCAGATCAGGTTCTCGTCACGCAGCGCGACGGTCTCGGTGATCGCCGAGCACAGGTGCGCGATGCGGACCGCGCCGACGTAGTTGATCTTGTCGGCGGTATCGCCGGGCGCGTGGTAGTCCTCGTGCAGGCCGGTGAAGAAGTGGACCGCGGGGATGTCGCGGCGTGCGAAGGTTGCGTGGTCGGACCGGCCGCCGGGCGCGGAGACCATGTTGATGTCGAGGTTCGGTCCCTCGTTCGCGTCGTTGATGATCTGCTCCCAGCTGGCGCTGGTGCCCACGCCGTAGGCCTCGACCGCCGAGTCGCGCAGGCGACCGACCATGTCGAGGTTGATCATGCCCGAGACGCGTTCGAGGTCCATGCCGAGCGCGCCGGCCATGTGGGCCGCGCCGAGCAGGCCCATCTCCTCGGCGCCGAAGGCGACGAAGATGATCGAGCGGCGCGGGGTCTCGATGCCCTGTTCGGCGTCGGACGCGGCGATCTCGGCGTAGCGGTCGGCGAGGTGCTGTGCGGTGACGAGCATCGCGGCGGTGCCGGACGCGTTGTCATCGGCACCGGCGTGGAGCACGCCGCGACCGGCCGCACCGGCTCGGGATCCGAAGTTGCCGTAGCCGACGTGGTCGTAGTGGGCGCCCACCACGATGTAGTCGTCGGCGAGCGAGCCCACGCCGCGGAGCAGCCCGCCGACGTTGGCGGTCCACTGGCGCTTCTCCTCGATGCGGACCCCGAGTTCGACTTCGCCGCCGAGTTCGATCGGCCCGTGCGAGCCGGCGTCGGCGATGCGACGCAGGCCGAGCAGGCGCTTGCCGGAGAAGGCTTCGACGATCCGGTCGGCCTCGGTCGGGGTGACCATCACCGCGGGGATATCGAGATCGATCGGGAAGTTCATGCTCCGGACGCTGCCGAGCTGATCCACGCGCGGGTCGTCAGCGCCGGGGGGGTTGACGAGCACGATGCCGGCAGCGCCGCGCTTCGCGACGGCGTCGATCTTGTTGTAGAGCGAGGCGTGGCGGCTCCAGCCGCGACCGTCTTCCCACTGGCTGTTGCCGAGGTCGGTCATCGGCTCGAAGCGGAGGACCATGGCGATCTTGCCGGTCAGGTCGGCATCGTCCTCGAAGGAGGTGTAGCCGTCGGAGCCCTCATCGATGCCGTAACCGACGAAGACGAGTTCGCCGGTGGCGTCGGCGTTGCCGGAGAAGCCGACCGGGTTGAACTGCTCGCCGACGGTCGGGGCGAAGCGGTCATCGCCCGATTCGAACACGGCGACGGCCTTGGTGGCCTCGCGCGTGCCGCGAACGGAGAAGGGTTGGAGGTAGCTGTCGCCCTCTTCCTCGTGGTCGGTGGCGTCGTAGTCGACGGTCACATCGGTGAAGGCCGGCTCGAAGCCCATCCGGGTGAAGTACCACTGGATGTACTCGGCGGCGACTTCCTTGCCACGCGTGTCGGCGGCCCGGCCCTCCATGAACGGGTTGGAGAGGGTCACCAGGTGCTGCATGTAGGTGAACACATCCGGGTGCAGCTCGGCGAGGGTGTCGCGGATGACGTACTCGCTGGAGGTGGGCAGCTTCGGGATGCCCTCGCGCTCGGTTTCGGAGGCGATGGCGGTCGCCGCGGCCCCGGTCAGGATGGCCGGGAGGGCGAGGGTGAGCAGGGTACGGGTGCGCCCGACGGGGCGTGATCGGTCGGTGGACATGTTCGAAGTACTCCTCAAGTGCGGTCCGGCCCCAAGGGCCATGCAGGCAATCCTACCGGGCAGGCCCTGAACCGATGCGAAATACGGGCTGAACACGGCCTTCAAAGTCATGGTCCGGACGGGGTGAACCGCTTAGAATGGGGCTCGATCGCGCTCTTGCGGCCGGAACGAAAGCGAATCGTCGCCGGCCAGCCCAGTTTTCGCCTCCAATCAGCCCATCGGCCACCAGTGCCGACACCAGCCTCGCGACACGCTCGCGAGGCCCGTGCTGCTATCCCGGAATCGACCCATGACCACCGCCACCCAGTCCTCCTCGACCTCGGAGCCCAAAGTGACCATCGCCCACTCCGCAGCCGGAAGCACCCGTAGCGTTCTCGATTTCGCCGACGGGTTCATCGATCGCCACATCGGTCCGTCGCACGACGAGATCGAGGCGATGCTCCAGACACTCGGCTTCGATTCGCTGGACGCGCTGTCCGACGCGACGGTGCCGAGCGACATCCGCCTCGATCGCGAGCTCGACATCCCCGCGCCGCGCGGCGAGAGCGAGTTCCTGCAGGCGCTCAAGACCATCGCGGGCAAGAACAAGGTGTACCGCTCGTGCATCGGCATGGGCTACCACGGCACGGTGACGCCGCCGGTCATTCTGCGGAACGTGCTCGAGAACCCGGGCTGGTACACGCAGTACACGCCGTACCAGGCCGAGATCGCGCAGGGGCGCCTTGAGGCGCTGCTGAACTTCCAGACGATGGTCGCCGACCTGACGGGCCTGCCTCTCGCGGGCGCGAGTCTGTTGGACGAGGCGACCGCCGCGACGGAGGCGATGGGGATGTGCATCTCGATCGCTCGCGGCAAGAAGACCGGCTTCTGGGCGTCGGACGACTGCCACCCCCAGACGCTGGCGCTGCTGGAGACCCGGGCGCGCGGGCTCGGCGTCGATCTGAAGATCGGGCCGATCTCCGAGATCGACTTCAACCACGGCGAGGGCGGCCTGTGCGGCGTGCTCGTGCAGTATCCGACCACCGACGGCCGGATCAAGGATTACTCGGATCTTGCGAAGAGGGCGAAGGACGCGGGCTGCCTGACGGTCGCCGCGGCGGACCTGCTGTCGCTGACGGTGATCACGCCCCCCGGCGAGTGGGGCGCGGATGTGTGCGTCGGTTCGGCGCAGCGGTTCGGTGTGCCGATGGGTCTGGGCGGTCCTCACGCGGCGTTCATCTCGACGCACGAGGAGCACGCTCGCAAGCTTCCGGGGCGCATCATCGGTGTCTCGAAGGATGCGCAGGGCAACATGGCGCTGCGCATGGCGATCCAGACGCGCGAGCAGCACATCAAGCGTGACAAGGCGACGAGCAACATCTGCACCGCGCAGGCGCTGCTGGCGATCATCAGCTCGTTTTACGGCGCGTACCACGGGCCTCAGGGTCTGAAGCGGATCGCGGATCGCACGCACGCGTACACCTGCGCCCTCGTCAAGGGCCTGGAGCGGTTGGGACACACGACGCTCGGTGACGGGCCGATCTTCGACACCATCCGGATCCGGCTCGGCAAGGGCCGTGCGCACGCGTCGCGCCAGGTGGCCGACGCGGCACGCGAGCGCCAGATCAACCTGCGCGAGTACGCCGACGGCACGCTGGGCGTCACGCTCGACGAGACCGCGGACCGCGCGCTCGTCGCCGATCTGCTGGCCTGCTTCAACTTCGGGCACTACACCGGTTTTCACATCGACGACCTGCTCGCCGAGGCGGAGCGCGACGGCATCCTGAAGTTCGGTTCGTTCGAGCGCACCAGCGACTACATGACGCACCCGGTGTTCAACACCTACCACAGCGAGACGGAGATGCTGCGTTACATCTTCAAGCTGATGGGTCGCGACCTGTCGCTGGCGCACAGCATGATCCCGCTCGGCTCGTGCACGATGAAGCTCAACGCCACCAGCGAGATGATCCCGGTCACCTGGCCGGAGTTCGGCAACATCCACCCGTTCGCCCCCGACACGCAGTGGCGCGGCTACACGCACATGTTCCGCGAGCTGGAGCGCTGGCTCAGCGAGATCACCGGCTTCGAGGCGGTGAGCCTGCAGCCCAACGCCGGCGCGCAGGGCGAGTACGCGGGGCTCTTGGTCATCCGCGCGTACCACGAGCACAACGCGAAGAAAGAGGGCAAGGAGAATGTCCGCGACGTCTGCCTGATCCCGACCTCGGCGCACGGCACCAACCCGGCGTCGGCGGTGATGGCGGGCATGCAGGTCGTGCCGGTCAAGTGCGACGATCGCGGCAACATCGACATGGCCGACCTGAAGGCCAAGGCCGACAAGCACGCCGACAAGCTGTCGTGCCTCATGGTCACCTACCCGTCCACGCACGGCGTGTTCGAATCAACCATCCGCGAGGTGTGCGACCTGATCCACTCCCACGGCGGGCAGGTGTACATGGACGGCGCGAACATGAACGCGCAGGTCGGGCTCACCAGCCCCGGCAAGTGCGGCGCGGACGTGTGCCACCTGAACCTGCACAAGACCTTCTGCATCCCGCACGGCGGCGGCGGGCCGGGCATGGGCCCGATCGGCGTCGCGCCGCAACTCGTACCGTTCCTGCCGACGCACCCGGTCGAGCGCCCGGACACCGCCGGCGAGTTCGCGATCGGCCCGATCTCGGCAGCGCCCTACGGCAGCCCGAGCATCCTGACGATCAGCTATGTCTACATCGCGATGATGGGGGCCGCGGGCCTCAAGAAGGCGACGCAGGTGGCGATCCTGAACGCCAACTACATGGCCAAGCGGCTCAGTGAGCACTACGACATCCTGTACACCGACAAGAACGGGTACGTCGCGCACGAGTTCATCATCGACTGCCGCGGGTTCGAGAAGAGCGCGAACATCCGGATCGACGACATCGCCAAGCGCCTGATGGACTACGGGTTCCACGGCCCGACGATGTCGTGGCCGGTGCCGGGCACGCTGATGATCGAGCCGACCGAGAGCGAGTCGAAGCCTGAGCTCGACCGCTTCTGCGACGCGATGATCGCGATCCGCGCCGAGATCGACGCGATCGCCAAGGACGAGATGGACGCGGAGGACAACCCGCTGCGCAACGCGCCGCACACGGTGCACGTGATCGGGAGCGACGACTGGACGCACCCGTACACGCGCGAGCAGGCGGCGTGGCCGATGGCGTGGCTGCGCGATGCGAAGTTCTGGCCGAGCGTCGGGCGGATTGATAATGCCTGGGGCGACCGGAACCTGGTGTGCTCGTGCCCGCCGATGAGCGAGTACTGCGGGACGGAGTGATAGCTCGTTGTGGCACGCTCAAACCTGTTTGAGCGTGCTCGGGCTGTGGGGAGCATGCTCAAGCGGAGCTTGAGCATGCCACACGGGCATTGAAGTCGAGAACGAAGGAGTACCCGGGGCTCGCGCTCCGGGCTCTTGTTTTTGGCGCGGGGGCGGGGCGCCGGAGCGCGTATGATCACGGCGTGTCGAGCGTGGCGACCAGTGTGACTGCTGATGCGATCCTGCGGGGCTGGCCCCGGGGGCGGGGTCTGTGCGCGCTGGTGAGCGGGGGCGGGCGCGGGGTCTGCGTGATCGGGGAGCCGTCGCGGGTGACGCTGGAGGAAGCGCTGGAGGTGTCGTGCGTGCGTGCGGGCGATGGGCTCGCGCTGCCGGTGCATGTGGCGTCGGTGGCGTACGAGCACGGGGTGACGATGGAGCCGAGCGCGTGCGCTGCGCGGGCGGTGCGTCGGCTGACGGAGGGGGCGCTGGGCGCGAAGCGGGAGATCGCGCCGATCGCGCAGCGGGTGGAGCGCGGGTGGGTGTCGCGGGCGGACGGGGAGTGGACGGGGTTCGATGCGCCGGCGATGGAATCGAGCGACGAGCACGGCGGGTACCGCGTCGGCGCGCTGCGGTCGAGCACGGGGCGCGGGCATTACGAGCGTGCGGTACGCGCGACGGTGGAGGCGATCCACGCGGGGGACATCTTTCAGGCGAACATCGCGCACCGGCTGGTGGCGCCGTTCGAGGGCGATGCGCGGTTGTGCTTCGCGGACCTGATGGAGCGGCTGGGGCCGGACTACGGGGCGTACCTGGAGGATCGCGATGAGCGGGGCGAACTCCGGCGCATCGTGATCTCGGTGAGCCCGGAGCTGTTCCTTCGCGCGGAGCGCGATGCGGAGGGCGTGTCGGTCGTGACGCGCCCGATCAAGGGCACGCGGGCGGCGAGCGATGCGTCCTCGGGCGAACTGGCGTCGAGCGCGAAGGACCACGCGGAACTCGCGATGATCGTGGACCTGATGCGCAACGACCTTGGGCGACTCGCAGCTTTCGGGAGCGTGCGTGTGACCGAGGCGCGGGCGATCGAGCGCCACCACGCGGGGAGTATCGACCACGCCGTGGCGACGGTGAGCGCTCGCCTACGCGAGGGCGCGACGGTGGCGGACCTGCTGGGCGCGACGTTCCCGCCGGGGTCGATCACGGGGGCGCCGAAGATCCGGGCGATGCAGATCATCGATGAGCTGGAGCCGGAAGCGCGCGGGTTCTACTGCGGCGCGATCGCGCTGCTCGCGCCGTCGGTGGCGAGCATGAGTGTGGCGATCCGCACGCTGACGATCGAGTGCGAGCCGGGGTCGACGCCGACCGATGTGCGCGGCACGGTCGCGCTGCCGGTGGGCGCGGGGATCGTGGCGGATTCGGAGGCGCACGCGGAGTGGCTGGAGACGCTGGACAAGGCGCGCCCGATCGCGCGGGCGCTGCAGACGAGTATTGATGGAGACAGCCAGTGAGCGAGCGCGGGCCGACGCTTTCGGGGGTGCAGCGTTCGGGGCCGCCGGTGCGGACGGACGCGGTGGATGTGTACGTGTTCCGCGAGTTCGGGGGCGATGAGACGACCCCACCCGAGCGCGCGGAGTTTCTGCAGATCCGGCGGGTGAAGGAGCCGGCTGCGGGGACGTGGCAGACGGTGATGGGCGGCATCGACGAGGGGGAGAAGGCGATCGACGCGGCGCTGCGGGAACTGCAAGAGGAGATCGGCGCGGGGCCGGGCGATGTGACGGGGCTGTGGTTTCTGGGGCAGGTGTACCCGTTTTACCAGCCGGTGTGGGACTGTGTGGTGCTCATGCCGCGGCTGGCGGCGAGGGTGCGGCCGGACTTTGAGCCGGTGCTCAACGATGAGCACGATGCGCACCGGTGGAACGCGATCGAGCTGCCGGCGGACCGGGATGCGGTGGATGCGCTGGCGATGAAGTACGTGTGGTCTTCGCAGCGGAGCTGTGTGCGCGAGGTGGTTGGGGATGTTTTGGGGCGGTCGGGGTCGGAGCCGTGTTTGCGGCTTCGGTGAGAGGAGCGCTTTCGTGCACACAGGTCTGGATGCGTTTCTGAATGGTGAGGCGGACTGGCTTGATCCACCCGGTGCGGCTGAGTTGGACCGGCTTGCTGCGTTGTTCGGTGGCCAGATCCCCGACCCGGTTCGATTGCTGTACCAGCGGACAGGGGGTTCGGAATATGCACCGGAAGTCAACGGGGAGATGCTTGGTTGCTGGCCGATGCGGATTGATGAGGTGGAAAGAACGACCCGCGATGTACGCGACATCGAGGGTGAGCTGATCGGCAATCCAGTCTGGTTGTTCGCAGACTTCTGCGGAAACGTGGCGGGCGTGTACCGGGATGGACCGTGCGCCGGGTTCGTCACGGTCTGGGATCACGAGGATCCGGACTGTTCGCCGCGATGGTTGGATCTCGACCGGTTCTTTCAGAGCCTCTTCGATCGTGACGCGGATGGGGAGTTTCCCATGGACCTTGTTTGCGTGAGACCTGAGCTGCCAAGGACAGCCGGCTTGTCTCCAGCATTCGATCAACTCGCGGTTGATTGGCTTGATCGAGCAATGGCGAACGACGACCCATATCGTTCACTGAAGTGTCTGATGTGGGGGATCCGTCTGCTTCCGTTGCGGCACGCGGGACTACTCCTGCCGTTCCTTGATGTCGACGATCCTTGGATTTCGGCGGCCGCTGCTGATCAACTGGGTGACTGGGATGTCTCAGAGGCGATCTCGCAGTTGACCAAGCTGGTTCAGCGTGATGAACACAATGAGCCCAACGCGCGTATCGCTTCGGTCCGAGCGCTGGATCGGATGAGCAGCCCCGACGCACGCGACGCGCTCCAGGCACTTTGGGATGATGGGGATTCCGAGAGACGCGGTTTGATCCAAATGTACACCGCGAAGGAGTGGGGGTGATGCGGAGTGACTGCGGCACTGGCTTGGCCTGAGCTTCGCTTAGACCACGGCACGCGGCGGGATCAGTCCTCGGCAATGACTACCGAGAATAAAGTGTCTCAGGAGGGGGTTCTCCGAACATGAAATGCTGCATTCCTCTGATCTTGGCGATCCTGTTGTCCACATTGATCCCCGGTTGCAGTGAACAGCCTGATCATGCTGAAAGTGATGCGATGTTGATTGAAGTTCTTGGTTTTGAAGGTTGTCCGAACACTCCACTTTTTGTCGAACGCGTAGAAGCGGCGGCGCAGGCTGTGGGCGGTTTCGAGTTGTTGTACATCGATCAGGAGTCGTTGGCAGATGACGATCTTCGACGCGGTTATCCCACGCCGACCGCGTTGCTCGGGGGTCGCGATATCTTCGGGATGCCTGTCCCAAAGTCGCCTGAAATGGGCTGCCGCCTGTACCAGGGCGGGCTGCCGACAACGGAAGTTATCGCGGGTCGTCTGAAGGAAATGCTTGGTTCGGATTGAAGCCGGACCCGAAGCGGTCTGCTTAGTTTGCATTGGAGTGCATTGGGACAATGGATGGTCTGAGTTTCTGCTCCCATTGCGGGAGTTGGCTGAGGCGAAGAAGGTTGCACCGTCGGCGCGGGTGATTGGCTGTGAAGGTGGGTGGCATTGTGCAGCCGGTTGCTTGGGACCCATCGCTTGCGCGATTGGGCTCTCATCACTCAGCACATTGCAGCGTCGGAAGGTTTGGCCCCCCCTCATCCGTTTGCGTGCTGAATCCGCACGCGGCCACCTTCTCCCGCGAGGGGAGAAGGAGCGGAGGGACGCAACTGCATTGGAGGTCCGGCGTGGCCTGCGCTTCGCTTAGACCACGGCACCCATGAGAGAGCACGCGGTTCCGGCTCCCTCTCCCCTTGCGGGAGAGGGTTGGGGTGAGGGGTTCGCACCGGAGGTGCGAGGGATTGAAGAAGCCGCTTACTTCCGTGCGCGGCTAGTACCGGAACGGTCGGACGGTTCGGGCCGCCCCCTCATCCGTCCGCGTGCTGAATCCGCACGCGGCCACCTTCTCCCGCGAGGGGAGAAGGAGCGGAGGGACGCAACTGCGTTGGAGGTCCGGCGTGGCCTGCGCTTCGCTTGACCACGGCATTCGACGCGAGTTGCGCTGGCCGGGTGCATGTCCTCGCCGGATGCTGGGGACCCTGAGCTCGCGCTCTTATCCCATCAGGGCTCTGATCGCGGCTGGGATTCAGCGGATGCCGGATTGGGCGGCGGTCATGCGTTCAATCAAGGCGGTTCAACGCGACCAGCTTTGATTTCTTGCAAGAGCATCTCGGCCGAGAAGCCGGCGAGGCCACCATAGTCTGCTACGCGTTCTAAAATTGAGGCGGCGAGTTCTGGGTTGTCGCGATAGATATTGAAGGCAGCACACTTGCGGACGGTCGGAGACGGGTGAAACTCGAAGTTTTCAAGCTCTTTGCGTAGTTGCCTAGCTCGAATTTCTTCGGTGATGGTACTGATTCGATCGAATAAATCGTTTGCGCGACGTGGCTTGGCGGCATCTAACGCCAGTTCGTGCTCGATGCAAAGCGAGACGAAACTGTCGAGCAATGCTTTGTCACTCTGGCGGCGCGACATACTAGCTACAGTTGGGCCTTCCACTCGTCAAGACAGTCAAGTCAACCACCGTATACGCGAGGATTCATTTACCGTATCCCACTCTGCGCAGCCGCCATGCGTTCGATCAGGCGTTTGGACTCGACTTCGCGAAGCGCAAGGGGGTTGCTCGGGATGCCGCTTGCGCCTTCAAGGGCTCGGGTGATGCGTTCGGCGGGGCGTTCTGCTTCGACGGGTTTGGGGAGGTGAAGGTACCTCCGTTCGATGCGCGGCGACATGCGGCAGAGCAGTTCGTGGGTGATGGTGCCGGCGAGTTTGGCGAGCGCTGGGAGGTGGTTGGGCGCGCCGGGGTTGGAGCCGACGATCTCGACGGTCGCGCCGACGCCGGTGGTCCGCTCGGGCAGGTCGGTGACGTCGATGATGATCTGGTCCATGCTGACGCGTCCGACGACGGGTGCGTAGGCGCGGATGCCGGTGGAGATCTCGAAGCCGACGCGGGCGCCGCGCTCGGGGTCGAGGGAGGCGTCGCCGCCTCGGTCGCTGGAGAGGGCGACGGGGTAGCCGTCGGCGTAGCCCACGGGGACGATGGCGAGGCGGGTGTCGCCGTCGTGCGAGGAGCGCGAACGGCGCGGTGCGGTCCAGACCGAGCCGTAGCCGACGGGGGTGCCGGGGGCGACCGACTTGGTCTGCACGACCGTGGAGGTCCATCGCATGACCGGGGTGAGCTGCCGGGCGGCATCGCGGAACTCGAAGCGGTCGTCGTCGGCCATGGCTTCGGCGGAGTAGCCGAGCAGGGCGAGGCCGATGCGGACCATGTCGGCGTGGAGGGCGGCGCTTCGGAGGGTGGCGAAGGAGTTGGCCTCGTGGATGAGGCAGTCGGCGGGGAGGCGTGCTTCGTTGAGTCGGAGGACGTTGACGAACGAGAGGGCCTGGTCGCGGGTCATTTCCGCGCTGGAGTCGGCGGAGGCGAAGTGGGTGAAGACGCCGGCGAGACGGAGGCGCGGGTGTTCGGCGATTTTGCCGAGCAGGCCCCCGGCCTGACGCGGTGGTGCGCCGCCGCGGGACATGCCGGTGTCGATCTTGAGGTGGACGGGGAGGGTGGCGCCGAGGTGTTCGGCGGTGCGTGCGATGGCGTCGAGGTTGTCGCGGTCGTGGACGGTGAGGTGGATCTGGCCCTTGCTGAGGGCGTGGTAGAGGGGGTCGTGGCGGTCGAAACCGGTGACGGGCATGAGGACGAGGATGGGCGTGGGGATCGCGGCCTCGATAAGGTCGAGGGCCTCGTCGGGGGTGTAGACGGCGATCATCTCGACGGCGCGGGTGGCCTTGGGGGCGCTGAGGCGTTTGGCGAGTCGGACGGCGCCGAGGCCGTAGCCGTCGGCCTTGAGGACGGCGCAGACGCCGGGGGGCGTGGCTGAGGAGCCGGAATCGTCGTCGAGGCCGCGTGACAGCACGCCGCGCACGACGGCGAGGTTCCGCTCGAGGGCGGTGAGATCGACTTCGATAACGCTGGTCCCGCTCACGGAGGGCCGATTCCTTGTCGATGCTGGAATTCAGGCGGACAGGGGTCGCCTCAAGTTGTATCGGCCCTGTGGATGCCCTACGATCAATTGCTCGGGCGTGGAATCAAGCCCGAATCCGGCGGTCGCGGCCGATCGCCGAATGTACGGACATTTTCGTTATAGACAGTTTGGCTAATTCACACGACCGAGTCCGGGCGGCACGGGGCCGACACGCCAGCCGGATTCTACCACACGAGCGGGGTTCCCCCGGACAGATCGCCATTTGGCGGATCGCCGGGACGTCCCTCTTGCGAGCAGGTTTGCAGCACCGCTCCTTTGCCGATTGTGTTGATCGGTGCAGGGTTGATGCTCTGGATCCGCCGCGGGACCCTCGCCAGGAACTTTGATCGCACCATGAGCGAGACCACACCCGATCCGCGCCCGTCGACATCCCGCAAACGCACGAGCAAGCGCACGCCGAAGAAGGCGCCGGCGTCTGTGCTCGCGCAGACCGAGGGCGCGGTGAAGCCCGCGTCCGAGGTGAAGGCGGAAGCCCCTTCAGACTCAAAGCCGACCCGGAAGAAGACGACGCGGAAGACGCGTGACCTGAAGAAGAGCGCCGAGAAGCCGGAGGCCGAGGCGAGCGTGTCGGAGCCGAAGCCGGAGCGGAAGTCCGATCGGAAGCCAGAGAAGAAGGCCAACGACAAGTCGTCGGACGCGTCCGATGGCAAGCCCGGCGGCAAGACCGACAAGAAGTGGGAAGAGATCTTCGCGGGCAAGAGTTTCGCGGACATCGGCCTGCGGAACACGGTCCGGAAGGCGCTGGACGATCTTGGGTTCAAGAGCCCGACGAAGATCCAGGCGTCGATGGTGCCCCTCGTGCTGGCGGGCAAGGATGTGCTCGGTCAGTCGCGGACGGGTTCGGGCAAGACGGCGGCGTTCGGGCTGCCGGTGATCAACAACTGCATCCGCGGGTTGCCGTTCCAGGCGGTGATCCTCGCGCCGACGCGTGAGCTGGCGATCCAGATCACCGACGAGTTGCGGAGCTTTGCGAAGTACACGCCGCTGAAGATGGTGACGGTGTACGGCGGTCAGAAGATCGACACGCAGGCGAAGAGTCTGGCGAAGAACCCCGAGATCATCGTGGCGACGCCGGGCCGGTACATGGACATGATCGGTCGGGGCTACCTGAACCAGGACAACATCCGGTTCGTGGTGCTCGACGAGGTGGACCGGATGCTGGACATCGGTTTCCGCGACGACATCCGCAAGATCCTGTCGGGGATCCGGGGCGAGCACCAGACGGTGTTCGTGTCGGCGACGATCAGCCCGGAGATCGAGTCGCTGGGTCGCGCGTTCATGAAGAAGGATGCGGAGCGCCTGGAGACGGTCGGCGGCTCGCTGACGGTGTCGCTGGTGGACCAGTACTACTTCACGGTCGAGCCGTGGGACAAGAGCCGGCTGCTGCGTCACGTGATCAAGAAGGAACAGCCGGAACTGGCGCTGGTGTTCTGCCGCATGAAGCGAACGGTGGACAAGATCACTGACGGGTTGTCGCGCGCGGGCATCAACGCGGCGGCGATCCACGGCGACCTGCCCCAGGGCAAGCGCAACCGGATCATGGAGCAGCTGCACGCGGGCGAGCTGCACATCCTGGTGGCGTCGGACCTCGCGGCGCGCGGGCTTGACGTCGACGGCATCACGCACGTGATCAACTTTGACCTGCCCGAGGACCCGGAGATCTACGTGCACCGGATCGGTCGCACGGCTCGCGCGGGCCGCGGCGGCGTGGCGTTCAGCTTCGTCAGCCCGGACCAGGGCGACCTGTTGACGCAGGTGGAGCAGCTCGCGAACACGCACGTTCCCGCGCGCACATACGACGACTTCAAGCCGGGTCCGCTGCCTTCGGATGTGGAAGAGCAGCGCTCGCGCGAGAAGCAGCGTCGCGAGGCGCTGACCTCGAAGAACCGCTACAAGAGCGCTGCGCCGGAAGTGCCGGCGTCGAAGGAAAAGGTCGACGCGAGCAAGTTCCCGGGCGGCGTGGTACCGACGAAGCTCCCGCCTCGGCGGATGGGCGGGAAGATCAGTCGGGGGCGGTAAAACGAAGCGTTTGCTTGCTGGTGGTCGGGCATAGCCGCCTCAAGGGGCGGCCATGCCACCCGAGTCGGGCGATTCAGACAAATTGAAAGCAGGGGTACCCGGAGCTTGCGCTCCGGGCTCTTGTTTTTGTGTCAGCGTCGGAAGAGTTCCTGAAGGCCTCGGTTGAGCAGGTCGTTGAGGTTCTGTTCGAGTGCGCCGGGGATGATTTCTTCGATGGCGTTGGGGTCGAGTTCCAGTTTGGCCTTGCCGAGTTCGCCTCGGGCGCGGAGGGGGACGGCGGCGAGCTGGTTGAGGAGGGGGAACTGCTGGGCGGCTCGTTTGAAGTCGCCCCCGATGAAGTCGAGGGGGAGCAGGACGAGGACGTCCATCCGGCGGTTGACGAGGTCGATCGTGCCGCGGGTGCGGAGGGTGAAGTCGCCGAAGGGGATGTCGACGGTGTCGTAGGTGGCGACGCCGGCGTTGAAGCGGACGAGCACGGGCGGGACGGACTGGCCGAGTTGTCCGGCGGTGCGGTTGGCCGTGGCCCTGAGGGCTGCGGAGAGCAGGTCGCCGGCTTCGAAGCGGACGGATCCGAGGTTGAGGTTGATGTTGCCGTTGAGTTTGGTGAGGTCGCCGTCGGTGGGGATGGACAGGCCGGCGCTGGTGACGGTGATCATGGTGGGCTGCTCGGTGCGCGACTTCTCGAAGTTGCGCAGGAGCGGGAAGAGCGGTTCGAAGACGCGTCGGCTGAGTTCGGGTGTGATCTCGCTGAGGGTGATGTTGGTGCGCGAGGCGGCGCCGTCGCCGAGGACGAGCGCGCCGTTCTCGAAGCGACCGAACGCCGCGGCCTCGGCGCGGAGGGCCTGGACGGTGGCGGTGAGTTTGCCCTGGGTGCGGTCGGCGGTGACATTGTCGGCCTGTGCGGAGACGCGGACGGTGTCGCCGATGCCGGCGACGAGGAGGCCGCGCTGGCCGGCGAGGACGTCGATGAGGGCGGTGGGGATGTCGCCGGAGGCGGTGGCGGAGAGGCGGTTGGTGCCGGGTGCGGCGGCGGTGTTGAGCTGGCCCTCGACGGTGAAGCGCGGGTCGTTGTTCTGGTCGAGGGACTCCAGGTTGAAGCGGATGGGTTCTTCGGATTCGGAGGCGGTGCGGGTGATGGCGCCCTGCACGCGGTCGAGGTCGATGGGGCGGACGGTCTGCGTTGCGCCGGGTTCGCCGAGGACGGCGTCGAAGTTGGCGTTGATCATGCCGAACTGGGCGTCGATGCGCGCGGTGGCGGGGTCGAAGGCGCCATCGCGCTTGTCGATGGAGAAGGATCGGATGGCGACGGCGGCGGGGGCGGCCTCGCGCAGGCGGAGCTGCGAGCCCTCGGTGTCAGCGATGGCGGGGGCGATGATCTCGTCGAACATGGCCGGCGCGAGCGTCCACGCGACCTCGAAGGGTTCGGCGAGGGCGATGCGGGTTTCGGAGCGGTTGGCGAGCAGGCGCGTGTTCATGCGCGGCGACTCGACGCCGACTTCGATGCGGTCGGTTCCGGCGGGCAATCCCGTGACGGTGCGGGTCTGGGCGCGGAGGTTGAGCGAGTCGCCGAAGGTGAGGGCGAGGGGGCCGTCGGTGGTGGGCTCGCCGGCGAGCCAGTTGTCGATGGCGCGGGGGCGGGCCTGGCTCAAGCGGATGTCGAAGCGGGCGCCGGGTTCGATGCGCGCGGTGAGTTCGCCGATGGGCGTGGCGGGTTTGGCGGGGTCGAAGGCGCTGGCTGAAGCTTCGATCGTGGGGCCGGCTTCGGCGAAGGCGATGCGTGCGCTGCCGGCGCGGATGCCGATGTCGCGGGGCGAGCCGTCGCGCTCGAGGACGCCGGTGACGACGGCGTTGCCTTCGAGGGTTGCGCTGGCGGTGAGGCCGGCGAGGTCGAAAGAGGCGCCTTCGCCGAGGGGGATGGTGACCGGATCGACGCGCAGGTCGATGGTGGCGGGCGAGGCGAGGGCGTAGGCGGGCGCGGTCTGGTCTTCGGCCAGCGCGGCGAGGATGTTGCGGAGGCGCTCGGGAGTGGCGTGGATGCGCCCGTTGGTCTCGTCGAGGGTGATCGCGTCGGTGGCGATTGCGGCGCGGGTGAGGACGACGGTTTCGCCGGAGCGGATGGTGATGCCCGAGGCGCCAGTGATGGGTTCGATGGTGATGGAGACGGGTTCGCCGGCGAGCGCGGCGTTGATGGTGGGGGCCTGCTCGGGCGCGAGGGCGCTGGCGAGCCATGCGGGGGCGGTGATGGAGGCGGTCAGCGTGCGCTGGGCGGCGCTGGCGAGAGCGATGGGGTCGGGGCTGCTCAGGAGTTGTTCGAGGGGGAGGGAGGCGCTGGCGCTAAGCGTGGTGGCGTTGTTGCTTTGGCCGGTAATCTGCGCGCGGAGCGAATCGTCTTCGGTGATGACGGTGGCGGTGAGGGAGGTGTAGGTTTCGCGCTGGCCGGACGGGCCGATGAGTTCGAGCCCGGGTGCGCTGATCGATGCGCGTCCGATGCCGGAGGCGAAGGTGCTCGCGCCGTCGAGCCGGTCGATGTCCAGTTCGATGTCTTCGATCGTCGCGCTGAAGTCGGTTGGGCCGGCGATGCGGATCGCGGGCTGGTCGTTGATGGAAATGGTGCGGAGGTCGAGGCCGTCGAGCAGACGCTGCGGCTCGCGCGAGGCGATGGTGAGCGGTCGGGTCGAGGTGAGCACGGTTCCGGCGAGGCGGAAGCCGGCGTCGAGGGTGGTCGTCGGGGTTTCGAAGTCGATCGTTGCGCTGTTTGCATCGTTGCCGGATGCGAGCGTGATGGTTCCGTTGAGTCGATCGCCGAGGGCCTCGGTGAGCGATTGCGGGTCGAGGCCGGCGAGCTGTTCGATGGTTCCGACCGGCGCGCCGTTGACGGTGATGGTGCCGTCGGCGCGAACGCCTCGGGCGCGCAGCGGGTCGGACGCGCTGATGAGTGCGCTCAGGCCCGCGAGCTGGAGGTCTGCGGTGATGTTGTAGGGCTGCAGGCCGGGGTTCTGCGCTCCGGCGTTTCGGTTGCCGGTGGCGATGGCGTTGATGTCGAGCGGCACGCGCGCCGTGGAGTCGATGGCGAGGACGATGCGGTCGAGGCCGCGAGCGGATGCAGACTGGCGGTCGATGCTGGCGCGGAGGTTCGCGCGCAGGCGATCGAGGTCGATGGGTGTGTCGGTGCCCTGGATCAGCGTGAGGTCGGTCGCGCTGACAGTGAGGGCGATGGGGCGTTGGGGGCCGGACTCCGCGTCCATCTCGGAGAGGATCTGCGGCGCGAAGCGGCTCAGAATGGCGCGTCCGGCGCTGGACTGGATGGAGAGGGCTTCGCCCGGTGCCTCGATGCGGTCGCCGTCGAGGATGGCGCTGGCGCGGACAGTGGTGTTGGCGGAGTCGATGGAGAGGGTGAGTTTGGGGGATTCGAGGGCGGTGTCGTCGGAGCCGAGGTCGGCGCGGGATTCGGCGTCGAGGGTGAGGTTGATGGTTTCGCCGAAGACGTCGCGGGCGAAGTTGTCGCCGAGGGCGTCGATGCCGGCGGTGAAGGAGTCGACGAGCGAGGCGGGGGCGTCGACGAGGCGGATCAGTCCGGCGGGGCGGACCTGGGCGATGGGGGCGAGCGTGCCGCCGGGCGCGAGGAGGTTGTCGACGCGTGCGTCGAGGAGGACGGTGCCGGCGGGTGTGTTGTCGATGAGCGCGCGGATGTCGCCCTGGACGAAGGCGCGCTGGGCGAAGTTCTCGCTGCCGAACTTGAGGTCGATGGGTTCGATACGGAGGGACTTGGGTGGCAGGTCGTCGGTGGTGAGTGTCGCGCCGACGGGCTGGGTTTCGAGCGCGAGCAGGAGCGCGCTGTCGCGCAGGTCGGTGGAGTCGAGGCCGCCGGTGAGCAGGGCGACGGGCAGGTCGAAGCGGGTGGTGCGCAGGGTGAACGCGCCGGGCTGGGTGATGCGCAGCGCGCCGGGCGGGGCGAGGCGCGCGATGAGCGCGGGCGGGAGCGGGCCTTCGATGGAGATCGCATCGGCACTGCCGGAGGCGACGAGGCGCCCGCTCTGCTCGCGGATGTTGGCGCGCAGGCGGATGGGGTCGGCGGATGCTCCGGCGGTGGTCGCAATCGGCTCACCGAACAGGCCGGAGATGACCGAGGCGTACTCACCGGGGAGGTTGGCATCGACGGTGACTTCGAGATTCGAGCCGGAGATCGTCAGCTCGCGCGAGGCGTTGAGCAGCGGGCCGGATTGGAGTGAGGCGTCGATCGAGCGGTCTGTAGCCTCGTTGCCGTCGATGGTCGGCACGGCCGTGATGGTGAGGTTGGTCTGGCCGTCGAGGGTGAGGGGGCCGGAGATGGCGAGTTTGGTGATGCCGATGGTCTTGCCGGCGAGTTCGTAGCTGAAGCGCAGTTCGGAGACGTCGAGGGTCATGCGCAGGGGCGGGAGGGTGATCGGCTTTGCGCCGACGGGCGGCGGTGGCGTGGTTGCGGGGCGCCTGGGTTTGATGGCGCGCTCGAGGTTGGTGGGGGCGGACTCGGTGGGGCGCTCGATCTCGATCCAGCCGGAGAGCGCGACGGTGCCGAGGTTGCGCGGCGAGGAGAGCAGGCCGAAGAGCGAGCGTCGGACGGTGAGGTCGGCCTGGCCGACGACGTCGCCGTTGGGGTCGAGCAGTTCGACGCTGCGCGCGCTCTGCTCGCCGGTCCAGGAGACGGAGAGGGAGTCGATGCGGACGCTGCCCTCGATGGAGTCGCTGGCGGCGGCTTCGATGCGCGGGATGAGCAGGTTGCCGGCGAGCATCGGCACGAGCACGGCGACGGCGATGACGAGCAGCAGGACGGTGACGACCGAGCCGATGAGCAGTTTCTTGAGGATGCCGCCGCGGCGGACGGGGCGGTTGAACGCGGGTGTGCGTCTGCGGGTGGTCATGGCGGCTCCCTGACTTTGTCGGTCGCTCGGTGTGAGCGCTCGGACAGAAGATTGTACGGGGCCGGGTGTGAAGGGTTTTTGAAAGCACACAGGAGCCCGGAGCGCGAGCTCCGGGTATCTCTTGCTGCTGGTCGTCAGGAAAAACCGGGTACCCGGAGCTTGCGCTCCGGGCTCTTGTTTATTGAGTGATTGTCAATCCACGAGCGCGGCGGATTTGCCGACGGCGTGGACGGCTTTGCCTCGGGTTTGCTTGAGCATGCGGTCGAGAGCCTTGACCGCCCACTTCTTTGCTTCGGGGTGGACCTTGACCTGATTGACGACTTTGCCCTCGGCGAGGTTGTCGAGGACCCAGAGCAGGTGCGGTTCGTCGATGCGGTACATCGTGGTGCAGAGGCACTGGCAGTCGCTGAGGATGCGCACGAACACGCCTCGTTCGGCGGCGGCCTTGGCGAGTCGGTTGACGAGGTGGATCTCGGTGCCGACGGCCCAGCGTGAGCCGGGCTCGGCGTCTTCGATGGTTCGGATGATGAACTCGGTGGAGCCGGCGAGGTCGGCCTTGTCGACGACCTGCTTCGCGCACTCGGGGTGCACGAGGATCTTCATGTCCGGGTCGTTCTCGCGGAGTTCGTCGCAGTGCTCGGGGCGGAAGAGTTTGTGCACTGAGCAGTGGCCGGCCCAGAGGACGACGCGGGCGGCCATGAGCTGGTCGGGGCCCATGCCGCCGAGGGGTTCGCCGGCGCGGGTGAGCTTGGGGTCGTAGAGGACGGTCTGGGCGAGTTTGCCGTCGGGGGCGTCGGCTTCGGTGGTGAAGCCGAACATGGAAGCGGTGTTGCGCCCGAGGTGCTGATCGGGGAGGAAGAGGATCTTGATCTCTTCGTTGTCTTTGACGGGCTGCTCGCCGCCCTTCATGGCCCAGTCGAAGACGAGGTCGGCGTTGGAACTGGTGCAGCAGGCGCCGTGGTGCATGCCGACGAAGGCCTTCACGGCGGCGGTGGAGTTGACATAGGTGATCGGGATGACGCGGACGGTCTTGCCCTCGGGGTGGGGGGTCTTGGCGAGGGCGTCGTGGATGAGGTCCCAGGCCTCGACGGCGTCGTCGTAGTCGGCCATGTCGGCCATGGAGCAGCCGGCGGAGAGGTCGGGCAGGATGACGCTGGTGCCCTCGGGGGCGAGCAGGTCGGCGGATTCGGCCATGAAGTGCACGCCGCAGAAAATGACGTACTTCGCGTTCTGGGCCTTGACCTGTTCGGCGGCGAGTTGGCTGAGTTTGAGCGAGTCGCCGGTGAAGTCGGCGTGGCGGACGATCTCGTCGACCTGGTAGTGGTGGCCGAGGATAATGAGGTCGTCGCCGAGCTCTTCGCGGCGCGCGGTGATGGCGGGGGCGAGTTCGGATTCGTCGCGCGAGTAGTAGGTGTCGGGGAGCGAGGGTTGCCAGAGCTGCACGGCGGTTCCTCCGATGGGCCGGGAGGCCCGGAGATCGAGCGATCCGGCGTGTGGGGCCGGGTTGGGATTGTAGGCGATGGGGGAAGGTTTTACGGGGGGGGGTAGGTTTGCGGCCCGGCACTGGCGGACAAGCCGCCAGTGGCACCAGAGCAAAGCGTGGGCTTCGCTGCGCTTAGACCACGCCACCCGGATACGAAAAACGGGCGTCCCGGAGGACGCCCGCTGGTCGTGTGTGCGTGATCGGTCGGGGATTGGCCCCCGTTCGATCAGTTGCAGTTGGTGCCGAAGTTGGCGAGGACCAGGTTGAGGTCGGCGAGGTCGACGTTGTCGTCGCCGGTGACGTCGCCGCTGCTTGTGGCCTGGCCGAAGTTGGCGAGGACGAGGTTGAGGTCGGCGAGGTCGACGGTGTTGTCGCCGGTGGCGTCGCCGGGGCAGTCGATGGTCGGAGCGCAGGGGTCGATGAGGCCGAGGACGATGTCGAGGTCGGTCTGATCGACGACGCCGTCGCCGTTGAGGTCGCCGGTGGCCCAGCCCATATCTTCGGGCTGCACGGTGATGCCGTTCATGACGATGGTCTCGTCGGCGATGTCCACGACGCCGTCGAGGTTCACATCGCCGTAGGACGTGCCGAGGATCTCGGTGACGAGTTCACAGAGGTCGGCCTGATCGACGATGAGGTCGCCGTTGATGTCGGCGGAGAGGTCGATGAGCGAGGCGTCGGCGAGGGAGGACCAGTCGCCGAGGTTGGCCTGGACGTAGTCGATGTCGTTGGCATCGATCACGCCGTCGGCACCGACGGGAGCCCAGCCGCGGGCTTCGCGTCCTTCGGCGTTGGAGATGTCGGCGCGGGAGTCGCCGGCGACGTAGGACGCGCCGGTGGCCTTGGTGGTGCCGAAGAAGTTGTCACCGAAGGCGTCGTCGACGGCGGTGTAGCCGGCCTTGCGGTCGAGCTGGCCGTTGACCATGGCGAGGCCGTCGGCCCAGTAGCGGACGTCGTCCGAGTTGAAGTTTCCGTCGCCGTTGAAGTCGCCGAGGATCTCGATGACGGCGCTGGTGCCGGCTGCCCAAGCGGGTCCGCCGTTGCGGTCGTTCCAGGCGGCGACGAGGCCGGCGGCGTCGTTGATGTTGCGCAGGCCGTCGTTGTTGAAGTCGCCGGCGATGCGGTTGCGCATGTTGAGGGGCGCACCGTAGGTGACGGAGTTGCCGGCCTGGTCGACGTAGTTCTGACCGTTGGCGACGCCGTCGGTGTAGGTGATGCCGGTGGTGCGCGTCGGGACGCGACCGGTGGTGGAGTAGGTGCCGAAGGCACCGTCGGCGAGGCCGGGGTCGGCGAGGTCGATGTTGTTGACGCGGATGTAGTCCTGCAGGGCCTGGTTCAGCGCGGGGTTGGGGATCCAGTTGTCGGGGTCGAGGGCGTCCTGGATGAAGTCGGTCGAGCTGGTCAGGGTGAAGCTCAGCGCGAGGAACTCGCCGGGGGTGAACAGGGTGTCGTCGTTGCCGGGCAGGTCGACGAAGGCCTCGATGGAGCGGGTGATGTTGTTCAGGTAGGCGGCGGCGGCGGGGTTGGCCATCGCGGGGTTGGTGTTGCCGGCATCGCCGCCGGGCATCGACTCCGCACGAGGGTCGCCGACGGTGGCGAAGGTCTCGGGGCCGCCGATGCGGTAGCCGTCGACATCGTTGTCGAGCACGTTGTCGATGTTCGGGCGAGCGTAGTTGCTGCCGCCGTCGTTGCGGACGCCGAGGGCGTCGAGCTGGCCGGCGTCGAGCCAGGAACCGTTGCCGCGTTCGGCGCCGGTGTAGCCGATGGCGAGGCGGTGGTTGCGGACGCGACCTTCCATGGTGCTGGAGCCGCCGGCGTTGGACGGGACGAAGTTCGGGCCGAGGAGGCGCGAGGGGTTGTCGTTGATCTTGGGGCCGACGTTCTCGCCGACGCCCCAGGAGGGCTCGACGCCGATGGAACTCTGGAAGCCGTTGCGGGTGCCCGAGCCGGAGTCGCGGGTGACGAAGACGAGGTTCTCGCCGGTGGACATGCGACCGGAGAGCGAGAGGTAGCGCAGGTCCTGCATGTCGATCTCGCTCATGCCGGTGCCGAAGTTGGTGATGGCGGCGATGGGGACGAGGGCGACCTGGGTGTCGTAGACGGTGTTGGCATCGGGGTTGGCGATGTCGAGGTTGAGGTTGCCGAGGTCGATCAGGTCGTTGGACTGGCCGTTGAGGGTGCCGTTGAGGTTCCGGGCCTCGCGGGGGTTCACGCCGTAGCCGGGCTGGCCGGGGTTGCGATCGAAGGCGGGTTCGCCGGGCTGGTTGGAGAACCAGGCGACGGGGACGTCGGTGACGGCCATGTCCATGCGGATGCCGCTGTTGGCGGGCGTGCCGGTGGTGGTGGCTTCGAGGTTCGAGAAGAGCGCGCGGACGGGAGCGCCGCCGGGGTTGTCGAAGTCGTAGCCGTTGGCGGTCTGGGGTGCGCTGGCGGCGATGTACTGCTGGCGGTTGAAGTAGGCGTCCTCCGCGCCGGTCAGTTCAGCATCGGCGGCGGGGAGGGTCGCGAAGGTCTGACCCCACTCGACGAACTCGGCGATGCCGTTGCCGGAGCCGGTCGAGCGGTACATGACGGTCCACTCGGCGTTCATCGCGGTCATGGAGACGCTGCCGAGGAACGGGGCGAGCTGGGTGGGCGGGAACTGGTTTCCGTCGGCGGGGGAGAAGCCGTCGCCGTTGATGTCGAAGAACTCGTTGGTGGAGGCGGGGGCGAGGAAGAAGTTCCGGAACAGGGTTGCGCCGGAGATGTTGATGACGGCGGCGTCGGCATTGGCGGCCGATGGAATGGCGGCGATGGTGCCGCCGGCGAGCAGGGCGAGGACGAGTGCGGTGTTGGTCGTGCGCTTCATGGATCGTTTCTCTCTTCTGTTGCGAGGCGTTGACCCCGAGCGACACGCGCCGCCCGGTGAACGGTTGATTGGCGTGCCCACGTGCACGCCGGAAACAAACGTCGCACCTTTCGGTGCGGCGTTCGCGAGGATCAGTTCGGCGGGTTGACGTCGGGGTTGACGAGGGCGTTGCCGGTGAGGCTGTAGAACTCGGACCCCCAGAGGCGTCGGGCGACGGAGTCCTTGACGGTCATGCGTTCGACGTGACCGTCGACGAAGACGAAGTTGGCGGTGCCGCCGGGGTGGTGGCGCCCGACGGCGTTGAGGGTGGTGTTGGCGTCTTCGATCATGTTGGCGCCGAGGTTGTTGCGGTCGTAGATGGAGTCGATATCGGGATAGACGAAGCGTGCGACACCGGAGGTGTTCGGCGCGTTGTAGACATCGTTGCCGAAGCCGAGGTCCTGGAACGGCGTGACGGGACGGTGGCTCTTGATGACGCCCGAGGACGGCTGGCGGAGTGTTTCCCACGCGGGTCCTTCTGCGAACTCGGTGGCAAGGATGGTTCGCGCAGCGCCCCTGACGCGTGAGGCGGTTACCAGACGGTTCTGGCGCTGGGCGCTGATGTTGAACTTGTTGCGTGGGAAGATCGCGGCGTTGCCGGTGAAGCCCATGCGCCGTGCCTGACGGTCTTCGGGTGTGTCGGACGCGGTGGAGTTGCCGAGGTCGTTGTTCTGGCCCGGTTCCCAGTCCTCGGGGTTGCGCCCCGGGTTCGTGCGCGGCGCCCCGCCATTGAGGACGGCGGGCGACGAGAATGCTTCGGGGTTGGTGTCGTCGTCGAGGAGCAGGTACGACCAGTGGACGTAGCCGTTCTGGGGGTTGGGGTTGGTGTCCTGCTGGTCTTCCTCGCGCCAGCGGTTTCCGGTTTCGTCGGCGCCGTATACGTACGAGGGCGGGAACATCTGCGTCGATGCGGCGTATGAGTTGACGGCCTGCGAGATCGAGCGGAGGTTGCTCGCGGCGCTGACGGCCCAGGCTTCCTTGCGGGCGCTCTGCAAGGCGGGAAGGAGGATGCCGATGAGCAGCGCGATGACCGCGACGACGACCAGCAGTTCGATCAGGGTGAATGCCCTGCGGCGCGAATGGTTCGCCATGGTGTGTGGACTCCGGTGGGATGTGAAGTGAGGGAACTGCAACGTTGCGGCGACAGTGTGATCGCGGAGACGCGCAAAATCGGTTTGCGCTTGGTGCGCTTTGCGAGAGGATTGCGCGCAGGCGACATGCCCTCGGCGCCTGCGCAAACGCCGTCGTCTCACGCGTTCTGAACGAATCGCGCACGCACCGCGCGGTGACGCACCCGGAACGGGGAGGCGCGCAGGGCGACTTTTTCACATTTGCAGAGTCAGCGTTTGGTTACGGAATCATGAACCGCCGCGCACGACGAGATACACGACATAGCCCGCGTATCCGGCGAGCAGCAGCCCGCCTTCGAGGCGTGTGATGCGTTTGCGGTCGGTCCAGGACATGACCAGCAGGCCGACCGCGAAAGCCAGCGCGACGAGCAGGTCGATGGAGCCGGAGGCGGGAACCGCGGCGGGGGCGATGGTCATGGTCAGGCCGTAGATGAAGAGCAGGTTGAAGATGTTCGAGCCGACGATGTTGCCGACGGCCATGTCGGGTGCGCCCTTCTTCGCGGCGATGAGCGAGGTGGCCAGTTCGGGCAGGCTGGTGCCGACGGCGACGATGGTCAGGCCGATGACGGCGTCGCTCATGCCGATGGTCCTGGCGATTCCGGTGGCGCCGCGGACGGTCATCTCGCCGCCGATGATGAGCCCGGCGAGGCCGATGGCGATGAAGAGGAGGCTCCTGCCGAGCGAGCCCTTTGGCTTGATCTGTTGGTTGGATTCGACGGCGAGCGCGTCGGTGGAGCGCCCGCGCAGGACCTCGCCGATGGTGTAGTACATAAAGACGCCGAAGAGCAGGAGCAGGGCGATACCCTCTCCCCGGCTGAAGGCGCTCGAGTCGCCGGAGAACCATGCGTCGATACCGAGGGCGATGGCGACGAGCGTGGCGAGGACCATCATGGGGATCTCGCGGACGACGATGGTGCTGTGGACGGAGATCGGCACGATCAGCGCGGTGATGCCGAGCAGCAGGCCGATGTTGGCGATGTTGGAGCCGACCACGTTGCCGAAGCCGATCTCGCTGGTGCCGTTGAAGCTTGCCGACAGGTTGACGACGAGTTCGGGCGCGCTGGTGCCGAAGGCGACGACCGTGAGGCCGATGGCGACGGGCGGCACGCCGAGCCGGGCGGCGAGCGCGGAGGCGCCGCGGACGAGCGAGTCACCCCCGAAGATGAGCAGCGTGACGCCGGCGATGAAGAGGAGTGCGGAGAGCATGGCAGTATTGTCGCGGGTTTTCTCTACTGCGGCTGCACCATCAGCACACGCAGCGGGCAGCCACCCGCTGCTGCCGGCGCTGTTGATTCCCAGACGCGCAGTCCGTGATCGCGGAAGATGGAACTCGCACCGGCAGCGCTCGGGCGCTGCGGGTCGGTGAGCATGGCGGTGCAGTTCAGGTCGGCGATGAGTCGGGCGAGCAGCGGGTTGGCCTTCGGTTCGTAGAGCACATCGCAGCCGAGCAGCAGGTCGGGCTGCCACGCCGGGTCGGGTGGGTTTTCCCAGCGGAAGACCTCGGCGCGACAGTGGTCGCTGAGCGCGTTCTCGGTGATGTTCCGCGCGGTCAGTTCGACTCCGGCGGGGTCGCCGTCGGTGAGGGTGACGCTCGCGCTGCGCATGGCGGCGGCGAGTCCGACGAGCCCGCAGCCGCAGCCGACTTCGAGGATCGAAGTCCCCTCATCGATCAAACTCGTCGTGCCGACGAGGTGGGCGCTGGTGATGGCGGCGGGCCAGAGGGTGGCCCAGAAGCCGAGGAGGTCGGACGACGGATCGGATCGCTCGGTCTGCGCGCGCCGGACGTGGTCATCCGGGTCGGATGGCAGCCAGAGGCGCAGTTCTGCGCCGGGGGGCGAGGTCAGGGGGAAGGACCGCAGGGTGAGGTCGGGTGTCTCGGGCACGCGGCCAGCGTACCCTGCGTTGGAGATACGTAGGTTGCCGCTCCGCGGGCAGGGAAAGGATGAGGCATGGCGTTCAGGGTGTACTTGGCCGGTGAGATCCACTCCGACTGGCGCGACGCGATCCGGGCGTTGTCAGATCGGGCCGGGCTGGATATCGAGTTCACCTCGCCGGTGACCGATCACGCGGCTTCGGACGAGGCGGCGGAGCGGACCATCGGGCACGAACTGCTCGGCGACGAGCCGACGGGCTGGGTGAAGGACCACGCCAGCGCGAAGGTCAACGCGATCCGCACGCGCCATCACATCCGCAATGCCGATCTGGTGATGGTGCGTTTCGCGGGCACGTACCGCGAGTGGAACGCGGCGCTGGACGCCGGGCAGGCGGTCGCGCTGGGCAAGCCGCTGGTGGTGCTGCACGACCCGGAACTGACGCACGCGCTCAAGGAGGTGGATGCCGCGGCGTTGGCGGTGGCGCGGACTCCGGAGCAGGCGGTGAAGGTGCTGGAGTATGTGCTGGTTCAGGAGTGAAGGGCGGTTAGGATGGGACGCGGAGGAACTCGGTCATGAAACTGCTCATCGAAGGTCGCTGGTGTCTCGGGGTCGCGCTGCTGGTCGGTGCGATGCTCGCCGGCGGCTGCGGCACGCCGCGCGAGCGCGAACTCGCGGGTCTGTATGTCCTCAACACCTCGGCGGTGCGTGACAGCGCGGCCGAGCAGATCGACGACATCGAAGACCCGAGCCAGCAGATGGCCATGGGGATGGCGCTGTCCATGCTTCAGAGCCTCAATGTCTTCCTGCACCTCGAGCCGGACGGCACGGCGTACGTCACGGGTATCGAGCCGCAGCAGCGGGGGACGTGGAGCGCGGAGGGCAACCGCATCGTGGCGATGCTTGGCGTCGAGGGCGACGACCGGGATCGGTACGAGGGCACGCTCCGCGAGGGCTGGCTGGTCGTGCCGGCGGGCGGGGCGAGCGAGCTGCCGTTCGAACTGGTCTTCGAGCGCCGGCTCGACGAATAGCGAGCCGCACACGCCGCGCAATCGTCACAGACGGAACCGATCGCCCGATCGGCGCAACTCGGGGCGTGATCGGGGCCGGCGGATATTCGATGTTCACTGCGTATGAGCATCGCTCCGGTCTCATCTTCTTCTGCGGGCTACGGCTCGCTGATGGCCACCGCCGCGCGGGGCATGCAGCGTGCATCTGCTGCGGTCGAGTCGGCGGGCATCGGCGTCGTGCAGGCGTTCGGCGCGGGCACGAGCACCGGTCGCGTGCCGGCGGTGGACCGCGTCGAGCTGTCGAGCGCTGCGCGAGGTGGGTCCGGAGAAGCGAACGATCCGGCGAGCGCCATGGTCGGTCTGACGGCTGCACGGACGCAGTACTCGGCCGCCGCGGCGTTCGTGAAGGCGGCGGACGAGGTCAGCGGGAGCCTGATCGACCTGCTGGCCTGAGCCGACGACTCGGTTGGGCACATCGGACCTGGGAAACGAATCACATTCGGGGGCGTCCCGAGCCGGGGCCAAGTGATCGCGTGGCCCCGGTTTTTTGCTGTGCGTGTGCGCCGGTGCTTGGTAGTCTGGACCGATGCCAAACCCCGGACTCCCCATGATGGGCTCGGCCTCGTACGTGGTGCGCGGCGTGAAGAAGGCCGATATCCACGGCGACGTGTACTACGACACCGCGCTGTCGCCGCTCGATGAGCCGGCGAAAGACCCGGTCGCGCTGCGCCTGCCGAGCCACCTGATCCTCGACCCGCCCGCGCCGGGGGACGAGCTGGAGATCACGTTCCTGATGGGGCAGCCGAGCGTGGTGAAGCGGTTGTGATCTGGCTCGAGATGTTTGCGTATGGAGCGTGCATCGCCGGCATCATCTGGCTCATGATGCGGGTGGTTGTGCGTCAGAAGGGCGGGCCTGCTACGGAGTGTGCGTGGTGCGGGTATTCGCTCGTGGATATTGAGGGGCCGCTGTGCCCGGAGTGTGGTGGGAAGCGCAAGCTCGCCAGGCCGCGTGATAGGCCGCGGACGGTTGTTCGGGTGCTCGCGATCGCCGCGTTTGCTTCTTTCGTCTCGATTCATGCTTCGGCGTACGGCCCGAGGGTCTTTGTGATCGAGCGAAGCGGAACAGTCTCGTTGTACAACATGAAGCACCCGATGATCACGGTCAGGGGGACAACCGTTCGATGGCTCTGGCCGCCCCCGAAGGATCGCCCGGATTTCGAGCCCGATCGGGTTGTCTTCGAGTACGAAGGCCGTCAGGTCGAGTTGATGCGGAATCCGAGCGGGTCCGGCTGGCTGGACGCCCAGACCGAGACGCCTGTTGACGCGACGGCCCTCGCGACAACTCTCGGGGCTCCCGAGTTCGAGAGCGGGATCGCTGAATTACTCGCGCAGTCATGGGTCCACGGTCGCATCGCTTCGGCACCAGAAAGTCTTGGGCTGCCGCGTGGAGAACCGGAAGCGTTCATCAATCACATGCGTTCTCGTTCGGCCCAGACGCTGCTTCCGACGTACGGTCTGATCGCCGTAATCTGGGTGTTTGCGGGGTGGCGGATCTGGTCGCTGTTTCGGTAGGTGGCTGGTTGTTCTATCAAGGAGGTGAGCAATGGGAAGACCGGGCAACTTCGAGATTCTCGTGCTCGCGATCATTGCGACGTACGTGCTGGTCCGGGTGGCGATATGGCAATGGCGCAAGTACCAGCGCGATCATCGTTCATCCACGCCGGGCGCCGATCCAAATTCTCGACCAATGGATCGTCTGTAGATACGCGCCGCTACACTGCCCGCATGACCATGACCATCGATCAGGCGCGGGAGTTGATGCACGAGTGGACCGAGAGCCCTGCACTGCGCGTGCACATGGAGTGTGTGGCGGCGTGCATGGGGGCGTACGCGGAGCGGCTGGAGCCGGGTGAGAAAGACCGCTGGGTCGTTGCCGGGCTGCTGCACGACTTCGATTACGAGAAGCACCCCGACGCTTCGGAGCATCCGACGGTGGGGGTGGCGCACCTCGAATCGCTGGGAGTGGATGAGGAGATCCGCACGGCGATCCTCGGGCACGCGCCGTACACGGGCGTGGCGCGCGAGTCGGCGATGGCGAAGGCGCTGTTCGCGGTGGATGAGCTGTCGGGGTTCATCGTGGCGTGCGCGAAGGTGCGCCCGGAGGGGGTCGAGACGCTTCAGGCCAAGTCGGTGCGCAAGAAGCTGAAGGACAAGTCGTTTGCCGCGGCGGTGAGCCGGGAGGACATCGCCGAGGGCATCGAGGATATGCGCGGGCTGGTGAAGCCGGAGAACGAAGACGCGTTTGCCGCGCAGCACATCCAGTTCTGCATCGATGCGATCCGGGCGGAGCGCGAGCGCCTGGGGGTGTGAGGAGGAGTGGGTGGCATGCTCAAACTTGTTTGAGCATGGCTCTTGGCATTGAAGGAGAACATGCTCAAGCGATGCTTGAGCATGCCACACGCTGAGCGTTGCAAAACGAAAGCGTCCCCGGCGAGTGCCGGGGACGCGTGATTGATAGAGGATTCGGGTGAGTGCTCTGGAGGAGCGGACTGGATTACCAGTCGCGTCCGCCGCGGCCACCGCCGCCGCCGCCACCACCGCCGTAGCCGCCACGATCGCCACCGCGACCGCCGCCACCACCGCCGTAGCCGCCGCGACCACCGCCGCCGCCGCCACCGTAACCACCACCGCCGCCGCCACGGCCACCGCCGTAGCCGCCGCCACCACCGCCACGCGGGCGCTCTTCACGGGGGCGAGCCTCGTTCACGACGAGGGCGCGTCCGCCGAGCGAGTAGCCGTTGAGGGCGTTGATTGCGGTTTCGGCGTCGCCGTCGTCGGACATTTCGACGAACGCGAAGCCGCGTGAGCGACCGGTTTCACGGTCCATCACGATGGAGGCAGAGGAAACCTCGCCGTGCTGCCCGAACAGGTCGCGCAACTCGTCTTCGGTGGAGCGGAAGGGGAGGTTCCCAACGTACAACTTCTTCATCACTATCGGTCCCAGCCCGAGCGAACACTATCTACTAGATGATCCATACAAGACTCGGGCAATGATCAGGTCCGGACCGACGCCGCTGATTTCGATCTGGCGTCAGGGAGCATGATACCGAGGGTCGGGGTGCTCACGAGAGGAAATTTTCGGGAATTCGTGCGATCGCGCGGCGGATCACCGGTTTCGGGGTTATTGGGCTAGGTCTCGGGTGTTCCCGAAGCGGGGCCGGGGGCGTCCTGCGGCGCGCTGGTGGCGGTTTCGGGAACAAGCTGGGCCTCCTTGGCCTTGGGGCTGAAGCGGAGGATCAGGGCGACGCCGACCAGGATGAGGACCACGCCGAGGGAGCGACCGGCGTTGAGCGGCTGCTTGGCGTAGCCGACGACGCCGAACTGGTCGAGCAGCACGGAGGAGAACATCTGTCCGAAAACGACGGCCCCGACGAACAGGACGGCGCCGAGTTTCGGGGCGAGGACGATGGAGGAAGAGACGAAGATCGCGCCGATCAGGCCGCCGAGCCAGGCCCACCACGGCGCGCTGCGGATCGCCTCGAAGTCCGGGAGGATATTGGGCTTCGCGCTGAGGCGCAGCAGCGAGACGGTGGCGAGCAGGATGAGCGTGCCGACGGTGAAACTGACCAGCGCGGCGACCCACGCGCTGCCGAGTTTGCTCTGGAGCATGCTGTTGATGCCCGGCTGCATGGGCAGGATCATGCCGGCGAGCGCGGCGAGAAGAACGATCAGGACGGTTTGCATGCCCAAGGGTATCGGGCGGGGAGCAACCGGCGCGGTGCAAAACGAGTCACCGGGCGTCGAACTCCGCGAAGGTGTTCAGCGCCCGGTGGATGGTGCAAACTGATTTGACGTCGGTTCAGCGACGGCGGGTCGTGCCGAGGAGTAGAAGACCGGCGATCGCGAGACCGGCGGGAGCCGGCAGGGGGATGACCACGGTCTTGGTCGGGACCTTCGATGAGTCTCCGAAGGACTGGTCTCCATCGCTCGGCTTGGTCGGCCGGAGGTGCGTCGGTGTCTGGTGGGCCGGACCGTCCGAACGCATCATGGCGGGCTTGTCAAAGGCGCTCTCGAACGTCGCGACGCTGCTCGACGACGAGTTGCTCCGCATCGCGTCGACCGCGTAGGACGCATCCGGGAAGGATGCGATCGGTGCACCGGAAGCAACCGCGCCGAGGCACGCGATCATTGAAATGCTGGACACTGCGCGGAGCATTTTGGTCTCTCAATCCCCTGACCGTGCGAGACGGTCTTCCCAAACGGAAACGCACCCCGAGATGGGGCCGTGCTCTAGAGTACTCCGGATAGGTCGGCTGGGCAAGCGATAAATTTTGTTGCGCCAGCGGTTTACGGGACCTTCAACCCCTCTGTTTCACCGGGACTTCGGTCGTGACGCCCTGCTGCGTTGTCGAGATCGGCGTTTTCGAACGGAAAGCGAGGGTTCGTTCGCGGACAAAAAGCGACACGCGGCGGTACTTGGGTTCGCCTCTCCTCCAGCCGATCCCGTTCCCAGCCGCGTGCAGTGTCGCTTTTCCAGTTGGAAAGGCAGTCTGACATAGATCGGGGGGGAGCGAAAGGGTGCATGTGGGGATTGCCGCAACTGCGATGAAGTTCAGGTAGTTGGCGCAGGATCCGGGCCCGGCTCCGGGGAGGTGGCAATATCGGCGGCGGGCGGGCGTTGTGGTGGGGTCGGAGGCCGACGACGCGCCGGAGCAGGGGCGGTCGGCATCGACTCCATCCTTTATCTACAGGGCAGCAACGATGAATCAGAATCAGGCAGCGAGCGGACGGGCCGGGCGGACAACGATGGGGCGCGGCGTGCGAGCGGTTGTTCTCGCGGCGGCGGTTGGCCTGGTGGGAATGCCCGCGACGGCCTCGGCTCAGGATCGTGGCGGGGATCGCGGCGGCGACCGGCCCCAGCAGCGCGACGGTGCTCGCGATATGGGCCGTATGTTCGGGGGGATGGGCCAGCAGAACCAGATCCAGGAAGCGGATGTGGAGTTGATGGCGAGCGTGCTGGAGTTCGACGAGCCGCAGCAGCTGCTCGCCGAGGAGTTGTTCGCGGATCTGCGCGAACAGCGTGCTCAGTTGATGGTGGAGATGCGTGAGCAGATGCAGGGGCTGCGTGGCGAGGGCGGTCGCCCGGACCGGGAAGCGATGGAGAAGTTCCGCACGATGGCCGAGGAGGCTCAGGCGAAGGCGACGGAGATGGAGAAGGTGTTCTACGAGGACATCAAACTCGTTCTGACGCCGGAGCAGCACGAGAACTGGTCGAAGTTCGAGACGAGCCGCGACCGTGCTCGGGCGCTGCGTGGCGTCGGCGGCGCGGTGGACGTGTCGCGCGCGTTCGCGACCTTCGCCGAAAAGCACGAGAGTTCGCTGGGCGAGAACGAACTCGCCGGCGCGAAGGCGCTCGCCTCGCGGTTCGAGAGTGAGATCGATCGGCAGATCGCCGAGCGTGCGAAGCTGCTCGAACAGGGGCGTCCGAACCCGGGTGACGGCGGGTTCGATCGGGACGCGATGCGGGAGATGCTCGAGGCGCGTCGCGAGGCGGATGAGAAGCTCGGCGAGATCGCGACGCGATACGCCGACTCGATCGAGCGGACACTGCCCGAAGAGTTGCGCGAGGCGTTCCGGTTTGAGATCAACCGCGGTTCGCTGGGCGGCATGGCGCGGCGCGGGAGCATTGTCGATCGCGTCGAATCCGCGTTGAAGAGCGAGGATCTCGACGATGCGCAGAAGCAGGCGGTCCGAGCGATCGAGGCGGACATGCACAAGCAGTACAACGCGCTTGCCAAAGAGATCGCGGACATGCGAGCCCAGGCTCGCGATCGTCGCGGTCAGGACAACGGGCGGGGTGGTCAGCGCGGCGGCGATCGCGAGGGAGGCAACGACATTCGCGAACGGATGCAGGAGATCGAGACCGAGTTGAGCACGCGCCTTCGCGCGGTGCTCGGCGAGGGTGATGTCTGAAGCGGTCGTGCGGGCCGCGGGTTCGGTTCAGTCCCCGTAGCGCGTGCGCTCGATGCCGGCGAAGTTTCCGTCGGCGTCGAGCGTGAGGATGAAGAGGTCCCCGAAGTCTTCCTCGGATAGGAAGATGTCCTGCGGGCCGCCGAGTTCGGTGATGATCATCGGGACCGTGTTGCTGTGGCCGACCACGAGCACGGTCCCATTCGTTGCGCCGGCGCGGATGTCGTCGGCCAGCGCGCGGAGGGCGTCCGGGCGTGCGGTGGCGTTGACGACTCGCGACTCGACGCCGAGGCGCTCGGCGAGCGGCTGCGCGGTCTCGATCGTGCGTTTGAACTGGGTGGTGATGATCGTCTCGGTGCCCTGCGCGATCTGGAGCAGTGACAGGGCCTGAGCGCGCTGGACGCCGCGTTCTGAAAGCGAGGGGTCGGCGGAGTACTGCGCCTTCTCGGCGTGGCGGGTGACCAGAACGGTGCGGTCGGCTGGCGGCTGGTCCATGGTGGGGGTTGGTGATCCGGATGATGCACAGCCGGCGAGCAAGAGGGTGCTCAGCAGGGCGGCGAGGGAAAAGAGTTTCGCGTGCTTCGGCATGGGTGTCAGGTCACGCAACTCAGGAGCCAGAGGGCGAGCATGACACCGACGAAGAGCAGCAGGATGACCGCGAGCACGGTTTTGGCGTGCTGGACGGACTTTGCTTTGACTTTGCGGTTGCCGCCGCGATGTTGGGTTTTCTGGCTCATGGGCCCATGGTAGCGGGGTACAGGCGGAAACCCCAAGCGTAAAGCGTTGGAGTGCCCGGAGTTTGGGCGTATGCTTGGTCATCTGTTGTCACAGAATCTGTACAGGTGATGAACCCGTGGCGGCCCTCCAGCACGAAGTCAACAAAAAGCGTCCGTTTGAGCTCGCCGAGCAGGAGGCGTTTCTGAACCTGATCCGCACGGCCGCGGATCTGGAAGGGCCGCTGCTCGGGGTGCTCAAGCCGCACGGGCTGACGCCCTCGACGTACAACGTGCTTCGGATTCTTCGCGGGTCTGGCAAGGCGGGACGTCACGCGTCGGACATCGGCTGCGACATGGTCGTGCGGGTTCCGGATGTGACTCGGCTTGTGGATCGGCTCGAGCATCGTGGTCTGGTGGAGCGGGAGCGGAGTACCTCGGACCGGCGTGTGGTGAACGTTCGGATCTCCAAACAGGGGCTCGGGCTGCTGAAGAAGCTGGACGAACCGGTGATGCAGGTGCATCGGGAGCAGCTCGGGCACCTGAGTGATGATGAACTGCGGACCTTGAACGGGTTGCTGGTGAAGGCCCGGAAGGCCGACGACGAGGATTAACGCGAAATTCACTTGAGGGGATGGTTGCCTGGGAATATATTTGTGATAACAAATATTATTCTCCGGGAACCCGCCGCGCGGCGGGATCCGGAAAGGAAGGACCGTCATGCTCACCATCAGGAAAGCGGAAGAGCGCGGACGCACCAGATTCGACTGGCTCGACGGGAAGCACTCGTTCTCGTTCGGGCGCTATGTGGACCGCGCCCACATGGGGTTCCGGTCGCTGCGCGTGATCAACGACGATGTCGTCGCCCCCGGCGGCGGGTTCGGGATGCACCCGCACGAAGAGATGGAGATCCTGACCTTCGTGATTGAGGGCGCGCTCGAGCACGCCGACTCGACCGGCGGCGGGGCGGTGATCCATCCCGGCGATGTGCAGCGCATGTCGGCGGGCACGGGCATCCGCCACTCGGAGTTCAACGCCTCGAAGACCGAGCCGGTCCGACTCCTCCAGGTCTGGATCATGCCGGGCACGCCCGGCGTCGATCCCGGCTACGAGCAGATCAGCGCCGGCGATATCGAGCGCGACGACCGGCTCGCGCTCGTCGCGACGCCCGCTGGCGGCCCGGGCGCGGTGCACATCCACGCGGATGCGCGGGTGTTCACGGCGCGGCTGTCTGAGGGCGCGAGTGTCTCACACGCACTGAAAGCCGGTCGCGGCGCCTGGGTGCAGGTGTACGCCGGCGAAGTGGTTGTGAACGGCCAGACGCTGTGCGATGGCGACGGGTTGGCCGTCGAGGACGAGACATCCATCGAAGTCGCCGGCGGACCGGGCGGTGGGGAATTACTGCTCTTCGATCTTGCGTGAAACGACAACCGCCCGGCTGGATTGCCGGGCGGTTTCGTGTTGCGGGATCAGAAGCGGCTCAGGGGCAGGCCTGTCCGAACGATGCGAGGACGGCGTTGAGGTCGGCGAGGTCGACTTGGCCGTCATCGTTGGTGTCACCGTCGGAACTCGTCTGTCCGAAGTTCGCGAGCACGAGGTTGAGGTCGGCGAGGTCGATCTGGCCGTCGCCGGTGACGTCGGCGGGGCAGGGGAGTGGCTGGCGTTCGATCGCGCCGATGTCGGCGACGGCGGAACCCGCTCCGATGTTTGCGGGGCGAGGCTGGCCCAGTTGGTCGCTCGCGGGGAACACGATTGGGTCTGCGCTGTCGATCAGCGGGCTGGTCGATGCCGGCTGGAAACCGATGATTGTGAACAGGCCGACGAGGATCGGCTCGAGCTGGGCGTCGCCGCCGAAGGTCGTGCCGGTCTGGTCGCCGGTGACGGTGTAGGTGCCGTCGTTGGGAGTGCCGAAGAAGCAGTAGCCATCGAGAACAATCTCCGGAGTACCGGCGCCGGAGAGATCGTTCGGCGCACCGTTCTCGAAGTTGTCCGCGATGACGGTTGACGCCAGTGTCAAATCGGCCAAGTCGCTCAGTACGATCCCGCCGCCGAAGCTGCTCCCGACGCCCTCTGCTTCGTTCGCGTCGTTTCGGGTGATCGTGCAGTACCGGATATCCACTGAGGCGTCGGTGTCGAGCAGCATGCCGCCCCCGAAGTCATCTGCGCTGTTGAAGAAGATGGCGGTGTTGATGAAGCTTGCGTTCGCCTGCTCACGGACTGCCGCGCCGCCGCCGTTGTTGCCCGTGGCGGAGTTGCCGCTGATTCGGCAGCGGTCGATGGTCATATTCGCGGTTTCGGACGCTTGTACTCCGCCGGCAGCGAACGCGGTGTTGGCACGGAAAGAGGTGCGAACCGCGTAGAAGCCGCTTTCGGCGTATACGCCGCCTCCGCCATAACTGCCGCTCATGCCGCCGCCGAAGATATCGCAGTCGATCAGCACGAGGGAGCCGCCGGCTCTGATGTTGCCGCCGGAGTTGTTTCCTCCGGACGCGAAGCCGTTGCGGACGCTCAGGTCTTCGAGCAGCAGCGAGGCGCCGGGGTGAACATCGAAGACACGGTCAATCTGCGCGGCGTCGATGATGGTGGTGTTGACGCCCTGGCCCTTGATCCGGATGTCGCCGTGGATATCGAGGTCGCCGGTGAGACCGGCGTCTTCGTTGGCTCCGGTGAGCGACAAGGTGTAGGTGCCGGCGCTGAGGTAGATCTCGGCGGGGAAGTCGGAATTGTTGGCGTTGATGATGGCGCCGCGGAGCGAACCGGAATTCGTGTTGTCGTCGAAGCCGATGAAAGAGGACTCGGTGGCCTGCTCGACGACAACTGCAAGAGAAGTCGCATCGATGAAGTCCTGGCCATCGTTCACGATGATCGTGCGATCGCCGGTCTCGCGATCGATCGCGACGATTCGGGACTGATCGAGGGCGTCGTTGCGCTCGATGACGAGCAGGCGAGTCTGCTGCGCGACGAGGTCGCGGATCGTCCAACCCGGGAGGCCGTTGAACATGTTGCCTTCGCCGAGCGGGAAGTCGATCTCGAGTGCGAAGCCCTGGCCTGCGCCGGCGCCGCGCACTCCGGAGAAGTCGGTGCCGGTGACAATGACCTGTCCGGGGATGACTGGGTCGACATGCATGCCGTCGATGACGATAGCGGGGTTCTGAAACACACCGCCGGTGTAGAGCGGTTCGAGCGTGAGTTCGCCGGCGGTGATGGCGTCGGTCGAGAACACGCCGCGATAGATGCCTTGGGTGCGACCCTGATCGCTGTGGACGATGATTCCCGCGAGCCGGTCGGCGAGCGGTGCGCTGCCGCCGTTGGGGATCTCCCCGGGGTCGATGAACCAGTTGCGCGGGTACGGCACCGCCTGCGCGATCGGAGGGCCGCTGATGGCGAACTCGAACGCGTCGTTGGTGTCCGGGTAGAGCAGCGTGATCGAGTTTGCTGTGAAGCCGAACGAGGGATCTTCGAAACCGAAGGACGGATCTTCGAAGCCGAACGATGGATCCTCGAACCCGTCGAAGGAAGGGTCGTCGGCCATCAGCGGGTGATTGAAGTTGATATAGCCCGGGCTGAATCCGAACGATGGGTCTTCGAAACCGAAGGACGGATCTTCAAAGCCGAACGATGGGTCTTCGAAGAAAGGGATGGGATTGTCGAAGGTGTCGAAGCCGAGGGCGTTCGCGATGGGGGGCGTGCCGGTGATGCCGCCTTCGATGCCGCCGGTGTTGACGGAGTAGAACGCGATCTCGTTTGTGCCTTCGACGAGCGCGTAGATCTCTGCGCCCGCCGCGCCGGATCGCACGGCCGGGGGGAGCGTGAGAGCGGGAACGGTTTCGCTGGGGAACACCGCCTGAACGCTCTGTTGACCTTCGCGGACCACAAAGAGGTTCGGGAACCCGTCTTCATCGCTCGCGCTGATGAGGATATCGCCGGGTTCGGGGACGATGCCGCCAGAATAGGTGGTCGATGCGCACGACGCGCCGGCGATGGCCGCAATGGTGGCAAAAAGATACGGACGATGGTTGATCACGAGTCTCTCCTCCAAACCGTGGTGACCCGGACGATGGATCGGTGTGACATGGGCCGGCATCAATACAACGCGAACAGGAGGGACGCGTCATCCGGGACCCTCGCTCGCCAACTCCATTCAAAAATAACGCCGATCACCTCGGATCGACGCACAAAACCCCTTAAATTTGGTGGGTTTTCTAGTTGCAGGGAGATCCGAACGCGCCCAGCACGGCGTTGAGGTCGACGAGGTCGACCTGGCCGTCCTCGTTGGTGTCGCCGTCGGAACTCGTCTGCCCGAAGTTCGCGAGCACGAGGTTGAGGTCGGCGAGATCGATCTGGCCGTCGCCGGTGACGTCGGCGGGGCAGGGCTCGGGTTCGAGCAGGTCTTCGAGCCAGGTCGCGGCGGCGTCTGCTTCGGCGGGGTCGGCGTTGTTGTTGAAGACGATGAACGCGGGAAGGGACGGCTCGATGCCGGGTTCGTCGAGGCGGAGCTGAATGGTCAGGAGGTAGACGCCGGGCTGCTCGGGCGCTTCGAGGCGGTAGTTGATGTGCGAGTGCACCGCGCCGTTGGATCCGATCGCGGCGAACTCGAAGCCCTCGGTGAAGCCGCCGGCCTCGGGCGGGGTGAGGCGAGACATGGTGAAGAGTGAGACTCGCATCGGCTCTGTGGCGATGGTGTCGAAGTCGCTGCCGTTCCAGAGTCGTAGGGCGTCGACGAGATCGAAGCCGAGCAGCGCGCCGGGCGGCAGTTCGCCGGCGAGGGCGTTGAAGCCGGGGTCGTCGGTGAAACCGGGTATGCCGCCTTCGCCGGTCGTGGCGGTGAACACTCGCACGCCGCGGATGATCGGCTCTCCGGGGTTCTGGAAGTCGCTGCTGCCGGTGACGAGGCGCGTGACACCGTCTTCGTCCTCGTCGAGCGAGAGGTCGATGTCGGCGTGCTGGGCTATCGCGGCTGGAGCGAGCGCGAGAAGCAGGGCGGCAGCGGTTCTGAACATGGGGGTTCTCCGATTCGACTATTCGGCGGGGAAAACCGTGCGCCCCGGTGTCCCGGTGTCGCACGGTGGAGTAGTTGCCGGTATTCACCGGCGAGGAGGATCAGGCGCGGCGGCGGCGGGTCGCGGCGAGGCCGGCGAGCGCCAGCAGGCCGGCGGCACCGGGCGTCGGGATGATCACGTTGTTGACGTAATCCACGCCTGCTTCGACGGCTTCTTCGAAGGCCTCGTCGTCACCGAGCGTGCCGTCTTCGTTCGAGCCGAAGACGATGTAGAACGGCTCGGAGTTTGCGATGCCGCTGGCGTCGGTGAAGAGCTCGAGCGAGAGCAGGTACACGCCGTCGGCCTGGTTGTTGAGTTGGAAGGTGGGGTGGTCATCGAAGAAGCCGTTGGCGTCGGCCTCGATGAACTCGAATCCGGGCACGAACATGCCCGCCGTGCCGGGGGTGGTCGCGACATCGCCGTCGGGGAACGGGTCGCCGAAGATCGACATGGACTGCGAGCCGATGGTGTCGAAGTCCGAGCCGTTCCAGACGCGGAGGGCGTCGACGATGTTGAAGCCGATGCCGGTGCCTGCGGGGAGCTGCTCGGTGTAGAAACCGGGCTCGTCGAGCAGGTTCGGGAAGCCGGGGATCTCGCCGAACTCGGCTTCGAAGACGCGGACGCCGGAGGTGAAGGTCACCGGGTTGGTGCTCTTGTCGGCGGAGCCGGTCACGATCTGGCCGTCGGCGAAGCTGACCCAGACATCGAGGTCGCCGGCGAGGGCGGCGGACGATGCGGCGGCCGCGAGGGCTGCGACGGTAAGGATGCGGGTGTTCATGGTTCTTCTCTCTTCTCTCTTCTCACGTGAACAGGGAAACGGGAACAAACGGACGCGGAATCGCGGCGACTAGCGCTGCGGGAAACGCGGGTCGAAGCTGTTGCGTTCGGGGCCTTCGTAGACGCCTTCGAAGGGCATGGTCTCGGCGTGGCCGTCGAGGAACGCGTAATTGGAGCGGGCGAGCCAGGAGCCGCTGGTGATGCTGCCGTTGCCGTCGGAGAGCGTCTCCTCGCCGCCGTGGGCGTCGATCTGCACCATGGACGCGGCGACGCCGGGCGGTGCGTCGGGCGCGAAGTCGCCGACCCACCAGTTGATGCTGTGCACATGGTCGGATCCGGCGAACGGGCCCTCGTAGGCCATGATCACCCACTGAACAGTGGTGGCCGGGCGACGGATGAACTGCAGCTTGTGGAAGTTGGCGGGCTGGAGGAAAGGTGGGGCGGTTTCGGCCCAGGTGGGCGTCACGTGTTCGTTGAGGCCGTAACTGGTGACGCGGAAGCGACCGCCCGAGCCGGGAACCGGGACGCCCGGGCCGCCGTCGATCGCGGACCAGTGGTTGGAGTTGTCGACGGGCGAGCGCAGGAGGTCGGGCGTTTGGGGACGGTCTTCGGGATCATCGGTGGGGTCGATGTCGACTTCGAGATCGCTGTAGTAGGGCTGCAGGGAGACGACCCAGGAGAGCTCGGCGTAGCTGGTTGCGCCGCCGTGCGAGAGGCCGTAGTCCACGAGTTCGCCGTCGTTGTCGCTCGCGTACGCCAGTTGCGCGATGGCGAGCTGTCGCATGTTGTTCAGGCATCCGAGGGTCTGCCCGGATCTGCGAGCGAGGCCGAGCGAGGGCAGGAGGATGCCGATGAGAAGCGCGACGACGGCGACGACGACGAGGAGCTCGATGAGTGTGAAGGCGCGCTGTCTGGGCATGGCGTGGGCTCTTGATAATCAATAATTGAGAATCGAGTATCAGTATAGCCGGCATGGGTTCCGCGTCAAACCGCGGGACGCCAGGCCATGAAAAAACCCCGGCGGGGCGGGGTTTGATCGGTGCGGGTGAGCGGACGGGTTACTCGCAGGTCTGCCCGAAGCCCGACAAGACCAGGTTGAGGTCCGCCAGGTCCGTCGTGCCGTCGGCGTTGACATCGCCGTCGCACGGCTCGCCGGGTTCGACGGTGAAGAAGTACGCCGACCCGGAGTCGGTGCCGGCTCCATCGGTTCGGCGTGCGCCGATGGCGATGTGGTCGGCGTCGATCGCGACGCCGAACGCGAACTCGTCGTTGATCGCGCCGTCGGAAGCGACGAGCTTGGTGATCTGTTGGAGGCTGACCATGTCGAAGAGGTAGGCGGCTCCCGAGTCGCCTCCGGCGGGCTTGGCACCGGGCGCTCCGATCAGGAGATGCGATCCGGATACGGACAGGCTTAACCCGAACGAGTCGGCGAGTTCGCCGTCGTCGGCGATGAGCTTGGCGATCTGATCGCCTGTGCTGATGCTGAACAGGTAGACCGCGCCCGCGGCGTTGTTGTCGCCGATCGCGGAGATGATCGCGGTATCACCGCTGATCGCGACCGCCGCCCCGAAGAGTGCACCATCGCTCGGATCGTCGGCAGTGAGTTTGGTGAGTTGATCGCCCGTGGACGCGTCGAAGACATAGACCGATCCGGCGTTTGTCGCGCCGTCATCATCGAAGAGAGCGCCGACCAGCGCGATGTCGCCGGAGATCGCGACGGCGTAGCCGAAGCGGTCTTCCGGTGCCCCGTCGCCGGGCAGGAGTTTGGTGGTCTGCAGCCCGGTTGCGACATCAAAGATGTATGCCGCGCCGGAGAAGACCCCGTTCACGCCGTGGGCCGGAGCGCCGGCGAGGGCGCGGTTGCCGGACAGGTCGACGGCGAAGCCAAACTGGTCGCCGGGCGCGCCGTCGTCGGCGAGGAGCTTGGCGTTTTGCTGGCCGGTGGTTGCGTCGAAGAGGTATGCCGAGCCTGAGGAGTCGCCGTTCTCGACGGTGTCGTCGCCCTCGGCACCGACAAGGACGACACCCGCATCGATCGCGACGGCGTTGCCGAAGCGGTCGGACACATCGCCGTCGTTTGCGAGGAGCTTGGCGATCTGCTGCTGGCTTTTGCTGTCGAACAGATAGGCTGCGCCGGCGTTGGCACCGTTCTCGCCTTCGCCGCGCGCGCCGACGACGGTGGTGCCGGCATCCGCGTCGACTGAGTAGCCGAAGGCGGCGAAGCCGGAGGCGTCGTCGGCGACGATCGTGCGGGTCTCGGTGACGGTGGGGGGTGAGTCACAGTCGGCGCCGAAGTTGGCGAGTACGAGGTTCAGATCGGCGAGATCGACGTTGCCTGAGCCGTCGGCATCGCCGAGGCAGGGCTTGGCGATCTCCAGTTCGACGTAGTAGGCCGACCCGGAGTTCGCGCCGCTCGGGTCGTCGAAGGGTGAGCCGAAGACGGCGGCACCCGGAGCGATGCCGACCGAGTAGCCGAACTGGTCGCCCGCGGCCCCGTCGCTGGGGAGGATCTTGTTGAGTTGGTCGCCGGTCTCGGGGTCAAAGAAGTAGGCTGACCCGGAATCGATGCCGGCGTCGTCGTCGAATCGAGCGCCCACGGACGCGATGCCGCCGCCGATGCTGACGGAGTAGCCGAACTGGTCTCCGGGGGCGCCGTCGGCCGGGAGGAGTTTGGCGATCTGCGAGCCGGTCGCGGCGTCGAAGAGGTATGCGCTGCCGGAGTTGGCGCCGTTGTCGTCGTCGAGCAGTGCGCCGATGATCGCGGTGCCGTTGGCGATGGCGACCGAGAAACCGAACTGGTCAGATGCGGCGGCGTCGCTCGCGAGGAGCTTGGCGGTCTGCGTTGCGGTCGCGATGTTGAAGAGGTACGCGGCTCCGGAGTTTGCGCCGTTGTCGTCGCCGCCGAGCGCACCGACGACGGCGTGGTCGGCGTCGATGCCGACGGCCGAGCCGAACTGGTCGCCCGCGGCCCCGTCGCCGGGGAGGAGTTTGGCGATCTGGTTGCCCGTGGTGACATCGAAGAGGTACGCGCTTCCCGAGTTCGCGCCGTCGTCATCGTTGAGCGGGGCACCGACGATCGCGAAGTCGCCGAAGATCGCGACCGCGTAGCCGAACTGGTCTCCGGCGGCGCCGTCGCTCGGATTCAGTTTGCCAACCTGCGCGCCGGTCGTCGAATCGAAGAGGTAGGCCGAACCGGAGTCCGCTCCGTTGTCGTCGTCGAAGCGTGCGCCGACGATCACAAAGTCACCGGAGATCGCGACGGACCATCCGAACTGGTCGAGGGCTGCGCCGTCGCTGGCGAGGAGTTTGGCGATCTGTGTGCCGGAGGTTACGTCGACGAGGTAGGCCGAACCGGAGTTCGTTCCGTTGTCGTCATCGAGAACAGCGCCGATCACGGCCACGTTCTCGGAGACCGCGATCGAGAAGCCGGTCTGGTCGCCGCCGGCGGCGTCGCCGGCGACGAACTTGCCATCTTCGTTGATGGTTTGTGCCGACACGACGCCGCTGACCGAACCGGCGATTGCCGCGGCTACGAGGATTGACCGTGCTCTCATCTCTCTTCACTCCTTCGAGGGGATTCAAGAGCAAGTCTATTGCTGAAGCCCCACCGGGCGCGAAGCGCGCATGAGAAAACGGGCCAGCGGCCCGTTTCACCGGAAATGGGATACCTTCCCAGTGGTTATCGGTCAGTCGCACCCGGTTCCGAACGCAGCGAGGACTGCGTTGAGGTCTTCGAGATCGACTTCCCCGTCGCCGGTGGCGTCGCCCTCGGCGGTGTTCTGACCGAAGTTGGCGAGGACGAGGTTGAGATCGGCGAGGTCGACTTCGTTGTCACCGGTGACATCGGGCGGGCAGACCGGTTCGTCGGAAACGGTGGCGACGGTGATCGCGGTACCGATGTCGGTAACGCCGTCGTTGACCGAGGCCGCGAATACGACTTCGCCGGCGTCGTTGATGTCGGGGGAGGAGCCGAAGGCGGGCGCGCCGTCGAGGCGACCTATCGTGAGTGTGCCGAGGTCGGTTTCCAGTTGGGTGCCTTCGGTGGCGATCTTGACGAGCGTGGTGCCGTCGCCGACGTAGACGGAGCGCTTGCCGCTGCCGTCGAAGCCCCGGAACGTGACGATGCCGTTGTTGTTGATCTGCGGCGCGAAGAACTCGATGGAACTCAGGTCGGGCTCGGTCGCGGTGCGCGCGATCTCGACGGTCGTTGTCCCGTCGGAGACGAAGATGCCGTCGCCGCCGGAGACGAGGCCGGCGCCGAAGACGAATCGTCCGTCGTCGGTGAGGTCGCCGGAGTTGCGGAAGCTTGAGTACGGTGAGGAAGAGTCCGCCCCGGTGTCGCTGGCGATGAGCGAGCTGGTGCCGTCGGCGTTCCAGATGCGGATCTCGTTGCCGCCCGTGGTGAGCTGGACCTTGCCGGCGATCTGGTTGACGTTGTTGTAAGCCGGGGTGAACAGGAAAGACCATTCGCTGGTCGGGTCGATTCCGTCGTCCTCGGCAAAGAAGGTGACATCGTTGGAGGGGTCAACGGTGGCGTAGGCGTAGTTTCCCAAGAAGCTCGCGCGCAGCGCGATGGTGCTCGCGTTATCGACATCGAGCGCGGTCCAGGATGACGTGCCGAGCGGTCGGTTGGTGCGGTACGAGGCGCCGGAGAGTTGGCTGTATTGCCAGACGCCCGGGGCATTGTTGCCGAAGGTCTCCGGCCACACCAGGTAGTCGCTGTCGTTCATCGCGACGTTTCCGATGATGGCTTCGGTATCGGCGGTCTGGTAGATGATGCCGCCGTTCTGCGCGTTGCCGAACCAGACGCTCATCGCGCCGGGGCTGAAGACGCGAAGGGCAACGTTGCTGTTGTTGTTGATGACCGGCTGGCTGTTGGAGATGGAGTAGAAGGCCGGGATGTTGAATCCGGAATCGGCACCCGAGCGGACCTGCACCTCGAGACCGTCGTAATCGGGAACCGAGGCGAGGGATGCGCCGGCGCAGGCGAGGAGTGTGGCGAGGGCCGAGAAGCGGGTCGTGGGCATACAGATCTCTCTTCGTCTATAGGCGAATAGGCGTGCCGTCTGGCGAGACGGGCTGAAACAAGAACACCAGAGTGTACCGCGCGTCGGTGCGAGGTCAGGGCATGGCGCGCTGCAGTTTCTCGCGCATCTGGTCGTTATCGGCCTCGCGGATCAGCTGCGCGTACATCGAACGCACGGCGTTCTCGCCGAACACCCGTTGGAGGGAGGGCGCGATCAGCGCGGCGTCTTCGTCGGCGCTCTCCTTGCGGATCGTGAGGCGCAGCAGGGAGAGCTGCTCGGGCGTGACCCGGTCGATCTCCGGGCGCAGCGCGTGCCAGAGCATGGTCGTGTTGCGTGCAGCGGTACGCCGGTCTGCGGGCAGGCGCTCGAAGAGAGCGGCGAGACCGGCGTAGTCCCGCTCGTAAAAGTGTGAGAGCAGAGCCGTCTCGGCGACATCCGGGGTGAGCGATTCCGGGCGCGAGTCGAGTAGCGACTTGGAAATGCGGACGACGTTCGCGTGTTCTCCGAGCATGACCAGCGACGCGATGCTGTCGGCGAAGTTCTGGTCGCGGAGCGTGCTGCGCATCCGTTCGGTCAGGTTGACCGCACCCTCGAGTTCGATCGGTTCGCTGATCGGCTTCGGGATGTTCCCGAGCGTGAACAGAGGGTCGCCGAAGTAATTGATCTTCCAGATCACGTCGGTGCTGTCGTATCGGAACGCGAACCCCATGGGGATGCCGGTGAGCACCCGCCCGGAGACCTGGGTTGGGGTAAGGAACGCGGCGAGGCCGGGTTCGTCGGCGCTGCCGTAGTAGACGAAGGCACCCTGGTCGAGCCAGCGCGCGCTGATTGAATCGGGGTTGCTCGGGACCTGTGCGCTGAATGAGTGGATGAAATGCACCGCCGCGGGCTGTCGGAGGAACGGCACATCGTGGCCGTATGCTCGATCGCCCGCGAGGTCGAACCAGAGCGCGTGGCCTCTGGTGTTGACGAAGACGAGCCCGGCGTCAACGCCGGCGCGTTGGCGCATGCGCCAGATCCGGCGCCCGGCGTTCGGGCGCGGGTCGGCGAGCACCCGATCGAAGCCGGCCTGACGGAAGAAGCCCGCGGCTCGATCCATCGCGTACTCCGCCCCGAAGTCGCCTGCGTAGCCGTCGAAGAACCAGACGGATCGTGGCTGGAGAAAGAGCGCACTCATGGCCCGGTACGCCGCCTCGGATTCGGATCCGAAGATCATGCCGCAGGCGGCCCAGGATCGCGCATCGTCGTGGCGTGCGAGGAAGTCGGTCATCGCCATGATCTTGTCGCCGATCTTCACTTTGGTCGGCATCGTGAGGCAGACGGTCACCGAATCGATAGCGTCGCCGAGACCGGACCATGCGTAGCCGAGAGATCCGACCGCCTCGCGAAGCGAGCGGCGCCATTCGATCGCCTCGGCCTGCGGCTCCACGATGTCGAGAGAGCGCGGGCGGTGGTCGATCCAGACGATCGGCTGGCCCCGATCGGCGCCCAGCGCGAGGGCGGCGGTCCACGCCGGGTCATCCATCGATGCGAAAATCACGCCGGGGGGGACGAACTTCAACTCTGCCCAGCGATCCGGAACGGACTGGTTCTCCGCAGCACCCCACGCACTCAAGATGGATTGATAGATGGATTCCTGCGACGGTTCGTCGGCTTCTGCGGCGTAGTAGAGAATCTGCTCCGGCGAGTAGCCGTGGATGAAGCGGGCGATGTTGTGGCGGGCGCCGGGCGTGCCGTCGTCGATGAGCACGGGGAAGCGTCGTTCGAGCGTCCAATGACCGATCGCGTCGGCGTAGGACGCGGCGTCCGCAGCGACCACGAGCGTCGAAACACGCTTCGCCTGGTTGCGCATCGCCAGCACCCGCTTGCCCATCGTGACATGGGGCGGTTCGGCGCTGGTGTCCTTTTCGGTCGGCGATTGTTGGGCCGGCGCGACCGCCGCGGTGAGCGGGAGCGCGAGAAGAACGATAGCGAGACGGATGCCGTGCATGCCATCAGTCTAGGCGATGCTCAGAACGGCCCACGCATCGGGTTCACGAGCAGGCCGTCGCGGCCGGGGATGAACAGGTCGGCGATATCGATCGCTTCCTGAAGCGACTGCTTGGCTGCCTCGACGTCCACCGCCCGCTTGAGGACCTGGCCGTGCTCAAGGTGCTCGCTGGTGGGGATCGCGTCGCCTGTGACGAGCAGGGTGTACCGTTTGTGGGAGAGGATCAGCCCGGTCATGCCCGGTGTTACACCCGGAAGCGGGAACAGATCGACGCCGGGTGCGATCTGTACAGGGGCCGCTTTGAAGCGCTGGAGCAGCGCGACCTCTCGTTTGAGCATGTCGGCGAGTTCGGTCTCGCCCTCGTCGGCCGCCGCGGCCAGCTGTCGCGCCAGCGGCACACCGACGGCTTCGCGCTCGGTCTCGGAGATCAGCCACTTCGCGCCGTCGAACAGTTCGATGGACCGACGCGCGTCGGGATGGAAACTCGTGAGGAACACATGGGTGATGTCGGCGGGTTCGAGGCCGCTGCGTTCCTTCAGGCGTGCGCCGAGGACTTGTCCGGGCAGGCCTGGATCGACCAGCAGCGTGACATCGCCGGAGCGGATGAGCGTGGTCGTGGTGTGCCCGGTGCGCGGCTCGTCCTCGCGAGGCCAGAACGGGTTCTTCTCGAGCGTACCGATGCTGATGACGCGGTGGTTCAGTGCCATGTGGTTCGCCTCACTCGGAATCGTGTTCAGTTGCCGGGTCCGCCACCGGTCCGACGGAGCACCTCGTGGTTCTCGCGTTTCTTCGCGAGCAAGGCATCGATGACCAGCGGGGGGCACATCGAGGCCAAAACGGACGGGTCCGAGCCCATCGCGGTGACCTGCCGGATCAGCGTCGAGCTGACGTAGGCAAACGACTGACCGGCCATGACGAAGGCGGTTTCGAGTCCGGCCAACTGCCGGTTCGTGACCGCCTGCTGGGCCTCGTACTGCATGTCGTTGAGGTTCCGGACGCCCCGGAGCAGGATGCTTGCGCCGAGCTGTTTCGCGGCGTCAACGGTTAGGCCTTCGTAGGGCGTGACCGTGACCGGCGCACCGTCCGGCTCGTCGCAACAGAGCTGCTCGGTCAGAGTCCCGAGCATCCGCACGCGTTCTTCAACGGAAAACAGCGTTGACTTATCGGGGTTGCGTCCGACGCCGACGATCAGCCGGTCGAACATCTGACGCCCTCGCTTGATGACATCGATATGTCCGAGCGTCGGCGGGTCGAAGGATCCCGGATAGAGAGCGATATGGGACCTGCCGCCGTTTGCGGCTTCAGAGCGGGATTCTGGCGGGCTCGGCATTTCAGCAGCGTACCCCAAACGTCAGGAACGGACCCGCTTCGAACCCACCGGTTGTCGGGGGCTTGCCGGGTCCGGAGCCGGATTGGACTCTTCAGTTGCGAACCCTCCCTGGTCCGCCCCGCGCCGGAAGCCTCCACTGGCGCGGGGCCTTCAAACGAAACCGCCCCGCTGCGCAGAGCACCGGGGCGCTTTCGTTTTTGGCATGAAGCAGGTTGTGGGGTGTCAGACCAGTTCGGGGACTTTGGGGAAGTCGACCTGCGTGTCGTTGACGTGATTGAAGGTGTTGGTGAACACGTTCAGCGTGTAGGCGACGATGAGGTCCACGACGGCGCCGTCTTCGAAGCCGGCGTTTCTGAACTGCTCCAGGTCCCGGTCCTCGACAAAGCCCCGAGTCTCGACCAGGCGTGCGGCGACGGTGACGATGGCGTCGATCCGGTCGTCGCCGATCGGCTCGCCCTTGCGGATCTTGACGGTTTCGTCCTCGCTGAGGCCGTGGCCCTTGCCGATCGCGGTGTGGGCGGCGGTGCAGTAGTCGCAGTTGTTCTTCTCGCCGACGATGAGGGCGATGGCCTCCTTTTCCTTCGGGGAGAACTCTGACTTCTCGAGCGCCTTGTTCAGCGAGAGATAGGCCTCCAGCCCGGTCTCGGAGTTGGCGAGGCCCTTGAAGATGTTGAAGTGCTTGCCCTTGAGCGGGCCATCGAGGATCTCCTTGACGCGTCCGGTGGCCTTTTCGGGTTCGACGGTGTTCAGGCGTGGCATAGTGGACTCCTTGTTTGCATTGAATTGTTTGGGTTGAGCGAGCCGTCCGCTCGGTATGAAAGCGTAGAGGTCAGAGCACGAAGAAAAGCGTGTGTGTTGATTTGATAAGAGATCGGTCAAGAAAACTTAACGCCTCGGCACGGCTCTCCGGGACGGGGTAAACGAGCACGCGAAGTACACTATTCCCAGCCATCGATCCGGTTTCTCACGCCCGTCGGGCGCTTTCCGAACACACACCGCCTCGATCGCTTGGGCTGAGCGGAATCGGCCCTGCCAACCAGAGGAGTCGCCACGGATATCGGCGACGCCGCGTACGCGTAACGCACGAGATCCCGCAGACCGCCGATCTGAGTTTTCGATCCGAACGCAAGCACGGAAGCGATGCCAAAGGCTCAGGGAGCACCCCACGATGATCGATTCCGCAACTCCATCTCGCTCATCCCGCGCCGCCGCCCGCGGTTCTTCACACTTTGAAGCCAAGCCGACTCTGGAACAGATCGTCGCACGCCTGACGCGCGTCGATCTGCACTGCCACTCCTCGGCGTCCAACAAGCCCGTCAACCGCGCGGTCGGCATGCTGACCAATATGCCCGAGTCGTACTCGCCACCGGAAAAGGTGTACGACCAGGCGATCGCACGAGGCATGGACCTGGTCACGATGACCGACCACGACACGATCGCGGGAGTGATGTCGCTGGCCGATCGCGGCTTCGAGAACCTGATCATCGGGCAGGAAGTCTCGGTCCGCTTCCCGGAAGACGGGTGCCTGCTGCACGTGCTGGTCTGGGGGCTCACGCCGGATCTCGCCGAGCAGATCAACAAGTACAACCTGCGCGGCGATGTTTACGCCTTCGCCGATTGGCTGCGTATTCACCGGTTGCCGCACTCGTTTGCCCACCCGCTCTACGTGCAGAACGGAAAACTGACGCAGTGGCACCTCGAACGCGCGGTCCTGCTCTTCAAGGGCTGGGAGACGCTCAACGGCGCGCACAGCGTGTCGCATCGGTCCGTGATCGAGCGGTACCTGAAGACGCTCACGCCCGCGAAGACGCAGGCACTCGAGAAGAAGCACGAACTGCGTTCGTACTGGTCGCGCCCGTGGGTGAAGTCGGTCAGCGCGGGCTCCGACGATCACGCGCTGCTCAATGTTGGTCGCACATGGACGGGCATCCACCACGAGAGCGGGCGCAAACTCACCAGCATCGAGGCGGAGGGCGGTCCGGTCGCCACCGACGAGTTCCTCCGTCGCCTCATGCTCGCGCAGGGTGTGGTCGGCGGTGTGGGCGGCCACGCCTCGCTGCTCGCGCACCAACTCTCGACCGTGACCGCGAACTGGGCTGCGCGGCGCGTCTCCGAGCGCGGCTCCGTGCGGAGCCAATACATCACCGCGAAGCTCGTTCGGTTCGCGGGCATCGACATGCCCCGGCCGACCAAGGTCCGGCTGCTCGCCTCGGAAGCCAAACGCCGCACCGTGGGGCGTCTCACCGGCAAACGGTCTCGCTCGCTCCCTCTGCTGGACTCGCTCAGGGCCGAACTCGGCCCGGTGCTCGATCGCTTCCCGGACCTCAAAGCGAACCTCGACCCCTCGACCTGGGCATCCGGAGCGCCCGTCAGCAACCACGATCGCATGGCCGACTTCGCCGACGAACTCGGGGCTGCGCTCATCCGCAGCCTGCGAAGCGGCACGCTGGGCGCGATCGACCGCGGCGACCGGCGCGAGGTCATCGACCACGCCCTCAGTTATCTTCTGGTGCAGCTCGCGCAGGTCCCGTACCTGTTCTCGCTGTTCCATCAGAACAAGGAGCGCGACATGCTCGAGCGAATCGAACACTCCACCTCGACCCCCGGCGACGGCGCGAGCCCCCTCGACCGCCCGCTGAAGGTCCTGCAGTTCACCGACACGCTCGGCGACGTCAACGGCGTGTCGCGCTTCATCCAGAACGTGGCCAAACTCGCTCACGAGTCCGGTCGCGACCTGACCGTCGTGACCTCGACCCGCTTCGAAGTCCCGGACTACCCGAACATCAAGAACTTCGAGCCGGTCATCGCCATGCCGATGCCGAAGTACGAGCAGCTCGACACCGTCGTGCCGCCGTTCATGAAGATGCTCCGCTGGGCCGAGCAGCAGCGCCCTGATGTGATCCATGTCTCGACGCCCGGCGGCGTGGGCGTGATCGGGTTCATCGCCGCCAAGATGCTGCGCGTGCCCCTCGTCGGCACCTACCACACGGACTTCCCGAGTTACGTCGACAAACTGTTCGACGACCACGGCTTCACCAAGGCCACTGAGTGGTATATGCGGTTCTTCTACAAGACCTTCTCGCGCGTGTTCAGCCGCTCGGAGCAGTTCAACGAGGAGATGCACCGCGTCGGTATCAACGCCGAGAAGATGGTGACGCTGGCTTCGGGCATCGATACGAGCGACTTCGGGCACCGCTACGAGGACCGCTCGATTTGGAGCGACCTTGGCATCGATCCGGCTGGGTGTGATCCCGCCAAGCGGTTGAAAGTCCTGTACGTCGGACGCGTCAGCGTGGAAAAGAATCTGCCGATCGTCACGCAGTTCTGGAAGCGGGTCCGCTCGCAGTGTGAGAGCCGCGGCATCCACGCCGAACTGATCGTGGTCGGCGACGGGCCGTATCGCAAGCAGATGGAGCAGGCCCTGCGTCACCACGGCGCCCACTTCCTCGGCTTCCGCAAAGGCGAGGAGCTCGCGACGCTCTACGCGTCGTCGGACCTGTTCGTTTTTCCGTCGCTCACCGATACGCTGGGTCAGGCGGTGATGGAAGCCCAGGCCTCAGCGCTCCCCGCGCTCGTCAGCGATCAGGGCGGCCCGAAGTCCATCGTCCGTGACGGTGAGTCCGGGTTCGTCCTCACCGGCGCGTCGACCGATCTCTGGGTGAACGCGATGCTGGAACTGCTCACCGACGACGAGAAGCGGGCACGGTTCAGCGAGGCCTCGATCGAAGCCATGAACGGGCGCGACATCCGGGACTCGTTCGAGCACTACTGGAGCGTGCACGAAGAGGTTCGCAAGGAAAAGTTGGCTTCCATCGGCGTCGTGCCAGGTGAGCAGCCCGCCGCCGCGGAGCGTCCCCGCGCCGCGGCGCCGGCAGCCTCACGCGAGACCGAGACCGTCAGCATCGATTGATGCGCCGGCCTCCCCCGCCGGGTACCCTCTGGCCATGCACGCCTACATTTTCGACATCGACGGTACCCTCGCCCGCTCCAACGACCTCGACGAGCGCCTGTTTGCCCGGGCCATCGAAGAGGTGCTCGGTGTGGAGGGTATCTCGACCGACTGGGCGAGTTACTCCGAGACCACCGACGAGGCGATCACGCGGGAACTGATCAGTACGCATCGCGCCTCTGAGGACGCCGACGCGCTGGTTGCTTCCACCCGGTCCCGCTTCATCGAAATGGTGCGAGCGGACCTTGCCGACCTGCAGCGGACGATCACACCCGTCCCCGGTGTGCCGCAGGTGCTGGATCTGCTCGCCGATCGCCAAGGGGCCTCGGTCGCGATGGCGACCGGCGGCTGGCCGGAGAGCGCGAAGCTCAAGCTGGAAACGGTGGGCGTGGACTACAACCGGCACCACCTGAGTACCTGCGCCGATCACCCGCATCGGTACGCGATCATCCAGCATGCGCTGACACGCATCGGTCGCGGGACCGACGGCGCAGTCTACTTCGGCGACGGAATCTGGGATGCGCGCGCGTCCAGGCGGCTGGGCATCGGATTCGTTGGCGTCGCCGCAGAACCCGGCAAGCGGGAGCGGCTGGAAGCCGAAGGCGTGACGGTCATCCTCGATGGCTTTGGCGATATCGGTGAGGTCGTCGACGCTGCAGAGCGAGCGTTGTCGATCGCTTCAGCGTGAGCGTCGCGCCCGGAAGAACGAACGGAGCAGCGCTGCGGACTCGCTGGCGAGCACGCCCGTGATCGGCGTCACGCGATGGTTCAGGCGCGGGTCCTCGGTCAGCCGGTACAGCGAGCCGGACGCCCCGGCCTTCGGGTCGGTGGCCCCGTAGACGACACGCCCGACACGCGCGTTCACGATCAGCCCCGCGCACATGGCGCACGGTTCGAGCGTCACGACGAGGGTGCAACGGTTCAGTCGCCAGTCACCGATCGCCTTGCAGGCTCGCACGATCGCGAGGTGCTCGGCGTGTGCGGACGGGTCGGCGTCGCACTCCCTGCGGTTCGAGCCCTCGCCGAGCACACGGCCGGTCTCGGTTTCATAGACGACCGCGCCGACCGGGACTTCGCCCGATTCCGCGGCCGTCCGTGCGAGTTCGAGCGCCCGCTCCATCATCGCGACATCGGTCGGCGTTGGTGGACCGTCGCTCCGACGGTTGCGCAGGTAGCGTCTGAGCGGCTTCACGATCTCAGGCCTCTTCGTTGCCGTCGGTGGACTTCCCGGCGATCAGCGACGCCGGCAGGTAGCGCATCATCAGAAGACCGAGCTCAAAGAGCATGTACAGCGCGGTCGCCAGCAGCAGCATCGACCAGGGGTCCTGCGGCGTCAGCAGCATGCCCAGCACCGCGCAGCCGAACAGCGCGTGGCGACGGTAGGGGGTAACGGCTTCCGGACGGAGCAGGTCCACCCACGACAGCAGCAGCATGACCAGCGGCAACTGGAACGCGAGCGCAAAGACGATCCCGAGGCTGAAGATCAGCGAGATGTACTCGCCGATGCGGTACTCCTGCGCGATCAGCCCGTCCGATCGCAGCCGAATGACCCGAACCGTGTTCTCGCCGATGAAGGTGCGGATCTCGTTCCGCTTTGGGTTCAGCCACATCGCGCCGGGCTGAAGATCCGCCAGCGGCGGATCGGCTTCGAGCACGGGCATCGCGTTGTCGTTGAGCATCGCGATCGTGACTTCGGCCGGCAGATCTCCCTGTGGCACATCCGAAGTCGCCAGGTTGGCCCCGAAAATGATCAGGAAGTACAGGGAGATCGGGAGCAGGACCTTATAGAGGAAGGCCGCCGACGCTGCGGTGAGCAGAACGCTCATCGGGAGCAGGAAGTAGACGAACCGGCGCTCGTTGGAATACAGGCCCGGCGAGACGAACAGCCACAGTTGGTAGAAGATCCACGGCAGCCCGAGCAGCACCGCCACGCCCAGCGAGACCTTGAGGTAACTGACGAACGACTCGAGCGGGCCGGTTGCCAGCAGGCCGCCGGGTTCGCCGGCGTCGCGCATCGCTTCCATGACCGGGACGGTCAGCACCTCGAGCAGGGGGCCACCGACGAAAAAGCCCAGTATGAGCAGGGGGACCAGCCCGAGGATCGCGAAAAGCACGCGACGGCGGAGATCTTCGAGGTGATCGCCGAAGCTCATCGGGAAGCCGTCGTTGGAGAGGGTGCGGTTCATGATCTCGTCGAAGACCCGGTTTCAGGGCAGGGCGGGCATCGTACGCTCGCCCGAGCGGTATCGCCGGGGATCTCCACCTCGCCTTGGCTGGCCCGCCGCGAAAAATTTCAGCCGGTGCTGACCGATCGCCTGTTCCCGCGCGTCTTGTATGGCGGGCGGGGGCCCGTCTGAATCCCTTGGGTCCTGCATGAGTTTCCGGACGCAACGCATGAATCGAAGCGATCCGATCCCGTTCGCCCAGAACACCGCCGAGGCGCGCGCCACGGCGGGTATCGACCACGCCGAGTTGCGTGACCTCTGGCTCGCGCACCGGCGCTGGGTCGGCGCGATCCTGTTGGCCCACAAGCCGGCCAACGAGGATCTTGAGGATCTGCTCCACGAGGTCGCCCTTCGCCTTGTTCGCGCGGGGCACGAACTGCGAGATCCGGCTTCGGTCCGGCCTTGGCTGCGGACCGTGGCGATCAATGTCGCCCGGACCGCCGGGCGGAAGACCCGCGTGCGTCGTGCCGCAGCTCGGGACGTCGCGGACCGGGTCAGTGACCGGGCCGAGCGGAGCGACTTGGGGGACGCTCCGGCACCCGAGCGTGTGAGCGCTCGGGAAGAAGCCCAGCGGGCCATGGCCGCCGCCCAGCGGTTGCCCGAGCACTACCGGGAGCCGCTGCTGCTCCGGGCGGTCCGGGGCATGAGTTACCGGCAGATCGCCGACACGATGGGGATTCCGATGACCACCGTGGAGACCCGCCTCGCCCGAGCCCGACGCATGCTCCGCGAGGAACTCGAATCCAGCACCTCCGATCGCACCGGACCTTCCGGCGTCGCGACCGAGGGAGAAGAATCATGAACGATCAGCACCCCACGAACCACCACGCCGCCTGGGAGCCCGGTCGCATCGATGTCCTCATCGGGCGTGTTGTGGACTCCGAGGCCAGTTCCGACGACTGGAGCGAACTCGAACGACTCGCCGATGCCGACCCGCACCTGTGGGGACGCCTCGCGCGCGCCCAGCGTGCTCACGCGCGTCTGACCGAAGCGGTCGAAGACGAACTCCTGATTTCTGAATTGGTTGACCTGCCCGACCCCGAGCCGCTGCACCTGAGCCTCGGCGAACGCCTGCAGCGCTGGAGCGGTTGGGCCCTCGCCGCGGCACTCTGCCTGGCCTGGCTGCTCTCGCAGAACGTCTCGAATCAGAACTCGGTGCAGAATCGGGCGGGCATGCCCGGCGGCTTCGAGCCCGTCGTTGTGACCGAATCGACGCCCGATGATGCCTGGAACAACTACGTCGAGACCGCCCGGCTCGCGAACTCGTTCGTGGCGGAACTGCCCCCGGTTCTCGTGAGCACAACCCCGCTTCCGGGTGGCAGCCAGGAAGTTTTCTTCGTTCGACGCTCGCTGGAACGCGCCACGCTGACAGATATGGCCCAGGTGCGCGTCTCTCAGGATGAGCAGGGGCGTCCTGTGCTCATCTCGAACCCTGAGCCGACCTTCGGCGGTTCGGGAGCAACCGACAGCGACGGCCGAACCGTCTTCCCCCTCTGACTCATTATCGACTTCATCCGCACTCCGTTGAGAAGGAATCTACCCATGAACACATCGAACAACCGCTCCGTGTGGCGCCGCCTCGGTGCCCCCCTGACCGCCGCGATACTCCTCGCGAGCGCCGGCATCGCTGGTGCGGCGACCGAATCCGCCTCCGCCCCCGAGGTGAAGTCCACCTCCGAGACCGTTTCGGTGCAGAACATCACCGTGAACGACGGCGAGAACCTCGTCGAGGTTCGTGTGATCGACGGCGAGGTCTTCATCAAGGTCAACGGCAAGCAGCGCCCGACGCGCAAGCTCTCCGGTGACTGGGAGAAGCTTCCCATCACCGTTGAAGGGCGCGACAAGCCGATCGCCACCATCATCCGCGACGGCAAGAACGATCGCGTCGTTGTGATGGCCGGGTCCGCCGAGCGGAAGGACATCGAGAAGGCGAAGAAGAACATCGAGCTCCGTGAGCGAGAACTCGCCGAGGCCAAGAAGGGCGTCGCCCGTTGGAACGTCGAGGTCGAGGGGCTCGAAGATCTTGAGATCGAGGGCTACCGCGTTCTGGAGGAACTCGGCGAGGATTTCTTCTTCCCGGCGATGGAGGAACTCCGGCTCGAACTCGAGAGCGAGATCGGCCCCGAAGCGATGCGTGAGATCGAACTCCTGCTCGGTGAGGCCGGGCGCGAGTTCCCGAGCGTGGCCACGCTGCGATTGGAAGGCCAGCCCAAGAGCATGATCGGCATCACGATGTCGATCGAGTCGTCCCCAGACGGCGAGGTCGTCATCATCGAAGACGTGATGGACGGCATGCCAGCGTCCAAGGCCGGATTGCGATCGGGCGATCGCATCGTCGAGATCGTGGAGATCGGCCCCGGGACCGAAGAGAACATCCGCAAGGTGACGCGCCAGTTCGAGCCGGGCCAGACCGTGAAACTCCGTGTGCTCCGCGAAGGTGAAGAAGTGGAGAAGACCCTCGAGCTCGCTCCCTACAAGGCCAATGTCTTCGGGCGGATCGGGCAGGCCGGCGAGGCGCCGACGGGTCAGCGGTTCTTCACCTTCGAGCGCGATGCACGTGAGTTGGCAGAACTCGACGCCATGACCGAACGTCTCGAAGCGCAGATCTCCGAGAAGCGCGCCGCCATCGAGGAACTCGCTCGCCGGATGGCGAATTCGGACAACGCAGAGGAGATCGCCGGAAAGATACAGGACGTCGCTCGTCAACTCGAAGCGCAGGTCCGCATGCTCAGCGAGCAGCAGATCCGCCAGCGGGTGCAGCGGGACATGGTCGATCGGCTCCGCGCCCAGGACGGGAGCGGGGTGATCGTCGGACGTCTCGGCGAGGGCGAACGCCCGCGCGTCTTCACCATCCCCGGTGCGCCAACCCCGCCGTCTCCCCCGGCGGCGCCCGGCTTCCGCAGCGCCCCGGGAGCAGAGACGATCGCTCCGGACCCCAGGACCGTCCGGCGCATCGAGTCGCTCGAACAGCGCCTCGATCGCCTTGAGCAGTCCAACCAACGCATCGAGGAGATGCTGCAGGCCCTGATGCGCCAGATGTCGCAGCCCGGTTGATCTCGCGGCCGAATCACGACCCCACGCAGCCGGGCGCGGTCCTCCGATCGCGTCCGGCTTTTTCGTGCGCGTGCGCCTGCCGGTACGCTATCCGCCGATGGAACTCACGCCGCTGCGCTACTTCGTCGCGATCGCCGCCGAGCGTCACATGACCCGCGCGGCCCAGCGCCTTGGCGTCACGCAACCGGCTCTGTCCGCGGCGCTCAAGCGCCTCGAAGCGGAAGTGGGGGCCGAGTTGTTCCACCGGACCGCCAAGGGAGTCGAGCTGACCGGCGCGGGGCGGGTCTTCCTCGAGCACGCCGACGACGTCCTCCGTCGCGCCGAGGAAAGCGTCCGTGCGGTCCGCCAACTCGCCGGTCTTGAGCGGGGCTCGATCGCCGTCGGAGGCGGGGCGACCGCGACCGGCTACCTGCTCCCGCCGGTTGTCGGCCAGTTTCGCAAGCAGCACGCCGGCATTCGCTTCTCCGTGCGCGAGGCGGCGAGCCGGACCGTCGCCGAAGCGGTGCTCTCGGGCGCGCTCGACCTCGGCATCGTGACGGTGCCCGCCGAGGTCCCCGGCGGCGCGGACCTCATGCAGGTCGCATCGCTCGAAGACGAGCTCCTGCTGATCGTGCCGCCGGGTCACCGGCTGAGCGGTCGCAAGTCGTTCCGCTGGAGCGACCTCGATAAGGAGAACTTCGTGGGCTTCGAAGCTGGCACGGCCGTGCGATCGGTGATCGACGAGGCCGCGACGGAGGCGGGTGTGACGCTCGATGTCGTCATGGAGCTGCGCTCGATCGAAGCAATCAAGCAGATGGTGCGTGCCGGGATCGGCGTCGGGCTGGTCTCGCGGTTTGCGCTGCCCGTCGGCAGAGGCCAGAGCGATGCGCCCGGCCTACGCTGTCGAGACGGACGCATCGTTCGGTCGCTGGCGGTCATCCGCCGGCGCGACCGTGTGCCGAGCCCCGCCGCAGCGGCCTTCGAAGCACTCCTCCTCGACCACCTCAAACAGCGGAGAACCCCCCGGTGAACCAGTTAACCGAGATCCTCACACTCGTCACGCTTTCGTCGAGCGCCTTCGCGCAACCGGTCTTCACCGGGTCCGACGCCGATATGCGCGTCGTGGCCGACCTGCGAGATTCGCATCGCCAGATCATGCACTCGACGATCACACTCCGCGACGTCGACTCGGGCGAGCTCGCGTTCTGGTACCCGCTGTTCATCCCTGGCAATCATGCGCCTTCCGGACCCATCCAGAACCTCGCGGAACTGCGCATTCTCGGAGCGGGTGATGAAGTCATCGCGTGGGAGCGCGACGCGACCGAGCCGGCTCGAGTCGTCGCGCAGATACCCCGATCGCTCGCGGGCGACATCACGGTTCGGATGAGCTACCTCGCCTCACAGCCGTGGCACATGAGCCGTTCGAGCGATTCGTACGGCTTCGACAACTTCGGGGCGGTGAACTGGAACACGCTGCTTTGGTATCCAGAAGGCGAAGACCTCCGGGATGTCACGGTCGATGTCGAGGTGATGCTTCCGGAAGGACACACCCACGCGTGGGCGCTCGGCGACACCGCCGTCAGCGATGTGCCGTTCATGGAACTCGTCGACAGCCCGCTGATCTTCGGGCGCCACCTGAACACCTACGAACTCCCCGCGCCGGAAGAGGGCTACCCGCCGCACTTCATCCACCTCGTTTCGGCCGAAGCGACGGACGCCGAACTGCCTGACTGGATGATCGGCCCGCTCGCCGAACTGACGCGACAGGGCCGGTTCATCTTCGGGGACTTCCCGCGCGACGAGTACCACTACCTGACCATGGTGGATTCCTCGCTGCGCTTCGGGCTCGAACACGGCGAGTCCACGTTCATCAGCACGCGGACCGATGCCTTCTCGGATGCCGATCGCCCCGACGAGTACGAGGGCGGCATGGACCACCTCGGCGTGATCCCGCACGAGTACATCCACGCGTGGTGCGGCAAACTCGCCGCCCCCGAAGGCCTCGTCCGCGAGAACTACCACGACCCCGTCGATTCGTCACTGCTCTGGGTCTACGAGGGTCTGACGAGCTACTACGACGACGTGCTCAGCGCTCGCTCGGGCATGATCACGCCCGACGAGTACCGCGAGAAGGTGCTCGGCGCGATCGAACGCTACGAGAACCAGCCCGGGCGTGCGTGGCGACCGGTGGTCGACACCGCCCGCGATGTGGTAAGCGTGCGTCGATCCAGCCCAGCGGGAAACGAACTGCGACGCGGAGCCGACTACTACGGCGAGGCAGCGCTCTTCTGGATGGAGGCCGACGCGATCATCCGCCGAGGCTCGAACGGTCGTCGCTCGCTCGATGATTTCTGCAAGGCCTTCTTCGATGTGCGGGTGCAGCCGGTCGGTGACCAGGCCACGTATGACCGCGACGATGTGGTCCGTGCGCTGCGTCGCGTTCACGCCGGGCAGGACTGGGACGAACTCATTCGGGTTCGCATCGAGCGCCCGGTCGAGGATCTCTCGATGCAGTACCTCATCGACCTGCTCGGCCAGGAGCGGGCGTTCAGTGACGAACCGACCGAACTGCAGCGCCGATCCGAGCGATCGGCTTCCGGTGTCAATCTCCGCTACGCCGCGGGTTTCGCGGCCACGGGCGATGGCCGCGTGACGCGAGTGGTGGAAGACTCGGGTGCGTCGAGCGCCGGTCTCGAAGACGGCGACCGCGTGCTCGCGATCGGTGAGCGCATCTTTTCGCGCTCGGCGCTGCTCGATGCGGTGGATCGAACGGTGGACACCCCCGGCGTGCTCGATCTGCTCGTTTCCCGTGGCGATCGTGTGCTCCGCATCGAGGTCCCGTGCGACGGGAGCCGGCGGTTCGTGCGCCTGGCCCCCAAAGAGGGTGAGCCGGATCTCGTCGAAGCCATCGGCGCGCCCCGGGAACGCTGAACGATGCTGCGACTCGGTCTCAATGAGACATAATCAGAATTGATCGAAACAGTAAGTATCATCGCTTTGAACAATCATGGTTCCGCGTCGATACTCTTGCAGTACACCACCCGCAAGGAGCATCGCCATGGCCGATACCCACCCGTTCGACGCGAAGAAGACACTCACTGTTGAGGGCGACTCGTTCGCCTACTACGACCTCGGTGTGCTTGAGGACAAGCTCGGCTGCGACATCGCCAGGCTGCCGTACTCAATCCGCGTGCTGCTTGAATCGATGCTGCGCAACGTCGACGGCTTCGTGGTCACCGAAGACGACATCCAGAAACTCGCGTCGTACGACGCGAGGAATGTCGTGAAGGAAGAAGTCCCGTTCATGCCGGGGCGCGTGGTCCTGCAGGACTTCACCGGTGTGCCCTGCGTGGTCGACCTCGCGGCGATGCGCGACGCGATGAAGAACCTCGGCGGCGACCCGTCGATGATCAACCCCGATGTGCAGTGCGACCTCGTGATCGACCACTCCGTGCAGGTGGATGACTTCGCGACCCGCGTGGCCCTGACCATCAACGCCGAGAAGGAGTTCGAGCGCAACAACGAGCGCTACGAGTTCCTCAAGTGGGGCCAGCAGTCGCTGGCGAACTTCAGCGTCGTCCCGCCGGCCACCGGCATCGTGCACCAGGTCAACCTCGAGTACCTCGCCCGCGGCGCCCTCACGAAGACCGCCGGCGGCGAGAAGACTGTCTACCCCGACTCGCTGGTCGGCACCGACAGCCACACCACCATGATCAACGGCCTCGGCGTCGTCGGCTGGGGCGTGGGCGGAATCGAGGCCGAGGCGGTCATGCTCGGCCAACCGGTCTACATGCTCACCCCCGAGGTCATCGGCTTCAAGATGACCGGCAAACTCCCCGAGGGCGCAACCGCGACCGATCTCGTGCTGACGGTCACGCAGATGCTCCGCTCCTACGGCGTGGTCGAGAAGTTCGTCGAGTTCTTCGGCGACGGCCTCGCCACCCTCTCGCTGCCCGACCGCGCGACCATCGCCAACATGGCGCCCGAGTACGGAGCGACCATGGGCTTCTTCCCCCTCGACCAGGTCGCCATCGACTACCTGCGCTTCACCGGCAAGAGCGAGGAAGAGGTTGCTCTCGCCGAGGCGTTCGCCAAGGCCAACCACCTCTACTGGACCTCGGATTCGCCAGAGCCGGTCTTCACCGATGTGCTCGAACTCGATCTGTCCACCGTGCAGCCGTCGCTCGCCGGACCGAAGCGCCCGCAGGACCGCATCGCGCTCACCGACATGCAGACCGCCTTCCGAAAGGCGCTCACCGCACCGAATGGCCCGCACGGCCTCGGACACACCGAGGACCAGGTCGACATGAGCGCGACCTACACCGCCACCGAGGCCAGCCACCCCGCCACCGCGGGCTCGGAGCACACGATCCACAACGGCAGCGTCGTCATCGCAGCGATCACCAGCTGCACGAACACCTCGAACCCTGATGTGATGATCGCCGCGGGCCTCGTGGCGCGCAAGGCCCGGGCGCTCGGTCTGACCCGCAAGCCGTGGGTCAAGACCTCCCTCGCACCGGGCTCAAAGGTCGTCACCGATTACTTCGACAAGGCGAACCTCACCGAAGATCTCGAGGCTCTCGGTTACCACACCGTCGGCTACGGCTGCACGACCTGCATCGGCAACTCCGGCCCGCTCCCACCCGAGATCGAAGAGGCCATCGTCTCCACCAAGGAGAAGGACGGCACCACCCTCGCCGTCGCGTCGGTGCTGTCGGGTAACCGCAACTTCGAGGGGCGCGTCCACCCGCTGACCAAGGCGAACTACCTCGCCTCGCCGCCACTGGTCGTCGCGTACGCCATCGCCGGCACCGTTGATATCGACCTCGCCAACGACCCGATCGCGCAGACGCCCGACGGCAAGGATGTCTACCTCAAGGACATCTGGCCGACCCACGCCGAGGTCGTCGAGATCCGCCAGCAGTGCGTCACGCGCGAGCAGTTCCTTGAGAAGTACGCCGGCGTGTTCACCGAGAACGAGACCTGGAACCAGGTCCCGGTGTCGAAGAGCGAGCTCTACAGCTGGAACGACGATTCCACCTACATCCAGAACCCGCCGTTCTTCGAGGGCATGGGCGATGACGTCCCCGGCTTCAAGAACATCAAGGGCGCCAAGTGCCTGGTCTACGTCGGCGACTCGGTCACCACTGACCACATTTCGCCCGCCGGCTCCATCGCCGAGGAGATCCCCGCCGGCCAGTACCTCATCTCCAAGGGCGTTCCCAAGAGTCAGTTCAACAGCTTCGGCTCGCGCCGGGGCAACGACCGCGTCATGACTCGCGGCACGTTCGCCAATGTTCGCATCCGCAACCGCATCGCCGCCGACGCCGAGGGCAAGATCCCCGAGGGCGGCTGGACGAAGGACATGTCCAAGGCCGGCGGCGGCAAGATCGATTACATCTACAACGCCGCGATGAACTACAAGGCGGAGCAGACCCCGCTGGTCGTGCTCGCCGGCAAGGACTACGGCATGGGCTCGTCGCGCGACTGGGCCGCCAAGGGCACCATCCTGCTCGGCTGCCGCGCCGTCATCGCCGACAGTTTCGAGCGCATCCACCGCTCGAACCTGGTGTTCATGGGCATCCTGCCCCTCCAGTTCATGCCCGGTCACAACGCCGAGACCGTCGGCCTGAGCGGCTTCGAGACCTTCGACATCGAACTGCCCGACGACCTCAAGCCCGGTCAGGAGATCACCGTCGTCGCGACCAAGCCCGACGGCGTGGAGATCCCGTTCCGCGCACGCGTCCGCATCGATACGCCGGTCGAACTGGAGTACTACCGCAACGGCGGTATCCTCCAGACCGTCATCCGCAAGAAGCTCAACGAGGCGCGTCAGCCCGCGACGGTCTGATCCCACCAACCAGGAGCACAGAAGCAAGGGCGATCCAGAACGGATCGCCCTTTTCTTTGGCCTGGCTTGTCTGGTCCATGGACCGGACCTCAGCCGGCCTTGCGGTTCATCGAGTGGAGCATGCAGAACGAGTCAGCGGGCACGCTCCGGGCGATCTCGCTGAGCACCGTTCGGACCTCGTCGGAGACATCGACGAACTCCAGACCCAATTCGTGCCGGCGCCAGCCGAGCTTGCGCGACCAGCGGACCATCACCTTGAGCCGCACCATCTCGAACGCCGAGATCAGACCGATCTGGATGGGCTCGCCTTCTGTTTCGTGCCTGACCCGGCGCTTCGAGAGAACGCGCATGCCGGTCGCGGAGAAGTCGAGCACCGGGCCGATCGTCGTCTCGATGTTGTTGCAGCGCATCCGTCCGCGCGACCGCCCGTCAGGCTTGCCCGCGTTCATGGAACGGTCGATCAGGCGGACGACGTCTTCGTTGGGAATCCCGTTCATCGCGTCACCTCCGTCGCACTTCGCTGGTATCGGTCGCGGCGCGGGACGGTGTCGTCGAACCCCGACGCGTCCTCTGCGATCGGGTCCGGGCGTTGCGGTTTGCGACGGCACGGTACTTCTCGGACGCGATTCGGCTTCAACTCGCACCGCAAGCCAGACGATATCCCCCACAGGAGGTACTCCGCCTTGCAAACACTCTCAATTCAGCACGGGCGCCGAGTGCTTCGAGCCTTCACGCTCGTCGAGCTCATCGCGGTCCTGGTGGTCCTGGCGATCCTGTCAGGAGTCGCACTGCCGAAGTACATCGACTACCGGGATCGGGCGCAGGCCTCCGCCGCGCGGGGCGCACGCTCCGCCCTCGCGGTCGCTGTCGCCAATGCTCGGCTCGATGACGCCGCGACCGGCGGGACCCACGGCGAGTACCCGTCCGACCTCTCGCAGATCCTGGAAACACAGGACTCGAACAACCTGCTCAACCCGTACCACCACCATTCGCTGCCCATCTACGATGTCGAGTTCGGCGGCGAGGAGAAGATGCACCCGATCAACAAGACCATCGAGATGGCCGTGTCGAACAGTTGGGGATCCATCTGGTACAACGCCGATAACGGCCAGGTCCGCTTCCGCGTCCCGTATCAGGGATCCGTGCACAGCACGATGGAACTCTACAACCTGGTCAACGAGAGCACGATCGAGACGATCGGACAGACGCACTGACGGCGGTCGGGACGGTCAACCGTTCCAGACACCGTCGTGCATGACCGCGGTCGAAGCGATCGATGCGAGCCCACTGCGCACTTCCGGTGTGATGTGCTCGAAGCACAGTCCGGTGTGAACCTGGAACATCCCGACCTTCCGGAACCAGACCACCCGGGCATACGCCTCGAAGGGCTCGCTCGTCAGCGGGCGGATCCGGATCCGGACGACCTCACCGACCCTCGCCGCGAGCCGTCCGCGCGATTTGATCTTGCACCCCGACGCCGAGACATCAAGAACCTCGCCCAGCGAACTTCTGACGCCCGGGCACTTCACCCGCCCGTGGCGTCGTCGGTTCACGCCCCCGGCCCAGCCGGAGGGATCAGGAGCCCCCGGCAAGGCCCCGGCTCCGATGGACGGTACCGCCGAGGCGGTCATGAGCGTCGGTCCGGGCATCGAGGGCCCGCGGTTCAGCGGTTGAGCGGTGTGCTGAGCGTTGGTCGGTGAGAGCGTGTCCATGCCGAAAACTTCCTATTCGCCGGCGATTCTGGCCAGCCCGACACACCCGGCTCGCTCGGCCCGATAGCGCGACCTGAACGCCTGCGCCGGTCAGGCAAAGTTCCCGAGGACCGACGGCCCCTCCGCTGGCCCGATTCCGCCAAAACCGCTATCCTGTGCGGCCCGGCCCACCACGCCTCGGCGATCGGTCCGGAAACGCCCTGAAACCCCTTCAGGACGCCAAAAAACCGTCAAACCCCGCACCGCCCGCAGAGGAAGACAGATCATGTCCAACACCGGTGTCATCACACAGGTCATCGGCTCGACCTTCGACGCTCAGTTCCCCGAAGACCAGCTCCCCGAGATCTACAACGCCATCAGCATCGAGCACGAAACCCGTGTCGGCCCGATCAAGCTCACCGGCGAAGTCCAGAAGCACCTCGGTGGCGGACGCGTCCGCTGCGTCGCCCTCGGCTCGACCGACGGCCTCGCCCGTGGCAGCAAGTGCGTCGATAAGGGCTCGCCCGTGACCGTGCCCGTTGGCGAGCAGGTCCTCGGACGCGTGTTCAACCTCCTCGGCGACGCGATCGACAACCGCGGCGAGGTTCCCAACCCGAACCAGCGCCGGCCCATTCACGCCGAGCCGCCCGCCTTCGATCAGCTCAACCCCAAGACCGAAATCCTCCCGACCGGCATCAAGGTCATCGACCTGCTCTGCCCGTTCGTCCGTGGTGGCAAGATCGGCCTGTTCGGTGGTGCCGGCGTCGGCAAGACCGTCATCATCCAGGAGATGATCGCCCGCGTCGCCCGCGAATTTGGCGGCTACTCCGTGTTCTGCGGCGTGGGGGAGCGTACCCGCGAGGGCAACGACCTCTGGCTGGAAATGCAGGAAGCCGAGTACACCGACGAAGCCGGCAACAAGGCCCACGTCATCGACAAGGTCGCCATGGTCTTCGGCCAGATGAACGAGCCCCCCGGCGCGCGTCTGCGTGTCGCCCTGTCCGGCCTGACCATGGCCGAGCAGTTCCGCGACGAGTCCGGCAAGGAAACCATGATCTTCGTCGACAACGTGTTCCGGTTCACCCAGGCCGGTTCCGAAGTGTCCGCGCTGCTCGGTCGTATGCCGTCGGCCGTGGGTTACCAGCCGACGCTGTCCACCGAGATGGGCGAACTCCAGGAACGCATCACCTCGACCAGCAAGGGCGCGATCACCTCGGTGCAGGCCATCTACGTGCCCGCTGACGACCTGACCGACCCCGCGCCCGCCACGGCGTTCGCCCACCTCGACGCGTTCGTCGTGCTCGAGCGTTCGATCGCCGAGAAGGGCATCTTCCCCGCGGTCGACCCGCTCTCCTCGACCTCCCGAATCCTCGACCCGGGCGTCATCGGCGAGCGCCACTACGGCGTCGCTTCCCGCGTCCAGGAAATCCTGCAAAAGTACAAGTCGCTGCAGGACATCATCGCCATCCTCGGCGTCGATGAGCTCTCCGAAGAAGACAAGCAGACCGTGAGCCGCGCCCGCAAGATCGAGCGATTCCTGTCGCAGCCGTTCTATGTGGCTGAGGTCTTCACCGGCTTCCCCGGCATCTTCACCCCGCTCGATGAGACCCTCGACTCCTTCGAGCGCCTCGTCTCCGGCGAGGGCGACGACCTGCCCGAGTCAGCCTTCATGTACGTCGGCACCCTCGACGACGCGAAGGCCAAGGCCGAGAAGATGGCCGCCACGGCCTGATCTTGCCCAGATTCACACGCTGATCAACGCCGCGTCTTGCACGCGGCGTTTTTCTTTGACCATCTCGCACATGGGGTTAATCTCTCTGCTTGAGAGGCGCTGGATGAACCGGCAGAAGAGGAAACCCATGAGCTATGTGAAATGCTGCGTCGCGCCGCCTCTGGCCGGCTTGCTCCTGTTCTCCGCGTCCCAGGCAGTCGCCGGTGACCCGGAGACATTCTGCGTCGATACCTATGTGGGCGTGAACGCGACCTACAACGCAGCGCGCGAAGCGTTCATTGATCGCTACGAACTGCTCACCGGCGTCGTCGCCGAGGCCGAGGGCTTCGAGTCCTACGCCGGCGGACAAGAGGTCGGGGGGATGCCTGCGAACGAAGGGCAATTTGCGCCCGAGTACGCCGACGGCACCGAAGCGCCGCTCCCGATCATCCAGGCCACCGTCGCTGCGCCCTTCGGCAGCCGCTGGACGCAGAACTTCGGCAACGGCCGACCCTTCGGCGCGTCGTGGGTCGTGCGCCCGAAGAACGAGGGCGAGAGCATCTACGCCTTCGCCCAGACCAACGCCCAGGGCGACTGGGTCCGCGTGCTCGGTTACAACGCCGACGAAGAGCTGATCGTCTCGATCGACGCACCCAACACCGGCACCGCGTTCGTGGGATTTGTCTCTCGCACACCGCTCGCGAAAGTGGTCATCACACCGCTCGGCAACGGCGACTTCGCCAACGGCATGGACGAGGTATTCGTCGAGACCACGCCGCTCCCCGACTGCGCCGATGTCACCTACGACGGCAACGTCGATCTGGCCGACCTGAACGCCGTGCTGGCTTCCTTCGGCACCGAGAACGGCTGCGGCGATGTCAACGGTGACGGCAGCGTTGATCTAGCCGATCTGAACCTCGTGCTCGCCGGTTTCAACAGCAACTGCTTTTGAGACGGATTCGGATCCGTGCATAGGAAAGCCCGATCCGCTCGGGGATCGGGCTTGTCGCATCCTCCGGGAGGAGGTCGAGGATGTCAGCGGGTCACCGCGCTCAGCGACGACGGCGGGTCGCGCCAAGACCGGCAAGACCGAAGAGCGCCGCGGCGCCGGGAGCCGGGATCTCGGTGAACTCGTAGATCACCGTCAGCGTGCCGGTTTGGGTGACCTGCGATTCGAGCGCGATGTTCGACCCGGGAGGGCCGAAGATCTCGGGGAACGAGAACGGCGCGAGCGTGGACGCGATGGTCTCGTGGCTTGCGAAGAAGTTCCGCGCGACCTCGCCGTCGTCCAGGAAGTCCGATTCGAGCGTCCCGGTGTCGCTGAACTCCAGCCGACCGGGCTCGCCGAAGATCGGGTCGCCGGACCCGGCCGGGAGATCGCCGGTCAAGGGGTCAAAGCCGATCCCGCCAATGCCTCCGAAGATCGAGTCTTCACCGTCACCGCCCGGCTCATCGGCGGTGAAGAACATGCTGAACCCCGGCAGGGCCTGCCATTCACCGGCAGGAATGGGGAAATCGGAGTAATTCAGGACGGTGAATTCGGCGCTCATGCTCGTTTGGAGCTGGTAGCGAACGCTGGTGAGCACGCGGTTGCCGCCCATGGTGTCGAAGCCGTTGAGGACGAACTCCTGGATCGGCGCATCAGGGGTGATGTTGACGTCCACGCTCTGCGAGATCTCGCCGGCATGGGCCGCTCCGGCGAGGATCGCCAGGGTGCCAAGGGTGGTGAGGGTACGTTTCATGACTCTGCTCCTCTGGATCTTGATGGGCGCGGCGATCCGTTCGCCAGCGCCGGTTGGCCAGTTGATACGCAGAGAATATCGCCGGGATGCGGTCTGTCAAAATTTCTCCAAAGAAATTTTACAAGATCGATGTCGGGCGGTAAACTGTCGGCGAGGAGTCCTATCCGGTGCTGTACAATCGACCCATGACCACGACCCCGCCCGATTCGGCTGCCGAACTAAAGCAGCAGCCCTTCGCGGCGAGCGCCGGGGAGCATGTTCGGGCGGTGCAAGCGGCGTTAGTCGATCTTCTCGCCGAAGCCGGGTTATCCGGCGCGCGTCCGACGAAGGTTGGGAGAGAGCTCGGCCTCGACAAGACGCTGGCGTGGAAGGTCGTCCGCTTCATGGAGGACGAGGATCTCGCCGGCGCCGCACGCCACATGCCCGGGAGCGGGGGGGTCGAGATCCTTCTCAAGGCGGTCCGCAAGAAGGGGATCGACGCCGAGCAGATCGACGCCGTCCGCCAAGCGGACCGGGACCTGCGGTCCTTTATGGAGCAGCACGCCGGCGACCGGCGGTCGTTCGAGGCGATGCTAGCTTCCGGCGGGCGCGACGAACGGATCGAATCCGAAGAGCGCCGGGCCTACTACCGGGCGGGCTCGGCCATCTGGGGCGTTCGGGCGCGGGTCCAGTTCCTCACGCTCGCGCTGCGCCCCTCGGCGACCGACGACGGGATGCTCGACGCCGTCCAGGTTTCCGGACTGCTCGATTTCGAGCGCCTCCGCCCGGATGTGCCGTGGATCATCCGGCGCCTGCGTGCCTCCAGCGATACGGGCAAGGGGCTGCAGTTCGAGCGCGAGCCGCTGGACCCGGCCGGGAAAACCGGACCGACGGTGCCGCTGTTCCCGGCGTACTGCTCGGAGCCGCTGCCCGAACTGCAGCAGTTCACCGGCTCCAACGGCTGGGTCTACGACCAGATCGCGCCCGGCCCGGTCGGCCGGAGCGGTGCCCTGACTTGCGTCACCGGCGAGATCTATCGCGCCGCGTTGCCCTACCGGCGCTCCGAAGACAACACCGAAGCCCGGTACACCCTCACGGTCCGAACGCCGGTTGAGGGGGTCCACTTCGATCTCTTGTTGCATCGTGACCTCGCGCACTTCGAGAGCCGCGAAACGCGCGTGCACGGCCTGCTCGAAGACCGTCCGATGGGATCGACGAGCGCCGAGCATCGCAGCCCGCTCATGGCGCCGTCGCCGACACAGTTCCTCGGCCAGCCACCGACTCTGCAGACGACGCGAATCCCTTTTTACGCGCGCATGGTCGGTGATGCGCTGGCCAAGGCCGGGTGGGGTGAGGCGCCCGACTTCCGGGCGTTCCGGGCTGACCTCGACTATCCGGCGGCACCGTGCGAAGTGACGATGCATTTCGATATCAACGAGTGAATCTGCGTCCGGCCGGGTTATCTCGGATTCGTGGTGCGCCCTGAGTCGAGCCGTCCGATGCTAGAATGAACCCCTAGAAACCCGCGTTACGGCGTGCTGAGTGAGCATTTGTCGGCGGATGTCGGATCGTGAAAGGGTGCGGTGAGAAGCCGTGCGTGTGCGAAATCGCGTGCAAAATCGTGGCAAACTGCCTAAGGTCGGGGTGACCGGCGGACGCAATCGGAGTGCCGCCTCAACCCGTACGGTGGAGACCATGTCCGAAGATGCCAGCGTGATCGACTGTCCCAAGGGCCTTCAGCCCCTGATGGACTATCTCGAACAACTGACTGAGCCCGCATCCCTGAGCCGACTCGAATCCCTGCTCCAGCACACCCGCATGCGGCGGAAAGACTTCGGCTCGTTCTGCAACTTCGGCCTGCGGACCTACAAGCGCAACACCATCGCCCGGTCGAAGTGGTTCGACTTGGCTTTGCTGTGCTGGCGTCCGGGCCAGCGCTCGCCGATCCATGACCATCGCCACTCGGCCTGCGCGTTCCGGGTCATTGAGGGCACAGGCACCGAGACGCTGTTCGAACTGACCGGCGAGGGCAAAGAGGTCCGCCCGGTCGAGAGCCACGAGATGCCCGAGGGCTACATCTGCGCCGCGCACGACGGCGATATTCACGATGTGGCGAACAAGACGGATAGCGATCTGATTACGCTGCACGCCTACTCGCCGCGTCTGAGAATGACCACCTATCCCCGTCCGGTCGTTACCGCCTGACCGGCCGGGTCCACGAATCTCGGAGTAATTGATGACGACCTTCGCGACGCCCGGGGCCGGGCAGCAGTCGACCCTCACGCCGCGTCTGATCGAACTCGCCCACGCGCTGTTCGAAGCCGAGCAGTCCGCACCGGTTTCGCGGTTCCAGACGCCGGAGGAGATGCGCCGGGCGATCGAGTTGGCGATCCCCGAGAAGGGGAATTCGCCCGAGCGCGTGATGGACCTGCTCGAGGATGTCGCGATGGCGACTCCCCGAACCGCTTCGCGCCGATTCTTCAACCAGCTCTTCGCCGGTCGGCACGACATCGCGTCTGCCGCGGAGATCGTCGCGGTGCTGCTCAACTCCTCGATGTACACCTACAAGGCGGCTGGCCCGCACGTGCTGATCGAGAAGGAACTCGGCGAGCACATGGGACGCAAGGTGGGCTACGACGACGGCGAGGGCATCTTCACGCCAGGCGGATCGCTCTCGAACTTCGCCGGCATCATGATCGCGCGCAACGAGTTCAACGAGCGATGCCAGCAGGACGGGCACGACGGGTCCTGGCTCACGCTCTACAGCTCCGAACTCGACCACTATTCGATCTCGAAGAACCTGGCCATGCTCGGTCTCGGGCGCAGGTCGCTCCGCAAGGTCGCGACCGACGAGCGCGGTCGCATGCGTGCGGACGCGCTGCGAGACGCGATCAAGCGGGACATCGATGGGGGCGCCAAACCGTTCTGCATCAACGCGACCTGCGGCACGACCGTGCTCGGCGCCTACGACCCGCTCGACGAGATCGCCGATGTCGCCGAGGAGTTCGGCATCTGGTTCCACGTCGACGGCGCGTTCGGCGGGTCGACAGCGCTCTCCGCGAAGCACCGCGAGCACCTGAAGGGCAGCGGACGCAGCGACTCGTTCACCTGGGATGCGCACAAGATGATGGGTGTTCCGCTGAGCTGCTCGGTCATTCTCGTCAGGAACAAGGGGCTGCTGCGCAAGCATTTCAGCGAGTCGGCGAGCTACCTGTTCCAGTCCGACGAGGACGAACTGAACCACGGCGTGAAGTCCATGCAGTGCGGCCGTCGCAACGACTGCCTCAAACTCTGGGCGGCGTGGCAGCACCTCGGCGACGAGGGCTATGCGCGCAAGATCGATCGGCTCTACGACCTCGCGCGGTCGTTCGCCGAGCGCGTGAAGAAGGACCCGCGCTGCACGCTCAGCAAGGAACCCGAATCGGTCAACGTCTGCTTCGAGGTCACTGGCAAGCCCAGCGACCTCATCTGCGAGACGCTCCGCCAGCAGCAGAAGTCACTGGTCGGCTACGGCATCGTTGATGGACGGCGCGTCATCCGCGCCGCGTTCGTGAACGCCGACGTCGACGAAGCAGACCTGGACGACTTCTTCGACAACCTCGTCGAGGTCGCGACGACGCTCCCGGGCGGCGACAACGCCGTCTAGCTCTCCCCTCCAAAGTTCTCCTGAGTTCAATCAGGGTTGTTGCAGGTTCAGTAGTTTCAATATATATTGAAACTACTGAACCTCAGCACTGGAGGGTGCCATGCATGCCGCTTCCACGATCGCCGGGCCGACCCGCTCCCCGAAGACGATGCTCGGGCGTGACCCACGCCTCAGGACGGTGCAGTGGAGGGATCTCGTCGAGATCTCGGTCTTCAAGCGGCTCTACGAGGCCACGCTCCCGGTGCCCTGGCTGGTGTTCTCGTTCGGCTCGTACGCGTTCGGCGCCCCCGTGGTCGGAGCGATCGGCTCGTTCTTCTTCTTCCTGACCGGCCTGCGCCTGAGCCACAACTGCCAGCACTACGCTCTCGGGGGCGGGCGCCGGTGGCAGGATCTGGTGCTGCTCGTGCTCAGCCCGGCGATGCTGGCGAGTATGCACGCGGTTCAGGTGACGCACCTGCACCACCATCGGCACTGTCTCGACGAAGACGACATCGAGGCGTCGCACATCGGAAAACCCGTTTGGCGTGTGCTGCTGGAGGGCCCTGTGTTCCCTCTGCGTCTTCACGCCTCAGCGTGGCGAATCGGCGGCTCCGTGAAGCGCCGCTGGATCGCCGCGGAACTCGGAGTCATGGCGACTTTGATCGGTTCCGGCCTGATGCCGGACGCGCCGGTGGCTCTGCGCTGGCATCTCGCGGCGATGCTCGCCGGTCAATGCCTGACGGCCTTCTTCGCGGTGTGGACGGTTCACCATGGCTGCGACCACTCCGGCCAGATCGCTCGCACGCAGCGCGGGTGGCTGCGAAACGTCGTGAGTTACAGCATGTTTTACCACCTCGAACACCACCTGTTCCCGGCGGTGCCGACGTGCAATCTCCACCGCCTCGCGATGCGCCTCGACGATGTCGCGCCCGAATACGCGGAGAAGCAGGTCATCGGTTCCGGGACGACGGGTAGGTCGGTGGTTCAGCCGGGTACCGGCGCCGGATAAAGCGTCGGCGCGCCCGGCCCGACCGGCAGGCCGAGCACGAATACCCAGATGTAGAACAGCACCATCCAGCCGATCAGGAAGAAGATCGAGTACGGCAGCATCGTCGCGACCATCGTGCCGATGCCCAGGTTCTTCTGGTAGCGGACGGCGACGGCCAGGATGAGCCCGAAGTAGCTCATCATGGGCGTGATGATGTTCGTGGTGGAGTCGCCGATGCGGTAGGCCGCCTGGATGACCTCGGGGCTGTAGCCGATCGCCATGAGCATCGGCACGAAGATCGGCGCGGTCACCGCCCACTGGGCGCTGGCCGAGCCGAGCATGAGGTTCACGAAGCAGCACATGAGGATGAACGGCACGAACACGGCCGGGTTGTCGAGGTTCATCGCGACCAGCAGGTCGGCGCCGAGCACCGCGAGGATCTGGCCGAGACCGGAGTAGTTGAAGAACGCGACGAACTGGGCCGCGAAGAACACGAGGACGATGTACAGCCCCATGCTCTTCATCGCCCCGGCCATTGCGTCGATCACATCGCGGTCGCTGCGCATGGTCCCGACGATCGCGCCGTAGACGATGCCGGGGATGACGAAGAAGATGAGGATCATCGTGACGACGCTGTTGAGCATCGGCTTGAAGATCGCGATGCCGGTCACGGGGTTGTCCGGGTTCAGTTCATTCGGGTCGCGGAGCACGCCGTAGCCGGGAAGCCAGTCGAAGAGCGGGGCCGCCCACCTCGGCCCGGCGAGCACGACGAAGCCGAGCGACACCAGCAGCACGCTGAAGCCCGCCCACCTGAGCGCCCGGAACTCGGAGGGCGTGACCTTCTCGAGCGTCGGCGAGCGGTCGATGTCCTCGTCGGCCATGCTCGGGTCGTACGCCCCCAGCCGTGGCTCGACGATTTTCTCGGTGACAAACCAGCCGAGCGCCGTGATCAGGAAGGTGCTGGCGATCATGAAGTACCAGTTCACCGCCGGGTGCACCGTGTACTCCGGGTCGTAGAGCTGCGCCGCCTCTTCGGTGATGCCCGCCAGCAGCGGATCGACGGTTCCGATGAGCAGGTTCGCGCTGTAGCCACCGGAGACGCCGGCGAAAGCCGCGGCCATGCCGGCCAGCGGGTGCCTGCCGAGCGAGTGAAACAGGGCCATCGCCAGCGGGATGATGACGACGTAGCCCATCTCGCTGGCGGTGTTGGACACGACCGCCGCGAAGACGACGACGAGCGTGACCATGGCCTTCGGCGCGCCGAGCACCATGGCCCGGATAGCGGTGGTCAGCAGACCCGACTTCTCGGCGACGCCGACCCCGAGCAGCGCGACCAGTACTGTGCCGAGCGGGACGAAGCCGGTGAAGTTTCTGACGAGCTCCTGGCTCATCCACCTGATGCCGTCGGCTTCGAGCAGGCTGCTGACGCGCAGGATGCCATCGCCTGCGGGATTCGGTCGCGGGTCCTCGACCGTCAGCCCGGTCACCTTGGCGATATGGCTCGCGACGGCCACCCCGAGCGCGAACAGCGCGAACAGCGATACCGGGTGCGGGAGGAGGTTGCCCAGCCACTCGACGACGGCGAGGAAGCGTGCGAACACCCCCGTGGGCTTGGGGGGCGTGGGCAGATGGGTCGGCGGGGGGTTCTCGGTCATGGCACCACCATATCGGGTGCCGGTGCGTCCGAGAACTCCGAGCATGCTGGACGCGGTCGTGCGAGATGGGCGAGGCGGAATGAAGCCGCCGCTCGAACGCGACGATGATCGCTACATCGCCGCCGCCGTGGAGGGCGATTCGAGCGCCGGAGGGGACCGACCATGGCCATCGTTGGGCGAGACGCAGCATCCACAAGGGCTTACTTCCCCGCACCGCTCGCCTCGCTGGACGAGAGCGAATTGGCGATGGACCTGTACATCCGGACCGCACCGGCGGTGCCGCCGGCCCTCTACCGCTCGGCCGGCCTGATGTTCAAGGAAGAAGACCGCGCGCGCCTGCTGGAGCAGGGCGTTGAATACCTGTACATCTCCGTTGAGCAGCACTCCCAGTACCAGGCCATGCTCTCGAACCGCGTGAGCAATGTGCTGCGCGATGACTCATTGAACGCACAGGAACGCCGGGGCATCGTCTCGGGAATCTGCTCCAAGCTCGTCGACGACGCCATGGCGAACACCTCGCCGGAGTCGCTGAGTTCGCTGTTCGAGGTTGGCAACACGATCGCGCAGATCGCCTCGGAGGAGGGCGACGCCGCGTTCTCATGCCTGCTCAACATGAGCGGACACGACTTCTACACCGCGACGCACATGATGAATGTCTCGATCGGCTGTGGCCTGCTCGCGCGGGCCCTGCGTCCGCGCGACACCGAGTTCGCCGCGGCGATGATCCGCGCCGGTCTCGTGCACGACCTCGGCAAGGCCGAGATCAGCGGTGATCTGTTGAACAAGGAAGGCAAGCTCACTGACGAGGAGTTCGCGACGCTCAAGGATCACCCGTTGGCGGGCGTACGCATCCTGCGAGAGCTCAGCATCGACGACCCGATCGCGATCGAAGTGACGCGCGATCATCACGAGCATCTGAAGGGCACCGGCTACCCTCGCGGCATCGACGCCGCGAAGCTCGGGATCCCGGCACGCATCGCCGCGGTGGTAGATGTCTACGATGCGCTCACCTCTGCTCGTCCGTACCGGGCTCCGATCGCCTGGGAGGACGCCCTCCGGATGATGGAGGAGAGCCGAGGCTCGCAGTTCGACCCGGAGATCCTCGATGTCTGGAAGGGCATCGTGGCCGAAGCCTCGAAAGAGCACTCGGACGAGTTGCCGAATCCGACCGCCGAGGCGCGTTCCATCGACGAGGTCTGCCCGCACGACGAGTCGACCGCGAAGGCCATTCTTTCCATCAAGAAGGAGATGGGTATCGTGACCCGGTTTCGGGGCAACGAGCAGCGGCAGGCCGAGCGGTACCCCTGCGACATCCGTGCAGCGGTTGCTCTGATGTTCAAGGGCGGCGCCGAGCAGGAATCAGTCGACGCTCGGCTGCTGGATATTTCGAAGTCCGGGCTCCGATTCGCGAGTCACAAACAGTTCCAGAAGGGCGCCACGGTCCGTGTGCGCGCCTCGGTGGGCAAGGGCAAACACCTCGACACGCAGGCGAAGATTGTCCGACCGCTCGCCGCGCCGAATTCCGACGGCCTCTGGGAGTACGGATGTCTGCGCGTGAAATCCGGTGAGTCTTCGAAAGCGGCGTGAGCCCGGTCAGGGCGTGAACAGCGCGAGGTGCGCGATGCCCAGGTAGACGAGCATCGCGGTCACGTCGACGAGCATGAGCACGAGCGGGCCCGCTGCAACCCTCGGGTCGAGCTTGGCGACGTGCAGGACCAGCGGCACGAGCAGGCCGAGCACGGCGGCGATGCACATCGCAATCAGGATCGAACCGGCGATCACACCGACCGCCGGAACGGGGCCGGCCCAGAGCATCGCGATGATGCCGACGATCGCGGCGCAACTCAATCCCAGCAGCAGTGACACAGCGGTTTCTCGCAGCGCGAGTTTCTGTATCTGCCTGAAATTCACTTTCGAGGCGTGCATGAACTGGATCGCGAGCGTCAGTGATTGGATCGAGACCGACTCGCACAGCGTCAGCACAAGCGGAATAAACGCGGCGATGACAATCGCCTGCTCGAGCACCCCGCCGAACACCGTCGCGATGCCGGCGCTGATGAGGCCGCCGAGAAGGTTGCAGCCAAGCCACGGCATGCGGATGCGGAAGGCCTTCCACGGTCCGCCGCCACGGTACTGCTCGATCCATACGCCGATGATCTGAAACACATCGGCCTCGTGTTCGGCGCTGGCCATGTCGGCCGCCTCATCGGAGTAGAGCTTCACATCGATGACGCCCTCGAACCGGCCGTCCGCGTCGACCACGGGGATCGCCAGGAATCGGTGGACCGCGAACATCGACATCGCTTCCCAGAGCGGCCGGTCGGACCGGCAGGAGACCACGCCCTGCTTCATCACTTTCTTGATCGGCTCGTCGGGAGCCGAAAGGAGCAGAGACCGTGTCGGCATGACGCCGACGAGCCGGTCATCATCGTCGACGACGTAGAAGTAGACGATTCCCTCTTCGATGCCGCGCGACCTGAGGTCTTCGAGAGCTTCGCCGATTGTGAGTGACGACCGCAGCGTGGCCTTGGTCCGACGGATGAAGCCCTTGATCGGCTTGTCGAGATGCTGTTCGATTTCCGGTTTCATGGTCGTGCGCCCGGCTTCCCGGATGGACGCAGTATAGAAAGCGGTTTTTCAGGCGGCGCGTGATCGGCGAGAGGATTCGATGAGCGTGGCGACCCGGCTGATCAGGTCCTCGCGCCGGATCGGTTTCTGGGCGTAGCCGTTGCACCCGGCGCGCATGCACTCGTCCATGGCCTCCGACAGTGTGTTCGCGGTCAGTGCGAGGATCGGTGTATCGCATCCCGACCCGCGAATGCGTCGGGTCGCCTCGCAGCCGTCCATGATCGGCATCTGCATGTCCATGAGTATGCAGTCGAAGCCGTCGGGTTCCGCGCTCGTGCGCTCCCAGGCTTCCTGCCCGTTCTGGACGATCACCACATCCGCACCGGCCCTGCTGAGCAGGTACTGGAGCAGGCGCTGGTTGTCTGGCCCGTCCTCGGCCAGCAGCACGCGTACGCCGCGCAGTTCGCTGCCGGTTGGCGTTGGCTCGCCGGGCGCTCGCGTGCGAGCCGAGGCGCGGCCGTGGGGCGGGGACTCCGCTTCGCTCCACTGAAAGTTGACCCGGAAGCAACTGCCCCGACCCGGATCGGATGTCACTTCCATCGTGCCGTGCATCAGCCCGACCAGGCGCCGGACGATGGCCAGACCGAGGCCGGTGCCGCCGTAGCGACGCGATGAGGAGGCGTCGGCCTGCTGGAACTCATCGAACACGCGCGAGAGCTGCTCGGCGTCCATTCCGATCCCGTAGTCTCGCACCGTGAGTGAGAGCTTGACCTGGCCCGGTGACGAGCCGGGCTCGCAGGCCATCCCGACCTCGACGTCCTTGCCGTCGGAGAACTTGATCGCGTTGGAGATGAGGTTCACCGCGATCTGGCGCAGGCGGGTCGGGTCTCCGAGCACCGGCGTGCTCGACGCGTCGTCGATGCTTGAGCGGACCTTTGTCCCGGCCTGCTCGGCGAAGCCTCGAAGCATCTCGATCGCCTGATTGATCGCGTCGGCCGGGTGGAAGGCGATCTGTTCGATGAGATACTGGTTTGCTTCGATCTTCGAAAGATCAAGAATGCCGTTCACGAGCTGGAGCAGGTGATCGGCGTTCTGCGAGATGGCTCGGATCGCGTATCTGGCCTCGGCGTCGTCGGTCGCGGGATCCGAGAGCACATCGGCGTACCCGGCGATCACACCCAGGGGTGAGCGGATCTCGTGGCTCATGTTCGCGAGGAACATCGATTTGGCAAGCGTCGCCGACTCCGCCTTCTGTCTCAGCACGCGGTTGGCCAGTTCACTGGCGGTGATATCGGCGAGCGTTCGCAAGCCGTTGATCTGCGAGTTCGAGAGTTCGCGCGGCTGCAGGTCGATCACGCACAGTGAGCCGAGGCAGAGGTCGTCCACGACCAGAGGCACGCCGATGTACGACCGGATGTGCGGCGGTCCGGTGACCAGCGCGTTGTCCCGGAATCGCGAGTCGGCCAGAGCGTTCTTCACGACGAGGTGGTTGTGGCTGAGGATCGTGTACGCGCAGAACGCCTGCTCGCGCGGCGTCTCTCGCACATCGAGGCCGCAGATGGACTTGAAGAACTGGCGATCTTCATCGACGAGACTGACCGCCGCGATCGGCATCCCGGCGATCTCGGACGCCAGCAGCGTGATCCGATCGAACCGATCCTCGGCCTCGGTATCGAGCACGCCGAGCGAGCGCAGCTTGGCCAGTCGCTGCAGTTCGTTGGATGGGTGAGGAGCGGGCGGCATCGAAGTGGATCTCCCTCCTTATGTCGCCGCTTTCCGACGGTGCATTCGCGTAAAAGCCGGCAGAACCGAACAGAATCGCAGAACGGGCCCTGAATCGGGGTGTTCATCGGCTTGGGCGGGGCGACTGGGCCATACCCGAAGGCAGATTCCCACATTCCCCAGGTCAGCCGGCCCGGCGATCGCACGGTATTCGGACCTCTGCTGGCGACTACGGAGCCACCCAAGCCCGTCTCGGCCGGTTGCCGAGGAGCCATGCGATCCGGGTCAGAATGACCAGATCAGCGGGATCAGCGAGATCGACACGATCGCCATGAGCAGATTCATCGGGATGCCGATGCGCAGGAAGTCGCTGAACCGGTAGCCGCCGGGGCTGAGCACCATCAGGTTGGTCTGGTAACCCAGCGGCGTGGCGAAGCTCGCCGACCCGGCCATCATGATCGCGAAGATGAACGGCTCGAACTGCACGCCGAGCGTGGTGCTCACCGAGTACGCGATCGGGAACACGAGCGCGACCGCGCCGTTGTTGGTGATGATCTCGGTGGCCAGCGATGTGACCAGATAGACCGCGATCAGGGCCATCAGCGGGCTCTCGCCGGCGATCCCGATGAGCCCGTCGGCGACCGCTGGCGCAGCGCCGGTCACATCGAGGGCGCGACCGAGCCCCAGAGCCGCGCCGATCACGATCAGCAGCGACCAGTCCACGCTCTGGCGTGCCTCGCTCAGCGTGCAGCAGCGCGCCAGGACCATGGCACCAGCGCCGATGAGCGCTCCCTGCAACATGCTCAGCCAGCCGATCGCAACGACAGTGACCATGATCAGCAGCACACCGAGCGCGACGGGTGCCCGGTCGTGGCGCCGCGGCGTCGAATCGTCGAGCGGGCTGATCAGGAGGAAGTCGCGCGTGTTCCGGTAGCGATCGTGGAACCCGGCTTCGGCCTCGACGAGGAGCGTGTCGCCCGCGCGGAGCGTGATATCGCCGAGCCGCCCGCGCAGGCGGACGCCGCTGCGCGCGACCGCCAGCACCACGCCGTTGTATTCGTGCCGGAACCCGGTGGACTTCAGCGTCGAGCCGGCGAGCGCACTCGTCGGTCCGACCACCGCCTCGAACAGCCGGCGCCGGTATCGCGGCGCATCGAGCTTGAAGACCTGGTCCGTCGCCGGTTCGAGGCCCCGAACACGCTGCAGGTCCCGGATCGATTCCACGATGCCCGCGAACAGCAGGCGATCGCCGGCGTGCAGAACCTGACCCGGATCCGACGGCCCGATCGGCTCTCCCTCGCGCTCGATCCCGACGAGGAAGCACCCGGGCAGGTTGCGCAGACCGGCCTCCATGATGGTCTTGCCGTCGAGCGGGCTTCCCGCCGGGACGAGCAGTTCGAGCGTGTACTCGCGCGGATCCGACAGCGCCTGCTTGGTCGAACCGCGATCGGGCAGCAGCTTCGGACCGACGAAGGTCAGGAAGAGAGCGCCGATGATCGCCGCGGGCAGGCCGACCCTGGTGATCTCGAACATGCCGATCGGGTCGCCGCCGGGCGTCGCGTCGACCATGCCGCTGACCACGAGGTTGGTGCTCGTGCCGATGAGCGAACAGGTTCCGCCGAGGATCGCGGCGTAGCTCAGCGGGATCATCAGCTTCGATGGCGTCAGGTCCAAGCGCTTGGCCCAGTCGCTCACCGCCGGGATCATCATCGCGACGACCGGCGTGTTGTTGAGGAACGCGCTCATCGCGCCGACCGGCAGGATGATCCGCACCAGCGCCATCGTGAGACCCTTCGGGCGACCGAGCAGTCGCTCGCCCAGCCAGTCCACGGTCCCCGTCTCACGCAGCCCCGCGACCACCACGAACAGCACCGCGATCGTGATGACACCGGTGTTGCTGAAGCCGGTCAGTGCGTCGTTCGCACCGATCAAGCCGATCGCCCAGCCGCTGTCGGTGGGGTGCGGCACCACCAGCAGGGCCGTCAGCGCCGCCATGAGCAGCGCATCCGGCGAGATCCGCGTCGTCGCGAGCAGGACCACCGCGCCGATGACCACCAGCAACACAATGATCGCAGCGATCGACAACGCGTTCCTCCAAAGGCCGTACCGGAACTGGCAGGCTCTCTGCTGATCCTCGGCCGGGGCGGTAGTGTCGCTCCACCGATCCGCCGCGCCAAACGAAAACGCCCGGACCGAGCGGGTCCGGGCGTTGGATCTGCGATGAGATCGACCGGGAAGTGCTAGGCCTCAGGCTTCTCCGTCGGCTCCGCCTTCGGTCGCGACGAGGCATGGTTCGGCGTCGACTTGGAGACTTTACCCAGCGCGCCCGGCAGGTCGATGCCGGCCTGTTCGGCCAGTTCGTGCACCGGCGGCAGGGATCCGATCAGCCCGGACAGGAAGTCCGCCGTCGCGCCCTTGGCCCCGGCCTTGCCCTCGACCTGCGACCCGGCACGCCCGTTGTCCCAGACCGTGATCTTGTCGATCTTGAGGTTCGAGATGGCCTTGACCTGCTCGCGGACCAGTTCGGGCAACTGCTCGATGAGCAGCAGCGTCGGGGCGATCTGCGGGTTGTCCGCCGCGGCTTCCATGAGCTGGCGGTAGCCTTCGGCCTTCGCTTCGAGCACCTTGCGGACACCCTCGGCCTCGGCCTCGTACTTCGCAAGCGTGGCCTCGGCCTCGCCTCGGGCGATGCGCCGCTGACGCTCCGCCTCGGCTTCGGCCGCGATCTCGATCTTCTGCTTCTCGATCTCCTGCGGCGCGAGCACTTCCTTGGCGAGTCGCGCGAGTTCCTCTTCACGCTCGGCACGCAGCGCTGCTTCGCGTGCGTTCGCCGCAGCGACCTGGGCACGCCGGTTCGCTTCCGCCTCGATCTCGCGGAGTTGGGCGGTGCTGGACGCGATCGACTCCTTGGACGTGTTCTCGCCCGTCACGGCCTTCGCCTCGGCGTCGGCCACCTTGATGCGCTGGTCCTGTTCGGCCCGCTTGCTCGCGGCGACCGTTTCGGCCTTGCGCTCAGCGATCGCGATTTCCTGGTTGCGACGGGACTCGGCCTCGCCGGTGACCGCTTCGGCTTCGAGGGCCGCGACCGCCACGCGCTGGCGCTGCTCGGCCTGCTTCTCGCCTTCGACCGCTGCGGCGTGCTCTCTCGCCACGTTCACGGTCTTCTCGCGGACGGCGATGGCCTCGCCGGTCGCACCGTCGCGGACCTGCTCGGCGACCTCGACCTTGGCCCGTTCGATGGCTTCGGCTGCGGCACGCTGACCGATGGCGGTGATGTAGCCCGATTCATCAGTGATGTCGCGGATGTTCACGTTGATCAGTTCGAGGCCGATCTTGTTGATCTCGTTCGCGACATTCTCGTTGATCAGGCCCATGAACTTCTCACGGTCCTTGTTGATCTCCTCGATCGACAGGGTCGCGATCACCAGGCGCAGCTGGCCGAGGATGATGTCCTGGGCCTGATCGCGGACCTGCTGCGTGGTGAGCATCAGAAGACGCTCCGCCGCGTTGTTCATCAGCACCGGGTCCGTCGCGACACCCACCGTAAACGTCGAGGGAACATTCACGCGGATGTTGTTCAGCGACAGCGCGCCGTCCAGCGGGATGTCGATGACGATCGGTTCCAGCGAGAGGTACGCGAAGTCCTGGATCAGCGGCACGACAAACGTGCCACCACCGTGCAGACACTTCGAAGCCCGCTTGCCGCCGACCCGACCGTAGACGACCAGGATGCGGTTCGACGGGCAGCGTTTGTACTGCTTGACGAGGATGATGATGATGAAAAACAGCAGCAGCAGGACGCAGCCGACGATGATGATCGGCACAATCGCCGAGGTGTCCACACCGGATCGTCCGGCCGCGAGAGTGTTCAGCATGAAAGTCTCCTCCGAGAGAAAGCCCGAACGCGTCGCTGCGCTCGGAGTATGAACGAGATCAGGCCCGGACGACGGTCACGGTCTGGTTGGAATTCACTTTGGTCACACGCACGCGCGTTCCCGCCGGGAGCGTCTCACCCTCGGTGATCGCGGTAAACGCTCGCTGGCGGTCGCCGACGGTCAATCGCACCCGCCCCGTACCCCCGGGCGCGACCGAACTCGAGACCGTGCCCTCCGTATGCATGGCGTCGCGGATGCTGATGTTCCCCGACGATTCGAGCGCGTAGATCATGCTGAAGCACCAGACCACGAACCACGCGAAGACCACGCCGAGGACCGCCCCGACGCCTACCGACTCCGGCACACCGAAGCCGAAGGTCCGCAGCCCGAGCAGCCCGCCCCAGCCGAAGCCCATGGCGAAAGCCGTGATGGTCTGGATCGACAGGAACTTGAACACCGAGGTGGACTCGGCATGGTCGATACCCTCGTCCACGCTGGGGTCGCCGGCATCGCCGAAGCCGCCGTCAGCCGCATCGCCTCCGTCGTCGAAGTCCAGCCCGATCAGCGCCAGCACGATCCGGATCGCGAAGAACAGCGTGCCGATCAGCGCGGGAACACTGAACCACGCCGCACCGTTACTGAAGAGAAACTCGCTCATGTTCTGCCCTCCTGAAAAGCCCCGGGGCCTCATTGGGAATCCGAGCGAGTGCATTATGCCCGGTTTCGCTTCGATGATCGTGTCCGATCCTCCCAATTTCAGGACGCGTGAAGCGCGAAACCGGCGTCCCTAGACTCCGAAGCGCCCTTCCGGGTCGCACCAGACGCGATTGATCCAATCAAAGGAGAGACGATGACCGACCACGAACGAACCCTCGACTCTCAACCCGTTTCCCGCCCGGCAGCCCTGCTCGCCGTCTTTACCCTCGCGATCGGAGCCGCTTTCGGCTTCGTCGCTGCGACGACGACCCAGTCTCAGGCCGTCGCCCAGCCGGTCCCGATCCCGACCGATCTGACCGAGAGCGAGGCCCGGGTGGTTCAACTCTTTGAGAACGCCTCGCCCAGCGTGGTCTTCGTCGCCACCGAGCAGGACGTCGTCGTCCGCAACGTCTTCGGCGCGTTCCGCGATGTCCGCTCCGGCACCGGTTCCGGCTTTGTCTGGGACGAGGACGGCCACATCGTCACCAACTACCACGTCATCCGAGCCGCTTCGCGCGTCAACGTCACCTTCGCCAACGGCGAGACCCGCAACGCCACCGTCATCGGTGCCGCCCCCGACAAAGACCTCGCGGTCCTCCGCGTCGACCCCGACGGGCTCGAGTTGCGTCCCACTCCCGTCGGCGATTCCGACCGCCTGCGCGTCGGCCAGGCCGTCTTCGCCATCGGCAACCCCTTTGGCCTCGATCAGACCCTCACCACCGGAGTCGTCAGCGCGCTCGGGCGCACCATCGAATCCCTCAACGGACGCACGATCTTCGACGTCATCCAAACCGACGCCGCCGTCAACCCCGGCAACTCCGGCGGCCCGCTGCTCGATTCCGCCGGTCGTCTCATCGGCGTGAACACCGCCATCCGCTCGCCCAGCGGGGCCAGCGCGGGCATCAGTTTCGCCGTCCCGGCAGACACGGTCCGCCGGATCGTCCCCTCACTGATCCAGACCGGCCGGGTCACCACGCCGACCGTCGGCATCCGGTTCCTGCCGCCGCAGCAGGCCCGGCAACTCGGCATCCGTCGCGGCGTGCTGGTCCTCGAGGTCATCGAGGACGGACCCGCCTCGCGGGCCGGCGTTCGCCCAACCCTGCGCGACCCCGACGGCTCCATCACCCTTGGTGACGTGATCATCTCCATCGACGAGAAGCCCGTGATCGTGCCCGCCGACCTGCTGAACATCCTTGCGGACTACGAAGTAGGGGACACCGTCATCGTTGAGGTCGCGCGACCTTCCGGCATTGTGGAACTTCAGGTCACGCTCGACGAGCCGATCTGAACGAGTTATCGGTCTCGCTCGATTTCCCGTCTTCGCGCTTGCATCGACGCCCCGAACCCCGACAATCGATCCTGAGCCGATCCGGCCAGGAGGTGGTCCCCCTTTGGGCGTGCAGGACATCAATGCCCGTTTCGACGGTCAGGAGCGGCGGCTGTTCATGCAGGCCGTCCTGCGCGATCTCCGCGCGCTCGAGCGCCTCCTGCTCGAAGACCGCATCGAGTCCGGCGTCAACCGCATCGGCGCCGAGCAGGAGCTGGTCATCGTCGGGCGCGACTGGCGTCCGGCCCCGCTCTGCGAGGAGATCCTCGAAGAACTCGGAGGCGACCCGCATTTCACTCATGAACTGGGGCGCTTCAACATCGAGTTCAATCTCGACCCGCTCAGTTTCTCGGGGGATTGCCTGTCGCAGCTCGAACGCAGCATCACCGAGTTCTTCGACAAAACCCGCTACGCCGCCCATCGCCACGACGCCGAGGCCATGATGGTCGGGATCCTGCCGTCGCTGGAGAAGGACGACCTCAGCCTCCGGAACCTGACCGACCGCCCTCGCTACTGGGCGCTCAACGAAGCGCTGAATAACCTCCGGGGTGGCAAGTACGAGTTGCGCATCAAAGGGCGGGACGAGCTCATCGTGACCCACGATTCGGTCATGCTCGAAGCGTGCAACACGAGTTTTCAGGTCCACTTCCAGGTCAGCCCGCAGGATTTCGCAACCAAGTACAACGCCGCCCAGGCCGTCGCAGGCCCGGTTATGGCCGCCGCCGCCAACTCGCCGCTGCTCTTCGGGAAGCGCTTGTGGCAGGAAAGCCGAATCGCGCTCTTTCAGCAGTCGGTGGACACGCGCAAGGCCGGGTCCGACCTGCGCGACTTCCCGCCTCGTGTGTCCTTCGGTCACGGCTGGGTCCGCGAGAGCGTGCTTGAGATCTATAAGGAAGACCTCGCGCGCTTCAAGCCGCTGTTCTCCACGGAGGCCGATGAGGATCCGATGCAGGTCATCGACCGGGGCGAGGCGCCCAATCTCCGGTGCTTGATGCTGCACAACGGGACGGTCTATCGCTGGAACCGGCCCTGCTACGGGACCGCGATCGGTCCGGACGGCAAGCGTCAGGCCCACATCCGCATCGAGAACCGCATCCTGCCCTCCGGCCCCACACCCATGGACGAGGTCGCCAACGCAGCGTTCTGGTTCGGCCTGATGCGGGCCATCGTCGACGAACAGGGCAACATGGCCGACCATATGCCTTTCGACGATGCCGCGTCGAACTTCGTGGAAGCCGCCACCCACGGCCTCGACGCGCAGTTCGACTGGCCCGGCATGGGCCAGATCCCCGCACGCGAGCTCATCGCCCTGCGCCTGCTCCCCATGGCCCGACGCGGCCTCCAGTCGGCGGGCATCGATGCCGACGACATCGATCGCTACCTCGAGATCATCGAACTCCGCGTCGGCTCGGGCCGAACCGGCGCGCGCTGGATGCTCGATTCCGTCGCCCGCCTCAACGGAACCGGCACCCGCGCCGAGCGCATGGCGGTGCTCTCCGAGGCCGTGAGCATCAACCAGGTCGCCGGCCGCCCCGTTCACGAGTGGCCCTCGATCAACACCGACCAGACCGCGACTCGCTCCAGCAATATGCGCAGCGTCGGGCAGATCATGACCACCGACCTGTTCACGGTCCACGAGTCAGACGTCATCGACTTCGCCGCCTCTCTGATGGACTGGCAGCACGTCCGCCACATTCCCGTCGAGGACGACGACCACAACCTCGTCGGCCTCGTCTCGCACCGCGCCGTCCTGCGCCACCTCGCCCGCCTCAATACCGACGGGCGACCCGAGTCGGTCCCCGTCAGCGCGATCATGTCCACCGAAATCGTGACCGCCACGCCCTCGACTCCGACCATTGAGGCCATCGAACTGATGAGGCGTCACTCGATCAGCTGCCTGCCGGTCGTACGCGAGGAAAAGCTCGTCGGCATCCTCACCGAGCACGACATCGTGCTGCTCGCCGAGCCGCTCCTCCGTCGGTTCCTCTCCGACGACCCACCCTCGGACCCGCTCACAGAACTCACGGCCGATTAGTTCGACCGGTCCCCCGCTCGAACGAGCCGTGATACGATCCCCCGTCCCTCCCGACGGGCCAGGACTGTGATCCCCATCGACCAGGCGCCCATCCCGACGACCCCGCGCGACGCCGCCCCGGACCCCGAGCGGCTGGCCACATCGTCCCTCACAGACATCAAGCGGGTTATCGGACGCGTCGGCGGCCCGTCCGCCGACCACGAGTCGCCACCGGGCCCGACCGTCATCATCGTCGCCGGCCAGCACGGCAACGAACCCAGCGGCGTGCACGCCGCCGTACGCGTCCTCCAGTCGCTCCGCACCGCGGTTGAGCGCGAGCCCGGCTGCTTCCGAGGCGAGTTCATCGCCCTCGCCGGCAACGTCGAAGCGCTCCGCAATGGCGTCCGCTTCATCGAGTCCGACCTGAACCGCCTGTGGACCCCGGGCGCGATCGACGAAACCTTTGCCCGGACCGAGCGGGGCGAACCGGTCAGCGCCGAACAACGCGAACAGCGAGAACTCGCCGACGAGATCACCGACGCCGTTCTGCGCAGCCGCGGCCCGACCTTCCTGCTCGACCTTCACACCACCAGCGCGTCCAGCCGTCCGTTCCTCGCCGTTGAAGACATTGTCCGGGTTCGAGAACTCGCACGCGCCATCCCCGTCACAGGCGTGCTCGGCCTCGAAGCGATGATCCGCGGCATCCTGCCCGACTGGTTCAACACCGTCGGCGACGCCGGGCTCATCTTCGAGGCCGGCCAGCACGACGACCCGGCCTCGATCGAGCGCCACGAGGCCGCCATCTGGCTGCTGCTCGCGGAGGTCGGCGTGATCGACCATTCAGCGTTCGCCGCTCGCCTCGAGGCCGCCCGCTCGACCCTCGAACCGTTCTCGCGCGGACTGCCACGCCTGCTCGAAGCCCGAGCGCGCCACTCCGTCAGCCCCGAAGACGGCTTCCGCATGCGCAAGGGCTTCGAAAACTTCCATCCGGTCGTGCGAGGCGATCTACTCGCCGGCGACTCCGCGGGCACCATCCGCGCCCCGATGTCAGGCTGGCTGTTCATGCCGCTCTACCAGCCGCAGGGCGAAGACGGCTTCTTCATCGCGCGCCGGGCAAGCCGCATCTTCATGCGTCTCTCGAAGGTCCTCCGCCCGCTGAAGCTGCACAAACTCGTGCACCTGCTTCCCGGGGTTGCAAGGTCGGAGGCCGATGTCGACGCCTTCGTCGTCAACCCGAAGGTCGCACGCGTGCTCGCCCACGAGGTCTTCGCGATGCTCGGTTACCGGCGCTACCGCGAGCACGCCGGCGTCGGCGTGTTCGGCAAGACCGCCGAAGACATGCACCGCGCGTGGTACGCGCTGCCCGAAGAACTGCGCAATCCGCGCCGCGATCAGTCCCGCTCTTCGTAAACGATCGACGCCGCGTGCGCCGGCACGCGCACCAAACCGGTGATCTTCGCCGGCTTCTTGTGCGCCGGTGTCCGCCCGAACGCGCCGTCCGCCATCGCCGCACGCCACGAACCCTTGGGCAGGCCGACTTCAGCCGGGATCGACGAACCGTTCAGCACAACCACGCTCCTCTTCCACGTGTCCGCTTCGCGATGTTCTCCGGCACGCTTCGGGGGATCGGTGATCTCGTACGCGAGCACTCCGTGCGGCAGCGCGATGCCAAGATCCGTGTCCAGGAACTTGACCGCTTCGCGCACCAGGTCAGCGTCGCCGAGACGGAACATCGGGTGGGCGGCGCGCAGCGCGATCGCCTCGCGGTAGTGCCGGTACAGCCGGTGGTTCTGCGCCTTGACCGTCCAGTCGACGTTGTTGACCTGATCGCCGAGGTTGTACGTGTTGTCGTGTCCGCCCTTGCTGCGACCGAACTCCTGTCCGCAGTGAACGAACGGCACGCCCTGCGCGGTCATGATCGCCACCACCCCCAGAGCCGACATCGAGAGCAGCACGTCCTCATCGGCCGGCCGCTGCAGCTTCATCGCCGTTTCGCGCAGGCGGTCGACCAGCGTGTGGTTGTCGTGGCACTCGATGTAATTGATCGATTCCACCGGCGTCTCGGCGAACGACTCGATCGACCCACGGATTCCCGGTCGCAACTCGTCCAAGTCAGCGCCGCTGCTCAGGAACCCGGGATCGTTCAGGTCGAAGACCTGCCCGCGCAGCGCATCGCGGAACTCGTCGTTGAACACGCCCCAGCCCTTGCCGCGCTGTTTGCCCTTCGAGTTCACCTCGATCGGCGTCGGCCCAGCCGCCCACGGCTCGCCGTACACCATGATCGTCGGATCGATCGAGTGCAGATCGCGCGTGACCAGTTCCATGGTCTCCTCGTCGATCAGCCCCATCAGGTCGAACCGGAACCCATCGACGCCGAAGCGGTTCACCCAGTACCGGCACGACTCGCGGATGAAGTGGCGTCCGATCAGCGTATCGCTGGCGAACTCGTTGCCGCAGGCCGAGCCGTTCCACGGCGTGCCATCGGGCATGAACCGGTAGTACGACTCCGGCGCGAGCGCCATCATGTTCCGCAGTTTCATCGAGATCGTTCTCGATCCCTCAACACGCGCCCACGACTCCGCCGTGTGGTTGTACACCACATCGAGCGTCACCCGCAGCCCCGCGTTGTGCAGCGCCGAGACCATCTGCTTCAGTTCGCGGATCGGTGCCTCGAGTTCCACGCTCGACGCGTATCCGGGGTGCGGCGCGTTGAAGTCGTTGGGCATGTAGCCCCACTCGTACACCGGGTTGTAGGGCAGGCTGAACGAGTGCACGGGCATCAACTGCACCACGTTCACGCCGAGGTCCACGATGTGGTCCAGCCCGGTCCGCACGTCCGTCCCGGGCACGCGTGTGCCCGCCTCGGTCAGCCCGAGGTATCGCCCGGCCCAGTTCGAGTTCACACCGCTCGAGCGCGACCGCGTGAAGTCGCGGACGTGCAACTCGTAGATCATCGCGTCCTTGGGATCCAGCGCCGGACGCTCCGAGATCGGCGTGTCGTCCGCTTCGATGTACGCCGACTGCTCCCGAATCAGCGTCGCCCAGGGATCGAGAATCCCCGCCAGCCGATGCCGTTCCCGCACGACTTCGTAGGAATAGCCCCACCCGCGCAGGTTCCCCTCGACCGACGCTTCCCAGATCCCCGGCTCATCGACCCGGCGCATCTCCACACGGTGAAGTTCCCTCGTGCCGGGGTGCACCAGCACCAGTTCCAGCCCGTCGCAGAGCGCATGGACACGAAACGTGCTCCCATCCGGCGTGTACTCCACGCCAAAGCGCGGCAGGGAGGAGAGGCCGTCGGACGCAGCGCCGTCGGCTCCGGACGATGAAAAGTTCGTGTGGGGCATCTGGTCGGATCATATCGACCCGATTCCGGGTCAACCGGAGAAATCAACGCAGCGGACGCCGATCTGTCTGGTAGCATCTGCGCCCGGATCAAGTGCGAGCCGCGAGAGCGCCGATGCTCATGGTGAACACACTTGAGAGGACCGTCTGTGCACCGCCAAGAGCAGCCAACTCCGTCCAATAACAACGCTCCGCACGCGCCCCTCTCCCGACGCGAGGCCCTCGTGCGTTCCGCCGCGACCGTCCTCGGTCTCGCCGGCACGGCCGCGCTCCTGTCGGGCTGCTCCAGCTCTTCGGGCGCGTCCAACCGAGCCGCCGCGACCCAGCCCACCGCCGTCCCGCCCGTCGGGCAGCGCTCGACGGACGAGCTGCTCCGTCGCTGGGGCAACGGTTCAAACCGTCGACGCCCGTCGGACGCCGTCGCCGGCGACTGGACCCCGCTCCCGACCAACCCGGGAGAGTCCGGCACCTTCAGTTACTCCGGACTCGTCCAGCGCAGCGACTGGTCTCGGGGCAACCCGGTCCCGTCCCTGATGGACCGCATGCTCCCGATCAACAAGGTCACCGTCCACCACGACGGCATGAGCCCGTTCACCGCGACCGCCCAGTCCGCCGCGGCAGCTCGAATCGAGGCCATTCGGCGCGCCCACCGCAACCAGAACTGGGGCGACATCGGTTACCACTTCCTGATCGACCCCTCCGGTCGCGTCTGGGAAGGCCGCCCCCTCGCCTGGCAAGGCGCCCACGTCAAGGACAACAACGAGGGCAACATCGGCATCTGCGTCCTCGGCAACTACGAGCAGCAGAGCATCACCGACCGTCAGGCCTTCGCGCTGGACAACTTCCTCGCCTCGACCATGCGCCAGTACCGCATCGCGAAGAACCGCGTGTACACCCACCGCGAGTTCCGCCCGACCGCCTGCCCCGGACGCTCACTCCAGGCCCGCATGGATACCATGCGAACCTCACGCAGCGCGGCCCTCGCGAGCCTCTGAGAATCTCGAAATCCGATCCATGCGAACGCCCCGTCGAAGCGGGGCGTTATTCATAGCGGCCCTCAGCGATAGCGCGGAAACGCCGAAAACGCCGGCGGGTTCCCGTTGATCGCCACCAGGTCCACCGTGTGGATCTGCCAGCCCTCGCCCGGCGTCTCCTGCCACTCCAGCACCCATGTGCTGAACCCGCTCCCAAGCGAGCGCGACTGCAGCAGCCGGAAAACGAACTTGCTTCGCCCCGCTCCGTCGGCGATCACCGCCGCCTCCTGCACACCAGCGCTGTAACGCTGGATCTGTTCCTGCACCCAATCAAGGTTGCCCAGGATGTACTCGCGTGCATCCACATCCGCCCGCGACCCGGTGATCGCCAGCGTCAGCCTCGAGGCCAGCAACTCATCCATCGACGCCTCGTCCGCGTTCACAATCGCGTCCACGAACGCCCGAGTACCCGACTCGATCGCCTCACGGTCCGTCTCGACCAGCCGCGCGCTCGCCGCGAGGCCGAGCGCCAGCACCAGCCCGACGCCCATCACGGCCCAGCCGGCCTTCCCCTTCGCCGCCCGACCGAGCCCGAACCCGATGATCACCGCCAGGATCAGCACCGCCACCGGCACCAGGATCGGCGACTCGAACAGCACCCGGTCTGTCAGCGGCGCCGGGGGGTAGGTCCCGATCGCGCTCGTAAACCGTTCGAACCCGAGTGTCAGCAGCCCGTTCATGGCTCGGCCTTTCCGCGAGGAACTCCCGCCCCGCACCCCTTTCATACGCACGAACCGCCCGAAAGGTCCATCCGACACCGGGGTTGGACCAGCACTCGGTGTTTGCAGCCGCCCCCGCCGGACGTCCGATACCCACACAAAGCCCCTCTAGCAAAGGCGATCCCATGCGCGCCCAGCACGGCTCCTCCTCCGATCCCGATCCGGGAGCCACCCCATCCCTGCCCGCCGAGTGGGCCATCGACACCGACGCCCTCAACGCCGCGGCACTCGGCCTGCTCGTCGATGAGCCCGCCGCGTCAGCCGAAGCGGGCGACAGCGCAATCTTTGCGCGAAACCTCGAAGCCATCGCCCTGCGCAGCCCGCGCATCGCCAAACGCCTCAGCGAAGTCGCGCCGCGCCGCGACATCACCTTCGTCGACACCGCCGACGAGGTCCCCAGCGCCACCCTCGCGTCCCCCTCCGGCGTCGTCGCGCTCGCCAGCAAGCGACGCCCCCTCGCCGAAGCAGGAACCATCGCCGAGTCGGTGGACATCGAGGACCACGGCGGCATCGTCGTCCTCGGCTTCGCCCTCGGCTACCACGCCAGAGCCATCGCCGAGCGCATCGGCAAACACGGCGTGGTCATCGTGTACGAACCCGACCTCGCGCTGCTCCGCGCCGTCCTCGAGCGTGTCGACCATTCCGACTGGATCCGCGAAACCGCCACCTGTTTCCTCTGCGACGAGAACGCCTCCGGCGAAATGAGCGCGCTCACCAGAGGACTGGAAGCGCCGCTCTCCATCGGCATCGAACTCGTCGAACACGCCCCCAGCCGGGCCCGCTTGGGGGATCGCGCCGCCGTCTTCGGCTCGACCTTCGCCGAGGTCGTCAACGCCATGCGCACGCAGGTCATCACCACGCTCATGCAGAGCGATGTCACCTTGCGCAACGTGCTCATGAACGCCGAGCACTACGTCACACGCCCCGGAATCGCCGACCTGAAGGATGCCGCCAAAGGGCGCGCCGCCGTCGTCGTCTCCGCCGGCCCGTCGCTGGAGCGCAACCTGCACCTGCTCGCCGACCCGGAGTTCCGCTCGCGCGTCGTCGTCATCGCCGTGCAGACCGTCCTGCGCCCCATGCTCAGTGCCGGCGTCCGACCCGACTTCGTCACCGCCCTCGACTACCACGAGATCTCGACTCGCTTCTACGAAGGCCTGACCCGCGACGACCTGCAGGGCATCACCCTCGTCGCCGAGCCCAAGGTGAACCCGGCCGTCCTCGACGCCTTCCCCGGCGACATCCGTCTCGTGACAGACGAAGTGCTCGAACAGGTCTTCGGCCCGACCCGCACCGAAGACGACGCCCTCACCCCCGGCGCCACCGTCGCCCACCTCGCGTACTACCTCGCCCGCCACCTCGGCTGCGACCCCGCCATCCTCATCGGCCAGGACCTCGGCTTCACCGACGGCCAGTACTACGCATCCGGCGCCGCCATCCACGACGTCTGGGCCCCCGAACTCAACGCCTTCCGCACCCTCGAGATGTTCGAGTGGGAACGCATCGCCCGCGGCAAGACCAAACTCATCGAGCGCACCGACCACCTCGGCCGTCCGATCTACACCGACCAACAGATGGCGACCTACCTGGCCCAGTTCGAGCGCGAGTTCAGCGCCGATGTGGAAGCCGGTCGCACCATCATCGACGCCACCGAAGGCGGCGTCGCCAAGCGCGGAACCACTGCCAGCACCCTCGCCGAAGCGCTCAAGCAGCACGCCTCGGCCGACCGGTCGCCGATCGAACTCCCGCCGGTCTCGACCGCATCGCGCGAGTGCCCACCCGAACTGCGCACCACGCTCGAGACCATCCGCTCCGGCAGCCGCGCTATCGCGCGCAACAGCCGCGAGACTCAGAATCTGCTCCGTCGCATCGCCGACCTGCAGGACAAGCCCGGCTCTACCGATCGCATCAACTCCTTCGTCCGCCAGATCCACACCATCCGCGACGAGGTCACGAAGACCGAGCCGGCCTACTCGCTCGTTCAGCGCCTGAACCAGACCGGCACCTTCCAGCGTTTCAAGTCCGACCGCCTGCTCCGCCTCAACCCGCCGAGCACCGAGATCGAACGCCAGAAGCGCCAGGTCGAGCGCGACGCCCTCAACGTCGGCTGGATCGCGCAGATGGCCGAGGTCCTTGAAGAGCTCGCCGGCGCAACCATCGATTCACTCGACGGCGCACCCAAACAGACCCGCCCGCGCCCGATTTCAACCGACGATACCGACGCACGCTCCAAGCCCCGGCGCATCACCACCGCTGCCGTCGTCACCGCCGACACGCCCGAGCGCCTCGAAGCCCTTCCGCGCACATTGGAGCGCCTCGCCGGCTGCACCCGCATCGCCAAGTTCATCGTTCTCACCAGCAACACCGGCGCCGTCGCCGATGCCTGCGCGCACTGCCCGATCCCGACCGAGCCCGTCGAGTTCACCCCCGACCCCGTCGAGCAGGCCTGGCAGCGCCGCATCGATCGCGCCCGCCTCTGGTCTCGCTCCTGCTGGCGCGGCGGCCTCGCCGGCGCAAGCTGCTACGACGAAGTTCTCCGCCTACAGGCCACCGGTCAACTCCTCGATCGCCTGAGCGCCGATGCCGCCCTGATCATCGACGCAAGCGCAACCGCCCTCGATCCCGCCCTCTGCGACGAACTCATCGACCGCCACGCCGAATCGCCCGGCGACCGCCCGCTGGTCTTCTCGCAGGCCGCACCGGGCTACGCCGGTTGCGTCGTCTCGCGCGACGGCCTCGAACGCCTCGCCGAGATGCGTGCGCGCAACAGCCATTTCGCCACCCTCGGCGGCATCCTCTCCTATGTACCCTCCGCCGCCGCCTCCGACCCCATCGCCGCCGATACCTGCGTGAAGATCGCCCCGACGCTGCGCGATACCGACCCGGTGGTCAGTGGGGGACTGACCCCGCTCACCGTCGAATTCACCGGCGCATCGACCAACGCCCGAGGCGGCGAACGCCGCTCATGGTTCGCCCCGACGACCCCGCGCGAGCCGATCACGCTCGAAACGCTCCGTTCCATCATCGATCGCGCGCACACCGGTGCGCCCTTCGCCCTCACCATCGAAGGCCGGGGCGGCTCCAGCGTCGGCGGCGACCCGATCACCCATCCGCGATTCGTCGAATTCATGTCCCAGCTCAACGACGACCCGCGCATCGGCGCGATCCACCTCCGCACGGACCTCGCTTCGGACCTGTCCGACGAGCAGCTGCAAGCCATAGCCAACGCGGATGTCGTCTCCATCGACCTGCTCGCCCAGACCGAAGCGACCTACGCCAGAATCAGCGGCAACGACTGCTCGCTCCAGTCCGTCCTCGACAACGCCCAGCGCCTCAACCAGATCTTCCAGAGCGAGCGCGTCGAAGGAACGCTCGGTACCAAGGGCCCCGCGGAACGCTGGATCGTCCCACGCATCACCCGCTGCGACAGCACCTACGACGAGATCGAGGGCTTCTACGATCACTGGATCGGTATCCTCGGCCACGCCGTCATCGACCCGCTGCCCAATTCCGTTGATGGCCAGCGCATCTCGCCGCTGCGGATCCCCGACCTCGCACGCGCCCGCCTCGCGCACCGCTCGTTCGATAGCGCCGGAAGCGAGATCTGACCGGTGGCGTCGCCGCGCACCCTCGCCATCGTGATCGGACGCGCCGGGAGCAAGGGCCTGCCCGGCAAGAACATGCTTCCGATCGCCGGGAAGCCCTGCGCGCAATGGACCATCGAGCACGCGATGGCCTCCTCACGCGTGACCGACATCGCTGTCTCCAGCGATAGCCCGCAACTGCTCGCGCTCGCGTCCGCGCTCGGCGCTGAACCCATCGAACGCCCCGCCGAACTCGCCTCCGACACCGCGACCGTGGACGACGCCGCCCGCGATGCTCTCGCGCGATGGGAGTCCACGCACGGCGCCCGCGCCGATCGGCTCGTCATCCTCTACGCCAACGTTCCCGTCCGCCCGCCCGGCCTCATCGACGACGCCCTCGCCCTGCTCGAGTCCGCCGGCTGTCACAGCGTCCAGAGCTACGCGACCGTCGGCAAGCACCACCCGTGGTGGACCGCCATCGTCGATGAGAGTTCCGGCGCTGTCCGACCGTGGGAAGGCGACATCCTCAACCACGGCGTGTTCCGGCGCCAGGACCTGCCACCCGCCCACATCCCCGACGGCGGCGTCATCGCCCTCACCCGCGCCGCGCTGCTCCTCGAGATCCCCGGCGTCGCCCCCGGTCCGCACGCCTTCTTCGGCACGGACCGTCGCGGCAGTATCAACCCCGAAGGCGCTGTCATCGATATCGACACCGCGGCCGACCTCGCCGTCGCCGAGATCACCCTCCGTGATCGCCTCCGAGCGGAGCGCACCCGATGACCCCGCTCCCCTGGCGCGCTGCGCGCAGGCATCCCGGCCCGTACATCATCGCCGAGATCGGCGTGAACCACGACGGCGACTCCGCCAAGGCCCTCGCCCTCGTCGATGCCGCGCACCGTGCCGGTGCGCATTCGGTCAAGCTCCAGCTCTTCGAGACCGCTCGCCTCATGTCCCGCGCCGCGCGTCTCGCCGCCTACCAGCGCGACTCGGGCGCGACCGACCCGTTCTCCATGCTCCGCGCCCTGGAGCTTTCGATCGACCAGATGGCCCCGATCGTCAGCCGCGCCCACGAACTCGGACTGCACGCCATCGTCACCCCGTTCAGCCCCGGCCTCGTCGAAGTCGCCGAGCGCCTGCCGTGGGACGCCTACAAGACTTCATCGACCGACATCATCAACAAACCGCTCATCGACAACCTCGTCACCACCGGCAAGCCGCTGATCGTCTCCACCGGCGCTTCCACACTCGACGAGATCCGGCGCGCTGCCGGCTGGCTCGGCGACGCGCGCAGGCGCAGCGCCGTGCTTCACTGCGTCAGCAGCTACCCGACCGTCGACGCCGACGCCTCCCTCGGCGCGATCACCGCGCTGCGCGATGCCGGTCTGGGCGTCGATGCCATCGGCTACAGCGACCACACCCCGCGCGAAGACACCGGCGCGCTCGCCGCCGCCCTCGGCGCCGAGATCCTCGAGAAGCACTTCACCGCCGATCGCAGCGCGCCCGGCCCCGACCACAGCGCGTCGCTCGACCCGGCCGGCTTTGCGCGCTACGCAAGGGCGTGCGCATCCGCTCTTCCCGATCCGACGGATCCGGCCTTCGCCGCGCTCATCGGCCTCGCCGAGAAGCGCGTTCTCGCATGCGAAGCCGATGTCCGCTCCGTCAGCCGCCAGTCGCTTGTCCTCAACCGCCCGATCCGCGCCGGCGAAACCATCCCGCGCGAGTTGCTCACCACCAAGCGCCCCGGCACCGGCATCGCGCCCTACCGTCTGGACGACACCGCCGGGCGCACCGCCGCCCGCGACATCGAGGCCGATACGCCGCTCACCGAGGACGACCTCGCATGACCACGCCGCCCCGGCGCATACTCTTCGCCACCGGCAGCCGCGCCGACTTCGGCCTGCTCGTTCCCGTCATCGAGGCCTGTCGCGACCGCGCCGACCTGAACACGCTCGTCGTCGCCGCCGGCGCGCACCTGCTCCCGCCCGCCGAAACGTATCGCGAGGTCGAAGCCCGCGTCGGCCTCGACGCCGTCGTCCATATGCAAGAACCCGGGGCGACCGGTCGCCTCGCCGACGCCGAAGCCCTCGGCGCCGGTACCGCCGGCTTCGCGCGCGCCTACGCGCGGATAAAACCCGACTGGGTTGTCGTGCTCGGTGACCGCATCGAGGCCTTCGCCGCCGCGTCCGCCGCCAGCGTTGGAGGCATCGCCCTCGCCCACATCCACGGCGGCGACCGCGCCGAGGGCGTTGCCGATGAAGCCATGCGCCACGCCATCACGAAACTCGCTCACCTGCACCTGCCCGCAACCATCCAGTCCGCCCAGCGCATCGAGCAGATGGGCGAACCCGCGTCGCGCATCCACCCCGTCGGCTCGCCCGCCGCCGACGGGCTCGACGCCATCGCGCCGCTCGACGACGAGCCCTTCGCCGAACTTGGCTCCCCCGAACTCATCGTCCTGCACCACCCGACCGGTCTGGATGACCAGACCGAAGCGTCCACCGTCCGCGCCATCGCCGAAGCGGTGGGGGACCGCCCGCACCTCTGGCTCGCCCCGAACGCCGACCCCGGCACCGACGCCGTCCGCGCCGCGATCGACTCGCTCCCCGAACACCACGCTCGCACCAGGCGCGACCACCTCCCACGCCCGACATTCCTCGCGCTGCTCAAGCGCCTCGCCTCGTCGTCCGGCGCGCTGGTCGGCAATTCCTCCGCCGGCCTCATCGAAGCCGCCATCCTCGGCCTGCCGAGCGTCAATATCGGCCCCCGCCAGGCCGGGCGCGAACGACCCGTCACCGTGATCGACGCCGCCGAGCCGACCACCCAGGCCATCGCCGAGGCGATCGAACGGTCACAGTCCCTCGACCGCTCGCGCCCCGACCACCCGTACGGCGATGGTCGCACCGGCCCGCGCATCGCAGAACTGCTCGCGCGAACCGACCCCCACGACCCGGTGCTGCTCCGCAAGCGCAACACCTACTGAGCAGTACTCGCCGTCCGGATAACCCGACCGCGCGATCGTGCCGCCAACTGGTCAGTTCCCCAAAAGTCGCCACGCGTCCACGCCGATGCCATCAACGTCCGAACCGGCGCGCCGCGACCGGTCGGCGCCAGCCACGACGATCCAGACGGGGACCGCGATGAGTGAACTGACCGCACAGAACCAGATCGTGACCGATGCCATCAAGGAAATCAGTCACATCGCCACGCTCCCGGAGATCACCGTCAAGATCATCGAGCTCGTCGAGGACCCCACCTCGACCGCCCAAGACCTCAACAACGTCATCTCCAACGACCCGGCCCTCTGCAGCCGCATTCTCAAGGTCGTCAACTCGTCCTTCTACGGCCTGCCCGGACAGATCGGCTCCATCAACCGCGCCATCGTCCTGCTCGGCCTCAACGCCGTGAAGAACATCGCCATCTCCGCATCCATGGCCAAGCTTTTCCGCGGCGGCCAGCTCTGCGAGAACTTCAGCGCTCGCGACATCTGGATGCACGCCATCGCGACCGGCACCGCCGCCAAGATGATCGCCGACAAACTCAAGATGGGCGTCGGCGATGAGGCATTCCTCGCCGGCCTCACCCACGACATCGGCATGATGGTCGAGATGCAGTTCGACCGTCTCAAACTCGTCGAGGTCGTCAACCAGATCAATGTCGGCCCCGACGGCACACCCGACCGCGACATGCGCGAAGTCGAACGCGAGGTGTTCGGCGCCGACCACCAGGCCTTCGGCAAAGCCCTCTGCGAGCGTTGGAAGTTCCCCGAGGCCTTCGCCCAGGTCACCGGCTTCCACCACAACCCGCTCGACCTGCCCACCGGCAGCCGCTCGATGGCCTGCCTCGTCTACGTCGCCGACCATCTCGCATCGTCCCTCGACCGCGCCTTCCGGCTGGACCTGCCCTCGCTCGAGATCGACGGCTCCGTACTCGACGAGATCCACATGACCCGCGACGCACTGCAAGACGTCCGCGCTCGCCTCGAAGAAGAGGTCGACGACGTGGCCGCAATGCTGTCCTGACCGAATCACCGGGCCACGCCCGCCCGCACCGAAGACGAGAGCCGGCGCTCGCCACTCCGAGCGCCGACGAGAGAACGCAACCGCCCGAGGCCAGGGAGGGCCACCGGGCGGTTGTTGTTTTACAGGAACCAATGCTTTTTGCCAGTAATCCGACCATGGACATATCTGCCGAATGCCTGCCTGCTCCTCTGGGTTAGTTTGAGGGAGATCAAATCAGCAGGCCAGGCACTGCTCCTCCCCCGGCTGACACACTCAAGACTTGGAGGAGTCCATCATGACCCGTTTCACGACTTCCTTTGCTCTCACCGCGGCACTGGCCTCAACCACGCTGACCAGCGCGGGTGCTCCGACGTACACCGTGGAGACCATCGCGACCTACGAGACCACGACAACCCTCACCGGATCCAGCGACACCGGGTTCGTCTGCGGCTGGCAGGTCGTCGAAGGGGCCCTGCAGGCGTTCGTCGCCGATGCGGATCAGGGCATCCAGGTTCTCCCTCTCCCGGATGGCTACCTGACCGGCGCAGCGCTCGACGTCAACGCCGACGGAACGGTCGTCGGCGCGGTCGCGCAGAACGGCTTCCCGTACGACAGCGGCGAGCCCGCCATCTGGACCCCCGACGGCTCCGGCACCTACACCGTCACCATCCCCCAGCAGTTCGAAACGATGTCCAGCCCGCTCGGCACGCTCTCGATCAACGGCGGCATGGCCGTCGCCATCAACAACGACGGCACCATCGTCGGCTGGTCGCGCTACCAGGGCTTCAGCGGCGGGCCCGCCACGCAGTTCCAACTCGCAGGACCGCCCGCCGATCTTCGAGATCTCGGCTTCAACGCCACACCGACCGATCTTTCCGAGACCGGTGTGGTTGTCGGCAACGGACTTCGCCTGGACATGAACGCCGGCACAGTCACCGAACTCGGCTTGCCCGACCCCGCCGGCGGCGTCAGCTTCACCGCAGTCTTCGCCTACTCGGTCAACAACAACAACCAGGTCGTCGCCGCCGCTCGCCGCGCCACCAGCACCGCCGACCGCTGGCTCACCTACCTCCACGACGACACCAATGGCTGGCAGCCGCTCAATCCCGCCCAGCTCCCCATGCCGAACGTCGGCTTCTACGACAACAACAACCTCGACGACGTCGTCGCATCCGGCGGCGTGCTGTTCGACGAGGAAAACGCGCTTTCCAGCGGTTTCGCTCCGCTGCTCGATCCCGAGTCCGACAACTGGACCGTCGCACTCGGCTTCATCGCCGATGACCGTCGCGTCTACACCACCGCCTACGACCCGTCAGCAGACGTCAACGCCATCGTCGTCCTCGTGCCCGATTCGACGCCGCGCTGTTTCGGTGACACGAACGCGGACGACACCGTCGATCTCGCCGACCTGAACACGGTCCTCGGAAACTTCGGCCAGCAGACCGACCAGGGCGACACCAACGACGACGGCGTCGTCGACCTCGCCGACCTCAACACCGTCCTCGGCGCCTTCGGCACCTCCTGCAACTGACCCCCGCCTTCCAACGCCGCCTCGGAACCGGTCACCCGTTCCGACGCGGCGTTTTCGCGCGCTGATCCGGTCCCACCTCCCCGTACAATCATCTCTATGCCCACCAAACCCGCATCCGTCGAAGACTACCTCGCCTCTCTCCCCGAAGACCGACGCGAAGCGCTCCAGGCCGTCCGCAAGACCATCCTCAAGAACCTCCCCAAGGGTTACGAGGAAGGCATCCAGTACAACATGATCGGCTACTTCGTCCCGCACTCGCTGTATCCCGCCGGCTACCACTGCGACCCGAAGCAGCCGCTCCCCTTCGCGTCCATCGCCTCGCAGAAGAACCACATGGGCCTCTACCTCTTCTGCGTCTACTGCGACCCGCAGGGCAAAGATCGCTTCGTCAGAGAGTGGAAGGCAACCGGCAAGAAACTCGACATGGGCGCATCCTGCGTCCGTTTCAAGAAACTCGAAGACGTCCCCCTCGATGTCCTCGGTGCCGCCATCAAACGCGTCCCCGTCAAGGACTTCATCGCCGTGTATGAATCGATGATCCCCGCCTCCAAGCGGAAGCCGTCCGGCACGAAAAAGCCGACCAAGAAGAAGACAGCCAAAACGAAGACCACGAGGAAGGCTCCTGCAAAATCCGCAAAGAAGCCGGTAACCAAGAAAACATCGAAGAAGAAGGTCGCAAAGAAGACCACGAAGAAGCGATGAGCCCGGGTGGCATGCTCAAACTTGTTTGAGCATGGTCCTTGCCAATCTCGTCCTCCATTGCCCCTCCCGACCCGCGCCGCTACCATCACCCCTCCAAAGACGCAGACCCGTCCCAGATCCCCGTAAGACCGCTCTCCGCGTCTTTCCCGCGATCAATCTGCATCTCTCTCGCACCCGGAGCCTGACCGCTGCGGCTGTTTTACCCCGCTCCCGGAGCCTCCCGGCAATGCTGAACTTCTTCCGCGCGCAGCAGCGGAACCTGCGAAACGATCTCCTCTCCGGCCTCACCGTCGCGCTCGCCCTCGTCCCCGAAGCCGTCGCCTTCGCGTTCGTCGCCGGCGTCTCGCCGATCATCGGCCTCTACTCCGCCTTCTTCATCGGTCTGGTCGCCTCCATCGTCGGTGGGCGACCCGGCATGATCTCCGGCGCCACCGGCGCGATGGCCGTCGTCATCGTCTCACTCGTCGCGATCCACGGCATCGAGTACCTCTTCCCCGCCGTCATGCTCTGCGGCATCATCCAGGTCCTCGTCGGCACCGCGCGCCTCGGCAAACTCATCCGCATGGTGCCCCACCCGGTCATGCTCGGCTTCGTCAACGGGCTGGCCATCGTCATCGGCATGGCCCAGATCGGCAGCTTCAAGTTCGCCGACAGCATGGGCTCCATCAGCTTCCTGCGCGGCCCCGCCCTCTGGATCATGCTCGCCCTCGTCGCGCTCACCATGGCCATCATCTGGCTCCTTCCCAAAATCACCCGCGCCGTCCCCGCCTCGCTCGTCGCGATCCTCGTCGTCAGCGCCATCGCCGCCGCCGGCAACGCATGGCTCGATCCCGACATCGCCCCCGACGGCAACCCCAACGTCGTCCTCACCGTCGGCGACATGCTGATGAACAACGCCCGCGCCGAAGCCGCATCCGAAGTCGTCGGCCCGGCCGAGGGCTTCGACGATGCCAATCCGGAGGCCATCACCGCCGCGATCGCCGCGATCGACGAAGACGCCGTCGGTCTCAAGGCCGGCCTGCCCAAACCCTTCTTCCTCGAGTACGCGTTCCCGCCACTGACCTGGGAAACCCTGCGCATCATCGCGCCCTTCGCCTTCATCCTCGCCGCCGTCGGACTCATCGAATCGCTCATGACCATGACCCTCATCGACGAGATCACCGACACCCGAGGACGCGGCAACCGCGAATGCATCGGTCAGGGCACCGCCAACATCACCTGCGGCCTCTTCGGCGGTATGGGCGGCTGCGCCATGATCGGTCAGTCCCTCATCAACGTGAACTCCGGCGGACGCGGCAGACTCTCCGGCGTCACCGCCGCCGTCTGTCTGCTCGCATTCATGCTCTTCCTGTCGCAGTGGATCGAGATGATCCCCATCGCCGCCCTCGTCGGTGTGATGTTCATGGTCGTCATCGGCACCTTCGAGTGGGCGTCCCTGCGCATGTTCGGCAAGATGCCCGCCCGCGACATGCTCATCATGGTCGTCGTCGCCGGCTACACCGCCGTCATGCACGACCTCGCCACGGCCGTCATCATCGGCGTGATTCTTTCAGCGCTGGCCTTCGCCTGGCAGCACGCCAAGCACATCGGCGTCGATGTCAAGATCGACGAGCACGGCGCCAAGCACTACCAGCTCCACGGCCCGCTCTTCTTCGCCTCCGCCCAGGCCTTCAAGCAGCTCTTCGACCCCAAGAACGACCCCGACGACGTCGTCATCGACTTCTACTACACCCGCGTCTACGACCAGTCCGGCCTCGAAGCCATCAACACCCTCGGCGAGAAGTACCACGCCCTCGGCAAGCGCCTGCACCTGACCCACCTCAGCCCCGAGTGCCGCACCCTGCTCCGCAACGCCGACAACTTCGTCCTCACCAACCTCTCCGACGACCCCCAATACCACGTCGCCACCGACCGCCTGGCGTAGGCAACGCAACCGGCGATGCGGAGCTCTGGCTCCTTCTCCCCTCGCGGGAGAAGGTGGCCACGTGCGGCTTCAGCACGCGGACGGATGAGGGGGCGGCCCGAACTTTCCGACGGTTCAAGCACCACCGTGATGAGAGCCCAATCGCGCAAGCGATGGGTCCCCAGCATCCGGCGAGCCAATGCCACCGCGCAAACCGCTCGCGACGGTGCCACTGGCGGCTTGCCCGCCAGTGCCGGGCCATCCGTGCCGCTCCTCAATTCGAATCGTTGCGCGCACGACGGTCCCCCAGCATTCCAGTTCGTGCCACGGACCGTATCGCCTCGCACTGGCGGACGAGCCGCCAGTGGCACCACACCGCCCTACACCCGCTCCTCCAACTCAGCCCACCGCGCATACAGCCGGTCCCGCTCCCGCTGCGCCTCGCCCATCTTCTTCCCGACCTCCGCCAGCCGCTTGTGATCCGCCAGCACCTCCGGCTTGTCCATCTCCGCCTGCAACTCGCTCACCCGCGCCTCGGCCTTCTCGATCGACTCCTCCATCCGGTCCAGCTCGTGCTTCTCCGTGAAGGTCAGCTTCTTCTTCGCGGGCGCTTCCGGCTTCGGCTCCGGCACCGACGCATCCGCCTTCGCCGGCTTCGCGCTCTCCTTCGCCCGCGCCTTCTCCTCCGCACGCGTGATCGAGTGCCACTGCTGGTAGTCCGCGAAGTACCGCGACCCGCCCTCGCCATCCAGCGCCAGCACGTTCGTCGCCAGCCGGTCCAGCATCGCCCGGTCGTGCGTCACCAGCACGATCGCGCCCGGGAACTCTTCCAGGCTCTCCTCCAAGACCTCCAGCGACGCCAGGTCCAGATCGTTCGTCGGCTCGTCCAGAATCAGCACATCCGCCGGCTCCAGCATCAATTTCGCGATGTGCACCCGCGCCTGCTCGCCGCCAGAGAGGTTCTTGATCGGCGTGCGCAGCTGCGCCTTGGTGAACAGGAACATCTCCGCCCAGGTCGCGATGTGCAGCATCCGCCCTCGATAGACCACCCCATCGCTCGGCGACAGCGTCTCGCCCAGCGTCTTGTCCGGGTCCAGTTCCGTCCGGTGCTGGCTGAACAGCACCATCCGCAATTTGTCCGCCCGGTTGATCGTCCCGAGTTCCGGCGTGCTCTTGGGCAGCGACGGCTTCACATCCTCGTCGTCCTCGAGCATCTGCGCCGTCGGCGGGTCGCTCTCGAGATTGCCCATCAGCATCCGGATCAGCGTGCTCTTGCCCGACCCGTTCGGCCCCATCAGCCCGAGGATCGACCCCGGCGTCAGCATGATGTCCAGGCTCTCGAACAGCACCTTCTCGCCGTACACCTTCCGCAGACCACGCCCGACCAGCAGCTTCTGCGTCTCGCGACCCGTCGCCGTGAAGTCGATCCGCGCCGACTTCTGCGTCGCGTTCCGCTCGCGCAGTTCAGCCAACTGGTCCATCCGGTCGTAACTCGCATCGATGCGGCTCTTGCTCTTCGTCCGACGCGCCTTCGCCCCGCGCGACAGCCAGCGCAGGTCGTCGCGCACCTGGTTGCTCAGCGACCGTTCGTGCTCGGCCTGCGCATCGAGGAACTCGCCCTTGCGCCGCAGGAATTCGCCGTAGTTGCCCTTCACCGAGAAGGTCCCCTCCGGGTACGCCCGCGACAGTTCCACGATCCGCGTCGCCGTCTGCTCCAGGAACGCCCGGTCGTGCGTCACCACGATCGACGCGAAGCTCCCCGTCCGGAGCACATCCTCCAGCCAGTCGATCCCCTCCACATCCAAATGGTTCGTCGGCTCGTCCAGCATCAGGAGGTCCGGCTCCAGCGCCAGCCCCCGCGCGATCGACAGGCGCTTGCGCTGCCCGCCCGACAACGACTCGCACGGCGCATCCATCAGGTCACCCAACTCTGCGCGGTACAGCGTCATGTCCGCGGCGATCTCGAACTCGTGCTCATCGTGCAGGTGCCCGATCACCCCGTCCGACGCCGCCTTCGCCAGCGCATCCACCACCGCCGACCGAACCGTCGTTCCCGCCTCGAAGGTGTCCGCCTGAGGCACATACGCGCTGATCAGCCCCCGCCGCGGCAGGATCTCCCCGTCCTCCGCTTCTTCCATCCCGACCAGAATCTTCACCAGCGTGCTCTTGCCCGCCCCGTTCGGCCCGATCAGCGCAATCCGTTCCCCCTCGTCCACCTGCATCGAAACGCCGGAGAACAGCAGACGGGTGGCAAAGTGCTTCGAGATGTCGCGGGCGGTCAGCAGCGGGGGCATGGGGCGGGATCATACCCGCCGCGCACGCCGACGATCGGCTGGGATGAGAACCCTGAGCGCGAGCTCAGGGTCCCGAGCATCCAACAAACCCAATGCTCATCGCGCACTGGTGCCACTGGCGGCTCGCCCGCCAGTGCCGGGCCGCACCGCACTGAACCACGCTCCGATTCAGATCGTGACCGACAGCCTCTCGCGCCAATCACTCACCCCGCTCTCCCCACCGCTTCTTCACCGTCGCCAGCATGTCCATCATCCCCTCGCGATACAGCGAGTGCCCCATCCCCTCGATCACCTCGATCTCCGCATCAATCCCCATCCGCTCGGCCATGCCCTTGAGCAGCACCACCGCGCCCTCCAGATAAAAGGTGTCCACCTCGCCCGCATACACATGGATCTTCCCGGCCATGCTGCGCATCTCGCGCTGCCAGCTCTCCTCGAGCTTGAGCCGGATGTCGTACGGCTTCCACAGTTCGGTCGCCATCACATCCACCGCGCCCGTCTCGCGATCAAAGATCCGCACCGGCTCGCCGTTGACGAGGCGCGGACTGAACACCGCTTCGAACGAGTGGATCTGCCCACCCGGCCCGAGCACCTCCTCGCGCGCGACGAACTCGCGGTAGGTGAGCATCACCTCGCCGCCACGGCGCGCAAGCCCGCGCTCGTTGCCGTCGCCGTCCACATACATGTTCTCGCCGGGCTCATACAGGTTGATGTACTGGAAGTCGCGGAAATCCACCGGGTCCGGCACGTGGCTCCAGCAGCCGGAGAATTGGTCCGGGTAGGTGATCTGCAGCCACAGGCTCGACCAGCCGCCGGAACTCACGCCCGTGGCGTACCGGTGCTCCGGCCCCGCGCCGCCGAACTCCTCGTCGATCTTCGGCATCATCTCCTCGACCAGCATCGCGCCCCACGGCCCGTTCGTCGCCGAATCCGCGAACACGCTGTGTCCCCGGTAGCACGACGGGTCCGGCACCACCCACAGGATGTCGCCGTCATAGACGCGGTCCACCATCCGGCCCATCCGAGCCGCGCCCCGGTGCGTGCCGCCGAAGCCCGGCACATCAACAACGACCGGGTACCGAGCATCGTCCGCGCGCTCGTCGAACCCCTCAGGCACCACGATCCCCGCGCGCACCATGTAATCCCGCCCGTGAAAGGCGCTCAGCAGTTCGCTGCGAAACTCCAGCAGGCGCACGCGCGGGCTCTCGGGGAACGGCGCCGCCTCAACGACTTCGCTGGGCACCAGGCGCACCGCCTCCATCGCGTCACGCGCCCCGTCATCCTCCGGAACGCTGACCGTCGTCACCGCCGAGTACCGATCCCCCGCGCCCGTCCCCGCCTTGGGCGAGTCGAGGTTCAGACGAAGCACCGCCTGCACGCTCCAGTCACCGGCGGGCAGTTCATCAAGCGTCATGGGGTGACCCATCGCACTCTCGTCGACGACGATGACATCACCCGGCTTGGCATCTGTCACATCGACCGCAAAGACCGGCGGCGGATTGAACCAACTGTGCATGGCCTGGATCGGCGCGGTGCGCCCGCCGAGCGCGACATACACCCGCCCCGTGTACGACTCCACCCCCTCGGGGATCACCACCTCGAACGAGACATCCGCCATCGCCGGAAGCGACAGACACACGCCAGCAAGCAACACACCCATTTTCCGCAGCATCCAATACCTCTCTAGAAAACTCGTTCGGGGATCCAGATTCATACCAGAAGCCGGGCCTTCGGTTCCGAGTTCCGGACTCGACGCGCCCCAACGCCGACCCACCGGTACCATGCCTCATCGTGTTCCTCCAGGCCCGAACCATCCCGATCGCCCTGCTCGCCGCCCTCGCGCTGCTTCCGGCCTGCACGAGCACCATTCGCACCACCGACCCCGCGCGCACCGCCACGGAGCAGTTCCTGCTCTCCCAGGCCGCCTCCCTCGCCGTCTCCCAGCTCACCGTCGAAGGCCTCCGAGGCCGGCGCGTCTTCGTCGACGACCAGTACTTCGCCGCCTCCGAATCCAAGTTCGTCCTCGGCGAACTCCGCAACCGCCTCTTCCTCGGCGGCGTTCAGCTCGTCCCCGAGCGCGACATGGCCCAGGTCATCCTCGAGGTCCGAAGCGGCGGCGTCGGCATCGACCGCTCCGATTACCTCCTCGGCCTGCCCTCGCTCGTCCTCCGCGCCGGAGAAGACGGCGGCGACTCCACCACCAGCACGCCCTTCGCCACCCCCGAACTCGCGCTGCTCAAGAACATCAACCAGGTCGGCGTCGCCTCCGTCGCGTTCATCGCCTATTGGGCCGACACCGGCGAGGTCGTCGCGACCTCCGGGCCGTTCATCGGGCGCACCACGCGCGACGACTGGTGGGTTTTCGGTTTCGGCCCGCGCACCGTCGGCAACATCCCGACCACCGATCCGACGGCCGAGTAGCCATGAAACGCTGGCTCATCCGACTCACCATCGGCGCAGCGGTCCTGCTCGTCCTGCTCGCCGTCGTCGTGCAGATCGTTCTCTCGACCGATGTCCCGAAGAACATCGTCCTCGACGCGATCCGCAAGCAGACCGGCCTCAGCGTCGAGGCGTCTTCCCTCCGCACCTCGTGGGGCGGCCACACCACCCTCGATGACTTCGAAGTCGCGCTCCCGCTCGAGTCCGACCCGTTCGTCCGCGTCCGACGCGTCACCGTCCGCCACAACTCGCTCATCCGGCTCGCGCTCACCCGCTCGCTCGGACTCAGCGAACTCCGCATCGTCGACCCGGTCGTCGACCTGCGCACCGACCCGTCAGAGCAGTGGAACCTGATCGAGGCAGCACAGATCGCCGCCAGCGCGCGACAGCCCCGTGACCCCGCCGACGCCTCCGTTCCCGACCTGCCGCGGCTGATCATCCGCAACGCCGAGGTCAACGTCGCTCTGCCGGACGGACGATCGCTCCAGTACACCCCATTCGAGATCAACGGCACGCCCGACGGCCCGCTCGCCTGGAACTTCACGCTCTCGCTCGAGAACCGCATCGCCATCGACGGGCGCCTCGCCCCTGGCGCGGGCTGGGCTCATCGCGTCGAATTCGACGTCGACGAGGTCCGCTCGCTCATCGAGCCCTTCGTCGCCGAACTCCCCCAGCCGCTCGACGCCTCCGGCGTCTGGACCGGCGACATCCGCTCCGGCTCGCTGGCCGGGTCCCTCGCCATCGACACGCTCCACGCCGGCGAACTCGGCGCGTTCGGACGCATTGACGCCGCACTCGAAGGCATCAACCTCCGCGTCCAGCCGAGCGGCCTCACCGTGACGCAGGGGCGCGGCGCGGGCGCGCTGACCGTCCGTCTGGAGCAGGGCACCGCCGTCCTCAGCACGACCGACCTGACGCTGCAAACGCTCACCGGTCGCGTCGAACACATCGCCGACTTCCACGCGTCGGGCGCATGGTCCCTCGAGTCTCGCTCCGGCACCGCCGAACTCGAATGGCAGAGCACCGAAGCGGCATCGCTGACCACCGCCGGGTCCCTCAGCGCACAGGCCAGCCGAGCCCCCCTCGGTGAGGCCCGCCTGCTCGCCTCCGTCGACACGACCGGCGCGCTCGACGGCACCGACTGGCAGATCTCGACCGTCGTCCACGCCACCGGCGAATCCTGGCGGACCATGAACGCCGCCGCGCAGATCCAGCAGGCCACGGTCACCCGCGATGACGCCAGCGCGAACTTCGACGGCGCGATGGCTCGCGCAACCCTGAACTGGCCGAACATCGCGATCGACGAGCTCACCGTCCCCGGGCGCACCGGCACGAGCGCGCAGATCACCGGCGCCTTCAACGCCGAGTCCTTCGACTGGTCCGTTGTCGCCAGCACCGACGAGTGGCGCCCGCGCATCGCGATCCCCGGCATACCCGATCGCCCGCTCGCCTTTGAAGTGGATGCGCGGGGCGACCGCGCCCACGCCAAGATCGACGAGTTCACCACGACCTACGACGGTGCGAGCGCTCGCCTCTCCGGGCGACTCGGGTTCGAGGGCGAACTCGACAGCCAGCTCACCTTCGACGCCGTCGCGCCCGACGGTCTCGATCTCGCGGGCCTGCGCACCGAGCGCATCGACGCGACCGGCACCGCCACCGGCACGCTCCGGCCCCTCGATCTCACCATCGACGCCACCTCGACCGTGCAGGCCGTCTCCTACAACGACCAGCCGGTCGGTCCGCTCGTCCTGAAGATGCGCGCCCACGCCGACGAGTCCGCCGTCAAACTCACCATCGACCCGACCACGCTCCTCGACGGCGAGGTCAGCGCTGCCGCGTCCTTCGCGCGAGGCGAGGTACACATCGACACCGCCCTGAGCGCGTCCGGCATCTCGCTCGCGCGCCTCGGCACGATGCTCCGCATCCCCCAGCCCCTGTCCGGTCTCGCCGGCGCGGAGCTTGAGGCCACCATCCCATTCGACGAACCGACCGACGCCGTCGCCACCGGCGAGTGGCTCGTGCAGGAGATCCAAACCGACGAGTTCGGTTCGCTGTCCGGCGAAGGCACGCTCCGCGTCGGCGACGGACGCCTCACCCTCCCCGAAGCCGTCCTCCGCAGCGGCGAAGGCGAACTCCACGCCAGCGCCGAGATGAACCTCGACCAGCCCGATCGCATCGCCGCCACCTTCCGCCTCGCCGACTGGCCCCTCGAACTGCCCGAGCAGCGCCTCAGCGCGCAGGCCAGCGCCGAGGGCGAGGTCGAACTCCTGCTGTCGCCGCTCGGCGCGTCCGGTGCCGTCGAGACCGAGGTCGCACTGCGCTACATCGGCCAGGACGCCGGCACCCTCCGCGCCAGCACCAGCCTCTCCCCCGACGAGATCCGCGTCACGAACTTTCAACTCACCACGCTCGACGGCCAGTTGACCGGCACCGCGCGCTTCGGGCTTCGCGAAGACCCCTGGCGCGCTGCGCACCTCGATGCCTCCTGGTCCGAACTGCGGCTCTCGAGCCTGAGGCCGTTCGCCCCGTCGATCGGTGATCTCGTGGGCGTGACCTCCGGCAGCCTCACGCTCCAGCCCGCCACCGACCCGCGCGCCACGCTCCCGATGGAACTGAACATCGTCGCCGACTTCGTCGACGCGTCCTACGCCGGCTTCACCATCGGCAGAGGCGACCGGCCCGTGCCCGACCTCGAAGCGATCGCCCACTTCGGCCCGTCCCGCGTCGAGATCCAGGAGGGCATGATGACCCTCGCCGACGGGCGCATCGACTTCTACGGGCGCGTCACGCGTCACGCCGACGAGACCGCCGCGTTCGTGCACCTCATCATGGATCGCCTCGATCTCCAGCAGATCGCCAGCGCCGCGAGTCTCGACGACCGGCCCATGCCCGGGCGCGTCAGCGGCGACTGGTCCGTCGGCGGCGTGCTCGAAGCCCCGCACCGGCTCTACGGCGGTGCGCAACTCTCGCTCACCGAGTCCGACCTGCTCGCGCTGCCGGGCATCGCACAGGTCTACAGCGCGCTCCGCCTCGACATCGGCACCTCCAAACCCGAGGGCGAAGGCGAAGCCGTCATCCGCCTCGAAGGCGAGTCGCTCGAGATCGCCCGCCTGAACTACTTCAACCGCGGCACCGATGTCCTCGCGGGCCTTCGCATCGAGAACATCTTTGACCCCAGAACAAGCCCGATCAGCGGCTCCGCCGTCGGCGCAGCACGCCCCCTCAAGGGAACCAGGGCCTCCTTCCTCGAAGTCGTCGACCGCGCCATCCGCGCCGCCCAGTCCAACGCCGTCGCCGTCGAGATCGGCGGCACGCTCAGCGAGCCCACCTCCCGCATCGTTCCGCTCAAGGACCTCACCAGTTCGATCGGCCGATTGCTGAAGGGACGGCCCAAATGAGTCCGCTATCATCGGAGCATGCAGTCCATCACCCTCCGGTCGGCAGCGTCCGTCTCCACCCTGACCCTCGTACTCTGCGCGCTCGCCTCGTGCGCCTCCAGTGACGCGCAGCAGTCGAGCGTTGAGCCGCCGCCGAACATCCAGGCCTGGATGGACCGGCTCACCGTCGAGCACGAGTACGACCCCGCCACCGGCTTCATTGTCGCCCGCGAGGTCATCACGCTCCCGGACGTCCTCGCGGATGCCCCGCCGTTGCCCGAGGCCATCGAGCGATCGAAGCGCGACAGCCGACCCCTGATCGTCTTCGCCACGGCCGACCGCTGCGCGCCATGCCAGCAGTACAAGAAGGATGCGCTGACCAACGCGCTCGTCATCATCCGCCTGACCGATGGTCCGGCCCTCGCCACGCACATCGAGGTCGATCGCGAGGGTGAGAGTGCCGACCGCTACCTCGGCGGGCGCGCGATCCCCATGACCTACCTCCTGCGCGACGGAGAAGTCGTCGCCACCCTCCGAGGCCAGCGCTCCGCGAACGATCTCCTGCACTGGATGAACGTCAATGAACTCTGACGGAGCCGGCGAACTCGGCTACCGGAAGGCCACCCCCGACGACGCCGAGTTCATCCTCGCGAATCTCGAAGGCCTCGCCGAGGTTGAGGGTCGCCCCGGCGCGGTCCGCTCCACGCCGCACGTGCTGTGCGAAGCCCTGTTCGGTGAACGCACCACCGCCGAGTGCGTGATCTTCGAAAGCGGGGCAACCCCCGTCGGCCACGCGTGGTTCTTCGAACGCGTCCCGACCTTCTCCGGCCAGCGCGTCCTGTGTCTCGAGGACATCTACATCCGCGCTGAGCATCGCGGCAGCGGCATCGGCGCCCAAGCCATGGCCCTCCTCGCCGCCCTCGCCAAACAGCGCGGCTGCCACGGCATGCTCTGGGAAGTCAAAGCCGGCAACGACGGCGCCGAACGCTTCTACACCCGCCTCGGCGCAACGCACGATCCGTCGATCCTGTCCTACGAGATCTTCGGTGAGGAGTTCGAGCGGCTGGCCGGCGGCGATTAACCGCTATCGCCTCAGCACGCCCAAGCGCGCCTCCAGCTCGATCTCGAACCCCAGGCGCTCCTCGATCTCGCGCTTGATTTCGTCGAGGCGCGCGGTGTCGATCGGGTCGTCGTCGATCAGGCGGGCCGATACGCGGACCGTCGGGCCGTGGCTGATGTCGATCTCGCGGACCATCACGCCGCTGGGCGATTCCCAGCCGTCGAGCGCGCGGAGCACGCGGTGCTCGGTGATCATCTTCGCGAAACTCGGAACCAGCAGCGCGCTCACGATGATGGCGAACACCACGAGCGTCAGCACGCCGCGGCGCGAGTAGGTGAACGGGCTGAAGCCCATGACCAGGAACACGCCCGCCGCGGCGAGGGTCATCCCGGCGAGGTTCGTCAGGAACAGCAGGCCCGCGCCGAGGAACACCGCAGGATCGCCCCAGCCCAGGCCGATCCCCGCGACCGCCAGCGGCGGGACGAGCGCGACCGCGATCGCGACGCCCGCGAGGCTCTTGGCGATCTCGGCTCGCGCGTGGGCGTACGCGCCCGCCGCGCCCGAGATCATGGCGATGCCCATGTCGAGGATGGTCGGGTTCAGGCGAGACGAAATCTCGGCGTTGACCGATCGCAGCGGCGTGAGGACCGTCAGCACGATCGTGCACGCCAGCGCGAGCCCGACGCCGATCGCCAGCGACTTCAGGCTGTTGCGCAGCAGTTCCTTCTCGCTCGTCCGGAGCACGCCCATCGCGAGCGCCACGATCGGCGCCATCAGCGGCGCGAGGATCATCGCGCCGATGATCACCGGCCCGGAATCGGCGAACAGGCCGAGGGCCGCGAGCATCGTCGAGAGGATCATGAGCACGACGAAGGACTCGGTGGCCTTCGCGTTGTCGCGCAGGACCAGGAACAGGTCGCGGAACTCCTCGGTCGTCGCGCGGTTGATCCAGGGCAGGTGGCGCTTGCTGAGCGTGTCGATGATGTCGCCCGTCGGCACGCCCTTCGTGCGGAAGACTTCCTTCGGGTCGGGCGCGGTGCTATCGAGCGTCAGGTGCCGGCCGGGGATGAGGATCAGCCCGCCCTTCTCCACGCTGAGCGCGAACTCGTCGGCCTCCAGGCGCTCGCCGTCGATGCTGGCCCGCGCAGGGCGCTGCAGGGTGACCGAAAGCGACTCGCTCTTGACGTGCCCGACGAACGACGGGAGCGACTTCGCGGAGGTGTTGCGGGGTGACAACGCCGAATGCAGCACGAACCAGAGCATCATCAGGATGCTGCGCGGCGCGTAGATCAGGCAGTGCAGCATGCCGTCGGCGAGCGCCGAGTCCTCGATCAGGCGCCGGCTCAGCACCGCCGATCGCCCGTGCTCCACGACCACGATGCCCAGCGCCGCCGTCTCGACGGACTGGCCCTTGGCCGACTCGATCGTGCAGCGCATCGGCGGCGTCTGGGTCAGGAACGCCAGCGTCTTCCAGAGCCGCTTGACCCGCTGGCCGATGCCGTCGCTCGAACCGAGCGCCGGTGCGGAGGCGACCGGGTCGCCGATGACCAGCGAGTTCAGGACGACGCGCTCGTTGCAGCGGAGGATGTCGACGTCGATCTCGTCGGTGGTCTCGAGGATGTCCTCGGCGGCGTCGGCGAGCTTCGAGGCGATGCCGAAGCCCGACCGAGCGCTGCGCATCTCGGGGTGCGGGAGCAGGCCGAGGCGCCACCGGCGCGACGACGCCTCGGGGATCAGCAGGCGCAGGTCGGCATCGCTGAGGAAGCACGCGATCGTCGAGCCGTCTTCGACCTCCGGCAGGTTTTCCAGATCGAACTCGACCGGCTTGGTCGGCGTTTCGGCGAAGAGCGGGAGCACATCGTCCTTCACGGTCTGCGCGTCGTCGGCGTTGTGGAGCAGGATCAGCACGGCCGGTCTCCTCGGGGGAGCGGCATTGTGACCGATCCCGATCGGGGGTGCTCAATCATGGCGTGTACGCCCGATCTCCACGCCCGCGTCCTCCAGCGCCCGGCGCACCGCCGCGGCGATGCGCTCGCTCCCCGGCGTATCGCTGTGGACGCAGAGTGTCTGGGCTCGGAGCGACACCCACGCCCCGTCGTGCGCCCGGACGCGGCCCTCGGTGGCGATCGAGACGGCCTGTCGCGCGGCGGCCTCCGGATCGAGGATCAGCGCGCCGGGCTCCGAGCGGCTGCGCAGGCGACCGTCGGGCTCGTAGACGCGGTCGGCGAAGGCCTCGCCGATGCCGACCGCGCCGAGTTCACGCCAGTGCTCGAGCGCGGCGGTTGCCGAGCCGCCGACGAGCACGATCCCGTCGCGCCAGGACCGCGCGGCCGACGCCAGCGCACCGGCGACCGCCGGGTCGTCGGCGCAGGCGTGGTAGAGGGCTCCATGGGGCTTGATGTGCGAGAGGTCCGCGCCGCTCGCGCGGGCGATGGTGCCGAGGCGATGGATCTGGTCCCGGAGTTCGCGATGCAACGCATCGGCGTTCATGGTCAGGCGGACCCGCCCGAAGCGCTCGCGATCCGGGTACGACGGGTGCGCACCGATCGCGCAGCCGGCATCGAGGGCGATTTCGACCGTGCGGCGCATGGACTCGTCGTCTCCGGCGTGCCCGGCGCAGGCGATGTTCACGCTGCTGACCAGTCCGATCAGGCGGGCCTCGCGCTCGATGCCATCGGGTTCGGTCGCTTCGCCGATGTCGCAGTTGAGATCGATGGTGGTCATGAGGCCCGACCTCCGGCGCGGTGGGTCGTCGGTCTGGGCATCGGGACGGACGCGATGAGTTTCTCCAGTGCGCTCGACGCGGCGCGGGCCTCGTCGCGTGTGACCCACTCGAAGCGGACGGTCTCCCTCGAGCGGACCTGTCCGAGGGCGGGCAGGTCCGCGTGGATGACGGTCGCGAGCACCGGGTAGCCGCCGGTCGTCGGACGATCGACGAAGAGGATCAGCGGCAGGCCGTCGGGCGTGATCTGGATCGCCCCGGTGACGACCGCCTCGGAGCGCATCGACCCGCCGGGCGTCTCGATGGCCGGCCCGCTCAGTCGGATGCCGGCGCGGTCGGCGTGGTCGCTGACGGTGTACTCACTGGCGACGAGCGCATCGCGAGACGCATCGGAGAACCGGTCGTACTGCGCGCCGGGCGTGATGCGAAGCGTCCGGCGCTGAAGCACCCGCTCGATCTCGCGGCGCAGTGACGCGTCGAGCGGCGCGAGCAGGACGCCCCGGACCGGCTCGCCGAGCGGGAGGGCGATGTCCTTCCGGAGCATCGGCGGTCCGACGGCGCTCGGTACGTGCGTCGCGCGGCTGCCGAGGACCGGCTCGGACGCGAGGCCGCCGTCGATGCAGAGGCAGGCGCGGGCGCCCCCGGTGATCGGCCCGATCGAAAGCACCGACCCGGCGCGGACCGGCGTGGGCGTCCACATCGCGAGCGGGCGCTCGGTGCCGTCGCGCGAGAGCGTCGCCCGCGGCGCGGTCCCACCCGTGAGGCAGACGACGGCGTCATTGTCGAAAGCGACCGTCGCGCCGCGCAGGGTCATCTCGATGGCAGCGGCGTTCTCATCGTTGCCGAGCAGGCGGTTGCCGGTGCGCAGCGAGAGCGGATCAGCAGCGCCCGCCGGGCCGACGCCCGAGGCGCTGTGCCCGAAGCGACCGAGGTCCTGCACGGTGCTGAGCAGGCCGGGCCCGACGATGCGGATGCGGCGCACGTCAGCGTCCCTCCGAGAGGCGATCAAAGGTGCTCCGATCGATCGGCTCGAAGCGGACGGTGTCGCCGAGGCGGAGCAGGGCGGGCGGGTCGCGCCGCGTGTCGAACAGCGGGGCGGGCGTGCGCCCGATCAGGTTCCAGCCGCCGGCGGTCGCCTGCGGGTAGGCCCCGGTGTGCTCGCCGGCGATGCCCACGCTCCCCGCCGGGATGCGCGCCCGCGGCGAGTCGAGCCGGGGCGTGTGCAGCGACGCGTCCAGCCCGGACAGGTAGCCGAAGCCCGGCGAGAAGCCGATGACCTCGACGCGGTACGAGGCCGCGGCGTGTCGCTCGATGACCTGCCGGGCGGTCAGCCCGGCGAGTTCCGCGACGCGTTCGAGGTCGGGCGCGAGGGCGGGGGCGTAACAGACGGGCACGGTGTGGGACCGCGCTTCGGTCGTGTCGCCCACTTCGGATGTGCGTTCGAGCAGCGCCCGCAGTTCATCCTCGACGCGGGCGTCGTCGAGCCCGACGACTTCGAACTCCACCTGCACACTCCCGAACCCCGGCGTGACATCGACGAGGCCCGGGAGGCCGGACGCGCGGAGCGCCCGCCAGCACGCGAGCGGGTCATCGGTCGCGATGCGGATGGAGCGTTCGCTGGACCAGGTGAGGGTGGGGGGCATGATGCGAGTGTACGGCGCGTCAGGCGTGTTCCGAGGTTCGCGCGTGATCTTCCTGCTCGTCCGAGGCGGGCGGCGTGCTGGTCTCCATCAATTCGATGGTCTTGTTGCTGTGGAGCACGGTGAGCATCCAGATGCCGATTGCCATGTGGAGCACTTGGAAGCCCATGCTCGCGCTGATGCTGCCTCGGTCCGGCTCTGGGATGGTCCCCGCTGCGACACCGAGCGCGATGACGAGGATGTAGATCAGACCGATTATGTTCCAGAAGAACGAGATCCACAGCACGGTGATCCCGGACTTGCGGCCGACTTCGGATCGCGCAAGCAGGCCGATGACTGCTACCAGTGCGAGTGCGAGCATGGGAATATCGACCACGTCGATCCTTCTCTCTGAAAGCGCACCCACAACTCCTATCGTGAGATTCACCGCGAGCAAAAGGAGCAGAAGGGTGACGACTCGGAGCGCGATCACGCCCGGGCGTCGTTGCTTGCGAGGTGGCATCTGGTCGAGGCTCGGGCCCGAATCGTTGTGGGTCGCGTTGTCAGGCTGCGTGTCGAGCGTCATGGCTGAATTCCTTCCGGTCTGAGAGTAGCAAAGTCAGTCCGGTAGATACCCACCGCCTGCAGCGACTCGCATAGCCGCCTGAGGAGGGCGGCCATGCCACCCGGTTTTTGCCTACGCCGCCCTCGCCAGCGGCTCGGGCTGCTCAGCGGTTTCAATCGTCGGCGTTTGCTCCGCACGGGTTGGTGGCTTGCTGCGGCTTCGCTGATCGGCCCGCATGCTTCGGAGGTGGCTGAGGACGGTGCTGGCCGCGAGGCGTCGCTGGTTGCGTTTGGTGGTGGCCTGTCGCTCGGCGTGGATGGCCTCTTCGGTGACCGGGGTGCTGCGTGAGGCGTGCTCGGCTTCGTCCTGCACGGCTTCGAGGGTGGCGATGGCGTGGGTCGAGGCGCGCAGGGCGGTGTGGCGCGAGCGGAGTTCGAGCAGTTCGGTCAGGTCGTCGAGCAGGGCGCGGACGTCGGGGCGCTTGAGCAGCGCGATCAGGTCGCGCGAGGTCATCCCGATCGCCTCGGCGATGTCGGCGAGGGCTATGCCCGGCGTCTCCCAGAGCATGAGGATGGCCTCGATCTGCTCGTCTTCGGGCATCCTGCGCGGCTGCGCGGGAGCCGATGGGCGCTGGGCCTGGGTCATGGGGCGTGCGTTCGGGCGACGGGTCTTGGTTCGTTTGCGCTGCTTGGTCATGGCCCGATTGTGCGTGCGGGCCGGGTGGGGTGCAAGGGATTTGTTTGGTAAAAATTTGGTATCCCGGCTGCTCGGTGACATACTGCTGTCACCGGCGCCGGAGGCGACGCGATCGCCAAAACGCACAGACACCGGGCGTGATGACCGGTGTCTGTGCGAAGAGAGGAAGATTGGCTTGTCGGGCGATGGGGTTGCCGGCCGATTCAGGCGGCGAGGGCCATCGCGAAGGTCGGGTCGGGGTCGGCACCGTCCTCGAACTCGACGGCGACCGAGAGGTGGCCTGAGCGGTCGGAGGAGATGCGTCGGACGATGCCCTCGCGGACGTTCTCGCGCTTCACGACCGGGCTTTCGTCGTCGGCGATGACGACTTCGATGATGTCGCCGGTGGCGAAGGGGCGTGAGCCGCGGAGCTGAAGCAGAACGCCGCTGGAGGAGACGTTGACGGTCTCGCCGGCGGCGTAGAGGAGGTTCCGCTTGTCGCGGATCTTGCAGAGGGCGGTCGTGGGGATTCGTGGGTGGCGACGGCGCTCGTGGCCGCCGGCATCGATGACGACTTTCCTGGCGAGGTGGACCATATCGGTGCTCCGGAGCGGTGGTGCTCGTCTGCTGCTGTCCTCGGGGTCGGGCGACGGATCCGCCTGCTCCCGCATCGGTTGCATCGGCGCGGCGTGAGCGTGTCTTCATCGTCCGAGATCGAAACAGACCGAAAATCTGCGAGAGCAGAGGTCGATTCGCTCGATAACGGGGCATGGACCCACTCGTTTCGGTCATCATTCCCACGCGCGGGCGCCCCGAGAAACTGCGGGCGTGCCTTCGATGTCTTTCTGAGCAGGACGCTTCGACGCCCCGGTTCGAGGTCGTCGTATCGCTCGACGGGCCCTGCGAGGCGTCGCGAGCGGTGTGCGAGCAGGCGTGGTCAGGGTTCGACATGGTGCTGGTCGAATCGCCGCGCCAGGGCATCGCGGTGGCCAAGAACTGGGCGATCGAGCGTTCGCGCGGGCGACTGCTGCTCTTGATCAACGACGACATCCTGCCCGAACCGGGCTTCGTGGGAGCGCATGTCCTCGCGCACGCGGAGCGCGAGGCCGCGGGGATGGGCAAGGCGATGGTGCTGGGGCACTCGGCGTGGGTGGTGCCTGAGGACGCATCGCTCTTCGACCGGCTGCTCGCGCAGTCATCGATGGTGTTTTTCTACGACCGGATGATCACGCCCGAGGGCGTGGTGCTGGGGCATCGCGACCGGGACTGGGGCTTCCGGCACGCGTGGAACCTGAATCTGTCGGTGTCGGCGTCGCTGGCGCGCGAAGTTGGGGGTTTCTGCCCGGCGATCGCGAACTGCTGCTACGAGGATCTGGAGTTCGCGTGGCGAGTAAACCGTGCTCGCGAAGGTGGTGTGCCGGTGCTGTTCCGCCCGGAGGCGATCGCGCCGCACGACCACCGGTACACGCCTGAGGGATTCCTGGAGCGTGAGCGTCGGCTGGGGTACTCGGCTTTCGGCTTTGCGAAGGCGTCGCCGGAGTGCGCCCGGGAGGTCTTCGGTCTGGAGATCGATGGGGTGGACGAACTGGCGTACGCCGCGAGGTTTCTGGGACACGAGGGGCGGGCCGAGGAGCGCCTGCGCGGTGCGTTCGAGGGGCTGACGGAGATCGCGTCGTCTCTGGTTCCGGAGGGTGAAACCGGCATGAAGCTGCTGAAACTGCTGGAGCAGCAGCAGGTGATGCTCCGCCGGATCGTGTTCCGGCGCGGGCTGATCGAGGCGGCGGAGGGGGCGGTGATCGAGGGGTTGTTCCACCCTTCGGACGGTCTGCCGACGCGCTCGTCGCTGCTCGGGCACGCGCCGGCCTGAGCGCTCCGAGCGGCAAAAACAGGGGTTTGCGCCTCGGCCGGGGACCGTTTCGGGGCGTCGGTCCGAAAAAAACACGGAAAAAATAGAGCAAAACGCGTCCAAGCGTCCGAAAACTATTGTGCCGGGGTCCGCTCTGGCGTACATAATTCAGAGAGAAAGACGGCGCGCACGTGCGACGCGTCGACCAAGTGCCACGGCGGGAGCGTGAAGGAAAGCCCCGCCAAACGAAGAAAACGGAGTTTCAACATGGCTGCTCGTACCTCCACGAAACGCTCGACCACCAAGAAGCGCACCACCAAGCGCAGCACCTCGAAGAAGAGCTCGTCACGCAAGGCCCCGGCCCGCAAGACGACCGCTCGCAAGACCACCACCCGCAAGGCCTCGACCACCAAGGCGAACGCTCCGGCGCAGGCTCCGATCGCCGCCGGCAAGCCGCTGAAGGCCGGCAAGGCCGAGAAGCCCCGCTCCAAGAGCGAGGTTTACACCCTCATCTCCGAGCACACCGGTGTCTCGAAGAAGGAAGTCGGTTACGTGTTCGACGCGATGGGCGAGATCATCAAGAAGGACCTCGGACGGACCGGCCCCGGCGAGTTCAAGGTCCCGGGCATGATGAAGATCACCGTCCAGCGCAAGCCCGCCACCAAGGCGCGCAAGGGCATCAACCCCTTCACCGGCGAAGAGACCGTGTTCAAGGCCAAGCCGGCCCGCAACGTGGTCAAGGTCCGTCCGCTCAAGGGCCTCAAGGACGCCGTCTGATCGAACCGGACGGTTCACGATGACATGATTCCGGCCCGGACGATTCACCGATCGTTCGGGCCTTTTTCGTTGCACCTTTTCGGCCTGCGCACCCGTGAGGCCGATGGATACCCGCATGGCGCTGCGCATCGCACTGGTCAGCCGCGAGTTCCCGCCGGATCACGGCGGCGGCATCGGTTCGTACGTCGCGGGGATCGCTCCTGCCCTGGCCCGAGCCGGCGCGCGGGTGCACGTGATCACGCGCCGGCTGGCGGGCGATGAGGCCGAAGCGGAGATGCCGTCGGGTGTGGCGGTGCACCGGGTGGAAATGGGTGATCGGTCGGGTGAGTCGTGCCTGCGGGCCTCGATTGTGGTGGCGCTAAAGCTGCTGGGGCTCGTTCGGTCGGACGGGCTGGATGCGATCGAGTTCGCCGAGTACGAGGCGATGGGCAGCGCGTGGCTGGCGCTGCGGGCGATGGACGAGCGGGCGGCGCGCGTGCCGGTCGCGGTGCACCTGCACTCGCCGACGGAACTGAACGCGGAGTTGAACGGGCACGACCCGGAAACGCTGGACCGGGGTCTGCGCGAACTGATCGAGGCGGAGCGCCGGTGCGTTGCGCTGGCCGACGGCGTGTGCGCGCCGGGGACGTTCATGGCGGACTGGGCGCTCGAGCGGTTTGCGATGGACGAGCGACCGACGGTCATCCCGTACGCGGCTGATCTCGGAGACGTGCCGGAGCGGCCGGGCGAGACGAGAGCGCTGCTGTACGCCGGGCGTCTCGAGCGGCGAAAGGGTGTGGACACGCTGATCCGGGCGTGGAACCGTGTCGCGGAGGGCGCACCGGGTTGGCGCTTGCGTCTGGCCGGCGACGACACGAACACGGCGCCCGGCGGCGGGTCGTGCCGGGCGTGGCTGGAATCGCTGCTGGAGCCGGCGTTGCGCGAGCGGGTGGGGTTTCTCGGTCGACTCGGATCGGAGCAACTCGCTGAGGAGCGTCGGCGCGCATCGATCGCGGTGATCCCGTCGCGCTGGGAGAACTTCCCGAACACCTGCATCGAGGCGATGGCGAGCGGGCTGCCGGTGATCGCCTCGGACCACGGCGGGATGGCGGAGATGCTGGGCCTGCCAGCGAAGCAGGGGCGGTCGGACGGCGCGTGCGGCTCGGTGTTCCCAGCGGGCGACGATGCGGCGCTGGCAGCGGTCCTGCGCCGTTGGATGGGCGTGGCGCCGACGGAGCGCGTCGAGTCGGGTCGTGCGGCGCGTGAGCGGATCGCGGAGTTGTGCGATCCCGGAGCGGTGGCAGCGCAGCGGATCGACTGGCTGGGTTCGCTGCGGGCGCAGCCGATGGACGCGGACCCGGCGCTCGCCCGACTGCTACGGATCGGTGAGACGGATGTCAGCGCGACGATGGACTCGATGCTGACGCGGGTGCTTGATCGCTTCGACCGAGCCACTGGTGCCGGCGCGCGGGCGAGCGATCCGCAGCTTTGGATCGGGCGTGTACGCGAAGCGCTGGCGGACTTGGCCGCGAGGGGTCTTGGCCCGGTCGCGCTCTACGGCGCGGGGCATTTCACACGGAGCATCGGTCCGGCGCTGGCCGATTCGCCGGTCGAGGTGGCGTGCGTCATCGACGACAACCCGGTCTCGCAGGGCGGGGCGCTGCACGGGCTTCCGATCGTTTCCAAGAACGACGCGATCGACCGGGGCGTGCGTGCGCTGGTGCTCAGCGCGAACCAGTGGGAGGACAAGTTGTGGAACGCTTCGAGCCCTCTCCGCGAAGCCGGCATCGAGGTGGTGCGCCTATTCAGCGCGCGGCGGCCTCGGGTGATGGTGGTGGAGTCCGGGGTTGGGACCCGCCACTTCGCTGGCGTTGCGGAGCAGTTGCAGCGCCTCGGTGTCGAGGTCGTGGGCGATACGCCCCACGGGGTCTACCCGGTTCCCGATGACGATCTGGATCTCGTCTGCGTCGCCGATGTGCTGGCGCCGCGGAACATCGCGATCGTGCGTGCCGCGCGGGCGAGGGGTATCCGGACGCTGCTGATGATGGACGGCGTGGTCGAGTGGCGGAACACCTTTGCCAATCCGCTGGCGGGCCCAGAGTTTCTCCGCCCCGCGCCGGTGGACTTCGTGTGCTGCGCGACAAGCGACGACGAGCGCCACCTGCGTGCGTTCGGCAATGACGCGACGGCGACCGGGTTGCCACGCCTCGACGGTCTCCAGCCGGTCGAGCGCGATCCGAGGGGGCCGGTGCTGGTGGCGACGGCAAACACGCCGTGGTTCAGCGAGAGCGAACGAACGGCGCTGATCGCGGCGCTCGGTGATATCGGGCGCGAGGCGGAGCGCCGGAGCATTCCGATCCGCTGGCGGCTGACGGGCGGGCTTGATCGCGTGCTGGGCGTGGAGAATCACGCGGGATCGCTGCGAGGCGCAATGTCCGGGACTCGCGCCGTGATCTCGACGCCGTCAACGCTGCTGCTCGAGGCGGAACTCGCTGGCCTGCCGCTCGGCGTGCTCGATCCGTTCGGCCAGCCGGTGCTCGAGGGGATGGAGGGGGTCGCCCGGAGTGGCTCCGGCTCCGTTCTGCTGGACGGGTTGGAGCATGGGCCGGTCTGGGCGGAGCGGGCGTATCCGCCGCGCCGAGATGGTCGGAGCGCTTCGGCGCTGGTCGCGGAGCGGATTGCCGAGATCGCGCTGGCGACGGGGCGGACGCGAGCGACGGCGCCGCTGCTCGATACGGTCAGGCTGCCGGACGAACTGCCGAAGACCGATCGCCCGCGCGCCGTCTCGGTGATCGTGTGTGACGGCTCGCCGACGAGCGGAGTGACAACCTTCAGTCTTCGGATGAGCGCGGAGAGCGCATCTCGCCATACCGGTTGGGAGTGGCACACGCTGATCGTGCAGACGCAGCCGCGGAACGCCGCGAACGACGGGCTGCGTGAACTGGAGCCGGAGAAGCTCGCGAACGTCCACGTGTGCGTGCTCGACCCGACGGCGGACCATCACGAAACGCTGCGTGCGTGTCGCGATGCGGTCGAGCGGCTGCACCCGGATGTGCTGGTGCCGAACTTCTCCGATATGACCTGGGCGGTCGCGGCGCAGCTCCGCTACCGGGGCGTGCGGACGCTCGGGATCATGCACTCCGACGATGAGTCGTACCGGGTGATGCTGCGCGAACGCCCGATCTGGGATGGGGGTGTCGCGGTCAGCGCGGAGTGTGCCGGGCAGATGAGGGCGATCGCTTCGGAAGTGTTCGATGAAGCGCCGGCCGTCGAACAGGTCACGTACGGCGTGCCGGTGCGTGAAGGCGAGCCCGAATCACGAGCGAGCGGTCCGCTTCGTCTGTTGTACACGGGCCGGCTTGTGGAGCACCAGAAGCGCGTCTCGCGCCTGATGGAACTGGCTGGGCGGCTGCGCGATCTTGACTGCGAGTTCACGCTCGACATCGTCGGCGACGGGCCGAGCGAAGCGTCGTTGCGCGAGGCGATCTCGGAGCGGGGGCTGGGGGAGATCGCGCGCCTGCGCGGTCGCCTGACGCCTGAGGAGGTGCAGGTCGAGCTTGATCGTGCTGACGGTCTGGTGCTGGTGAGCGACTTCGAGGGCACGAGCATCGCGATGCTGGAGGCGATGGGGCGGGGGGTCGTGCCGTGCGTCTCGCGGGTCGAGTCGGGCGTCGGCGAGTGGGTCGAGGACGGGGTGAACGGCGTGACCGCGCCGGTCGGTGATGTGGACGGCCTCGCGCGAGCGATTGCGCGGCTGGCGTCGGACCGCGAGCGGCTGCACGCGATGCGGTGTGCGTCGTGGCGGACGGCTCGGGAGCGGGCGTCGGTCGGCGTGATGTTCGAGCGTTACGAACGCGTGCTCGACCGGGCGATGCGGCGTGCGCTCGACCCGGCGCCGAGTGACTATGGGCTGCGTCTGACCGACGCGACGCGCTGGACGAAGCCGCGCGCGGACGACCCGGGAGGTGCGGAGGCGTACGCGCTCGAAGTGCTCCGCGAAGCCGGATTCGATGAGGTCGAGCGCGGTTCCCCACAGCGCGGTGCGCGGGCCACCGTGATCGACCCGGAGCGCGACGGTGTCGACGCATCCGAGATCGAAGCGTGGCGGGCGGGGGGCATCGGCGTGGTCTGCGTGCCGCTGCTGGTGCTGCGCCCGCAGTTGCAGATGCTGCGCCGTGCGGTGGATTCCGCGACGGCCGGCGGCGCGCTGCGGATCGCGTTGTACGGCGCGGGGCTGCACACGCAGCGTCACCTGGCGTTCCTTGAGAGCGTGGGGGCGATTCAGGCGATCATCGACGATGGGCGGGCCGGAACACGCCTCGGACGGTTCGACGTGGTCTCGGCTCGCGAAGCGATCGAGCGGCGCCGCTGCGACGCGGTGGTCCTGTCGAGCGACACGATCGAGGACGCACTCTGGAACGCCTCGGCGGGGATTCGGTCGTCGGGGGTGCCGGTGTACCGGGTCTACTCGGCGGCGCCGTCGAGCGAGTCGCGCAGCGATCCGAGCATCCTGGCGACGACCCGATCGATAGCGTAGTGCTCGCGGGCGGCGGTACGGACGGGCGATTCATCCGGCGGGGAGGCATCGCTCAGCACGGCTTCGAGCGATGCTTCCAGCGAGTCGCGATCGCCGAAGCTGTGCCCATCGAGCACGAGGTGGGTGAGGCGGGCGAGATCCGAATCGATCGACCCGGAGGACGGTCGCTTGAGCGGCTCGATGCGGGCACCGGGGATGCGGATCTCGCCGCCCGCGTGCCACGGGTCGCTGACCCCGATCCGGTCCAGCGTGCCGACGTAGTCGCGGAGTTGGGGGTGATTGTCGACGGTGTAGGCGTGCGAGCCGTCTTCGTCGATCCGGTCGGGCGTGCTGGTTCGCAGCAGCGTGCCGAACGTGTGCCGGCGGATGACCGAAGCGTCGCACGGGCGGCGATGGGAGAGGATGCGCCCGCCTGAGAACAGGCACTCGATGCTGCGTTGATGGATAAGCGAGTGAGCGCTGGCGTGCAGGTGGACGCGGGCGCACCGGTACGCGGCGCGGAGTTCTTCGCCGTGGAGCAGTTCGCCCCTGGCGTGACGGGCGAGCGTGGGGTGGTTCTCCCAGCCGCTGCCGTAGAGCGCGAACGACCAGTCGCGACGCTCGCAGATCGAAGCGGTCCGGTGCGCGACGAGGTGACGGACGATGCGGTCGGCAAGCGGCATGAGCACGACGCGGTAGACCTCGTCGACGGCTTTGTGGTTTGTCTTGGTGTGTCCGGCGCGCTGCAACGCTTCGCGCGCGAGTTCGTGGGACTCCTTGAGCGTGAAGGAGAAGACGCCGGTCGCGATTCGCTCCCGGAGCGTTTCGTCCAGGTGATCGATGACGGCGCCCATCGCTGGTGATGCGCCGGACTCGGCGCGGAGCCGATCCCGCATGGCCTCCGGCGTCTCGCTCTGGCGCGTGGCGAAGGCGACGTCGCATGCGAAGCGCTCGCGGAGCGCATCGTCGACCGGGCCGCCGTGGAACTTGGAGGTGCTGACGGGGAGCACGGCGTCGATGACCCGATCGGCGCGGTAGCCGAAGCGCTCGGTGAGTTCGTGAAATCGGTAGCCGACGATGAAGTCGTGCTCGCCTTGCTTCGACGCGGCGTCTTCGAACAGGTGGGGCATGGCGTCCTGCACCCAGCAGACGCTCACCGCTCGTTCGGGGAGTGCGGACGAGGTACGCCAGCGTGGGTGATTGATGGTCAGGACGAGGTCGGGGTTGGTCTCGGCCCAGGCGCGGAGGTAGCCGAGGCGCGAGAGGACGCGATGGGGCTCCGGCTCGGTGAGGATGGTCGGGACGTGGCCGAGTGAGCGGAGCGCCGCGGCGAGGTCGGATGCGGAGTGGCGGACGAAGTTCGAGTGGCGGCTGACGGGGATGAGCACGCGCAGCTGCTCGCCGTTGCGGACGCGGGCGACGGCCCCGTCGAGCGTCTGCGTCTCACGCTCGATGCGCGCTTCCTCGCGGTCGATCGCTTCGCGCTGACACTCGCGGAGATCGCCGAGCACCTGCTGCACGCTCTCGGCGAGCGACTTTGGCGCGAGCCCATCGAGCATGACGCTCCGGGGCAGGGAGCAGTCGATGGTGGATCCGAGGGCTTTGCCGAGCGATTCGATCGCGCCCTCGCCGATGAATACGGTGACGCGTCCGCCGACCGGGTCGCCTTCGAGGTCGTCGTCGAGGCGGAGCATCGAAAGGGCGCGGGTGGCTCGCTGTTCGTCCGGTTCGACGACGAAGACTCGAGGCGTGTAGCCGTTGGTGAGCGGGCGCGTCGCGCGGATCGCGCTGTGGAGCAGGTGGGGGGTGGAAAGCCCGGCGATGAGCAGCGGGGGCAGGTGATCGGACGGGACGCGATCGGTCGCGAGGTTGCTGCGATCCAGAACCGCGGCGGCGTGAGCGCTTGCATCGCAGCCGGTGATGACGACGCCGTCGCGCCAGGCGCAGGCGCCGGTGTCGGTCATCCAGACCGGATCGGGAGTGTCGGTGGGCGCGTCGAGGCCGAGCAGCGCGAGGTTGTGCTCCGCGGTTTCGCGCAGCGTCTGAACCGGCACGGCGGTCCTCGGTCGCGAAGCGAGCCCGCTCCGCAGGTCGGCGGTGTTGAGGCCCGGCGTGCCGGAGGCGTCGACGGCGTCAAGCTCTTCGATGGCGAGGTCCGCGAAGCCGAGGGAACCGAGGTTCGCCGCGAGAAGGAAGCGGACCGGCGGGATTCCCGCGACCCCGGGCCCGGCTTCAGCGACCGCGCGGATGAACTCCCACGGGCGACGGGCCTGCCCGAGCGCGAGCAGGGCCCGGAGGTCGGTCTGGGCGGCGGCGGTCGTCACGCCTGCACCTCGACGGCGTAGCCGAACTCGGTCATGAGATTCGAGGCCTGATCGACGATGCGCGCGGTCTGCTCGGCGCTCAGCCAGTTGACCCAGTCGCCGGCGATGCCCTTGCGGAAGAAGCTGGTGCGGTCTTCCTGACCTTCTTCGCGCCCGCCGGAGAGCGCGCGGAACGAGGCGCGTTCGACGCAGCGGTCGGCGCCGGCGGCTTCGGCGCCGATGAAGTTCAGCAGGCGGGCGCTGTGGGTTTGTGGGTCTGCGAGCAGGTCCTCGTAGCGGAGGAGCAAGGCGTGCTCGAAGCGGCTCAGGCTGGTCGAGGCCGCGGATGCGCAGTCGAGCCAGATGTCGAGCGCGGCGTCCAGAATGTCGTCGTCCACGGTCTGCCGTTTCAGGCAGTCGCGGTAGTGGGCGGCCTGGGCGTGGCCTGAGTTCATGCGGATATTCGCCTGGTGGACGAAGCCGGAGACAATGACATCGCGCGGGTCGCGGACGAGGTGGACGAATCGGAGATCGGGGTTGTAGGCGTGGAGGCGATCGATGACGGCGCTCGCGGTGCCCCGGAAGGGGGTGATCTTCTCGCCGTAGACGGGCTTGCCGGAGGCGCGGATGGCGGTGTGTCCGACGGCGTCGACCATGTTGAAGAGCATGTCGTCGTAGAAGCGCTCGGGGTCGATGCCGGCGGGTGGGTGGTAATAGGCCCGCATGGTGTGGACGAGCTGCTCGATGCTGAGGTGGATCGCGGTGGGGTTATGGGGGTCGAAATACCTGCCGAAGGCTCGGGATTCGGCGCAGTGAACCTGCGGGTGGGCGCTGAGCAGACGCTGGACCCAGGTCGTGCCGGATTTGGGCGAGGCGAACACGGCGTAGCGCATCGCGCGTGGAGCGGGGCGCTTCGCTTCGCCGATCTGACTGGTGGGCGCCGGGCTGTTCACGGTGGCCATCTCCTCGAACTCGATCGCGGGCGCCTGCCCGCATGGTGTGCATCGGCGATTTGTGCCGGTAGGGAACGGAATCCATGAGCGAAAACGACGCCGACCCCACGCTGTTCGTCACCACCGGGCTTGAGAAGTCAGGCAATACGTGGTCGGAAATGATGCTGTGGTCGATGCCGGGGATCGGCGGGTTCGCGACCTGTGCGAGTCGGGGTCTGCCGGCGACGGTGCAGTACTTGCGGCGCAGCCCAGAACTGCTCGCCCTGCTGAACGAGCGAGGGCGGAGTCTGAGCGAGTATCTGGCGGTCATTCTCGGCGCACCGGTGGCGACCGGGCAAGGCGGATTGCTCCCTGAGACGGATCGGGAGCGCATCACCTCGTGCATGCAGCCGATCAGGGCCGCGATGCTCACCATGAAAGACAACTTCTACGACGAGCCGAACCGTAGGGCGTGGTCGCTTGACGAACTGGCCGATCGTCTGATCCAGACGCAACCCGTCAGGGGGGAGGCCGGGGCCGTCGGGGCGCCGACCAAGCACGTGCCACCCCACACGCTGCGCGAGTGGCTGCCGAGGTGGAAGATCGTGCAGTTCCTGCGTGACCCGCGCGATGTGCTGGTCTCGACCTTCTACCACGACCTCGGGTATCTGGATCGCGTGATCGGGACGCTGGTCGACCGCTCGGACGAGTCGGACCCGAAGCTGTTTACCGACTGGAAGCGCCGGTACTTCACGGACCGGCTCGAGCGGATGCTGGCGTTCCACGAGGATCGGTCGGCGGACCCGCTGAAGCTGGTCGTGCGCTACGAGGACACGCTGGCCGACGCGTCGGCCGAGTTGTGCCGGATCAGCCGGTTCCTCGGGGTCGAGCCCGATGAGCGGGCGGCGTCGGAGATCGCCGACCGGTACGCGTTCAAGACGGTCACGGGCGGCACCAGCGAGCGTCGGAACAGCGCGATCCGCAAGGGCAAGGCGGGCGACTGGCAGCGGTACTTCGATCGGGAACTCGTCGAGATCCTGGGCGAGCCGTTCCGAGAACTGATCGTGCACCTCGGCTACGAGCCCGATGACGGCTGGGTCGAGCGCGTTCCGGAGAAGGCCGAGGCGCAGTGGGACTTCTCTCGGTTCCGGCGCGGAGCGTCGGTGGTGCAGGCGTTCATGAGCGTGTGGTACGCGTCGGACGATCTGCAGCGCCGCTACCCGATCCCCACCGATTTCCGGCGCGAGGACAACTTTTTCGCATGGCTGGAATCGAATGCGACTCCAGAAGTGCAACGCTGGCTGGACCTCACCGAACGCCTGAGCGAGCGGTGGGGGGTGGACATCATCGAGAACCAGTACCACTGAGTGCGGCGGCGTCGCGATAGGGCTCGATAATCGGCAGGCGTTCCCCGAGCGATTGGCGGCATCGGCTCGCGAGCGCGGCTTCGTGGGCGTCGGACGAGACGATCAGCGCCGAGATGTCATGCGGGCATCCGGTGATGGTGCGAACGGGAATCGAGTCCACGGCACCGATCTCGTCCGCGCGATCGTCGAGGATGCAGGCGACCTCGATGATGTCGTCCGCGTTGGCGGGCAGCGCGACTTCGCGCGTGTGTCGGCCGGCGCCGACCAGCGCGATGCGGGTCAGGCCTCGTTCGCGGCATCGCTGAAATGCGCTCCTCACGGCTTCGATACGGGATCGCTGCCAACGCGCTGCGGAGTCGTCGGCGTGGCCGAAGATCGTGCACTCGCGAGCCGGACGGGGTGGGCCGGGACGGCAGCGGGATCGCGAACGGGCTCGGCGAACCGACTCGTCGGGCAGTTGTTCGCCGCCGCGGACGCCGTCGGAGACGTCCTGCTTGTGACGACGCGACGCCTGCGTGTGCACGATGACCGGATCGATGTCAGCCGGGCGGTCAAAGATCTTCGCGAAGCGCTCGTCGAGCCACGCGGTGGTGAGGTCGTGTTCTCGCGCGGTGTCTTCCCACGCGAGATCGAGGTGGATCTGGTCCCAGATATCCGGCTCGGCTTCGCAGCGCATGTGCCAGCGATCGATGAGGCGTGCGGCTTCGGGCGTGTCATCGAAGTAGACCGTCGCGCTGAATCCGCGCCAGCCGTCGAGCAGGTGCATCGCGAAGTCGGCTTTCAGCGTCAGCAACTCGGTCGGGAACCGTGCGAGTCGAGCGTCCGCATCGACCCAGAGCAGCGGACCGCGGAGTTCGGCTCGCATCGAGCGGAGGAACCCGGCTTTGAGGGCGCAGTTGCGTTCCCAACTGCCGCGCGGCTCGAGACCTCGGGTGACGCACTCGAGCCCGACCGCGTCGCAGGACGCGACGAGTTCCGCGGCCTCCTGCTCGTAGGCGGTGCCGGTGGTGTAGAAGCAGACGGCGGTGAGCGGCATCGGCTCGTCGCGCGTCAGGCGCGGGTGCCACCGGTCTGTTCGCGAGCCCGTCGGCGTGCCCAGCCAGACGCCGGGACCGTTGCGGCGCGCGATGTGGCCCACGGCCCGGGCGGAGTCGATCCGGCGTGTCGCTTGATCGGATTCATCGTCGACGAGCGTCATCCAGTCTGGTTCGATGTGGGCTTCGGTCACAGCAGCAGACGGGTCGCGAGGAGGTCTTTATGGTCGGAGCGGACCGCGTATTCCCACTTGAGCAGCAGGTCGATCGCGCAATGGCGCTCGTCTTCGGGCAGGTTGTAGTGCTCCATGTGGATGACGGCTGGTCGCAGCGTCTCGAATGGAACCTGTCGCAGGACCATCCAGTCGGCGCCCTCGGTGTCGATCTGGAGCAGGTCGATGTGGTCGACAGCATGTGCACGGAGCAAATCGGTGAGGGTCATGCTCCGGACCGGTACGCTGATTCGCTCGCGCTCAATGACCGCGATGTCCTCAGCAGATCCGCGTTTACCCCCGAGCACGCTTCGGTCGGTGAACATCGAGGAGATGCCGTTTGCCCAGTCGGGCAGTTCGCCGCGCTCGACGACCTCGGGTGGGATGCGGTGCAGGTCCACCGTGCCGGTGTGGTCGGCGACGGCGCAGTTCTCGAAACGCAGACCTTCGACGCCGGCGTAGTTGGCCTTCAGGCGCTCGAACAGGTCGGGGAGCGGCTCGACCAGAAGGCCGGACCAGCCCAGTTCGGTGACGAGGGGGTGGATCGGGTCGAACGACACGCCGTCCATCGCGCCGATCTGGACGAAGAACACTGAGCGATTCTCAGAACGCCGGCGGGCGTCGAGCAGCCGGGCGACGTGGTCGAGGGTGAAGTAGCGGAGGGCGGACTGGCTGGTCGCGGTGGGGGTCACTGGTTGGTTATCGACCGGGCGGGGGGGCGTCCTGCAGCAGCGTGCGGAACGGTGGTTTAGTCTGGGTGCATGAGTGAATCGCTGCCGCACCCGTTGGGCTTTATCGATGCATCCGGCGACAGTCGCGATCTGGCTCGGAGCACGCTCGCGGGCGTCCCGCTGGGGCTGTGGGCGGTCCGGAACCTGTGTCTGGCGATGCCGCGATCGTCGGTGGTCGCGGCGTGCGACCGGCCGGCGATGGCGAGACTGTTCGAGCGGGTCGGCGTCCGCGTGATCGAGGCGACCAAGATGCATGAGGCGCTCGCCGAGACGCGCCCGGACATCTTCGCCCGGCTGGAACGCCCGTTCTGCCTGCCAGAGTCGGCGAACCGGGCCCTCGTGTCGTCGAACCCGGAACTCATCAACGAGCAGAACACACCGATCGAGCGCCTGCGGATCACGGGCGAAGCCGATCGCGAGTTGGCCGAGGCGGTGGCGCGAGGGCTGGGGCCGAGCCACCCGATCGTGCGCGGCGTACAGGGCTTCCGGCTGCCGCTGGTCGGGGTGGAGGCGGTGGTCTGCGATGTGGACGGCACACTGACCACCGGCGAGATCATGTGCTTCGACGGGCCCGACGAGCCAGCACGCCCCTTCAACACCCACGACGGCATGGGCTTCGGGCTGCTGCACAAGGCGGGCATCAAGCTGGCGTGGCTGACGGCGACGAGCCGGGGCGGATCGACCCAGAGCCGGGCGGACATGCTCCCGATCGATGTGGTGGACATCGGCAAGGGCGACAAGGGCGAGCGGTTCGTGGGAGTGTGCGAGCGACTGGGCGTGTCGCCGGATCGGGTGGTGTACATCGGCGACGATGTGAACGACCTGCCAGCGATGAAACTGGCGGGCGTTTCGGCCTGCCCGGAGGATGCGCACGACAGCGTGAGGAGCAGCGTGGATCTGGTGCTGAGCCGTCGCGGCGGGTTCGGGGCCCTGCGCGAGTTGGCGGACCTCATTCTCGACGGGCTGAAGGCACCGGACTGAATCCGGCGGTTTTCCGCAGTTCCTGCACCGGAATGACCGATAAGACCGCTCATGGACGGTCCGACTCGGCCCAGTTCGAAGATTGTCGGGCGCGCTGAACTGCTGCGCCTGCGCGATCAGGCCCGGCGTGACGGGCGTTCGGTGGTGCAGTGCCACGGCTGCTTCGACATCGTGCACCCCGGTCATATCCGGCACCTGCAGCACGCCGCGAGGCAGGCGGATGTGCTGGTGGTGACGATTACTGCTGATGCCTGTGTGAACAAGGGCGACGGTCGGCCGCTGTTCAGCGAAGAACTGCGAGCGGAGAACCTCGCGGCTCTTGATTGCGTGGACCTGGTGTACGTGAACCCGGACCCGACGGCGGAGGCGCTGCTCGACGCGGTGCAGCCGGATGTCTACATCAAGGGCCGGGAGTACGAATCGAACAACGACCCGCGTTTCGCGGCGGAGCGCGACGCGGTGGAGCGCCACGGCGGACGGGTGGTGTTCTCATCCGGCGACATCGTGTTCTCCTCGACCGCGCTGGTCAGCGCGATGGAGCATCGGGAGGACCCGGTGCACGCGCGGCTGCGCCAGCTCACGCAGGCCCACGGGATCACGGGCGAACGACTGGCCTCGCTGGTCGGCGCGTTCGCGGACCAGCGGATCGTCGTGATCGGCGAGACGATCATCGATACGTATATCTACTGCGACCGGCCCGAGGTGGCCTCGGAATCGGCGGTGCTTTCCCTGAGGCCCCTGGAGCGGACGGCGTTCGACGGCGGCGCGGCGGTGATCGCTCGCCATATCGCGGCGCTGGGCGGGCGACCGGTGCTCGTCACGGCGTTACCCCCCTCGGACCAGGCCGAACTGTTCCGCGAGCGGATGACGGGCTGCGGCGTGGAGGTGCGCGCGATCGAGGTCGAAGCGCCGATGCTCGAGAAGCAGCGGTTTCTCGTCGGATCGCAGAAGGTGATGAAACTGGACATGGTCCGTCCGCTCGCGCTCGATTCGGGCAAGCGGGCCGAGCTGAAATCGCTGGCCGATGAGGCAGCGGCGGAGAACGGTGGGGCCGACGGTGCCGTGCTGGCGGACTTCGGGCTCGACCTGCTGACCCCGAAGTCGCTGGCGGAACTGAGCGCGTCGCTGCGCAGCTTCGTCGGGTTCGTCGCGGGCGATGTCTCGGGGCGGCGCTCGGCGCTGCTCTCGATGAAGAAAGTCGATCTGCTCTGCCCGACCGAGGTCGAGATGCGCGCAGCCGTGTCGGACTACGACTCGTCGCTGAACTCGGTGGTCTGGAAGCTCATGCAGCAGACCGGGGCGCGCCAGGTCATCACGACCATGGGCGATGAGGGGCTGATCGCGTTCGACCGGGTCGCGGGCGCTGCGGGTGAGGACTGGTCCACGCGCGTCGCCGGCGAGCACGTGCCGGCGCTGTGCGCCCACGCGATCGACAATCTCGGCTGCGGCGATGCGCTGCTCGCCACAACGACCATGGCCCGGATCGCGGGCGCCGAATTGCCCGAGGCCTCGCTGATCGGCGCAGTGGCGGCCTCGATCGAGGCGGGGCTGGTCGGGAACCAGGCGGTGGACGCGACGCACCTGCTGGCGTCGGCCAAGCGGACGGTCGCCGCGGCACTGGCGGTGAAGCCGGTGGCACCCACTCGCGGGCGCATGGTGGTCTGAGGGGGGACGCATGCTGAGCTTCGTCATCCCCACGCGAGACCGGCCCGGCCAGCTCGCGCGGACGCTGCGTGACATCGAGAAACTCGGCGCGGACGCGTTCGAGCCCTTGGGCGGCGCGGAGGTGATCATCGCGGACAACCGCTCGAGGTTCCCGGTCACCGCGCCGAAGGCGATCGCCGGGCGGGTGCCGGTGCGCGTGCTGCACCGACGGACCAACGAGGCGGCGTCGGCACGGAACGCCTGCGCGACGGAGGCGTCGTCACAGACGGGTTCGGACTGGCTGCTGATGCTCGACGACGACTCTTCGCCGACGGATGCCCGGTTCGTGGAGGAACTGCTGCGCGCGCCCGACGAGGTCGGGGCGGTGTGCGCCGAGATCCGGCTCGAGAACGGGCGGCGCGAGTCCGGGGGACTGCCCGAGGTGCCGATCGGCTGCGGCGTGGCGATCCGCACGGCGCTTTTCAACCGACTGGGCGGATACGACCCGAGTTTCCACTACTACGTCGAGGAGTACGACCTCGCGGCGAAGATGCTGCTGGCGGGGTATCGCGTCGCGTTCAGTCGGGCGTTCGGGGTGCTGCATCGCAAGGACGAGAGCAACCGAAACATGGACGCGATCCTGCGGAGCCTCGTGCGCAACAACGCGTGGGTCGCGCAGCGCTACGCGCCCGACGGCGTGCTGGAGTGGGTGCTCGACGAGACCGTGACCCGTTACCGCGCGATCGCGGAGCGCGAAGGGGCGATGTCGGGGTACGAGACCGGGCTCAACGAGTTGCGCGAAACGCTCCACGCGCAGGACCGCACGCCGATGGACGAAGAGCTGTACGACCGGTTCACGGGCATCAGCGCGGTGCGTGAGCACCTGTCGCGCGGGCTGTCGTCGTCGGACGGGCCGGTGTGCTGCCTGATGCCCGCTGGCGCACCGCCCGGCAAGAACGCGTGGGCGGTGCGCCGGGTGATCGAGGAGCTGCGGATCGAGCCGGTGGATGATCCGCACGAGGCGCGCACGCTGATCCCGGCGACGATCTCCCCGGGGCCGATGCTCGACGCCTGCGATTCGCTCGCGCGGGACCTGCGGGGCAAGCGGGTGATCGCGGGCTGGGACACAAGTCGGTCGCTGGTCGGGGCCGCGGTCTAACCCGCGTCGGTCAAAGCGTTTATCATCTGTTCATGACCGATTCCTCCGCGCCCGCCGGGCGACCTCAGATCGCGCTGAACGCACACGCCAAGGTCAATCTGGCGCTGGCGGTCGGTGCGCCGATCGATGACGACTCCGAGCGCGACGGCATGCACCCGATCGCGACCTGGATGGCGCCGATCGACCTCGCCGACGAGCTGCTCGTCACGCGCCTCGAGGACGATCGGTTGTCGCGCTACGCGATCCTGTGGCACGCCGATGCGCCGCAGCCGTCGGCCCCGATCGACTGGTCGGTGCGCGACGATCTGGCGGTGCGGGCGCACCTGCTGCTCGAGCGGGAGGTCGGGCGCTCGCTGCCGGTACAACTGAAACTCGACAAGCGGATCCCGGTCGGCGGCGGGCTTGGTGGCGGCTCGTCGGACGCCGCGTCGATGCTTGTCGCGGTTCGCGATTTGTTCGAGCTCGACCTGAGCGATGGCGACCTGCGTGAACTGGCGATGCAGTTGGGTTCGGATGTGCCGTTCTTCCTGCAGGACCGTGAGGATCGCTCATCGCTCGGGCCGGGCCCGGCGGTGATCGAGGGTCTGGGCGAGAGGTGCACGCCGATGAAGCCGGTGCACCCGTCGAGCGCACACCTCGTTCTCGTCCTCCCCGAGTTTGGCTGCCCGACCGGCGGCGTGTATCGCGCCTTCGACCACCTGATCACCGACGCGAGCGGCGAGACCGATCACGTGTTCCGCGATGTCGAGGTGCACAAACTCGCTTCGACCGGCGAAGTGCGATCGAGCGAACTGTTCAATGATCTGGCGGCGCCCGCGCAGCAGATGCAGCCGAAGCTCGGCGCGGTCATCGCGAACATCGAGCGGGCCATCGGCGCAACGGCACAGGTGACGGGTTCGGGTTCGTCGCTGTTCCTGCCGTGCCCCGGCGGCGAAGTGGAGGCGGAACTGCTGGCGCAGCAGCTCGACAGCCACCTGGTCGGTTGCCGCGCGATCGCGACGCGACTGCTCTGATTTCGGTCTGAGTCCGAAGCGGTTTATCTCGAAGCGCGCCGCTCGGCGAGATCCTCGATCGTCGCGCCGATCTGCTCGTGCTTCTTGATATCCCGCATCGTCATCGCCAGCTTGCAGCGCCAGTTCGGGTACTCGTTGCTGGTGCCGGGGATGTTCTGCGGGCGGGTCTCGGCCCAGAAATCCTCGATGTTCACGAGCGCGAGTTCGGCATCGCTCTCGGCGATGTAGCGGTTGAATCCGGCGGCGAGCTGCGATGCGCTCGGTTTTGCGGCGCAGTAGCCCTGCTTGACCAGCAGGTCCGCGAGCGCGTGGGCGCGGTCGGTCCAGTTCGCGGGCGTGCTGTCGAGTGTCTTGGGTGTGCTGTTGCTTTTGCCGAGGTACTGCGTCACATCGCCGCCCATCAGGTCCATGGCGAACGGCGGCAGGTCGTGGGTGTTCAGGCTCGCGGCGCGGTTGGCTTCGATGGGCGCGAGCGAGGCGGTGAGTTTCTTCTTGCCCTTGGTGCGCACGCTGAACTGCCCGATGTAGAGCATGCCGACGCGGTGCTTCTCCATCGCGGTCTCGATCGCGGGCGGCACGGTGCCGAGGTTCTCGCCGATGAGCCGGCACTGGGCGCGGTGCGACTCGATGCAGAGGATCGCGAAGAGTTCCTCGTGTTCGTAGCCGACGTAGACGCCGTCGGGACCGCCCATGCCGTCGGGGATCATGAACAGGCGGTAGAAGCACATGACGTGGTCGAGGCGCAGGAAGTGGGCGTGCTTGAGGTGGTTGCGCAGCGAGGCGATGAAGTAGGCGTAGCCCTCGCGCCGTGCTTCCTCGGGGTGCATCGGCGGAAAGCCCCAGTTCTGCCCGTTCTCGAAGGCCGAATCGGGCGGCGCGCCGACGGTCGCTCCGGTCATGAAGACGTGGCGGTTCTTCCAGATGTCGTAACCGCTGGCGTGCGTGCCGACCGGCAGGTCGAGGTAGAGTTTCGCGCCGCGCTCGGCCATCTCCGCGCTGAACGCGCCGAGCTGCTGGTGCATCGCGAACTGGGCGTACAGGTGGTACCGCTCATCTTCGGGGCGGAAGTCGCCTTTGCGAATGGCGCCGTTGCGCAGGCGCTTGGGCCAGTCCTGCCACGGCGCATCGAGTTTCTCCCCGACCGCGCGGAAGCGGGCGTAGGTGCGGACCTCGGGCGTGTCTTTGAGGAACGCCTTGTACTCGGGTGAGCGGTCGCCACCGGAGGCGAAGAAGGACTCGGCGAGCGGCTCGAGCACGCGGCGTTTGTGGGCGCTGACGGCGCGGTAGTCGATGAGCTTGGCCCGGCGCAACGAAGCGCTCTGCTTGCGATAGTCGGCGTCGGCGAGGATCTTCGTTGCGGTCTGGCAATCATCGAAGCCGGGGGCCCGTTCCAGGTCGAGCAGCAGTTCGTTCCAGAACAGGCGCGAGACCGGGGCGTAGGGGCCGGGGTTGAAGACTTCGCCCTTGAGAAACGCGCAGAGGAGGGGGAGCGTGGAGATCAGATCGGCCCCGCGATCGGCGCCCCACGAGGCGAGGTCGCGCAGGTCGGTCAGGTCGCCGATGCCGTGGTTGCGGGAGGAGCGGATGCTGTAGGTCGGGCAGAACAGGCCGAGGCTCCTGCCGTCGCGCTCGCCCGCCATGCCATGGTCGGCGGGCACCTGGTAGGAGACCTTCGGTGCGCAGAGGATCAGGCTTTCGAAGGTCTCGCCGGCGTGGGTGATCGTGAGGGTGTGGTAGCCCATGCCGAGCTGGTTCTCGGATGGCGTACGCGATGTGCTTCCGGGGAGTGGGATCAAGGCGAATCGGGCACGGGTGCCGGTGAGGGTGCGTCGCTCGGCGGTGCGCAGGTCGGCGATTTCCGCGCTGCCCTCGATGGTGCGTCCGTCCTCGGTCCGGATCATCCAGGAGACCCTGCCGGAGCCGGCGTCGTCGGTCAAACGCAGGCGGGCATGGGGCTTGCTGCCGATCCACGCGACGGTGATGGGTTCGAGGCGTTGACCGGCGCGGTCGGCCTCGACCCGCTCGAGGACGGCGCTTGCCTCGGACGCGCTCGCGACGGGGTAGCCCATGCTGTTGATCACGGCCAGCAGCGCTTCGTCGGAAGCCTCGACCACGCCGTGGCGGCTGGAGTCGTAGCGGGTGAAGATGCGCAGGGCCTTGGCCAGCCGGTGCAGGGCGGCGCGGTCCGATCGGCTAGCGCGTTGTGCAGCGTCCGTTGCCATGACGAAGGGTCTCAAAGGGGATCGCCAGATCACGGCGAACGGTGACGGCGGGGATGTCCTGTCCGGTTCGGGCGGGCGCACACCTGCGGCCTCGCTCGCGATCTGCGACGGGCGGGGCAGTGTAGCGGATTTCGGGTCGGGGCTGAGGCTCAGGAAGCAGGTTCGGAGGGGCTGAAATCGTTCTCCGGAGCGGTGATCTCCGGCTCGCCCTCGATGCCATAGACCGGCCAGCGTTCTCGATCCAGCACCGGTCCGGGGTCCTCGTCGATGCCGGGGTACTCGCCGAAGAAGCCGCCCGAACCGACGATCCGGCTCGGCATCTCGCAGTCGCACAGTTCCAGAGTGCGCCGGAGCCCGCTGGAGCTGTTCGTTCCCAGCAGCGCGTAGCGAGCGCCGAACACCCGATCCTGCTGCAGGCAGATGGCCTGCTCGAGCGTGATCTCGAACTCGGCCTCGAAGCGATCCTGCGCATTCTCGATGATGGGCATGAGTGGCCGCCCGGCGGTCATCTTCGCGACGCGCGCGGCGCCGGAGCGGTCCTCGGGCGCCGTGTAGTCCCGGCGCATCGCGGCGGTGGTGTACTCCACGCGTCCGTCGAAATCGTCAAAGCCCGGCGGGCAGTCGATCAGCAGGTACAGGTGACGCCCCTTGCCGGCGACGATGAAGCTGCGCAGTTCAGCACGGCAGAGGATCGGCTCCGGCTCCGGAACGCTGACCTGCTCGGCGGGTGCGGATTCGGACTGCGCATCGCACGCGGAACCGGCGAGGCAGAGCAGAGCCGCGAGCGGCGCGGTGATGACGCAAACCAGCAGTCGTCGGATTCCCATGGAATCAGTGTACGAGCCGATCGCCGGTGATTGAAGGGGTCACTCGTTGCGGAGCTGGCGACGCTGGACGATGGCGACGTACTCGCACAACTGATCCACGATCACCTTCTCGTAACTGGGGTTGTGCGAGAACTCGAACGCGAGGCCGGCGTAGATCCGTTGCAGCGAGTCGATGTGCGTGTGGCGCAGACGCGCGACGACCCCCACCGGGACGGGGACCTCGGGGTTCAGGTCGATGTTGAGCCAGAACGCCTGGTGCGTGTCCAACCCGGTTTGACCGATCTGGTCGAGGAGGACACCCGCGCCGCCGCCGCCGATATTCATCAGGCGTGCTCCCATGGGCGGGCCGACTTCGGGGCGCTTCAGCGACAGCGGGCCGTCGGGCCCGATCTTGCCGGCGAGAGAACGATCCCTGAACGCGAAGATCTCGTCGCGACAGGCGGTCTCGGCGATGATCGCGCTGCGCAGATCGATCAGCGGGTACATGGTGACGACCGGGAGGTCGAGGCCGACGGTCGAGACGCGGTAGAAGTTGCGACGCTGGCAGCGTTCGACATCGGTGGGCATTTTGAGGCGCAGCCCGGTGATGGCGTTGTGCCCACCGCTCGCTTCGATGTTCACCTTGGCCAGGACTCTGGTGCGGAACATCCACCGGTTCTGGCCGACGGCGATGATGCCGACGAGGTTGATGTTCTCTTTGAGATCGATGGTCCGCCCCAGCACCATCGGCTGGTCCACGGTGATCGAGGCGTTGTCCATGTCGAGGATGCGGACCCGCCAGATGATGTTCTTGGCAGAGCTTTGATCGTCCTCGGTGACCGTGGGAACGCCGCTCTCCGTCTTGCCGATGTAGCGAGGGAGGGTGATCTCGAGTGCGCCGCCCCGCTGATGAATCTGCTCGAGGCTGCGCTGCCAGTTCTCGGTTCTCGATCGTGTCGCGGGCACGGCGTTGCTCCTGGTCTTGAGCGATGGATGAATGAGCCGTGAGCTCTTCGGGTGCATCGGCCGGCTCGCGACGGCGGTTGATCGCCGACCACGCAAGAGTGCCGGATTCGCGTGGTGGCATCCGTGCGACAGGAATTGGGGCGGGCTTATCGGTCGGACGCGGGATCGAGAGGCATCTCGATGAGCGCGTCTTCGAGGACCCGGACGGGCTGACCGAAGCCGGAGCACGCGCACAGGAGGCGGAGCTCGCCCATCGAGTAGAGGCGATGGAGCCGGTCGCTCGGCAGGATCTCGATGCTGTCGGGGTCGACCGCCCCGCCGCGTCTGAGCGCGATCACGGGGTCGCCCGGCTGCCAGACCATCTGCCACAGTTCGGGCTCGGAGTCGTCGTCGGCCTGCATCTCGGCGACGCCCGACTGCCAGTTGCCTTCGCTGACATCGAACCAGAGCTCGTGCGGAAAATCGTCCACGAGCAGCGCGGCGCCGGGCTCCAGGGTCGATGCCAGCGTCCGCATCAGCGCGAGCGCGTCGAGCGGGTCGTGGAGGAGCAGGAAGGTGTGGCCGACACAGACCGCCATGGCGATCGGCGACGGGGCGGCGGTGCGGAGTGATTCAGCGCTCAGGGACGAGGCCTCTGTGTGAAGCAGCGTCACGCGCGACCGGGTGGCCCCGGGTTCCTCGCGGAGCGCCTGGCGCAGGGCTTCGAGGGCGAGCGGGTCGGAGTCGATCGCGAGCACGGTCCGTCCTGCGCGGGCCAGCGGGATCGCGATTCGTCCGTCGCCGCAGCCGATGTCGAGCACACAACCTTCCAGTTCGGCTGCGCGACGGAGGACGGCTTCGATCTGGATCTGCGAGGTCTCGTCGTCGAGGGGGCAGTAGTCGTCGGCGTGCGTGGCGTTCATGGGCTCAGCGTACCGGCGGAGGCGGAATCAGTCGCTCGCGGGCGGCCCCTCGGGTACGGCCCCGTTCTGCTTCGGGCGCACGGCGGGCGGGGAATCGGTTCCCGCGGCGAGCCCCTTGAGGCGGGCCGGGTTCTTCTTTGGCTTGCGCGAGGTCTTCTTGTTGTGCAACAGGTCGTAGACCTGGTCCACATCAAACTCGGGAAGACCAGCGGCGTAGGCGATCTGCGCGAGCATCACCCGGTTTGTCACACCGAGCTTGCGCCCGAGCGATGCACGGTGCCACTGGATCGTTCGCTTGCTGCGGAAGAGCTGCTCGGCGATCGTCGCGGCGGAGTAGCCGTCGCCGATCATCTTCAGCACCTGGAGTTCGCGCCGGGTGAGATTCGCGAGCGGGCCGAGGTCGTGGACGTTCGCTCGGGACAGCCGGACATCGGCGCTCTCGGGAAGCGAGTGGAGCTGGGCGAGCATGCCGTAGGTCGTCGCGATCACGCCGGGCTTGCCGTTGCCGGCGTCCGTCAGCGGTTCGTACAGGATGTGAGACCAAACGCCGCGGACCATCGCGCAGAAGTACAGCGGGCGGTTCGCCTTGATGCACTCGCGGATGAGGCGAAGACGATCCTGGGCGAAGTCGGAACCGAAGAGTTCCCGGATGTTCCGGCCGACCATCTCCGTCTTGTTGCTTGATCCTCGGAGTACCCGTTCGGACTGCGCGTTCGCTTCGAGCACCTGCCCGTCCTCGTCAACGACGAGTCGCCCTCCGACACGCGCGTTGAGCGTCTCGAAGAAGGACTCGGCGTTCACGATGTTCATATGGGCAGCGTTCGAAGCTTCAGGCACCTCCTCTGCCTGCTTCATCTTAAAAATCTCCTCCCGGCGGGCCATTGATGACCCCGGTGTGTGCACCCTGCGCTGGCGCCATTTTCCGCCGAATGCTCCAAGGCATCCGGCGATTCTCGGTCCACGGTGGACGTTCGAGAACCGGGCGATCGAGTGCGAATCCCCGTATCTTTGCATGGTGATACCAACACCGGGTTCCGGTGATCACCTCCGAGATGCATTCAGGTATTAGTGCGTGGCGCACAGCCATCGTCGAACCACCTGTACATGGTGGTTATTCCGTGAAATCGTACCTATTTGTGTCTAAACGGAATTCGGAGGTCGTCAGGCGATCGAGATGCTCTCGTCGGCGTACACGTCCTGGATGGCGTTGAGCAGTTGGACGCCTTCGTTCATGGGGCGCTGGAAGGCCTTGCGACCCGAGATGAGGCCGATGCCGCCGGCTCGTTTGTTGATGACGGCGGTCTTGACGGCCTCGGCGAGGTCGCCCTTGCCGCTGCTGGCGCCGCCGGAGTTGAGCAGGGGGCTGCGTCCCATGTAGCAGTTGGCGATCTGGTAGCGGGTGAGTTCGATCAGGTTTCCGCCGCTGCCGTTCTCGTCGGCTCCGGAGAGTTCGGTGTAGATGCGCTTATCGAATTTGCCGTAGCCGGAATCGCCCATGTTGAGCGCCGCGTAGCCGCCGGTGTGGCTGGGGAGTTTCTGTTTGATGATGTCGGCCTGAATGGTGACGCCGAGGTGGTTGGCCTGTGCGGTGAGGTCGGAGGCGGTGTGGTTGTCCTTGCCGCCGTTCTTCTTCTGGTTGAAGGCCTCGTTGCGGATGTAGCACCAGAGGACGGTGACGAGGCCGTAGGAGTGGGCCTCTTCGAACGCGGCGGAGATTTCCTCGATCTGGCGGGTTGACTCGTCGCTGCCGAAGTAGATCGTCGCGCCGACGGAGACCGCGCCCATCTCGTACGCCTGGCGGACGCTGGCGAACTTGCGCTGGTCGAACTTGTTGGGGTAGGTCATGAGCTCGTTGTGGTTAAGCTTGACCATGAACGGGATCTTGTGGGCCCACTTTCGGGCGCAGGATCCGAGGACTCCGAGGGTCGAGGCGACGGCGTTGCAGCCGCCCTCGTAGGCGAGTTCGACGATCTTTTCGGGGTCGAAGTAGATCGGATTGGGAGCGAAGCTCGCGCCGGCGGAGTGCTCTATGCCCTGGTCCACGGGGAGGATGGACATGTAGCCCGTGCCGCCGAGGCGACCGTGGTTCATCATGGTCTGGAAGTTTCGCAGGACCGGAGCCGGGCGGTCGGTGATCGAGAGCACGCGATCGACGAAGTCCGGTCCCGGGGCGTGGATCTGGTCTTTCTTGATGCCCGTGCAGGAGTAGCCGAGAAGGGCGTCGGCCTCGGAGCCGAGGTGCTCGAGGATGCTGTTGCTGGTGGCGACGGTCATGGATCGATCTCCGGGATCGCGGGGAGTAGACGGGTGTTGGCCGACGAAGCGGGCAGATCGGACAGGATACCAAATGAGCCCGGGCCGATCGGCGCGCGGGCTCATGGAAAGCGGTCAGGATCGCTGTGGCAGCGTCGGTCGGATCGTCCTCGGATCAGGCCTTGGACTTCGTGCCCGGCTTGATGTTCGTGACGATCTTGGGCTTGCCGTTGCTCGCGGTGTCGGTCTCGACCTCGTCGTCGACGGAGGACTGCATGCGCCGTCCGACCTTGAACTTCACCACATTCTTGGCGGGTACCGGGACGGGTTCGAGGGTCTTGGGGTTCTGGGCGAGTCGGGCTTCGCGCTTGCGGATCTCGAAGACACCGAAATCGCGGAATTCGAGGCGATTGCCCTTTCCGAGCTCGACGATCACCTCGTCGAGGAACTCCTGAACGGTGGACTTCACCACGACCCGCTTCTGCCCGGTCTTCTCGGCGATCCGGTCGATCAGGTCTTTCTTGGTGATTGTCGCCATGGTCAGAGTCTCCCTGGATGGTCCTTGCTGGTCGCTCGTAATCAGCACATGGCGCAGACGAACAGCGATTTGGACGCCGGCAAGCGTTTTTCGCCGCCTTGGGCCCGGCGTCCGGTCGGACGGTTACAAACCGATGCGTGGCTGGACGGGTCGGACGCCACGCGTCGCCGTGTAGTATGGCACGCGCACAACTCCCAGTCAATGAAACACTTGTGAGGATCCTGACCTTTCCACACCTCGGCTGGCGATCGGATTGCCCATTGTGAAACAGGTAGAAAAGAGAGGCTTCGCGGCGGTCCGGATCGGTCGATCAGCGCTGTTGCCAGCGCCAGAATCGGACGGGACGCTCGATCGGGCGTGGGGGTTCAGGCCACTGTCGGGTCGCGAGGACCGGACCTCGGGTCTGTGGCGTGAGCCGGGCGTCGTTGCGTGAGAATTCGTAGCGGTCCGCGGCGATCAGGCCGACGCCGGGCTCGCCGGTGTTGGACGCGTGCCAGTTACGGACCGGGGCCGAGGAAAAAACCATGGTCGAAGCGGGGGCGGTCGTCCGTACTTCCGCCGTGAACGGAGCTTCGGGCGTGCGGGCGCAGCCGACCCCAATGCCGAGGGCCAGAAGGCCAAGGCCGGCGAGAACGCGGAGTCGAGTCTGGGAGTTTGCGCAAAGCATGCCTATCTCAGACGATACAGCGCGTGTGCCAGGAGTCGAGGCCCGTGTTGGAGTTGTTTCAAGCGGTGTTCGGGCTGTCGTCGGTGTTATCGGTGCTGCGTCTACGCCACGATGATGCGAGGCGAGCGCTGCCAAAACGCAACAGGGGCGACCCGAAGGTCGCCCCTGAGATGGAGCGGGTGATGTTCAGATGATCACTGGCGGGAGGCTCGGAGCACGCCGGAGAACTGGAACGGCATGGGGCCGTGGTTCTCGATGTCGGAGTAGATCTCGACCTTGCCCATGTAGCCGCCGGCCCGCTGCGGGGCCTTGCCGCGCACGGTGACGTTGTACGCGGAACCGTTCTGGCCCTCGACGGGTGAGACCTCGTACTCGAAGTCGGTGACCTCACCCTGCGCGAGCTTCACATCGGTGATCTGGAAGGGCTCGCCCTTGCGAGAGGTGACCACGATCTGGTGCTCGAACGCGGTGCCGGGTTCGGCGAGCGGCGAGCGGCCGAAGGTCGGCTCGACCTCGAGCTGACCGACGATCTCGCCTCGGAGGACGACGTTGAACTCGAGTTCGGACTGCTCGGCGGAGTCGCCCTCGGTGCTCATGACGATCATGCGCCCGATCACACGGTTGATCTGACCGATGGTCGCGTCGGGCTTGGTCTGGATGAGGAGCTGGCCGCGGCTGGGGTAGTCCTCGCTCACGGACTCGAGTTTGGTGTAGGACCAGGTGTAGTCGCCCGCGGCGTCACCGAGATCGAAGTTCTTGAATTGGAAATTGGGGTCGCGCGATTCGAGGACGACCCGGGCCTGACCGATGTTGCCGGCCTCCACCCGTCCGAAGGTCGCGGTCTGGGAGGATGTCTTGACCGCCGGGATGTAGTTGGCCTTGAGCGTCAGGCTGATCGTGCGGTTCTCTTCGGAGTTGGTGATGACGATGATGTTCTTCGACTGCAGGCCGGCTTTCTGGGCCGGGGTGAAGGTGAAGTCGATCGACGCGCCCGTGCCGGGCTCCCATCGCGAGTTGCGGAGTTCGGCTGCGTTGGCAGAGGTGCAGCCGCAGGTCGTGCGGACCTGCTCGATGATGAGGTCCTCGGTGCCGGCGCTGGTGAACTCGAAGGTGCCGGGGACCGGGTTGGTGCTGTAGACGTCGCCGAAATCGACCTCCATCGATTTGAAGTTGATCTTGGCGTTCGGGTTGGCGGGCGAGGTGGCCGGGCCCTGCGGCGTGGTGTTGGCGTTCCGCACTTTCTGGTCGGCGCGTGCGAGGGCGGCGGCTTTCTGGGCGGCGCGGGAGTCCTGATCGGCGGTGTTCGCTTCGCGATCTGTTTCGCGTTCGGCGAGGATCTGCTTGAGCTGATCCATCGCGGCGTTGAACTCTTCCTGGTTGCCCTGCGTGAGGGCCTGGGTGAGTTCAGGAGTGATGCGGCTGTCGCTGAGGTCGGCCTTGGCGAGCGCGTCGGCGCGCTCATCGGGCTCGACGGGAGCGGACTGGTTGGAGACCTGCTGGGTCTGGCCCGCGTTCGGATCGACGTCCGGCGCCTTGTTGGTCATGGCGACGACCGCCAATGCGACGACCGCCCCGGTAAGGACGACGACGCCGGCGATGCGTCCGACCGGGACTGCGCCGGCTGCTGTGTCGTTTGTGTCTGCCATCTCTGCTCCTCTTTCGCTGCTGCGATTCAGCCGCGGCGTCGCGATGCGGACGCTGCGTCGAGTCTTCCAAGCGTACGCTCGGGTAGTTTGCCCGCAAACTGTGTGCGTCTTTTCCCTGAAATGAGGCCCACCGGACCTCGCTTCGCATCTTATACCGTCGCCACAACGCCGGGTTCACTTCGGTGTATTCCCGCGTCATCGGATTGAACGCACTATTTGTGGGTCCGCGACGGGGTTACACGCGGGGCGGATGGGTTGAAGCGCGCCCGGGAGGACTCGAACCTCCGACCTGCGGTTTCAGCTCACCCCGCGGTTTCCCGCGGGACCGGACCATCTCTTCACCCGCGGCCCGTTGGCCGGTGGGGTGCCGGGCGCTTCCGATGGGCTCAACGCCCATGCGGTGCGGGGGTATCGCCGGGGCGGCTCACCCGCTGGTCTCTACACCTTCCGCCGACTGGGTGAATAGGCTCACCCGCCCCGTCGGCGGCTCGGCTCGGGATTACCCGTGGATCGCTGGGATCCGTGTGGGCTTCCCCGAGTTCACCCGGTTCGCCTCCCGTTGTTTCCTTCGGGGGCCCCTCTTCGTGTCATAAAGAAGGAAACCGCTGCTCTATCCTGCTGAGCTACGAGCGCTTGATGTGGTTCGGCTGCTTTGGGCGGATCAGACGCCTGCGCCGGGGGCCGGGCCCGCTGCAGGGGGTGTCGGAGTCGCATCTGGCGACGCTGGATCGGAGTATACCGATGCGGAGCGAGCGGCCGTCGCGTGTGAACGGCGGTGCGTCCGAGAACGGCGGGCCTTACGATCCAAGCGATGGTTTCCTCAGCCAGCGAGTCATCCCGACGCCGTCCGCCGCGCGTGCGCCGGACCTGGCGCAAACGCCTCGTGCGATGGACCGTTATCGGTGCGATCGTCGTCGTCCTCGGCGTTGTCACGGTGACGCAGACGCCGGTGCTGGGCTGGATCGTGATGGGGCAGATCGAGGGGCGTCTGGGCGGGACGGCGAGCGCGGGTTCGTGCCGCGTGTCCATGGACGGCGAACTCGTGGTCCGCGACCTGTCGTTGCGTCTGAACGGGCTGGAGGGCGAGGCCGCCGAGTATCTGCGTGCGGATCAACTGCGTGCGCAGATCGACTGGGGGCGGCTGCTTTCCGGTCAGAGCCCGATCACCGCAATGGAGTTGAACGACGCGACGGTGCGGGTGTCGCTGGACGAGGACACGAGCGAGGTCAATCTGTCGCGATTGCGTCCGCGGACCGGGAGCGGGATGAGCGGCGGCTACCCGAGGATCGAACTGCGCGGGGCGACGATTGAACTCGGCGAGCACAGGCCGACGGGGCCGGGGACGGCGGCTTCGTACACGCGGTTGACCACGCTGCATCTTGAGGGGCAGATGGTGGAGCGCGCCGACGCTCCGCGCCGGTACTCGATCGAGCTCGCGGAGATGCCTTCCGATGCCGACGGCGCCGGCGCGCGGCTGGTCGGGTCCATTGATCAGTCGAGCGGGGATGTGGTGCTGACGCTGACCGGGCTCGACCTCGCCGAGTGGTCTTCGCGCACGGCGCCGACGCGGATCAGGGAATTCTGGCAGGCGCTCGATGTGCGTGGGGCGATCGACGACGCGACGTTCACCTACGGGCCGGCCGAGGGTCTCGCGGTTCGTCTGACGCCGCGCGATGTGGACCTGCTGATTCCGATGACGGTGGCCGACGACGGCGCGCCCGGTGGCAGCCGACGCGAGATGCTGCAGATGCGGGACGTGCGCGGTTCGATCGTGTTCGCGCAGAGCGGGTTTACCGCTGATCTGGCCGGCGCGATCGAAGAACTCGCGTGTCGGGTGACGATGCAGTACGACTCGTACAGCTTCGACTCGTCGTACCGGGCGCAGATCGAAACCGATCGGTTCACGTTCGCGGATGAGGGCGGGTTGAACCGGTTTGCGCCGCCGCTGATGGTGCGTGTGATGGACCGGTTTCTCGAGCCGCAGGCGGAACTGGCCGGCTTCGTGCGGGTGTCGCGCGGTCGGGGCTCTGACGGGTCCCCTGGGCGAACCGTGACCGAGGGCATTCTGAACATCTCCAACGGTTCGGGCCGGTTTGCCGAGTATCCGTACCCGATTGAGAACATCGAAGGGCGGGTGCAGTTCGATGAGCGCGAGGTCCGGCTCGTGGACATCACCGGCGAGAGCGCAACGGGGGCTCGGCTGCTCGCGACGGGTCGGATCTGGCCGCCGCGCGACGGCGCGGCGGTGGAGATCGATATTCGCATCGAGGATCTGAAGACCGATGCGCTGTTCGCGCAGTCCCTCCCGGAGAACCGGCGATCGGTGTACGAGACGATATTCAGCCGGGCGGAGTATGAGCGGCTCCGCGAGTCGGGCGCGGTGCTGTCGATCGCGGACCGGAACGGGCTGCTGGCCGAGCGGATCGAAGTGCAGGCGTCGCTCGACCGGCTTGCCGGTGACGCGTCGGCTTCTGCGGTGGAGGTGGAGCGGCTGCGAGTGAGGCTCGCGTCGATCGATGCGGCGCTGGAGACTCCGGTGTTCGAACTCGGCGGTACGGGCACGCTGGACATCGCGATCCGGCGCGAGGAGGGCGATGACTCGCGCTACGAGGAAACGATCGTCATCGACATCCCCGAAGCCGGTCTGGTCGTCGATCGGTTCCCGTACCCGGCGACGGCGGAGCGCTTGCGTCTGACGATCGAGGACGGCACAGCGACGATCGCAACGAGCGTGTTGCGCGGCCTGCGTGGCGGGGCGGGGACGATCTCCGGGGGCGTGCGATACACCAGCGATGATTACGCGCCGGACATCCGCATCAGCGCCGGTGATGTTCCGATCGACGGCCTGCTGATCCAGGCACTGCCGGGGCGCGAGCGTTTCGAGGAGCGGGCGTCAGGCGACGGGGGAGATTCAGAATTCAGCGTGCACCGATTCCTGCGCCGGCTGAACCTTGTCGGAACGGCCGGCTGCGAGGCCCACATTTTCGCGTCCGAGCGCGATTCCACGGACTTCCGCGTCGAGGTCGCCTTCGACGGTGTTGCAGCGCACCCGCCGGGCGCAATCGGCGTGAGCGACGAGGACCTGATGCGCTTCAAAGCCGGTGATCCGGGGATCGCTCCGGCGCTGCTCACGGATCTGTCGAGCGCGTTTGTTGTGACCGACGACTTCCTCGATATGCCAGAGCTCGCCGGTCGGGTGGGCGAGGACCAGGGCGCGTTCTCGGGCTCGGTTCGCGTCGAGTATCCGAAGCGAGAGGGGGATCCCCGGCGCGTGACGCGATTGATCGATGTGGACCTGGAAGGGCGGTCGATCGCGGTCGGTCAACCTCTGGAGCGAGTGCTGGACGCTGCGGACGCGAGCCGCGCTGGCGTGGTCGTGTCGCTGCGCGAACAGTTCGATCCGGCGGGGCGCCTTGATGCGCGGCTGACACTGGACGGCAGCGAAGAGGACCTGCGCTACGCCGTCGAAGCGGACCGCATCGAGAGGCTGGTCTTCAACGCGTTCGGCGGGCGTGCCGAGGTGGTCGGCGCGACGGGGACGATTGGGGTCACGCCGGGCCGGGTTGCGCTCGATTCGGTCGAAGGCGTGTTGCGGTTCAACGACGCGCTGGCCGGGCGGCTGCGTGTCGACGGTGGGTACAGCCTCGAAGCGTTGGGAGCGGGTGGCGGGACGACCGAGAGCCTGACCGGTTCGGTGCGCGATGCGCTATTCGAGTCGCAACTGCCGGAGGCGGTGGTGGGGCGGTTCTCGCCGGCGCTTGGCGAGCGGATCGCCTCTCTGGAGCTTGCCGGGCTGTTCGATACCGACTTCACGCTGCGAAGCGGCGATGAGCCCTCGCTCGACGCGGAGGTGCGTCCTCGCACGCTGGCGTTGAGCCGCGATGGGTACGAGGCGGTGTTCGATCGCGTCGAGGGTTCGATCGGCGTGAGCGACAGCGGCGGGGCGATCGATCTCGAATTGAGTTCGACCGACCTGAACGCGACGGTCGACGGGGCCTGGAGTCGAACCGACGCCGAGCCGTTCGGTCTGGAAACGACGATCAGCGCAACGGCGGCTTCGTTGCACGACGGGGTGCGGGCGATGCTCCCGGACGCGGTGGTTTCGATGATGAACGGGATGGAGATGGCGTCGGACTCGACGCTGTCGATGAGCGATGCGAATCTGCGCATCGATGGGGACGGGGCGTTCTTCGAGGGCGTGGTCGGTTTCGAGGCGATGGATGTGCGCGTTGGCTTGCGCCTCGAAGACCTCGTCGGTCGGGCATCGATCGAAGCTCGTCTCACGGACGGGCGAGCGCCGGAGGTGGCGGTCGATCTGAGCGGAGAGCGCGCGGTCGTGGGCGGCGCGCAGCTGTCGGATGTTCGCGCTCGCGTCGAGACCGGCGCGAGGTTCATCAGCGCGGAGAACGGGCGCGAAGCGGATGCGCCGGGCACGGTCTATGTCCCTTCGGTGTCGGCGTCGATCGCCGGGGGTAGGCTGGCGGCGAGCGGCGAGGTCCGTCCCGATGCGCAGTCGGCATCGTTCGTCGGCGGCGCGTGGCGCGCGCAGGCCGACCTGAGCGGGCTCGATTTCGGGCGGCTGCTCGCCGAGGTCTCGCGTGACCCGGCGGCGATCGCGAGCGCACCCGAGAACCGTGGCCTGCTCGACGCGAACCTCTCGCTGACCGGGCGGCTCGGCAACGTCGACGCGCAGCGCGGGCGTGCGCTGATCCGGGTGCAACCGGCGCCCGGGTCGGACGGGACCGAGGTTCTGCGCCTGCCGGGGCTGATCCAGTTCGTCAAGCTTTCCAGCCTGCAGGCACCCGTGAGCGAGCCGATCGACTTTGCCTACGCCGAAGCCTTCATCGAGGGACCGGTCGTCAACCTCCACGACCTTTCGGCGGAGTCGAAGTCTGTCTCGATCAAGGGATCGGGCACGATGACGCTGCCGGATCTGGGCCTTGATCTCACCTTCACGACGGTGGTTCTGCGGGATGTTTCGCTGCTGACGGAGATCTTCGAGCGGGTCCGGAACGAGTTGGTTACGGCACGGGTCGGCGGCACGCTTTATGATCCGCGGGTCGAGGTCGAGCAGCTTACCGCCACGCGGAGGCTTCTCGACGCGATCATCGGAGGCGAGGACGAGAGCCCGCGCCCGTAAAGACGCGAACGATGCGTCCCGTACCAGACCATGAAAGAACGAATGAACCAGAACGATTCTGAGAAGATCAACAACATGTCGCGCCTCGATTCGGTGACCCCCGACCCGACGCGTGAGGACGCGTACCCGGCGATCCACTCGCCGATGAAGGGCAAGCGCCGGGTCGATCAGCCCGACTTCATCGAGAAGCTCGATTCGCTCATCGCCGAGTGCGGCGGGGACACCGAGGTCTACGAGGGCAAGCTGATCCGCGAGCAGCTGATCACCGCGCTCAAGCTCATCACCGACGATCGGGACACCGGTGAGCTGAAGCTGCTGACCACGGCGTTCAAGGAGCTGCGCTACGCGTACCAGGTGTTCAGCAAGTACCCGGACCGGCACAAGATCTCGATCTTCGGCTCGGCACGCACTCCGCCGGAGAACCCGGACTATCAGGCGTGCGTGGAGTTCAGCCGCCTGATGGCCGCCAACAACTGGCTGTGCATCACCGGCGCGGGCGACGGGATCATGAAGGCCGGGCACGAGGGACCGGGCGCCGCCGCGAGCTTCGGGCTGGCGATCCGCTTGCCGTTCGAGACGACGGCGAACGATGTGATCGCCGGCGACGACAAGCTCATCAACTTCCGGTACTTCTTCACTCGGAAACTGATGTTCGTCAGTCAGTGCGAGGCGGTCGCGGTGTTTCCGGGCGGGTACGGCACGCAGGACGAGATCTTCGAGGCGCTCACGCTGGTGCAGACCGGCAAGTCGGCGATGGTGCCGATCGTGCTGTGCGAGGCCGAGGGCTCCACGTACTGGGAGCACTGGGACAACTATGTCCGGCGTTCGCTCCTGAACAACGGGATGATCTCGCCCGAAGACCTGAACCTGTACTACATCACGCGCGATATGGAAGACGCGGTGGAGCACATCACGCGCTTCTACCGGAACTACCACTCGTCCCGATACGTGAAAGACGACCTGGTCATCCGCATCAAGAAGCCGCTGGAGCCGGGCGATGTGCGTCGGCTGAATGAGGAGTTTTCGTCGCTCGTCGCGTCCGGCGAGATCGTCCAGCGCGGCCCGTACGAGGTCGAGGAAGACATGCTCGAACTGCCCCGCATCGCTTTCCACCACACGCGCCACAACATCGGGCTCGTGCGGCGCATGATCGATCGGATCAACGAGTTCACCCCCGCGAGCAGCGATCACCTGCACCCGTCGGAGATTTACTGATCCGGGCACGAGGTAAGCGGGAACGGCATGCGACCGGTCGCGTCAGACGGCGAACCCACGCGATGGTGAGACGACTCTGCAATCTCGGGAAGCGCGCCGGCACGCCGATTCTGCTCGCGGGCATGGTCGCGTCGATCGGATGTTCGTCCGGAGGGTCGGGCCGCTCCAACGCGACCGACGGACCTGGCGAGGCCGAACTACGGATGACTCCGGAGCGGGTCTTTGACGCCGAGCGTCCGTTCATCCGCGGCGATCCGGTCGGAATCGAACTGCACTGGTGGCTGTCGCGAGACACCGAGGGCGATATCGCTCGGGCGCTCGCGTCGCATGCCGGACCGACCGACTTCCTCCCTGTCGAGACCATCGAGCGTCTGCGGCTCAGCGGTATCCGAGTCGTGGCGGTGCCGCTCTCGGAGGTGTTCGTGCTGCACCAGATCGCGCCGCCGCGATCCGGCTGGTCGCGTCGTTGGCTCGGCCAGGCGCCGGATTGGGTGCAGTTGCTGCGAACTCGCGGCATCGAAGCCGGCACGCGGGCGGTCGTTTACGGGTCGGAGTCGCGTTTGCCCGAGGGCGTGTTGCGTCTGCTCGGGCGTGGATGGATCGTCCCGCAACGCGTCGAGCGAGACGGGGAGCCCGTGGTCGGCGCTTCCATGCGCCTGGAGGTGGCCACGCAGTTGCAGCAGCGCGACCCGCGGCGCGACGATCGCAACATCTTCGAGCTGCCGAGCGTGGAGTTCGTCACACCGGACCTCATGGGGCAGGGGCCGACCGTCGAGCAGGCGCTGCTCGAACTGACGGTGCCGCCGGGATACGCGATCGTGCTGACGACCGATGCGCCGGACGCGGATTGGTCCCGGATCGAGGGTGTGACGCGCGAGAACATCATCGAGGTCCTGCAACAGCGAGAGGCCTCCTCGCGGCCGGAGGACGAACGGGCCGGTGAGCCCGAGGACCAGCCTGCGCGGTTCGGTCCGAGCCCTTCGGCTCGCCCGGAGGATGTCGAGGCCGAAGCCGAGGACGAGCGCGTGCAGATGTTCGAAACCCTCGATGCGCCCATGCCGTCGTTGGAGGGGGCGTTCGGGCCGAGGGCCGCTCCGGTTCCGACGGTCGGCCAGATGATGCTCGAGACGCGGGATCGGCTATCCCGTCCGATGCGGGGGGTCGTCATCCTGATTCCGCGTCTGCCGGAGGAGTTTCGGCTGCTGCCTTGACCAGTTCGGGGGGCGATTTGGTCCCGATTGCCAGAATAGGGTTTCCGAACAAAATACTAGGTGGTTTCCCTCTATTTCTGTGGTACGTTGCCGAGTGAGAGTTACCCGGGATCGGTGGTTCGTGTAGATCCGGCGTATCCCCGGGAATTCAGAGCGCCGTCGGCCGACCAGCGTCGGCGCAGGAGGAGACTCAACGATGAGATTGGAAAGAAATGCCGCGATCATCGCGGCGGCGATCGGCATGGCCGGGGCGACCGCTTCGGCGCAGGTCGTGACGTACCACGAGGGCTTTGAAGCTGCAGGTTGGACCGCTGGAAGCGGCGTCGCCGGAACCAATGGCTGGAACAACTACAACGGTTCTGACATCGTCCAGGTCGCGTCGGGCACGAACGGCATCACGTCGTTCTCGGGTGGCAACCACGCGACGCTGACGAACCTGTCCATGCAGAACAACGTGTTCGGCACCCCCACCCTCGGGGCGGTTGGTGCGTTCACTCGCTACGGCGGGTACAGCAGCAGCTTCGGGACCGGATTCACGACTTCAGCCTCGATCTACCTTGACCCGACTTCCTGGACGAACGGCCAGGGCTTCGACTACAGCAGCGCGGTCAGCAACCAATCCGGCGGCCACCTGCGCGACTTCATCTGGCACGTCGGCATGGTTGACGGCGCTCTGCTGGTGAACGGTTCGAACAACTCCGACTGGTCGTTCAATGCATGGAAACTCGAGAACGAGAACGGCGGGAACAACTACGAGGTGAGCAGCGCGGGCTGGTACACGCTGCAGCAGCAGTTCGTGGACGACGGCGGGACGCTGTCGGTCATTTTCTCGCTTCTGAACGCGGGCGGGAGCGAACTGTTCTCGTTCACTCGCACGACCACGGATGACATCGCCACAACCGTCGGCGGCAACCGCTACGGCTGGTTTACCTATGCCAACATCGACGGCCTCGCGATTGACGGCGTACAGGTCGCCTATTCCGTGATCCCCCTTCCCGGTGCCGCCGGCATGGCGCTCGCGGGCATGGGCCTGATCGGTCTGCGTCGGCGCCGCTAAGGCACTCGGCGCTTTTTCCTCGGAATCATGGCGCACCGGCCTCACCTGGCCGGTGCGTTTTCTTTTGCCGAGTCGGCCGGGGGCATTTCCCTGAATTGTGAGGGTAGGGGCTTGATCCTGTCTGAAAGGCGTGTATCGTTTAGGTTGTGCGTCCAGTAAACCGTTTTACTGGGCGGTTCGGGACGAGTGAGGAGACGAACTGTGAAGACGAGCCTGCTGCTTGGCGTTGGAACCGTCCTCGGTCTGGGGTGTGGGAGCGCCGTTGCCGGGACATACGCCGACTTCGACGACGACATCTTTGATACCGGTGTCCAGAACCTCGACATCCGGTCGGTGACGGTCACCAACGACGACACCTGGGTTTACTTCGCCATTCAGACCGACGCCGATCTCGACGCGACGGTCTGGGGCAAGTACATGGTCGCGCTGGATACCCGTGCCGGTGGATCGGACAGCAACGGCTGGAACCGTACCAACATCAACCACAACGCCGACAACGACTTCTGGATCGGCTCGTGGGCTGATGATGGCGGCTCGGGTGCCGGCGCCAATCTCTTCGAATACAACAGCGGCTGGTCTGAGATCGACGCGACCTACACCGGGAACGGCCTGGTCTCGGCGTCCGATGCGGATCATGCCTCGGGCATCCAGCGTCTGGCCGTGAAGATCTCGGCGCTCGGGCTTTCCATCGGCGATACGTTCGGCTTCGATGTCATGAGTTCCGGTGGCGGCGATGCGGATTCGGGCATCGACCATCTCTCGGTGCAGGGCCTGGCGACGGACTGGTGGACCAACCCGTCAAACGCCGGCTCGTACCTCCAGTACACGCTGCAGAGCACGGTAATCCCGCTCCCTTCGGGCGCGGGCCTGGCGCTTGCGGGCATGGGCCTGATCGGCCTGCGTCGTCGTCGCTGAACGGCTCGATTTTCCTCGAATCACGACCCCGAAGAACGCTGGCTCCTGGCCGGCGTTTTTCATTGCGCTGGTCAGTACGCCCGCTGCAATTCCGCGCCGGGGTAGTAGTGCATCAGGATCTCGTCGGCGGTCTTGCCGCGCCGGGCCATGCCCTCGGCGCCGAACTGGCTCATGCCGACGCCGTGCCCGAAGCCGCGCCCGGAGAAGATCAGCTTGTCGCCGTCGCGTCGGGTCGTGAAGTCACCGCTGTTGATGCGCTGGTCGCGCGAGGGGCGTTCGAGCCCGCTGTCGCCGGCGTGGTTGACGGCGAGGCGGGTGTCCTCGGCGGAAAGCTCCCACCAGCGCCCGCCCTGCTCAATAATGCGATAGCGCTGGGGGCGCCCGAAGGCGTTGAACGCCACCGGCTCGATCTTCGCGACCTGCTTGATGGTGCGCATGCCCATCCGGCGGCTTTCGGCGAAGGCCCGGATGCGCCGGCTGGTTTCCTCGATGTCACGCTCGACCTCCCAGCGGAACAGGGGGCTGAAATCGTCGACATCGTCGCGAGCCGAGGCCTGGATCGGGGGCATGAGGTTGAACTCGTAGCCGGGGCCGGTGGGCCACGTGTCGCGTGCGCTGGCGGCCCGGCCGCCGGTTGTCGAGCTGTAGTACGCGCGGAGCAGGTGCCCGTTCCAGGTGAGCACGCGCCCGTAGGTCTGCTCGACGGCCTTGAGCGCGGTCGGGTTGGTGGTCGCGCCGCCGTAGACCTGGTCCTGCGTGGTGGATTCGAGGTCGAAGTGCGAGCCGATGGAGAGCCGTCGCTGGCGCTCCTGCATGGCGTAGCTGCGAGCTGCGATGGCCTGGGCCTTGAAGGTCTCGAGCTTCCAGTTCGGGTAGAGCTCCTTGGCGATGACGCCGGGGAGGTACACCTCGATTGGCAGGTGCTCGACGACGTCGATCGACCCGGCGCCGTCGGATCCCGAGCGCCCGTGCAGCCAGAGCGAGCCGGGGAGTTTCTTGCCGTCGAGTTCGAGCATGTCGGCCGAGAGCGAGGTGATGCGCAGGGCGTCTTCGTCCACGCCGCGGGTCGAGCGCGGCATGCGCCGGGAGTTGCCTCGCCCGTCGGTGATGCGCCAGGCCTCGCGCCCGATGGTGATGGTGACGGGCGTCGGCACGACCTGGCTGGAGGAACCGAAGTCGTCGCCGGTTGGCGAGTTCTGTGCGCGGATGCGCGGGCGGCTGGGGCCCAGGATGTGCACGGTCTCCGGGCCGCCGATGGTGACCAGCGGCTCGCTGCGCGCGATGCGGACGCGGATGAGCGGCTCGCTCTCGTGCCCGACGGTGGCCGGGTTGGTCGGCTCGGCGCCGGGCATGACCGGCCCGGGGGAGACGGGCGTGGTCCTGGTGGGCAGGAGGGTGCTGCAGGCGGAGAGGGCGACGAGGGCGGTGATGACCAGCCCGGCGGTCAGCCACACGAGGCGGACGGGAGCCACGCCGTGCCAGCGGGTGGGCAGGATCGCATGCTCATCTGCCGGAGTGGGGGAGTGGCCGGGCGTCTCGGTCATGGCACCATCATCGTCGATCGGGGGCGGGTTCGTCGAGGCGCATGAAAAACCCCGGTACTGGGATGTACCGGGGTGAACGATGTGTGTGCGGTCGTGGGGTTAGAAACTCAGCTCACGCAGGCCGAGGCCGAAGGCCTCGAGACGTTCCTTGACCTCGTCGAGCGACGTGGTGCCGAAGTTCTTCACGCCCATGAGCTCGGCCTCGGTGCGGGCGGCGAGGTCGCCGATGGTCTGGATGCCCAGCACCTGCAGCGCCTTGCGGGCGCGGACGGAGAGGCCCAGTTCGGTGACGGACTTGGCGAGCACGCCCTCGTTGCCGCCCTGGCCCTTGACCGACTCGGCGACGCGGGCGCGCATCCGGCGGTGCTGGTCTTCGAGGCCCTGGCCGAGGCGCAGGTTCTTGGCGGCGAGCATCTGCTTGATCTCGATGAGGCTGGCCTCGCCGAAGTTCTTGTAGCCCATCAGTTCCGCCTCGGTGACGCGGAGCAGGTCGCCCAGCGTGCGGATGTTCATCTTCTTGAGGCAGTTGCGGGCGCGGACGGTCAGTTCGAAATCGGTGACCGGGGTGTCGTAGAGGGCGTTGCGCTTGGCGAGGTCGCGGTCGTGCTCCTCGTCGATGAACATGTCCTTCGAAGCGACAACGTCCTCGTAGAAGAGGCGGGCCCGGGGGTGGTTCGGGTTGGTGTCGAGCACCTGGCGCAGGCACTTCTCGGCCGAGCGGTAGTCGCCCTGGTCTTCGTAGAGCACGGCGAGGTTGATCAGCACGTTGACCGGCGCGGGGCGTTGCTCCGATGCACGCTCGTAGAGCGCGATCGCTTCGTTCTCCTCGCCGAGGAGGTCGAGTTCGTAGGCGAGCTTGAAGAGGGCCCGGGCATCGTTCGGTGCGGCGTTAACGGCCTTGCGGTAGGCCGCCAAGGCGCCGGCGCGATCGCTGCGCTCGCGACAGGCGTCGCCGTCGCGCATGTGCTGGCTCGCTGCGGCGGTGTCGCCGGCGGCTTCGCTCGCGCCGATCATGATGTCCATCGGGTCTTGGTTCTGGGCCATGTACGCGTGCTCCCTGGTTCTCGAATCGGCCCCCGGCCTCGCGGGCCGGGGCGGACGAGAAAAGTCGTGTGTGGTGCGTCGCTCGGCGTCCGGGCAGGAACCGCTTCGCGACGGGATATCGTAGGAAAATCGGGCGGATTCCTCAAATCCAGCGGATCCGTCGGTCCTCAGGAGGGTGATGGACCCTGCTGGGGGGAGACCGAGGCCGGGTCATAGCCGGCGAGGTCGTAGCCGCTCTCGGGGTCGGGTAGGGCGCCGCTGAGGCCGGCTTCGTCGGCGTCGTGCTCGCGAAGGATCTTCATGTTCTTCCACTTGCCGCCGAGGAATCGGGCGAAGAAGGCGATGGATAGGGCGATGATGAACGCCGCCGCGGCGATCCACGGGCCGAGGGAGCCGAGGTCCTCGTGGTAGGTGATGAAGTACTTGCCGCCGCCGACGATGATTCCCCAGCTGAGGATCATGGTGACCGCCCCGGGCCAGACGGTGTCCCCGGCCCCACGGAGCACGCCCGAAAGGGAGATCGCGACGGCGTCGAAGAGCTGGAACGCGGCGGCGAGGATGAGCAGTGTCGAGCCGATCTCGATGATCTCGGCTGCGACTTCGGGATCGTAGTCGGCACCGACGAACAGCCGGACGAGGTCGTGACGGAAGATCACGAAGACCGCGGCACAGATCGACATGTAGACCACGGTCATCCCGAGTCCGAGCCACGCCCGCTTGACGGCGATATCCAAGCGCTTCGCGCCGATGTATTTGCCGACGATGGCGGTCAGGGCGATGGAGATCCCGACTGCCGGCATGAAACTCAGGTGCATGTATTGCAGCGTGATCCAGCCGGCGGCGTTGTTCACCGCAGGTTCGCCGGGCTTATCGAAGTGCGCCACGAACCCGGTCATGAACACGAACCAGCAGACCAACTCGTTGGCGCTCATCAAGCCAGCGGGCCAGCCGATGCGCAGGATGTCTTTCACGTGGACGAAGCTGTATCGCCACGCTCGGCGGGTGTGGTACTGGGCGTCGGTCTTGCGAGAGAGGAACAGGGCGAACGGGATGATGAGTTCCACGATGCCGCCAGCGACGGTCGAGAGTGCCGCGCCGAGCACACCCATGCCTTCCCAGCCGCTCTGCCATTCAGCGCCCGGGAAGGGCAGCCCGACTCGACCGAGCACGAGGTAGTTGCAGAGCAGGACATTCACGATGTTGCCGGTGATGGCCGACACCATGACCACGGAGGGTTTGTGGATGCCGTAGAAGAAGTGTCCGAGCGAGCGGCTGCCGAGCGTGAAGATCATGCCCAGCAGCAGGACGCTGCCGTACTGGTTCTGCATGGCCGAAACGGCCTCGGCCGGAGCGGTCAGATCGAAGATGGCCTGCTGGGCGAGGAAGACCTGGGGCAGGAAGATCGCGAAGGGGACGAACACCACCAGCCATGCGAGCACGCTGAGGTAGAGCCCGTTCCAGGCGTACGCCGAACCGCGCTGGGGACGCCCCGCACCGAGGTTCTGGCTGACGAAGGTGTTGATGACGCCGAGCAGGCCCATCATCATCGCGCCGGGGATGAACGCGGCGATGCCGCCGTTGCCGACCGCCGCGAGCTCGTCGGGTCCGATCTCCTTCACGATGAGTTTGTCCACGAACTGCATGACCGTGTACGAGGTCATGGTGGCGACGGCCGGGACGGCGACGCGCAGAAGTTCACTGATGGCGCTGTCGTGTCCGGACAGCGGCTGCTCCGAGAGCGCGGAGGGCTCATCCGGGGACGCGGATCGCGCGTTCCCCAGTTCGTGCTGGTTCGTTTCGTCGCTCATGGGGATTCACGGACCGTCCGACGGGACGCCACTGCCGTCGGTCGGACCGCGGAGTGTACCCAGACCAGCGGATTCGGTCACCCGAGCGGGCCAGTTGAGCTGACAAACAAGCAGTACTGCGCAGGTCGCCACATGCCACCTTGAAGTGGTGTCCGGGGATAGAGCGACAGCGGCTCCGCGCTGAGCGGCCAATGACTCGAGGGCGCTCGGACGCCCGACGCGCGACACGCCCCAGACGGAGTTCGCCGAGCCGGACGAGGTGTGATACTGGCTTTCAGTGCTGGCGCAACGCGCAGATCACCAGCGGCGCGTTGCCTTGCCGGTCGGAGCCGACAGGACCCGGTCGCGAATCTCCTTCGCGTGCTCCTGCATCATCCGGGCGAATTGCGGATCGAGATCGGCGCGGCGGGCGTGCTCGGCGACCTGATCGGCCATCCAGAGGGCGACGCTGCGGGTGGCTCGTTCCTCGGGGTTCTCGAGGGCCCGGGCCGCATCGCGTTTGGCGAGGTCCAGCAGCGTCTGCTCGTAGTCGGGCAGCGCTGCGTGGATCTGTGAGGCGTCGGCCTGCTCCGTCGATTGCTGTGCCATCTCTCGGCGTCCTTCGGTTGAAGGTGACCCCCACCAATCGAGCGGCGGCCTCGGAAGACGGATGCTCGCGCACCCGGAGATCTGAACCTGACACCCAATCGGTCGTGGTGCAAGGTCTGTGTGACAAACTATGCAACTCACCGGTACTTTGTGCGGTTTTCGCGCCCCGACCGGACCAGATTTACACGTCCGGAAATCGTGAGGATGATCTCATTCGGACGAGGCGCCTCGTCGTTCCGCTAGAATGCCGCCATGAGCAAGACCGCGACCGCCGAACACGACACGCAGGCCAAATCCGGCCGGCAGACCGACTCCGGGTCCGAAACGCTTGAAAAGCCAGCGTTCGCGCCCGACCGCATCCCGGCGGTGATCGAAGCCCTGCTGCTGACCATGGATAAGGCCCTCGCTCCGGGCAAGATCGCAGAGGCCACGGGCATGCGCGACCATCCCGGCGTGTTCCCCAAGCCGACGCAGACCATCGAAGCAGCGATCGAAGTGCTCAACGAGGAGTACGCGAAGACGAGCCGCTCGTTCCGCATCGAGTCGGTCGCCGGCGGTTATCGGATCATGACGCTGCCCGAGTTCGCCCCGGCCATCGCCGCGATCCAGGGCCTGCGCGAGTCGAGCAAACTTTCGCGGGCGGCGATCGAGACACTCGCCATCGTCGCGTACCGTCAGCCGATCACGCGCGTGCAGATCGAGACTATCCGCGGCGTCGCGTGCGGCGAGGTTCTGCGTGGCCTCATGGAGAAGAACCTCGTCACCATCGTCGGGCGGGCCGAGGAGCTCGGTCGCCCGCTGCTCTACGGCACGACCAAGCGGTTCCTCGAGGTCTTCGGACTCGCCGCGATCAAGGACCTGCCGCCGGTGAACGATGTCTTCCCAGGCTTGTCCAACCTGATCACCGAGCAGAAGCCGGCGTCCAAGGCGGTCGCGAAGGATGCGAGCGACCCCGAAGACAGCGCAGACGCGTCAGACGAGTCGCCCGAGTCCCAACCGGCCACCGATGAAACCGATTCCGGAGACAGCGCATGAACCGATCCTTTTCTCTGGTCGTCCTGCTGCTGGTCGCAACGCTGCTGCCGGCCTGCTCCAGCGATGGATATGCCCTTCAGGGTCGGGTCATCCGGGGTGACTACTCCGGCGTGATGCTGGTCAACGCCGACGATCCACGCCTTTCGGCCGGCGAAGGCCTCGGCGGGGTGTCGCTTCACGTCCAGCAGGATCCCGGCCAACTCAACCGGCGGACGCTGACGCGGGGCAACTCGGTCGGAGACGGCTCGTTCGCTTTGCCCATCGATCTCTTCGGTGCCGGCTCGTTCAACTACGACATCGGCTTCTTCGCCCGTCGTCAGGGCTACGACCCGGCGACCGGCTACTTCCGCCTGCCGTCCCGCTCCAAGCGGGTGCTCATCGTGATGACGAGTGGCACAGACCGCGACCTCGGCGAGGAGCGCGAGGATCTGTACGGCCAGTACGAGCAGTTCAGAGACGGTCCGTAAGGTCCGCCGCTCGACGCGGACGCTGCGCTGCTTGTCGGGGGCGTTGCGGACGGATTCGCCAGCAATCGATCGGCGAGTCCCGCGTGGAAAGCCCTGAGACTCGGACGAAACCCCCGCGTCGCTTCGTGCGTACCCTCCTTGTGGTGGGGCCCCGCCTCGCCTCCAGCGAAAGGCCACGCGTGAGCGCCCTGCGTACGACACTGCTCTCGAAACCGGTGACCAGCGCCAAGCCCGCCAAGAAGGTCGTCGCGCGCCGCTACCACATGCACTCCGGTGGTGTTTTCTACATCGTCGTGACCGTCCTGCTCGGCATCGGGTCGATCAACAGCCAGAACAATCTGCTCTTCATCGTGTTCGGCGTCGCGCTGGGCGCGATGCTCGTCAGCGGTGTGGTGTCCGGCGCGATGATGATGGGCCTGGAGGTCGATCGGCGACCCGTCGCGCCGGCGCAGGTCGGAGACAACGCACGCTTCTCCTACCGCGTGCGAAACACGCGACGTCGCGTCCCGGCCATGGCCATCGACCTCATCGAGGCGGATCGACCCCGGCGAAAACTCCGCAAGCGCGACCGCAAACGCGCGATTCCCGAAGCGTTCGTGGATGTCGTTCCCGCCGGTTCGACGGAGGACATCGCCGCGATCTTGCCGTGCGAGCGCCGCGGGCTGATGCGCCTTGATCGGATCACGATCTCGACGACCTTCCCGTTCGGCATCGTGCTCAAGTCGGTCACGGTCACGGAACCGGATGAACTGCTCATCCTCCCTCGTGTCGTCGAGCTGCCCGCGAGCGTCCTGCTCGCCGGCGGGGGGCGGGGGCGCACCGAAACCGAGCGCCAGGACCGTCGCGGCCTCGGGTTGGAGTTCTACGCGATCCGCGACTACCAGCCCGGCGATCCGATGCGCCGCATCGCGTGGAAGCAGTCCGCGCGCGGCGGCAATCTTCGGACGCGCGAGTTCGCCGAACCGGTTGCCACCGCGGTGCTGATCGATCTCGCGCTGGAGCGGGAAGGCGACCCGAGCGGGAACAACGACGAGTCAGCCGGGGAACGGGCGATCTGTCTCGCGGCATCGCTCGCCGCGCTCGCTTCGCGCATGGATGTCGCGGCGGGCCTGCGCGTCCCTCAGCTCGGGATCGACATCACGCCGTCGCAGATGCACGGGCGGACCAGCGCCATGCTCGAAGCGCTCGCGCGGATCGATCTGAACGATAAGCGCCTCGGCACGGTGAGCGAGCCCGGCTCTTCGCCGGCTGACGCGAGGGTCTTCCGGGTGCAGGCCGACCCATCGATCGCGCCGCTGCCCGAGGGCGCACGCCTGCTGACTCCCGAGATCCTGGACGGCGTCGTCGATTCGCGCCGGGCGTCCCGATCGGCGGAGGGCGTGTCGTGACGACCGTGTACCGCCGCTACCACATCGCGTCGCACCTCACGGTGCTCGTCGGGATCTTCGCGAACGCCGTCGCGGAGCTCGACGCGCTGATCTTCCTGATCGGCGCGACCGGTGTTGCCGTGTCCTACTTCGTGTTCCGGGATCGACTCGCCAGCCCGATTCCGCGGTGGGTTGCGAACACGATGCTCGTCGCGGCGCTCGTGCTCATGTTCCGTGCCGCGACCGGCGAACTCGCCGATGTTGTGTCGGTCATCGCGCAATACCTTGTCTATCTGCAACTCATAAAACTCTTCGAATCGCGCACGCCGCGAGACCAGGCGCAGATGCTGATGCTCAGCCTGCTCGTCGCCATCAGCGCCGTGCTGACGTCGGTGACGCTCCAGGTCGCGCTGGTGCTGCTGCTCTACCTCCCGCTGGCGTTCTGGTCCGTGGTGCTGTACCAGATCTACGCGGGGCAACTGCGTACGCACGCCCAGCGCGTTCGCGCCGGGCTCGCGAAGCAGCACGATCCCCCCGCGAAGGGCTTCGACCGGCTCGCGAGACGGACCGTGCGTCGCCTCGTCGGGCTCACCATGGTCGGCGTGACGGCGACATCCGTCGCGGTGTTCTTTCTCATGCCCCGCAACATCGGTGGCGGCGCGTTCGGAGACTGGCAGCCCGCCAGTTACGGTGCATCAACCGGCTTCAACAACGAGGTGCGCCTCGGTCGACCCGGCACGATCACCGAGAGTCCGACCGTTGTGATGGAAGCGTCCTTCCATATGCGCCTCAGCAGCGGTGGCGTCAACATCTGGCGCGAGAACCAGACCCATCGCCTCCGGGGCGCAGTGCTGGACGCGTTCGACCCGGAGAGCGCCGTCTGGTACCGGTCGCGGAACGCGGACAAAGTGGGGCAGCACGCCGTGGAGGTCTACCCCGGCGATCGCTTCCCGCTTACATACGAGATCGACGACGCGAACGTTGAGGTCCGTGTTTCGGTGCGGAACCTCAACTCGTCCGAACTGTTCACGCTGTGGAAGCCCCAGAAGTTCGCGATCCCCGGCGCGAGGCGCCGGCTTACGGTCAGCCCGGTCGACGGCGTCGCCCGCCTGCGCAATCATCGAGGTCCGATCGGCTACGCCGTCCTGACGAACCCGGATGCGTCGACGCGCGTCGAGCCGGGGCAACGCCCGTCCATCTTCGAGCGCCCGGACAACTTTTTCGCGATCGATAGTTCGCGGATCCGGGGGCTCGCGCTCGAAATCCTCGGCGACCGCGTGCCGGAGTTCAATCCCGATGAGCCGCGATCCGTGCTGGAACCGGGCGTGTCGGAACGGATCGTGGACCTGCTCACCGATTACCTGAGCAACAACTACGCCTACACGCTCGACATGATGGTGGTGCCTGACGGCGAGGATCCGATCGAGACCTTCCTGTTCGAGCGTCCCGCGGGGCATTGCGAGTACTTCGCGTCGGCGTTGGCCGCGCTCTGTCGCAGCGTGTGGGTCGATGCGCGGGTCGTCACGGGTTTCGTCGCCACCGAGTACAACCCCCAAAGCCAGACCTACACCATCCGCCAGTCCCACGCCCACGCATGGGTCGAGGCGCTCGTCGATCGCGAACTGGCTCCGCTACCCGTCGGCGAGGAGAGCGACCGGGTCGTCGGTTTCGGTCAGGACTACCCGTACTTCATCGAGCGATGGAAGACCTATGACCCTTCGCCGCGGCTCAGTCTTGAAGAGGTCCACCGCCCGCCCGGGGGAGTATTCGCACGCCTCGGCCAGTGGTTTGACGAACTCCAGTTCGCATGGTCAAGCAATGTCATCGGCTTCGACCGCGACCGTCAGGCCGAGCTGCTCCGCTCGGATTCGTCCGGCCCGTTCGGGATCTTCGAACGAGCGAGGAGTATCGCGGAGAACGTCGGCAGCGAGCGTATTCCCGGGTCGGTTCGTGAAGACCTGACCCGTTCTCTGTTGTCCTTCGCGACGCTCGGCGCAATCTGCGCGGTCGTCGCCGGGCTCGCGGTGATCGCCAAGCGCCTGCTCCAGGCGATGCTCAGAAGGCTGATGGCGCTGCGCAGCCCCGTCGATGCCGAGAGACTGCGTCGCCAGCGACAGACGCGGTTCTTCGACCGTGCGATGCGGGTGCTAGAAAGGGCGGGGCTCGCTCGACCGGCGTTCCTACCAGCCAGCGTCCACGCGTCGATGATCGAGCCCGAGGCGCCGGGCGTGGCCCGGGCGCTGTCTCGCCTCACCGACCTGTATTACCAGTCCCGCTACGCGGGGCGACTGCTGACGGGCGACGAACTCGCGCGCGCAGCAGACGACCTCCGATCGCTCGAGCGCGAGCTCAGCGCGAGGAAGTGATCAGTCGGAGCGGTTCCGGAACGAGCCCGACTCATAGTCATCGTCGGGCCGATTCCGGGTGTAGTTCTTCGATCCGCCGTGGCGCCAGTAGTTCCGCAGCTCGGGCATCACCCAGTCGAAGTTCGTCTTGTAGCCGACCGGATCCTCCATCACGAGCAGACGGATGTCGCCGCGGTTGGTCCGGATGTTCACGGGGTTCGACCCGTTCGCCAGCACCGTGCGGATCACCGAACCGTCGGTACCGTCCTGGCTCATCGTCGTGTAGGTCTGGTCGCTCTCGGTCAGCGTGTTCTTGTAGACCGCGCGCCCTTCGAGCGTCTCGAGCACGACCTCGCCGGTCGATCCCGCCGGGACCTGGTACCAGATGTTGGTGTCGGTCGCGAGCACCTGCACGGGGTCGACCATCGGGCTCGACGAGCGGAACTGGATGCCGCCGGAGGCGTTCTCGATCTCGACCGCGCCCCGGGCTTCCACGACTTCGACGTAGCCGTCGCGGTTGACGATCCGCAGGCCGTCAATGCGCGGTGCCCGGATGACCAGGCGAACGTGGTGGTCGTGGAACTCGGAGTGCTCGCTGCTCGTGCGCACGCGGAGCACGCCCGAGTTGGGAGCATCGGGCGACCGCTCGATGCGAGCCTCGACGCTGGTCAGCGTGTAGGGCTCCTCGCCGCCGGCCTTGATCGCCTCCGCGCCGAGCCAGATCCAGCCGTCGACGGTCACGCTCCGCGCGTCGTCGTCGGCGATGACCTCGACGTGCCCGCGATAGTTCTCGACATCCACCGCCAGCCGGACGAGGCCCTCAGGCATCGTCAGCGAGTACGAGTGGGCCTGCGTGCCCGAGCAGCCACCGAGCAGCAGGGCACTCAGAGCGAGGCCGAGCGTCAGGGCGAGCGGGCGGAATCGTTCGGCGAGCAATCCAGTCATGCGCGGTCTTCCCGGTCCGTGGTCAGAGGTAACACGCCGCAGGCGTAAAGAAGGTTCGGACACTGTACCCGATCGGTCCGAACCGCCCGTCGGTGCGAGCCGGGGCACTGATCGCCCCATCAGACGCTTTATCGGCCCTTCCCGCACGGCTCTGCAGCCCGATCGATGCTCAGCGGAGCAGGAACACGGCGTAGCCCGGAGCCCCGGCTCGCCAGTCCCAGTCGAGGTCGTCGCCGAATTCATCCACCAGCCCGACCACTTCGAGCCCGGCCTTCTTGAGGACCGCCTGCCACTCGGAGGCGTCGTAGGTCCGAAGCGAAAACGCGTGGGAAACGAACACTTCGCGGGTGGGTGTCGTGACCGCGAGCTGGCTGATGACCCGTTCGTTGCGATGGGCTTCGATCTCCGAACCCCTCTGGCCGACTATGAGATTCGGTGGCGGCAGATACTGGGCCATCTGCGTCACCGCGCACTGACCACGCTTGCCTTTCCACACATCCTCCGATTCTTGCTCGCTCCCGTAGGACGCGAGGCCCATCCCGAGGGCATACACCCCCTCGCGCGTCAGGACTCGCTTCACGCTGCGCAGGTGCGAGACCATCGCCTCATCCGTCGGCAGGTGGCGCACGCTGTTGATGAAGCAGAACGCGACATCGATCCGCCGGTGACCCAGCCCGAGGTCGTTTGCGCCGAACGCGGTCATGTCGAGGTTCAGCAGTGTGGCCTTGAGTCCGGCTTCGCGCAGGCGTTCGCGCCCGTACTCGAGCATCGGCTCGGCCAGGTCAATGCCCCAGCAATGGTGCCCCCGGCGCGCGCCGACGCGGAGATGCCGTGCGGTGCCGCAGGCCGGTTCGAGCAGGTGCAGGTAGCGGTCGTCGGGATCCCAGCCGGCGAATCGCTGGGCGATGACCTCGATGCCGGTGACCTCGGCCGCTGTGCCGCGCGCGTGGAGCACGTCGTACCACTTCGGGTGGTCGTACCAGTCCTCCTCGGACATGGAGAGCGTTTCGGGTTGGCCCGTGTGCTGGTGTGAATCCTCGGTCATGGCTGCGGGTAGGGTATGCGTTCGGGCGCGATCGAACCGGTTGCGCCGCTCGCCATCTCCGAGGAACCCCACGCATGGCCTTCGCCTGTCGCTTCGTGTGCATCATCTTCCTGGCAGCCCTCGCCCCGCTCGCGGGCGCGGGCACCTCGGTCAGCGTCTCGATCGATCCGCAGATCGCAGACGGGCCGGTCACGGGCCGGATCGTCGTGTACCTGATCAGCGAGGCCGACGCCGCCGAGAACCGCCGATTGCAGCGGGCGTCGCCCGCCAGTGGCCCGTTCTTCTCGAATCCCCAGCCGATGTACGGCTTCGACGTGACGGACCTCGCGCCGGGCATCGATGTGCTGCTGACCGACCGAGCGACCTCGTTCCCTGTGGTCTGGAGCGAACTGCCCGCCGGGACCTATCGCGCGCAGGCGGTGCTCGACCGGGCTCGGCTGGATTCGAGCTGGAGTCGTGAGCCCGGCAACCTGTCGAGCGACATCGTCGAGATCGAAGTGGGGGGCGATGAAGATCGGGCGTACCGGTTGGTGCTGAACCGCGCCGTCGAGCAGACGGAGCGAGACCCGCAGGCCCTGCGCGCCGGCGGCGTCGAGATCGTCGAGCTCCGCTCCGAACTGCTCTCGAAGGTTCGCGGCACCGACGTGTTCCTGCGCGCCACGGTGGTGTTCCCGGAGAACCACGACCCGGCGCGCGCCTACCCGGCGATCTACAACGTCCCCGGCTTCGGTGGCAACCATCTCGGCGGCTTGTCCGAGCCGCGCCGGCGCCAGCGCACCACCGACCCGGACGCGAAGCGCCTCGACCGGGCTGCGTTCGCCATCACGCTCGATCCGGAGGGCCCGAACGGGCACCACCTGTTCCTCGACAGCCCGAACAACGGACCCGTCGGCGAGGCGCTGGTGAGCGAACTCGTGCCGCACCTGACGGAGAAGTTCAACCTCGTGGACCGGCCGGAGGGGCGGATCCTGCGCGGGCACTCGTCCGGCGGCTGGACGGTGCTGCACCTCGCGCTGACCTACCCGCAGACCTTCGGCATCGCGTTCTCCAGCGCGCCGGATCCAGTGGACTTCCGCGCGTTCCAGGCGGTGAACATCTACGAGTCGCCCAACATGTACTTCCGCGCGCCCGATGCACCCGGCGGCGAGCGTAAGCCCTACCCCTCGTACACCTCCGGGGGCGAGGTCGAGATGACCATCCGCGAGGAGAACCTCATGGAGGAGGTCATGGGCCCTAACAACACCAGCGGGCAGCAGTGGGACTCGTGGTTCGCGGCGTTCGGGCCAAGCCAGGCGGGGCCGGGAGGCTCGTCGCACCCGGCAGCGCTGTTCGACCCGCGCACCGGCGCCATCGACCCCGCCATCGCTCGCGCGTATCGCCAGCACGACCTCTCGGCCAGGCTCGCCTCCGACCCGGATCGCTACTCCCTGCTCTGGCGCACGCGCATCCGGCTGATCTGCGGCACGGAGGACAACTTCGACCTGCACAAGGCGGTCGGGCTGCTCTCGGAGCGCCTCGACGAGCTCCGCCCGCGCACGCCCGGCGATACCGGGTACATCAAGTTGGTCCCCGGCACGGACCACGGCTCGGTGCTGCGTACGTCGGAGGCGCGCGCGTTTACGCGCGAGATGCTCGAGGTGCTCCGGGCCGCGGGGCTGCTGCTCGACTGATCCGCCGGCGATCTACGCGGTTCCCCGGAAGAGGTCGGGGCCCGTTCCGGGGAAACGAGCGCCTGCGCCTTGTGAATGAAACCGGCTTCATGACGCGCTCACCGGCGCGTCACCGCTCCTTGCCATTGTTGGGTATCGCTCGCCGGTTTCGACGGGCGTGTCACAACCCCCAAAGCGAAGGAGTACTCCATATGGCCAACACACTCAACGACACCAAAGTCGCCGTGCTCGCGACCGACGGCTACGAGCAGAGCGAACTCACCGAGCCTATCAAGGCCCTGAAGAACGAAGGCGCGACCGTTCACGTCGTCTCGCCCGAAGAGGGCCAGATCAAGGGCTGGAAGGACGGCAACTGGGGCGATCCGGTCGACGTCGACATCACCATCAAGGACGCGCTCGGGCGCGCCGACGAGTACGACGCGCTCGTGCTCCCCGGCGGCGTGATGAACCCCGACAAGCTCCGCATGCGTGAGGACGCGACCGAATTCGTCCGCGCCTTCTTCAAAGCGGGCAAGCCCGTCGGCGCGATCTGCCACGGCCCGCAGATCCTCATCGACTGCGGCGTGATCGAGGGACGCGAACTCACCAGCTTCCCGTCGATCAAGAACGACCTCAAGAACGCCAAGGCCCGCTGGGTGGACGCCGAATGCGTCTGCGACCAGGCCCTGGTCACCAGCCGTACGCCCGACGACCTCCCGGCCTTCAACAAGAAGCTGATCGAAGAGGTTGCCGAGGGCGTCCACAAGCGCCAGAAGACGGCGTAAGGCACGCTGATCGAATCGCACTCTTTCCACGGGGCGGCGCGCACAGGCGTCGCCCTGTTTTTATGGTCCCTCTTGACTTGACGGAGAAGGTGGACGGGTGGGGTGGCGGCCCGAACCTTCCGACCAATGACCCTCTGATGGTGCCACTGGCGGCTTGCCCGCCAGTGCAAGGCGGCAGGGAACTTGGCCCGGCTGAGGCGACAGATCGAGCGGGAGCGGTGCTATTCAAGACGGGTCGCGACTCATGCGGCCCGGCACTGGCGGACAAGCCGCCAGTGGCACCGGGCGCCTAAGAATCCAGCCACTCATCCCCAATTGAGGATCTGATTATGTGATCTGCATAAGCATCTATGTCTTGGTGGTCAAGACGGCCGTCCTGGATCGCATGCAATGTGTCAGAAGCTATTGATTTCAATAGCTCGGCTCGCTCTTTCGTCACGAAGAATTTCTCTTCCCTAACTTCAAGCTTAGGAATCAGTTCATTTGCAGTCTCAATTGAGGACAGGCACATCAGCGAGACTGTGACAAATATATGTCTGGGCGATGGGCTGTCTCGTTCTACAAATTGCGAGAATGGCCCACACTTACTGGCAATTACAGGAGTTTCAAAGTCCATAGGTGCTGGATGATGGGCAAATTCATTGCGTACACCACGAATGATGTGCAGTGCCTTAGCTGGTTTAGTGCCAATGATTCCTATTAGCATTGCCAAATCGATACGCGCAGAGAAAGTCCCGGCCGCACCGTGAACACCAAGAAGCTTATCGAGTTGTTTCTTTCCTGGACACAAGCGATGCCGAATTGCATTTTGTAATCTTGAATCTAAATATGAAGCAGACAACAAGGCCATGCCTCTGTCTGACTCTCTCGTCAATTCGCGGTGTAATCCAATAGCATCCGCAAGTGATCGCTTCATGAAATTCTTGGCGTCAGCAGGTTTGTTCACTTTAAGTACCTATTCTGATTTGATTGCCGTTGAGTATGCCGAATCCCACCACTGGTCGGTATCAAATCAACCGATCTTCCTTGCTGATCCCATGCGCCGGTGCCGTATTCAACTGCACCAGTTCTCCCTGCACCTTCTTCGCCTCGTCCGGGTCCACGAAATCGCTGTGGCAGGTGGCCTTGCCGCTTTCGGCGACCTTGCCCTCGGCCTGCAGTTTCGCCTTGGCCTTCGCGGCGAGTTTGTGGATCTCCTCCGGCTTCAGGTAGCCGCGCTGTTCGAGGATCTTCTGCTGCTCCTCGGTCAGCGCATCGGACTTGACGGGCTTGCCGCGTTCGAAGCCGTCGGCCTTGCCGGACTGGAAGTCCTGGATCTCCTTGGAGATGCGGACGCTGCACCAGTCGTGGCCGCACATGGCGCAGAAGTCGGTGTCGACATCGAGATCCTCATCGTGGTAGGCGCGGGCGGTGTCCTCGTCGTAGGCGAGCTCGAAGTGACGCTTCCAGTTCAGCGCGGCCCGGGCCCGGGTGAGGTTGTCGTCCCAGTCGCGGGTGCCGGGGATGCCCAGGGCGACATCGGCCGAGTGGGCGGCGATCTTGTAGGCGATGCAGCCCTCCTTCACATCGCCGCGCTTGGGCAGGCCCAGATGTTCCTTCGGCGTGACATAGCAGAGCATCGCCGCGCCGTGGTACGCGGCGATCGTCGCGCCGATGCAGCTGGTGATGTGGTCGTAGCCGGGGAAGACATCGGTGACGAGCGGACCGAGGATGTAGAAGGGCGCGCCGTGGCAGAGGGTGCGCTGCAGCTTCATGTTGTATTCGATCTGGTCGAGCGGGACATGGCCGGGTCCTTCGACCATGACCTGCACGCCGCGACGCCAGGCGCGCTCGGTGAGCTCGCCGATGGTGGCGAGTTCGAGGAGCTGTGCCTCGTCGGTGGCGTCGGCGAGGCCGCCGGGGCGGAGGCCGTCGCCGATGGAGAAGGAGACATCGTACTCGCGCATGAGGTCGCAGATGTCGTCCCACATGTCGTACATGATGTTCTCGCGGTTGTGCACGAGCATCCATTTGGCGAGGAGGGATCCGCCGCGGCTGACGATGCCGATGAGCCGGTTCTTCACGAACTTCAGGTGGCCCTTGCGCACGCCGGCGTGGATGGTGAAGTAGTCGACGCCCTGCTCGGCCTGGTGGCGGAGCGTGTCCATGATGATCTCTTCGTTGAGGTCTTCGAGCTTGCGCCCGATGATCATGGAGTAGATCGGGACGGTGCCGATCGGCACGGTGGAGTGCTCAAGGATCGCGGCACGGGTGGCGTCGAGGTCGCCGCCGGTGGAGAGGTCCATGACGGTGTCGCCGCCCCATTGCTCGGCCCAGCGGAGCTTCTCGACTTCCTCATCGGTGCCCGAGGAGACCGGCGAAGCGCCCATGTTGGCGTTGATCTTGGTCTTGCTTCCCCGCCCGATGCACATCGGGTCGAGATTGTTGGCCAGGTGCTTGCGGTTGGCGGGGATGATGAGCCGTCCCGCGGCGATTTCGTCTCGCACCTGCTCGGGCGTCAGGTGCGGCTCGCGCTCGGCGACGCGGCGCATCTCGGGGGTGATGATGCCGAGGCGCGCGGACTCGAGCTGGGTGACGGGCGTGAAGTTCGGATCGCTGGGGACTGCGCGGATGAAGGTCGTCGCGAGCTTGCCCGAGAGGTACTCCTCGGCGGTCAGGCCGATGTTGTGCCCGAGGCAGCCGGTGGCGTGCGAGTCGGTCTCGTCGATGGTCCAGCCGTCGGGCAGGAAGTCCCACGCGGTCTTGGCGCTCGGCACGGGCATGCCCGGCGTGTCGGGCGAGGAGAACATGCGCGGCCCGCCGATGTTCGGGCGGTTGGCGAACGAGCCGGGCGAGGTGCCCGCGCGATCGGAGCCGGGGTTGTGGGCGTTGCCGTAGGGCGCGGGGAACTTGTCGGAAAGGGTGGGTGAGTCGGCGTCGAAGATGGGGTCGTTGACATCGAGCCCGGCGAACTCGTCGGCGTTGTTGTCGCCGACGGTCATGCGCGCGGCCTTGCCGGCGGGCGAGTTCGCTCCGAGGTGTTCCGGGCGGAGTTTCGGGTACGGGTGGGAGTCGGAGTTGTTGTTGGGGGTGATCATGGCGTGCCTCTCGTGAGGGCTCGCCGGACTCGGGTGCAGCGGGCGTGCGCGTGTGCAGGCCCACATCGCAATCCCTCCGCCGGTACGAACCGGATCAGGTTCAACGGGTGCGTCTCAGCCGGCCGATGCCAGCGCCCCGTGCGACAAACGGTCGGTGGCAGTGTATCACACCGGCTGGGCGGCCCCGTCCACGAACAGCATCCACTCGACCACCGCGCTCTGGGGCAATCGCTCGACGCCGAGGTGCCGGAGCATGTTCAGGCACTGGGCGCGGTGGTGCATGCCGTGGGTGGTGACATGGGTCAGCACGCCGCCTCGGGTGAAGGCGTAAGACTGCCCGCCCCGCTCGGACTTGACGACCTCATCGGTCGGGTGGGCCTTCGCGGCCTCGCGGAACTCCCGATCGATCTCCTCGAACAGTTCCAGCAGTTCGTCGGCGGTGCGCTCGCTTCCGGCTTCGAGCCGCTCACGCTGCTCGCGCCCGGCGAGCATGTCGCCCCAGCCGCGCATCGCGCTGAGAATGTGGGTGATGGTCGCGTGCAGCGAGCCGAGGCCCATGTCGAACTTCTGGTGGAACTGGTCATGCGAGAGCGGGCGACAGGCCTCGATGAGGTTGCGCATCGCCCACGAGTTGGTTTCGATGAGGATGGTCAGCGGGTCCGAATGTGCCATGAGGCGCCTCCGCTCGGGAGTCTACCCCAAGCCGTCAGGGGTCGGTCGCGTCGTCCGCTCGCACGGTCACCTCGACGATCAGCGTGTCGTCGGCGGGCGGCCCGTCGCGGTGCGCTTCGACGGCGCTGGCGATCGTGTCGGCCAGTTCGCCGCACGCGCCGTTCTCGATGAGCCCGCGCAGACGACTCAGGCCGAACTCCTGGCCGCGGGCATCGGTGGTCTCATTCGCACCGTCGGTGTAGGCGATGATCGCTGAGCCGATCGGGCAGCGGGCGCTCTCCTCGGTCGATTCGAAGTCGTTGTCGCCCAGCACACCGAGCACCGTGGCGGTGCTGTCGAGGGACCGGACGCTTCCGTCAGGCAAACGGAGAAAAGCGGGAGGGTGCCCGGCGCTGGCCCATCGGACGATCGAATCGGGTCCGGGCTCGATGCGCAGGGCGATCGCGGTCGCGAAGACCGCCTGCCCCGACAGCGCTTCATAGGTGAACGCGTTGAGCGAACGGATGACCTCAAGCGGCTCGGCGATGCGACCGCCCGCGCTGAGCCGATCCAGTTCGGCGTGCAGGCGGTTGACCGCCAGCGCCGCGACGATGCCGTGCCCGGTGACGTCGATGATCACCACCAGCACCGGGCCGGTCGGTGCCGAGGGCGGGAACGCGAGCGGGCGGACAAAGAGGAAGTCACCGCCGATCTGGCGCATCGGTTCGTAGCGGTAGGCGATGCGGACCGGGCCGCGCGTGACCGGGGGCGGGAAGAGTGCTTCGTGGATCCGACGCGCGTCGGTGAGCTCGCGCGTGACCTCGGCGTACCGCTTCTGCACGGCCCGCGCGTTAAACCGTTCGGCGAAACTGCGATAGCGCCACCAACTCCAGGCGAGGCCGGGGAGGCCGATGAGCGGCGAGAGGAGGATGAGCGTGGCCTTCTGTCCGATCGGGACGACGGAAACGAAGACGACCCAGATCGCGAACGCGCCGAGGATGGGGATCAGCGGCATAAGCCCTTCGCGGGGCGAGAGCGCGACGAACACGCAGGCGAGCAGGTGCACCAGAAAAACCGTCAGCAGCGAGGTGAACGCCTGACCGGCGTGCGCTTCGGCGGTTTGCTCGAGCGTGGCTTCGGGGTGGATGGCCGTGTTCATGATCAGCGGCGAGACCATGACCGCGACCACACCCGAAACGGCGACGAGCCATTGGAACGTTCGCACGACCTCACTGCGCGGGCGTACACGGCGCGCGAAGTAGAACAGCGCGCCGACGAACATCGTCGTGTAGAGCACATCGGTGAAGACCTCGGCGACGCTGACGGTGTCGCCGCCGGTGAACGCGACGCCGGTCAGGACGTCGTAGAGCGTCATAAGCCAGCTGATGCCCACCAGCGAGAGCACCGTGACGCTGTACCACATCGCGCGCCGACGGAGCTTGGCGGCACGTTCGGCGTCGTACTGCGCAAGGAATTCGGATGGGATCGTGATGGGGGCGGGCATGGCGCGGGCTCGGGGGTGAACCGGCATGGTACCCGGAGGGGGGAAAGGTGCCGTTTCCTCAGTGGCGCGTGCAACATTTCTCCGCCGGAGTACGGGACCCTGAGCTCGCGCTCAGGGTTCTCATGGTGGCGCTTTTGATGATGTGGCGGCTTGTATGGCCCGGCACTGGCGGGCGAGCCGCCAGTGGCACCAGAGTCGATCATTTCCGCTTGGTGTACAGGTCCGCAAAGGCCTCTTCGATCGTCGGGAACTCGAATTCAAACCCGTTCTCTTTCAGGCGCGTCGAGGCGCAGTAGCGGCCGTAGAGGGCGAGTTCAGGGTCGGTGCGCAGGATGACCTTTGAGCCGAGGCGCACGGCCCACGCCGGTGTCGGCAGGCCGAGGGGCATGCCGAGCGAGCGGCGGAGGGCGCGCATGAAGCGCTTGTTGGACACGGGCTCCGGCGCGGTGGAGAGGTAGACGCCTTCCATCGCTTCGTCCTCGATCGCTCGGGTAAACAGCCGAGCGAGGTCGCGCTCGTGGATCCAGCTCATGCCCTGCGTGCCCGAGGCGACCGTGCCACCAAGGCCGAGTCGGGCGAGGGGTCGCAGGCGTTTCATCGCGCCGGTGTTGGCCGACAGCACGAAGCTGGTGCGCAGGATGACCTTGCGGACGGAGTCAGGGCAGGCGCGGTGGAGTTCGGCTTCCCAGGCCTGCGCGACATGCGGGGCGAGGCCGTAGCCGGGCGGCGAGAACTCGTCGCACCAGAGCGACGGCGGGTCGCCGTTGATGTGGCAGGTGCCCATCTGGACCCAGACCTTGGGCGGTTCCGATGCCGCTCGGACGGCCTCGCCGAGCACGCGCGTGGACTCGACGCGCGAGCGGAGGATCTCGTCGCAGTGGTCCGGCGTCTTGATGCAGTCGACGGTGCGCCCCGCGAGGTTGACGACCGCGAATGCGCCGTCGACTTCGTTGGCCCAATCGCCGAGCGTGCGCGCGTCCCAGCGGAGATGGCGGAGGCGCGGGTTCGTGGATGCGGGCGGGCGGCGCGAGAGCGTGACCACCGAATACCCGGCGTCGAGCAGGTGACGGCTCAGGGCGGTGCCGACCTGGCCCGTGCCGCCGGTGATGACGATGCGCGCGTCTTGGCGAGTCATGGGGTCTCCTAAATGCATTCAGAAGTTTCAAGAATCATTGAAATATACGGTGTCTTAGGGTCGCGGGCAAGGAAAACCCAGCGAGATCGTCAGGTAGCCGGAAATTCTGTTTGGATTTTGATTGGACCTCGCGGCCAGTGGCGATATCCTGCCTCCGGCGGGTGTGGCAGGTTTCTGGGCGATCTGGCGATCGGGAATTCTGGCGTTGGGGTGCGAGTTTGCCCGTAAGATCGATCGTGCCGGGTGACCGTTCGCCCGCGTGTGCGTGCTGTTCCCACTGATGGAGGATGAAGATCATGCTGACTCGCTTTCTGACCGCCGCGACCCTTGGGTGCGCGGTGATGGCTTCGCCGGCGCTGGCTGCCAGCGCGGATGTGCCCGCCGATACCGCCGACAACGCAGCCAAGGCGATGGCTGTCCCGAACGACAACTTCCCCGCCGAGTGGTTCTGGGCGCGTGACGAGGCGAACTGGGAGAAGATCAATTCGATTGTCGGCAAGAAGGCGACCGATCTCGTGGTCGGCGACTGGCACAACGGGCGCGACGGCGGACAGCCGAAGAAGATCGAGGACTACGCGGGCAAGCCGCTGATCATCGACTTCTGGGGCACCTGGTGCGGCCCGTGCCTCGCGGCGGCTCCGAAGGTCTCGGCGCTCGCCGAGAAGTACGAAGACAAGATCAACGTCATCGCGGTCTGCAACACCGCGCGCGGCGACAAGATGGTCGAGGCCGGCGACAAGGCCGGCATGAAGATCCCGACCGCGATGGATCTCGACGACAAGACCAAGGACGCGTACGGCGTGCAGTGGTGGCCCTACTACGTGGCGATCGACTCGAAGGGGATCGTCCGTGCAGCGGGCATCTCCTCGGCCCACGTCGAAGACGTCATGAAGAAGATGATCGAAATCGAGGCCGGTGAGACCGAGCAGGCGTCGGTGCCGATGACGCCGCTGACCAACCCGAACCTGCCCCGGATTGAACCGTCGGTGACGGTACAGGCCTCGTGGCTGGAGGGCTCCGAAGAGAAGCGCGGCGCGCTCAACGCCATGCACGGCAAGAAAGCCCCGGCGTTCACCGTCGAGAACTGGATGAACTCCGAGGCGCTGACCCCCGACAAGCTCAAGGGCAAGATCGTGGTCGTGGACTTCTGGGCGACCTGGTGCGGCCCCTGCATCGCCTCGATCCCGAAGAACAACGAGATTGCCGCGAAGTACAAAGACAAGGGCGTGGTCTTCATCGGCGTCTGCCACCCGCGCGGTGTGGAGAAGATGGGTGAGGTCGTCGAAGAGAAGGGCATCGAGTTCCCGGTCGCCGCCGACACGAGCGGCTCGACGAACGAGGCCTTCAACGTCAACAGCTACCCGGATTACTACATCATCGGTCGCGACGGCACCGTCGTCGTCGCCGACGCTCGCAACGACAAGGTCGAGGAGATCCTCGACGCGATGCTGAAGACCGACGCGACCAACTGATCGCCCTGTCTCGCATCTCTCTCTCAAGCACCGGCACATGCCGGTGCTTTTTGTTGCGCTCGGCGCACAAAAAAACCGGCGCGATGCGCCGGTCGGTCGAGAGAGAGTCGGTCGGTCAAGCGAAGAGACTTACTTCTCCTGCTGGTCCTTGAGCTGTTTGATCTCGTCGGGCATCGCAAAGACGGCCGGGTCGATCTCGGTCTCAGTGTCGACATTCGTGATGGTCAGGTTCTGGGTCATGCCCATCGACGGGATCTCGATGACGGTCTTGAACGGCACCTTGACCCCGCCGGCGTCGCGGTAGTCGCTCATCGTGACGGTCGATTCGACCTCGCCCATCTGCGTCTGCTCCTTGGACGACTGACCGATGAGCAGGCTGGACTCAACCGAGTAGTACTGCGTGACCGTCGCACCGTCCTTACTCGTGAGTTTGACCTCGTAGGCGGGTTCGCCGGCGAACTCGGTCTTCTGCACGGTCTCGATCGAGGTGTAGTACTTCTCGGGATTCGTCTGCGAATCGAACGCAGCCTGACGCTGCAACGACGCGCGCTCGGCGTCGGTGAGCAGGCGCGGGCCGGCCATGGTGCTGATCTCCCAGGCATCGGTGCCGTTGGTCACGGTCTGCTGCGAGCCGAACGCGCCGAGGTCGAGATTCATCGCCATCTTGTTCGGCGCCTGCATGTAAATAGTCATGTCGCCGGTGACGCCGGCCATGGGGATCTCAAACTTCCCCTTCGTGATATAGCTCGTGCGCTGCTGGTAGGCGTCCTTGCCGCCGGTGGCGTCGATGAACTTGTTGATGACGTCCATGCCGGATGGGAGCTTCTCGGCGGTGGGGGCCGCCGGCGCAGCGGGGGAAGTCTGCGCGAGCGTGCTCGGCGACATAAGCATGCCGGCTCCGCCGACGAGGGTCGCGGCGAGGACGCCGCTCATGGCCATGCGTTTGCGTGAGGTGGTCTTCATGGGGTGTTCTCCTTTGATGATGCGGTTGAAATCAGGGTGAAGTGTCCGGCGAGGCCGGCTCAGTTCGCTTGCTCGTCGATCCAGTCTATGGCGGCCTCGAGCGCCGGATCTTCGCCGGCGAGCAGTGCGCTTCGGGTCAGGGGAACGGTCACGTGCGGCTCGACGCCGTTCTTCTCGAGTTCGCGTCCGGAGGCGGAGGTGTAGTTCGCGAAGGCGTACTGGAATGCGGTGCCGTTAGGCAGTTTCTCGATCACAGACGGCAGGCTCATCCCGGCGCTGACCGACCCGAAGACGCGAGCGACGCCGGTGTCTTTCAGGCCGCCTGACAGGATCTCGGCGGACGAGATCGAGCGTTCGTCGATGAGCACCGCCACGGGTTTGTTCAGCGGGTTCGCGCGACGGTTCATGATCAGTTTGAGGTCCGACTGTCGAGTTGTGAGCCGTCCCAGTTCGGCACTCGGCGTGTCCGTGAGCAGCCATCCGCCGATGCCGTTGCAGAGCATGATGATCCCGCCGCCGTTGCCGCGCAGGTCGATGACCAGGCCGTCGAGATCGCGCGACGCGTCGACCGCGCGTTGGAACTCGGACATGAGGCGACCGGGGTCCATGAACAGGTTGAAACTGAAGTAGCCGATCCGGTCGTTGAGCGTATCGAAGCGGATGCTCACCGGAGAGGGCGGGAGGTTCGCTGCGCTGAACTCCGGGTCGGGGCTCTCTTCGAGGGTGATGTCGATCTCGCGCGTCGCGTCATCGCCGTCGCGGAACCGGACGGCGAGCGTCTCGCCGACCGGGCCACGCAGGCGACCTTCCAGGGCGAGCGACGCGATCACGCCGGGGCGTTCACCGGTGGCTTCCTCGCGAGGCGCAGGCGCTCCAGCACCGGGTCGAGCGAATCGCCGGCGACGGCTTCGACGATCCAGCCGGTCTGCACGCCGGCCCGCTGCGCGGGGCTATCCTCGGCGATGCGGAAGACGGTGGGGGCACCGTCGAGCATGCGGAGTTCGATGCCGGTGATGCCGCTCCCGCCGGCGCGGAGGTCCTCGTCGTAGGCCTCACCGGGGATGATCTGGTAGTGCGACAGCTGAACACGCTCCACGAGTTCGGCCATGGCACCGATCGCCTCATCGTCCGTGGTCGCTTCTTCCACCTTCGGTCGCAGTTCATCCCGCGCGGCTTCCCAGCCGACGGACTCGAGATGAGCGGGGTCCCAGTGGCGGTCGTTGATCGTGCTCCAGACGATGTCGAAGCTCTCGAGGTGCTCCTGGAGCCGTGCCGGAGACAGCGACGCCTCGGACTCGGTCGTCGGTTGAGACTCGATCACGTTGGTTGTCGCGTCGGTTTCGTCGCCCTTGGAACTCGGCGCGAAGACGGTGGTCACGAACAGCGTCGTGAAGACGGTGCCCACGCTGACCCAGATCGCGATCTGCTCGTCGCGCCTGGATGATTTGCAGCAGGATGTGCAGCGGAAAAGTCTGCGGAAACTCATGATGACGGGGTCCTCCTCGAACGACCGGTTCGGCCCGCTTGCGGGGCCTCTGCGTTCATGGTGTTTGTACCGGTTGCTTTGCGTTGGGATCGTGTCTTCTTCTGGGTTCTTTGCGACACGCGAGCGTTTTCGGAGCGGTCGGTGCTGGAGACGGTGGGCGTGAACAGGAACGTGAAACTGGCCTGATCGCCGCTGGGGGCGGCCCTTGCCCGGTCGAACACGGCTCGGATCGCGTTGAGGTGCTCGAAGACTTCCGCGCGGGCCGTGGCGTCGAGCCGGGCGGTCTCTACCCGCATGGAGACATTCGGGTCATCCCCCCGGAATCGGAGGCCCCCGGTGTCGATCGCCGAGGCCAGATTCCGCTCGGCGTGGGAGCTGATCAGTCGCCAGACCTTGACCAGTCGTTCGGTGTCCTCGGCGACCTGCAGCCGATTGGCGGCGATATCGAAGACCCGCTCGATCTGGCGGCCGGTCTGCTGGGTGCCGACCTCGCGCACGATGCCGATGGCCAGGAGCTTCTTTAAATGGTGGTACAGGCCATCCGCCGGCCGTCCCATGACCTGCGCGAGTTCGGCGACGGGCATCGGGCCGCGGCTTCGGAAAAACTCGATGATGCTCAGGCGCACGGGGGAGCCGATGGCGTCGAAGTGCTCCGGCGTCTCGATGTGGAAGACGCGGTCACGCTGTGAGATGAGATCGTGCTTTGAGATCATGGGCGTATCCTACAACCATTGAAATATCAATCAATGTTTCATTGGTTGCAGAACATCGATAAATTTCTCCGCGGGTCCCGGTCTGGCTCGGGAAAGCCCGGGTTCTGAGCCGCTGGAGGCCCGAGAACCGCCTCGCGGAATAGTCGCCAGCGGTCGGGCGTATGCTCCGTCATGAGCACAACGACCCAACCCAAAGCGGAAGTTGCGGCCGTCGGTCGCATCTCGATCGAGAACTACGCCACGGATGTCCAGACCCAGGGCCACACGGTCCGCGTGGATCAGGCGACCGACGTCGAGGGCGGTCTCGGGACCGGGCCGACGCCGTTCGGGTACCTGTATTCGGCTCTGGCCGGTTGCATGCTCATGACGGTCCGCAGCTACGCGGCGCGGAAGGAGTGGCCTCTCAAGAGCGCCGAGATCCGCGTCTTCCCGACTCGGGACAGGTCAAAGGTGCTCGAATCCATCCGCATCGAGCTTGATCTCGAGGGCGATGGCCTCACGGATGAGCAGATCGAGCGCCTGCGGGACGTGGCTTTGAAGTGCCCGGTGCACCGGTCGCTGGAGAAGGCGGTCGAGGTCGAACTGGCCTGATCGATTGCTTCAACCGGCAGCGGGATCGCCGCCGGTACCGAATCGGGCTTTGCGATAGAGCAGATACGCCGATCCGGCGATCGCCAGAGCAGCGGCGGGAACGAGCAACGCGAGTGCCTCCTGGCGGGCGCTGGCGTACCAACCGAGGATTCCGCCAGCGAAGAACGATCCGAACAGCGCGATGAGCAGGCCGAACTTCCACGGCTCGACGTCGCGATGCGTGATCCATCGCCCGATCAGGAAGCCGATGTCGGTGGCGATGCCGGTGACGTGGGTGGTGCGGATGATCAGCCCGCCGTAGGTCGAGGCCATGCCGTTCTGAAGGCCCGCGGCTGCCGCGGCGAGGAACACGCCGCCGGTGTGCCCGGCGTGGAGCGTGAACGCGGAACCCACGAGCAGCCCGGCTTCGAGAAGCATGGCGATGCCGTAGTGGCGACCGAGCCGGACGGCGTCGCGGCCAATGACTATCCCGGCGAGGACGGCTCCGGCGATAAAGCTGGCGACCAGCGGGAGCACGCGGAGCAGGTCGGTGTCGTCACCTGCGCCGAGGTCGGCGCTGAGGCGCGAGACCGCGCCGGTGACATGGGTCGCGCCGAGGTCGGAGACGCGCAGCGCCACGGCATTGATGTACCCGGCGATCAGGGCGAGGAGGACGCCGCCGACGAGAACGACGGGGCTGCGATGGGTGGGGGACATGGGAGTGGTTTGCCTGTGGCAGCGGAGCGGGGGTCAACCGGTATATTCGGCGTTGCGAGGCGGCTGCTTGCGTTCGGGCTCCGAACCGGCGACCGTCGGAAGGAGGATCGTACCCGGATGCTGAGGATCAATGGCCCACGCGTGGTCGTCGTCGCGATGGTTTCTGCGGCTCTTGGCAGCGCGGCGCTGGCCGCGCACGAGCCGGCTCCAGATTCGCCGGCGTCGGAGGCTGTCGGCGGGTTGGAGCCCGCGGCGGCCGCGGCGTTCGACCGGGCTTTGGCCCTGTACCCCGAAACGATCCGTGAGCGGATCGGCGAGGTCGAGCTGCGCCGAGAACGCAACTATGGCGTGCCCGCCGACGCACCGCTGATGGTTCGGCTGATGGGCGACGCGGTGTACGCGTACTTCAGCATGAACAGCGACGCGATCACGCTGCTCGATGCGGGACTCGTCGAGCGCGCCGGCTGGACGGGCGACGACGCGAGCGAGGCCGAGGTCGTGGGGCTGATGCTCGGCCTTGGCTTCATGGGCGAGGGCGGCGATCCGTCAGAAGCCTGGGATCGGTTCGTCGCGGTCGTGCAGGGTTGGCCGGGCGAAGCGCCTCTCGATGGGAATATCCGATTCGGCGACAAACGGGTCCTCGACCGGTTCGTCCGTCTGGGCGTTGGGCGCGCGCTGGCGCGTGACTGGGAAGAAAACGGCTCGCTCAACCTCGAGCAGCAGATGGTGCATGAGTTGGCGCACGCGCTCCAACTCGAAGGGTCGCTGATGGCCGCTTCGGGTCGGATGGAGGCTTGGGGAACGCTCTCAGGCTGGAAGCGGGTCGACACTGGCGAGGCGTTCGATGGGTTTCACGGTGGCATCATCATGCTGGAGAACCCGGCGGTGCTCGGGCGGCTATTGGTCAGGGATCAACGCGGAGAAGGACTGTACGAGCACGCGCCCGGCGCCCGGTTCGTAAGCCGGTATGCGCGATACGACGCGCGCGAGGACTACGCGGAGTCGGTGCGTCTGTTCATCGAAGACCCCGATCGGCTGATCCGCATCGACCCGACGAAGTTCATGTTCATCAACGCTCTCGGCTACAACGCAACGCTGAGTCTTTCGCAGCCGGGGCCGCTCTGGATCGGTGAAGCGGAGATCGAAGAGCTCGGCTATCGCGATCTCGTGCAGCGTGGTGCCAGAGAATTGCTGGGGGAGCGCGAGGGCATAGAGGTCGATCCCCGCACGGTCGCCGGGTTGCTTCGGGCGCACGCTTCGTTGTTGCGCGCCGCGGACCTGCCCGAGTGCGACGTCTTTCGCGAAGCCCCGACCGATGCCCCGGACGCCATCCGTCGCGCGCTCGACCCGGAGCATTTCTCGGTGGAGATCGACGGCAGGCGGTTCGGCCCAGACGCGGCTGTTGTTCGACGGATGCTCGCCGATGCGGTGACCGATTGGTATGACGACGATGCGTTCTGGCGGGAGATGGACGGCCTGATCGAGCCGAGCCCGGAGACCCTCGAGGAAGAGTTCGCGGAACTCGCCGAGATCGACGACCCGCAGGCGCGGGCGATGAGCGCGTCCCGGCTGTTCTCCAAGTTTGGAGTGCTGTCCGATCGTCGCGCTGCCGAAATGATGGCGCGAGAGGTCCGCGCGATGCGCGATCTGGACCGTCACGTTCTCGCAGAACTGTTGAAACTCCGCTACGCGCTTGGCACCCGATCCTCCGTCTCGGCCGATCTCGTCGGCTCGTGGGCAAACTCCGTGATGACGGATGGTGCCGGGTATGACACGATCGAGCTCGGGCGTGGGCTCGTCGATCTGCTGCTCCGCCAGGGCGAGATTGACCGCGCGATCGACGTTGCGCAGTCGCTGAAAGGCGACCTATGGGGGCAGATTCGGCGCGCCGATGCCCTGTGCGCGATCGCTCGATCGACCGGCGACACGGCGCTGCTCGATGCGGCCGCGGCGTCTGCGGCGGACCGAACGCCGTCCGAAACGACGAAGTATGTTCTAGGGATGGTCCAAGCGGCGCGCCAGGCGATCGCCGACGCCGAGGAGAGTGACGAATGAGGCGATGTGTGCTTGCGAAACTGATCGTGGGAATGTCTCTTGTGGGCGTTTTCGCGCCGTGGTCGGTCGGTCAGGTTGACTACCGAGCGCAGCAGAGCGCGGTAAAGGACCAGGGCCGACGCGGGACGTGCGCGGCGTTCTCCGTCTGTGCCGCGATGGAGACCTTCCCCGGCGTGCCGACGGACCTGAGCGAGCAGATCCTGTACGCGACGATCAAACTCCACCAGAACAACACCGATCTGTGGCGCCGCGCGCTCGGGATCGACCCCACCATCTCGGAGGGCGATGCACTCGGGACGTACGCGCAGCTCGCGCGCACCCTTGGTACCTGTGCCGAAGACGTCTTCCCCTACAACCCGAACCCAAAAGCCGTGCCGGACGCCGTGCCGGATGAGGTCCGACGCTACATCGAACTTGCGCAGGTGACTCCGGAAGATCTCGAGCAACTCCGGCGAGCCGTCGGCGTGTTCCGCCTGGAGATGGCCGACGACGGCCTGCTGCAGTTTGATGGTGCGAAGGACGTCGAGCGGATCAAGGCGGAACTGGACAAGGGGCGGGTGGCGATCCCGGTGAGTTACATCATCCATGTCACAGCCTGGCCCGCCATCGACGAGGTTGGCAACATCGACGCGACCGGAGTGCGCGACATCGTGCATCCGGGCATGCTGGAGCAGTTCGGGCGTCCGGGTGAGACATGGATGACCTACAACCAGGCGAAGGCCGAGTGCATGAAGACGGGCGAAGACCTGATCGAAGGTCTCGCGACCGGCAAGTGGGTGCGCCGGGCGCACTCGCCTCAAGACGCTTACGGCGGCCATGCCGTCACCATCGTTGGGTACGACGACGTCGGGTTCATCGTCAAGAACTCCTGGGGCACCGAGTGGGGGACCGACGGGTACTGCCGGATCGCGTTCGACTACCACCGGCTCTACGCGATGGAGGCGCTCCTGATCGACGGCGTCACCATCCACCAGTGGCCATCGAGTTCGCTCAAGCGGCGCCCGGAGATCGAGAACGCGCGTTGGCGGGTGAAACTGACGCCGGCGCGAGACGACGCCGGTCTGACGCTGTCGTCCTGGGCGCTGGCCCCGCGCCAGCCCGATGTCCAGGTCGTCGAGTACACCGTTTACACCTCGTCGGGAGACGCCTCGTGGGAGGTGCTGACCCGCTCGAAAGTGCTCGTCACCGATCAGAAGATCGATTGGTCGGCCGCTCTGTCCCTGTCGCCAGAGCAGACTGATCGCCTGGGCGAGTCGGCAATGTTGTTCATCAAGGTGCGCTACGGGTACTTCACGCTGGACGACCCGACCCGCATGGAGGATGCGGTCTTTCCAGTCGAGCGCCAGTTTGGGCCGCTTCGGACGAAAGTGGAGGGGGCTTTCGATATTATCCCCACAATAGGTGGGTAGTTGCCGCCGCTGCGATTTTTTCCTTTGAATAGCGGCTCCCTCTGTCTACCTTTGACTAGGTCGGGCTGAGTTCCGTGCGTCAGCCCGCGTCGGCCGTGGTGAGTCTCCGCGACCGTCCAGCCAAATCTGTGCGCACAGAGGAGTTGAGAGAAATGAAGAAGTTGACCGCCCTGGCTATCGCCGTCATCGCCGGTGCCGCCTCGACCGCCGTCGCGGGCCCGCCGTCTGAGTTCCTGGTCGTTCCGGACTCGAGCAACGACATTCTCGTCACATTCAGCCCGTTCGACGGTTCGCTGATCAATTCAAACTTCGCCACGATCGGTGGCGGCACGCCGAAGCACGCGCTGCAGGTCGGCAACGAGATCTGGGTCAGCAACCAGCTCACCGATCAGGTGGACCGCTTCACGCTGACCGGCGCGTTCGTTTCGTCCATCGTGGGCGGCTTGGACAACATCAAGGGCATGGAAGTGGTCGGCAACGAGGTCTGGGTGACCAACGCCGGGTCGAACAACGGTGCTCCGGGGAACTCGATTGTGAAGATCGATATCGGCTCGGCGACCGTCAGCGGTTCCTCGCCGACGAGCGGTTCGCTCTTCGATGTCATTAACTACCAGGGACAGGTGCTCGGCACCAACATCACATCTGAAGATCTTGAGTTCTACGACGCCGGCGGCAACTTCGCGAGCGTTTTCCACGCGTCGGATGGCGTGTCGGGAATCGACTTCCCGCAGCAGGCGTTCGCACGGGACAACGGCGGCCTGCTCGTCGCCGGTTTTTCGCCGACTTCCGGCGTCTACGCGTACGACGCCGCCGGCAACGATCTCGGCATCATCGCCGGTCTCGATAGCGGTGCCCGTGGCGTCTACGAACTCGGCAACGGCAACATCATGTGGACCAACGGTGCCGGCGTCTGGGTCACCGACCCGAACACGGGCCAGGTGACGCAGGTGTACGACGGCGGCTCCAGCCAGTACATCGACCTCGTCGTGATCCCGGCTCCGGGTGCCGCGGGCCTGTTGGCTCTGGCCGGCTTCGCGTCGACCCGTCGTCGTCGCTGAACGGACTCCATCTCTGCATGAGATCGCAGCCGGCGGCTCCCCAGCCGCCGGCTGTTTTCGTTCCTGCCCAGTCGGGCTAGGAATAAGGTCGGGGTTGGTTTCGCTACACTTGCCTGAAATCCCTGTCGCCGCTTCGGGGAGACCGGGCGGGCGCGTGTTCCTGATCGAGGAGAGGCTAAGAGCAATGATTTCGAGACTTTTTGGGTGGAGCGGGTTCGTACGGCGATCAGCGTTTGCCGGTGCGTTCGCGATCGGGGTGGCCGGATCGGCGATGGCCCAGCCGGTCCCGACCGAGCAGCCGCTGGCCGAGCCCGCCGGCGAGCGGGTCGACTTCGAGATCGCGTTTGAGGAAGGGGACGTCTTCGCCTATCGCACCCGTATGGATCTGCGCGTCCAGCAGGAGTTCGGCGAGGGCGAACTCGCCGAGCAGGTTCTTGAGTACGACATCACCACGCGCTTCACGGTGCAGGGTGTCGAGGACGACGGCACCGCAACGCTTTCGATGAAGGTCACCGAAGGAACAGTCACCATCACCGACGGCGACGACGAGTTGTTCGTCCGTGTCGGCGACCTCGCCGAGGGCGAGGAGTACGCGACTCCGTACGCTGCCGCCCTGGCAAACAACGTGGTGACGCTCGTGATCTCGCCTGACGGCCTGATCACCAGCGTGCTCGGCGCCGAGGCGTACCAGCAGGCGCTTGAGGCAACCGAAGGCGCGGACCCGCGCCAACTCGGGTTCTTCAGCCCCGATCAGATCAAGGAAACCTTCGAGCCGCTGTTCACGATCGAGCAGCTCAACGGCAAGCCGCGTCGCGTCGGCACGGGTTGGGCGACCTCGCGCGAGATCGAGTTGCCGCCGGTGGCGATCATCAACCTCAGCTACAACTGGAAGTTCCAAGGTGTGCTCGGGGATGTCTCAACGCTCACCTCGAGCGTCGAGACGACGGTCCGGCGCCCGAACACACCGGACCCGGCTCGTCCGACCGTGGCCCTCGAGGACAGCAGCGGGAATGTGGTGACGCAATGGAACGCCGCGTCTAAGCGTGTGACACGCCGCATCAGTACGCTTTCGCTCGACACCCGCTGGGCACTCGGCGAGCTCGAGATCGGTCAGAAGCAGCAGTCGGCGGTGCGGATCGAAATGGTACCGGTCGGCGAATAACGCCTCACCGAGAACTTAGACCGGCGACGCGGCGGCCCCCTCGGTCGCCGCTTTTCGTTGCGCCCGCAGGAGCCGATCCGGTCTTATCCAGATCGAGGCGATCAGGGCGAGGACAAAGCTGGTCGCGAGTTCGATCGCGGCGATGAACAGCACGGCGGTGTAGACCGGGGCGCGATCCAGGCCGAGGGCGACGCCGATCTCCGCGACCGCCGCCTCGCGAGCTCCGAGCGTGCCAGCTGGAGCGAGCACGCCGAAGAAGAAGTACATGGCGCCCAGCAGAACCGCCTGCTCGAACGGGAGAACCATCTGGAGCACCGATGCCGCGATGAGGAACCGAACCGCGAGCACGCCGAGGTCGGCTACGCGGAGCACGGCGTGGGACGCGACCGGTCCCGGGTGCTGGACGATGCGGTAACTGCCGAGGCTCATGACAGCGAGTGCGCCCCTGAGCACTCCCCTCGCGGCCAGTTTGCCGAGGCCGACGCCGATGGCGTGCGTGAGCGCGACCCCGCCCAGGGCGAGAACGAACCAGACGAGATCGACTTCGAGACGCCACTTGCTGACCACGCCGATCGGGAGCAAAGCAGCGATTCCGAGCGCGCTCATGGCGGCCAGCCACGCGATGACATCGCGCAGCGTCATGCCGTCGCGCCGGTTGTGGACGAGCCCCCGGATCGCGAGCCCGAGCTTGGCCGGAAGGACCGACAGGAAGGTGGCGATGGCGTTCACGCCGATCACGCTGAGCGGATCGAGCCGGCGGATCGGGCGCGCGACGACCCAGAACATCACGCCGTTGAGAACGATGCTCAGGGCCGAGAGGCCGACCAGCGAGAGCGTCAGGTGGAGCGGGGCGTTCAGGGCCCGGTCGAGCTGCTCACGGTTCTCGTCGGAGAAGACGACCGAGAGCGCCCAGATCAGCAGCCCTACGCCGATGAGGCCGCCGAAAATCTGCACGAACACCTGCAACGCCGACAACTCTCGCTTCGGGTCGAGCGCGTGGTGGTGCTGTGGATCGGTCGGCTGCTCAGTCATCGGCTGCAGTCACCATCGACCGATTCGGGGCATCGGCTGCGACTTGAGTGGTCAGTCTAGCCGAGACGGCGCAGGGCCTCGATCCGCTGCGCGGTGGGCGGGTGCGTGGCAAACAGGTTCGTCAGCGAGCGGGCTCCGCCGGCCAGAGGTTCGACGATAAACAGGTTGTTCTGCGCGGGGTTGGGCTGGCGGAGCGGGACTCGTCGTGACATCGAGTCGAGGCGTGCGAGGGCCGAGGCGAGGCCGTGAGGCGTCCCGGCGATCCGTGCACCTTCGGCATCAGCGGCGAACTCCCGGCTGCGCGAGATCATGGCCTTGATCATGGCTGCCCCGAGCGCGGCGCCGATGATCACAAGGATCGTCACGACCGGGTTGCCGCCCTCGCGACGCCCCATTCCGAGGAAGAAGAACCACTGGGCGACGAACGCGAGCACTCCGGCGACTGTTGCCGCGACGGTCGAGGTCAGGGTATCGCGATACCTGATGTGGGCGAGTTCATGGGCGATCACGCCGTCGAGTTCGGCATCGTTCATGGTCGAGGCGAGCCCGCGCGTGACTGCGACGGCGGCTTTGCGCGGCGAGCGCCCGGTGGCGAACGCGTTGGGCGCGTCGTGAGGGCACAGGTACACGCGAGGCATCGGAAGGTCGGCGCTCCCGCTCAGGCGGGCGACCGATTCGTAGATGCGCCGCGTGTCCACGCCGGCGATCCTCCCGGAATCAGGCCCGATCTCACGGCCCTGCATGGCGCGAATCGCGATGGTGTCGGAGAAATACCATGCTCCGAAGTTCGTGACGAGGCCGAAGATGAGGCCGATGATCAGCCCCCCGGTGCCAAACTGGTATCCCACGATCAGGAAGAGGGCGAGCAGGGCGGCAAGCAGGCCGGCGGTCTTGAGGTTGTTGACGAGGTTATGCATAGCCGCGAATGAAATGCGATCGGTGTGCCATAGTCGAGGGTTGGCCAGAGCATGCGGGACGGTTGTGAGTGCTGCCAACCCTGGCCGTGCGGCCATCGCGGCTGTCAGTCTGGCAGGTCGGCGCGCACAAAAAAGCCGCGGACACAAGGCGTGCCCACGGCCGGACGGATGCCGGTGCAGCAGGTCGTGCTAGCCGGCAGGCGCGTCGTCGCCATCGCCGTCTTCGTCGAAGAATTCCTGTCGGGTTTCGTCCACGGCGGCGGTGATGTCATTCCAACTCTGCTCAAGGCCGACCTTGACCTCCGCCCACGCGGCGCCGGTTTCGGCCTGAAGGTTTGTCAGCGCGACCTCGAACTCGTTGCGCTGCTGCTTGATGGCTTCGATGCTTTGGTTGTACTGCTCGCGTGCGGCCTCGCCGAGGTCCTCCGCTCGCTCGTCGAGCAGGGCGATCTGGCGGTTCAACTGAGCGATCTGTGACCTCATCGCCATCTGGTACTCATCGATCACGGATGTGTTGTCCGGGATGGTCGACGATTCGCCGCGATTTTCCTCGGTTTCGCTCTCGCATGCACCCAGCGCGAGCACAGGTGCGAGGAGGAGCGAGGAGAAAAGAACACGGCGCTTTGGGGTTCTGGAAAACATGGATGACTCCTTCCTGAGTCTTGTCGCGGATCTCGACGGATTCGTTTCGTTGAACCGACCGTCTGTTCGTGCGTCATCAGTCTCGAAGCACTTTGTTGATCCGCTCAGCCGCGGCGTCGGAAAGGTCGTCCCACCCGTCTTGAACGGCCTCGTTGAGTTCGTCGAGCTTCTCTTGTGCCTTTTTCGAGGATTCCGATTGCTTCTGGGCTGCATCGGCCTTGAACTCAGCAAGCTTCGCCTCGAGATGCTTCCGCTTGGCCTCGACGCGGTTTTTGAGTTCCTGCTTGTTTGCTGTAGATGTCATAGCTTCACTCCTGCGATGAATGAAACTTCATTTATGAAGTAAGTGCGCGCGCCCGAAATACAAATCGGGCGCTGTGCTGCACACTAGCGCCCGAGTCTCGTGGATTCCAGAATGTTGTGGAGATCGCTAGAGTCGTGAGGTGGCGAGCGAAGCGAGTTCCGACCGCTCGGAACGGGCGAGCATGACGTGCCCGACCGCGCTCGCGCCCTTCATCCGCTCGACGAGATACGACAACCCGTTCGACGAGGAGTCGAGGTACGGGTTGTCGATCTGTTCGATGTCGCCGGTGAAAACGATCTTCGTTCCTTCACCCACGCGCGAGACGATCGTCTTCACTTCGTGCGGCGAGAGGTTCTGCGCTTCGTCCACAATCATGAATTGGTGGGGGATCGACCGGCCGCGGATGTAGGTGAGCGGCTCAAGCACGAGCCGCCCGTCGGCGATGAGTTTCGCGACGCGCTGCTCGGTGGTGTGGCTCTCGGCCGACTGCAGCGGGTGGCCGCGCGTTGAAAGCAAGTACGCGAGGTTGTCGAAGATCGGCTGCATCCAGGCGGTGAGCTTCTCGTCCTTGTCGCCGGGAAGGTAGCCGATGTCGCGACCCATGGGCATGATCGGGCGCGCGACGAGCAGTTTCTCGTAGGCCTCCTCGTTGAACACCTTGGCCATGCCTGCGGCGACCGCCAGCAGCGTCTTGCCCGTGCCGGCGGTGCCGAGCAGGGTGACGAGCTTGACCTCGTCGTCAAGCAACAGGTCGATCGCCATTGTCTGCTGCACGTTGCGCGCCATGATGCCGAAGACCGGCTTGCGCGGGCTGCTGATCGGGATCAGGTGCTCGGTGTCGGCCAGGCGACGTCCCAGCCCGGTGTGCCCCTCATCGACCTCGTCGATGAGCAGGACGAACTGGTTGGGCTCGATCTCCTGCGTGTAGCTCGTGCCCGCGGCGTCGGTGTGCGTGAGCACCTCGTGGAGCTCGTCGAGCGGGAGCATTTTCTCCGAATACAACTGGTCGATCTTCTCGCCATCCACACGCAGGGTGGCGTAGCCCTGGTACAGGTGGTCGACGTCGACCTTCTGGTTCTCGAAGTCCTCGGCGGTGATCTCCAGCGCGTCCGCCTTGATGCGTGCGTTGATGTCTTTGGAGACGAAGACAACGTGCTCGCCTTTCTCCTTCAAGGCGAGCGCCGAGGCGATGATGCGGTTGTCGTTGGTGTCCGCGCGGATGGCGGCGGGACGCTCGTGGTCGACCGCGTCGATCCGAAGCGAGCCGGACGGCGGGTCGTTTGGGCGCCTATCCGGGTTGTTTGAGGCGGGCTCGATGCCGTCCGAGAGCTGGACTCCCTCGATCAGGCGTCCGCGGTTGCGGAGCATGTCGAGGTAACGGATGCACTGGCGCGCATTTCGCCCGACATCGTTCGAGACCGATTTGAACTTGTCGATTTCCTCGAGGACGGCGAACGGGATGACCACGTTGTTCTCTTCGAAGACGAAGATCGCCGAGGGGTTGTGCAGAAGGACGGAGGTGTCGATGACGAAGGTCTTGACGGCGATGTCTGTGCTCCCTGGGATGGTTGTGCGCGAATCGCTCGCGGGGCGGCCCTTGCTTTCCGGTGCGTGGTGCTTCCGGATCATCTCTCGGCTCCCTTCCGTGGGTGTGGGCTGAAGCGTCGATCCTCGACGCGTTTCATGGGAATCTACAGCGCGCAGTACCGAGAAGGAAGCACGAAATCCGTCGAAAATCGGATTCGTGTGGTCCGAACCGGGGTTGCGGGGTCGAAAGGGCACGAGATTTCATACGCTCTTTGCACCGAATTGACGCGAACACGCGAGGAACGTTCATGCAGGCGAAGCAACTCATCCAGTCCCTCGACTCCATCGCCCCGACCCGGCTCGCCGGGGGCTGGGACAACGTCGGCCTGCTCATCGGCGACCCCGAGGCCCCGATCGAGGGGCCGGTCTTCGTCACCCTCGACCTGACCGACCCGGTCATCGACGAGGCGGTCGAGAAGAAGGCCGGGTTCGTGGTCGCCTACCACCCGCCCCTGTTCCACGCGACCAAGCGTCTGGACACGAGCGAGCGCGCCGGGCGCACGGTGTTCAAGCTGCTGCGCGCCGGGACGGCCGGTGTGTACTCGCCGCACTCGGCACTCGACGCCGCGAAGGGCGGGCTGAACGATTGGCTCATCGAGCGAGCGACCGATGGCGGGACGCCCGGCGAAGTCACCAACCGGCGCGCGCTGGAGCCGATATCCACCGGCGGCGGCATGAAACTGGTTGTGTTCGTGCCGGAGGACGATGTCGACGTGGTCCGGACCGCGCTGCACGAGGCCGGCGCGGGCGTCATCGGCGATTACGACCACTGCACCTACGCCTCCGAAGGCGAGGGCACCTTCCGGGGCGGGGACTCGACCAACCCGGCGATCGGCGAGAAGGGACGGCTTGAGCGCGTGCGCGAACTGCGTCTCGAAACCGTAGTGCCGCCAGCGCGCGTTGCGGAAGTCGTGCGTGCCCTGCGCGAGGCGCACCCGTACGAGGAGCCGGCGTTCGACCTGTATCGCGTGGAATCGCACCCCGACGAGTCGCTCGGCGCGGGGCGAGTTGGCGACCTGTCGTCGGCGCTGAGTGCCGGAGCGATCGCGAAGAACCTCGCGAGGCATCTGGACGTCGACGGCGTGCGCCTGGCCAGCGCCCTCGGAACGGATGCGAACCGCCCGATCACGCGGATCGCCTGCTGCCCGGGTGCGGGCGCGGGGCTGGTGGACGCGGCGATCGCGCAGGGCGCGGAGCTGTTCATCACCGGCGAGATGCGCCACCACGAACTGCTCGGCGCGACCGAGCGCGGGCTGACGGTGGTGCTGGCGGGCCACACGAACACCGAACGCCCGTACATGTGTCTGTACGCCGAGCGGATCAAGCGCGAGACGGGGCTCGATGTGGTGGTGAGCGAGCGGGATCGGTGCCCGTGGGAGTGGGTGGGCTAAGCCGGCTGCTTCGACCGGATGTACTTGTCCAGCGCCTCGAAATCCTTGCGCATCGCTTTCTTGAACATGCCGCACATCGATTTGCCGAGCAGTTTCGTCATGCAGCCGCCCCCCTCGATCTTCGCGTCCATCACCATGCGTGTGCCGTCGCCGTCGGGTTCGAAGCGGTGGTCGAAGTCGTAGGTCGAGCCGCGGCAGGAATCGACGTGCAGCGAGATCGCGCGAGGCGGGTCGTAATGCGTGATCTCGAAGACCTCGGTCGCCTCCCTGCCGAAGTACCTGCGTGTTTCGGAGATCCGCGTGCCGACGCCGAACTGGCCGTCCGGTGACTCGACCTCGCTGCGAACGAAGTTCTGCATCCAGTGCTCGAACTGGTTCGGATCGGTCATTGTCTCGAAGACCTCTTCGGGCGTCGCGTTGAAGTGATGGGTCATCGAGAAGGTGATGGACATAGGCGGGTTCCTCCGGGAAGAGGGTGCCACGGGTTGACCCGCGGGGCAACCCGCGCTCAGTCCTGACCCACCACCTTGCCGTCCACCAGGCGCACGATTCGGTCGGCCCGGTCGGCGGTCGCGGTGTCGTGGGTGACGATGACCATGGTCTGGTTCGTCTCGGTGCGCAGGGCCATCATCGCGTCGAGGATTTCCGCACCCGTTTTCTGGTCGAGGTTGCCCGTCGGCTCGTCGGCCAGCAGCAGGTCGGGCGTGTTCATGAGTGCGCGGGCGATGGCGACGCGCTGGCGCTCGCCGCCGGAGAGCTCGACCGAGCGGTGCTTCAGCCGATGGCCCAGCCCGAAGCGATCGAGCAGCATCTCTGCCCGCTGGGTGCAGGCGGCCTTCTCCCTGGCCCACGAGATCCGGTTCTTGCCGACCATCGCCGAGACGAGCGTGTTCTCGAGTACGTTGAGTTCGGGGAGCAGGTGGTAGAACTGGAAGACGAAGCCGACGCTCGTCGTCCGGTAGCGGTCGAGTTCGCCCGATGAAAAGTCGCGGAGCTTGCGATCGCGGAAGTAGATGCCGGACTCGGCGTCCGTCCTATCGGGGCGGTCCAGCCCGCCGAGCAGGTGCAGCAGCGTGGATTTGCCCGAGCCCGAAGCGCCGAGCACCGCGACGCACTCGCCCTCGTCGACGCTGATGTCCACGCCGCGAAGGACCGGGACATCGACGCGCCCGAGGCGGTAGGTCTTGTGGACCGCACGGGCCTCGACGATCGGCAATCCTTCTGCATCCTCAGTGTGTGCATTGGTTGCATCGACAACCGTTGGGCTTACCACTATGGCATTGGATTCTTTACTCAAAGCGCAAGGCCCTCACCGGGTCCATGTTCGCGGCGCGGACCGCCGGGATCAGCGCGCCGAGCACGGAGCAGAGCACCGCCGACACGAGCACGATCGCCGCCTTACCGGGCTCGACCTCGTCGGGGATGCGCGAGAAGAGGTAGAACGCCGGGTCCCAGATCGCACGCCCGGTCACGTGCGTGAGCCATTCGTGGATGGGGTTGATGTTCCGGATGATGACGTACGCGAGCGTGCCCCCGATGGCAGCGCCGAGCACACCGATGATCAGGCCGTAGCGCAGGAACAGCCAGGCGATGCCGAGCTTCGAGCCGCCGATCGAGCGCAGGATGCCCACATCCTTGGTCTTTTCGCTGACCATGGCCCAGAAGATCGCGAAGATCAGCACGACCGCGACCATCGAGATGATCGCGAACAGGAACAGGATGAGCACGGTCTCGCTCTCGACCTGCCGGATGAACTCGGCGAGGCCCGGCTTCTTCTTCCAGGTGTAGATGCCGTTCTCGCGCATCCACTGGGCGTCGGGCGCGGAGTCCATGGTGCCCGGCGGGCGCAGCGCGGCGAATTCGGCGTAGATGTCCTTGACGATCGGCTCGATCTCGTCGGCCGTCACGCCCTCGCTCGCCTTGACGAGCACGCTCGTCACGCGCGCCGGTGATGTGCCGATGACCTCGGGCTCGCGGATGACCAGTTCACCGTTGACGAAGTCCGCGCCGGGCGTGAAGTTCGGATCGACGCGCTCGGTGGCGTCCATGCGCAGCATCTGCTGCAGATCGGCCAGCGGCACGATGATCCACTTGGAATCTACCTGGAACAGACCGGAGACGAACTCGTTGGCGACCGGGAACTCGCGATCGACCGTGCCGGCTGTCGTGAACCCGCCGCGCCGGTTGAACGGCACGACGCGGATGGTGATCGAGCGATCCGGCATGAACGCGCCGGGAAAGCGGGGGTAGAAGAACCCGTCTTCGGAGGTCGCGTTGAACGGCGAGACGCGCAGGCCCATGACCGCCGCGGACTCCCAGCCGGCCCCGGCGGGAGCGTCCGGATCGCCGACGAGCAGGCGCTCGCCGAAGATCTCGAAGCCCTCGGGCAGTTCGAGGCGGATGTCGGCTGGCGGCAGTTCCGAGAGGTCCGCGCCGCTCTCGATGGCTTCCTGCACGCCCGCCCGGCGCTTCTCGTCGTCTTCTGTGGCCTCGCGCGAGCGCCAGTACAGCCGGTCGGAGTAGCCCGTGACCGCGTCGTAGCCCTCTGGCTCGACGCCGACGATGACCACATCCTTGCTCTCGCCGAACGGCAGGCTGACCAGCCCGAGCGTCTCGATGGTGGGGGTGGTCTCGTCGATGTCGGGGTGCTCTTCCAGCATGTCCATGAGCTGCTGGTAGTGGGGGATGCCCTCCCGCCCGTAGGCGATCGTGACATCGCCGATCATCTGGCGACCCGACGCGAGGAAGCTGTTGAGGAACCCGCCCATGACCGACCAGACGATCAGCACCATCGCGGCGCACAACGCGACCGCCACGACCGCGAGCAGCGGCATGAGTTTGCTGGTGAGGTAGCGTCTGGTGAGGAGGGGCTGGTACACGGTAGAGGTCAGATACTACCGGACCAGCCGAGGCTGGGTTCGCAGTTCGCGGGGCACGCCGATCGCAGCGGTATCATGCACTTGTGATCGCTCCCGGACACACCAACCCGCACATCGGCCAGGCGCTGACCATCCCCAGCGCTACCGGCGGTCTTGCGCTCTCGACGAACCTGCTCCTCGCGCCGGTCGCGAATTACTGCGACCTCGCGTTCCGCATTGTCTGTCGCGAGCAGGGCGGGCTCGGCCTCGCCTGCACCGACCTGCTCTCGCCCCAGGGCCTGCTGCGTGGCACGGCCCGCTCGCTCGACCTCGCCGCGACCAACGACGCCGACTCGCCGGTCTGCATGCAGCTCTACGGCGGCGACCCGGACATCCTCGCCGAGGGCGCGATCTGGGCCGTCGAGCACGGGGCCGATGTCATCGACATCAACATGGGCTGCCCCGTCGACAAGGTCACCAAGAAGGACGGCGGCTCGAAACTGCTCTGCGAGCCCGACCGGACCGTGAAGATCGCCGAGCGCATCGCCATGGCCGTCGAGAAGCAAACGAAGGGGCGCGTGCCGGTGACGGCCAAGGTCCGCCTCGGCTGGGACTCGTCCTGTATCGTCGCGCCGGAACTGGCGAAGCGCCTGGAGAAGGTCGGCATCCGGCAGGTCACCGTCCACGGGCGGACCACCGAGCAGCGCTTCAAGGGCGAAGTCGATCACGCGGGCATCCGCGAGGTCGTCGAAGCGGTCGATGCGATCCCGGTCATCGGCAACGGCGATGTGACCACGCCCGAGGGTGTCGTCGAGATGATGGAAAAGACGGGCTGCGCCGGCGTGATGATAGGTCGCGGCAGCTTCTCATCGCCGTGGATCTTCAACCGGGGCTGGACCATCCAGACCACCGGCGACCCCGGCCCCGAGCCCGACGAGGCGGCCAAGGTCGCCATCATCCGGCGGTACTTCGAGTTGATGCGCGAATACCGCGACGATTCGTACGCCCTCACCCACCTCAGCCGCCGGATCAGCTGGTTCGGCAAGAAACTCGGCCCCTGCAAGCCGCTGAAGGAAGCCATCCGGCTGGCGAAGTGCCCGGACACCGTGCACCGGGCGCTCGATGAGTTCCTCGCGGGCGGGCTGCGCCTGTGGGCGGAGGTGGATGAGGGCTCGGGAGTGTTGGCGGGTTAGTCGCCGCGCATGATAGATTCCTGCTCCGCCGCCGCATCTTGAATGAGCCCGACGAGTTCGTTGAATCGATCGACATCCTCGTCGCGCTCGAAGAGCAAGCCATCAACTTCATCGAATTCCCAAGCCCCCCATGAGCGGAGCAGGAGTTCCGCACATTCCCTGGTGTTGGTGAGAATCTCGATGTCCAGTTCCTGAACTCTCAGCGCGCCGCTCGAATACATGCCCGACCGCGCCGACGCTGCGACGCGATCGATCTCACGCTTTCTGAATCCGGCGGTCTCAAGTTCCGCACGAATGAACGAGGAATAGCCCTTCAGCGATTCCAGCCGTGCTTCTGTCAGCGCGATGAGGTCGGCCAGAGTCTGAATGTGCTCTCGGAGTTCCGATTGGGACGAAGCCAGAGCTGGCTCGAACGCCCCGGTCCGCTCGGCCTGGGTCAGGAGGTCCAAGTGGGCTTCGATCTGCGGCCTGTTCTCGCGGAGGAACTTTGCGACGGCTCTCGCGACGTAATCGACGACCGTCTGTCCCGTCGCGACGCGTTCGACTCTCGCGATGGATTCGTCAAGAACTTTGCGCGAGGCTTCGGCATACTCCTCGCCCGAACTCGTCGAGAAGTACGCCTGTCGGACATCTTCCTGGCACTGCAACATCGCCGCCTCGACTCGTTCCAGTCGCTGCTCCTGGGCTGGTGACGGCGTGCGGATGTCCTTCAGCACACGGCCGACAACGTTGCTTAAAACGCACATCGTCAGAAGCGTCACGATCGCGACCGTGAGCAGTCTTCCCGCAGAGGTCCTGCGCACCTGCTTTGGTGGTTTGGCGTTCGGGTCGGTGTAATAGACGGGGTCGAAGTCAGTCATACTTCATCTGTTCTGCGCTATCGTTGATCGATTTGGAAAATTAACTCTCGGATGCCCGCATCGCGGCCGGCGGGCAGCGCGACTCGGGCATCATCAGCAGCGACAGTTCCGTCCTGTGTGCTGGCTCACCCGCCGCCCATGATCCGAGCCTGCCGGGAGATGACACGGTTCATCTCCATAGCGATCGCGTTGAAGCGGTCCACATCCCGGTCGCTCTGGAAGACCACCTCGCCGCCCTGGACCGACCAGCGTCCCCACGAATCTCTGAGCAGCACCATGCTGTCGCGCGACAGTTCGAGGATCCTCGTCTCCAAACGCATCGCTTCCACCGCACCGGACCCCGAGAATCCGCGAACGAACTCCGTCATCAGACGATCGATCTGCTGCCTGCTCGCGCCTGCTCGCCCGAGTTCAAACCGGACATCCCCCGGAAAACGCTCGGTCGCGTCGGCCATTCGTTTCGAGATGCGGATCATTTCCTCGACCCCGCCGATGCGTCGCTGGAGTTCCTGAGCGGACCGCGCGTTCGTGCCGTCGAGCGCGTTTGTCCGCTCTGCCGCGCTGGCGAGCTCCGTGTACCGTGCCTCGTCCTCTCGCGTGCGTTCGTTCAGGTCGATCAGCGCCCGTCCGAGGATGTCCATCGGGCTGTCGCCGGTCGCGATCTTGGCGATCTCTTCGAGCGTCTCCGCCCGTGAACGCTGCACCCTCTCGGCATACGCGGTGCCGCCGCCGGATTGGCGGTAGGCGTCGAGACGTTCGCGCTCGAGCCGCTCAAGCAGCGAGACGATCTGCTGGCTCCGCAATCGATCGCCGAAGACCTCCCGGGCACCGATGAACACGATCGGCGCGAAAACGAGCAGCGCGACGACCAGCAGCCAGGGGCGGATCATCCCGCTGCGGGAACCGGGCGAGCGGGGACGAGAACGAGGAGAAACGGCAACGGCCATGGTGCACTCCAACAAACCGTGTTTGTACGGGCCCGCGTCGCCCTCGGACGCGTCGACCCAGCGAATATACCCGTTGCCGGTCCCCGCTCAAGACCAAATTCGAAGAATCGCGCGGGTTGGAACTCGGTGCCGCCCTACGCGTCCGGCCCCTCCGCCTTCGCTTCTTGCTGGGCGATCTCGGCGTCTTCCTCGCCCTGAATAAACGTCTCGCCCTTATACCGCAGCGCGAACGGGACATAGATGATCGAGACGATCAGCATGAGGCCCGCGAAGAACCAGTAGTAGTTTGCGCCGTCGAGCATCGTCGTGCCGTCTTCGTTCTGGAACTTGGCGAGCACGAAGTTCACGCCGGAGGTGAACAGGTTGCCCAGCGACACGCCGAGGAAGTACACACCCATGATGAAGCTCTTCATCTTCTTGGGCGACTGCGTGTACGCGAACTCGAGGCAGGTGATCGAGACCATCACCTCCGCCGCGGTCAGCACGACATACGCGAGGAACTGCCAGCCGATGTTCGGCATCGGCTCGAGGTAGCGGTTGATCTCCGCGACCTCCCAGCCCTGCTCGGTCGCCGCGATGACCATCGCCTGGACGCTTGGCGACGCCGATCCATCGAGGCCGAGCTGCGTCGCCATGGCGCTCGCGACCTCGGCGGTCCGCTCGGCGATCGCGAGGTCGATCATCGCCGAAATCGCGAACGCCCCGGCGGTCAGGAACAGCCCGATGCCGATCTTGCGCAGCGGCGTGACCTTGAAGAACTTGCCCATAAGCGGGTACAGGCCGTACGCGAAGGTCGGGATCAGGATCAGAATCAGCACGGGGTTGACCGCCTGCACCTGCGACTCCAGCCATGTCACGCCCATGAATTTCCGGTCCATCTCCTGCGCCTGGAGCACCCACGCCGAGCCGGTCTGGTCAAAGATCGCCCAGAACATCGGCACGAACAGCAGGAACAGCGGGGCGAGGTTCACCAGCGCCCGCTTCCCGGCCGGGCTGAACGTCTCCTGCTTGAACTTCTGCCAGCCCGCGGGCGGGATGTGCACGAACCGGTTCCGACCGAGCCAGAACAGGAAAGTCGCGATCGCCATGAGCACGCCCGGCACGCCGAAGGCCAGCCACGGCCCGAACTGGTCGAGGAAGATCGGGGTGAGCATGGTGCTCGTCGCGGCGCCGACGTTGATGGAGAAATAGAACCAACTGAACGTCTTGGAGATCAGGTGCTTGTTCTTCTCGCCGAACTGGTCACCCACGTGCGCCGACACGCACGGCTTGATCCCGCCCGCCCCGATCGCGATCAGCAGCAGGCCGATGTACATGAACGGCCTCATGTCCCATCCGCCGGTCACCGGCCCGAGGTCCATGAGCGCGAGCATGCCGTGTCCGAGGCAGTACATCAGCGAGATGAACAGGATCGTCTTGTACTTTCCCCAGAGAACATCGCTGATGATCGCGCCGATCATCGGGAAGAAGTACGCCGCGGCGGTGAACAGGTGGTAGACGCCCTTCGCCTCCTCGTCGCCCATGTAGTCCGGCTGGCCGGCGGCGTCGAGCAGGTGCTTGGTCATGAAGACCGTCAGGATGGCCTTCATCCCGTAGAACGAGAACCGCTCGGCCAACTCGTTGCCGATGATGAACGGGATGCCGGGGGGCATCTTCGAGGTCTCGTGCGGCGAAGTGGCGTAGGCCTTGCTCGTACCCATGAACCGTCCTTTCGGGGGCTGACGCACTGGCCAGCGTCCGCTCACGGGCGTCTGGTCGGAGCCGCGCGAGTATATCGAGAGGCGAGAAACACTCCCAGAACTACCCAAACTCGGTTGATCGCCGGGGCGGTTTCGCCACAATGAGCGGCCATGAGCATCCAAAGCCGATTCCGCCGGGGCCCGCTTCGCAGTCATCAGCACGACATGACCGAAGGGTCAACCGCCCCGGACAAGCCGAGCGGAGCCCCGGAAGGGTCCGGATCGGGAGGCGGCGTGCTCGGGCTCATCGAGTGGATCGGCAACAAACTCCCCGACCCGGCCTTCCTGTTCCTCGGCGGAGCGATCCTCGTGATCATCCTGTCCGGGCTGGTCGCTCCCGAACTGCCGGATCGCTGGGCCGTCGAGTTCGACCATGTCGGCAACGCTGCCAGGGACCACAACGGCAAGAGCAGTGGCGTGGATGAACACCTTTCATTCATCCGCCGACACAAACTCGACGCATCGGGCCAACCGATGTACGAGATGGTTGAAGAGAAAGACGGGACTCAGACGCCCGATCTTGATAGGCCCATCATGGAAACGGCCCGATTCCAGGTCGTGGAAACCGCGGACGGTCTCGAGGCACACCTGGTGAATCAGGAAACCGGTGAGGCCGCGACGAACGCCGAGGGGCAGCCGATCGACTTCGCGGCCCGAGGGTGGGCCGTCTTCGAAAAGCGTCCGGTCAAGCAACTCGATCCGGAAACCGGCGAGCCGATGCTCAACCAAAGCGGTGAAGAGATCCTCGAACTCGAACCAACGGGCAAGGTCTTCATCGCCACGCCGCTGACCACCTCGAACGGTGTGTACTGGTCCATCAAGACCATGATCGACAACTTCATGGGCTTCGCGCCTCTGGGTGTCGTGCTCGTCGGCATGCTCGGCATCGGCGTCGCTGAAAAAACCGGGCTGATCGCCGCCCTGCTGCGCATGTTCATGAAGAACGTTCCCAACGCCGTGCTTACGCCGGCGATGGTCTTCATCGGGATTATGTCGTCGATCGCGACTGATGCGGGCTATGTGGTGCTCCCGCCGCTCGCCGCAGCCATCTACCTCGCCGCGGGGCGCTCCCCGCTGGTCGGGATCGCGGCGGTCTTCGCCGGCGTCGCCGCCGGTTTCAACGCGAACCTGTTCATCACCAGCCTCGAACCCCTGATGTCCGAACTCTCCGATCAGGCCGCCAAACAGGTCGACCCGGACCGAGCGGTCGCCGCGACCAGCAACTGGTACTTCCTCGCGGTCTCTACCTTTGTCATCACCTTCGCGGGTTGGCTGGCCACCGCTCTGTTTGTCGAAAAGCGGCTCTCGAAGAAGTCCGCGTTCGACGGCGGCCCCAACCCGGAAGCGGCAAAGGCCGAGGCCGACAAGGGCGATCTCACGCCCCTGGAGCGCAAGGGGGCGTTCGCGGCGATCGGCGTCTTCGTGGCCCTGATCGCCGCGATCTTCGCGCTCGTCAACATCAACGGATCACCGTTCTTCGGGCAGGACGGGGCGTTCCCCCGCTGGGTGTCTGCCATCGTCCCGCTGATGTTCTTCTGCTTCATCCTCCCGGGCATCACCTACGGCGCGATCGTCGGCAACACCCGCACGACCAAGGACGCCGCGAAGCACATGATGGACTCGATGGCCGGGATGGCACCGATCATCGTGCTCGCGTTCTTCGCGGGCCAGTTCATCGCCTACTTCGACGAGAGCAACCTCGGCAACATGCTCGCGTTTTCCGGCGGCGAGTGGCTGTTCAACCAGGGGCTCGGGGCGATCCCGCTCATCCTCGCCTTCATCCTCCTCACGATGGTATTCAACCTCTTCGTCGGCTCCATGAGCGCGAAGTACACGCTGTTCGCCCCCATCTTCGTGCCGATGTTCATGCTCATCGGGATCCGGCCCGAACTCACACAGGTCGCCTACCGCATCGGCGACTCGGTAACGAACATCATCACGCCGCTGAACGCGTACCTGATCATCGTGCTGGTCTTCATGCAGAAGTACGCCCCGAAGGCCGGCATGGGCACGCTCATCGCCATGATGCTGCCCTACACCTTCGTGTTCGCCATCGCGTGGTCCATCCTGCTTGTGATCTGGATACTCCTCGGCGCGCCGCTCGGTCCCGGCGACCCGCTGTTCGCGATCACGCCGGACGCCGTGGGCTGACGCCGATCGACGGTTCTACGCTTCGCCTTCTTCACACCCCGCAGCACCCTTAGCGCCGCCCCGCGCGGATCGAGCGGATCCCGATGACCCCCCAGATGCCAAAGTCCGAAGCCGAGCCCTGCGTGCTGGTCATCTTCGGTGCCTCCGGCGACCTCGTGTCGCGCAAGCTGATCCCGTCGCTGTTCGCGCTGCACCAGCAGGGCCGACTGCCCGACCGGCTCTGTGTGCTCGGCGTCTCGCGCACCGAAATGAGCGACCAGGAGTTCCGCGACTCGCTCAAAGAGAAGGCCGGTCCCGGCCACGAAGAGGTCTGGGCGCAGTTCGCCCGTCGGATCCACTACCTGCCCGGCAGCGCGACCGAGGCCGAGCTCTACCCCGTGCTCATCCAGCGCATCTGCGAACTCGGACGCGAGCACGATATGCTCACCGAACAGCAAAGCAGGATCGCCGAGCAGACCAAGGGGTCCAGCCCGTGGGTCGGCATGCCGAACGTGCTGTTTTACCTTTCGGTCGCACCAACACTCGTCAAGCCGATCGTCCATCAGATCGGCGCGAGCGGCATGGTCTACGAAGGCAAGAGATGGTGCGCGATCGATGCCGAGGCCGTGCCGTGGCAGCGCATCATCGTCGAGAAGCCCATCGGTACCGACCTCGCGTCCGCCCAGGACCTCAACCGCGAGCTCGGTCGCGTCTTCGAGGAAGAGGCGATCTACCGCATCGACCACTACCTCGGCAAGGAGCTCGTCCAGAACCTGCTCGTCATGCGCTTCGCCAACATCATGTTCGAGCCGATCTGGAACAATCAGTACGTCGATCACGTGCAGGTCACCGCAGCCGAGTCGGTCGGCGTCGGTCGGCGCGCCGGAAACTTCTACGACAAGGCCGGCGCCACGCGCGACATGCTCCAGAGCCACCTGCTGCAGGTGCTCGCGCTGGTCGCGATGGAGCCCCCCAGCGATTACAACGCCGACGCCATCCGGCGCGAGAAGGTCAAGGTCATCGACGCGGTCCGCATCATGGAACCCGGCGAGGTCGCCGAGCACACCGTCTTCGGGCGCTACGCCGCGTCCGGCAACAGCGAGGACGACGACGGTGGCCTCGGATACACCGAGCTCGAGGGCGTCGACCCCGACCGCCGCACCGAGACCTTCGCCGCCATGCGTGTCCACATCGACAACTGGCGCTGGTCGGGCGTGCCGTTCTACATGCGTTCCGGCAAGAAGATGGCTCGGAAGCTGACCGAGGTGCACATCCAGTTCAAGCGACCGCCCGCGAACCTGTTCAAGCACTTCGAGCCCTTCGCCTCCGGCAAGGAACTGGTCAACAACCGCCTGATCATCAACATCGCCCCCGACGAAGGTATTGGGTTCCGATTCGAGGCCAAGGTGCCCGGCCCGAAGTTCGCCATGGGCTCGGTCAAGGCCGACATGGACTACTGCTACGTCTTCAACGCCCAGCCCGTCGAGGCCTACGGCCCGCTGCTGCTCGACGCGATGCGAGGCGACAAAACCCTCTTCAAGCACCGCGACGAAGTCGAGGGCACCTGGCGCATCGTCGAGCCTGTCCTGCGGTCCGATCTGCCCAAAAAGCTCATCGAGGAGTACCCGGCCGGCTCGTGGGGTCCTCCCGCTGCCGACGCCCTGCTCGCCGCCGACAACCGGATCTGGCACAACCCCGAAGCCAGCGACATCCGCTGATCCCCTTCCCAGCAGCCGTATAGACTCTGAGCATGCACGACGACCTGCCACTGGAAGAGCCGTCATCCGGACGAGATCCCGGGGATTCGACCGTAGGGTACGAGCTTGAGCCCGAGCCCGAAGCCCCCGCGCTTCCCGGCTCGTGCGTGCTCCGGCGCGATGTCGAAGACACCACCTACGCCCTCGCTGCCGACATGCTGATCCACGCCAACAACTGCGTGCGGTCCTTCGGCGATTTCCACCTTGCGCTCTCCGGCGGCTCGACGCCGATGCCGCTCTACGCCCGGCTCATGACGGACCCGGCCTTCCGCATGTTCCCATGGAACCGTACCCACGTCTGGATCGTCGACGACCGCTGCGTCGAGCCGGATGACGATCGCTTCAACTACAAGCACATCCACGACTACCTCGGCGATCACTCCGGCATCCCGGAGCGCAACCTGCACCCGATGCCAGTCCTCGACGACGACGGCGATGTGCAGTACGAGCGAGAACTCCAGCAGGTCCTCGCCTGGCGCGAAAAGGGCCACGACCGGCTCGATTTCGTGCTCCTGGGCATGGGCGACGACGGGCACACCGCCAGCCTCTTCCCGCACTCGCCCGCGCTCGATGCCGAACACAAACTCATCGCCTTCAACAAAGGCCCGGCTGTCACGCCTCCGGACCGGATGACGATGACCTACCGGCTCATCAACGCTTCACGCTTCATCGCGGTCCTCGTTACCGGCGCGAAGAAGGCTCCAACTATCGAGCAGATCACGACTCCGGGCGCGAACGAGCGCGAACTGCCGATCCTCGGCGTCAAGCCGCTCGGCGGCACGCTGCGCTGGTATCTCGACTATGACGCCTGCCCGACCGGCTGACGCTCAGCCCTGGATATCAAGATGGTGCGCTGCCGGCTTGCTCGACGCCAGGCCGTCCCGGTACGGGTCGTAGATCGCCTGCTGGCGTCGGTCCTCGTTGGTTTCCTCGCTCGCGTTGCCGCGAACCTCGCGCGGGGCCTCGGTCTCGGTGACCTCCGGCGTGGAGAATTCCGCCTGGTCGGACCCGCGCTTCACGCCGCCTTTGGCGATCGCGCGGCGCTGATCTTCCTTCTCGCGCGCAATGCGCTTCTCCTGGGCCCCGACGCCGAGGGCTTTCAGCGGGATGATCGATCCAACAAGTGGCATGCCTTCAGTATCGGTTACCCGTTTCCGGGCGCTGCAGCCGATAGCACTCGGCGGACCCTGCGGGACCGAGGGCGCGGAAAAACCCGTTAACTCGACCGGGTTTCACGCCCGGCCGGCTCGCAGGCCCGCCCGATAAGGCCAGCCACCGAATCAGACGATCCGCTCACGCCAGAGGTCCGCCAGAGCCTGCACATGCTCGATCGCCGTCAGCACCGACGGGCGTTCGTCGCCACAGGTCTTCGCCAGCCCGATCGCTCGATCGGCTCGCGAAACCAACCGCCGGATCGCGTCCGGCGTCGTCCGCACGCTGGAGGCCAGATCGCTCAGGTTGTCGTACACATCACCGAGTTTGATCAGCCGGGCCCGCCAGTCGGCCTCGGCGAGTTGCCGGTCGTACGCCGGCTCGCGTTCGGCCTCGGGCAGCCGGGCGTCCTTGCTCAGGGCCGCGACCGCTCCCGCCACCGCCGATCCGAATCCCTCGGCGATCTCGTCGTAGTCCGTCTCACCGTCCTCGATCACATCGTGGAGCAACGCCGCGGCGATCGTCGTCTCATCGCGCTCCCCGAACACCAGCGCGATCGTCAGCGCGACCCGGTTCGGGTGCGCCGAGTACGGCGTTCTGCCGTCCTTCCTCGACTGGTGCCGGTGGGCCCGCGCGCACATGGAGGCCGCCCGTTGCCAAAGGTGTTGCGTCCCGTCCTCGTGCATCACGCCGGGGCCCCCTCGGCATCGGGGAGACGCTTGAGCAGCGCGACCGCATGAACCTCGATCGCCCGGCCCTCGCCGATCGCGTCCACGCCCTCGTGGCTCTTGCCCTTCACGTTGACCCGGTCCGCGCCGATCCGGAGCGCCGCGGCGATCGAGTCGCGCATCGCCGCCCGGTGGTCTTTCAGGCGTGGGCGCTCGAGGATCACCGTGCAATCGAGGTTCGCGACCTCGTACCCGGCTCCCCTGACACGCCGGCTCGCCTCGCGAACAAAGTCGACGGACGCGCGACCGTCATTCGACTCGTCGTCGTCCGGGAACAGCGTCCCGATGTCGTCCATCGCCAGGGCACCGAGCAGGGCGTCGGTGATCGCGTGGAAAAGCGCGTCGCCGTCCGAGTGACCGACCGGCCCAACCGGACTTTCGAGCTCGATGCCGGCGAGTTTCAGGACCCGCCCGCCGCGGTTCGACCCGGCCCGCGGGTCGACCGGCTCCAGCCGGTGCAGGTCGTAGCCGTGACCGATACGCAGCTCGGCGTTCTGGGAGGCGTGGTCCGTTGGAGCAGGGGGCATGGTGCCTCCGAGGCGGATGGGGGAATTTCGGTCCAGTCGGCGACCGGCATTGGACGATGAGCGGACAGGCATCGGCGATCGGTTCGCGCCGGTTTCGGCGAACCCACATCGCCCGATGTATCGTAGACGCGAAGACGCCGCACCACGGCGACGACGCGAATCAGAACGTTCCACCACGCCGCGGAGGCGAGATGACCAGCAGCAAAGCCACCCGTTCCACCGTCCGCCTCGGAGCCGTCATCGGTGCCGGGGTTCTCCTCGCGAGCACGCTCACCGGCTGCATGGGCGGCAACACGTATTCTGGTCGTTCCGCCGATCGCTACCGGTACGAGTCGACAACGTGGCAGCCAAAGACCGTGACGCTTACCGACACCCGCACCGGCGAAACCGCGTGGTCGGTCGACATCCCGGTCGGCCAGGCCCTTCAGGTGTCATTCAGCGAGGGCACCGGACCCAACGAGTACCGCCCTGACGAGATCCGCTGGGAGATGGCCCCGATCGGTCGGACGATCATCACCCCGATGAACCGTCAGCCCTGCCCGCCCGCGTCCGCGCGACGCCTCGACATGACCCTCCGCGCGACACCGGAGAACGTCGGCTCGAACCCTGATCCACGCTGGAACGAGAAGTCCGCCTACGAGAACTGAGCGGCGTCCTCCTCGGGGCCACGAAAAAACCCCGCCTCTGGCGGGGTTCTGTGTTTCAGAGATAGACCGCGTCGCAATCAGTCGCGCGACTGCAGCTTCGCCAGCAGGCGAAGCACCTCGATGTACAGCCACACGAGCGTGACCAGCAGCGCCATGCCGCTGAACCATTCCATGTAACGCGGGGCCCTGTTTTTGACCGCCACGTTCACCTGATCAAAGTCGAGCACAAGATTCATGGAAGCCAGCCCGACCAGTAGCAGCGAGAAACCGATCGAGATCAGGCCGCCGTTGCTCGGGTCGTAGACGCTGAGCAGGCTGAACGAGCCGAAGAGCCCGGCCACCATGGCGATCAGGAAATAGGCCAGCACGCCGAGCGTGCCCACGATCGTGATGTTGTAGAACAGCCGATTCGGGCGAACGAGCTTGAGCGAGTACGCCGTCAGCAAGCCTCCGAAGATGCCGAAGGTCAGGAGCGCGGCGTTGAAGATCAGGCCGGTGTTGAGGACTAAACCGCCGCCATCGCCCTCGGTCGCGAAGCGGGCGGCGTAGAACGCCGAGATGCCGCCGACGAATGCGCCCTCCATCGCCGCGTACGGCATTGCGGTGAACGTCGCCATCTTCGGCTTGAACATCGTCACGAAGAACGTCAGCATGCCGAGCAGCGCGCCGCCCGCCGTGAGACCCAGCGCCATGCCGCCGTTGATCACCGGGTTGCCGGCCTCGTCACTGCCGACACACAGCCCCCAGGCGATCATCGCCACGACTATGCAGGTGCCGATCATCAGCGCCGACTTCGTCACCGTGCCGTTGATGGTCATCGTCGACGGGCGGGCCGCTTGGCTTGCCGCGCGAGCCGCACGCACCGAGTCGTCCGTCCCGAAGGACTGCGACTGACCCAGATCGTCCCAGGTCTGCGCGGGCTTGTAGGCATCGTTGTTGAACGCGGGGTTCGAGGTCCGGAACATCTCGGTCAATCTCCTGGCCGGCGGCCATTTCAGGGTGGTCGCTCCGGCCCCAGCCCTTCGGCGGCGCTGGGACCGTTGTTGAAGACGCTGAGTATAGGTCGGCGGTTCGAGATTCCAGTCTCAAATCAGCGTCCGACAACCGGAAATCGGCGATCGTGATCCGATCAGTCCGCAGCCGTCTGCTCCGACGCCGATCGGAGCATCTGCACCGACTCCGGCAGATAGTCGAGCAGGTCCGAAGCCATCATGCCCCCCCGCGCCCCACGATGAGCCTGCGACCATTGCAGCGCCGCCATGTTGTGGGCGGCGACGCCGAGGCAGGCCAGTTCGAACAGCCCGACCCGTCCGTCGGACGTTCCGGCGACCGCGCTGCTCCCCTTCATCGCCGGCAGGCGATGGTGCTGCGCGATGAACCCGGCGATGACACCGGAGAGGATGTCACCTGAACCCCCGGTTGCAAGCAGGGGATTCGGCTTTCGCAAAGTCCACGTCTGCAGGCCGTCTGAAACGGAGGTCGTCGCACCCTTCAGCACCACGACACACCCGATCCGGCGCGCGAGCTGGGCCGCGGCCTCCGGCTGCTGGTCCGGGTTCGCGCCGTCCAGCGTGATCGCCCCGTGCGCCACGTTCGTCGCCAGGCGCCGGAACTCGACGGGGTGAGGCGTGAGCACACACGGCGCGCAGATGTCGTTGTGTACATCCGGCAACTGGGCCAGCAGATTCAGCGCATCGGCATCCACGACGACCGGCACATCATGCTGCGCGAGCAGGCGGAGCGTGATCGATCGCGCCCCGCCCCCCGTCCCGAGCCCCGGCCCGACCACGATCGACGCCGACTTGTCGCAGAGCGCATCGACGATCGGTGCCGCCTCGTGCCCGACGGTTTCACCCGATGAATCAACGGGCAACCCGTGGCCGATCGTCTCGGGCGCGAGCGAGAGCGCTGCCTGAAGGATCGGGCTCGGCACCGCCAGTCGCGCCATTCCCGCCCCGGATCGCAGCGCCGAGCGAGCCGCGAGCGTCGGGGCGCCGAGCATCATCGGCTGCGTCCCGCCGCTCGACCCCGCAGAACCGCCGATCACCGAAACCGTCCCGAAGGTGCCCTTGTGCCCGAAGTCCGGACGACGCGGGAGCAGGCGAGGCAACTTCACGCCAGCCGCTTCGACCCGATCCGTGTTGGCTGTATTCTGCGGCGTCGCGTCACCCATGCGGCGCAGAATACCCGATCGGTAGGCCTAGAACGCGGTATCGAAGAACAGGAGCAGCAGCACCGCCGCCCAAAGCACACCAGCGCCGATCAGGACACCGCCAATGATGGCCACGATCGACAAACCGAAGTACAGCCCTGCGCCGCAGACCACGGCTCCGAGCACGATCAGCGCGATGATCGAGATCGCCTGAAACGCCACCACACCGAGCACCTTGCCGGTGTCCTTCGCGACACCGCCGGCCACCTCGCGGGCGAACGAAGGCTTGGGTTTTTGGGGCGATTGGGTCATGGCGGACCTCCTGCGGTGGAATCGATGTTACCGGCATCCTTCGAGAACCAGCGCCGAGTTTTTCGCACCAAACGCCAGGCAGTTGATCAGCGCGTATCGCGCCTCCAGCGGTTTCGCTTCGTTGGGCGTGTAATCGAGGTCGCAGGCCGGGTCGGGCTCGCGCAGATTGATCGTCGGGACCGAGAACGGCTCCCCGCCGTCGAGCCCGATCATTGCGCCGAGCGTCGCGACGACCGACGCCGCCCCGCACGCCCCCTGCGGATGCCCGATCGCGCCCTTCACCGAGTGCCCGACCAGCCGATCGGCGTGCTCGCCGAACGCCATCCGCACCATCCGCGTCTCGAGTTCATCATTCACCGGCGTCGCCGTGCCGTGGTAGTGCACGACTTCGATCTCCTCCGGTGCAAGCCCGGCATCTTCGATCGCCAACCGGATCGCTCGGACCCCCTCCGCCGCGTCCGGTGCCGGGCGGACCCGGTGGTACGCGTCGCAGGTCGCCCCGTAGCCTCGCAGTCGCCCGAGCGCCTTCGCCCCGCGACGCTCCGCGTGCTCCGGCGATTCCAGCACAATCGCCCACGCACCCTCCCCGAGCACGAAGCCATCGCGCGTCGCGTCGAACGGCCTCGCCATCGTCGCCGGGTCCTCGCCTGTCGCCCCCGGATCGCGCGTCGAGATCACGCCCAGCAGTTCCATGCCCAGCACCGTCTCCCAGCGCAGGTGAGCATCGGCCCCGACCACCACCACGCACTCCGGCGAGCCCGCGCGGTCCGAGCGGATCAATCCGAGCGCGGTCCCGATCGCGTCCGAGGCCGAAGCGCACCCGTCCGAAATGCACATCGACGGCCCACGCGCCCCGATGCGGATCGACAGTTCCCCCGCGAGATTCCCGTGCGTCGCGTTCGTGATCGTCCAGAGCGACGGGTTCCTGCCTCGCCCGTCCGCCCCGCCGGTGTACGCCGCCATCGCCTGATCAAGCGTGAAGTCGATGCCCCCGGCCCCGGTCCCGAGGATCAGCCCGACCCGGCGGGCCGCCTCCAGTTCGGCCTCTGAATCACCGGTCGGTATATCCAGTCTGGCGTGGGTGATGGCCTCCTGCGCCGCCATCAGGCCCATCGGCACGCAGCGTGGCAGTCGCTTCTGGTCCGCCGACGACAGAACCGCCGACGCGTCGAACTCCGGGCACGACGCCACAACTCGTGACTTGATCCGCGCCGTATCGAACTCGATCGGGCGTACGCCGCTCCGACCCGCACGCAGACCGGCGATGAACGCCGGAGCGCTGAGCCCCAGAGGCGACACGGCCCCGAGGCCGGTGATGATGGCGGAGCGATCGTCGATGGCGGAGTGTTGCCTGTCATGGGCACTCCCGGCAAGGCCGGCGCACCGGTTTGCGGGAAATCGTGAGGTCCGCGCCGGCGACCGCGTCCCTGCCACATCGGCAGCGCCGACGCCGACTGGCAGCACGTTCACACCCGCTCGCGACCCCCGGTCCCCCTTTCGTGGCACGGCTTTCGCAATGGATACCGCAGCGCCGGGCGTTGTCGCCCGCCCGCGGCTGGGTCCACTCAACACGGGCCTATAATCCGGCGGCAATCTCGTCAGAGATCCGCACCTCGGCTGGGTCTGACCATCGGAATGTGCCGATGAGCCCGGATGGTGCGGGTCCCTGATCTCCGCCGCTGCCTGAGTGTTCGACGGGATTTCCCCCGCCGAACCAGCACAAAGGACGAGTTATGTTCGAACGATTTACAGACAGAGCCCGCAAGGTCATGGCCCTGGCCAACCAGGAAGCCCAGCGGTTCAACCACGAATACATCGGGACCGAGCACATCCTGCTCGGCCTCGTCAAGGAAGGCTCCGGCGTCGGAGCCAATGTCCTCAAGAACCTCGGGGTCGACCTGCGCAAGGTCCGCCTCGAAGTCGAGAAACTGGTCCACTCCGGCCCCGACATGGTCACGATGGGCAAGCTGCCCCAAACCCCTCGTGCCAAGAAGGTCATCGAGTACGCCATCGAGGAAGCCCGGAACCTCAATCACAACTACGTCGGCACCGAGCACCTGCTGCTCGGCCTGCTCCGCGAGCACGACGGCGTCGCCGCTCAGGTCCTCATGAACCTCGGCCTCAAGCTCGAGGAAGTCCGCGAAGAGGTCCTCAACCTCCTCGGCGCGGGCATGGACAAGGAAGAAGGCGAGATGTCCGGCGGTCCCAACCCCGGTCAGGGCGGCCCCGGCGGCCAGCGCCAGGGCAAGAGCAATTCCAAGACCCCGGCCCTCGACTCCTTCGGTCGAGACCTCACCGCCCTCGCCAAGGAGGGCGGCCTCGACCCCGTTATCGGACGCGAACGCGAGATCGAGCGCGTGATCCAGGTCCTCTGCCGCCGCACCAAGAACAACCCCGTCCTGCTCGGTGAAGCCGGTGTCGGCAAGACCGCCATCGTCGAAGGCCTCGCGCAGGCGATCATCAACCAGGAAGTCCCCGACCTCCTGCACGACCGTCGTCTCGTCGTGCTCGACCTCGCCATGATGGTCGCAGGCACGAAGTACCGCGGCCAGTTCGAAGAGCGCATCAAGGCGGTCATGAACGAAGTCCGTCGCGCCCAGAACCTCATCCTCTTCATCGACGAACTCCACACCCTCGTCGGTGCCGGCGGAGCCGAGGGCGCCATCGACGCGTCCAATGTGCTCAAGCCCGCCCTCGCTCGCGGCGAGATCCAGTGCATCGGCGCCACCACCTTCGACGAGTACCGCAAGTACATCGAGAAGGACCCGGCCCTCGCACGCCGCTTCCAGTCCATCTCCGTCGATCCGCCCAACGCCGAGCAGACCGTCGAGATCATCAAGGGCCTGCGCGACAAGTACGAAGAGCACCACCGCGTGCAGTTCACCGACGACGCCATCGAGGCCGCCGTCGAACTGTCCGGCCGCTACATCACCGGTCGCGTCCAGCCCGACAAGTCGATCGATGTCATCGACGAAGCCGGTGCGCGAGTACGCCTCAAGACCATGACCAAGCCGCCGAACCTGGCGGATTTGGAAGCGGACATCGAGCGCCTGTCCATCGAGAAGGACGAGGCCGTCAAGGGCGCCGACTACGAGAAGGCCGCCGAACTCCGCGACCAGGCCGAGAAACTCCGCAAGAAGAAGGAAGACATCCAGAAGGAGTGGCGCGAGAAGGCCAAGGAAACCGGCGGCATCGTCGACGGCGAAGTCATCGCCGAGGTCGTCTCCAAGATGACCGGCGTCCCGCTCACCCGCCTCGAGAAGGAGGAGGCCGAACGCCTGCTCAAGCTCGAGGAAGAGCTGCACAAGCGCGTCGTCAGCCAGGACGAAGCCATCAAGGGCATCTCCAAGGCCATCCGCCGCGCCCGCGCCGGCCTCAAGGACCCGAAGCGCCCCATGGGCAGCTTCATCTTCGTCGGCCCGTCGGGTGTCGGTAAGACGCTGCTCTCCAAGGCCCTCGCCGAGTTCATGTTCGGCGATGAAGAGTCCATGATCCATCTGGACATGTCCGACTACATGGAGAAGCACAACGTCTCCCGCCTCGTCGGCGCACCTCCCGGATACGTCGGCTACGAAGAGGGCGGCCAGCTCACCGAGCGCGTCCGCCGTCGCCCGTACTCCGTCGTGCTCTTCGACGAGATCGAGAAGGCCCACCCCGATGTCTTCAACATGCTCCTCCAGATCATGGAAGAGGGTCGCCTCGTCGACTCGTTCGGACGCAACGTCGATTTCCGCAACACCGTGCTGATCATGACCTCGAACATCGGGGCCGACCTGATCAAGGGCGGCGCGGGTTTCGGCTTCGCCAAGCGCGACGAGCAGCAGGACTTCGAGAACATCAAGGGCGTCCTGAACAAGGAAATCGAGCGGTACTTCCGCCCCGAGTTCATCAACCGCCTCGATGACATCATCGTCTTCCGCCCGCTCACCAAGGACGACCTGATCACCATCGTGGACTACGAGACGCAGAAGCTCGTCAACCGCATGAAGGAACAGGGCTGGCACATGGAGCTCGATCAGGCCGCCAAGGACTTCTTGATCGACAAGGGCTTCAACCCCGACTACGGCGCCCGCCCGCTCCGCCGCGCGATCAGCCAGTACGTCGAGGATCCGCTCTCCGAGGCGCTGCTCTCGGGCGATTTCGAAGGCAAGAACCGCATCATCATGACCCGCAAGGATGATGAGGAGAAGCTGACCTTCGAACTCAAGTACGACAAGTCGCTCGAGAAGAAGAAGGAACCCAAGCCGAAGAAGGACGGCGACGATTCCAAGCAGGCCAAGGCCGCCGAGGCCGGAGCCGAATCGACCTGATCCGACGCACATCTCTTCGAGATCCAAGCCCGCCACTCCCGGCGGGCTTTTTCATTGCCCGCGCCCGCGGCGTCCGTACACTCGCTGTTTTGCAGCCCATCCGCTCGGAGACCCCCCATGCCATCGTTCCCCATCGCCATGTCGCTCACCGCAGTCCTCATGTCCGGCTCGGGCAACCCCGGCACGGTCGCCTTCAACGGCCCCGGAGGGCCGATCCCGGACAACGACGAGATCGGCATGCTCACGCCCGTCGTCATCGATCAGTCGTTCCCGATCGAGTCCATCGCGGTCCGAATCAACGGCCTGCAGCACAACTACTCGTCCGACCTCACGATCGAACTCCGCCACGTCGGCGTGTCCGATCCGGTCATCCTGCTCACCAACCTCCGCTTCGGCGAAGACGCAGATTTCGACGGCGACTACACCTTCGCCGACTCGGGCGACGACCTCTGGGTGGTCGCTCAGGACTTCTCCGGCACGCAGGACCTCCCGCCCGGCACCTATCAGGCCTCCGGCGAGGGCGGCGACTTCATCAGCCTCGACAGCGCATACCTCGGCGAAGACGCTCAGGGCAGCTGGATCCTCCGCATCTACGACAACGACTGGCTCGTCGCGGGCGGATTCGACTCGTGGGATCTGGTTCTCGGCGGCGTCCCGGCCTGCCCGGGGGACCTCCCCGGCGATGCGAACGCCGACGGCGTGGTCGATCTCGCAGACCTCAACCTCGTGCTCTCGAACTTCGGCACCGATTGCGAGCGCTGATCGAGGGCCTGTGAAAATAGGCAATTTACACGCAACGCTCAATCATCGCGATTGTGACGGTCTCGCCAAAAAATCGTTGCATCGCATCCAATCCCCTGTAGGATCGGGAGAACGGCGCGTGCATTCACCGCGAATGCGTCGCCGGTTCGTTCAGCAGGCGTTTTAAGGGTGACCTGTGCCGATCCCTGCGTCTGTGCGGAAAGATGAGTTTTTGGGCGCGAGGTGTGCCCAGGTTCCTGTGAAAAAGGAGAGAGATATGAAGGCTTTGATCACTGCTGGTGCGGTTCTCGCGATCGCCGGTGCCGCTTCGGCGACCGACTTCAACCTGCCGGTTCCGGACCTCGCGGGCGGCGAAGGCGCCTCGTTCCCCGTCACCCTGCCGGTCGACACGACCGCCATGGACATCAGCTTCGAAATCACCGGCATCTCGGGCAGCGCCTCGTGGGCGTCCGATATCCAGTTCATCGTCTCCGATGCTGGCGGCACGGTGTACACCATCGGTGGCTTCACCAACGCCGGCGATCAGGACATTGACTGGGCCTTCGCCGGCTCCGGCTCCACCGACGACGGCTTCTACAGCGATAGCTTTGCGCTGGCTCTGCCGGCCGGCGACTACACGCTGACGGTGGTCAACGACTGGGATTCGGCCTCCGCGGCCACCATGTCGTTCCCGGCCGGTATGGACGTCGTGTTCACCAAGGTCCCGACCCCGGGTGCCGCTGGCCTGCTCGGCCTCGCCGGCCTCGCTGCGGTCCGTCGCCGTCGCTAATCGCGTCGCGATATCAGACTGATGGAAAGCCCGGTCGCATGACCGGGTTTTCTTTTGCGCCGAGCGTCACTGATGGGTGACAGTCTGGTCGGTGTGCCGAACCCCCAGTCGCGGAGACAGCCTCCGGCGAATCACTCCGTTTCAGGGGGGAAATGTGTTGCACACCGGTTTGCTGGGAGTATTCTGAGATCGCCCCGCTCCCGATAGGGTCGTGCCGCGCAGTTGTTCTCTGCGGCAGCGTCGAAACCAACCGAGGCAACCGGGTGCCTCGCATGGTGTGCACAAGGAGAGAGATATGAAGACTTTGATCACGGCCTGTGCCGTCTTCGCCACCGCCGGCGCTGCCTCGGCGAGCGATCTTCCGGTGGTCCTGCTGGTCGACCTGTCGGTCCCCAACCAAATCACCGTCACCGCGACCGACGGCCCGTCGAACGCGACGACGTCGGGATCCGACACCACCGGCTTCTACCTGGCCAACTTCTTTGGTGCGGATGGCGCCACCGGCCTGAACGCCGGTCTTGTCTCGGGCGACCTCACCAGCTTCCTGAACGGGTCAGACAACTCCCCGAACCTGTTCCGCGGCGGCACCACCGATCCCGGTCTGAACATCTGGAGCTACACCAACGACCCGACGTCGGACTTCGAAGTCGGCGTGCAGGCGTTCTCCGGCTCGGCGACCTGGTCGCTCGACGCCGACGACTACGCCAACATGCTCATCGGTGGTGAGCGCGTCGGCAACATCTGGTTCGCCGCCGACACGGTCGACGATCTCGGCGGTGCGCTTGTGATCGGTGACTACAGCGTGATCATCCCGACCCCGGGCGCCGCCGGCCTGCTCGGCCTCGCCGGCCTCGCTGCGGTCCGTCGCCGTCGCTGATCGCGTCGCGATACCAGTCCCACGGAGAACCCGGACGCAAAGCCGGGTTTTCTTTCACCAGAACTGTCACCGAAGGGTGACAATTCTTCCGTCCAGCGCGGTTATTGGTCAAAGCGCCGCAGCGGCTCGATTCGCCGTTTTTCAGGACAAAACCGTTGCAGACCGCAAAGTTCCGAGTACCCTATATGCAGGCCCGCTCCCGTCGGGCTCTTGCTGCGTGGCTGCCCCATCGCAGCGACGAAGATTGATCGAATCGAAGCATCGGGTGCTTCGCACTGTGTTCACAAGGAGAGAGATATGAAGACTTTGTTTACGGCCGGTGCCGTCCTCGCCATCGCGGGTGCTGCCTCGGCGACCGAAATCCAGAAGCTTCTGGTCGTTGACCTGTCGGTCCCGAACCAGATCACGATCACGGCGACCGACGGCGGCTCAGCCGCGACGATCTCCGGTTCCGACACCACCGGCTTCTACCTCGCCGATTTCTTCGGCGCGGACGGAGCGTCGACCCTGAACGAAGGGTTCGTCTCCGGCGACCTGACCAGCTTCCTGAACGGCTCCGACGGCTCGCCGAACCTGTTCCGCGGCGGCACCACCGATCCCGGCCTGAACATCTTCAGCTACACCAACGACCCGACCTCGGACTTCGAAGTCGGCGTGCAGGCGTTCTCCGGCTCGGCGACCTGGTCGCTCGACGCCGACGACTACGCCAACATGCTCATCGGTGGCGAGCGGAACGGCAACATCTGGTTCGCCGCCGACACCGTCGACGACCTCGACGACGCCGTCATTATCGGTGAGTACAACGTGATCATCCCGACCCCGGGTGCCGCTGGCCTGCTCGGCCTCGCCGGCCTCGCCGCGGTCCGTCGTCGTCGCTGATCAGCTCCCGCTGACCCGCACGATCACATGATCGAACCAGCAGCCCGGTCTTCGGATCGGGCTGCTGTCTTTTTGCGAACGTGTTGATTCGAGTCGCGCCGGCGCGACAACCGCCGAATCACATCGGCAGGCCGTCGTTGTTCTCGTCGTCCCAGTCGGGCTCGTTGCCGCCGCCGTCGCGATGGTCCTCGACCGGACCCGACCGCGCACCGGGGGCGAACCCGCCCGGTCGCGGCTCGACATACGCCCCGGCACCCGGTTCGTCCTGGCGCGGAGCTGGCATGTACCCGCCGCTTGAGCCCGGCGACGCGTAGTTGCGGAACCGCGTGACCCGCGCGTCCCAGCTCATCTTTACGGTCCCCGTCGGGCCGTTGCGCTGCTTGGCGATGATCAGTTCCGCCAGCCCGATCTTGTCCGGGTTCTCTTCGGCCCAGCTCGGGTCCTGCAGGTGGTAGTACTCCTCGCGGTGCAGCAGCGCGATCACGTCGGCATCCTGCTCGATCGAGCCCGACTCGCGCAAATCGGCCATGCGCGGCCGGTGCCCCTCGCGCTGCTCCGCGCCGCGGTTCAACTGCGCCAGGCAGATGATCGGCAGCTTCAGTTCGCGAGCCAGCGCCTTGATCTGGCGGCTGATCGTCGAGACTTCCTGCTGACGCCCCTCGCGCGCTGCGGACGGCGCGCTCATGAGCTGCAGATAGTCGATCACCAGGCACTTCACGCCGTACTGCTTCACCATCCGGCGCGCCTTCGCACGCAGGTTCATCACGGTCAGCCCCGGCGTGTCGTCGATGTAGATCGGCGCTTTCTCCAGCAGGCCGCAGGAGTGCATCAGGTCCGCGAAGTCGTCCTTGGAAAGCCGGTTCGTCCGCATCCGGTGCGAGTCCACGCCCGAGTGCGCGCTGAGCAGACGCTGCACGACCGACGCCTGCGACATCTCCAGACTGAAGAATCCGACCGGCATCACCCCGTCGCCATTGCCCTCGTAGCGCCCGCCGCCGAAGGCGATCTGCTCGGTCAGGTTCAGCGCGAACGCGGTCTTACCCATCGAGGGGCGTGCCGCGACGATGATCATCTCGCCCGGCTGCAGCCCGCTGGTCATCTCGTCGAGCTCGTAAAAGCCCGTGGCGACGCCGGTGACGGTGCGCCCGTCCTGGCGGTCCAGCGACTCCATAACCTCCACGAGGAGGTTCTTCATCGACAGCTGCCCGCCGCTCTCGGCCTGCTCGGCGATCTCGAAGATCGACTGCTCGGCCTTGTCCAGAACCGTTCGGGCCCCGTCGTCGCCGAATTCGCCGGCGTGGTAGGCGCTGTAGACGATCTCGCCCGACGCATCGATCAGCCGGCGCAGTTGCCACTTCTCGCGAACGATCTCCGCGTAGTAGGGGGCGCTCGCCGCGCTCGGGACCGACTGGGCAAGGTTCAGCAGGTAGTCGGTCCCGCCGACATCCTCGAACACATCCCGGTCCTTCAGGGCCTCGGACAGCTGCACGAGGTCGCCGGACTGCTTGCGGTCGTACAGGCGCACCAGCGCGTCGAAGATCGCCGCGTGGGCCTCGCTGTAGAACGCATCGGCCAACGGCACGATCTCGATCACATCGCCGATCACCGAGTGATCGAGGATCATCGAGCCCAGCAGCGACATCTCCGCCTCGAGCGAGTGAGGCGGCAGCCGATCGAACAGCTTCTGGAGGTTCCGCTCTTCGGCCTGGAACCGCTTGCGATCCCGCCGTGGTGCCGTCGTGCTGGTGCCGTTCCGCTCGTCCAAAGGACCCTCCGTGGCTGGTGTGGGGACAACCGGTCGAGGTTGTACCTCTCCCCGGGCTCCGCCCGGTGCAGATGACAGCATATCCGCAACGACCTCGCAGGCCGGACGCAAAAACCGATGCGTTTGCCCTATCGTCTGGTATGAGCATCGACACCGCCCAGCAGGACCTGCCCGAGGCCTTCCGCATGGAGGACCGGCTCCCCGACCAGCTTCCGTCGGACCCGTTCCCCACCTTCGCCCGGTGGTTCGAGGCCGCCCACGAAAAGAAGATCCAGCCGAACCCCAACGCGATGACCGTCGCCACGATCGACCCCGACGGCCGCCCGTCCGCGCGGATCGTGCTTTGCAAGTACCTCGTCGAAGACCCTGGCTACATCGTGTTCTTCACCAACCGCACCTCGCGCAAGGGCGCTGCGCTCGACGCGCACCCTCGGGCCGCCGTGGTCTTCCACTGGGACCGCTTCGACAAGCAGGTCCGCATCGAGGGGCCGGTCGTCGAGTCCCCCGAGAGCGAGTCCAACCGCTACTTCGCGACGCGAACCGCCGGCAAGCGCATCGGCGCGTGGTCTTCGGATCAGTCCAAGCCGATCGGCTCGCGCGAAGCCCTGCTCCAGCAGGTCCGCGATGCGCAGAAACGATTCGGCGTCGATCCAGATGCCGAGACCGAGCCGGATCCCGAAACCGTTCCACGCCCGCCGCACTGGGGCGGCTACCGCGTCTGGGCGGAGAAGATGGAGCTCTGGGTCGGCAACCGCAGCCGCATCCACGACCGCGCGCTGTGGACGCGCTCGCTCGAAGCAACGACCGGGCCCGAAGGCGAGGACTCGTTCACTCCCGGCCCGTGGAGCGCGACCCGCCTTCAGCCCTGATCTCGCTACCGATAGGTTCGCCGAACCGCTCCAGCACCCATCGCGGCACCCCGATGTCGCCGACGCTGACTTCGCCGGCCCAGGCGCGACTGCACTCGCGCAGCAGACCCCGCTTCACGCCTCCGAGCGTGACGGTCCGATCCGCACGCACGGTCGGCGAGTCGCGTCCCGCCCCATCCTGCACCGGCTCGCCTGTATCCGCGTCCAGTCCGCTCGGCACATCGACCGCCAGCACCCGGCAGCCCCGCGCGTGCTGCGCCTCGGTCCATCGCACCGCCTCTTCGAACCGGCCCTCCAACGGACGGTCGAGCCCGCTCCCGAACATCGCGTCAATCACCGACGAGCCGTCGTCGAGCTGATCGGGAAGGTCTGCGGCGATTCGCAGGCAGCCGTCCGAGTGGTTTCGCAGCGACTCGAGCACCCTCAGATTCGCCGCGCCGTCGTTCGACGACTTCCCAGGCGCGAGCAGCACGCAGCGGATCGACCGTGCCGGGTTCTCCGTGTGCAGCAGACGGGCGAGCGCGAGCCCATCGCCCCCGTTGTTGCCCGGACCGACCAGGACGCAGGCCGGAGCGTCGGTCGGCGCGAGCTCGCCGCAGGCGATTCTCAACGCGATCGACGCGTGCTCCATCAGGATCAGCCCCGGCAGACCCAACTCATCGATCGCGAACGCGTCCACGCGGCGCATCTGCTCGACCGAGAACACCAGGCCCTTTGCGGGCGAACTCGCTTCGAACCCGATCGGATGCTGGTGCATAGGCGCCTCCTCGCTCGTACCCTACGCAGTCTGATGCCCCTCTGGCTGACCATCCTGAGCATCCCGCTGTTGATCGGCGCGATCGGGACGCTCGTGTTTTACGGCGTGGTCGCGCTGCGCGTGCTCCGCTCGATGCGAACCTTGCCGACAGCACGCGACGGACTCGCGCTCGCCGAACTGGTCAGCGATTGGCCCGAACTGACGGTCATCATCCCGGCCCACAACGAACGCGATGTGATCGCGCGGGCGGCACGCTCACTGCTCGCAAGCAACTACAACGACCTCGGCGTCGTCTTCGTGCTCGACCGCTGCACCGACGACACCGAGGCGGTGCTCCGCGAGGCGATCCGTATGCCCGACGGCTCGCCCGATCCGCGCGTCGAGATCATCGTGAACGATCACTGCCCCGAGGGCTGGGCGGGCAAGGTCCACGCCATGCACCGCGGTTACCGCGAGTCGAATCGTCTGGACGGGTCGCGTTCACCGGACGAGGGCGACTGGGCGCTCAAGCCCGGTGAGGAGATCCACGACCTCTCGCGCGGGCTGGTTCTCTTCGCCGATGCCGACACCGAGTTCGATCCGGCGTGCCTCCGCGCGGCCGTTGCCCTGCTCGTCGAGCGCGATGTCGACCTGCTGAGCCTGCTCTCGACGCTGACCATCGATGAGTGGTACGAGCGGTACATCCAGCCCGTCGCGTCGTTCGAGCTCATCCGCCAGTTCCCGCTCGACCAGGTCAACGACCCGGCCAAGCCGAGGCTGTTCGCCAACGGCCAGTTCATGCTCTTCCGGCGCGCCGCCTTCGATTCCATCGGCGGTCACGCGGGCGTCCGGGGCGCCCTGCTCGAAGACATACAGTTCTCCAAGATCTTTGCCCAGAGAGGGCGCGGTCTGCGCCTGAACTGCCTGCTCGCCGACGGCATGCTCCGCTGCGAGATGTACCGCGCCTACGAGGCGTTCGAGCGCGGCTGGAAACGGATTTACACCGAATCGGCGAGTCGCAGGCCCGCGAGGCTCCGCGCATCGGCTCGCCGGCTCGTCATCACCGGCGCGGTGTTCCCGGTACTCACCGAGATCGCCTTCTGGGTCGCGCTCGCGGCGCTGCTGCTGTTCGGCTCGAGCGCCACGGCGCTCACGCTCGCGATCGCGTCCGGGCTCGGGGCGATCGCCTTCATCGTCGCCATGGGCCTCGTCTACCGTCAGCAGCACCAGCCGATCTGGCGGATACTGCTGGTGCCCTGGGGCGCGTGGGTTGTCGCGGGGCTGCTCCGCGGCGCCGCCCGCGACCTGACTCGCGGCACGCAGACGCAGTGGGGCGGTCGCTCGTACTCCAGAGAGGTGCAGTCATGACCGACAACCGCAACTGGCGGGGCAACACCGCGATCACCGTCTACGGGCGACGCGCGGTCATGGAAGCCATCGAGGCCCCCGGCGTCGGCGTCGAGTTCGTGCGCGTCGCGCGCCAGGCCCCCGGAGATTTCCGGAGCGACCTCGCCGAGCGTTGCCGACGCCACGAGATCGAGCTCGAGAAGTCCGACTACGCCGGCGTCACCCGACTGTCCGGCGACACTCGCCACGATCAGGGCGTCGTCGCCCGGATCCACCTCAACAACGTCATCGAACTCGAGGACTGGACCGCGACGCTCCACGGCAAGCGCGCGGCGCAGCCGACCCGGCTGCTGGCGATGGACACCATCACCAACCCGCAGAACCTCGGCATGATCATCCGATCCGCTGTGGCCGCCGGCATCGACGCGATCCTCTGGCCCCGCGTCGGCTGCCCCTGGGTGAACGGTCTGGTCATCAAGTCGTCCGCGGCGACGGTCTACAAGGTGCCGATTGTCGTGTGCCAGGACCTCGCGAGTGCCGTGGGGCACCTGCAGGGGGTGGGCTTCCGTGTCGCGGGCCTGGAGGCCGACGGCGGGAGCGACCTGTTCGACCATGTGCCGTGCCACCGCGCCGCGTATGTCATCGGCTCGGAGACGACGGGCATCTCGCCGGCCGTGAACGACCTGCTCGACGAACGGCTGGCGATCCCCATGGCCGAGGGCGTCGAGTCGCTCAACGCCGCCGTCGCCGCGGCACTCGTGTGTTTTCACGCGATGCGCACTCCGGCGTCCGGCTGATCGTCTACCCTTCGGCGATGAAGATCCTGCTGAGCAACGACGACGGCATCAACGCTCCCGGCATCCGCGCGCTGCACGAGGCGATCGCCGATCCGAGCGGTCGTTTCGGCGGTCCGATCGCCGGCGATGACACCAGCGTGATGACCGTGGCCCCGCTGACGGCCCAATCGGCGACCTCGCACGGGCTGACGTTTCACACGCCGCTGATGACCTCGCCCAGCCGGAGAATCGCCGACGGCTTCCCTCGCTCCGGCGAGCACGCGATCGCCGTGGACGGGCGTCCGGCCGACTGCATGAAGCTCGCCATCGCCCACCTCTGGCCCGAGATCCTCGGCCAGGAATCGCGTCCGGACCTCGTGATCTCCGGGATCAACGCGGGGGCGAATGTGGGCATCAACGTCATCTACTCCGGGACGGTCGCCGCGGCACTCGAGGCGGCGTTCCTGGGGGTCCCGTCGATAGCGATCTCACTGCACATCGGCGACGGGACGCCGGACTACGACCGGGCCGCGGGCATGGCCCGTCGGGCGATCGAGGCGGTGATCGCCGGGGGAGTCGGGGGCGACCAGACCCAGCTGCTCGGTGCCCACCGCTGCGTGAACATCAACCTGCCCGTCTGCGACGACACGAGCCAGCCGCCGAGCCCCGACGAGCCGGAACTGGTCGTCGCGCCGATGAACACCCACGGCCTGGTGGACCGCTATGACCGGCGCGAGGCCCCGGGCGGGCAGGTCTACTACTGGGCCTCCGGGCACGGGCTCGATTTCCAGGCGGCGGACCCCGGGACGGATGTCGCCTGCATCTTCGAGCGGAAGATCAGCATCACACCGATCCGCTACGACCTGACCAAGAAGTCCGCGATGGATGGTTGGCGTGAGCGGATGCGGGCGATGCCCAGCACCTCGAACTGATTCAGTCGGAATCGGAGCGGCGCCAAAACGCACAGAACGCGGCTGTGGGCCGCGTTCTGTGGGATTGAGCATCAGAGAGAAGAATCAGCGACGGCGACGCATTGCGGCGAGACCGGCAAGTCCGATCATGCCCGCTGCGCCGGGGGTCGGGATGAAGACCACCCAGATCTGCTTGCCGCCGAGCGTGCGACCGAACTCATCGAAGATGGCGAGTTCGTACGAAGCGGAGCCGCTGTTGCCCGGCGTGTCGAAGGCCGTGAAGTTGATCGTCGAGGTACCGTTGCCGTCGGTGATGTCGACATTGACATCGCTGATGCTGATCGACGAGAAGTCACCGACGAGGTTCATCAGGAAGACGCCGTCACGCCCGTCGGGAGCGAAGCCCGACGCGACGGGGTTGCTCATCGAGTAGCCGCCCTCGAAGCCGCCGAACGAGAAGCCGGGGCTGCCGGCGGTGAGCGTCGGCGTGCTGGGGTTGTCAGCGTCCGGGGCGATCGCGACGCCGGTCGAACCGGGGCCGGCGTAGGTATCGAGGCCGGGCGTGAAACCGATGATGCCGCCGCTGACGGTCAGCGCTGCACCGGCATTGCCGGGGCCACCGAAATCAACAAGACCGCTCACCGAGAACGGGGCTGCAGACGCGGCGCCGGCGACGGCAAGAACAGCCAAACTGGCGATCTTGATGCTCATGTGAATTCCCTCTCTCTTCTCTGTTTCTTGTGCACAGGTCGTCGGTCTCTCCACCGACGGAGCGTTCGCTCCCCTACAGAGTACCCGCGCATTTGCACTGCTCCAAGGCAAAGTCATCACTTTCTGAGGAGTTGATCGACACCCTGAGCGTCTCAGGACTTCGGGATGTGTGGTCAAAAAAGAACCCGACGCGGGGTGAACCGCGTCGGGTGACAATCATTCAGATTGTGTCGTATCCGAAGGCCGGATTAGCGGCGGCGACGGACAGCGGCGAGGCCAGCGAGGCCGAGGAGGCCAGCAGCACCCGGGGTCGGGATGAGCGACACGTAGAGGTTGGTGCCGCCGTAGGTGCTGTTCTCGAGCGCGACGAGCTGGTAGCCGTTCGCGTTCGGGGCGTCGAAGTTCACGAACTCGTTGGAGCCGTTGATCTGGATGGCGGCGTCGCCACCCTGGGCCAGGCTGATGCCGGTCACGCCAGCGTCGAAGTAGGCGAGGTGAACCGACTGGAAGCCGTTGACGTCAGCGGAGGGGGTGCCGCCGGCGACAGCCACGAACCAAGCGCGGTTGAAGCTGTTGGCGCCCTGCGAGCCGCCGGGAGCGAACGCGGTGGACTCGGCCGGAGCACCGAAAGCGGAGCCGTCCGGGGTCGAAATGAACGCGCCGCTGTGGTTGAAGCCGCTGTCGAAGGCGGACGGGTTCAGCAGGCCGCCGAAGAACAGGTAGCTGGCGGTACCGTCGAGGACCAGGCCAGCACCGACGCCACCGGCGACTTCGCCGTTGGAGAAGTCAGCCGCACCGTCAACAGCGAAGCTGCCAGCGAAGGCGGAACCAGCGAAAGCCAGGACGGCAGCGGTCGAAAGAATCTTCTTCATCACTCTAATCTCCATCTCTCTAGACCAGTTGGATGCTCGGCAATCCACTTCGCCGGGCACCGTGGGGTTGTCACTCAAACCATACCACCAAAGCTCCAGCGCTCAAGTGGTTTTTACGTCAAACAATCGATCGCGACGGTTTGTACGCTTTGGATACTATGCAACGGTTTCGGGCCCATTTCCAGTGATTGGAGGCCCGAATTGCTGAATTCTCGCTTCTGAACCGGCTGTCTGGGTGAAATAACCCAGTCCGGACGTCCGGATTCGGCGATTCCGCGGGTGCAGGGCTGCTTTGGCCGCTGCCCGCCTGGCTCACGGCTGGCACCCAAAATTCGCGAGAACCAGGTTCAGGTCTGCCAGGTCGACTTCCCCAGAGCAGTTTGCGTCTCCGGGGCCGCCGATTCCGGGGGACGTCCCGAAGTTTGCCAGCACGAGGTTCAGGTCGGCCAGGTCGACCGCGCCGTCGCCCGTGACGTCGCCGGGGCAGGCCGGCTCGCTGGGGACCGCGGGCAGGAGCATGTCGAACACCACGGGGCGGTGGTCGGAGCCGAAGCTGGTTGCGTTGGAGTTGCCGTTGGCGAACTGACCCGGGGCGTGCTCGGGGGTGTTGTCGTTGGAGAAGTACACAAAGCCCATCGCGTTGATCTCGGACTCGCTCAGAGTGCCGTTCTCATCCGCGTCGTAGAGCATCGCCAGGTCCTCATCGAGGCAGATGTAGTCGAGTCGCGACGAGTTCTGGAACGTGTTGGGGAAGAACGAGCCGGAGATCCGTCCGAACAGGGACTCGACGGGCAGGTCGAGCACGCCGGTCGGTTGGTTCTGGTCGTCGTAGAAGAACACCCCGTCGAGCGTCGTGTCTCCGGTCAGTGTGTTCGCGTTGAGGTCGCCGCCGAGCACGAACCAGCCGGGCTCGGTTTCGCGGCTGCCGTTGTTGTCGAGGTCGAGGCCGATGTTGCGGTCGCGCCAGATCTCCTCACCGAGATCGTCGGCTTCGGCGCGGCGCGTGTTCTGGCTGCCGATGTCGCCGCAGCACTTGAAGTGCGCGCTGTAGACGGTGAGCGTCTTCGCCGCGCCGGGGACCTCGAACGTGCAGCGGACGACGTTGCGCGGCCCGGGCGTGTTCAGGTTGGTGAAGCCCAGCAGCGTGAGGTCGGGGCGGAAGACGATCGCGTTGTAGTTGAAGCCGTCCCCGCTCGCGGTCCGGGCCTGGTAGCCGGGCAGGAAGGTGTTGATGTAGACCACCAGTTCGCTCTGGGCCTGCTGGTCGAGTTCCTGGAAGCAGATGATGTCGGGCATCAGCGAGGTGTTCGGGCCGTCACCGTCTTCGTCGATGGTGGTCAGCATGTCGCCGACGCTGTTCCAGGCGGTCGATCCGACCGGCCCGAGGCCCTGCTTGACGTTGTAGGTCACGATGCGCAGTTCGACCGGTTCCGACGGCGCGTCGCACGGGCCTGCATAAAGGCCGGGGGCCAGCAGAGCTCCGGCGGCAAGGATCAACACGCTGGCGAAGTGGTTGCGGGACATCGGCACTCCTTATCGGTCCGGGTGGTCTGCTCAACGAAAGGCGGCGGGGAGCTTTCACTCCCCGCCGCTGAAAAGTCGTAGCGATCGCGGCGGCCGGAGACCGCCGAAGCGATCAGCCCTCGTTGCACTCGCCGAAGTTGCCGAGCACGAGGTTGAGGTCTGCGAGGTTGACCACACCGTCGCCGGTCACATCGCCCTCGTCGGTCGTCTGGCCGAAGTTGCCGAGCACGAGGTTGAGGTCTGCGAGGTTGACGATGCCGTCGCCGTTGGCGTCGCCGAGGCAGTCGGGACCGCCGAAGTCCGGGTCGTAGGCGCCGAACTCGACGAGCGCGACGCCGCGCACGCCCTGACGGTTCTCGGTGCCGGGGTTGAGCTGGCCGCCGTCCTGGACGCTGCCCTCGGGTGCGCCGGAGCGGGCGTCGTCGAAGCCGTTGGTGAACATGACCGTCGCGACGCCGGCGTTGGCCGAGAAGCCGCCGAACGCGTTGGAGTCGTTGTTGTCGACCGGGAAGCGCCCGAGCTGGAGGGTCGGGTTGCCCGAGCTTTCGATCATCTCACCGTTCTGGCCGCCGGAGACGATGCGGTGCAGAGACTGCGAGCCGGCGTGGTAGTGGTACAGCGAGGTGTTGGAGGCGTAGACGACCTCGGCGGTGATGTCCGGGAAGCCGGGATCAACGACCTGCTCTTCCATGAACAGTTCGTCGGTCGCGGTGAAGGTGATGTTGCCGTCGTCGTCGATCGAGACACCGGAGAAAGGCGTGTTGTTGGCCGACTGCACGACGACCGGGTTCAGCGGGTCGGAGGTGTCGAGGAAGGTGTCGATGAACGGGGTGAACTCGATGCCGTTCTCGTAGGTCACGCCCGTCGAGGCGATGACCTCGAAGTCGGGGTAGGTGACGGTGCAGCCGTCGAGCACGGGGTTGTAGAGGCGGACCTGGTAGGTGGTGCCGCCGGAGGTGGAGAAGTCCTCGTGGACCGCGACGACCTGACCGCTGCCGTTCACATCGAAGCGGGTCGGCACGAAGCCGCCGCTACCGGTCGCGCCGCCGGTGACGAAGCGCTGGTCGGTGGAGGTCGGGTTGAGGTCGGTACCGCCGTCGGCCTTGATCAGGGTGTAGGTGCCGACGGTGCCGTCGAAGCTGCCCCAGCCGTTGAACGGCTCGGAGGTGTCGAGCGTGTCGACAACGAAGAAGCGGGCACCGAAGTTTCCGCCGCCGAAGGGCTGACCGGTGTAGCCGACGCCGAAGATGATGAAGGTCTCGCTGCATCCGGGAACCCGGAAGAACTGCGGCTTGGTCTGGCGGAGGTTGCCGGTGCTGGCCGGGGTGCCGTCCGGAGCCACCGCGACCGGGCCGAACAGCTGCTCCCAGATGAAGTCCGGCGAGCCGACGGGTTCGGTGGAACCGTGGTTCACGCTCCACACGTTCGTCCCGATCGGGACGCCGGCGGCGCTGGTGTTGAAGTTGGTCTGGCCCAGGAAGAAGCCGCCCGGGCGGCTGATGCCGGTCGGGATCGAGAGGAACGCCGAACCGGTCGTTCCGTCGATGCCGTTGTTGGCGGCGAAGACCTTGGTGCCGCTGGTGGCGGGCTTCACGCCGGAGCCGGGGAGCTTGGTTTCGGCGTTCTGGAAGTACTCGATGTTGTTGTGCGGGGCGCTGGAACTGAAGTTCGAGCGGAAGAGCCAGGTGCCGTTGTCGAGGATCTCGCCGGGCGAGTTCGAGAGGCTGTTGACGCCCTCGCTGATGATCACGGCGTTGCCGCTGGCGTTGTAGGAGAGCACGACGCCGAGGCCCGAGCCGTTGGATCCGGTGCCGAAGGTGGTGATGAAGCCGGCGGGGCCGTTGGGGCTGTTCCAGGCGACGGGCGTGTTGAGCAGGACATCGTCGCGATCGAGCAGGACCGGGACGGAAACCGACGCGTTGAAGCCGCCGGCGCCGTAGACCAGTTCCGAGCCCACGGTGGCGGAGTACTGGCCGGCGAGACCGGCCGTGGACTGCACGATCGGGTCGGCACCGGCACCCGGCACGTACTGGGTTTCGTTGGAAGCGACGGCGAGGCCGGCGCAGGCGATGAGGGCGACGGCGGCGGTGGCCCGCGAAGCGGATTTGGTCTTCATAGTGTCTTTCTCTCTCAAATCGGGGAATCGATCGGACGGGGGCGTACTGATCGCGCAAAAACCGCGCGGAATGACGGAGATAAAAGAGTAGCACAGATTGGCGGAAAGTCGATTCCCGGTGCCCGTACCGCCGCCGATTCTCGCGAAGTTCACCGATTGTTTACACCGGACGAGCCCGACCGAACCGGGGTTGCCCAGTTTCACATCGGGCTCGGGCTGGTGCGGCGCACTTTCTGAATCGGGGGTCAGTTGAGGATGTCGCCCGGATGGATGTCGTACATCTCCGAGACCTCCGGGCGTGCACTGCCGAGGTACTCGGTGCCTCGGGGGTACCAGAGGGACGGATCCATCGACTGCTCGATCGTGAGTTCGTCCGAGTGACCGTCCCAGTGCATGACGTTCATCCGCTTTCCGGGGTGCCGGTAGCTCAACTGGGTGATGAAGGGCGATTCGGGCGTGTAGGCCGTCGATTCCGGGTTGACCGGGGGGAAGTTGAGAAAGCCGTTCCTTCTCGGTGTGTTCTCGCACTCCAGGCACGCAAAGACGAGGCTGAAGTCGCCCGCCGACGAGCTGTTCGATTCGTGCGGCGTGCCATCGGCGATCGCGACCTTTCTCGCCGGGGACGCGATGCGATCGAAGCGCCGGGGGAACGGCTGGAATCGGAAGTACTCGAGGTCGTCCAAGGAGTCGATTTGCCACGCGAGCGGCATCTGGTAGCTCGGGGCCGTCATGCCCCCCCTTCGGGCGATGAGTGCCTTGAGTTCTGGAATCGGATACGCGGGGATTCCGGTCACCATGTCCGCAGTAAGTGTCGCGCCCAGGGCGGGGTCGGCGAGTTCGTTGAAAACGTGGAAGGCACGCTCCTCCCAAACATCGGGTAGCGCGTCGAGGGAGGGTGAGATCCAGTCTGCCGGTGTGAGGGGGTAGTCCTGTACGTGCAGACGGCTCTCGGATATGGGCACTTCCATCGACTGCTTCAACGTGTTGATGCCCGGGATGTCGAAGCGGTTCGCACTCGCGTAACTGCTCATCCCGATGAACATCTGGCGCTGCATCGAAGCCCCGCCGACGCGCTGGGCCGCCTTGCGGGCCTGGCCCAGCGCCGGGAGGAGGATGCTGATCAGCAGTCCGATGACCGCGACGACCACGAGGAGTTCGATCAGGGTGAACGCGCTGCAACTGGGTCTTGCGGGAACAGTCTTCGCCATCATGGGTGTACTCCTTCGATTGTGCTCGGGGGTTCACCTTTCTGGCGCATGAGCGGGGGATGAGTTCCCAGATTTGGGCAGAGTTTGCAAAAAAAGGAAGCGGGCGTCTCGTGTGAGACGCCCGCTCAGGATCGATTGGCTGGGAGCCGTTCGGCCTTAGCCGACCGGATCACCCGGATCGTAGTCGAAGTCTTCTTCGACCTGAGGCTGGCCGCCACCGACATAGATGGTGTTGGGCGGGTACCAGAGGGTGGGGTCCATCGACTCGTCGACGGTGAGGTCGGTGCCCGAGCCGTCCCACTTGGTGACGTTCATGGTGTTGCCGGGCTGGCGGTAGCTCAGCGTGTTGAGGTCGGCGGTCGGGTCGTAGGCGGCACCCACGCCGACGGGCGGCACACACGGCGGGAGGGTCACGAAGCCGTTGGCGAGGTTCATCGTGCTGTCGTCGTGGATCGTGAGATCCAGTCCGAGGGCGCCGTTGCTGTTCACGCCGGGGACGCCGTCACCGAGGGCGACCTTGCGGGCACCGCCGCCGAACGCGCTGAGGCGCGGGCGGTAGGTGTCGGGGATCTGGAAGATGCCGACTTCCTGGTTGACCTGACCGAACAGGTTGTCGGGACCGCCGGCGAGGCCCTGTCCGACGACCTGCCACGAGGAGGGCATCAGGTAGCTGGAGATGGGCATGCCGCCGCGCTCGTCGATCAGCACGCTGAGGTCGCCGCTGGTCGAGGTGACCTGGCTCGACTGCAGGATCTCGTTCATGGACGGATCCTTGAAGTTGTCGAACAGGTAGTGGACGCGCTCGGCCCACGAGAGCGGGGTGTCGTCCGCGTCGAGCGCCGGCGACATCCAGTCCCACTGGGTGACGGGCGCTTCGGCGTCTCTGCTCAGCGAGTCGGGCGTGGTCGAGTTGTCGTACTTGCCGGCGCTGGTGTTGGCACCGGGGACTTTGCCGTCGTTGCCGTTGGAGAACGTGATCATGCCGATCACGAGCTGGCGCTGGATGTTGGCACCCTGCGCCTTCTGGGCGGAGCGACGGGCCTGGCCGAGGGCCGGGAGGAGGATGCCGATCAGCAGCGCGATAACCGCGACGACCACCAGCAGTTCGATGAGCGTAAAGCCGGTGCTGTTTCGCGGCGTCTGCCGCACCTTGGGGGAACTGTTGAGCATCTTTCGTACTGTCCTTTCACGACCCAGTTGTGCCCCACGAGGAGGCGGATAATCAAATACGCGAGGGGCAAACCGCGTGGGTTTCAGTTTAGCGAGAACTTCACACTCCGCTATTCGGAACGCGGGGGGCGGCGGTTCCACGGATTTTCGGACCCGGGCGAAACGCCCGAAGCCGATGCCCCAGAAGCAGTTACGCTCCTCGGGCACGGATACAGCGTAACGCAGATTGCACAAAATGCGAGCGCGGCGCAAAAAAACAGCAGCCCCGGCTGAAGCCGAGGCTGGCTGAACCTGAATAAACGGGCTCGGAGGGGATCTGCCGGGGCAGATCTCGCTCAGTCAATGATTCGGTCGTCGTCGACGAAGTTCTCGGCCTCGGGGACGATTTCACTGACACCTAACGTGCTGCCGCGTGGGAACCAGAGAGAGGGGTCGTACGACTCGTCACGGGTGAGAAGGCCGGTGCTGCCGTCGAAAAATGTCACGACGATGCGCCCGTTGTGGCGGTAGGTAATGGCTTCGGCAAGGCCATCCGTCCGCTCGACGCCGTAGGCCGGTGAGTCGGCGTGAACCGCACCAAAGTCTTGGAACCCCGCGCCCTGATACAGACCTCCAAAGATTCCGAAGTCCGTCGAGATGATGCCGGCGTCGTTCGCGTTTGCTCTGGGGATGTAGCGTGTGCCGGTGGCGTTCATGATCTTGCGTGAAGCCCCCTGGACGCTGGAGATTCGTGGTATGTAACTGGGATTGGGGGTAGCAAGACCGTTGTACTGCGACGGCCAACCGATACCGTTGCGCTCACGAATGAACCCCGGGGGAACCGGCGCGCTGCCTCCACCGGGGACGCGAATGGCACCGTAGTACTGGAACGAGTTCGGCATCGCGTAGGACATGGCGGTAATTGCTCCGCCGCTTCGCGCGAGCAGGAAGTTCTCCATTTCGGAGACACCAACTCCGTTCGCTTCAGCCCAACCAACCGTGGTCTCCCGCTGGGAAGGATCCGCGAGTTCCTCGTAGATGTAGGCAAACCTCGCTTCCCGGTCCGACGGAAGGGAATCGCCGTCGAGACACGGGGTAATCCAGTCCCAAGTCTGCACCGGCAGGCTGGAATCGCGATCAAGCTCGTCGAGCATCGTGGAGTCATCGCGGCGGTTCCAGAGCTCTCGCCCCGACGAGTTGACGCCGGGGATCCAGCCGTCGTTCGAGGAGGTGTAGGCGGTCATGCCGGTCAGCAGGTTGCGCTGCGTCGCGGACGAGACTGCGGTGAAGGACGAGGCGCGGGCCTGGCCGAGGGCCGGCAGGAGGATGCCGATCAGCAGGGCGATGACCGCGACGACGACGAGCAGTTCGATGAGGGTGAACGCACGCTGGTTTGAGGGGGTTCGACGGAGCATGAGCGGGTCCTTACTACGCCCGGGGGCGTCTTACTTTCTCAACTCGAAGGTTTCGGGGTCGATGGCGAGATCGTCCGCGCTGAGATTCTCGAGGTCCATGACTCGGGCCACCGCGCTGCGGAAGGTGCCGGCGACGGTCCAGTTGCCGTTGTCGTCACGCATGGCGGGGACGAGGGCGCGGCGCCCCTCGCTGTCGGGATACGGGATCACGCTCATTTGGTCACGATCCATCTTTGACACCTCGCCGGTGATCACGTTGATGACGCGCGAGGAGTCATCCAGCCGTGGCCCCTTGTCGAGGGCTCGCCAGATGAGGAAGCCGGCGAGAGCCAGACAGACCACAATGATCGCGATTTTCGCCTGTTTCATGCGCTGGAATTCTCGGGTCGGGCCGCGACGGTCGATCCTGACCGGTCGGAGCGGCTCCGGGCGTAGCGGGCGGCCATGCCCGCGTGGGCGTCGGTTCGTTTCAGATCAAGCGAAGAGTATATCTGGCGGCGGTGGTGCCCACAATGCAAAATTCGCGCAAGTTGCCCGATTCCAGTCGGTTGGAATCGAACTGAGCGCGATCTTTACACCGTGTTCGGGGACGGGCGCAAGCCGAGCGGGGGCAACGGCTTGGTGTGATCAGCCGGGGTTGCAGGCGCCGAAGTTCGCGAGCACGAGGTTCAGGTCGGCGAGGTCGACCTGGCCATCGCCGGTGACGTCGCCGGAGGCGGTGGACTGGCCGAAGTTCGCGAGGACCGCGTTGAGATCGGCAAGGTCGACGATGCCGTCGGCGTTGGTGTCGCCGAGGCAGTTGGCTGCACCGGCGCCGGGGCCAACGAACAGGGTGGCGTTGTAGGCCTCGGGGACGCCGTCGCGGTCGTAGGTGATCTCGGCGTTGACGATCAAGCCGCCGAACGCACCCGGATCGGAGGGGATCGACCCGGCGAACCCGGCGACGGTCTGCTGGATGATGCTCCCGGCGTGGAACGAGCCGGAGGCCAGCGAGTCGCTGTCGGCAAGCGTGAGGTCGGTGACGGTGTACTCGGTGGCGGAGTTCGCGCCGGTGAAGGAATCGCCTTCGGCGATGAGCAGTTCGAGTTCGTAGACACCGCCGGTCGGGATGGCCTTGAACAGGCCAACGGTCTCGGCGCCGCCGTCGGGCTGGTAGGCGCTCAGGAAGTAGAGGTTTCCCAGCAGATCGACCGCCGGGGCGGAGATCGAGACGGGCTGGGAGCCGGCGACGAGGTTGCCGATGACCGAGCCGCCGGGTCCGTCGAGAACGGGGCTTGCCGCGTGGGCGGCGACGGTCCACGAGGTCGAGGATCCGATGCGGGCAACGGCGATGAAGTCACCGGCCGATTCATCGGTCGCGGTGGCGGCGACGATGGCGTCGCCGGTGGCGTCGGTGCCGACACCGACCTGGCCGTTGGGGCCGCGGAACGAGGTCTGGCTGAGGTACTGGGTAAACCGGGCGTCGTTGGCGACGAACGAGCCGGAGATCAGGGGCGAGGGCAGGACCGCGGAGGCGGTGCCGGTCACCAGGCCCGCTTCGGTGACGCCGAAGATGTTCACGCCGGTGGGCTGGCCGGCGAATCGGGCGATCGAAGCGACCGTGCCGACGCCGCCGAGGGGCGTGGCGAGCGAGAAGGAGGGGTTGCCGCGATGGGCCTCGATGCCCGGATCGAGGTGGGCGATCGGGGCGTTCGCGTCGGGGCGGTAGTCGCCGGCGAAGTCGAAGACCACGGCGGTCGCGCCGGGGATGGCGCCGGGGGTGTTCAGCGTGACGGTGTCGTCGTTGGCGACAAAGGTCGAGGAGGCGGGGTCGGAGACGGCGTTGGTGCCGGAGTTGTCGAACGGAGCGTTGATCGCGCCCGAGCGGTCGGGCAGTTCGACGCGGATGATGTTCTCGCCGAGCACGGAGTTAAAGGCGGAGGTGTTGAAGTCGTCGGCACGCAGAAACACGGTTCCTTCTGCGTCGACGGAGCCGAGCGAGAGCGTGGACAGGTCGGACAGCGTCGCGCCCGGGCGGCTGACCATCGCGACGGTGCGATCGACGAACAGGCGGTTCGGGTCGGCATCGGTTCGACCGACGGTCGCGCCGATCACGTTCGAGGCGTTGGTCGAGAAATCGCTGAGGGCGAGGGCGAACTGGGCGTCGAACGTGGCAACGGAAACGCTGCCGGGAGCGGTGTTCTGCGAGGTGTTCACACCCGCGCCGGCGCTCGTCCAGAAGGCGAAATCCGACGCGCCGGGCACCGTGCCGGTGAGTTGGTTGGGAGAGACGGCGGCGGAGCCAGCGACCTGGGTCGGGAAGAACGGGTCGACATCGCGTGAAGCCTTCAGGACCGGTGCAATCGCGAAGGCGTTGCCCCAGCTGGACGTGAAATCGACGAGATCGACGACGTATCGGACGTTCTGCTGGGCGTAGGCCGAGAGGGCGTCGGAGTTGCCGGGCGTGCTCGCGACGCTGTCTTGGGCGAGGGCGACGGGGGTGGCGGCGGCGAGGCCGCAGAGCAGGACGAGCGAGCGGGCGGTCACGGAACGGGTCGTCATGGCGGATATCCTGAAGGTCGCGCGTGTCTGCGGGGGGAATCGGCGGATCTGGGGCGATGGATCGCCCGGAATGGTAGAACCCGACCCGCGCACGGGCCGGAGTCCGAAGGGATCTTGGCGCGGTTTAGTAAAGCGGTCAACTAAATCCGGCGCGGCGTGTCGGAAATCCTCGAAATCGGGCTTACTCCGGGGCGTTCTCGGAGTTGCCGGACTCGTTTCGGGACCGCGACCCCGCTTCGGAAAGCCCGAGTTTGCTGGCGATCCGCTCGCGTTCGAGTTCGAGGTACTGGCGGTGCTGCTCGTCGGACACGAGGAACAGGGCGGTGCGGATGCGTTCGAGGGTCTGGCGAGACTCGGAGCCGAGGGTGATGTCGGCCTTGATGGAGCCCCAGAGGGCATCGAGGTAGCGCGGGTCCTGTTCGAGGGCGCGCTCGAAGTACATCTTGGCGTCGCTCGGGTAGCCGCGGTTGCGGTAGAGCAGGCCCCGGTTGTAGATGGGGCGGGGGTCGGACGGGTTGATGTTTGTGGCGCGGATATACGCCTCCTCGGCCTGCTGGTAGCGGTCGAGGCGAGTGAGGGCGGTGCCGAGGTTGTTCCAGAGCGCGAAGAACTCGTCGTAGGTCGAGACGGCCTGGGTGTAGTGCTGAACGGCTTCTGCGTAGCGCTGCTTGGCGAAGGCCTTGTCTCCCTGTTCGCCGAGGGCGAGCGCTTCGCGGAGGCGCCGAGCGTCTTCGGCCTGGAGCCGTGCGATCTGGGCGGCGGCGTCTTCGGACGCGAGTTGGGCGCGGGCCGGATCGGTGCCGGAAGAACTTGCGCAGCCGGAGGCGGTCAGCAACGATGCGCTCGCGACGAGGGCGGCGCAGGCGATGAGTGCTCGTCGGGTCATGCTCTGGGACTCTCCGTGTGGCGCGTTGGTGGGGCGATGGGTCATTGGCGGTTGCGGTTGAAGCTGTAGCGTCGGAACTCGAGCGAGCGGACCTGCCAGCCCTGCGGCGTGGGGCGGAGATCGAACTCGCTGAGGAACATCAGGCCGCTGGGATCCTTCTCGAAAGCGGTCTCGACGAACGTGAGGATGTCTTCGATCGGGAGTGCGCGTGCGCCGCTGACGGTGACGCGGACGGTGCTGTTGTTGAGCTGGCCGCGGGTCGATTCGAGCGGTCGGCGCTCGACGTCTCCGACGGAGAAGAAGTCGGGCTGCGTCTTGCCCTCCGGGTTGCCGCCGAAGGCCTCGGTCGCCGCTTCGCGGAGATAGTTCGGCATGTTCAGTTCGCCGGGCGGGTAGAGGCGGAGCAGGTCCGGGTTGCGGTTCTCGAGCTGTTCGATCTGCTTGAGCGAGCGTTCGGTCGATGCGCGGAGCACGATCTGGCTCTGCAGACGCGACGCGCCGGCGAGGTAGTCTCGCACGCCGAAGAGCATGTACACGAGGCATGCGAGCACGATGACGCAGCCGATCACGATGAACCGAACCGGGCGGTTGGACCGATCGGCCTGATTGGCCATCGCGACGATGTAGGGCTCTGAGCCCGCTGGGCGGCTTGGTGTGCTCATGGCGACTCGGCCTCCCGCCATGTGCCGACGAGGTCGGCGATGGTGGTCGAAGTGCTGCGCGAGTTGCGGCGGAGTTCCCACGCGGTGCGCGTCGGGAGCGATGGGAGGCGGGCGACGAGCGCGGTGCGCTCGGACGGGGATTCCAGTTCGATCTCGATCTCGTTCGCGTTGGTGCCGCCCTGGCTGTACTTGATGCGCCGGATCTCGGCGTTGGGGAACTCGTCCTGAAGGATATCGAGGAAGAGCTGCATGTCCTCGTAGATCGGACGCGGCGGCGGCGGGTCGACGAAAGTCGGCGCGCTCTCGAGTTCGGCGATGCGCTGGCGGAGCTGGATGGAGATGTTCTGCGTCTCGACGAAGCCGGGGACGGCGTCGCGGACTTTGGCGAACGTCTCGTTGCGGATCTCGCTGCCTTGCTCGTATCGCGAAGCCCCCTCGCGCGCGAGGCGGTAGCCGAGGCCGACGACCGCGACCGCGAGCAGCACGAGCGCGAGGCTGCCGGCGAGGAACCGGCGACGCGTCGCGCGGGTCGGGCGAGTGGAGAGGCGGCTCATCCAGAGCCGGGGGCCGCGATCGGCGCGAGCAACCGAACGGATCGACGCCGCGGCGCGGGCGACGGTCTCGCGCAGCGGGTGGTCCGAGCGGATCTGACGGGCCGGGATGCCGTCCCAGCGGTCTGACAGAGAGCCGACGAGCTGTTCGGCGAGCGGGTCGCGGGCCTCGGCGATGACGAGGACCTCGTCGGGGGCGACACCGAGTTGGGCCGACCAGGTGACCCAGTCGAGCGAGATGCGCTGGGCGGCGGCTTCGGCGCGGTGTTTGTGAGGCGGAGACGCTTCGTCGGTCTCGGGGCGCTCCAGTTGCAGGGAGCCGCCGACGATCAGGCGTGCCCCGTCGGCCCACGCCCAGACGATGCGCCCTTCGCCCTCGACCATGACGACCGCGCGGACACCCGATGCCTTTTCATCGCCCCACGAGAGGGCGAGAGCGTGCCAGAGGCTCAGGACCGAATCGATGTTGACGCCCGAGCGGTCCATCCGGTCGAGCCACAGCCGGACGAGCGCATCGGGCATGATCAGGACGGCCATGCGTGCGCCGGACTCGGTCGAGCCGGTGTTGGTCGGATCCTTGGCGAAAGCGTCGGGTCGCTTGCCGGCCGAGCGGGACTCGACCCGGGAGCGGACGAACTCGAAGGAGCGCTCACTCGGGAGTTCGTCGATGATCGGTTCCACGCCGCCGAGGGGAAGGCGCGAGGACCACTCTTCGGTCTGCGTGCGCAGGGTCGCGGCAACGACCGGTGCCGCGGCCGACGGGCTCTGCACCCAGCGACAGGTGGCGTCGGAGATGTCGAGCACGACCGTGCCGATCCTGCGTTTCACCGCCGGCTGGGAGGAGGCCCACTTGCTCGCCTCGTCGATGCGCGAGCGGAGCACGAGCGCGTCGGGCGATTCGGGCAGCGACGGCGCGGACCAAGTCTCGCTCGACGAGTCGGTGATGAGCATGACGCTCGAGAGATCGGCGCTGAGCAGCACGGACGGGGGCGTCATCGCGTGCTCACCGTCCCGCGCAGGCGGTCTTCGTCGGGCGAGGGCATCGGGGTGACCGGAAGCGGGCGGGCGCTCGGGGCGCTGCCGGTGTTGCGCGTGCTGCGCGGCACCGTGTTGTTCACGCTGCCCATGCTGTAGACGACCTTCTCCGGTGTGATCTCTTCGATGACGAGGTCATCGCGGCCCTCAAGGCGGACGGCGTCGCCGGTGCTGACGAAGCGTTGGGTGCCGTCGATTTCGATGAGGGCGGCGCTGCGGTCTTCGCCGGCGCCGACAAAGCCGAGGTAGCGGACGTTGACCGGCGACTGAACGGGCTCGTCCGGTTTCTCGTCATCTTCTTCGATCTTTGGAACAAGCGGTTCACGCAGTTGGCTCAGCGGCGGTACGAGGGCGAGCCAGTCGTGATCGGGCGTACGGCCGACCGGCTGCACGCCAGCGCCTTCGCCACCGGCGCTCGACCCGGGGCCGACGCTGATGACTTCTCCGGGTTCGCCCGGGCCGGGCAGCGGTATGAACCACACGCCAGCGGCCACAGCGAGGGCGCCGAGGAATCCGAGGGGGGTGAGCAGCCGTGCTGTGTCGGTCTGGGCCATAGTCGAGAGCCTCCGGTGCCGCTCGATCCGATCTTCTGACCCCGGAAGTACGTCCCATCCGGGTGATCGGTGGTGCAGGTTACCGGGCCGAGCCGGTCGCGTGTTGCCTGAGGCGTTGAAACTCCTCGAGGCTGACGGGGCGCCATTCGTAGATGACGGGGAGCGGGCCCTTCACCTGCGCCAGAACGGTATACAGGCGGTACTGGTCTTCGGCTTCAGGTGAGTCGGGATCGAACGCGACCACATCGAGCGCCCAGACCTCCGGCGTGAAGGTGATGAGCGGGCGGATCTGCTGAAAAGTGGCCATCGGCACGCCGGTGTCGAGGACCTTCGTGCTCAGGTTCGCGCGCGTGACGTCGGGATCGCCCTGCAGCGAGATGAGCGCGTCGGCGAGGGCCGGGTCGGAGCTGACGGCGCGGATGACGAGCGGGTGCATCGCGTAGAAGGACATCTCCATCGGGCCGCTGCGCCTGACGAGTTCGGGGCGGTCCGGGGGCATCCGGCCGAGCGCCTCGATCATCTGCTCCTGCTGGGCGATGTCGGCGGTGTTGGCGAGGTTGGCCAGCAGTGTGCCCTGGCCGTCGCGGACGAACACGCGGACCGAGAGGCCGTCGGCCATGGTGACCATGTGGGCGGGCTCATCGGAGCCAGCGAAGTCGGTGAGGTCGGTGCGGACCGCGGGGTTCGACAGCCAGAGCATGACGATGTCGCGCACGCCCTGGATCTCATGGTGCAGGTGGTACTGCTCGATCTGGCGCGCCACGGCGCCGGCCCGGAAGTTCAGGCGTTTGACGTTGAACGCGATGACCGTCGTCGCGATCGCCATGACCCCGATGACCAGCAGCATCGTGAAGCCGCGTTTCGAACCCGGGACGAACCGCATCACTGGCCCTCCGTCAGCACGATGGTTTCGAACAGCCAGTCCGCGGTCGCGCCGCTCGAGCTGCGCAGTCGCAGGCGAACGGCGGTGGGGTACTGGTCCTCGAGGTACGCGGCGCCGATCTGCTGCCAGCCGGAAGCGTCGGCGTCTTCGGGCAGGATCTCCCACATCACATCGACGAACCCACGCCCGAGGATGGTCGGCTGCCCCGGCGGTTCGATCGGCGTGTAGGCCAGCGCGAAGCCGTCGCTCAGGTAGAGCAGTTCGAACACGCCCCGGATCGTGCCGCGGATGCGAGCCGCGAGTTCCAGACGCCGGAGCTCCGGGTTGTCGATCTGGCTGATCGGGATCTCCGGGCGGGGGACCGGCCAGATGCTGGTGACCACTTCGAGACGGGGCAGGTAGATCTCTTCACCGGTGGGCGGGTAGAGAACCTGTTCAAAGTAGAGTTCGAAATTCGGCGGCTTGCTGGTGTCGGGCATGGCCGCCTCGATGGGCAGCGAGTCGTCGAGGCCGCCGAACAGGGCGTCCATCGGCGACGGCGGCTCGTCCTCGCCCGACTGCTCGTCGGCCGGTCGATCGTCGAGCACCGCGTTCGGGTCGTTCGCATCGTCCGGTGGAGGAAGCGGTTTGGCGGCAACGAGGTTCTGCAGAGCCCGACGCACGATGAACTGAGTCTGGCCGAGATTCGCGGCGTCGCGCACGTAGTTGCCGGTGACCCGGTCCGACCGGGCGACCATGCCCATGACGCCGACCGCGCTGAGCACCACGATGCTCGAGAGCATCAGCGCGACGGTCAACTCGAGAACCGTGAACCCGGGGCGTGATGGGTGAGTGCGTGCGATCATTGGTTGTCGCGCATCTTCGCGGTTTCGCGGCGAAGAACCTCCAGCAGGTTCTCCGGATCGTTCATGATGTTGTAGATCCGATCGATCGAGGCAACGGTCTGTTTCGGCGCAAAACCGGCCTTGCGCTCGTCGATCCAGACGCGCACGGAGATCAGCTTGAGTTTGTTGGTGAGGAGCGTTTCGATGTCCACGCTGTCCTGCGCCGTGCCGACGACCGCGCCCGAATCATTGGTCTCCGAGACCAGAACTCGCTCATCGAGCCAGAAATAGAACTCGTGGCCGTTGACGAGGACCGGGTCCTCTCTGTCACGCGCAGCGAGAATCGGATTCGGCTCGTCGATGAACTGCAGGATGATGCGGTGCGCCGCCTCGTGGCCGGCGAGCCGGATCCGGTCGCGAGCGGCGGCACGCTCGACGTAACCGAACGCGCTGAGCACCATCGTGCCGACCCCGATGAGCAGCACCAGCGAGGTGATGACCTCGAGGATCGTGATGCCGCGACGGCTGATGCGTGGGGTTGTCGTGGTGGAGACCATGGGCCCTCCGGCCCGGTCGGGTCAATCGTCCATGCCCGGCCAGTAGATGATGTCGTCAGGGGTATCGAACTGCTGGTCCTTGCCGGCGCTGCGGAGGGTGTACGCGACATCGGTGCCGCCGACCTGCGACGGCGCGAGGAACTCGATGGGCTGGCCCCACGAGTCCTCAAGGTCGCTCGCTTTGGTGAGGTATTCCTTGTCGACGAGGATCTGCAGACCGTTGTTCGGCGGGTAGCCGTCGGTCATCTGGTATTCCTGCAACGCGGTGGCGATGACCTGCATGGAAGCCTTGGTCGCCCGTTCCTTGCCGCGGTTGAGCACGCCCGGCAGGTTGATCGCCGCGATGCCCATGAGCACGCCGATGAGCAGCAGGACGACCATCAGTTCGATGATGGTGAAAGCGCGTCGCGCGGTCCGGCGAATGGGCTGGGTGGGTGCGTGCATGGTCGAGTCTCCGCGTGTCGATGAGTGCTCTGGCGATTCCTGGGGCCGGTCAGCCCCGCGATTATAAGACCCTCGCCGCCTCGGGTTCGGTTCCGAGCCGGGGGGCAACCAGATGGAAACTGCGCCGCTCAACGGTGCTGTCCAGCCCCGACCCCCCGAATCCGGACGAACGAATGGTTGTACGGTCGGCCTGCGCCGGTGTTGCAGATGGTGAGCGTCCTCCGCGGGCCTTCGTGCAGTGATCACCCATCACCCGCCCTGATTCAGTTTGATCATCGGCAGAGCGATCGCCACGACCATCGGTCCGAGAAGGGCGAACATCGTCAGGATCACCGCGGGCTCCATCAGGGCCAGAAGGCGCGACGAGCGGGTATCCAGTTCCTCGGCCATGTTCGTGCTCAGCGCATCAAACGCCTGGTCCAGATCGCCGGAACGCTCTGCCGCCACGAGCAGCTTCCGCGTCGCCAGCGGCAGGGCGTCGATCTTCTCGATCAGCGACCGCAGCACGCCGCCCTCCATGAGCGCCTTGCGTGTGTCCTCGAGCTGACGCCTTAGTTTCCCATCCGAGATTGAACCGGTCGAGGTTTCGAGTGCCTCCGCGAGCGGCACGCCCGACTTGGTCATCGCCGCGATCACGCTGAAGAACCGAGTGAGTTCGGCGGCCATGAGCATCGCCGCCACCGCCGGGACCTTGGAGAACAGCCGGATCAGCCCGGCGATCACCGATTTGCGCAGGACGATGAGAATCGCCAGCACCGTCACCGCGCCGAGGACCACGCCGAGCAGGTTCGCCGCCATCCACTCACCCAGCCCGAACACGACGACGCTGATCCATGGGAGCTGCGACGCCTGGCCCTCGGTCATCATTGAGCGGACCGATTCGGCCATCGACGGCACGACGAAGATCAGGAGCGCCGCGAGCAGCGCGATCGAGACGAGCGTCACGATCGCGGGGTAGATCATCACGGTGGTGGCCTTGCCGCGGATCGCGAGTCGCCGCTCCGCCGCTTCGGCGAGCCGACCCGCAGCGCCCGCGAGGTCGCCGGTTCGCTCCGCGGCTTTGTAGACGGAGATCGCGACCTCGTCGAACCCGCCGACTTCTTTGCAGGCCTTGGCGAACGAGGTCCCCGCCGCGACCAGTTCTCGCAGCTTCTGCACGCGCCCGCTCGACCGGTCGGAAACCACGTCCGCGCCGACCTCCAGCGCCTCGACCAGCGGCACGCCACGCGACAGCAGCACGTGGAGCTGGTTGTTCAGCGCGGCCTCGTCCGACAGCGGCAGGGGGCCCTTGCCCGATCCCTCCGCAACGCCGGAAAAGACCTCGGGCAGCTTCCAGGCGCGCACGAGCAGCAGGCCCGCGCCGCGGAGTTCCTCACTGAGTTGGCGCTCATCACGCGCCGACCGTACGCCCCGGGCCTTGCCGCCCGTCAGCTTCATCGCGGAGTAGAAATAGGTGCTCGTGGTCGCCATCGGTCAGGACAGCACGCGCCGGAGTTCGAGTTCGGTGGTCAGCCCGCGCCGGACCTTCTCCATGCCGTCGTCGAGCATCGGCTTCATGCCGCCACCGACGGCCACTTCGCGGATCGCCTGCGCATCGGCGGTCTGCTGGGCCAGACGCCGGATGTCGTCGGTCATCCGCATGATTTCATAGATCGCCACACGCCCGATGAACTCCTGCTCGGATCCCGGCGGGGCCAGACGCCGACACAGGCGCTGCGCGATCACCGCCAGCAGCGAGGAACTGATCAGGTACGGCTCCACGCCGATGTCCTGCAGGCGGCTGATCGCGCTCGGCGCGTCGTTGGTGTGCAGCGTGGCGAGGACGAGGTGGCCGGTCAGCGACGCCTGCACCGCCAGCTGCGCCGTCTCCTGGTCGCGGATCTCGCCGACGAGGATTACATCGGGGTCCTGACGCAGCAGGCTCCGCAGCCCCGCGGCGAACGTCACGCCGCGCTTCACGTTCACCTGCATCTGCGCGACGTTCTCGAGGTGGTACTCGACCGGATCCTCGATGGTCATCACGTTCCGCGTCGTCCGATCGATCCGCTCCATCGCGGCGTACAGCGTGGTCGTCTTGCCCGAGCCGGTCGGGCCGGTGACCAGGATCATGCCGTTGGGCCGGCTGATGAGGTCTTCCAGTTCGGTCTGCATCTCTTCCGTGACGCCGACCGACGACAGGTCGAGCTGCGTCTGGCTCTGGTCGAGGAGGCGCAGCACAAGACGCTCGCCGTAGATCGTCGGGATGCACGACAGGCGGATATCGATCTTGCGTGAACCGATGCGCACGGTCGTCTGGCCGTCCTGCGGCGAGTGACGGTTGGCGATGTCCAGCTCCGCCATAACCTTCAGGCGAGAATTGATCGCCGGCGCGAGCGTCAGCGGCGGGCTGAACGCGTCCACGAGCATGCCGTCGATGCGGAAGCGGATCAGCAGCGTGTTTTCGAGAGGCTGGATGTGCACATCGCTCGCGCGCCGGCGTAGCGCCTCGAACAGGATCATGTTCACCAACCGGATCACCGGCGTCTGGCGGGCCAGCGACATCAGGTCCGTCGAACCCGTCAGCGAACTCGCCGCCGACTCGATCGCCGACTCGTCCAGCGGGATGTCCTCGACGATCTCGGTGACCAGGTCCTGCTTCTGCTCGTATCCCCGGTTGATCAGGTCGCCGACGGCGGCTCGCGGCGAGAGCACGATCTCCACGGGCATGCCGAGCACCCTCTCGAGCATGCTGAACACCGCCGGCTGCATCGGCTGAGCCGTCGCGACGATCATCGCGCCCGACCCGGAGTCCGAAGCGCGCAGGCCCGCGACGTGGTGACGCCGCGCCGCCGCGCCCGGCACGCGCTCATAGAACACCTCGGCCGAGTCGTGGCTCTTCGGCGCTGCCTCGAAGGGAATCTTGAGACGCTGGGCCAGCGATTCGAGCGCGGTCTGCTCGTCCATCGCCATCGCCGCGAGCATCACGTCCCACGGATCCTCGTCGGCGCCGGGCAGCGTACCGAACCGCGCGAGCTGCTCGCCCTTGAGCGGCATCGGCGCGAGCATGCGCGCCAGCCGGCCCATCGACGCCGAAGCGCCGGGCATCATCGGGTCGGGTGTGGCGGGTTGTGTTCCGTTGGGGTTGGCCATGCCTGGATTAGTCCGTTCCCGATCCGATGGACGACGGGAGCGCACCGGCTTCGATGAGATCCGGGCGGATGTCGTCGAGGCGGATCGAGCTCAGCGGGATGTGCGCCGGCTCGAGTTGGTAGCGGCCGTCGCCGACCTCGGCCTCGCGGAGCGGGCCGTCGGTCAGCAGACGCAGGTCGCGCTGGCCGGTCTCGGAGATCACGGTTGGCGTGATGAACACATAGATTACGCGAGACTGGTCGCGCTTGGTCGTCGACTTGAAGAACTCCCCGAGCAGCGGGATGTCGCCGAGCAGCGGGATCTTGTCGATCGACTCGGAGATCTCCTCGAAGCGGAAACCACCGACGATGATCGTGCTGTTCGAGGGGACGGAGACCACGCTGTTGTACGACTCGGTCTGCTTCGGTGGCGTCAGGTTGCCGCGACGCGCCGATGTATCGAACGAGGAAACCTCGATCGCGAAGTTCAGGGAGACCGAGTTGTCTCCGGCGATCTGAGGGCGGACGACCAGTTCCGTACCGGCTTCCACCGACGGCCCCTGGCTCGTCGTCGTCGGCGCGCCGGCGGTCTGGTTCGTGACCTCGGTCGGCTCCTCGCGGACGGATTGGATGTTGCCCTCCTGGTTGTCGTTCACCAGGATCTGCGGCGTCGAAACGATCCGCGCGTCACCAACGCTCTGCAACGCGTTGATCGCGATCGGCACGAAGTCGCTCCGGATCACCGCGGAGGTCAGGCCGGAACCGGACGCGGCGCCCACGCCCACCGGCGTGGTGATGCTCGCGCCGGGAGTCGTGACGCCCAGCGCGCTCAGGAACGAAAAATCGCCCGCGTTGATCTGCACATCGGTCGCGAAGTTGAAGTCGTCAGTGGTCGTCAGCGAGACGATCTGTACCTCCACCAGCACCTGGCGCCGGGGCTGGTCCAGCTTCTCGATGATCTCCGCCAGCTGCTCGTGCACGCGGACCGGTGCGCGGATGATGAGCTGGTTCCGCGCCGAATCTGCCACGATCCGCGTGTTGTCGGAGGTCGCTGACAGACGCGTCCCGCCGCCGCCGTCGGATGCGAGGGCCTGGTCGAGCTGCTGCATGTCCGGCTCGGGGGCGGCGAGGATGTCGTTGATGACATCGGTGTTGACGACACTGGCTTGGCCGCCGCCGCCTCCGGGCAGGAACCTGCCGGTCGCCTGTTCATCTTCGTTGTTGATCAGAGCTTCGAGCAATTCCGCGACGCCGGGGCCCGTCGGCTGCGTGGCGTTCTGGCTGCCCAGCGAGAGGCCGCCGCCGCTGCTCCCGGAACCACCCCCGGACCCGCTGCCGGAGCCGCTCTCGCCGTCGCCGCCGGCCGAGGCGTAGGTCAGTTTGTAGATGCGGATCTCCACGCCGGTGTCGATCGCCTGCTCGCGGAAGTCGTCGACGAGTTCCTGCACGCGCTCCTGCTGCTCGGGTGTTCCGTGATAGACAAACGAGCCGGTGTTCTGATCGATCACGAACCGCGAACTGCCGAACTGCGACGGTGTGGTCTGGGCGGTCAGTCCCGCGGTCCGGGCGTTCGCGCCGCCGGCGGTGAACTGTGATGCGCCTTCGTCGGAGCTCGCGAGCGTGCCGAGGCCGAGCTGCTCGCCGGCCTTGGCAACCTGCATGGTCAGAGAGCCCGCGACATACCGCTTGGCCACCAGCGGCGACACGATGTCCACGACGCGCGCCAGCTCTTTCACCCGCTCGAAGTCGCGCTCGCTGCCGCGAAACAGCAGGGCGTTGCCGGCATCCACGTAGAGGAACGAGCCGAGGTTTGTCAGGCTTCCGGACTGCGGAGGATTCGGCTGGCCCGGGCGTTGGGCAGCGGTCTGGTTGACCACGCCGTCGAGATCGATGATGCGCTGGCGAGCGAAATCGGCGGACACGTTCACGATCGGGATCCGATGCAGCTTCTGCGCTGCGCGCTCCTCGACGATCCGCGCGATGAACCGCTCGGCCTGACCCAACTGGGCAGCCCCGCCCGTCAGCACCGCTACGCCGAGTTCGTCAACCGGACTGAACTTGATCGTGTTCGAGAAGGTGTCAGCGATCACTTGTTGCAGCGAAGACGGCCGGATCATCGGCGTTTCGATGATGCGCGTGGTCGCCAGACCGTCGCCACCGACCTCTACCGGCACCTGCCCCTGGCCGGCCGGGACCACTCGGTACCAGCCCAGTTCGCCGCGCACGAGCGCCGCCTGACGGTCGCCGAGCAGCGTCGCCAGCAGGATCGGCAGGTCGCCGGCGCGGATCTCAACGGGGGCCTTGAAGGTGATCGGATCGTCCGGCACGCCGCCGGCGATCGTGATGTTGACCTGGAGCGTGCGTGCGATGAAATCCACGAACGCGGAGAGGGCGACCGGCTCGGTGAAGTCCAGATTGATCATCTCGTCCGGGTTCTCGACCCGGAACCCCATCGCGCCACCCTCGCGGACTTCGAGGCCGTCCGCCTCCGGCTCGGTCCCGATGCCGGCCCGCTCCATTTCCGTGACCGCCCGCTGCAGCGTTTCCATTTGACGCTGCTGGGCAGGGGTGAGCGTGGCGGGGTCGAGCGCTTTGAGGTTATCGAGCATCCGCTTGCGCTCGAGATACTGCATCCGCTGACGATCGTCGTACTCCTGCATGCGCCGTGTCGCGTCGGCCTCGACCTCGGCTTCCGACCGGGGCGGGCGCTCTTGGGCCGGTGCGAGGGACGCCGAGCACAGCGTGCCCGCGATGGCCGCGAGCAGCAGAGCGCTGCGCAGGGGCCGATTGGAGATCCGGGGCGATGAATCCGTCATCTTCAGCATTCGCACTCCTTGCTCGCCGGGACGCTCCCGCCCGGCCTTGCCGGTCCGCACGATACCCGCATTCGCGCGGCCTCGCGAAACTCCAAGCATCGGCAAAAACCTGCCCAGCACGCCGGATTTCGACCCGCACCGTCCGCAGGCCAACGCCCTAGCATGCCCGGCCGATGAACGACCATTCTGAACCATCGAATTCTCCCCTCCCAAAGAGCCGTCCGGCACCGCAGCGCGTGGTCAGTCTGCTCCCCTCCGCGACGGAGATCGTGGGCCTGCTCGGCGCACAAGACCGCCTTGTCGGCCGATCGCACGAGTGCGACTGGCCGGCCGGACTGGAGCACATCCCCGTGCTCACCGGTCAGAAAACCAATTACGAGCCCTCGTCGCCGAACGCGTCTCGCGAAGTGGACCGCCAGGTCCGCGAGGCCCTCGCCGGCGACGATGCCGCGAGTTTGTACCACCTCGATACCGAGCGGCTGCGTGAACTCCGCCCCGACCTGATCCTCACCCAGGATCTTTGCGAAGTCTGCTCGATCGACCTGAACACCGTCCGCGGCGCTGCACGCCAGATCGCCGAGCAGACCGGGGCCGAGCCCAAGGTCGTCTCGCTGAACCCCGACACCTTCGAAGCGGTCTTCGACGATGTCCTCACCGTCGGCACGGCCCTCGGGCTCGCCGATCGCGCCGAAAAACTGCTCGTCGAGCTCCGCGAGCGGTACTACCGGGCCTGCGACTTCGTCACGACCTTCGGCCCGGTGCAGCCCGTGCTGTTCCTCGAATGGACCGACCCGATCTTCTGCGCCGGGCACTGGACCCCGCAACTCATCGAGCGAGCCGGGGGCAGCCACCCGCTCAACCCCACCGAGCCGGTTCCCGGTTCCGGGCAGGGAATCGGTCCCCAACAGGCGTATCGAAAGGCCGGCAAGAGCGTGCAGGTTCCGATCGAGGCCATCGAAGCGGTTGAACGGGCGACCGAATCAGGTGCGGGCGGATGGGAGCGGGTCGTCATCTGTCCGTGCGGTCTGAACCTCGATCAGGCCCGGGCCGAAGCCCACAAACTCCTTTCTCAGCCATGGTTTAGCGCACTTCAGGCGGTGCAGCGCGACAATGTTGCTATCGTGGACGGCAACCAGATGTTCAACCGCCCTGGTCCTCGCCTCGTCGACGCGTTCGAGTGGCTCGTCGGGTGGCTGAACGATCGTCCGGAGTCGATCCCGGTCGGTTTTCCTTGGCAGTGCGGCCTGCGAGCCGCGAGTAGCGAGTAAGTTTCGGGGGCGGAACGTGAGGCAGATAATCCATAAGTGTATAGGCGTTCTGGGAGCCGTGGTTATCGGGCTTGCGAACGGCGCTTGCTCCAGTCCTGGCGCGAGCCCGTTCGACGGGCCCGTGGCGATCGAACTGCTCGGCGTCGCTGAGGTCAGTAGGGCCCACCCGATGACCGGCAACCCGGTCGGCGGGTTCAGCGACATCGCCTATGACCCGGTCGCCCGGGCGTGGCTGGTGGTGAGCAACCGCCAGCCCGATCCGGTCGCCTACACCCTGCGCACCAGTTTCGATCCGAGGCCGGAGAGCGGATCCGACGCATGGGTCGCGGGGAGCTTTGAAGCGTGGCTGGGACGGGAATGGCCCGTTCCCGGGGACGCCGAAGACGCCGAGGCGGTGACGATTCGACGGAGCGCTGCCGCGAGCCACCAGCGGGTCTGGGCGCTCGAGCGCGAGCCGACCGTCCTGCTCGAGAACCTTCGCAGCGACACCGCTCGCGACCTCGCTCTGCCGGCGGATGCCCGCGCCCACTATCGGTTTGACGACGCGATCAAGGCCCTCGCCATCGTTCCCGCCCGCGCGGGCGACGAGGTCTGGGGTGCCATGAGCAGTCCGCTGAGCGTCGATGAACAGGGCGCGCCCGGTCTCACGCGCGTGCTCGTCTGGCGCGTGGAGTACGAGGAGCCCGTCCGGACGCGCTTCTACGCGCCCGACCGTTACGGCATGGACGGCGAGGAGCTCGGCGCGGTCGTCGGTCTCAGCACCGTTCCCGGCGCCGGCTGGCGCGACGACCTGCCGGTATTCGTTCTTGAGCGATCCACCGGCACCAGCGAGGTCGCCCGCCTGTTCCTGGTCGACGGCGAAGAGCGTCGCTCGGAGCTGCAGTTCCCGCTGCTGACGAAGCGAACGATCGGGACCGTCTCCGATCTGGTCGCTGGGCCGTTCGGCCGCGCCTCCGGACTCGCGATCGGCCCCGAGATCGCCGACCTTCGCGGCGGACGCCTGGTCCTCGTCACGGTCAACGACGGCTTCGCGTCCGATGGGAAGGCCCAACGGGTCTACGCGTTTCGCGTACAGACCGATGCCGACTGACCGGCGGCCTTACTGGCGCTTGCCCTTGTCCTTCTTCTTGTCACGGAAGTCGCTCTTGCGCTTGTCGCGTGACTTGCTGCGCTGAGCCCGTTTTTCCGCACCAGTCTTCCTGGGCTTCATGGGCTCGACCTCGCCGAGCTTCAGACCCGCCGCGAGTCCTTCGGGTGACGACGCGTCGCCGTGCAGACCGGCGTAGTCGCGCTTGTTCGCGCTGATCTTCTTGATCTTGCCGACATCGCGCTTCGAGCCGTCGGTGATAAGCAGATCGAGTTGGCGCGTCGCGAGGTTCACCTCGGCGATCGTCACTTCGACGCGGTCGCCCATCGCGAACGAGCGACCGGAGTTGATCTCCACCAGCGCGCCGCTCTTCTGGTCGATCCGCCAGAGCGCCTTCTTGTACGGGTTCTTCCCGCCCTTCTTCGTGTCGTCGGAGCCGACCGGCAGGTCGACCGTCTTGCACATGCCCTCGGCGAGGTACTTGTCGAGTCGCACGAACACACCGGCCGGCGACACACCCGTGACCACGCCCGGCATCGAGTCGCCCAGGTGCTCGCGCTCGAGGAACTGCAGCACCAGGAACTGACGCAACTCGCGCTCGGCCCCGGTCGCTCGTTCTTCGGTGCGGTTGCAGACCGCCGCGATCTGCTTCAGCGTCGCTTCGTCCGGGCAGGCCTCGGATTCGCGCAGCTTCTTCGCCAGCGCATCGCGTTCCTTGTCGTTCCTCGGCGTCTTCGTGCCGTTGGCGGTCAGTTCGAGGTACTTCGTCAGCGAGCGGTGTACGGTCAGGTCCGGGTAGCGACGGATCGGGCTGGTGAAGTGCGCGTAGCCGCCCGACGCCAGCGCGAAATGACCGATGAGAGCGGGCGAGTATTCGGCGCGGGTCAAGGTCCGCAGCACCGCCATGTGCACCGCCGGCGCCGCCGGGCTGCCCTTGGTCGCGTCGAGCAGCGACTGCAGGTCCTCTCGCGTCGGCGTCTTGGGGATCCGGTAGCCGGCGACCTTCACGAACTCGCGCAGGTTCTCCTGCTGGCCCGGCACCGGCTCGGGGTGCACGCGGCGCAGGATCGGGATGTTCAGGTCCTCGAACAGCCGGGCCAGCGCCTCGTTCGCTTCGACCATGAACATTTCGATGATCGTGTGCGTGTACGCGTCGTCCTCGGGCTCCGCGTCGATCATGTGCCCTTCGTCGTCGTACAGCAGTTCGACTTCGGGCAGATCGAGGTGGATCATGCCCGCCTCGTGACGACGGCGCCAGATCCGGCGGGCCAGCGTGTTCATCTCCTTGACCGTGCGGACGAGTTTGTCGCTGTACTCGGTCTCGGTCTTGGCGTGCTCGCGGGCCTCTTCGGGTTTGCCGTCGATGAGTGCCTGCGCCTCGAGGTAGGTCATGCGCTTCGCCGAGTCGATCACCGTCGCCGCGAACGACTGCCCGCGCACCCGCCCCTCGTCGTCGTAGTCGATGAACACGCTCTTGCAGTATCGCGGCACACCCTCGCTCAGCGAGCAGATGCCGTTGGACAGAATCTCCGGGAGCATCGGGATGACCAGACGCGGCAGGTAGCAACTGTTGCCGCGCTCGGCTGCTTCTTCGTCGATCGCACTGCCCTGCGTCACGAAGTTCGCCACATCGGCGATGTGCACGCCCAATCGCCAGCCTGGGCCGCCGCCGGTGATCTTGTCCATCCGCTCAATGCTGATCGCGTCGTCGTAGTCCTTGGCGTCGGGCGGGTCGATCGTGCAGATGAACGCGTCGCGCAGGTCGTAGCGTTCGGTGCGGTCGAAGGTCTTCTCCCCGTCGAGGTAGGGCTCCAGTTCGCGATCGAAGGCACGGGTGATCTCGCGGGCCTCGGCCATGACCTCGTCGGTGAAATCGCCGGGCAGGTTGTGAGCCGCGATGACCGCCTCGGTCTCCACGTTGGGCTTGCCCGCCTCGCCGAGCACCTTGGTGACCACGCCCTCCCCGAACATGTCGCCTTCGGGGTAGTGCAGGATCTCGAAGACGACCTTGTCGCCCTCCTTCACGTTTTTGCTCTCGGCGTCGCGCAGCACGACCGGCTCGGGCAGGACCTTGCCGTCGGTATTGGCCCACCACAGGCCCTTGTCCTTGTAGACGTTTCCGGTGAAGTTCGACTGTTTGCGCTCCAGAATCTCGGTGACCCGCGCGACGTACGCCGACTTGCCCGGTTCGGGCCGGCGACCGCTCTTGTAGACCTCGGCCCGCACCCGGTCGCCGCTGAGCGCCTCCATCGTCTGTCCGGGCGGCACGAACAGATCGCCCTCGCGCGATACATCGTCGGGCAGGATGAACCCGAAGCCCTTGGGGTGCGAACGGAACGAGCCGACGATCTCCGATGCCACCGGGGGCAGCGTCACCGCGTTCTCGCGTCCCACGAACACCAGTTCGCCGTTGTCCTCGAGCGTGTGCACGGCCTCGATGAACGCCGCGCGCTCCTCCGGGTCGATGCCGAGGTCGTCGGCGAGTTGCTCGGTCGTGGACGGTTCGTAGCGGTCGTGCTGGAGGTGCTTGATCAGCCGGTCGCGGTATCTGCTGGGCATTTCGTGGCTTTCGCTGTGGCGAGCGTGGAGAGAGGTATAGAGGGTAAAGGGGGCCGGCGAACTCGGATCGCCTGCAACAGTGTATGGCAAGCGCACGAGTCAATATCCAGACTCGCGCGCCCCGACGGGCAAAGAAAAACCGCCCCGGTCGAAAGGGGCGGCGGTTCATGGGTCGGGTCTGCGAACGATCACTCGGCCTCGGTGGTCAGCATCTCGAGGTGGCCCGAAAGCTTGCGCGACCGGACCGGGTGCTGCAGCTTGCGGATGGCCTTGGCCTCGACCTGGCGGACGCGTTCACGCGTCACCTTGAAGATCCGGCCGACCTCCTCGAGCGTGTAGGTGTAGCCGTCGCCGATGCCGTAGCGGAGCTTGATGATCTCCCGCTCGCGGTAGGTGAGCGTGAGCAGCGCCTTCTCGATGTCGGTCTTGAGCAGATCGCTCGCGGCCTGGCTCGACGGAGCCTCCTGACGCTCGTCCTCGATAAAGTCGCCGAAGAACGAGTCCTCGCTCTCGCCCACCGGGCGGTCCAGTGAGATCGGGTGGCGGCTGATCTTCATCACCCGACGCACCTCGGTCACGCTCATGCCCGCCGACTCGGCGAGTTCCTCGATGGTCGGCTCGTGACCGAGTTTCTGCAGGAGCTGCTTCTGGATGTTCCGCAGCTTGCTCATGGTCTCGATCATGTGCACCGGGATGCGGATCGTCCGGGCGTGGTCCGCGATGGCGCGGGTGATGGCCTGACGGATCCACCAGGTGGCGTAGGTCGAGAACTTGTAGCCGCGCTTGTACTCGTACTTGTCGACGGCGCGCATGAGGCCGGTGTTGCCCTCCTGGATGATGTCCAGGAATGAAAGCCCGCGGTTGCGGTACTTCTTGGCGATCGAGACGACCAGACGGAGGTTGCCGGCCGACAGGTCGCGCTTGGCCTGTTCGTACTCCCAGAACACCGTGTCGAGCGTCTCGACGCGGGCCTTGAGGTCCGCCGGCTCCTCGAGCACGAGGCTGCGAAGACCCGCGAGCTCCTCTTCCATGACGATCACGTCTTCCGGGTCGTACCGGTTGGGGTAGCGATCGGCCTTCTTGAGCTCCTTCTCGATCTCGATCATCTTCGCGTTGATCGACCGGAGTTTCTTGTGCAGCGGCGCGATGCGGCTGGTCCGCAGCGAGCACTCCTCGATAAGCGTGGCCAGCTTGCGGCGGCGCTCGGCCATGCGGATCTCGACCTCGTCGAGTTTGGCCTCGAGCTTCTCCGTGTCGCAGCCCTCGGTTTCGAGTTCGTCGAGCAGGGCATCGCGGGTGTCCCAGTCGTCGCGGTTGAGCTCGAGGAGCTTCTTGACCGTCTCGACGTTGTAGGGGATCCGGGCCGCGATCTTCTCCTTGGCGTTCTCTTCGGCGGTCGACACCTTCATCGTGCGATCGAACGGCAGGTCGCCGGCGTGCACCTGTTCGAGGATCTTCACCGCCTCGGCGACCGCGCAGTCGGACTCCAGGCACCGGCGACGGAAGATCATCCGGGTCGTCTCGATCTTCTTGGCCAGCCGGATCTCCTCGTCGCGGGTGAGCAGGGGGATGGTGCCCATCTGCGTGAGGTACATGCGGACCGGGTCGTCGATCTTCTTGATGCTCGGGTCGGTCTGGGCCGCCGAGGTATCGATCTCTTCGCCGGTAATCGCGGCTTCTTCGAGCTTGGCCGGGTCGATCAGGAGCTCGATCGCCTGGATCTGCTTGCGGACCGCCGGCAGCTTGTCGGCCTTGGCCTCGGGCATGATGTCGCTCTTGGACTTGCCGCGCTTGCGGCTTTCGCGCCAACGGCGCGCGCGAAACTCGCGCTCGTCGACGAGTTCGACGGCGTGGTCGTCCAGAACGATAAGGACATCATCGATGCGATCGGGATCGATGATCTCGTCCGGCAGCGTGTTGTTCAGCTCGTCGTACGCGAGCCACTTGCGCTTCTTGCCGAGTTCGATCAGTTCTTCGAGAGCGGGGTGGAGTTCGAAAGCCATTCCAAAGTTCTCCGAGTTTCGCCGGGCGTCCGCAGGGGAGGAGGAGAGGGGTACGCGCCGGTGGGCGGGGAGGGCAGCAGGGTCAGGATGTTCCGGGGTCTTGCCCGGTCAATTGGTACCGATGAGCCTGAGCGGAGGATGCTCAGGCGGGGGGGCGAGGCACGGCCAGCGGGTTGCCGCCGAACTCGCGATGAAGCTTGCGATACGCCTCAAGCGCATCGCGCGACGAATTCGAGTTGTCGTCACCCGCGCGTCCCGAAGACACGCCAGAATCCGACCGGCCCGCGGATCCGGGATCCGTAGCCGACGAGTTCGAGATGACACGGTTCCGACGAAGAGCCTCCACACAACGACACCACTGAGCGATAAGACGGTCGGGATCGCCGCCTAGTTCACGACTCAGTGCCGCAGTCAGTGCACTGACAATCCGTCGATCATCCGGGTCGTCACAGGAGAGCGAGAGTTGGTCCGGTACCTGATCTGGGGGTACGGCGGACCCGGTGGTGTGAGCGTCCGGGATGATGTCTGCGAGCAGGCGGCGTGCGATCCGCTTGACTCGATCTGAACAGTATGCCTCTGATTCCGCCAGAAGCAGCAAATCATTGGCAAAATTGGAAAAAAATCCTTGTATTGGATCCTGGGAATTGCTAGATCCCGGCGCGGATAATGCGCGGACCTTCAGGAGCGATCCGAGCTTTGGTTCAAGCAGCAGACACGCCAGCGCGTAGTCCGCCTGCGTCTTGGGGACGGTCGGAGTTTTCGCATCCGCCTCGGATGAATCGCCGGGCCGCGCGTTCTCGGACGCAACCGCCCGAGCCGGTCCCGGACGACGCCGTCTCGACAGCCGATCCGCCTGCTCGAGCATCGCCCGCTCGTCCACTTTCGCGATCCGCGCCAGTTTCCGCAGGATCGTCTGGCGACGAACAGGGGTCAGGTCGTTGAGCCCGAGGTCCACGATCCGCGCCAGCTCCTCTTCGACGACCCGCGCCCGGGCCTCGCTCCCCGGCTGCGCGCCGGACTTGACGAGTTTGCCTTCCAATCGCTCGAACCGGAAGGCCATGGCGTCTTCCGCGGCAGCGATCGTCTCGGCGAACAACTCTGCGCCGCCCTGGTCCTTCAGCAGGTCATCGGGATCCTTGCCGCCGGGGAGCACCGCGATCTTCACATCCACGGGCTCCCGGAAGAACACTTCGATCGCCCGGTCCGCGGCACGCTGCCCGGCTTCGTCACCGTCGAACAGCAGCACCACCGTGTCGGCGATGCGCCGCAGCAGCGAGGCGTGCTTGGGTGTCAGCGCGGTGCCGAGCGTCGCCACCACGTTCTCGAACCCGGCCTTGTGGCAGGCGATCACATCGGTGTAGCCCTCGGTGATGATCGCGATGCGGCTGTTCTTGATGGCCTGGAACGCCGCGTGCATGCCGTACAGCGTCGAGGACTTGTGAAACAGCCGGGTTTCCGGGCTGTTGAGGTACTTGGGGGTGTCGTCGGGGTTGATGATCCGCCCGCCGAACGCGATGGGGCGGTTCATCTGGTCGAGGATCGGGAAGATCAGCCGGTTGCGCAGCGCGTCGTAGTAGCCGCCGGACTCCTTCTCCTTGAGCAGGCCGAGCTCAACGAACGGCTGGGGCTTGAGTGATTTCGCCTGGATCGCCGACAGCAGACCGTCGAAGCGGTCCGGCGAGGCCCCGATCTGAAACCGGTCGAGCGTGTCGGCATCAAGCCCGCGTTTCTCCGCGATCTCCCGCGCCACCGTGCCGTGCTGCTGGTGCCGGAAGATCGTCCGGAAAAACGACAGCGCAAACGCGTTGGCCTTCAGCAGTTCTTCCTTGGTGATGCCCGACCGGTTCTCCTCGCTCGGCTGCTGACCGCCGCCCTTCCACGGCGTCAGTTCAACCCCCGCCCGCTCGGCCAGGTGTTTGAGCGCCTCGACAAACCCCATCGCGTGGTAGTTCATCACGAAGTCCAACGCGTTCCCGCCCGCACCGCACGCGAAGCAGTGGTAAATCTGCTTGTGCGGCACCACATACATCGACGGCTTCGAGTCGTCGTGGAACGGGCACAGGCAAACAAACTCTCGTCCCTTCGGCACAAGGCGCAACTGCTCGCCGACCAGGTCGACGATGTTCGTCGCGTCCAGCACCCGATCGCGGTCGTTGTTGATACCAGTCGCAGCCAAGCGTCCGTGCTCCGTGAATCGGTCGTCAGACCAACCGGACCGAACCCGAGGTCCGGTCGTCCGAAAGGAGAGTCCTGCAAACCAACCGTCCCGCCGCCCGCGGCGAGTCGTTCGGCGATGGGTTGTGGGGTCTTGCTCAGGCGGGTCGGAGAGGTTGGCCGGTGGGAGGTCGGTCCCAGCGTGCGGCCCGGGGTTCCCGCATGAAGCGATCTTCACCCAATGGTGGCAGCGCGAGAGGCCCGGTCAATGCATCAGGACCGAAAATGTTCGATTTCCGTTGCGTTTCCGACAGCTTTTTGCGGTTTCGGGATACACGGTGCGTAACCCGCTACCATCGCGACCCGCTGCAAAAAGGGCATACCCATGCTGATTCTCTTCGACGTCGACGCCACCCTCATTACCACCAGCCGCACCGGCATTCAGGCCATGGGCCTCGCCGGTCGCGCCGCCTTCGGCGACACCTTCGACGAGCATCGCGTCGAGTACGCCGGTCGCCTCGACCCGCTCATCATCGCCGACCTGCTCAGCGCCCACGCCCAGCCGGTCTCTCCCGAGACCGTCGAAGCGTTCCGGGCCGGCTACCGGGACCACCTGTCCCGGCTCGTCGTCGAGCCGGGCATGGCCCGCCCCTGCCCCGGCATCGTCGAACTGCTCGACGCGATCGAGACCGACGGCGGTTTCACGCTCGGCCTTCTGACCGGCAACTATCCCGATACCGGGGCCATCAAACTCCGCGCCGCCGGAATCGACCCCGACCGCTTCCCAATCACCGTCTGGGGATGCGACTCCCCGCACGACCCACCCGCGCGCGAGCACCTCCCGGCCGTCGGGTTCACCCGCTTCCGCGAGCGGTTCGGGCGCGATGTTTCGCCCGAGCAGGTGCTCATCGTCGGCGACACGCCCCACGATGTATCCTGCGCCCGGGCCCACGGCTGTCGCGTGCTGGCGGTCGGAACGGGATCGTTCGGCGCCGAGCACATGCCCGAGGCCGACGGCTTCTTCGACGATCTGTCACGCACGGAGGAGGTGCTCGATTGGATCCGAACCACACTGGCCCAGCCACTCCGCTGACCCCCGTCCGCGAAAGCGAGCGAATCGACTCGCTCGATGTCCTCCGGGGCCTCGCCCTGCTGGGCATCTTCGTGATGAACATCCCATCGTTCGCCCTGTCCAGCTACGCGTTCTTCAAACCGCCGCTCCAGGGCGGCTTCGAGGGCGCGGACTACTGGTCCTGGTTGCTCGGCCACCTCTTCTTCGATCAGAAGATGATGTCGATCTTCTCCATGCTCTTCGGTGCCGGCATCGTGCTGTTCTCCAGTCGCATCGAGCAGAAGCGCGGGCGATCCGCCGGTGTCCACTACCGGCGCATGGGCTGGCTGCTGGTCATCGGCATGCTCCACGCCTACCTGATCTGGTTCGGCGACATTCTCGTCTCGTACGCGCTCGTCGGCATGGTCGTGTTCCTCTTCCGGCGCTTGCCGCCGGTCATGCTCGTGGTCCTCGCCGCGATCCTGCTGCCGATCGCCCCGATCCTCGCGGTCGCCCAGCAACTCGGCTTCGAATACGTGCGCAGCGCCGGTGAATCCGGCGACGCTGGCTTCGCGGACATGTGGTCGCAGATGCAGGTCAGCTTCTACCCGACCGAGACCGAACTCGAGGCCGAGCGACAGACCGTGATGAGCGGCTTCTTCGGGCGCGCCGCGGGGTCGGCCGAGAACGTCTTCTTCATGCAGACGTACGTCTTGCTGACCTGGGCCATGTGGCGTGTCAGCGCGATGATGCTCCTCGGCATGGCGCTCTTCAAGTGGGGGGTCTTCAGCGCCCAGCGCTCCTTCCGTTTTTACACCATCCTCACGAGCACCGGCCTGCTCGTCGGCATGCCGCTGATCCTGCTCGGAGTCTCGGGCATGCACGCCAGCGATTTCGACCCGCTCAAGTACTTCGGCGTCAACGGCGCGTTCAACGCCTTCGGCTCCGTCGGCATCGCCCTCGCGTGGGTCGGGCTCATCATGATCGTCTGCAAAGCCGCCATCGCGCCGCCGGTCCGCAACGGCCTCGCCGCCGTCGGGCGCATGGCATTCACCAATTACCTCATGCAGTCGCTGATCGGCGCCACCCTGTTCTACGGCTGGGGCTTCGGCCTCTTCGGCCAGCTCTCCCGCTCCGAACTGCTGCTGGTCGTCGTCGCCGTCTGGGCCTTCCAGATCGCCTTCAGCCTGGTCTGGCTCAAGCGTTTCCGCTTCGGCCCGATGGAATGGCTCTGGCGCTCGCTGACCTATTGGCGTATCGAACCCATCGCCCGGTCGCCGCGGATCAGTCCAGAGGACGGTACAGATCGATGACCTCCCGAACGCGATTCGGGTTCGGCAGATCCTCCATGATGATCTCCGTCTGGTCCGAGCCGGAACTCGCGATACCGATCTGGCCGATCCGCACCACGCGGTGATAGAAGGTCTGATCGACCTTCACATTGCGCACGTGATCGTGCAGCACCTCGTCCGTCGACTTGCTCAGCAGCCCGCGCCGCTCGATGGTCCGCTTGTTGGTGATTTCCAGTCCGCGCCCGCGCGTCGCGACGAACCACCACACCGTCAGCGGCACCCAACACACGACCGCGCTGATCAGGAGCGTCCACGCGCCGTAGCGCATCTTCCCGCTCTCGGGGAAGTACATCGCGGCCGCCGTCGCGACGACCGGAAGCATGACCAGAAGGATCGAACGCACCGGCTTGGCCCGATAGAACGCGGGACGGATCGTCAGCACCGATTGCTCCGCGCCGAAGTCCGGGGGCAGGCCGTGTTTCGAAGGCCGATCGTTCTTCAGCCGCTCATCGTTCGGATGCGGCGCAGCTTCCGCGTCCGGCTCGTCCTCGATGCGCACCGGCTCTTCGTAGCCGTCGTCGATGTTCTCTCCCAGTTCATCCTGAGCCATGCCGAGCGCCTCCATCATCCGAGCAGTAGGGCCTTCAGAGTAGCCGACCCTGCGGAATCGGCCCAGAACTGATTGGGAATTCATCGAGGTACACTTTCGTCGCCCATGCCCGATGCCCCGCTCACCCTCGCGATCGAAACCTCGAACCCGTCCTCCGCCGCCGAGCGATGGACGGCCGTCGCCATCGGTTGCGCTCGTTCGGAGGGCGACGGTTCCGCCGAGGTTCTCGCCCGGGCATCCCTCGAACCGGTCTCCCGCCACGACGACGCCCTGCTGCCCGCGATCGACCGCGCCTGTCGTGATGCCGGCATCGCTCCGGCGGACCTCTCACGGGTCGCCGTGTCCATCGGCCCCGGCGGCTTCACCGCCCTGCGCATCGCGGCCACCGTCGCCAAGATGCTCGCCCTCGCCCACAGCACCGACTGCGTCGGTGTACCAACGGCGCAGGCGCTCATCCGACGAGCGGAGACACGGAACCACGATTCGGAGATCGCTGTCGCCCTCGGCTGGAAGCGCGACTCCGTCTGGATCGAGCGGTTCGATCCCGCAGGCCGCCGCCTCTCCGCCAAGGTGCAACAACTGGACACCCTCGACCTCTCGACCTGCTCCCTGCTCATCGCCGACGACCGCTTCGTCGCGACGCTCAGACCAGCGCGTTTGCTCCCGGAACAGGTCCGGGTCCACCCGCCGCGCTTCGACGCTGTCGCGGTCCTCGAAGCGTCCGCCGCCATCGATCCCACTCCCCCGATCGAGTTCGGCCCGCTCTACCCGCGTGAGCCGGAAGCCGTCACCAAGTGGCGCGAACTGCACGGCGGTTGATCAATCGATAGGCTGAATCAGCGCTCGACCGGCGGAACATCGCCGGGTTCCAAACGCTCCGGCAGCGTCGGGGTCGCGGGCCGAACGCGCACCGCCGTGATCACCGGCGGCTCCAGCGGACGCTCGCGTGCCGAATCCTCATCGTCCGGATCGATCGGCCCGACCGGAAGCGCCGCGATCGTCTGAATCGTCGACGCCCCGCGCACCACTTCCGCGAACGCCGTGTACCGCCCGTCGAGGTTCGCGCACCCCGCGCGGCTCAGGCAGATGAAGAACTGCGAACCACCCGAGTTCGGGTCGTCCGGCAGCCGCGCGAGCGACACGATGCCGAAATCGTGCTGCAGCGATGAGGGCTCGAAGTCGATCGAGAAACCCGGTCCACCGACGCCCGTCCCCGTCGGGTCGCCGCCCTGGATCAGGAACGGGTTGCCCTGCGCATCCTCGGCGATCACTCGATGAAACGTGGTCCCGACGTAGAACCCGCCTTTGCACAGCGACAGGAAGTGAAACGCCGTCCGCGGCGCAGCGTCCGGACGCAGCGAGATTTCCAGATCGCCGGCGGTCGTCTCGAAAGTGATCCGTTCCAGCACCCATGTCCGAACACCCGAGAGCACAACCTCCGCGGGCTCGCGTACGACGACCTCACCGCGAAGACGCTCGCGCGCAGGGATCGGAAGCGACACGATCGATCGCACGTTCTCGATCGCGTTCTCGAGCAGGGCCGCCGCCCGGAGGATCGAGGTGAGTCGGTCCTCCGCTCGGGTCGGCGACACCATCGGTTCGATGACCACCGGCGCGCCGATCCGGCGCTCGTCCACCACCAGTTGGGCGAGGCGGACCGTCGGTCGACGCTCCGTCCAGATGAGCGGGAACAGTTCGCCCAGGTCGATCGAGCCACCGTCGACGGCCGATCGCGTCAGGATGCGTCCGGTGTCCGGCGCGAGCAGGTGGATCTCCGCGCGGAGCGCCTCGCGAGGCAACTCGACCCGCATCGGGATCTCGAGGTTCACACCCGAGTACAGCCGATCAGGCGTGAGCTGCGCCGAGACAGCCTGCACAAAGCACAGCGCAGCGACAATCGCGATGAATGGGGTGACAGATCGGATCATATTTTTCCCGGCGGCCTCGGAATCAGACGCGCACCAACCGTCGCGGTTCCGGGCCGATCACCTTAACACGATCGGCGCGCAGACGAACCGCCGCACGAAGGCCAAGTTGGGTGTTGGAGATCCGGCCGGGACCGGGTTCAGTTGCCGCCGCCGGCGATCGGTCCGCCGGGGACGCCGCCGCCGCCGCCGTTGCCGCCACCAGGCGCTGCGGGCTCGCTGTCACCCTTGGTGTCGAGCACTTCCCACGCCATCTCGAGCGCCTGGACGGCGTCACCGGCGTTCGTCAGATCGCTCGGGAGACTCGCGAACAGCCGCCCGTCCGTGTCCGCGTACCACGTCACGCTCAGGTCGGCCTTGAACATGTAGTTGCCGACGAGATGGTTGTAGTCGAGCCGGGTCCGCATGGCGTCAGCGAGCAGCGTCGTTGAGCTGCGGTAGTCGCTGAAGTACCGAACATTCTGCGGCAGGCGGTACTGATAGTTCGTCGCGATATCACCGTCGCGCTCGTCGTACAACTCGCGGTAATGCTCGAACGCGTGGTCGCCGGCGTGGCTCGGGCAGTAAAAGGCCTGCGACGCATCGAGGTACTCACGGTCGTACAGGAACCCGAGACCGTCCCAGCGGTCCTCGTAGTCGAACACGACCCGGTTGCCCGTGGTTTCCTCGGACAGGTAGATAAAGATCGTGTCCTGCGGGCTGTACGTCCGATCGTCCACATCCAGGAACTGACTCTGCGGCAGGCGGTCGCCGTAGTCGTACGCGTACATCTGCAGCGCCATGCCGATCTGACGCATGTTCGACGCGCAGCCCACGCGACGGGCCGCCTCCTGCGCCTGCGACAGCGCCGGAAGCATGATCGCCGTCAGGGTCGTGATCACGGCGAGCGAAACCAGAAGGTCGATCAGCGAAAAACCGCGAACCGATCGCCGGACCGGCCGCTGGCCGGGGGAGCGAAGCGTCGCTCGAATCAGTCTGTCGCGTGATGCCATGGTGAGTTCCCACGATCTGGCAGGCGTATACCTGACCTTAATATAGTCGGTTCAACGAGCAATGCCATACATTTCTTCACACTCGAAGTCGTAATTCTCGGTCCAGAGCCAGAGAATCGACTCCAGAAATTCCCGGTCGGCACGGGGTTTCTGGTCCAAGTACCTGATTCCAACGGGTAGATCCGGGTTTCTGGCATCCGCTTTGTGATTCGCCTCGTATAAGAAATCGACGATCGCGGCTTCCGTATACGGTATGTGTACGGAACGCCCCCGAATTTGGAATCGAAACCCCCATGGTCACCGCTCCCGCACAATCCGGTTCCGCCGATTCCGGCTCGCCGGATCCCTCACCGGAGCAGGACCTGATCCTGATGCAGCGGGTTGCTGCGGATGATGAGCAGGCCATCGGGGATCTGTACGACCGGTTCGCACCGCTCGTGTATCGCATGGCCTACCAAACCATGCCTTCGCGGACGGATGCCGAGGATGTCGTTCAGGAAGTTTTCCTGCGTCTGTGGCGCACGGCGGACCGTTTCGACCCGAAAAGGGCGGCCCTCGTGACATGGGTCATGCTGATCGCGCGTCGTCACATGGTGGATCGGCTTCGCCGGTTCCGTTCACGACTGAGCCCGTCCCGCCTCGAAGAGGGCTGGACGTCGCAATCCGATGAAGACGCCCCAATAGTGGGCATGGAGCAAGACGAACGCTATGCCGCCGTTTTGCGAAGAGTAGAAATGTTGCCCGAACTGCAGGCCACGGTCGTGAAGAGAGCGTATCTCGGCGGCCAGACCCTCAAACAGATCGGGATGGAGCTCGGCGTGCCACTCGGCACGATCAAGTCGGCACTCAGCAGGGCGCTGGTTCGGCTCCGAGAAAACAGTGTGGGGGAGGAGTTTTCGTCATGACGACCCAGGAAATGATTGAGATGGCATCGCTCGACGCGCTCGGCATGCTCGATGCTGACGAACGAGCCGAGTTCGAAGCCGCCTTCCGGGCCGCCTCACCGTCGGTGCAGGCCCAGGTCCGGCGCGAGCAGAAAAGGTTCGCCGATGCCGAACACCTCCTCCCCGAGGTCGATCCTCCGGCGGGGATGAAGTTCCGAGTGATGTCGGCCATCCGCGACGCCATCATCGGCATCACCGCTGGCGACGCCGAAGCCGCCACCCGCGCCGTCTCGCGAGGCAGCAACGCCGGGGCATGGTTCAACTCCACAACCATCTGGCGCGCAGCATGCATCGGCTTCGCGACCACGACGATCCTGCTGACCGGCGTCGCGGCGTACGTCTTCGATCGCAACCAGGCCTACCGCGACCAGACCGAGATCGCCCTCGGACGCGCACTGCTCACCGAACTCGGCAGCGACTTCCAGGAAGTCGCTCTCGCCGAGGGTGTTCAGATCTTCGACTTCGCTCGGGCTTCGACCCTGCCGACGCAGGCCAAACTCTGGGTCCACCCCGAGACCAAGGTCGCGTTCCTGTTCTGCAAGGACCTGCCCGTCACCAACGGACGCTACTCGCTCGTCCTCGAGCGGGCCGACGCCGAGCCGGAACTCGTCCGCCAGTTCCGCGCCAGCGACGGCATGATCACCTTCCGGGTCGACTACATCGACCTGGAAACCGTCGGCGACCTCGCGATCCACGGCCCTCGCTACACCGACCGGCCGGACGAACGCATCCTCGGCATGAGCTGATCCAGCAACGCCCGACGACATACCTCCTCCGCATCGCACCCGCTTCAACAGGCGGGTGCGATCGCTTTTGGAACCGCCGCTCTCGGCATCCGGCTCAGAACATCAGGCGCTTGCCCTCGGTCGAGGCGCCACCCTCGGTGGGGCCGATCTCCGCCGCCGACAGCTCCAGACCGTCCGCAAGCCGGTCCTCGAACTGGGTCAGATCGCGGGCCATCCGGCGCCACATGACCACCGAGCCGAACAGCGCAAACGCGCAGGCCGCGCCGAAAACCATCGCGAACAGATTGAGTCTCGGGTCCTCGATCGGCGTTGGGTCCGACGCGACCGGGGTGATGATCGCCGTCGCGGCCCCGTCGAACCGGTGGTCCCGCGTCTCGTTGGCGAAGCCCGACAGCGAGCCGCTGAAGGTGTCGAGCACCCGCTCGGTGCGTTCCGCACCGGGCGCGGTGTAGAGCAGCGTCAGCCGTCCGTCCGAGCCGGATTCCATCGTGATCAGCCCGTCGGTCACCATCGCGCGGACATCACTCGGCGAGCCGAACTGGGAGTAGCCGCGCTGCTTCAGACGCCGGGCCGCCAGTTCGTGGAACTGCGGGTCGTCGAGCAGCGCCTCGTGGTAGTCCTGCCACGCCTCGCGTTGACGCTCGCTCAGACCGGTCTCCTGAGGATCGATGCCCAACTCCACGCTCGCGACGTGAACCGGCTGAACGATCTGACCAACGACGTACCACGACAGCGCCGCGAGGATCGCCATCGTGACGACCGCCGACATCATCAGGTTCACCGCCTTGCCCTTTGATGCTCGTGCGGCAACCTTCGCGGCCCTGCGGTCGAGCGCCGCCTTGGCTTCGGCCAGCTGCTCCCGCTGGGCGTACAGCTTCTCCGATTCCTTCCGCAGCGCCTCGCGCTCCTCCTCGGTCCCACCGCCGCCCATCGGCGACATCGGCTTCGCGCCGCCCTTGCCCTCGAGAGCTTTCTCGCGGGCCGCGAGCTTGTGCGCCGCCACATCCAGTTCCTGCTGCTTGGCGAGCAGTTTCTGCTGCAGCGCGTCCAACGACGCTTTCTGCTGCGAATCGCCGGAAGCAGCCTCGCTCGCGCCGGCCTGCTCCTGAAGCTGCCTGCACTGTGCGCTCGCGGCATCCAGTTTGTTCTTGAGCAGTTCGATCACGCGATCGCGCTTAGTGATCTCCGCGGGATCGATCCCCGGAGCGGGCTCGGGCGATTCGCTCGCCTTCGCTCTGACCTGCTCCAGTTCCGCGCTGAGCGTCTCGACCCGCTCGCCCTGCTCGCGAGAGCGCTCCTGCGCCTCGCTCAGGTGACGCCCCGCCTCGGCGAGCTGCTCCCGCGTCTTCGACAGTTCCGCCTCGAGCTGCTTCGCACGCTCATCCGACTCCGCCGCCGCGGACGCGACATCACCGCTCTCCGACGACGCCTGTTCGGCTCGGCGCTTCGCCTCATCTGCCTCGTGACGCATCGCCTCGAGCTGCTGGTTCAGTTCGCCGACCTGCGACTCGAGCTCCTGGCGCTCCCGGTCACCCTGCTCGCGTTGGCCGGACGCTTCCTGGAGTGCGTTGCGGGCTTCGTCGAGTTCGCGCTCCAGCGCCTGCACCCGCTCATCGCCCGACTGCTTCGCTCCCTCCACGCGCTGTTCGAACTCGCTCCGCAGTTCCTCCTCGCGAGCCCGGACCCGCTCGTCAGTCTCCGCTCGCGCCTGTTCCAGTTCCGCGTTCCGCTCGTCGAGCTGCTGGCGCAGCGATTCGACCTCGCCGCGCACGCTCTCGAGCACTTCGTTCAGCTCGTCGATCCGCGCTTCGAACTCGCCCGTGATCCGCTCGCGCAGTTCGTTCTCGCGCTGTTCCGACTCGCGCTCGCGCGATTCCAGGTCTTCCAGCCGGCGCCGCAGCTCCGCATCACGCGACTCCAGGTCCACGCTCCGCTCGTCCAGAGACCGCTCCATCGCCTCGACCCGCTCGCGATCCGCGTCGAACGAAGCCCGCGCCTCGGCGAGCTGCTTCTCCTTTTCCTGCGCTTCGGCGAGCATGCCCTCGGTGATGCGCTGGTTCTCCTTCGCTTCCTCCTCAAGCGCCTGCACCGCCTGCTCGCGCTCGTCCAGAAGCGCCTTCTGCGACTCCACTTCCTGCTGCGCGTGCTCGAGGTCGTCGATCAGCGACTCGCGATCCGCCTTCAGGCGCTGCAGTTCGCCCAGCTGCGACTCGATCGTCGACAGCAGCCCCAGCATCTGGTCGCCGTCCTTGCTGATGCCGCGCATCGCCCTCGCGCGCTCCACCGCGCCCGGCGTCGCCGTCTCGGTCACCGGCTGAGTCGGGGCTTCGTTTGCTGAGTCGTTTGTCGGTTCGTCGATCGCAACGGACGCCTCGGGTTGCGCCTCGACCGCTTCGGGTTCGGGCATCTCGTCCGCGTTATCCGCGCCGGCCAAGTCCGCCTCCAGATTCTCGCTGAACTGGCTGTCCGCGGTTGGCTGGGCAGAACCCGCCGCCTCGGCTTCCCCTCCGTAGAGCGGGCGCGATGTCGTCTGCCCCTGGGCCGGTCCGCCCATCGACCCGCCGAAGATCCCGCCCGACGCCGGCTTAGGAGAATCGGGACCGGAGGAGGCGGGCGCGTCAGAGTCCGGGCCGTCGAACTGCTCGAGCCCGTCTTCGCCGTCCTTCTTGCGTCGCTTGCCGAACATCCGTGCCCTCCCGGGTATGAACCGTCGTCTGTCACCCCGCGTCCGGGCGTGCTGAGACGTGTCACAGCCATCGATCCGAAGCCGCTCCCCCTGAATCGGCCCGACGCGACAGCGAACCCCGGGGCGGCGACGAATCCACCCATCCGGCATCATCGCCCCGGTCTGCCTACCGCCAATCCCGATAACCCGCGCACCACCGGCGAGATTCCTGTCCGTACCGGTCGAAATCGCGCGCAATTTTCAATACAATTTGAAACTTCGCGCTTTGGAGAACCCCTGCCATGACCACCGCCGCCACGGCGATCAACGATGCCCGCGCCCTCTCGCAGGCCACTCACGCCGACCCGCGTCTGGACGCCATCCGCGCCAAGGTCGACGCCGGCGAACGCCTCACCTTGGACGACGGCGAGGTCCTCTTCACGACCCCCGACATCTGGTCCGTCCTCGAGATGGCCGACTCGGTGCGCCGGCGCCTCACCCCCGGCATCGCCTACTACAACATCAACCGCCACCTGAACTACTCGAATGTCTGCGCGCTCTCGTGCAAGTTCTGCGAGTTCTATCGCAAGAAGGATCAGGACGGCGCGTACACCCGCGACCTCGACTACATCCGCGGCCAGGCCCGTGAAGCGATCGAGAACGGCGCGACCGAAATGCACATCGTCGGCGGCCTGCACCCCTACCTGCCCTGGGACTACTACCCCGACATGCTCCGGGCCATCAAGGAAGTCGCGCCCGATCTGCACCTCAAGGCGTTCACCGCTGTAGAGGTGGTGCACCTCGCCAGGATCGCGAAGAAGTACAAGGCCAAGGACCGCGTCGAAGGCATCCGCTGGGTGCTCAGCGAACTCAAAGATGCCGGGCTCGGCTCGCTGCCCGGCGGCGGCGCGGAAGTCTTCGACGACCGCGTCCACGACGAAACCCACAAGGGCAAAATCCGCTCCGACGTCTGGCTCGACGTCCATCGCGTCGCACACGAACTCGGCCTGAACAGCAACTGCACCATCCTCTACGGCCACGTCGAGCAACGACGCGAACGCCTCGTCCACATGGACATGCTCCGGCGTGCCCAGGACCGCGCCCTGCACCGCCTCGGCTACGAGGGCGAGCCCATGCGCCCCGAGTGGCTCCGCTCGCAGCAGGACGGTTTCGCCGGCGGCGATCAGGAAGCCGAAGCGAATGGTGAGGCGGCCATCCCTGTCGTCTCGCTGCTCCGCCCCGGCATCGAGTCGCCCGAGCGCCTGCGCGAGCAGGGCACCATCAGCCCCGACGACGGCGGCTACTTCCAGACCCTCATCCCGCTCCCGTTCTTCCCCGACGGCAGCGAGCTCGAGCACCTGCCCGGCCCATCGGGTCTGGAAAACTACCGCACGCTCGCCGTGGCGCGGCTCATGCTCGACAACTTCCCGCACATCAAGGCGTTCTGGATCATGCAGACGCTCAAGATGGCCCAGGTCATGCTCCAGAGCGGCGCCGACGACATCGACGGCACGGTCGTCTGGTACGACATCACCAAGGTCGGCGGCGCCAGCACCCACCAGGAAGTCACCGTCTGGGACCTTCAGAAAGCCATCCGCGAAGCCGGCTTCGAACCCATCGAACGCGACACCCTCTACCGACGCGTCCAGCGCGACGGCCGGAACTGGCGGGTCGAGAGTTGAGTTCGGGTGGCATGGTCGCCCCTTGAGGCGACTATGCGAGACCCTCAGAGTGTGCCATGGCCGCCCTCCTCAGGCGGCTATGCAAGTCCCCGTTTGCGCACACGATTCAAGACTTGGCGGCGCAACATGGGTGCCGGGGTCTGAGCGCAGCGAAGGCCACGTCGAAGCGACATGGGTGCCGGGGTCTGAGCGCAGCGAAGGCCCCGCGAGGCGCGCAAGTCCGCCCCGGCGCGCGCCGCGTGGGCTCGCGCGCATCGCCACTTTCCGACTTTCTCAAGAAATTTTCCGCCCGTAGACAGGGCGGATTCTCGCGACGCCTTTTCGCATCACCACCTCATGCGCGCGCCGCCTGGGCCCGTCCTCGCCTTCTTACGAGAGGACAGTCCACATGCACACCGCCACCAACCAACCGTCCGAAACCGCCAACACCAACACCCAGACCGCCGAGGAAGTCCTCGCGCAGCTGAAGACGATCTACCGCATCAAACGCCTCGAGTCCGAGGTGACCATGATCGCCGCGCAGACGAAAGCTATGGAGACGCTGATCGCCTGCATGACGCCGATCAAGTCCACCGGCGACAGCAAACTCGACAACTTCTACGCCCGAGAGCGCAACCGCCAACGCCTCGCCGCAATCCAGACACTCCTGCACATCCGAACCGTCCAGCGCGAGAAACGCCTGCGCCGAGCCATGCGCGCCAAAGCGAAGGCGAAAGCCGAGCGCGTCGCCAAAGGTACCACCAAGGGTGCCATGGTCGGAGCCGAAGGCGCAGGCCATGCCGACAACGGCTCACCCGCTCCTTCTCCCCAGCGCGGGAGAAGGTGGCAGCCGACCGAAGGTCGGATGACGGATGAGGGGGCGGTCGATGCGTCACCTTCGATCCCGAACGCCCAATCTGTTCCTCCCCCGCAGCCCACACCCCCGATGCACCCTCACGATGCGCGCGTGCAGGAACTCAGGCGCCTCCGCGCCGAGAAGATGGCGAGGCGCCGCGCCGAAGCCCTCGACGCCGAGCAGAACGCCGCGACCCGAACCATGGCCGCCGCCGGATCCACCAAACCCCGCGGCACCCCGCGCTGATTCCTCATTCCGCGTTGCTCGATCCGACCGAACCGGGAATCTCGCCCGCCATGCATCGGCGAACGAGACCCAAGTGACGCCCGGTGGAGAATCTTGCCGATGGTTATTGACCGTCGTAATTATTTGTCCATAATGGACTTACGTACGCTCTCTCCCTCTTCTCCCCGTCGAGCCATCATGATCCACCAAACCGCCCCGTTCGCCGCCCTGGTGCTGTCCTCGTTTTCTTTCGCTGCCCCGCCGCCGGTCGCGCTCTGGCCCGCCGATCGACCCCTGCCCACGCAGGCGGAGCTCGACGCCCGATCTCGTGAATTCGAGGACCGGCTGGCCGAGCGCATGGAGCGGATGCAGAGCGCGCGCGGCGGGTGCGGCGTCACCTCGACCGACCTCGAGCACTTCGAGGACATCGTCGCGCTCGCGACCTCGGGGCTCTACGAACCCACGCGGATCGTCTACATCGATTCGTCCGCCCCCCTCGGCGGTGACGGCTCGTCGTGGAACAGCGCGTACCAGTCGATCCAGGATGCGCTGAACGCCGGGCCGTACGACTCCGATCTCGTTGAGTTCCGCCTCGCCGGCGGCACGTACCGCGCCGACACCTTCAGCGGCTTCAACACCCTCAACCCCGACCAGCCGATCGAACTGCCCGGCCTGACCTGGGTCGATGCGATCGAAGGGTTCGTGGGCATCAAGTCCGTCAAAGGCGGCTACGCCGGACGCGGCGCCAAGAACCCCGACGAGCGCGACGTCGACCTGTACCCCACCGTCTTCACCGGCGACCTGCTCGGCGACGACGATGCCGCGGCGTTTTCCAACTACGCCGACAACACGAAGATCGTGTTCCTGCCGAGCGAGACCGAACTGAACGGCATCACCATCGAGCACGCGCGCATCGCGGCCCACGAGCTGCGCTGGATGACCGACTGCACGGTGCGCTTCTGCTTCGCGTCCGGCGATGACCTGCCGGTTGAGATCGATTTCCGTTCGCCGGTGTTCGCGGTCGAGGCGCGTCTTGTTGGCAACACGTTTCACAACAACCGTGGCGAGTCCTACGGCGGCGCGCTCGGATTCGAGGGTCTGACAGTTGTGGCCAACTCGCGCTTCCTGCAAAACACCGCGCCGGCGGGTGGGGCGATCGCCAGTCCGCTAGCGGACTTCGGCCCATTCGATGAAACGCTGGTCGTCCAGAACACCTACTTCGCTTCCAACCTCGCCGATGGAGAACTCGGCGGGATCGGCGGTGCGATCTTCCATCTCCGCGGCATTCCACGCTTGGTGCACTGCACCTTTGTGGGGAACACGGTCGTCGATGGGCTTGGCCGGAGCGTGGTGTGGGGCGCGTGTCCGCGGGTCTACAACTCCATCATCGACCAGAACTTCGCCTACGACGGCCAGGGCCTCGAAGCGTCGCTTGAAGTCACCCGAGACCCCAACCTGCCACGGATCGAAGCGAACATCTTCGGTCGGTTCAATGCTCTGTGGCAATCATCCGAAGTGTTCTTTGGTCTCCGCCTGAACGAGCAATCGGATCCAGGGTTCGTTGATCTGCTTGGATCGGATGGACTGCTAGGCACGCTCGACGACGATCCATCACTCGGCACGAGCAGCAGCGCGATCGGCCGGTCGGTCGCGCCTCCAGATCCGGATAGCCTCGCTCAGCCCGAGCTACTCGATCTCGCGGATCTCGACGCAGACTGCGACGTCGAGGAACCGCTCCCGGTGGACATGCTCGGCAACCCGCGCGCGATCGAGGGCACGCCGGGCGAAGGAGTTGATGGGTACGCGGCCGACGCCGGCTGCATCGAGTTCGTGCCCGCGCCGGATGCGCCGCCCGGTCAGCCCTGGACCTACGTCGATCCGATGATCACGGACTTTTCGCCCGAGCCGATCCGGCTCTTCGTCGACGCGCATGCGTCCGAGGGCGGCGACGGCCTGTCGTGGGCGAGCGCCTTCACCAACCCGTGCCCGGCGCTCGACGTCGCGGCCCGCCGGGTCGGCCCGGTGGAGATCTGGGTCGCATCGGGCGTGTACGCGCCGATCTGCGTGGACTCGGGCTGGAACAGCTTCCGCCTGCGCGAGAACGTCACCCTGCTCGGCGGGTTCGACGGCACCGAGGACAGCGCCGACCAACGCGACTGGACCGCCAACAAGACGATCCTCTCAGGCGATGTGCTCGGCAATGACAACATCGACGACGAATCCACCTTCGAGGACAACGCGCCGCATGTGCTGGCGAGTCTCGGTGCGCGCGGCGGCGGCGTGATCGACGGATTCACGATCCGCGATGGGCAATCGCTTGGTCAGTTCGATCCATTCCCATCGGGGCCGGTCTTCGCGTTCACCAACGATGGGCTCGGCCGATTCGGGGACGCGGTCGCGCATGGGCACGGCGACCTCATCATCAGGAACTGCCGCATCGGAGAATCAAATCGCAGTGTGCGCCTCGGGACGGTGGGCGTGACTGGCGACAACACACGAATCCTCGTTGAGTCCAGCGTTATCCTCGCGGTCAAGGCCCACGTCGGCGATATCGTCTCGGGCGGCACCCGGTTCGGCGCCCTGAAGGCTCAGTTTCCCTCGTTGTCGGGATTCCTGCATCTGAGGAACTGCAGGTTTGAGTTTCCTGTTGCACAAACCCAGCTCACGTCCGCGGAGCGGGCATTGGCGATCGGTGACATTTCGATCGACCGCAGCGTCTTCCGTACCTCGGACAGCACAATTACCAGCCATCCGCTCGTTCATTTGAATGCACCGCAGCAACTTCGTATCCACAACTCTCTCTTCATGAACAGCGGCGTGGTGCTTCGGTCGTCTGACGTCGTGGTTCGAAACAGCACGTTCAGCACGGCGGGCTTCTTGGTCTTCCCAGCGCCGTTCGGAGCTATATCGGTTGAGCGCAAGACCGAGTTACACTCCAATGTCTTTGACTGTGCCTTCCTCGTCTCGTTCTCTGTGGCAGACACGGTCGCGCGAGGTTGCGTCTTCCCGCCAACAACGTCCTCATTCGTCCTCGACTCACTCGACGACACGAACCTCGTCTTTGACTTCGAGACGGACGGCGCGGACTTCTTCATCGATCCCCTCGGCCCCGACGGCGAGCCGTACACCGGCGATGAGGACCTGCGCCTCGCCCCCGGTTCACCCGCCATCAACACCGGCTTGAACGCATTCGTCGACTCGGAATTCGACCTGGACGGCAACGATCGCATCATCGGCTCGGTCGTGGATCGCGGCGCGTACGAGTTCACCGGCACCTGCACCGGCGATGTCAACGGCGACGGCGTCATCGACCTCGCCGACCTGAACAAGGTTCTTGCCAACTTCAACCAGCCCGTCCCCTTCGGCGACGCCGACGGCAGCGGAACCGTGGACATGACCGACCTGAACATCGTCATCGCCGCGTTTGGAACCGGGTGCCTCTGACGATTCCCGCCTGGAGCGCACGAAAAACCCCGGCTCGCACCGGGGTCTGATCGTTCGATTCAGGATTGCTCAGTTCAGCTGTGCGCCTTCGCCGGGAGCACCGGCTGGCGACCCACCGAGTAGTACGCGAAGCCGTGCTGGGCCATCTGCTCGCGCTTGTACAGGTTGCGGCCGTCGAACACGACGGGGCTGCTCAGCAGCGTCTTGATCTTGCCGAAGTCCGGCTGCTTGAACTCGTCCCAGTCGGTCGAGATCACCAGCGCGTCGGCGCCCTTCAGCGTCTCGTAGAGGTCGTCCACGATGGTGAACTTGCCGGGGTTTTCCTTCTCGACGTTGGCCGAGGCGACCGGGTCGAAGCCGCGACAGGTCGCGCCCGCTTCGGTGGCCCACTTCATCATGTCCACGGCGGGGGCCTCGCGGATGTCGTCGGTCTGGGGCTTGAAGGCCATGCCCCAGAAGGCGATGGTCTTGCCGGCGAGCCCGCCCTCACCCTCGAAGTGGCCCTCGATCTTCTCGAAGAACCGCTTGCGCTGGCGCTGGTTCACATCGTGCACCGCCTGCGAGAGCTGCGTGTTCACGCCGCTGTCGTCGCCCATCATGATGCAGGCGAGCGTGTCCTTGGGGAAGCACGAGCCGCCGTAGCCCAGGCCCGGGTACAGGAACTTGTTGCCGATGCGGCTGTCCGAGCACATGCCCTCGCGCACCCGGTTGATGTTCGCGCCGTAGGCCTCGCAGAGGTTGGCCATCTCGTTGATGAAGCTGATCTTCGTCGCGAGGAAGTTGTTCGAGGCGTACTTGACCATCTCGGCCGAGAGCACATCCATGACGAAGATCGGGTGGCCCTGGCGGACGAACGGCTCGTAGAGATCGTGCATGAGTTCGCCCGTGCGCTCGTCGTCCACGCCGACTACGACGCGGTCGGGGCGGTTGAAGTCGTCGATGGCCGCGCCCTCCTTGAGGAACTCGGGGTTGTCGGCGACGGAGAACGGGATGTCGGGCCCGACGATCGCGCGGATCCGGTCACGGACCTTGTGGGTCGTGCCGACCGGAACGGTCGATTTCACGACCACGACCTTCGGCTCCTGGTTCGGGCCGAGCTCCTTGATGACCTGACCGATGTCGTCGGCGGCCTGCCAGACGTAGCTCATGTTGGTCTTGCCGTCGGCGCCGGTGGGGGTGCCGACGCAGATGAAGACCATCTGGGCGTCGCGGTACGCGCTGGCCTTGTCGGTGGTGAAGTGCAGGCGACCGGCGCTCACGTTCTTCTTCATGAGCTCGGTCAGTCCGGGCTCGTAGATCGGGCAGCCGCCGTCGTTGAGCACCTGGATCTTGCGCTCGTCGATATCGAAGCAGATCACGTCGTTGCCGGTGTTGCTGAAGCAGACGCCGGTGACAAGGCCGACGTATCCGGTTCCGATCATGGTCAAACGCATGGGTTCTCTCCTGCGGGGGCGGGCGGTGCCGCTCATCGGTGGCCTCGGGTGAGGCCGGGGTTCTCGGTGGGCGGGCGGATCGGGGCCCGAGATCTGGTTCTTCGTCCTGACGGCCTCGGCACTTGGCTCCGACCGCCGCATTCGCGGCCCGTATCCGGCTCGTCGTGCCGGCCGAGTTCTCGGACCCGGCTGATTGGTGCGGCCGCGGAACGGGGCGGACAGTGTACCGCTACGAAGCGGGCCCGGTCCGCGTTCAGCGGCGTTGTCCTTCGGCTCTCACAATTCCTTGGCAAAGCAGCGCACGATCGCGACCTCCCGGAACCCCATCGCCCGGTGGGCAGCGGCGCTGGCCTCATTCTGCAGTTCCGCATCGGATGCGATCTCGGAGCAGCCGCGCTCTCTTGCCCAGTCCTCGGCCCGGGTGATGAGGAGTCTGCCCACGCCCGTGCCTCGGGCGGCCGCGACGACCATCCAGCCCTCGATGAAGCCGACCGGATCGGAGCGGCAGCCCTCGGCGAAGCGCCGAAGCGAAACCTCGACGAACCCGACGATTTCACCGGGTTCATCGGCCGGCTGCGCGATGAACACGGCGTACGGCAGGCCGCGCGTTCGCCCGTCGGACAGGATCTGCGCCGCCTCGGACCGGGAGTCGGCTTCGTCGGTTGTCTCGAACAGGTCGTCTCGCAGCGTCCGCCAACGCTCGGCAGCAGCGTCACTTGGGTCGCTCAGTCGGCGGATCACCGTTGGAGGTCGGGTTGGTTTGCCGTCGGTTGCCACGCGATCAGTAGTTCGGGGTCGGAGCCCGGTAGTGAGACATGTCGATGGTCTTGAACCAGTCGATGGTCTGCTTCAGACCCTCGCGGAGTTCGACGGTCGGCTCCCAGCCGAGGCGTTCGCGGGCGATCGTGATATCCGGCTGGCGGCGCTGGGGATCGTCCTGCGGGGCGGGGCCGTACTGGATTTTGCTCGAAGAGCCCGACAGTTCGATCACGAGTTCGGCGAGCTGCTTGATCGTGAACTCGCCGGGGTTGCCGATGTTCACCGGTCCGATGAAGCCTTCCTCGTTGTTCATCATGCGGATGATGGCTTCGACGAGGTCGTCGCGATAGCAGAACGAACGGGTCTGATCTCCCTCGCCGTAGATCGTGATGGGCTGGTTGGCGAGGGCCTGGCGGATGAAGTTGGAGACGACGCGCCCGTCGTACGGGTGCATGCGCGGGCCGTAGGTGTTGAAGATGCGGACGATGCGGACGTCCACGCCGTGGAGGCGGTGGTAGTCGGCGAAGAGCGTTTCGGCGGCCCTTTTGCCCTCGTCGTAGCAGGCGCGGGGGCCGAGGGTGTTCACCGAGCCCTTGTAGGACTCGGGCTGCGGGTGGACCTCGGGGTCGCCGTAGATCTCGCTGGTGGAGGCCTGCAGGATCTTGGCGCGGCAGCGTTTGGCCATGCCGAGCATGTTGATCGCGCCCATGACCGAGGTCTTCATGGTCTTGATGGGGTTGTACTGGTAGTGACCGGGGGCCGCGGGGCAGGCGAGGTTGTAGATTTCGTCGACCTCAAGCCAGATTGGCAGCGTGATGTCGTGGCGGATCAGCTCGAAGTTGTGCCGGTCGAGCAGATGGTCGACGTTGGCCTTCTGGCTGGTAAAGAAGTTATCGAGGCAGATGATGTCGTGGCCCTGGTCGCAGAGGCGCTCGCAGAGGTGGGAGCCGAGAAAGCCGGCGCCGCCGGTGACGAGGATGCGCTTGATCTGGGACACGAGTGCGGCCTCCGATGCCGGTCTGATCGACGCCGCGGGCGTCGGGTCGGGGTTCAAAGCTCAGGATCGAGCATGGTAACGACGGGGCAATCGCTTCGGTTGATGGTTGGTTCGGTCGCTGAATGAGGTCGCAAGGCGGCAGCCCAGCGGCGTGGTTAGAAGTCGAGGCGCGAGGATTCAGAAAACGCGGATTCCGGTGGCTCCGGGGGCGATTTCGGCCGATCTGAACGGTTCGGCCCGTGTGGGCGTAGAGCATCTCGGTGGTCCGGTGGACGCTGGTTCGCCGGGGCCGGTAGTCTGCCCGACCTTCAGTTCGCCCATTTCGCTTATTGCGCAAGGACTTCACGGAAATGACCCAGACCAGGCGTGCGTTGATCACCGGAATCACCGGTCAGGACGGCAGTTACCTCGCGGAGTTTTTGCTGGGCAAGGGCTACGAGGTCCATGGGCTGATCCGCCGTTCGAGTTCGTTCAATACGGAGCGGCTGGACCACATCTACAAAGATCCTCATGTGCAGGGCGTGAAGATGAAGCTGCATTATGCGGACCTTTGCGATGCGTCCTCGCTGCAGAAGATCCTCGACGAGACCAAGCCGCACGAGGTGTACAACCTCGGGGCCCAGAGCCACGTGCGCGTGAGTTTCGACATGCCGATCTTCACATCGGACACGGTCGCCATGGGCGCGCTGCGAATGCTCGAGAGCATCCGCGACTACCAGGAGCGGACCGGCGAGCAGGTCCGGTACTACCAGGCGAGTTCGTCGGAGCAGTTCGGCAAGGTGGTGGAGTCGCCCCAGAAGGAGACGACGCCGTTTTACCCGCGTTCTCCCTACGCCTGCGCGAAGGTGATGGCGCACTGGATGACGGTGAACTATCGCGAGAGTTACGGCATGCACGCCTCGTGCGGCATCCTGTTCAACCACGAGTCGCCCCGGCGCGGCGAGACGTTCGTGACGCGCAAGATCACGCGTGCGGCGGGGCGGATCAAGCTGGGTCTGCAGGACAAGCTCTTCATGGGCAACCTCGACTCGAAGCGCGACTGGGGCTTCGCGGGCGACTATGTGAAGATGATGTGGATGATGCTCCAGCAGGACGAGCCGGACGACTACGTCATCGCGACCGGCAAGACGATCTCGGTGCGCGAGTTCGCTGAGATGGCGTTCAACCACCTTGGCCTGAACTTCGACGACTATTACGAGATGGACCCGCGCTACATGCGTCCGGCGGAGGTCGATCTGCTCCTGGGTGACCCGAGCAAGGCCAAGCAGAAGCTCGGCTGGGAACCCACGACAAGCGTCGAGGAACTGGCGATCATGATGGTCGAGGCGGACCTGAAACTCGCCGAACGCGAGAAGACGCTGATCGACGCGGGGCACATGGAGCCGGATTTCGCGGTGCACGACCAGTAAGCAGGGCTTTCGGAGGGAAGGATCGCCATGGCGATTTCGGACTGGTCGGACAAGAAGGTGATCGTGACCGGCGGCGCGGGCTTTCTGGGCGGGTTCGTCTGTCAGAAACTGCGCGAGCGTGGTGTGAAGGATGCGGACATTTTCGTGCCGCGACGCAAGGACTTCGACCTGACGGAGCTTTCGGCGGTGCGCCGGATGTACGACGGGGCGTTCGCGGGCGAGCCGACCGATGTGGTGATTCATCTGGCGGCGGAGGTCGGCGGCATCGGGGCGAACCAGGCGAACCCGGGTCGCTATTTCTACGCGAACATGGCGATGGCCCTGCACCTGATCGAGGAGTTCCGGGCGCGGGGCTTTCACGAGCGGGACGAGAGCGTCTTCCTGCAGACGGGGACGATCTGCGCGTATCCCAAGTTCGCGCCGATCCCGTTCAAGGAAGAGGACATCTGGAACGGCTACCCGGAAGAGACGAACGCTCCCTACGGCGTCGCGAAGAAGGCGGCGTGGCAGATGCTGGACGCGTACCGGCTGCAGTACGGCATGCGTTCTTCGTACGTGCTGCCGGTGAACCTGTACGGGCCGAACGACAATTTCGATCTGTTCTCATCGCACGTGATCCCGGCGCTGATCCGCAAGTGTGTGGAGGCGCAGGATCGGGGCGACGACCACATCGTGTGCTGGGGCACGGGCAGCGCGAGTCGCGAGTTTCTCTACGTGGAAGACGCGGCGGAGGGGATCGTGCGTGCGACGGAGGTGATGGACGAGCCGACGCCGATTAACCTCGGCGCGAGCTTCGAGATCACGATCAGGGACCTCGTCGAACTGATCGTTCGGCTCACCGGTTTCGAGGGCGAGATCCGCTGGGACACGAGCAAACCGGACGGCCAGCCGCGACGGAAACTGGACACGGAGCGGGCGAAGGATCTGCTCGGTTGGCGTTCTCGGGTTTCGTTCGAGGACGGGCTGAAGCGGACGATCGAGTGGTTCCGCGAGCACCACGATTCACGCCAGACGGCGGGGGCCTGAGGGCGCCGGGCCCGGAGCGATCATGCGCGTGCTGCTGATCAACCAGGTGTATTACCCCGATGTGGCTGCGACGGCGCAGCACGCCGACGATCTGGCCCGGCACTTGGTGCGTGCCGGTCACGATGTACACGTGATCGCTTCGCGCTCGATTTACGGGGGCAAGGGCGCGACCCTTTCCAAGTATGAGGAGGTCGACGGGGTCAGGGTGCATCGCGTCGGCCGGAGCATCTTCGGGAAGGCCGGGATCGCGGCGCGTGCGGCGGATTTTGCTGTGTTCTATGTGCTGGCGATGTTCAAGGCGCTGACGCTGAAGCGGTTCGATGTGGCGGTCTGCTTCACGACACCGCCGTTCATCTCGCTGGTCGGGTGGGTGCTGCGCACCTTGCGCGGCACGAAGTTCGTGTACTGGGTGATGGATATGTACCCGGACGTGCCGGTGGTGTGCGGGGTGATGAAAGAAGGGGCGCTGAGCACGCGGTTTTTCGAGGCTGTGGATCGGTTCTGCCTGAGGAGGGCGGACCGGGTGGTCGTGCTCGGGCGGTGCATGCGAGAACGGGTGCTGGCGAAGGGTGCGGACCCGGAGAAGGTCGAGCACATCGGGGTGTGGTCGGACCAGAGTGAGGTCAAGCCGATCGGGCGCGAACACAACGAGTACACCGAGCGGTGGGGGCTGGATGGGAAGTTCGTCGTCATGTACTCGGGCAACTTCGGGCTCGCGCACGATGTGCGGACGATGCTCGAAGCGGCGGAGCGGTTGGAGTCCGACGATCGGTTTCGGTTCCTTTTCGTCGGTGGCGGCAAGAAGAAGGCCGAGGTGGAGGCTTTCGTCCAAGATCGTGGGCTCACCAACGCGGTCGTCGATGGCTACCAGCCACGGGAGAAGCTGGACCATTCGCTGAGCTGCCCGGATGTGCACCTTGCGACGATGATTCCGGGTGCCGAGGGGCTGATCGTGCCCTGCAAGCTGTTCGGGATCATGGCGGCGGGGCGTCCGACGGTGTTTATCGGGAGCCCGAAGAGCGAACTTGCGCTCGTGCTGCGCGAGAACGGGTGCGGCGAGGTGGTGGAGCCGGGTGAGGTTGAGATGCTGGTGGAGGTGCTTCGGGGATTGGCCGATGACCCCGGCAGGGTGCGTTCGATGGGCGAGCGGGCGCGAGCGGCGTTGTCGGACGCGTACGGCCGGGAGACGGCCTGTGTGGCCTGGCGTCGGCTGCTCGAGGGAGTTGCCGGCGAAACACCGATTGCGGGAGAGGCCGAGCCGGAAGGCGTGCGGGCGCGGGGGGAGTCGGCGTGAGCGAGCAATCCGGCGCGAAGCGCCGCTCGAACATCGAGATTTTGATTCCGACCTTCAACGAGTCGGCGAACCTGGCGCACGCGCTGGCGAGCGTGTGTGATTGGGCGGATGTGGTTCGGGTCGTGGACTCCGAGTCGACGGATGACACCCGGGAGATCGCCGAGCGGTACGGAGCGGAGGTCGTGATCCAGCCGTGGCTGGGGTACGCGAAGCAGAAGAACTGGGCGCTCGAGAACCTGCCCTGGCGGGCCGACTGGATCTTCATCCTGGATGCCGACGAGGTGATTCAGCCGGGTCTGCGGGATGAGCTGATCGCGGTGGCGTCGCGGCCGGTGGATGACATCGAGCAAGCCGGCTTCTACATCAACCGGTACTTCATCTTCATGGGGCGCCGGATCCGGCACTGCGGGTACTACCCGAGTTGGAACCTGCGCTTCTTCAAGCGTGGCAAGGCGCGCTACGAAGAGCGCGAAGTGCACGAACACATGATGCTCGATGGCCCGAGCGGCAAGCTCAAGGGCCACATGGAGCACTACGATCGACGCGGGCTCGAGCACTTCATCGCGAAGCACAACCGGTATTCCACGCTCGAGGCCCGGGAACTGGTGCGCGGCGCGTCGCACGAGGGGATGCTGCCGGCGGACCAGTTGGAGCCGGGCATCCGGCTGCGTCGCTGGTTGAAGTACAACGTGTTGCCTCGGCTGCCGCTGCTCGGGGTGTGGCGATTCGTGTACATGTACTTCATCCGTTTCGGATTCCTGGACGGCGTGGCCGGCTTCCGGTTCAGCATGCTGCTCGGCACGTACGACTTCTTCATCGCGATCAAGATCCGCGAGCTCCGGCAGCTCGAGAAGGAGCAGCTTGAGCAGGCGCTGGCGCACCCGGCGCAGGGGTCAGCGCTCGCGAAGGCGGAGGGCTCCGAGGGTGCGATGCGCGTGGACGCGGTTGCGACGGCGCCCGCCGACACCGAAAGCGACGGTTCGGATGGCGCGCCGCTTGCCGGTTCGGGCGGCGGGGTTTCCCCGGCCGTGAGCGCGACTCGCGACGAACAGCGGCGCGAGTTCGTCGGCGGTGACGCGCCGGCGTATCCCAGCCCGCCCGTGAGCGTGATCATCCTCTGTTACAACGAGGAAGTGAACATCCGCGAGTGTCTGGAAAGCTGCGCGTGGTGCGACGATGTCCATGTGCTCGACAGCGGGAGCACCGACCGGACCGTGGAGATCGCCCGGGAGATGGGCGCGAAGGTCTCGGTGAACCCGTTCAAGTCGTTTGGTCAGCAGCGGAACTGGGCGATCGACAACATCGAGACGAAGCATCGCTGGCACTTCCATCTGGACGCGGACGAGCGGTTCACGCCGGCGCTCGTCAAGGAGATGGACGCGATTCTGCAAGGGGAGCGGTCTTCGGATCCGGCGTCGGCGACGACGGCCTACCAGTGCCCCTCGATGATGATGTTCATGGGGCAGTGGTTGCGCCGGGCGGCCGAGTACCCGGTGTACCAGGTGCGGTTCTTCGACTCGAAGATGTGCCGGTACGAGGATTACGGGCACGGCCAGCGCGAGGTGAACCGAGGGCACACCGGCGTTCTGAAGATGCCGTACCTGCACTACAACTTCTCGAAGGGGATCGAGGAGTGGTTCGACAAGCACAACCGCTACAGCACGCTCGAGTCGTCGCAGGCGGAGCACGAGCCGCAGATCTCGCTGACGCGTGCGCTGTTGGGGCTGTTCACGCCGGACAAGATCAAGCGGCGCCGGCACCTCAAGGCGTTGAGCTACCGGATGCCGGCGAAGGCGACGCTGATGTACATGTATATCGTGGTCCTGCGTCGGGGCTTCATGGACGGGTCGGCGGGCGTGAATTACGCTCGGATGCGATCGATTTATGAGGCGATGATCAGCGTGAAGTCGGCGGTATCACAGGCTGAGAAGAAGCAGAAGCGGAACGCCGCCGGCGGGGATTTGCGGTCATGAACGGCTCAGGTGCAGGGTACGAACAACGCTCGGTGAGCCCGTACACCACGCGCGAGAAAGTCGGGCGGGTGGTCTGGAACTATCTCGGGCAGCCGCTGTTCCGTTGCACTTTTCACAACTGGTACGGGCTGCGGAACGCCCTGCTGCGCCTGTTCGGGGCGTCGGTGGGGCGTCCGGTGCGGATTCGACCGAGCGTGCGGATCGAGCAGCCGTGGAATCTCACGATCGGTGACAACTCATCGATCGGCGACCGGTCCGTCGTGTACTGCCTCGGCAAGGTCACGATCGGCAGCCACGTGAGCATTTCGCAGCAGGCGCACATCTGCGCGGGGACGCACGACTACAAGATGCCCGATCTGCCTCTGATCCGGCCGCCGATCGTGATCGAGGATCACGCGTGGATCGCCGCCGATGCGTTTGTCGGGCCCGGGATCACCGTTGGCGAAGGGGCGATACTGGGAGCGCGCGGCTGTGCGTTCAAGGACCTCGAGGCGTGGACGATCTACGGCGGCAACCCGGCCAAGGCGATTGCCGCTCGGCCGACTCTGGGCGAGGATGACCGAGATGAATGAAGTCGCTGAGAAGACCGCCGCACACAACATCCCGGACTACGGCTTCGGTGACTCGGCGATCCGGCACCATATGGCGTACATCCTGGACCCGATCGAGCGGCTCGCGGGCGGGTTCCGCGAGGGCATGCGTGTGCTGGACGTCGGGAGCGGCAACGGGTTTCTCGCATCGTGGCTGAAGTCGAAGGGGTGCTCGGTGATCGGCATCGACCCCTCGGCTTCGGGCGTGAAGGTGGCGTCGGAAGCGCACCCGGATATTCGGTTCGTGGAGATGCCGGTGTCGGTCGATGTGTTGAGCGATCTCGGAGAAGAGCCGTTCGATCTGGTGGTCTCGACGGAGGTGGTCGAGCACCTCTACGCGCCACGGGATTGGGCAACGGGTTGCCTGCACGCCCTGAAGCCGGGGGCGCCGCTTATCTGCACGACTCCGTATCACGGCTATCTCAAGAACCTCGTCATCGCCGCGTCCAACAAGTTTGACCATCACGTGAACCCGCTGTGGGACGGTGGGCACATCAAGTTCTGGAGCGTGAAGACGCTGCAGAAGTTGCTGGAAGAGTGTGGTTTCAGCGGAGTTCGGTGGACCGGGGCGGGGCGGTACCCGTACATGTGGAAGAGCCTTGTGATGCGGGCGGATCGCCCCGGGGCATGAGGCGACTCCCGCCAGGAGCGGGGCGTTTGGACTCCGGACCGGCGCGGTTGAGGGTTCGGGGTCGACGACGATCGAATCGAGCGTCATCAAGGGGGATTTTGATGGTGCCCGCGGTCGATCGGCCTCGGCGGGGCTCCTGCGCACAGCCCCCTGATCGGCTATCCTCTCTGGTCAATACTCGCTTTTTTGACCCAAAGGATTGGCCATGTCAGACCTCATCGCCCCGCACGGCGGAACCCTCGTCAACCGCGTTGTCGCCCCGGATCGGGCGCGTGAACTCCGCTCGGAGGCCGAGTCGCTGCCGCGGATCGACCTTTCCGCGAAGCAGTCCTGTGATCTTGAGATGATCGGGGTCGGGGCGTTCAGCCCGCTGACCGGCTTCATGGGCAAGGCTGACTTTGAGTCGGTCTGCAAGGACATGAAACTCGCTTCGGGTGACATCTGGCCTATCCCGATCCTGCTGAGCGTCGACGGCGCCGACGCGCCGAAGGCCGGCCAACGGGTAGCGCTCTACGCGCCCAACGGCGTGCTGCAGGCGGTGATGACCGTCGAAGAGGTCTTCAAGCACGACAAGTCGCTGGAGGTCCCCAGCGTGTTCCGCACCGAGGATGAGGCGCACCCCGGCGTCGCGCAGGTCATGGCCGAGGGCGATACCTGCCTCGGCGGACCGGTCGAGGTCATCGAGGTGTGCGTCGATCCGGACGGGCCGGAAGCGTTTCTCGACCACCGGCTCACGCCCGCGCAGACGCGAGCGCAGTTCGCCGAGCGCGGTTGGAAGACCGTCTCGGCGTTCCAGACGCGCAACCCGATCCACCGGGCCCACGAGTACCTGTGCAAGTGCGCGCAGGAAATCACCGACGGGCTGCTGATCCACCCGCTGGTCGGTGAAACCAAGAAGGGCGATATCCCTGCTGATGTGCGCATGGAGTGCTACCAGACCATCATCGAGCACTACTTCGTGCCCGAGCGGACGCTGCTCACGGTCATGCCCGCGGCCATGCGCTACGCCGGGCCTCGCGAGGCCTTGCTTCACGCGCTCGTCCGCAAGAATTACGGCGTGACGCACTTCATCGTCGGGCGCGACCACGCGGGGGTCGGCAACTACTACGGCACCTACGACGCGCAGAACATCTTCGATGAGCTCGATCCGGAGAACCTCGGCATCATCCCGCTGAAGTTCGAGCACGCCGCGTGGAGCCACAAGGCCCAGGGCATGGTTTCGGGCAAGACCTTCCCGAAGCTGGAGGGCGACCAGGTGTTCCTGTCGGGCACGAAGGTGCGTGACATGCTGGCGTCGGGCGAGCGCCCGCCGGCGGAGTTCAGTCGCCCGGAAGTCGCGGATGTGCTGATCCGCTGGGCGACCAGAGAACCGCAGCCGGTGTGAGATCTGGCCGATAGTGTGGTTCAAGGCACCCGTTGCCGAGCGTCCGAGAACCCGACCGAGTAAGACCACCCGGCCATGCGCATCGTCCACCTGATCAACTCGATCGACCCGGTCAGCGGCGGCCCAGCGAATGTGCTGGCGCGTCTCGCCCCGGTGCAGGTGAACCGTGGCCACGAGGTGACGATCATCTCGGCTGACGGTCCTGCCGGCGTGACCGAGATCGATGAGCGGTTGACGGGTGCCGGTGTTCGCGTGGAACCGAAAGGCCCCGGATCGGGACCGTTCTCCAAAGCACCTCGAGCGGTCGAGGAACTCAAGCGAGCGATCGGCTTGGGCGTCGATGTCGTTCACGGGCACGGGCTGTGGCAGCATCTGGTCCACTGGGGCGCGAGCGTGTGCCGGGCGTCGGGTGTGCCGTACATCATCCGCCCGTGCGGGATGCTCGATCCGTGGAGCCTTTCGCAGGGCCGACTGAAGAAGACGCTGTTTCTTGCCTTGAAGGCCAAGCAGGATCTCAACGCGGCGAGCGGGCTGCACTTCACGACAGAGACCGAGCGGAAACTTGTCGAGCCGATGAACCTGCGCGCTCGCCCGTTTGTGATCCCGAACGGTCTGGACTGGGACGAGTTCGCCGAACTCCCGCGGCCGGGGGCGTTCCGGAGCAGGCACGAGATCGGCGATCGCCCGCTCGTGGTCTTCCTGAGCCGCCTGCACCACAAGAAGGGGCTCGATCTGCTGCTGCCGGCGTTCGCCGAAGCCGCTCCTCCGGACGCGGTGCTCGCGCTCGTGGGACCGGGTGAGCCCGGCTACGTGGACGGGCTGCGATCGCAGGGCGAACAGTTGGGCATCGCCGATCGTCTGATCTTCACGGGCATGCTCAACGGAAGCGAACGAATCGAGGCCTTGGCGGATGCGGACCTGTTTGCGCTGCCGAGCTACCAGGAGAACTTCGGCGTCGCGGTCATCGAAGCCGCGGCGGCGGGGACGCCCGTTCTGATTTCCGATCAGGTCAACATCTGGGACGAGGTGGAAGCCGCAGAAGTCGGTCGGGTCGTGCCGTGCGAGGTCGCGCCTGTGGCGCAGGCAATGCGAGAGATGCTCGCGGATCCCGCCACACTAGATAGCACGGGCGCGCGGGCACGCTCGTGGGCGCGCGACCATTTCGCCTGGACATCGATCGCCGAGCAGGTCGACGCGATGTACGAGGCGGTGGCGTCGGGAGCGGTCCGGGCGGGGGGATCGCCATGACCCAGTTCATCGCCCTCTGGATGCTGCTCCTGTGCGGTGTGTGTATTTACCGGATTTGGGCGGATACCACTCGCGGCAGGTACGACCTCGTCTGCCTGCGGAACATCTTCCTGCTCGGCTTCATGATCTTTCAATTGGTCTCCGCGGCCTTGACGCTGTTTACCGGCAACTACCTCCCGTATCCCCTAAGGAATCCGGAGTTAGTGGGTCTGTACTACGCGGTGCTGGCCACGCTGTTCCTCGTTGTCTTTCTGGTGACGTACAACCACCCTTTGAAGACGAACCGTCTGATCCGGTTCGTGCCCCGAACCGCGGGCGTCCCGACTGGTGGGAAGCTGCTGATCCTGGTGGTGCTGGCAACCGTGACCGCGGTTGGTCTGAAGTACGGTTTGCGCATCCCGCTGATCGGCATTCTGGCCACCTACGTCGGCAACGCGATGGGTGCGGCTGCAGCGGTGATCATCGGCTGGTACTGGGCGCCGCGGTTCCTGAACCCGGCCGTAGCGATTCCCAGCCTCGCGCTGCTGCTGGTGAACGCGGCGGTCGCGGTCCAGGGGAGTTCGAGCCGGCGCGACATCATCGCCGTGTTCGCGGGCTTCATCTGGGGCGTGTACTTCTCACGCGTACGGTTCATGCGGATGCGTTCGTATCTGCCGACTCTGGGTGTCGTCAGCGCGATCGGCATCGTGGTTGTGGCGAGTTTCACGTCGGTGCGCGGCTCGGGTGCCGACCGTGACCGATCCCCGATGGAGCATCTTCAGGCCATGCTGACCGGTACAGACCTGGTGGCGGGTCTGTACGACCTCGGATCCGGCCAGCAGGCGGCCGGTATCAGCATGTGGATCATCGACAACCACCCCGAGACCTATCCCTTCCGAGGGCCGGCGACCCTGAAGTACATCTACGAAATCCCGATTCCTCGCATGATGTGGCCCGAGAAGCCGAACCCGCTCAGCATCGAGATCCCCAAAATGGCGCGGATCCGCGGCGTCGGCTACGGCGAGTACAACGTCGGGCCTGGGGTGGTGGGGCAGTCCTATTCGGACTTCGGCCCGGCCGCGGTGCTGCTCTACGCGATCCTGCTCGGGATCATGATCCGGTTCGCGGACGATCTGGTCTGGCGATCTCCTCGAGACATCTTCGTGATCGCGGCCGTGGGTTCTGGCCTGGGGCAGATCCTCGCGATCCCGCGTGGCGATGTCAGCCTGTTCACCTTTGTGTTTTTGGTCGGCTTTGCGGGCTGTTACGTCTGCATGCTCGTGTTCGCGAAGATTCTGAGACTCGAGGCAGGACCGGCAGCGGTTTCCCAAGCCGGGCAGGCGGAAGTTTTAGACGGAATGACCGGAAGCGATGCGGAGTTCCAGCCAACTCCAGCGACTCCAAGTTCCGATGGCTACAGGAACTACGCTGAACTCGGCCCGGCGTGACCTCGTGGAACGCCCGGCCCGCCCCCGGAGTTTTAACCGGGCTCTCTCTCAGCTCTCACAAGGAGCGGCATCATGCGACTCGTATGTTTTTCACGGCTTGCGGCTTCGTTTCTCATCGGGACCGCCGCGGTCCTGCACGTGCAGGCGGTCGGTTGCGGCTCTGGCGATCAGCCTGGTCGCACCGCGGTTGCCGGTGTCAGCATCAAGGGCAAAGACGGCGACCGCGCCGTGGTGACGCAAAAGCCCACGAAGGATCGCAAGGGCGCACAGCAGGGTGAGAAGACGCCGTCCGAGACGGGCGGGATCGTGTCCATCCCCGGACCGCGGCCCGTAGAGAGCACCTACCAGTCCGCGCTCACCGACATGCAGCCGGAACTCGTCCGCAAGATCCAGCGCTCCAGCGACGAGGTGCTGATTTCGCCCAACCGGCAGCGGGTCTGGATCCCGCGCGGTTCGGACTCGATCGAGCCGACCGTCGAGCACGAGGAAGTCGAGAACGGCTTCGACCTGACGTTTACCTACAGCAACAGCACCTCGACGCCGAAGCGACTTGGCGAGATTGTCGTCGGCGGCATTCGTTTCCCGGAAACGATCACCACCCGCGCGATCTTCAACGACGGAAAGCCGATCGAACTCTCCCACAACAACGCGCCGTACTTCGGCGGCGGAGGGACCTACCCCGGCGGCATGTACTCACCGGTCGCCGTGTTGCAGGCCGGCGCAAAGACTGTCGGCGTCAGCATGCTGTACGACGTGCGGGAATACCGCCACGATGTGTTCATCCGAGTTGAGAGCCCGGGCGGTATCTATACCTACGGCGGACGCAACTGGCAGGTCCGTTTCGTGTTCGACCGCGACGAGAACGACGAGGGCGGGCGCATCCTCCCCGGCGAGACCCGCACCTATCGTGTCTGCGTTCGCGCCACCCACGAGAGCCCCGCGCAATGGGTCCGCACCCTCGTGCCCTACCGCGAGTTCTTCCAAGCGACCTACGGGCCCGTCCAATACGAGCGCGACCCGCGACCGGTTGCCGGGCTGCTCCTCGCCACTTCGAACAGAACAAGCCCATCGAACCCGCGCGGCTTCGTCGGCTCCGCCAACGACCGGCCGGACCTGGTCGGTTTCGTCCCGATCGTCGAGCAACTCGAGAGTCTCCGCGACGATGGCTACGAACGCATCATGGTCTGGACGCCGACCGGTCTGTACCGCGTCAACTCCCAGAACAACTACCCGTACAACTTCACTTCGGGCTGGTCGGGCATCCCGGCGATGAACCAGTCCAAGCACATCCTGGCAGCGTTCGGCGCGAGTTCGACCGATCTCGGCCTCTGGTGGGGCAACAGTTCGAAACTGATGACGCGAACATGGGATGCGTCCCACGCGGTTCCGTTCGATAACCAGTATCCGTTCCACGTGAACCGGGCGCGTGAGGAGATGGACGGCGCGGTCGCGGTGAACGCCACGACGATCGGGCTCGACGCGATGAGCAGCATGCCCGCCTGGGACGCGTACGACTGGATGCTCCAGCTCCGGTCCGAGTACCCCGAGGTGCGCTTCGTGTTCGAGACGATGGCGCCGGACTTCATCCACACCGTTGTGCCGACCTATTTGTACGGAACGCGAATCCCGCAGAGCGATCCGTTCGCAGCCAGCAGCCCGCACGCGCTGGCGGACTTCCTGAACCCGGGGCACGAGACCTGGGCGCACATCTCCGGACACGATGTGAAGATCAACGCCGGCTTGCCCTCGACATCGCCGGTCCCGCAGGATCTGCTCTACAAGCATGCGGAAGAGGCCGCGTCCTACGGCTATGTGCCGGTCATCTTCGGCAAGGTCCTGACGACGGACGGCCTCGAAGCCAGACAAAGCTGGTTGTACACGGTTCCGGAAGATCTCCTGCAGGACTGACCGCGCATCGATTGTGACGCGCGCCGGCCGCCACATCTGATCGTTCTCGGTGTACAACATCCCCGTGCAGGCCCTGATCGCCATCACGGGGATTTCCGCTGGCTGGGTCGCGCTCGGCGTTCTCGGCGTCGGCGCGGTCGTCATCGCCCATTTGCACGCCCGCGTCGCCGGTCGGGCGGTCTGGTTTCCGGCTGCGCGGTTCCTTGTGCCCTCGGCCAGCGAGCGGAAGTGGCCCCGGCGTCTGCGTGAATTGCTGCTGCTGCTGACGCGCTGCGCCTGCATTTACCTGCTGGCCATGGTCTTCGATCGGCCCAGCTTGCCGAGCGACTCGCTGCCCGAGTGGCTCGCGCCAGCCCTGCCCGAGGCCAGCGAGGACACTTCCGGTGCGACAGCCGGCGCGCTCGTGATCGTGCTCGACGTTTCGGATTCCATGCGGACGCTCGAGGACGGTCGCACCCGCTTCGAGCGCGCCATCGACGCGACGCGGGCCCTGATCGAGCAGGCCGAGTCGAAGGGCCAGCCCGTCGCGATCATCGTCGCCGGGCACACCGCGCGGCCGCTCGGTCCGAGGCCGAGCGATCGGTACGACGAGCTCCGCGCCGCCTTGAGCGAACTCGAGGCCACGCGCGAGCACGCCAACCTTGACGCCGCGCTCGCCACCGTCGAGCGCCTCACCACCGGCGCGGGGCTTGGGTCGGTCGATGTCCGTGTCGTCACCGACGGCCAATCCTCGGCCTGGAGCCGCGTGCCGACCCGCCTCGATCGCGGGCACTCGCTGCAACTGGTGATGGTCGCGCGCGACGGGCTTCCGGTCGGGGTCCACCCCGTCGCCGTGGCGTCCGACCGCCAACGCCTCGACGCCGGGGATCGCGTGCGATTCTCCGGGACCCTGCGCAACACGGGTCGGGCCTCGGCCACCAGCCCCGTCCGATGGACAATCCTCCGGGGCGGAGAGGTCATGGGTGAAACACAGGCCAGCGCGATCGTCGAGCCCGGCAGCCTGGCAGAGGTCGGCTTCGAAGCCGATTTGGCCGAGCCCGGTGTCTACGCGATCGCGCTCGATGTGCTCGGCACGGAGCGCAGCGCGGCGCACTCCATCGTCGTAGTGCGTCCGGACGCCCGCATCGGCATCATCGCGCGCGAACCGGAGATCGCGCAGGTGGCCATGGCCGCCGCGGACCCCTTCGGGCGAGACCGAGTGGTGTGGATCGACCCGGCCTCGTCCGAAGCGCTTGCGGAGATCGGTTCGCTCGACCTCGCGGTCGTCGTCGGCGCGGGACTGGTGTCGGATCGCGTGATCGATGCGATGGTCGGCCATGTCTTGGCCTCCGGCTGCGGCCTCGTTCACTTCGTGGACAGCGACGGCGCGATCGCCACCGGAAGCGCACTCGCCGATCGCCTCGGCTCGCTGTACCCGATCGAACTCGAGGGTCGCTTCGTCGATCGCAGCGCCGTCGATCCGGGATACGCCGGAACGGTCGCGCTCGACGACCCGCCCACGCCCCTCCCCGATGATGCCCTGACCCCCGGCTGGTTCGACTTGCAGGTGCGCCGGCACGCCCCGGCGACCGCCGCCGATGAAGAATCGGTCGCGGTCGCGCTGGAAGACGGCTCGCCGCTGCTGGCCGTCGCACGGCGCACGAGCCCTGTGGTCGCGGCGGTGCTCACCGGCATCGACGCCGAATCATCCGACCTCTGGCGCGAGCCGGAGCTTCCCATCCTCATCGACGCCATGCTCCGCGCAACGCAGGCCTCCAGCGGCGGCAGCGACCCGGACATCCGCAACGCCGTCGGCGACATCGGCGATCGCGTGCGCAGCGTCGGGCTCCGATCGACCGGACCGATCGTCGGCCCGGTTCGCGAACCGGGCGTGTACGCCGCGACGGAAGAGCAGGCTTCCGACGAGGTCTTCGTCGCCGCGATGAGCGTGAACCCAGCCGAGTACGATCCGACAACCGCGGATCTCGAACAGATCGTCGCGTCGCGTAGGATCGGTGCGACCTCGGACGCCGTCGTGTCCAGCGACGATCTCATCGCGCGCCGGATGCAGCAGGTCGAGATCTGGCCTCTCCTGCTCGCCGGAGCCGTCTTGCTGCTGGTCATTGAGTGCGGGCTGCTCGTTGCGGGTCGGGCTCGTGCAAGCGCGGTAGGGGGTGCATGATGACTCTCGGCCTGCCGTTCTCTTGGGCGACCGTTGTGCTCGTCGGTGTGCTGCTGGTGCTGGTGGCGATCGTCTCCGGACGCGATCAGCGCAGCGAAGCGATGCTGCGCTTCGGCGCATCGCTGCTGCTGCTGCTGCCGCTGCTCGGTCTGGGCGTGTGGCGTTCGATGACGCCGGCGTCGCAGAGCTCGGCCTCGCTGATGATCGCCGCGGACCGGTCCCGCTCGATGTCGGTCCGCGATGTCGGGGCAGACGACTCTCTCGGCGGGCCGACACGGGCCGAAGCGGCATCGAGCAACTGGCTCAGCGGCGATGCGCTCGAGCGCCTGCGCGAGGCCGCGCTCGTCGAAGCTCGCACCCTCGGCGACGGGTCACGCCGCCCCATCGCCCTGCCCGACCGGGACCGGTCTGCCGACGGCCTCGAATCGCTGCTCGTCAGCGACCTGACGCGCCTCATCGACGAGGCGTCGGCCAGCGGCTCGTCGGACATCCTCGTGCTCTCCGACGGTATCGACACCGAGGGCCAGTCGTTTGACGCCCCGGCCGAGGTCGCCAGCGCACTCGGCGTGCGCGTGCACACCGTTCCGGTCGGGCGGTCGCTCTCGGGCGGCGACACCGCGGTAGTGCTCACGGCGATGGCCGACCGGCTGATCGCCGGTGAATCCACCTCCCTCATGGCGCAGGTGCGCGGGCCGGACGATGCTCCTGCTGCTCGTCTGGTGGTGCGGGAGACGCGTTACGCCGACCGCTCGCGCGGGGCGGAGGCGAGCGAACGGGTGGTCTTCGAGCGCCTTGTGAATTTCGACCAGCCCGACCGTCGGCGCATCGAGATCCCGATCCGGCCCAGCCCGGACCGCGAAGACGGCACCGTGGGCGGACTCGAACTCTTCGAGTACACCGCGCAGCTGGAACCCATGGAGGGCGAGCAGCGCACCGACAACAACGAGGCCCGCGCGATCGTCCGCCTCACCGATGCACCCATCCGCGTGCTGGTCATCGAGGGCGAGCCCTACTGGGACACCCGCTTCCTCGTCGCGGCCCTGCGCCTCGACGAAGACCTCGAGCTCGTCACTGCCCAGGCCGTCGGTCAGAACCGGCTGCTCGTTCGATGGATGCCCTCCGGCCCGGTCCAGCTTGACCCCGAGACCCGACTCATCGACCTCATCGGTGAGAGCGACATCGTCATCCTCGGTCGCGGCGTCGATCGTCTGATCGTTCAAGCCGACGCCGAGCGTCTGCGCTCCTTCGTCGTTGAGCGCGGCGGGGGGCTCGTCATGCTCCGCGGTCGACCGACGACCCATCCCGGACTCGCGCCGATCTTCGACGAGCTCGCCCCCGTCGACTGGGCCGATCGCGCGATGATCGAGCAGTCCCGCGCATCGCTGACCGAGGCCGGTCGCGCCTCCGGCCTGTTCGAGCCGCGGGACCTCGCCGAAGACGAGTTCCAGACCGAGTTCGACCTCGACACCGGCACAATCGTTTCGACCCTGCCCGATCTCGCCTCGGTGACCCGAGTCGAGCGCGAGCGCTCGCTGTCGGTCGTGCTGCTCCGGCGCCAGGAGGATGCGAGCGCGCTGATCGTTCACTCGCGCACGGGCTCCGGGCGCGTGCTCGCGGTCTTGGGTGAGGGCCTGTGGCGCTGGGCCATCCGCCCGCCCGACGCGTTCGCCAGCGCCGATGCCGAAGCCGTTTACAGCGCCCTGTGGCGCCGCACCACGCGATGGCTCGTCGGGCGCGAGGCGTTCCTGCCCGGCGAGGACCTCAGCGTGCGCCTCACCACCCGCACCATCCGCCCCGGCGACGTCGCGCGCATCGAGATCCGCGCCCGCTCCGGCGATGCCGCAGACACGCGAACGCCGACGCTCACCGTCCAAGGCCCCGGCAACACCGCCCAGACCATCGAAGCGCGATCCGTCACCGACGAGCCCAGCGCCCGCATCGGCTTCGGCGAGCGCGGCTGGAGCGCCGTGTTCGAGCCGGACACCCCCGGCGTCTACCGCATCGTCGCCTCGTGGGCCGACGGAGACGACGACGGCCAGGAAGGCTTCGACCTGCTCGTCGTGCAGGAGGACCGCGGCGAACTGCGCGACGTGTCGACCCGGCGCGCCGAGCTCGAAGCCCTCAGCGCGGCCACCGGAGGCCTCGTCCTCCCGCTCGCCCCCTCGAACGCCGACATCGAACGACTGCTCGACCTGGTCAGGGGCGAGATCGACGAGGGTGCGCCCGAGCCGGCCCGGCGTTTCGAGCCCGTCTGGGATTCCAAAGGGATCTTCCTGTTGCTGGCGTCCGTATTGATTCTCGCGTGGTGGCTGAATCGTCGCTGGTCCGACGCCTGACCGGGTTAGGATAGAAACATGGTCGAGAAGCCATCCAACGAGCCCGGCACCCCGATCCGCGTGGTCGAGTCCATCGTTTCACGCGTGCAGACCCGCATGCGCCTCGGCCTCGGTTCCGAGACCATCGCCGGCGGCGGGCTCTGGCTGCTGATCCTGCTTGTCACCATCGGCCTGCTCGATGTCGGCATCGGGCTCAGCGCGGCCGCACGCTGGATCGCCATGATCGGGCTGACGGTCGCGGTCCTCTGGTTCCTCGTCCTCCTATTCGTCCGCCTGCTGCGCATCCGTCGCGAAGTCGCCGCGTCGAACGTCGATCGTGCCATGCTCGGCTCTGTCTCCGGCGCATCCGGCTCGGAAACGCGCAGCGCCCTCGAGTTCGCCGAGCGCACGGGCTCGAGCGAACTGCTCACGCGTACTTTCGCCAAACGCATCGGTGCCGTCGCCGCGCAGCGCCTGGCCGGGCTTCGCGCCGCGCGCGTCCCGACCGGCTATCGCACCGGTCGCGCGCTGATGCTCATCGCCTGCCTCGGCCTTGTCGCGCTCGCCGGCCAACTGATGGCCGGCGACATCGTCCAGTCCGTCGGCAAGCGCCTGCTCGACCCGACCGGTGGCCACCCGCGCTGGTCGCCCATCGATGTCAGCATCACCACCACGCGCATCGACCCCGGCGAAGCGGACGCTCCAGACGGTCTCTGGATCGGCGACTCCGTCCGCATCTCCACCGTCATCGAGCGCGTCCCCGAGGCAACCTACGCGACGGTGATGATCGCGCGGGGCGATGCTCCCCCCGAACCGCTCCCGCTCGACCTGTTCGGCTCCGGCGTCGAGGAGGACCCGTCCCGGCGCGGCGGCGTCGCGCTCCGCGCCATCGCCGAACCGACGCGCGTCTGGGTCGAACTCCGTGGAGGCCCCGGCACTCCCCAGCGCTGGCGCGCCGCCAGCCGCGAGATCGTCCTCGATCCAGACGCCCGCCCCCGCCTTCGAGGCGCGCAGGCGAGCATCAGCCCGCTCGCCTACACCGGCATCGCCGACCGAACCGAGCGCTGGCCCGGTCGCACCGCGTCACGCGAGCGCGATCTCATCCTGACTCAGGGCGCGACGCTCGAACTTCAGGTCGCTGGCTCAGTCGGCCTCACCGAAGTCCGCACCAGCGGTCTCGACCCGGTCTCATCGTCCGCAGTCGCCGATCGCGCATCTGCAGTCTGGGCCTGCAATCAGCCCGGCGAGTTCGAACTCGAAGCCGCTCTCGTCGGCGCCGACGGTCGAGGCGACCGCGTCCGCATCGCCCTCACCGTCATCCCTGACGAAGCCCCAGAAGCCGACATCGCCTGGCCCGCCCGTGAGGAAGTCATCGCCCTCGAAGGCGCGACCGTCCCGCTCCGCCTGAGCGCAACCGACGACTACGCCGTTACGGGCGTCACCGTCCTCGAACAGGTCGAAGGCGATCCCTCCCGCGCCCAACGCATCGATGTCCCCATCGCGTCGGCCCCCGACCCTTCCACGCTCTCGCTGAACCACGATGTGGACACCGCATCGCTCGGCGCGGTCGCCGGCGACACCGTCGAAGTCCGCACCACCGTGAGTGACAACCGCCCCTCCGAGATCGGCGGCGCCCAGACTACTGCCAGCCGCACGCTCCGCATCCGCATCGTCGATGCGGAAGAGTTCGAGCGCCTGCTCCAGCAGGAACTCGGTCAGCAAGCCGCGGATGCGTTCCGCGAGAAACAGCAGGGCGAACCGTGCCCCGACTGCCAGAGCGGCGAGTGCGACGGCGAATGCAGCGGCAACGGTACGGGTCAGGGCAGCGGATCGGGCACCGGCCAGGGCACCGGAAGCGGCGCACCATCCGGAGGCCCCGGCTCGCGCGGCGACGCCGGCTCGTCCGGTTCGCCCAGCGGCTCCGGCGCAACCGGTGACCAGCCTGGCAACCAGCCCGGCAACGACAGTGGTTCGGGTGAGGGCCAAGGCGAGGGATCCGAATCTTCTGAGTCCGAGGGTGACGCCCAGCAGCCCGGCGACCAAGCCGGTGAGACCGGCGAGGATCCCGCCGATGAACAGACGCAGAGCGAGTCAGGCGAATCCCAGGCCGAGCCCCGCCCGTGGGACGGCGACCGTTTTTTCGACGGTGAGGGTAGTTCCGATCCCGCCGAGCAGGCCGAGCCCGAAGCCGAGCAGCAGTCCGAAGGCAACGCTGGCAGTTCCGACGAAGACCGCCGCGGCCCGGACGACCAGCCCGAGCCCGAGCAGCCCGTCGCACCGCCGCTGGCCGGCGATCCCGACGGTCGCGACTCCGCCGCCGGCTCCATCCCATCGGACGCACCCGAATTCGACGCGGACGCGGAAGCAAGCGTTCCCGAGCGCTACCGTGATCTCGTTCGCGCCTACTACGAACGCCGCGCCAAACAGCGCAAGCGCGACGCCTCCAACGGAGACTGACCCATGCCGATCACGCGATTCTCAAATCTCCTGCTCATCCTCGCTGGTGCCATGGCCCTCTCCGCGCTCGCCGTTGCCCAACCGGCCGACAACCGCCCCGCGCCCGCCGAACCCGGGCGCGTCGAGGTCGCCATGCTCACCTACGGCAGCGCGCGCATCACCAGCGTCTGCTTCTCCGACAAGTTCCTCGAACTCGTCCGCAGGCAAACCTCCATCCGAGTCCACGACCGCTTCGCCAAGGCCGACCTCGCCACCGACAGCATCTTCGACTACCCGCTGCTCATCATGACCGGCGAGGGAGCCTTCGAACTCACCGACGACGAGGTCACCCGCCTCCGCTCATTCCTCTCGCGAGGAGGCATCCTCCTCGCCTCTGCCGGCTGCTCCAACGAGCGGTGGAACGAGTCCATGCGGCGCACGCTCGAACGAGTGCTCCCCGCCTCCGAGCCCGTCGAACTCGGCATGGACCACCCGATGTTCACCTCGCTTTATCAGGTCTCCTCGCTCGAGGGCTCGCGCTACAAGGGCGCCCCGCAGGCCCTGCGCGGCATCGAGATCAACGGACGCATCGCCGTCGTCTACTCCCCCAGCGGGCTCAATGACACGCAGAACGCCGAAGCCGGGTGCTGCTGCTGCGGCGGCAGCGAGATCCGCAACGCCCGCTACATCAACGCCAACATCCTCGTCTACGCCCTCACCCGCTGATCCGCCCACTCCCTCGCGCCATCCCCAGCCCGGTCAGTAGAATGCCCGCATGATGCTCCGAGCACTCCTTACCGGGCGATGGCTCATCGCGTTCATGGTTCTGCCCTACGCCCTGCTCTGGAGCGATGTCGCGGGTTCCGGTGGTGTGCTCGCGGCGCTTCTCGTCGTCGCGTTGCTGCTGTTCTACTTCGCCTGCCTCGACGAGCTCCACGTCCAGCGCCTCGACGAAACCCGCCTCGGCTTCGTCCGTCAGCGCGGCCGCGTCGATCCGGAGCACGCCACCATCGCCAAGTACCTCTTCGGCGCCCTTGCCAAGCTCATCGCGATCGTCCTGCTCTTCACGCAGTTCTGGGCCGGGCTCGTCGGTCTGATCGTGCTCACGCTCATCTGGATCTCATCGCTCGGCACGCGCCGATGGCAGGTCAAGACCCTCTGGGCCGAGATCCTCATCCCGCTCTGCGCGATCATGCTCCCGATCATCCTCATCGGGTTCTTCGCGAGCGGACTCCTCACGCCCGCCGACCGCCTCGCAACGGTCGTCGGCACCGCCATGCTCGCCGGTTACCTGCTGTTGTGCGCCATGCGAGACGAACCCGTCGATCGGGGCGACGGGCTTGTCACCACCCCGACCCTGCTCGGACGCATGCGCAGCGGCCTGCTCTTCTTCGCCATCGCCGCCGTCGCAACCACGCTCACCATCCGCGGCGCGAGCGCCATCGTTGCCTACCCGCCGGGCAGCGACCCCGTCGTGACCGTCAGCACCGCCTGGCCCTGGTCCATCGCCGTCTTCGTTGCCATCCTGTCGATGTTCGGCGTCCTGCTGACCGCCGAGCGCGAAGACTCTCTCGCCGTCGGCATCTGGGGCACCGGGGCGATCGCCACCGGCGTTTTCTTCAACCTCAGCGTCTACTGATCGAGCCCGGCCCCGCTCAGGACGCGAGCCCGTTCAGCTTCAGCTTGGGCTGCTCCGGCTCGTCCTCTTCCTCGGCGTCCTCGTCCTCATCGGAGTACTCGTACTCCTCGTCGTCGACCTCGTCCGCGGGGATCTCGTTGCCGTCCTCGTCGACGTAGACGTACTCGACCTCTTCGTCGGCTTCGTCTTCCTCATATTCCTCTTCGTCGTCCTCGGCGTCTTCTTCATCGTCGCCGTCTTCGTCGTCGTCCTCATCTTCGTCGTCGGAGTCCTCGTCCTCTTCGTCCCAGTCCTCATCGGACTCATCGTCGATGTCCTCGTTCTCCTCGCCTTCGTCGTCCTCATCATCGTCCGAAGCCTCGGCGACGACCGCCGCGTCCGGTTCGAACGGCGGCTGCTCGGCGCTCTGCCGTTCCGAACCGCCCATCCCCGAAGACATCGCCTCGTCCGCCGCGGCGTCGCGCGCATCGGCCTCCTCGGCCTCGCGCGCCGCCTTTTCCTCGGCGGTCTCCTCGATCGGGAAAAGCGTCTCGTCTTCCAGGTCGTCTTCGCTGGGTTTGTCGGACTCGTCGCCCTGGTAGACAGCGCCCTCCTCGGCCTTGGCGAACTGCTTCATCGCCTCCCACTCGTCGAGCGACATCAGGACCTCGCGAGCGACGGAGCCCTTGTGCTCGCCGATGATGCCCGCCTGGCCCATCAGTTCGATCAGGCGCGATGCACGCGTGTAGCCGATCGCCAGCCGGCGCTGTAACAGCGACACGCTGCCGCGCTTCGTCTCCAGGACGATCTCGACCGCGCGATCGAAGATCGGGTCTTCCTGCGCCGACTTGCGCATCCGCTCCTCGTACTCCTCCGCCGTGAGACCGGTGCCGGCCGAGCCGTAGCCGCTCTCGCCGATCGTCGTCAGCGCCCGCTCAAACGTCGGGCCCGACACGTCCTTCACGAAGCGAACCACACGCCGGATCTCGATGTCGTCCACCAGCGTGCCCTGAGCACGGATCGGAACCGAGGACCGAGGCGTGAGCATCAGCATGTCGCCATGACCCAGCAGCAGTTCGCCGCCCTTCTGATCGAGCACGATCCGCGAGTCCATGCCCGACGCCACGCGGAACGACACGCGACCGGGCATGTTCGACTTGATCAGACCCGTCACCACGTTCGCCTGCGGACGCTGCGTCGCGAGGATCAGGTGGATGCCGACCGCACGCGCTTTCTGCGCGATGCGCACGATCGCGCCTTCCACTTCCTTGTTGGTCATCATGAGGTCGGCGAGTTCGTCGATCACGAAGACCATGTAGGGCAGCTTGCGCGGGATCTTGGCCTCTTCCAGTTCCGTCTGCGGGTTGAACCGCTCCTTGAGTTCGTCCCAGCCCAGCTCGTTGTACGACGCGATGTCGCGGCAGCCCGCTTCGGCGAGCAGTTCGTACCGCTCGTCCATCTTCGTGACCGCCCACTCCAGAATCGCCGCCGCCTTCGACATTTCGGTAACGACCGGGCACATCAGGTGCGGGATGTCCTTGAACTGCGAGAGCTCGACCATTTTCGGATCGACCAGCACCAGCTTCAGGTCGCTCGGCTTCTGCGTGTACAGAAAGCCCATCAGGATCGCGTTCATGCACACCGACTTACCCGAGCCGGTCGTACCCGCGATCAGCATGTGAGGCAGAGAAGCGAGATCGATAATCAGGGGGTTGCCCGACGCGTCCTTGCCAAGGAACAGGGGCAGCTTCATCTTCGCCGCCGACTGAGAGTTGGTCATCAGTTCCTTGAGGCGCACCTTCTCCTTCTTGCGGTTGGGCACCTCGATGCCGACGGTGTCCTGGCCCTCCTCGTTGGGCACGATGCGGATGTTCACCGCCTTGAGCATGCGCGCGATGTCCGAGGCGATCGGGCCGAGCTGGCTCACCTTTGTCCCCGGCGCGAGACGCACCCGGTACAGCGTGATCACCGGGCCGGAATCGATGCCGACGACCTCGCCCTCGATCTTGTACGTCTGCAGCGCCCGCTCCAGCGCCTCGGCCTGCTCGCGCACCCACTTTTCGAGTTCTTCCGAGAAGTTCTCCTCCGGGTCGGCCAGCAGTTCCAGCGTCGGGAAGTTGTAGTTCCGGTCAGCTTCTTCCTCGCTCTTGCGCTGCTCCCGCAGCGCATCGAGGTCTTCCTGCGTCGCCTTGTTCTTCGAAGACGCGGCGAAACGGACGGGGAGCTTTGCGATCTTGTCGCGGAGTTGGTCCTCCGTGAACACCTGCGGCGCACCCGGCGTGTCGTCCTCCTCGTATTCCTCTTCGTCCTCGTACTCCTCGGCCTCGTCGGCTTCCTCGTATTCGTCTTCTTCGTACTCGTCCTCGACGGGCTCGATCGCCTTCCTGGCCTTGCCCTTTCGCTTCGACGGCTTCGCCTCGACCTCGCTCGACACGTCGTCCAGTTCGTCGAGGTCTTCGTCCAGGTTCGATCCGCCGCCGATGCCGCCGGCCCGCTCGTCGATCTTGGCCTTCGCCGCTTCGCGCTGCTTGCGCCGCTTGGCTGCGCCGAGGAAGGTCTCGACCGCGCGAAGGCGCTTGTCGTCGTCGATGTCGTTCGCCCGCATCGCCTCGCGACGCTCGCTGGCCTTCTCCTTCAGGTCCAGCGCCGTGTCCGCCGACTTCGCGTACACCGTGCCGAGCACGTTCGCCGCGTAGTGGGGGACCACCACAAGCAGGCGATCCACCGCGATCCAAGCCCCGAGGATGAAGAACAGGGTCAGCAGCCCAGCCGCCCCGATCGTGCCGGCGTACAACTGCAGGTGGTGCGCCGCGATGATGCCGAGCATCCCGCCGCCGCCCTCCGCCGTGATCGCCAGCTCCGGAAGCAGCAGCGCATGACCGGCGCTGATCGCGATGGCCCCGATCACGACGCCGACCGCCCGGATCACCGGGTGGCTCACCGGCCCGCGCCACGCCAGGACCGCGAGGTACGCACCGGCCGACGCCAGGATCACCCATACCCCGACGCCCAGCATCAGATAGCCGTGGTGCGCGATGAACGCCCCAACGACACCGATCCAGTTCTGCACCTCAGCGCTCGCGGCGCCGGACGCGATCCCCGTTCCCGGAGGGTCCGCCGGGCTGTACGAGACGAACGACGCCGTCAGGCCCAGCCAGGCGAAGAGGGCGATCAGCCATACCAGACGAGCGATGCTCGACGGTTCCTCGGACTCGTACCGCGCGCGCGATGTCTTGGACTTTGAAGCCATACCCACCCATATCGGACGATGCCCCGCCATGTTCGGAGAAACGGAGCGTCAAATCGACCCCCCGGAATCCCCGCTCGACATGTGAAAATGGGCAATCCGCATCCGGCAGCACGCGACGCAACTCCCACTCCGAAAGTAGCCCCGAAAAACAGGGGAGAAGCGAGGTTGCCGGGCCGAAACTACGGTGTAGTCTGTAGTTGTGCCGTTGCCCGTTTGTACGGGGCTCCACGGCTATTCCAGGGTTTGAGAGAGGGATTCGTTGATGAACGCATCGACCGCGGCGGTAAGCACACGGACGCTTCGTCTGTGCGGCGGGGTGGTCCTCGGCGTCGTCGGTCTGACCGTCGGCATCAGCGCGCTCTCCTCCAGTTCAGCCATCGCCGCACGCCCAGCCGACGACGGCCGGGGTGGCGACTTCATCGGGCTGCCCCTCCCGACCACCCATCAGGACTTCAAGGGCAAAGGCACCCCCTCCAACTCGCTCAACGACGAGATCTTCAGTTTCTCCAACTGCGTCTCGTGCCACGCCTCGGTCAACACCTCCAGCACCCTCCCGGGTCGCTGGCAAGGCTCGCTGCACGCCAACGCCGTGCGCGACCCGATCTTCCTCGCCGCCGTTTCCATCGCCGAGCAGGATGTCGCCGGCGCCGGTGAAACCTGCTTCAAGTGCCACGCCCCCGGCGCGTGGATCGACGGGCGCGTCGAAAACGCCACCGACGGCTCAGACCTGTTCCCGAACGATTTCGACAACGGCATCACCTGCAACTTCTGCCACCGCACCGTGAACCCGGTGTACGTCCCCGGTGAATCTCCCGAGGACGACCAGGCCATCCTCTTCGACCTCGCCAACCACCCCGACGGCAACCTCGTGCCGGCCGTCCCCGGCGATCCGTCCGACGATCGCTTCATCGGCAACACCCAGTTCGTCGTCGATCCGCTCGACGTCCGGCGCGGACCCCGCGGCTACGGCCCCGAAGACCCCCAGCCGTTGCACGCCTGGCGCGAATCGCCCTTCCATCGCACCGGCACCATGTGCGGCACCTGCCACGATGTGTCCAACCAGGTCTACATGCTCCAGCCCGACGGCTCTTATAAGCCGACGCCCTTCGACCAGCCGCACCCCACCGGCGACAAGAACGACATGTTCCCCGAGCAGCGCACCTACGGTGAGTGGTCCGTCTCCGCTTACGCTCAGGGCGCCGGCATCGACACCGGCGGACGCTTCGGCGGCAACACGCCCGTCGTGAGCACCTGCCAGGACTGCCACATGCCCGACACCAACGGTCGCGGCTGCTTCTTCCCCAACTACGAGTTCCGCAACGATCTCGCCTACCACTCGTGGGCCGGCGCCAACCTGTTCGCTCTCGACATGATGCTCGAGATGTACTCCGGCCAGTCCGTGACCATCTCCGGCCCCGGCGGCGAGATCCTCACTGTCCCCGAACTCACCTCCGACTACCAGAACTTCATGGTCCTCGCCAAGGGCGACACCGAGTACATGCTCGAGAACGCCACCGACCTCCAAGTCAACCAGTTCGGACCCAAGCTCGTCACCCGCGTCATCAACGAGTGCGGGCACAAGCTGATGACCGGTTACCCCGAGGGCCGGCGCATCTGGATCAACGTGAAGTTTCGCGACGCCGGCGGCAACGTCATCGCCGAGCACGGCGCGTACGACCTCGACACCGCCGAACTCACCGACGACACCAAGGTGTACGAGGTCAAGCACGGCATCGACGCGTACATGTCCGGCGTCACCGGCCTCACCGCCGGCAAGAGCTTCCACCTCGCGCTCAACAACGAAACCCTCTTCGACAACCGCATCCCCTCGCGCGGCTTCACCAACGAGGCCTACGAGTCCGTCGGCTCGCCCGTCGTCGGCTACACCTACGAGGACGGTCAGCACTGGGACGACACGCCCTTCTGCATCCCCGCCGGCGCGGCCGAGGCCGAAGTGACGGTCTACTACCAGACCGCCTCGAAGGATTACATCGAGTTCCTGCGCGATGCCAACACCACGACCGACATCGGCCAGCAGGTCTACGACGCCTGGGTCGCCGTCGGCAAGGCCGCCCCGTTCGCCATGGATAGCCAGGTCATTTCGCTCGGCGGGTTCGTCTCCGGTGATGTGAACGGCGACAACGCCGTCGACCTCGCCGACCTGAACCTCGTGCTCGCGAACTTCGGCCAGTCGAGCCCGGCCGGAGTCCTCGAGGGCGACGCCAACTGCGACAACACCGTCGATCTGGCCGACCTGAACACGGTTCTTGCGAATTTCGGTAGCAGTCTCTGATATTCTGGTCGGAACTCCGGGGGGTAGGAGGAGCGACCATGAAGCGTGCACTGACCACTATCGGATTTCTGGCCCTGTCCATCGCGGGACCACTGCTGTCCGGCTGCTCGAACGCCGGACCGTCTTTCGGCCAGACGCGTCACACCAGCCACATCTGGCAGACCGACGCCGAGGCGACGATCGGTCTGCTCGCCGAGCGGTACCCCGAAGAGGCCGACGAGATCGCCGGTGCGCGTATCGATCAACTCGCCGGCGGCGTCCATAACGTCATGCTGGAACTGTCCAGCGACAAGAGTTATGTCCTCCACCTCGGCACGCTCGATGACATCCACGAGTCGTACGGCACGTGGCGACACTCGACGACTCGCTCCGGCACCACCGTCAGGCTCTCGCCCTCGCCGACGCTGCCGGACGACGATTACAACCGCTTTGTCCGCTCATGGGTGGTCGAGATCGACAACTCGAATACCCGCGCTCGGATCAAGTCGCTGAGTGAAGTGGACACGATCCTCACCCGCGTGGAGTGAGCCAAGCCCTCTCACAGAAGGATGCCCATGAAGACACCGTTTCTGATCGTCGCCGCCGTCTCCGCCTCCGTGCTGGGCGGCTGCGCGTGCAACCAGCCCGAGGCCGTGCAGGTCGACGCCCAGCCCGCGATGTCGAGCCAGGCCTGGCGCCTGAACCACGAGCTCACCGCCGAACACCAAGCCGAGAGCCCGCAGCCCGAACTCTCGCAGTTGATGCCGGATGACCCCGCGGGCACCAGAGTCTCTGGTGTGAGGCGAGCCGCTGCGTGGGTCATCAACGACGCGCTGCTCAAACTCGCCGATGACGGCTCGTTCGAGTCGCACTTCCTGCTCGTCGAAGGTGAGTCGTTTCACGTCGCCGGGACGTGGACGCGACGCTCAGCCGCGGAAGGCACGCTCGTCGAACTCGACCCCACGCCGTCCAACCAGTTCATGCGCGCACCGATCGTGCCGCAGGATTTCGTCGATTCGTGCGTCATCCTCATCGACGAGTCCGGACGCCGGATGCGATTCATGGGGATCGGTCTGCCCGATCTGATTCTGACGCCCGTCCCCTGAGGCCTCGCGCTTTATCAGGCGCTCTCCAGCAGCTTGATCAGCGCCTGGGCCGGGTCTTCACTCGTGCGATGCTCGACGTAGCGCCCGCCCATGGCCAGCACGCCGTGGCGGATGGCGTCGCGGTGCGCCCGCATGCGGGCGCGGTAGGCCTCCAGCGCGGCCTTGGTGTTGGCGCGTCCCCATCGGCCCGTGCCGATGCCGCGCAGCGTCGAGTCCACAAAGCGCTGGGTGCCGATGGGCGGGCCGTCGGCCTCCTCGGGGGTGAGGATGCGGATCAGCGCGATCTCGCGCAGCGTGCCGGTGGTGCCCGACGACCGGGCCGCCTCGAGCGAGCCCAGCACCTCGTCGGGCTCGCCGAGGGCGTCGGAGAACAGGATGACCATCGCCGAGCCGCCGACGCCCCGGGTGGAACTCAGTTGGGCGACCGAGCGGAGCGTGTCGCGAAGGCCGTCGGCGCTCAGCGCCTGACGCCGGCGCGCGGTCCGGGTCTCGGGGATCTGCGCGCCCTCGACCATCCGCCCGCCGAGTTCGGCCAGCGAGCCGAGCCCCGAGAGTGCCGGGATCTCGACGCGGGCCTTGTCGCGCTGCGGGTCGGAAACGATGCCCGCGACGCGGTCGCCCGAGCGGAGCGTGATCAGCCCGAAGGCGGTGGCCATCGCCAGCGCGACCTCCAGTTTGCTCGGCTTGTCCTTGGCCGCCGGGCCGAGGCCCCGGAACAGCATGGACGGCGAGCAGTCGATCGCCAGGCCGACGGTCTGACGGGTCTCGGCGGCGAAGCGCCGCAGGTACAGCCGGTCGCTGCGGGCGTAGACCTTCCAGTCGATCCGCCCGGCGTCGTCGCCGACGCTGTAGGGGCGGAACTCGTAGAACTCGGTCGAGGCCCCGGCTCCGCGCGAGCGGTGGCGCCCCTGCACGATGCCCGTCGCCCCGCCGCGGACGCGCAGCTCACGCGGGCCGACGCCCGCCGCGATCCGCGACGCATTGCGAAGCAGCTCGCGCAGCTCCTCGCCCCGGCGGCGCTCGCCGAGGAGGTCGCCCAGACTGCCGGGCTGTTTTGCGGGACGAACAAAGGCCATGGCTGGGCCTGAGTCTACCGCATCGGGTGCGTGCGACGCCTATCCTCTCCGCTTATGGCTGACCGCTCGCCCGCCAACCCGCCCACCGGTTCCGAGGCACCCGCGCCGATGTCGGCGGCGGCCAGCCAGGCGCTGGGCATCGGTGCGATCGTGGTGACGCTGCTGGCGTGGACCGGCACGCCGCTGCTGCTCAAGTTCTTCTCCGACAAGCTCGACGTGTGGACGATGAACGGCTGGCGCTACGGCTTCGTCGCGCTGGTGTGGTCGCCGGTGATCTTCTTTGCTTTGGCGCGGAAGAAGTTCCCGAAGGGCCTGTGGAAGGCCGTGCTCCCGGCGACGGCGTTCAACACCGGGGCGCAGGTCTGCTTCGCGGCGTCGTTCTACATGATCGACGCGTCCACCGTGGCGTTCGCGCTGAGGCCCCAGATCATCTTCGTGACGCTGGGCGCGCTGCTCTTCTTCCCGGCCGAGCGCCGCGTGATCAAGTCGCCCTGGTTCCTCGGGGGCGGGGTACTGGTGATCGGCGGCGTGCTGGTGGTGATCGCGCTGGGCGACGACTTCGGCTCGGGGGCGAACGCCTTCGGCGTCCTGCTGGCGGTGCTCGCGGCGTTCGGCTTCAGCGGCTACGCGCTGGCGATCCGCCCGGTGATGAAGATCGCCGGGCCGTTCCTGGCCTACGCCGTGATCAGCGCGTACACCGCGGTCGGCTGCATCACACTGATGCTGCTGCTGGGCGAGCGGGCGGGCGCGACGGTGACGGGGCTGTCGGGCGAACTGCTGCTGCTGCTCGGGCTGAGCGCGATGCTTGGGCTGGCGATCGGGCACACGACCTACTACACGGCGATCAAGCACATCGGCGTCGCGCCGTCGTCGGCGCTGATCCAGCTGCAGCCGTTCACGGTGGCGATCGGCGAGGTGCTGCTGCCGATGTTCGCGGTGACGATGCTGCTGAGCCAGTGGGTGGCGGGCTCGGTCGCGGTGTGCGGCGCGATCGTGATGCTGGCGGTGCAGCACCGCATCGCGATGCGCGATCGCCTGATCAAGCACCCCGACCCGGTCGAAGACCTCGCGGTGGACTCGGCGGCGAGCCAGTTTGAGGGCGTGTGCGATACGGCGGATCATGAGGAGACGGTGGGGGTGGAGTAGGATGGAGGCACTGGCTTTGTCACGCAGGTGTCCCAACTGACGGAAGCCGTCTACGGCGTACGCAACACAGAGGGCATTCGATGAACAGTTTGCGTCTCGCAGTTTTGGTCAGCGCGTTGGTTCTCGTTCTTGCCGCCGTTCAGTTCTTTGTATTCAGTCCCGCGTTCATCAGCGATGTGTACGAGGACGGCCTAACGCCAATGTTTGTCCTACTCGCCCCGTTGGCTGGATGGTGTCTGGCGAGCCTGCTTCTTCTCGGCAACTTGATTGTGTTGATCGCTAAACGGAAGTGGTCTGACCGCCGGATCATCGGAATTTGGGTAAGTTCGCTTGTCTTTGCGTGCTTCGGTTTCTGGGGCGCGTTCCGTGTCCTGGTGTCCTATTCCAACGCCGCGTGAGTGTCTCTTGGCTCCGACTGACCAGACCACGCTCTTCTATCCGAGTGGCCTGCTCTCGATGTTGTCGGGCTCCGACCATGGCACTCCCTCGGTGGACGAGCCCATTCGCTGTGCTAATGCGTTGTTCTTTTCGAGGACCAAGTCTGTCAGCCACGGGATGCCGAAGCGTGTCGAGAACTGCTCGACGTTCATACGAGATCCGGGAAGCGAAGGCGATGGGATCACCGCGCGAACTTGTGGAGCGGCGCGCGTATCGGGCTGGTCTTCCGGAAGAACCAAGAGCGCGAATCGATGCAGGTCTCCTTCCGGCGTTTGGGAGTTGATCGCAAAGTCATCGTGCAGGCACACTGCCAAATCGCAAGTTTCTGACGTACCGATCGTCGATCCGAGCATCGTGTGGCGCAGCTGGCATCTTCCGTCACTCCAGATAACTTCGCGACGGAGCAACATGGCCGCGAGCCATTCCGCGAAGCCCGCGACGATCAGGCAAAGATCACAGATCAGGACGATCCAGAACCTGGGTTCGTTCGTTGCGCCGAGCCAGTGCATCCAAAGTACCAGTGGCGACCCGAGTATTCCCACGATCAGTGTGGACGGAAAAGCATTCCAAAGTCCAAGGCGTTGCGTCACGCGCATGCCATCGTCGTCCTCCGCGAGCCGCGGCATCGGACGCGGGCGGTCGGACCACCGAACAGACTCAATCCAATAGCGAACCACGGTCGACCTCGTGTCGGGCTCTGCGCGGAGTTGAAGGCGCAAGGAGTGTTTCTGAGTGGATAAGAGTCTACACGGCGTCGGTTCGTAGTCGGTCGCCTTCTTCTGACCGCATGGCCTGCGCCCGACGGTGTCGGGCTCCGACCATGGCACCCGGCTCATCGAAAGTGCGTTGTGAGGCATTCCATCAGAAAACCGCCGAGGTGCGCAGATTTCGTGTCTTCTATCCACCGGCCATGACGACGTTCTCTTGAGAGCGCCAAGCTTTGGTACATGAGGACAATGGGGTCACCGGCCTCGTTTGACTCACTGAACGGGTCGTATCCAAAGCGGTGCCTGTTCCAATCATCTGAGTCTTGAAACAGCACGATTACCTCTGTCGAATCTAGCCCCCTTACCAGAACGCCCGTCGGCCGATAGAAGCTCATGTGCTCCACAGTGAATGGCGTCCGCGAACTTACGTCTATATCGCACAATTGCACTGGTTCCGCAGATTCCACCGCATCCAAAGATCTGACAAAATCGAGGAAGTCTTCCTGTGAAACTGTGTCTGATAGGCGGCCGAGGTGGATCTTCATGGTTGTGATCTCTCAGTGTGCCAGTTGCCCTGGTTGTCTCAGTGGACGTGGGTCGATGGGGCGATGTTCAGAGTGTACCGGGCGGTGGGTTGGATTCCGCAGTTTTCTGCTGTCCGCATGGCCTGCGCCCGACGTTGTCGGGCTCCGACCATGGCACCCCCGGTGAGTTCGTCATCGCTTGCGCCGTTTGCGGGATTTTGTCTTGGCGCGGGCTTTGGCCATCGCCTGTTTTCGTTCGGCGAGGTATGCCTGCTGGGCGTCGAGGGTGGTGAAGCCGGGGGGTGGTGGGTCTGATGGGGTCGCGGGTGTGACCGGGGCGTTGCTCGGTGTTTTACGGCCCGGCACTGGCGGGCGAGCCGCCAGTGGCACCTTGGGGGACTCCTGCTTCTGGGATCGTTCGGTCTGTTTGTCCGCTTTGGCGCGCGCCTTTGCGGTGATGCGCTGTTCGCGTTCGACGGCTCGGAGGTGGGTCAGGGCCTGGGTCGCGGCGAGGCGTCGGCGGTTGCGCTCGCGTGCGATGATGGCGTCCTGCTTCGGGTCGCCGCTGGACTCGGGTTCGTCCATCAGCGCTTCGAGGGTTTCGAGAGCCCTGGTCTGGACGCGCTGCATGACGAGTCTGGACTCGGCTTCGGCCTGGCGGAGTTGAGTGAGGAGGTCGGTGGCGTTGGTGGTGGGTGTGGTGTGCATGGGGCCGAGTGTGCGCCGGGGCGGGGCAGCGGCCAAGCGGAAAATCGCGGGAAACGGGCTATGTCCCAAAGGTTGCGCGCCGGGCTGGTACATGCGGGCGAGATTTTTGGGGTTATGCACAGGCGGTGCGCTGGTGGGGGTGGCATGGCCACGCAACGCGTGGCTATGCGAGTCCGTGTTGGCGCGCAGAATTCGGGACATAGCCACGCTGCGCGTGGCCATGCCACCCGGCATCCTTGGCCATCGAGCCTGAGGCCCTGCCGGATCGGCGCGTTTGCGTTACGAGGTCTGGGGCTATGTCAGGGCAAGGAAATTGGATGGCAGCGCTCCAAGAGCGGAGACGGCGGATCGAGTTCGTCATCCTGCAGAAGGATGCTGCTTTCGCCGAGCAGGAAGTCGGTGGCCTGAAAGTAGAGGTCGATACGCCGGCTTTCCTTGGTCTGCCCGGCGGCAAGGAGGTATGTGCCTGCTTCGATCGTCAGGCGAGCACCCTCACCGAAGTCCTCCGGGCCCTCCACGCCCACTGAACCAGACGCGATCCGGATTGGAACCTGAATGGCACGCACGTGGTCGGGCTGGCGCTCGAAGCCGGTCTTGAAGATGCGAACCTCGGCGTCTCCGAATTCGACCAGTGACTGGAAGCACACCGCCGTGTCGCTCCGGGCGAAACCCTGTCGCACGTGCGCATCGGTCCAGTCGAAGACAGGGTTGTCGTCCGCGGAGTCATAGACCATGAAGAACCCGTACGAGAAGTAGATGCTTGGCATGGCGTGCCACCCAATTCAGAAAGACGCATAGCCGCCTGAGGAGGGCGGCCATGCCACCCCGGATGACCACTCACCCGTGCGACTTGAGGTCCCATTGTCTGGGCTTGTCGGGATCGGATACCGCTTCGTAGAGCGGGTTGTCGGCCGGGTCGTGGTTGGGGAGGAGGATCCACTTCTCGCTGGTGGCCTTTTCGAGCAGGGCGATGCGCGAGAGCATCGAGGTGTAGGGCTCGACGTCGTAGGCGAGGTTGGTCGTCGGGCGGGCGTGGTAGTGCGTGGGCATCACGTCGCTGACGAAGCAGACCGTCCGGCCGTTCGTCCCGTTGCTGCTCGCGGCGGTGAAGCGGACGGACTGCTGGCCCCAGGTGTGGCCGGGCGTGGGGAAGACGGTGAGGTTGGGGAGCACTTCCTGTTCGCCCTCGATGAGGCGGACGCGATCGGCGACTTCCTGGGTGAGGTGGCTGGGCAGGTAGGTCTTGTTCATGGTGGAGCGCCCGGCGATGGCGTCTTCCCATTCCTGGCGCTGGACGATGATCTCGGCGTTGGGGAAGACGAGCTCGGGCGTGTCGTCCTCGTTGCGCCCGGCGCGGGTGAGGCCTCCGGCGTGGTCGAAGTGCAGGTGGGTGAGCACGACGGCGGAGATGTCTTTGGGGTCGCAGTCGATCTCGTGGAGCGAGTCGTGGACGGCGCGGCGCGAGCAGGCGTACATCTTGAGTTCTTTGTCGGAGAGTTTGTCGCCGATGCCGCACTCGATGAGGACGAGCTTGCCGTCGGCCTCGAGGAGCAGGGCGTTCTGCTGGAGCCGCATGCGGTTCTTGTCGTCGGGCTCGAGCCAGCGGGTCCAGACGACGCGCGGGATCAGGCCGAACATGCAGCCGGCATCGAGGGAGAACTCACCGTTGCGGAGGAGCGTGTGCGACCAGGTCATCGGGGTCTCGCGAAGGGGGGACAGAGGCCCGGCGAGGGCAGCGGCCGAAAAAACGCGGTTCGGGCTGCGCCGGATCGACGAGGGTAGCGGATCGCTGGTGTACACTCCACCGTATGGCTACCGAACGCTGGGTCTCCGCCACGAAACAGCCGACCGATCTGCCGGACCCCCCCCCATGGGCTGGACCCCGGGACCGATCCCAGTTTGGGCAACGCCCTGCGTCCGACCCGGCTGGACGAGTACATCGGGCAGGCGGAGCTGAAGGAGCGCCTGCGGATCGCCATCGAGGCGGCGAAGACGCGCTCGGAGCCCCTGGACCACCTGCTCCTGCACGGGCCTCCCGGGCTGGGCAAGACGACGCTGGCCCACGTGGTGGCCTCGGAGATGGGCGCGAGCGTGAAGGTGACCTCGGGACCGGCCCTGACGAAGGGGACGGACCTGGTGGGCGCGCTGACGCGCCTAGAGGCCAACGATGTGCTGTTCATCGACGAGATCCACCGGCTGCCGGTGGCGGTCGAGGAGTTCATCTACCCGGCGATGGAGGATCTGCGGATCGACATCGCCGTGGATGCCGGCGTGCACGCGCGGACGGTGACGGTGACGCTCAAGCCGTTCACGCTGATCGGCGCGACGACGCGGGCGGGCCTGCTGAGTTCGCCCCTGCGTTCGCGTTTCGGGCTGACGCACAACCTGAACTACTACGAGCCGGGTGAGTTGCTGGACATCCTCGTGCGCTCGGCGGGCCTGCTGTCGATCTCCGCGGAGCGTGATGCGCTGGAGCGGGTGGCGCTTCGGAGTCGAGGCACGCCGCGGATCGCGAATCGGCTGCTTCGGCGCGTGCGGGATTATGCGCAGGTGCGGACCGGCGGCGTGATCAGTTCGACGACGGTGGATGAGGCGCTCGCGCTCGAGGGCGTGGACGAGATCGGTCTCGATGAGATCGACCGGCGCTACCTGACGACGATCCACAAGACCTACCAGGGCGGCCCGGTGGGCTTGGAAGCCCTCGCGGCGACGATGGGCGAGGATGCGGGCACGCTGGCGGATGTGGTCGAGCCGTTCCTGCTGCAGCGCGGGCTGGTGGCGCGGACGACGCGCGGGCGCGAACTGACCAAGGATGGGACGGACCGGGTGCGCAAGGTGATTGCGGGTGAGGTCTGGACTTGAAGCGGCAGTTGACGCCGGAGTGGATGGACGACCCGGCGGTCGATCCGGCGGAGTTGAAGGAGGCGCTGGCGTTCATCCGGAAGGTGAACCTGCGCCTCGGAGGCGTGAAGGCGCTGACGAAGCATCTGGAGCGCTGGTCGGCGAACTGGCCGAACGGTCACGACGTGACGATCCTCGACATCGCGACGGGGTCGGCGGACATCCCGGTCGAAGTCGTCCGCTGGGCGCGCGAGCGCGGGCACTCGGTGCGGATCACGGCGGTCGATATTCACGAGACGACGCTGGAGTCGGCGCGGGACCATGTGCAGCAAGAACTGGGCGACGATGCGCCGATCGAACTGGTTCAGGCCGACGCGAAGGAGCTGGTGGACCGCTACGGCCCGCTGTCGTTCGACTATGTGCACGCGGGCATGTTCCTGCACCACCTGAGCGAGATCGAGGTGCTGACGGTGCTTCGGATCATGGACCGGGTGGCGCAGCGGGGGATCGTGTGGAACGACCTGGTGCGCAGCCGCGTGGCGATGGCGGGGATCTGGGCGCTGACACTCGGCCAGTCGGACATGATCAAGCACGATGCCCGCGTGAGCGTGCGCGCTGGCTTCACGAAGACCGAAGTGAAGGACTACGCGAGTCGGACCTCGCTGGGCTACTGCCGCTACCGGTCGAACTTCTTCACGCAGCGGTTCACGCTGGCGGGGGAGAAGCAGGGGGCTTGGGCGATCGGGTGATACGAATCCTGGCGCAATTTATGTTCTGCTTGTCGCGTACATTTTCAGGTATCGATCCAGATGACCGTGTTGAATTTCAGTCATTTATTGTTGCCCCAACACTCTGATCGAAGCGGAAGTGCCGAGTCATGAAGAAGATCATTGCCACAATATCTCTGACTTCCGTCGCGCTGGCCATGCTGGCTCTGGTCATCATTCGTGTCAGCGTGAGTCGTATGTACCACGACGAAGAATCCTGGACGAGAATGGCAAGGATACACATAGGCGTCGATTCCTCCATGAGAGTGAACGACGATTCGATCGACTCACGCGCAGTGATTTCGAACAGCCGCATCCATTTCGTTGATCAGCCATCGCCAGCCTTGGTCTACTTTGACTCGTTGGGCTTGGTTGAGGCAAGCGAGAAGGAAAGCCGACCGAGCGGATTCGGATGGGGTAATTTTACGGTGAACGGCGAAGAGTATGACGGTGGAGTCGCACGCTATCGAGATAGTAGTGAAGTAGTTATCGATGTAGCCCAGAAACTGAACGCGGACGGCACACTCAATGTTCGTGTGCGCAGCAGTCTAGATGTTTATGTCTATGACAGCTATCTCGTTGGCAACGAGGAATCCGAAGGTACTTACTCTGGATCCTTCCGGTTCTTGCCTGCGGGTGACCATCGGCTACGAGTTGAAGTCTCGGAGAGCGGAGACGACACCACGCAGTTGCCGCGATCGGGACGCTAGTTGAAGCGTCTGCGGTAAGCCACAGTCCTATACTCCCCCATGCCCCTCCGCCTCACCTCCGACTCCCACTACGACGCCGCGATCATCGGGGCCGGGCCCGCCGGGTCTGGGGCGGCGATCGCACTCGCTCGGGCGGGGGAGCGGGTGGTCATTGTCGAGAAATCGCAGTTCCCCCGCGTCAAAGTCTGCGGCGAGTTCATCAGCCCCGGCGCAACGGCTTCGCTGGATCGTCTGCTCACGCCGGCGCAACTGCGCGGGGCCGATGCGCAGCGGGTGCACGAACTGATCATCGAGTTCGGGGATCGGCGAGCGACCTGGGCGATGCCGGAGCCGGCGTGGGTGCTCAGCCGCGCGACGCTGGACACGGTGCTGCTCGATGAGGCCCGCAGCGCGGGGGTCGAGGTCCGCCAGCCCGCGATCGTGCGTGAGGTTGACTATGAGGCCGAACATGCACGCCTCACGCTCGACGACGGTGCGGTCATCCGCTCGGCGGTCGTTCTGCACGCCGACGGCAAGGGGCGGTTCGATCCGGCGCGGGACACGCCGAACCGGGCGGGGGTGGTCGGGAGGAAGGTGCAACTGCGCGTGCCTCCGGGCGGGCCGGACCTGTCTGGTATTCGGATGCGCGCGTGCGACGGGGCGTATGTCGGTTCGGTCGGTGTGGAGTGCGGGCTCGTGACGGTGGCGCTGGTGGCGCGGTCGTCGCTCGTTGCGCGGTTCAAGGGTGCTGGCGATTGCGCGGCGGACGCGATGCTGTCGCACCTCTGGCCCGACTACGACCCCGCCTGGCGCGAGACGCCCTGGCTGTCCTGCGGCGTGGCGGGATCGCGCTACATCCGGCCCGGGCACGAACGGAGTTTTCGGCTCGGCAACGCAGCCGCGGCGGTCGAGCCGGTCGGTGGTGAGGGGATCGGGCTGGCCCTGTGGTCGGGGACGACGCTGGCGGACCTGCTGGTGTCGGCGCGATCGCTGGGCGCGGTGCAGACGGAGTTCGCGCGGTTGTACCGGAGGCGGCTGCGCTGGCGCCGCCCGGCGTGTCGGGCGGCGTCGTGGGTGCTGGAGAAGCCGCGGGTTATGCGGGCGCTGTGGCCTCTGCTGTCGCGCGAGGATCACGCGGAGGCGGTGATCGGGCCGTGGTATGCGCTGACCGGAAAGGCGTGAGTCTCAGGTGCGTCGTGAACCGCAGCCGAACCAGTTGGCGGTTTCGGCGAGGCCTTCGTCGAGCGTGGTGACCGGTTCGTAGCTGATGAGTTCCTTCGCGCGGGTGATGTCGGCGCGGGAGTGGCGGATGTCGCCTTGGCGGGCGTCTTTGAAGACCGACTCGGGCGTTTCGGCATCGCACGAGGCGGCGATGCGCTCGAGCAGTTCGAGCAGGGTGACGGCGTGGCCGCAGCCGATGTTGACGATCGCGCCGCCGAGCGGTTTGTCGTACGCGCCGGCGAGGAGGTTGGCCCAGACGGCGTTGTCGACGTGGGTGAAATCGCGGGTTTGCTTGCCGTCGCCGAAGACGGTGGGAGCGGTGTGCTCGCTGAGGGCCTTGTAGAACGCGGCGACGACGGCGGCGTAGGCCGAGTCCGCCGCCTGTCGCGAGCCGAAGATGTTGAAGTAGCGCAGGCTCACGCCGTCGAGGCCCATCGAGGCCGACCACGAGCGGACGATCTGTTCGCCGGCGAGTTTGCTGGCGGCGTAGGGCGAGAGGGCGGTGGGCAGTTCGGTTTCGCGGCGCGGGGATTCGTCGTCGGTGCCGCCGTAGGCGCTGGCGGAGGCGGAGTAGACCCAGCGCTCGGCGCCGGCGGATCGAGCGGCTTCGGCGACGCGGGTAGTGCCGGTGACGTTCACGGCCATGCAGCGCTCGGGGTCCTCGATGGACTGGGGGACCGAGCCCATCGCCGCGAGGTGGAAGACGATCGAGCAGTTCTCGACGGCCTCGGCGAGCGCAGCGCGGTCGAGAATGGAGCCGTAGACGAAGCGGGCGCGTCCGGGGTATCGCTCGACGAGCGAGGCGACGAGGCCGGCATCGGAGTTTGAGAGATCGTCGATGATCTGGACGGATGCGCCGCAGTCGAGCAGGCGTTCGGCGAGGTGTCCACCGATGAAGCCCGCGCCGCCAGTGACGCAGACGGTCCGGCCGCGATAGGTCTCGCGCAGGGCATCGGGCATTGGATCGGGGAAACCCATGGTCGGGTGAGTGTAGCCGCGTTCCCGATCCGGAACAGGGGATCAGGTGGAGGCGCTGGCGCGGGGTAGTTTGCAGCGCCCGTTCGAGCAGGACGGGCCGCTCTTCATGCGCGGCAGACGCAGACGCAGCCACGCGAAGAAGCGGTATCCAAGATCGGCGAGCTGGCGGAGCACGGGCAGGCGGGTCCAGTTGAGCAGCCAGCCCCAGCCCACGGCGTCGTAGGCCCGACGGAAGACCTCGACGCCGGTGATGAGTCGGCCATCCTCGGTGACGCCGTGGATCTCGCCCATGAGTTCGTCCATGGTTCGACCGTAGTCGCCGGGGTCGAAGTCGGGCTCGGCGATGTCGACGATGCCGAGGTTGCCCTTGCCCTTGTCCATGCGGCGCATCATGGCGGCCTCCTTGGAGCAGAGGTGGCACAGCCCGTCGACGAGGATGGTGAAGCGGGGCTCCGTGGCGGAGCGAGCGTCGGTTTCGGGCTGGGCTGGGGTGGTGGTCATCAATACCTTGATCGAAGCATGGGATGGGGCAAAACGACAGGCGGAACGATCCAGGATTGGATTCGTTCCGCCGGCGTTCGTGGATGCGGGCTTGACGGCCCGAACCGTTGGTTATCAGACCCGCTTCTGGACTTCGAGCAGGTGGTAGCCGAATTGGGTCTTGACGGGATCGGAGACCTGTCCGACGGGGAGGTCGCCGAAGACGACGGCGTCGAACTCGGGGACCATGTCGCCCTGACCGAACTCGCCGAGCGAGCCGCCGGCCTTGCCGGAGGGGCACTTGGAGTGCTGCTTGGCGAGGTCGGCGAAGTCGGTGCCGCCCTCGATCTGCTTCTTGAGGTCCTGGGCCTGATTTTCGGTGTCGACGAGGATGTGGCGGGCTTCGGCGCGGGCCATGGTTTTGCTCCATCGGAGGGTAAACGGCAGCGAACGCAGCCACCGCGTGGGAATCGGGTCTAAACCCTAGCGTCGTCCGCTGAAAGAGTCGACCCGCCCAGCGGACGAACGAAACCGGTGAGCAGAAACATGAACGAGGCGTTGAGCTGCAGGGCTTCTTCCACGAGAACCGAGTTCAGTCCAAAGATCACCGGCTCGAACTTATCGAACGGATACGAAGCCGCGTAGAACATGCAGCCGAGCCCGACGAGGAGGAAGAATGGACTGCGAAGCACCGCGCCCGAGCGGCCTTGAACCATCGCTCGCCGAGGGAAGAATTTCACAGCGAACACGACCCAACCGACGCCGACGAGGATGCGCAGCCCGAGTTCGATCCCGTCCAGGTAGCGACTCCCGTCTGCGCGAGCGATATCCACTTCGCGCAGGAGCATGCTGATGGCGAACAAGGCCATCGCCATGCGTGCGTACTTGTCGAATTCTGATCGGGCTGAGTGTCCGCGCCAAAGATTGAGCACGGCCGCCACGCCGAGAAACACCGCCTGCGCGTTTTCGAGGAGGTGGTTCTCCAGAACGACATCCGGATCGCGCTGCCACAGTACTCGGCACAACACGGACAAGAGTGCCACCGAGAGCACCAAAGCCAGCGCGAGCAAGAGACCGCGTCTGGGGTTGTGCTGCTGCGCGTCTGGAGGGCGGCGGGAGATCGCCGGGTCAGCTGCGTCTTTGTCTGGCGCTGGGGGACGATCGGGCATGGATGGCACTCTATCCGGGCCAGGACTCGCCCGACAGCCGGGCGGCGCGGGGTCGCACCATCTGCGAAGCGCTGCCGGGTTGGCCCGGGCAACCTAACCGGTCCGGGTGCTCAGTTGCTCATTGTTGCGTGCGGTCTGCCGGATCGGGAGGGTTCGGATGTACTCGCGCAGGTCGCGGACGGGCTCGGGGCCCGGTTCGGGCATGGATTTCGGGGTTTGCAGCGGCTTGTCGACGATGGCGGGATCGCCGAATCGGACATTCGGGGTGATCTCGAACCATCCGCCGCCGACGGATGCGCCGTCCTGGATGTGCAGCGACGGGGCGCGACAGCCGCCCTTCCAGCAGGCTTTGGCGCCGATCAGCACGGGGCCGCCGGAGATGACATCGCCTCGCAGCGCGCCCTCGACCTGCACGCCCATGGAGGCCTGCACCACGTTGGCGAGGACGCGGGCCTTGCGATGGATGATGACCATTCCACAGGTTTGGACGGCGGCGAAGGACTCCTTGCCGCGGATGACGACGTCGTCCACGCGGAGGCCTCGGTAGCAGTGTGTGCACATGGTGGTGAGCGCACGCTCGCCGACCTGCAGGGCGTGGCCGCAGTGGTAGCACCGAACTTCACGCTGTGGCATGTGCTTGGACATCGCGATGCCGGGAGGTGTCTCCGCTCACGAAAAACGCCGACCCCGCAGTCTGCGCGCGTTGTCGGCGTGAACGATTCGGTCTGGTGTGTCGCTGCGTCGACCTCAGGCCGCGGCTTCATCGCCGGACGCGACGGTTTCGGCTTCGCTGCCCATGCGGGCGAGGCGGGCCTGCGCGTCGGCGAGCTTGGAGCGGGCCATGTCAACCGGGCGGGTCTCGACCTGCGGTCCCTCGGCCTTCTCGACGCTGCGCGAAGCGCGGGGCTCCATGTTCTTCACGGCGTCGGGGCCGACGCGGCAGTGACCCAGGAAGTTGGCGCCTTCGGCGACGATCATCTTGCTGGCAACGACATCGCCGGTCATGCGAGCGGAGTCGGAGAGGTGGACGCACTCGCGGGCGACGACATCGCCCTCCACGGTGCCGTCGATGCGGACGACCTCGCCGTCGATGGCGGCCTTGCACTTGGCGGTCTCGCCGATCTGGATCTCGCCGTTGGAGGAGATCTTGCCCTCGAAGCTCCCGAGGATGCGGGCGGTGCGATCGAAGGTCATCTCGCCCTTGATGTGCGTTCCGGCGCCGATCACCGTGATCTGTTCGTTGTTCAGTTGCTCGTTCATTTCCGCGTCCCTTCTGCGGTTTGGATGCTCTCGTCCGTGAAACTCATCGCGCCCGACGTCGGGCGGGCCGGGGTTCGACGCCGCTTTGCCTTCCGGCGTCGCACCCACGAGCCGCCGCGCGACCATCCGGTGCCCAGCGAGCATCGGCCTGATCCGCGGGCTCCCGATAAAAAACTCAGAGGCAGGCAGAGCGCGACTCAGGCGAGCGCAGGACGGGCGTTATCGGGCCCGCAGGCCTTGCGCGTGGGGGTCATTCCTGCGCGTCGGACGCTGGTGCATCGCGCTTGAAGCCCTCGGGCTCGTAGCGTTCCTCGTCGATGCCCAAAGCCTTCTCGTTCGGGCTCGCGGAGCGGTCCCAACTGTTGCGGTCGACGATTTGGGGCGAGGTAGGGCGATACTCATCGCGTCCCTCGGTGTCGAGGAAGAGCCCCAGTGAGATCAGGTCGTCGCGGAAGGATCGAAAGTCGTCGTAGGCGATGACCTCGCCGAGAGCCCGGTCGCTGTTCGCGGTGGTATCGAGTTTGATGGTGTAGCGGTCGTTGCCGCGCCGATCCCAGTAGATGGCGATGGAGCCGAGGTCGGCGCAGCCGGCGCTTCGGTTGCGGAGGACGGCTCGGTCGTTGCCGTCGCCGTCGATGAATATGGCGATGGAGCCGTCGCGGGCCGATCCCATGTACTGCCCGACCGTGGACGGGTTATCGAGGTTGTACTGATCGGAACCCTCGAGGTCGACGGCGTGGCCGACCGAAAAGTGCGCAGCCGCACCGAGCGAGTGCCAGCCGTTGCGGTAGGTATCGTCCCCCGCGCGGTCCTCAAGGACGCCGACTCCCCACCAGTAGCCGGCGCCCTGCGACCAGACGGTGGCGTGGTAGGAATCATCGCCCGCGTTGTCGAGGAGCATGCCCCATCCGCCGGCGAGCGAGTGGCCATCGCCGAAGTCGGCGCGCCGGCCGTAGCCGACGCCCTGGGCGTATGAGGCGGACAGATCGCGGTAGGTCGGCAGGTTCCAGCCGTTGTCGCGGGCGCGGTACTGGTCGTTGCCGTCGAGATCGATGAGCAGGCCGGCGCCGCGGGTGCCGCCGAGGCCCTGGCCGAATGCGTCGAGCGTGTACTTGTCGTTGCCGGACTGATCGAGGAGCAGAGCGACGCCGCAGTGCGCGGTTCCCTGCGTGTGGAAGCCGGAGGTGACGTACTGATCTGTGCCGGATCGATCGACGAGCAGAGCCGTGCCGTAGAGAGCTCGGGCGACGGAGTGGCTGGCGCCGAGGTAGCGGTCGTTTCCGCCGAGATCGAAGATCGCTCCGATCCCGAACAGGCCGCAGGCGATGGAGCCGTCGAGGCCCGCGGCGTCGTACATGTCGTTGCCGTCGAGGTCGATGACGGTGGCGATGGGGCGGAGAAGGCCTTCGCCGTTGCCGGCGACGACGCCGGCGAGGTTCGGAGTGCCGACGCGACCGAAGTACGAGTCGTCGCCTCCGAGGTCGACCACAAGAATGGCGCCATCCCGCGCGGAGAGGGTGCCGAGGCGGGCGACCTCGTCGAGCGGAACTTCCATGCCGACCGCGAGCCGATCGGCTTCGCTGGAGAGGATGCGTACCGGGCCGAGCGGTGTGTCGAAGGCGAGGCCTCGCAGGGGGCGTCTCTCGTCGGGGCGCCAGCGAGCCTGGGCGCGCCACGCTTCGAACTCATCGATGGCGGCGCTGGCGTGGCGCGCGTAGACGACGGTTGCGTAGGCCATCATCGAGGCGTCGTAGCCCTCAAGGAGAGCGCGGGCGGCGGGCGTGGGGCGGGCGTCGAGGCCGATGCCCGACGGGTCGGCACGCCAGAGTTCCTGAGCGCCAGCAAGTGCGTCGGAGAAGGAGTAGGTCGCGCCGGCGAGTGTTCTGCCGTCGACGCCGGCGAGGCGGAGCTGCTCGATGGCGGCGGCGCGTATCAGTTCGGGATCGATCGCGCTCCGGATCCAGCGGCGCGCTTCTGCATCGGCGATGAGCATGCGCACGACGAGGCGCTGCACGGGCAACGGCAGTTCGGACCACAGCGGGCGGGTCTGGTCATCCAGTATCGGTGGCGTTTCGGTCAGGGTCGGATCGGCGAAACGCGCGCCGATCGCTTCGAGCGCTTCAGTCGGCGAGGCGCCACGCTGGATGTACGCCACGCCCCACGACCCGGGTTCGGGTGCACGGACACCTCTGGCGGCGGCGACATCGAGGAGCGCGTAGGCCTCCTGCGTCATGTCGCCTAATCGGAAGCGGCGTGCGCCGGTCAGGATCCGGTCGCTGACGCGACCGGTCTCGCGGGTGATGGCACGCGCATCGCCGAACAGACGGATCGTCGACTCGAGCAGGTGCGCATCGCGGCCGTAGTTGGCCATCTGGTCGCGGGAGTAGCCGATCGGGCCGTCGAAGCCCGCGAAGGCCTCGATCCCGCTCCACGTCTGGGTCGGGATGAGCAGATCGGCGCGAGAGTCGCCCGGCCAGGCGAGCACTTCGGCGGGCGTGGCGTCGACGGTCTGTCGGGCGTTCGCGGCGCTGGCGCAGACGAGGCCGAGGACCGAGGCGGCTGCGAGGATGGCGACAGGCTGCTTGGGCATTCGTGGTCCTTTCGGTGGGCTTCGTGCTGAGAAGTCTACGCAAAACTGGCTTCGGTCCTACAGGGGTATCGGGTATGCTCCGGGCTGGGCGAGGCAAGCCCGGAAGGAGTGCGATATGCGCCTGATTCTCACGGCGATTGTGTGCAGCCTGCTGACGGTCGGGGGCTTCTTCGTCTACAAGCAGTACCAGCGGTCGGAGATGAAGCAGGACGCGCGCGCGCACGTCATGTCGATGGTGCAACGCAACTCGCAGGATGTCGGTGCGGACGCCAGGGCTCGCGTTGATGAGCTGGTTGGCTCATTCCTGGACGAGATGTTCCGGCGTCACTATGAGTCGGGCGGGTTGACCAAGCCCGCCGAGTTCGATGAGGTGAATTTCTCGCGCGAGTTGTTCGCGAAGATCTACGAAGAGACGCGCGGCACGGGTGTCTCTGAGGAGACGAAAGACTTCGCCGCGCTGCTTTTCGCGCAGTCTCGCCCGCTTCAGCAGGGCTCTCTCGGTGGCGTCGGTGGCGGGAGGCTTCCGGAGGACACACCGGAGGATGATGTTCCCGGCGAAGACGACGGGGCGGGCGGTTGATCAGTCGTTGTCGCGCTGGCGACGGCGCTGGCGTTCGGCCTGGCGCTGCATGACTTCCAGCTGCATCTCGATCTGGCGCTTGTACATCGCGCGTTCGCGCATGCTGATGCCGGCTGCTTCGAGGTCGAGGGTGATGGCCGTGTTCCAGTCGCCGGAAACGACCTCGTAGCCGACCTGATCGTCGAGGCGTTCGAGCAGATCGGGCATGTGACCGGCGCCGTAAATAATGCCGATGGTGTCCCAGTCTTTCTCTGCGGCTTCGGGGAGCGCTTCGAGCAGGCGATCGACGATGACCTGGTTGCGCTCGTCGATGATGACCTGCATGAGGGCCTGGCCGTCGGGACCGGGCATGCCGATCTCGAGGATCTCGCTCTGGGCGAGCATGTCCATGAGCATCATCTTGGCGCGGGCCTGCGCTCCGGGGAACGTCTCGACGATGCGCAGGACCATGCCGATGAGTTGCGCCGGGAGCCCGGTACCGCCGAGCTGATCGAAGAGCGCGGAAGCGTCACCCCCGAGGGCGGCGACGCGCTGCTCGATCTGCGAGGTGGACATGTCGGCGTTGCGCCAGTTCATGCCGTCTTCGCTCATCTCTTCGAGTTGAAAACGCAGGCCGAGTGCGCTTGCCAGCTGGACCTGGATGCCGTCGACCTCGCCCCTCTCGGCGGGTGCGAGGGGGCGCTGATCGCTGAAGCGGAGGTCGCGGTTCGGGCCTTCGCCGCCGGGCTCGCCGTCGGCGCCGTAGGAGACGAAGTCGGTGTCGCCGTCTTCGTCGGTTTCCATGGCAATTGGGAAGCCCCAGCCGTCGACACTGGCGGTTTCGAGCAGGGTGCGGGCCTTCTGCTTCTCGGCGACCTGATCGATCATCTCGTCGATGCTGGAGGCATCGCCGACCTGCAGCGAGAGCGTCGCGAGCAGGCGAAGGCGTTGCTCGGTGAGTTTGCGGGCCTCTTCGTTGTTGGCGGGCTCGATGTTCTCGCCGCCTGCGGGGAGCACGCCCTCGTAGAGAACGAGCGGGAGTGTGTCGAGCGCTTCCTGCATGAGCTGGTAGTACTCGCGGTCGCCGATGTGAACCGCCCCGACGATGAGCAGATCCGGTCCGGTGCCGTCCTTGGGCTTGAGGACGCGCTGGGCGACCTGCATCTCGAGCACGCCGCCGGGCATGAGCTTGGTACGCACCCACGGAGCGATCTGCAGTTCCTCGACCGCCGAGAGACTGGGGTCGCGGTCCTGCGCTGCGGACACGGACTGGGGAATCGTGGCGAGGCTGCACGCGCCCACGAGGGCGGCGAGCCCAAAGGCGCGTCCGAAGCGGGAGGTCATGCGGTTGAATCGACGATCGGTGGGCATTCTCGGGTTCCTCACGGGCGGTTTGGTTCCGCGGACTCTAGGCGTTCGCCGGGCTCTTGGTTGTACCCGAGACGGGTGGCGAGGTCGCGTCTGCGCACGAAAAAGCCCGCTTCTGCGGGCTTTGTGGCATGCAAGAGGGGCGGGGATCAGACGGCGAAGGAGGAGCCGCAGCCGCAGGTGGAGTTGGCGTTCGGGTTGGTGAACACGAAGCCGCGCCCCATGATCTCGTCTTTGAAGTCGATGGTGGTGCCGTTGAGGTAGAGCAGGGACTTGGGGTCGCAGATGATCTTGACGCCGTGCTGCTCGATCTCCTCGTCGGTGTCCTTCTTGACCTCGGTGAGGTCGAGGATGTAGCTGAAGCCGGAGCAGCCGCCTCCCTTGACGCCGACGCGCAGGCGGACCTTGTCCTTGTCCAGTTCCTGCTGCTCAATGATGGTCTTGACCTCGCGAGCGGCGGTGGGGGTGAGGACGAGTCCCTCGGTCTGGGTGTCGGTTGTGGCGGTGGTCATGGGTGAACTCCTATCGAGGGCAGGATGACCGGGTGTTCAACCGGGCCTGCGTGATGCTTCGCGAACATTATACGCATCGGGTCCCGGAAAAGATCGGCCGGATGAGGGACGATCTTGGAGGGACTTGCCGGATCGACGTCTGCATAACGCAGGAGCCGGACGCGCCGTCGCGTCCGGCTTCTTTGTGGTTTGGAAAACGCGGACCGACGGTACCTCAGTGGGCGTGCTCGTGTTCTTCCTTGAGCAGGCCGTTCTTCTTCTGGTAGTCCTTGATGGCGCTCTTGATCGAGTCCTCGGCGAGGACCGAGCAGTGGATCTTGACGGGCGGGAGGCTGAGTTCTTCGACGAGGTCGGTGTTCTTGATGGCCATGGCCTCGTCGAGGGTCTTGCCCTTGATCCATTCGGTGGCGAGCGAGGAACTGGCGATGGCCGAGCCGCAGCCGAAGCACTTGAACTTGGCGTCTTCGATCTTGCCGCTCTCGTCGACCTTGATCTGCAACTGCATCACATCGCCGCACTCGGGGGCGCCGACGACGCCGACGCCGATGTCCTTGCGGGTCTTCACATCGGCGGTGGTACCAAAGTTGCCGACGTTGCGGGGGTTTTCGTAGTGGTCGATGACTTTTTCGCTGTATGCCATGGGTGGGTTCCCTTTATCTGTTTGCTTGGTTCGTACGCGTCGCGGTCGCGGCTTCGGTCAGTGGTTCTGCCATTCGATGGCGTTCACGTCGATGCCTTCCTTGAACATGTCCCAGAGCGGGGACAGGTTGCGGAGGTGGTTGACGGCCCAGGTGATCTTCTCGATGGCGAAGTCGACTTCTTCCTCGGTGGTGAAGCGTCCCATGGAGAGGCGCAGGGAGGAGTGGGCGAGGTCGTCACCGACGCCGAGGCTCTTGAGCACGTAGCTCGGTTCGAGCGAGGCGCTGGTGCAGGCCGAGCCGGAGGAGCAGGCGATGTCCTTGATGGCCATCATGAGGCCTTCGCCCTCGACGTAGCCGAAGCTCATGTTGAGGATGTTGGGCAGGCGCTTGTCGCGGTTGCCGTTGATCTGCGTGTGCTCGATGCCCTTCTCGAGGCCCTTCTCAAGGCGGGTGCGCAGGGCGAGCAGGCGTTCACGCTCCGAGTCCATCTCTTCCATGCAGAGTTCGGCGGCCTTGCCGAGGCCGACGATGCCGGGGACGTTGAGCGTGCCGGAGCGGAAGCCGCGTTCCTGTCCGCCGCCTTCAATCTGGGCGGTGACGCGGATGCGCGGGCGGCGGCGGCGGACATAGAGGCCGCCGATGCCGTTGGGGCCGAACATCTTGTGACCGGAGAAGGTCATGAGATCGATGTTGTCCTTGACGACGTCGGTGGGCATCTTGCCGACCCACTGGGTGGCGTCGGTGTGGAAGACCACGTTGCGGTCGTGGCAGAGGGCACCGATCTGGGGCACCTCGTTGATGGTGCCGATCTCGTTGTTGGCCCACATGATGGTGACGAGGATGGTGTCGTCACGCATCGCCTCTTCGACCTGCTTGGCGGTGATGACGCCGTCGGCGGGCGGGCTGAGAATGGTGACATCGAAGCCCTGCTTCTGGAGACGCTTGACCGGGTCGAGAGTGGCCTTGTGCTCGTGGGCGGCGGTGATGATGTGCCCGCGGCCGGTCTGGCCGGCCGGGTTCTTGGCGTACATCTCGGCGGCGCCTTTGATGGCGAGGTTGTTGCCCTCGGTGGAGCCGCTGGTGAAGATCACTTCCTTGGGCTGCGCGCCGATGAGGGTGGCGATCTGCTCACGGGCCTTGTCGACGGCTTCCTCGGCGTCCCAGCCGAACTTGTGGTTGCGCGAACCGGGGTTGCCGAAGACTTCCGTGAAGTAGGGCAGCATCGCTTCGACCACGCGCGGGTCCGTGCGGGTCGTGGCGGCGTTGTCGAGGTAGATCGGGAGTTTCAGGCTCATCGGTGGTCTCGTCTCCGTGGGCTGCGATTGGCGTTGTGCAATAGCGATTTAGAATCATTCTAGTTTAGCCCGCCGACGGGTCGTGAGCGGGATCGGAGCGGCAAAAACTGAACGATTCGGTGGGGTGGGCATTCCCTAGTTGTTGGTCTGCGTTGCGCTGAGGCGGACGACTTCGATCTCTCCCTGGGGCATCGAGTTGTCGAGGCCGTGGGCGCAGCGGGTGGGCAAGTCGGACGCGAAGCGCTGGGCGTTGGGGCGGTCGTGCCACTCGCCGGGGTTGCGGGTGGGGTGGTAGAGGTGGAGGCAGTCGATGTCGCGGATGGCGATGACCGATTCGGCCCCGGTCTCGTAGACCCGTCGGCAGAAATCGTCGTCCTCGGTGCCCCAGGTGTGGTACTCCTCGTCGTGTCCGTTGACGGCGATGTACGTCGAGAGGCGGACGCTGTGGTGGCCGCCGAGGAGTTTGGGCTTGTGTGGCTTGATCAGCAGAGGGCCGATAACCGGGATCCGCTTGAGTCGCTGCTGGCGCGCGTAGCGACGGTGACGCTTCTCCAGCAGGCGTCGCTGCTGGTCGGTGATCTCGAGCGGCATCTCGCCCCGCCGGGCCCTGGTTTCGTCGAAATCGGCCAGTTGGGCCTTGGTGGTGTTCACCCTGAACGGGATCACCAGTTCCGTGGATTCGGCGAGCCGGGCGTGCTTGGCGATCGCGTCCTTCTCGAGGAAGCAGTCGCCGTCGAGGAAGAGCAGTTGGGGGTCGCGGTCGACCTGCTGTTTGGTGAGGATCGGCTTGCCGGCCTGTTCGCCGGGCAACCGACCGGTGAGGGCGCGGACGGCGTTGTTGCGGACCTGGGCGAGGCGTTCGCGTCCCTGGTGCTCGCGCCGGACGAGGGTGATCGGGAAGCCGAACTCAGCGGCGACCTCGGCCAGGTGGTCGCGGATCTCGTCGTCGTTGTTGTCGCAGGAGACCGTGACCGAGGCCGGCATGGTCGACTGGCAGGCGATGCCCAGCAGCGTCAGCCGGAGGTGTCGCGTGGTGTGCGTTGGGATGACGACGTGGACGGGGCGCATGGGAGCCAGTGTACGGCTCCGGGGCCCGGTCAGTCTTTGAGCATCCGCAGTTCGTCGCGGAGGATGGCGGCGAGTTCGTAGTTCTCGGATCGGATGGCTTCTTCCAGGCGCTGCTTGAGCTCGGTGCGCTGGGAGGAGGGCAGTTTCTTGACCAGTTCGTCGCGCATGCCCCGGAGCAGCTGCGCCTCGTGGGAGCCCTCGAAGGCGTCGGCCTTGCCGAGCTCGTCGTAGATGCGCCGGAGCTGGTTCAGGCCGTCGTCGATGGCGACCATGGCGGCCTTGGGCTCGTCGTCGGCGAGCATCTGGGAGGCGAGGGCGCGGGTCCGCATCATGGTGATGTAGGGCCGGAACTGCGTGAGAACATCGCGATCTTCGTCCTCCTCGGCGTGCTGCTCGCAGAAGTCGATGACGCGGAGGTTGCGGCTGGTGTCGCGGAGGACGCCCATGAAATCGCCCAGCACCAGCAGTGAGATGTAGCGGTGGTAGTACTGAACCGCTTCTTCACGCAATGCCCGGCAGTCTTCGGCGTTGAGCGTGAAGGGGTCGTCGTCGGACTCTTCGGAGCCCTCGGTGTCGAAGGGGTTGGAGTCGCCGAGTTGGCCGAGCGATTCGGGTGAGTCGGGGCCAGGCTCCTCGACGAGGGCCTCGAAGTATTCGAGGAGGCTCTCGTAGCCCTGGGGGCGTTCGCCGTCGGGGCGTCCGAAGGCTTCCATCTGGAGGAGGCCGAGATCGAGTCTCATCTGCACCTTGGGCTCGCCGTCGTCGCCGCTGATGAGGCGGACATTGATCTGGCCGGACTCGTAGGGCCAGTCCCTGAGGATGCTGCTGAGGTCGTTGGACACGTGCTGGTTTCCTTCGGAGCGGAGCGGTCGGGCACGGGTGGTGGCCCCGGTGTGGATCATCGTACCCGTCGCCGATAAACAGGAGGATTTTCTTGCAAACTCGGGCTAAGTCCAGTATTACCGGTCGCTTGTGGAACTGTTCCGCCTGTGTACGCGGATAGAATGCCACAGCGTGGGCGGGGGATGGATCCCTGGGAAGATCCAACCGATACCACGAAGACTCCGCGATTTGCGGAGAGCACAACGGTCGTAAGCGGGTACAGTGTGCTCGCGAGCGGACGAGGTGGGTTCGTCGCGCCGAGTTGCGCATCGCAGTTGAGAGGGACCGATTGACAATCCGTCATGCCGCGGTGCGGCGCTCGCCAGCAACGCACCGATTCGTGGCACGGCGGCCCCGCAAAGCGGCACTCGCGTGGCGTGGGGACAGGGGAGGAAGCGTCGAGAATGTCGCGCAGCGAACTCGAGACCGATCTTCAGCTCTATCTCCGGCAGATCAACGAAGTTGCTCTGCTGACGCCGGAAGAGGAACGCCTCTACGGCTGGCGTGTCATCAACGAGTCGTGCCCGCAGGCGCGGGACATGCTCGTTCGGGCGAACCTCCGCCTGGTCGTCTCGATCGCCAAGCACTACACCAACCGCGGCCTGACGCTGACCGACCTCATCGAAGAGGGCAACATCGGTCTGATCCGCGCGGTCGAAGGGTTTGATCCGGCGCAGGGCGCCCGGTTCTCGATCTACGCGAGCTGGTGGATCAAGCAGGCCATCAAGCGTGCGCTGATCAACGCCGGCCAGCCGATGCACGTGCCGGCCTACATGGTCGAGCTGATCGCCAAGTGGAAGCAGGCGTGCATTCGTTTCAAGGACGAGCACAACCGTCACCCCACCTCGGAAGAGTGCGCGAAGCTGATGGGCCTTCCCGTCAAGAAGATCAACGTGATCCGCAAGGCGGGTCGCGCGATGTATTCGGCGGCGTCGACCGCGACCGACGGCGAGGGCAACACGGTCGACTTCTCGTCGCTGCTGGCCTGCTCGAACACGGAAACGCCCGAGGGCGAGATGCTGCGTCGCGACGAGATGCAGACCGTACTGAAGCTGCTCGACGCGATCGACGAGCGCGAGGCGAAGGTGCTGCGTCTGCGGTTCGGGCTCGATGGCAAGGAGCCGCTGACCTTGAAGCAGATCGGCGCCGAGATCGGCCTGACGCGTGAGCGTGTTCGCCAGATCGAGGTCGAGGCGCTGCGCAAGCTCAACCAGCGCCTGGCCGACGAGAAGCCGAGCCGCTGGTTCCGTCACGCGATCGAACGCGAGGCCGAGTCGAATGGCTCGAAGCCGCCGTCGCGCCGTCGTCCGGCGGCGAGCCGCGCGGCGAGCTGAGTCAGTCCCTAGGCAGTACTTGGATCGATTCGAGGATCTTTTCGATTCCGGGCTGTATCTCGGTCTTGTCCGATGCGATGCGAAGGACGATGAGCACGCGGAACGTACCCTTCTGTTCGGCTGGCTTCACCCAAAACGTAATAGTGTGTTCGGGCGTATCTCTCGCGGGTATGTATGTCGCACTTGTGTGGTGCCAGCCATCTTCACGGGTAGTTGGCGGATAGCGGCGACTGAACCTGACGGCTCCCTGCATGAATCGCTGTTCTAGGCTGAGCCGAGCGCTTTCAGCGTCTACGCCTACCGGCGTGTGGAATCGCAGGGCATACATGGTGAGTTGGTTCTGCTCCGCAACTGCGCCGTTCGATGTCCACGGATGACCTCGTTCCGGAAACGGCCGGAATCGCCAGTTGCTCGGCGCACTGAACTTGACTCGGTCGATGGTGTGCTCCTTGGTGGCATCGGCCGGTGCGGTGCTCCCCAGAGCGATCGAGTCGATCACTGCCGCACCATGAATGAGGACTGCGTTTCCCGACGGAGTGACAATCAACCATTGCCCAAGCAGTGGGAGGACCAAGAAAAAGAGGATAGACCGCTTCAAACCGGCCTTGAACACTCGGGTAGCGATCAGGAAGCCGACGATGGTCGAGTAGAGGCCCGCGGCCATGGAGAACGGAGCGACTTCGTCTATCGCTCTCAGCGATCGTTGCGGTGATACGAAGCGGAATGGAGCTATGGCGAGCCATAGGACAGTCGGTGCGGACGCGATGAGAATCGTCATAACGTATGCACGTGCTGCCGCTCCATTTGATAGCACAACGCCTCCGGAGGCGCGCAGGAAGAGAATGAACACGAGGCTTCCGACGACGAAGGCTACTCCTCCAACGACCCACGACCAGCAAGTTGCAACGATCGCGAATGTCCAAGACCATTCGTCGAAGAAATGCCATGTGGGGCTAATATCCCCCGCGTCGGTGATGAGGACAAAACCGCCAGCCATTCCTGAGAATAGGATCAGCAACGCCGTGTAAGAGAGCGCCTCGAAGTCACACCAGCGTCTGACATACCAGAGTGGGCGGACTGGCAGGAGGGGTAACTCAACGAGAGCCACCCCGAGTTGCTTTATCGTTGGCTCATCGAGGCTGCGATACGTCGGATCTCGCTTGTCGGTCTCTGGGCGGTCGTCGTCGCGCGATGCCTGTTCGGGCCTATCCGTCATGGGATTCCTTTCGCTGGCCCCCCAACGGTACAGTCTCTTACTTCTTCGGCGCCTTATAGAACGGCAGGGGGGTCACTTCTGCGCTCGTGGTTTTGTCGCGACCGAGGTCGACATCGAGGGTGGTGCCGGGCTCGGCGAGTTCCTTGTCGACGTAGGCCATCGCGATGGGGCGACCGAGGGTCGGGCTGGTGCAGCCGGATGTGATCTCGCCGACTTCGGTGCCGTCCTTGAGCAGTTTCATGTGCTGGCGGGCGGTGCGTTTGCCTTCGATGAAGAGGCCGACGAGGGTCTGGCGTGGGCCGCCGGAGGCCTGGGTTTCGAGCAGCGCGTCCTGCCCGATGAACTTTTCGCCGCGCTCGTCCTCGTGCTTGTCGAGGTTCATGGCGAAGCCGAGGCCGGTGGCGAGGGCGTTGGTCTCTTCGCCGAGTTCGTGGCCGTAGAGCGGCATGCCGGCTTCCATGCGGAGCGTGTCGCGTGCGCCGAGCCCGGCGGGCTTGACGATGGCGTCGGCTGAGCCGGCGTCCTTGAGGAGCATCTTCATGGCCATGCCGACGGCCTTGGCGGGCAGGATGACCTCGACGCCGTCCTCGCCGGTGTAGCCGGTGCGGCTGACGAGGAGCTTCATGATCATGAGGTTCTTCTCGACGAAGCGGTAGCGCTTGAGCGTCGGGACTTCGCGCGAGACTTTGGAGACGATCTCCATGACGCGAGGGCCCTGGATGGCGACCATGGCGGTGCTCTCGGTCTTGTCGTCGATCTTGGCCTTGAGCTGGTGATCGGCGGCGACCTGCTGGATGTGCGCGACGACCTTGGGTCGGTTGGCGGCGTTGCAGACGATCATGAACTCGTCATCGTCGAGGCGGTAGACGAGCACATCGTCCATGATGCCGCCCCGTTCGTTGCACATGAGCGCGTAGCGGCACTGGCCCTTGGTCATGTCGCTGACGCGCCGGGAGACGAGCTTCTCGCAGAGGCGCCGGGCGCCGACGCCGGAAATGTAGACGCGTCCCATATGGGAGACGTCGAAGAAGCCGCCGGAGGTTCGGGTCTGCTTGTGTTCGTCGTGGACCCCGCCGCCGCCGGTGGGCCAGGCGTAGGTCATGGGCATGGACCATCCGGCGAACTCGACGAATTTCCCGCCGTGCTCGGCGTGGAAGGAGTGGAGCGGGGTGGTCCGGGCTTCGGTGGCGGTGGTCATGGCGGGCTTCCGGGGCAGGTAGGGCGAGTGGCGTTTCGAGGATCGGTACGGACCGCCCAGTGTATCCGCTCGGCGGCATGGCTTGGCGGAGCAGGGGAGCGGGCGTCAGCATCGATATCATGGCCGGATGCTCTGGCAGATCCTCGGTGGAATCGGGCTGTTTTTGCTCGGCATGATGCTCATGACCGACGGGCTGAAGTCGCTCGCGGGCGGGGCGTTGCGCGCGATTCTGGCGCGGCTGGTGCGCGGCCCGGTGTCGGGTGTCGGCTGGGGCGCGGCGCTCACGTGTCTGGTGCAGTCGTCATCTGCGACGACGATGACGACGATCGGTTTCGTCAGCGCGGGGCTTTTGAGCTTTCCGCAGGCGATCGGCGTGATCTTCGGCGCGAACCTTGGGACGACGAGCACGGGCTGGATCGTCTCGCTGCTGGGGTTCAAGTTCTCAATCGGGCTCGTCGCGCAGCCGCTGATCTTCGTGGGGGTGGTTCTCCGGCTGCTCGGTCGAGATCGGGTCGCGGCGCTGGGCACCGCGATTGCCGGGTTCGGGCTGCTGTTCGTCGGGCTGGATGTGTTGCAGGCCGGGATGGCGGGGCTGAGTGAGAGTGTTTCGCCCCAGAGTTTCCCGGCACCGACGCTGCTCGGGTCGTTCGCGCTGATCGGGATCGGCATCGCGATGACGGTGGTGCTGCAGTCGTCGAGTGCGGCGATCGCGACGACGCTGGCGGCGTTGTACGCGGGCAACATCACGCTCGATCAGGCGGCGGCGATGGTGATCGGGCAGAACATCGGCACCTGCGTGACGGCGGTGATCGCGTCGATCGGCGCGAGCCCGTCGGGGCGGCGGACGGCGGTGGCGCACATCGGCTTCAACATCGTGACCGGGCTGCTTGCGCTCCCGCTGCTGCCGTTCATCGTCGATGTGACGGACTGGGCGACGCAGGGGATCGAGGGCGGCGCGGACACGATCGCGCTGGCTGCATTCCACACGATCTTCAACGTGCTGGGCGTCGTGGTGTTGCTCCCGCTGCTCGGCCCGTTCTCGAGACTCGTTGAGCGGATCGTGCCGGTGCGCGAGCCGTCGCTATCCGAGAATCTGGACCCGTCGGTGGCGTCGGTGCCGGCGGTCGCGCTGGACACGGTCCGCACGGCGCTTATCCGAACGCGGTCCGCGCTGGCCGGGGCGATCGGCGCGCGGGTGCAGTCGGATCGGCGGATCGCTCCGGGGCTGGTCACCGAGGCGCGGATCGCGATGGAGCGGGCGGCCGATCTCATCGGGCTGATTTCCACCCAGCCGACCGTCAGGGCCGACTGGTCGAGTCAGAACAACCTGCTGCACGCGGTGGACCATCTGGTGAGCCTGATCGACGCGAGCGAGGAAGCGCCTTCGTCGGCCTTGCTGAAGGCGGATGAGGGAACGCGCGCGATCACGAAGCGGCTGCAGATCGCTCTTGAATCGATTGATGATCCGGGTCATCTGGAGACGCTGAGCCGCGAGGTTGCGCAGGAGCGGGCGATCGAGCGGAAGGCGATTCTCGAGCGAACATCGACCGGTGATCTGGCCCCGAGCACGGCGATGCGCCGCATCGATGCGGTGCAATGGGCCGACAGCGTGCTCTTCCATCTGTGGCGATCGGGTCGGCACATCGCCGACAGTGGTGCGCCGAGGCCAGGCGAGGCGCAGGAGACTTCGGACTGATCCGCTGGGTTGGGGCTCCCCTTCGCTGTTGGACCGGTTGGCGTCCTTGCGTGACCGAGGCATATGATCCTCCCCTTGAAACTCGCACTCGCCCCGCTCAATCCGACCGTTGGCGATCTCGCCGGTAACCGTGCTCTGATCGAGAGTGCGATCCGTGGCGCGGTGGCGTCCGGCGTTCAGATGCTCGTGCTGCCCGAACTGGTCATGACGGGGTATCCGCCGCGGGATCTGCTGCTGCAGGGCGGGTTCATCGACGACGTGATGCGTGAGGTGGAGCGGATCGCTTCGGGTGTCCCGGACGGACTGACGGTGCTGATCGGCACGCCCTGGCGCGAGGGGGCGGGGGCGCTGCTGACGAATTCTGTGGTCGTGGCGCGGGGCGGGCCTCGCGGCGGTGGGATCGTCGAGCGGTACGACAAGCGACTTCTCCCGAACTACGACGTGTTCGACGAACTGCGGTACTTCCGCCCCGGTGATCGCCCGGTCGTTATCGAGGTCGGCGGCGTGCGGGTCGGGCTGGCGGTATGCGAGGACCTGTGGCGAGGTGTGGATGCGCACACGGATGACCGGTACGCCGGTGCGCCCGATCCGATCGCGGAACTGAAAGCGGCCGGTGCGCAGCTGGTGGCGGTCCCTTCGGCGAGCCCGTTCGTGCGCGGCAAGAGCGTCACGCAGGGGCGGATCATCGCGCAGCAGTGCGAACGGCTGGGCATCGCGATCGCGTCGGTCAACCAGTGCGGCGCGAACGATGATCTGATCTTCGACGGGCACTGCGCGCTCTACGAGCCGGGGCCGTTCGGTGCGATGCTGACCGCGAGCGGCGTGCCGTTCGAAAGCGGTCTGGTCCTGACGGAGTTTGAACCGGGACGCGAGCCCCGACCGATCGAGGCCGATCCGTTCGAGGAGGCGGACCCGCTGGGGCTGCTGTGGGACGCGCTGGTGCTCGGCGTTCGTGATTACTGTCGCAAGAGCGGATTCTCAAAGGTGACGCTCGGCGTCTCGGGGGGAATCGATTCGGCGATGTGCGCGGTGCTCGGGGCCGCGGCGGTTAGCGCTGAGAATCTGGTCGGCGTGGCGATGCCCAGCCGGTATTCGAGCGAGGGCAGCCTGACGGATGCGGAAGAAATGTGCCGCAGGATCGGCTGCGGGTACGCGGTGCGCAGTATCGAGGCCGGGCACGATGCGCTTTCGGGTGATCTGGATGAGACGCTGCGCGGACTCGGCGTGGAGTCCGGCGCGGGCGGGCTGACGGATGAGAACCTGCAGAGCCGCCTGCGCGGGCTGACGATGATGGCGGTGAGCAACGCGACCGGGGCGCTGCTGCTCACGACCGGCAACAAGTGTGAGCACGCGACCGGGTACGCCACGCTTTACGGCGACCAGAACGGCGGGCTCGCGCCGATTGCCGACCTGCTCAAGGGCGAGGTGTACGACCTGGCGAAGTGGATCAACGCGCATCCGGAGCGTGGCGGGTTTGATAGTCCGCCGATTCCTGATTCGACGATCACCAAGCCGCCGAGCGCAGAACTGCGTCCGGACCAGAAGGATTCGGACTCGCTGCCGGACTACGACGTGCTCGACGAGATCGTGGCCAGATACGTGGATGGTAAAGAAGACGCGCGGTCGATCGAGACCGATCTCGTGTCGCGTGGCGCCATCGAAGCCGACGAGCTGCGGCGCGTGATCCGGCTGATCGACCTGAACGAGTACAAACGCTTCCAGCTCGCGATCGCGCTGAAGGTGCGGCCGGTGGCGTTCGGGCGCGGGCGCCGGCGACCGATTGTGCAGCGGTACTGGCCGTTCAACGGCAACTGATTCGGCTCAGGACTCGTCGGACACCAGATAAAACCGTCCGATGTTCGCGTTGAACACCTCGCCGAGTTCGCTCGGGTCGAGAGAGAGCAACTGTTCGGGCGTGTCCGGGTGCAGGCGGACCATCCGGTAGTGGCCCTCCATCGTGCCCCACGGCGTGGCGAGCGGGCAGAATGACTCGTACTCGTGCGAGTGGCCGGGTCGGATGACCGGCTGCTCACCGACGACGCCCTCGCCCTCGACCTCGTGCGACTCGCCGTCGGCATCGGCGATCAGCCAGTAGCGGCTGAGCAGTCGGACGGTGGACTCACCTTCGTTGAGGATGGTGATGTGGTACGTGAAGACGTATCGGTCGGAGGCGGGGTCGGAGTGCTCGGCGATGTAGCGGGGGCGGACGACGACACGCACCGAAGCACCGGCCTCGGTGGTTCGGGTGTCCGAGCCGTGTTGCGGTGCGGTGGATGCGGGCATCTGGGCGTTCATCGCGTGGTCTCTCCGAAAGGTTCCTCTTCGGATAATACGCAGCGGAGGGCGAATGGTTGCCGCGAATCGACCGATTCTTAGGCCCGGGCCTGATACGCCTGCTTCATCCAGCCCTGCAGCTCGCCGTCGACTTCATCGAGGCTGGCGAGGTCGATGAAGTGGGTCGCCCGCTTCTTCATCCAGGGTTTGGCGATCAGTCGGTCGGTCGGCGCCTCGGGCCCGCCGGGGAGGCGCAGCCCGAGGCGGACGGCGCGGAGCCGGGGTTTGACGACCGCGAAGGTACGGCCTCGCGCGAGGGTGACGTGGCCGATGGCGGGGCGGATTTCGACGCCGTCGCCCAGCTGACGTGCTGCGAAGACGATGGCGTCATAGACCGGGCGGAGCGGGGCGTAGCGCCCGCTGTACTGCTCGTCGACGAGTTCGTCCTGGCTGGGATCCACCTTGCCGAGGTGGCGCAGGGTGACGGCGGCGATGAGCCACGCGGTCTTTGGGCCGATCTGGTAGTGGTCGAGGATCCAGCGGCGCACGTCGCGATGTTCGGCTTGGGCGGGGTCGACGCTGTCGACCGAACCGTTTACGGCCGGGCATTCGGCGGCGACCATCTCGATCCACTCGTCGAGGCACAGCCCCGTCCGCGACTCCAGGTTGCGGATCATCGATGCGGCGATCGCGTCGGTGGAGCGCGGTTGCATGGCATCTCCACTATCGGCAGATGCGGTGTCGGGCGTGAGCGGCGATCAGCCCGCGGCGTACATCACCAGCATGCCCGCGGCCATGGCCGCCATCGTCAGGTCCTCGATCAATGTGACCTTGGTCATCGGCAGGTTCAGGGCGGTGCCGAGGCAGGCACACTGGATCTTGCGCTTCTCCATAAGCGCCTTGAGCACACCGACCGAGCCGATGAGCATCAGCGCGAGCGTGACGATGTTGGTCGCGATGGGTACAGCGTTCAGCAGATACAGCACGCCGAGGGCGAGTTCGACGAACGGGTACACCCAGCCCCACCTGGGCACGGCGCGGGCGATCAGGTCGTAACTGAAGTACGCGTTGACGAATCCCGGCAGGTCGAGCAGCTTGAAGAACGAGAAGACGATGAAAAAGCCGGCCATGAAGTGACGCATCATCGTCATCAGGGACCAGTTGTCGGTTGCGAGCGCGACCAGCACGGTCGTGCCGAGGATGTACCCGACGATCAGGAGGAGTGGGTAGAGCGATTCGCCGGGTTGATCTTCCTCCTGCTCCGGCGCGGGTTCGGCGTCGCCCTCGTTGGCGAGCGTGTAACCGCCCCGCTCTCGGACGGCCTCGCGCATCGCTTCGAAGTCCGCATCGCCCTTCGTTTCAACGGTCGCGGTCCGGTCTTTCAGCGAGACACGGGCGTCGGTGACGCCGGTGACGGACTCCAGGGATTCGGTGACCCTGCGAACGCAGTTTTGGCAGGTCATACCTCGGACGGAGAAAGTAGTCGTGGGCACGGTGCGCCCCCTTGTGGCCGTTCGGGCCTTCGCGATCAGGTCAGTTTCTTGATGGCCTGAGCCTGGTCCTTGGCCATGGTGAAGAACTTGTGCATTTTCGTGACCTTGAAGACGCCCTGAATGTTGTCATTTACACCGAACATCGCCATGTTGCCGCCGGCGCCCGCGCAGGTGCGATGGAAGTTGATCAGCGAGCCGATGCCGGACGACGCCAGAAACTCAACATTGTTCATGTCGATCGCGACGCGCCAGTTCCACTCCGGCGCGTGCGCCTGGAGATCGCTGAGGATCGACCTGGCGTCCTGCTCTTCCAGCGATGGCCCCTTGAGGCGGACGATCAGGACGCCGGAGGTTGGTTCGAGCGTGCAGTGCGTGGTTTCGCGCATGTCCTCATGGTAGCGGACGCCGGCGTCGCCGGGTTCGGCCCATCAGTCGCGTTCGAGTTTGTGTTCGAGGACGCGGACGAGTTTTGAGACCGCGGAATCGATGGCCTCATACATATCGCCGCAGGTATGTTCGGCGACGAGTGGGTCGCGTCCGGCGGGGCGGGCCTCGATCAGGCAGCGTTTGTCGTCGCCGGTGTCGCGATGGGGTTCGTTCTCATCGGAGAGGTGGACCTCGATGCGGGTCAGGCGCTTGAGGAATCGTTCGAGGTGCTGGTGGATCTGGTCTCGGATGTGGTCCTCGATGGCCGGAGTGGTGGTCATGCCGCGGCTGTTGACCTGGAAGGTGGTTTCGGTCGTGTGGTCGGCGGTGAAGTCGGTCATGAAGATGCGTCCTTCCGGAGATACGGAGTCGGTGGAGCGGGGGACCCACGAGGGGAAACCCGTCGGATCGTAGGCCCGGAGCCGGAGCGATTTCGATATCCGCCTTCGCGTGCGTTGCGGCGGGGTTCACGGCGCTGGTTGGGCTTCGATTCGGTCGAGCACGCGCTTCAGGAACAGCGAGGCCATACCCTGCTGGTCCCGGTCGGCGACATCTACCTCGATGGAGGTGACAGTCGGGGTCTGACGCCGGACTTCCACCACCAGTTTGGCGTGCTTCGCGAAGCGGTAGTACACCCAGTAGCGGTCGTCCTCGCGGACCTCGTTCAACTGGCGGAGGCCGAGCTCGCGCTCGGTTTCTTCGACCGCGTCGAGTACGCGTTCGAAGTCGGCGATCTCGTAGGCCCAGATCTCCGCGCCGCTGAACAGGGAGACACCGGTCTGCGCTCCGTTTACGGCGGCCCCGATCAATGCGGGCTCGACGCCGGTGCAGGATGTCAAGCCGGCAAGCAGCGCCAGCGCGCTCGCGCAGCCGACGGCTCGGATCGTGGTGGGGGGGCTGGTCATCATCGTCCTGCCGATGTGCCGGGGGAGTGTTCGATCGCCGACTCTATTCCTCGCGGAGCGCCGGGATCTCGTCCGGGTCCGGTGTCGTGGCCTGCGTCAGCACGAAGCTGCGCTCGGCGAACAGTTTCTCCATGGTGTCCACCGGGGCTTCGACCTCGGTGAGCTTCGTGCCGCAGGCGACGAGCAGGCGGACGAGGTTGTGGTAGTCGTTGAGGGCGATGTGCTCGCGCCCGGGGCGGGCGTTGGCGATCGCGTCGGGTTCCTCGTCCTGCGCCGCCTGCAGGTCGGCCATGTTGTGGTAGTTGCCCAGGGGCAGGCACAGGCAGGTCGATTCGTAGCCATAGGCCATGTAGGTGGTGGACTCGCACGCGCCGCCGGGCATGAGCTTGCGCTGCCACTTGAAGGCGGCCTCGGTGCGGTCGGACTTCTCAATCTGGCCGGGGTCGTTGTCCTTGAACTCGCCGTCGGCCTTGGCGATGTCCGCGGCGACTTTGGCGATGCCGGCGGTGAGCGCGGGACTGAAGGTGGACATGCGGTCGCCGACGCGCACGATCGGTCCACCCCCGATCGGCGATTCCGGGAAGCTGCGCGAGTTCTCGAGCAGCACGTAGCGCCCGTCGCGCGGGAGCAGTTTCTCGCGGCACGCCGCGATCGCGCCAACGAAGCCGATCTCTTCTGCCCGCGTGAACAGCAGGCGAACGTGGCGGGCGTTCGGCTCGTCGCGCAGGTCGTCGATCGCGCAGAGCGCCGCGGCGACGGCGGCGAGGTCGTCGCAGGCGTGCGTGTACAGCACGCGACCGGCGTGCATGCCCGGCTTGGCGGTCTCGGGCCTGATCTCCGGCTCGGGGAAGTCCCATCGCCCGATGTCGCCGGGCGCGAGGCCTTCGATCGATTCGCCCGAAGCAAGCTCGGCGCTCGCGGTGCGGAAGGGCTTGGTGGATTTGTCGCTGGAAGTCACGACCGCGCGGATCGGGCGGTCATCCTCGGTGAAGAGCACGATGGGCGGGCGATTCGCGAAGTACGGGTCGAGCACGCCGCCGCGAAAACTCAGCTGCAGCGTGTTGCCGTCGATCGCCTCGACGACGAAGGCCGGGTGGTCGAGGTGGGCGGTGATGTAGAACGGGCGCTCGGAGGCGTTTGAGGCCTCGACGTGCTCGATGGTCAGGTTGCCGAAGCGGTCGGCGCTCAGGGCGAGGTCGGGGCGCTCGCTGACCCACTCGTGGATCCACTCGACGACCCGACGCTCCCGCCCCGCGGCGGTCGGGATCGCGGTCAGAGCGAGCAGCCACTGCTCGTGCAGGGCGTGGGAACCGGAGTCTGTCTGGCTGTTCATGCGGGCAGGGTAGCAGGGGGGAGGCGGGGGCTGCACGGGGACGAGACCGTTTCCGAAGGACATGTTCAGACGCAGATCGCTGTACCCTGCCTGTCGCCGGCCGGGATTGCCGCCGGCAGTGCACTTGTCAAGGACCCCGAATGTCCCAAAGCCCGATGCCCGACGAACAGCGATGGGACTTCTGGTATCGGCTCACCGCCCGCGTGTGTCTGGTGTGGGGTGCGTCGGTCCTGTTGCTGGCGGCTCTCGACCTGCGGTCACGCACGGCGGGTGTCGATGCCCTGCAACTGGCTCAATCGTTCACCGTTGCCGGTGTGGCCCTTGTCATCGCGTCCGGTGCGCTCTGGATCTGGCTCCGCCGGTTCACTCTTGTCGTCGTGCTCGGCCTCGTGGTTGCCGCGATCCCGCTCGCGGATTTCGCGTTCGTGTTCCGACGCGCGGCGATGCTTTCTCCCGCAGGGTCGGATGACGCTTGGGCGCACACGGCCTCGCTTCTCGCCGTGGTGCTCACGCCGCTGCTCCTGGTGGTGGCCTCCGTGATGCTTTCGCTTGTCTGGGTGCAGTGGCACACGCTTGAGGCATCGCTTGAATATCCGGCGTTCCCCGGCGAATCCGACGATCAGGATGTTCCGTGGCAACCGTCGGACGGAGAGGAGGAAGCAGCCGCTTGGAACCCTGATCCGTTGCGAATCACGAGCGTGCTTGCGGCGTCGATTATTGCCGCATGGATTGCGGCAAAGGTCGGAATCCACGTGAGCGAATCGGATTTTCTGTACAGGTCACGCTGGCCTGATGTAGCGCTGCTCGGCTCCGTGGTGGCGTGGCCGGTTGGAGTCGGAATCTGCTTCGTTGACCGCAGGGCGCGTCGCTTCGTGCGCTGGTTCGCGCTGCCGCTGGTGCTCTATGGGATCACCGTGTTCGTGATCGCCACGGTCTTCGCGGTGTTCGGTTAGAGCGAGGTTTGGTCTTCAGTTGAATCAAGAGCGCGAGGAACCGCTCACCCGCAGTCCGCCCCAAAGTAATTCAGCAGCAGGTTCAGGTCCTCGATGTCAACGGATCTATCGCCGTTCAAATCGCCAACGGCAGTTTCAGAACCGAAGTTCGCGAGGACGATGTTGAGATCCGTCAGATCGGTTCGGTTGTCGCCGGTCACATCACCGGGGCACTGCTCGGGAGTGCAGCCGAGGGTCGCGAGCCAGTCGATCGGGCCGTTCTCGCCCCAGATCTGGAACAGCCCGGACGCGGTCACTCGGGGGCCGTCGCCACGGTCGTACACGACGAGCGCGGTCGGCACACCGGGACCGCTGTTCGGGATCGGATGCCATTGAAGGCCGTCCCATGTCGCGACGTACTCCTCTTCCTGATCGGGATCGAAGGAGAACTCCCCGGTCGCGTAGAGCGTCGGGCCGTTGCCCGTATCGAGAACATGAAGTCTCTTGACCCTTCCCGGCAGGTCCACCGGTAGCGGCTCCCAAACGGCACCGTTCCAACGCAGGATGTGGCCCGTCGGCACGCCTTCCACTTCCGTGAACCAGCCACCGGCGTAGAGCGCTGGTCCGGTGCCGTCATCGAACGACACCAATTCGACGACAGCGTTGTTCGCGTTCAGGTTCAGATCGATCCACTGCTCGCCGTCCCACCGAGCGACGTGCCCGACCAGATTGCCTTGGTTGTTGCCCTCCCGTCCCGCGGCGTACAGAGCGGATCCAGAACCGTCGTCGTGAACACACAGTGCCCAGGGCGTGAAGTCAAGACCAGACGAAGCGTCGGCCCAGTCCTTCCCGTTCCAGCGGGCGAGCCCGTCGGTGGCGAGATTGTCAACGCTTGAGAAGTACCCGCCGACGAACAACTCGCCGTTGAACTCCTGAAGTGCTAGCACTCCAGATCCTGAACTCGTGATTCCCTCGCCGAGAGGCTCCAGACTTTCGCCATTCCATTTGGCAACGCCGCGGCGAGCAGGATTGGTGTTTAAACCGCTCGAATCCCCTGCGACATAAACCGCCGGTCCGGACCCGTCATCGTAGGTCGCAAACTCATACGCCAGAAAAGGCGCACCGTAGATCGCGTTCCACGACTCTCCGTCGAAGCTGGCGAAGCTCGTCACGAAGCCATCACCCTGCCCGCCTTCCAGATAGCCTGCCGCGAGGAGCTTAGGGCCCGAGCCATCGTCGAAGACGTGTAGATCGATGATCGATGAGCCGATGAGCCCCGGCTCGAACGGGTCCCATCCCGGCGGGCAGGTCTGCCCGATCGTGAGCGAGGGGGTCGAGGTCGCGAGGGCGAGGGTGCAGGCAAGAGGCAGGCGCATCGGTGGGTCTCCGTGGACGGGTGGGAGTGCGTCCAGGAAACTCATCGACCTCGACGTGCGGCGACAGCCAAAATCGCGTCGGCTTGATCAAACGTTAACGGGCCGGGATCCCGAAGAACCGCTCCGTATTCCGATTCAGACGCTCGTGGAACTCGTCCGCGCTCTCGCCGGTCAGTTCCTGCTGGATCCCCGCCAGCGTCTCGGTGATGTGGACGACGAACTTCGGCTCGTTCGGGCGCACGCCGCGATGGGGGTGGGGGGTGAGGAACGGGGCGTCGGTTTCGACCATGACCCGGTCGCCGCCGGTGGCTTCGAGGAGCAGGCGGGCGGCCGCGCGGACATCCTGGGCGTTCTTGTAGGTGACGACGCCGGTGAAACTGACCCACGCGCCGAAGTCGAGGACGAGCTGCATGTCGGCGGGCGAGCCGGTGAAGCAGTGGAACACGAAGCGCGACGGGTCGAGCGCGGTGTCGCGCAGGATCGGGATGAGTTCGGCGAAGGCCTCGCGGCAGTGGATGACGACCGGCTTGTCGATCCGGCGCTCGCCCGAGGCCTCGCGCAGCTCCCTGATCATGGCGAGTTGGTGCTGCAACACCGGCAATTGCACGTGCTTCGGCGGCTTGTCGTAGTGGTTGTCGAGGCCGAGTTCGCCCCAGGCGACGCACTCGGGGGCCGATGCGACCTCGGTGATGTTTGCCCAGGCCTCGGCGGCCTCGCCCGGGTCGGTCGGGACGCGGTCGGCGTAGAGCGGGTGCACGCCGCTGGTGCACCAGACCCGCTCGTGGGTCCGCGCGATCGCTAAGGCCTCGCGACAGTCGTGGGGCGTGGTCGAGATCGTGATGCAGCCGGAGACTCCGGCGGCGCGGGCATCGGCGAGGACGGCGTCCACGCGCCCCTCATAATCCGGGAATGTCAGGTGGCAATGGGTATCGATCATGGCAGGTGAAGCCTATCGGCTCCATCGCGTTTCTGCGTCGCGATCGGGCCTCGCCGGTAGCATGGGGGCCAGCGAAAGGACCACCATGCGCTTCAGACGGCTCACCGGTTTCTGGATCATCGCCGCGACCCTGCTCGCGCTGGGCGCACCGGCGCTCGGCGCGCCCGATCGCGAATACGAGCGGTACTTCGTCGTGAAGATCAACGACCAGCGCGTCGGCTTCGCCCGCGAGGCGGCGTCGGTCCTCGACGAGACGCTCGTGACCAGTTCCGAGATGGTCTTCCGCATCGCGCGCTTCGAGGACGAACTGAACATCAGCGTGGTCACCGAGTTCGTCGAGACGCTCGACGGCGAGCCGATCTCGATGCGCTCCACCACCGACCTCGGCGGCGCGAAGACCGTCGAGGCGTACGTCTGGGACGGCGAGACCGTGAAGCGCACGACCATCAACGGCGGCAGGCGCACCGTCCGCGAGGAGAAGGCCCCCGGCGGCACCTGGCTGACGCCCGGCGAGGTCGGCGCGTACGTCAACGCCCGGATCGTGGCCGGAGCCGACGCCATCGTCTACTCCACCATCGACGCCAGCACCGGGCTCGATCGCGTGCTCAACAAACTGACCCGCGTCGGCACCGAGCCCATCGAAGTGCTCGGCGAAACAGTCGAAGCGGTCCGCTGGACGGTCACGCAGTCGATCATGCCCGACCTGGCCATGGTCAACCACACCGACGCGACCGGCGAAACGCTGCGCTCCGAACTGCCGTTCGGCGGCATCACGATGGTCATGGAGCGCGCCGAGCGCGACGAGGCGCTCAAGGAGTTTCCTGCGGTCGAACTCATGGGCTCGACGCTCGTCGAGCCGGTTGGCGAGATCCCCTCGCCGCGCACGACGCGCCGGGCGACCTATCGGCTGTCGTCGACGATCGCCGGTCAGCAATTGCCGGACCTGCCGACGACCGGTGCGCAGCGCGTCGAGCGACTCGAAAACGGCTCGCTACGGATCACGATCGATCTCGATGCACCGGTCATCGCCGACGAGGGCGATGTCGATGCCGAGGCGTACCTCGCGCCGACTCCGGCGGCGGACAGCGACGACGAGCGCGTGCGCGAACTCGCGAAGGAAGCGCTCAAGGGCGTCGCGGCCGACGCCTCCGATCGCGCGAAGGCCGAGGCGATGCGCCGCTTCGTCTACCGCTACATCAACGAGAAGACGCTCGGCGTCGGCTTCGCGACGGCTTCGGAAGTCGTCCGCAACCGCGCCGGCGATTGCACCGAGCACGCCGTGCTGCTCGCGGCGATGCTCCGCGCCGAGGGCATCCCCAGCCGGGCCGCCAACGGTCTGATCTTCGTTGACCAGTTCGGCACCGGCGACAAGGTCTTCGGCTACCACATGTGGACGCAGGCCCTGCTGAACGATGCGGATGGACGCCCGGTTTGGCAAGACTTCGACGCCTCCTGGCCCAAAGCGATGGACGCAACGCACATCACCACCTCGGTGACGGACCTCAGCGAGGACACCATGCTCGACGCGTACACGACGATCGCCCGGCTGCTGGGGGTGCTGGCGATCGAGGTGGAGTCGGTGGAGTGAACGCTCCAACAAACGCTGCTGTCAGCATCGGCGCGTGTGAGCGGGTCATCAAGGCCGCGATCGCAGAGCGAAACCGCGATTACTTGCTGCGTGCTGTCATTGCCCTTGTCATGGGGCTGCTGTTCGGCGTGGTAATGGCGTTTCTGTTGTTCATGCTGATGGTGATTTTTCTCGGTGTGAAGTGGACGGTGACCATCATCATTGTGCTTGCGCTCGCGGGGTTCGCTGCGGCGCTCCGGGGTCAGGACCCGATCCACGATTCGTCGGACATGGGCTTCCGCAGGTTTCAGGTCGCGAGTACGGCGCGCCTCCCGATCGAACCATTCTCCCTGATTCTCGAGTCTCTGCGCCTCGCGCGATCCCGGATCAGCGCGCCGGGCAGGACCGTTCAACAGGCAGCATCGTTCATGCACGATGCGTTCGGAGCCGAACGAGCCTGTGAACCGTCGGATGAGGAGGCGGCGAAGCTGCTTGTTCGACTGCAATTGGCGAAGACATCGCTGAGCGGCCGCGAGTACGAGCTGACGATGCGGGCACGCGATCGGTTGCTGGGTGTGTGAATCGGGTGCGCTCTAACCAACCACCCGCCACACCAGATACGCCACGCTGAACACCCCCAGAAACACCATCGAGCAAACGCTAAATATCCGCATTGCCTTCCCCGGCTGTGCGTGTACCGGCGTCGTGGGTCCGGTGATCACGCGGTAGTTGATGAACGCGAGGATCGGGGCGGTCAGGAACGACAGCGTCGTCGCGAGGTCTACCAGTGTCGTCAATTGCCCGCTCAGCAGCGCGATGATTGCCAAGCCCAGCCCCGCCTGCACCACGACCCATCCCGCGTACGCCCGCCCCGACGGCTTCGCCTCACGCTTCCCAGCGCGGAGTGTCGCGACCAGGCGCTGCATCACACGCGGGAACGCGTCGAGCACCACCAGCGTGGTCGAGAGCATGGTCGTGAACGCCGCGATCGAGATGATCGGGCGGGCCCACGGCCCCAGCGTGGTCGTGTAGATCTCGATGAACTGCGTTGCGAAGCCCGCACCACCCGAGGCGAAGGCCTCGCCGCGCCCGAACATCACGAGCGCGCCCAGCGTGAGGAAGATGATCGCGACGACCGTCGCCAGCCCGTAGCCGAAGTTGAAGTCGGCCCGCGCCTGGCGCACGGTGCACTCGTGCCCGGTCTGCTTGCACCGCTCGCGTGTCCAGATGGAATGCCAGATCGCCGAATCGATCGGGATCGGCATCCAACCCATGAACGCCAGCAGAAAGCCGAAGTTCGCGGGCAGCCACCACGCCGGCGCCTCGACATCGTTCGTCCCGAGGTTCGGTGAAGCGATCGCCGCAACCACCGCCGCCAGCGTCGACACCAGCAGCAGCGCCATCACGAGCTTCATGGTCAGGTCGAGCGTCGGGTATCGCCCGATCAGCAGGAGCACCATGCATGTCCCGAGGATCACCGCGCTCCAGATCGTCACGCCGAGCTCAACACCGATTGAGCCAAAGAGTGCCGTCGCCAGCGCCGCCGTCACGATCGTCACACCAGCCATGATGATGAACATGGCCCCGAAGGTCACAACCGCCGCGGTCCACAGCGCCCATCGGCCGAGGTCACGGTACCCATCGATGAGGGTTCGACCGGTCGCCGCGGCGTACCGAGGCCCGAACTCCAGGAAAGGGTACTTCGTCGCGCACGCGATGAGCAGCACAGGGAGCAGCCCGAAGCGAAACTCAGCGCCGGCCCGCGTCGCCTGCACGAGGTGAGAGACCCCGATCGCCGCGCCCGCGAGCAGGACGCCCGGCCCGATGACCTTCAGGAGGATCCGGGTCGGAGAGAGCGTGGCAACGGTTGGTGAGTCGGCCAAGGTTCGGGCATTCTGCGTGGTCGATGGCGGGCGTGCAACAGGATCGACTCAGGGCGCCGGCTCGGCGTTGGCCGCTCGGAAGTCTTCGAGCCGCTGCACCCACTCGGCCGACTTGGCGTCGTAGCCGTTACCGGGCTCGGCCTCGTCCCAGTACCGGTACAGGATGCCGATTGCGCGGATGATCGACTCGTGGCGGTCGGCGGGCGCGTCGGCCCGCGTTTCCAGCAGTTGCAGTTCAGCGAAGAGGTGTGTCTCGATCTCCGTCCATCGGCTGAGGCGGAAGAGGGTGCCTGTGAGGTTCGTCCGCGCCGTGATCGTGTTGGGATGGAACTCGCCGTACGCCACGCGGAACCCGTCCGCGGCCCGACGGAACTGTTCCGAGGCACGCTCGTCGTCCTTCTGGGTCTGGTAGATCATGCCGAGGTTGTAGACAGAGCGCAGCGTGTCCGGGTGGTTCGGTCCGAGCGTCCGATCGCGGTTCTCGTACGCCTCCTGGGCGTAGCGCGTCGCTTCCTCGTACTTCTGCTGTCGATACAGCGCGTTTCCGAGATTGTCGATCGATATCTGTGTTTGCGGATGGTCGTTGCCGAGCACACGCCGGTTGCCATCCACCGTTTCCCGCAGAATCTCCTCTGCCGCGGCGAAGTCCCCTTGCTTCAGATGGAGCGTGGCGATGTTGCTGAGCTGACGGAATGTATGCGGGTCGTCATCACCGACCGTCTTTCGCAACCCTTCCAACGCGGCGTAGTATTCCGCGGACGCCTCCTCGGGCCGATTAAGATTCGCGAGGGCCGCTCCGATGTTGCCGGTGGAACGGATGGTGTCGAGATGAAGCGGCCCGAGCGTTGCCGCGTAGATGTCGCGAGCCTGCCGTTCGAGTTCCAGCGACTCTTCCGCCTTGCCAATGTCGCTGAGATGCACACCGAGGTTGGACATGTAACGTGCGGTCACGGGGTGCTCGCCACCAAAGAGCCGCAGCGCCTCGGCAAGCAGCTCCCGGTACATCGTCTCCGCCTCTTCAAACTGACCGGCCGACCGCATGAACAGCGCAAGCTGCTGACGAGAATCGAGCACGGCCTGATCATCGGCGGGTAACTGGCTCAAGAACAGACCGCTCGCTTCCGCCTGTATATCCCGGGCGAAGGTGTACAGCCCGAGCCTGTGCGCGCTCGTCGAAGTAGTCTGGATCAGCTTCGCCCGGAGCAACGGTTGATCGGCGAAACTGGCCCGCGCCGCCTCGACCGCCGGGAGCAGAATGTTCTCTTCGAGCGCGTTGAGGGCGACGCCGGTGAAGTCCGCGGCGGAGAGCAACTCATCGGCCCGCGCTGTGCGTTCATCGGCTTCGGTTTCCGAAGCCCCGGACCGGAGCGCCGCGCCGCGGATGCTCGCGAGCAGGTCGGCGCGAATCTGTGTTCCCATGGTCGGTGGGTCAACCGCGTCGAGTTGCTCGGACTGGAAGTTCGCCACGAGCTCGAGTTCGTCCGCGCGATCCTTTTCGCGCTCCTCGGCCGCACGGGCCAGTTGTGCCTGTTCCTCCGCCCGCTCGCGCTGCTCGTTCGCGTTGGCCAGGCCCACCGATGTGCCGATGATCCCGAGAACAAGTGCGCACGCAACCAGCGACGCCGCGAGGACGCCACCCTTATTTCGCCGAACAAACTTGCGCACTCGATAGGCCGTGCTCGGGGGCGCCGCGACCACGGGCTCACCCTTCAGATGCCGCTGGAGGTCGTCAGCGAGCGCCGCCGGGCTGCTGTACCGCCGGCTCCGGTCCTTCTCCAGACACTTCATGACGATCCAATCCAGATCGCCCCGAATGATCCGGCTCAGGCGCGTCGGCTCGACGTGACGGCTCCGCGCCAACTCGGGAAGCGTCTTCGTGCTGTGGCTCAAGCGCGTGCTGGGACGCGGCGGATCGACCTCTCGGATGATCCGCTGCAGCTCGCCGAACGCCGCCGAGCGAAGGTCCCTCGCGCTGAACGGCGTTGATCCCGTGAGCAACTCGTAGAGCAGGACGCCGAGCGAGTACACATCCGTCCGCGTGTCGATATCCAATTGCCCAGACGCTTGTTCCGGGCTCATGTATTCCGGGGTACCGATCAACTGCTGCGACTCGGTGAAGAGCGTCCGCTGCGTCAGCGTTTGGTTGGTCGCCTTGGCGATGCCGAAGTCGATGACTTTCACATGCGGCCTGTCGTCGTGCGTGTCCACCAACACATTGCTCGGCTTGAGGTCGCGGTGGATGATGCCCTTCTGATGCGCGTGCTGCACGGCGTGGCAGATCTGCTCGACAAGGTTGAGCCGCTGCCGGATACTCAGTTTCCGAGAATCGCAGTACGAGGACACCTCTTCGCCGGTGCAAAGTTCCATCACGAAGTAGGGACGCCCGTTGCCGGTCACGCCCGCGTCGAAGACCCGCGCGATGTTCGGGTGGTCCATCATCGCCAGCGCCTGACGCTCCGCTTCGAACCGCGCGATTACTTCTTTCGTGTCCATGCCCAGCTTGATGATCTTCAGCGCAACCCGACGCTTCACCGGCTCGCTCTGCTCGGCCAGCCACACGGACCCGAACCCGCCCTCGCCCAAGGGCTTGAGCAGTTTGTAGTGGTCGATCACATCGCCGGTCTTCTCGGCAGCGCCGGACCGATGCGCGCCCGACACTGCGCCGCCTCGCCGATCCGGGCCGACCGTCACGTCGGGATCCGTCAATCCACTCGTGGAATCGGCAACAGTCGCGGCGTCCCCGAGCATCATCTTCACTTCGGCGATCAACTCGTCGTCACCGCCGCAGGCTTTGCTGACGAAGACTTCCCGTTTGCTGGCTTCTGGGATAGACGACGCGGAATCCGCGATATCGCGAGCCGACAGGTTCATGCTCGGTTCCTCCTCGATCCGCCCGCCCCGATCAATGCTACCGAGTCGTCTGCCTTAGCCAAGGAGTTTTCGTCTGTCTCGCCGCAGAATCGCCGGAATCCTCTGATGCGCAACCGTCGGCGTGCTACGGTCTGTCCATGCTTTCTGTCATCGAAGCGACCAAACGCTTCGGCGAACACACCGCCCTGCGCGGTGTCTCGCTGGAGGTCGGCGCCGCCACGACCACCGCCCTCATCGGCCCGTCCGGCTGCGGCAAGTCCACGCTGCTCCGGCTCATGATCGGCCTGATCAAGCCCGACGAAGGGCGCGTTGAGTTCGACGGCGAGGATCTGTCCAACGCGAATCTTGTCGGCATCCGCCGGCGCTTCGGCTACGCCATCCAGTCGGGTGGCCTCTTCCCTCACATGACCGCCAGGCGCAACGTCGAGATCCCCGCGATCCGCGCGGGCCGGGGTGGATCGCAACTTACCGAGCGCGTGACCGCTCTCGCGTCAATGGTCCACCTGCCGCAGGACGCGCTCGACCGCTACCCCGCCGAACTCAGCGGCGGCCAGCGCCAACGCGTTGCGCTGATGCGAGCCCTCGTCCTCGACCCCGAGGTCCTCCTCCTCGACGAACCCCTCGGCGCCCTCGACCCGCTCATCCGTGCCGAACTCCAGACCGAACTCAAAGACCTGTTCGCCGAACTCGGAAAGACCGTCGTTCTCGTTACCCACGACCTCGCAGAAGCCGCGTACCTCGCCGGAGATGACATCGTGCTGCTCAAGCAGGGGCAGGTCGAACAGCGCGGCCCGTTCGCCGAGATCCGAGACAAGCCGAAGTCCGACTTCGTCAAGGCCTTCGTCGCAGCCCAGATGCAGCGCGTCGGTGCCCTCACCGCCGGAGGTGCAGGATGAAACGGGCACTGCTGGTCCTGCTCGTGTTCGGAATCGTCGCCGCCGGCCTCTCCGCGCAGAGCGTTGGTGGCCGACAAGTCGTCGTGGCGTCAAAGAAGTTCACCGAGTCCGTCATCCTCGGCGAACTCGTCACCCAGGTGCTCCGCGCCGAAGGCGCCGAGGTCCGCCACCGGCGTGAGCTCGGCGGCTCACGCGTGCTCTTCAGCGGCCTGCTGCGCGGCGATATCGACGCCTACCCGGAATACACCGGCACCCTCATGGGCGAACTGCTCGTCGACGAGAAACTGCGCACGCTCGACGAACTCCGTACCTCCCTCAAGTCCCGCGGCATCCGCATGAGCGACCCGATCGGCTTCAACAACACCTACGCCGTCGGCGTCACACGCGAGACCGCCGAGGAACTCGACCTCGAGACCGTTTCAGATCTCGCCGACCACCCTGAGATCCGCATGGGTTTCAGCAACGAGTTCATGGAGCGCGCCGACGGATGGCCCGGCCTGCGCGACGCCTACGGCCTGCAGAACCCCGCACGCGGCATGGACCACGATCTCGCCTACCGAGGCCTGCAGTCCGGTGACATCGGCGCAATGGATCTCTACGCCACCGACGCCGAGATCGAGTACTACGACCTCGTCATACTCGAAGACGACCTCGGCTACTTCCCGCGCTACGACGCCGTGGTCCTCTGGCGAGCCGACCTCGAAGACCGGTTGCCGAGCGCTGGCGGCGCCATCGGTCTGCTCGAAGGCGCGATCGACGAGAGCGCCATGGCCGCGATGAACCGCCTCGCCAAGATCGGACCGACAAACGCAGACGGCGAGGACGGCCCGCGTGTCCCCGCGTCGCTCGTCGCGCAGGAGTTTCTCGAAGGCGAGTTCGACCTCCAGACAGAAGCCTTCGTCGAAACCCGTCGCGCGGTGCTCGTTCGCACGACCATCGACCACCTCGAACTCGTCGCGTGGTCCATGGCCGGGGCGATCCTCTTCTCCATCCCGCTCGGCATCGTCGCGGCCAAACAGAAGAAACTCGCGCAGCCCATCCTCTGGTGCGTCGGCATCCTCCAGACCATGCCCTCGCTGGCCCTGCTGGTGCTGCTGATCCCCGCCTTCGGCCTCTCGCCGCTGACGGCCATCGTCGCGCTCTTCCTCTACAGCTTGCTCCCGATCGTCCGCAACACCTACTCCGGCCTGACGGGAATCCCCGGCGATATCACCGAATCCGCGATCGCCATCGGCCTCACACCGATGCAGCGCATGAAGGATGTCGAACTCCCGCTCGCGCTGCCGACCATCCTCGCCGGTATCAAGACCGCCGTCGTCATCAACGTCGGCACCGCCACCCTCGCCGCGCTCATCGGCGTCGGCGGCTACGGCCAACCCATCCTCACCGGCATCCGGCTCGATGACTTCGGGTTGATCCTGCTCGGCGCTGGGCCCGCCGCGATCATGGCCATCGGCGCCCAACTTCTCTTCGACGGCTTCGAACGCCTCGCCGTTTCGCGCGGCTTGCGCCTTTAGTCGTCAGCCTGTTCCTTCCACGCCGCCAGCAGTTCCGCCTCGCGCTCGCGCGTGATGCCGGGCACCTGTCCGCCGAACGTGAACTCCGGGTCTTCCATGCCGCGCTCGACCATCGCTTCCTTCCAGCGATCCAGATACTCGTCGTCGAACCACGCCAGCGTGTCACGCACCGTCTCGTCCAGCGGGCGCGTCTTCAGCCCGGCTTTCGTCGCCTTCTCGAGACTCCGCGTGTGGAAACCCGCGCTGCCCTCCGCCGGCGGGATCCACACCGGCATCTGCGCCCACGGGGCCACGCCGTTCGCACCGAGGAACTCGCCGTCCACCCAGGTGAACGCCGCGTCACTCCCCGTCACCTTCTTGCAGGTATCGAGCATCTTCCCGGTCGTCATCCCCGAGCCGATCGGTCCGTTCACGTTGTAGATCCCCGTGTGCTGCTGTTCGATCGCGTGCACCATGAACGCCGCGAGATCGCGCACATCGATGAACTGCAGCGCGTGGTCCGGCGCACCCGGCGCGAGCACTTCGCCGCCCTCGCGCACCCGCGCCGGCCAATAGGTGAACCGGTGCGTGAAGTCCCGAGGCCCGACCAACAGTCCCGGTCGGTGCACCATCGCCCTGCCAGGGAAATGCCTCTCCGCCGCCGCTTCGCTCCGCGCCTTTACCGCGCCGTAGTACATCATGTTGTACCGCGGCGTGGTGATCGTCTCCGCCACATCGTCCGGCATAGTCGCGACCTCATCGGTCTCGTCGAGCCCGGTCTGCGAGTTATCCGCGTACACCGAGAGCGAAGAGATGTAGGTGTAGTGGTCCGCCGCGTCCTTCAGCACCCGCGCGCTGTTCTCCACCCAGGTGTGCACGCTCGCCGTGTCGATCACCGCGTCCCACCGCCGCCCGCCCGCGACCGCCTCCTCCAGCGGCTTCAGCCCCGGCCCTTCGTCCACGATGCGGTTGCCCTCAATAAACTCCAGGTCAGGGAACATTTCATCACGATTGCCACGATTGAACAGCGTCACCTCATGCCCGCGCTCAACCAGCATCCGCACCGCGTGCGGCCCGAGCATCCCGGTCCCACCAAGAAACAGAATCTTCATGCCCTTGGCCTTTCGGGTGGTGCGAAGGAGTGAGCTTCCCAGAGCGGTCGGCCCCGCGAAGAGCGAAACGGCGCCGAGCGCGCCCGCGCTCGCGATGAACTGTCGTCTGGTGTGCTGCATGGTGTGGTTCCTCCGGGAATCGCTGAAGAGTGCTGTCTGCGGTCAGTGGCCCTCGCTGACACGGGCACGGGCGCGGTAACGTTCGAGCTGGCTCCGGATTATCGATCGTTGGCCGGATCGACGGGTCTCTTCAGCGAGTCGGGTTGGGACACAGCCTCACGCACCGACGGTGTCGTATTGTCCGGGCGGGCTTCGGTTGCTGGTTCTTCCGCCTGCGGCAGCAAAACCATCGCGTCAGGACAAGGGCTTCGCGTGGCCTCACCGGTTGAACCGCCGGCGATTGGAGCGGCGTTTTGATCGCAGCCGAGCGGGAGTGGCCGTTGGAACGCCCAAGCCCAACCGGTTTGTACGAACCGGTCCGGGGTTTAACTCTTCGGAGGGCGTTGCAGATCGAATCGCCTGCTCAGCGTCGTCGAAATCGGCGGATACGCCATCTCAAACCGTGACGCCTTGAAATCGCCGATGTCCTTCCCGATCCGTTCGGTCACGAAGTTCAGCAGCTTCGGGTACCACGGGATCTCCGGATGGATCGCGCCGGCCGCGCTCGACGGCAGCGCCACCGCTTCTTCCGACATCGGCAGCTGCTGGCGCTCGAACTCGCTCTCGTCGTTGTTGTGCGGGTAGGTCAGCCGGTCCAGAAGCTGCGTCCGAGGCGGCAGGCCGACCCCGAGATCCTTGTGCACGAACATGTCGAACACCACCCGCTCCACCGGCGTCTGCAGCAGCACCATGAACCCCGCGGTGTCCGGTTCGGCCGAGTACCGCCCGTAGATCTCGCGGAGCAGCGATCCGAACACGCAGGTCGTCACACCCTTGTTCCCGACCGGACCCGCCGCGAGTTCGAACCGCTTGTAATCACCGGAGCGATTCACCTCGATCTTCGGATCCGGCGGATCACAGAACGACTTCAGGAGCTGCAACTCGCCTTCGTTCACGCCCTCGGGCTCGAGTGGCTCCTTCTGAAACCGAGCCGCTTCGCCCGTCGCCCGGTGCACCGCCTCGTAGCTCAGAGGCCACGACCGCTGGCTCAGGCGCCGAAACCCGACGTAACCGGTGACATGCCCGGCATCGATCTTCGTGGGGTCACTCTCCGACGGATACACGAACACAGTCACGAAGCGGATGTCTGCCTGCACGCCCCACATCGAGCTCGCGCCCTCGTACAGCTTGCGCCGCGCCTTCTCCTGCTCTGACGAACGACCCGCGCTGCTGTGGTTCGCCATCAGCATGGCCAGCGTCTTCCGGTCGCCGCTGCACAGGTCCACCGACCGCTCGTACGCCTCGATCGCCTCGCTCGCCGCGATCAGCGACTCATTTGGCGCACCGAGCTCGCGGCAGGCTTCAATAAATGTCTTCATGCTCTGCCGCCCCGGCACATCGCTGACGACAGCGGGGGACTCCGGCGCCCGAACAATCCGCGTCAGACGCCAGGCCAGCCCGCGATTCAACCCGAGCAGGCGGGCAGATTCACGGGTTTTGGTTGGGTCGGCGCCGACACTCGCCAGCAGATCGGCCACCGCCGCACGCACATCGTGGAAGGAGGACAGCACCTCGGCAACCGACGCTGTCGGCTCCTGACGCTCTCCAGACGGCGTTTCAACATTTGGAAGAAGGCTCACGCCGAGAGGATAAGCCCGGTAGCGGGGGCCGACAAGAAGAATGACACGAAAAATGTCAAAATTGACACTTGACACGACTGCACGCCGAAGTACCTTTGCTTTGGCCGGTCGTTCGGGAGGTCCGAATCCGGCACGCGAACCAATGACCGTGAGGGAGAACTCAGACATGATCAGCAAGACCACCATCGTGATCGCCGCGCTCGGCGCCGCCTCGTCCAGCGCCTTCGCCGGATACACCATCACCCAGCAGAACGCCGCCGCCCCGACCTACGGCACCACGCTCAACTTCGACGAGCCCGGCACGCCCACCGGCATCGTCCCGACCGACACATGGTCGTCCCTCGGCCTGGTGGAGATGCAGGCCGGCGACCAGCAGCCAATCGTCGACGACTTCTCCGGCCTCTACCCCTGGGTCAACGACGGCAACGCCTTCTACGGCAACTTCGGCGTCTTCATGACCTTCGACACGGGTCTCACCGAGATGTCCATCCAGGTCTGGGATCCGTCCGGCGAACCGTCCTTCTTCGGCGGCGGTCTGAACGTCATCCTTCTCAACGACGGTGAACTCGTCTGGGATCTCGGGACCCAGAACGGCGAGATCGCCGAACCCGCGTGGGGCGGCCTCGGTGACTCGTGGTTCAACATCACCACGACCGACGGCATGGTCTTCGACGAGGTCCGGATCCTCGGATTCGGCTTCACCCCGACCACTTTCGTCGACAACATCTCGTGGAACCCGATCCCCGCCCCCGGCACGCTCGCCGTCGTTGGCCTCGCCGGACTCGGCGCCGTCCGTCGCCGTCGCTGATCCGTCGCCACACACATGACAGTTCTGGACCGCCCGGCCGCCCAACCTCCTTGGGCGGCCGGCGGGTCCGTTTCTCGCTCCGCCCTCCATCACTCCGCACAGGCACTCACCGATGAAACGAATCACTCCGCTGACCATCCTCGCCGGCACCTGCATCGCCGCGCAGATCGCCCAGGCAACCCCGACCGTCGAGTTCCAGACCGACTCCATGCTCTTCAGTTGCGACAACATGTCGTCAGACGGACGCTATGTCTGCGGCAACGCGCGCGGCGTGAGCGGGTTCTTTCCCGAAGGCACCTTCATCTGGGACACCCAGACCGGCCTTATCACGCTCCTGAACACCGCAGGGAAGGACGCCGTCGCCATCACCGAGGACGGGTCGACCGTCGTCGGTGACACGCTCGTCGAAGGCACTCCGGGTGATCCGAACTCCTGGGCGGAGGAAGCCTCCTACTGGACCGAGTCCGCCGGCTTCTGGCAGAGCATCGGCTTCCTGCCGAACGCCATGCAGTGCCCCAGCCGCAGCAACGCCTACGACATCTCCGCCGACGGGTCCGTCATCGTCGGACTGTCATGGGACGGCTGCAGCGGACGCGGCTTCCGCTGGACCGAGGCGACCGGCATGCAGGAACTCGAGTCGCTCGCCAACGGCAGCAACCGCGCAACCGTCGTGTCCGCCGACGGCAGCGTCATCGCCGGGTTCGCACAAGGCACGTTCAACCGCACGCCCGCCGTCTGGGACGGAAACACGCTCCAGGGCACGCTCCTCGGACCGAACGGCGCCGACGCCGAGGGCGAAGTCCTCGGCATGAGCGATGACGGCTCGGTCCTCCTCGGCACCGTCTACCTCGACGCACCCGACTTCGCGTACGACGCCGTCAAGTGGGTCAACGGCCAGGTCGAGATCGTCGGCAACGGTTCAATGCTCTCGGGTTGGGGCGGCAACGCCCAGGACATCGCCGACGATGGGACCGTCATCGGCTTCGACTTCCTGATCGGCAACCGCCGACCCTGGATCCAGCCCCAGGGCGAAGGCCCGCTCATGGAACTGAACGAGTGGGCGATCGCCCACGGCGCAGAGATCCCCGAGGACTGGGAACTGATCGTCCCCAAGGCGATTTCCAACGACGGCACCACCATCGTCGGCTTCGGCTTCGAACCCACCGGCATCTTCGGTTGGCGCCTCGTCATCACCCCCGGCGACACGCCCTGCGACGGCGACGCCAACGGTGACCAGATGGTCGATCTCGCCGACCTCAACCTCGTCCTCGCCAACTTCGGCACCGCCTCCGAAGAGGGTGACCTCGACGACTCCGGCTCGGTCGATCTCGCCGACCTGAACCTCGTCCTCGCCAACTTCGGCAACTCCTGCGACGGCTGAGCACCGACTCGCGTCGCCACTCCTCCGAAACGCCGCCCGTGCAACACGGGCGGCGTTTTTGCTGCGCCCTCGCCCCCGCCCGAAGGTCCTCACGGGTGCTGGTCAAGCACGAGCCGCCCATCGCCGGTTGACGGTCGGAGTACAATGTTGCTGGTTTGACTGCGAGCCCCGCCTTGACCAGCAACAAAGCCCTACACCCAAGACGCCGCACCACGCGCTCCAGCGCTCTCCTGTCGCGAGTCTTGCTCGCGTTGCTCGTGCTCGTCTGGAGCCTGCACCCGACCCCGTCGCGAGCCGGCGCCGCTCCCTCCGATGCCGTCCCGACGCTGGAGTCGTCGTCGACCACGCCAGCGGTCCTCGTGAGCCGCATCGACGCAACGACACTCGTGACAGCCGAACGCCGCGCGACGCGCGCCGACGCCGACGACCCTGTCGGCTCCGGAGATTCCGGGTCGGCGCTGCAGGCACAGGCCGAAGCGCCCTGCGCGAACGCGCGCTCCGCGTACAGCCCGCCGTTGCACCCGGCGGTCCTGCGGCTTCGGCGCAGCTCGCGCATGAGCGGCCGCGCACCCCCTCGCGCGACCCGCTCCGCCTGACGCCCCTGTCCCCATCCAACCGAGTCTCGCGAATCGCCCGAAGCGCCAGCGCGCTGCCCGGTCCGCGATCGCGATGTCATCACACGCACACTCGCGCCCGCCTTGCGCGCCAAATCAAGACACATCCATGCACAAGCAACAGCCGTCCTGCCGCATCGACCCCGCTCCGCAATCCGCTACCGACCTCCCCGCACCCGAGCCGCAGTCCGCGGCCGGGCCGACCGTGGACATCGACACCGACCAATACCAGACCGCCAAGGGCTGCCTCCAGCTCTCGGCCCTGATCCTGCTCGCGCTCGTCGTCTGCACCGTCGTTGGTGTCGCGATCAACGCCTATATCGACGGCACAACCGGCGGCTGACCCGCCTCGTCGCCCGCCAGGCCGGTTTAAGGATCGGGCGGCCATGATTGCGACTGAATCTCAACGCGGCTATCATTGAACTCATCACCCGGAGACTTTCATGGTCAGCGCGTCCGACCCAACCCAGCCGCAGCCCGTCACGATCCCGTTGACGCAGCTCCAGCGCGGACGCAAGGGTCGCATCGCCCTCGCCGACGATGCCTCCCCCGATTCGGCCATGCTCCGGGCCATGGGCCTCAAGCCCCAGGCCGAAGTCCGCATCTGTCGCCTCGGCCAGCCCTGCATCGTCGCCGTCAAGAACCAGTGCGGCGGCGGCTGTCGCATCGGCCTCGACCGCTCCATCGCCGACCGCGTCATGGTCTGTCCGGCCGACTAAGAACATGAACGAATCGCAATCGCCGGAACTCGCGGGGCGCATCGCCCTCTTGGGCAATCCCAACGTCGGGAAGACCACCCTCTTCAACCGCCTCTCCGGCTCGCGCCACAAAACCTCCAACTTCCCCGGCACCACCCAGGAAGCCGTCCTCGGGCGCATCACCATCGACGGCGTTGAGCATCAGCTCGTCGACCTGCCGGGCATCTACTCCCTCTCCCTCGACAATTCCGAGTCCAGCGTCTGCCGCGCCGTCCTCGCCGGCAACCTCGCCCCCGAGGGCGAAGCCCCCGCCAAGCCCGACACCCTCGTCGTCGTCGCCGACTCCACCAACCTCCTGCGCAACCTCACCCTCGTCGCCGAAGCCGCGCGCTTCAAACTGCCCACGGTCGTCGTCCTCAACATGGCCGACCTCGCGCGCCGACGCGGCATCCACGCCGACGCATCACGCCTCAGCGAAATCCTCGGCTGCCCCGTCGTCGCCATGTCCGCCAAGAGCGGCGAGAACATCGACGCCCTCACCGGCGCCATCGCCAAGGCAACCGCGCCGAGCGCCGCAGTGGGGGACTCCGAAGCCGATGCCGAGCGCTGGGCCGATGAGACCTACAGCGCCATCGCCGCCCCAGCGCCCGAAGACATCGACGACGACCACGACGCCCTGACCGACCGCCTCGACCGCGCCTTCACACACCCCGTCCTCGGCATCATCGCCTTCGCCGCGATCATGACCGGCCTGTTCTGGGTCATCTTCTCCCTCGCCGCGTACCCCATGGACTGGATCGACGGCATCTTCGCCAACCTCGGCGGCTGGGTCGAAGCCACCCTCCCCGAAGGCGCCGTCCGCGACCTGCTCGCCAACGGCGTCGTCGCCGGCATCGGCGGCACGGTCATCTTCCTCCCCCAGATCTGCCTGCTCTTCCTGCTCATCTCCCTGCTCGAGAGCACCGGCTACCTCGCGCGCGCCGCCTTCGTCATCGACCGCGTCATGCGCCCCTTCGGCCTCAGCGGCCACTCCTTCGTCCCGCTGCTCAGCTCCCACGCCTGCGCCCTGCCCGGCATCATGGCGTGTCGCGCCATCCCCGACCGGCGCGACCGCCTCGCGACCATCCTCGTCGCGCCCTTCATGAGCTGCTCCGCACGGATCCCCGTCTACGTCCTGCTCGTGGTCATCCTCTTCCCCGAGAGGCCGACCATGCAGGCCGTCGCCTTCGCCGGCTGCTACATCATCGGTGCCCTCGCCGGCCTGCTCAGCGCGCTCATCGCCCGACGCTCCTTCCTCAAGGGCAAGTCCAGCGGCATGGCCCTCGAACTGCCGTCTTACCGCGCCCCCGACATCGCCCTCTCGCTCAAGACCAGCGCTGAGCGTGGCTGGGTCTTCCTCAAGAAGGCCGGCACCGTCATCCTCGCCATCTCCATCCTCCTCTGGTGGCTCGGCGCGTACCCCAACGCCGGCCCCGCCCCCGAGTCCGAAGCCCTGCGCACGCAGGCCGCCCAGGTCGAAACCATCGACCCCGACCGCGCCGAACAGCTCACCGCCGAAGCCGACACCCTCGACGAGCGCTACGCCACGCAGCGCTCCTACCTCGGGCGCATCGGCTCGGCCATCCAGCCCGTCTTCGCCCCCCTCGGCTACGACCGCCAGCTCACCATCGGCGTCATGGCCTCCTTCGCCGCGCGCGAGGTCTTCGCCACCACCATGGCCGTGCAGGTCGCCGGCACCGAAGAGATCGAAGACGAGGGCGTCCAGAAGGCCATCTCCAGCGCCCAGCGCGACGACGGCACCCCCGTCTTCACCACCGCCACCAGCTGGTCCCTCCTGATCTACTACATCCTCGCCATGCAGTGCCTGCCCACCCTCGTCGTCACCGCACGCGAAGCCGGCGGCACCAAGTGGGCGGTCCTCCAACTCGCCTGGATGAGCGGCACCGCCTACCTCAGCGCGATGATCGTCTACCAGACCCTCCGCGCCACAGGGCTCGGCTGATGCCGAACCTGCCACTCTCAGACTGGCAATTCTGGCTCGTCACCGCCCTCGCCGCCGGCGCGATGTGGATCCTCATCCGCATGTTCCTGCCAAAGAAGAAGCCCAAAGGCAGACGCACGACGCTGACGGTTTCGGCGAAGGGGCGGGGGGAGCCTCCACAGCGATGATGCTGCAGGTACGGTATCGAGCCAACCGATCGTTTCTAAAAGGGGCCATGATGAGCCGTAGCAGGCGGAGGAAACGGAATAGCGGATTCTTTGACCACGAGGTGGTTGAATCTCTCAGCGCAGCCATCGGAGTCGTATTCGCTTTACCGTCATACTTCATCGCGCGCGGCCTATTTAATCTTGACAAGCTTCAGTCATTCTTCTGGGCCTCCGGGATCGGCGTTGGCGTCTTCCTACTCGGCATGATTGCTGGCCGATACATCATGTGGAAGGATTCCGGAAGTCCGACCAACAAGATCAAGCTGGCTGCTTGGGTTCTCTACGCTCCATTGATCGGTGTGTATTATGCGTTCTCGTCGAACATCGGTATGGCAGTAGCCGCCGCAAGTATCAGCGTGTTCTGTATTTGGTGCTACGGGCACATCACCGGCGGGCGATTGCCCTGGGACGATCGCAAATCTTCATCTGACGACAGACTGGATTGAACAAGCCGAGAGTTATGGTCTGCCGGGTGCCCATGCCCCACGCCGGGTGCCATGGTCTACGCGAAGCGTAGCCCACGGCGAACCTTCCAAGTACGCGGATGGCGGGCACGATCGGAGGTTCTATGTTGGCAATTTGGCCAAAACCCAAGTGTCCCGAATGCGGACGCCGCAGCGTAAAGATGGTCCAGTTCCTTCGATGGTCGGGCCGATGCGAAGACGGAACGCACACTGGTGGTGCCACGGAGTTTGCGGAGTGTGACAGTTGTGGCGTTCGATTGAGAAGACAGATCCGGAAGCCGTACACGGTCGTTGGAGAAGAGGATCCGGACAACAGGTTTTTTGAGGAAAACAGGTTCTTCTAAGCCAAGTGCCATGGTCTACGCGCAGCGTAGCCCACGCCCCTCACCCACACCCCACCCCAAACGCCCCAAGCACCGCGTTCAGATCCGCAAGATCAACCGCCCCGTCCCCGGTCGCGTCGCCGTCCCCGGTCGCCTGCCCGAAGTTCGCCAGCACCAGGTTCAGGTCCGCAAGATCCACGATCCCGTCGCCCGTCACATCCGCCGGGCACGACGCGCTCGGCACGAACGCGATGCCGACGATCTGCTCCGGTGAGTCGTACGCGCCGACGATGTCGTAACTGTTGCCGACCAGTTCGACCAGCTCGCCGCTCGAGCCGATGAACCGCGTGATGAAGATCTGGCCCGTCACCGGGTGCGATGCCGAGTCGCCCATCGTCCCATCGATCGGCGGCGCGGCGAGGTCGGTGATCACCGGCGTCGTGAAAATGTCCTCCACGCTGGCGACCCGTGCCAGCCCATCGTTCGCGTTGTAGTCGTTGACGATCAGGTACCCGTTGACGGAGTCCCAGAAGCAGCCGTCGTTGTCGCCGAGCCCAAGGGGGTCGCTGGTCTGGACGACCACGCCGTCGGGACCGATCAGCGCAAGCTTGTCTTCCAGAAACGTCCCGGTCGGTCCGAAGGTCACCACGAACCCGCCCGAGCCGCCGAGGTACCCGATGCCGCCGGTCTTGAGCTGACCGGCGGGCAGGCCGGTGATCGGGAACGGCCCTTCGACCGCAGCGGTCACCGGGTCGATGAGCAGCAGTTCGCCGGGTTCGTTCGTGCCCAGAAGAATGCCGAGCTTCCCCGATGCGGGTTCATACGCCAGCGGCCCGCCGAGCGATCCGTCGGGTCGGTCGAGCAGCAGGGTGGTCGAGCCGGTTTCGGTATCGATCCGGTAGAGATCACCGACCGCGTCGATGCCGATGAGGTCGTAGTCAATCGGCAGCGCCCCTCGATCCGCGCCCAGCGTAATCCCCGAAGCGGTCAACGCCATCGCGGCGCACCACGACCCGATGCTCATGCGTGATTTCATGGTTCTCTCCTCCACGGCGGCCGGGATCGGCCGCTTTCACCCACCCTAGCGGGCGACGCCGCGTCCACAAAGACAAATCTCCCGGATACCAAAAATATACCAAACAGAAGTCTTGACCCAAACAGCAACCGTGCGCATCATGGGGCCATGAGCAAGACCCGAAACCGCAACAAGTCCCGCCAACGGCCCCGTCGATCATCCACCGCTGCCAGCCGCGCACGGCAGGAAGCGGCTTCCCCGCCCGGTCCCGCCCCCGACGCCCACCAGCTCGACCTGCTCCTGCGCCTCTGGGAAAACTCCGAATTCGCCCTCGCCGACATCGCCGACGCGCTCGATCTGCCCATGCCGGCCTTCATGACCCTGCTCAAGCGTCCCGAAGTCGTCGAACTGCTCCAGCAACTCGGCGACCTGCTCGACCTGCGCCTGCGCCACACCGCCGCCCGCATCGCCCCGCGTGCCATCGAAACCCTCGAAGCCGTGCAGATCGAGGCCGAGGAGGCCGCGACCAGCACCCCGGTCTCCCCCGAAGCCATCCAGGCCGACCGACGCGCGGCGACCTCACGCAACCAGCGCCGCCTCGCCGCCACCGCCGCCCTCGCCCACCACCGAGCCCTCAACGCCCCGCGCCACGCCCTCAAACTGACCAACCCGCCCTCCGATCCCTCCGAAGCAATGCTTCACCGGGGTGGCATGGCCATGCAGAGCATGGCTATGTCGAACGCAAAACCAACCCCAATGCAGCAAAGCGCCTGACGGATGAGGGGGCGGACCGACCGTTCGGGTGTGGCACGCTCAAGCTCCGCTTGAGCATGTGCCTTGGCCCAGAGCATGCTCAAACAAGTTTGAGCATGCCACACCTCACCTTCACAATCCCAGCCGCTGACCGCCGATACAATGTCCCCGTGCAGCACCCCAACCTCCCCAGCATGCTCTCGGGCGCGATCATCATTGGCGGCTGCGCTGCGCTCTTGAAACTGATCCGGCGCATCGAAGCCGCGAACTCCGACGGCACCGCTTTCCAGAGCGGCGGGGCGGTCCTCGCGGTCACCTGCACCATGTTCCTGGGCGTCCTCGCCGTTGATCGCGTCGCCGGCCGCTATGTCAGCAGCCCGCCAACCGTGATGGGGCCCGGCACCGCGGAACTCGCCTTCGACGAATTCGATCTCATCGAGGAAGAACTCTTCGGCGACTTCCTCGACGACTTCATCGGCGACGGCGACCCGGACTACGAACCCCTCTCCGGCCTCACCGCCCTGGTGGTCATCGTCTGATCGGTTCGTGTGGCATGCTCAAACTCGTTTGAGCATGATTCTCGTTGCTCGTGCCACAAAATCCATGATTCTCGTGAACCGATGACCGCCCGCGCCGACAATCAGGTGTGCAGCGCTCCCTCGCTCAATCCGCCCTCGACGAACTGCTCGTCATCGCGTGGAAGCGGGGGACGCGTGAGGCCGGCGAGCAATTGGTTGTGCGCTGGCAACCCCGCCTCTGGCGCCACGCCCGGCTGCTGACCGACTCGCCCGACGACGCGAGCGAAGCGGTCCAGAGCGCGTGGGCCTCGATGGTCCGCGCGAAGCACAGCCTGCGCGACCCCGGGCGCTTCGGCCCGTGGGCGTACCGGATCGTGACGCGGCGCTGCGCCGACCTCGTCCGACAGCGCCAGCGATCGCGCCAGACCCCGCACGGCGTGCTCGAATCGGTCGCGCAGCACGACAAACCCCCGGACGATCGCGCCGAACCGTTGCACATCGCGCTCGCATCGCTGCCCGGCGACGAGCGCGCCATGCTGACGCTCGTCCACGTCGACGGCCTGCCGCTCCGCTACGTCGCCGAGATCTTCGACATCCCCATCGGCACCGTGAAATCCCGCCTGCACGCCACCCGCGCGAAACTGCGCAAGCACATCGAAGGAGACGAACATGAATAAGCTCGACGACAAAATCTCACAGGCGCTCTCCGAAGACGAACGCCGCCTGATCGAACAGATGCCCGACTACAAGAACATGTTCACGCTCATGGCCGGCTCGTTCCGCAGCAAGATGCGCCCGTTCCTCATCCTGGGTCTGATTCTCGGCACCCTGGTCACCGCCTTCTGCGTCTACGCGATCGTCCAGGTCTTCCAGGCCGAGACGACCAAACTGCAGATCCTCTGGTCGCTCGCCGCGACCGCCTCGTTCATCTGGGTCGGGCTCGCCAAGGTCTGGATGTGGATGCAACTCGAGCGCCAGGCGGTGCTGATGGAACTCAAGCGATCCGAACTGCGGATCCTCAGCCACCTGGAGCAGATCGGCCGCGCCCCGTCCGAAACCAGCCGCGCACGGCAGTAAGCGGCTTCCACATAAGGGGCCCGTCAAACTCGTGTGGCATGCTCAAGCTCTGCTTGAGCATGTGCTCTCACCTCAACATGCTCAAACGAGTTTGAGCATGCCACACAACCCCTCACCGCCTCCGGCGCATCCCCGCCAGTCCGACGCACGCCAGCAGCGCCGTCGCGCCCGGAGCCGGCACCACCTGCATGCGCAGCGAGAGGTTGTCCCAGCCGATGGCCGAGGTCACCGTGCCCAGCCCGCTCTGGCCGGTCGAGGTCAGCTGCACGCCAAAGGCGAACTGCATCACCTCGCCCGAAAAGTCCGGGTGGCTATCGAGGTCGAGACCCTGATCGGGCACGATCTGGATAAAGTCCTCGGCGGTGTAACTGTCGAAGTTGCGCACCTGCGCCGGGTCGTCGAACTCGAAGCCGGACCAGCCGTTGCCACCGGCGGTGGACATGAAGATCCCGCCGCCCTGCAGGATGTACAGCCGTGGCCCGCCGAAGCTCGTGAGATCGGGCGCGTCGGTCACCGGGAACGTGAACACGCTCGCGGCCACCGATTCGATCGCCCCATCCTTCGCCGGGTCGTGCGTCCAGCCGTTCATGATGATCGGCGCGTGGATCACGTTGAACACACCGTTCGGAATGTTCATGACGTACTGCTGCAGCATGAAATGGTTGACGGGGTTGCCGCCGCTGAACCGGTCACTGGTGACGCCGGCGGTCTCGCCGCCGTCGGGGACGCCCGACCAGAACGGCGTCATCGCGTCCCACGAACCGGGCTCGAAGTCGCTCTCCTGAAAGAGGACCGTGGGTCCGGCAACCGCCGCGCCAGAAACGGCGACCAGCGCCATCGCGCTGAACAGAATCGATTGGAATCGCATGGTTTTCTCCTGCTCTCCGTGTGCTTCGATGATGGCACCGCCCGCGATCGGGCCGTGCCGTACATGGAGCAAAGCGGAGAAACCCGCTCGCCGGGGACACGCTGAACTGAGAATTTGCCATGAGATTGGACGCTGGGCCTGAGGAAGTCGCTTCTTGCGCGAATTTGGGAGTCGCAGCGGGTAATCGCTGGTCAGGCCCGTTCATGACGCGGGCAGGTGGGGCCGACATGCAGTGTTATAGTCAGGCGATGGACAGTTCCGCGACGAACTCGAGAACGAATGACTTAACGCTCCGCCGATCAGTCGGTATCGGGCTTCGCAGATGGCGAGTCTCGACGATGATCCTCGCCCTGCTGTTGATCTGGTGCTCAGCGACATTGTACGTGGGTCGAACTGCTCTCTTTGGCTCCGTGTTTCCGAAGTGGGTGATGATCAGCGGGCACGACTTCCGTGGCTCAAGTGTCTACGAGATCGAGATTCGCGATGGAGCGCTCGAGGTCTACAGAGCGCCGGAATACGCTGCTTCGGAACACCCGCCAGCCAATACTCGGGGCCGGGCTTATCTCACCGTCACGGAGCGCGATTTCCGAAACGCACGGCTCGACGGTCACAGGCGACGGGAGCTCAAACTCGAGCCCGTTCGGATGGTGGGGTTCCCAGACGGGAAGTCGTTCACCGATGCGGAGCGACGGGACATAGCGGACCAAGTCACTTCAGATTTCTTTCGGAGCGCGGATGTCCGGAGGCAGGAGAACGTACGCCGAAGAGACTGGATGAGAGACGGAGACGGGGTGTTTTCTGTTGACGCAGATCCCGGTGGAGTGACATTTGAATACACGCCGGTTGACCTCGCCTACGTCACCCGGGTTCTTCTGGTGTCAACGCCGTTGAGCGTGATGGCCGGTGTCATAGTGTTGATGGGCGTGGCGACGCAGATCCGGTATCGCCATGCCAACTCACAGTGCGTGTGGTGTGGTTACCAGTTGACGAGCGACGACGCGAACGCCGAGTGCTCTGAGTGCGGCCGGCTGGGTCCACGCTGAAGTGAGAATCTGCCACGGGCTTGGGCGCGGACCGCACGAAAAAGGCGCCGACCCCAGCCGGTGCCCCTTCGAAAGGCCGTCGTAGTGGAGCGGAGGGGACTCGAACCCCTAACCTCCAGCTTGCAAAGCTGGCACTCTCCCAATTGAGTTACCGCCCCGGGTTGGCAGGGAGAGTATACGCGTTTTTGGGCCCTCGGTGCACGCTTCCGGCCCGGCATGAAGCGGCGTTCACGCGAGGTTCATCGCCCCTCCACCGGGACCGGCGATCCTTTCAACACGGTCGGGACCGCGCGGCGGCTGTCGCGCGATCCATTCGTCCCCCCACCCCGACCGATGGAAAGGAGCCAGCCATGGCACGCAGCAGCGAAGCACACACCTCCGGTGAGCGCGCGAAACTCAAGGAGAAGCAGATCACCGGCGAGCGCGATGCGCAGGAACTGGAGGATCGGGGCATGCCGGTCTCCGCCGCGTCGCAGATCGCCGGGACCGACCCGACCACGGTTCCCAAACTCGACTACGACGCGTTCTCCGATCAGGAGATCGCCGATCGGGCCGAGGAACTCGAGATCGAGGGTCGCGAGAGCATGCTCAAGGATGAACTGATCGAGGCGATCCGCAACCACGAGGACCCGCAGCGCGTCGAGGCCGCCCGTCAGGCCCGTCGCGGCGACCCGAACAGCGGTGTGCAGGGCAAGACCGATCAGGTCCGCGACCCGAAGCACAGCAAGCGCGACCCGCAGAACAAGGGCGAGTCGTAAGGGCGGGCCCGACGCTTGCCACGCTTCTCCAAGATTGCCACGTCGGCCGCCAGCGGTCACAATCCGGGTTTCGCCCGTGAGCGGGCATCCGGGTACGACTGACGGGCCCACACGGGCCGCGGCGAGGAGCGATCGATGGCGAGTGGAGCGAACGAGGGCGGTCAGGCGGATATCGGGCTGGTCGGCCTCGCGGTCATGGGCCAGAACCTGGTGCTGAACATGGCCGACCACGGCTTCACCGTTGCGGTCTACAACCGCACGACTTCCAAGATGGAGGAGTTCGTCGGGGCGAACCCGCCCGGGAGCTTCGGCGACGCCGGCGGCGGGCTGATCGGCTCGGCGGAACTGAAGGACTTCGTCGCCTCGATCAAGCGCCCGCGCAAGATCGTCATCCTGGTCAAAGCCGGTGGGGGCACCGACGCGGTGATCGACAGCCTCGTTCCGCTGCTGGACGAGGGCGACATCATCATCGACGGCGGCAACGCCCACTGGGAAGACACGATCCGGCGCGAGAAGGCGTTGACCGCCAAGGGTTTGCGGTTCATCGGTTCGGGCGTGTCCGGCGGCGAGGAGGGGGCCCGCTTCGGTCCCTCGCTCATGCCCGGCGGCGATGAGGAAGCGTGGAAGGAACTCGATCCGATCTGGACGGCGATCGCCGCGAAGGTGGACGCGAAGACCGGCAAGCCGATCGAGGGCGCAGCGCCCGGCAAGCCCGTGACGGGCGGCGTGGCGTGCACGACCTACATCGGCGAAGGCGGCAGCGGCCACTTCGTGAAGATGGTGCACAACGGCATCGAGTACGGCGACATGCAGATGATCTGCGAGGCCTTCCACCTGCTGCGCGGCATGGGCGGGCTGACACCCAAGGAGTGCGCTGCGGTCTTCGCCGAGTGGAACCGGGGCGAGCTCGACTCGTTCCTGGTGGAGATCACCGCTGACATTCTGGCGTTCGACGACCCGCGGACGGGCAAGCCGTTCGTGGACATCGTGCTCGACGCCGCGGGGCAGAAGGGGACGGGCAAGTGGACCTCGACGGCGGCGCTCGACATGGGTGTGCCCGCGCCGACGATCGCCGAGGCGGTGTTCGCCCGCTGCGTCAGCGCGATCAAGGAGGAGCGGGTCGCGGCGAGCGGCATCCTCGCCGGGCCGGGACACGACGAAGCCGAGGCGGTGCGCGAGAAGTTTTTCGGCTCGCGCGATGAATTCGTGCAGGCGGTGGGCCGGGCGCTCTACTGCGCGAAGGTGTGCTCCTACGCGCAGGGCTTTGCGTTGATGGACGCCGCGGCGAAGGAGTACGGCTGGACGCTCGACTTCGGCGCGATCGCCTCGATCTTCCGTGGCGGCTGCATCATCCGCGCCGGCTTCCTGCAGAAGATCACCGAGGCGTTCAACACGAACCCGAAGCTCGCGAACCTGCTGGTCGACCCGTACTTCCGCGACCAGATCGCGGGGGCGATGGACGGGTGGCGGGGTGTCGTGGCCGCGGCGTCACTGGGCGGCGTGCCGATCCCGGCGTTCTCGTCGGCGCTGTCGTACTACGACTCGTACCGCCACGCGGTGCTGCCGGCGAAGCTGCTGCAGGCCCAGCGGGACTACTTCGGCGCTCATACGTATGAGCGCGTGGATGAGCCGCGTGGGAAGTTCTTCCATATTGATTGGCCGGCGCAGGGGCGGCCGGAGATGGAAGTTTGAGATCGTTCGGGCAGACAGTTTTTCCGCAACTCCTTCGGGTCACACGATGCGACTAATCGCGAGAGCCGTAGGCAAATTGTCTGATGACAAAGTTGAGGCAATCAGCAAGCTTGGTGCTTGGCTTGAGCCACGCCATCGCAAACTGGATCTACACGTTTTCTACTTCAACGCGAAGGCTGCGCAGGCAGATCAGATTCAGAAGTTAACGGACACGCGACACCCGCTGATGTCGATGGAATATTCGGAGGAAGAGCTCGAACAGGCGGTGTCGTTCATGCTTGGGGCCGGGGGGTATTTTGGTTATCTCCCCTCGGATCCTCAGGCTCGCTGCGAAGTCTGCAGGTCTCCCGGTCCGCCCAGACGCGGTTACAAGGTTGAACTGGAGCGAAGTCTTCCAAGGAAGCGTCATGTGCTGAGCACGACATACGATCGTTCCGATGTGTACTTCGCGACTCACGGGGTTCTGAGTCTGCTGGAAGAACATGGCATTGAGCTTCCCGAGATCGAAACCGTGGAAATCATCGGGAAAACGCGCGGCGTGTCTGCGGCTGATCTGGTTCAGATTTGTCCGAAACGGCTAGACCGCTCGCTGGAGAGAGATCTCGTCGAGATGAGCGGCTTTCAAGATGTATACCACCCGTCTTGTGGGCATCACACCTATGAGTTCTTTTTTCGGGCACCTATGGCCGTGCAATCACCGGAGTGGTCGACGGTTCAGGGCTTTCGCCAGTTCTCAACCTGCGGTGCTATCGCAGGGAATCTCGCGTTGTTTCATCCGGTTCTGATCGATCCGAAAATCGAGCGTGTACTCCGTTTGAATGGAGTGCTGGGGAGTACTCCTAAGCCGGTGTTCAACCGCGATGTGTATATCCCGACCTTCGACGAGACCCCTCTGGCTTCGCTGGCGGACTGGAAGCCCGAAAAAGCTGGGTGGTGAGCGGCCACATGGGCTACGCTGCGCGTAGACCATGCCGCCTCTCTTTGAGGAGAAATGGGTATGCCGATGGCTGTTGACCTTTCTTCGTATCAAGCTCGCACCCCTGACGACAGGGCCGCCATATCCGTGGTTGGGGATGGCATTGGAAGGTCTTTGCCAAGCGATCTGAGTGAGTTCTTGTGTTCCACCGGGCCAGGTGAAGGGTTTATCGGCAAGAATTATTTGATCCTGTTTTCAGCCAGTGAGTTGATCAAAATGAATGAACAGTACGAGGTGCAAGAATATGCGCCCGGGCTCTTTCTATTTGGATCCAATGGTGGAGGAGAAGGGTTTGCGTTCGATTTTGGTGATCCCGCGATCCCGGTTGTCATGGTGCCCTTCATTGGGATGGAGCGGAAGAGCGCGATTCGAGTGGCGTCGTGCTTCGCTGAATTGCTTGTGCGACTAGAGGCTGATGATGATCTCTTCGCGTGAATAGCCGTACTCTGGCGGATTGATGACGGGTGGCGTGGTCTCGTCCGACGGAGTCGGGCGCAGCCCACGGGTGCGGCTGCATGTGGTGTGGAGTGCATGGCGTCCTCGCGGTGATTGGAGCGCCGCATGGCCTGCGCTTCGCTCCGACCATGGCACCCCACGGGAAGAGGACGGGCAAGATGCCCGTCCCACCAATGAAGACAGGGCAGGCAAGATGCCTGCCCTGGTCGCGCCTTCGGAGGTTGGGAAGGTTCGCCATGGGCTACGCTGCGCGTAGACCCCGGCACCCGCTCGGCTTGTGCCGATCCTTGTGAAGCTCAACATGGCCTGCGCTTCGCTTCGACCATGCCACCCGAGGAGTTGTGTTCTGTTGGGTGCGCTCAGGCGACCGGCTTGCCGCGGACGAGGTTCAGGACGAGCGACACGAGGAACAGGATGAGGAAGATGAAGAACAGGATCTTCGCGATGTCGGTCGCGCCAGCGGCGATGTTTCCGAAGCCGAAGATGGCGGCGATGATCGCGATGATGAAGAACGCTATGGCCCAGCGGAGCATGGCGTGATCCTTTCGGGGTGATCGTGTCTGGTGGACGCGCCGAAACACTTCGGCGCGGCGGGGGGCAACGAGTCGATCAGTCCTGCGCGTCGCGCGAGGCTTCGGACATGTTCTCGCCGACATACTCGAGGTCTTCGCCCATGCCTTCGACCGTGCTGCAGGATGCGAGGGCGACGGCGCAGAAGCCGAGCGCGGCGAAGGCGAGGGCCAGGAGCCGGCGGTTGGGGGCGGAGTGTTCAGAGGGCATCGATGGATTCCTGTGGGGATACCGGCGACCGGTCTTCGGACCGGCCTTCTCCATTCATATGTACCAGCGCGGGGTCTGCGCCGGATCGTGAAATCGGATTAATTCGGTGAGCCGGGCGACGGTGCGCGGGGCCTCGGGGCCTTCGCTGCGCTCAGACCGCGGCCCCCGTTCGGCTTCTGACGGCTCGTTGTGAAGCTCGCCATGGCCTGCGCTTCGCTTCGACCATGCCACCCCGAACAGGGCTTACTCCGCCGAGCGACGGGGCATGGCGCTGGCGACGAGGCGGACGGTTTCCGGCGTGGCCGGGGTCCACACGCCGTCGTTCACGGCGAGGCTCGGCTCGAAGATGATGTCCACGGTGCCCTTGATGAGTTTGGGCCCGATCTCGTAGCGGAGCGTGAACTCGGCCGAGCGGACCTCGGAGAGCATCATGAATTCCTGCTCGACGCCGGTGGTGACATCGATGAGGACGATCCAGAGTTCGCCGGGGCCGTCGACTTCCATGCCGTCGGGCAGTTCGGGCGGGTCTTCCTGCGCACCCCAGGTGCGCAGCAGGGGCGGCTCGCCTGGGTAGCGGAACTCGACGCGCGTGACCTCGGCGATCTCGCCGTCGGTGTTGAAGCGCGAGGCGAACTCGAAGTAGTCGGCCTTGAGCGGGTTGGCATCGGCGTCGAGGACGTCGTTGGGGAAGGGGCCGAACTCCGAGCCGGTGCGGATCATGCCGAGCAGTCGGTTGACGGCGATGCGCGCGACGACGTGGTTCGAGGCCGAGTCGGTCGAGGTCTCGTAGACCTTGAACATGGCGTCGAACGCGACGAGTGTGGCGGTCATGATCGAGGCGCTGATCGACAGGGCGATGAGCATCTCGATCATGCTGAACGCGCGCCGGGCCGTCCTGCGGGCGGCGCGGCGGGTCGAGCGATGCGTGCTGCGTGTGAGGGTGCGGATGGGGTTCATGCGATCACACGCCTCCCTCTTCGTCGTCGGGCAACTCGTAGCGTCCCTCTTCGTAGGTCGAGCGGTGTGGCTGGATCCGGATCGGCGTGGCGAGGCCGTCGGGGAGCACGATGTTGGGGTCGTAGTTGATGATCACGCGACCGAAGCCGTTGAACGGCACAGCGCGCCGGGCGAAGTCGCCGGGCTCCCACTCGGCGTCGGTATCGACGATGCCGTCGAACCAATCGTCGGGGTAGTCTCCGACATCGAGCCCGTCGAGCAGTGGCGAGCCGATGGGGATGAGTTCACCGGTGGCGGGGTCGCGGGCCGAGTCGTAGCCGATGTCGAGCGTGCCGTCGCCGTCGAGGTCGGCGAGGTCGCCGAGTTCGATGCCCTCGGGGTCGCCGTCTTCGGGGCTGAAGTAGCCGAGGGTGATGTTGAAGTCTGCGGGGTTGCCGATGGGCTCGCCGTAGAGCTGCAGGGGCGGCTCGCCGAAGACGGGCTGGAAGTCGGCGATGAGCACGCCGTCGATGCGGGCGTTGCCGCGGATGTCGATGACGCCGGCGATGATCGCGCCGCGCAGGTGCACGTCCTGATCGGGGCTGGCGTTGTTGAGGCCGATGTCGGTGGACCAGTTGGGGAGCATGAGCGAGCTGCGACGGATCTGGTCCATCTCGGATTCGGTGGGGTTGTAGTCGGGGTCGTCGGGGTAGTCCGGGTGCTTGCTGGTGAAGCGGGTGGAGCCGGTGAAAGTGATCTTGTTGCGCCGATTGGTGAACACGGTGGCGCGGTTGCCGACGATGGATCCGACGAACAGGCAGTCGTGGAAGCGGAGGTTGTTGGAGACGCGCTTGGTGTCGATGCACTGGTCGCCGGGGTATCCGTCGCCGTCGAGGTCGACGCCGACGATGAGCGGGTCGGGCAGGTCGTCGTAGCCGATGTCGCCGGGCTCGGCCCATGACTTGTCGAGGGCGATATCCGACTCGTCATCCTGCGGGTACATCTGCTCGAGCGCGCCGGTGAATCGGTTGCGCTTCTGCGTGCCGTAGAAGGGCCACGAGGGGTGGGTGTTGTCCGGATAGGTTTCGACGAAGGTGACGCCGATGAAGGTGCAGTTCTCGAACAGGGCGTTGGTGCCCATGGGGATGGTGACGTTGCGGAAGGTGAGGTTCGAGTAGGTGGGGCGCTCGTACCAGTCGGCGGGGGCGGGCGCGCCGAAGGGGGTCGCCTCGACGGTGGTCGGCGGGGTGTAGCCGGGACCGAGCTGGATCTCGACCTGGTCGTCGAGCGGCGAGTTGGTGTCGGTGGCGATGGTGATCAGCCCCTCGGTCGCGGCGGCGAACGAGTCGGGTGTGATGTCGGGGATGTCGATGTCGTCGGCGTTGAAAACGATGGGCAGGTCGTTGGTGTTCGGCGAGACCGCACCGGAGACGAACCGCTGGTAGTTGCCGTAGGGCACGCCGAACGCGTCGACGGCGTTCTCCCAGTCGGACTGGTTGGCGCGGAAGAAGATCGAGCCGCGGACCTTGGCGTAGCGGTCGCGGTAGTCGAGGATGCCGTCGCGATAGCCGAGCGTGATGTCGTCGGCGTCGATATCGCCCGAGTCGAGCAGGCCGTCGCCGTTGTTGTCGTTGAAGGTGGAGTAGTCCCACGCGCCGTCGATGAACTGGCCGTTGTAGATGCCGTTGCCGTTGCGGTCGGGGTGGGCGGAGTCGATCATGAGCGCCAAGGCGTCGTCGAGGGTGAACTCGGCGCTGAGGGCCTCGTTGGGCGTGCCGGCGCGGAGGGCGTCGGAGAGGACGATGCGTCCGTCGCCGTTCGTGTCGAAGTGGTTGATGAAGATGTCGAAGTCGTCGACGACGCCGTCTCGCGTGACATCAAGAAACGCGCTGTCCGCGAGGCCGTTGCCGGAGTAGTCGACGGCGTTGAGGTTGACCAGGGGCAGGCGTTCGATGGCGTGGTTGATGCGCAGGCGGTTGTCGCCGTCGACGTCCGCGCTGAGCAGGGCGGCGTGGAAGTCGTCGAGCTTGGTGTTGAGAATGGGGTCGAGGCCGTAGAAGTCGGACTTCATGTACAGGGGCGGGCCGTCCATGAGGCCGAGGGCCTGCGAGTTGTAGCGGATGCCGAGCGGCCCGTTGACCTGCACGTTGCGCCCGATCATGAGGCGCGAGGGCGCGAGCACGGCGTGCTCGACGCGCTTGACGATGGAGAAGTGCTGGTAGGCGGTGCGGGTCACCCAGCGCTCACGCGTGAAGTCCCAGTTGTACCCGGTGACGACGACCAGCACGCGGCCTTCTGGGTCGAGCGCGGGCGGCAGGTAGGTGATCTGGACGGCGGTCGTGATGAGGCCGTCGCCGGAGCGTTCGAGGCCGATGGGGAGGCCGACGACCCAGTCGGGTTTGCTCGTCGGGGCGGTGATCGGCGCGGGCACGTTGTCTGCGTTGTCCCAGCTGACGAGGTTGCCGGCCTCGTCGGAGTCGTGATGCCACTGGATGGCCTCGCGGATGCTGGTGGGGGTGCCGGGCTCGGGGCGCCCGTAGGGTGCGGGCTGCGGCGGGGGCGGCGCGTCGAAACCGCCGTAGCTGCCGGTCCAGAGCGCGGCGGCGTACTCGGGGGAGACCTCGCCGATGGGGACGATGAAGCGCGACGCGGCCTCCATGAGGCGTGATTCGGCGAGCTGCAGGCCGGTGTCGACGGCGGACATGGACTTGGTGACGCGCATGTGCGAGACGGACGAGCGGAGGTTGCCCTGCGTGACGACGGCCATTGTGGTGGCGAGGGAAGCGAACATGACCAGGAACATCATGGCGAGGATGCCGACGACGCCTCGACGCGACCGCGCTCGACGAGCGAGTCGACGGAGACCGAGGCTCTTCGTGGCGGTTTGGCGTTTGCGTCGGGTCATGGGGTTTCCTTCCGATCGTGGGTGTGGTGCGGCGCCGGTGGTCCTGCGGAGCGGGATCAGCGGGGCGGCACGACCCAGGAGATCACGCTCAGAGGCGGCGCGTGGTCTTCCCACACGCCGTCGTAGATGACCGTGACCGTGACTCTGAGCGGGTACTCGCCGACGTCGCGTCCGCCGGCTTCGGTGTCGTTGGCGGCGTTGTCGAGGACGACGGAGTAGTCGAACGGGTCGACCTTTTCGACGGTGATGAGTTGCGACCAGCCGCGCATCGAGACCGGGACCATGTCGCCGTCGACTTCGATCATCTCCGTGGTGCCGTCGAACCGGACCTCGGAGATGACCTCGCCGAACGAGTTGATCGGGCCGGGGAACCGCTGGCTCATCACGAAGCCTTCGGGGAACGCGGTGGTGTTGCCGAAGACGAGCCCGTCGAGATCGTCGATGTCGTTGATGTCGGCGATCTGCGGATCGTCGCCCTCGAGGCCCCACCCCTCGAGTGTTCCGGGGTCGGCGGGGTCGGTGAAGTAGATGCCGCCGGCGAAGCGGTCGTGGTTGGGCAGGGAGCGGGAGAGCTCGCGGATTTCCTGTGCGAGGTAGGTCGCGGTCGCGGAGTGGGTTGACCACATGTTGGAGTAGAGGAAGTGCATCATCGAGCGGAGGATGACGACCACGCCGAGGCCGATGATGAGCACCGCGAACATCGTCTCGATGAGCGTGAAGCCCGATGCCCCGCCGGCGCGGCGCACGCCGCGATGGCGTCGTGGGCGTGAGGCGGGCGGCGGGCTGGTTGTCGACGGTGCCGGGAGCATCGCGAGAGTCCTCGGAGGGGTGAGCAGCGGCGGCTGAGTGCCGTGGGGTTCACCTTTCATTGGACGATCTGGCTCATCTTGAAGATGGGCAGAATGATGGCCATCGCGATAAAGCCGACGATTGAACCCATCGCAACGATCATGAGGGGCTCGATCATTCCGGTAACCGCCTTGATGGCGTCGCGGAGCTGCTTGGCGTAGTAGTCGGAGATCTCGTCGAGGACCTCGCCGAGCTTACCGGACTCTTCGCCCGCTCCGATCATCTGCACGACGGCGTGGGGCATGAGCGCGGACTGCTGGAGCTGGAAGGTGATCTTGCGACCCTGTTTGACGCTGCTGTACACGGCGCGCCACATGCGCTTGTAGAGGCGGTTGCCGGAGATGTCGCCGGTGATGGCGATGGTGTCGAGCATGGGGACGCCGGCGTTGATCAGTTCGCCCATGGTCTGCAGCGAGCGGCTGATGTAGAGGGCGCGGAACATGCGCTTGAAGACGGGGACGGTGAGCTTGCACTTGTCGAACCACCAGGAGCCGGGGTCGGTCTTGAGCAGCGCGAAGAAGCCGATGAACACCGCGAGCAGCGAGCCGAGGATGATCAGGTACTGCGAGCGGACGAACTCGGATAGCCCCATGAGGAACGTGGTCGCCCACGGGAGCGCGTCCTCCTTGCCCTCGAAGACCCCGGTGAACTTGGGGAGGACGAACGTGAGCAGGAACACCGTAACGCCGACGGCCATGGTGGCGATGACGCCGGGGTAGATCATCGCGCCGATGACCATCTTGCGGGTTTCGATCTGCTGCGAGGTGTACGCCGCGATTCGGTCGAGCATCTTGCCGAACGAACCGGACATTTCCGAAGCGCGGACCATGTTGACGTAGAGCGGGTTGAACAGTTTCGGGTGGCGGGCCAGTGCCTCGGAGAACTGCTTGCCGGATTCGACGTCGTACTTGAGACCGAGAATGATCTGCTTGAACTTGTAGTGCGTCGTTTGCTCGGCGATGCCCTCAAGGGCGGTGCGGATGCCGATGCCGGCACGGACCATGACGGCGAGCTGGGTCGTGAAATCGAGGACGTGCTTCTGATTGGGCTTGCCGGAGTTCAGTTCGCGCAGACGCTCGAGGAGCGCTGCGCGGTTGTCGGAGGAAGGGACGGGAGCGATGGAGAGGACCTGCGCGCCCTGCCGGCGCAGGCTGTCGGCGGCGGCGGCGACGGACTGGGCGTTGAGCACGCCGACGGTCGTCTGGCCGTTTCCGGATCGGACCTGGTAGCGGTAGGCGGGCATGGTGGTCGAGCTCCCTCGCTGGGCGAATGTGAATCAGAACGGATCGGTGGCGTCGCGCGAGATCAGGCTGCGAGTTGCTGCTCGAGCTTGTCGGGGTACGCCGCCTGGGCGATCGCGTCCTCCTTGCTGATCATGCCGTTGAAGTAGAGCTGGCTGATCGAGGAGTCGAGGCTGGACATGCCCATCGAGCGGTTGGTCTCGATGACGTTGGCGATCTCGAAGGTGCGTCCTTCGCGGATCAGGTTGCGCACCGCGGGGGTGCACAGCAGGATCTCGACGGCGGGGGCCATGCCCTTGGTGTCGGTGCGGCGGAACAGCGTCTGGGAGATGACCGCCTGCAGCGTGTTGGCGAGCATGGCTCGGATCTGGTTCTGCTGCGCGGCGGGGTACATATCGATGATGCGTTCCACCGTCTGCGAGGCGTTGGTGGTGTGCAGCGTCGAGAGCACGAGGTGACCGGTTTCGGCGGCGGTGATGGCGAGGGCGGTGGTTTCGAGGTCTCGCATTTCGCCGACGAGGATGATGTCGGGGTCCTGGCGCAGGGCGTGCTTGAGGGCCGAGGCGAACGAGGGCATGTCCTGGCCGAGTTCACGCTGCTCGATGAGGCAGCGGTTGGAGTGGAGGACGTATTCGACGGGGTCCTCCAGCGTGATGATGTGCTTCTGGTAGCGCTCGTTCATCGCCTGGATCATGGCGGCGAGCGTGGTCGACTTACCCGAACCGGTGTCGCCGGTGACGAGAACGAGGCCTCGCGGCAGGTAGGTGAGTCGGGTGATGACCTCGGGGAGGTTCAGGCTGGCGAGCGGCGGGACCTTGGTTTTGATGGCACGCATCGCGATGCCGGGGACGCCCTTCTGGCGGTGAGCGTTGACGCGGTAGCGACCGAGGTTGGAGACTTCGTAGGAGAAGTCGGCGTCCTGCACTTCGTTGAAGGTGTGCAGCGAGTTCTCGGTGGCCATGTGTCTGACCATGCTCTCGGCGACCTCTGCGGTGATCACGGGGAAGTCCATGGGGGTCATCACGGTCTGGCAGCGCATGACCGGGGGGTGGCCGGCGACGATGTGGATGTCGGAGGCATCGGCTTCGGCTGCACGGCGGAGAATGTCGTCGATGGTCATGACGGGCGCTCGCTCCGGGTGGCCACGCGGGCTCGCCGCGGGCGTGGAATGATGATCGGACCTGGTCGGCGAGGGTGGTCGGGAGAGCCGGCGCGACCCTCGCGCACGGCGTGGTCATCGGCCTCGCGGGTCGGCGGAATCAGTCTCGTGGGCGATGGAAGGCCCGCACCGGTCGGATCGTGCCGTCAAAAGAGGAACGCGATGCGTGCTGGGGGTCCGAGAATCAGCCGAGGCCGACGAGACGGCGCAGCCGGTGGCGCAACGCCTTGTCGCGCCTGGGGCGCTCGAAGAGTTCGGCGTCGACGCGCTCGAAGAAGCTGCGGGCCGGGACCGGGGCGTGGGCTTCACGCAGGCGGTCGAGACTGGCTCGCAGTCGGAGGCGGTTGTGCTCGGAGAGGTCGGTGCGTCCGCGCCAGGTGGCGTCGTCGCCGATGTGGAAGGTCAGGTGCAGGTCCTTGTGCTCGACGAGGCGGAAGCCGGAGAGGGCGTCGAGGTTGGCGAGCATGGCGAGGCCGATGTACGGCGCGCCGATGCAGATGCCGCCGAGTTCCAGCGAACCGACGAACGAACGCGGGAAGACGAAGCAGTCCCAGCCGCCGTGGCGCTCGCCGGGTTCGGCGAGCATCGCGTCGAGCTGGTCGGGTGAGTCGTAGTGGCCGGGGATGGTGCGTCGGTTGATGACGTGGGCGGGGGCGTCCCCGGTGACGAGCGAGGCGACGGACGCGTAGAAGTGGGGCTGCAGGGAGATGTCGAGGTTGGTGTAGACGAGTACGTCGCCTTCGCGAGCGGGGCCGGCGGCCTCAGCGCCGAGGGCGATGAGGTCGGCGACCAGTGGGAACTTCTTGCCGGTCTCGAACTCGGCGACATCGATCACGGATCGCTCGAGCGGCTGCGCGGCGATGAAGGGTGAGGCGACCAGGTCCAGGTCTTCTTCGAACGCGACTCCGACCGGGACGACCTCGAGGCCGGCTTCGGCGGCGTGTGCGTGTGCGCGTCGGATGGAGGCGAGGGTGACCTCCTGGGCGATCGCGTGCTCGGAACCCTCGGGCGCGTGGAACGGGTTGATTATGTGGATGATGCGCATCGGGACGGGGGCCGGGGGTCAGCGAGTTCCGAAGCCGAGTCGGCGCGCGCGTCGGAGGAGTTCGGGCTGCGAGCGGAGGACGTAGACATCGTTGATGCCGATGGCGGTGGCCCGTTCGTAGCCGGCGCTCTCGATGATGGGGCGGACCGGGCTTGTTTCGGGGGCGGCCTTATCCTCGACCACGAGTACGCTGGGGGCGAAGCGGGCGAGGTCAAAGCCCCGGAAGAGACCCACCTCGCCTCCCTCAACATCGATGACGGCGAAGTCGTAGGGCTGCTCGGGATCCGGTGCTTCGGCGAGGACTTCGGTCATGGTGGTGTAGGGAACTTCGACGGCGTGGACTTTGGCGGATTTAGCCTGCAGGTCCTGCTCGTGGTGAGTGTTGGTTTCCAGGTAGGACATCACGCCCGAATGGTCCTCGCCGACGACCTCGTTGAATGAGACTGTGCCGTTCGAGCCGGCGGGTCCGAGGGCGGCGTGGACGACGTGGCTGGCCGGTCGGGCCTGGCGACAGGCTTCGAAGTTCTTCCGGACGGGCTCGATGAGGACGCCGGTCCAGCCCAGGGCTTCGAAGGGGAGGGTTACGGAGAGGTGCTGCCCGTCGTGGGCGCCGACCTCGATATAGCGTCCGGAGCGTCTGCCCTGGAAGAGTTCATAGAGGAAGACGTCCTCGTTGTCCTGAGCGGTGAAGCGGAAGCGGGGTCGGTCGGGGCCGGGCTGGCTGGCGAGATCCTGGGTCGCGGCGGCGGTGGCGACGGATCGGCGGAGTTCCAGGGCGGCGGTCTCGAGCCGCTCGGTCCGACGCCAGAGCTGCTTTTGGCGACGACGTACCAGTCGGAACTGGGAAATCAGGGCCGCGACCGCGCCGATGGCGGCGATCAGGAGGATCCACTGCAGCGTCTCGAGGGCCTGTTGCATCGCTCGGATGGTAACCGGATCGATGAGTGCGCATCCTGTCAGGATGTGCCCGGGGGCGGCGATGCGCAGGTATTGCGCCCGTCGGGGCTGGGCGTTATCGGCCCGGCTGCCGATTCGGGCGGCCGGAGCCGGTCGGGCCGATAAAGACGGCGTGACGCGGATCAGGAAGCGGGATAACCCATACGGATCGTTTGACTGGTCCTCATATCGCGGGCAACTTCCCAGAAGGTCTGATAAGTTGCCCGAACAAATCGTGTTTATCTGTCTTCAGGGCCGGGATCGGATTGGGCGCTGCGTGTGCGTCGGACCTTGTCGGCTTTCCAAAGGAATGGACTGCTGAACCAATCGGCCGATGGTGCGTCGGATAGTCCGCGAGCGGGTTATTCGGAGCTGGCTCGGTGGCTCAGGCCAGGAAGTGATCCCGGCGGACGCGCCGGAATAAGAAAGGATCGAAGGAATGAGAGCTTTGTTGCGGAGCGGGCTTGGTCTGCTGGCGGCGGGGGCCGTCGCGGGCTCGGCGTTTGCAGCCGGTGTCCAGATCACTCAGCCTCGGGTCGCGGACGACGAGTTTGCCGGACCCACCACGGTCGTGACTTTTTCAGTGGATGCGGGTCTGGACGGGCTGAGCCTGACCGACGGGCAGCCGCTGACGGTTGAGGCTCGCCTGATCGGCTCGGACGGCACGCTGTTCGGCTCAGCGATCACGGTCGGGATCCTCGGCGGTCCGGTGAACTACAACAACGCTGGCACCACCGGTCTGCAGATCGACATGAACGATCGCAACGGTGACGGCACGCCGGGAGACTTTGTCTTCTCGACGGCCCAGTGGTCGAGCATCGTGAACGCCGGCGGCGGCGTGCGCCTGCGTGTGTTCACGCCGGGCGACGGCGGCGCGACGACCGAGTTCGATGCGGCGGACGAAACGCAGGACGAGGTTCTGCGTGCGGACAACACGGGGCCGCGGATCACGAGTGCTCAGGTGAACGCCGACGGCAGCCTGCTGCTGCTGAACTTCGATCAGCGTCTGCGTGTTGCGGCTTCCGGCGACACGGCCAACGACGACAACCAGACCATCATCGCGAGCGTCGGTGATAACGATTTTCAGGCGAACACGGTCAACTCCTTCGGGGGTGCGACGCCGACGGCGAGCGGCATCCTGGGTGTGACGCTGGGCAGCGAGTTCCGCTCGCTCACGCTGACGCTCGACAACAGCGACTTGCCGAACGATTCAACCAACCTCCAGTTGAACCGCTGGATCCGCCCGAATACCCCGGACTCGAATCTTGATCTGAAGGACATCGTCGCGAACCTCGCGACGTCGAACTCGATCCAGATCACGAGTGTTCCCGATCTGGCGGTGACCGGTGCGGTGTTCACCGCGCGTGTTCCCGCCAACGGCGGCGTCGTGGGTGGTTCGCTCCGGATCGACTTCAACAACGAGATTTCGAGCGCCGGCGTGGCCGGTGCGTACACGCTGGACCTTGTCGGCGATGTGGCGACTGACATCACGGTGAACGCCGTGAGCGCCTCGGGCAGTTCGGTCATCATCGACCTCGACTCCTCGGGCGGCGCGCTCGACGGAATCGCGGCCGACGGCCTGCTGGACGCGTCGGACGGCGATCCGAACGACGGCCTGTTCCGAGTCACGATCGATTCGGCGACCGGTCCGACGGACATTTTCAGCCAGACGCTGCCTTCGGACGTCGAGGACCGTGCGATCGGCGATGAGATCGCGCCGATGCTGCAGTTCGTTTCCTTCCACGACCTTGACGGTGACGGCGAGGTCGATGCGGTCGCGCTCGTCTACGACGAGGCGATGGCGAACACGACCAGTGAGACCGGTCTGACGGCGACGCCGGTGGACTCGGCGTCGGTGAACCCGGTGTCACAGATCACGACCAGCGGGTTTACCGCTGATCTCGGTGGCTTCACCGCCGACACGGTGGTGAACCCGGGCAGTGACACGCTGACGATCTCGACGAGCCGCGGCAGCGTTGACCTTGTGGTTGACGGCAATCCGCTCGCCACTCGCGAGACGAACAACGCGATCATCCTCGGATTCGATCCGCAGGAGTTCGACTGGGACGATGACGGTACGACCGCCGCGGGCGGCGACGATGAAGAAGCGATCCCCGGCACGGGCGATGCGAACGCGGTTGCGGCTGCGTACAACGCGTCCGCCGGCGAGATCACCGACGCCGCGGGCAACGACGCGCCGAGCGTCGGCACGACGAATGCTTCGACGGACCGTGCGAACCCGACGCTGGTCTTCGCCGGTTTCCTGACCGGTGATAACCAGGACGAGCTGACCTCGAACCGCCAGCTGGTGGTCGAGCAGCGTCCGGTCGGAGACACCTCGGACGTTGGCGATTCGGATCCGAACCGGATCCTGTTCGTGTGGTCGGAGGCGATCGAATCGACCGCCGGTGACACGACTGTCTCGACGGCGAATGTCGAGGAAGAGTCGATCACGTTTGGCGGGACACCGTTCGACGACGGCGATCTCGTGGACGCGTTGACGACGGCGAACTCGTTCACGCTGCGGAACGCGGACGTGTCGATCAACGATTCCGTGGCGGTTCTCGCGGCTTCGACGCTGGTCGATGCGGCGGGCAACCCGGCGACCGCTTCGGCGACGGACCAGACGAACAAGCAGGCGCCGTTCATCGCTCTGACGGTTCAGAGCGGCACGGTGGTCGACAGCGCGTTCCTGCTGGACGACGATGACGACGGCAACGCCGATTCGATCATCGCGCAGTTCAACCAGGTCGTCGTGCGTTCGCTGCTGGACGCGTCCGACTTCTCGATCAGCGTCGGCACGATCGATGGGATCGACACCGACAACGGCGCCAACTCGAACGGCGTGCTGTTCGAGGTTTCGGGCGTTTCGATGGTGGATACGCCGACGATCACCTACAACGGTGCGGACGCGGACGCCGCGGACCGCGCGATCCAGGGCGCTTCGACCGGCATGAACGTTTCGGCGGTTAACGGCCAGACGTTCGTGGCTCAGGCGGTCGAAGCGGCCGATCCGGACGCTCAGGGCCCGGCGATCATGCTGATCTCCGGTCGCGTGCTGCTCGGAACCGACGGCGGTCAGGCGATCCCGGCTCCGATCGGCACGAAGATCTACGCGGGCGTCGCGGTTCCGACCGTGAAGCGCGTGACCGCTGCTCACAACAATGTGACGTTCTCGTATGAGCGGACCAGCGGCGACGACTCTGTCGCCAGCCAGCGTTCGCTCCAGTCGCTGACCAACTGGTTGTTGGAACTGAACCAGTTCGTGTACCTGCAGCGTGGTCCGAACAACGTTCGTGTGTACACGAACACGCCGGAGTCCACCGGTGACCCGGACTACGACTTCCTGACGGACACGATCCAGCTGCAGTTCATCACTTCGAACCTCGCGGCGATCCGGTTCACGGGTCAGGGCGAAGAGTCGACCGATCGGATCACGAACGGTTTGCTGGAACTCGCGTGGGACCTGCCTCGCTCGGCCGACGGCACGACGACGGAGATCTACAACACCGGCTTCGATCTGGACGGCGCGCCGATCCTGTCGACGGCGACCGTGACCGCTGCCGACGGTTCGTACGATCTGTACGTGTCGGCTCCGATCTCATCATTCACCGGGCGGAACCGTCTGAGCTCGCAGCTGAACCCGGTCATCATCGTGGCCGAGCTTCCGAGCGGCGAGCGGTTCCCCGTCTCCAGCCTTCTGAGCTCGATCGACGGCGACCCGATTCAGTTCCAGCCCCAGAACCGCACGGAGCAGAACAACAACAGTGCTGAAGATGCGGTTCAGTTCACTATTGATATCAGCAAGGCCGGGGCCGAGCGTATCTACCCCGGTTGGAACACGGTTCCGTTCGCGCGTCAGTCTGGCTGGGCGACCAGTTCGATCCGGCGTCCGACTCTGCCGACGAGCATCCAGACGAACGAGGTCGTTCTCGGGCAGAACCTGATCGCGGCCGGTCCCCTGGATCAGTTCGTGTACTGGATCGAGGACGCCGACGGCGACATGACCGGGGTCGACGGCGAGTGGAATGCCGACGATGACCGGGCACACCCGCTGGACTCGATCCTGATCGATCGGAACCAGATCAAGAGTTTCGCGTTCACGCTGACGAGCTTCGGCGTGCAGTTCGGCGAGAACATCAACAACCTCGTCGGCGGCTACGCCTTCGGGCTGTTCAACGCCACCAGCGAGAGTTACGGCGTGTTCCAGTTGGGCGACGAGTTGGAGGCGGCGTCGGTGTTCCCGGCGGCCGGGTTCCCGAACAACTCGATCACCGATGGTTGGGTGCTGGCGACGGTCAGCACGGCGTTCCCGAACGCGAACGGGTTCTTCCCGGCCAACAACCGGACCGACTTCATTCTCGTGTTCCAGAACACGGGCGATGGGTTCGATGTCGGTTCGCTCGAGCCGGACAACGGGGCGAACAACCCCAACGACCTGAACTCGATCGATCGCAACACCCCGGCGTTCATTCACTACCGCTGAGTGAATCGACGGGGTTGGGAGGCTCTCTTCCCGGCGGCGCTCTTCGGGGCGCCGCTTTTCGTTTTTGGAGCCGCGGCTGGTACCATGGTTCGCGGGAGCAACAGCGATGAACACGACCAAACCGAGTCGGCTTTCGATCCTCGCGTTTCTGCTTGGCTTCACCCTGCTGGCCGGGGAGTCGCTGGGGCAGTTCGTGCCCGGTGGCGGCACGCTGGTCCGCGAGCGCGTTGCCGGTGTGCTCCGTCTGGCTTCGGACGCGCCGGTCCCGGTGGACGGTGACCAGATCGCCGCGTTCTACAACGGGCAGATTGTCTCAGAGGTGTTCCAGTTCACCGTGGAGAGCGCGGAGTCGCTCGAGTACTCGGTGGTTGTGTTCGGAGATGATCCGTCGACCGAGGAGCAGGAGGGGCCGGCGGTTGGCGAGACGGTGGAGTTTCGGTTTTATCGGCAGAGCACGAACGTCGTGTACAAGCGTCTGGGCACGCTGAACCAGGGCGGCGAGGTATTCAACTATCAGTTCAACGGCCAGGAACTGCCCGACTTCATCGGCGACCTGCCTTTCCCGATCGATCTGATCCCGACCGCGCCGCTGGATCTTCGTCTGACGAGCGACCCTGAGGATTCGGGTGGTTCCGTCGGGGGCGGCGACGGCGGGGAAGTGGACGACACGCCCAACTACGATGTGGACGGTGACGGTCGGGTGACGGTCAAGGACGCCGCAGAGATCCTGCGGGTCATGTCGGGCGCTTCGTTTCGGGTGGTGCCTGCCGCGCGTGCTGATGCGAACAAGGACGGGAAGGTCGATATCCGCGATGTGATCGGCGTGCTTCGGAACCGGACGTGAGTGGTCGGGTGCGAGGGCGTTCGCGGGCGTTTTCACTGCTGGAGCTGGTGGTGGTGCTCGCGCTGATCGGGCTGATGAGCACGGTCGCGGTGGTGCGTCTGGGAGCGGGCGCTGAAGGGCGCCGGCTGGACGAAGCCGTGCGAACCCTCGAGCGGGTGCTGATCGAGTCGCGGGTGGAGGCGATGCAACAGGCCCGGCCGATCGCGGTTTCGGTGGAGTTGGGGGACGAGTCGATCCGCGTGGACGGGGTGGGGGATGCGAAGGTCCTGCCCGTCGCGGGCCTGCGAGCGCTCGACGAGGAAGGGCGCGAGATGGAGCGGCTGCGGGTGCAGTTTGGGCCGGATGGGCGTGCCGACGGACTGGTGCTCCGGTTTGCCGGGCCGGGGCTGGACGTGCAGCGAGCGTTTGATCTTGGTCTGCTGAAGCCGCTGGCGGGCGTGAACGGTGAGGCGGGGAGCGGACTTGGCGGTAGACTCTGGTTGGTTCGGTTCGACCCTGTTTCGGGAGCACCATCGGTTGATGTACGCGGCACGAGGAACTGACTGGATGAGACGACGGGAAACGGTTCAGCGCGGGTTCAGCCTGCTCGAGATGCTGGTGGTGCTGGCGATCATCGGCCTGCTGGTCGCGCTGTTCGCGCCGCGTCTGACCGGCGCGTTCGCGGGCGGTCAGGTGAAGACGACGAAGGCGCAGTTGCAGCAGCTCTCGACGGCGATCGAGGAGTTCCGCATGACCATGAAGAGGCTGCCGACAGAGGAAGAGGGCCTGCGCGTGCTGGTCGAGCGTCCGGAGGGGGATTCGGACTCGGAGTGGCGGAATTTTCTGGGGATGCGCGAACTGCCCAAGGACGCGTGGGGCAACGACTTCGTGTATTCGCTGGATGACCCGGACTTTGACTACGTGATCCTGTCGTACGGATCGGACGGTCGGCCCGGGGGCGAGGGCGACGCGTCGGACCTCGAGAACCGTTGAACGGAGCGGGAGACTGATGGAGCGGAGCGCGAACGGCACGGTGAGCGATAATCGCGGCGGTGCCGCGGCGCTTCGTCTGTTGTCGTTCGATACGGATTCGGCTCCTGAACAACTGGCCGAGCGCGGGGTGTTGTCGGAGCAGGATATCGCGCTGGTTCGCGAGGTGGCTTCGCGCCAGGACTGCACGGTGCTGCGAGCCGCGCTGGATCTCGGTCTGGTCGGCGAGGATCGTCTTGCTTCGGCGCTCGCCGAGATGTGCGGCGTTGAGGTGTGGGGCGTTGGGGATGACGGCACGTTGGGCGAGGTTGCGGTCCACGACGGCGTGCCGCACGCGTTCCAGCGTTCGAACGGCATGCTAGTTCTCGGTGATGTGCAGGACGGGCTGCGGCTCGCTGTTTCGGACCCGGGCTCCAAGCACGCGCTGCGTTCGGTGTTGAGCCGCCTGGGGTCGGACCTGCGTGACGTCGTGATCACAACCCAGAAGTCGATCGACCGCGTCTTCGAAGCGCGAGCGGTCGAGGATCACGGTGCGTCGGGTCGCGGCGCGACGGTCGATGCGAGTTCGGAAGTGGCCCAGCTTCGTGACATGGCGTCGGAAGCGCCGGTGATTCGGTTTTTCAACCAGATCGTCGAGCGGGCGATGGATCTGGGGGCGTCGGACATCCATCTGGAGCGGTTCGATCGACGGATCGACCTACGTCTGCGTGTCGACGGGATGCTGGCGGACCAGCCGCCGCCGCCGACGGAGCTGTACGAGGCGTTGATCAGCCGGATCAAGATCATGGCTTCGCTGGATCTGGCCGAGCGGAGGCGTGCGCAGGACGGTCGGATCCGGATGCGCCTGCGCGGCCGGAACGTGGACATGCGTGTGAGCATGGTGCCGACGCTGTATGGGCAGGACGCGGCGATCCGTATCCAGGACCGGCAGAAGCTGGGCGAGATCACGCTGGAGGAACTCGGATTCAGTGGCGAGCAGGTGAAGCGGATCGTGGGCACCGCGATGCGGCCGAACGGCATGCTGCTCGTGACGGGGCCGACGGGATCCGGCAAAACGACGACTCTGTACGCGATCCTGCGCCGCTTGGTGACGCGCGAGCGCAAGGTGATGACGGTCGAGGACCCGGTCGAGTTTGCGATGACGGGGGTGAACCAGATCCAGGTGAACCCGTCGATCAATCTGACTTTTGGGAACACGCTGCGTCATGTGCTGCGTCACGACCCGGACGTGATTCTGGTGGGCGAAATCCGGGATACCGAGACGGCGCAGATGGCGTTCCAGGCAGCCCTGACGGGGCACATGGTGCTGAGCACACTGCACACGAACGACGTGCCTTCGTCGTTCGTGCGCCTGGTGGACATGGGCGTCGAGCCGTACCTTGTGAACGCGGCGGTTGAGGGCGTGAGCGCCCAGCGGCTGCTGCGCAAACGCAGCGCCGATGGCAACGGCTATCGTGGGCGGATCGCGGTGATGGAGTTCTCGGGGATGACGCCGGCGATTAAACGGTGCATGGTGGAGGGGGCCGACGAGCGGTCGATCCGCGAGGCGATGATGGCGGATGGTTTCGTGCCGATGGAGATGGCGGCGGAGGAACTGGTGGCTCGTGGTGTGACGGACCGGGCCGAGGTCGTTCGGGTGCTGGGTGACGAGTCGGCCAACGAGGTTGACGGATGAGCACGCAGTTCGCGTACACGGCGGTGCCATTGAAGGCGTCGGGGGGCGCGATGGTCCGCGGTGTTCGTGAGGCCTCGGACGAGCGGGAACTGCGTGACGCGCTGCGTGAACAGGGCCTGCTGGCGGTGCGGGTGCGTCCGGTGCACCTGCTGGACGCGCTTCGGGCGAGCGCCGGGGGGCGACGGGTGAGAGGTCAGGACCGGCTGTGGTTCTTTGAGACTCTGGCGTACATGGTCGGTTCCAACGTGCCGATCGAGACGGCGATGCAGGAGATGGCCGGGGGCGCTCCGGGTGACCGGCTGAAACGCGTGTGTCTGGACGTGCGAGAGCGACTGCGTGCCGGCGATGCGCTGTCGGAGGCGGTCGTGCGCGTGAGCGCGGACCGGGCGGGCAAGGGACTGGCCGATGAGCATCACATCGCGATCATTCGGAGCGGGGAGCGGTCGGGGAGATTGGGTCACGCCTGCGACCTCGTGCAGCGTTCGATCACCGATGCGCAGCGGGTGCGCGGCGTGGTCGTCGGACGATTGATCTATCCGCTGATTCTCGTCGTCGCCACGGTCGTGGTGCTGTGGGTTCTGGCGACGTTCGTGGTGCCGAAGTTCGAGACGACGCTGACGGCGCTGGGCGGTGAGCTGCCGTGGCAGACCGTGCTGACGCTGCGGGCGAGCGAAACGCTGCTGTGGTTGTTGCCGGTGCTCGGCGTGGTCACGGCGGTGCTCGTTGCGATGCGCCGCCGGCTGCTCGATGAGGAGCGGGCGGGGGCGTTGTCACGCCGGCTGCTCCGGCTGCCGGTGGTCGGTCGCCTGATCTGGCATCATCAGGCCGGGATGGTTTGCGATGTGCTTGCCTCGATGGTCGAGGGCGGCGGGGATGTGTTGGAGGCGCTCGACCAGAGCGTCGATGTGGCCCGATCGCGGGAGATCCGTCGTCGGCTGGAACGGGCGAGGTCGCGGGTGCGTGAGGGCGAAGACCTCGCAGAGGCCCTGCGCGGCGGCGAGAGCAGCGGTGTGCTGCCCCCGATGGTCGGGGCGGTGGTGGGTGTTGGTGTTCGGACGGGGGAACTGGCCGAATCGTTGCGACGGGCTTCTGCGCTGTGTGTGCAGCGTCAGGAGCGGATCACGCAGACCCTGCTGACCCTGATGGAGCCGGGGATCATTCTGCTGCTTTCGGCGAGCGTCGGGTGGGTGGTTTACAGTCTCGTCGTCGGTATGCTGGCGATGACGGATATCGCCTCGGGCTGACCGGGTGTTTGGCTGAAGGAGCGGCGCATGCGGATCGGAACCTGCACAAATCTCGGCTCGGGCTCGGCCCGGACACTTCTTGCCTTGAGCGGCCTGTTGGTCGGGCTTGGCGTTTGGGGGTGTGTGGACAACGGCCCGGAGCCGATGACCAGCGATGCGCCTCGGGCGGTGCGCCCGTTCGCGGAGTACGACGCGGGCGACCGCTACATTTCTGAGATGCTCGCGGTGCGTCCGGACAACGGACGGAGCGGACGCGGCCCGGTGATGCTGAGTAGGGAGTCGCTGGGGAACGGCGTTGGAATGCCGGACCGCGGCAACGGCGATGCACGGCTGATGCGCGAGAACCCGGGTGAACTGGTGCGGGTGAAGTACGCCGCGAACAAAGCGAACGCGCAAGACGTGCTGCGTGTGCTGATCGGCGAGTACCTCGAGCGAGATTTCGTGATCGATCCCGGGATCAACGATCAGATCTCGATGGACATCGATTCAGAGATGACCACCGGCGATGTGCAGGATCTGCTCGGGGTGCTGAGCATGCTGCACGGCTGGGCGATCAACGACGAAGCGGGCGTGCTGACGGTGCGCAAGACCGCGGGAATGTCTCGGGAGACGGCGACGCCGATCCTGCGTGCGCGGACGCTCCTGGACACCGACGGCGTGGCGATGCGAGTGCGTCGGCTGCGTTATCTCGCGCCGGCGGATGTGAAACCGCTGCTGGAGCCGATCATGTCGACCGGGTCGGTGCAGGTGCCGGTTGGACAGACGGTGGTGCTCATCGACACCGTTCGCCAGCTCAACCGAGCGAGCGATGTGCTCAGCGCGATCGATGTGCCGGAGTTCGACGGCGTGGAGATCCTGACCTATCGCCTGTCGGATCGGGATCCGGCGGAGGCGGTGGTTCTGCTCGAGCAACTGGTGCAGGGGGCCGGGCTGAGGGCGCGGGGGCAGTCGTTGGCGGCGTTCATACCGATGGAGGGCAGCGACCGGCTGATCGTAATCGCCAAGGACGCGTCGGTCATCGACAAACTGGAAACGCTCATCCGGCAGGTGGACACTGCGCGGGCCGAAGAATCGCGGTACCGGTTCGCGTACCGGATCCAGCACTACCCGGCTCAGGAATTGCAATCGCTGATCAATTCGTTCTTTGAGTCGCGTCTCGCCCTGGGGCCGGAGTCGCTGCAGGTTGATTCGGACAAGATGAAACTGGTCTGGGACAACGCGGGCGAACTGCTCCTCGTCCACGCGACGATGAGTGATTACCAGGACCTGCTCGAGGTCCTCCGCGTCGTTGATCGGCCCCAGCAACAGATCACGTTGGAGGCGGTGATCGCGGAGGTCACGCTGAACGACACGCTGCGCTACGGCGTGGAGTACTTCCTTGAGGAGACGCTCAAGGGGCTCGGCACGCTGGAACTCGGCGGCTCGCCTGGGTTGCTGTCGGACCCGACTGGCAGCGCGTTCCTTGTTGGGACCAGCGGGGTCGCGATCGTTCAGGCGCTGCAGTCTGAGTCGACGGTCAACATTGTCAGTCAGCCGAAATTCACGGTCCTGAACGGCGCGACCGCCGAATTTCAGGTCGGCGGTTCGGTGCCGATTGTGCAGGCGGATGTCGACAGCAATGCGCAGGTTGATGGTGACACCGCTATTCGGCGAAGCATCGAGTATCGCGACACCGGCGTGATTCTCGAGGTGACGCCGCGGGTGAACGAGAGCGGACTGGTTGAGTTGAAGATCGTGCAGGAGATCACGGATGTCGGGGCGTCGAACGATCTCGGTCCGACGTTTACCACGAGGAAACTTGACACCCTCGCGATGGTGCCGCACGGGCGGACGATCGTGCTCGGGGGTTTCATCGAGTCGCGCACGAACGACTCGGTTTCCAAGATCCCCTTCCTCGGCGACCTGCCGCTCTTCGGCCCGGCGTTCCAGAGCGTGGACAGCGTGGAGGACCGAACGGAGATCATCCTGACCCTGACCCCGCGGGTCATGAGCGATCCGGCGTCGGCGACGCAGACCGTGGATTCGTTCCTTGAGGCGGCGTGGGCGGTGCGTGCGGCCCTGTTGAGCCGGCAGGACGAGCTGCCGGAGGGCATGCTGCGTCGGGCGTCGGAGGGCGAACTGGTTTCGGATCGGGAGATCCGAACGGCTGTGCCGCGACTGTTCATCAACGGCGATGATGCGAGCCAGCCCGAGACGCCGGATCAGCCAGAAGAAGCTGCCGACGAGCAGCGCAAGCCGGTTGAACTGCCGCCGATCCTGCGTCAGATGCTGGAGTCGGTGGGCGAGGACCGGGCCCCGCAGGGGCTCCGCCGGGTAGTGCCGGGCTGGCGCTTCGGCGAGGGCGTGACGCGTGTGATCGCGGGCCTTCTCGATTCTGGCTCTCGGCGCGAGGGCTGAGCGATGCGACGCGCTGCGGGCTTCACGCTGCTCGAAGCGGTGCTGGCGGTGGTCATCCTGTCGGGCGCGGTGATGGCGACGCTGGGCATCCGGGCGCGGTCGATGATCGCGAGCGAGCGCATGCAGGCCGTGCAGCGTGACGAGCGCGATGCGCAGGCGGTGTTCGATCTGTTGATCGCTGGCATGCTTGGCGCGCCCGACCGAGTGGATCGGGAGACGGGGGTCGCCGAATGGAGTGGCACGCTGAGCGCCTCGTCGTCGCGGGCCTATACCGTGCGCCGATCACCCGAGTTCGCGCCCGATCCGCTTCGCGTCGATACCGATACTGAGAGTGAACTGAAGCTGTGGCGGTACGACATCGCCATCGGTGAGACGGAGGCGTCGTTCCTGTGGCACCGGTGATGCGTCGTACAGCGCGGGGCGGTTTCACGCTGCTGGAGGTCGTGCTGGCGATCGCGGTGCTGGTGGCGGTGGCGTCGCTGGGGGCGGCGCTGTGGACGCAGGCGGGTGATGCGTCGCTCGGTGCACAGCAGCGCGAGCGGGGGTTGAAACTGCAGCGGATCGGGACGTTCCTGCGCGACCAGTGGTCGCAACGCCGGGTGCTCGACCCGCTCGCGGACGATGAGGACGAGGCCGGCCTGCCGCGGATTGTGTTCTCGGAGACTGGCGTGACGTTCCCGACGGCGAAGGCGATGCTGTTCGGCGATGCGCCGCTCGTTGAGGCGCGGTACGAGGTTCGTCGGCGGTCCGGCGGCCGGGCGGATCTGTGGTACATCGAGTCGCCGATCACTCGGTTCGGGAGCGATGCGGCGTTGGAGTCGAGGGATCGTTTCGAGGCCGAGCGGCGCGAAGTGCTTCTGCTCGCGGCGGGGTCGTTCGAAGTGGAGCGGTACGGACCGCCGGTTGCAGATGATGAAGATGCAGGACGCGACGAGACCGAAGGCGGCGCGGAGCCGCGGCCGGGCTGGTTCGCGTTCACAGATGCCGAGGCGGAGCGAAACGATGGCATTCGCCTGACGGTGCGGTACGCGGGAGAGGAGGCGGTGTGGGTTCTCGTCGCTCGGCCTTCGCGCTGATCCTGGTGCTGTTGCTGGTCGCTTCGGTGTTCGCCATGACGGTGCACAGCGCGGTCGTGCTGCGCGCGTCGCTGGTAGAGACCAGCGCGGTGGCCGCGCAGCACGCGGACCGACGGGCGGCGCAGAGCGCGTCGAGCATTGTGCTCCGGTCGATCGCGAAGGCGAACGGATCCGGGAGGTCGCCGGATCGCGAGAGAGACTCGTCGAGCGGGTCCGGGAGTGGGGGCGCGCCCGAGGAGAACCTCGACCTGCCGCCGATCGTGCGCCAACTCCTCGCAGCGGCGGGGCACGACATCGAGAAGGAAGCCGAGGAGGAACTCGACGGTCCGGGAGGGATCGTCGATGGCGTGGGCACATCTGACGAGCCGTCGCCTGAGGACCGGGCGGGCGACGGGCGGTTGACCCTTCCGGGTGGTGGGTTGGCTCTTGAGATCGACGGGCGTGTCGTGACGGTGCGTGTGCTCGATGCTCAGGGCGGGCTGAACCTGAACACGGTCGAGGAGCAGGAGCTGCGCCGGTACTTCGAACTGAAAGGCTTGCGCGGGATCGCGCTGTCGAGCGCGGTCGATCAGATCCTGGACTGGCGCGACGAGGACAGCGTGCCGCGGCGCTACGGGATGGAGCGCGAGGGTTACCGACGCATGGGGATCGTGGCTCGCGATGGACCGATCCGAGCGATCGAGGAACTGCGAGCGCTTCCGGCGATCGACGAGGCGGTGTTCGCGTCGATTGTGGCCGACCTGTGTCTCGGCGGCGACGGCAAGGTGCATCTCGCGTCGGCGTCGTCGGAAGTCCTGCAAGCCGTTGGCGGGCTGACCACGGCACAGGTCGATGCGGTCCTGCAGGCGCGACGGAATGCCGATGCCGCGGAGGCGCTCGAAGCGTTCATGGAGGGCGTGGGTGAAGATGCGGAGCGCTTGCGCGTCTACTCCTCGCCGGTAGTGCGTATTCGAGCGACGGTCCGCGGTCCAACCGGTGCGGAGCGGGAGTTCGAGGGGACGGCGGTGCTGTCGGGCGGTGAGATCACCTCGTTTGGAATGCAGATCCGCCCGTGGCTGGATGGGGCAGAGCGGTATGATGGCGCTGAGTAGATGTTTCTGAAGCAGGAGAGCGGTTTGGCGATCGCGTCGGTCACAACCCGGGTCATGGTGTTCGCGGGATCGGGTTTCGCGGTGATCGATGTCCGTCGCGGGATCCGCGGCTGGGCGACGCGTGAAGTGTGCTCGGTGCCCGAAGCGAGCGACGCCCGCGGCGTGGATGCGGCGCGGGACGCCGTCCGGCGGTCCGGTCGGGCTGATCGGTGCATGGCGGTCGCCGACGCGTCGAGCGTGCACGCGCGGCCGATGGCGATGACGAGCCGGGTGTTCCGCGATGCCCGGGGCGGATTGCGATCCGATCTGGAAGAACTTCTCCCGATCGATGGTGCCGGCGCGGTGATCGGGTATGTGGATCGCGATGTTCCGGATGCAGAGGGCGATGGGAGCGGCGGGGGCTACCTGCTCGCGATCGACGGCGCGACGAAGCAGCGGGTCGACCGAGTCGCTTCGGATGTGCTGGGGAAGCACTGCGATCGGATCGTCGCGCCGCATCAGGCGGCGGTGTGTCTTGACGACTGCGTGGTCCGCGAACTCGGTGTGCTGGGCGATCAACAGGACACTCTCGTCCGGGGCGGCGTGCTCGCTGAACTTCGGCGCGACAGTGTTGGTGAATCACCCGCGCTGACCTTTCCCAACCGTATCAACGACACCCTTCGGCCGGAGGTTACGAGACTGGCGATCTGCGCCGCGGCTCTCGATCGCTTCGGTTCGCAGGCAACCGAGCCGCTGGTCGGTGCGTGGACGCCGGGCTGGAAGCGTGCTTTGCCCGCGGTGGCGGCTGCGGGATTGTGCTTCGCGATCCTGGTCGGGGCGATGGCGCTTCGAGGGCAGCGGTACGCCAACGCCATCGATCGAACGCTTGCGACGCAAGAGAGCCTTCGTCAGGAAGTCGTTTCGGTCGAGCGCCTTGAGGCCGAGGCGAGTCAGCTGCGCGAGCGGCTGGGCGCGGCAAGGCTGAGCGGGCCAGGTCACGCGGGCTCGGGTCTCGTGGGCGTGTTCGACGCGGTGCGCCGTGCGCTGCCGCGGGATGCGTTTTTGGAGTCGGTCACGGTCGATGATGCCGGCGTGCGGCTTCGCGGGATCGCGCTGAACGCGCGCGAGGTGCTCGGTGAACTCGAGGCGTCTGAGGAATTCGAATCCGCGCGGGAGGTCGAGCGGCCGCAGCCCGTGGGCGATGGTTCGCAGCGGGAGGTCTTCGATGTACGCGTGGCGATCCGCCCGGTGCCCGCGGGGGCGCAGCGATGAACGGGATGTCCCCTCGCCGATGGGCCCTGTTGGGCGTTCTGGTCGTTCTGGGCATCGCGGTCGCGGTCGATCGCGGTGGCTTGATCGCGACCGACGCGTCGCCGAGTCCGGATCAGCGGTACGCGTTGGTCCAAGCGCAGCTCGCGCAGCAGCGGCAACTCCTCGATGACGCGGTGCGACTGCGCGAGGAGGTCGAGGCGCTCCGCGAACTGTGGTCGCAGCTGCATCCGCGCCTCATCCAGGCGCGGACGGCCGAGCTCGCGCCGGCATCGGTACGGGATCGAATGCGTGAGGTGCTGAACCGCGCGGGCGTGGCCCGTGTTCGGGTGCTGAGCGAAGAGGTTCGTGCGGGCGAAGGAGCCGCCCGGACATCGTCAGACAGTTTGGTGGTTCCGGTCCGCATCCGCGTTTCGTTCGATGTGCCGGACTCCGAACTCGTCTACGCGGCGATCGCAGCGATCGACTCAGCGTCTGATCTCCATGCTCGCGTGGTCGGGGCGAGCATCCGCGGCGGCGGGTTGAATGAGGCCGCCGGATCGGTCAATGTGACGCTTACGATCGACACCGCGGTCGTGATTGGCGGGGCCGGGTCATGAGTGACTGGGCACCCATCCCGAGTTCACAGGCCCCGGGGCACGGTCGCGCGATGCCCGTCTCGGTGAAGGCGGCGAAGACCTCGGTTGGGGCTGTCGCCTTAGCCGCGGTTGTCGGGGTGGCAATCGTGCTGTGGCCGCTGGCTGCCGGTAGCGAGCGGACGGACGGACTCCCCGGCTCAACCGCATCTCCGTCATCGGGTCAACTCGCAGCCGGGCTCACACAACCGCCGGACTCGTCCCGGTCGCTCGTGTCACAACTCGGCTCGTCGTACCTGTTCACAGCGGGTCGTCGGGTGCCGGTGAACGGTGCTCCGGACGCGGCCTCGGAGCCGGCACCGATCGCCACCCAGGAAGACGGTGAAACTCTGGAGCCGGTCCGGACAGAACGAGACATCGGCGGCGTACGCGTGGTGCGGGTCGAGTCGCCGGAGGCGGTTGGGGGCGATGTGCAGAAGTCGTTCCGCGAACTCGTGCTCCGGGCGATCCACTCGGACCGACCCGGACGGCTGGTCGCTTTGATCGATTTCGCCGGGACGCCGGCCGGCGCTGCCTCACTGCGGGTCGGGCCGGGGGACATGTTCACGGAGCCGAAGCACAAGGAAGCGGACTGGAGTGTCGTGGCGATTGATCCGGACCGGAACCGGGTGGTGCTGGAGCGGGAGGATCGGCGTCTTGCGCTTGCGCTGTTCGGGACCGGGCCCGCTGACCTTTCGCCGGTGGTGATCGCGCCGCCGGGTGAGTCGATCGCCTCGACGCCCGACATGACCGTGAGCGATGACGGCACGGTGATCGTTCGACAGTCGCCGGATGAGGCGATCGCGGCGCTCCGCGCCGAGGTTGGTCCGGGCACGGGTGATCAGAAGCCGATCACGTTCGACGATCTCGCAGAACTGCTGCGTGCCTTCGGGGACCTTGAACGCTACGGCGAGCGTGCGAAGCGGGAGCAACTCGAGCGCGAGCGACGCTGAGTCAGATCGTCGCGTCGGTGACGCGCAGGATCTCCTGAGGCGTTGTGACACCCGCGAGTACCTTGCGGAAGCCGTCCTGACGGAGCGTGACCATGCCTCGCTCGGTGCAGGTGCGACGGAATTCGGTGACGTTCGGCCCGCGCGCGATGATGTCGCGCAGATGATCGTCGACAACCAGCAGTTCGTAGATGCCGCGACGACCGGAGTAGCCGAGGTTGCGGCAGCGGTCGCAGCCTTTGCCTTCAAAGGTCGCGTCGGGATCGATGCCCTGCATCTCGAGGTACTCGGCCATTTCCTCGGTGTGATCCGCGGGCGCCTTGCAGTGGTCGCAGATCTTCCGCACGAGGCGCTGAGCGAGGACGGCGTTGAGGGCCGCACCGATCAGGAAGTTCTCGACGCCGATGTTGCCGAGTCGGGTCACGGCGGATGGCGCATCGTTGGTGTGGAGCGTGGAGAGCACGAGGTGACCGGTGAGCGAGGCCTGGATCGCGATGGTCGCGGTCTCGATGTCGCGGATCTCACCGAGAAGGATGACGTCGGGGTCCTGACGAAGCAGGGACTTGAGCGCCGCGGCGAAGGTCATGCCGATCTTCTCGTGCATCTGCGTCTGCGTGATGCCATCGAGGTGGTACTCGACCGGGTCTTCGACCGTGGAGATGTTCTTCGTCTTCTTGTCCATCTGGCCGAGCGAGGCATACAGCGTGGTCGTTTTACCGGAGCCGGTGGGGCCGGTGACGAGCACGATGCCGTGGGGCTGGTCGATCTGCTTGCGCCAGATGGTCAGGGAGTCCTCGTCGAATCCGAGGTCGTCCAGGGTCACCTGGATCGACTTGGTGTCGAGGATACGCATGACGACCTTCTCGTGGCCGGCGGCGGTGGGGAGCGTCGACATACGCAGGTCGAGCTTGCGACCCTGCACGGAGCAGCGGATGCGACCGTCCTGAGGCACGCGGCGCTCGGAGATGTCGAGGTTGCCCATGATCTTGAGTCGGGACACTATCGCGGCGGCCATCTTGGCCGGCGGCTGCATGGACTCGTGCAGGATGCCGTCGATGCGGAAGCGGACTTTCAGCGACTTGTCGCCGGGTTCGATGTGGATGTCCGAGGCGCCTTCCTTGACGGCTTGCTGGATGATGTAGTTCACGTAGCGGATGACCGGCGACTCGGCGGCCTCGCGCTCGAGGTCGACCTCTTCCTGAGCGTCCTTGACGACCTGGACATCGTCTTCGTCGATGTCCGAGAGGATAGCCTCGACTTCTTCGCCTTCGGCGTCGCCCGTGTCGAGACGGTCGAGCGAAAGGCGGATGTCGCGCGCCGGGACCACGACGAGCGAAATCGACCGGGCGCGGAGGCGCATGCGGACTTCGTCGATCGCGAAGGAGTCCATCGGCGCCGAGGTGGCCAGAATGAGCTTGGACCCTTCAGCCCGGAGAGGGAGGACGCAGAGTTCCTGGCAGATCTTGAGCCCGATCCGGTCGGCAAGGTCCGAGGAGAAGTCCCGCTCCGGGTCGGCGTCGTCAGCGATCCGCTGGAACGGCAGCCTGTACACCGTGGCGACGGCCTGCGTCAGACCGAGTTCGTCGACGCCCTGATCTATAAGCAGATCGGTAAATCGGGTGCCCGGCGAAGACTTCGCGATCTTCTTCGCCGCGGCGACTTTGGAGTTGTCGGCGAGGTTCGACTCGATCAGGAGTTCGATGAGGGCCTGTTCGCGCCGGATGCCCTCGGATTCGCTGCCGCGCACCGGCACCAGCGAGGGCCTGTCCGACCCGATCCTGAGCTGCAGTTCGTCGGTTTCAGCCGAGCGGAGATCGATGAAGCATCGCTCGTTCCAAGCGGGCGAGTTGTCCTGATCGACGGAAGCGTCGCGCGAGAGGTCGCGCGATTGGTCTCTCGACTGGTCTCTCGACTGGTCTCGGGACTGGTCTCGGGACTGGTCTCGAGACTGGTCGCGCGAGAGATCTCTGGATCTGTCCTTCGACTTGGACGTGGGCTTCGGGCGCTGGGGACCGGTCGGATGAATGGGCGTGAACTGGTTCGGACGGACCGCTTGAGCGGTGTGCAACGAAGCGAGGTGCTCACCGACGCGCGGCGGGGTCAATGGCAGGTGGATCGGGCGTTCGCTCGCGGCCTCCGGGGAGAGCGGGCGCGGTGGGGATTGCTCAGCTGCCAGCGGCGATAGCGGTCCGGGCGGCGGTTTCGGCGCGGAATCCTCGTTCGAAGGCTCTGCTTCCAACTCGTTGAGCAGTTTGTCGATGTCGAATGATCCCACTTTGCGAACCTCGGGAGAGCGTGGCTTCGGCGATTACTGCCTTTGGGTATCCAGCGACAGGGTGTGGACCTTCGAGTCGGGCGTGATCGTGACGGTTTCGCCGGAGGCCAGGGTGTGCTGGAACGGCAGAGCGACGAGATCGATGGTGCGATCGTGGATCTCGGTCACGCGGAAGTAGCTCGCGACGGTGTCGCCAACGCGGACCAGGTCCCCGTTGATCGTGGCGGACCGGACGCGACGCCCCATGACGCCCGTGAACTTCAGGCGGCTGAGCGTGAACGTGATCTCCCGGTTGCGCTGGTCCCGAACGCGGGTCATCTCCTGCTCGCGATCGGAGGGGCCTCGCGGGGTCGGCGAGTCGATCGCGGTCTCGACGTCGCCCTTCCAGGTGAAAGGGTTCATGACGACCTCGGTCAGCGGAACCTGGACGACTTCGTCGGCGCTGCGGAGGTCCTGCAGGAGTTCCTGATAGTCCTCTTCGAACTTCTTGTCCGACTGCTCGAGGGGGTAGTTGATCTTGATCTCCTCGCCGAAGTCGGGAAGGCCGGTCATCCCGATGTGGCGCATGGCGTAGAGCGCACCGCCAGCCACGGCCACGACAATCACCATGAGCAGGACGCCGGCGCTGCTCTTCTTCGGCGCCGAGGCGGACGTCGAGAACGATTCGCCGCCGGAAAGCTCCGAGAGCAGGCCGCCCCCGGATTCTGAGGACTCCAGATCGGCCGAGAGGTCGAGCTCGCCGGAACCGCTGAGCGGCTGGTCCTGCGAGTCTCCAGATCCGTTCATGCCGGGGATGCGCAGGCTCATTTGGAGCTCCTGTCTGCCGAGGCGATGCTGCTGGTGGGCTCGAAGTAGATGCTTAGGGTGAACTCGGCCTGCATCTGGCCGTTCTGCTCACGCGCGGCCTTGAGCTTCATCTGCGGAAGGCGGGTGATTCGCTTGAGCTGTTCGAGCTCGAGCATGAAGTTGTAGTAGTCGTCGAAGTTGCCGGTGATGAGCATCTCGAGCGGCTGCTCCATGTAGCTGGTCGCGGTGATCGCGCGTCCGGCGCGGACGCGGTCGAGCTTGAGGTTGTTCTGCGTCGCGAGCTCGGCGACCTGTCGCAGGATGACATCGACTTCCTTGTCGGAAGGCAGGCGAGACTGCACGAGTTCGATCTCGCGCATGATCTCCGCGTTCTCACGAGCAAGACCTTCGCTCTGCGAAGTCGCCTCGCGAAGCTTCTCGAGCAGCAGTTCCTTGTGCTCGATTTCCTTACGGGCCTGGCTGATCTGCTCGTTGCGTGGCTTGAATACGAACCAGTACGAGCTGATCGGCATGGCGAGGAGCACGCCAACGAAAATGAGTTCTCGGATTCCAAAGTTCACAACGGGTCCTCCTCGGTCGGCACGGTCACGGTCTCGAAGTTGAACCCACCCTCGAAGGAGTTGAAGAAATCGCCGTCGGGGTTCTCGATGGCCATGATCTGGTCCTTGCTCATGCGCTTGCGCAGGAGCGGTTCTATGCGGGACGCGTCGGAGCTGGGGTTCAGGCCCGCTTCGATGCGGAACTTGAACACCTCGCGCTCGCGGATCGTCGTCTTCTCGGTCTGGATCATCTCAACGTCGCGGAGCAGTTCGCAGCGTTGGAGGGCGGCGAGGTACCGGGCGACGTCCGTGTTGCGAGGAACTACACCGACAATCGCGAGGGTCGACTCGTATCGCGGGGCGAGGATGACCGGAGCCTCGTCGTCCTGCTTCTTGTTCTTGCTCTTGGCCGACTTCTTGGTAAGGCTGTCGCCTGCGTTGTCCTTGGTCGTGCGACGGGGGATCGCGCGATCCAGACGCTTGCTCTCGAGTTCGATCTCGAGGATCGTCGTGCGGGCAGGGGCCCGGTTGATGATCTCGGCGAGCAGCACCGAGCGGTTGATCGGCTCGACGAGCGCGGTCGTGAGGTCCGCCTTCTCGAGGAGTTCGGCTTTCTGCTGCTCAAGCTCCTCGAGTTGCTTGATGTTCTCCGCGGCCTGGGCGAACTGGACGTTTACGGTGCGCTGGTGCAGGTGGACATCGTTCCATTGGCGGTTGGTGACGAAGAACGCGCCGATGACGCCGAACATGACGACGGTGAACATGGTCACGGCGAAGATGTTCGTGCGGCGCTCTGCTTTCCGCGCGAGGTAGTCCTCGGGGAGGAAACTCCCCTTGGATCCACCGGGCTTTTGCTGTCGTTTGAGCATGTGGGTGTTCCTCGCTTCGGTCGTTCGCTTAGAGGTCGGTGGGGGAGACGCAGAGGCCCACGGCCACGGACCAGCCGGGCTGCGGGACGGTGAAGTCGGTATCGTCGCTCGCGCCCTTCGGGTCGAGCGTCGAAGTGGGGCTGGCGATCTGGGCCGGGATGCCGAGGGCGGTGCTGATCAGCTCGCAGGCGTCTGCCATGCGTGCTTCGCCTCCGACGAAGACGATTCTCTGGATGGCCCTGTCGGGGTACAGCGACTCCAGATACCCCGTGGAAAGCGAGATCTCATCCAGCAGCGACTGCATCGCCGCACAAGCGGCCGGCCGGTCGGATCCGGGGTTCTCAGCCACTTCGATGTGTCCGGGCGGGGTTGCGCCCTCACGACGGTCGTTGCTCGTTGCGGTGGCCGTTTCCGGCTGCTTTGCGCTGGGCTCGGGCCGCGCAGGACCCAGTGTCTGGACACCGGTTGCCGGCCAGAAGACACGGTTCACCGCGTCGTACCCGTCCATGCGTCGGCATCGACGCTCGCGGGCCTGGGCGATGGAGCAGCGGGTGGCCTTGGCCGAGGAGATGTCGAGGTCACGCCCACCGATCGCGATGGTGCGGGCGGCGATGGGGTCGCGCCCTTTGGCGATGACCACCTTGGTCGAGCCGTAGCCGAGATCGATGTAGAGCGAGAACATCTCGCGATCGGATGCGCGCCGTGTGATCGGGTCGAACACGCGGAGCATCGCGAGGTGCTCGCTCTGCACACCGACGGTCTCGAGGCGGCAGGACTTGAGCGCCTCCATGTGCTGGAGGACGGACTCGCGGGCCATGGCGATGCAGAGGACGGATTCGTGCTTCTGCCCGCCTCGGATGATTTCACCGGTTCCGAACTCGCGAAGAATCATGCTCGATGGGTCACGCTGCGCGACCGTGACCAGTTGCTGGGCGAGCAATTCGTCGCGAGACACGCCCGTGCCGGTGGGGAGCATGAAGTGGTGGACGAGAGTCTGGGAGGCCGGGACCGAGAAGACGGCCCGCTTGCCCTTGAACCCTTTGCCTTTGAGCAACTTGGGGAGGGCTGAGAACTGATACTGGAGGCGTTCGGAATCCTTGGCGAGCAGTTCCGACGGGGTTTCGAGATACGCGGACGCGACCACGAACGGCGCATCGCCGTCGGCGAGTTGAAGGACCTTCAACGACGCGACACCGAAGTCAATCGCGATGGGTGAGATGGTGCCTTTGGACAATCCCAGAGACATATGGGCAAACCTCCGTCCGCGAGGATGCCGCCTTCTGGGGCACCCCGGGCGCATACGCGCTCCGACTGGGAGGATCGGTCTGGGTGGGAAGCCGGTTCAGTCGGTCGGGGTGCGCGGCCCGTCGCCTCGGCTGCCTGAGCGGCGCAGACCGAACGACCGCTGGGCGCGACCGGGCGATCGGCGTTATAGGGCCGAGGCAAGGTCGGTCAGGCGGTCCAACGCGTAGGGAAGGTCCCAGCGCTGATCGGTGCCGGTGCGGTTGCTGATGACCCGGAGCTCGACGAACGGTGTTTCAGGCGAGCTGCGCAGCACGGCGAGGCCGACGGCGGCACCCTCCATCGCTTCAACCGTGCAGCCGCTGCGAGCGGCGGTGTTCCAGGCGGCTTCGGCGGTTCCCGAGCAGGTCGAAACGGTGGCGGCGGATCCCAGGTCGGGAAATCGCCCGGCCAGCAATTCGAGGGCGCGCGAGTCGGAACCGACTCCCATTGATGCGGACTCGGACAGGTTCGTTCTGGGACCAAACCCACGTTCGGCCATGGATTGCCAACCGTCGTCCGAAATCACCCCTTCGTCCGCGAATACGCTCTGCTCGCAGCGGATGATGTCGCCGATCTCGTGATGGAAGGATCTCCCCGATTCGTCGGTCGGGAGCGAACCACCTACACCGAGCGAAACGACGGCCCCGAAGGATTCGCGCGACAGCGCGTGACCGACGGCCCCCGCCGCGTTCGCCTTGCCGACCCCGGTCAGAAGGAGCGAGATTCGATCATCAAGCTCCTGCGGCTGCCAGAGCACGCGAAGGGTCTCGGGGCGCGAGTCTGTTACGCCCTCGACGACGCGGCACGCCTCCGTCGAAGCGGCGACCACGAGGAGCAGGCGACGATCGCCACGCAGCGGGTCGAGCAGTCGTGTTGCGGCATCTGCGGAGTCGGACATCGCGCGAACAATAGATCGTTGGGCGTCGGACCGCGAGTCGAACTGGCCCGAATCCGGCGGGACGCGTACCTTTGGCGTAATGGATCTCGGCTCGTCATCCCAAGATCGCACTCCCGTCGCCGTGACGATCGGCAGTTTCGACGGTGTGCACATGGGCCACCGTCGCCTGATCCAGGTCGCGAGAGACCGCGTCGGCCAGGCCGGGAAAGTCGTCGCGCTGTCGTTCTTTCCGCACCCGATGTCGAAGTTGCGCCCCGAAGCGGCACCAGCCCGCCTGACCGCATTCGAACGACGGGTTGAACTGCTCCGCGAGGCCGGCGCCGACGAGGTCGAGGCACTCGAGCCGACAGCCGACCTTTTGGGCAGAAGTCCGGAGGCGTTCGTCGATTGGGTGGTGGAGCGGTACGCGCCGCTCGTGTTCGTCGAGGGGCCGGACTTTCGGTTCGGGAAGGCGCGGTCCGGGGACAACGAGAAACTCAGAGCGATCGGCGAGCGGGTCGGTTTCGATGTCGAAGTTGTGGACGAGGTGGATGTATCGCTCGCGGATCAGTCGATTGTGCGTGCATCGAGCACGGTCGTGCGCTGGCTGCTGGAACAGGGGCGCGTCGGTGATGCCGCGTGTGTGCTCGGTCGTCCGCACCTCGTCTCGGGGGTCGTTCGCCAAGGCGACCAACGCGGGCGATTGCTCGGCTATCCCACGGCGAACATCGAGACGCAGACCATGCTCCCGCGCGACGGGATCTACGCGGGCGATGCGACCCTTCCCGATGGGACCGTTCGACCCGCGGCGATCCACATCGGGCCTCGGGCGACGTTCAACCGTATGAACCGCACGATGGAGGTGTTCGTGGTCGATTGGGCCGGCCCGCTCGCCGAGGGCCTTGAGGAGTATGACTGGCCGATCTCGGTTCGGTTCAGCGCGTGGCTCCGCGATCAGGCCAAGTATGATTCGGCGGCGGATTTGTGCGTACAGATGGCCCGTGATGTCGAGCGGGCGTCCACTCTGTTCGAGTCACACCCGGAAGGAGTGGGCGGTTGAGCCAGACAACGGACCGAACTGAACAGGCGTGGGCCTCGAACGCGACGGTCGATCAGATCGTCGATCGCCTGCGCCGATCTGACAGCGCGGTCGTGCTGACGCACGGAAAGCCCGATGGCGACGCGGTCGGCTCGTCGGTCGCTATCGCGCAGGCCCTGATCGCCCTGGGCAAGAAGGCGATCGTGCTGTTCGATCCGCCGTGGACGGACCGATTCGATTGCGTGATCGCCGACACGCCGTATCGGGTGCTCGAAGGCAAGGCTGATGACCCCGCCTGGTCGGATGACCGGGTCAAGAACGCCGACACCGTCGTGGTCGTCGATACCGGCTCGTGGTCGCAACTCGCGGCCTCCGAGGCCTTTCTGCGGGCGCGTGCGGACAAGACGGTACTGATCGACCACCACGCGCACGGCGACCCGGAAGTGGCGGCGCTGCGCCACATCGACACGAACGCGCCCGCCGCGGCCCAGATCGCTGCGGACGTCACGTTCCAGCTGCTCGGGCTGCCGTCGATCGCGCAGCTGCCGCTCCCGATCGCCCGGGCGGTGTACCTGGGCATGGCAACCGACACCGGCTGGTTCAAGCACCCCTCGGTCCGTTCGAGCACCTTCCGGATCGCGGCGGACCTGATCGATGCCGGGGTCGACCATTCGCGTCTGTTCCTGCAGACCGAGCAGAGCGACCCGCCGGAGCGTCTGCTGATCATGCAGCGGGCGATGAAGAGCATGGAACTGGTTGCCGGTGCGCAGGGCGCGGTCATGTGCCTGTCGCCCGCGGACTTCGCGGAGACCGGCGCGGATCTTTCGCTCACCGGCGGACTTGTGGACCTGCCCAAGGCGGTGCGCACCGTGGAAGTCTCGGCGCTGCTCACGCAGGTCGAGGCGAAGCTCACGAAAGTGAGCTTCCGGAGCAAGGCGAGCGCGAAGGACATCGATGTGAACGAACTCGCGCAGCGGTTCGGCGGCGGCGGTCACAAGCACGCGGCGGGAGCCCGAATCGAAGCGGATCTTTCGGGTGCAAAGGAGCAGATCGTGGCGGCGCTGGAGGACGCACTGCGATGAGTCGGGGTGGACCGATCCGCAGAGGCGGGGGCGGCAAGCCGCCGGGGAGGGGCCCGCGACCGGCCGGTCCGAAGAAGCCGCCATTGCGCATCATGACGACGACGCTCTGGGAGTACCCGTCGCAACACTATGGCGACTCGATCCAGGGCGATAAGAACTACACCGGCGCGACGCCGAGCTGGGTGATCTGGCAGCTCCTGCAGCGCTACACCAAGCCGAAGCAGTTGGTGGTCGATCCGATGTGCGGCTCCGGCACGACGCTGGATGTAGCGCGCGACCTTGGACGGCGAGCCCTCGGATACGATGTGGCCTCGCACTCGCGCCGTTCGGACATCTTTAACGCGGATGCGCGCTCCCTGCCACTGGAGACCGAGAAGGCGGACTTCGTGTTCATCGATCCGCCTTACTCGACCCATGTCGATTATTCGAACGACCCGCGATGCATCGGCAAGCTCGACGCCGGCGGTGACGACGGCGGGGCGGCGTATTACGACGCGATGCGCGCGACGATCGCCGAGATCGATCGGGTTCTGAAGCCCGGCCGGCACATGGCGCTCTACGTCAGCGATTCGTTCCGCAAGGGCCAGCCGTTCATGCCGATCGGATTCGAGCTCTTTGCGATCCTGCGAGAGCACTTCGAGCCCGTGGACATCATCGCCGTGGTCCGCCACAACGAGAAGCTGCAGCGGGGCAACTTTCACAAGGCCGCCGAGGAAGAGAACTTCTTCCTGCGCGGGTTCAACTACCTGTTCATCATGCGGAAGTCGGACGGGCGTGGGAAGGGTCCGGGCCCGACGAAGGCGCAGCGGTCCGATCAGCCGAAGCCGAAATCTCCCGGTCGCGTCAGTGGGCGTGACAAGCCGGGTCCGAAGCAGAGCCCGCGTCGGCGGTCGAAGCGATAACGTGAGCGTCAGCGGGACGACACGACGCGTGCCGGGCGGAAGCTTCCCTTGAGGATCTCGCGATCGTCGGCCTTCAGCCAGTCCTGGAGCAGGCCGGCGTAGACGCTCCGGAAATCGAGGTTGAACTTGAGGTCGCCGTTGTCCAAGTCAGTTAGCGACGGGTGGTTGCCCAGCAGACCGGGGCGAACCATGGGGCCGGCGAGGAACATCGGCGCGGCGGTGCCGTGGTCGGTACCGTTGGAGCCGTTCTGCGAGACACGCCGTCCGAACTCGCTGAAACTCATGGTGAGCACACGCTGGTCGTGCCCCGTCGCCCCGAGGTCGTCGTAAAACGCCTTGACCGCGTCGGAGAACTGGCGGATCAGGTTGGCGTGCTGTCCCTGCGGGCCGCCCTGGCCGGCGTGGGTGTCGAACCCTCCCATGGTCGCGTAGTAGACGCGCGTTTCGAGGCCGGCGTGGATCATGGCGGAGATCATGGCGAGTTGGCGACCGAGGCCGGTGTTGGGGTAGTTCGCGCCCGTGCCGCGAGCGACGGCGGATCGGATCTTCTCCGACGCCACCTGCGCGTCGAGCGCGGTCCGCGTCAGGAACTCTGCATTGGACCCCGCGTGGTGGTTGGTGGCCGGCGGTTTGCCTTCCTTGTGGGCGCGCATGCCCGTCAGGTCGTGGTAGCCGTCTTCGAGCGATTCGTGCAGGTCGGCGCCGACCCAGCGGAAAAGGTCGGGCGATTCGAAGGCGATCGGTTTGATCTGGCGTCCCTGCATCGCGAGCGGTGCCTCTCGCCCGAGGGCGATGCCGATCTCGCCGCACTGCCCGCTCTGCATGCGAGCATCGGCTTCGGGCGAGCCGGCGCACTGGTTGTCGAAGAACCGGCCGAGCCAGCCGTCGCCGACGCCGCCGGTGTTGGCCGTTTGCCAGATGTCCATCGAGGCGAAGTGTGAGCGGTTGGGGTTGGGGTAGCCCACGCCCTGCACGACCGACAACAGGCCCGCGTCGTAGAGTTCGTTCAACCCGGTCATGGCCGGGTGCAGGCCAACCTCGTGGTCTGAGCCGAGGCGGAGCACCTGCTGTTCCGGGATCGCGATGCCCGGGCGGGCGCGGTAGTAGTTCGCATCGCCGAACGGAACGACGGTGTTCAGGCCGTCGTTCCCGCCGGCCAGTTGGATGACGACAAGCACGTTCTCGTCCGGCACGCCGGGGACCGAGCGCCGGCCCGCGGCCTGCAGCGACATCGCCGACGCCGACCGCTGGAGGAACAGCGGGATCGTCATCGTCGCTGAGGTCATCATCAGACCCGTGTGCAGGAACTGCCGGCGGGTCCAGGCTTTGCTGTTGTGAAGGTCGGACATGGGTGCTCCGTGCTTGAAGCGGTTGAATGGGCAGGGGGCCGGTGCTCAGCAGAGTTGGTATTCGGGCATCGCGGTGATGAGCGCAAGCATGCCCGTGACGGTGTCGGGGGTGACGCGCGAACCGGTGGATTCGACGAACTCGTGCAGCACACGCAGGCGGTCGGGGTTCGGGTTGGGGCCGAGCGTGAAGCGGGCGAGGTACGACGCGACCTGCTTGGCGTCCCGATCCGCGCCGGGCTGAACCTGCGCGAGGTCATCGAGCAGTTGGGAAGCGTTGTGCCGCTCGACGTCTGCGAGCGGGTCGTAGCCGCTGGGCGTCCTGCCGGTGAGCAGGAAGGTCATGATGTTCTGGCGGACGAAGAGCGTCGAGGTGTTTATCCAACTGCGTCCTCCCGACCACCCCGCGACGGAAGGCGGTTCGAAGAGCTGCTGGCCCATCAGTGTCAGGGCGTCGTTGAGGATGCCGAGGTCGCGGACGGGCGTGTTCAGCGAGCGCACCGCACCGACCACGAGCTGGACGGGGCTCTTGATCTGATCGGCGATGAACCGCTGTTCGTAGAAGTGCTCGCTCTGGAAAAGCTGGGTAAGCACCCGGGCGAGGTTGTATTCGTTCTGCACCAGCGTGCGCGCGAGTTGCCTGATCACGCTCACGATCGGGTCGTAGGCCGGGTCGCGTCGATCGCTCGGTACAAAGCTCACAAAAAACTCGTACAGCTTCTTGGCGATGAACTCCGAGCAGGCCCGCTGCGACAGGATGATCTTGACGAAGTCTTCGCCGTCGAAATTGCCGCTGCGACCGAAAAGGCGCTTGCTCCCGGTGTCGTGCAAGTTCTGGCGGAAGACGAAATCGTTGCCTTGAAACGCGTATCCCGTGAGTGCGCGGGCGCCTTCCTTGATATCGCTCTCGGAGTAGTTGCCCTCGCCGAGCGCGAAGAGTTCCATGATCTCGCGTGCGAGATTCTCGTTGGGCGCAGCGCGTCGGTTGAGTTGGTTGTCGAGGTAGCCGAGCATCGCTGGGTCGCGGATGATCCCGGCGAGCAAGTTGCCGAAGTTGCCGGTCGCGTTGGCTCGGAACAGCTGGTTCTGCTGGAACAGGTGGTAACTGTTCTCGACTTTTCGGTATCCGGACGCGAAATGACCGTGCCAGAAGAGGGTCATCTTCTCTTCGAGCGGGCGTGGCGTCTCGATCATGCGCTCAAGCCACCAGCGCTGCAGGTCGGCGACCTGACGCCGATCGGAACGCTGCTGCTGCTGACGCCGCAGGCGAAACTGCGCGATCAGGTCTTCGTTCTGCGTCCGCTGGGCCTCGCGATAGCGCCGAACTTCATCGGCGGTTGGTGGCTGCATGATGTTCGCGTCGAAGCGGTCGCTCGCGACCGGGGATGGTGCAGCCGAGCGGGACGGGTCCACGAGCAGGGCGACCGCGTTCTCGACGCCCATGGTCGACAAGGCGCGGATCTGGGAGGAGTTGCCCCCGAATCCGGCTCGCCAGAGCAAGTGACGGGCCTGGTCGTAACCGAAGTCCGAATCCGGGATGCGACGGAGCGATGCACTGGGTCGCGGGGGCGGTGGGGGCGTGTCGGGCTCGGTGCGTCGCTGGGTCATGCTCTGCATGGTCAGGCCTCGGCTGGCGGACGGGATCGAACGAACGCCCAACGATCGACATCGACGCCGATTGCGGGGTGGTACCCGAATCTATCGTCATTCACGCCCGATTCCGAGGGAAATCCGGATGTTTCGGGTTTACCAGACCTGACCGCGCCGGAGTTCGTCAAGCGGATACAGGCGACCACGCCAGCGCACGCCACCCGCTCTCAGGGTCGCCCGAGCGGATCGCCAGAGGGCGATGGGGGCGACCCAGGCCATCAGGGGGGAAATCAACCCGCCGAGCGGTGACCAGCCGAACTGGCGCGCCGCGATGGCCATGGGCAGCCCGGTGCCGAGCCAGGCCACGAAAGCGAACCAGCACGCGATCCGAACCAGCGGCTCAGGACTGACCATGGCGACGACCGGTGCGATGACCGCGCCGGCGAGGGCTGTCAAACCCGCTGTGATCAGCAGGGAGGCCAGCAGCGCGTTGAAGCGGGCCATCGCGAAGAAGTTCTTTTCGATGAGCGCCATGACGGTGCGCACGTCGGCCTGCCAGTCGATGTGCACCGACTCCGGGCCCGATAGCACGAGGGAGTGGCCTCGCCCGTGCTTGCGCCCTTCACGCTGGACGAGCAGCGCGAGCTTGACATCATCCACGACTTCGAAGCGCAGGGCCTCATGCCCGCCAAAGGCTCGATACGCGTCGGTCCGCACGAGGTTGAACGCGCCAACGCCAACCGGAAACAACGGCAGGCCGAGATTCACGACGGCGCATCGCACCAAGAAATGGATGTACAGCGCGAGCGTCCCGGCGATTCCCCAACCGCTCGAGGCGTCGTAGCCGGGGAGCACCGAAACGTGGTCGATCGGGCGACCGCTGGACGTGACCGCGCGGAGCGCACGGGCCAGCGTGTCCGGCTTGATCCAGGTATCCGCATCCGAGAACAGGATCCACGGCGTGGACGCCGACGCGGCGCCAAGGTGCAACGCGTGGGGCTTGCCGAGCCAGCCCTCGGGCAGCTCGGTGACCCGGATCAGCGTCAGACGCGGGTCGGACTCGGCCTTCGCCTCGACGATCGACGCGGTCTCGTCCGACGACCGGTCGTCCACGATCACGATCTCCACTCGCGGCGAGCGGATCGCCAGAAGGTGATCGACGGTCGTCCCGATCCGCTCGGCCTCGTCGCGACCCGCGATGACGATCGTGACGGGCTCGGGGTCTCCAAGGGGCTGGAAAGAGCCGAGCCGGCGCGTCAGAAGAACACCGAGCGAGCCGAGCAGGGCGATCCCCAGCCAGACGAGGCCGATGCCTCCGAATACGACGACCGCCACCCAGTCCGGCGTCGTCATGAGAGATCGCCGCCGGTCACGGTGATGGTTCGACCGTCGGGCAGGTCGACGAGGAGGCCTCCCAAGGCCCCGGGCTGGATTGAGAGGCCCCGGATGATGCCGCGATGCTCAGTGCCGTCGCGTTCGGTGACGCGGGTGGGGGAGCTGGGGCGGAGCAATACGCCCTCGATCTCGCGAAACAGGTCCTTGGGGAGGCCAGCGACCGGGATGAGGCGGACCAGATGATCGAGAATCGACTCGGCGAGCCGGTCGCGGGCAAGTTCGTGACCGGCCAACTGCGCGAGCGACACCGGAGGGGTCCGGAGTGGTTGCCCGGCATCGTCCGTGGCGGGAGGGGCGTTGTTTACGTTGAGCCCGACCCCGACGACGATCCCCGGGCCGGCCTGTTCGGTGATCGTGCCCCCGATCTTCCGGACGGGCTCGTCGGGCTGGGTCGTGACGAGGTCGTTGGGCCAGCGGAGGAGGACCTTTGACGCGGTGTCCTTCGGCAGGGCGTCTCGCACGGCCCGCAACGTCGCCAGCCCGACGCGGAGACCGAGCCCGGGAAGCAGGTGGCTCGTCCGATCGCCCAGCGGCATGGCCAGACTCATCCAGAGGCCACCTACCGGGCTGGCCCAGGAGCGCCCGCGTGTGCCCCGTCCGGCGGTCTGGATTCCGGCGATCCACGCCGCCGGAACCGGCATCGCGTGGTCGGTGAGCCAGGTTCGGGCGAGGTCGTTGGTCGATCTGGTCGCGTCCAGATGATGCACCAGTACGGTCCCCGAGCACATCCGCAAGGTTGTCGGGCTGCCAGCGTGGCAGAGCGGATTGGGCAGTGGGTGTGTCATCCGGCGGGTGCCTGGGTCAGAAAACCTGATTTTTGGGTCGAGAAACGGGATTTGCGAAGATTGAGTTCGCTCGCGGATGCTGTTGCCCGACCCGAGGAACCGGTCGATACTCTATGAGAGTACGCCATGGGAATGCCCGCACATACCGAGCCCGAAATCACCGCCCCGGAGGTCGGATCCGTCCGGCGCGGTGCGCGCCAGTGCTTCAGCGCCGGTTCCATGGTCGCTCTGCTCGTGATTCTGAGCGTTATGCCCGGTGCCGCGGCTCTGGCCGCCCCCGAGGCGATGAGCCATATCAACTTCGTGCTCCACGAAGTCGTCAGGCCGAAGCCGGATCGCGATCCGCGTGAGCCGGGCGTCTCGATTCGCGAGGTCGCGGTCGCGACAAAGTCCATCTCGACGCGCGCGATCTGTGTGATCGAGCCTGCGGTCGGCGCGTCAACCGAACAGGCCGTCCCTTGCGAACTCACGCACTCCAGACGCTGCGAGATGTTCGCAGCGCGTGCGTGGTGCACGAGCACGCCCCCGCCGGCGCGGTTCTGAGGTCAGTGCGAGATCCTCTGGTCTTGCACTGATTCCGTCGCGCCACCCACCGTTCAAATTCAGACTAACGAACCCCGCTGTGCCGTTGCCGGATCGAGTTTCTGCTCCGGCGACAGCGCGGTCTTCGACCAGATCACAGGCAGATACCCATGGCTTCCTCCGAAATCCCGCTTCTCGGCCCAGTTATCAACAAACTCTTTGGCTCCCGGAACCAGCGACTCGTCAAGCGCTACGAGACTCGCGTCGCCGAAATCAACTCGTTCGAGCCGGAGATGCGAGGCCTCTCCGACGAGCAGCTCCGAGCGAAAACCAACGAGTTCCGCGAGCGGTTCAAGGCCGGTGAGAAATGGCCGGACGTGATGGCCGAGGCGTTCGCCGTCGCCCGCGAGGCGATGGACCGGCACGTCGGCATCCGCAACATCTTCAACCCGGATGTCCGCGACCAGTTTCCGGTCGACAAGCTCAGCAGCACCCACCGCGCGTTGTACGAAAAGGCCCGGGACGAGATCGACGCCATGGAGCCGGGCGAGCCGACGGGCAAACTGCTCGGCAACTCCGAGCCGGTGCCGGCGTGGGTGTGGGCGGATATCCCGCACGAGCTGTACGACGCTGTACGCGAACTGTTCCCCGAATCGAAGCCACCGTTCCGGTCGCGCCCGTTCGATGTGCAGCTCATCGGCGCGATGGTGCTCTACCAGGGCTCGATCGCCGAGATGAAGACCGGCGAGGGCAAGACGATCGTCGCGCCGCTCGCCTCGTACCTCGCGGCGGTCGAGGGCTACAAGGTCCACGTGGTGACGGTCAACGACTACCTCGTCCAGCGCGACCGCAACTGGACAGCCCCGTTCTTTCAGAACATCGGGCTGACCGTTGGTGACATCCACCCGATGCACATGCAGCCGGAAGATGTGAAGCGCCAGATGTACGCCTGCGATGTGGTCTACGGCACCACGGCGGAGTTCGGATTCGACTACCTGCGCGACAACATGAAGAAGCGGATCGAGCAGCAGGTGCAGCGCTACCGCGAGTTCGCGATCGTCGACGAGGTCGACTCGACGCTCATCGACGAGGCCCGCACGCCTCTGATCATCTCGGGCCCCGCCCACGAAGACCAGCCGCGCTACGACCTGGCCGACCAGGTCGCCCGGCACCTGGTGCAGCTCCAGCGCCCGTGGGCCGACGCGGAGGAGAAAGTCGAAACCTGCAAGAAGCAGATCAAGGGTACCGAGGGTGACATCCGCAATGCCCGCGACAAGGAGAAGCTCCCCGCGCTGCAGTCCCGACTCGAGGAACTGCGGAAGCAGTTGCCGCAGCTCGAAGCCGAGCGCGACCAGCACACCCAGTACTACGACGTCGAAAGGGACAAGAAGCGCGCGACGCTGAACCACAATGGTGTTGCCGCGGCACAGAAAAGGGCCGGCGTCGGCTCGATCTATGTCGGCGAGAACACCGACCTGCCCCACCTGATCGAACAGTCGCTCAAGGCGCACGTGATCTACGAGAAGGATGCGGACTACGTCGTTCTCGCCATCCCGGACCAGTACAGCGGCAAGGCCGAGCCGGATGTCGTCATCGTCGATACCAACACCGGACGCCCGATGGTCGGGCGCCAGTGGTCGGACGGTCTGCATCAGGCGGTGCAAGCGAAGGAAGGGCTTCGCATCCGTCCGGAGACCCAGACGGTCGCCTCGATCACGATTCAGAACTTCTTCAAGATGTACAAGCGGCTCGCCGGGATGACCGGTACCGCCGACACCGAGGCTCAGGAGTTCCACGATATCTACGGCCTCGATGTGGTCACGATTCCGACCAACGTGCCGGTGATCCGCCGGGACCACAACGACCTGGTGTACCTCGCCGCCAAGGACAAGTGGGATGCCATCGTGGACGAGGTGAAGGCCTTTCACGACACAGGCCGCCCCGTGCTCGTCGGCACAACTTCGGTCGAGAAGAGCGAACTGCTCTCGAGCATGCTGCAGAAGAAGCACGGCATCAAGCACGTCGTGCTCAACGCCAAGCAGCACGACAAGGAGTCGGGCATTATCAAAGACGCCGGGCAGCTCGGCGCGGTGATGATCGCCACCAACATGGCCGGTCGTGGCACGGATATCAAGCTCGCGAAGATCACCCGCGAGCAGCTCATCGATCACTGGAAGAGGCGGAACATCGCTCCGGCGTCGCTCAGCCCGGATGATTCCGACGAGCAGGTCCGCGAGAAGATCTTCCGCAAGGTCGCGATCAAGGACCTCGGTTTCCAGAAGAAGGAAGCCGAGTCGATGGACTTCGCGGAGCTCGAACTTGCCCTGCTGCGTCAATGGGTCGAAGAGCACACCTGGGCCGACGCCAAGAAGGCGTCCGCCATGTCCGCCGACGAGTGCATGCAGGCGCTCGACGAGGAAGGCCGCTTCGGCCTGCATCGGATCGGTTGGTGCAACTCTGTCGTCGAACTCGGCGGCCTGCACGTGATCGGTACCGAGCGCCACGAATCGCGTCGTATCGACAACCAGCTCCGCGGCCGCTCGGGCCGTCAGGGTGACAAGGGGTCGTCACGATTCTTCGTCAGCCTCGAAGACGACCTGATGAAGATGTTTGCCGGCGAGACGACCATGCGCATTCTGTCTCGCCTGGGCATGAAGGAGGGCGACGCGATTGAGCACCCGATGCTCACCAAATCCATTGTCCGTGCCCAGCGCAAGGTCGAAGAACGCAACTTCCAGATCCGCAAGAACATCCTCGAGTACGACGAGGTCATGGAGCACCAGCGTCAGGAGTTTTACTCGCTCCGCCAGCGTGTGCTCGACGGGCGTGACCTCCGTGATCTGGTGTTCGAGTTCATCGAAGAAGCCGCCGCGGAGCATGTGGACCGCTACCTCGCCAAGGACTACCCGGCCGAGTGCGTTGCCGAATGGGCGACCGAGCGTCTGCAGGTTTCGGTTCCGGTCGAGCGAGTGCGCAACAAGGAGGCCGACGAGATCGAGTCGGCGCTGCGGCGCGTTGCCATGGAAGAGGCCCGTCACGAGATCAGCGTGACCATCGGCGAGTACATGCCCGACGGCGCTGACCTGGTCGACATCGACGAGGTCGGTCTGATGAACTGGGCGGAGTCGCGATTCGGGGTCGAGCTGACAGCCGCGGAGATCAACGATCTCGGCGAGAAGGGTATCGCCGAGCGTCTCACCGAGGCCGCCGAGGAGAAGATCGAGGACACCGACCTGTCCGAAGCCGCGAAGTATCTGCAGCCCAACTACGGCGCCCAGCAGCTTTCCAAGTGGCTCAAGGACACCCTGCTCATCGAGATCCCGGTGGACGACATCGTGAAGGCGGAGACGCACGAGGACGTGGTGGACCGCGTGCTCGGCGAGGTCCGAAAGTCCTACGACGAGCGCGAGGTGAAGTATCCCGTCGAGTTCCAGATGGAACTGACCCAGCGGATGATGCCTGTGAACCCGCAGGAAGGCGTCAAGAACCTCGTCCGGTTCGCCAACGACCGCTTCGGACTCGGCTGGGACGACTCGGTCATCCGCACCAAGAGCCCGCAGCAGGTCCGTGAGGAACTTCTCGAAGCGTCACGGAAGTTCGTGGACTCCGGGCGGCTCGAGCAGGACATCGAGGAGGCGCTGCAGCACACGACGCCCGAGGCCCTCGAAGAGCACCTGCAGAAGAAGTACGGCCGGTCATTGCCGTTCTACATGGCGCGTCTTCGCGATGAGGAGTTCGCCGACATGACGCGGGCGCTCGTCGAGCGGATCGTCCGATCCGAACTCGTGCAGTTCGAGCAGTTCGTCATGCTCGAGGTGCTGGACCCGGCGTGGAAGGACCACCTCTACAAGATGGACCAACTCCGCGACTCCATCGGTTTCCGCGCGTTCAGTCAGATGGATCCGAGGATCGAGTACAAGCGCGAGGGTGCTCGCATGTTCACCGAGGTCATGGAGTCGCTGCACGACCGAGTGGCCGAGGTTGTTTTCCGGATGCGTCTGTCTCCGCAGGTCAACATGCCACAGCAACAGGCCGGGCGACCGCCCCAGCAGCCCGCGCCGGCCGGTGCAGGCGGCGCGGCTCGCCCGACCGGCGGGTTCGGCGGCATCGTCGGACCGGGTCTCGGTTGAGCCGCGAAGCGGGCAAACCGAGCGCTTTCACCGACTGAAGCACGAGGCAGTCATCGGAGCGCGCCTCGACACACCGCACGGCGGGGTTTCTGCGCTGCGCTCGTTCACCGTTCGCGGTTCGTTTCGATCCAGCGTTCGATCTTGTGACGAAGCACCGGCAGGGGCACACTGCCGCTCCAGAGCAGTTGGTCATGGAAGTCACGGATGTCGAAGCGATCACCGAGCGATTCCTCGGCGAGGGCCCGAAGGCGGCGGATCTCGAGCTCGCCCAGTTTGTAGCCGAGGGCCTGTCCCGGCCATGAAATGTACCGGTCAACCTCACGCTCGATGTTGGTCCGGGTCAGTGCGCTGTTCTCGAGCATGAACTCGATCGCCCGGTCGCGGCTCCAGCCGAACGCGTGGATACCGGTGTCGACGACGAGTCGCATGGCCCGCCACATCTCGTAACTCAGGCGACCGAAATCGTCGTACGGGTCGTCGTACATGCCGCGTTCGCCGTTGCCCATCTCGAGCCCGAGCCGCTCGCTGTACAAGGCCCAGCCTTCCCCGAACGCCGTGTAGCCCTGCAGCATCCGCCACGGGTGCAGGCCCTGCTCCTCCAGTTCGAGGACAACGGCGTTTTGGATATGGTGGCCCGGCGCGGCCTCGTGGAGAGTCAGGGCGATCATCTCGTACTTCGGTCGCTGGTCGAGCCGGTAGGTGTTCGCGACGAAGTATCCCGGCACGCCGTTCTTGACCGAGCCGGGATAGTAGTACGCGGTCGGCGAAGTGGGGGCCATGAAAGCGGGCATCTCGCGCACGCCGTAGGTCAGGCGTGGGAGCGTGCGGATCAGGCCCGGCAACTCCGGATCGACCTCCTTGGCGATCGCGCGGTAGCCGGCCAGCAGTGCTTCTGCGCTCTCGAAGTAGAACCGCGGATCGCTCCGCAGATATTCGGTGAACGCCCGGAACAGTTTCTCCGGATCGTCGGTGACCGGGGCACCGTCGGTTTGCAGGAAGTCCGATCGCTGGATGACATTGAACATCTCCGATCGGATCCGGGCGACCTCGCTCAGCCCGATCTCGTGGATCTCCCGCGCGCTGAGGTCGAGCGTGGTCATGATCCGGATCTGGTGCTCGTAGCCGGCGAGCCCGTCCACGCTGTCGCTCGCCGCGATCGTGGCCCGGCAGGCCGGGATGTACTCGTCGCGCATGAAGGCGGCGAACTCGGCGAATGCGGGCACGATCTCGTTCGCGATGAGTTCGGACGCTCGATCTCGCATCGCGTCCGCGTTCGCGCCGTCCCACTCCACGAACGGGCGGGCCAGCGGGTGCGCGAGCGGCTCGTCGCGATAGATGGCGTTGCCGGCCGTCGCGGCGGGTCGCCACGCCTCGCCCATGACCACCCGGGGCGGCACGCGCCCACTCGCCATGCCGGCGCGCATGTTGGCTTCGATCTGCTCGAGGTAGGCGGGGATGCCACTGAGGCGCGTGAGGTAGTCGCGAAGGTGCTGTTCGCTCGTGAACGTCAGGCGGTCGGGCAACTGGGGCAGCGAGATGTGCGGGCCCCACATCTGTGTCACAGGAACCTGCCAGCCCTCGAATCGATCGCCCGCGATTCGCAGTTCGAACTCGTACGCCAGCAGGTCGTAACTGATCCGGTCTTCGGCCGTCGAGAGAGACTCGCGCTCGATCGAACGCAGTCGCTCGAGTCGGTCCCTCGATCGATCCACGAACGCTTTGGCAGCCTCTGGCGAGGCGTCCGGGAGCAGAGCGTCGTACTGCCGCTCGCCGGACATCGACGCGCCGATCGGTGAAAGCGAGCGCAGATCAGCAAGGTCTTCGTCGAGCAGGGCGTTCAGCTGTTCCGACGCGGACTCTGACGTCCCGACCAAATTGGCACCCAGAAGCGAGGGCACTGAGATAAGAAGCCAGGCGGCGACGACGATCGGCAGGTTTGCAGGCATAAGACCAGCCTAGCGGGAACCGCTGCCCGTTGATGTCCGGGATCCCCCGAATCCCCGTCACAACCGGGCGCGGTTGGCCGCGTCCACCAACTCGCGGACCCGCTTTTCGTCGGGCGGATTCTGCCAGTCGCCGTCCTGCTTGTACCAGCTGCCGACGATAACCGCGTCGGCGTACTCGAATGTCTCACGGATGTTGGCCGGGGTCGTTCCGCTCCCGATCGCCAGCGGCAGCTTTGTCGCTGTCCGGACTGCCCGGACGTCGTCCACCTTCGTGGGCCGGCCGGTGGCGGTGCCGGTCACGATCACGCCGTCGGCGCGGAAGAACTCCGCGGCCCGAGCGGTTTCGGCGAGGTCCACATCCGCGGTGATCGCGTGGCTCGAGTGTTTCTTCTTGATGTCGCAAAGGATGCGAACGTCTTCGGCACCGATCATCCGGCGATAGCGCAACAGCGGCCCGGCATCGGCGGTATCGAGCAGGCCCTCATCGGCGATCGCGGAATAAACAAAGCCCTCGGCGCGGATGAACCCCGCGCCGATCGCGTGGGCCACGGCCAACGCCGCCCGGTTCGCCCCGGCGAGGATCTGCACGCCGAGGGAAGCGTCCGGCCCGATGGCCTCGCGCACCCTGACGCCGACAGCGCTCATCGACGCAACGATCTCCGGACCGACCTCGCGCTTGAGGTAGGGGGTGTCGTGCATGTTCTCGATGATCACGCCGTCGAAGCCGGCCGAGACCAGCAGCTCCGCCTCTTCCGCGGCCTGTTGCGCGATTTCGGCGACGCTCCGACCGCCCGCGCGCGGGCTCCCCGGGAGCGCACCGACGTGCACCATGCCGAGCAGCGCCTTTCGAGCACCAAAGATGTCGACTCCGAGCGGGACCATACGAAGCTCACCTCCAGCGGGACACGATACCACGCCCCGCGTTCGCGCAGGTCGGCTTGCTATGCTCCCCCAGACGACGCAGCCGCGCTCTCTTCGCACCTCTCGACGCCGGAGATCTTGATGACCACGCCAGCCCAGACCGCTCTCGAGAGAACCAGCCCCGAGTTGCTGTCGTGCTGTCGTGGGGACGAGCCGTGCGACACCGCCCTCGTTGGCGGATTCGTTCTGAACGTATTTACTCGCGAGTTCCTGAGGCGGGACATCGGTATCAAAGGGGGGCGGATCGCTCGCATCGACGAACCCGCTTCGATTGAGGCCGGTGAGACCGTCGATTGCGCCGATCGCTGGCTGGTTCCTGGGTTCCTCGACGCCCACATGCATGTTGAGTCCACCATGCTCCCCCCGTCGCAGTTTGTCAGACTCGCCTCGCCTCACGGGACGACCGGCGCGGTCTTCGACCCGCACGAGATCGCCAACGTGCTCGGCGCGAAAGGCATCCGCTGGCTGATGGACGATGCCCAAGGCATCCCGCTCCACGCGCTGTGGGCCGTCTCGTCGTGCGTGCCGTCAGCACCCCTCGAGACCGCCGGCGCGGAACTCGTCGCAGACGATCTGCGCGAACTCTTCGACGATCCGGATCTGGCACCAGACATCGTCGCGCTCGCCGAGATGATGAACTTTCCCGGCGTGGTCCACGCCGATCCGGGAGTCCTCGCCAAGGTCGCGCTCGGCCTCGACCGACGCATCGTCGACGGTCACGCCCCGGGCCTCTCCGGTCCGGCGCTGCAGGCGTACGTCAGCGCCGGCGTCTCGTCCGACCACGAGTGCACCACGCTCGAAGAAGCCCAGGAGAAACTCGCCCTCGGCCAGCGGATCTTCATCCGCGAGGGCTCGGCGGCACGCAACCTCGACGCCCTGATTGGCCTGATCACCGCCGAGAACGCCCATCGCGTCTGCTTCTGCACCGATGATCGGCACCCCGGCGACCTGCGCGAGCACGGGCACATCGACAACGTCATTCGTCGTGCGATCGCCCTCGGCCTCCGCCCCGAACTGGCCTTTTGCATCGGCAGTCTGAACGTCGCCGAGCACTACCGGCGCCCGGATCTCGGCGCCATCGCACCCGGTCGCTTCGCCGACATCCTCGTCCTCCGCGACCGTGATGCCGTCGATATCCAGCAGACCTGGTTCCGGGGGGAACTTGTCGCGGAAGACGGCGAGTACCTCGGCCGGAGCAAGCCTGCGCAGGGCCCGCCGCGAGCGCCGGTCCGCGTCCCCGAGTGCCTCGGCCCGGGCAGTTTCGAGATCCGCCCGGAGCGCGTTCCCGAGCGCATCCGAGTCATCGGCATGCACGCCGACCAGCTCGTCACCGACTCGCTCGTCGGCCCGCCCACCGTGCGGGACGAATGCCTCATCGCAGACCCGGAGGCCGACCTGCTCAAGCTCGCGGTCATCGAGCGTCATCGCGGGACGGGCAACATCGGGCTCGGCTTCGTCACCGGGTTCGGCTTCCGAGGCGGCGCGATCGCCTCGACGGTCGGGCACGATGCCCACAACCTCGCCGTTGTCGGCGACGACGATCAGGACATGGCTCTCGCCGCCCGAACACTCGCCGATTGTGGCGGCGGGCAGTGTGTGGTCTCGAACGGGCGGGTCCTCGCGACGCTCCCGCTCACGATCGCTGGCTTGATGAGCGACCAGCCCGCCGACGCCGTCATCCGCCAGCAAGCGGAGTTGCTGAAGGCATCGGCATCGCTCGGTTGCCCGCACCACGACCCCTTTATGCCGCTGAGTTTCCTGCCGCTTCCGGTCATCCCGCACCTGAAGCTGACCGACCTGGGGCTCGTCGATGTGGACCGATTCGAGGTCGTGCCGCTCGCGATCGAGGACTGACCGGCCTCGCACGCGCGTTGGTCGATCGGCCCCGATGGCGTACGCTGCTCAAGCGACGAGGAGGACCGACATGCGACCGAACACCCGATCCGTTTCCGCTCTGTGCCTGACCGTGATCACCCTCGTCTGTGGTGCCTGCGCATCCGGCAGCGGATCAGACGCCGGCATCACGCGCTTCGACCGACCGGACCGGGCCTCGACCGTGTATCGACAGGGCGTCGTCGCCAGCGACCACCCCGTCGCCTCGCGCGCCGGGGCGCAGATGTTGGAACTCGGCGGCAACGCGGTCGATGCAGCGGTCGCGACAAGTTTCGCCCTCTCGGTCGTTCGTCCGTACTCCTGCGGCATCGGCGGCGGGGGGTTCATGGTCATCCACCTGACCGACGATCCGACGACCGACGTCGCCGGCGATTCCATCAACATCTGCATCGACTATCGCGAGCGCGCGCCGCAGGCCATGGGCCCGTCGTGGTTCGAGGATCGCCCGGACGCGGATTCGCGTCTGTCCGGCCACGCCGTCGCTATCCCCGGCACGGTCGCCGGCCTGCTCTACGCCCTTGAGACGTACGGCACGCTCGGGCGCCAGCAGGTCATGCAGCCGGCGATCGATGCCGCCCGCGACGGCTTCGAGGCCGACCCACACTTCGCGAGTGCGCTCAACGACCTGCTCGAAGAATCCGGCTACCTCGAGCGTGAGGACGGCACCGTCACGCTCCGCCCGGTCGAGCGCGGCATCGACCCGCAGCGCCGCGCCAACGCCGCCCACCTGTTCTGGCGCTTCGGACCGGAATCGAATCGCGATCGCTACCGACCCGTCGAAGTTGGCGATACGCTGACAAACATCGAGCAGGCGCGCGTGCTGGAACAGATCGCCGCCGATGGCAAAGACGGCTTCTATCGCGGCCCGATCGCAAGGCGGCTCGTCGATGCCGTCCGCGATGCCGGCGGCCCGCTGACCATGGAAGACCTCGCCTCGTACCGCCCGGTCGAGTCCGACGCCCTTCTCGGCTCGTTCGAGGCCCGGGGCAGCGAGTACACCCTGATCGGCATGCCGCTCCCGTCGTCGGGCGGCATCACGATCGTCCAGACGCTGGGCATCCTCACCGAGTACGCGAAGCAAATGCGGGCGCACGTCGGCACCTCGGCCCTCGAGGCCCAGACGCCGACCGATCCCGCGTACATCCACGCCCTGACCGAATGCCTCAAGCACGCGTTCGCCAACCGCGCCCGCTGGCTGGCCGATCCGGATTTCGAGCCGGTCCCGGTGGAGGAATTGCTCGCCCGAGAGTGGTTCGAGACCGGCGCGGACCGGTTGCACCCGGACCACGCCTTCGAGACCGAGTACTACGGGCTGTCCAACATCGGTTCGACGAACGCCGCGCTCTCGCTGCTGGAGGACTCGGGTACCTCGCACCTCAGCGTGGTCGATCAGTGGGGCAACGCCGTCGCCTGCACCGAAACCATCAACCTGGTCTTCGGTTCGCGTGTGCTCCCGGTCGGCCTGGGCTTCTGCCTCAACAACGAGATCGACGACTTCACGACGCGCTCCAGCGAGCCCAATGCCTTCGGCCTCCGCCAGTCCGATGCGAACCTTCCCGAGCCGGGCAAGCGACCGCTGTCGTCCATGTCGCCCACCATCGTGCTCGATGGGCAGGGACGGGTCTTCGCCGTCGCCGGGGCGTCCGGCGGCCCGCGAATCATCACTGGCACGCTCCAGGCCGTTCTGAACACACTGCTCTTCGACGACGACGCGTGGACCGCCGTCGCGCGACCGCGCTTCCACCACCAGTGGCTGCCCGACACGCTGCGATTCGAGCCGGGTTACCTCGACGCACATCCGGTTTTGCAGTCCGAACTCACCGAGCGAGGGCACGATCTCGGCGCTATCCCCGAGGTCGGCGTCGTGCAGATCATCCGACGCGTGGAGGGCGGTTGGCAGGCCGCCTCGGATCCGCGCAAGGGCGGCGCTCCGGCCGGACGTTGACTCAGCCCGGGGCTTCCCCGGCGATCGACAGTTCCACGATGACCGGCGTGCCGAACACCGGCACCAGATCCGGGCGCGGCACGAAGTCGAAGCCGCGCTTCGCGTCGATCTCGCTGATCGCGGGCGACATGCCGATGATTTCGGTCCCGAAACTGACGAGCCCCACGACCACTCCGTCGGTGTCGGCGGTGTAGGCGTGTTCATCGAAAGTCGAGCCGGTGAACCGCCAGGTGATCTCCTCCGCGCTGGGTGCGACCGTCGAGCGCGTCGGCTCAAACCACGCGGTCGCTTCGGTCCAGTCGTGTGGTCGGTCGGCGCTCGTCAGTCGAACGCGGACACGGGGCCCGCTTGGCTCGGTCAGACGGAAGGTCTTCCCATCCCATTCTTCGCCGCCGGGTGTCCCGGGCTCGGCGCCGAGCGCAAGCAGGGCGGCGTGCACGCTGCTCGGGCGAACCTCGGTCATCACGAGCGCTTCGTGCTCGCGCGTGTCCGGCGTGCAGACCACGACCTCAAGCATCGGTCGCTGGGGCGCGTCGATCGGCACGATCCCGAGAAACCGCACCCAGCCGCGTTCGACATCGATAACCAGTGCCTCCGGGTCTTCCGGCAGCCGACCATCGCCGATGTTCGATGAGCCGGCGCAGCCGGTCACCAGCCCGCTTGGTCCGAGCGCCACGACCGCACCGAGCACGAATCGAGTGCGGCTCACTCCGCTTCCTCGGCGCTGCGCTGCGGCGCGAGGATCGCCAGCACGCTCATCGCCGTACCGTAGTTTGCCGAGCGCTCAAACACGCGATCGTTCCAGGTGCCGTCGGCTTCGTTGCGCGTCCGCCACAGCAGCGAGAGCACCCGCGCCCGCTTCTCCGGACGCAACTCGTCGCCGAGCAGTTCCACCGCTTCCGCGGCGTAGCGGTGCGCGAAGTAAAAGTAGTACGGTGCGACGCCGTACGGCGGTTCGTGCGTGCCCGGCTTCGACCGTCGCTTCTCGAGTTCGTCCCAGTGCTCGATGAACGCGTCGATCGCGCCGGTGAGTCGATCGGGGTTGCCCTTGCCGGCCCGGTGCAGCGCAACCTCGCTGATGAGCATTCGACCCGTCGCGCCGGGGACTCCCCCAGCCCGACGCTGAGCGGCGGTCCCCGAGTACACGTACTCGCCGCTCTCGGCCCGGCTGGACTCCAGGAACGCGATCGCGCGTCCGAACACCGCCTCATCGATCTCCATGCCCGCGTTCTTCGCGTCGAGGAGCGCGAGCACGGTCATGGCCGTCATGAACGAGGATGGCGGCGACACGGTCTCCTTGCCCGGACGACGGGCGTAGTTCCAGCCACCGGCTTCGGGGATCTCCGTCGCCTCGATGGCCTTGAGGTACCACAACGCGCCCTCATCGACCGCCTCGACGAGTTCCTCCGGCACTCGACCGAACTGCTGCGCCCGAATAAGCATCGCGAGGGCGGTGGTGTAGCCCCAGCCACGCACGTCGTAGCCGCCGTCGTAGTCGGGGTTCATCAGCGGGTGATCGCGTGACTCAAGCACGAACCGGAGCCCGCGCGCGTAGGCCTCGCGCCGTGCCTCGTCGTCGTCCCAGCCCGGTGCTTCGAGCATCGCCTGGCACACGATCGACGTCCCGCCGACGCGGTACCCGATCGGGATCTGGCGCCGAACCCGGTACACACCTTCGTAGGGCCATTCGCCTTGGTTCGGTCCTTCCTCCATCTCGACGAGCCGCCCCATCGCGATCCGGACCGCTTCGTCCTGCATCCCTTCGGACACGACGACGTCGGTGATCTCGGTCGGAACGCCCGCCTCAGGCGCTGTGTTACCGGATCCGTCGGTCGGCTCCCACAGAGCGAGTGACGATTGGGGCTGACACCCGGCGGAGGCGATGCAGAGGCCCAGTCCCAGCATCCGGCCCAGAAGGCACACCGATCGAGTTCGTCCGTTCCGGTCCATGCAGTCCTCCGCTTTCCCGGGCCAGTATGGCTCTTGAATCGGAGATTGTCACTTTGGCAGCGGGCTGCCGCGCCGGCGTGTCACTCTGACACCAGATCGGTCGGCGACCCCAGAAACAGGCCAGAAAGCGGGCCCGTTGGGGTTGGCACGCCCTTTGAAAGAAGATCCGGCGAATCGCACACACCTTTCCAGCTCTTCAAAGGAGACCAGATCCATGTTGAACCGCACCCCCCTTTTCCGTGACCCCGTGTTCCGCTCGCTCGCCTCGTTCGCCAACGAATTCGACCGCGCCTGCGTGTCCCCCGGCCGCGTTCCGAACCGTGCGGTCGCGCCGGCGATCAACGTGCTCGCCAGCGAAGACGCCCTGACCATCGAGGCCGATGTCCCCGGTATGGCCCTCGATGACATTGAGATCGTCCTCAACGGCGATGAAATCACCATCCGCGGCACTCGCGAGCAGACGGTTTCCGAAGGCACTTCCGTCCTCCGTCGCGAGCGGTCCGTCGGCGCGTTCGAGCGCACCTTTTCGCTCGGCGCTGAGATCGACACGGAGAACGCGAGCGCCTCGCTCGATCGTGGCGTCCTGACGATCTGCCTGCCCAAGTCACAGGCCGCTCGCCCGCGTCGCCTGTCGATCACCCAGGCCTCGGCCATGACCGAGCACGCCTCGGGTGCCGAACAATCGACTCAGCAGCCCGACGCGAACGACAACTGATGCTGTTTTCTTGATTTGCGTTGGCAGACGCATCGCATCCCCGTGGGATTTCGCCCGCGGGGATGCTGTCTTATCCAGCCAGTCGCAGCGGCGGCTTCCCGGTTCCGCTCTCGCCGTCGTAGACGTGGGTTCGATTTCGGCCCGCGCCCTTGGCCGAGTACAAAGCGCGGTCCGCTGCCTCGATCCACTCGGAAGGCCCGCGCATGTGTCGAGCATCGCCGGTGCAGACACCGAACGAGCCCGTCACCCGCATATCGGGGTAGCGGGCCCAGGTCATGCTTTCGAGCGTGGTCCTGATCCGCTCGCAAAGACCGATCGTGCTCTCGGCGTCGCTCGATGGCACGATCATCGCGAATTCTTCGCCGCCGTAGCGGCAGGCCACGTCGTATCGGCGCAGTTCCGCCTTCAGGATCTTCGCGAAGCTCTGGAGTACGAGGTCGCCGGCGGGGTGCCCGAACGAGTCATTGAGTTGTTTGAAGTGGTCGAGGTCGCACATGACCAGCGACAGCGAGTCGCCGTTGCGCTGACTCTGCTCGATCTCCCCGGCGAGTTTGTCATTGAGGTGGGCCCGGTTCCAGAGGCCGGTGAGCCCGTCGATCTGGGCACGCTGGGCCAGCATCCGCATCAGACGCGTAACCCGCAGCGAAGACGCGATTCGCGCGCGCAACTCGGGTACATCGAACGGCTTGGTGACGTAGTCCGTTGCGCCGAGCCCGAACGAGCCAACCTTGTCCGACGACGTGCTCGAACCGGACAGAATGATGACCGGGATCTCGACGGTGCTCGACTCGAGCTTCAGTCGACGCAACGTCTCCAGCCCATCGATGCCGGGCATGTTCAGGTCCAGCAGGATCAGTGAGGGCTGCAGATTGGCCGCGATGTCGAGTGCCTCTTCACCGCCGAACGCCGAGAGCAGCGTGAGATCATCGTTGCGGAGCTTAACGCCCAGCAATCGGTGGATTTCCGGGGCATCGTCCACCAGCAGCACGACCGGCGTTTCATCCTCGCTCCCGATCAGCGAAGCCGATCGATCGACGCGATGGACGACATCCGCCGTGCGATGCTGCGACGGATCAACTCGGGGTGTGCCTTCGGGGTGAGTCGTCACGGTTGAAATACGTCCTTGACGGGGCTGGTGAAGGCGGTCAGTACGAGACACGGCGGAGAAGTTCGGTCAGGTCGTCGATCTGCTCACGGACATCATCGAGCGAAGCCTCCCCCTTCAGGGGGCGTTCGACTCGAGCGGCCGCGAGCCCGATCTCTTCGAAGCCGTACCCATCGCTCGCTCCCTTCAGCTGATGAGCGAGCCGCTGAACGCCCTCGCGGTCGCCGGACTCGCAGAAGGCCTGGAGTGACTCCAGGCGCTGCGGAACCTCGTCCACGAAGTACTCGATGAGTTCGGCCATATCGGGATCGTTCGCAAAGCTGCTGCGAACCGGTTCCACGCGGACGGCGCTTGACCTTGTGGCCGGGAACCCGTCGGATGAGAACTGTGACTCGGACATACGAACTCCAATGGACTCGGGAGGGTAACGGTCTCCTGTTTGGGTGATCGGTCCTCCCGCACCGCCGGTTCAGCCGCGGATCCGGATTTGATGGACGGGAAACAGATCAGACTGAACTCCCTCCGACGACTATTCGATAGCATGCGAGAGGGGAATGTCCGATAATCATTTTCGGATCGACCCGAACCGTGGGGCGGGTCGCCTCGTATGTCAGCGTCCCGTTGCGCGCTCTGGTGAAGCGGCATGGATCATGACGATGCTGGCGGCTCTGACGGTCAGCAAACAGCGGGGGGCTGCGATGGAACAGGTGCGCGGTAATCTAGAGCGATCGGTCGCGAACCGCGGTCGCGTATATGAGGGTTTGAAGACGTCAACACGCCGGATCGCCCTACTGTGCGGGCTTCCCCCTCAGGCGCACCTTCAATCTTCTTCGGAGGATCGACCGACCATGCAGCGCACTACTCGCAATCTTCCTGCCCGACTTCATCGGGGTCGCGTTCTCTCCGCTGCGGTCCTGACCGCCTCGGCCCTGTTGCTCGCGACCGCCCCGCAGGCCGTGGCTCAAGACGGCGTCTGGGCGCACTACGATGTCACCGAGCCGAAGGTCATCACGCTCGAATTCGATACCGACCTGCTCGCGTTCGACCTCTGCTGGTCCGATCACACCGACATGGTCAAGGAGCAGATTGTCAACGGCGCGATCGCTCAGATGAACGATCCGACGCAGCTCCACGTGATCCGCATGCCCGGCCTGCCGCCGTTCTACCGGCGCACCAGCAACGCCCCGGTCTGGCACGATCTGAACGGCGGCGTGATCACCTCTTCGGACGTGCTCCCGAACCGGGCCAGTTATCACATCGATGTGGAGCAGGCCCTGATCGAGATCGCGGGACGGATCCGCGCCGAGCGTCCGGGCGCGAAACTCGCGTTCGAGGGCTTTGAGCTCCAGCCGCTCCCCGGCCGTCCGCCGGCCTACGAGGAACTCGGTGCGCTTCAGGATTTCTATATCACCGATCGGACGATCTTCCTCAACCACGTCGGCCACATCCTGCACCACGCGCTGAACAGCACCTTCTACCGGGCCCGCGTTGATTTCGCCGAGGCCCAGGACAACTGGCTGGTGTTCCCGAACCAGACCGGCGCGTTCTCGCTGGCGTCGCTCGACAACCCCGCCTGGCCCCCGGAAGAGATCGAGCCGGAGATCATGGCGCTTTGGGGCGGCGACGGCGACGAAGGCGGCGGCGACGGCGGTGGTGGTGGTGGTGGTGGTGGTGGTGGTGATCCGGATGAGTCGGTTGTTCTTGTTCCCGGCGACGGATTCGCCGAAGTCTGGGGGGATGGTGTCGAGGCCGTCGGCTCACCAGGCATGGATGGCTACGACGCGAAGGCCATTGCCCGCTGGAATGTCGTGCCTTACCAGACTGTCGAGGACGAACCGTTTTCTGTCGGTGTCGTGGCTTTCCACATCAACAATATTGACCGAGTCGAATTTTATCTCGAAGGCGGTCCGGCGATAACCGTTACCGAAATGACTCACAACCCGCGTACCGATACGTGGGAGTACTGGGCGGTCATCGACCCGATGGTCATGCTCGCGATGAACCACCCGGACGGTCCGATCGAACTCCGAGCGATCGCGTACCCCAAGGACGCTGGCGAGCCGCGCGTGCTTGAGCCGCTGATGCTCAACACCAATTCGCAGCAAACGCTCCCGAACCCGGTGGTGTGGTGCGCGCCATGGGGGAATGACGAGTTCGGCGATGGATCGCAGGAGAATCCGTTCAGGCAGCCGTATCGTGCGATGAAAGCAGCCGCCGTACAGCATGGCGGCATCGCTGATGGTGTGACCGTCTTCGCGATGCCGGGCGATTACCACTGGGGTGATGGTTCGGGGCCGCCGGAAACTGTGAGCCGGTGGGCGACTGTGTGCGGGGCTCCAGGAACCGACCCGTCAGATGTTGTGTTCACATCCGGAAGCAGCGCCGGATTCAAGACCAAGTTGCTTGCGGTTTCCGGGGTCAGTTTCGAGAATACATCAGTCACTACAGCCTTGGGGGCCCCGCGTGCGATTTGGATCGATAACAGCGAGTGCGTAGGGCCTGGTCGGGATTCGGACTTTCGGCTGTACCACGCCACTCACTGGGCAGGTGGTCTCTTCATCACACGCTCTTCAGCAGAGCGTATGAGGGACGGGTTCGTTGGAGCGGACCTGGTCCGCGCGAGTCACGTAGAGGACATCGGATCGGACGCGTTCAGTGGGAGCCGGCTCGTGGTCAGTTGCTCCGTAGACGGGATTGACAGTTCTGGAACGAACTACCACCCTGATGTCTATCAGTTTGCGGGCAGTTCTGCCCAGGAAAACTTCATTGTGTTTGGTTTGCGAGCGGACAATGTCAACGCACAGCCGATCTTCTCCGACGATGCGTCGCGCATCGACGATGTCGCATTTGTGAACGTGCTCTTTGCGCGTCCAGCGGGTGCAGACCCCACTGCTCCCGCGTTCTCGCAATGGTGCACGCCGACGAACCACCTGTTGCTGTGGAAAGTTTCGCTTCCCAACTCCACCTTTGTCTTTCGTTCCGATGATATGAGCGACATTAGCGTTCGCGGCACCCAGTTCTACAAGATCTTCACATCTCAAAAGGCGGGGCAGGGGCCGCCGGTTTTCGACGAAAATTGGTTCGATGGGAACCACTTCGTCGACGGATATACGACTGGCGCACTCGTTCCCGGATCGAACGCAACCGTCGGCGATCCACTCTTTACCGACATGCCGGCTGGAGACTTCACGCCGCTTCCCGATTCCCCGCTCCGCATGCGACTTTCCGAGGCTCTCGTCCCGATTGATGTCAATGGCGAGGAGCGATCCACTCCGGGCACCGTTGGTGCGATCCGTTAACCATCCGTCGTGAATTCATCAGTGCCGAAACACGAAGTCATGCTCTTCGGAGCCTCTCCGGACACGCCCAACATGGGCGTGTCCGCGCTGTTTGCGTCCGCGGTCGCTGCGATCACGCGGCGGATTCCCGACGCGTACCTCTCCGTCTTTGATTCCGGACTCGGCGTGCGATGCTCTGATCATCGGATCGCCGATGATCTTACGGTCAGCATCAGCCGTCGCGGTGCGCGAGCTGGTCGGCGATACGATCGGCCGGAGAATCTCGCGGTCATGTCGGCCGCCGCTGCGGCGGGGCGGCTCGGCGCCCGGCTGAACGCGAACATCCGCGCGATCGACCGCGCCGTGGCCGTGCTCGATATCTCCGGCGGCGACAGCTTCAGCGACATCTACGGCACCAAGCGATTCTTCAGCATCGTCCGGCCGAAGCTGATTGCCATCCGCAGGGGCGCCCCGCTGTTCCTGCTCCCCCAGACCTACGGGCCTTACCGTGATCCGAAACTCAAGGCGATTGCCGCCCAAGCCGTGCGCGGTGCGGAGATGTGCTGGGCCCGCGACGAGCGGTCCTTCGCGATCCTGCGGGAGCTGTTGGGCGATGCTTTCGACCCCGATCACCACCGTTGCGGTGTGGACCTCGCCTTCGGACTGGAGCCGCGCGCTGCTTCTGAAGCACTCTCGAGCGACCTCCGATCAATGCTCGAAGCCGACCGGGCCACCCGTCCGCTGGTGGGCTTCAACATCAGCGGGCTGATCTATAACAATGCGGCCAAAGCTGTTTCACGGTATCGATTCAAGGCCGATTATCAGGCCCTGTTGGAGCAGTTCCTGTCCTGGCTACTCGAAACGACCGATGCCAATCTCGTGCTGATACCCCATGTCATGAGCGAGCCTGGCCACTACGAGTCCGATTCCGGGGCGTGCGAACGTGTGGCCGAATCGCTCGGTGAGAAGCACGCGGGTCGCGTGCTCGTCTCGCCGCGTACGCTCGACCAAAGCCAGGTCAAGTGGCTGATCGCCCGGACCGACTGGTTCTGCGGCACGCGGATGCACTCCACCATCGCGGCGCTCTCCTCGGGTGTGCCCGTCGCGACCGTCTCATACTCGGACAAGGCCATGGGCGTATTCGAGACCTGCGGCCAGGGTGAGCACGTCATCGACCCGCGCGAGCTGGGTACGGCCGACGTGGTTGAGCGACTGAAGGGTTCCTTCGAATCCCGGACGAACGCAAGAGCCTCACTCGCCGAGCACCTGCCCGCGGTGAAAGCCAGGGCGGCCGAACAGATGGATGCAGTCGCCGAGCGGATCCGTGTCGCGGCGTCGCTCCGATCTGGCCAGGGTTCGGTCGCGTGATGCACGTGTCGGGGGACATCGCCTCAGGCTCTCCCGTAGCCCAGCCCGAGGCTTCCGCCGATGCAAGGACATTGCGCAACGAGCGCCATTTCGCCACCGACCACCTCATGGGCGACCTGAAGGGACGCTCGGTTCGGGGTGGCGCGGTAACGCTCAGTTCGCAGGCGATCAAGTTCGTCTTGCAGATGGGCTCGACGGTCGTACTTGCGCGTCTGCTGCTTCCCAGCGATTTCGGGCTGATCGCCATGGTCACCGCCGTCACCGGCTTCGTTGCCATGTTCAAGGATGCCGGGCTGTCGATGGCCACCGTCCAGCGAAAGGACATCACACACGACCAGGTCTCCACCCTCTTCTGGATCAATGTCGCCCTCAGCGCCGCGGTCATGTTCGTGGTCGCCGCCCTGGCCCCGGCGATCGCTGCGTTCTATTCCGAGCCGCGCCTTGTCTGGGTCACCCTGGCACTCGCCGGGACGATGCTGTTTGGTGGTTTTACCGTCCAGCACCAGGCACTGCTGCGACGGCAGATGCGCTTCAAGGCTCTGGCCGTCGTTGAGATCGCCAGCATGGGCGGCGGGATCGCCGTTGCGATCGCGATGGCCCTGATGGAGTCCGGCTATTGGTCACTCGTCGGCATGGTCGCCGGCACGGCGCTTATCAACGCCGTCCTGGTCTGGGTGCTGTGCGACTGGAGACCGGGACTGCCGAAGCGCCGCTGTGGCGTCGGACAGATGGTCAAGTTTGGTGGCGGGCTGACTGGGTTCAACTTCCTGAATTATTTCACACGCAACGCCGACAACGTGGTTGTCGGCTTTGCGCTCGGCAGCGGACCGCTCGGTATCTATTCGAAAGCGTACAATCTGCTTATGCTTCCGATCAGGCAGATCAATGCCCCGGTTGGAAGCGTCATGCTCCCGGCCCTAAGCCGTTTGCAAGATGATCCGGCCCGCTACCGTCGCGCCTACCTGCAGGCCTTGAGCGCAATCGCTATGGTCGGCATGCCCATCGTCGTCTGTGTCTTCGTGCTTGCTGAAGAAGCTGTCGCGATTCTGCTCGGGCCGGGCTGGGAAGAGGCGGCGTCCATTTTTCGAGCGCTGGCGCCGGCGGCATTTGTCGGTACGATCAATGTCGCGCCCGGTTGGCTGTGTGTTTCGCTCGGCCGGGCTGGGACGCAGGTCCGCTGGGCGCTGATCACGGCGCCGATCACCGTTGCCGCCTTTGTCGTTGGAGCCCGGTGGGGGATCGTCGGAGTCGCGATCGCCTTCAGCGCCTCGTGGTGCCTTGGGCTATACATCTTTGTGGCGATGGCTTGTCACCGGTCGCCGGTTCGGCAGTTGGATATCGGCCGAGCCTTGCTTGCACCTATCGTCGGGTCTTTCGTCGCATTCTGTGTCGGGCTGGCGGCCTTAGCCCTGCTGGCCGATACGATTGTTTCTCCCGTAGGCCGCGCTGCGATCGTGATCCCGGTCATCGGAGCGGGGTACATCGGGCTGCTGTGGGCGATTCCGACGAGCCGGGGGCAACTGGATCGGCTATTGCGTGATGGGCTGCGCTCCGCAGCGTTGCCAAGGAGGAAGACCGCATGAGCGAGCAGGATCTCAGTCTGGTTCCAGGAAAGGAAAACTACACCGCTCGCTACGTGCGCGGCGGTCGCCTGTTCAGTTATGCACATCAGATGAACGCGGTGCTGGAGCATGAGCCCCGCACGGTGCTAGAGATCGGTCCCGGTCCCGGCATGGTCACTGCGGCGTTGCAAGCGATCGATGTCGAAGTCACTACGGTCGACATCCAGGCCGAACTCAAGCCAGATGTAGTCGCTTCTGTGACGAACTTGCCATTCGAGGATGACTCCTTTGACGTCTCGATGTGCTGTCAGGTGCTGGAGCACCTGCCGTTTGACCGATTCGTGCCGGCACTAAAAGAACTGAGCAGAGTTTCGCGTCATGCGATCCTGATCAGTTTGCCCGATCCTCGTCCGTACTATGAGATCAACGCCTCTCTGTTTCGAAAGAAGACCTTGGCATTCTCGTTCACCCGACCGTATACCTGCAAGGCGAGCTATCTGGAGCGAGTCAAGGAGCTGGCTGGACACTATTGGGAGGTTGGGTCTCCCGGCATCGATGCAAAGAAGATTGCTTCGTTGATATCCTCTGCAGAACTCCATATCCGTGCTCATTGGAGGTGTCGCGACAGACCCTACCACCACTTCTTTGACATTAGTCCTCGCGGATCTTCTTAGTGCGAGTCGCGCTAGTGACCCATCGCATCGAGTCTGGCCAGCCCGGCGGTGCTGGTCGTTCGCTGCTCGCGCTGGTGGAGCATGCACGCGACGTGGAGTTCGTCGCTTTCGTGCCGAAGGCCGACGCCATGGCTGGGCAACTCGCCGATCGGGGCGTGGAAGTTGAGGTGGTCCCATTCCGGAATTGCTTCGTGCACGGCCGGAGTTCTCTGAGGAGCGGCGTTCGCTCGGCGAGGTCGCTGGCGATGAATCGGCGCGCGGTCCGAGAGATCGTGCGTGGTCTGCGCAGTCGACGGGTCGATCTCGTGCACAGCAACTCGCTCATGACGGACGTCGGCTACGAAGCGGCTCGGCACGCCCGCATTCCGCATCTCTGGCATATTCGCGAGATCATATCCGACCAACATGGCCGGCCGGTTCTCGGACAGTCGCGGCTTCGGGCGAAGGTGCGCCGTTCGGAGGGGTGCGTGGCCGTCTCGGAGACAGCGGCTGACGCCCTGTGGACGAGGGGCGTCGCCCAGTCCCGACTGCGTGAGGTGGTTTACAACGGTGTTTTCTCGCGAGAAGAGATTCCGCGCATCGATATGGCGTTGGATCGCGTCGACCCGTCGATCGCTACCGGACTGAAGGTTTGCATCATCGGCGGGGTTCAGCCAGCGAAGGGGCAGGATATCGCGATTGCCGCGGTCGCTCGACTTCGGCAGAGCGGGGTTCCAGCCGAATTGAACATTGCCGGCGGAGGAAACCTTGAATGGGCCCGATCGGTTTGCGAGACCGAAGACGTTGTGGATTCGGTCCGATTCCTAGGGCGGGTGGACGGTCCGTGGGATGTACTCGGTTCGAGTCACATCTGCCTGATCTGCTCGGAGGCGGAAGCTATGGGGCGGGTGGCGGCGGAAGCACTAGCATCGGGGACACCGATCGTCGCGACGCGTGGCGGCGCAACGGACGAACTGTTGGGTGGTGGGCTTCGGGGCGCGCTTGTGAACCGTGAACCGAAAGCGGTCGCCGGTGCGATAGCAAAGGTCTGGAACGAGTACCCCGCAGCGGATGCAAAGGCACAAGCCGCCATGCCGTGGGCGCGTGAGGTATTCTCGGTCGAAGCGTACGCAAGGCGGATGTGCCAAGTGTATGCTCAACTTACAGCGTTTGACCTGATGAACGGCACGCGAGGAACGACTTCCAATGGCGAGTGATCGATGCAGCAAGTCATGGTCCATCGCTGTCAGCGTCTACGGCGACGAGCCGGTGATGGAAGCGAACTTCTCGAAGTCGCCAGCGCTTCAAGATGCCGCGGACGTGTTTGTGCAGCGAAGGTTCCCGACCGTGGTCGCTGCCTACAACGACGCCATCGAGCGCTGCGAGACCGATGTACTGGTCTTTGCACATCCGGATGTTTACCTTCCGCGGCACTGGTCGGATCAGTTCGAGGCCGCGCTGTCGTGGCTCGATAAACACGACCCGAACTGGGCCGTCCTCGGTCTGTTTGGTTGTGACCAGTCCGGCGCTGGCGTCGGGTTCACCTACTCCGTAGGGCTGGGCAAGTTCGTCGGCACGCCGTTCGAGTCCCCACAGCCAGCGAGGACGGTCGATGAGTTCGTGTTCGTGCTTCGCAGAAGCAGCGGAATCCGCTTCGACGAGCGACTGCCCGGGCCGCAGAGTCAACTCTGCGCGCCTGATGTATGTCTGCAGGCGATTCAGAGGGGACGTGGTGTGCACGTCATTCCGGCCTTCGCGATGCACAACAGCAATGGCTGGAGCGTTCTCCCGTTCGGTTTCTGGAAGCCGTACTTGTACATGCGTCGGAAATGGAAGGCGGAACTTCCGATTAGGGTGCCGTACGCGACTATTACGCGTTGGGCATCGCCGATGCTGAAGAACACCGCTCGCGCATGGATTAAGCATCGCAGATCGGGACATCGAACGAACTCCCGAGTCGCTGATGTCGAGTCGCACTACAGCCAACTCACCGCCTCGCTTCAGGGTGCCTTCCCGGCTGCCCAAGGAGGCTCTAAGGCGGCGCTAAGTGATACGGTCGCCACCAACTGAGGAAGCATGCGTCTGCCCGTCCTCACCATCGAAGAAGTCTGCTCCCGCCAGCTCTGCACGGGCTGCGGCGTTTGCGCGTCGGTGGAGCCCGACCGCTTCCGCATGGGCGACGCCCTTGAGTATGGCCGGCGGCCGTTCGTTCGGAACGACGGTGTCGCCGAGACGGGCGAGGCTCTGCGGGTCTGCCCTGGGGCGAGTCTGGAGCACACGTTCGACGAAGAAGAACCGGAGCTGATTGGCGAGCTCACCGACGCTTGGGGACCGGTCTACGAGGTCTGGGAGGGGTACGCCTCCGATGAGGCGATTCGCCACGCCGGCTCCAGCGGCGGGGCCGCGACGGCCCTGGCGCTCTACTGCATCGAGCAGGGCGGCATGGGCGGGGCCCTGCACATCGGCGCCCGGGCCGACAGACCGTACCTGAACGAAACCGTTTACAGCACCGCGCGCGACCAGTTGCTCGCCAACACCGGCTCTCGCTACGCGCCGGCCAGCCCCTGCGACTCGCTGCACTTGATCGAACGGGCTGAGAGGCCGAGTGTGTTCATCGGCAAGCCCTGCGACGCCGCGGCCGTCCAGCGGGCCCGGACGATCCGCCCCGAGCTCAACGCCAAGCTCGGCGCGGTCATCGCGTTCTTCTGCGCGGGGGCACCGTCGACCAAAGGCACGCTGGAACTGCTCAAGCAGGTCGGCGTCGAGGATCCGGACCGGGTGACTTCGCTCCGCTATCGCGGCAAGGGCTGGCCGGGCCTGTGGACGGTGACTTGGACCGATGCGGATGGCAACGAACGCACCGAGCAGCGGACCTACGCCGAGTCGTGGCACTTCCTGCAGAAGTACCGCCAGTGGCGCTGCTACATCTGCCCGGACCACACGGGCGAGTTCGCTGACATCGCGGTGGGGGACCCGTGGTACCGCGAAGTCCAGCCGGGCGAGGCGGGGAAATCGCTGCTCATCGCGCGGACCGAGCGGGGACGCGACATCATCCACGCCGCGGCCGAGGCCGGCTACATCACGCTCGAGACGAAGGACGCGACCCTCCTTCCCCGCTCGCAACCGAACCTTCTGCATACGCGCGGCGGCCTGTGGGCACGCCTCAAGGTGCTGCGTCTTCTTGGAGCGGCGGTCCCCGTATACCGGGGTTTTGAACTCTTCCGCTTCTGGAGGTCAGAGCTGACACTGAAGGACAAGGTCAGGTCGTTCACCGGCACGGCGAAACGTGTATTCCGCAAGCGCCTGCGTGAGCTTGTGCAGGTGGCGGAAGTTGTCGACGGGGGTGGGCGATGATGGAAACCCTCGCAATGGCCGCTCGAGCCGCTCGCGTGACCCAAGCAGAATGGCACGGCGCGACATTCATTCACCCCGCCGCCATCGCGGTTACTGCGCTACTGGCCCTGTGGCTGTTCCTCGCATCGCGCAGGACAGCTCTCCTGCCCCTGATGGCCCTGATCTGCTTCATTCCGTCGGCTCAGCGCGTCGTGATCTTTGGCGCCGACTTCACGCTCTTGAGGATCATGGTCCTCGTTGGGATTGCCCGCATTCTGACCCGCGGGGAGCTCTCGTCGATCCACTTCAACCGTATCGACTGGGTCTACCTCGCGTGGGTTCTGGTTGGATCGGTTGTATATGTGCTGCAGCGTCAGGAATTCAGTGCGGTCGTGTATGTCAGCGGAACGTCGATGGACATGCTCGGCGCGTATCTCGTCGCCCGTGCCCTCGTGCAGACCATCGGCGACTTCCGAGCCTTTGCCCTGATTGCCGCGGCGATCGCCATCCCCGTCGGCGCGTTCTTTGCGTTTGAGATGTCGACCCAGCGGAATCTGTTTGCGGTCTTCGGAGGCGTGCGTGAGATCACATGGGTCAGGGATGGCCGGCTCCGCTGCCAGGGAGCGTTTTCGCACCCGATCCTCGCCGGGGTGTTCTGGGCTTCGATCGGGGCAATGACCATGGGGGGAGCGCTGGCCCGCACGGTGAAGCCCCTTCAGCGACTGCTTTTTGTTGCCGGAACCTGCGCGGCGGTCGTCGTGATCGTAGCCAGCGCCTCGAGTACACCGGTGCTCGGTTTCGTGGCCGGTGTCGGGTTTTGGCTCTGGTGGCCGGTCCGCAGTTGGATGCGTTACGTGTTCATTTCTGCACCGTTCGTGACCGTTGCGCTTCACATGGCGATGGAACAGCCTGTCTGGCACCTTGTTGGTCGGATGTCTGCCGTCGGCGGGTCGACTGGGTACCACCGCTTCATCCTTATCGATGGTGCGATTCGGCATCTCGGTGAGTGGTGGCTCGTTGGGACGCCGTGGACTGGCCACTGGTCTTCGGTTTTTCAGACTTGGGACATCACCAACCAGTACATCTTCGAAGGCGTGCGCGGTGGCATCTGGCGCCTTGGCCTGTTCCTCGTTCTGATCTACCTCGTTGCCCGTTCGATCGCCACCGCCCAGGGCCGCGTGACCGACAAGTCCGATCGCCTGCTGCTGTGGGGGCTCGGTGCGTCGCTGTTCGTACACTGCGTGTGTTTCATTGGTGTGAGCTACTTTGGACAGATTCAATACCTTTGGTACATTTCCCTCGCCATCGGAGCCAGCGCCTACGCCCCTGAGTTTTGCGGCAATGCTAGCCGGCAAGCCACGATGACCAGGCCAAAACGCGTGCAGCGATTCTTCGAATCCCCACGGGATCCGGAGTTGACCGGTGCCTGATACCACCGTTTCGATTCTCATCATCAGCTTCAACACCCGCGAGATGACGCTGGAGTGCATCCGCTCGGTCTTCGCCCAGACCTCGACGACCGATTTCGAGTTGATCGTGCTGGACAACGCTTCGTCCGACGGGTCCGCCGACGCGATTGAGGCGGAATTCGGCGACCGCGTCCGGCTCATCCGGTCCGAGGACAATCTCGGCTTCGCCGGCGGGAACAACGCAGCCGCGAATTGCGCGAAGGGCGAGTTCCTGCTCCTGCTGAATCCGGATACGGTGGTGCTGGACGGGGCGATCGACAAGCTGATGGCGTTCGCTGCGGCTCAACCCGACGCCGGGATCTGGGGTGGGCGGACCGTGTTCGCCGACGGCTCGCTGAACCCCGCCTCCTGCTGGTCGCGTCAGACCCTGTGGTCGCTAACTTCTCAGGCGATGGGGCTCTCGTTCCTGTTTCGAAAGAGTTCGTTCTTCAACCCCGAGGGTCTTGGCGGCTGGGACCGCGAGGGCGTTCGCCAGGTCGACATCGTCTCCGGCTGCTTCCTGCTCATCCGACGCGACCTGTGGGACCGGCTCGATGGATTTCATCCGGACTTCTTCATGTACGGTGAGGAAGCAGACCTATGCCTTCGCGCGGAAACGATCGGGGCTCGCCCGATGGTCAGTTCCGAAGCGACCATCATTCACTATGGTGGGGCGAGCGAGGCGGTGAGGAGCGATAAACTCCGGCGCCTTCTCGCGGCGAAGTGCCTGCTTCTGGAGCGACACTTCCCGAAGTCACGAGTAGGCATGGCGAAGTCCCTTCTCGCAGCGTGGCCGCTGACGAGGTGTCTCGCCCATTCGGTGCTTTCGCCCATCAGGGCGTCGTCCAGACGATCAAGCAAAGCCTGGCGCGACGTCTGGGCGGATCGATCCGTCTGGCTCGCGGGGCGGTTTGTGCGAAACTAAGGTGTCCGTTTGAACGCTCGCTGACAAGGACCGCAATGACCACCCTCATCACCGGCGCTGCCGGATACATTGCCTCCCACGCCGTCCGGCGCCTGCTCGCGTCCGGGCATCGCGTGGTGGGACTGGACGACCTGTCGCGCGGCAACACCGAAGCCATCGACGCCATCCGCCGCCACGACCAATCCGGCGATCGACTGACGTTCGTCGAAGGCTCGATCGCCGATCGGGCGCGCGTCGAGGCGGTAATTCGCGAACACGGCGTCACCAGCGTGCTCCACTTCGCGGCCCTCGCCTACGTCCGTGAGTCGGTCGAGATGCCGCTTCGCTACTACGAGAACAACACCGCCGGCTCCATCGCGCTGCTTCAGGCCTGCGACAGCGCGGGCACCGTTGAGCGGTTCGTCTTCTCCTCCACCTGCGCGACCTACGGCGAGCCGCCCAGCGACCTCATCCCGATCACCGAAGACTGCCCGCAGCACCCCATCAACCCCTACGGGCATTCGAAACTGGCCTTCGAGAAAGTTCTGGCCGACTACTCGGCTCTCCGATGTGCGAAAGCGAAGGATGGGGGCCGGCCGTTCGCCGCGGCGATGCTGCGATATTTCAACGTCGCCGGCTCGGCGCCCGACGGCGTCATCGGCGAAGACCACGACCCCGAGACGCACATCGTCCCAATCGTGCTCCAAGCGGCGTTGGGCCAACGCAGTCACATTTCGATCTTTGGGACCGACCACGACACCCCCGACGGCACCTGCGTGCGCGATTACATCCACGTCGAGGACCTCGTGGATGCCCACGCGGTCGTCCTCGACGCCTTGAAGCCCGGCGCGAGGGGGAGCGAGCGGCCTCGGGTGTACAACCTCGGGCTCGGTCGTGGGGTCTCCGTGCGAGAAATCGTCGACTCTGCGAAACGCGTGACCGGCGTTGATTTCGAGGTCCGCGACGCCCCGCGCCACCCGGCCGACCCGCCGGTCTTGTACTGCGACGCCTCAAAGATCACCCGCGAACTCGGCTGGTCGCCGAAGATCACCGATCTGGACGAGATCGTGCGCACCGCATGGAACTGGATGCGTGAGCATCCGAAGGGGTATCAGACGAGCGTGACAGAGAGCGCGAACACGTGAGCGAGTCGGCCAGCAAACCCAAACGCATCCTCGCCATCGCCTCCGGTGGCGGGCACTGGGTGCAGTTGCTGCGGATGCGGCCAGCTTGGGACGGGTGTGTTCCCATATATGTTACCACCCAAAAGGGTTACCGCGAGCAAGTCTTTGCCGACGCTCGGGAGTCTCACCAGCCAACGCCGCGCTTTTACACCGTGCTCGATGCGAACCGCTGGCAAAAGGTGCGCCTAGTCCGTCAGCTATTGCAGATCACGTGGATCCTGCTTCGCGAGCGACCGGATCTCGTGATATCGACCGGCGCGGCACCCGGCTTCTTCGCCCTAAAGATTGCCCGGCGTCTTGGAGCGCGGACGATTTGGATTGACTCGATCGCGAACGCCGAACAGCTCTCGCTCTCGGGTCGGAAAGTCGGACCGACCGCCGACCTGTGGCTCACGCAGTGGTCGCACCTAGCCGGGTCGATCGATCCCGAGCGAGGCCGGCCGCATTATGAAGGGGCGGTGGTTTGATCTTCCTGACCGTCGGAACTCAACTGCCGTTCGACCGGCTCACTCGCGCGGTCGACGATTGGTGCGCCGCGAACCCAAGCGCTCATGTCATCGGCCAGATCGCCGATCCGGGCTCCGAGGGATTTCGCCCGCAGCACTTCGAGTGGCAGTCGTTCATCGAACCGGCGGAGTTCGACCGGCGGTTCGACGAAGCCGACCTGATAGTCGCGCACGCAGGGATGGGATCGATTATCACGGCTCTGACGCGCGCCAAGCCCGTTCTCATCATGCCCCGCCGAGCCAACCTACGCGAGCACCGAAACGACCACCAACTCGCTACCGCTGATCGGTTCGCGGACCGACCCGGCGTCCATGTGGCCCACGATGAGGAGTCAGTCGGCCCCTGGCTGAATCGGCTGCTCGCCATGCCTGAGCGGGGTGATTCACCGCGCCTATCGCCGTTTGCTAGCCCGCAACTCCTCGAAGCGATACGCGCGTTCATCCAATCATCCTGACGCGAGCCGGTTCGGCTGCGCCAGAACCGGCATAGCCTGACCACCGGTGAGGATTCTCACAGAACGAACTGCGTTTTGCCCACGTCCGTGCCGATGCCTGTGATATTCTGGCGTTTCTCGCGCGTCCGGTAACCTCGGAGGAGGCCGCGCGTTCGTCAAAGCACGATGCAGTCCCGGCTTGAGCCGGAGTCGGACCGGGAGCCCCATTCATGTCGACCACGACTACGAGCCCTGATACCTACAGCGAGCTTCTCAACAAAATCGAGTCGCGCACCGCCGTCTGCGGCGTGATCGGCCTCGGCTACGTCGGGCTGCCGCTCGCCGGGGCGCTGCACGACGCCGGCTTCCCGGTCGTGGGCTTCGACGTCGATCCCAACAAGATCACCATGCTCAACGCCGGTGAGAGTTACCTCAAGCACCTCGGCGACGAACTCGCCACCGGCCTGCGCGATTCGGACCGCTTCGAACCGACCGCCGACTTCGCCCGCCTCGCCGAGTGCGACGCGATCATCGTCTGCGTGCCGACCCCGGTCGGACGCCACCTCGAGCCGGACCTGTCGTACGTGCTCGACACCGCCCGCGCGATCGGTCGCACGCTGCGCAAGGGCCAGCTGATCTCGCTCGAATCGACCACCTACCCGCGCACCACGCGCGACGACTTCCTGCCCGCCCTGCTCGAGACCGCGTCCGAGTCGCTCGAATGCGGTCAGGACTTCTTCGTCGCCTTCAGCCCCGAACGCGAAGACCCGGGTCGCAAGACGCACAACACCAAGAGCATCCCCAAGCTCGTCGGCGGCCTCGACGACAAGTCCACCCAGCTCGCCACGAAGCTCTACTCCGCCGGCGTCGCCAAGGTCATCCCGGTCAGCTCGGCCGAGATCGCCGAGTCCGCGAAGATCCTCGAGAACGTCTTCCGCGCCGTGAACATCGCCATGGTCAACGAGCTGAAGGTGCTGTTCGACCGGATGGACATCGACGTCTGGGAGGTCATCGAGGCAGCCGCCACCAAACCCTTTGGCTTCATGCCGTTCTACCCCGGGCCCGGACTCGGCGGGCACTGCATCCCGATCGATCCGTTCTACCTGACGTGGAAGGCCAAGGAGTACGGCCTGCCGACGCGTTTCATAGAACTCGCCGGCGAAGTCAACCACCGCATGCCCGAGTACGTCGTGAAGAAGTGTGCCGACGCGCTGAATCAGCGCAGCAAGTCGATCCGCGGCAGCCGCGTGCTCATCATCGGAATGGCCTACAAGCCCAACGTCGACGACACGCGCGAAACCCCGGCCGTCGAGATCGCCGAGCAACTCATGGAACTCGGCGCCGATGTGACCTATCACGACCCCCATGTCCCGAAAATCAAGGGCCTGCGCAAGTACCCCGGCCTCGAGATGCAGTCTGTCACGCTGACCGAGGCCTCGTTGGCCGACGTGGACCTTGTGCTGATCGCCACCGATCACGACGCGGTGGACTGGAACCTGATCGGCCGGAAGGCTTCGCTCATCGTCGACACCAGGAACGCCATGACCCGCGCGAGCGATGTCGGCGCGACTGTCGTCAAGGCCTGATCGAGAACCGTACGCAGCGACCGGAGGTCAAGCGCAACCGTGGAGCAGCAACCGGCGAACCCGATCCGAGGAAATGTCGCGTGCGCTGCTGCGGGGACGCGGTCGCCGCAGGCGGAAGCGGACTTTGACGGAATCATCTGCTTCGGTGGCGTGGACTGGTGGTACCACAACCGCGGCCACTACGACATCCAGATGATGCGCGAGCTCTCAGCCCGCGTCCCCGTGCTCTACGTCAACTCCATCGGTATGCGAACGCCCAAAGCGTCTGAGGGGCGGGTGTTTCTCAAACGGGTCGCGCGCAAGCTCAAAAGCCTTCGCCACGGCTTCGTGCCCGTGAGAGAGAATTTCACGGTCTTCAGCCCGGCGACGCTGCCTGGCGGTGGGCGAGGACGCTTGGGCGCGGCGATCGCGCGGAAGGCGCTCTCGCTTCAGGTGCGCCACGCCGCGAAGAAAGCAGGCATCGCCAAGCCGCTCGTCTGGGTCGCCTGCCCGCCAGGCGTCACCGTGCTCGACGACCTGCACCCCGCGAAGGTCGTGTACCAGCGCACCGACCGATTCGAGAACTTCCACGGCGTGGACCCCAAGCGGATCAAGGGCTTCGACACCGCCCTCAAGGAGCGGGCGGATCTCGTGCTGTTCTGCTCGCGTGAACTCTTCGACGCGGAGCGCGATGAATGCCGGGACGCCGCGTTCATCGACCACGGCGTGGACTTCGACCGGTTCGAGCAGGCCGGCACAAGCTCGCGCGACCCAGACGACGTCGCGCCGATCGCTCGCCCGCGCATCGGGTTCGTCGGCGGAATCGATTCGCACACCTTCGATCCGGCCCTGTACGTCGAAGTCGCCCGCTCCATGCCCGATGCACAATTCGTGCTCGTCGGCGGATGCTCGCTCGCGGACGGTTGGTGTGACCTGCCGAACGTTCACCATCTCGGGCGCAAGCCGTACGACCAGGTCGCCGATTACATGGCTTCGTTCGATGTGCTGATCATGCCCTGGAACCAGAGCGACTGGATCCGCGCCTGCAACCCCGTCAAGATGAAGGAGTACCTCGCCGTCGGGCGACCGGTCGTCAGCACGTGGTTCCCGGAGGTCGAGCGCTATCGCGATCACATCGCTATCGCGATCGGCCCCGACGAATTTGTCGCGTGCATTCGTCACGCCATCGAGAGCCCCGGCGATCCGGAACCGGGTCGCAAGCGCGTCGAATCGCACACCTGGCAGAACAAGGCCTCTGAGGTCTGGGACAGGCTTCAGGGAACGCTGCAACCGGACACCAGCGATGCCGACGTCGGCACCGCGGTTGGCGCCGGAGGTGTCGCTTGACCACCAGGCCAGTCGATCTCTGTGTCCTGCTCGCCGGCGGTCTGAAGCCTTCGCCTCTCGCCGCGGCGGCCGGCTGCTCGGTCCTCGACCTGACCCCGAACGGCAGCAAGACCATCATGGAGCACTGGATCGAGCACCTCGCGCCGCTCGGCAGCGAAGACGCCCCGCTCCAGGTGCGGATCATGCACGGTTCCCGGCTCGCACCGACTGCGCCCCCAGATCACGCCACCCCGCCCTGTCTGCAGCTGAGCATCGAGCGCGAAACAAAGGAGTTCCGCGGGCCCGCCGGCGTCGTGAAGGACGCCGCGAATGACCTGCCACCGCAGGCCACCGTCCTGGTAATCGAAGCAGCTCGCTGGTTCGGCGGCGACCTCGCCGCGGTCATCGACGCACACAGTGGTGCGCAAGCCGCATCCGACCAGCCTGCCGTCACGGTGACGGCCACTTCCAGCAGCGCTCCCGGGGGAATCGTCGTTCTTGAGCGATCGACGCTCGACCTGATTTCCGAGCTCGGTTTCATGGATCTCAAGGAACAGTGGCTGGGGAAGGTTCGTGATGCCGGAAGGCGCGTCCATGTCGTCGAACTGGGCGATTCCAGCCCCAGCATCCTGCTGCGCGAGCGATCGGACCTGCTCTCGGCCGCCCGATCGTGCCTGTGCGATACTCGGGTCTCTGATGTGTTGAGCGCGGGAGCCGCCGGGCTCCGACCGCTCTACTCCGGGTCCGGTCAGGGTTATTTTGCCGCAGTTTCCCCCGATTCGACGATCGAACCGAACAGTTCTATCGTGGATTCCGTCATTATGGACGGCGCTGTCGTCCGCTCGGGCGCGATCGTCGCGCGGTCGCTGATCTGTCCCGGGGCCGTCGTTCAGACCAACGAGGTCGTCGTCGACCAGGTTCGATCCTGTTCGGGGATAAGAGTGTCGGCCGGCGTGGGTCGAGGGGAGAGATCAAGATGAATCTCAGGCGAAGCTGGAAATTCTCGGACGGCGTGCTGCTGGTCGGCCTCGCGGCGCTCGCTGTCTTCGCGGCCCGCGATATTTGGCAGAACATCTTCACGGTCGGGTTCGGTGACGAAGAGCAGTCGCACATTCTCATCGCCCCGGTTGTGGTGGTTTGGCTCGCCTGGCTCCGCCGCGACCGGCTCCGTCTGACGCCCCACGCGCCGTCGATCTGGGGGCCGCTGGTTATTGCCGGCGGCTACGGGCTCTCGGTGTACGGTTTCAGCGATGGACTGGATCTGTTCTGGCACTCCGGTGCAATACTTATGTTGGTCGGCGCGGTCCTGACGGTGACCGGCCCGCGCGTACTCTGGAAGTTCCTGCCCGCAGTCGTCGCGCTCGCGTTCCTGCTCCCGATTCCCGGTCGCCTCCGCCGGCCAATCGCGAACACGCTCCAGGACGCCTCCGCTCAGGCGACCGAGTTCCTGCTCGACATCTTCGCGGTGCCGGTTGCCCGCTCCGGCAATCTGCTGACCATCAACGGCTACGACGTGGCTGTGGCCGAGGCCTGCAACGGCATGCGGATGGTCGCCGCCCTTGCGCTGGTCTCTTTCGCGTTTGTGTTCTCGGTCCCGATGCGAACCAGCGTCAGAATCCTCATCCTCCTCATCCTCCTCATCAGCCCACTGATCGCGCTGATCGTCAACGTCATCCGCCTCATCCCTACCGTGCTGATGTACGGATACTCGACCGAAGATCGAGCTCAGCTCTTCCACGACATCTCGGGTTGGGCCATGCTGGTCCTGGCGATAGGCATGCTCTGGTCTTTCCTCGGCCTGCTCCGATGGCTCGAAGTTCCTATCAACCCCATACCACTCAGCAAGGCCTGATCGCCGGGCCACAGATCCGAACGCACACGCATGACCACTACCGCACCATCCAGCCAGACCGAGCGTCGCCACGCGGCTCCCCGCTCTCCGAAACGCCGCGGGCCTTCGCGCGCTGTCGCGATCGGAGCGCCGGTGGCTTCCGCTCTCATACTGCTGTGGGTGGCGGTCTTCGGCGGGCTCAACCTCGAACAGCCTGCATGGGCCGAGGAGTACCACACCGACGTCGCGAGCGCGATCAACTCGATCCCGCAGCAGGTCGGCGACTGGATCGGATCGGATGATCCCGAGATCCAGCCGGCGCAGCAGCGCATTCTCAAGCCGAACATCATCGTCCAGCGCACCTACCGTCAGCCCGGTTCCGACAAGTACATCCGGCTTCTCGTTGTGCACTGCAAACTCGCAAGCGACATGAACGGGCACTACCCTCGCATCTGCTACCCGAACACCGGCTGGCAGCTTGAGTCGGCCGATCCCATGTCGATCCGATTGGGAACCACGGCGATCCCCGCGACGCACTACTCGTTCACATCTTCGCGAGAGGGCCGCGACATCGAGATGTACAATGTCAACTTCTTCATCCTGCCGGCTCGCGAGCAGAACCTCGCCGCGAGCATGGAGGCTCTCGAGCGTTCAGCCCGAAACGTCCAGCGTGTCGGTCTCGGTGCGGCTCAGGTTCAATTCATCAGCGATGAGCCGCTGAATACCGAGGAGTGGAAGCCGATCCTCGAGCGCTTCGCCCGCGCTGTCGAAGGCCCCATTGACGCCATCGTGCAGGGAGCCGAGCGATGAACGAGCAAAACGACCAGCAGCCGGCGACCGCCGGTAGCGCATCGCCGCCGGACGCCATCGAGCAGTCCGACAAGGTCGTCTACGCCGAGGATCTCCCGGCTCCGGCCCAGAACCCGATCCTGATGGTCCACCGCTTCATGCGTGGACGCTACCTGTACGCCTTCATCCTCGCGGCTCTGTTCGCGCCCATCGGCGCGATCGCCGGCTACATGGCGATGCCGGGGAAGTTCGTGTCGGTGGCGCAGATCCGTGTCCCCGCCGCTCTCGATCCGATTTTGTACGACGTGCAGGAGCAACTCGTAGGAGCGGGTGGCTACGAGCGCGTGGTCGGAAACGAAGTCGAGCAGATGCGCCGCCCCGACCGGATGCGCGAGGCTGCTTCACTGCTGAGCCAGTACGTCAGCGTGTACAACGAAGGCCTCGCACCCGGCCTGCCGGACCACGCCCCGGGAGGTCGGGATTGGCGCATCGATGAGGCTCGACAGGCGGCCGAAGAGATTATCACGATCGCTTCCGATGAAGCCACATTCCGCGCGTTCGAGCAGGATTGGTCACTCCGCGCCGCGTCCGGTTCCTCCACGACCCCGACATCAATGCTGGAAGCGGTTTCTCCCGTACGCCTGCTTTCTCCAGTCGGCCAACAGATGCCGACACGGGAGGATATCGCCTCGCTGGACCCTCGCCGGCTTGAGCTCGTCATCGATCCGCGCACCGCGCGCCGCGTCGTCTCCGACTTCGTGGATCTCTTCCAGAGCACCACAGCACCACGTCCACCACGCGGACAGGAAGAGCCTGTTGTTTGGGACGCCGGACCGGGCGCAGCCGAGCGCCTGAACGGGATGATCTCTATCTCCCCGCCCCGACGGTCCGAGCTCATCACCATCGAGGCCCAGACCGATGATCCGCGCCTCGCCGCGCTCGCGGCGAACGCGGTACTCGTCACGCATCGGGCGAGGTCCGCGTACGCCGATACCGGAAAGCGTCTGAGAGAGCTTGAGACCCGAGAGGCAGAACTCGATCAGCAACTCCGACAGCTCCGACGCGACGTTCTTGCGATTCGCAACGGATACATTGTTGTTTCCAGCGCAACGCCGCCATCGGCCGAAGCGGCGGAGGTGCCATTTTCCCAGGATCCCCGGTACCTCGATCGCATCGACCCGAAACTCCGCGAAACAGTGAACGGGTACCGCCCGGCAGGCTTGCAGCGCGTCCGAACGTCGGTGAGCCCCGACGAGTTGTACGCCGAAGGTGCGGCCGTCCTGTCAACACTCAACGGCGAACTGCAGTCCATGGCGAGGCGAATCGCCGACCTTGAGTTGGCCACCGCGCTGAACGACGACACCGACGATGCAGCGCTCGAGAAGGCCGATCAACTGCTGCGCGAGCTCAAGACCGAGCAACGGACACTTCAACTGCAGATTGGACGCGTCAAGCGTGACTTCGGACCGAACCACCGAAGCCTCCGCGGCCTCGAGTCCCAGCTTGAGATCGTCACGACCCGCGTCAACGAACGCATCGAGGAACTCAGGAAGCAGATCGAAGAACTCAAGACAGGCGAGGGGGAAGAAGGTAACGCCAACACATCACCGGAGGCGTTGCTCGCCGAACTCGAAGCACTCAAACGCCGGTCAGAGGAACGCCGGCGCGATATCGCGCTCGTCGAGGCGTGGCTTGATGTCATTCCGGACGCGATCCTCAACCTCCTCGACCGCGAAAGCAACGCCGCGCGGACCGCGCGGCTTCTAGAGGATGTCCGCCGCGAGCGTGAGCAACTGGCAGTCGAAATGGTCAACCTCGTAGAAGGCCGCTTCCAGTACTTCCCCGCCCAAGTCCCCCAAAATCCGAGTTCCGACAAGCGCCTCCCCCTCGCCGCCGCCGGCTTCATGGGCGCCGGTGGCTTCGCGTTCGTACTCGTCGCCGGCATCGGCTTCCTCGACCGCCGCTACCGCTACATCGAGGACGTTGAGTCCAACCACAAACTCCCGCCGGTCATCGGCGTCCTGCCGATGCTCACCGAGAAGACCAAAGACGCCGAACAGTCCGAGGTCGCCTCGCTGACTGTCCACCACATCCGCAACATGCTCCTGCTCGATGGGCGCCCGCAGCCCGGGCGTGCCCGCGCGATCACCATCACATCGGCCGGTCCCGGCGACGGCAAGACCAGCGTCGTCGTCGCCCTCGGCATGTCCTTCGCGCAGGCCGGCTACCGCACGCTCGTCGTCGACGCCGACCTCGTCGGCCGAGGCCTCTCCGCGCACTTCGACGCCCGAGGAACCGAGGGGCTTTCCGAAGCACTCATGTCCGATCCTGGCGAAACCGTTGGCGTCCGACCAACCCCGACCGACTCGCCCGGCCTCAGCATCCTCAGCGCCGGTTCCGCCGAGGATTTCCGCCCCGAGCACATGGCCCGAGAGCGCTTCGCCGAAGTCATCAGCCATTTCCGCACGATGTACGACATCGTCCTCATCGACAGCGGCCCCCTCCTCGGAAGTCTCGAGGCCGGCCTCGCGACGCGATCCGCCGACCGTATCGTCCTTGTCGTCGCCCGCGGCAGCGAGCAGCGATCGGTCTCCGCCGTGGTCAAGCGCCTTCGAGACGGCGGGCTCCGGCACGTTTCGCTCGTTTTCAACAAGGCGCGCCCCGAAGACATCGAGCAGAGTGTCAGCTACATCTCAATGCGATCCCAGTCCATCCGCGCTGCGGACCAGGCCGGCTCGAACCGTCGCACCGTCGCGCTCGCTCGGACTCTGCAGCCCGCAGGGTCATCCAGCCATGAGGCGGAGAAAGCCGCATCGTGACCAGCGCGCAGGTCGACAACTCGGTCGCCCTCGCGCAAGAGAAGTCGCCCACCCGATCCCCTCTCGATGACCGGGTCTGGGGGCTCGATCTCTTCACCGCCTACCGTCTCTTCTGGGGGAGCAGGGGGGTTCAGGTTGTCCGGCGGGGAGTCGCCGCGGGTCCCAACCCGATCCCTGTCGAACACCGGGGACCCAACCTTTACCTGCTGCTCGGCACCGAGACGATCATCTTTGCTGATCTCTCACCGCTCGCTCGGAAGATGTCCTGGCTCCGCGCCTCAGCCATGCGACTGCGAATCACCGACTCGTTATCCGACGGCTACACCGAGCGCATCGTTGCCGATGACAACGGCGACCTCGTCCGCATCGAACGCTCCTACGGTCGCCGCTTTCGCGCCTCCGCTCGCGCATGGATCACCGCCGATCCGAAGATCGCCGAACGCTGGGCCAATCTCACCCAGTTCACGCGAGGCGCATCCTGGAAATGGCTGCACGAGACCGTTGGACGTCAGAACGTCGGCTCCGCCGCTGTCCAGGGCACCGTCCCAGAAACGCGCTCCCTTGAGGGCCGCAACGCCATCATGAAGACCATCCTCGAGCAGTGGGATCGCCCAGCCCCGATCATCGAGAACGTCTACGAGTCGCACCCCGCCGTCTGGGTCCACGAATCCGCGAGCGTCGAACCCGAGGCCCGTCTCATCGGGCCTCTCTGGATCGGCGCGGGCGTGAGAATCAGCGCCCAGACCGTCGTCGGTCCCGACATCATCGCCGACCAGAAACCCTGCACCCAGACGGACCGCATCGACTGGGCAGAACTGCGGCGTTTCAACTACCTCCTTCAGTTACCGACAGTCCGACGCAGTCGCTTCGGCGATGCAACCAAGCGAGCGTTCGACATCGTTGCAGCCCTCATCGCCATCATCCTGACCCTGCCGATCTACCCAGTCGCGATCTTGCTCATCGTCCGTGAGGACGGCTGGCCGCCGTTCTTTGCCCACACCCGGCAGACCAAGGGAGGCAAGAACTTCCCGTGCTGGAAGTTCCGGACCATGCGCAAGGACGCCGAGGCCATGAAAGCAAGACTCATTCGCGAGAACCAGGTCGATGGCCCCCAGTTCTTCATCGCCGACGATCCGCGACTGCTCAAGTGCGGAAAGATGCTCCGCCGTCTCCAGATCGACGAGCTCCCCCAGTTCTGGAACGTCCTCCTCGGCCATATGTCGATCGTCGGCCCACGCCCGAGTCCGGACAAGGAAAACCAGTACTGTCCGACCTGGCGCGAGGCACGCCTCTCCGTGCGTCCCGGCATCACCGGGCTCTGGCAGGTCAAGCGGACCCGCGTCGCGGAAACCGATTTTCAGGAGTGGATCCGATACGACCTCGAATACGTCCGTCGGCGCAACTGGCGGCTTGATCTCTGGATCATCGCCCAGACGATCAAGACCATCATCAGGGGCTGAATCCGCTCAGCGGGTACCATCAACGCCGACCACGCACACGAACGATCTCAGCAGTCAGGAATCCAAACCATGAGTCTCAGCAGGCGTGCCCGGAAGCAACTCATCGCCGCCGTCGTACTTGTAGCCCTTGTCATTGTCGTCGGGGTCGGCGGCAACGCTCTCCGCCTCGCGCGCAAGGCGTCCTCTGCCGCCGAGGGCCTGCGCCTCGGCACCGAAGCGTTTGAGCAGGGTGACTATGAGCGCACCCTCAACCAGCTCAATCGCTACCTGCCCAGCAACCAGGACGACGCCGACGCCCTGTACATGCACGCCAAGGCACGCCTGGAAGTCCCCCAGGACGGCGGAGCGCACTTCCCGACCGCTCTGAACTGGGCCCGGCGTGCAACCGACCTCGACCCGGATTCGGTTGAGAAGCGTCTGCTTGTGCTCGAAGTCCTCGCGCGGTCCCAATCCGGCCCCCTGCAGGACTATCTCGCGGCCATAGACAATGTGCTCAGTCTCGATCCCAACCGCACCGATTTGCGGGTGCTCAAGGCAGATGTGCTCCGACGCTTCGATCGTCCCGACGATGCCCTGCGCGAACTCCAAGCGATCATCAGCCGCGACCCGAACAGCCTCGAAGCAGTTTCCAGTGTCGCGGTTCTGCTCGCCAATCGACCCGCCGAGTACAACCAATGGGTGGCCGAACTCGACCGTCGCGCCGCCGAGTCCCCGGACAACGCCGCGCTCGATATCGCTCGCATCGATGCCCGGCTCCGTCTGATCTCCCAGAATCCATCGAGCACGGGCACCGCGGCGATCGCCGCGTCACGCGCACTGACCGCCTTCGACATCCTCACCGAGTCGCTCCTGCCGAAGACGATCAACGATCCCAAGGCGTTCCGCGCAGCGCTCGCCGTCGTCGACGACATCGAGTACGCCATCCGCCTCACCCGCCCGCAGTCCGAAGATGAGAGCCAGGCGACGGTGGACCGGCTCAACTCCATCGACGAGCGCGTCGCCCAGTTCATCGATCGCCACACGGCCGAACCGGCCGAGAACCCGGCCCGGCTGCTCGCCGCGATGGAGTGGCTCTGGACATCCGACCGCACGACGCAACTCGAAGAACTCGCCACCCGATGGCGGGCAGCCGGGCCGGGTGAGCCCGATTCGTCCGCCACTCTCGCGATCGAGTCATTCATCAAACTGACCGACTCGTTGCCGGCCGAGGAACTCGCCGACCTGCCGGAATCCTCGCCGCACGCCGCGGGCCAGATCTGGATCCACCTCGCCGAGGCGTCGGGCGCCCTCCGCCGCAACGAGTTGACCGAGACCGAGCGCCTGCTCGATCTGGCCAACGAGACGATCGCTTCCGTCGGAGGTCAGGCACTCTTCTCGATCGAACTCGCCGCCGATCGATCGGTCGAGACGTTTATCGCAAACCTCGCCATTCCAACATTAACCATCTATCGCGCCGAGGCAGCAGCGGCATCGGGCGACACCGCCCGGGCGATCACGCTGTGGTTCGATGTCTACCGCGCACGCCGCGCGTGGGACTTCCCGGCGCTTCAACTGCTCCAGGCCTTCCGCGATCGCGGAAGTATCACCGACGCCGAGGAGATGTCCCGGTTAGCCATGCTCCGCGGCGCGACACTGGGAACCGGCTTGAGCCTGATCCAGTCACGCGTTGACCAGTACGCGCTCGGCATGCGCTCGTACGAAGACGTCAGCCGTTCACTGGATGAACTCGGTGCCAATGGTTTCCCGGAGCGGCAGATCCTCGTCGCGAAGTTTCGCCTTGCGCTGCTCAGCGCGATCCGTGAACCCGACCGGGCCTCAGAAAGCGCGGCGGACGCCGAGGCTCTGCTCACATCCGCCATCGACGACGATACCGAGCCGCTTACCGCCGCCGAATCCCTCGTGCGCATGTTGCGCGCCGCGGACGAACTGGGCGTGCTCAACAACCCCGGCCTGCTTCCGCCGTCTCTGGTTGAGAGCGCTTCCCAAGCCGTAGCAGCGCAGTTTGCGAACCTCTCGCCGCAAAGCAAGTTCGCCGCGTCCCTGATCGAGGTGGCTCGCACCGGAGTCTACGGCCCCGCCCTCGCACGACTCACCGAGGAGGTTCGAAGGTTTTCCGACGGGCCGGGCACCACCGACGCTAAGGGTTTCGAGCACGAGCGGGTCCTCGTCCTCTTCATCGCCGAACTCGCCCGAACATACGAAGCACTCGAAGAGGACGCGTTCGATCGTGCACTCGCCTTCTCAGAGGCTTACCCCGACAACGCCGCGGCACAGCTGCTCTTCATCGACTCCCTTCTGCGCGAAGGCGAGGTTCAGCCCGTCCGGACCGGCCCGCTGACCGAGGCCCTCGACCGCCTGAAGAATGTCCTCGGCGCCGATAGTTACACCTACAACCTCGCCGAGTCGCGCCGCCTGTACGCCAGTGCGCAGACCCGCACCCCCGAGGTTGCCCGCCAGGAAATCATCTCCCGACTCGACCGCTTCGTCGAAGGCCCACAGGCCGACACCGCCTCCGCCGAAGTGCTCCACCTCGTTTCGAAGTGGTGGGAACTGCTCCCGAACTCGCTCGAACGACGACTCGGCTACCTCCGTCGTGCCCATCAAACCAGCCCGAACGCATGGGGCATCTACCCGGACTTCGTTCGCGCCCTCGGCGAGGCCGGCAATTGGGACGAGGCGTCGGAGGCGCTCGCAGACTGGTCGCGTCAACTGACGCCGCCGCTGGGCCTGCGCGCCGAGCGTCGCGATCTCGCGCAGCTCGCCGGGAACCAGTTCAACCGCATCGCCGCGCAGGCCAACGACGCGCGTTCAGCCCAGATCCAGGCCCTGCTTTGGTCAATCGCCGTCGAAGACGCGTTCGCGATCGCCGAAGCCACCAGTCTGCCCGGCGACCGACTCCGCGCCGCGCAAGTCCTCCTGGCCGCGCCCGACACCGCCGACGCGCGAGAGCGCGCGAGGGCCATCCTCGGCCTCGACGGCCTCGCCGCCGATCGCGTGAACGAGTCACGCCCGGCCTCCGTTCCGCGAGGAGCGGCAGTCGCGGACCTCACCATTGCAGCCGCGGTCCGCTACGCCGAAGAACTCCTCCGCGACCTGCCCGAGGGCGCCGGCCTCAACGACAACACGCTTCTCGCCGTCGCAGCAGCCGCACAGCTCATCGCCGAGAACCAGAGCATCGCCCAGTTTACGGTCGATGTCGCTGGCGGACGCGAGTCCAGCTTCCCCGTCACCACGACAGCAGAGCCCCGTGTCGATCCTGCGCTCCGTGCGATCGCTCAGGCTGCCAGCGACTCGACCGAAGAACTCCGAACCCGAGCCGAAGCCCTGTTCTTCGCGATCGCCTACCGCCCCGAGACATGGGAGGACGAAGCCGCGGCCGCTCGAAGCGCCATGCTCGCCGCCGCCCCGCTCGAATCGCTCACCGAAGCCGAGAAGCGAGCCCTCGTCTACCCGCTCTCGCAACTCGGTGAACTCCAGACCGCCATCGAACTCCAGCGACGCGTCGCGGAAATCGGCGAAGCCGACTCGGATCGCATCACCGATGTCATCGCTATCGCCGAGATCCTGCGCGAGGCCGGAAGGACGCAGGACGCATACGAAACGCTCGACGCCCTGTCGGCCGACGACAAGGCCCGCCTCGCCACCGCCGACATCCCAGCCGGCACGCAGGCGCTCGTCGCCCTGCTCGAGCTCGAGACCGAACAACAGCAGACCCCGGTCACCTCCGCGTTCGCACGCCGGATCATCGACCAGCCCCGCGACACGCTCGGGACGCTCCGACTGGCGATCGAGCGTGCCGACGGCTCGGGGCCGCGAGTCCGCCTGCTCAGGCTCGTCAGCGATGAACTGACCCAACTCTCAACCTCCGGCCCCGGAGCCGGCGAGTTCCGCCCCTTCGTCGCCGACCTCTGGTTCAACGCAGCCGCAATGGCTGACGAGTCAGATCCGCTCCGACGCGAGCTCCTCACGCAGGCGATAACCCGGCTCAACACGGTCGCTCAGATCAATCTGGAGAGCGACAGCCCCGACGATCGCAGACGCCGAGTCTTCGCCTACCGACGCAAGGCCTATTGCGAGATCGAACTCGGAAGCGTCGACACCGGCATCCGCACCTACCGCCAGGCCCTCGATATCGAACCGACCGATCCGGCAACCCTGAACAACCTCGCCGACGCCCTGAAGCGCCGAGGTCAGTTCCCCGAGGCCCTCCAGACCGCCGAACGCGCCGTCGCCGCCGCCGCTACTTCCGATCTGCCCGATTCGGCGATCTCGGTGTTCTACGACACGCTCGGCGGGTCCCATCTCGCCGTCGGCGACACCGACGCCGCTCTGGTCGCCCTCAAAACCTCAATCGATCTCGATCCGTCGAACGCCTCAGCGAGGGTCACCCTCGCCGAAGCTCAACTCGAAGCAGGCGTCGCCACCGACCTCGTCCGCGTGACGATCGACCCCATCGGCCCATCCGCGGAGCAGGCCATGTCCTCCAGCGTCCGTGAACGCCTGCAAGCCGTTCGCCAGCGACTCGGCAACTGAATTCCCACCCAAGCTGGTGGCAATCAATCAGCAGATCCCAGCGCGTCGATACCCACTTCACCTTCGGGCAAAATGCTGGCAATGGTGCCTGCCTGGTGAGCTATGGTCCGATAACAGGTGCCTCGCCAGCATCCGAACGCCGCTGCGTTGCCAAGCCGGCGCTCGGAACGCCCCAGAATACCGGGTCTCGCACGCTCAAAATAGATGCGAACCCGTAGCAAATTCCGCCTATACGGTTTGCACCACCGATGCGCGTGCGTCACAATAGCGGTGCTGCCTTTGAGAACGGCGGCGTCCGGGCATGTTTTCCCGGTCCATTCTGGTTGGAAGAGAAAGATTGGAGTGAAAGAGAATGAGAATTTCAAAGCAGTGCGCAATCGCTGCGCTCGCTCTGGCCGCGGCCGGTGCGACCGCTTCGGCGCAAACCGTGTTCTTCACAAGTGGCATTCGCCCGGGCGGCTTCAACGGCGGTGAGTTCATCTCGAACACCTCGTCGCATGGAACCTTCCGCTCGTTCTGCCTCGAGACGAACGAAAACATCACCCTGAACCCGAACGTCACCTACTCGTACGAGATCGTCACCACCGGTGCGATCAACGGCGGAAACGGTGGCGGCAACCCCGACCCGGTCAGCTCGGCTTCCGCGTGGATTTTCGTCCAGTGGATCACCGGCGCGATCGCCAACAACATCACGAACGCTGAAGATGTCCAGCGCGCGATCTGGTCCATCGAGAACGAAAGCGCCGGCACCCTGTCGCCGGCCGCCAACGCTCTCGTGGCCACCGCCACGGGCCTCTACCCGAACACGGCTGACAACGCGATCACCAGCGGGAACTTCCCGAACATCCGTGTTCTCAACCCGTTCCGCATGATCAATGGTGTTCGTGAGGACTACCAGTCGCAGATCATCCTGATCCCGCTCCCGACCGCTTCGGGCATGGCTCTCGCCGGCCTCGCGCTCGTCGGTGGCATCCGTCGCCGCAGGTAACCGCGTCGACCGCGTCGAACCCCGGCCATCATTTGCCGGGGCTCCGACGCCCGTCCAAGTCTTCGGCCCCAGCGGTCGAAGCGACAACGGTCCACGAACTGCGTGAGGATCCCCGCAGCCGCCCGTTGTGAAACCCTCTCAACCGTCGCCTGGCATGCGGGCGACACCCCAACCAGAACGACATGCATTCTCCGGAGCCGGGCAGACATGCCCGGCTCTGTCTTTTTTGTCGCTCGTGATCAAGCACCGGGTTATCGGCGCGCACAATTTTTGAGCCGGTTTGCCCAGTTCAACACGCCCCGGTCCGGCGTGCTTTCGCCCACTCCAATAATCCGACCGATTTCGAACGGGAAACGCCGCTCGAAGTTCACGGTGGTCCCAGAACCCTCCGGCGACTCGTATAAACCCTTGGCACGCAAAAGTTTCCGATCAGCGGCGGGTTGCCATCCCCCCGATTCAGGTCATGATGCACTCACGGTCCATCACCACCGACCGCGCGACCATTTCTGTTCCATGGCCGCACACATCGAACTGAAGAGCTTTGGGGAAGAGAAACATGAAGAAGAGCATCACCATCGCGGCCCTCGGCCTCCTCGCCGGCGCCTCCGTCGCCAGCGCACAGAGCGTTTCGTTCGCCTTCTCGGCCCTGCACGAGTCGGGCTTCAACGGCGGCGAGTTCGTCTCCAACCTCTCGAACGGCAACAGCTACCGCAGCTTCTGCCTCGAGATCAACGAGAACATCACCGTCAGCCCGAACGTCACCTACTCCTACTCCATCGACACCGTCGGTGCGATGGCCGGCGGCGTCTCCGGCGGCAACCCCGACCCGGTCAGCTCGGCCGCCGCGTCGATCTTCGTCGCGTGGCTGAACAGCTCGATCGCCCAGACCGTGTCGAACTCCACCGCCGTCCAGAACGCCATCTGGGCTATCGAAGGTGAGATCAACCCCTCCAGCCTCTCCGGCACAGCGCTCACCCTGTACAACGACGCCGTCGCCAACTACTCGACGACGGACAACGCGGCCACCGACAACCCCGCGTTCAGCAACATCCGTGTGCTCAACCCGTACCGGGTAAACGCCAGCGGCGGCATCGACCGCTACCAGTCTCAGATCATCCTGATCCCGCTCCCGACCGCTTCGGGCATGGCTCTCGCCGGCCTCGCCCTGGTCGGAACGCGCCGCCGCCGCTGATACAGCCTCCGATCTTCGCGACCATCACGACACAGGGCCGAGCGCTTCGCACGCTCGGCCCTGTTGCGTTTTGCACCAGCGATCCGCTCAGTCTCATCGCGCGACCACGACGCGGCAAAAAATTCTTGCACATGAAGCCCGGTTTCATGTCCGGATAAGAACAGCATCACGCGACACGCCCATCGTCTCTGCATTGGATGCGAGCACTTCGCCGTGCCATCTGCCTGGATGCCCAGACGACCAGGTCCATCCAGAACAATCGCTGCTCAGACCCGAAGAGCAGCGAGCGCGATCGTCGTGCGTACGCCGTCTCGCGTGGCCGCAACTCTCAACGTCTGAAGGAGGACGAGACAGACCTATGCAAAACCACATCACCACTACCGTTACTACAGTTATCGCCGCGATATCCGCCGCCGCGCTGGCCGCTCCGGTTCATGCCGACTCGGTCACCTTCGAGCACTCGGAGTTCTACGAGGACGGGTTCCCCGGCGGCGAGTTCATCGCCAACCTCGACAGCGGGTCCTCCTACCGCAGCTTCTGCCTGGAGGCGAACGAGGCACTCAGCGTGGGCGAGGGAGTCGTTTACGACTACTTCATCAACACCGAAGGCGCGGTCAGCGGAGGCGTCTCAGGAGGCAATCCTGACCCGATCAGTTCCGCAACCGCGTCAGTCTTCATGAAGTGGCTGACGGGAGTCATTGAGAACACCGCCGAGAACGCGACCGCGGTGCAGTTCGCGATCTGGGCGCTCGAGGGCGAATCGAACCCGGACAACCTCGATGGCACCGCCGAGTCCATCTACGACGAGGCCGTCGCGAACTTCTCGACGACGGACAACGCCATCACCGACAACGCGATGTTCAGCAAGCTGAGAGTGCTGAACCCGTATCTCGACGTCGACGGTGAACGCGTCCACTACCAGTCGCAGATCATACTGATCCCCCTTCCGACCGCATCGGGCCTCGCGCTCGCCGGCCTCGCCGCGATCGGCGCACGCCGACGCCGCTGAGTGAATCCCGGACTGTTCCTCCGGTCGGTGCACAGGCCGACCGGAGCGTTCGAACCCCACCGCGAAGGAGGATCCTTCATGCACCGACATACGCAAATTCTTCTCGCGATCTGCACAGGGTCGCTCATCGCTCCGCTCGGGAGCGCTGAGTCGGTCGCGTTCGCGCCGCTGGGGGGCGGCGCGAACGCGGCTACCCACGCGCCGCCTCAGCGGGTCGATCCAAGCGGTCGGGCGCAGGAAAGCGGCGCCCCCGGACTGACCTTCTGTATCCGGTTTGGAGATAGCGCGAACGCAACCGCGATGCCCGGCCAGGCCGGATCCGGTTCGCCGGCCGTGCTCGATGGGGGCTTCGACCATCCCGTGCTGTCCGCCTTCGAAGCCCGGCGCGTCCTGTGGTCGTGGGCGTATGGTCCCGTGGCCGAAGTTTCCGAGGACGCCAGCGAGCAACTCGCCGGACTCTTTGTGATCGACGGCGGTCTCGACGCCGCGACGCTCGGCCCAGGTTTCAGCGCCATCCCCGATCTCGGCGACGACAGCCGTTCGATCGGCTTCCTGCAGACCTCGGACTCGTACGCCATCGACAACGGCAAGGCCGGTTTCGTGGTCATGCGGTCCGAACCGCCAAGTGTCGTGCCGCTTCCCAACGCCTGTGCCCTTGCCGCCGCAGGCCTGTTCGTGCTCGGGGCCAGACGCCGGGCCTGAGCCCAACCAGACTCTTCCAATCGCGCGACGGGCCGGACAGTTCGTTCGGCCCGTCGCGTTTTTGTGTCTCAAACCCCCGGCCGGTAGCACGGCCCCCTCACGGCAACCACACTAACCGCGCGAGGCCGATCGGATCGCCCCACGCGCCCCGCACCGCAAAACCCTCACCGCCCCGCGTACTGCTTCTCGTAGTACTCCCGGTACGCACCGCTCTTCACCCGCTTCCACCAGTCCGGGTGATCCACGTACCACTTCACAGTCTCTTCGAGGGCTTCGGGCCACGCCGAGCGCGTCGGCTGCCAGCCGACCTCGCCCTTCAGCTTCGTCGGGTCGATCGCGTAGCGCCGGTCATGGCCCAGACGATCCTCCACGTGCCGGATCATGTCCTTGCCCTTGCCCATGAGTTCGATGATCAGGTGCGTCAGTTCAAGATTCGTGCGCTCGTTGTTGCCGCCGACGTTGTAGATCGAGCCCGCGGCGCCCTTTTCCAGCACGGCGATGATCGCCTCGCAGTGGTCGTCTACGTGCAGCCAGTCGCGCACGTTCAGACCGTCGCCGTACAGCGGCACCTGCTGCCCTTCGATCAGGTTCGTCACGAACAGCGGGATCACCTTCTCGGGGAACTGGTAGGGCCCGAAGTTGTTCGAGCAGCGCGTCGTCCGCGTGTCCATCCCGAAGGTCTCGTGGTACGCCTGCACCAGCAGGTCCGCTCCCGCCTTCGACGCCGAGTACACGCCGCGCGGCTGGATCGGCGTCTCCTCCGTGAACATGAGCTCCGGCTGGTCCAGCGGCAGCGAGCCGTACACCTCGTCGGTCCCGACGAAGAAGAACACCGGTGCTTTCCCACCGTCGCTCTTGACGCGGCGCACCGCGTCAAGCATCACCTGCGTGCCCTGCACATTGCTGGTGATGAACGGCCCGGCGTCGAGGATCGAGCGGTCCACATGGCTCTCGGCCGCGAAGTGGATGACCGCGTCGCACCGCTTCACCAGCGGCTCGACATCGTCCATGTTCCGGATGTCGCCCTTGACGAACTCGTAGCGTGGGTCGTCCTCGATGTCGGTCAGGTTCTCGAGGTTGCCCGAGTACGACAGGCAGTCGAGGTTGATGATGCTCCAACCCGGCCGGTTCTCGAGCGCGAAGCGTACGAAATTCGAACCGATGAACCCGCACCCGCCGGTCACCAGCACCGTCGCATCATCACGGATCGCTTTGCTACTCATTTCCTCGCCTTTCTCAGTCGTCTCTTCTTCGCGAGCTTCGCCGCGATCAGCACCTGGTCCAGTTGGTCTTCCCAAGGGGTCATCGGCCCGACGACCTCCTCCGTTGCACTTACATCAAGCACACTAAACGCCGGACGCTTGGCGGGCCTCGGGAACTGATCACTCCCGCAGGGCTTCACGATACAGCCAGACTCGGTCTTCTCCGCGATCGCCGTCGCGAAGTCGAACCAGGTACACCGCCCGCCATCGGTCGCGTGCCAGATCCCCGGCTCGACCTGCTCTTCGAGCAGCTTCAGCGTGCTCTCTGCGAGCCCCAATGCGCTCGTCGGTCGCCCGTGCTGGTCGTTCACCACCGTCAACTCGTTGCGTTCCGATGCGAGTTTGGCGATCGTCAAAACGAAGTTCTTGCCCCACGGAGCGTACACCCAGCTCGTCCGGATGATCAGCGCATCGAGTTCACCCGAGTTGATCATCGGCTCCAGCAGTATCTCGCCCGCCGCCTTCGACCGACCGTACGCATTGACGGGGTCACGCGGCTCATCGCAGCGGTAGGGGGGTGCCATCGCCGGAGCCCAATCCCGCTGCCCGTTGAACACATAGTCCGTCGAGTAGTGAACCAGCCGCGCACCGGCCTCGGCGCATGCCTCGCCGAGCATCCCGACCGCCACGCCGTTGATCCGCGTCGCTTCGTCCTCGTGCGTCTCCGCCCCGTCCACATCCGTGTACGCCGCGCAGTTGATCACCATGGGCCAACCATCAATCGCCTCTCGAATCGAAGCCGCATCCGTGATGTCGCACCCTTCGCGGCCAATTGCTCGATAGTAGATCCCGAGTTCTTCGAGCCACCAGACCATCGCGCGACCGAGCATCCCCTGCGAGCCGAGCACAAGGACGCCATTGCTAATTGTCTGGCCGGAGCGATCCATACCCGCTCAGCGAGCGCCCGCCGCGGCGGGCATCTGCGCGTGGTTCGCGCCGCCCTCGGCGACGAGCTTGGAAGCCCTGAGCAGGCTGTCGAAGGTGCCCGCATCGGTCCACCAGCCCTCGAGCGTCTCGTAGGTCAGATCGCCTCGTTCGAGGTACCGGTTGTTCACATCCGTGATCTCGAGCTCCCCGCGCCCCGACGGCTTGAGTTCGCGACACATGTCGAACACATCGTTGTCGTAGAAATAGAACCCGGTCACCGCCATGTTGCTCGGCGGGTCGCTCGGCTTCTCGATCAGTTCCACCACGCGCTTGTCCGCGCCCTCGCCCTCGAATCGGACCACACCGAATCGCTCGGGGTCCTGCACCTCCTTGAGGAGGATCTTCGCCCCGCTCGGCTGGGTGAAGAAGTCGCCCGCAGCCTTGCGCAGGTTCCCTTCGATAAGGTTGTCACCGAGCACCACGCAGATCTTCTCGCCGTCGGCGAACTCCTCGGCGAGTTTGAGCGCATCGGCGATGCCGCCCTCTCCCTCTTGGTAGGCGTACTCCAGGCGCTTGATCCCAAGATGCTTGCCGTTCTTCAGGAGCTTGAGGAAGTCGCCGGCGTGGTCGCCGCCGGTCACGATCATGATCTCCGTGATCCCCGCCGTCAGCAGCGACTGGATCGGGTAGTAGATCATCGGTCGGTCGTAGACCGGCAGCAGGTGCTTGTTGGTGACCTCCGTCAGAGGGCGCAGACGCGTCCCCAGACCACCGGCAAGAATCACACCCTTCATGACTGTCCGTCCCTTTCCCTGATCGTGCTCGCGAACATGGTGCGGGCCTGGCGACCCGTCCCCTCCATCACACCGTATCGGGCTCGCATGAAGCCCGATCCACCGGGATCCCGCTCCCGAGCCTTCGAGGCCGGCTGCGCGCGCAGTGTACCGCACCGCTCCGGCTTTCCGGACCTTAGGACGACCCGGCCGCCAGCCAGGTTCGGTAGCCCTTGAGCAGTCGGGCACCCACAAGACGCGCGATCGAGTCCTTGCCCGACACGCCGAGATGCAGCCTCATCGCGTGCAGGTGGTTCTGGAATGTCGACTGGCTGATCCGCATCCGCGCCGCGATCTCGACGCTCGTCCCGCCACTGCAACACTCCAGCAGCACATCCCGCTGCCGCGGCGTCAGCCCCGCCAGCACATCTTCGATCCAGACCAACTCCCGCTCGCGGACCACGAAGCCTTCGAGCGGGTCCGCCGGGGTGGTCTGAGGGGCCGGCTCACGCTTGAGAGGCCGGGCTTTGAGGTGCTTCGGATCGACGGATGCCCGCGCCGGCGGCTTCGGCTCGGAGATCCGGTCGTCCCGGCGCCCAAGGCCGCCAATGGGGGCATCGGAAGGGGAATTCGATTCTTCGTTTCGGCGTTCCATACCCCAACCGTCCGATTCAGCACGCCGGATTTCCCGCCACTTGAGCGAGATCCACCCACGATGCCGGAATCTGTGTCGCCTGCGCCGGTCAGGAAAGCCCTCCGCCAATCGTCGAATCAACGGATCGCGATTGCCCTCAGATTTCTCATCGAAGGCCTTGCGTGGCTGGCCATCTGGCCGTACTGTTCAGAACAGTTCAGAACACTTTGCACCCAGGAGCAACCTTGATGACACATCCCGATTTGTACCCCGCCCTCCTCGCCGCCGTCGTTGCCGGCACCGCCGCGATCGCCTCCGCCGACACCATCTCCCACACCGATTTCTCCAGCGGCACGAACGGCTGGCAGGGCAACGGTGGGGCCCAGGTCCAGAGCGACGGCACCAACGACTACTACCGCATCCCCGGTGTCACCGACATGTTCTGGTTCCAGTTCGCCAACGACACCAACCCCGACCTGCTCGGTGACTACGGCGCCAAGGGCGATCAACTCGAACTCAGCTTCGACATCCAGGCGAACCACATCAACTTCTTCGGCAACCCCGTCGACCGGTCGGTGATCTTCGAGATGCGCAACTACGACCTCGCCGACGGCTTCTACCCCTACGCATCCGTCCTCTTCACCCTCGGCACCGTCTCCGGAGACGGCCAGGACTGGACCAACTACTCGGTCACCTTCGATCCCAACTCCGCCGAGCTCCCCGCCGGCTGGCAGCCCTACGGCGCCGAAGACAGCGAAGGCAACTGGACGCTCCCCGAAGGCGTCACCTTCGCCGAACTCATCTCCGGCGTGGACGAGGTCGTCATCCACAGCGCCGAACTCGGCTTCTTCTACCCCTTCACCAACTTCGATCTCGCGATCGACAACATCACGCTCACCGCCGTGCCCACCCCCAGCACCCTCGCTCTCCTCGGCGCCCCGGCCCTTCTCGCCGGACGCCGTCGCCGTCGCTGAACCCTGCAGTCAGCGCAGCAAAGAGCCCGGCCGATCGGCCGGGCTCTTTGTGTGTGTGTGTAGGTGGGAGGCGACTCAGCAACTCGTCCCGAATTGCGCCAGCACCAGGTTCAGGTCCTGAAGATCGACCACGCCGTCGCCGTTGGCGTCCGCAGCCATGCCCGGTTCAACATTCTGCCCGAACAGCGCCAGCACGCGGTTGAGGTCCTTCAGGTCCACATCGCCGTCCCCGGTCACATCCGCGCAGGGCGGCCCGTCCTCGACCTTCTCGAACAGCACGCCGTACGCGCGCATCGAGATGAAGGTATTCGAGCCCGCCTCCTGCGTCACCGTGATCGCGCCGCTCGTGTACTCCACCTCGCCGAGGTACACCCACGCATCGCCGCGGGAGTTCTGGTCCACGAATGACTGAGCCGAATCGATCGAGCTCTCGACCGTGTACGTCACCGTCCCGCCGCTCACGTTCTCGGTGTAGGGCCACGACGCGTACACCCGGTAGGTCCCCGGCCCGCCTCCGACCGCGCCCGTCGCCTCGTTCCCCTCACCGAGCGCTGTGCCCGGCGCGAGCACCAGGTTGTCCGCCTGCGAGTCCGGCGAGTAGGTGTAGACGTACGTGTCCGCAACGTTCGTCCCGTTCCCACCGAAAATGCTGTCCCCGCCGGTCCCGCCGACCACATTCGCCGTTGTGCTCTGCGACGCCGTCGTTGTGTCGCCGCCGAACACGAAGTTCGGGTTGAAAACGATAACGCCGTTGTCCTGCCCGTCCGTATCGATCTCGATGATGAACCCCGCGCCCGCGGCCGACGCCAGAACCGCCGTCGCCGCCGCCCCGATCGCCATCGCCCGTGCTGCCCGTGTGCTGCCCATTTCTGATTCCTCCAGTCTTGAGTGTGCGCCGCGACCAAGCCGCGACCACCCTGACAGGCGAGAACCGGCACCACAAGGTGACACGGACCATTCAGGCGTGCCATGGCCGCCCTCCTCAGGCGGCTATGCCTTCTGTCCTTCTCCCCTCGCGTCAGAAGGTGGCCGCGAAGCGGTCGGCCCCGGAAACGGCTCTGGTGCCACTGGCGGCTTGCCCGCCAGTGCCGGGCCGCAGGACGCTGAGCCACACGCCGGGTCCATCACTGACAACACCCTGTCACTGACCCAAAAAAACACCAAACAAAACCATTGACCCCGCCCTCACCCCGCGTCATCATCGGGCCATGATCACCACACCAACCGCCCACGCCAGCCGCACCGTCCCTGCCCCGAACCCCGTTGAACTCACCGAGGACCGCCTCGACGCCCTCCTCAGCGCCCTCCTCGACCCGCAGATCCCCCTCGAGGGTGTCGCCGTCGCCGTCGGCCTGACCGTCGACCAGCTCATCACCCTCCTCGACACGCCGGCCATGCAGGACCGCCTCGCCCGCCTCGAGCGGGCCCTCGCCCAGCGCTCCCGCCTCGTCACGGTCGCCAGCCAGACCGGCGCCGTCGGCGCCCTTTCCACGGTGATCGACGAACTCGGCTCCGCCGGCGAGCAGCGGGCCAAGGTCGAATCCGCCCTCGCCGAGGCCCAGGCCGAGGACGACGAAGAGGCCATCGACGAAGCCGCCACCGCCCTCATCGCCCTCGACCACCGCACCCGCCAACTCACCGAAATCGCCCGCAGCGCCCGCGCCCTGCTGAGCTTCGCCCGGACACTCAAAGTGACCGTGAAGCAGCCGAACCCCGAATCGGCGCTTCGGATCGCGCCGGAGGGCGAGTAGTCTGGGAGGCGACTCGCACCTCGGAGACGCCATGAAGCACCTGCTCACCGCCCTGATCGCCGCGCTCTTCTTCCTTCTGCCGCTGCATGCGGATGAACCCACGCCGACGATCTCCGTCCGCGTGATTGATCACGAGGGAAACCCGATCAGCGGTCTTGCCCTGTCCGTGGAAGTCGGCGAGCAGGCCGTGCATAGTTACACAGATGAATCGGGGCTCCTCAGACCATTATCTTTGCGTCCTGGGTTCGACACTCCAATCCGTGTCAGAGTTCAACCTGAAAATTGGATCAGACTCGGCTTTTCCCCTATGGGAAATATCGCTGTCTTGAGTTCGACTAGTCGCGGCGAGGTCGGCGAAATCGTCTCGCGGCATAGTCAATTGGTCCGTTCGTACGCGCTCGATGGCGTGACATACTTCGAGGCCGACGACATTGTGGACGGCGTGGTGACCATGCAGGCTCCCGAAGCGGTCCGTTGCACCATCCGGCTTCGGCTTGAAGAGTGGCCCATTCCGGAACCGGCTGCGAGTCTGCGGCCGGGCTGGTCGTTATGGCGAATCGGCAGCAACGCTATGCGGATCAGCGAGCAGGAGTTCACAGACTCAATCGCTCGCGACACTCCTGATGGCAGAGTCGTGAGCGAGCACGTGATCATGGTTCCCCGAGGTCAACGAACCCTCTTTGCAGCAAGGTATAACCATGAGTATCACCTCATCGAGATCGAGCCGGAGTTGGCGGAAAATGGCGCGTTTGAGGTGGATTTCGACATACCTCAACAGACTGAGCCCGTGGCTCGCGTCAATTTTCTCCTGCGAGCAGACGACACGCCTTCGGGGTATCACCTTGTACGCGCCGATGCCAAATCCGCACAGTGGTTGCCAGTCATTCGCATTTCCAACAGCAATGACCAAGCAATCGATAGAGAGTTCAATTTTGACATATCGTCGGGCGAGTATCTCATACTTCCCTTGGGCACTCCGTGGTCGCACACCCTCCTCCGCCTCCGCCGCGGCGAAGACCTCCCGCACCTCAAACGCATCACCATCCCCGAAGGCGGCACCGTCGAACTCTCCACCGAAGACTTCCTCGACCCGCCAGCCGAAACTGAAACACCAGCCGAACCCGATCCCCGCTAACCTCTCCCCGTGCGCCTCCTCGCCATCGATCCCGGCCTCAAAGTCACCGGCTACGCCTGCCTCGAAGCCGCGGGCGCGGCGCGTGACGCCGTCTCGATCGTCGAGGCCGGCTGCTTCCGCTTCAAGGCCGGCGCGTCCATCGCCGACCGGCTGCTCGAACTCGATCGCGACCTTTCCGAACTGCTCGAGCGCATCCGCCCCGATGCCGCGTCGGTCGAAGCACTCTTCAGCCACACCGCCCACCCCCGCGCCGCCATCGTCATGGCCCACGCACGCGGCGTGATCCTCCTCCGCCTGCGCGAGGCCGGCCTGACCCCCATCGAACTGCCGCCCAAGACCGTCAAGAAGGCCCTCACCGGCTCGGGCAGCGCGGGCAAGGCCCAGATCCAGCGCGCCGTCCAGGCCGAACTCAAACTCGCCGAGCCGCCCGAGCCCCACGACATCGCCGACGCCATGGCCATTGGCCTCGCGGGCCTCTGGCGCAGCATCCCCGGCGCGACCATCGGCTGAACCGCTCCCTCGGGGCGCGTACACTGCCCCTCCCATGACCAGCAGCAGTCCCAACTCCACCGATCTCCGAGCCCAGGTCCTCATCGTCGAGGACGAGGCCGACCACGCCGACGTCATGGCCGACGCCCTCAAGCGCCCCGGCCACGTCTGCACCATCGTCAACGATGTGCAGTCCGCCATCGAAGAGCTCAAGGGCGGCGCGTTCGACATCGTCGTCACCGACCTGCGCATGCCCAACTCATCCGGCTTCGCCACCGGCGTCGCCGACCCGACCAACCCCGCCAACGCCTCCGGCACCGTCGCCAGCGACGGCGCCGATGCGGGCCTGCGCGTCCTCGACGCCGCCCGCCAGCTCCAGCCCGAGGCCGAGACCATCATGGTCACCGCCCACGGCGATGTCCCGACCGCGCGCGAGGCCTTCAAGCACGGCGTGTTCGACTTCATCGAGAAACCGCTCGACCTCGCCCTGTTCCGCAGTCTGGTCAACCGGGCCGCCGAGACCGTCCTGCTCCGCCACTACTCCGCCCAGGAGGCCTCCGGCACCGAAGACCTCGTCCAGCACGCCGGCTTCGAGGGCATCATCGCGGGCTCCGAGGCGATGCGCCGCATCCTGAGCACCGTGAAGACCGTCGCCGCGTCGTCGCTCCCGGTCCTCATCACCGGCGAGTCCGGCACGGGCAAGGAACTGATCGCCAAGGCCATTCACACCAACTCCCAGCGCTCCGGCCAGCGTTTCGTGCCGTTCAACTGCGCCGGCCAGAGCGAGTCGCTGCTCGAGAGCGAGCTCTTCGGCCATGTGAAGGGTGCGTACACCGGCGCCGACCGCGACCGCCAGGGCGTCTTCGAGTACGCCGACAAGGGCACCCTCTTCCTCGATGAACTCGGCGACATGCCGCTGTCCATGCAGGCAAAGCTCCTGCGCGTGCTCGAGAACGGCGAGGTCGTGCGCGTCGGGTCCAACGACTCTCGCAAGGTCGATGTCCGCTTCGTCAGCGCGACCAACAAGGACCTCGAGAAGGCCACCAAAGACGGCTCCTTCCGCCAGGACCTGTTCTTCCGCATCAAGGGGTCGCACATCCACCTGCCGCCGCTGCGCGAGCGCCGCGAGGACATCCCGCGCATCATCCGGCACGCCGCCTCGAAATTCGCCTCCGAACTCGGGCGCAACGCCCCGGCCTTCTCCGACGCCGCGGTCCTGCGCCTGACGGCGTACTCGTGGCCCGGCAACGTCCGCCAACTGCTCAACGTCGTGCAGAACATGGTCGTGATGGCAGCGGGGGAGACCGAGGGCAAGGACGTCAGCGTCGATGTCCGCCACGTCCCCGCCGAGGTTCAGAGCGAGGCCGAGGGCGACGGCGAACTCACCGGCACCGGCGAGGGCGGCTCGCTGGCCGGGACCAGTCTCGAAGCCCTCGAGAAGCGGGCCATCCGCGAAACCCTCAAGCTCACCGGCGGCAACCGTGAGCAGACGGCCAAGCTCCTGGGCATCGGCGAGCGGACGCTCTATCGGAAGCTGAAGGACTACGGCCTGCGCTGAGCCGGCGCGTGTCGGCTCCGGCCGGAAATCGGACAACTCACAGCGGTTTTTTCGCTTGCACGCGATGCCCTGCGCACGCTAGGTTTGTCGCGGCCGCCGGAGCGTGACGACCACGCGGATCCCGGCGCCGCCCCGAGGAGCCCCGATGATCCTGTTGCCCGTCGCCGTCGATGTCCCGATGCAGCGCTACCCGATCGCGAACTGGGTCATCATGACCATCGCGACGCTGTACAGTTTTTCTTTGTTCTTCGGCCGCGATTATCCGTGGGAGACGGCCGGGTACTGGAAAGACGACCCGATGTTCGGCGCGACGATGTTCCAGTCGATGTTCGCGCACGCCGACATCGTGCACCTCGTCGGAAACATGATCTTCCTCTGGGTGTTCGGCAACGCCGTGAACGCCAAACTGGGCAACCTGCTGTACACGGCCTTCTACCTCGCATGCGGCATCGTCGCGGCGATCGCGTGGAAGATCATGGGCAGCGGCGAGGTGGCGGTCGGTGCCTCGGGTGCGATCATGGGCGTGGTCGGGGCGCACGTCGTGTTCTTCCCCACCAACACCGTCTCCATCTTCTACTGGGTCTACATCCGGGCCGGCACGTTCTCGATCTCCTCGCTGATCGTCGTCGCGATCTACGTCCTGCTCGACCTGCTCGGGCTCATGAACGAGGCGAACGGCACCGCGAACATCGCGCACCTCGGCGGCTTCGCGCTCGGTTTCGCCATCGTTCTCGGGCTGGTCCTGTCCGGACGCTTCGGGCCGACCCGGTACGAGAAGAACCTGCCCCAGGTCATGGGTATGCACGAATACGACACGCGACCCATGCCGGTCGGCTTCCGGGACTGATCGCGCGGCGTATCATCCCGGCGTGAACGACGAGAACGGCAAACCCAGGAAGGCAAAGCAGCCCATCGCCTACACGGTGGGGGCGCCGGTCGCCATCGTGCTCTTCGTCTCGCTGCTCATCGGCTCGGTCATCGTCGTGCGCGGCATGACGAACACGGGTGCGCAGCAGCGCGAGCAGGAGCGGGCGGTCGTTGAGGTCCTGCGCACCGAGATGGATCAGGTCTTCCCGCCCGACAACTCCGAGCTCGCCGGCGTGACGGTCTACGCCGAGGCGGGCATCGACGTGGTCTCCGTCCGGATCCACGGCCTGCTCGACCGGCGACTGCAGGACCGGGCGGTCGAACTGCTCCGCGAAGCGAGGGGCGAGGGCGCCTTCGGCAGCGCCATCGTGAAGTTCCATTACCCCGAAGCCCGTCCGGAGGGCATGGACCCGGACTCCGACGCCGCGCGGATCCCGATCCACGACGAATCCCCCGAGCCGTTCCGCGAAGTTCGCCTCTGAGCGGCTGATCCGGGCGTGTTGCTGGTAATGTGGGGCCTTGAGGAGGAACGACCTATGCGCTTCGCCTTTCGGATACCCCTGTTTCGGATGCTCGTCGTGCTGCTCGGTGCGACGCTGCTCACCGGCTGCACCAGCTATCGCACGCTGAGTTTCCGGGTCGTCGACCTCGAGTCGCGCGAGCCGATCGCTGATGCCAAACTCGTCATCGAGCAGGGGACCGGCGACGCGCCCTTCGGGCCGAAGACCGCTCAGACCCGGACCGACGGGAACGGCGCGGCGAAACTCAAGGCGGCCGACGAACCGTTCGTCGCGGTCAGCGCCGAGGCGCTCGGCTACATCGGCGAGCGGTTCCGCGTGACGACGCCGCATTCCACGCCGCAGGTCGATGCGCCGTTCGTCGGCACGGTCGAACGCACCAGCCCGAACGAGTTCGAGGTGCGCCTGCTCAGCGGTCCGCAGGCGCTGGTCACGCTGGTGGTGCCCGACGACTTCGCCGGGGTGATCGAACTCGAGTACGGCGCGACCGACGACTTCGAGCCCGGCGCACGCCGGTTCACCGTCTACGTCGAGAACGGCACCGCGCTGCTCCCGGCCAGCCCCGCGCTCGACGTCGCCCACCGCTTCGATGCGCGCCGGGTGTCCGGCGAGCGCCTCGGCGGCCCGCTGGGGACATGGGAAGAGAACGAGCCGCTGCGCTCGCAGACGCGTCTGCGCGGGCCGGTGGAAGCGGTTCGCGCCCCCATGTACGTGATCGGCGATCTCGAACGCTTCCGACGCGTGATGCGCGCGATGTACCCTTGATCCGCCCGCGAGGGGTGCCATGGTCGGAGCCCGACACCGTCGGGCGCAGGCCATGCCAGGCGCAGACCGACAGTTCGAAGGGCCTCTCCGGCGTCCGCATGGCCTCCGCTTCGCTCCGACCATGGCACCCAGAGCAAGTCCGTGGAATACCGCCCGCCTCACCCGCCTTGGTCGCCTGTTGATCAACCACCCTCACCGAACGGAGAAGACATGAAACTCACCCATCGCCTGCCCTGGATCCTTGCCGCGATTCTGGGTGTCATCGCGATCGGCGCGCTCGCCGGTTCCCGCGCGGAGGCGCGTCCGCAGGATGGACCCGACTCGATCGTGGACAAGCTCGCCGTGGTGTGGACCTCGGGCGATCCCGATGTCGCGCACCGCGTGTGCCTGATGTACACGCACGCCGCGCAGCGCGCGGGCTGGGCGGGCGATGTCACGCTCGTTGTCTGGGGGCCGTCAGCACGCTTGCTCGCGGCCGATAAGGACCTGCAGGCGAAGATTCAGCAGATGAAAGCCGATGGTGTGACCGTGCTCGCGTGCATCGCGTGCGCGGATTCGTACGGCGTGACGGAAGACCTGCGCGCGCAGGGCATCGAAGTGAAACCGATGGGCAAACCGCTCACCGAGATGCTGCGCGACGGCTACGAAGTGCTCACGTTCTGAAAAGCGCAGCGCAACCGACAGGTTGTGCACACGCGCAGCGCACGAACGCGTGTGTTCGCGCATGAACGGGGCGCGTTCGCGTGTGTTGTTGCGCGTTTGCGCGATGCGCAGAAAAAAACCGTCGGTCGAGGGCTCCGATCCCCGACCGACGGCGTGCCACGGCTTTCGCCGCGAAGAAAGCTGAAACTCGGCGTGTGCCGAGGGACATATCAGTCTGTGTGTTGCGGGCGATTGGCCCGTCGCCACCAGCACCTTTAGGGTAGCGTAGTCATCGGCATTTGTGCGACCTCGCTGAGGCCACGACTTTGCGCGAGAATCTGTAAGTGTCTATGAATAATAGATTTAGAAATATGTCGATTTTCGATTCCTGTATTCAGGTCGGAAAGTCGACTTCCCGGAATCTCGGTGGATTTGGGTGGTGTTCGGATGTCGGAATCAGTGGCTGACGCGCGGGTCATCGAGGTCGGTCTGGGGCTGGTGGTCCGGTCCGGGGAGGGGCCTGCGCGGGTGCTGATCACCCGACGCCGCGCCGACACGGTCTACGCCGGCTACTGGGAGTTCCCCGGCGGCAAGGTCGAGCCCGGCGAGAGCCCAAAGGACTGCGCCGAGCGCGAGGTCCGCGAAGAGGTCGGCCTGACGGTCCGGGCGACCCACCAGCTCGCCATCGTCGAGCACACCTACGAGCACGGACGCGTCCGACTCAACGCCTGGGTCTGCCACGAGGTAGAAGCGGGGGGAGAGGCCAAGCCCCTGGAGGTGGCGGACTGCCGCTGGTGCACGCTGGACGAGATCCCGTGGGACGAGTTCCTCCCGGCCAACAGCGCGATCGTCAGGGAACTGGCGGTGTATCTCGCGGGGCTGGGGAGCGGTGAGGAGCCGGTAGACTGATCCCGGACGCCGTGAAGCGGAGAGATGCGGATGGAAGTCAACGGTGAATGGATTCGCGAGCCGCGTCGGATGAGGCTTGTGCCTGCGCTCGCCGTGCTCTTGGTGCTCATCTACCTCGCGGTAACCTTGTTTCGACTGCTTGTGCCGACCACGGAGCCGGGAATGCGCATCGGGTGGGCGTGGCAATGGGGTGACGACTCGTCCAGTTCGGGCGCCTACACCTCCGGGCGATTCAATGATCCACCCGTGTGGTTCTACCTCAGCAACCTCGACCGCGATCCTGAGGACTGGGCAGTATCAACTCAATGGCGATCCTCGTCGGATGTTCGGCTTCATATCGAGCTTGATGCGGCAACCCGCTCGGGACCGACCAACGTTTTGACATCGCCAGCGACGACGCGTCGCGAAGTTCGTATGAAGATCACCCGGCTGGCGCACGCGGGCCCGCAGCCGAACGCCACGCTCGATGCTGCGTTCCAGCGAGAGTTCGGCGGAACCACGTTCGCTCACCACCATCCGGCCTTTCAAGAGCATCTGATGCCGAAGATCGAGGCAGCGATTGGAGAGGTCGCTGTGGAGGCGATAAGCGGCCCGGTCATGGGGCTGCCGCACGTGCTTGCCTCGATCCACGGCGGTTCGCTGCCGGAGCGTCCACGTGTTCTCATTGGCGAAAGCGAGGGCCGGGACATTCGCGTCGTGTACCGAACGGAATCGAACCGGTGGGCGGAGATCGCAAGCGGCATCCCGCTTGCCTTGGGGACCTGGCTGGTCGTCAGCGTCTGCGTGGTTGGACTCGTCACTGTTTCGCGTGAGCGCAAAGCCCGGCGCTGGGTCGCGATGAAGTGTCCGAAGTGCGGCTACGAGCGTCAGCGTGATCGGGACGAGTGTCCGGAGTGCGGGCTGGTGTACGAGCGTCCGTCATATGTGATGTGGGACCCGACGGAAGATGTGGCGGAACCATCGAAAGCGGAGCGCAACGCTCGTTGAGCGTTGCGGGTTGGTCTGGCCCCCTCATCCGGTCCTGTGCTGAATCCGCACAGGACCACCTTCTCCCTCGGAGGGGAGAAGGAGCGGAGGGCTTCGCAGATCTGGAAGGTTTCGCATAGTCGCCTCAAGGGGCGACCATGCCACCCGGACTCAGTTCTGCGGGTCGAACTGCTCGAGCAGGCGGAGCTGGTCGAGGCGGGACTGGGCCTGAGCGATCAGATCGTCGGTCAGTGTGAAGTCGGCTTCGGGGGATGCCGATGCGGCTTCGCTGCGCAGGTCGCGTAGTTGGTCGATGGCTCGGGCGAGGGTGTCGGTGTCGTCGGAGCGTGTGCCCTCGACGATTGGCCAATACCGGTCGGCGAAGGGGCGCATGGCGTCGTCCATCAGGTCGTCGATGTCGGTTCCGGGTGCCGGTTCGTCGTCGGGGTCTGACGGCGCGGGGGTGGTCTCGTCTTCGGGCACGGGGGTGATCAGCGGGGGCGGATCGGCGACGGCGCTGGTGTCCGAGTTCGGCGAGTTGCTGGCCTGCGACTGCGGCGATGACGGCGCGAACAGGTCGAGTTCGATGAGCAGCAGCGCGCCGAGGGCGAGGATGGCCGCGGCCTGGATGGCGAGGAGGGTGATGAGCCAGCCGGGGGCTTTGGCGCGTCGGCGCGATGGGCCTGGCGCGGGTGGGTCGGGGATGGTTTCGGGGGTAGCGGGTGCGGGTGGGGCGGTCTCAGTTGGCGGCGCGGGATTGGCGGGGCGCTGCGGTGCGGCGGGCGCTTCGGGCGCGGGTTGGGTCGGACGCGGGAGGGGCTGGGGGGTCTTCGGGCGGATGATCGCGGCGATCTGTTCGGGCGGGGCTTCGCCAGGGAGGACGGCCTTGGGGCTCAGGCCGAGTTGCTGGCGGTCGGTCTCGGGGCGGAGGATCGCTTCGCAGCTGGGGCAGGTCCGGTCGTCGGGGGAGATGGGGGTGTGGCAGGCGTGGCACTGGCCGAGGACGGCGGCGACGCCGGGGGTGTCGCGCGCGTAGGACCAGAACTGGCGTGTGGTCGGGCCGCGCACGATGGTGGTGGGGGTGATGCGGCCGCGCTGAGCGAGGCGGACGATGGTCTCGTAGGAGCAGGGCGGTCGGAAGGGGTTGTCCGGATCGCGGATCTGCCAGGGGCCCATGGCGTTCTGCGTGGCCTGGCGCGAGAGGGGTTCGAAGCGTCCCTTGCAGGCCTCGCACTGGAGCGGTCGCGGTTTGCCGGGTGCGAGGGAGTGGCCGTGGCCGCAGTAGGGGCAGAGGGCGGGTAGCCGCTGTTGGTCGGTGGCGGGTTGTGGAGTGGGGTTGGTCATGGGGGCATCTGGTAGCGTACGGCAATGAGCAAGCGATTGAGTTTTTGGGGATTCGCGGCGGTTGCTATCGCGGCGCTGGCGGGGTGTTCGGGTGGATCGGGTTCCGGCGTAGGGTCCGGTCTTGAGGCGAGCGAGCGGTATGTCGCGGACCGTGCCATGCGAACAGAGCGTCCGGGTTCGCCAGACGGTTCGATGCGCGAGTCGGCCGGGCCGTTCGCGACGGTGGCGGGTTCGGCGGTGGACTGGGAGCGGGTACGGCCGCTGTTGGCGGAGGCCGCGGGCGGGATCGTGCTGGAGGAAGTGGCGCTCGAGATGATGCTCGAGGGGGAGATGCGCCGGCGCGGGCTGGCGCTGACCGAGTCGATGGTCGAGCGCGAGCAGCTGCTCTTGCGCGAATCGCTGGAGGCGGACGACGCGTCGGGCAGCGCGGATGAGGCGCAGCGCCTGCTCGACCAGATCCGGCGACAGCGCGGGCTTGGTCCGGAGCGGTACGCGGCGCTGCTGCGGCGCACGGCGATGCTCCGGGCGCTGGTGCAGGAGCGGGTGCAGGTTGATCCGGTGAGCGTGGAGCGGGCGTACCGGATTCGGTACGAGCCGCGGATGCGCGTGCGGATCATCACGGCGGACACGGTTGAACAGGCCGAGCGCGCGCGTCAGCGAGTGCTGGCGGGCGAGGCGTTCTCGCGTGTGGCGGCGGAGGTGAGCACGGATGCGAGTTCGGTGCGCGGCGGGGTGATCGAGCCGATCAGCCCGGCGGACCCGACGTACCCGGACGCCCTGCGCACGGCGATCGCGCGGATGAGCGTGGGCGAGGTGAGCCGGCCGATCGTGATGGAGGTGGACGGTCCGGCGCAGGTGGCGGTGGTGGTGCTGGACGAGGTCGTGCGTCCCGAGCGGACGCCTCCGCTCGGCGCGGTGCGGGCGGAACTGGAGCGGCTGGTGCGGTTGCGCGAGGAGCGGCTGCTGATGGATGCGCTGAGCCGGCGTTTGCTGGGCGAGGCGCGGGTCACGCCGCGAGACGATGCGGCGGTCTGGAGTTGGCGTTCGCGATCGGGTGGCTGAGCGTCCGGGCGGTGATTATCGGAAGCAGACGGAACCGGTGCGGGCGGGGGCGTTCAGGCTGTGGTTGCGTTCGGTCTGGGCCGATGAAGCGGAATGAACCGGGTTCCCGGACCGTGCGTAGAGAATCGTAAGTCGAAGTGCCCGTGATTCGTCGGTTCGGCGTTGCCCGGCCCGACTTTGCAAAGGACTGTGTCGGTGTTGGCAGGCGATCGTCCCATCTCGTTCCCGAACGTGGCGCTGGTGTCGGAAGACCCGGCGTTGGCCCGCGCGCTGGGTGAGGCGCTGGAGCGATGCTACGGTTCGACCTCGGTGCAGAGCGTGAGTTCGCGCAGCGCGATGGTGCTGAACCGCGTGGATCTGGTGCTGATCGATGCCCACGGTCGCTCGCGCGAGCGGGTCGAGGGGCTGGTCCTGGACGCGAAGGCGGCGCTGGACCGGCTGGCGAGCGAAGCGCCGGTGGTCGTGCTGGGCGATGCGCAGGTGCTGGACTGGGTGGACGCCGCGATCGAATCGGGCGCGACGGACGCGGTGGACCGCGAGAGCGTGTCGCCGGACCGGCTGGCGCTGGTGATCGAGCGTGCGATGGCGCGGGCCGAGGTGGATGTCCGACGCGTGATGATGATCCGCGAACTCAAGGCCACGAACAATCAACTGAAGTCGAAAAACGCTGGGCTGGAGCAGCGCATCGCGAAGCTCGAGGCCGAGGCGTGGACGGACCCGCTGACGGGTCTGGCCAACCGCTGGCAGCTTGAGAACCGCTTGGGGCAGATGTTCGCCGAAGCGGTGCGCTACGGCGGGGACCTGTCGTGCGTGATGATCGACCTCGACGGCTTCAAGGAAGTGAACGACTCGGCCGGTCACGCGATGGGCGATGAACTGCTGCGCCTGGTCGGGCACGTGATTTCGGACTGCATCCGGCAGTCGGACTTCGCGGCCCGCTACGGCGGCGACGAGTTCGTGCTGGTCATGCCGCAGACGTCGAGCGCCGTGGCGTTGAGCGTGGCGACGCGCCTGCAGGCGATGTTCCGCGAGCAGGCGCGGGCCTGGGGCGTGGACTGCGGCTGCGCGGGCTGCGGGATGTCGGTGGGCATCGCGAGTCTGCAGCAGAGCCGGCCGATCGATGCGGATCAGCTGCTCGTGAACGCGGACCGTGCGCTGTATGCGTCGAAGAAGGCGGGCAAGGGCGAGGTGCGTGTGTTCGAGCCGCGCCCGGTTGATGGTGAGGCGGCGCGGAAGGCGGAGTGAGTCCGGGTGCTGGGGTCTGAGCGCAGCGAAGGCCCCGCCGGATTCAGCAATGGGACCGTTCTTCACGGGGCCTTCGCCCAACTTTCGTTGGGCTCCAGACCCCGGCACCCGTTCGGATTTACCACCCGACCTTCGTCGACATCGCCCGGTCGATCTCGCGCTGGGACTCGCGTTCCTTGATGGTGTCGCGTTTGTCGTGCTGTTTCTTGCCGCGGGCGAGGCCGATCTCGAGTTTGGCGAAGGGGCCTTTGAAGTACATTTTGAGGGGGACGATGGTGACGCCCCGGACGGCGGTGGCCTTGGCGAGTTCGGCGATCTCGCGTTTGGAGGCGAGGAGCAGGCGGGTGCGGGTGGTGTCGTGCTGGAAGGCGGCACTGGCGTGGTCGTACTCGCCGATGTGTGCCGAGTGGAGCCACAGCGAGGGCGGGTTGGCCTCCTGGACGCGGACGTAGCCCTCCTTGAGCGAGACCTTGGCGGCGCGGACGGACTTCACCTCGGTGCCGGTGAGACGGATGCCGACCTCGAGGGTGGAATCGATGAAGTAATCGAAACGGGCGCGCCGGTTCTCGATGACGGGGGTGGCGGATTGTTTTTTCTTCTTCTTGGCCATGGCGGAGGACAGAGGAGTGTACGCGGCCCGCGGCTTTGCCTGCAGGAATGGGCTCTGTGGAGTTACCCTGATTCGGAAGGAGGACTGTCATGGAAACCAAACCGACGCCGGAGCACGAGTGGCTGATGCGGCTCGTGGGGGAGTGGACGTACGAGAGTTCGTGCGTGATGGAGCCGGGCCAGGAGCCGACGACCGGGAGCGGGCGCGAGGTGGTGCGCGCGATCGGGGATTTTTGGGTGCAGGGGGAGATGACGGGCGAGATGCCGGGCGCGGGGGAGATGACCGGGATCATGACGCTCGGTTACGACCCGCAGAAGCAGCGGTATGTCGGGACGTGGTTCGGGAGCCCGATGGCGTTCATGTTTCTGTACGAAGGGCAGCGCGAGGGCGATCGGCTCGCGCTCGACACGCTCGGGCCGAGTTTCGAGGACCCGACGAAGATGGCGAAGTACCAGGACGTCGTGGAACTGAGCGGCCGCGACGAGCGGGCGCTTCGATCCCATATGGTCGGTGAGAACGGCGAGTGGGTGGAGTTCATGAGCGCGGTGTACCGGCGCGTGAAGTGACGGCTTGGCGGTCCGGATCGACCTAGTATCCGGCTATGGCAAGCAGCGATGTGATCGAACTGACCATCGGGCACTCTCCGGACCCGGATGATGCGTTCATGTGGTGGCCTCTGGGCACCGCCGGGCTGGAGGGCGGGCCGGGAGATGCGCCGGTGCTGGAGCCGGCGTTCGACACCGGGCGGTTCCGGTTCCGACCGGTCGCGGCGGACATCGAGGAACTCAACCGGCGAGCGCTCGGGCGTGGCGACTTGGACATCACGGCGATGAGCATGCACGCCTACGCGCACGCCCGAGACCGGTACATGCTCACCGACTGCGGCGCGAGCTTCGGGGAGGGCTACGGGCCAAAGGTGCTGGTGACGGAGTCCGTCGCGCATGAGGCGGGGCTGGCGGGGCAGGAACTCGGGCCGGAGTGGCTGCGGGCCCTGCTCGACAGCGGCGGCGTGATCGCGGTGCCGGGGACGAAGACCTCGGCGTTCCTGGTGTTGAATATGCTCGTCAGCGAGGGCGAGGCCTCGAAGGTGATCGGGCCGGAGCGGTACAACGCGATGCGCTTCGACGCCGTTGTCCCGGCGATCCTGTCGGGCGATGTGCAGGCGGGGCTGGTGATCCACGAGGCCCAGGTGACCTACGCGGATGAGGGGCTGGCGAAGGTGGTGGATCTGGGCGTGTGGTGGGCGGAGCAGACCGGTGGCCTGCCGCTGCCGCTCGGGGCGAACGCGATCCGGTCGGACCTTGATGAGCGGTACGGCGAGGGGACGCGCGAGGAGGTGGCGGGGCTGCTCAGGAAGTCGATCGAGCACGCCGCGGCGAATCGGGAGGCGGGGCTGGAGTACGCGATGCGGTTTGCGACGAACGAGGCCCGGTCCGGGGGCGACGGGAAGGGCGGTTTGGTGGACCATTTCATCGAGTTGTATGTGAACGAGTTGACGATGGACTTCGGCGAGCGGGGGGCGCGGGCGATCGAACGCCTGCTCCAAGGTGGGGCGGCGCTTGGACTTGCGCCCGAAGCGGGCGCGGGCGGCCCGGCGGTGGAGGTCGTGCGCTCGCGCAGGTGATGCGTCCCATGCGAATGGCCCGGAATCTCCGATCTTTCGGGGGATTTTGCTAGGTTCTCGGCCGGACTGATGGTAATTTAGGGGAAGGTGAGCGGGGCCTGCAGGGTGTCTCGCAGTCCTTGTTCGGTGGATCTGTCGCGGTGACCGCGTTCGGAGGTGGGCTTGGGATGAGCAGCGTTTCTCCACTAGAAACGAGCCAGGGGTACGCCCCGCCGAGTGTGACGCAGTTCAGCGTCTTCCTGGATAACCGGGTCGGCAAACTCTACGAATTGCTTCAGACGTTCGACCGGCACCCGGTGTGTCAGGTGTGTGCGCTGAGCGTGCACGAGGCGTCCGACCACGCCGTGGTCCGGATCATCACGAACCACTGCAAGTCGGCGAAGCAGATCCTGCAGGAGCACCGGCTCGCGTTCAGCGAGATGGATGTGCTGGTGGTCGAGCTGACCGGCGGGCAATCGCTGGCGCGGATGTGCCTGTACCTGCTGGGGGCTGAACTGAACATCCGGTTCTCGTACCCGGTGATGCTGCGGCCCAACGGCACGCCGACCATCGCGCTGGCGGTCGATGACCCGACGCTGGCGGGCCAGATCCTGCGGCGCAAGAACTTCACGCTGCTGGGCGAGGAAGACCTGCCCAAGCCCGACCCCGACGACTGCTGAAAACCGGCGGAGTCACCGGATATGCTGCGGGCATGAATGCGCCGAGCGAGCGGATGCCGCTGGATATCGTGACCGATGCGGAAGGCCTGGCCGGGCTGGCCGGCGGCGTGCTGGTGCCAACGATGGGCGCGCTGCACCGAGGGCACCACGACCTGATCGAACTGGCCCGGCGCGTGCGCGACGAGCGCGGGCTGAAGGGCCCGGTGATCGCGAGCGTGTTCGTGAACCCGGCGCAGTTCAACGAGGCGAAGGACTTTGAGATGTACCCGCGCGATCTGGCGACGGATGCGCGCAAGGCGGCCGCGGCCGGGTGCGAGGTGATCTTCGCGCCCGAGGTCGAGGTGATGTACCCCGGCGGCAAGGACGGTCCGGAGTGGTCGAGGCCGGTGGACCTGCCCGAGTGTGTGGTGGACAAGGGCATGGAGGACGAGTTCCGGCCGGGGCACTTCCCGGGGGTGTACCTGGTGTGCCGGCGGCTCTTGGAACTGTGTCGCCCGAGCGCGGCGGTGTTCGGCAAGAAGGACTGGCAGCAGCTGCAGCTCGTGACGGCGATGAGCGCGCGCGAGGGGCTGGGCGTCGAGATCATCGGGGGTGAGACGGTGCGCGAGCCGGACGGGCTCGCGCTGTCGAGCCGCAACGTGCACCTGAAGCCCGAGGACCGCGAGGCGGCGCTGGGGCTGTCGCGCGGGATCCGCGTGGCCCAGCGACTGGGGCAGTCTGGCGCGACGCCGTCGGAGGCGGAAGAGGCCGGGCGCGAGGTGATGCGCCGGGCGGTGGGGGATGGGTTCGAGTACTTCGAGGTGCGGGATGCGGCGACCTGCGGGGAGGTGGTGGAGGGGAAACCGGCGCGAGTGCTGTGCGCGGCGAAGGTGGGGGTGACGCGGTTGATTGATAATGATGGGTGGGGCGAGGGCTGATTGGGACTGGTTCTGATGGTGGGACGGGCAAGATGCCCGTCCCACCAAAGCAGGCATGGACCTGTTCGAAAGGACTGCTGCTGTGGCACCGAGTTTGAAACGGTTTGTTCTGTTGCTGGGCTGCGTGCTGCTGGCGGGCGCGATCATTCCCGGCTGCGCCGGGGAAGGCGAGTACCCGGTGTGGCCGGCCAAGGTGTCCGCGTTTGAGGTGGTCACGGTTGTCGATGACATCGTGCTGTACCGGGATTTCGATGGCTTCGATGACGGGCACGGGGGGTTCGATCTTCACGACGCCGCGTCCGTCCCGATCTATGCGAAGCGGGTAGGCGCGGACTCGGCGCCCGTGAAACTGTTCGAAAACCTGCCCGACGAGAGCTGCGGTTCCTGGATGATCAGCCCGGACTTCGTGCTTCCGGCGCCTGCGATCATGGGTGAGCCCGGCGCAGGTGCCGTGCGGATCGTGCTTGTTTCGCAACTCGGGTGCGTGCGGGTCGTCGATCTCGATATTGAAGCGGGAACCGTCGACACGGTCGCGGAACTGCCCGGAGATGGAACGGTGGTGCGCATCGTCCTGCTGAACGATGAGCCAAGACTGCTACTGGGCGGCCCCGATCCTGAGCCGTTTCAGTATGAAGTGCGGATCATTGAGTTCGAGGCGTCGGGGCTCCGTGAGGTCCAAACCGCTGTGGTCCCCGAACTCGCGTTTGTCTTCGATCTCGGCACCGATGGGTACGTCGGCGCGTTCGGGTACAGCGGTGACGCGTTTCACATGACGCCCAGTGGCACCGGCGCGTGGAGCGTGGACGAGCTTCCCAACGAGGATCTCAATCCCTGCTTTCGCGGCGCGAGCGCATATCTCTCGTCGCCGCGCGGCAGCGAGAAACTGCTGCTGCTTAGCACGAGAATGGTCCCGGTCAATTGGAGTCACTACGAGACGGTGCGCGTCGGATGCGAGGACATCGAGCTCCCCGAAGCAAGCCACGACGCGATGGCTGGCGGCTGGGTGCGGCGAGACACGGGTGAGGTTTACCTTCGTTTGACCACGGGGGTGATCATCAAGCGGGAAGGCACGGGCAATGACGCCCGCTGGGTCGACGCGTTCGAGGTTCCCGAGGAGTTCCAAGCCTTCCTGTACGGGGAGGAAGGGTACGCTCGCTCCGGCCCGACTCACGCCGAGGGCGAGTTCTGGTTCTCACGCGGCAAGGACCGGATTGCGCTGATGCGAGTAGATCTGGATGGGGATGACGCGCCGGAGTGGGAGTGGTTGGTGGACGAGTAACCGCTTCAGCAGCGTTGGGTCTTCTGCCACAAAAAGAATTCGTGGACCTGTGAACCCGCAGCCAGTTTCCCGTCCTCTATTCGCGGGGCGGAGTTGAAAGGAACGCGATGACACTTGCACGGGTAAATTTTTCGAGGGCGAGCCTGTGCGGGGCGGTTTTGATCACGTTGCTTGGCATGGGCTGCACTGAAGAGTCGGAACATGTTGATCCCTGGACGGAGACCACTCTTGAACGGCCCGCGACCACCGTCACGACCGTGGCTGGCGACCTGGTTGTCTACATCGATTGGCGGAAAGTCGATCCGCATCCGTGGGACATTCTCCCTAGCGGGGGCCGAATCGATCATCTCTCGCGAAGTGAAGCGGTGTATGGCAGGGTAGCCCGGCCGAGTGCCGAGCCGTTCATGCTGAGTGGCAACTGGAGCGACGCGTGTTCGTGGACCTATGGATCGCATGTGCTTCCGGCCCCCGACCACGATTCTCAACCGGGTACGCTTCGCCTGAACGTTGTCTCGATGGATGGATGCGTCCGTGTGGTTGATGTTCGAACTGTGGATGAGGCCGTCGAGACGGTGTGGGAGTTGCAGACGGAGCTGACTGGCGACTTGATGCTTGTTGAGTCTGTTCACGCAAGCGATTCGTCAACTGTGATCCTGAGCGGCTCAAACGGTGGATGGTCGAGTCGTACCGTCTCTGAACTCAAAATTCTGGAACTGTCCGACGGCGGACCGAGGCTAATCAACGAGTTTTCGTTTCCCGATTGGCGGCTTCAATACCCGCTCATCAAACTCAGCGAGCATGAGTTCATCGGACTGGACGCATATGAGATGCGCGGGTTCAGACTCAGGAAGGACGTAAACGCTGAATGGGCTGTCGAAAGTCTGTCCGATGATGATCTCACCGCACAGTACATCCCAGACATCAACGAGTTCGCGACTCCGCTTGGCAGTCAGTCAATCTACGGACCGAATCCGAGGGGGACGGTACTCCTTGTCGGCGGAGAGAAACTCGTCGGCCCGGCACGGTCTCATGGCGATGTCCGGTGCGGCTGGGTGCGACGCGATACCGGTGACATTCACCTGCTGCTGGACTCAGGTGCAGTCGTGCGATTTCAGCGAGGACCCGAACGCGACGAATGGATTCAGCTTTTTCAAATGCCTGAGGAGTTCCGGTCGCTCGTTGACTACAGCCTCCCGGACTGGTCGACAACCTTCGGTGCGACGCTTCGTGAGGGCGAGATCTGGATTGCCCGTGGCAAAGATCGCGTTGCCCTTATGCGCGTGGATCTGAATGGTGATGCAGCGCCGGAGTGGGAGTGGTTGGTGAATGAGTGATCTTTTTCCGCGCCTCGCGGGGCCTGCGCTTCGCTCAGACCCCGGCACCCTTGCCTACGACGGCAACTCCACCCCAGCCGCCTCGTTCGCTTCGCGAAACTCCGGGTACCCGTCGCCGAGCATCTTCAATTGCAGTTCGACCCAGCGCGTGACTTGGGCTTCGCTCGGGAGCGGGCGGGGCTGGCCGTCGATGAGCAGGGGGATGAGCAGGGGGCGCCCGGGGGGCATGGCGGTGTTCATCGGGGAGGCGAGGTCGGTGGTGCGATCGCCTTCGGCGTTGCGATAGACCTGCATCGGCGCGGTGGTGCGCGGCTCGGTGAGGGGGCAGTCGGGCGAGAGGGCGGTGGGGGTGAGGGTGATCGGGCAGTCGGGGTTGACGAAGAGGACGGGGGTTCCGGCGGCGATGCGGGTGCCGGGGTGGAGGGCGTAGGCGGTGAGGGGGTGGGCGTCGGTCGAGGCGGCGATGAGGGTGGTCTGGAGGGTGAGCATGGCATCGAGGTCGGGGGAGGTGGCGTCTGAGGCGGCGCGGTACTCGGTGCCGAGGGTCGAGGCGAACTGGACGGCGCGAGAGGCGTCGGTGAGCAGGTCGAGCATGGCGTCGGGCATGGGGTGGCCGCGCCAGAGTTGGTCGAGCTCGGCGGATCGCTCGCGGACGGTGTAGTCGGCCCGCTCGATGCCGAGGAGGCGCTCATCGGTGGGCAGGCGATGGATCTCGCTGAGGGCGAAGGTGGTGGCCTGAAGGGCGATGACCGCGGGGACCGAGTTCCGCTCGCGATCGCCCTCTTCGGTGCGCGGCAGGGCGACGGCGGCCTTGGCGTACTCGGTCCATTTGGCGAGGAGCAGCGGCCAACTCAGGTCTTGTGATGGGGAATTGGAGGGGGGCTTGGGCATGGTGGGTGTCAAGATAGGGAGCGTCGTGTGGCGAGAAATCGAGGGGTGCCGGTCCGGAAAGAGCGTGGTGAGGGCGGATTCGGGCTTGGCAGCGGGCCAAAGCCGTGGAATATTCGCAACGGTGAAGACGGTTGAGCGTAGGATGGATGGCTGAGTCAGCCACCTGTATCGCAGAGAGTAGGCGCAGCATGAGTATGGACAAAGCAGCCGAAGTGCGACTGATCGAGCTTGCGGTCGCCGGCGACAAGGGCGCGGCGTCGGATCTGATCCGGGCCCACCAGAACTCGCTGTTCGCGTACATGCTGCGGATGAGCGGCAACCCGGACATCGCCGAGGACATCGTGCAGGACGCGTTCGTGCGTGTGCTGCTGAATCTCCACCGGTTCGACCCGCGTTTCCGGTTCAGCACCTGGCTGTTCACGATCGCCAAGCGTCTGTACGTGAACGCGATGCAGAAGCACAAGCCGCTGTACGACTCGGACATCGTCGGGTCGCGCAAGGGCGACTGGGACGAGCCGAACGAGCCGACCCTGGCCAAGGAGCGTGACACGCACGCCCGGGACGCGATCGGACGGGCGCTGCAGGAGCTTTCGCCGGAGCAGCGCGAGATCATTTTGCTGTTCCACCAGCAGGAATGGCCGATCGCCCTGATCGCCGAATACACGGACATGCCCGAGGGCACGGTGAAGAGCCACCTGCATCGCGGGCGTCGGCGGATGCGCAAGTACTTCGAGGAGCACGAGAGCGAGGAGTTCCTCGCCCGGTTCAGCGATGAGGTTGTGATTCAGTGAAGCCGTTTGATCCAGCGAACAACACAGGTCCGGGCCGGGATGATTTCGGTCCGGGGCGCGTTCCCGACGACCTGATCGACGCCATCCTCGATGGCGAGGTTGGCCCGTCGGACTCGAAGGCGCTGTTCGAGCAGCTTCGGAGCAATCCGGACGCTTCGGGCGACCTGAACGCGACGCGACGGGCGATCGGCGCGCTGCGTCAGCCCTTGGAGACGCCGGACTTCGCGGATCGCGTGCTGGAGACCGTTGGCACGAAGCGTGGCGGCTGGCTGAGCGGTCGAGATCGCCGGCGGATCGGCTTCGGCCGGATCGCGGCGGCGGCGGCGGTCGTGGCGCTGATCGGCGGGATGTACGCGTTCGAGCGGGCCCGTCCGGGAGCGCTGGACCTCTCGGATCGTCCGAACGCCGTGGCGGGGCTGGCCACTCAGGTCAGCGACTCGTCGGGCCAGCTCGGCTCGCAGCTCGCGTCGCGGACGCAGCAGGAAGTGCAGTGCCTGGGCGATTCGGCGTTCAGCGTGGTGAAACTCTTCGGCGAACGGGCGGAAGCGGAGCGCGGGTCGGCCCGCGTGGTCTTCGAGTGGCCGTTCGGCGATGAGGGCGAGATTACGGGTTCGCCGCGGATGATCGTCTTGAGTGATCAGCCCGTGTCGGCGGCCTCGCTTGCCGAGCAGTTCTCCAGCATCACGCAGCAGGCGGGTGCCGCCGAGCAGTCGCTCCGTCCCGGCGGCACGCTGGAACGGTGGATCGAGGGCCTGCCGAAGATCGTGGACCGCGATCTGATCGCCTCGATCGGCGAGTTCGCGAACAGTGCGTTCCTGCAGGCCTCCAACCGGCCGGCGCCTTCGGCGGGTGTGAGCCGACAGAACGATCTGGGGTCGATGCCGGTGGTGATCACGCTCCCGGGTTTCGAGCCGCTGGATCAGGACGAGATCCGCGAGCCGGAGTAATCCGGTGCGATCCGCGGCAATCGTGGGCGAATGGGATCAACGCGGGGTTGGCGTGGCGGTAGACCTTGGCGTGGCAACTCTCTACAGGATGAATCGGTTCAGGTGCGGCGTGCTCCGTGTGCTCGCGGCGGTCTTGCTCTTGCTCGCGCCGGCGTCGGTTGTTTCGGCGGGCGGAGAGAAGTCGCGCGGCGACGCGGTCGACCTGCTGAGCGCGGTTCCTGCGGATGCACGACTGGTCGTGGCGATCGATGACCTGCAGCGCGCTTGGGATTCGCCGGCGATCGGGACAGCGATTTCGTCGCTGCAGTCGGTGACGGACCTTTCCGGGACCTTGGACGCGTGGTCGATCCTGGCCAAGCAGCTGGGCATGAAGCCCGACGAGGCGGCCCGTCGACTGCTGGGCTCCCGATTCCTGCTCGTGAGCGAGCCGGAAGGAAATGGGGCGTCGTGGGCGATCGCGACTGTGGTCGATGCGGAGACGGCGGGTTTGCTGCGTCGGCGTCTGGCGGCGGTTCCTCGGGCGCTGCGCGACGGGCTGCCGGTGCTGGCGATCGAAGGCAACGCGTTCGAACTGGTCGTGCAGGATGTGGCCAAGCGGCGGGTGTCGTCGGCGATGGCTTCCGGGACGAATGCGGGCGATGCGCTGGTGGTATTGGGGCCGTCGAGTCGGGCGAGGTTGTTCGACGCCCTTCTGGGCTCGGCGCTCGGAGCGGGTGCGCGGGGCGAGACGATGAACGATGCGCAGGCGGGCCGGATCGCTCGGGCGCTTCCGGACGGCACGGATGTCGTCGTGCTGCGTGCTGATGCGGACAACGATCGCGCGTGGTTTGTGCTGGGAGCGGAGATCGAGGGGCACACGATCCGCTCGAACTTCCTGCGGTTGAATCCGGAGCTCGCGGCTTCGACGGTGACGACGATCAAGCCGTGGAAACTGGGCGTGTTCGATCGGGCGTCGCGGAACTCACTTTTGGCGATCGCCGAGGTGGATGCGCTGGCCGCCCCGGTCATGCCGGCGATGCGCGAGGCGTTCGGTGAGGAACTGATCGGGCGGCTGCGTCTGCCGGAGCCGGGCACGTTTGCCGGCAGGGCGATGCTGCTCGGGTTCGAGTCGGTCAACGGGCCCTTGGACATCGTGACGGTGATGGAGACGCCGGGCACGACGGCGGCGTCGATCCAGACCGATCGGAGCGTGGCGGCATCGCTGTCGGCACTGTTCGGCGGCGAGCGGTTCGAGGACTTCGGAGGGCTGTTTCCCAACGCGCTGCGCAAGGTGGACCTCCGCCCGGTGATGCAGGCGCGGGGACCGGAGGTGTTGGATGCGCTCTGGCCGGAGAGCGGGCCGGTGCTGGCGTGGACCGTGCGGAACTCGGTCGAGCGTGGGGCGGGGGATGAGCGAGGCTGGATGGTGCTGGGTATCGGCGAGGACCATGTTCTGGGCGTGGCCGAGAGCCTGATCGCACGGGACGAGGACGATCACAAGCATGCGTCGCTGCCCTGGGTGTCGGTGTTTGAGGTGCGTCCTCGGGCTTTGCTGGACGAACTGGCCGGTCAGGTGCTGGCGCTTCCGCCGGTCGTGCGGTCGATGGGGGCGATCGAGCGTGTGCGATCGCAGACTCTGGTGGCCCGTCCGGACCTGCTTCGAGGGGGTGCTGTGATCGAGTTTGTGCGTCCCGAGAAGGGCGATCAGGGCAGGAAATGACGGGGCAGCGTAGAATGATGCCTGTCGGGGCCGGCGCGGCCGCCCCGGACCATCTATCGCCACCTGCGAACTGAAACTCCAATGACCGAATCTCACTCGTCCGCCGGCGTCGCTCAGGCGACCCAGCTGCGGAATGTCGCCATCATCGCGCACGTCGACCACGGCAAGACCACCCTGGTTGACCAGCTCCTGTACCAGTCGGGCATGTTCCGCTCGGAGTCTCTGGACAAGCTCGCGGGCGGTCAGCACGGGCTGATCATGGACTCGAACGACCTCGAGCGCGAGCGGGGGATCACGATCCTCTCGAAGAACTGCGCCGTGACCTACACGCGCGAAGACGGCGAGCAGGTTCGGATCAACATCATCGACACGCCGGGCCACGCCGACTTCGGCGGCGAGGTGGAGCGCGTGCTGCGCATGGCTGATGGCTGCCTGCTGGTGGTCGATGCCTTCGAGGGGCCAATGCCCCAGACGCGGTTCGTGCTGAGCAAGGCGATCGAGGCGGGGCTGGAGCCGGTGCTGGTGATCAACAAGTGCGACCGTCCCGACGGCGAGCCGCAGCGCGTGATCAACGAAGTGTTCGACCTGCTGGTGGATCTCGGTGCGGATGATCACGCGCTGGACTTCCCGGTGGTGTTCGCTTCGGCGCGTGACGGCTGGTCGGTGGACGATGTGGAGCAGATCCCGACCGATGCGAAGGGTGACCTGCGGTCGGTGTTCGAAGCGATCGTGAAGCACGTGCCTCTGGCGACGGGCGACCCGGAGGGGCCGCTGCAGATGCTGGTGACGACGCTGGACTACTCGGAATACGTCGGGCGGATCGGTATCGGGCGCGTGTTCAACGGCACCGTGAGGACCGGACAGCAGGTGGCGGTGATCGCTCGGGACGGCAAGATGCGGAACGCGAAGGTGGCGCAGGTGCGCGCGTTCGAGGGTCTGTCGCGCAAGGATGTTGCCGCGGTGCACGCGGGAGACCTGTGCGCGCTGATCGGCATCGAGAACATCGACATCGGTGACACGATCGCCGACAAGGACAACCCCGAGGCTCTGCCCCCGGTGACGATCGACGAGCCGACGCTGAGCATGGTGTTCCGCGTGAACGACTCGCCGCTGGCCGGCCAGGAGGGCAAGTACGTAACCTCTCGGCAGATCCGTGACCGTCTGTTCCGCGAAGCGGAGACCAACGTGGCGCTTCGGGTTGAGCCGAGCGGCGCGGGCGACGAGTTTGTGGTGTCGGGTCGCGGCATGCTGCACCTGGGCGTGCTGCTCGAGACGATGCGCCGCGAGGGCTTCGAACTGGCGGTCGGCAAGCCGAAGGTTGTGATCCGCGAGGTCGAGGGCAAGCAGTACGAGCCGCTGGAGCGTCTGGTCGTCGAATCGCCGGCGAACGGGGTCGGCGCGGTGATGGAACTCGTTGGTGCCCGGCGCGGCGAGTTGAAGCAGATGGAGCCTCGCGGCGAGATGACGCACATGGTCTTCGAGATCCCGGCGCGCGGGCTGATCGGCCTGCGCAGCCGCATGCTTACGGCGACGCAGGGCGAGGCGATCATGCACCACGCTTTCGAGCGGTATGTGCCGATGCAGGGCGATGTGCCCGGTCGCGGGCAGGGCGTCTTGATCTCGATCGACGGCGGTCCGGCGACGGCGTTCAGCATCGAGGCGATGGGCGACCGGGGCGTGATGTTCATCGAGCCGGGCACGAAGGTGTACGCCGGGCAGGTGATCGGCGAGCACAACCGTGAGAACGACCTGACGGTCAACATCACCCGGGCCAAGGCACTGACCAACATGCGCGAGGCCAACAAGGAAGCGTTCACGAAGATCAAAGGGGCTCGGAAGATGGGGCTCGAGCAGGCGCTCGAGTACATCGAGGATGACGAACTCGTCGAGATCACGCCCGAATCGGTCCGGATGCGCAAGCGGATGCTCAGCGAGAGCGACCGCAAGAAGGCGGCCCGGCAGGCCAAGGGCTAAGAGCGGACCGTCGTCGCGGGACCGGTGGCGGGGCGGTGGGTACACTGCCCGCCATGACGACTTCCACCGCCACCCGATCGCCCGTTTCGACCGTTCGCACCGGAGACATCCAGTACTGGTCGAGGACGCTGATCCCGACCGCGAAGGACGCCCCGGCGGATGCCGAGGCGCCGAGCCACAAGCTGTTGGTCCGGGGCGGGTTCATCCGGCGACTCGCGGCGGGGGTGTACGACTACTTGCCGCTGGGGCATCGGGTGCTGCGCAAGGTGACGGAGATCGTGCGTGAGGAGATGGACCGGGCCGGGGCGAGCGAGCTGCTGCTGCCCGCGCTGTGCCCGACGGAACTGCTCCACGAGACCGGGCGGGCCGACGAGTACGGCGACCTGCTGATGCGCTTCGAGGATCGGCACGGGCGCGACTCGTACCTTGGGCCGACGCACGAGGAGGTCATCACGGAACTGATGCGCTCGGCGGTGAGCAGCTACAAGCAACTCCCCCTGAACCTGTACCAGATCCAGACGAAGTACCGCGATGAGTTCCGGCCCCGGGCCGGCCTGCTGCGCGGGCGCGAGTTCCTGATGAAGGACGCCTATTCGTTCCACATGCACGTGGAGGGTGAGGGCGGCCTGAACGAGACGTACGACGCGATGTACCGCGCGTACTCGAACGTGTTCGAGCGGTGCGGGCTGAACTTCGGCGCGGTCGAGGCCGAGGCCGGTCCGATCGGCGGCTCGGCGAGCCACGAGTTCATGGTGTTCTGCGACACGGGTGAGGACACCATCCTGCGATGCCCGGAGACCGGGTACGCCGCGAACATGGAGAAGTGCGAGATCGGCGAGCGATCGTGGTCGCTGGACGGTGAGCCCTCGGGCGAGGCCGAGGATGTGCACACGCCGGACTGCCCGGGCATCGAGGATGTGTCGAAGCTGCTGAAGGTGAAGGCACGGAACATGCTCAAAAGCGTCGTGTTCCGTGTGAAGTCCACGCCGGAGGAACTCGAGAAGTACGGCGAGGAGTGGATCGTCGCGGTCGTGCGCGGCGACCATGAGGTCAACGAGGGCAAGGTGAAGAAGGCGGCGGAGGTCAACGCGATCGAACTTGCTGAGCCGGAGAAGGCGCGGGCGAACGGCTTCGAGATCGGGTACGTCAGCCCGCGTGCGAACCTGGGCAAGAAGGGTGTGCTGGTCGTGGTCGATCCCGACGCGGCGCAGGGCCTGGACACCGAGAAGGGCAAGCCGATGTTCTGGGTGACCGGGGCAGACAAGAAGGACTACCACACGAAGCACTTCTGCTGGTCGCGCGATCTCGGGATGACCATCGAGGAAGCGACGACGGGCGGTTGCCCGGCGCTGATGGTGGCGGATGTGCGCAACGCGATGGCCGGTGACCCTTCGCCGAAGGCCGAAGGCGCGGTGCTCGAGGCGCAGCGGGGCATCGAGGTCGGGCACATCTTCAAGCTCGGCACGAAGTATTCCGAGGCCATGGGCTACACGATTATGGGCGAGGACCAGGCGCTGCACCCGGTCATCATGGGGTGCTACGGCATCGGCGTGTCGCGGACGATGGCGTCGGCGGTGGAGATGAGCCACGACGACAACGGCATCGTGTGGCCGCTCGCGCTCGCGCCGTATCACGTACTCGTCACGGTGATGAAGCCCGACGATTCGGCGTCGATGGACGCCGCGAAGAATGTTGCGAGCGGCCTGAGCGCTTCGGGATTCGACGTTTTGATCGACGACCGGTTCGAGCGACCGGGCTTCAAATTCAAGGATGCCGACCTGATCGGCATCCCGATCCGGCTGACGATCGGTGACAAGGGGCTGGCCGAGGGGGCGGTCGAGTTCAAACTGCGCACCGACGGCGGCAAGGGCGAGTTCGTGAAGTTCGACGCGGTGGTCGACCGGTGTCTTGAGGTCGCCGGCGGCTGACGCAACGAAGAGACTGTTCGGCAATCGGTCTATGAGCGGGCTTTCATGCGCGCTTTAGCGGTTGCTCATTGTCCGGATTCACCATCTTGATGTAAAGCGAAAGGTTCTCAGCAACCTTGCGCGTTTCACTACCGAGATGCATGGAGGACCGAACAGATGAGTCTTCAGATTAGTTCATTTTTCAAGCAGAGTGCTCTCCCGACGACCGTGGCCGGCATCGCTGCGCTCACGCTGGTTGCAGGCTCCGCGTCGTCGGTTGCTGTTGCGCAGGACGCGACGGACGACGACGATGTCGAGTACGAGTGGGAGCCCGGTGAGGGCAAGCACGTCGAAGAATGGTACGACCCGTCGGACTGGTTCAATCAGGATGATGTAACGGATTACGAGGAACTCGGTGACCGCTACGAGAACCGCGATGACATGGCGCGCTTCGCCTTCTACAGCGATACCGGTGACATGGACGGGTACTCTGGCACCTACGGCGGCTTCGACTTCGATGCCTACTACGACGGCTACTACGACGGGTATAACGACGATTCGTTCGGGTACGACTCGTGGGACGCTGCGTGGGATTCGAGTTACTCGACCTACTACACTGCGGGCTACGCCGACGGGTTCTACGACTCGCAGACCGGGTACGGCTTCGATGCCTACTACTACGTCTACCCGTCTGACAGCACCGCCGACGGTGGGGCGTCTGACAGCGAGCGTGCGAACGATCCCACCCGCAAGCGCGGCGACCGGCAGATGGGCAAGTCAGCTCCCGACGGCAAGCAGAACGCACGCGATAACCGCGGCAGTCGCGATGGGAACCGCGACCACGCCGACCGACGCAGCACCGATCGTGCGAACGACGGGATGGCGTCAAGGACGCGTGTGCGCGGCGATGTGAGCCAGATCGCGCTGACCGGCACCGAGCGGGTTGACGATAAGCGTCACACGACCGGACGCCTGCGTTTCGCCGACGGCCGAGAATTCACGGTTGACTTTGGTCCCTATGTGAACGAGGACAACCTGAACATCGATCGTGGCGACACGATTACCGTCATCGGCAAGTACGTGCAGCGCGACGGTGAACGCGTGCTCCGTGCCTCACGCCTGACGGATGCCGGAATTACCTATATGTTCGCCGGTCCCAAGCGTGACGTCCTGAAGAAGGACACGAAGGATGGCAAGAAGACCTACGAGGATTGGAACACGCATCCGGCGAAGGATGGGTCGGACGGCAAGTCCGGAAACTGATTCCCGTAATTGAATGCCTCGTCGGTGCTCCGGTACCGAGAGATGGTCAGATGGCAGCGCGGCCGGAGCACGAGAGTGCTCCGGCCGCTGCTCGTTTTGCTTCAGAGAGCCGCCCACGACCGGTGGGCCGAGCAGTATCAGAGCCCGCTGGAGATCGACTCGGCCAGTTTCGAAGCCGTGTCCTTGTTCAGTTCGCCCGACGGCCAGCCGACTCCGAGGCCGGTCTTGGTGTCGGGTTTGGGGATGATGTGGAAGTGCACGTGCGGCACTGCCTGGTGGGCGAGCTCGCCGTTGTTCTGCAGGATGTTGTAGTCGGCGATGCCGGTGGCCTTGACGACCGCGCGACAGAGGCGGGGGAGCACCCGGCCGATTGCGGCGGCGGCCTCGTCGGAGAGTTCGTCGAGCGTCGCGACCTGCTCCTTGGGAACGAGCAGCGTGTGGCCCGGGCTCAGCGGGTTGATGTCGAGGAAGGCGAAGGTGTGCTCGTCTTCGTGGATCTTGAAGCACGGGATCACGCCGTTGATGATTTTCGTGAAGACGGTGGGTTGGTCGCTCATGCTTTGAGCATAGGCAACAGTTCGACCGCCAGGCAGGGATTAGCCGACACCGGCCTCGACCGCCGCGGCGGCTGGCGGGTGCGGGGCTTCGTGGGCCGGGGGCAGGCGCAGGAAACGGGCGAGGTAGTGCGAGCCGATGTAGAACGGGACCGTGTCGACGAACGCGGCGAGCACCTTGAAGGTGTACCCGGTCAGGATAAAGACGATGAGCTGCGGGACGACGGAGTGGTCTGTGCTGATCGGCAGGGCGTTCGCGTAGTAGTGCGTGATGAGGATGACCGCAACGGTGTCCACGAGCTGACTGACCAGCGTCGAGCCGTTGTTGCGCAGCCAGAGGTGCTTGCCGTTGGTGAGCTTCTTCCAGAAGTGGAAGACATGGACATCGACGAGTTGGGCCACGAGGTAGGCGACCATGGAGGCCGTGACCGCGCCGAAGGCGAGGGTCCGGACCTCGAAGAAGACGGGGAGTCGCCCGGCTTCGTCGAGTTTGATGGAGCCGTCGGCGGCGAGTTGCTCAAAGCCGGGCAGTGCGCCGCCGAGCCAGAGAACCGTGACCACCCATATGTTCAGCAGGAAGCCCACCCACACCACGGCGTTGGCGCGTCGGCGGCCCCAGAACTCGCTGATGAAGTCGGTGCAGAGGAAGGTGATGGGGTAGGGGAGCACACCGACGGCGATGGCGAAGGTCAGTTTGGCGCCCCAGAGGGTCTCAACCTCACCTCCCGAGTCAGTGATCTCGAAGAGCTTGATGAAGCGGGTGATGCCGAGGATGTTCAGCATCGTCAGTGAGCCGAGGAAGATGCCCGCGAAGACGAGGAAGGTTGTTTCGCGTCGCCAGTGGAGGACCGCCTCGGGCAGGCGGGCGAGGCCCTTGTGCTCGTGCTGGACGCTGGGGAGCGGGGGGTTGTGGTGGGCTCGCGATTTCTTCTGCGCCATGGCGGAAAGCATACGCGAGCGCCGGTTCGGATCGCTCTACAATGCCCGCGATGCACGAGCCGACCGGGACAACGAGGCGAGCGATCCGGGTTCTCCCGGCGCTGGTGGTGAACCAGATCGCCGCGGGCGAGGTCGTCGAGCGTCCGGCCTCGGTGGTGAAGGAACTGCTCGACAACGCGATCGACGCCGGCGCGGGTCGGATCGCGGTCGAACTGGAGCAGGGGGGCGTGGAACTGATCCGCGTCACCGACGACGGCTCGGGGATCGATCCGGAGCAGATGGAACTGGCGGTCCACCCGCACGCGACCAGCAAGGTGCGCGATGCCCAGGACCTCGACACGATCGCGACGATGGGCTTCCGGGGCGAGGCGCTGGCATCGATCGCGTCGGTCAGTCGGCTGAGCATCCGCTCGCGTGTTGCGGGTTCGGACGAGGCGGCACTGATCGAGGTCGAGGGGGACAAGGTCAGTCCGGTCCGGCCCGATGCCGGACCGGTCGGCACGCGGGTGACGGTGCGAAACCTGTTCTTCAACACGCCGGCTCGACGCAAGTTTCTGCGGACCGTTCAGACCGAGCGGACGCACTGCCTGGACATCGTGCGATCACTGGCGATGAGCCATCCGGCGATCGGCTTCCGGGTCGAGGTGGACGGCTCGACAGTGCTGGACCTGGCGCCGAACCAGAGCGCGCGGGAGCGGGCGTTTGCGATCATCGGGCCCGAGCACGAGAGCGAGTACGTCGAGGTCTCGGCGGACCGGTTCGACGATGCACGCGGGCTGGCGCTCTGGGGGCTCGCGGGGCTTCCGGTGCTCGCACGTCCGACGACTAAGAAGCAGTTCGTGTTCCTGAACGGTCGCCCGATCCGGGACAAGTCGATCATCCACGCGGTGCGCGAGGCCTACCGGGGGCTGATCGAACCGGGGCGTCACCCGGCGGTGCTGCTGATGCTCGAGATGTCGCCGGGCGCGGTGGATGTAAACGTGCACCCGGCGAAGACCGAGGTCCGTTTCCGGGACCAGTCGCTGGTGCACCGCGTGGTCTACCGGGCGGTGCAGGAAGCGCTGCGTGGGCGCGATCTGACCCCGGGCGCGAAGTTCGGAGGAGGCTTTCGGTTCGAGCGGACCGACGGCACGCAGCAGCACGCGTCGGTGGAGCCGAAGCCGCGACGGGTGGAGGAGTTCATCGAGCGGTTCTCTTCGCAGCCGGAGTCTCAAGGGGGATTTGACTTTCAGCAGCTCAAGCAGGCGGTGGACGAGGACCGGTTGGCGATGGAGCAGGAACGCGAGCGGGTTGCGGCACGCGAGCGTGAGCTGCGCGAGGAGGCTGAGCGGGTGCGTGCCGAGGCTCAGGCCGCGGCCTTCGCTACCGATCATCTGCGATCGTCGCGCGTTCGTGATGCCGATGGGCAGGGGGCGCTCCCGGCGGTTCGTCCGGCGGACCGCGTCCTGCAGGTGCACAACTCGTTCCTCGTGACCCAGGACGATCAGGGGCTGGTGATCATCGATCAGCACGCGCTGCACGAGCGGGTGATGTTTGAGAAGCTCAAGGATCGGATCGCCTCGAAAGGGTCGCTGGAGTCGCAGCGTCTGCTGATGCCGACCGTAGTGGGCACGACGGAGGGTCGGGTCGACCTGCTGGAGCAAACGGGGGAGCTGTTCGAGCGACTCGGGATCGATGCGCACGGAGCCGGGCCATCGAGCGTGAGCGTGCAGGCGTTCCCGACGTTTCTGTTCGAGAAAGGCGTGGAGCCGGGGCCGTTCGTCGAGGAGCTGCTCGAACGCTGCGAGGCCGAGGGCTTCGCGATCGGGAGCGAGGAGGCGCTGCACGAGATCCTCGACATGATGGCTTGCAAGGCGGCGGTCAAGGCCGGAGACCGGATGACGGATGAGGAACTCGGCGAACTGCTGAAACTGCGCGCGGAGATCGAGCGGTCGAGCAACTGCCCTCACGGACGCCCGACGGCCATCCGGCTGAGCGTCAGCGAACTGGAGCGTCAGTTCGGGCGTTCCTGAGCGGGTCCAGATGCCATCGCGGATATACGGACGCGTCACAGACCGCAGGGCTTGCCCGGAGCATGTCTCCCGACGGCCCGCGGGCGATTGATCGAAACGCGAAGCGAGCGATACCTCGGTTTCGGACGAAAGCGCGGGAGCGCTGCTACGCAGCCTGAAATTGTCCTCTCGAGCTAAGGGAATGTTCGCATGCGTCGCTCATCTGCTCTCCTGATCGGTACCGGGCTGCTCGTCACCTTCTCGTCGCTGACCGGGTGTCGCAGCGACCCGGGCCTGTGGTCGATGAACTACAAGCCGATGAGCAACTACGAGCCGATCGAGCGCGAGCCCTCCGAGGTCCGCTTCGAGCGGGTCATGAGCGTGGACGAACTCAAACTTGTGCCGCAGGAAGAGGGCCTGATCATCATCGGGATGACGCGGTTCACGACCGCGCCGTGCCTGGAGCCGGACGAGTCGGGCGCGCCCGACCCGAAGCTCCGCCAGTTCGCAGCTGCTGCGGGCGCGGATGTCGTCCGATGGGCAGGCCGCACGCTGGAGTTCGGCGGCGGCGACTGGGAAGACCTGCACGAGTACCGCGCGGTCTTCTACACCTACGAGTGGGCGCAGTCGACCGGACTGACCTTCAAAAACCCCGAGCCGGGGTCGTGGGTTCCTCAGCGGTCGGGCGAATCGGCAACGGAACTTGCCAGCGAGCCGGTTGATCTTGATTCCTGAGGGACGGGCGGGCGGCCGTCACGCTAGCATGAAGGCGTGACGGCTGAATCGACGAACACATCCGATGGGAATCATGGGCTTCCGCTGATCGGGTGGCGTGAGGCGGTGTTCTTTCCTGAATTGGGCATCGGGCCGATCCGCGCCAAGATCGACAGCGGGGCGAACACGAGCGCTCTTCACGTGAGCGATGTTGAACGGATCGACGACGATCGTGTGAGTTTTCACATCGCGCTCGATCGACACGGGCGTCGGCTGAGCGACCGGCTGGAAGCACCGATCGTCCGCACGAGCACGGTGAGGAGTTCGACCGGGCACGCGCAGGAACGGTTTGTCGTGCCGCTCCTGCTCGCCGTGGGCGAGAACGAGTTCGAGGTCGAGGTCAGCCTGGTGTGTCGCAAGGGCATGTTGTGCCGGATGCTGCTCGGGCGTCGTGCGCTGGCGGACCGGTTCCTGGTTGATGCGGCGAGCATGTATCTTGTCTCGACGAGGCCGAAGAAGCGGCCGCGCCGCAAGAAAAGTGCCAAGGGCGACTGAGTCCGGGTAGGATCGGACATTATGAAGATCGCGATCCTCTCCCGGGCCCCGAAGAGTTACAGCACCAAGCGCCTCCGTGAAGCGGCGGCTCAGCGGGGTCACTCCGCTCGGGTGCTCAACACGCTGCGGTTTTCGATCCACATCGAACACGGCGCGCCAGACCTGCTGTTCCGGGGTAAGGCGGTGTCGACCTACGACGCGGTCATCCCGCGCATCGGTGCTTCGGTGACCTACTTCGGCACGGCGGTGGTCCGCCAGTTCGAGCAGATGGGCGTCTTTTCGCTCGCGCCGGCGGCCGGCATCACCTATTCGCGCGACAAGCTCCGTTCCCTGCAGATGCTCTCACGCTACGACATCGGCATCCCCGACACGGCGTTCGTGCGCGACCGCTACGACATCCTGGACGCGATCGAGCGCGTCGGCGGCGCTCCGGTCATCATCAAACTCCTGGAGGGGACGCAGGGCGTCGGCGTGATCCTCGCCGAGACCCAGAAGGTCGCCGAGGCGATCATCGAGACGCTTCAGTCGGCGCGTCAGAACGTGCTGATCCAGAAGTTCGTCGCCGAGAGCAAGGGCAAAGACGTCCGCGCGTTCGTGGTCGGGGATCGCGTGGTCGCGGCCATGCGCCGGACCGCGCAGGGCACGGAGTTCCGCTCGAACGTCCATCGAGGCGGTCTTGCGGAGTCGATCGAATTGCCCGAGGAGTACCGCGAGACCGCGGTGGTCGCGGCGCAGGTGCTGGGGCTGCAGGTCGCGGGCGTCGACATGCTCGAGGGCAAGGACGGACCGCAGGTCATGGAGGTCAACTCGTCGCCGGGGCTCGAGGGCATCGAGACCGCCAGCGGGGTGGATGTGGCCGGCGCGATCATCGAGCACATCGAGCAGCGCGTGCAGTTCTCGGAGGTGGATCTGCGCTACCGCTTGGCCTCGAGCAAGGGCTACGGTGTCGTCGAGTTGCCGATCGTGCCACGATCCTCGCTCGCGGGGAAACCGTTGAGCGAAACGAAACTCCGCGAGCGCGATATCACCGTCCTGAGCATCCGACGCGGGCGCAAAGTGGTCTCGAACCCGTCGGGGGGACGACAGATCGAGGAAGGCGATGTCCTGCTGTGCTTCGGCAAACTCGACGAGATCCGCACGCTCATGCCCGCGCCGAGCAAGAAACCCAAGTCCAAGCTTCGCAAGAAGACCGGCACGAAGAAGCCGCGTATCGAGAGTCCGGAGACCGAGAAGTGAGTTTCCGTGACATCAAGGCTCGCAAGACGTTCGAGATCGGTGGCAAGCGCGTCAATCTCGGTTCGCAGCGCACGGTCGATCTGACGATCAGCGAAACCTACAGCGGGCACCCGGTTGTGATGCCCGTCCATATCGTTCGCGCCAAAGAACCCGGCCCCGTGGTCGCAGTGACCGCTTCGGTCCACGGCGACGAGATCAACGGGATGGGCGTGGTTCGGCAATTGGTCCTCGACCCGGGCTTCAAACTCAGCAAGGGCACGCTGGTCCTGGTGCCGGTGGTGAATGTGCTCGGATTCGAGCGGTTCAGCCGCTACATGCCGGACCGTCGCGATCTGAACCGCAGTTTTCCCGGATCAGGGGGAGGCAGCCTGACGGCTCGGGTTGCCAACGCGGTCTTCGAGCAGGTCATTCGACGCTGCGACTACTGCATCGATCTGCATTCGGCGGCGGTGCGTCGCACGAACTTCCCGAACGTCCGCGCCGATCTCGATCAGCACGAGACGCGCCTGCTCGCCGAGTCGTTCGGTACGGAGCTGGTTATTCATGGCAAGGGGCCGGACGGCTCGATGCGCCGAGCCGCAACCGACGCCGGGGTCCCGACGATCATCCTCGAGGCCGGCGAGGTCTGGAAGATCGAGCCCACTATGGTCGAGGTCGGGGTGCGAGGCATCCGGAATGTGCTGATCGCGCTCGGCATGGTCAAGGGGCGGCGCAAGCCGGCCCGTTACCAGGCGATCGTTCGCGAGACGACCTGGCTCCGAGCGGTCCACGGCGGCGTGCTCCGTTTTCACGTATCACCGGGCGATGTTGTGGCCAAGGGCCAGCCGGTCGCGACGAATACGGATCTGGTTGGGAGAGAGAAGAATCTGCTTCTCTCCAGCGCGTCGGGGATCGTCCTCGGAATGACAACGCTCCCGGCGGTCAAGCCGGGCGACCCGGTCTGTCACATCGCGCGGCTCGACGCCGAACAACTCCGATCGGTCGTCGCGAGCCTTGATGAATCGTTGAACGACCGCTTCCGCGACTACATGGCTTCGGCCGTGAGCGTGGAGGAGCACAGCGAGTCGTCCGACTGGGCGATCTGAGCGGCGCTCACACGTGCTGCAGTTTGTTCACGCAGTTCAGCGCGGCGACCTTGTAGCACTCGGCCAGCGTCGGGTAGTTGAACACCGTGTTGATGAAGTAGTCCACGGTGCCGTTGAGGGCCATGACGGCCTGGCCGATATGGATGATCTCGGTCGAGCCCGTCCCGATGCAGTGCACGCCGAGGATGTGGCGGGTCTCCTGATGGATCAGCAGCTTGAGCATGCCGATCTGGTCGCCGAGCAGCTGACCACGGGCGATCTCGCGGTAGTTGGCGATGCCGGTTTCGAACGGGATGTCCTGGTCGGTCAATTGCTGCTCGGTCCAGCCGACGGTGGAGATCTCCGGGATGGCGTAGATGCCGTAGGGGAAGAGTTCCGGGACTGCACTGGTCGGTTTGCCGAACATGTGGCAGGCGGCGAGGCGTCCCTGCTCCATGGAGGTGGAAGCCAGAGCGGGGAACCCGATGACGTCGCCGCCGGCGTAGATGTGCTCGATCGGTTCGTCCGAGCCCTCGCGCATGACCTGATAGTTGCCGTTGACCCTGATCCGCCCGCGGTTGTCGGCGTTGACTCCGATGGAGTCGAGCTTGAGTGAGTCGGTCGCGCCCTGCCTCCCGATCGCGTAGAGAAGACATTCCGAGCGGATGGTCTTGCCGGATTCGAGCGTGGCCTCGACCAGTTTGCCGGTTGAGGAGCGTGAGCCGGCCGGGGCTTCGATGAGCTGCACGCGGGTGACCTTCTCGCCGAGGCGGAGGGTCATGCCGATGTTGCGCAGGTGATACTGGAGAGCCTCGCGGATCTCGGGGTCGAGGAAGCCGAGGAGCTGATTCTGGCCCTCTATGAGCGTGACCTTGACGCCCAGCGCCTGCATCATCGACGCGTACTCGGTGCCGATGACCCCGCCGCCGACGACGGTGAGTGTCCGGGGGAGCTTGGTCAGGCGGAGGATGCCGTCGGCGTCAACGATGTATTCCTCGTCGAAGGGTATGTTGCCCGGCTGGGCGGGCCTAGTGCCGGTGGAGATATAGATATTGTCGGCCGTGATGGCGGTGACTTCGCCGCCGTGACGCGCGTGGACGAGGTGTTCGCCCTCGAACTCGGCGGTGCCGCGGACGATGTCGATGCCGTTGCGCTGGAGCTGGTTCTGGGTGACGGTGATCTCGTTGGAGATCACCGTCTGGCACCACTTGGTGAGTTCTTCGATGGTGATATCTCGGTTGTGCGAACTGCCCATGATGCCCCGGAACTTGAAGCCGGTCATGAACAGGATGGCCTCGCGCAGGGCCTTCGACGGGATGGTGCCCGTATTGATCGCCACGCCCCCGACGACCTCCTTTCGCTCGACGACGCAGACGCGTTTACCGAGCTTGGAGGCCTGGACGGCGGCCTTTTGGCCGGCGGGACCGGAACCGATGACACAGAGGTCGTATTCGCGCATGGGGCTGGCCTTCGGATGGCTGAGGTCGGTTTGTCTACGTATCGACGCCGAAACGCCGAGCCACAGACAGGTATCGGCACGATATCGCAACGGCATCGCGCCTTCTGATTGGTCGAGACCGGTAATTTGTGTTCATCCGGGGCTGCACAGCGGACGATGACGGTCTTACAATGGTTTCCACGGCCCTGCGGACCGCGAGCGCACCCCTGTTTATTCGGACTTTGGTCAGTATCTGAAGGCTCTGGAACAGGCCAATCGCGGCATCGGACGACAACTATGAGCGCTTCGCCCACGATGTCCAACAGTTCGAATTCCAACGGTACCCCCGGTCCGAAGCCGGGTGTCGGCGCGTCTGGGCCGATCCCGGCCGGCGCGTCGCTCAACGGGTGGAACGCCGCCTACATCGAAGACCTGTACCGGAAGTACCAGGACGATCCGCAGTCGGTCGGTCCGGACATGCGAGATTTCTTCCGAGGCTTCGAACTCGGGCAAGGGTCCGGTGGTCCTTCAGGCCCGGTCGCCGCCGGCGGGGCGGGCATATCGAGCGGGTCCGCGGACGCGGCGAAGGCCGCGGCGGTCCGTGATCTGGTCAACTCCTATCGCTCACTCGGTCACACCTGCGCACGGATCGACCCGTTCGATCGCGAACGCGAGGCACCGGAAGAACTCAACCCGACGGCTCATGGTCTCGGCAGCGACGACCTCGGTTCGGCCTTCACCGTCCCCGGGCTCGCGCCGTCCGGCGCGTCGCTCTCGGACCTGATCGGTCGTCTCGACTCGATCTACTGCGGGTCGATCGGTGTCGAGGTGATGCACATCAGCAATCGGGCCGAGCGGGACTGGTGGCTCGAGCGCGTCGAGACCACCGGCAACCGGACGGAATTCTCGCGAGGCGAGCAGATCCACATCCTCGAGCAACTCCACCGAGCCGAGATGTGGGAGAAGTTCTGCGGCAAGCGGTACCCGGGCCAGAAGCGGTTCAGCCTTGAAGGCGGCGAGTCGCTCATCCCGCTGCTCGATCGGTTGGTCGAAAAGAGTGCGGACCAGTTCGATGTCGAGCAGCTCGTGCTCGGCATGAGCCATCGCGGTCGTCTGAATGTCCTCGTCAACATTGCCGGCAAGACCTACGAAGAGGTCTTCACGGAGTTCGACGACACGTGGGAGGCCGACGCCGAAGACGGCGGCGGCGATGTGAAGTACCACCGCGGCTACTCCTCGAACCGTGTGCTCCCCTCCGGCAAGCACATCTGGCTCGCGCTCGCCTCGAACCCAAGCCACCTCGAAGCCGTCGCCCCGGTCGTGCTCGGTCGCTGCCGCGCCAAGCAGCGTCTCAACGGCGACAAGACCCGTAACAAGGTCATCCCGGTCATCATGCACGGCGACGCGGCGGTCATCGGCCAGGGCGTGGTCGCCGAGACCTTCAACCTCGCGGGCCTCGAGGGCTACACCGTCGGCGGCACGATCCACATCGTCGTCAACAACCTGATCGGCTTCACCACCGGCCCGCTCGACGCTCGGACCAGCCGTTACTGCACGGATATGGCGAAGATGATCGAGGCGCCGGTGCTGCATGTGAACGGCGAGGACCCCGAAGCGGTCGTCCACTGTGCTCAGCTCGCGCTCGAGTACCGGATGAAGTTCAACAAGGATGTGGTCATCGATATGCAGTGTTACCGTCGCCACGGTCACAACGAGACCGACGAGGCGATGTTCACGCAGCCGCTGCTCTACAGCGAGATCAAGAAGAAGCCGACCGTCCTCAGCGAATACGCCCGGACTCTGATGCACGCCGATGTCATCTCCAAGGATGATGTGGAACAGATAGAGTCCTCCGTCCACGAAAACCTCGATGAGGCGTACACCAACACGCGCAAAACCGCCGTCGACCCGACCCCGGCCCCCGGGCACGTGCACTGGTCGGGCGTCACCAACGAGTGGACCTTCGACGAGGGCAACACGGGCGTTGACCGCGACACGCTCCACGAGATCGCCAAGGCCATCAGCTCCTGGCCCGAGGACTTCAAGCCCCACCGCAAACTGGTCAAGGTGCTCAAGGAGCGCACCGAGAACGTGCTGGAGAACAAGCCGTTCGACTGGGCCACTGCCGAATCGCTGGCCGTCGGCTCGCTCGTGCTCGAGGGCAACATCTTCCGTCTGACCGGCCAGGATTCGCGTCGCGGCACGTTTAGCCATCGTCACGCGGTCCTGCGCGATGTCGAGACCGCCGAGGCCTATGTCCCCGTGAACGCGATCCGCGAACTCGGCGTCCCCGGGACCGATCGCGAGGCCGGCACCAAGACTCCCGACGGTCAGATCCGACAGAACAAGTTCTGCGTGTATGACTCGCCGCTCTCGGAGTTCGCGTGCCTCGGATTCGAGTACGGCTTCAGCCTCGCCTCACCAAAGATCATGGCGGTCTGGGAGGCTCAGTTCGGCGACTTCTCCAACGGTGCGCAGGTCATCATCGACCAGTTCATCAGCTCCGCAGAACTCAAGTGGCAGCGCTGGTCCGCGCTGACGCTGCTGCTTCCGCACGGCTACGAGGGCCAGGGCCCCGAGCATTCTTCGGCCCGCCTCGAGCGGTTCCTGAAGCTCTGCGGCCAGAACAACATGCAGGTCTGCTACCCGACGACGCCTGCCCAGTATTTTCACATGCTGCGGCGCCAGATGCACCGCGACTTCCGCAAGCCGCTCATCGTCATGAGCCCCAAGAGCCTGCTCCGACTGCCCGCCTGCACCAGCACGACCGACGAGCTCACGACCGGCGGCTTCAAACCCGTCCTCGATGATCCCGCCTTCGAAGGCAAGGGGGCGCTGGATCGGAAGAAGGTCTCGAAGGTCCTGCTCTGCACCGGAAAGGTGTACTACGACCTCGTCAAGCGTCGCGAGCAGATCGAGCAGCACGACATCGCGATCGTCCGCGTCGAACAGCTTTACCCGCTGCACTTCGACCTGCTCCAGGAGATCCGCTCGAAGTACCCGGCCGCCGCCGAACTGGCGTGGGTGCAGGAAGAGCCGCGCAACATGGGCGCGTTCGGGCACATGGCCTTGTCGCTGCTCGAAAAACTTGATTGGAACATCGAGTACTACGGACGCCCGTCCAGTGGTACGCCCGCCACCGGGTCGCCCCGAAAGCACCTCGAACAGCTCGACGACTTCCTCACCGCCGCCATCGGCACGGTCCGCGAGGAGCGGTCGGACGACGAATCGGTCGATCAAAGGAACAAACCCTCCGACGCCAAGTCGAAGAAGTCCAAGTCCAACGGCGGCTCCAAACCGGGATCGAAGAAATCGAGCGGACGCAAAGCCGCCACGGCGTAAGAGAACCACGGCACAGCGACCGCGCCGGGCCGTCAACTGCAGAGACACCCACCCATGCCCACCGACATCGTCATCCCCGCGCTTGGTGAATCGATCTCCGAGGCCGTCATCGCCTCCTGGCTGAAGGAGGACGGCGACTACGTCGAGCAGGACGAGGACCTGGTCGAACTCGAGACCGACAAGGTCACTATGCCACTCCCGTCTCCGGCCGCGGGGGTTTTGAAACGCGGGGCAAGCGAGGGCGACACCGTCGAGGTCGGCGGCACCATCGGCAGCCTCGACGAGTCGGCCGAGAAGCCCTCGGGCGACGACTCGAAGAAGTCCGAAGACAAGTCAAAGGATAAGGATTCGGGCAAGAAGGAAGAATCGAGAAAGCAGGATCCGAGCAAGGGCGAGGAAAAGAGCGCGTCCGGGGACGAAGGCAAGTCCGGCGACAAGCAGTCCTTCTCGAAGACCACCCAGCCGCCGTCATCGGGCGCTCCGTCCAGCGGCAAGGCCCCGGACAACTCGGGCGCCCTCGCCACCGCCGTCGCGCGCAAGATCGCCGACGAGCACAAAATCGACCTGTCGCAGGTTCGCCCGACCGGCGCCGGCGGTCGGATCCGCGAGCAGGACGTGCTCGCCGTGATGCATACCCGCCAGAACGGCGTGGTCCAGCCGAGTGCCTCCGCCGGCGGAGCGCCACAGCAGGCGACTTCACGCGGCACCCGGCGCGAGAAGATGTCGCCGCTGCGCAAGAGCATCGCCAACCGCCTCGTCGAGGCCCAGCACACCGCCGCGATGCTCACCACCTTCAACGAGTGCGACATGACGAACGTCATGGCCCTCCGCTCGCGCCTCAAGGACCAGTTCCTCGATCAGCACGGCGTCAAGCTCGGCTTCATGTCGTTCTTCACCAAGGCCTGCGTCAGTGCGCTGCGCAAAGTGCCCAACGTCAACGCCCAGATCGTCCAAGGCGAGAAGGGTGTCGAGGTGCAGTACCACGACTATTGCGACATCGCCATCGCCGTCGGCACGCCGAAGGGCCTGGTCGTGCCCGTGCTGCGCAACGCCGAGTCACTTTCCTACGCCGGCGTCGAAAGCGGCATCCTCGAACTCGCCAAGAAGGCCCGCGACGGCAAACTCACCCTCGAAGAGATGCAGGGCGGCACCTTCACCATCACCAACGGTGGCATCTACGGCTCGATGATGTCCACCCCGATCCTCAACGCCCCGCAGTCGGGCATCCTTGGCATGCACAACATCATCAAGCGCCCGGTCGAGAATCCGGACAAGCCCGGCGAGATCGCCCTGCGCCCGATGATGTACATCGCCCTCAGTTACGACCACCGGATCGTCGACGGCGAGGGCGCCGTGACCTTCCTCAAGCACGTCAAGGACTGCATCGAGGACCCGGAGCGCATGCTGCTGGAAGTCTGATCAAGCAACCGCTTAGCGACCCGAAGGCCGCCTTCACGCGGCCTTTTTCAATTCCTCGACCGGGTACTCCGCCCGCTCCTCGCGAGGCGGGTACTTCACCCAGAATTCGTGGTGCCCGGTGACCCACTTCAGCACGATGAAGTGGTGGATCGCGTCGCTGAGGAGCAGGGCGATGCCGGCGATCGCCAGCCACTCGCCGACCGCTCCCGGGAAAATGAGCATCCCGGCGGGGATGAGCGTGAAGCCGTGATAGCCGTGGTGGACTCGATAGCCGCGTGTCATCCGCCCGAGCCAGGCCGTCTTCTCCGGCGCCGTCATCCGGCGTCCGAAGCGGAGGTAGATCGTGAGCAGTTCAAGCAGGATCGCGCCGACGATGCCGAAGGCGATCAGGGTGATAGGGCTCATGAACGGTCGGCCTCCGATGCCGAGGGTTGCGTGAGGTGCTCAATGAGGCCCTCGCAGGACGCTCGGACCATCTCGTAGACGCGATCGAAGCCGTCGTCTCCCCCGTAGTACGGGTCCGGGACCGCCAGGTTCGCCCCGTTCCCGGAAGGGTCGAAACTCCGCAGGTGACGCAGTCGATCCGCTGGCGCCCCCGCATCCAGGCAGTCGGCATGGTTGTCATCGTCCATCACGATGATCAGGTCGAATTCCTCCCAGTCGGAGCCGGAGATTTTCCGGGCTCGACTGGGTAATTCGATGCCGTTCCTTGTCGCCACCGCGACCGATCGCGGGTCCGGCGGATTGCCGACGTGCCAGCCGCCGGTTCCGGCTGAATCGACGCGGACGCATCCGTCCAGACCCCGCTCACGCAGCAGGTGCAGGAACACGCCCTCGGCCAGCGGCGAGCGACAGATGTTGCCCATGCAGACAAAGAGAACGGATTTCACTGACAGCTGTATGTCACTCACGCGAGCAGTGTAGCCCTGCCGCCCACGATTCGGCACCCGCGATTCGTTCGGCGATGAGTACGATGCGGGCATGTCCCAAGGCAGCGAACTGTTCGAGACGACCCTGGATGCCCGTGATCCCGACCCGAGACGCCGGATCATCGATCGGGCCGCCGAAGCCCTCGCAGAGTTCTCGCTCAACGACGAGCAGCGCCGGGCGGTCGACCACGACGGCTCGCCACTGATCGTCCTCGCCGGGCCCGGCACCGGCAAGACACGGACCATCATCGGGCGGATCCTGCGCCTGCTCGCCGACGGCGCGAAGCCCGAGTCCATCCTCGCCATGACCTTCACCAACAAGGCGGCGGGGGAGATGACCGAACGCCTTGAGGAGATGGTCGGTCCGGAGGCGGCGTCGCGCGTTCAGATGGGCACGTTCCACGCATTCGGCTCGCGCCTCATCGCCCGCTACGCCGACATGCTCGGCCTGCCCGAGCGCCCGGACATCATGGATTCGGCCCAGCGCCGGCGCCTGCTGCGCAAGATCATCGAGGAGCACGCGCTCTACCGCTTCCGGGCATCGGAGGGCACGGATGCGCTCATCGGGCCGATCGCCACCTTCATCGAGTGCTGTCGCGAGGCCGCCCGCTCGCCGCAGGACGCCCTCGACTTCGCCGAAGAGTGGGAGCGTCTGAACGCCTCCGGCCAGACCGTCGAGGGCGAGGACGCCGACGAGACCGCCCTGCGCGCCGAGGCCGAGCGCCGGCGGATGTTCGCCGAGAACGCGCGTGCCTACGAACTGTTCGTGACCGCGTCACGCCAGGCCAAGGTCGTCACCTTCAACGACTTCATCACGCTCCCCACCGAGCTGCTGCGCGAGCGCGAGATCGTCCGGAACATCATCCGCGACGAGGTCCGTCACGTGGTCGTCGACGAGTTCCAGGATGTGAACGCCGCGCAGGTCGAGATGCTCCGCCAGATCATCCCACCGCGCGGCGAGGGGCGTCCCGGGCCCGACCTTTGTGTTGTCGGCGACGATGACCAGGCCATTTACGCCTTCCGCGGCAGCGACCCGAAGGCCTTCGCCCGCTTCCGCGAGATCTGGACCAACGCCGAACAGGTGGAGTTGTCGATCAACTACCGCTCGCGCCGCGAGGTGATCGAGGTCGGCAACACCGTCATTGGGCTGGCGAACGAGCGTTTCGCCCCCGACAAGCAGAGTCGCGCGAACCCGGACGGCCCGAGCGATGCCGGGGTGCTCGAGACCGTGGAGGTCGCCAAGGACAATCTGACCGGGCAGGTCATCGCTTCGCTGATCAAGAAAGCCCGGGCCGACGCGGAGGAGCAGGGCGACTACCTGCCTTTCTCATCCTTCGGTGTGATTACGCGCACCAACGGCTTCGCCGACGAGATCGCCGCCGAACTGCGTCTGAACGACATCGAGGTCGATCGCCGGCGCGAGATCTCGCCGCTGGATGACGACGCCGTGCACGATGTGCTCGCGTGGGTCCGCCTGCTGATTGACCCGGAAGACGAGTCGGCCCTGCAGCGACTGCTCGTGCGCTGGCCCCAGCGGATGGACCCGGACCGGGTCCGCCGTCTGACGACGCTGTACCGACGCGCCAAGTCAGAGAGCACGCCGAACACCGAGACCTTTGGCGCGTGGGTCGAGCACCACATCGCAACCGAGCCCGACGACAAGGACGCGGAGATCCACACATTCTTCGAAAACCTCGCGTCACTGCGACAGATCGCGTCCGCGGCAACGGCTGATACGGTACTCGAAGACATCATTCGTCGATCGAATCTCATGCACGAGCCGGTCCCCGCCGGTCTCGACCATCCCGGCGAGCAGCGGGCCCGGCGGGTCGAGAACCTCGTCCAGATGATCCGGTTCGCGCGAGAGCGCCTCGACCAGTTCGACCAGCCGCCGACACTCGAGTCGTTCTGGAACTACTACCAGGACCTCGACGACTCCGAGCGCGAGTTCGCCTTCCCCAGTCGCGAGAACGTCGACGAGTCCGGTGCCGACGCCGAGGAGAGCGACGCCGTGACCGTCATCTCGGCGCACAAGGCAAAGGGCCTGGAATTCGACACGGTCTTCGTCGCCCGCGTCCGCTCGCCGCACGGCTTCCCGTATCGGGCCGGCGGCCGAGACGAAGAGCCGCTCCCGGCGTCGTTTGCCGGTCGCCCGGAGCCGAACGCCGACGATGAGGAGCGCCGTCTGTTCTTCGTCGCGTGCACCCGCGCTGAACGTCGCCTCGTGCTGATCGCGCAACGCCAGAAGTCTCGCGGCGTCGGCTTCTACCCCGAACTGACGCAGGACGCGCCGCACCTCGGCTTCCAGACCACGGACTCCGATTCCGTGCTCGATACCGCCGAAGCCATGGGGCTGGACGCGCTCGCCGACGAACTGCGCAGCGTGGACGCCGCGAAGGCCGCCGTCAATCGGACCGCGACCGAGGCGTGGGAAGAGGCCACGCGCGTCCTGCACGCCCTCGATCGCACCGGCGTGGAGCCGAAGGAGATCGAGGCCCTGCTTGACCGTCTTGTCGATGCGGCGCGCGTTATCCCGGCCATCGCGTCCATCCGTTCGACGGGGCGTTTGCCGTCAGAATTGGTCCCCGACGGTGATGCGGGCCTCGCGGCTCGAGTGCGTCGGCTCTCCTCGCAGTTGCCCGATCTGTCGGTCGCGATGGACTGCACACGCCCGATGACCGGTCCGCTATCGCTCAGTTACTCGCAGTTGCACGCGTTTGCGCACTGCCCGCGTTGCTTTTACGTGAAGTATGTGCTCCGGCTCGACGAGCCGAAGACCACCGCGCTGAGCGTCGGCGACATCGCCCACAAGGCGCTCGAACTGTTCTACCGACGCTTCAAACTCGCCGAGGCAGAGGGGATGCAGCTGCCAGGGCTGACCGACCTGCAGAAACTGGCCGAAGCGGAGTTTGAGAAGTCGTGGCCGCGCCACCTGCCGATGGATCGGAGTGAACTCGACCGGATCAAGTCGCAGCTCGAGAAGGCCTATCTCCAACTGCACAGCGATCAGGACGAGCCGATCTATCTTGAGGAAACAGTCAAACTGCCCTACACGCTTGACGACCAGACCCACACCATCGTCGCGAAGATCGACCGGGTCGATCGGCTCGACGGTGGCGCTTGGCGCGTGATCGATTACAAAACCGGCAAGGCCAGCAAGCGACTTCTGGAACCCGACAAGTCCGACCTCCAGATGGCGATCTACGCGATGGCCCTTCCCGAACTCTTCGAGCCCGGGAGTTCCGCAAACGGAGGCCTGCCCTCGGGCGTGGCGGAATACTGGCTGCTCGCCACCGGCGAGCGCGGCGTGATCGGTTTCGACGCGCTCAGGATCGACAAGGTCCGCGAGAAGATCGACGAGTCCATCCGGAAGATGCTCGCCGGCGAGTTCGAGCGCGGCAAGAAATGCCGGAACGGCATCTGTCGGCTGCTCCCGGATTGACCGCGGCTCGGCTCAGCCGGAGATCGTTTCCAGTTCGTCGAGTCGTCCCACCTCGTCGAGGATCTGCTCGGCGTAGGTGACCATTGCGTCGCGCAGCTGCTCGAAGCTGTCGAGTACGTACAGGATCGGCTGGTAGTGGTCGATCTCGAAGTCGGTATCGCACACCGTCTGCAGGTCGAACTTGCGCCGATCGACCTTGTCGCTCTCCAGCGCGTGGTGACCTTCGCCGTCGGAAGAGATCAGCCCTGAACCGTAGAGCTTGGTGCGACCGTCCTCGTGGATCAGCCCGAACTCGACGGTGAACCAGAACAAGCGAGCGAGGCGTGTGGTGTGGTCCTCGTTGTTCGTGTATAGCGCCGCCTTGCCGTAGGTCTGCAGGAAGTCGGCGAACACCGGGTCGGCGTGCAGCGGCACGTGTCCGAAAACGTCGTGGATAATGTCCGGCTCGGGCAGGTAGTCCATGCTCGTCTTCGGACGGACCGTGATGGTCGTCGGGAACTGTCGCTGCGCGAGGAAGGCGAAGAACGATTTGGCCGGCAGATACCCGGGCACGCCGTGGCTCGACCAGCCTGTCTTGGGGAGGAGGTTCGCGTTCACATCGCGCAGGTCCGGGACTTGCTTCTTGTTCAGATTGATGATGTCGGCGCCCTGTAGGAACACATTCGACCCGGCGGTCGCGAGGTGCTCCATCCGCTTCTCGTACAGGATGCCCCAGACCTCGTGGTTCTCGTCGGTGTACTTGTCCCAGTGCTGGGTGATCTTCATCGAATCGACGTTGATCTGATCCGGGGGCAGCGGGGCGGAGCGGTCTGCAGCTTCCTGGGCGAGCCGGGCCTCTTCCGAGTCGATGACCGGAGAATTCTTCAGGGCTTTGGCGGTCTCGCTCGTATCCATTGCAACGGCTCCTCGTTCATCGTGGGGCATGCGTGTTCGAAGCGGTGCGTCCGCCTCACCGGCATTATACCCGGTGCCGAGCAGATCCCGAGATCGCTCAGGGCATGCGGAAACTGGACCGGGCGCTGCCGGTGAAGCCGAACAGCCACTTCATGCGGTTGAGCAGCGGCCCGACGATGAACGCGAGTGCCGCGGTGTAGATCGCCGAACCGAGTTGGCTGCCAAGCTGGGCTGCGGCGTCGTCGACGATGATCACGTCGTAAAGCGAGCGGAACTTGAGCATCGCGATCGCCACGATCTGCGTGAGGGCCATGGTCACGCCGGCGAGGACGACGATCGTGATGACGTTGCGCCGGAACATCATGCCTCGCAGGGTGACCACCGTGTACGAGGCGAGCAGGCAACCGATCGCGTGACGGCCGAGCACGACCACCGGCTCGGCACCAGGAGTTCGAACCAGGTCGCCGAAGTCGAGCAGCAGACCGACGACGATCGCGGCGGGGAGCGCGTGGCGGATCGGCGCCCACAGCGCGACGTAGGCCACGAGGATCATCGCCAGTGACGGCGAGATCGACGAAGAGCCGAGCGCGAGCGCATCGCGGAAGCCCGTCTCGAAGGCCATCGCGATCCACGCGAAAATCGTGAAAACGATCCAGTTCATCCCGAGTCCTCCGGATCGCCGCCGGGGATGTGCAGGATCATCGAGCCGACCCGCCCGAGTTCCGGACCGGTCGGTCTCACGGTCAGTCGCAGGAACCCCGGATTCCGAGGCAGTTCCTCGACGGTCTCGACCAATCCGATCGTGAAGAACTGGGCGGTGTCGGGCCACGTCGGATCGCGCAGGAGCACGACGGCGCCGGGGACCAGCACCCCCTCGGGCTTGCCGACCGAACCGATTGGCTCGGAGACCAACACGCCGTCGTCGGACGCGCGGAGTTCGACCGTGACCTGAACCGCGGACCGGTCGGGCTCCCGAAGCGAGTTCTCATCGATGGGCGGCGTCACGATCGCACCGATCAGGTTGGGCTGCATCCGCGGGTCGGTGATCAGCCGGATCGATGAGGTTGCCAGATCGGTCGAGACGACCTGGCCGATGAGCTGCTGCGACGCCGCCGCGACCGCGATGGTCCCGGGCACGACGCCGTCGCGACTGCCTCCACGCACCTGCACAAGACCCGTTGACAGGTTGATGCCCTGGCGCTGCGTGCTGAGCCGGCGTGCGCCAACGCTCGCCGGGTACGGCGTGCCGGCCTGGAGGCTGCGGATCACTTCGCGCAGTTCGCGGTTCTCGCGCACCGCCTGCAGGTGCAGGCGCAGAAGGTCGTCGTACTGCTCGCGGAGCTCCCGTTCGTCACGCTGGACTTCGGGCGCGACCATGGGCGGACGGAGCACGCGCGAGGCCTTCTCCAGCACGACCTTTCCCGGCGCAATCGCGACCTCGACGGGGCCACGGAAACTCGTGACCCATCGGGTGAAGCGAGTCGGCGCGAGCGCGAGGACCAGCAGCGTGAGCAGCGTCACTCCGAGGAGCGTTGCGGGACTCGGTGACTGCCTTGAGTTCCTCACGCAGCAGGTGCTCCCTGTTGGGCTGCGGGCTCGCGCTGCGGCGGACCCGCGGGATCAATGGTCGAGGTTGCTCTCCAGCGTGTGCTTCCAGACCTCGATGTTCTCGAGGAATATCGCGGTCCCTTCGGCAACGCACTTGAGCGGGTCGTCGGCAACCCGGACTTCCATTCCGGTCGCGTTCTGGAGCACGACATCAAGCCCGCGGAGCAACGCGCCGCCGCCGGCGAGCGTGATTCCGTTGTCGACGAGGTCGGCCGCGAGTTCGGGCTCGGCCCGCTCGAGCGTGCGCGTGACCGCCTCGACGATCGAGTTCACCGGCTCCTGCAGCGCTTCGCGGATCTCTTCGCTGGTGACGACGGTCTTGCGTGGCAGGCCGCTGATCATGTCGCGACCGCGAGCTTCCATCGAGGTCTCTTCGCCGACCGGAGCGGCCGAACCGATCTCGATCTTGATGCGCTCGGCGGTCTGCTCACCGATCATCAGGTTGTAGTTCTTCTTCATGTGGGCCATGATCGCCTCGTCCATGTCGTCGCCCGCGACGCGGACGGACTCACAGACGGCGATGTCGGCCAGCGACATGATGGCGACTTCGGTCGTGCCGCCGCCGATGTCCACGATCATGCTCGCGGTCGGCTCGGCGAACGGGAGGCCGGCACCGATCGCGGCGGCGACCGGCTCTTCGACCAGATAGACGATCCGCGCGCCCGCACGCTGGGCCGACTGCTCGACCGCCTGCTTCTCAACCGCGGTGATGCCCGAGGGGACCGCGATGACGACGCGAGGGCCGATGAGGCGGGCCCGGCCGTTCACCTTGCGGATGAAGTAACTGAGCATGGCCTCGGTGATCTCGAAGTCGGAGATCACGCCGTCCTTGAGCGGCCGGATGGCGGTGATGGAGCCGGGGGTCTTACCGAGCATTTCCTTGGCGCGCCAACCGACGGCCTGGCCGTTGTTGAGCACCTCGTTCGTGCCCTTGCGGACCGCGACGACGGACGGCTCGTTGAGGACGATCCCCTCACCGCGCACGCAAACCAGCGTGTTGCAGGTGCCGAGGTCGATTCCCATGTCAACGCTGAACCAACTCAGCAGCGAATGAAGCCTCACGCCGCGTATCTCCCCGAGGGACTATGGGCCGCCATTCCGTGGTCAGCCGCTTGTCTGCTCGTTCTTATCGGTGCTTAAACTACCCGATCCCCGGGGACTTGGCGCGTCCGCCCCCGCACTTTCTGCTGGGGGACGGGCAACGGGGACCGCGCAGGCCGATGGACGGTCGGCAATGGGCAATATCGGCGCTCCGGGCTTGAGGCAGCCAGAAGTGAGCGCGGCGCACGACGCGAAGCCCGGACACCCAAAAACGAACGCACCCGGCCGGGCCGGGTGCGAGAAGGTCTGCGTTCGTCGGAGGATCAGTCCTTGCCGGCGTTGGGCAGGTTGCGGATGTCCTTGCCGGGTTCGTGCAGCTTGAGCACGCCCATGGCGCCCTCTTCAGGGGCGACGACCTGAGCAGCGCGGAAGACGAAGATGGTGGCGACGAGCAGGGCGATCATCGCGACGAGGCTCATGCCGGTGTAGACGTTCAGAGAGGCCTTTCTTGCGCGCTGAGCGCCGGGCATCTGCATTCCCATCTGACTCATGATTCGGCTCGCTTTCGTTTCTTGCGTGGAGTAACCGGGACGGAGCCGGGAATCAGAAGGTGACGGCGGGGACGACGACGGCACCGGCCGACGGAGTGCGGCTGGTCGAGCGGCGCGAGTCCACGTAGCCCGTGGCGTTGTTCAGGTTGACCTGATCGATGACGATCACCGCGACGAAGCCGTTGCGATCGGAAACGCTCAGGCGGGTGCCCTCGCGGAGGCCGTCGCTGGACCCGGCGTCAATGGCGACCAGGACTCGCCCGGAAGCGTCGGTGCTGACGTCCGTAACGCGTGCGCGGAAGCCTTCGGGGGCGGTGGGGGTGCGGGTTGCGGAACTGCCGGAGGCGTCGCCGCCCTCCTGCAGGGCAACGATCGATTCCTGAAGCGAGCGGACGGTCGCCTGGGCCACCTCGAGCTGCGAGACGAGATCGTTTATGCGATCGGTCAGGGCGATTTCCTTGCGGGCGGAGCTCAGCAGGTCGTCACGCAGGCCACGCAGTTCCTCGGCGCGGGCGGCGTCGAGTTCCTGAGCCGTGGCGATGAGGGTGGTGAACTCGTCGATGCGGGTCGAATAGGTCGCCTGCGCGGTTTCGAGGCGTGCGTTCTCGGTCGCAAGGCGAGCGAGATCGCCTTCGAGTTGCGCGATCCGCGTGTCGCGACCCGCGACGGTTGCCTCGAGCGAGTTGAGTTCGCTCTTCAGCTGGCTGGTTTCGCGCTCCGCCTCGAGGATCCGCGACTCGGCTTCGTTCTGAGCCGCGGTCGCTGCCGCATTCGCGCGAGTGATCTGAGAGGCGATCTCGTTCGCGTTGAAGGTGTACGCGATCGAGAGGCCGGCGAGCAGCACACTCAGGATGGCCGCGATGAAGACAAAGAACTTGGTCAAAATATGCAAGGCTTTACTCCTCAACCGCGTTCCAGCGGTCCGTGGGGTGGAATGTGCTGCCCCAGGGAAAACTCCGGTGTGCCCGGCCGGCCGGGTGGTTGAACCACGCCGTCGTACGGGGGGACTCTGACACGATTCGGCTCCGACGACCGATTGGTTCCGTCGGAGCAGCCGCTCTCTACCGAGCAGGATCAGGAGGATCCCCGGCGGGCTTCAACCTGTCAACCCAACCGGGTGTCCGATTTCTGCACATAACCACCGATGCATGGCGAGCCGGTGTCGCACGCGGCATGAATCTGGGCAAGTTGGATCGGTTCGCCGGGGCTCAGCCGCGTTCGAGGGCACGCAGCAGCCCGGCCGCCGCGGAGACCTGGACGAGCGGATTCGGGTCGCTCAGGAGGGTTTCCAGCTTGGCAAGGTCCAGTCGGAGCGCCGCCTGACCCGCGGACCCCCGGTCGCGAACCTCAGCAGCGGCGGCGTAGAGAAAGCATGCCTGAGCGCGGACCGCCGGATCCGGTGAGGAGAGTGCTGAGTCCGCCACATACACCCCGCCGGCGTCGCCCATTTTTGCGACGGCGGTCGCGGCGGCCAGCCGGAGTTCGATCGGCTGGAGGAACACGCGTTCGCGCGGGTCGCTAGTCTGAGGCGAATCCGCAGCGGGCTGCTCGATGAGCTCGACGAGCTGACGGATCGCGGTCTCGTCGCGCAACTCGCCGAGGATCTGCGCAGCGAGCACGGCGGCTTCGAGATCGTCGCGGACCGCCGGATAGAGCGCCGAGTGGATCACATGGCGGACCCGGTCATCGCCCAGTTTCATGAGTGCTTCGGCGGTCTGGAGCCGGAAGAGCGTCTCGTCGATGCGTCGGGCTGGCTTCTCCAGCGGTCGGCCGTCCGACCCTTCCAGTCGCTGGGGCGGTGCTGCGGTGTCGCGGAGCATGGGCACCGCGGACGGATTGCCGATTTCACCGAGGATGTACGCCGCCTGCGCTCGCACGGGGGAATCGCCGGTGAGCAGGTTGTTCGCCAGCGGGGTCTGATCGACGGTCTCGCCGAAGCGAGTGAGCGCGTAGATCGCCGCCATGCGGACGTGTGGGTCGGTGTCAGAAAGCAGCGGCCGGAGGAACTGTCGCGACGACTGCAAACGGAGCTTGCCGATCGTCATCAGCGATGCGAACCGCACGCCGGGGTTGGTGTCGGTGAGGCCGGCTCGTGCGACCGCGTCCACGCGGTTGGGGACGACCTGCAAGGACTCGATCGCGTTCGCGCGCAGCAGTGAGGACTCCGAGAAGGCCGCGGCCTCAAGCACTTCCAGAGCCGATTCGCGGAGCGTCGAACGGACCAGCGGCCTGTCGTAGTCCTCCAGCGGGCGGGGAGGTGCTTCGAACCCATCGAAGCCGACCAGCGTCACACTCGATGCCGAGTTCGTCGCAGCGGTTGGGCCGGATGAACCTGTGCACCCGGCCGCTGTGGAGACAAGCAGCGCGATGATGGTGGTCGAGGTCGTGCGGGAGCGTCTGGTCATGGTTGCGGGCTCGGTTTCGGCTCGGAAGGTTCGATGTTTCGGGAATCTCGGTCGATCCGTCGGGTCCAGCAGGCGAAGCCCAGAAGCGCGAGCGTCGCGAGGGTCGCGAGCCATCCGGCGATGTCACCGATCCTCGCGTATATCGTCTGCGCACCGCCCGGTAGCGGAACTTCCACCGGCAGGAGGTCTGCCGGCTGGCGCGGGGCGGCGGCCTTGAGCACCCTGCCCCGTGCGTCTACGACACAACTGATCCCGGTGTTCGCCGCTCGGACGATGGGCGTTCCGAGTTCGATGGCCCGCCAGCGGGCGATCAGAAGGTGGTTGGCCCGCCCGGCGTCGAAGGAGCCGAACCAGCCGTCGTTGGTGAGGTTGATGAGCATGTCGGCCTGGCGTTCGGCATCGTCGTAGACGAGGCGACGGCAGACATGGGCGATCGTGGCTTCGAAGCAGATCGGCGTGGCGATTCGAAGCGTGCCCGCTTCCTCGGTCTCGACCTCGAACCGGACGGGGACGGTCCCGGCGCTGAGATCAAAGTTCATGCCACCGGCGGCGAAATCGAGCAGAGCCCGCTCCAGTGCCGGGAAGGCCGAGATGTACGGCATCGTCTCACCGAAGGGCGTCAGGAAGATCTTGTCGTACCGGGCCGGATCGATCGTGCCGTCGGCAACCAGGAATGCCGAGTTGTAAGACGCGTCGCGATCGAGACGCAGGCCGCCGTCGGGCTCGGTGCTGATGGCGAGTCTGTCGTAGCCGATCGCGCCGAGGAGCATCGGCACGCGGATCTGGTTCTGCAGTTCGAGCAACGGCGCGACGAACAGAGTGCCGATGCTCCCAGACCGCCCTTGGGACCGCTCGAACCGTTCGAACTCGGTGATAGCTTCCGGCGAGAGCGTCGCGCCGGGGAACATGGTCTCTGGCCAGACGATCAGGTCCGGCGGCGGCTGCATCGCGCCGGCATCTGCGCTGAGGGATGCCCAGGTGCGGAAGCGTTCGATCCGATCGTTCAGACCCCAAGCGAGTTTGTTGTTCTGGGGCAGGTTGGTTTGAACGACCGCGATGCGCGCGGCCCGGTCGGACGATGGTGTGGGGAGCAGCCCGCCGAAGGCGAGCAGCAGGAGGCACGCGAGCGGGAGGATGGCTTTGCGCCAGCCCGGCGATCGGCTGATCGCGGCGTGTGCGAACGAAGCGCCGAGCAGCGCAACCAGCAGGCCCACACCGTAGGCCCCGATGACCGATGCCCATTTCGCCAGCGGCAGGTCGGCCAGCGGGTGGGCGCTGAGGAACCAGGGGTAGCCATCGAAGAACAGGCGTCCCCGGAAGAACTCGACACCGGACCAGGCCAACGCGAGGGCGACGGGCTTCTGCCAAGGCCGGAGACGCTTGGAACAGATCGCGCCGATCGCGACGAAAAGGCCCGCCCAGAGTGACTGGAGCACGATCAGCGGAGGTGCGCCCGCGCCCGACACCGCAAAGACCCACCAGTGGTGGTACGCCCAGAACGGGAGTGTTCCGATCGCGACACCGAGCCCGGTGCACCACGGGCGGTCGGTCTGTAGCGCGAGCAAGAACAGGGGGATCGGAGCGATGACGCCGAGCAGCCCGAAGCCGATGGGCGGGAATGCGAGCCAGAGCAGCAGCGCGTGGGACGCACCAAGGCCAACGCCGTAGAGCAGCGGCTTGGAAAGGCGTCGCGGTTGGGGAGAGGAGGTCACGCGGGCACTGTAGCCGAGGGGTCAGCGCGGGCGGGGGCTACTTGCCGGCGTAGTCGATGATGCGTGCGATCTCGTTGCGCAGTTCGCGCCGCGGCACGACCCGATCGACGATGCCGGCCTTTAGAAGAAACTCGGCGGTCTGGAAGCCCTCGGGGAGTTCCTGCCGGATGGTCTGCTGGATCACTCGTGCGCCGGCGAAACCGATGCGAGCCTTGGGTTCGGCGAGGTGAATGTCGCCGAGCATTGCAAAGGAGGCGGTGACGCCGCCGTAGGTCGGGTCGGTGAGGACGCTGATGAACAGGCCCCCGGCGTCGTCGAATTTCGCGAGGGCGGCGGAGGTTTTGGCCATCTGCATAAGGCTGAGCGTCGACTCCTGCATGCGGGCGCCGCCCGAGCCGGAGACGATGATCAGCGGCAGGTCGTTCTCAAGCGCGTGTTCGATCGCGCGGGTGAGCTTCTCACCGACGACCGAGGACAGCGAGCCCATGAAAAAGTCGGTGTCGAGCACCGCGAGCATGACCGCACGGCCTTTGATAAAGGCACGCCCGGCCTGGCAGCCCTCGAGCTGGCCGGTCTTGGCCTGTTCCTTCTTGAGGCGGTCCTTATACGGAACGATGTCCGTGAACTTCAGCGGGTCGATGGTGGTGAGGTTGGTGAACATCGGCTCGAAGGAGCCGTCGTCGACGAGCTGCCGGACGCGCTGCGCGCCGCCGACTCGGAAGTGGTGCTCACATTCCGGGCAGACCTTGAGGTTCGACTCCATCTGCTTCCGGTAGATCATGCTGGAGCACGCAGGGCAGCGGAGCCAGAGCCCTTCGGGGACTCTGCCGGTGGTGGGGGATTTCAGTTCGTTCCATGTCTTTGGAGCGGCCTGAGTCATGCGCTTGCCTTGGTCTGTCCGAGCAGGCCCTGGAGGTCGCCCGGGTTGATGGTAAACAGTTCGACGGTTGAGCCTTCGTCGGGTTTCGGCCAGAACGGTTCCGCGGGCGCGGACAGCTCGACGCCGGTCAACGACATCATGACACGCCGGACGAGCTCGTACTCGATCGGGCGGAGAACGATCGCAACCCGCTTTTTCGGGTGCTTGTCGGCGGCGCGGGCGATGGCCGCGAGGACGCGGGTCTGCACCGAAGCCAGGGCTTCGCCCTCCGGGGGATTGATCGAGCCCGGGTCGGACTGCCACTGGCCGAAGTTCTTGGGGTGACGCTCGGCGAGTTCTTCGCGGCGCAGGCCTTCCCAGAGGCCGAGCGACATCGCGCTGAACTCGGGAATCGCCTTTGTGCGTGCCTTTGAAGGACCGGCGAGGATCGAGGCGGTCTCGGTCGATGCCTCGTCCGGTGCGTGGAGGACGAGGCCGGGCTTCGGCAGGGCGTCCTCGTCGCTGGCAAGTCGTTCGCCCAGCCCACTGGCCCAGGCGCGACCTTGCTCAGAAAGCGGCAGGTCGGCGGTCCCCTGCAACCGACCGACAGCGTCCCACTCGGTCTGGGCGCAGCGGATCAGCAGGAGGCGAAATGTGCTGGTCTTGGCCATGTGAGGAGGAGGTCGCGGTCTCGCGTTGGGTCCGGGTCGGACCGGATTGAGGCAAAGGGTACCAGCGCATCGGCAGACGATCCAAGGTCCATCCAGTCTTGATCGTTGATTGTGTACGGATTCTGGAAGGTATATGCGATGTTATCGGGCGTCGTATCGGACGTTTTCGGCTGTATCAGCCCCGAATCGAGGCCACGACCCCCGCGCGTTTGCCGGGCTCAACCGAGAAAATCGCCGATGCCGCCACGAGCACATCGACTCCCGCCGCCCGGATCATCGGGGCGTTGTCCGGTTTGACCCCGCCGTCGATCTCCAGACGCTGGTCCTCGCGAAGCAGGGGCTTGACGGCGGTGGCCTTTTCCAGCGTCTCGGTGATGAACGACTGCCCGCTGAAACCCGGGTTCACGGACATGATCAGGACCAGATCGACGGCCTCGATGAGGTCGCGCCGGTCCAGCAATTGCTCGATCGGCGTCGGCGGGTTGATGGCGATGCCGGCGGTCATGCCGGCGTCGTGGCACGCCCGGGTGACCTCGAGCGGGTCGTAGCCCTTGCCGTCCCCGCTCAGGGGCGACATGCCGGTCCCCGCGCGGGGGTCGAGCACGGGTTCGATGTGGAAGGTCAAGTGGTTCGCACCCGCTTCGGCGAAGGGTTCCACGTACTGAACCGGGTCGGTAACCATCACATGGACGTCGAAGAACGCCTTGGGCAGGGCATCCCGGAGCGATCTCACGAGGGCCGGTCCCATCGTGAGATTCGGTACGAAATGGCCGTCCATGACATCGATGTGGAGCAGGTCGGCGCCCGCTCCGTCGGGCGGTGCGTCGAGCACATGGCGACAGTCCTCGCCGAGCGATGCGAAGTCGGCGGAGAGGATGGACGGGGCGACGAGCGGCGAATCCGGGCGAACGGTGAACAGGTTGGTCTGCTTCGGCATGGTGCGAATGTAGCCGGTCAGCGCGAAGCGGGCTGGCGACAATGCTCGACCAGCGACCGGAAGATCGCGTCGCCGAGGGCGTCGTGACGGGTGCGCTCCGGGTGCCACTGGACCCCGAGATAGAACGCGCGGTCGGGCAGATCGACCGCCTCGATGACGCCGTCCTCAGCCCGCGCGACCACCCGGAGTCTTCCGGCGTCGCTGACCGACTGGCGATGCCAACTCGTGACCTCGCCGGCGGCGATCGGTGCGGGATCGATCTCCGGGATGATTCGGTGGACATGGTCGTCGTAGTGCGTCGCGTGGGAGGGGACGGTGTCGCTCATCCACTGGTTGAGCGTGCCGCCGGCGTGGAGAGCCATGAGTTGCATGCCCAGGCAGACGCCGAGGACCGGGGTCCGTGTTCGTTGGTCAAGGGCGTTCAGCAGCGCCTCCTCGAACGCCTGACGGTCCGGGTGCTCGCGGGTGACGCGCGGGTCGGTCGGCTGGCCATAACGCTCCGTGGCGGGGTCGAAGCCGCCGGTGAGCACGAAGCCGTCGCAGAGGTCGAGGTAGCGGGCGATGGCGCGGTCGAGGTCTTCCGGGCGGGGGACCGGAAGGTGGATCGGTGTCGCACCGGCGCGGAACACGGCGTCGGCGTACGCGCGACGGATGCGAGTGTTCGGCTCATCCACGAGCGTTGTGATCCCGATGACGGGCGAAGAAGCGGGCATAACACCTTGAATCGGCGATGTGGCTGATCTGACACGAACCGGCGTCCATCGGGTTTGACGCTGTCGGTCGGCTCGGCGAGAATCTGCAGATGGAAGACCACGCAGCGACGCTCGACCCGCTCCACGCTCATCCCATGCAGCACAAATTCCTCGGCGAGGCCGTCACGTTCGACGATGTCCTGCTCGTCCCGCGCCACAGCACGGTGACCCCGGGGACGGTGAATGTCGCGACCCAACTCACGCGCGGCATCCGGCTGAACATCCCGCTGGTCTCGGCACCGATGGACACCGTGACCGAGTCCTCGCTGGCGATCGCCCTCGCCCAAGAGGGCGGCATCGGCATCATCCACAAGAACATGCCGCCCGAGGCTCAGGCCCTCGAGGTGAGCAAGGTCAAGCGTTCAGAGAACGGTGTGATCACCGACCCGATCACGCTCGGCCCGGACAACACCATCGCCGAGGCCCGCCAGGCGATGTACGAACACAACGTCAGCGGCTTCCCGGTTGTGGAGGGCGGCGACCTCGGCTTGCGGACCGGTGGCAAGGTCGTCGGCATTCTGACCGAGCGGGACCTGAAATACATTGACTCTGGCTCACAACTCGTCCGCGATGTGATGACCAAAGAGAACCTCGTAACGGCCCCGCCGACGACCACGCTCGCGGATGCCGGTCGCCTGCTGCACAAGGCGAAGGTCGAAAAACTGATCCTGGTCGATGACGGCTTCAATCTCGCGGGCCTTATCACGATGCGGGATCTCGACCAGGTCGAGCGCTTCCCGCGAGCGTGTCGCGACAGCCGCGGGCGCCTGCGCTGCGGTGCGGCAGTGGGGGTCTTCCAGTTTGACCGCCTCGAGGCACTCATCGCTGCCGAGGTCGATGTCGTCACGGTGGACACCGCGCACGGGCATTCCGAGAACGTGCTCGAGACGGTCCGTCAGGTGAAGGCGAAGTGGCCCGACCTGCAGGTGATCGCCGGGAACATCGCGACCGCCGAGGCAGCGCGGGCGTTGATCGAGGCCGGCGCGGACGCCGTGAAGGTCGGTATCGGGCCGGGCTCGATCTGCACCACGCGAGTCGTGACGGGTGTGGGCGTGCCGCAGATCACGGCGGTGATGAACGCGGTGAGCGTGTGCCAGGACGCCGGAGTGCCTGTGATCGCCGACGGCGGCATCCGCCAGTCGGGCGACATCGCGAAAGCCATCGCGGCGGGCGCGAACACGGTGATGATGGGATCGCTCTTCGCGGGCCTGGACGAGGCCCCGGGCGAGCTGGTGATCAGCCAGGGACGCCGGTTCAAGACCTACCGGGGCATGGGCTCGGAGGGCGCGATGTTCGCGGGTTCCGCGGATCGCTACGGCCAGTCCGACAAGATCACCGAGGCCAATCGACGCGGTGATCTGGCGCAGATCAAGTTCGTGCCGGAGGGTGTCGAAGGGCTGGTCTCGTATCGCGGGCGCCTGTCCGACTATGTGTACCAACTCGTCGGCGGCCTGCGTTCAGCGATGGGCTACTGCGGCTGCGAGACGGTCGATGCGTTCCGCGAGCACGCCCAGTTCGTGCGGATCACCTCGGCTTCGATGGTGGAGAGCCACCCGCACGACATCCGCATCACCAAAGAGTCTCCGAACTACTCGGCCGACGTCACCCGCCTCTAAGCACGCTGAGGAAGCACCGATGGGTCTGCTCACGAAGTCCAAGCATCGCAAGACACCGACCGAGGTGTTCCACTCGAACCACTACCTGCGCCACACCGCCCGGCGCCTCGAGCACCTCGCCTCGCTCGGGCTCGATCTGGTGAACAAGCGGGTGTTCGAGCCGGGCGCGGGCATCGGCGATCACACGCAGTTCTATCTCGATCGTGGCTGCAGCGTGCATGCATCGGAGCCGCGCGAGGAGAACCTGAGCGTGATGCGAGAGCGTTTCGCCGGCGACAACCGGGTGACGCTGGAAGCGATCGATCTGGAGAACCCGCCGGCGGGTTCGCCCTCCGGCTACGACATCGTGCACTGCTATGGGCTGCTCTATCACCTGTCCGACCCGACCGAAGCGATCCGCTACCTGGCCGGCTGTGCCGGCGAGATGATGCTGGTCGAACTGTGCGTGAGTTTCGGCGAGAACGAGGCGCTGAACACAGTGGAAGAGACGCAGGCCCACGCGTCGCAGGCGGTCAGCGGCTACGGCTGTCGCCCGACCCGTCCGTGGGTTGAAGCGCGGCTGCGTGAGCACTTCGAGCACGTCTACTACCCGCTGACACAGCCGGCGCACCCGGAGTTTCCGCTGGACTGGGAAAGCTCCCCGCCTTCGGCTTCCGATGAGAACAAGAAGGCGCTGAGTCGCGCCGTGTTCGTCGCCTCCCGCGGGCCGATCGACAACTCTCTTCTGACACCGGAGCGCCCGCGCACGCAGCGCCTGGTCTGAGGGCTCAACTATGGAACGCCGGAACATCTCCAGCGGGAGCATCTGGGAGCAGCGGGTCGGCTACAGCCGCGTTGTCCGCAAGGGCAACCACGTTTTCGCCGCCGGCACGCTGGCGGTCGACGAGAACGGCGAGGTCCTTCACGCTCATTCGCCGTACCTCCAGACGATCGCGGCGCTTGAGAAGATCGAGCGCGCGATGAAGCAGGTCGGGTCTTCACGCGGAGACGTCGTTCGGACAAGGATGTACATCCTGCACCTGCGTGATCAGGACGAGGTCGGACGCGGGCACCGCGAGTTCTTCGGCGATGTCGCCCCGGTCTCCACGATGATCGAGGTCAAGGGCCTCGCGGCTCCGAACGCGCTCGTCGAAGTCGAACTCGAGGCGATTGTCGACCCGGATTGATCCGGCGGTTCAGGTGTTGAACAGGAAGTGCACGACATCGCCGTCGCGCATGATGTATTCCTTGCCCTCGACTCGCATACGCCCGGCTTCGCGGATGGCCTTTTCGCTCTTGAGCTCGACCAGGTCGTCCACGCTGTAGGTCTCGGCGCGGATGAAGCCGCGCTGGAAGTCGGTGTGGATCACGCCCGCCGCCTGCGGCGCGGTCGCGCCGGTCGGGATCGTCCACGCGCGGACTTCTTTCTCGCCGGCGGTGTAGTACGACTGCAGGCCGAGCAATTGGTAAATAGCGCGCGCAACTTTGTGCAGCGCCGGTTCGTCGAGACCGAGGTCTGCGAGCATTTCGTCCCGATCAGCCTCGTCGAGTTCGGCGAGCTCGGACTCGATCTTCGCACACACCGGGACGACCTGCATGCCTTCCTTCGCGGCGTGCTCGCGGACTTTTTGCGCCAGCGGTCCTTCGCCACGCACGTCCGAATCGTCGACGTTCGCGATGTACAGCACGCGTTTGGCGCTGAGCATGCCGAGGCTCTTCAGCGCGCGACGCTCATCGGCGGTCTCGAAAGCGTTCTGCTCGACCAGCACGCGGGCCGGGCGACCCTCAGCGAGCACGGGGTGCAGCTTCTTGAGCACCGCCAGCCGGACGATCGCCTCGGGGTCCTTGCCCTTGACCGCTCGCTCGGCCTTCGGCAGAGCGGATTCGACGGTTTCGAGGTCGGCCAGCAGCAGTTCGGTGTCGATGGTCTCGATGTCGCTGATCGGATCGACCTTGCCTGAGACATGGGTGATGTCCTCGCCGCCGGGCGCCTTCTCGAAGCAGCGGACGACGTGGCAGATCGCGTCCACCTCGCGGATGTGGCTGAGGAACTTGTTGCCCATGCCCTCGCCCTTGCTCGCGCCGGCCACGATGCCGGCGATGTCCACGAGGCGCAGCGCGGCGTAGATCAGCTTCTGGGGGGGGATATAGCTGGCGATCACCTTCAACCGGGGGTCGGGCACGTTCACGATGCCGACATTGGGCTCGATCGTCGCAAACGGGTAGTTCGCGGCGAGCGCGCCCGCCGCGGTGAGCGCGTTGAACAACGTCGATTTGCCCACATTGGGGAGGCCAACAATTCCAGCTTCGGTCGCCATGGCGGCCTGTTCTCCAGAGATCGGATGCGTTTAAGGGGAGCCCGGTCTGCCTCAGGCGGAAGCGCGGGCCGGGCATGGTACCGAGAACGACGCGTCGGAACCGGTGTTTCCGCGGTCGGCGCTCGGGAAAACCGACCGTTTCGTAGGGGAGTCAGGCCCCGTCCCGGCCGGACACTCACGATCGGGAGACCTAGCGTTCGTTGCCGCGACATTCGTATCGGGGCGGAAAGGACGTCCGAAGGGTCATGCGAGAGGAGTTCCAGTTGCTGACGCCGTTCGTGGCCGCCGCGGTGCTGGGGGTTCTGTGGATCGCCGAGGCGATCGTGCCATCGATCTGGCCGCACGGCGAACAGCGGGTGCCGTGGAGTCTTCGGTTGCGCAACCTGTTTCTGGCGGTGCCGAACGGGGTCATCGCGGGCCTGTTCGCCGGGCTGACGTTGCTGGTGACGCAGTGGACCGGGCGTGTGGACTTCGGGGTGATCAACTGGGTGGCGCCGCTCGTGCCGAGCGGGGCGTGGGGAGCGGTGGTGCTGGCGATCGCGGCGTTCTGCCTGCTCGATTTCTGGCACTACGCCTTCCACGTGATGGCCCACAAGGTCCCGCTGCTCTGGCGGTTCCACGTCCTCCATCACAACGCGGACAAGTTCGAGGCGACCGTCGCGATGCGTTTCCACTTCTGCGAGGTCGCGGTCCAGTGCCTGCTTTCGCTCCCGGTCTACGCGATCCTCGGCGTCTCGATTGAGCACGTGCTGCTCTACAACCTCGTCCTGCTCCCGGTCGCGATGTTCCACCACGCCGATGTCGGCATGCCGGTGTGGGTGGACCGCGTTCTGCGCGTGTTCATCGTCACGCCACACATGCACGTGATCCATCACTCCCAATGGGAGCCGGAGACGGACTCAAATTTCTCGGCGGTGCTGTCGATCTGGGACCGGCTGTTCCGCTCCTACCGCTGGCGAGACGACCCCGCCACGGTCGAGATCGGCATTGAGGGGTACTCCGAGGAGCAGGTGCGTTCGGTCCGTGAGATGCTCAAGACCGGGCTGGAGCAGCCAGAATCCGCTCCCGGTCGCTTCCCGGATCCGCAGGCGCTGCCAAAGCAGTTGCGCGTGAGAGACCGGAAGTGGTGGAGAAGCAGGCAGCGCCGGGTGCACCGGGTCGAGGCGTAGGTCAGGTCGATTCGAGCGGCTGCCAGCGATCCTCATCGCGCACCGCGTGGTCGAGCACCCGATCGAACGCCCGGTGGTGCATTTCGATCACGCCGAACCGCTGGGTGTGATCGTTCTTCATTTGCACATCCAGAACCGTGTAGCCGCAATCCTGAAGGTGTCTGCAGAGGCGGATGAGTGCGCAGGACGACGCGTTCGAGCCGTCGAGCGGGTCTGGCTCACCGTTCTCCCGACGCGGGCGCGGGTCATGGAACATGGACTCGGCGAAGAAGATCGAGCCGATTGAGAGGCCGTAGACGCCTCCGACCAGGACGAGTTCGCCGGTGTCCGGATCGCGTCGGCAAGCCTCCAGTGAATGCGCGTGGCCAGCGGAGTGCAGGTGTTGGTACATCGCAAAGATGCGGCGGTCTATCCATGGGCGATCCGTGTCGGCGCGGGTGCGAGAGCAGCGTCGGACGACTTCCTCGAATTCGCCGTCTGTTCGGAACTCGAACTGTCCCCGACGGAGCAGTTTGTTGATTTTTCTGGGCACATGGAGCCCGTCTTCCGGCGTGAGCGGGAGCACCGCCCGGAAGCGGGGCATGTACCAGTGCACTTCACCGATCTCACGCTGGGTGTTATCGATGCCGACGGCCTGAGGGTCTTTGCGGGCCAGTTCGAGCCATTCGTCTTCGCTTGCGCCATCCGCGCAACCAATGAGATCCAGTTCCAGATGACTGATGGCCATCGGGAAATACCCTGTGGCAAACGCGTCGAGGTGGCGTTCGACCGTCCATCCCGGCACCGGCTCGCGTGGGTCGAATGGCTGCGAATGCTGACGCATGAACGGAGTGTATCCGCGCGGTGCTCGTGATCGACAGGAAGATCAGCGCCGACGGGCTGACTGGCAAGAGCAGTTTGGTTACACTTTGCCTCTTCGCGCGGGTTTCGCCCTTGCGGGAAGAGGGAATCTAGCTCAACGGTAGAGCAGCGGCCTTTTAAGCCGTTGGTTCTGGGTTCGAATCCCAGGGTTCCCATTCGCACAGCAGCGCCGCCAAACGCCGCTTCCTCAGCCCGACGCGGGCCACACGCCAGGAACCGATGCCGAGCACCCCGAAGACGGAATCCGCCCAGACCCTGCTGGTCCTGCACGCCAACGCCAGCAAGGGCAGGCTCCACCTGTGGGCCGAACGTTCATCCCTTCACGGATGCTCCGATGACCGCCCCGAGATTCAGGGCGAGAACCGCCCGCACCCGGCGACGGTTGCGTCTGCGGAACTCCTCGAACTGCTCCGTCCTCTTCTGGGCGAGCACGCCGACGCGAAGCCCGCGTCGCTGACCCTTCGCCTCCCCGAGCACGACGGGCGTCCGTTCCAGTCGCCGCAGCTCGCGCACTGGACCGGCCATGCCACGCGTCAGAGTGAACTGGTCGAGGCGGCCTCTTTTGGCGACTGGGAGATCCAGACCGTCGCCATCGACGCCGACCGCGCGCCCCGCCTCCTCGAACGGCTCTCGGAACTCTCAGTCCGCGATCACGACCGGGCCTTCGATGAAGAAGCCCATCCGAGCATGTCGCCGGGTTCTGCGCACATTGTGCACATCGGCGATTCGGCTCGCTGGTTCCTCAGCGCCGCCCGCCTCGGCGTCGCGCTTCTGGTCGAGCAGCGATTCGTCCCGATGCTCCTGCAGGACGACAGCGGGCAGTTGCAGGCGGCCTGGCGACCGTGGTTCAGCGATGAAGCGACCGCCGAGCGTGTGACGAGATTGCTCCGCTCCATGCCCGCCGTGGCGCGCGCCCAGATCGACGATCTGGAGCACGGCGCCTGGGCGATCACCACCTCGTTCATCGGTTCGATCGTTGATCACGCCTCCCGTCGTGTGCTCCGCGGCGAGGCGATGAGCACATCACTCACCGGGAAGCGGGCCCAACCAGGCGATCCGCACGTCGAATGGCTGCGCGGCCTGCTCGACCAGTCCGGCGATGTCAACGCGGCGCCGAGCGATCCGGCAAGGATGTTCCGAAGCGTTCGTCATTGGGTGGGAGGCCTCGAAGACCGCGGGATCTCCGGCGAGTGGCGTTTGCGCCTCTCGCTCCACGAGCCGCTGCTCTTTGACGACGCCGACGATCAGGTCTTCGGCACGCCCGGAGACGAAGTGCTCTGGTCGATCACGTTCTCGCTGCAGTCGGTCGAGAACCCAAACGCGATCCTGGAGGCCGAAGACCTCTGGGTGCTGCGTGGCGACTCCTGCACGATCGAGGGGCTGCGACTCGACAACCCGAAGGAACTGATCCTTGCCGAACTCGCCCGGGCCGCTCGCTTGTACAAGCCTCTCGAAGCGGCGCTCAGCGAGTCCGAGCCGACCATTGTCGATCTGCCGACGACCAAGGCGTACGAGTTCCTCCGCGAGGTCGCGCCGCTTCTTGAGGAGCAGGGCTTCGGCGTCGAGCGACCGCTCTGGTGGGATACACCCGCCGCGCGCATAGGCGGTCGCCTTTCCATCCAATCCCCGGAACTCGATCCCGATGGCAACGCCGGTGGCACGCCGGGAGCGGTGGGAGCTGCCCGCCTCGGTCTGAACGCGCTGGTGTCGTACGAGTGGAACCTCGCCATCGGCGACAATCCGCTGACGCTCAAGGAGTTTGAGAACCTCGCGAACCAGAAATCGCCGCTCGTGCGCATCAACGGTCAGTGGGTGGAGGTCCGCCCGGAAGACGTGAAAGCCGCCGTCGAGTTCATCCACGCCAACCCGGGCGGGCAGATGAAGATCGGCGACGCCCTGCGCATGGCGTTCGGCGGCGGGATGTCCCAGGCCGGTCTGCCGATCCTCGGGATCGACGCGACAGGCTGGGCCGCCACGTTGCTCAGCGACATGGAAAACCGCTCCATGACGATGGTCGATGTCCCCGAGGGCTTCAAGGGCGAATTGCGTCCGTACCAGCAGAAGGGTCTGTCGTGGCTGTCGTTCCTCGACCAGATGGGCCTCGGTCCGTGTCTGGCCGACGACATGGGTCTCGGCAAGACGATCCAACTCATCGCGCTGCTCGTGCTCGAGAGAAACCAGCACAAGGCCGCGATCGAAGCGGGCCTCAAGGAAGACCCGGTCGGACCTACGCTGCTGGTCGTCCCGATGTCGATCGTCGGCAACTGGATGCGCGAAGCCCGCAAGTTTGCTCCCTCGCTGCGTCTGATGATCCACCATGGCGCCGACCGCGAGACCGGAGAAGACTTCGTCAAGGCCGCCGGCGAACACGATGTGACCATCACGACCTACGCGCTCGCCCACCGGGATCGCGAGATGCTCGGTCAGGTCCACTGGCACCGCGTGGTGCTCGACGAAGCGCAGAACATCAAGAACCCCTCGGCGAAGCAGTCGCAGGCGGTGCGCCAACTCGACGCCCCGCGCCGAATCGCCCTCACCGGTACGCCGCTCGAGAATCGTTTGAGTGAGCTCTGGTCGATCATCGATTTCTGCAACCCCGGCTTCCTCGGAACGCCCGGCGAGTTCCGGCGCACGTTCTCCATCCCGGTCGAACGCTACCGCGACAAACAGCGGGCCCAGCAGCTCCGCCAGCTCGTGCAGCCGTTCATCCTGCGTCGCCTGAAAACGGACCCGACGGTCATCTCCGACCTGCCCGAGAAGCTCGAGTCCAAGGAGTTCTGTCGCCTCACGACCGAGCAGGCCCAGATGTACGAAGCCACCGTCAAGGAGATGCTCGGCGAGGTCGAACGCGCCGAGGGCATCCGGCGGCGCGGCATCGTGCTCACTACGCTCATCCGCCTCAAGCAGATTTGCAACCACCCGACGCTCCTGCTCAAGGAAACCGACGACGACGAGATCACACTCGCCGAGGGCGTCCCGCAGGCCTCCCGATCGGGCAAGTGCATCCGCCTGCTCGAGATGGTCGATGAGGTCATCTCCGGAGGCGACCAGGCGCTGGTGTTCACCCAGTTCCGCCAGATGGGCCACCTGCTCAGCGCGATGATCCGCCACACGTTTGACCGCGACGTGCTGTTCCTGCATGGCGGCGTGCCCCAGAAGCAGCGTGAGAAGATGGTTGAGCGGTTCCAGAAGGCCGATGGCTCGGCGCCGATCTTCCTTCTGTCGCTCAAGGCCGGTGGCGTGGGTCTGAACCTCACCGCCGCGTCGCATGTGTTCCACTTCGATCGCTGGTGGAACCCCGCCGTCGAGAATCAGGCGACCGACCGCGCGTTCCGCATCGGTCAGAAGAAGACCGTCAACGTGCACAAGTTCATGGTTGGCGGCACGCTCGAAGAGCGCATCGACCAGATGATCGAGTCCAAGGTCGCCCTCGCCCAGGACATCATCGGTGCCGGCGAGGACTGGCTCACCGAACTCTCCACCGCGCAACTCCGCGACGTGCTCCAGCTGCGTCCGGACGCCTACGACGAGCCGCTCTCGGAGTTCGTGCCGAGCGCTGCAGACTTCGAGGACGCCGCCAACTGACGGCCCGAAGACACCCCATGCCCACGAAGAACGACTCCAACCCGAGCGATGACAAGCCCATGAGCGCGATGGAGCGGTATGCCGCCATGCAGAAGCGGGCCAAGGAAGCCGAGACACCGAAGGACGATCTCTCGGCCTACATCCGCAAGCCCGGCGGTAAGCGTGCTTCCAACGAATCCGGGTTCACCCGGCGCACACCGGAACGCGCGGAGTACCCCCGTCGGGTTCGTGCCGGTCTCAAAGTCGGCGCGGATTCATGGCCGCCCGAGGGTCTGTCGCCATTCGCGGCTCCGTTCGTCGGAGCGATCAACGGGACGTTTTCAGAGGAAGTCCGGGCCGAGGCCTTCCGCGACTACGCGCAGAGGGGCCAGACCCGGGCGTTCAAGATCGAGGTCGGAGCGATCAAGGCCGAGGTGCAGGGGCGTCGGTTCAAAGCTTACGAAGCCAGCATCTCCCTCGAGCAGGTCACGATCGAGCAGTGGGAGAAGGTGATCGACGCCCTGGTCTCCGATCCGCTCCTGAACGCCCGCCTGCTCTCAGGCGAGTTCCCGAACGAGATCGACGCGGTCTTCCGGCAGCATGGTGCGGCTCTGGCACCCGCCGAGGGCGAGACCATCTCGGTCACATGCAACTGCAACGAAGCCCAGCCGTGCAAGCACGGGGCCTGCCTCGCGATGCTCCTGACCGAGGCCGTCGATGCAGACCCGTTCATCCTGCTCGACCTGCGGGGCATCGCCCGCGATCAGGTCATCGAGCGACTGCGCCAACGCCGGGCGGTCACCAGTTCGACGACCGGCCTCGTCCCCGCGTTCAGCCCGCCCCCGCCGTCCGAAACCGGTGACATCGAAGCCCCCCTGGAGGCCATGGCCGGCTCGTTCTGGGACGCCGGACCGGAGCTGCGAGACCTCGAAATACCCATTCGCAAGCCGGAAATCAGCTACCCGCTCCTCCGTCGCCTCGGTCCGAGCCCGTTCGAGGAGGGCAAGTTCCCCTTGGTGGGTCTGCTCGCCACCTGCTACGAGTTGATCAGCGCCGAGGCCCTCCGACTCGAGTCCGAGCCCGATGGCGAGTCCGAGACCGCCGACTGATCCGGCGGACGGCCCGTTCGCTGGCGGTCGATCCGTCGTTTCGATACACTCACCGTCCCTCTCCACGAAGTGGAGCCTCCCGTGACGAGTCGGCATCAAGCCGACGAGGCGCGGGTAAGGGTCGTGCCGACGCGGCTTGGCACGGTCCAGCTCTTGGGAGAGTCAGCCGCGGTCGCCTTCGTCGTTCGAAGGTGAACCGCGCAACGTGGTTCACCCGCCCAGTCTCCATTGGGCACGACATCGGAGGTTTACGCGAGCGGGCAACACCTGTTCGCAATCACCACTGGCCCGTGGTGTAACGGTAGCACAGCTGGTTTTGGTCCAGTCGGTCGGGGTTCGAATCCCTGCGGGCCAGCTTTTCGTCCATCGATCCGGGCGGGGAAGCGCACGATCTACTTATGAAGTCATTCTCTGCACTCATCCTGGCCGCGGGCAAAGGCACCCGCATGCAGTCGGACCTGCCGAAGGTCGCCCACGAAGTGGCCGGCGAACCGATGGTCCGCTGGGTGGTCCGTGCCTGCGCACAGGCCGGGTGCACGCGCATCGTGGTCGTCGTCGGCTATCAGCAGGATGTCGTCCGCCGGGCGCTCGCTGATGTTCAGTCCGAGATCGCTCCGGCCACCATCGAGTTTGCGGTCCAGAACGAGCAACTCGGCACCGGCCACGCCGTGATCGAAGCCGGATCACTCTTCGAAACCGAACGCTCCGAGGAGGGCCACGGCGTCCTCGTACTCGCCGGCGACGGCCCGCTGATCCGCGCCGACACCCTGGCTCAGATCCGCGAGCGGCAAGAGTCCACCAGCGCTGTCGCGACCATGGCGACCTCTCGCATCGACGATCCGACCGGCTACGGACGCATCGTCCGCGACGCCGGCGGGAGTTTCGTCGGCATTGTTGAACAGAAGAACGCGACGCCCGAGCAATTGAAGATCAACGAGATCAACCCGAGTTACTACCTGTTCGACTGCAAGGCCATGTTCGACGCCCTCAAGCGCGTCGAGCGGAACCCGGTCAGCGGCGAGTACTACATCACTGATGTCCCGGCGCTTCTGCTCGAATCGGGCGAGCGGGTCGAGGTCATCGAAGCTGTGCCGCCGGCCGATGTGCTCTCGATCAACACGCTCGAGCAACTCGCCGAGGTGGACCGCATCATGCGTGATCGGCTCGAGACCGCCGGTTCGGAGGGCCGCTGATATGGCGTGGAACGACGCGTTCGGAGTGAAGGTTTTTGCGGGACGCCACCAGATCACGCTGGCCGAGAAGGTCTGCGAGCACCTCGACATGCCCTTCGGCCAGGCCCGCACCGATATCTTCCCCGACGGCGAGATCATCGTCCGCACGGAGGAAGACGTCCGAGGCCGAGACTGCTTCGTGGTGCTCTCCACCTGCGACCCGGTCAACGAAAACATCATGGAACTGCTGATCTTCGCGGACTGCCTGCGCCGCGCGTCCGCCCGCCGGATCACCGCCGTCGTGCCGTACTTCGGCTACGCGCGTCAGGACCGCAAGGAAGCCGGACGCACGCCGATCACCGCGAAGTTGATCGCGAACCTCATCGTCGAAGCGGGCTTCAACCGCGTGCTCACGCTCGATCTGCACGCGGCGCAGATCCAGGGGTTCTTCGATATCCCCGTCGATCACCTCGCCAGCTCGCCGATCTTCCTCGACTACTTCCAGAGCCGCCCCGAATACACCAAGAACCTCGTGGTGGTCAGCCCCGATGTTGGCAACGTCAAGATGGGCAACGCCTACGCCGAGATGCTCGGCGCCGAATTCGCCATCATCGACAAGCGTCGCGTCTCGGGTGACACGGTCAAGAGCCAGCACATCATCGGCTCGGTCGAGGGTCGCGATGTGCTCATGGTCGATGACATGATCTCGACCGGCGGCACGATCTGCGAAGCCGCCGCCCTTGTGAAGAAGCAGGGGGCAAAGAGCATCACCGTCGCCGCGACTCACGCCGTGTTCGCTGGCAAGGCCGTCGAGAAGATCAAGGCCAGCCCGATCGAGCGCGTCATCGTCACCAACACCATCCCCCGAGAGACACTCGAAGGCGACGACCGCTTCAAGGACATCGAAGATCGCATCGAGGTGCTGTGCATCTCCAAGCTCTTCGCCGACGCGATCCACCATATTCATCACAACCAGTCCATCAGCGCCTTGTTCCGGAACTTCGCCGAGAGCAAGCGCTGAGTCAACGAGACAGACACACTTCCGCCGGGAGCGTCCCGGTTCTGAATGGAGATTGAAGTCATGCAAGCAACCCACACCCTGCAGGCCGAACGCCGCGAGAAGAAGGGCTCCCGCTACGCCAAGCGTGAGCGCAGCGCGGGCAAGCTGCCCTGCGTTCTCTACGGCCAAGGCAAAGACCCCGCGCACCTCAGCCTCGATCACAAGGAAGCCATCCGCTTCTTCGAGTCGGGCGAGCGCGTGTTCAACATCGAACTCTCCGAAGAGTCCAAGACGCAGACCGTGCTGCTCAAGGACCTGCAGTTCGACTACCTCGGCACCAATGTCGTCCACTGCGACCTGATCCGCGTCAACCTCGACGATGTCGTCGAGGCGAACGTTCACCTGCATCTCGTGGGTGACGCCAAGGGGCTCAAGACCGCCGGCGCGGTCCTCGTCCAGAAGATGAACGAGCTCCCCGTCACCTGCCGTGTCTCGGACATCCCCGATGAAATCCGTCTGGACATCTCCGGTCTGGCCGCCGACGAGCACATGACCGCCGGCGAGATCACGCTTCCCGAGGGCCTCAAGCTCGACTGCGATCCCGAGACCGTCGTGGTCATCATCGACGTCAAGGCCGAGTCTGAAGACGAAGGCACCGAAGGCGAAGCGATCACCGCCGAAGGTTCGGAACCCGAGGTGATCAAGGCCAAGAAGGACGACGACGACGACGAGCCCAAGAAGAAGGAGAAGTAAGCGGCGTCATCCGCTGACCGGATATGAAACTCATCGTCGGACTCGGCAACCCCGGAGCTCAGTACGAGCGAACCCGTCACAACGCGGGTTTCATGGCCGTCGATCGGCTCCGGGACGTCTGCGCACCTTCGGAGATCTGGAAGAGCAAGTTCCAGTCCCTAATGGTCGAGGGCAGGCTCGCCGAGAACGCCGATGGTTCCGGGGCTGCAGAGAAGGTCGTCTTGCTTAAGCCGGTCACCTTCATGAACCTGTCCGGTCGCGCGGTGACCGATGCCGTTCGGTTCTACAAACTCGATCCCGAAGCCGATATCCTCGTCCTCGTCGACGATGTCGCCCTTCCCTGCGGCCAAATCCGCATCCGGGCCAAGGGCGGCACCGGCGGGCACAACGGCCTGGCGAGCATCCAGCAGATGCTCTCTACGAGCGCGTACGCTCGCCTCCGTATCGGCATCGACCCACCGGGCATCATCCCGCAGGTCGATTACGTGCTCGGTCGGTTCACCGACGAGCAGATGAGCGAGATCGAGAAGGCGATGAAGACATGCGTCGACGCCGTGCGGACCTGGGTCCACCGGGGAACAACCGCCGCGATGAACGCCTTCAACGCCCCGGACGAGCAGAAGAAGCCCAAACCGAAGCCGGAATCCAAGCCGTCCGCGGCCGAACCGCCTTCGGATGAAAACAAACAGCCCGGGGACATTCATCCAGGCTGGTTCACCAACAACGCGGGCGACACCCCGTCGTCCCGCTGATACCAATCACAACCCTGCTCCGGCCGGTGCGTCGGGGCTTCAACCTCAGAACCCATAGGGAGTTCACACCATGGCAGAGTCCAAAGGACGCACGAACAACTACGAGGCCATGTTCCTCGTTTCCCAGGCCGCCGCTCACGACCTCGGCGCCGCCGTCGATCACGTGAAGGAAGTCCTCGGACGAGGCAAAGCCGACATCATCGCCTTCAAGAAATGGGATGAGCGCCGCCTCGCCTACGAGATCAAGAAGCAGAAGCGCGGCGTCTACTTCCTGACCTACTTCAGCGCCGACCCGGTCAACGTCGAGATCATCGAGCGTCAGGCCCACCTCTCCGACGACATCCTCCGCGTGATGGTCCTCCGCTGCGACCACCTCAGCGAAGAGGAGATGCGTGCCGCCGACGGTCAGGAGCAGCTCGCCGACGAGGTGAAACTGCGTGCCGAGAAGTTGGCCGCGGATATGGCCGAGCAGGAAGCCGCCGACAAGGCAGCCGCTGCCCCAGCCGAGTCGAGCCCGGCCGAGGAGGAAGCCGAAACCTCGGCCTGATCCCACTTCTTCCCGGGCCGCCGGCGGTGTCCGGCTCGCACGGTCTGATACGATGGTTCCTCGCCCGGCCCCGATCCGCGGGGCCGGCCCCTTCCCTGTTCGAACGCCGGAGGCACGATGGCTGGCAACGTCAACAAAGTCCTGCTCATGGGAAACATGACCCGCGACATCGAGATGCGCCAGTTCCCCAGCGGCGGCAGCGTCGGCAAGTTCACGCTCGCCGTGAACGAACGCTACAAGGACCGCAACGAGCAGTGGCAGGAGCGCGCAAATTTCATCGACTGCGAGGTCTTCGGTCGCAAGGCCGAGGTCATGGCGCAGTACCTGGGCAAAGGCCGTCCGGTCTTTATCGAGGGCAAGCTCCGTCTCGACAAGTGGGAGGACAAGCAGTCCGGCCAGAACCGCTCGAAGTTGAAGGTCGTCGTCGACGACTTCCAGTTCGTCGATTCACGCGGCGGTTCCGGTGACGGCGGCCCCAGCGGCGGCTCGGGCTACTCGTCCTCGGACAACGATTCCTACGGATCGAGCCAGCAGACCTCGCCCGCGTACGAAGCTCTCGACGACGACGACATCCCGTTCTGAGTCGAAACCGATTCCCGACCGGTCGCGTCGAGAGACGCGCCCGGCCGATTCCCGCGATGCCTGCGGCATCGCATCTCAATCGAGTTGGGGCCGGTGATTCACCGCGACGCAGCGTCGCGGGCCAGCTCCTCAACTTTCACCAGGCCCGCGATCGCGGAGCCACCGAAAGGACAGCCAGACCATGGCAACCAGCAAGAACGTCGAGCTCCTGCTCCTCGAGAACGTCGACAGCCTCGGCATCGTCGGCGACGTTGTGACCGTGCGCACCGGCTACGCCCGGAACTACCTCCTGCCCCGTGGCCTCGCGACGACGCCCTCGCAGGAGCTCATCGCCCAGCTCGCCGACAAGCGGGCCAAGGCCGAGGCCGAGCGTGCCGCTCTCCGTGCCGAGCGCGAGAAGATGATCGGCAAGCTCAACGAGTTCCGCCTGACCGTCACGAAGGCCTGCAACGACCAGGGTCTTCTTTACGGCTCGGTCACCCAGCAGGACATCGCCGACCTGCTCGAGCAGCAGGGCTTCGAAGTCGCCCCGCGTGACGTCCGCATCGGCCAGACCATCAAGCGCGTCGGCGAGTTCGACATCACCGTCAAGCCCGAGCGTGACCTCGAAGCGACCGTCACGCTCGTCGTCGAGTCCGACACGCCGCTCGCGATCGATGAGGAGCCGGAGGAAACGGAACTCACCGACGAGGCCGCCGCCGCGGAAGCCGAGAAGGCCGCCGCAGAAGGCGACGACGCCGAGAAGACCGAAGAGGAAACCGCCTCGGCCTGATCGCACCGCCCGAGCGAGCGACCACCGCCCATCAAAAAACCGGACGCCTCGGCGTCCGGTTTTCGTTTTTGAACCGTGAACGGGTGCTGCGGATCAGCCGGCGGGGATCGGCGGCTGGAAACGGACGGCGTAACGAGGTTCGGATTCGCCCTGCAGGTTCAGCACGAAGTCCGTGACCGAGACGCCGCGGTCGACCAGGAACACAAGGTAGATGCCCGTGTCGTTCCCGTTCATGACCATGCCGGGCATGTCTTCACTCATGTTCGTCACCGGCTTCGTGAAGTCGTACTGGATCGTCACGTTGTTGCTCGTATCGATGTGCACGAAGCCGAACGCCTGGAAGTAGCGGGACGACGAGCGGTCGTAGAGCAGCGGCTGGCCGCTGGTGCCGAGTTGCTGCACCGCACGACCGAACACCGTGATGTTCGACTGCTTGCGCTCCTTGAGCGGGATCATGAGGATGCGCTTGCCGTCGGGCTGCTCAAAGGTCTTGGCGACCGAGTCCGAGGCACCAACCGCGCCGCCGATCTCGTCGGCGCTGAAGGTGGCCCGCCCGCTGCGGATGACGAGCTGTGTCGAAGAACGACCGCGCTGGACGGTGGCGAGCGTGAGGCCTCGCTCCCGGTTCAGGGTGACGCCGAATCGGTCCGGGAGCGTCGGGGTCTGGATGACCGCCGAGGTCTGCAGCGTCGGGTTGTCGGTGGCGACCGGCGTGCCGCCCGGCGCCGGCAGGTCGATGCCACCCATCGAGATATCCAGCGCCGCGATGACCTCGCCGCCGAGGACAGCGCTGTCACGGGCGGTTGCGCCCGCAAGCACTTCGCCGGTCTCGGGGTAGCGGGAGACGCCGTCGAGCGAGCGACGAACGTTGCGGACGATGATCGAGTCCGGCGAGAAGCCGGGAGGGACGAGGAACTCGAACCCGAAGACGTGCTCGCCGCCACGACCGGGCGAGGCGATGGTCTCGTTCGTGTCGTCGAAACGGAAGCGGGTCAGAACGCCCGCGCTCTCGGTGGCCTTGGCGAACACCGCGTGGGGATGGATCGCCACGCCCTCATCGCCGTCGATGGCGATCAGACGGATCTGGCCCGGCGTGAAGACGATCTGGCCGCTCGCTTCGGCAGCACCGGCCGCCTGCACCTGAACAAAGATCACTTCCGATGTGGATCCGGGCCTGGGTGCCTCGCCGTCGGCGCGACGCACGTTGTGCGAGCGATCAGGGAACCAGCGATCGCTGAGCAGATCGCTGAGTTCGCCGGTCGTGCTCATGCGCCCCTTGATCTGGAACGTCCGGTCGTCGGGATTCAGCGATGCACGCGCGACGAACGTCTTGTTTTCCTTCTCGGTCTCGAACACCGCGCGGCTGAGCGCGGCCTGCTCGTGCAGGTCCGGTGCGTACTGGGCCAGCGGCGTCGACGAGGCGAAGCCGGCGGTGCTGAGCTTCTCGTACATGGCGACGGTCATCTTGTCGACCGGGACCCAAAGGCTCGAGGTGTAGACGAGGTTGCCAGACTCGTTCTGGATGTACTCGTGGCCCATCAGTTTGTTGCCGACACCGAGGAAGTTCAGAGCGACGATAACGGTTCCCGTCGTGACGGCGGCGGAGACCACGCCGCAGACCATGCCGCCGATAAAGTTGGTCGCATCGTCGAAGTCCACATTCTTGCCGACGAACGCGTCGACGGAGAAGCGCAGGATCGCCAGCGCCAGGCAGAACGGCAGCAGCAACGCGGCGGTGGGGGCGATGCGTTCAACCAGGCCGTTGCCGGCATCGCCCGCGTTCTCCAGGATCAGCATGGTCACCGGTTCCCAGACGCCGAAGGCGATGGCACCGGCGGCGACCACGCACACCATGCAGAGGAAGGAGCTGAAAAAGCCGCGACCCTTCTGGCTCGTGCACCAGAGGCCGGTGATCACAAGCATCATCGCGATGGTCAGAACATTGAGAATCATGTCGAACGGTCCTCTGCGTCGGCCCGGACGGCCGGGGCAAGTGCAGCGAGGGGAAATGAACGGATTCGAACTCAGGCCGAAGCCGGAGCAGGAGACTTGCGATCGGACGAGCCGGAGCCCTTGGACTGGTTGTGCAACACGCGCAGCACTTCTTCGACGCTGGTGTCGCCCTTGACCACCAGCTGCATCGCGGCGGTGTTGATGCTCGGTTGCTTCCGCTGACGGAACAGCGCCCGCAGTCCGGAGATGTCGTTGGCGGCGATGAGCTTGCGCGCCTCATCGTCGATGTAGTGCACCGCGAACGCGCCGACCTGTCCGAAGTACCCGGTGCCGTTCGACACCGGATCCGGCTCGAGCTTGTCCTTGATGAGCACCTTGCCTTCGGTTCGGTACAGCGTCTTGACCTCGGGGGGCAGGCCGAGTTTCTTGAGCATCTCGGGCGTCGGTTGGAACGGGATCTTCGCGTTCTCCGACAGGCGACGGAGCATCCGCTGGGCGACCACGCCGTGGAGTGCCTTGGCTGCGAGTTCCTGATCGCCGACCGCGCGGCAGAACATCTGAATCGCCGCGAGCGCGGAATCGGCCCGCATGCTGAGATAAGTCCGCGTGTGGTCGTGGTCCGCGCGGGCGATCGTCTTGGCGGTCTCGTCGTCGGGCAGTTCCGCGACGGCGACCACGTCCGGGTCGCGACGCAGGATCGATCGGACAAGGGTTGAGAACTCCGCGCCGTCCTCCTGCGGGTCGAACAGGTTGAGGCGGACACCCTCGATCGGAGCCTGCGGGTCGAGCTCGATCGTCTGCACGTTCGAGGTGTACGCGTCGTGGGCACGCACCATCGAGTACATGGTGCTCGTCCGACCGTTGTCGGGCGGCGCGGCGAGCAGCACGACACCGCCGCCGTCTTCAACGATCTTCTTCAGTTCATCGAGCTGGTTCGGGAGCAGGCCGAGATCGTCGATGCGGCGCTGCACCTGGGCTTCGGGGTTGATGAGCACGCTCAGAGTCAGGCCCGACGATGTGCCCTTGGTTGTCACGCGGGCGACCTGCGTCGCGCTCTCGCCCACGCCGAACTTCATCGCACCGCTGAGCTTGCGCCGACGGTCCTCCAGGTCGAGGCCCGCGGCCGCCTTGAAGAAGTCGATCACCGCCACCGCCTGCTGCGCCGGGATCTGCTCGATCGGCGTTCGCAGGCCGTCCACGAGGCAGGTCGCTCCGTAAACATCCTTGCGGATGGGGACGATGTCGAGCTGCGAACCGCGCAGGTCGACCGTCGCGCTCAGCAGCCCCTCGGCCGCGACACGCACCGCGTACTGCGGCGTCTCGGGCTGGGGTGAGGGCAAGCGCCCGTCCGGTGACTCGAAGGTCATCATGATGCCCTTCGCGCTCTTGTTGGCTTTCTTCGACGCCCGGGCCTCGGCCATCCTGTCGAAGTCCAGCGACCAGCGATGCTTCTCGGGAACGCGGCTGTCTTTGTTCCTCAGGAACGCGTAGATCCCCAGATCCAGCGCGAGCACCACGAGCATGATCGGGAAGGTGATGAAGAACGACAGCGGGGCGACGAGCACGATCGCGACCGCGACGATGCCCGCCACCAGGTGGCCGACGTTCCACGCCTGTCGCTTGAAGTACCAGCGGGCGGCGTCCTTGTCGTAGATCGATGCGATGACCCACGCCCACGCGGCGACCGCCGCGACAACGAGGATCGGCTTCCACCACGACACGAGGATCATCCCGGCAGCGAGCGTGGGAAGGGCATTCAGCGACGGGTCCGTCATAGGCTGGTCCAGAACTCGTTGGGCGACCGTTCCGGTCGCCGATGAGGACACGCCGGTTCGAGGCGCGCCCGGATGACTAGGTCTCTACGCGGCAGACAAGTTGGCCGCGAACGAAAGGCCTGCCCCGCGCGAGCGGGGCGAGATCGGCAGTTTAGCTGATTCCCTTCAAACGCATCTTGAGTTCGTCGGCGTTCGGGGTGGACTCCATCGCCACGCGCATGTGGATGAACTCGCTCTCGACCAGCTTCACCAGCGAGCCGTTGAAGTCGATCATGCCCATCTGGCGCGACTCCTGGCTCTTGATGATGTCACCGAGCTCGTTCTCCCGGCCCTCGGCGATGTACTTGGTCACCGAGGCGGTGTTGATGAGGATCTCGAGGCCCGGAACGCGGGCCACCTCCGGCTTCAGCGTCGGGAGCAGCTTCTGGTACACGATCGCCCGCATCTGGTACGCAAGGATCTTGCGGACCTGCTCACGCTCATCGGGCGGGAACAGGTCGTAGATACGACCGAAGGTCTGCGACGCGCTCGACGCGTGGATCGTCCCGAACACCAGGTGGCCGGTTTCCGCGGCGTGCAGAGCGGCCTCGAAGGTCTCCGAGTCACGCATTTCGCCGATCAGTACCACGTCCGGGTTCTCACGCACCAGAGCGCGCAGGCCGATCTCGAAGTTCAGACAGTCGATGCCGATCTCACGCTGGTGGATCGTTGCCTTCTTGTCCTTGAAGATGTACTCGATCGGGTCTTCCAGCGTCACGATGTGCACCGGCTTGCGCTCGTTGATGTAGTCGAGCATCGACGCGATCGTCGTCGACTTACCCGAACCGGTCACACCAGCAAGGATCACGATGCCTTGCGGCTGCATCGCGATCTCCGACATCACCGGCGGCAGGTGCAGCCCCTCGAACGGCAGGATGTTCGAAGTGATCAGACGGGCGGCGATCGAGATCGAGCCGCGCGTCTGGAAGAGGTTCACGCGAAACCGGTTGTCGTCGTCGTAGTCGTACGCGAAGTCGACCGAGCCGTATTTCACCAGGTCGCTCATCTGTTCCTGGCTCAGGATCGCCTTGGCGATCGAGCGGAACTCTTCCTTGGACACCGGCTCGGTGTCGAGCGGCTTGAGCGCCCCGCGCAGACGAAGCTTGGGCTGCACTCCGGTCTTGATGATCAGGTCCGAGCCGCCGAACTTGATGCACGCCTGCATGAACTTGCCGAGGCGAGTCTCATGGGGATTGTGCTCGTGGTCCGGGCTGAAGCTCGTCCGCCCCGCGATCGAATCACCCGCACGAGAGTCGGTCATCACATTCATCGGAAGGTCGCTTCCTTCGTACTACAGAGGTTCTCACTCGCTCCGGGTGCCAACACCCGAAACCGTCCGACAGGGCGCCGGTCCGGTGGACGCGACACCATACTCGCAGCGCGAGGCGGACCCAAACCGATACGCAAAACAGGCGTCCTGGCTCCCGGAAAACGCCGATTCCGTGCCCCTCGCCGGGGCCGAAACCGGGCGACCACCACCTGCTCTGCACCCACTCGGGCCTGCAGGGGCCAATGTAGCAGACGAACGGCTGATTGCCACGCTCAGCCCGCATTTCCGACGCTCCGATCGGGGTCCGAAATCGGGGGTGCTCCCGCCCCGACGCTCGGTTCAAGCCCCCGCGCTGCCCGACGCCTGCGCACCGTCCTTGCCCAGCTTGCCGCTCCCGAACCGGTTGATCCGGGCGCGGCAGAATGGGCAAAACTCCTCCCTCTCGTCCACCTCGTCCAGCCGGGCGTGGCACTTCCAGCACAGCGGCACCCCCGCCTCACGCAGGCGCTTCCGGCGCACCCGCCCCGGCGTGGTCACGATAAACCAGATCACGAAAACAGCCAGAGCGGTCGGGATGACGATCAAAGCGGCCATGGACCCCGATCCTAGGGCCCTCGCCCGGTCCCGTCAGTCGCCCGCGACCTTTCTATACAGCCCGTCGGGCCATGCCCGCCCCGCACTCCGGGCAGCGCGAGGCGGCGTCCAGCCCCTCCACCCGGTAGCCGCAGCGCCCGCACAGCACGATGCCCCGCACCTCCAGCACCAGCGCCAGGTGACGCTTCGGCCCGCGCATGAGCAGTTTGGTCAGCCCCAGCACCGCCCCCAGGATCGCCAGCAGCGCCGCCGCCCCGACGCCCCAGGCCCACAGGGCGTAGTCCGTGGAGTCCAGCAGCCACTGGATGAACACGAACCCTCCCGCCGTCGCCCCGACCCCGAGCCCCAGCAGCACCAGGTACAGCCCGATGCACTTCAGCTCGCCATACGAGCGCGTGGCCTCGTGGATCGCGCTCCGCCACGTCCGCCGGTCCAGCGTCATGGTCGACGGCGGATGCAGCGGCAGCGTCAGCAGCAGCACCCCCGGCGTGCGCTCTTCAACCTCCGTAGCGGCGTGCCCGTCGTGGTGAGGCGTGGTGGCCATGGGGAAAGGATAACGGGGGGGGGCGTCGATTGAGAATGATTAAGCAGCATGGAACGCTTCGCACAGCCTCCAATCCCGCTATGCTTCCACTTCGAGAATCAGCCTTGCTCAGTAAACGAAATACGATCGACCAGCAAGCCGTCCGCATCTTCTAGGTCTAGCATGTATTTCGGGGGCCGGGGAGCGCCGTTCGAGTTTCGGCCTTGGTTCATTCGACCTAAGAGGTCCGCAGATGATGCGTCAAAGCGAAAAAACAGTAGTTCTGCAAGATCAGCCTTTGTCTTTCGGTATCGGGAAACCTCTGTTCTAGCTCGGCGTTTCTTTTCGTAGGCAGATAGGCCGCCCTTAAGTTCGCTGTGCCATTTTTGAAAAGATCGATCCACGTCATTGTACTCGACGTCGCAAAGTGCGATGATGACCCCGTGCTCTCCGTACTTATCAATAGAGTCATCGATTGCACCGCAGTCGTTCAGTATGCACCTGTGATCGTCAGACTTGATGGCTTTCGCCTTCAGATCCCAGTTGACGCTGCCCTTGAGATCAAAGGTGACTGTGCCAAACCGGTCGCCGGGTACTTCAAAGTTGTCAAGTAATCGTCCGTAGCAAAGGTGCTCGAAGTAAAAGGCCCACCACTCCATTTGCTTCCAATTAAAATTCGCTTCTTTCAGTTCAAGGACAGATTTCTTTCCTTCCCAAACGAGAGGAATGTCTGCAAGCAACGTTTTCATCTTTTTGATGTCGTTCGCGAAATCTGAAGTCATGATATCTTTTTCCTGTCCTAGGTCCGAACTTCTGTGATGAGTTCGGGTTCTCCGTTCGCTCCGGCGCATGTGCTACGCAGCGGACATTCGTTGCATCTAGGCGACCCGGTATTGAAACACCACTCCGTGCCAACTTTAATCAGGCCGTCGTCGATTTCGCCGGGAGTAATCGTTCCATCGATTAGTGAAACCACTGATGGGATGTGCTGTGCTTGAACTTTGCGAGGTCCTCGCGCGTGAGTGCGCAAATGGCGTACGCATAGATCCTTGTTGGCAGCCACCATGTCTTTTGATCGTTGAGCGAGAGACGACTCGACACCACGAAGATTAGTAACTCGCATGTGCGACGTCGTGCCACCTTTTCCCTTCTTCGGCTGAATCACTTCGTGCTTCCGTAATCGCGTCTTGTCGACCCAGCCAGTTACAATACCTGTCCGATAAAGCACTCGGCCGGCATTGCTGTCGAATGGCACCTCGTAAGACCATGGCCCCCAAGCCGTGTCTTCGCTGTCCAAGAGCAACGGGAACGAATGGATCACCCACTTCGCGAAGAGGTGGGCTGCTTTGTCCCCAATGGCTTTGCCCAATCCATAGCGAGGGTGATCCTTGATCAGTCGCGTCATTCCTTCGGCAGATCGGTCGAAATTTTTGTGAGTGTTTGAAAGATATAGTTGTAGAATATTTGACGCGTCTAGCCCATCGGTTTCTGCTTCTTGAGACAAAATCAGCGGCACGACAAGTGGTGCGCCCCACCGATAGACGGCGTAGCCCAGCGTTTGTCGAGCGTTCTCCATGTACAGAAGGTACTTCGAAGCCTTGGAATCGTTTCGTTCGGCCCAAGCCTCGGCTCTGGCCTCCTTGACTAAGCTGTGGGAATCTTCAATTGATGTAGCCGAAATTCTAAAGTGTTCAAAAAAATCAAGCGGACGATGCAGGATTCTGACTTCGCGCGAATAGAGGTCGTTGACAACTGATACTGCTAGGCGTCGCACGCCCTCAATGTCTGGCCCTTGGTCGATAACGGCGGACAAGAGGAGCATTCGTAGCATTGCCTCGCGACGCGTTACGCCTCCGTCACGAGAGTCGAGTCGGTCTTGAATCACCGATCCCGAAGCGTTAAAGTAGGTTTCGAACGGAGCGATTTGCTTCAGCATCGGTTCGGACGGAAACTGCCTTCCCACCGCGGCGAGATTGCGAAGCACTTGCAGAGTTTGATCCAGTCGACTGTTAGCGCCCATTGAATAGCATAATCTCGGTCATTTCACGATCTCACTGTCAAAATAGCCTAGCGTCGTTTTCGACTTCGTCTCGGATCCGCTTCTTGGCGATATCGACGTAGTCTTGGTTGATCTCGATCCCGAGATAGTGTCTTTTAGCCTTTGCGGCCATCACGCAGGTGGTTCCGCTGCCGCACATTGGGTCTAGGACTAGGTCGTTTGGTTGGGAGAAGCACTGAATCAGGTCGTCGGCAAGTTTGTCAGGGTACGTTGCTGGATGTTCCAGTTTTGTTCGATTGCCTTCGGTGTTACTGGTCGCGTAATCCCAGAGGGTCCCGCGACACTTAAGGGCGTTCACTGCCTTGGACTTGATCTTTTTGAATCCCCCGTTAGTAAGCCGGTCAGTTCCAGAATAGATCTTTCCCGCATGCTTTGAGGGCACCATTAGTGAGCTCTTGTCGAAATGACGGGGGCGGTCGCCGCGGAAAAAAATCAGAATGTATTCGTGATCAACTCGAAATCGCTTGGTCCACCAAGCGCCAGGGTTGCCGTGTCGCTGATATATGCAGCATTCAAATAGCCGCCAGCCAACCCGATCCACCCAGTCAACGGCCCAGCGGAACGTCGTTAACGATTTGGCAAAATTCTTGGTGCCATCACCGATCACGACCGCGCAAACTCCACCGTCGGTCGTCGCGCGAAAAAGCTCAGAGCCTAGCGTTTGGTAGTCCAGTTTCCAGTTTTTGCCGTAGTCACGGACACCATCGTAGGGAGGGCTGAACACTGTCAGATCAACGCAGCCCTCTGGAAGTTTGCCCAGTGCCTCCAGCGCATCCGCATGCACAATCGCGTTGCGGATTTGTTCCGGTTGCTGGTGGGGTTTGGCCTCGCGAGTCGTCGCTTGCTTGCTCGTTGCCATCTACTGGTCACCTTGATCTACTTCGCTTGGTAATTACTTGAATGCGTGCCGATGCGGTGCTTCTCTGGCCGAAGGTGAACCGCGTTGACAGTCTCGCGAATCGGTATGTGATCTTCTGGGTGCGCGAGTATACGGGAACGAGCCATTTATCTCCCGATTGTAGCGCGAGGCACTCAAGGTCCTGTGCTGGCTTCCACTAGAGTCAGTCGCACCGATGACTGACCGATCAAGGCTGACGTGATGCCCGCCCTTAAAACCCCGCCTGCCCCGGAGTCCTCGGGAACGGGATCACATCCCTGATGTTGCCCATGCCCGTCACGAACTGCACCAGGCGCTCGAAGCCGAGGCCGAAGCCGGCGTGGGGGACCGTGCCGTAGCGCCGCAGGTCGCGGTACCACCAGTAGTCTTCCTTGTGCAGGCCCATCTCCTCGAGGCGCTGGTCGAGCACATCAAGCCGCTCCTCGCGCTGCGAGCCGCCGATGATCTCGCCGATGCCCGGCGCGAGCACATCCATCGCGGCGACCGTCTCGCGTCCGTCCGGACCGGCCTTGTCGGGGCCGTTGAGACGCATGTAAAAGGCCTTGATGTCCTTCGGGTAGTCGTGCACGATCACCGGGGCCTTGAAGTGCTCCTCGGTCAGGTAGCGCTCGTGCTCGCTCTGCAGGTCGCTGCCCCACGACACGGGGAACTCGAACTTCTGGCGCCCCTTCTTGTCGGGGGTGTTCGCTTCCTCAAGGATCTTGATCGCCTCGGTGTAGGAGACGCGCCTGAAGTCGCTGTCGATCACGTGCTTCAGCCGCTCGATGGCCGTCGGCTCGATCCGCTGGGCGAAGAACTCCAGGTCGTCGGCGCGCTCGGCGAGCACCGCCTTGAACAGGTACTTCAGGAAGTCCTCGGCCAGTTTCATGTCGGCCTCGAGATCGGCGAAGGCGATCTCGGGCTCGATCATCCAGAACTCGGCCAGATGGCGGCTGGTGTTGGAGTTCTCGGCCCGGAAGGTCGGTCCGAAGGTGTACACGTTGGTCAGCGCGGCGCAGTAGGTCTCCACGTTGAGCTGGCCCGAGACCGTCAGCATCGCCTCGCGCCCGAAGAAGTCTTCCGAGAAATCGACCGCCCCGTCCTCGGTCCGCGGCAGGTTCGCGAGGTCCAGAGTGCTGACCCGGAACATCTCGCCCGCGCCCTCGCAGTCGCTCGCGGTGATGATCGGGGTATGGATCCAGGAGAAGCCGCGTTCGTGGTAGAAGCGGTGCACCGCCTGGGCGAGACAGTTCCGCACCCGCGCCACCGCGCCGAAGGTGTTGGTCCGCACGCGCAGGTGGGCGACCTCGCGCAGGTACTCGAAGGTGTGGCGCTTGGCCGAGACCGGGTAGGTGTCGGGGTCGTCCACCCAGCCGAGCACGGTGATCGAATCGGCCTTGAGTTCGACCGCCTGGCCCTTGCCCTTGGATTCGACCAGCTCACCCGTCGCTTCGATCGAGCAGCCGGTGGTCAGCTTGGTCACCTCGGACTCGTAGTTGGACAGGTCGGCGGGGGCCACGATCTGGACATCCGCGAAGCACGAGCCGTCGTTCAGATTGATGAACGAGAGGCCGGCTTTGGAGTCGCGCCGGGTGCGAACCCACCCTTTCAGGGTGGTCTTGGTGCCGGGTTGGGCGTTCAGGGCATCACATGCACGGAGCCAGGTCATACGAACTCCTCGCAATCGCGAGAGAATCAGGGGCGTCGGTCAATCCACAGCGGGGCGGCCAGTGTATCCGTCCCGGCGGGTCGCGTCTGCGAGGCTCGGATGCCGCCTGAATCAACCGGTCAGGACCGGAATAAGTGCCCGCCATACCCCATTGACAGGGGGAATACCCCAGCCGTTCTCGCATCTGAACGGGTCTGAGGGTGTACAGTGAAGAACTGGAATCTGATATCTCGCGTCGGACCTCGCCTGAAACGCGCCGACGCCGTGTGACGCTCCGGGATGTGACCGGCTCCGCGCACGCCCGAATCGAAAGGTCATCCGAATGAAACTGTTCCGCTCAACCGCCGCGGCTGTCTTTGCCGCCGGTGCCGCCATCACCATCGCCGCCCCTGCCTTCGCCGCCGACGAGATGTGGATCGAAGACAACATGCCCGCCGCCATCGAGAAGGCCAAGGCCGAGGGCAAGGACATCCTGATCGACTTCACCGGTTCCGACTGGTGCGGCTGGTGCATCAAGCTCAAGGACGAGGTCTTCACCCAGTCCGAGTTCAAGCAGGCCGTTCCGGACGACTTCGTCCTGGTCATGCTCGACTTCCCCGCCCGCAAGCCCCAGACCGATGAGGTCAAGGCCCACAACAAGGAGTGGCAGGAGAAGTTCGAGATCCGCGGCTACCCGACGATCGTCCTCACCGACGCCAGCGGCGAAGAGTACGCCCGCACCGGCTACCGCGAAGGCGGACCGACGCCGTACATCGAGCACCTGAACGAGCTCCGCGAAGGCAAGGTCAAGCGTGACGAAGCCCTCGCCGCCGCCGAGAACGCCAGCGGCGTTGAGAAGGCCAAGCACCTCGACGCCGCGATGTCCATCGAGGGCATCGTCGTGCCGAACCGCGAAGAGAAGATGGAAATGATCATCGCCCTCGACGCCGACAACGCCGCCGGCCTCAAGGAGAAGTACGAGCAGCAGCTCCGCGAGCTGAAGATGCAGAACGCCATGTCCGAGGTCGAAGGCCTCGCCCGCTCGGGCGACATCGACGCGGCCCTCGCCAAGCTCGACGAGCTCGAAGCCGAGTACAAGCCCACCGGCGACGCCTACCAGAACCTCGTCGGCATGCGCGTCTCGCTGCTGATCAACTCCGGCAACACCGACGGCGCCGAGAAGGCCATCGCCGAAGCCATGACCAAGCCCGGCCTCACCGCCGAGCAGCGTCAGATGATCGCGGTCAACCGCATCAACATCGTCTTCCCGACGCGTGACAACGCGAAGATCCGTGAAGTGGCTCTTGAGGTCATTGAGATCGCTCCGGACACGGACCTCGCCAAGCAGATCAAGAACTTCGTCGACGGTCTCCCGACCGAAGACCAGGGCTGATCACCTGAGCCGCTGTTCAGCGGCTGACCGGAAAAGCGAACAGGGCTCGGCTTCACGCCGAGCCCTGTTCTTTTTTTGACTTCCTCGCAGGCAGCCGCCGAGGTCCGGCTCGACATGGAGCGTTGGACCGTCCGGCGACCCGACGGGCGGCACACGAGGCCGACGCCGTCGGGTCGAAGATAGACCGGATTTTCGCGACCGAAAGGGCCGGTCGTGGAGCCGGTGACACGCTGTTGTCACCGAGTGACATACTGCGGTCATTGAACCGTTCCCGAACATCGAGGCTCTTCGGTGGACTTTCCACAGCTCGTCCAGCGCACGAAAAAGCCCCACGCGATCGCGGGGCTCGGTCGGGCGATGCGAAGCGGATCAGCCGCGAGCGGGCGTGAGCAGGTCGTCCGGACGCTTGAGCAGTTCGACGATCCGGGCGAGGCAGCGGGCCGCGGCGGCGCCGTCCACCGAGCGATGGTCGCAGGTCAGGCTCATCGGGAGCAGTTTGGCGACGCGGATCGCACCGCGATCGGCGACGACGCCCTCGTAGACCCGACCGACCGCGAGGATCGCGACCTCGGGGTAGTTGATGATGGGCGTCGCGTACTTGCCGGCGTAGCTGCCGACGTTGCTGATGGTGAAGGTCGAGCCCATCAGGCGCTCACGCGGCACCGAGCGGTCGCGGGTCATGCGAGCCAGGTCGGTGATCTGGCGACCCAGTTCGAGCACGCCCATGTCGTCGGCGTGGGGGATGACCGGGACGGCGAGGCCGTGCTCGGTGTCGGTCGCCATGCCGATGTGGACCCGCTTGTGACGGATGATCTGCTCGTTCTCATCGTCGATGTAGGCGTTGAGCTCCGGGAAGTCCTGCAGGGCCCGGCAGACGGCGCTGATGACGAAGGGCAGGAAGCTGACCTTTTCGCCGCTGGCCTTGGCCATCTGCTTGCGGGTGTGGTCGAGCTCCGTGACGTCGGCATCGTCCATGACCGAGAAGTGCACGGCCCGATCGACCGACTCGCGCAGGCGCATGGCGATGGTTCGACGCACACCGCGGACCGGGATGATCGTGGAGTCGCCCTGAACGTCGGGGATGAGAACCGGCGGGCGTTCGACGACCTGCTGCTGGGGCACGGTTGTAGCGAGGTTGCTCTGCTGACGCTGGGCGGGTTCGGGCTTGGCTGGGGCCGGCTGGGGCTTCGGTGCGCTCGCGGCGGGCGTCGCCTGACCGTTGTTCGATGACGAACCGCCGGAAGCGGCGCGGACATCCTTCTCGGTCACGCGTCCGGCGAGGCCGGTGCCCTTCACGCTGTCGATGTTTACGCCGAGGTCGCGAGCGAGGCGGCGGACCGCGGGGGTGGCGAGGGCCTTGCCCTCCTGGGCGCTGACCGCCCCGAGGGATCCGCTCATCGTTCCGACCACCGTGCCGTCGTCTTCGCGCTCTTCTTCGCCCGCGACTTCGGCCTGTTCGGCCTGAGCGGTGCCGCTTTCAACCGGCGAAGGAGTCGAGCCGGCGTCGTCGCCGGCGCCTTCATAGGTCCAGGCGGGGTTACCGACCTTGAGGATCTCGCCGACCTCGCCGAAGAGCTCTTTGATGACGCCGGCGCGGGGGGAGGGCACCTCGACGAGGGCCTTGTCGGTCTCCATCTCGGCCACGATGTCGTGCTCTTCGACGTGGTCTCCGGGCTTCACTTTCCACGAGATCAACTCGGCTTCGTGGACCCCTTCGCCGAGGTCGGGAAGGATGAAGACGTTCGGATCGGAAGAGACATGGCCGGCCATTGGGTTTCCTCTCATCGCGTCTGGACGCGGGGGCTGAAAAGGGCGATCACGGCCACCGGAAGACCGTGGCCCACCGGCGTTTGCCGCACCCGGTCGGGGGTTTGTGCGGGTCATCGCGAGACGAAGATTGTAGCATGAGCCGATGCCCTCGGCTGACGCGATACCGGTTCCTTTCGCCCCATGGGAGATAGCGGAAATCGAAGAGCGCCGGCAGGCCGAGGTTTGCTCCGATCTGGCCGACGAGTGCATCGACTGGGCCGGTGGCGTGGCCGCGTTCGGAGGAGTGGGCTCCTGGCTGAATCAGGCGATCAACGGGGCCATGAAGAGGCCGGTGGACCGCGATGAGGTCGAGTTCGTCGCGCGCTGGTTCGCTGATCGTCGCGTCGAGCCGAAGATCCTGCTCACGACGTACAGCCACCCGACGCTGCGACAGGTCCTGGCCGAGGCCGGATTCACGGTCTGCTCGATCGAGACGCTCTTGGTAGCGGATCTCACGAAGATGGACGCACACCAGACTCAATTGCCACCGGGTACGCGAATCGAGCGGGTGGACGCTGCTGACGAGGATCAGGTTGACGCCTACTCGCGGTTCGCCGCGGCGATCCATTTCGGAGCATCTCACGCTGAACCGCACACCGACTCGTTCCGGAGGGCGGTGCGACACCCACGATCGATAACGATGCTGCTGCTCGACGATCAGACCAACGACATCGTCGCGGCTTGTGGTTGTGAGCGTTTCGAGAATCTCGGGGCGTTGTGGGGCGGTGCGGTCGCCCCGTCGTATCGTCGGCGTGGCGTCCAGAGGATGCTGATTGAGCAGCGCCTCCTGCTGCTTCGCGAAGCGGGTTTGCAATGGGCAACCATCGCCAGCGACCCATCGGTCGGCACCGAGCGAAATGCGATCCGCGCAGGCATGCGTCCAGCGTACACCCGGCTTGAAATGGTCCGCCCGGGCGAGGGGCTGGTTCCGAGCCCATGATGTCCGAGGCCTTCGATCGAGCAACCGAAGGCCGGGTCTCCGGTTCAACGAGCTACCCCGCGATCCCAACTGAGGAGATGAGAATGCGCCGGTTCGTGACTGTCTTTTTGTTGGGCCTCATGGGCCTGCTCGTTCCAGCGATCTCCGCTGCGCCGCCGGTGCGGTTCGTGGATGTCGCCGAGGCCGCGGACGCCGTCGACCGGGCCCATGTGCTCGATACGCGATCCTTCGGCGACTACCTGAAGGGCCATCTGCCCGGCGCGGTGCACATGAACGACGAGGCCCTGCGCGGTCCGCTTGGCGGCCTGCCCGTTCAGTACTGGAGCGCCGAGCGCCTCGCCGGCATCTTCGGGGATGCGGGCATCTCGCTTGATTCGCCGGTGATCGTGTACTCCTCTCTCGACGATCCGCTCGCGGCGACTATGACCGCGTACGCGCTCACGCAGATCGGGCATGATCAGGTCAGCATCATCAACGGCGGCTTCGAGGCGTGGGCCGCGAACCATCCGACCACGAGAGAGTTCCCGCAGATTCAGCGGAACACCATCACGCCGCAGGAACCGACGCTCTCGAAGATCGCGTACACCGACTTCGCCGACTCGATCGGCTTCGACGACTTCACCTTCGTCGATGCCCGCCCGAAAAGGCAGTACCTCGGCGATGTGCCGATCTGGATCCGCAACGGGCACATCCCCGGCGCGCACTCGCTCGACTGGACCCTGCTCACCGACCCGATCAACAAACACCGCCTCAAGCCGCTCGATGAGATCGAAACGATGCTCGAGGACCTCGGCGTCTCGGATCGCGACGACATCATCATCTACTGCGGCACCGGGCGCGAGGCCACGCTGATGATGATCACGCTCGCCTGCGAACTCGGCTGGGCCAACGTCCGGCTGTACGAGGGATCGTGGACCGAGTACTCGTCGATCGAGGGTTCCACCGTCGAGGTCGGGCCGCGCGTCGAGCCGAAGACCCGCGTGCATCGCGACGGCAAGTTGCTGATCTCGGCGCAGCCGACAGAGGACACCCTCGACTGGCTCGCGGCCAAGGGCGTGAAGACCGTGATCAACCTGCGCACGAACCGCGAGAATCGGAACAACGGTTTCGATGAGCAGGAACACGCCCGAGAACTCGGCATGAACTTCGTGCACATCCCGATGGGCGGCGAGGACGACTACACCCCGGAGCAGGTTCGCCAGTTCGCCGCGGCGTTCCGCGAGGCGGAGTCGAAGGGCGATGTGCTCGTGCACTGCTCATCCGGCGGACGCGCTCGACTGATCTGGACGGCCTACCTGATCGAGCAGCTCGGGCTGGAACCCGAAGAGGCCATCGCCCGCGCGAACAAAATGGGCGGGCGTCCTTGGGAACTGGATCGACTGCTCGGCGGTTCGCTGAGCATCACGATGAGTCGGTGAGCACCGCTGATCACCTGACGAGTATTCTCGCGACAAAATACCTCAGCCCATGAGCATGCCAGATCCAGTGCGACTCGTAAGTCCACGCGAGGTGCTCGGCAGCGGTCCGCTCGTCGTGCTGTTCTGAGACTGCAAGGGCTTCCGCGACCTCGGAGCAGATGTCTGCCAAGTCGACAAGGGCCAAAGCGATACTTGCCTCGCCATCACCCTCCAGCAAGTCACGCTCGGTCAGCAACATCGCGGACGGATAGCCCGCGTTCAGTTCGGGCCAGCGACTTCGAAGCTCTGCGTACCTATCCGGCCACTCATATTCGGAGTCCTCTGGGATTCGTACTCGTATCTCAATGACCGCCGAATTCAGCGCATCAAGAAGCCGGATCAACTTCCTGAGTCGATCCGGCTCGTCGCTTGGTGACGTGGTTACAAATTCGAGGAAGGCACGAGCGGCGATCAGCAGACGCGAGGAAGCATCGTTCTGTTCGTGCTCGTCCGGTATCAATAGTTCGCCGTCTCCAGAATCCCCTTGCTGATCCGCTTCGCGTCCGGCAGGTAGTCCAGTTCCAGCTTGTAATACGGCATGACGGTGTCGAAGCCGCAGACACGCTGGACGGGCGCCTTGAGGTGCAGGAAGCACTCTTCCTGGATCGCGCTGGCCAGTTCGGCCGCCATGCTCGCGGTGCGTGGGGCCTCGCAGGCGATCACGCAGCGACCGGTCTTCTGCACCGACGCCGCGACGGTGTCGAGGTCGTAGGGGTAGATGGTGCGCAGGTCGATCAGTTCGACCGACAGGTCTTCGGGCAGGCTGTCCATCGCCTCGATGCACTGCAGCGTGGTCGCGCCCCAGGTGACGACGGTGAGGTCGGTGCCCTCCTCGACGATCTTGGCCTTGCCGATCTCGACGGTGTACTCGTCCTCGGGGACCTCTTCCCGGAACGCGCGGTAGATGCGCTTGGGCTCGAAGTAAATGACCGGGTCGGGGTCGCGGATCGCGCTGATGAGCAGGCCCTTCGCGTCGTAGGGCGTGGAGGGCATGACGACCTTCAGGCCGGGCGTGTGGGCGTAGATGGCTTCGGGCGAGTCCGAGTGCAGTTCGGGGGCGTGGATGCCGCCGCCGACGGGCACGCGGATGGTCAGCGGGATGGTGATGGCGCCGCGCGAGCGGGTGCGGTAGCGGGCGGCGTGGTTGGTGATCTGGTCGTAGGCCGGTCCGAGGAAGCCCTCGAACTGGATCTCCGGCACCGGGCGCAGCCCGCCGACGGCGAGGCCGATCGCGGTGCCGATGATGCCCGACTCGGCCAGCGGCGTATCGACGACGCGGTGCTCGCCGAATCGCTGCTGCAGGCCCTCGGTCACTCGGAACACGCCGCCGTTGAGCCCGACATCCTCGCCGAGGATGATCACGCGATCATCGGCTTCCATCTCCTGGGTGAGCGCCAGGTTGATTGCCTGCACAAGGGTAAGGTTGGCCATCGAAGCAAGTCTCTCTGATAAGCCCGCTGGTCATCGCGGGCGGTGAGTGATTGGGAAGTCTGGTTGTCTCAGCCGGCGGCTGCCGCGCGCTGCTGCTCTTCGGTCATGTTCGCCGCGGCGGTGGCCGCTTGCCACGCCGGGGAGTCCGGCATGGCCACGCTGATCCGGTCGGCAACCGATTCAGCGGACTCGTTGGTCTTGATCATGCTGCCCATGTACGAGATGCTCCCGATGATCTCCGTCTGACCCTTTCGGTTCGTCCGGATGCTCTTTACATACAGCGGGTTAATCCAGTGGTGCTTGTCCTTGAGATCGGTGATCATCACGAGCATGGCGGTCTCCTCCTGTAAGGGCGGCTCTGGAGCCGACGTGGTCCTTACGCGTTCACCGTCTGGCCGGATGCGCTGAGCGTTTCCTGCTGCGGGTCCTGTCCGAGACGGGAGGTTCGCATGGTGTCGCGTTGCGTGCGCAGCTGCGCGGGTAGTTCCGCGAATGTGTAGTTAAAGATGTCGTCGGTCGTCGGCTTCTCGATGTTCTCGGCCTTCTTGACGACGTCGCTGACGATCTGCTTGGCCCGGGCTTCCATCTCGGTTTGCTTCTCGTCGTTCCACAGGCCTTTGTTCTCGAGGAACTTGCGGACGCGGATGAGCGGGTCGCGGGCGACCCACGCCTCGACCTCGGCCGGGTCGCGGTAGCGACGGGCATCGTCGGCGGTGGTGTGGTCGCCGAGGCGGTAGGTGATCGCCTCGATGAAGGTCGGTTCGTTGTGCTCGATCGCGTGCTGGACCGCTTCGCGGCTGGCCTTGTAGACCGCGAAGATGTCGTTGCCGTCGACCTGGATCGCCCGCATCCCGTAGGCGCAGGCCTTCTGCACGACCGTTTCCGAGCCCATCTGCTTTGAGATCGGCACGGAGATCGCCCAGCGGTTGTTCTGGCAGAAGAAGATCGACGGCACCTTGAGGGCGGTCGAGAAGTTCATCGCCTCGTGGATGTCGCCCTCGGAGGTCGCGCCGTCGCCGAAGTAGCTGATCGCGACGCGGTCGTTCTTCTGGCCGTTCTCCGTCTCGCGATACTTCATCGACCACGCGAGGCCCACCGCGTGGAGCGGGTGCGTGCCGATCGGGATGGAGATCGGCATGATGTTCACGCCGTCGGGGATCTGGTTGCCTCGCTCGTCGCCCATCCAGTGCAGGAGGATTTTCTCCATCGGCAGGCCGTTGAGGAACAGCGCGGTGTTTTCGCGATAGCAGGGGACCAGCCACGACCCCGGAGCGTGCTTGCGGATCGCGAAGCCGGAACCGGCCGCGGCGGCTTCCTGCCCCTTGTTCTGTGGGTAGGTGCCCATGCGCCCGGAGCGCTGGAGCTTGAAGGCGATCTCGTCGTAGTGGCGCACGATCGACATCTGCTCGTAGAGGAACAGGACGTCCTCGTCGCTGAGCGTGTCCGCGCCGAGTTCGGCGTCGAAGTTGCCGTGCTCGTCGAGGATCTGGAGGTATTCGATCTCGGTCTGGTAGGCGATCCGCTTTGGCATCGTCTGGTCTTTCGTGCTGATCGCGACGCGCGGTCGCGTGGGTTGATCGGTGTCGGGGCCGGCACCGGGGGCGCGGCCCGCGTCCAATGTACCGGCTGGCTCGGAGGCGGTGTTCGTTGCACCGTCACCCTTTGCCGAGGCGTGGACAGGGGAATGAGGAGCGGCCTCAGGAGCCGGCATCGGGGTCGGCGAGCGGTGCCGATCCGGCGCCGGCACTGGCCCCTTTCCCGGCGGTCATGCCGTGTCCATCGAGGTCTTCGGGCTTCCCGCCGTGCTGATCGCCGGGGAACTGCTTGATCGCCGACTGGTTGGGCGTGCGACCGGTTCCCTTGGCGACAGGGGATGATTCCGGAGTAACGAACAACTCGTTGGGCATCTCGTTGTTGTGCGCGATCGCGGCGGATGCGGCCCTGCGCATCGTGTCGTCCGAGTTGCTCTTGAGTTCACGCCACGCTTTATGGCACTCGAGTTCGGCCATGTCCACGAAGTGCAGCGCCGCGGTCTTGTCGCGCTCGAACTCGAGCCCGTCGTCGCCGCGACGGATCTGCATGTCGAGTTTGCTCAGGGTGCACGCGATGCCGTGGATCCACATCGCCGAGTCGGCGATGCGGGCCTGAGCCACCTGGCGCTCGAGGATCTTCTCCTCGTGCATCTTCGAAGCAACCTTGAACATGTGGCTGTGCTGTCGGATGAGGCCGGCAAGCGTGTCCGCCTGCTTCGACAGCGACGGGTGCAGCTTCGTGATCTTCGGTGCGCCCTTCTTGAAGCCGAGGTAGAGCTCGAGGCCCAGCGGGAGCGCCTTGGAGACCAGGGTCATGTTCGTGCTGTTCTTGAGGATGCGCGACATGTTCTGGCCGAAGCCCTGCTCACTGTCCCAGACCAGCGCTTCCTTGATGCCCACCATCTGCTCGGCGAGCGCTTTGCCGCCGTAGCCGAAGATGAACGACTGCATGACTTCGTTGGCACCCTCGACGATGAGGTTGATGCGCGAGTCACGGAAAGCCCTCTCGACCTCGTTCTCGGTCATGTAGCCCTCGCCGCCCATGATCTGGACCGCGTCGTTGACCGCGCGCCAGCCCATCTCGGAGCAGAAGGTCTTGCAGATCGCGGTCTCGATGCGGATGTCCTTGTCGCCGCGATCGAGGAATCCGGTGGTGATGTAGAGCATGGCGTCCATGGCATAGGTGAACGCGGCCATGCGAGCGATCTTCTGGCGCACCAGGTCGAAGTCCCCCAGCGGACGCTGGAACTGGTAGCGGGTCTGTGACCACTTGATCGCCTGGTTCATGCAGCGCGTCGCCGAGCCGAGCATGCCGGCCGACAGCGTGCAGCGGCCGTAGTTGAGGCAGGTCAGCGCGACGTTCAGGCCCTTGCCCTCTTCGTGCAGCAGGTTGAACTTGGGGACCTTCACGTTGTTGAACTTGATCCGGGCCTGCCACGTGCCGCGGATGCCGCACTTGCTGCGGTTCTTCGAGAAGATGTCGATCCCCGGCATATCCGGCGTGCAGACGAGCGCGGTGACGCGTTCCTTGCCATTGGCAAGTTTCTGCTTGGCCATGACGGTGAACAAGCCCGAGATCGCGCCGGAGGTTGCCCACTTTTTCTCACCGTTGAGAATGTAATGCTCGCCGTCTTCGGAGAGTTCGCAGCGGGTCTGCTGGCCGCCGGCATCGCAGCCGACATCCGGTTCAGACAGACAGAACGCGCTGACCCAGTCCTGCGCGAGGTGGGGGAGCCAGAGCTTCTTCTGCTCCTCGTTGCCGAAGAGCATGACGGCCTTGCAGCCGATCGACTGGTGCGCGGAAACCAGCACCGCCGTCGAGCCGCAGTACTCGCCGATCTTCTCGAGCACGCGCACGTACGACGTGATGCCGAGACCCATCCCGCCGTGCTCCTTCGGGATGGTCATGCCCATCACGCCCATCGAGAACAGCCGGTCGATGACCCAGCGCGGGATCTCCTGCTCCTGGTCGATCTGGATCGCCGGGTGCTCGCTGCGCATGTACTCATCGAGTTCGGCGATCAGCTGGTCGCAGCGTGCCGTCTCTTCCGCGTCGGACTGCGGGTACGGGTGCATCAGCTCTTCGCGGTAGTTGCCCCAGAACATGTTCTGGACATGGCCCATTTCCTCGGGGTCGGGTCCGAGCAGCACTTCGGCGTCCGCGAGCATCTGAGCATCTTTCTTTGAGATGCCCTTCATGTTCTTCAGATCGGCCTTGATCGACGAGTTGTTTCCGCTCATGGCGTTCTCCTGGGGCAGACTCGGTACAGCGGTTGCGCCGGCCGAGGGATGGTTGTTCTCACTCACATCGGGTGGCGATCGTGGCCACGCTCACTCAGATCCGGGTCGCTCAGCCGCCGGTCGCGGCGGCCGCGGGCTTCGGTTTGCTCGATTTCTCGAAGAATGCTTGGATCGCCTTCTTGGCTTCATCCGTGCTGCGCAGGCGGGTCAGTTCCGTACGCTCCATCTCGAGCGCGTCTTCCCAACCCGACACGAGGCCCTTCTGCACGCACCCGACCACGACCTTGGCCGCTTCGGTGTCCGGCAGATCGTTGCCGATGAAGTTCAGCGTCGCACGGACGTGCGGCTTGACATCCTCATTGGAAATGCAGCGGGGGGTCACCGACGCGTTCGACATCGGGACGACCTTCGGCACCTTTGCCAGTTCGCGGGCGCGGCTCAGCAGTTGATCCGGCTCGACGAGTTCGCTCAGCAGGCCATCCTGCAGGGCCTCCGCGCTGGTCATGGTCTGGCCGGTGGCGGTCCTCAGGATCGCCTTTTCCGGATCCATGCGTGCGGGGAGCAGATTCGTCCCGCCCCAGCCAGGACAGATTCCCAGGCCGGCTTCGGGCAGCCCGATCGGGAAAGCCCTTTCCGTCTTCGCCCCGATCAGGGTATCGCAGTGCATCGCGATTTCGAGCCCGCCGCCGAGGCAGGCACCGTTGATCGCCGCCACGCTCGTGCACGGGAGCGAGGCGATGCGACTGTACACCTTCTGGCCAAAAGCCAGGTAATCCATCAGATCATCGTCGCTCAGGCCGACGACCTCCTTGAGGTCGGCACCGGCGATAAACACCCGGGCACTGCCCGAAGCCAGCACAAAGCCAGCCGGGTCAGGGACTTCCGCTGCCAGTTGATTCAGCGTCGCGTCGATGGACTCGAGCAACGCGCGGTTGAGCACCACGACGGTCTTGTCGTCGTGCGTGAGGTTCATGGTGACAACACCAGAGGAATCGACTTCGTACGGCAGCAGTTCAGCGCCCATTGGTTCTCCTGTCAGCCACCGCCGTCGGCATCGCGGCAGCCGGGTTCAGTTGGTGTGAGAGGATCGCCGCTTCCGGTCGTATTGCCGACAAAAATGCAAAGTCGGCGGCGATCTCCAGACCCCCCAGTATAGCAGGCACAGCGTGTTTTCGCAGGAGATCCGACTCCGCGCACGAAGCGGCTCGGTCCATTGCTAGCGGACACAAACAAGCCTTCCGAGACGCCGCGAAAGCGGCGGCGCGCGGCGTCAGGTGCCGGACCCGAACCGCCGCTCCGGATTACCCGTAGATCGCGCTCAGACGCGCTTGGGCCTCCGCCCCGGCGATGACATCCGCGGAGATGTGCGCCCCCTTGCGGACCAGTTTGTACAGACGCTGGTCGTCGTCGCCCTGATCGATCTCGTTGAGCAGCCGTTTGGTCTGCGTCAGCGCGTGCGGCCCGGCCTTCGCAAGGCCCGACGCGACCTCGGCCACCCGTGCGTCGAGGTCCTGAGCCGGCACGATCTCCGAGACCAGCCCCATCTCCAGCGCCTGCACCCCGGACATGGTCCCGCCCGACAGCAGGATCCGGCGCGCCCGCGTGCCGCCGACCGCCGCGACCAGCCACGGCGCGACCACCGCCGGGCACACGCCGAGGTCAACCTCCGGGTAGCCAAGCTTCGCATCCGGCGTGGTGATCGCCAGATCGCAAACCGCGACCAGCCCGCAGCCACCCCCGATCGCCGCGCCGTTGACGCGCCCGAGCACCACCATCGGCAGCTCGCGGATCGCGATCGTCAGTTCGGCGATCGACTGCAGCAGCCGAAGCGGGGCGCCGGGCTCCTTGAGCACCGCCTTCAGATCCATGCCCGCGCAGAACGATCTGCCCTCGCCGGTCAGGACGAGGACGGATGGCCGACTGTCATCGCTCATCGACGCAAGCTCGTCGACCTTTTCGTGCAGCGTCGCCAGCATGTCGAGCGAGAGTGCGTTGCGCTTCTCGGGCCGGTTGAGTCTGAGCGTGGCCACCGCGCCGTCGATCGTCAGCAAGGCCAGTCCAGTGTCCGTTGTGTTGCTCATGATGTTCTCATCCCTTGGCACCCCAGATCGAAGCGAGGCGCTCCCGTTCTTCCTCGGACCCGACGAGTTCAAGCGACGCGTTCAGCGCCCGATCCGCCGGACCATCTTCATCAAGCCCTTCGATCTCGGTCAGCCAGCGCCGCGTCGCCGACACCGCCGCGGGCGGCTTGCCGGCGAATTTCTGCGTTTCGATCTGCCCGCGAGGCGTCACATCCTCAGGCAGGTCCACGAGCTTCTGTACCAGACCGAGCTCACGCGCGCGATCGGCGTCGATCAGTTCCGGCTCGAGCAGCATCGAGCGTGTCGCCGAGCTCGCCAGCGTCCGCCGCACGAACGGGGCCGACACCGCCGGCGAGATTCCCATCTTCACCACCGGGTATCCGAGTTTCAGCCCTCGATCCGCGATCACCAGATCCGCCCCGCCAAGCAGCGCACACCCACCGGCGACGGCGTGTCCGTGCGCCGCGATCACTACCGGCTTGTCCAGCCGGCGCATGGCTCGGACCGCCTGCGACAGCCCGGTCAGCATCGCCCCGAGCGCGTCAGAGTTGTCCTTGCACAGCGTCAGGTCGAAGCCTGCACAGAACGACTTGCCCTCGCCGCGCAGCAGCACCGCGTTCACTCGATCGTCGTCGCCAGCGCTGCGGATTGCCTCGACGAGTTCGTCGAGCATGCCCGGCGTCAGCGCGTTCCGCTTCTCCGGCCGGTTGAGCACGATCTCCGCGAACGGGTGCTTCACCCGCTCCTCGCCGCCGGGCTCGCGCACGATTACCTCGATGAGTCCGCTCACGAAGTGCTCCCCGCACCCTGCGCTTCGTTGACCAGCTTGGATGCGTATTCCGAGGCTTCCCTCATCGGGTCCGTGAGGACGCCAGTGGTGTATCCGGCCTGCTCAATCGCGCGGATCAGCGCCTCCGTCGAGATGTTCCCCGGCGCACGCTTGCCCGACTCCGTCGTCGCGTACGGACACCCTCCGAGCCCCGCGGCGGACCCATCGAAACTCCGCACGCCCGCTTCCAGCGCCGCCTTCACGCAGTCCGCTGCGCCCCCGAATGTGTCGTGCAGGTGCAGCGTGATCCACGCGTCGTCGTGCTTCTCGACCTCGCGCTGCACCGCTTCCAGCACCGCCCGGATCGTCTCGGGCTTGCCCTTGCCGATCGTGTCGCCGAGGTCGATCTCGCGGATGCCGAGATCGAGCAGCTTCCGCGTGACCGCGGCCACCGCGCCCGGATCGATCTTCCCCTCGAAGGGGCACGCGACGATGCAGGAGATGTACCCCCGGAGGTCGAGCCCCTTCTCCATCGCCCCCGCAACGACCGGCTTGAACCGCTCGATCGTCTCGTCGATGCTCGCGTTCGTGTTCTTCTGGCTGAAGGTCTCCGACGCCGCCGTGAACACGCTCACCTTGTCCACGATCGTCCGTCCCGCGATCTCATTCACCGCCAACGCCTGCTCAAGCCCCTTCATATTCGGGACCAGCGCCGAGTACACCAGGTCGTCGGGCTTCTCCTCGGCAACCGCCGCGAACACCACCTGCGCGTCCCCCAGCCGGGGCACCCACTTCGGGCTCACGAAGCTGGAGACCTCCACCTCGTCCACGCCGGTGTGCGAGAGCAGATGAACCAACTTGGCCTTCTCCGCCGTCGGGATCGGCTCAGGCTCGTTCTGCAGCCCGTCGCGGGGAGAGACATCGGTAATCCGGATGCAATTCTCGTCAGCCATCACGGCGCATCCTAGTCGCCGAACCCGCGGTCTGTCAGGGTGATCCCGGTCCGCGAACCGGCTCGATCCCATCCGCTACCATCGTCCCATGCACGCCGACGAGCCTCCCCGACTCATCCTCCTCCCGGGCCTCGGCGCGGACTTCCACCTGTTCCTTCCGCAGCTCAAGGCCTTCGAGCACTCCATCGTCCCGGCCTGGATCGCGCCGACCAGCACTCGCGAGCCGCTCCGCCTCTACGCCGCCCGGTTCACCGAACACCTGCGCCGCGAGGGCCTGCTCGACAAGCCCTTCGCCCTCGTCGGTTTCTCTTTCGGCGCCGAGATGGCCATGGAAATCGCACGCTACCTGCTCATGCGCCGCTCGTCCGACGGCCACGCCATCACGCTCCCCAGCGCCATCGTCCTCATCAGCGCCTGCCGCTCGCGCGATGCGGTCACCAAGAAATTCGTCCGCCAGGTCAAACTCGGCAACCTCGTCCCGAAGCCCCTCGTCCGGCCCATCGCCAAACTCATCGCCCCGCGCTTCGCCAAAGCCAACCGCCTCGATCAGCAGCAGACCCGCTGGCTCCGCGAGATGTCGCGCACCCTCGACCCAGCCATGCTGCGCTGGGGCGGTAACGCGACCGTCGACTGGAACCTCTCCGCCGAAGACGCCCGCGCCATCGAACGCGAAATCCCCATCCTCCAGATACACGGCGAAAACGACACCACCATCCCCGACACACTCCGCGAGGCCGACGTCACCATCGCCGGAGGCCGCCACCTCATCCAGTGGACCAACGCCGAGCACGTCAACGAGCGCATCGCCGACTTCCTCGGCGTCCCGATCCAGCACTAGCGATCAGACCTGCAGCACACCAGTCTTGAACTCGCGGCTGTAATCCCAGTTCTGTGTCATGTCGAGCGCAGCGATCAGTTCCTCGCGCGTCCGGTGCGGCTCGATGATCCGGTCCAGCCAGCCCCGCGCCGCGCCGTGCCGGATGTCCTGCTGCTCGTTGTAACTGTCGCCGACCGCCTTGAGGATCGTCTGCTTGGTGTCCTCATCGATCGTCTCGCCCTTGCGCTGGCGGCTGCGCTCCTCGATCATCGCGAGCACGCCCGTCGCCTGCGCCGCGCCCATCACCGCGCACTTGCTCCCCGGCCACGCCAGCGAGACGAACGGGTCGAACGCACGTCCACACATCGCGTAGTTCCCCGCGCCGTAACTCGCGTTGAGGATCACCACGATCTTCGGCACGACGCAGTTGCTCATCGCGTTCACCATCTTCGCGCCCGAGCGGATGATGCCCTGCTGCTCGGAATCACGCCCGACCATGAACCCCGTCGTGTCGTGCAGGAACACGATCGGGACCTTCCGCTGGTTGCAGTCCATGATGAACCGCGCTGCCTTGTCGGCCGACTCGTCGTAGATCACGCCCGGCATATTCACCGAGTGCGTCGGGCCGCCCTTGCCGCCGTGTGCCTGGCCGCCCATCACGCGCTTCGTCACCATCTTCTGGTTCGCAACGATCCCGACCGACCGACCATCGATCGACGCGTAGCCGCACACGATCGACGCCCCGTACTCGGCTTTGTACTCGTCGAAGCTCTCGCTATCGACCACGCACCCGAGCACATCGCGCACGTCGTACTGTCCGCCGCCGTTGAACGCGGAGTAAATCTCTTCGGCGTCGTGCTTCGGCTCGTCCCCGCCATCGGTCGCGACAACCTTCGCCATGCCGTCGTGTTTCGCCACCAGCGACCGCACCCGCTTGATGCACGACTCATCGTCCTTCTCCTTGAAGTCGATCGTCCCGCTGATCGCCGCGTGCATCGAGGCCCCGCCCAGGTCCTCATCGCTGACCTCCTGCCCGATCGCCGCCTTCACCAGCGCAGGCCCCGCCAGGTACAGCCCGCTCCCCTCGGTCATCAAGAGCGTGTCGCACAGCACCGGCAGGTACCCGCCGCCAGCCACACAAAAGCCCATGATCGCCGCGATCTGCGGGATCCCCTCCGCGCTGATCACCGCGTTGTTCCGGAAGATCCGCCCGAAGTCGTCCGTGTCCGGGAACACATCCTCTTGCAGCGGCAGGAACACACCCGCCGAGTCCACCAGATACACCAGCGGCATCCGCGCCATATGCGCCATGTTCTGGGCCCGGATGATCTTCTTGCAGGTCATCGGGAAGAACGCGCCTGCCTTCACCGTCGCATCATTCGCGATGATCATGCAGGTCCGCCCCTCGACCGTGCCAACCCCCGTCACCACGCCCGCGCCCGGAGCGCCGCCGTGCTCGGTGTACATCTCATACGCCGCCCACAGTCCCAGCTCCGTGAACCCCGCCGGGTCATCCACGAGCAGGTCGATCCGCTCTCGGGCCGTCAGCCGGTTCTTTTCGTGCTGGCGCTCGATGGCCTTCAGCCCGCCCCCCAGCCGGATCTCCTTCTCGATCTGCTGGAACTCCTCGTTGGTCGCGCGCAGCGGGTTGATGGTCTCGGTGCTCGGCATCGTCTCTTCGGGCTCCTGAGGGCGGTTTCGGGTCAGTGCGGGCAGTGTATCGGGCCTGTCTCGCCCTCGTCCGATGCGGCGCAACGGGCGTATCCCCGCCCGGCGCACCCGCACAGACCCAACCCCGCCCGGGTTTCTCCCACGCAGCGACTTGGAATCTCCCCCCCTGAATCGGAACTTCGCAGTGCGAGCGGGGGCGGTTGGTCGAAGCCAGCCGACCGGTCGCGTTTCACGAGCGGGCGGCAGGGCGCTGTGCCGAGGCCGGGCTCCAACCACGGAAGGTATTTCTATGAAGCGGTACATCAAGACGGCTGTCGCCGCCGCCTGCGTGGGTGGCGCCGCAACAGGGGCGTCCGCGTCGGTCATCACCGGCACCACGTACCAGGTCGAACAGACGGGAGCGTTCGATGTCTCGTTCGTATCTCAGAGTGCGGGCTGGACCGGCTCGCTCTACTTCACGGGAGCCGAAGTCGGGGGCATCATGCACCCCGCCGACGACTCGGACCAGTACGGGATAGGCCAGTTCCTGTTCGACAACCACGGCACCGCGCCCGGACACACCGTTTCCATCGGTGAGTTCGAGCAGGGGACCGTGCTGCACTTCGCCTATCAGGTGTTTCGCGGCAACAAGTCGAACGGAAACATCCGCTACGTGCTGCGGACGGACTCTCCCAATGACCTGAACCAGTTCGGCTGGAAGGAAATCACGCCCGTCGCCGATTCGATGCGGACCAGCACGCTCCACATCGAAGACATCGTCGGCTCCGGCAGCGACTACGACTACAACGACGTCCGCGCAAACGTCATCGCCCGCGCCGTTCCCACGCCGGGCACCGCCACTCTGGCCGGTTTCGCGCTCATCGTCGGCTGCTCGCGTCGCCGCCCCAAGCGGGCCTGATCGACTCCTTTCGACCGAATCCTGAACCCCGCACAGCACCGCGTCGCCAGACGCGGTGTTGTCGTGCGCACGCTCTCCGTCGCCAATCCCGCGCTGGCCCGAGCCGTTGCCGGTAACCTCTTGCCCGTGCTCAAACACCGCCTCATGTTCGGCCCCGTCCTCATCGCACTGCTCGTCGGCGCGATCTGGTTCGACGTCTGGATGGAGAGCCAGACCGGTCACGCGGGCATCATCCTGCTTCCGCTCATCGCGATCGGCATCCTCGGCGCCGTCCAGGAGATCGCACCGCTCATGCGTGCCCTCCGCACCGAAGCCTCGCGACGCCTGCTCTCAACCTGCGCGCTGCTCGGCCTCGCCGCCTGCACGCTCACCCCGAGCGGGTTCTCCAGCCAGACGTCGATCGCGATCGTCGCCTCGGCCGGCGGCCTCGCCATGCTCGGGTCCATCATCTTCTACTCACGCAACCGCACAACCGCCGGCGTCGTTCTCGCAACCGGCGTCGCCCTCATCTGCTTCGTGTACCTCGGGCTCATGTCCGGCTTCCTGTTCCTGATCCGGCGCGAGTTCGGCGCGTGGGAACTGCTCGCGACCCTGCTGATCACCAAGAGCTATGACATCGGCGCGTTTTTCACCGGCTCTGCCATCGGACGCCACAAACTCATCCCGTGGCTGAGCCCCGGCAAGACATGGGAAGGCCTCTTCGGCGGCCTGATCGTCTCGTCGCTCGCCGCCCTCGGAGTCTGGGCCCTCGGGCGCTCGTTGGTCGAGACCCCCGATGCCGCCTCCCTCCTCGCGATCGCCTGGTGGGAGGCAAGCCTGATCGGCACCCTGCTCGGTCTCGTCGGACAGGGTGGCGACCTCATCGCATCGATGTTCAAACGCGATGCCGGCGTCAAGGATTACTCCAAAGCACTGCCCGGTTTCGGCGGCATCATGGACGTCATCGATTCGCCGCTGCTCGTTGCCCCCGTCGCGTTCTGGGTGTTCCTCGCGGCCACCGGCCAGTAACCCGCTCACGCCCTCGGCGACCCCACGAAACATCACCGGAATCGCCGGTAAACAGCGCCTCCCGCCCCCGTCAAGCCAAAGCCGGTGCTATACTTAACCATCGAGGCAGACGAGGAGTACTACATGGGCGTAACCACCCAGTTGTTGAAACTGTACCGGGTAGACCAGCGATTGGACGGTCTCAAGAGCCGTCTCCGCTCAGCGGAAATCTACCTCAAGGCACAGGATCGCAAGCTCGCGGAGATCGATGAGAAACTCAAGTCGCTCAACGCCCAGGTCCGCCAGCTCGAAGCCACCGCCCACAACGACGAAAACGAGACCAAGGGCATCGACGATCGCGTCACCATGCTGCGCGAGCGTATGAACAACGCGAAGACCAGCAAGGAGCACTCCGCGACCCTCGTTGAGATCAACACGCTCAAGGCCGACAAGAGTCTTATCGAAGACCGCGCCATCGGCACCCTGAACACCCTCGACACGCTCCGCGAGCAACTCAAGGCTCTCGAAGAAGAGAAGGCCGCTGTCGAGAAGGTGCGCACCGTCGCCAAGAACGACCGTGACACCCGCGAAGCCGAGATCAAGGACCAGCTCAAGGCCCTCGAGAAGGAGCGTGAGCAGGTGGTCGCCGATGTCCCCGCCTCCGCGCTGTCGATCTACAACGACCGCATGGAGCGCGACGACATCGAAGACGTCATGTCCGCGGTCGTCGAGGTCGATCGCCGGAACATGGAGTACACCTGCGAGGTGTCCAACACCATGCTCCCCGTCGAACTCGTCAACCGGCTGCTCTCCAAGTCGGAACTCGTGCAGTGCCCGACCAGCGGCGCGATCCTCTACATGCCCGAAGACCTGCGCGAGTCCATGGAAGCCGCCGCAGAGAAGCGCCGCAAAAAGCGCGAAGTCAGCGTCTGAGCGCGACCCCGCGGTCTGTCCCAACCGAATACTGGCCGACGCCGCCCGCGTTCAATCCGCGATCGCCGACATCATCGCGTAGCCCGCGTACCGGCGCTCCACGCCGCGGTTCGGGAGCGGCGTGACCCAGATGTACTTCACGCGCGTGTCGTTCAGTTCATCCGAAGGCCCGAGCCCCAGACGTTCGGCCAGGACCGCCTGACCCCGCTCGATCGTCGCGCTCCGAGTGCTCGCGAACGAGTCGCCGAGCACCTCGACGCACACCCACACCCGACCGTCCGAACGGCGAACGCCGTCGAACCACCACTCAGGTCGCCCGTCGCTCCGGGCAGGCGCCGCTTCCGCATTCTGTTCGACGACGGGCGTCGGCTGCTCGACTTCCTCGATCAGCGGGGCTTCAACGCGCTCGACCGTCGTGCTGGGCTCGACTTCCAGGACATCTGATTCCGGCTCGGTCGACGCGACCGGGACCGTCGGGGCTTCGGCCATGCCCTGCAGGTACACCGCCAGCGCGAGCACCTCGCGAGGGTACAGCGTGCCTTCGTAGCTCGGCATCACACCGCTCGAGTACCCCTTCGCGATCAGCGAGTCCGGGCGCATCAGCGCGACATTGATGTAGTCGAGGTCCATCAGCAGAGCCGACCGTCCCTCGACCTCACGCATCGTCCCGAAGGCGTTTACCAGGTCCGGCCCGACCGGATCTTCAGCCCCCGGGCCGTGACACTCGATGCACCCGCGACTGCGAAACAGCCGAGCCCCGAGCACATCCAGCGGCAACCCTTCGGCAGGGCCGAACGACCGCGCCGCCGCCGCCACGCTCGAGTCCGCGAGACGGCGCAACCTGACAGCGCTCGCCGCATCCACCTGAATCATGACCGCCTCGTTCGAGGCGTCGGCGCCCTCCGGCTCAACCGAGGCCTGCTCGCCCGACGACGAACAGCCCCACGCGCCGTGCAGCACGACACCGCAGGACAAAGCGATCCAGATGCCCCGTACTCGCTCATTTCTCATTCTTCGCCCCCGCCCGAACGCGGTCTTTTCGCCTTGCCGTCACCCTCCGACGCCTCGAACAGCGCCTGCTGGTTCGGCACATCCCGCACCCGCTGGTTCATCTCCTCGAGCTGCTTGAGGATGTCACCAACGTTGCGGAACTGGTAGTACTCGCTCGCGAAACGAACATACGCGATCTCATCGACATCCTTCAGACGGCCCGCCACCATTTCACCGATCTCGCGGCTCTCCACCTCGCGATCGAAGGTCCGGTGCACCAGATCTTCGACTTCCTCGGCGATCCGAAGTTTCACTTCCTCCGCCACCGGTCGCTTGCCGCACGCCACCGCGATGCCGCGCAGGATGTTGTCCCGACTGAACGGCACGCGCGATCCATCCCGCTTGATCACCATCAGCCGAGTCGTTTCCTCGACCCGCTCGTACGTCGTGAACCGTTTGCCGCAGCCCAGGCACTGGCGGCGCCGACGGATCACCCGTCCGGCCTCGCTCGCGCGGCTGTCGATGACCTTGTCGTCGTTCGAATCGCAGTACGGACAAATCATCGAAGCAACACCCTGGCTACACCATCAGTGGGGGATCGGGACCGCGCACACTATATATGGATGCCGCCGATCCGTGTCCGTCCAGACCCGCAGGCCTCCATTCCGGCAAAGGTTCCAGATAACTCCTTCTTGCCCACCCTCCCAGCCGGGGGTACCCTGTTGCCAGAGGCACGCCCGTGCCTCGGAGTGATCAATCGTTGTCGAAACACCAGTCCATATCGCCGATATCCTTCGCAGCGGGTCGCTGCTCGGGTGTCGCGCGACGCGGCGTTCCGACTCGTTCCGCGTCCCGACGCTCTCGATGATCACGCCGTCTTTCCCCCATCCGTCCGACCATTGCCCGCTCAGCGCGGATCGCTGACCGGGTCGCATTGCACCATCCGGCGTGTCCAGCCGGATCCACCATTGAAGGAGCACAGACATCTCTAGGCGTTTCTACAGGGCCACCGGCCCGGTGCGCAAGACGCGCGTCAACCACGAGATCCGCATTTCGCCGATCCGTCTGATCAACGAGAACAACGAGCAGGTCGGGGTCATCGACACCCGCGACGCTCTCCGCATGGCCGAAGATGCCGGTCTCGATCTCGTCGAGATCCAGGCCGACTCGCGCCCGCCCCTCTGCAAGATCATGGACTACGGCAAGTACCAGTACGAGCAGTCCAAAAAGGGCAAGGGCGGTTCCTCCGGCAAGACGCAGGAGATCAAGGAGGTCCGCCTCGGACGCTCCGCCAAGATCGACGATCACGATGTTCAGATCCGCGTCGACCAGGCCCGACGGTTTCTTATGGACGGCGACAAGGTCATCTTCATCCAGCGTTTCCGCGGACGCGAGATGGCCCACCAGAACATCGGCATGGACCGCCTGCGCGGCATCGTCGAGGAACTGTCTGACATCGCCAAGGTCGAAATGCCCCCGCGCTCTCAGGGACGTCAGATCTCCATGATGCTGACCCCCGAGAAGCAGAAGGTCGAAGCCGCCAAGCGCGAGATGGACAAACTCAAGGCCCGCGAAGAGGCCGAAAAGGAAGCCGAAAAGGAAGCCGGCAAGGCCAAGGCCGAAGAGAAACAGGCCGAGCGCGAAGCCGAGACCGGTGATACCGAGAAGCTCAAGGGCGGCAAGAAGGCCAAGTCCCGCGGCGACAACCGCAAGAAGATCTCCGACGACCCGCTCGCCGGGCTCATCGAGGTTTCGTCCGATATCGATGAGGACATGGTCGTCCTCCGCACCGACGACGACGAGAAGGACTGAGCCCGCCGACCCAGACCGACCAGCGGTTCGCACAATCGCACCGCAATCCGAAGCCGACCGGCAATCCGCCGGTCGGCTTTTCGTTTGGCACAGGCCAAGATCAGCCAAATTCCCGCGACATCGCATCGTTTCGTGACAGAAGGCGAAACGATGAGCGTCTCAGTCGGAACAAAGTCCCGACCGAACCGCCCGACAGGTATCGATCAAGCCGCCAGTTGGCCGATACACCCCGAACCAGCGTCCCGAGCCGACCCAACAGGCCCCGCCCATGCCCCGCATCGCACTCATCTCCGACATCCACGCCAACCTCGAGGCATTCGACGCGGTCCTCCGCGACATCGCCGGGTGTGCGGTGGATCAGGTCGTGTGCCTCGGCGACATCGTCGGCTACGGCCCAGACCCGGTCCGGTGCGTGGAACTCGCCTTCACCGTCTGCGACAAGATCATCCTCGGCAACCACGACGAAGCAGTCGTGAACGAGGCAATGTCGCGCCGCTTCAACCAGCGAGCCCAGGTCTCCATTCAGATCACCCGCCAACTCCTGCCCGATGAGCACGTGAACCTGCTCGCCACACTCCCGGACATGGCCAAGGTCGAGGACCTCACTGCAGCCCACGCCAGTTTCGGCCCGCACCAGTACGAATACCTGTACTGCACCGAGTCGGCCTCGCGCTCGTTCTTCGGCCTGCGCACCCGCATCGGAGCCGTCGGGCACACCCACGTTCCCTCTATGTTCACCTCGCTTGAAGGCGCCCACGACATTCTCAACCAGATCGAGATCCTGCCGCTGGCCGGCAACGTCGCGATGCCGCTGCCCGAGGACCGTCAGACGATCATCAACCCCGGCTCGGTCGGCCAGCCGCGCGATCGCAACCCCGACGCCAGTTGGGGCCTGCTCGACACCGAGTCGAACACCTTCCAGATCAAGCGCGTCGCCTACGACATCGATTCCGTCGGCGACAAGATCGCCCGCCTGGGCCTGCCCGACTTCCTCGGCGAACGCCTCCGCGTCGGCGCCTGATCACCCGAAACGCATGTGCACGTGCCACTGGCCGCTCGCCGGCCAGTACTGCCTGTGTGTGCCATGGCCGCCCTCCTCAGGCGGCTATGCGAGTCCCCTAGGGGTGCCGGGGTCTGAGCAAAGCGAAGACCCCGCGAAGCGCGCAAGTCCGCCCCGGCGCGCGCCGCGTGGGCTCGGGCGTATGTTCACTTTCCGACTTTCTCAAAAAGTTTTCCGCCCGTCGTTCCTGCGGATTCCCGCGATGCGTTTTCGCATCACCACCTCCTGCGCGCGCCGAGCGGGCCCGCTGCCCCTAAGGGTAAGGGAGGTGCACCCATGCACACCGCAGCGAAGCAGCCGTCCGAAACCGCCAACTCCACCCCGCCCCAGAGCGCCGAGGAAGTCCTCGCGCAGCTGAAGACGATCTACCGCATCAAACGCATCGAGTCCGAGGTGACGATGGTCGCCGCGCAGACCAAGGCAATGGAAGCGCTGATCTACTGCATGACGCCGCTCCAGAGCACCGGCGACTCGAAGCTCGACGCCTTCTACGCCAAGGAGCGCAACCGCCAACGCCTCGCGGCAACACAAACCCTCCTCCACATCCGCACCGTCCAGCGCGAGAAACGCCTGCGCCGGACGATGCGCGCCAAAGCAAAGGCGAAGGCCGAGAGATCAGAGCCCAATCGCGCAAGCGATGGGTCCCAAGCAACCAAACAGAAAATGCCCACGCCGCCCGCTCCCTCCAAGGGTGGCGTGGTCAGGAGCGAAGCGGATGGCCATGTTGACAACGGTCTGACCGCTCCTTCTCCCCTCACGGGAGAAGGTGACCGCGCGAGCGGACGGATGAGGGGGCGGTCCGAATCTTCCGACCGCCCCGAGTGTGGCATGCTCAAGCAACGCTTGAGCATGGATCCCACCAAGGCCCTCGAACATGCTCAAACAAGTTTGAGCATGCCACGCGAGTACCCGCCCCCGTGCAAACGCTCCCGCTACAAAACTCGCAAGCCCAAGCACCCCAAACAACCACGCAGGCGAAAGCTCTGACCCCGCCCTCACTCGCCCCTTAAAACGACCAAAAAATGCCATCCTCAACGCGACCTCTTGTGGTCCATCCGCCGTTCTCCCATTGAACACGGCCGAAACCGGTGTAGCCTTGCACACTGCCCGCGCGGTTCCATGTGGACCACGCCCCGAACGCTCCCAATGGGATATCAAGATGAACCTCGTCGCCGCCCGTCGCACCGTGCTTGTGCTCCTTTCGTTCGCTGCCCTGGCGGTCCCCGCCCGCGCCGGTGAGTGCGTGCCCGAATGGACCGCGCTTGACAGCGGTATCGAAAGCGGGTTCGTGTTCGCCATGGAGGTGTTCAATGACGGCTCAGGCCCGGCGCTGTACGCCGGAGGATCGTTCACCAACGTCAGCGGCGTCCCGGCAAACCGCGTCGCGAGATGGGACGGCTCGGAGTGGTCCGCCCTGCAGACCGGAACGAACGGCCGAGTCTTCGCCCTGGCCTCCTTCGACGACGGTACCGGGCCTGCCCTGTACGTCGGAGGAGAGTTCACGGGGGTGACCGGCTACCTGGCCCTTCGCATCGCCAAGTGGGACGGCTCGGAATGGTCGCCCCTGGGAGGCGGCACGAACGGCTGGGTCAGGGCGATGGCGGTCTTCGACGACGGCACAGGCCCGGCGCTCTACGCGGGTGGGGAGTTCACGCAAGCGGGAGGCGTTCAGGTGAACTACGTCGCGAAGTGGGACGGCGAAGCCTGGTCGCCCCTCGGAACCGGTCTGACCGGCGCGGTGATCGACATGGCCGTGTACGACGACGGCTCCGGGCCGGCGCTCTACGTCGGAGGTGGGTTCGGTGCCGCCGGCGGCCAGCCCGCAGCGCGCATCGCCAAGTGGGACGGCTCGGCGTGGTCCGCCCTCGGGGCCGGCATGAACCAGCCCGTCCTCGCGCTCGAGACGTTCGACGACGGCTCGGGCCCCGCGCTCTACGCCGCGGGCGATTTCTGGCTCGCCGGCGGAAACCCGGCCAGCCGCGTCGCCAAGTGGGACGGCTCGGCGTGGTCGCCGCTCGGTGAGGGTCTCGGCGGAACGACCCGTGATCTCACCGTCTTCGACGACGGTTCCGGCCCCGCGCTCTACGCCGGCGGCGGGTTCCCCAACGCGGGCGGCCAGCCCGCCGGCGGCATCGCCAGTTGGGACGGTTCCTCGTGGTCGTCGCAGAAGACCACGGTCAACCCGCGGGTTCTCATCCCGTTCGACGACGGCTCCGGGCCCGCGTTGTACGCCGGGGGCGGGTTTACCGAAATCTGCGCCAGACAGGTCAACAGCATCGCACGCTGGGGCTGCGTCCCGCCACGATCGTGCGCCGGCGATATCAACCTCGACGGCGTCGTTGACCTGATCGACCTGAACCTCGTTCTGTCGAACTTCGAAGACCAGACCTTCTGCGGCGACACCAACAACGACGGCGTGGTCGATCTCGCCGACCTGAACGCCGTCCTCGCGGCGTTCGGTCAGGCGTGCCCTTGATCCTGCCCTAGTCGAGTGCCCCCAGCACCCGGAGCAGATCCCCCATCGCCCCCTCCGCCTCGAGGTGCACGCGCTTGCCGGTGCGTTCTTCCACCTTCGTGATCGGCAGGTGCCGGAAGCGCGGCGTGGGGTCGAGGTGGCCGTCGATCTCCGCGCCGGTCGCCCAGATCAACTGGTCGCACAGCGCATCCTCGGTTCGCCCGAACAGGTTGAAACTCATCTGCACGAAGTCGGCGAGCGCCTCGGCGCCCATGCCGTGCATCACCGGGAGCACGAGGCAGGTGTCCTCGGTCGGGATGGCGAAGACCGCGCCCGATTCGGGCTGCCAGTGGGGGAGCAGCGTGTCGAAAATGAAGCAGGCGGGCGCTGCCGGCTCGGAGTCGTGGATGATCGCCAGTGTGCCGAAGGACTGGTCCACCTCGTGGATGTCGTCGGGAAGCAGCGAGCGGCGCAGGTTGTCGCAGGCGATCGCGAACGCCTCGTCGAACTCGATGCCCCAGCGGTCGAGTTCCTCGGTGCGCACGAGCGAGGCCGTGGAGCCGGGGCCGATCGAGATCGCGCGCAGCAGCCCCGCGAAACTCTCGCGCCGGCACATGTTCCGGCGCGGGCCGGCCAGTTCGTCGGGATTGACCAGGCGCGGGCGCAGCCACGACCGGGCCTCGTCGAGTTTCGCCAGCACATCGTGGGGCAGACTCATCCCGAGCATCGGCGCGACCAGCACCGCGAGGGCGCGCGGGTCGTCGACGGATGTGTTGGGCGGCAGTTGTCGCGCGAGCAGCGACACGTCGAGGTCGAGCTTGCCCTCCTCGCGCCGGATGGTCGCGGTGTCGTCTTTCCAGCGCTGCACCGACATGCCGAGCGCACCGAACGCCCGCTCGAAGCCGGCTTTCTGCTCCGCGCTGAGCGTGGTGGGGGCGTCTGGTTTGTCCGACGGGCGCTTGAACATTCCGCCCAGCGTACCCGCTGGGGCCGTTTGTTTGGAAATGCCGGATGGCAGAAAGGGCTCAGATCGGCTTGGAGGCGTCCGTCGAGCAGACCCGCCCGAAGCGCCGGTCGCGGGCGGCGTAGGACCGGATGGCCTCGTGTAGGTCGCCCTCGGCGAAGTCGGGCCAGAGCGTCTGGGTGACGTAGAGCTCGGCGTAACTGATCTGCCAGAGCAGGTAATTGGACAGGCGCATCTCGCCGCTAGTGCGGATGAGCAGGTCCGGGTCGGGGATGTCCGCGGTGTAGAGCGAGTCGGAGACCGTCTGCTCGGTAATCTCGGCGGGGTCGAGCTCGCCCCGCGCGACGCGCTCGGCGATGGCGCGGACGCCGTCGGTGATCTCCGCGCGGGACGAGTAGTTCACGGCGAGCACGAGCGTCGGCCCGGTGCAGGAGCGCGTGGCCTCGATGGTCTTCTCGAGTTCGGCGATGGTCTCGGGCGGCAGGTTGTCGCGCCGGCCGATCTGCATGAGGCGGATGTTGTTCTCGACCAGCGTCTCGCGCTCGGAGGCCATGTACTCGACATAGAGGGCCATCAGCTGCGCGACCTCGTCGGCCGGGCGGTTCCAGTTCTCGATGGAGAAGGAGTAGAGCGTGAGGTACTCGATGCCGAGCTTCGTGGCCTCGGTCATGAGCCGGCGGACCGCTTGGGCACCCTCCCGGTGGCCGTGGAAGCGGGGGAGCGCGCGGGCCTTGGCCCAGCGTCCGTTGCCGTCCATGATCACCGCGATGTGGCGAGGAAGGCGCTCGTCCGGCACGCCCTCAACGCCGTGGTGGCGCGGGAGGGAGCCGGTCGGGCTGGCGTTGGCGGTGGTCGGGGTCATCGGCATCGGTTGGCGTACGCCGCGTCGGGGCGTGGGGTTCGGATCGTGGTGGCGTGCGGCGACCGGGCCGGGGGGCGAGGGTACTCGATTCGCGCGTGGAGCGTCCGGAAACCGCGAGGTTCGGGTGGCCTGGAACGGCCTATCGGCCGATGACCGGGCGGGCTTTCGCAACACCCGCGGCTCGGGGGCATACAACCGGCATCGGACGCGGGGGATCGCTCGCTGCGCGTATACTCGGGTCGCGAAGCACGCGATGCAGGAAAGACGGAGAGGATCAGCGAATGAAGCACGGACGAACGATGGCAGTGAAGGCGACCGCGATGGCGGTTCTCGTGGCGAGCAGTCTGGCGACCCTGACCGGGCCGGCCGCGCCGATCGCGAGCGCGGTCCAGGCGGGGCAGCCAAACAGCCCGTCCACGCCACCGATCGTCCCGGACACCCGGATGAAGAACCTCGGAGTGGTGGACCCGCGCGGCGTGTTCGAGGCGGTGTTTACGCTGACCAACCGCTCGACGCAGCCGGTGAAGATCCGCAACTTCCGCGTGGCCTGCAACTGCACGCGGATGATCCCGGACTCGATGACCATCCCCCCGCGCGGGCAGACGAACCTCAAAATGACCGTGGACCTGCGCGGCGATACGGGGCGGATGCAGAAGACCGCCCTGATCTTCTTCGAGGGGTACGACCGGCCGATCGAGGTCGGCGTGACCGGGCAGATGCAGTACGAGCTCGAAGCGCCGCAGGCGCCGTTGCGCGTGCGTTCGCCCCAGGTGACCGCGCAGCTGCGTTCGTCGACCGGACGCCCGGTGCGCTTGCTGAGCGTGCACGGCGAAGCGCCGAACCTGCTGTCGCAGGTGCCCGACAGCGGCGAACGCGTGCTGATGGCGAACGTTCGCAAGAACTTCAACACCGGGGCGGAGGTCCCGGCGGCCCTGCTGGTCGCGACGGATTCCGAGGACACGCCGCTGGTCGCGGTGCGGATCATCTCGGCGGATGTGTCGCGTCGTGAGATGCCGTTCATCCGGATGAACTCTGACCTGAACTTCTCGCACAAGTTCTTCAACATGGGCATGCTGAAGAAGGGCGAGGCCCAGACCTACACGACGACCGTATTCCGTGACGATCACGACGCGCCGCTGGTCGGCTGGATCCCGGTCGAGGGGCTTGAAGTGAATGTCGTAAAGGTTGAGCCGGACCCCGCGCAGGAGCAGTGGCCGAAGGCGCAGTCGGTGACCTTCACGGTTACGAGCACGATCGACCGGGCCGGCGCGACGGTGTACGCGCCGCTGTACTTCGCCAGCGGCACCCGAGGAGAGCCGACCGGGCTCAATCGCGTGTGGGCGGCCGGGCTGACCGCCGACGAGAGCGGGAACTACATCGAGGCCATCGAGAGCGACGGCCCCCTGCTGATCACCGGCGACGGCGGCGATGAGGCACTCGCGAGCGTGGGCAAGAAACCGCAGTAAGACAGGCATCACCACCGGTCCCCGGACCGGAGGCAGACAGGAGCACCCGACCATGGCCAGCGAAGCCAAGACGATTCGGATCAAGCCGGCTCCGGCCGGGTGGAACCTCGCCGCACTGCTCGTGGCACTCGTGATCTGCGCGGTGCTGGGCATCGCGGCGTATTCGAAGATCGTCGACCCGAGCAAGGCGAAGTTCATCACCATCGGAGGAAGCGAACTGCGGTACGAGCGGTTCATCGGCATCTTCGAGGTGTTGGTGATCTTCGCGCTGCTGGCCGGGCACCGGCTTCGCCTGGCGTGGCTGGGCGTCCTGGCGATGTTCGGCCTCTTCTCCGGGTACGCCGGGTACTACTTCGCGACGGGCAACTCCTGCGGCTGCTTCGGCACCGCGCTGGACGGCACGCCCCTGGAGTGGATGACCATCAAGGGTGTGTCGGTGGCGTTCGATGTCGTCTTTGTCGTGGCGGCGCTGGCGCTGCTGGCGTGGCGCGGCTTCGGCGGGAAGGTGATCCAGGGGCTTGTCGGCCTCGCGCTGATTCTGTCGGTAGCCGGTGCCGGGCTTGGCTGGCTCGAGTACACGAACTCGCCGGGTGGCGGAGCGAAGCCGCCTCCGCCGCCGCCGAACGGGAATCAGGTGCAGAGCCTCCCGCCCGGTCTGCAGGTGAACCATCAGGCCGCGGCGCTGCTCCGTCAGGACGCCTATGCCAGCCTGATCGCCTCGTCGGCCGCCAACCCGGACAAGATGTGGTACGTCTTCGTGTACGACCCGGACTGCTCGGAGTGCATGGAGATGAAGCCGGTCGTCGATTTGCTCAAGGAGCAGTACGAGGCGGAAGAGAACCCGTACATGGAAGTGGTCAGCGTCACCAAGCAGGAGGCGCAGGACGCGTACGGCATCGACTTCTGGACGTGGGAAAGCGGCGCGACGATCATCATCGTGCAGGGCGGCGACATCCTCCGTGTGAACGACGAAAAACTGACGCCGGGCAACAAGCCGACGCCGGACATGGTGATGGAAGACTTCTTCAGCGCGGGCGCGATCGAGAGCAACTGGCCGCCGGCTTCTGAGGAGTGAGGGCGGTCAGTCGCGGATTCTGAATGTGGGTGCCGGGGTCTGAGCGCAGCGAAGGCCCCGCCGGGCCCCGCTGACTTTTCGTCGTCTCACAGACGTGGAACCGGGTCTGGTCGATTCGCGGTTTGGTCGGGGTGGTGGTGCGCGTTTGCTGATGACCACTTCCACTCGGTGGGCAGCGATACCAACCCGGCTCGAACCGGGTTCTGATGAATGTAGGTGAGTTTCTCCATCAACTCTTTCTGTGAGTAGATGTTTCGGTCATATCCTCCGCCCTTCAACCAGAACTGAGCCTGTCCCTTTGCGTTGACGAGTCGCTCAAGAATCGGAGCGTCTCGCGATCTCCACTCTTTGAGAATTGTTCTTGCGGCCGGCTCCTTGATCTGGCGAAGAACTCGCGGAACGGTATGTTCCGGGAGGTTCGGGCGGATGAGCAGATGCAGATGGCTCGGCATGATGACCCACGCGTAAAGTTGGAAACTTCCGGTATCCCGAGCCTGGAAAAGTGCATCGAGCACGATGTCTCTTGCATCGGGACCGCGAAGCAGCGGAAGTCGCTGAAGGCACGAGAACGTGAGGAAGCGGATGTCTTTCGGGCGCTCGGCACGTATGAGGCGGCGTTTCTTCAGCGGCGGCATTTGATTCAGGATACTCAGCGAACACGGGGCCTTCGCTGCGCTCAGACCCCGGCACCCATTGATGTGCAGCTCCTCAATCGCCTAGCCACTCCGCCTGCCTCTCGCGCCACCGCTCGGCGAGTTCAGTCAGATCACTGCGGATCAGGTTCTGTTCGATGCGCTGGGCGAAGGATGACTTGTCTTCGACGCGCTTGAGCGCCTCTGAGAACGCGTCGAGGGCTTCGTCGGTGCGATCGGCGCTGATGAGCAGGCCGGCGAGGCGTTCGTAGCGGCTTGCGGAGCTGCGCTGGAGTTGGATGGCGGTGAGCAGTTCGCGGATGGCGCTGTCGGGGTCGCGTTTGTACTGGGCGTAGGCCGCGGCGAGGTTTTCGCGGATAACGGCGTCGCGCGGGTTGGCTTCGACGGCCTGTTGTAGCGACTGGAACGCTTCCTCGAAGCGCCCGGCGGCCTGGAGGGCGCGGGAGCGGTCGAGCAGCGCCCGCGAGCGGGCTCGGCGGTACTTCGGGGTTTCGGGGAGCGCTTCGAGGGCTTCGTCGGCGACCGTGATGGCCTGCTCGGCGCGTCCGGTCTGGTTCAGGGTGTTGATGAGCCGCTCGCGGGTCGCCCACCAGTCGGGGTTGGCGTCGAGGGCGGCGCGCATGTTGTCGAGGGCGCGCTCGGTCTGTTCGCGGGCCGAAGCAAACGCCTGTTCGACTTCTGGGCGGGTGACGCCGGGGCGGTTCTGGGCGAGGCGTGCGACGGCGAGGCCGCCGAGGATGCGGACCTGCTCGCGGTCGGCGGTGAGTTCGTCTGCTTCGCCGGCGATGGCCTCGACGCGGTCGAGGAGGACGACGGCGTCGTCGTGCTGGTTGAGGGCGAGGTGGAGCAGGGCCATGCGGAGCATGGACTCGGCGTTGGGCGCGAGGCCGATGCCGCCGTCGCCGATCGGCGCGGCGCGGTTGTACAGGTCGAGCGTGCTCTGGAACCGCTGTCTCTGCGCGTCGTCGAAGGCGGGTGGTGATGGCGCGAACAGGGCCGCCTTGGACAGGTCGAGCCGTTCGAACGAGTGGTCCGCGCGCCAGCGGTACTGGTTGACCGCGAGGGAGTGCGCGACGAGCAGCAGCACCACGGTCGTCAGCGTGAGCCATGCCCAGCCGGTCTTCGTGGTGCGGCCGCGCAGGCGGAGCTGGAAGCCGTGGAAGCGAACGTTCTCGACGCGGAGTGTTCGCCACGCCTTGTAGGCGAGGAAGGTCACCATACCGGCGATGCCTGCGGCCATGAGCAAGGGCACGACGGCGTAGAGGCCGCGGGCGGCGAGCAGGGTGAGCAGGAACACGAGGGCGAGGCCGATTTCCTCGGGCCAGGACAGATCGAAGGCGCGGGGCTTGCGCTCGCGCTTCGGCTTTCGGTTGACGATCTGCGGCTTGGCGAACTTCAGGGCGAGCGCGTTGGTGGGGCACGCGCTGACGCAGTCCATGCACTTCATGCAGCCTGGATCGACGACGCTGCCGTAGTCCTTGATCTCTTCGTGGACCCGGACGTTCGAGGTGCAGACGGCGGTGCAGTGGCCGTTGGAGTCGCACTTGTCGTCGTCGACGACGATGCGCGCGACGGAGAAGCGGTCGGCGGGGTAGAAGAACCCGCCGTAGGGGCAGCCGTAGGTGCAGAAGCCCTTGGCGCCGAGGAAGTAGACGCTGGCGAAGCCGATGATCAGCAGGAAGGGAATCGCGACGAAGACACCGGGGAAGGTGGCCCAGAAGTCTTCGACGATGAACTCGGTGCGGAAGCCGTCGACGGGGAAGGGGGCGGGGCGTCCGATGAAGTCGACGACGGCGGGGGCGATGCGATCAAGGGCCGGGACGAGGGCGACGCGTTTGAAGGTCGGCCAGACAAACATGTAGAGGGCGAGGCCGAGGGGGACGAAAACGAGCAGTCGAGAGCGGAAGGGTGTGGGGCGGATGCCGCACTTCTTCATGATCCAGCCGCAGAAGTCCTGGAGGGCGACGATGTGGCAGGCCCAGCCGCAGATGAAGCGTCCGAAGACGAGTGTGAGCAGGATCGCGGCGAGGAAGAAGACGAAGCCGGCGTTGATGATGCCGACTTCGAGGGTCTGCATGGATTCGGAGGGCTCGACGGGGCTGACGGCCGATCCGGTGAGCTGCCACTGGACGATTCGGGCGGCGATGATGAGGTGGATGGTGATGAGGACTGCCGCCCGCCATTTCCCCATGCGAGAGTGCGGTTTCGTTCGGGATTCCCCGGTCTGGCCGGTTTCAACGACGGGCAGGCTGACGCTGCGTCCGGGCTCAGATTCTGGGTGAAGATGGGGCATTTGGACAGGCTGAGCGGAATCACTGGAAATGGCTTGAGCGGTAAGATTATCGGGTCGATGAGGGCGACGATCCGTATGAAAACCGGGGTTTTCCTTTGGAAGGTCGTGCGTTCACCATCTTTGGGCGAGGCGGTGCTGAAGCGCAGGAATTCATTGAGCGGGGCAGAAAGTGGGTGTATGGTCCAAGAGCAGAGATGGCCAACGGGTGCCCGGGGTGTTGTTTCGCCGTGGTGTGCTGTGGGGGACGTCGCTGCCGAGCAGAGTGTACGCCGTCGAACGGCGTATCACGAGAACATCCGGGGCGTCTGTTGGACGGCGCTTCGACCATCACCGGAGAGGTATAGACAGATGAAGAAATCGCGAATTGTTTTGGGTGCGGCCGGTCTTTGCGCGATGGCCGGCGCGTCGCAGGCGGGCGGCGACTACAACGGCGGCGAGCTTTGCCCGCTGTCGGAAGGTCCGGACGTCACGCTGTGCCAGGTGTATGGCATGCAGCAGTACAGCCGCGACAACGTGAACGACATCTCCGGTCTCTCGGTGGGCACGACTTCGTGGAACGTCGGCACCGAGCGCCTGATCTGGCAGAACTCGCCGGATCCGGATCACCCGTTCATCACCTTCAACGTGTACCGCGTGATGGACCAGCAGGTCGATCAGATCGCTCAGGGTTGGGTGAAGCACGGCTTCTTTGCGCTCTCCAGCTCGCAGTGCTTTGAAGCGGCTGTTGGCCCCTGCCAGCCGACCGACGGCAACTGGCTCGGTGTCGGCTGCACCGACACGTACTCGCCGGGCCTGAACGCCAGCAAGAGCGGCCTCGCCCCGCGTTATGAAATCAACCCCTGGAGCGGCGAGTGGTCGTACACCGGCTCGGTCTTCCAGACCGGTGGCGCGCCGACTTCCGGCGTTGCCCGTCACATGCAGATCAAGGACGTTGACCTCGATCCGGCGCTGAACCCCGGTGCGAAGTACTACTTCGAGGCCAGCTACATCGCGAAGGATGACGTCTGCATCTACAACAGTGCCGCGTGGAAGCCGGTCACCCCGGTCTGGAACGGCAACGGCTGGAACTTCTCGCAGAGCAGCCAGGGAACGGTCCCGACGCAGAACTACTTCCTGTTCGACGCTCGCCCCGACTCGATGATCACCGAGATCGCTGAAGAGCTCCCGGTCGTCGAGTTCGAATCGCCGGACGGACGCGCGCTGATCTCGGCGCACGTGCAGGAGGCTGGCCCGGGCCTGTGGCGCTACAGCTACTCGGTGAAGAACGTGGACATGGATCGTCAGATCGATGAGTTCCGCGTGCCGCTGCCCGCTTCGGCGCTGCTGAACAACGAGCGCTTCCACGCGGTGTTCCACCACAACGAACCGATCGCTTACATGGGCGGCCCGTCGATCTCGAACGATGACTGGACCATGACGCGCGTGGGCGATGAACTCGTGTGGAGCACGCCGGACAACCCGATCCGCTGGGGCACCATGTACAGCTTCGGCTTCGTGACCGACGTTGCCCCGGAAGAGGGCGACGTGACGCTCGGCATGTTCAAGAACAACGGCCCCGATTCGCTCTCGGGCGTTTCGATGGTTCCCGGTCTGCCCTGCCTCGGTGATGTCACCGGCGACGGTCAGGTCGACCTTGCGGACCTGAACCTGGTTCTTGCGAACTTCGGCGAAGGTGCTGAGCCGCCGGTTGGTGGCGGCGATCCGATTCCGCCGGCCGGCGACGCCAACGGCGACGAGGTCGTTGACCTTGCCGACCTGAACATCGTGCTCGGCAACTTCGGCGGTTCCTGCTGAAATCCGCGCAGGGCCGGAGGCTCGGGCTGAAGGCCTGAGGGATCCGGCTCGATAGAGAGTTATCGCCCCATCGCTTGACGGCGGTGGGGCGTTTTCACTGATGAGACCTGCCGGCGCGGAGCGCGGCAGCCGCGACGAACCCAAGTCGACCTTCCGGGTGGCGGGGGGGACCGCTCGCGGGAGATCTTCGAAGAGACCCCGACCGGGACAGCAGAAGAGGAGTTTGAATATGAAGACCCTGACGACCCTAGCGATCGGTGCCGGAATGCTCGCGGCTTCCGCGGCGTACGCCGGCTCGGGCATCCCGCAGATGACCAACGAGCTCGTGGCGACCGGCCTGAGCAGCCCGCTGTATGTAACCCACGCGCCCAACGACTTTGACCGGATCTTTATCGTGGAGCAGCCCGGGCGGATCCGGGTTCGCGATCAGAACACCGGTCAGCTCTCGGTGTTTCTGGACATCCAGAACATCGTGCTGAGCGGCGGCGAACGCGGTCTGCTGGGCCTGGCGTTCCACCCCGACTACGACGAGAACGGCTACTTCTATGTGAGCTACACGGGCTCGGGCGGCGTGAGTCGCATCGCGCGGTATTCGGTCGACCCGGTTGACCCGAACGTGGCGGACGCCTCGTCGGGCGTCGTGATGCTTTCGGTTTCGCAGCCGTTCTCGAACCACAACGGCGGCTGGATCGGGTTCAGCCCGAACGACGGTTACCTGTACTGGGCGCTCGGCGACGGCGGGTCCGGCGGCGACCCCGGCAACCGCGCGCAGAACATCAACCTGCTTCTCGGCAAGATGCTGCGTCTCGACGTCGACGGCAGCAACGGCGCGGGCGGCTTGTACGGCATCCCGGACAACAACCCGTTTGTCGGTGAAGACGGTCTCGACGAGATCTGGGCGTACGGGCTGCGCAACCCGTGGCGGAATTCTTTCGACCGCGAGACCGGCGACCTGTGGATGGCCGACGTTGGTCAGAACGCGTGGGAAGAGATCAACCGCCAACGCGCCGGCTCGCTCGGCGGCGAGAACTACGGCTGGCGCTGTTATGAGGGCAACAACCCCTACAACCTCACCGGCTGTCCGCCGTCGTCGCAGTTGACCTTCCCGGTGTACACCTACTCGCGCAGCGGGGGCAACTGCTCGATCACGGGTGGCAACGTCTACCGCGGTGTGAACATCCCGGGCCTGGAAGGCACCTACTTCTTCGGTGATTACTGCTCGAGTCGGGTATGGAGTTTTTCGTACAACGCGCTCAGCGGCGTGACGAACTTCACGGAGCGCACCGGTGAAGTCGCCGGTGGGCTCTCCGGCCTGTCGTCGTTCGGCGAGGATGCGTACGGCGAGTTGTACATGTGCTCGCTGTTCAACGGTCGCGTGTACAAGATCGTACCGGTCGATGGTCCGTTCACAGACTGCAACGAGAACGGCATCGAAGACGCCGCGGAGATTCTGGACGGTTCTGCGCAGGACGCGAACGGCAACGGCGTGATCGACTCTTGCGAACCGCCCTGCGACGGCGATGTCAACGGCAGCGGCTCGGTGGATCTCGCGGACCTCAACCTGGTTCTGGCGAACTTCGGGACCGCGACCGACGAGGGTGACGCGACCGGCGACGGGAACGTCGACCTTGCGGACCTGAACCTGGTTCTGGCGAACTTCGGTTCCGACTGCTGAGCCGATCCGGCGGGAACAGATCTGCGAGGGCGTCGCACCTGCGGCGCCCTTTTTCGTGCGCGTCGTGGAGCTCGGTAGAATCCGAGCAATGGCCGGAGGTGCCGCAATGCTTGGACGTTGGACTATCGGTTCGGTAGCGGTCTGCGGGGCGTGTCTGCCTACGGTTGCGATGGAGCCGCAACCGATCGACGCGCTCGGCGCCGTTGTGCGGGTCGAGTTTGATGCGTACGACGTGCCGCTGATCCGGGCGGAGCGATTCGATGACGGCGCGGTCGCGCTCGGCTACCTTCACGCGCAGGAGCGTCTGGTGCAGATGGATTTGATCCGGCGTCGGGCGTCGGGTCGGTTGTCGGAGATCGTCGGGCCCGACACGATCGGCTCGGACCGGGCGGTCCGGGTGTACGGATTCGAGGGCGTGGCGGCCGAGGTGGTTGCGTCGCTTCCGGAGCGGCATCGTCGTCTGCTGGAAGCGTATCGCGACGGTGTGAACGCGGGGATCGCGGCGATGGCGGCTCCGCCGCTGGAGTACACGCTGCTGGGCGTGGCGCCGGAGCCGTGGCGTCTCGAGGACTCGATCCTCGTGATGCTTGATATGACGTTGCTGCTGCGTTCGGGGGATCAGGAAGATCGTGTGCTCGCCGGGATGCGTGACGCGCTGGCGCCGGAGATGGTCGAGTTTCTCGCGCCTCGCGCGACGCGATTTGATGCGCCGCTCGATGCGCCCACCGACGATCCGACCGGGGGGTATCGGCCGGTGGCGGTGCCCGGGCCCGAGGTGTTCGCTGTTTCGGCGGTGGACAGCTCCGCGATCGAACTGGTGCGCGTGGAGAGTGAACTCGCGGTCCTGGGCTCGAACAGTTGGGCGGTCGCTGGTTCGCGGACGGCGCACGGCGGGGCCGTCGTCTCCAATGACATGCACCTGCCGCTGATGCTCCCGAACATCTGGTATCGCGCGGCTATCGCGTGGGAGGACGGAGCGGGGCATGCGCGGATGGTGGCGGGGGTTTCGCTCCCGGGTCTGCCGGGCGTGGTGGCGGGGTCGAGCGATTCGCTCGCGTGGGGGTTTACGAATCTGACGGCGGACCTCGTGGACCTCGTGCCGATCGAGCCTCTCGCGGACGATCCGACGCGCTACCGATACGGAGATGGATCGGAGGCGTTTGGTGCGCGCGTTGAGGTCATCGAAGTGAAAGGTGGCGAGCCGATCGAGTTCGAGGTTCAGACGACGAGGTGGGGGCCGGTGACCGACATCGGTCCTGACGGCGGTCCGCTCGCGATGCGTTGGGGGGCGCTCGACGCGTCGAACACGAACCTGCGATTGCTCGACCTGCCTCTTGCGCGGAGTCTCGAGGATGGCCTGCAGGTTGCTCGATCGTGGCTCGGTCCGGCGCAGAACATTGTGATGGCCGATGCTCGCGGCGACATCGCGTGGACGATCGGCGGCTTCCTGCCCAAACGCGAAGGGTTTGCCGGCGGGCTGGATGAGGGTTGGGCGAACGGGACGACCCGTTGGCTCGGGAATCGCGAGGGGGAGGACCGGCCTCAGTTGGTGCGACCGGACTCGGGCGTGCTGTTCACGGCGAACAACCGGGTGGTCTCGCTACGCAACGGAGCGAGCGAACTCGGACGGGACTTCGCGCTCGGCGTGCGTGCGCAGCGGATCCGCGAACTGTTCGGTGAGGCGGATCAATGGACGGAGCGAGAGGTGTTCGACGTTGCCCTCGACACGAGATCGGCGCTGCTCGACCCGTATCGGGAGCACTTGCTCGCGTCCATGCCAAACGCCGCCGACGACGAGCTGGTCGATCGCGCCCTGGAGATTGTGCGCGGCTGGAATGGGACTTCGGATGCGGACCAGGCGGCGTTCCGGTTGCTGCGAGCGTTCCGGTCGCGTCTGCAGCAAACGGTGTTGTCGCCCTTGCTCGCGCCGGCCGCGGCGGACGGGCAGGAGTGGGTGTATGTCTCGTTCAGCGGTGACGAGCCGGTGCTGCGGCTGCTGGAAGAGCGTCCGGAGCATCTGCTCGATCCCCGATACGCTGACTGGGACGATCTCGTGCGCCGGGTGTTCGTCGGCATGGTGCGTGACTTCGGGCCCGGGGGCGACGGCGGGATCGAGACGCCGTGGGGGGAGCGGAACCAGAGCCGGGTCGCTCACCCGTTCGCGGACATGGCCCCGGCACCGATGCGAAGGATGCTGGAGATCCCGCCGGCGTCGCAAAGCGGTGACACGAGCAGTGTGCGTGTTGCGCGGCCGACTTTCGGGGCGAGCGAACGCTTCGCGATCAGCCCCGGACGGCTGGAAGAGGGTCTGATCCACATGCCGGGCGGCCAGTCCGGTAAGCCACTGAGCCCTCACTTCCGTGACCAGCACGGGGCCTGGGATTCGGGCGAACCGTTGCCATTGCTTCCCGTCGAGGTGCGACGGGTGCTGGAACTGCGGCCTGCCGAAGCGTCGAAATCAGCGGAGTGAGCCGCTTGCCGGGGCGGGTGGGTCTGGTGTATCCTGCCGGGCCCGCTTTGGCGGGATCTTGGGCGATTGGCGCAGTTGGCTAGCGCGCATCGTTGACATCGATGAGGTCACTGGTTCGAATCCAGTATCGCCCACTTACAACCTGCTGGATGCTCAAGATCCCTCGGCGTGTTTCTGGCGTCCGGGGGTTTCGGCGTTTTGGGACGAGTCGCTTTCAGCGGGGACGGGCCGGGCGGATGGCGGACAGGGGGCGGGTCAGGGCGTTGAGGTCCCAGAGTTGGGGCGGGTGTTCCAGGCAACTGACGATGAGCCGATCGCCGTCGGGTGTGAACGCCAGAGCCATGATCGAGCCGTCGCCGCGGAGCGTGCAGAGCGGGCGGAGGGTGGCATGGTCGATCAGGCGTACCGTGCCGCCGCGGTCTCCGATGGCGAGCGTGTGACCGGCCGGGTGCATCGCGACCTCGAAGAGGCTCGCCTCGCCGAGCGGATCGGATGTCCGGATTCGGCCGGTGGCGACTTCGAAGACGAGGGCTCGCCCGGCGTCCCCTACACCGACGACTCGTTCGCCGCTGGGGTGGAATGTGAGCGAGCGGACCTGTTGGTCGGAGAACTGCATCGTGCGTCGTACGGAGAGGGTGTCCCGGTCAACGATCACGACCGCTCCGGCGCGCGTCGACAGGGCGAGCAGCAGGCCGTCGGGAGACAATGAGAGATCGGAAACGCGTCCGGCCGGGCTCACCGTGGCGCGTCGAAGAACCGCCCCCATCGCGGTGTCGATTTCGATCAGGTCCCCTTCCTGTGTAGCGACGATCAGGTTTTCTCCGTGGGCGAGGAAGTGCGCGGCGACGATCGTGTCGTTCGGTCCGAGTGAGACGGTGGTCGGTTCCGAGGCATCGGAACCGTCCGTTCGCCGCAACGCGATTGATCGCCCGAGGTCGATCGAAGCGATGATGTGTCCTTGCGGGTGGATGACAGTTCGCGCGACGGAGAAGTCCGAACGGCTTGTCGAAACCCGCTCGGTGTTCGACCCGAGCGGGACGACGCGGACACCGTTCTCACCGGCGGGGAGGAACGCGTAGGCCCCATCGGGCGCGATCGCGAAGTCCTGCACCGTTTCCGTGTCGCTCGAGAGGTCGCGTCGCCAACCCGATCCCGGGATCGCCCAGAGGCGGAGGGTTCCCGCGCTGTCGGCGGTCAGGCATCGGCGCCCGTCGCGGGAGACAGCGCTGTGGAGGACCGAGCCGGTGTGGCCGCTGAAGGAAGCGAGCGGTCGCCATGTGCGCGTATCCCAGAGCCGGAGCGAAGAATCACCGATGGACTGACCGCTGAGTATGGCGGTGTCCGAGCTTAGGCCGAGGTTCATCCGGTAGCCGGAGTGCAGCACGAGCGGCGTGGCAGCCCCGGACCCGTCGGTTTGGGCCACGAGCACCTTGCCGGCGTGCGCCACGACGACTGTTGACCGGGACGGAAGTATCTGGACTTCTGCTGCGAACTGGTGCAGGGACGCCTGGACCTGAAAATCGTGGGTGGTGGTGGTCGCGTCTTCGATGCGATAACTGCAGAGTTGTCCGTTCTGGTCGAGGAACCAGACGGTCGGTTCGTTGGGGTCGATCCACGGGCTCTGGCCGCCGAGGATGCCGGGGAGAGTTGCCACCGAGCGGAACTCTGGGAGGGCGTAGACGCCGAGAGGGCCTCGGGAGCTGGACACGACCAGTGTGTCCGCGCGTGCCGACAGTCCGACGAGATCCGCGAGGCCGTCGAGATCGCTCGACGCGAGCACGCTGCCGGTTGTGGCGTCGAGGAGGCGCAGGCCACCGTCCGCGATCGCGATGATCCATGGCCGGTCGATCATGTGGCGTGCGTAGCGGCACTCGGCCGGCAGTTGCGGTCCGCGGCTGAGAACCAGTCGGTCGTTCTCGGTTCGGATGTTGTACACGCGGTGGTCCGCGGCGATCAGGCCGAACCCGCCGTCTTCGAGCGGGGTGATACTTGTCGGCGGCTTGTCGAATGATCGGATCGCCTCGAGGCAGAGGGCTTCGGATTGCATCTCCGCGAATGTCCAGATCAGGGAGCGTGTGTCGTAGTCGGCTTGCCACATCAGCCGGACGGGGTCCGGGTTGCGCGGCGCAACACGGTCCAGTTGTTCCCACAGGATGGCCTCGGCGCGCTCGCGCGAACCGGTTGCGAGCAGGGCCGCGAGGTCGCTGCGCGTTCGTGCTCGGTCCGTGCGCGAGAGGCGGTTCGCGCTGATGGCGATGGTGCCCGTCACGATGGCTGCGAGCAACAGCGTCGCGACCAGAATCCGCCGGTTGCGCCGGACCGATAGCGTAACCCGGTACATCGGGCTCGATGCACGGGCCTGTATGGCTCGGCCCTCGGCGGCTTCGCGAAGGTCATGGGACAGTTCGGCGGCGGTCTGATACCGGCGCTTCGGGTCCTTCTGCATCGCTTTGTGCAGCACGGTCCATTGATCTGTACGCAGGCCGGATCTGGAGCGGGACGGCGCTTCGTCGGTGGTGATCGAACGGATCAGTTCGTCCAGCGGCCTGTCCAGCGCGTAGGGCGTTGTGCCCGTGAGCACCTGGTATCCGATGACACCGAGCGAGTAGACATCGGTTCGAGCATCGGCGTCGGCGGGTTCGCCGGAGACCTGCTCCGGTGCGGCGTACGCGAGTGTTCCTGTGAACTCGCCGGTGCGGGTCAGGGCGGTCGGATCGTCGGCGACGAGTCGGGCGATGCCGAAGTCCAGGAGGCGGGGTCGGCCCTGCCGGTCGATGAGGATGTTCGAGGGGGTGAGGTCCCGGTGTACGACGCCGTGGGCGTGCGCGTGCTGGAGGGCGTCTGCGACCTGCGCGAGCACGCGCAGGCGTTCGTCGATGTCCGGCGATTCGCGCTCGGCCCAACTTGTTATGGGTTCGCCGAGTATGTGTTCCATGACGATCGCTTCGCGTCCGTCGTCGAGGAGGACGGAGTCGATGAGGCGCACGATCGCGGGGTGATCGAGCGAAGCGATGATCTGCATCTCCCGGTGGAGGCGGGCTCTCGCGGTCGCGTTGCTGATCGAGTGGAGCACCTTGATCGCGACGGACTTGCCGGTGAGCGACTGTTCTGCCTCGTAAACGACACCTTGGCCGCCGCGCGCAATCTCGGACCGGATGCGGTAACCGTGGATCCTCGGGCTGCCTACCGGTTGCGGCGCGATCTGGTGTTCGCCGGAGATCACATCGCCGAATCGGCGGCTGAACCGGGCGAGCGCGAGGAACTCGCTGCACTGAGGGCAACGGGAGACATGCGAATCGGTGTCCGCGTCGGGAGCCTGGCCGGCTGCGATCGCCTCGAGGTCGCTTTTGCTCGGGCACTCGCCCGCTGAAGCGGTCACGACGATTGTCCTGGCTGGGTCATGGTGTCACAGCCCATCTCGCACAGCGCGATCCAGATCTTCCACGACTTCGCGCAGGCGTTTGGCGACTCTCGTACGGGCAACATAGACCTGCTCGACGGTCATCTCGGACTGGCGGGCGGCCTCGCCGGCCGGCACGCCTCGGAGGGCTGTGAGTTCGAACGCGAGGAGCGTGTTCGACGCGATCTGCGATTCGTCTCGTACCGTTTCCCACGCCTGATTGAAGATCTCGCGTTCGAGTTCGCACTCGAACGCGTCGCTCAGCGCGGCCTCGTCGCAGTCGGTCGCGTGGTCCGGCCGGCTCCTGCTTCGATTGCCGCGTCGCTTGGCGTCGCTGATGCGGTGGTGGGCGATACCGAGGATCCAGGATGAGAGCCGGCCGCGGGTCCGGTCGTACCGGCCCGCTCGGTAGTCGCGTAGCGCCTGCAGCATGGTCTCCTGCGCGGCGTCTTCGGCATCACTCGCGTTGAGGCCGAGTCTTCCGGCGGTGGCGACCAGGACCTTTCGGAACCGGCGATCAAACAGGTCCCATGCCTCCTCGTCGGCGTCGTCGTGGAGCCGCGAGAGCAGGAGGGTGGTCGTGATGAAAGCCGCGTTGTGCATGAAGAATCTTTTGGTGTGCCCTGCAAGATCCGGTTCTCGGCTCCGCACTCTTAGTGTCGCCCGGTCCGGCTCGCGTCGGGTCGGCCGTGCGGCAGCCGATTAGCGTGAAAGTGAGTGACTGAGATGAACAAGCAGATTCTGATGTTGGCGGGCGTGCTCGTTGGTGCGTCGACGGCGTCCGCGAGCGTGACTTTCTCCGACGGGGTGTTCGCCCCGGGAACATGGACGAGTTCGATCGTGACCAACGCGACCGGGGCGGGCAGCACCTTCAATAGTGCCCAGTTTCTGAACGGGGGCAACCCGAACGAGTACTTGCAGATCGTTGCGAATGTTCAGGTTTCCGGACCCAACGGCGGTGCGTTCCTCCTGTTCATGAACAACACCGCCTTCTACAACCCCGTCACCTCGGGTGCCGTCAGCGCCATCGACTATAGCGAAGACTCCATCAACTTCCTGCAGAACTCCGGGGACGGCATGATTACCGGTCTGGCGATCACGCAGGGCGGGAAGACCTATGTGCAGCGGAACCCGCTGCTCGTGATGCCCTACCCGACGTTCAACACCTGGGGGGCGAACGCCTCCCCCGGTCTGAACCCGTCGGACCTCTGGGAGCTCGATCCGACCGGTGTCCTGCACCAGTCGTCCAACCCCGACTGGTCGGCGAGCGGTGGAGTGATGCAGATGGGGTTCTACCGGGCCATGTCCAGCGGCAACAGCACCTTCAGTTTCGTCCGGGAAGCCGGCATCGATAACTGGAATGTGCGGATCATCCCCGCCCCGGGCGTGGGTGCGCTGCTGGCCCTCGCTGGCGCGGCGAGCATGCGACGCAGACGCTCCTGATCTCTAGGAACGTCACAACTCGCCTGCCTCTGAGCGACCCGCGCGATGCGGGTCGCTCGGTTGTCGTCGGCACCCTCCAGGAACCAGCACCTCATGATCCTGAAGGATGCTTCATGACGCGCCGGTAGACTTGGGGGATGGTCAGCGCAACCGATGGAGACGCCCGAACTCAACACAAGGGGCAGGCACCCCTTGAGGGTGTGCTTGACCGGCTGCTCGAGCGCACCGAGGGCGAGGAGTCTGTCGGGCTGAAGGACGTGTTCGACGCGTTTTCCGGGCGGCTGTACGGTCCCCTGATGCTGATCCCATCCCTGATTCTTCTGACGCCGCTGGGTGGTATTCCGGGGATGCCGATCGTGGTCGCGATCCTGCTGGTGCTGGTCGCGGGTCAGCGCGTGCTCGGGCTGACCCGGCCCTGGTTGCCGAAGCGGCTGGTCGAAGGGACCGTGAAGCGAAAGAAGCTCGAGTCGGCGTTCGGCAAACTGCGTCCGTGGGCCAAACGGGTCGATGCGGTGCTGCGGCCACGGTTGACCGTTCTGGTCGAGGGGCCGATGGAGCGGGTGATCGCGCTGATGATCGTGGCGGTGGGGCTGTCGGTGCCGGTGTTCGGGCTGGTCCCGATGGCCGCGGCGATCCCGGGGCTGGCGGCGGTGCTGCTGAGCCTGGCGATCACCGGTCGCGACGGGCTGCTGGTCATCGCGAGTTGGGTCGTGATCGCCGGCGGCGTGGGCGTGGCATTCTCGATGAACGGCGCGATGTGATCGGCGGGTGAGCGGCCGCAGCGGGTTGCGTATACTGGCGATCCCTCGCCACCGTAGCTCAATTGGCAGAGCGCGTGATTTGTAATCTCGAGGTTACCGGTTCGATTCCGGTCGGTGGCTTTCTGAAGGAACCGGTGCAGATCGAGGCACCGATTCGCTACTGGCCTCAGGGTCACTTGTACGACTTGAAGTCGGTGCCGGGGGGCTTGGACCGGCGGTGGCGTCGACGCCTGAGCGTTGCCCAAGTAACCGTCCCGATGTTGAACAGAAAGATCGCGGTGAGGACACCCCAGAAGATCACTGGGTGTGTGTCAGCATCGCCGGGTTGGCTGCCGTTGCGCCCCTCAAGAAATTCGAAGAAGCCCGGCGGGTCGCGTCGGGGGATGTAGGCAAGAAGGATTGTAAGGGCCGCGATCGGGGTCATCGCGAGTCGGTCGATTCCATCGTGTCAGGTCTGGTTGCACGGTTGTCTTCGGGGCGGAGTGTGTCCTCAAGAGGTTCGCAGACTCCCCCGTCGCAGCAGGGCTCAATGTTGATGCCGCACTTCGCGCATTGGCCGTGGCCGTGGACGTAGACGATCTGGTCGTGCCGGCAGTAGGGGCAGGGCATGCTCGGACCTCCGTGGGGGCCATGATAGTGGCCAAACGGGTACCGACGACCCCGGCTCTTGCCCGCTCAGGCCGGTTTTCGTATCCTTTGCGGTCCCTGCGGCGGTGTACCCAAGTGGCCAACGGGGTCTGACTGTAAATCAGATGGCAATGCCTTCACAGGTTCGAATCCTGTCACCGCCACTTTGTATGAAAAGACGCCGATCCTCGCGGATCGGCGTTTTTCCTTTTTGGTGTGGGAAATCGCTCAGGCGCGACGCGTGGTCGGTTGCCGGGTGTCGGGCGGCTGCTACTCTCATGGCATGCGAAACGAACGGATTCGAAAGCCCCGGCGGGGTTTCACGCTGATTGAACTGCTGGTTGTGGTGTCGGTCATTGCGCTGCTGATCGGCATCCTGCTGCCGGCGCTCGGTGCGGCGAGACGCCAGGCTATCGCGGTGAGTTGCGCGTCGAACCTGAAGCAACTCGGTCTGGGCATCGGGATGTACTACAACGACTACCCCAGCACCTTGCCGCAGGTCCGGGTGAACAGCGCGGGGGACATGGTTCGTCCGGGCGATGCGGACCGTGGCGAGAACATCGGGGCCCTGTTCGGGGGCAAGAAGGGGCTGCTGCCGTTCATCGGGATCGACCGAATCGGCGCGGAGCGTCGGCCCTTGAACGAGTACGTCTATGACGGCGAACTTCCGCCAGACGAGAGCACCGAAGCGGATGAGTTCGAACTCGAGGTGTTCCGGTCGCCTGCGGACCAGGGAACTTCGGACCCGTTCGTCAAGGGGCTTGGGGTGCCGACGACGAGCATGTACGAACTGCTCGGGTCGTCGTACACGCTCAACGACCATGCGCTCGACGACACGCCGTTCGCCGAGTTGTACCCGACGCTGATCCCCCGAGAAGGGGGGCGGATCCCGCGGGTGCGCCACCCGACGAAGGTGTGGGTGCTGGGTTCGCACCCGATCTACAACTTCGATGACGGGGCGGAGCGCGGCCAACGCTGGTATCGGCCCGGCTCGGTCGAGGCGGGGCTGCTGTTCTTCGACGGGCACGTGGAGGCTTCGGTTCCGGTTGAAGAGGGCGTGACGCAGGAGACCGCGGATTACACGTTTTTGCCTTCGCCGGACTGGCTGGAACAGTTCGAAGAGCCGCTCGGCCCGTAGAGTCTGCACTGGAGGAGGCGCGACCATGAAGGGCACTGCGTTCGAATCGGGTGATATGCGGATCGCAGAATATCTGGATCGCGCGGCTTCGAAGGAACCCACCCCCGGCGGGGGCGGCGTCGCCGGCGTGATCGGGGCGATGGCCGCGTCGCTCGGCGAAATGGTCTTGGCGTATTCGGTCGGGCGGAAGGATCTTGCGCAGCATGAACCTCGCCTGAACGGGTGCGTCCGCAGCGTACACGCCATGCGCGAGCGTCTGCTTGAACTGGCCGATGCCGACGCGAAGGCCTACGCGGCGCTGAACGACGCGATGAAGATGGACAAGTCGGACCCGGAGAGGAAGACAGCGCTCCCGAAGGCGGCGCTCGCAGCGGCGCGGGTGCCGCTGGACGTGATTCGGGTGATCTCGGAGTTGATGCTCTGCTTCGAAGAGATGTCCGGGATCACGAACCGTTGGCTCCGCAGCGATCTGGCGATGGCGACGATCTTTGCGGAGGCGGTCGCGCGTGCGAGCCGCTGGAACATCGTGGTGAACATCGCGTTCCTCGATGGTATGAGTTACGGGTTGCTGGAGGATGCCGACGGCCTGCTGGAGCGGATCAGTGCGGGGGCGTCGCGGACGGTGGCGGCCTGTGGCTGAAAGCGCCGGGGTTGCCCGTGCCGATAAAAGGTGGCATGAAGCAGAGCAGGACTCCGATCGAGAAGAACAGCGCCGGCGCTGGGCCCGCTCCGGGGCGTGCGTGGCTCGGGATCTTCTTCCGGTGCTGCAGCCAGTACGGGCGGATCTACAAGAACGCCGCGGGCACGATGTATGTCGGTCGATGCCCGCGCTGCGGGTGCGAGGTGTCGGCGAAGGTCGGCGAGGGCGGGACCGACCAACGGTTCTTCGAGACGACCTGAGGCACGTGGCTCCTGCGAGGCCCTTGGATCGCGGTCGCGGCGTGCCGGTACACTGTGGGCATGTCAAGGATGGCCACATCGGATTATGAGATCGGGCGCCCGGGTAACCGGTGTGCGGTGAGCGGTCGCGAACTCGAAGTGGGGGAAGCGTTCGTCGGGGCGCTCCTGGATGTGCCTGAGTCGGACGAACTGGCTCGCGTGGACATCTGCCCGGAGGCCTGGGTGGCGTCGCGCGGGCCCGAGACTCATGTCGTAGAGGTCCACGAGACCCGTGACGGCGACGATGTGAAGGTCCGTCGTCGGGTCTTCGCGTACTGGCACGGCGTGATCCCGGAGTCCAACAAGAAGTCTGACCCGCTGATCGGCGCGGACTCTCTGATGGGGATTTTCGACTCGCTCGAAGGTTCGGACGAGGCGAGGCGCATTGCGTTCCGGTATGTGCTCACCCTGCTTCTGGTTCGCAAGCGTCTGTTGGTGCTTGAGGGGCAGCGACCGGCGGACGGTGGCGAGCCGGCGGTGCTGTTGGTGCGGCGGAAGGCAGACGGTCCTGAGGGCGAGGCCGTCGAAGTTGTCGATCCGGGGCTTGACGAGTCCTCCATCGTCGAGGTGACCGAGCAGTTGCAGTCGGTGCTGAACACGGAGTCGGAATGACTAGTCGTCGCGGGAAGAGACTGACGCGCTGGGCGGCTGCCGGCGCGGCCTGCGCCGGCATGCTTGTCGGCGGATGCGGCAAGGGCGGCGACGGCCCAGCGGTCGAGATCGACTCGAACGGAACGGCTGCGATGCTGGAGGCGGCGGAACCCGTGCGCATCGCGCACAACGCGAGGGTCGAACGACTCGGGGTGCTCTGGTCACGCGGGATCGTCGCGTTCCGGTATCGTGATGCCGAAGGGAAGCTGCGCGACGACCAGGGCAACGCGAATGTGCAATTGATCCTCCCCGACCGATTCGCCATGCGGATCCACAAGGTCGGTGAGACGCTGCTGTGGATCGGCTGTGATGCGGAGCGGTACTGGATGATCGATCTGCTGACCGAACCCAGCCGGGCGTATGTCGGGCGTCACGACGATTTCACCGGCGAGAAGGGCGAGCGGGTCGGCTTGCCGGTGCCGCCGCGTGAGTTGTCGCGGCTGATGGGCCTCGAGGAATTGCCGCCGTTCGAAGCGGGGGGGGCGCGGCTTCGCAGCGTGACCGACCGGGCGGTGGTTATCGATGTGCCGAGCCGGTGGGGCTGGTGGGTGTACCGGCTCGACGGCGAGGGGCGTGCCGAAGCGATCCAACTCCGGAACCTAGAGGATCGGGTGCTGCTGGAGGCGACGCTGGAGAACTACACGCCTGTCGAATTGCGGGGTGTGGGCGGGGCGCGTCCTCGGACGGCGGGTCGCGTGCGCCTCACGGCGCCGGGAACCGACTGGCGGATCACGGTTGAACTGGATGTGCCGAATAATCGGCTTCCGAACGACGAGGCCTTCGACTTCGATGAGCTCGTGGACATCCTCGGGCCCGATGAGGTCATCGATCTCGATCTGGCGGAGCCGATCACCGGCAGCGGGATCGAGCCGGACGGGGCGGGTTCGTGAGGTTGGTCGGTACGCGGGCCTGGAGCCGGGCGGCGATCTGCATGGCTGCGCTGTGGGTCCTCTGTGCGTCCGTGAGCGCACAGAATGCCGGCGAGGAAGCTTCGACCGATCGCGTGACGGCGGAATGGCTGGTGGTCGGGGATGATCTGGGCGTGTGGCTTGCTCGGAACGAAGGCGAAAAGTTCGGGTTGCTCCTCGCCCAGCGGGATGAGTCGACGGCCGGGCTGCGTCGCGTCACGGTTCTCGGTGAGATGCCGCAACTGCTGGTCGGTACGCCCAGCGGGCCTCTGCTCTTTTTCGAGGCGCGGGGTCGGGGCGATGAGCGGATCTACCCCGTGCGCCTCGGGAGCTATGAAGACCGAGCCGGGCTCGCGATCGTGGGTTCTTTGGAGGCGTCGACGCCGCTGCGCACGACGGATGAACTCGTCGCCGGAGTGGCGGCAGACGACACGGTATTCCTGCTGCTCGACAGCGCGGACCCGAATCGCGGTGCTGTTCTGCTCGCGAAGGATGGGCGGGACTGGCAGCCTGTTCGGTTGCCGGTGGAACTGGCCGACGCGTCGAGAGACATCGCGGATCTGCGGCTGCTGCGTCTGGACGGCGGGCTCTCGATCCTGGTCGACGGTCTGGTGCGGGGCGAGAGCGTGCTGTGGACGCTGCGGTCGCTGGAATTCGGCGATGGCGACGAAGCGACCAGCGAGTGGGAGAGCGTGACGCTCGGCGTTGATCTTCGCGATCGGAAGGCGTTCGCGGTCGGCCTCGGCGATGAGGCGATCGTGCTCCGCGAGGCGGAGGGATCGGTCGAAGGGCTGGTCCTGCGCCGTCAGGGGGCGATCCGGTTCGCACTGCTAGAGGGCGAGCCGGCGCCGGAGGAGGTCGCGACCCACGACCGCGAGATCTGGCTGCTGCGACACGGGGCGGATGATGCCGTGCTGGCGACCGTGCTGTCGCGTGACGGGACCGTGCTCGCCTCTGGTGAACTGGCGGTCGGCGCGCTGCGGGGTGGCGAGGACGGCTTGCTGTTCCTGCTGCTCGTGGCGTGGTCGGTGGTTATCAGCGCGATGGTGCTCGTCCTCCCACAGAATCGGAAACTTCGGATCATCGTGCCACCGGACGGGTTTGTGCTGGCCGAGCCTGCGCGACGCATGCTCGCGTCGGTGATTGACCTGCTTCCGGGGGTGATTCTGGTTTCGCTGGTCTGGCAGAAGCCGGTGGAGTGGTGGCTGAGCCCGCTGAGCGAGATCGTTTCGGCGGACGGTTCCATGCCGATCTTCACTCTGGCGTGGGCAACGTTCGGGTACTTGGCGATCGCCGATGGGGTGTGGGGGCGGACGCTCGGGAAGCTGTTGGTCGGGTGCCGGACGGTGACGGATGACGGCGGATCCCCGGGCTTGCGACGGGGGGCGGCGCGGAGCTTCCTGAAGGTCTTCTGCCCGCCTCTGGTGGTGGTTCTGCTGCTGATGCCTTACGCGCCGGCGCCGTGGTCGTTCGGGACGGTTGTGGTCCGCAAGTCGACGGATGATCGGTCAGGATCCGATCAGGATGCGTGAGTCCGACGTCCTGTAAGGGTGAATCCGCCTGAATCGGACGTCGCCCGGGCGGGAAGTTTGGTCGCGGGCCGAATCTCCAGCCGATAAACACTGCGGACCGTGCACAGGGCGCGGTGATGTCGCATTTGCCAACCGGAGCGGGATAGTGGCCGACGAGGAACCGAAATCCGAGCCAGCTGCTGAGGCGAACGCCGATGAGGCGTCGTCGGAGGTCTCGCCGAAGCCGTCGCTGAAGGACCGGGTCGCCGCGTTGCGCGAGGCGATGCCGAAGTCGGGCGAGCCGTTGCGCGGCGGACGCGACCTTTGGCAGGTCCCGACTTTGCTGGTCGGTTTCGCGCTGCTCGCGATCGGCGTGACGGCCTGGGTGCGATCGGCACCGGAGCCGGACTTTGCTGCGGCCCTCGACGACGTCGCGCAGCTGGTCGAGGAGCAGCGGTACGACGAAGCGATCGCGCTGCTCAACGATCCGCTCGGCCGGTGGATCTACCGGCCCGAGGCCGAGCCCGACGAGGTGATGCGGTATTACCTGCTCAGCGGCGACGCGATCAGTTCCGCCCAGCGACTGAAGCAGATCGATGATGCTCGCAATCATCAGAGCGTGATCGACTACTACACCGAGGCCCGGGACACATTCCTCGCCGAGCTCGATGGCCAGCGGAAGTTCAACCTTGCTGAGTCGCAGCTCGCCCTCAAGGATGTCGAGGGCGCGATCAAGACGACGCGCGCGATTTCGGATTCCGATGCGGCGTTGCGCCATCGGATGATGAAACGGATGATCGAGAAGGCGCTCGACCCGCTCGACAAGCAACTGGGCGAGGCTCGCGGTCTTTCGATGCTGACGGAACTGCGTCAGGACCCCCTGCTCAGCGCCGACGACCGACTGTGGGTGGTGGCTCGGCAGACCCGCTTGCGACTCGCGGCTGGTCATGTGGAAGAAGCGATCCAGCGCCTGTTGCCCGAATTGCAAGCGATGGAAACGCGTCGTTCGCCGGAAGCGGGGCATCTTTTCCTGCTGCTTGGACGGGCGTACTACGAACTGGGTCTGATGGACGCGGCGACCGATCACCTGCAGCGCTCCACGACGCTGCTGCCGGTTTCGGACCCGTTGTTCGGGGAGGCCGAGGTTGCCCTCGGCCGGATCGCGCAGGTGAACGGGGAAGTCGATGTCGCGCGGGACAGGTTCGCCGGGGCGGCCGAGCGATTCCCGCAGCCGAGCGTCGCGGCGGAGGCGTATCTCGGGCTCGCGGAGGTCGAGGCGGTGCAGTCGAGGCTCGATGCCGCTTTCGGCGCGTACGACCGCGCGATCGAACTGGTTCTCCGGGACCCCCTGAATTCGACGGTCTCGCCGGCTCAGGTCGAAGAGTCGATCGAGCAGCATTTCTCGCGGCTGGATACGGAAGGCGATTTCGCGAACGCGCTGCGGTGCGCGTCGAGGATCGAGCGGCTGCACGGGACGGAGCCGCCGCCGAGCGCTGTGGAGCGGATCGCGTACGCGCACCTGAAGCTCGCGGGCAGCCTGCTTGAAGGCGTTGAGATGACGATCGATGGGCTTCCGGACTTCAGCACGGTTGACCCGGTGACGCTCGAGCAGGCACGGTCGAACTACTACCGGGCCGCGATGGAGTTCCGGCGCCACGCGCGCATGACGACGCTGATCGACGCCGAAGCGTCGGCGCTTTCGCTGTGGGAAGCGGCGTGCGCGTTCGATCTCGCGGGTGATCAGGACCGGGCGAGATCGACGTTTGCGGAGTATGTCCAGACGCGTACCAGCGGCGATCCGCGATGGGTCGAGGCCAAGTTCCGGCTGGCGAGGACCTACCAGGCCCGCGGGGAGTACGACTCGGCGATCGAGCTATACGAGGACATCCTGGCCAACCACGCGACTTCCGAGCTGGCCTACTCCAGCTATGTGCCGCTGGCTCAGTGCTACATGCTCCAGGGAGGCGAGAAGGCCGCCGAACGGTCCGAGCAACGGCTTCGCGCCGTGGTCGACGGCCGGATTCTCGCGCCGGATGCCCCGGAGTACCGCGAAGCGCTGATCGAACTCGGTCTGCTGTACCGTCGATCGGGGCGTCACGAGGAGGCGATCGAGCAGTTGACGGCCGCGATCGATCTCGAGCCGCGTCTCGGGCAGGACCTGCGTGTGCTTTTCGCTTTGGCGGACGCGAGCCGGCTGTCGGCGGCGGAGATCGCCGATGCCCTGCAGGTTCGCATGCCGCAGTCGGAAACCGACCGGCTTCATAGTCTTAAGCAGGAGCGGCTCACCGAGGCGCTCGAACTGTACGACACGGTTCAGGGGATCATCGACTCTGGCGATCCTTCGCGCCGGTCTGAGCTTGACCAGGTCCGCCTGCGGAATGCGATGTTGTATCGGGGCGACTGCGCCTTTGATCTTGCCCGCCACTACGAGAACGATCCGTTTCTTCGGGAGCGTTACTACACCGAAGCGATCCGTCACTACGCCGCGGCGGCGCAGCGTTACCCGGACGACCCGTCGTCGCTCGTCGCGATGGTGCAGATCGTGAACTGCCACGCGGCGATGGGTCGCTGGCAGGAAGCGCGAACCGCTCAGGAACGGGCTCGGTCTCGTCTGGCAGAACTGCCCGAACAGGCGTTCGAGCGTGGCGAGGTGCCAATGTCTCGCTCGCACTGGGAAAACTGGCTGGACACGAGCATCCGCCTCGACCAGCTGAGTTCGGCAGAATCGGCCCGATAATTCTGGACCCCTGAGGCAATTCTTGCCGAACTGAAAGCATCGGGCGGAGGAATCGCCTGATGAGAGCCTGTTCGTGCCCCTGAGGATCGGGGGCGGGCGTTGCGCCGAAAGGGTCAGGATGACCGGTCAATCCACGGGGAATCAAGCGTCGTTGCGTGCGGATGCGCCGTCGACGCACGAGCAGCCGAGCGTGTGGGCCCCGCGACTGGCGCGGGTGCTCGACGAGCAGTGCCGGCTCTACCAGCAACTCGACGAGCTCTCGCTGCACCAGTCCGAGTGCGTGGAGAGCGGCGAGACCGAGTTGCTGCTCGATGTGCTGGCCCAGCGCCAGGGCGTCGTCGAGCAGGTGACCGAGGTCAATGGGCTGCTCGAGCCTTTCGTCTCGAAATGGGATTCCCTCGCCGATGCGCTGGACGACGCGCAGCGAGAGAACCTGCGAGGGAAACTCGCCCGGCTGGACGAGCTGGTCGACCGAATCACGAAGCGTGACGAGTCCGACCGCGTGAAGCTTGAAGCGCAGAAGGGCAAGGTCGCGGAAGAGCTCGGCAGCGCGGTGCGTCAGAAGAACGCCGCGGCCGCGTACGGCCGGAATGCCAATCAACAATCGGGGCCGCGGTTCCAGGATCGGCAGGGCTGATCTGTGTCATCGCTCGCGCCTGCCCAAGTTGATGCCGCCCCTGGGCTCTCGCCGACTGATCTCGCCGAGCTTGTCGGCGCGTTCAATGAGGTGACGGCCCGACTGCAGTCTACGCACGAGCAGTTGCGGGGTGAGGTGGCGCGTCTCCAGCAAGAATTGACTGATACGCGCGGGCAGCTGCGTCGGGCGAAGGAGCTGGCGGCCCTCGGCGAGATGGCGGCCGGCATCGCCCATGAGGTGCGGAACCCGCTGGTCTCGATCCGCCTGTTCGGGGAAGCGCTGGTGTCCGACCTGTCGGACCGGCCGGAGGAGCAGGGGCTGGCTGGCAAGATCGTACGCTCGGTCGATCGTCTGAACGCCGTGGTGGGGGATGTGCTGAACTTCGCCCGGGATCTGCGTGTTCAGAGTGATGTGATCGAAGTGGATGCGCTGCTGCGCGACGTCGCGGAAGTGGCTTCGGGCTACGCCCGCTCGGTTGGCGTGGATCTGACGGTTGTCGCCTCGCCGGGAACTGAAGTGTCGTGCGATCGCGGGCTTTTGCAGCAGGCGATCCTGAACGTGGTGCGCAACGGGTGCGAGGCTTCGGCGGATGTGCCGGACGGCGCGCGCCGGGTTGAGGTATCGGTGCAGGAGCGCCGCGGGCGGACTCCCGACGGCGCCTCGCGTCCGGAATTGGCGTTCTGCGTGGCGGACAGCGGCCCCGGATTTCCGGCGGAGGTTCGCGATCGCGTGTTCAACCCGTTTTTTACGACGCGCGAGACGGGCACCGGGCTCGGGCTCGCGATCGTGCACCGGATTCTGGATGCCCACGACGGGAGCGTTGTGATCGCCTCGAATGAGGATGCCGGGGCTCTTGTTGAGCTCCGCGTGCCGCTGTGTGTCTCGGGCGAGGGCGCCGGTGACGAATCACCCCAACAAACTGTTCGGTCACTCGTGATGACTTCGGAGGCCTGATCGGCGATGGCAACTGTACTTGTGGTAGACGACAAAGAGTCCTTGCGCGACAGCGTCGGTTTCACCCTTCAGCGGGCGGGCTTCACCATCCTTTCGGCGTGTGACGGCGAGGGGGCTTTGGCGATTGTGGCCAAGCGTCGCCCCGACGCCATGGTGACGGACCTCAAGATGCCGGGGATGTCGGGCGTCGAACTGATCGAGAAGGTCCGCGAGATCGACGACGACCTGCCCATGGTGCTGATGACGGCCTTCGGGACCGTCGATACCGCGGTTCGGGCGATCAAGAGTGGTGCGTTTGACTACATCACCAAGCCGTTCGAGGGCGATGAGCTGGTCATTGCGGTGAAGCGGGCGATCGAGCATCGTGAACTGAAGCGCGAGAACCAGGTGCTCAAGGCCTCGTCCGGGCAGTCGCCCGCTCCGTCCAGAGGGGCGGATGCTTCGGGATTCACCGGCATCAAGCGCGTCATCGGTGAGACCGAGGTGATGCGCGAGCTCAAGGCCAATCTCACGGCCGTCGCGGAGAGTCACGGCACGGTGCTGATCTCCGGCGAGTCCGGCACTGGTAAAGAGGTCGTGGCCCGGGCGATCCATGAGATGAGCCCGCGTCGCGATGCGCCGTTCCTCGCGGTCAACTGCGCCGCAATGAGCGAGTCGCTGCTGGAGTCTGAACTGTTCGGGCACGAACGCGGGGCGTTCACCGGCGCGGAGTCGCTGCGGAAGGGCCGGTTCGAACTGGCCCACGGCGGCACGCTGCTTCTCGACGAGATCAGCGAGATCAAGCCCCAGATTCAGGCGAAACTCCTTCGTGTACTCCAAGAGCAGGCGTTCGAGCGGGTCGGCTCTTCGACGACGATCGGCGTGGATGTGCGCGTGATCGCGACGACCAACCGCCACCTCGGCGAAGAGGTTGCTTCGGGCGGGTTCCGGCAGGACCTGTTCTACCGGTTGAACGTGCTTCCCGTGCCGTTGCCGTCACTCAACGAGCGCCGGGAGGATGTCCGCATGCTCGCGCCGCACTTCGTACGGATGACCTGCGCCCGCGAGGGGCGGCCGGAGAAGAAGGTCTCTGAGGAAGCGATGGAACTGCTTGTCGCATACCCGTGGCCGGGCAATGTCCGCGAGCTTCAGAACCTCTGCGAGCGGGCGGTTGTGCTGTCGGCTGGCGACGAGATCACGCCCGAACTGATCCGACTGTGGCTGACCGGCCCGAACGCCCCGGGGCGTGCGATGAAGGCGCGTCCGAAGGCGTCCCCCGAGGAGAACGGTGCGATGGAGCCGGAACGCTCGAATGGCACCGCGGTTGCGTCGATGATCGAGCCGCGACCGCTGGCGGACATCGAGCGTGAGGTGATCGTGGAGACGCTGCGGCGCTTCGGCGGGCACCGTCAGAAGACGGCGCGGGCCTTGGGCATCGGTGTTCGGACCCTCGGCCTGAAGCTGAAGAAGTGGAAGGAAATGGAGTTGGTGTCCGCATCGCTCTGATGCGGACCGAGGCTCGGGAGCAGCACTGTGTTCATTGACGGCCTGGTCAATTCGGACTCCACGCCGGTCCTCGAGGCCGCGGCCCAGTTTGCTGCGCGCCGGCAGGACGTGCTGGTTCACAACATCGCGAACATCTCGACTCCGAATTTTCAGCAGAGAACGCTCGACATTCGGACGTTTCAGGATCGGCTTGCCGAGGCGGTGGATAGCCGGCGCAATCGTTTCGGCGGGAATCGCGGCGACCTCGACATCCGTGATTCGCGCGAGGTGAGGTCGGTTCGGGATGCTTCCGGTCAGATCCGGCTGGAGGTGAATCCCGGCACGCCGAGCGGCAACATCCTGTTCCACGATCGCAACGATCGCGACCTTGAGCGAAGCATGGCGGACCTGGCCGAGACCGTGGCCTCGTTTCGGGTCGCAACCGACCTGTTCCGGACACGGATGCAACTGCTGCAGACCGCGATCTCGGAGCGGGTGTGATGAAGACGATGGAGGCGGAACATGTACGGGAATCTTGACGTCTCGGTCAGCGGGCTGATCGCCCAGCGGACGCGTCTGAACACGATCGCGGCGAACATCGCCAACCGCGACGCCATCCTCGATGCCGACGGCAACTACAGCCCGTACCGGCGCCGATTCACGGTCTTCGAAGCGGGGAACCCCAGCGCGTCGAGCCGGGCCGGTCGGGATCAAGGCGTGCATGTGTCGTCGATTGAGTTGGACCAGTCCGAGTTGTCGAAGCGATGGGAGCCAACCAGCCCGTACGCCCAGCCGCCGGGTACGCCGGACGCGGGGTACGTGTACTATCCGAACATCGATCCGGCGACGGAGATGGTCGACGGCCTCGATGCGCAGCGTGCGTACGAGGCAAACATCGCGGCGGCGGAGGCGACGAAGGCGATCGTGGCACAGGCGTTGCGGTTGCTGTCCTGATCGGCCCTAGGGCCGGTGCCCAGCGCAAGAGTTGCGCTCGGGTCGATTTCCAGGGAGCGGAATCATGACGGATCCACTCGGGCTCATCGGTTCACACGCGGCGCAGGGCGGTGGCGGCATCAAGCCGGTCCAGCCCGCTCCGGGCGCGGTCAACGCGCAGGGTGAGTCGTTCAAGGACCTGCTCATGCAGAACCTCCAGAAGGTCAACAGCCTGCAGAACGATGCGACGAAGGCCATCGAGGATTTGAACACGGGCAAGCGGGACGACCTTGAGACCGTGCTCATGGCGACTCAGAAGGCCGACACCGCGTTCCGCATGCTCCAGCAGGTGCGCAACAAACTGATGGACGCGTACTCCGAGCTCCAGCAGATCCGCGTCTGATCCGGACCGCGAGTCCTCCCTGCGCAGTTCCTGCGCGTGACGGCAAAGTGTGCTCGCGGTTCAAGCGGATGATGCGCTTCGTCCGAAAACCATCATCAGCACGCGAAGGATTCCGCGTGCGATGTGTCGTCCGGAGGACGACCGGATGAGGGCACGGAGGCCGATCGATGGAACAGTTCAGGCGCGCACAGGCGACTATTCAGAAGTACCTGGCGATGATGACGGTCAGCCAGAAGCTGCTGATCGCGTCGCTGGTCGTCGTCATGCTGATGACGCTGTTCGTGGTACAGCAGTACGCGTCAACGACGGACTATCAGGAGGTCGCGCCCGGCGCGACACCCCAGGAACTCCGGACGATTGTCTCCCACCTGCAGGCGACGGGGCAGGAATATCGGGAGATCGAGGGCAAGGTCATGGTGCCCGCTTCGGCGCAGCGCCGGGTGTTCGCGTCGCTCGTTGACAGCGGCAACGCGCCGGCGGACAACCGGATCTACTTCGACAACCTCGTCGAGAAGCAGAGCTGGACGCAGAACTACCAGCAGAACGAGCAACTCGCCACGATCGCGCGCCAGAACGAGCTGGCCCGTTCGATCGCCGCGATGAACGGTGTCAGCAAGGCGCAGGTGTTCCTCGATGTACCCAAGCGCCGCGGCATCGGCGTTGTGGACCGCACCCCGACTGCCTCGGTCGTGGTCATCGGTCGGGACGGCTTGAGCCAAGACACCGTGGATTCGATCGCCCACCTGGTCGCGAGTTCGACGGCGGGTCTGCTTGTTGAAAACGTTCGGGTAATCGACGGGCGCACCAATCGTCAGATGCGGGCGTCCACCGAGAACGAGTTCAGCATCGCGAGTTACGCCGAGGCCGCGGCGTCCTTCGAGCGTCAGGCGCGTGACAAGATCACGGACCTGCTTTCTTACATCCCCGGCGTGATCATCAGCGTGAACGCGCAGGTGACGATGGAGCATCGGCAGGAGACCGATCGCAAGTTCCATGGGGAGGGCGAGGGATCGACCTCGCTGCTGAGGAGCAGTTCGACCACGAACATGGACCAGACCATGGCCAGTCGAGGTGGCGAGCCGGGAACCCGCTCCAACGCCGGTGCCGACGTGACCGCCGGCGGCTCCTCGTCCGACCGCGTGAGCGAGGGGGCCGAGGACGTCGAGTTCGATACGGCGATGGGAGGGGTCGAAACGCAGCGGGTGATCCCCGGAGGTCGCCTGCAGAAGATGAACGCGGTCGTGAACATCCCACGGGACTACTTCGTGTCGATCTGGCGGTCGCAACAAGATGGGCAAGATGGGGCGGATCCGCCGGTTCCAACCGACGCGGATCTGACGGCGGTGCGGGACGCGGAGTTGGCCCGGATCCAAGCGGAGGTAGCCAGACTGATCGACTTCTCCGAGATGGTCGATGGGCGTGAGGTGGATATGGATACCCTCATGCAGGAGAGCGTCGTGGTTTCGATGATCCCCGTCTTGCCCGACTTCGCGGGGCTGACCGGCGCCGCAGCCGGGGCGGGCGGCGGGCTGCTTGGCGTCACCGGGCCGATCGCGGTCGGCGAGCTCGCCAAGACCGTCGGCATCGGCGCATTGGCTCTGGCGTCACTCGGGTTCGTTGTCATGACCGCGTTCAAGGCGAACCGGCGTGATGTGCTCCCCAGTGCCGAGGAACTCGTGGGGATCCCTCCCGCGCTGCAGGACGGCGACGGCATCGTCGGTGAGGCCATGGAAGCCGACAGTGCGCTGTCCGGGGTGGAACTGAGCGAGGACGAGCTCAAGATGCGCAAGATGAGGGAACAGATCGCCGAACTGGTCTCCGAGCATCCGGATCAGGCGGCGAAGGTGGTCACCCGTTGGGCGACCGAGCAGGTGTAACAAACACACGTCGATGACCGGCTGGTCATCGACGATCGAGTCCAGAGGGCTGTATGCCACGCAAACCCGGCGAGAAACTGCCGACCAGCATTCAGGAGATCGACGGCGTCACCAAGGCGGCGGTTCTGCTGCTGTCGCTGGATGCCGAGTCGGCGAGCAAAGTGCTGCGCGCGATGGGACCCGACGCGGTCGAGGATGTGACCCGCGAGCTCGCGGGGCTGGGGCGTGTGCCGCAGACGCTCATGGATCAGGTCGTCGAGGAGTTTTACGGCACATCGTTGGCCCATCAGTTCCAGAACGAGGGCGGGCTGGACTACGCCCGCGTGCTCCTCAAGGACTCGCTCGATCCGAAGATGGCCGACCGGATCCTCGGCCAGATTCAGACGCAGGTGCAGAAGACTCCGTTCTCGTTCCTGCAGAAGGCCGAAGCGGAGAATCTGCTGACCTTCATTCAGGACGAACACCCGCAGACGATCGCGCTCATCATCTGCCACCTGCCCCACCACAAGGCGGCGGAGATCCTCGTTGGCCTTCCCATGCAGAAGCAGATCGAGGTCATCAAGCGCATCGCAAACATGGAGCAGACCAACCCGGAGGTGATCCGCGAGGTCGAGAGGGGCCTTGAGTCTCGACTGGCGAGCATGCTGACGCAGTCGATGGAGAAGGCCGGGGGAATCCCGACGGTGTCGGAGATCCTGAACCTCGCGGATCGTTCGACCGAGAAGGCGATCCTCGAAGGTCTGGAAGCCGACGATCCCGATCTGGTCGAAGAAATCCGCCGACTCATGTTCGTTTTCGAGGACGTGCTGCTGGTCGACGGCAAGGGCATCCAGGCGGTGCTGCGCGAAGTCGACAACGACGAACTGGGGCTGGCCCTCAAGACGGCCTCGGAGGAACTGCAGGAAAAGATCTTCAGCAACATGTCGGAGCGGGCGGCGACGCTCATCAAGGAGGACATGGAGTACATGGGCCCGGTCCGCGTCAGCGACGTCGAGGGGGCGCAGCAGCGCATCGTCGACATCGTCCGACGCTTGGAGGAGGCCGGCGAGATCATCATCAGCGGCCGCGGCGGCGGCGAGGAGCTGATCGTTTGATCGGTGCGGTACTGTCATGGCGCTGATCAAGCAGGCGAACTCGGCGGGCGCGGCGCGAGACGCGATTGTGCTGAATCTCGGTGACCTGCGCCGCGAAGCGGATCGGCTGCGCGATGAGGCGCTGGCCGAGCGCGACCGCATACTGCGCGAGGCACGGGCGGAGCGTGACCGGATCCTCGAAGGCGCCGCCGAACGCGGCTACGAAGATGGGTACCGAGAGGGGTTCTCCAAAGGGATCGAGGAGGGCGAACGCGACGGAGCCGAGAAGGCCTACGCCGAGTGTGCCGAAAGGGTCGCGTCCATCGAGCAGTCGCTCGATAACGCGTTCCATTCGATGGAATCGGAGCGCGAACGCGTGCTGCTGGAGACCAAGGGCGATGTTTTGTCGTTCGCGTGCGCCTTCGCCGAGCGCGTCACGAAGCGGGTTGTGGAACTGGATACCGCTGTGGTCGAGTCGCAGCTCGAAGCCGCGCTGAAGCTGGTTCTGAGCGCGACCCGCCTTTCGGTGCTGGTCCATCCTGAGGATCGTGAAGCCTGCGACCGGATCGCGCCCGTCCTTTCGCGTCGACGCATCGCCGACTCTCCGATCGAATTTACCGAGGACGATACGCTCCGGCGTGGATCCGTCGTCCTCCGCACGGAAAAGGGGCTTATCGACGCGTCCGTTGATGCTCAGATCGATCGCATGGTTGAGTTGCTGATCGGCGACGAGCGTCTGGAGCACCGACTCGACGCCGTCTCGCCGGATGCGGACGATTCGGAGGCTGACGCGTGAGTTTGCTCGCAGCAAGTATCGGCCGCGTGCGACGGATGGATCCGGTTCGCGTCGAGGGGCGCGTCGGCGCGGTGCAGGGCCTCACTGTGCTGGTCGATGACTTCCCGGTCGTGGTCGGCGCGCTCGTCGCGGTGTGTTCATCCGGCGGCGACCGGCTGGGCGAGGTCATCGGGTTCGACGGCCGACGCGCGATCGTCATGATGCTCGGTCAGACCAACGGCGTGCGCCCCGGCGACCGTGTGGGGTCCATCGCGACCCAGCCGACCGTTGATGTCGGCGACAGCATGCTCGGCCGGGTTGTCAACGGGCTCTGTCAGCCGATCGACGCTGGTGATCCGTTGCAGGACCTGCACCCGCAGCCCCTCTACCCGGAGCCCATCGGCGCGATGGCCCGATCGCGAGTGCGAGAGCCGCTACCAACCGGCGTGCGCGCAATCGACCTGATGACCACGCTCGGACGCGGCCAGCGTCTGGGCATCTTCGCCGGACCCGGCGTCGGCAAGTCCACGCTGCTGGGGATGATCGCACGCGGCACGATCTGCGGCGAGCACGGCGCGGACGTCAACGTGATCGGCCTGATCGGCGAGCGAGGCAGAGAGGTTCGCGACTTCATCGAGCAGTCGCTCGGCGAGCAAGGAATGCGCAGGTCGGTAGTGGTCGTCTCAACCTCTGACGAGTCGCCTCTGATGCGCGTTCGAGCCGCGAACGCGGCCTGCGCGATCGCCGAGTACTTCCGCGACTGCGGACGCGATGTCATGCTCATGCTGGACTCGGTGACCCGCCTCGCGCACGCGCAGCGCCAGATCGGGCTCGCCGTCGGTGAGCCCCCCGCGACTCGCGGGTACACACCGAGCGTGTTCGCCGCATTGCCGGTTCTGCTGGAGCGGGCCGGCTCAATTCGGGCAGATAGTAGCGGGAGAGCGGGGAGCATCACCGGCCTCTACACGACGCTCGTCGAGGGCGACGACATGACCGAGCCGGTGGCCGACGCGGTGCGAGGTATTCTCGACGGGCATGTGATCTTGTCTCGATCCCTCGCGCAGAAGGGCTATTTCCCGGCCATCGACGCACTCGACTCGGTCAGCCGCGTCGCAAACGAGATTTGCGAAGCCGAGCACCTCAAGGCGAGGCAGCGAGTCGCGACCGCGCTCGCGGCCTACCGCGATGTCGAGGAGCTCCTTCAGATCGGCGCCTACACGCCGGGGGCCGACCCGTTGACCGACGCCGCGGTCGCGCTCAAGCCGAAGATCGACGCGGTGCTTACTCAAGCGACCGATGAAGTTGTCGGTTTCGATGATGCGGTCGCGAGCCTGATCCAGGTCGCTCAGGAGATCGAGACTCTTGTCGAAGCTTCGAAGGCACGCGGTTCGGCTCCTCGCCCCGGCGCAAAGCGGGGGGGCTGATCTGTGGCGAAGTTTCGATTTCAGCTTGAGGCGCTTCTTGAGATGCGGAAACGGGCCGAGCGCGATCAGCAGATGATCGTGTCCGGGATCGAAGCCGAGTACCGAGCGATCGAGCAGCGGATCCGAGCGTGCCACGGCAGCATCGAGCAATGTCGCTCGGACCTTCGCGAGCGCCTGGGTTCACAACACGAAGCATCGGTTGATGCGCGCGAGGCGGCCTGGCAGACGCACGCGATGCACCGCATGCGCGCCGAGGCCGACGGACTCGTCCTCAAACTCTCCGGTGTGCTGAAGCGACTCGAGGCGGAACGAGCCGTGCTCGTCGAGCGGGCGAAGGATCGGCGAAGCATCGAGAAACTCAAAGAGAACCGCTTCGAAGCTTGGAAGTCGGATCGGCAGCGTGCCGAGCGTACGGAACTGGATGATCTGGCTTCGGCTCGTGTCGGATGGACGACCCTTGGAGGTGTGCAATGATCAGATCGGCCTGGCTCGTGGTTTCGACGATCGCCGTGGCGAACCTCCTGGCGATCCTCGGCTTTGTCGGATGGCTCGTCTCGAGCGACCGGCTTACGCTCGACCGCCTGGAGGAGATCCGGGCGATGGTCGCGCCGACGGTCGCCGAGCAACTCGAAGCCGAGCGGGCCGCGGAAGCCGAGGCCGAATCGGAGCGTGCTCGTCTCGAAGATGGCGGCAATCTCGGCGCGGTCCCGATTAGCGCCAAGGACCGGCTGAACATCCTGCGCGAGGTCGACGAGGTTTCACGCCAGCGTTTCGAGCGGATGGAGCGGGAAACACGTGATCTCCAGCGTCAGCTTCAAGCCGAACTGGATGCCATCGCGGCCGAACGCGAAGCATTCGAGAAGATGCGCGACGCCTTCGAGACCCGGCGTGCGGAGATCGCGGAACTGGAGCAATCGAAGCAGTTCAAACGGGCGCTGCAGCTCTACGAGTCCTCGAAATCGGATGTCGCGGCGAACATGTTCCAGTCCCTGATCGACCGGGGCAACGAGGAGGACGTCGTCAGCTACCTGAACGCCATGAAACCGATGTCTGCGAAGAAGATCATCGAAGAATTCGAACAACGCGATCCGGCTTTGGCAGCCCGATTGCTGGAGGGTGTGCGAACCTACGGTCTCTCCACGAACGAGTGAGGAGGCCTGAAAGCGAGCGCACATGGTCTCCGGACGCGTAAGTCTGCCACAGTCGTTTCAGGCGCTATCGCCGAGCGTTCCTCCCCGGGCGACGAGCTCACCTGCTCGTCAACTTGCGGATGCGCAGGGATCGTCGGGTTTCGCCGCACATCTTGCTCCTGACCGGCAGGAAGTGCGCTCGAAGACCCGCCAGTCCTCCGAACTCGCCGGTGATGTGACCAGCCGGACCACCGACCGCGCATCGAGGCAGCCCGGTGAATCCCTAGCCGATCAGGCTGACGACGGACGCGTCCAGTCCGCCGGGGACGTCGATCCTGATGTCGATCCCGAAGTCGAAGCCGAAGCCCGGCCTGTGGATGAGTCCACCGAAGCCAAACCGGACGACGATCGGGTTCCGTCGCCAGAAGAGCGGAACGAAACGGGGGCGGGAGACACGGGCGAGGATGCCCAGGCCGATTCGGCGGATCCGCGTGCAGCGCAGCCAGAGGTCGATCCCACCCGTTCGACAGGGGAATCAGAGGCATCGAGTTCGTCGCAGCCGGGTGAGCAGCCCGCGAGTCACATGGTTGCTGATGCCGAGCCCGCGAACACCGAGGCGCGCGAAGGCGTCGTCGGGGCCCCAAAGAGTGAGCAGAGATCCACCGGTCATACCGCCCAGCAAACCGGAACGGACGCAGGTCAACCTCAGGCATCTGACGCGAAAACTCGCGAGAATCACCAGGAACAGACCGTCCAGAGCACGCCGCATCGCACGAAGTCGGATTCGACACGAGAATCCGAGCAAACCGGTCCGAGATCCGAGAGCGCTTCGAAGCAGTCTTCCGAATCCGCCTCATCAGTCAATGACCGGACTCCCGGTGACCCCCAGAGCGGCGATGACAACAGCGATGCTGGCGGCGACCAGCGAAATGAAGCGAAGCGTCGGGGTGACGACTCTCTGATGGAGCGCTCTCAATCCACACGCGGGGGAGACGCCCCCACAGCGATGCCGCCGAGCGCTGAGCCCGTGCGCGAAGCGGACGCTATCGCCGACGAGCCGCCCAAGACCCGTCCCGTCCAGCGCAGCGCCGAGCACGCCCGTTCGCAGGCGGATCCCGTAGCAGCGCGGGGGGACGCGGCGTCGCCGGAGGCCGCGCAGGTCCAGAAGGCACCTATGCCGAACGCCGCTGATCGGCTCGCGAACAACCCGACCCAGGCGTCGGATCGCTCGGCCGCCCATGCAATCCGTGAAAGCGAAGCACCGACCGGCAAGGCCGTCGCCCGTGGTATGAACGCCGTCCTCCGACAGGGCGGCGGGGCGCTGACGATGAGACTCTCCCCGGCGTCCTTGGGCGAGGTCCGCATCGAGATGTCGATGCAGAACGGTCGCGTCTCGGTTCAGTTCGATGTCGGCAACGTCGCGGCGTATCAGGCCATCAAGGGGCAACTGACCGAACTCCGCCAGTCGCTCGAGCAGCGCGGCATGACCGTGGAGCGGGTCGAAACGCACGTTTCCCCAGCCCTCGCGCGGTCCGCCCAAGCCGAGAGCAATGCCAACAACAACCGGGGCGGTGAGCAATCGACTCAACAGGGCCAGCACGATCGGCACGACGCCGCGGGCGAGCAGAGTCGCGGTCGCGCGGACGCCGAGAACCATCAGCAGCGGGGCGCGGAGTGGTCCCAGCACGGGGCGGATGAATTCCAATCCGACTTCGAGCAGTCCCTGCGCCTCGGGCTCGACGCGGTCGCCTGACGAGGCTGCGTCACGGTTGGCACGGCATTCGCGGTAGATCGGATCAGGGCGGCGCTGCGCCGTCCCTCGGGAGTACCACGCGATGTCAGCGATTTCGGGTAGCACAGGATCTTCAGCGAACGCTCCGGCGGGCGCGACCGATGCGTTCAGCGCGATGTCCAGCGTTGACTTCCTCGAGATCATCTTCGCGGAACTCACGAACCAGGACCCGCTCGCGCCCAACGAAACGAAGGACACGCTCGAGCAGATCAGCCTGATCCGGTCGATCGAGTCGGACCTTTCACTTTCCGATCAGTTGAAGACGATGGTCCGCCAGAACGAGATCGCATCGTCGAGCTCGCTTGTGGGCAAGTTCATCACCGGAAAGACCGCGTCTTCGACGGAGGTCGCCGGCTTTGTGGATTCGGTGACGATCACGCGCGACGGTATCCAGCTCAACCTGTCCAGTGGGTACACGGTCCCGCTCGACGGCGTGCAGGAGATCATCGATCCGGACATCATCGCGATCGGCGATCCGGATGATGGCTCGGGCGATCCGGTCGACGGCCCCGATGGTGATGAGCCTGCCGACCCCGACGCACCGGATGATCCAGACAGCCCCGACGAGCCCGATGAGGACGACGAGAAAGAAGGCCTCTGATCCCACTGTCAGGGAGCAACACGCGTGGCCATCCTTCCGGTTGAACTGCTAAAGAAACTCGGTTCCGGCGTTCGCCCCGGAGAAGCTCAACGACCGCGCAGCGCATCAGGGGATGCCGGCCAGATCGACTTCGCGTCGATGATCCGCGCCGCTCGCGCGGGTCAGGTCCGCTCGGATCGCGCCGTCTCCTGGGAGCGAACCGGTCGCGAGGACCCGGTCGACCGCGCGATCACGGTGATCGAAGAAGCGCTCGACCGCGCAGAAGCCGCGGGAGTCGATTCCGTAATCGTTGCGCTCGATGGGCGTTTGCTGCGTGCGGACGTCGCGACCCGTGCCCTGCTTGATCTGCAGTCCGAGGATGCGAGCGTGCTCTCGCTCGACGGAACCGCGTTTCTCGTGATCCACACCACCGAAGATGAGGTCGGCCCGCTCGCCGACCTCGCCGAGATCGAGTCTGGCACGGAATCTGCGAAGCGAGTCGGCGCGATGCGCATCGGCTGGATCTCGAACCGATCGCTCGGCGAGATTGTCGCGACCGCGGAGTCGGCAAGCGACGCTGAATGAATGTCTTCCCGTCGGAGACGGGGTGAACAGGGCACGGAGGCCCGCCAACTCAACAGTGCGAGGGAAGGTTCGTCACGATGGCATCCACAACCGCTTTGTTCACGGGTCTCGCTGGTCTGAACAGCAACGCCCGGCAGCTCGACGTCATCGGTAACAACATCTCGAACGTCAACACGACGGCCTACAAGTCGAACCGTCTCCAGTTCTCATCGGCCTTCAATCGCACCTTCAGCCTCGGCACCTCGCCGAACGCGTCGACCGGCGGCTCCAACCCCGGCCAGATCGGCCTCGGTGTCACGATGGCCGGCACGCAGCGCAACTTCAGCAACGGCGCGATCAGCCCGACCGGACTGAACACCGATCTCGCGATCGAGGGCAACGGCTTCTTCGTCGTCGAACGAGCCGGTGAGCGGTTCTTCACGCGCTCCGGAGCTTTCCAGTTCAACTCCCAGAACGACCTCGTTACGCTTTCCGGCGATCGACTGCAGGGCTACCCGGTCGACAGCGAGTTCAACATCATCGAAGGACGTGTCGAAGATGTGAACATCCCGATCGGCACGCTGACGATCGCCGAAGCGACCCAGAACGTCACCTTCAGCGGCAACCTCAACGCCGACGGCGATACGGCCCAGCAAGGCAGCATCATCAGCCTCGGTACGTTCACCACCGGTGGCGGTCCCCCCACGCCCGCGACGCTCATGACCGCCCTTGACCCGCCCGGGACGTTCGTCGACGGTAACACCATCGAACTCCGCCAGGCCGAGCGCGGCGGGAAGGTCATCCCGACCGCCGAGTTCGACATCACTGCAACGACGACGCTCGGTGACTACATGGATTGGCTGCGCGTCAACCTCGGTATCTATGAGAACGGCGCCGACGACCCAACCGACCCGGTCGGGGTCTCTACCGACGGTAGCGTGAGCCTCGGCGGTGCAGGTGGCGACGAGATCATCATCGTCGGCAACCCCGGTGAGATCAACGATCTCGAGATCGACTCCAGCGACATCCTGGTGAGACAGGGGACCGCCGCTGGTGCGCCGCCAAACGCCACGCCGTTCGCGCCGGTGAAGAGCCAGGCCGCCGACGGCGAGTCGGTGCGCACGACGTTCATCGTCTACGACTCGCTCGGCACCGAACTCCAGGTCGACCTGACGCTCGTGCTCTCGGCCAAGACCGGCAGCGGCACGTTCTGGCGTCCGTTCCTGCACTCCAACGACGACACCGACGCAGCGAACCTGCTCGAAAACGGGACCCTCTTCGCCGCGGGTTCGGAAGACATGCCGATGTTGCAGTTTGACAACTTCGGTCAGCTTGCGACGGGCGGCCAGTACAACATCCAGGTCGACCGATTCCAGACCGGTGCGCTCGACCCGCTCCAGATCGCGATGCGCTTCAGCAGCGACGCGGACCAGGTCTCGGCGCTATCGAACACCGGTGGGGGGTCCACGATCGCCGCCGTATCCCAGGACGGTTCGCCGCTCGGCGTGCTTTCGTCGTTCTCCGTCGGGGAGAACGGCACGATCACCGGTGGCTTCACAAACGGTCTTACGCGCACCATCGGCCAGCTGGCCATCGCGAACTTCACCAACCCGGAGGGCCTCGTTGACTCCGGGAACAACCTGTTCTCCGTCGGCCCAAACTCCGGCACCGCGCTGATCACCGAACCGCTTGAGTTCGGCACGGGCAGAATCATCGGTGGAGCGCTCGAACTCTCGAACGTCGATCTGTCGCAGGAGTTCATCAACATGATCCTGACGTCGACGGGCTACTCGGCCGCGTCTCGGGTCGTTACCACGACCAACGAGCTGATGAACCAGCTCCTCGTCCTCGGCCGATAACTCCACCCGTACCCCCCGTCCGACTGAAGCCGCGTGGTTCTCGGGCCGATGATGACCGGAGACGCGCGCGGCGTCTCCGGAGGGCTTTGATTCATGATCACGGTCACGCGACTCGATGGCAGCCGCTTCGTGCTCAACGCCGAACTTATTCGGACGGTCGAGTCCACTCCGGACACGCTGATCAAGCTCACCACGGGCGACACCTACATGGTGCGCGAGACGAGCAACGACATCGTCCGTCTCGCTGTCGAGTACGGGCGATTGCTCCGCGGCCTCGCCGACACCCGGTAGCGGTAAATCGATGAACTGGGGCCAGTTGACTGCGCTAGCGTGAAGTCGGGGCCCGATCCCGTCGATCCACATGAACACAGGGACCCGTCGCGATGGGCGCGGCCGGGAGGGTGTTCATGGACATCACGACCATAATCGGAATCGTTCTCGGCTTCGCGCTGCTCCTGATCGCCATGGTCATGGGCGGTTCGTTCGGCGCGTACGTCGATGTACCGTCGCTGGTGATCGTGATCGGTGGTTGCATCGCGGCTCTGTTGACCGCGTTCCCCCTCGCCTCCCTTCTCGCCCTCCCAAAGGTCGCCCAGAAGGTCGTCAAGGGCGCGAAAACCGATCCCAACTCCCTGATCGAGCAACTGGTCGGGTTCGCCGAGATTGCCCGTCGCGACGGCATCCTCGCGCTCGAGGGCATGACCGCCGAGATGAAAGACGACCTGCTCATCGTCGGCATCAAGATGGCCGTTGACGGCACCGACCCCGAGTTGATCGAGCAGATCCTGGAAGCCGACGTCGAGAACATGATGACCCGACACGGCGTCGGGAAAGGCATGTTTGATGCGGCCGGCCGCTACGCACCGGCGTTCGGCATGATCGGCACACTGATCGGTCTGGTCGCGATGCTCGCGAACATGAGCGACCCCTCCGCGATCGGTGCGGGTATGGCCGCCGCCCTGCTTACGACGATGTACGGCGCAGTGGTCGCGAACGTGCTCTTCCTCCCGCTCGCCGACAAACTGGCGTTGCGCAGCGAGGAAGAAGTGCTCATCAAGTCGATCATCGTGAAGGGTGTCATGTCCATCCAGTCCGGCGACAACCCCCGCGTCGTCGAGCAGAAGCTCAAGACCTTCCTCCCGCCCTCCGGACGAGGCACGACCGACGAGGAGGAGGAGAAGGCCGCCGCCTGATCGCACGACGGACTCCCACCCATGCCTAAGAAAAAGCAAAAGAAGGATTCCGGCGGCGTGCCGGAGTGGGTCGTGACCTACGGCGACATGATGTCGCTGCTTCTCTGCTTCTTCATCCTGCTCGCGGCGTTCAGCGAACTGAAACAGGAGCGCGAGTATCAGCGCGTCGTGACCGCCGTGAAGGAGGCCTTCGGCTACTCCGGGGGAGTCGGCGTGATGCCGACCGACGACCCGCCCCTGCGTTCCATGCTCCAGCTCATGGAAGAACTCGCGCAGAAGAGCCACGAGAACAGCAAGATCAGCGAGTCCGACACCCGGGGGGTCAGCGGCAAGATGACCAAGGTCACCAAGGTGCAGGAAGGCATGATGTTCACCATCGGTGGCCACCTGACCTTCGCCCCCGGTTCGGCGGTCCTGCGCGACGAGGCCAAGGCCGAGCTGCTCCGGGTCGCCAAACTGCTCAAGGGGCGGCGCAACAAGATCGCGGTCCGGGGTCACGCATCGAGCAAGGTGCTCGACGCGGACTCCCCGTTCGACGACTTGCTCGATCTGTCGTATTACCGGGCCAAGGTCATCGCCGAGTTCCTCGCCACCGAGGGCCAACTCGATCCGGACGTCCTCGTCATCGAGGCCCGCGGCGACACCGAGCCCCTGATCCACCGGCAGTACAACCCCGAGGCCCAGACCCTCAATCGCAGGGTCGAGATCATCATGACCGAAGTTATGGTCGAAGACCTCAACAAGGACGCCGGGTCCAGCGATGAATCCGCTGCCCGGGGTGAGGCCGGCGACTGGTAAGCGAGGGTTGACGAGATGTCCGACGAGGCCAAGACGAAACCACCCATCAGGACTATCGCCGTCGTACTCGTCATGCTTGTTGTCGAGGGCGCGGCGATCGTGGGCATCATGACCATGTTCGGCGGACCCGCCGAGGTCGTCGCCCAGCCCGGTCTGTTCGGCGAATCCACCAGCCCCGAACTCCAGCCCGTCGAGATCCAGTTGCTCCAGGAGCGTCTCACCAACAACGCCTCCGGCCGGATCTTCATCTACGACACCGAGATCCAGATCGTGACCCAGGAGCGACACCGCCAGGCGGTCCAGACCGTTATGGACAACCGCATGGCCTCAATCCGCACCGGGATCTCCAAGATCTTCGCAGCCGGTGCCCACAGTTACTTCGCCGAGCCCGGACTCGAGACCCTGACCCGACAGGTCACCGAGTTCCTCCACTCCATCTTCCCGGAGGACGGCGAGGGCGAGGAAATGATCACGGGTGTCCTGATCCCCAAGTGCATGGGCTTCCCGGACGACTACTGATCGGCCCGCAGCGCAGATTCTGCGCAGGCATGGCGATCCCTGCCGACCATCGGAAAATTCTGCGCGGATTGCTGCGGCTCCGCAGCGCCCCTGAACGATACATACGGGGTCGGGCGCTGGAGTAGCGCCCTGAGACTCCCAGGGAGACGGGAGGCCAGGATGGCCGAAGACGATCAGACCACGCCAGATCAGCCGGAAGATTCTGCCGCTGACGCAGGCCAGTCGGGCAAGCCGGAATCCGCGCCGTCGGGTGAACCGGCGGCCGATGACGCAGCCGACGCACTCGGTGCGGCTCAGGCCGCCATCGATGAACTCAACGAAGACACCGAATCCGCCGCTGACTCGTCGCCGGACCAAGCGGTGGGAGGCGCGTCAGCCGAGCCATCCTCAGCAGGATCTCAGAGGTCTGCCGATGAAGCCGCGGGTTTGAACCTGCCGAGTTTCTCGCTCAACGGTTCAACCGAACTGCCCGACGGCCTGGCGCTGCTCAAAGACGTCAACCTCGACGTGAAGATCGAACTCGGCCGGACTCGCATGGTCGTGAACGATGTGCTGCGGCTGTCCGAGGGCGCCGTCGTGGAATTGGACAAGCTCGCAGGCGATCCGGTGGACATCTACGTCAACGGTCGCCACATCGCCCGGGGCGAGGTGCTCGTGCTGAACGAGAATTTCTGCGTGCGCGTGAGCGAGATCCTCGCCGGGGCGGAAGCCGCGGCCAAGCAGATCGCCAGCGCAGCCGCCGACGCCATGTCCGCCTGACCAGTACGCTCCAAACAGTGGGCAGGATGCCCGCCGCAACCGCCAGGATGGCAACCATGTCGCGAATCGCACAGACCCTCAGCGCGCTCCTCATACTGATCGCCGCCTCGAACGTCCTCGGGCAGGACTCCCCGCCTCAGCGGATCACCGGCCCGGTGTCGGTCGAGCCACGGATGATTGTTGAGCCGGCGGGTGAAGCCTCCGCGTTGTTGCTCCCTCAGCCCCCGGCAACGACAGGCCCGTCGGCATCGACCCAGCCGGCGTCCGAATCGTCTCATCCCGTCGAAGCGTCGGATCCGGAGCCCGGGTCTCGGCCTCTCCCGGCGATCGAGCGAGTCCCGCTCGGGCAGGGCGTAGTCGCTCGCGAAACCGGGCAATCCGAGAGCCGGTCGCGCTTCGGCGGCATGGCCCAGACCATCGGTGCGCTCGCCGTGGTCCTCGGGCTCATCCTGATCCTCCGGTTTGTCTTTGTGAAACTCTCAGGCACCGCCGGTGGCCTCCGGGCACAACTCGGTGCGGCCGGTCGGGCGCCCTCGGGTGTGCTGTTCGTCCTCGGTCGCTACCCGGTTAGCCGCGGCATGTCGCTGGTCCTGCTCCAACTCGACCAGCGTGTTCTGCTTCTCAGCCAGACGAGCGCCGGGTTCCACACACTCGCCGAACTCAGCGATCCTTCCGAAGTTGCTTCGATCGTCCAGAAGACCCGCGATGAGAGCGGCGAGAGCATCAGCGCCAAGTTCTCCGGGATGCTCAAGCAGTTCGAGCGCGATCCGGAAACACTCGCCGACATGGACAACGCGATCGCCGCTCGGCCGGTGCGCCTCCGCCACACCGGAACCGACGCGACCGTCGAGGCGGAGCCGTCCCCACATCGGGCAACCGGCTTCTACGAGGACAAGCCCTCGATCACGACGGGCGAGGACGAACTCCGCTCACGCATCAACCGGTTGAGGGAGTTCGGATCGTGAGGATCTCTCGGTACTTCATCACCGGCCTGATCGGGTTGCTCCTCGCCCTGGCGCCGCATCCAGCGTCGGCACAGTCGTTCGGCGAGATGGACCGCTTCGACCCGATCGCGGGCAGCAGTTCCGCCAGCGCGTCCGGAAGCGAATCGCTGAACCCCATCGCGATGCTCGAGGATTCCGCGGACGCGATCCCCGGCTTCGAGGGCGGTCTCAGCGGCGCCCTCAACATCATGGTCATGCTCACGGTGCTCTCACTCGTGCCGGCGATCATGATCATGTGCACCTGCTTCATCCGCTTCATCATCGTCCTCGGCATGCTGAAGCAGGCCCTCGGCACCCAGGGTCTCCCCCCGTCACAGGTACTCCTCGCGCTCTCGCTGTTCATGACCTTCATGGTCATGGCGCCGACCATCGATCGGATCTACGATGAAGCCATCGTGCCCTACCAACAGGGCGAGGTCCAGAACCAGGTCGAGATGTGGGAGCGCGCCAAGCAGCCGCTCCGCGATTTCATGTTCGCGCAGATCGAAGAGGCCGACTCGTGGTCCACGGTCTTCATGCTGATGGAGTACCGCACCGGCGAACCCGTCACCGAACCGCAGAACCTCACGCGCGCCGACGTCGACATGCTCACGCTCATCCCCGCCTACATGCTCAGCGAACTCAAGATCGCCTTCCTCATGGGCTTCCGCATCTACCTGCCGTTCCTCGTCATCGATATGGTCGTCGCCAGCCTGCTCATCTCCATGAGCATGATGATGCTCCCGCCCGTGCTCGTAAGCCTGCCATTCAAGGTTTTGCTGTTCATTCTCGTTGACGGCTGGGCGCTCATCGTCGGCAGCCTCATGCGCAGTGTTGCACCCGTCGAACCCCAAACAGTCGCGCTCATGGAACACGTCCCATTAGTCGCCTCGCTGGGATTGGCATAAGGGGCGCCGATGATCATCGACGATTCCGTGGTCGATCTCGTGCAGAACGCCATCATGGTGGCGCTCAAGGTCTCTGCGCCCATCCTTGTCGCCGGCGTACTGATCGGCCTGACCATCAGCATCTTCCAGTCCGTCACGCAGATCCAGGAGCAGACGCTCTCGCTCGTTCCCAAGATCTTCGTCATGTGCATCGTCGCCGTGATCCTGATGCCCTGGATCGTCATGCGGCTCGCCGAGTTCTGCGTTGACATGTTCCGACTCTTCTGACCCAGCCCGCCCGCCGAGACGTTCCGCCGTGCCACTGATCGAAGCCATCCTGCCGCACGCACCCGCGTTCGTCGTGGTCCTCGCGCGGGTCGGCGGCCTGTTCATCTTCACGCCGTTGCTGTCCAGCGCGTCCGTCCCGCTCCGGGTCCGGGCCCTGCTCGTCGTGATCCTCGCCCTGGCCCTGTACCCGATCTCCAACACCGAGCACCTCATCGGCCAGCCCATCGAGTTCTGGTCCGTTGCGCCGCTGATCGCGACCGAGATGGTCGTCGGCGCCTCCCTCGGTCTGCTGGCGTCCATCCCCCTGATGTCCGTTCAGCTCGGGGGCCTGCTGATGGGCCAGCAGATGGGCCTCGGCCTCGCCCAGATCGTCAATCCCGGCATCGACATCGAAGGCGACAACATCGGCCAGATGCTCTTCATCATCGCGATCGCGACATTCTTCATGATGGACGGGCTGACCATCATCTTCGACTCGCTCGCACAGACCTTTATGTACGTCGAACCCGGCGGCTTCGTGTTCTCCGACGCGCCACTCGACCTGCTCGTCGGGTTGATCGCTTCCGGTTTCGAACTCGCCTTCCGCATCGCGATGCCCGTGCTCGCAATCATCTTCGTCGAGACGCTGATACTCGGCTTCCTCATGAAGACCGTGCCGACACTCAACATCATGAGCTTCGGCTTCCCCATCAAGATCGTCATCGGCCTGGCCACGCTCATCGGCTCCATCTACTTCATCTCCGAAGCGATCGGCTTCGAGATCGAAGCCGGTCTGCAGGTCGCTCAGGACTGGGTCTGGTCCCTCTAGCCACGGAAAGGAGGCGCGTCCCGCATGGCAGAAGACATGGGCGAGAAGACGGAACAACCGACCGGCAAGCGCCTCTCCGATGCGCGCGAGCAAGGCCAGGTCGGCAAGAGCCAGGACCTCACCGCCGCCATCATCATGATCGGCGCGGTGGTCCTGATGGTCGTGTTCGCGCAGAGCACCCTCATGAGGGTGCTCGCGATCACCCGTCACAGCCTCTCGCCCGAAACCGTCGCGTCCTCGCTCCTCGTCGGTGATCTGGTCGGCGACCTGAACAACACCGGATATCAGTTCGCCATCGTTGTCGCTCCGTTCATGGGCGTCATGCTCCTGGTTTGCTGGCTTTCTCAGTTCCTCCAGGTGGGCTGGTTGCTCTCGGCGAAGGCGTTGCAGCCGAAACTCGACAAACTCAATCCAATCAAGGGTCTTCAGAAACTCTTTTCGAAACGAAGCCTGATTAAGGGCGGTCTCGATCTGCTCAAATTCGCGCTCGTCGGTGGAATCGCGTTCATCGCGGTCCAGTTCGAGAAAGAGCTCATCGAGTCGCTCCCCAGCCTGACCGTGATTCAGTCCGTCGTCGTCGCTGGCGAGATCCTGATCCGCATCGCCATCTGGGCGCTGCTCATGCTGCTGATCCTCGGCCTGGCCGACTACGCCTACCAGAAGTGGCAGCGCACCCAGGACCTCAAGATGACCAAGCACGAGGTCAAGGACGAGCGCAAATCCATGGAAGGCGACATGGAGCAAAAGGCCAAGCGCATCCGCATGGGTCGCGAGATCGCCATGCAGCGCCTCCAGATGGATGTGCCCAAGGCCGATGTAATCGTCACCAACCCCACGCACTACGCCGTCGCGCTCAAGTACGACAAAGAGAACATGGACGCCCCGCGCGTACTCGCCAAAGGCGGCGATTACCTCGCCATGCGCATCCGCCAGATCGCCACGACCGCCGGTGTCCCCATCGTCGAGCGCCCGCCCCTCGCCCGCGCCCTGTACCACAACGTCGATGTCGGGCAGCAGATCCACCCCGAGCACTTCGAGGCAGTCGCCGAGGTCCTCGCGTACGTCTACCGCCTCGACGGAAGGATGGCCTCGTGACCATCACTCGGTCCGTCACGAACCACGCGCCGCAAGGCGCGGTTGACCGCGAAGGGAGCGCCTGACCATGGCCTTCCTCGCGATGGACCGCCCCAACCCGCGCTGGGTCAACGCGATCCAGAAGTACCGATCGCTGATCATCCCGCTGGCGTTCGTCTCGCTGCTCGGCGTGCTTCTGGTCCCGCTCCCGCCGCTGGCGATGGACATCATGATCGCCATCAACCTCGCGGTGGCGATCATCATGCTGCTCACCACCATGTACATGGAGGAACCGCTCGATTTCAGCGTGTTCCCATCGCTCCTTCTCGCGACAACACTGCTCCGACTCGTCCTGAACATCGCCTCGACCCGCTTAATCCTCACGGCCGACGCGTCAACACCCGAAGAGGCTGTCGGGGTTGCCGGCAAGGTCATCAGCGCATTCGGCACCTTCGTCGCCGGAGGTTCGCTGTTCGTCGGCGTGATCATCTTCATCATCCTCGTCGTCGTGCAGTTCGTGGTGATCACCAAGGGCGCAACCCGCATCGCCGAGGTCGCCGCCCGCTTCACCCTCGACGCCATGCCCGGCAAGCAGATGGCCATCGACGCCGACCTCAACGCCGGAGTCATCAGCGAAGGCGAAGCACGCGTCCGGCGCGAGCGTGTGGCCAGCGAAGCCGACTTCTTCGGCGCCATGGACGGTGCCTCCAAATTCGTCCGCGGCGACGCCATCGCCGGCATCATCATCACTGTCGTCAACGTCCTCGGCGGCTTCGCCGTCGGCATGCTCGAGAAAGACGGCTGGGATATCGGCCAGACCGCCAGGACCTTCACCATCCTGACGATCGGCGACGGCATCGCATCGCAGATCCCCTCGTTCGTCATCGCCATCGCCGCGGCGCTCATCGTCACCCGTTCCGGTTCCAAGCAAAACCTCGGCAACGAACTGATGGCTCAGGTCTCATCGCGCCCGACCGCGATCTTCATCACTTCTGGCTTCCTGCTCCTGCTCGCGATGACCCCGCTCCCGACCGTCCCGCTGATCGCGATCTCGCTGATGCTCGCCACGGTCGGATTCTTCGCACACAAAGCGGAGCACACCGTCGCCGTCGAAGCCCAGCGGAAGGCGGACGCCGAGGCCGAAGCCGAGCAGTCCGCGCCGCAGACCCCGCAGGTCGAAGATCTGCTCAAGGTCGATACCCTCGAACTCGAAGTCGGCTACGGCCTTGTCTCTCTCGTCGACGCGAAGCAGGGGGGCGACCTGCTCGACCGCATCAGCGCGATCCGGAGACAGATCGCCGCGGAGGTCGGGCTCGTCATGCCCCCCGTCCGCATCCGCGACAACATGACCCTCCAGCCGAACACCTACCGCGTCAAGATCCGAGGCAACGTCGTCGCCGAGAGCGAGGTCATCCCCGGCATGCTCCTCGCCATGGACTCCGGCATCACCACCGGCAAGATCCAGGGCAGCCCCACCCGCGAGCCCGCCTTCGGCCTCGACGCGTGGTGGATCGAGCCCAACCTGAAGGAACGCGCCGAGATCATGAACTACACCGTCGTCGACGCCACAAGCGTCCTCACGACCCATATCGCCGAACTGGTCAAGTCCCACGGCGAGGAACTGCTCACCCGCGAAGAGGTCAACAACCTCATCGAGCAACTCAAGCAGCACGCGCCCAAACTCGTCGAAGAGGTCGTCCCCGAGATCGTCTCGCCCGGCGAGATCCAGAAGGTCCTCCAGTGCCTCCTGCGCGAGCGGGTTCCGATCCGCGACATGGAGACCATCCTCGAGACCCTCGGCGACTGGTCTCGCAAGACCAAGGACCCCGATGTACTCGTCGAGTATGTCCGCAATGCCCTCCGGCGATCGATCTGCAACCTCTACGCCGTACCCTCCGAGGACTACTCCGAAAACGGCAGAGCCAAAATGCGCATGGTGTGTGTCACGCTCGACCCCTCCTTCGAAGACGCCGTCGCCGTGTACATCGATCGGGGCCAGGCCGGTACCACGCTCTCGATCCCGGCCGGAGTCGCCTCGCTGCTCGCCCAGCGCGTCGGCAAGGAAGTCACCAAGGTCACGAACGCTGGGCACCCGCCGCTGGTCATCGCATCACCGCAGGTGCGCGCGCAGATCCGGACAATCCTGGATCCCCACATTTCGGGTGTCGCGGTCCTCGGCTATAACGAGATCGTCAGCGGCATCGACGTCGAATCCGTCGGCCTCGTGACGCTCCCGCCAGAAGTCGCACGCCAGACAGCGCAGGCGTCCTGACCCGGGAACTGGTCTCGGGCTGAAAATTGCGAAGAAAATTCCGGTCTTTTTGCCTGACTCCCACCGAAGAGTCAGTTATCTTCCACTCGGCTCAACCCGAACCAGGCGTCGCAGGATGCGACGCTGCCGAAGCCAGGAGGGCGTATGGCGATCAAGACCTTTCGCGGGAAATCCGTGAACGAGGCGCTCGCGCTGGTCAAGCGCGAACTCGGACCCAACGCGGTCATCCTTCACACGAAGACACACAAAGTCGGCGGCGTATTCGGAATCGGTGCGCAAAGCGTCACCGAGATCACCGCGACCGCCGATGCCTCGGTTGCTCGCTCGGTGCAATCCCGCTCCGGTCAGCGTCAGGCGGCGCCCGCAGAGCGAAAGCAAGCCGGGGTCGCTCAGGCTTCCGCCAGCGCAGAGCGCCGAGTCACCCGCCGCGAACTGTTGGAGTACGCGCGTTCTACGGCCTCCCCGCAGACCGCGGTCGCCGAACCACCGACCATTCGTCACCAGACCGTCGACCTCGACCCGCTGGACCCGCTGGCTGCACTCGCCTCTCGGCGCACCCGGCGCGACGACTCCGGCGACAACGATCCGTCGCTGCGCCCGACCCGAAGCCGACAGCCCGCGCCGTCCGAGCAGTCGTCTTCCGAGGACTCGTTCAGCCCTGCCCACGCAGAACGCCCCCGCCCGGAGCCCGCGCGCGAAGCGATGGAGCCGAAGCCCCAGCGCCAGCAGATCTCGCCCCGACGCGTGCCCGAAGCGCCGCCCCCCGCTCAGCCCACACCGCAGGCGCCCTCCGGCAACACCGCTATCGAAGCCGAACTCGCAGCCCTCCGGCGCATGGTCACCCAAGTCCTCCAGACTTCACGCGTCGGCGGCAGCGCAGGGATGCAGAACGACGCCCTCACCGATCTCTACGCCAAACTGATCGAGAACGAACTCGCCTCCGAACTCGCCGACGAGATCGCCACCCATGTTCGTGAAGAACTCAACCGCGAGGAACTCGCCTCGCCGGATGTGGTCCGTCAGGCGATCCTCCGTCACCTCGCGTCCCTCATCCCCGTTTCCCGCTCTCTTCCACCCGCCGGGCAGCAGGACGACGGCCGCCCGTTGACCCTCGCGCTCATCGGCCCGACGGGCGTCGGGAAGACGACGACCCTCGCCAAACTCGCCGCGACATACAAACTCCGTCGCGGGAAGAAAGTAGGCCTCGTCACCTGCGACACCTACCGCATCGCCGCGGTCGATCAGCTCCGCACCTACGCGAACATCATCGGCCTGCCCCTCAAGGTCGCGCTGACCCCGGCAGATATGAGACAGGCCTGCGAGCAGCTCAGTGACTGCGATGTCATCCTCATCGACACCGCCGGTCGCTCCCAGCGCGATGTCGGCAAGATCGACGAACTCCGCCAACTCGTGGACGCCGCGGCGCCGCACCAGACCCACCTCGTGCTCTCCTCGACCCACAGCGAACGCGTTCTGGCCGAAGCCGCCGCCAAGTTCGTGGACATCGAGCCGGATCATGTCATCTTCACCAAGCTCGACGAAGCCGTCAGCGTCGGTCTCGTCGTCAACACGCTGCGCCGCCTGAACGCGAAGCTCAGTTTCGTCACAACCGGTCAGGAAGTGCCCGATCAGATCGAGCTCGGCAACGCCGACCGCATCGCCCGCCTCGTGGTCGATGGGGGGGTAGCCCGATGAAACTCCCGTCCAGCGATTCCACCCTCGACCGTTTCGATGCCGAGTCTGCCGCCACCCGCGGCAACGACGATCAGGCCACCCGCCTCCGCGCCCTCATCGCGAGCGTCGAGAAGAACGCTCCGACCGAAGCCCCGTCGGACGACCCGCTCGCCGCGACGTCGCAGCGCCCGCTCCCGCCCATGATCGCCTTCGCGTCGGGCAAGGGCGGCGTTGGCAAGACGAACATCTGCCTCTCCGTCGCGACAATCCTCGCCGAGCGAGGGATCCGCGTCACCGTCGTTGACGGCGACCTCGGCATGGCCAACGCCGATGTGCTCTGCGGCGTACGCCCCCGCGGGCATCTCGGGCACGTCATCGCCGGCGTGAAGTCTCTCGACGACATCACCCTGCGCACGTCCGGCGGCTTCGACCTGGTCCCCGGCGGCTCGGGCATCGCTCGTCTCGCGGACCTGACCGCGCACGAACGAGCCATCCTGTTCCGCTCGCTGAACCGCATGCAGTCGAACAGCGAACTGCTGCTCGTGGACTGCGGCGCAGGCATCGGCCCAAAGGTTCAGATGTTCATCGACGCCGCAGACCTCACGCTCGTCGTGACCACGCCCGAGCCCACTTCGATCACCGATGCATACAGCCTCATCAAGTGTGTCGTCGCCCGACGGGACCGCGCGGCCACCGAATGCGCCGAGCCGGTCTCCGGTGACCTCGCCGTGCTCGTCAACATGGCTTACGACGAACGCGAGGCGATCGCCATCCAGACTCGCATCGCCTCAGTTGCCCGGAAGTTCCTCGCGACGGATCTTGCCAGCGCCGGCTTTGTCCGGCGCGATCGCGCCGTCTTTAACGCCGTGCGCGCCCGCAAGCCGTACGCCGTGCTCGATCCGAAAGCCCTGGCGACCCGCGATACGCAGGCCATCGGCGAGTTCATCGCAAAGCTGACGCTCTCGCCCCAGCGCCTCGAGCGCCGTCGCCGGGGGCTGCGCCGCCTGCTCCGACGGAAATGAAGGTTTTCTGTTCTGGGCCTGAAGGCGCGCCGAAATCGCGCCGATCAAGTTCGCACGGGATCGTTCACTCTGTTTCTTGAAGGGCCGATAGCATCGTGGACAGCCGAGCCCCGACCCGAATCATCGCGAGCTGTTTCGCACTTTCCGCGTTCGCGATCGCGCTGATCGCCGGACTCAACGCGGACCGATCAGTTTCGGCGATCCTCTCGACCGCAGTTTTTGCGCTTGTCGTTTGCTACATCTTGGGCCTCGTGATCGCCTCGATAGCAAATGTCGCGGTCAGCGAACGCATCGATCAACTCAAAGCAGACAAACCCATCCCGACGTCCGACGATCAATCAGAGACCCCGGAGTCGTCCGAGCAACCCGAGCAGGCATCGCACGCCGCATAAACCTGTTGCGATTCTTGCGCATTTTTCTTTGTGTCTCGCAAGGCGTTTGGTATAGTCCGATACACCGCTGCCCAAGGATGGGCGCCGGCAAAAACGCCGCGAGGCCAGAAGGTCAAGGAGAAGACCGTGCCAGCAACGAAGACGAAGAAGGGTTCACCCGTCGTCGTCCCCGCCGGGGGCTCACGAAAATCCACAGCGCGAAAGTCCAAAGCGGCAAAGCCCGACAAGCCGTACGAGGAAATGGACCAGACCGAACTGTGGACGCTCTATCAGGCGAACCCGTCCGACGAGCTGCGCAACTTCCTCATCGTCAAGTACCGGCCGATCGTGCGTTACAACGCCGAGCGCGTGCACACCCGGCTGCCCGACGAAGTCGATGTCGACGACCTCATCTCCGTCGGCGTCTTCGGACTCATGGACGCGATCGACGGCTTCGACCTCGAACGCGGTGTGAAGTTCGAAACCTATTGCGCCCAGCGCATCCGAGGAGCGATCCTCGATGAACTCCGCTCGATGGACTGGGTCCCGCGCATCGTCCGCAGCCGCACCAGCAAAGTTGAGCGCGCCAAGGCGTCGCTCGAAGCCGAACTCGGTCGGCCCGCCACCCAGGACGAGATCTCATCCAAACTCGGAGTCGATGCCGAGGAGGTCAAGAAGATCCTCAAGGACGGACGCGCCGTGAGCATGTCCTCGCTCTCACGCGAGCGTTACCAGTCCGACGGCTCGCGCGATGTCCTCGAGATCGACGTCCTCGAAGACACCACCCAGGTCAACCCGCTCGGCGAGATCCAGCGGCGCGACCTCAAGAACCTGCTCACCAAGGGCCTCAGCCGCGCCGAGCGCCTCATCGTCATCCTCTATTACTACGAGGAAATGACGATGAAGGAGATCGGCGCCACGCTCGACCTCTCAGAATCCCGCGTCAGCCAGATGCACAGCTCCATCCTCGCCCGCCTCAAGGCACAGATGCAGCACCGCGAACGAGAGTTCGACGCCGAAGAGTAGGACAGACTCTTCACAACACACTGGGTCGGCGGTCGCCTTTCTCCGGGCGGCCGCCTCTCGTTTTGGGCCTACCATACCCCGCATGCCCGAACCGACGCACACCCCGGTAAACGCCTTCATCGCCCTCGGTTCGAACCTCGGCGATCGGGAAGTCGTCATCGAAGCAGCACGCACCGCGCTCGATCGACATCCCGAGATCGAGACCGTCCGGTGCTCGCGCCTCATCGAGACCGAACCGGTCGGTCCGCCCGGGCAGGGCCCGTACCTCAACGGCGTCACGATGGTCCGCACCACCCTCAGCCCGCGCGCCCTTCTCGACGCCATGCTCGCCATCGAGCGGTCCCTCGGGCGCATCCGCGAAGAGTCCACCGAGCGGTGGGGGCCTCGCACCATCGATCTCGATCTCGTGCTCTACGCCGACCTGATCATCGATGAACCCGGCCTGACCGTCCCGCACCCGCGTCTTCATGAGCGTCGCTTCGTCCTGCAGCCGCTCGTCCAGATCGCACCCGACGTGGTGCACCCGGTGCTTCAACAGTCCGCCGCCGAGCTGCTGGCGCGACTCGAGCCGGTCAGCGACCCGCTCTGATCTCGCGCACCCGCTGGAGTACCGCATCGCCGAGCAACTCGCGCAAGCGCCCATCGCGACCGGGCTCGTCCGATGTGGCGAGCAGTTGTCGTGCCTCCGTCGAAGACGCGTCAACCAGCGGAACATCCACAACGCGCCTGTGCCAGTCCGCCGGACCCAGACCCGCCGTTCCGTCATTCCAATTCGATGCGATCCGCGCCGCCAGCGACTCGGCGCTCTCATCGTCGCCCGCCCGGCGCATGACCAGCGGCTCGGCCAGCGCCATGATCGTCCGCGGCTCATGCCAGCGGTGCAGACTCAACGCCTGATCCGCTCCGATCAGAAGCCGCAGTCGAACGCCCGCCGGCAGGTGGTCGCGCAGCGTGTGCAGCGTTTCCACCGTGTAACTCGGGCGATCCGGTTCGTTGCGCATCCGGTCGATTTCCATCCGGCTGACCGAGACCCGCTCCGCACCGCCGAAGGCGCACTTCACCAAATCGATCCGCTGTTCCCCGTCGAACAGCGTGCCCGACCCCTTATGAGGAGACCGACCCGCCGGGATCACCAGAAGCCAGTCCGCTCCGATCGCGTCCCGTGCGGCGACCGCCAACCGCCGATGCCCGACGTGCGGCGGGTCAAACGACCCACCGAACACCACGATGGCGCGCGCTGACGCCGGAATCGGTGGCGTCGCCATCGATGGTGTCAAACCGAGGAGTTCACCCTGTGTGTGCAAATCGCCGGACATACGCGGAATCTAGGCGTTGTCTCGCCCCGAGTCGAAATCCGACCCTCGAAACCGCCTCAGTACATCCAGCCGTCGTCGAGATCGATCGGCACGCTCTGATCCACATCGCCGTACCCGGAGGAAAGCATGCCCTCGATATCCAGATCGGGGACGCGGTCGTACAACTCGTTGAGCGTCGCTTCGATCACCCGCGCGTCGCCCTGGGGCGTGAACACGCTGTACCTGGCTTCAAGTTCGCCCGCCGTGATAATGACCACCGCGTGACGCCCTTCAAGGGTGCCCAGCACATTCGCGTCGGTCGGCAACTGGCCAAGCATCCGCTCGACCGGGTCTTCGCCGCCTCCGCCAAGCACGGGCCCGTAGACCTCGCCCCGCTCGGTGCCCATGGACTCCGTCGCCGTGGACTGCGAAGGGTCGATCAGGCTGGTCAGCGTGAAGAACGCGATGAGGAACACACCCGCCGCGAGCACTCGGATGGCCGGTCTCGGAATCCGCGTATTCAGGCTCGGAAGAGGAGTGTCCATACCCGGTTCATCGGCGGTTTTTGCCCCGCCATCCGTGTTTTTTGCCCCGACGCCACGAAAGCCGTTGAGGAATTTGGCGCGATGGCTACAATGCCCGCCCCGATTCCGACGTCCAACCGGTTTTCCGGACGGATCGGGTGACCGCTCCTCGCGAGTGGAAAAGAATGGCCCCATCGTCTAGTCAGGTCTAGGACATCAGGTTTTCATCCTGAAGACCGGGGTTCGAATCCCCGTGGGGTCACTTCCCAACGCACTCGCGGCCCGGCTCGTCCGGGCCGCGTGTCGTTTTGTTCCTCACTGGTCCGATACGTCCGCCGCTCGGGAAACCCCCGGTCGTGAACCGCTCGTATCGGCACCGAGCATCCGTAGAATTGCAGGATTGAGCGAACCCGTGCCGTTCGCCACGCGAAGGGTCCATCGGGCCCGCTTTGTTCACTTCGCTCGATAGACGCCGGATGCACAAAAAGGACGACATCACCCAACTGCTCGATCAGGTCGCCGCCGGCGATGATCGCGCCGTCGATGTGCTCCTGCCGATGCTCTATGAGGAACTTCGCGCCATCGCCGAGTACCACCTCAAGGCCGAACGCCCCGACCACACCCTCCAGGCCACCGCCTTGGTTCACGAGGCCTACCTCCGCATGGTCAATCAGGACCGCGTGGTCTGGGAGAGTCGGGCCCACTTCCTCGCCATCGCGTCGCAAGCTATCCGGCGCATCCTCGTCGACGCCGCACGCGCGCGCAACGCCCTGAAGCGTGGCGGCGACCGCAAACGACTACTCCTCGACACCGGCATGCTCGCCGACGAAAACGAACACACCGACCTCGTTGCCCTCGATGACGCCCTCGCGAAGCTCCATGAGCGCTACCCGGACAAGGCTCGAATCGTCGAACTCCGCTTCTTCGGAGGTCTGACCGGCGCCGAAGTCTCGACCGTCCTCGACATCCCCAGCCGCACCGTGGACCGGCACTGGCAGTTCGCCCGCGCGTGGCTCTTCCGCGAACTCGGCGGCCAACCCGAGGACGCGGCATGAGCGAGGGCGAGTCCGACCGGGTCGAACACCTCTTCGACGCAGCCCTTGAGCAGCCCGCCGACCGGCGAGCGTCATGGCTCCGCGAACAGTGCGCCGGTGATGAGGAACTGTTCAACGAAGTCCAGAGCCTCCTCGACGCCCACCACCGCGCCTCGGGTTTCCTCGGCAAGTCCGCCCTCGAACAGTCCCCGGAACTCGCCGACGCCGCTGACCCGACCGTCGGCGCACGCATCGGGCCGTACCGCGTCCTCCGACGCATCGGTGCCGGCGGCATGGGCAGTGTCTACCTCGCCGAACGCGACGACGAGACCTTCGATCGGCGCGTCGCCATCAAACTCATCCGCCGCGGACTCGACACCGAAGAGATCCTTTCCCGCTTCGATCGCGAACGCCGCGTCCTCGCCAACCTCGATCACCCGAACATCGCCAAACTCATCGACGGCGGCTCGCTCCCCGACGGATCGCCGTACTTCATCATGGAGTACATCGAGGGCAAACGCCTCGACGAATACTGCGACGACAAGCGCCTGACCGTTCCGCAGCGCGTCGATCTGTTCCGCACCGTCTGCGACGCGGTCGCCCACGCGCACCGGAACCTGATCGTCCACCGCGACCTCAAGCCCGCCAACATCCTCGTCACGCCGGACGGCACGGTGAAACTGCTCGACTTCGGCGTCGCCAAGGTCCTCGAACAGGCCAACGCCGAGAAGTACGAGGCAACGCTTACCGTCGAACGACGCCTGACGCCCGCGTACGCCAGCCCCGAGCAGGTTCGCGGCGACGCCGTCACCACCGCGACCGATGTCTATTCGCTCGGTGTCATCCTCTACGAGCTGCTCACCGGCTGCCGCCCGTACCGCGTCCGCGGCGATTCCTGGCGAGACCTCGAGCGCGCCATCTGCGACGACGATCCCACGCGCCCGAGCGTCGTCGTCGCCAACCCCTCAACGGATCACACCTCGACGCTGACCACCGGCGAGCTCAGCCATCTCCGCGGCGTCGATCCGGCCCGCCTGCGCACCATGCTTTCCGGCGATGTCGAATGGGTCGTGCTGATGGCACTCCGCAAGGAGCCCGATCGACGGTACGCCACCGTCCAGCAGTTCGCCGACGACCTTCGACGCCTGCGCGAATCCCTGCCCATTCTCGCACGACCCGACACGCTGTCGTATCGCGCGAGCCGGTTCGTCCAGCGCAACCGATCGGGAGTCCTCGCCGCAGCCGTCCTGCTCGCGGGCTTGCTCGGCGCGACCGCCGTTTCAATCAACTTCGCCCTCGGCGAAGCCCGCGCCCGCGCCGCCGAGGCCGAGCAGCGACAGGCCGCCGAGAAGGAACGCGACCGCGCCATCGAGGCCGAGGCCATCGCCGAACGGCGGGCACGGGAACTCGAACAGGTCGCCGCCTTCCAAGCCGACCAGTTCGAACGCCTCGACATCGAGCAGATGGGCCAGCGCGTCCGCGAGGCCACCATCGACGCCGCTCAGTTGGATGCGAGACTGACCGGCGCGAACGATGCGCAGCTCGAGAACCTGCGCACCGAACTCTCCGACCAGCTCGGCGGCGTGAACTTCGCCAACGTCGCGCGCGAAGCGCTCGATGAAGCGGTCTTCCAGCCCGGCCTCGAAGCCATGGAACTGGCGTTCGCCGATCAGCCGCTCGTCCGGGCCCAGCTCCTCGACAGCCTCGGCGGGGCCATGTCCTCGGTCGGGCTGTTGGAGCAGGCGGTGCCGGTCCTGGAATCCGCCGTCGAGCTCTTCCGCGAACACGCCGGAACGACCTCGCCGCCCACGCTCAACGCTATCGACCTGCTCGCGAACACATGCAACCGCCTCGGGCTCAACGACCGCGCACAAGAACTCTACACCGAGGCGCTCCACGCCTACGAGCAGACACTCGGACCGCACTCCCAGCGAGCCATCGCGACGCGCAGCGCCCTCGGCGCGGTCGCCCAGTCGCGCTCCGACATCGAAGGCGCCGATCGCCATTACAGCGAGGCCCTCAGCCTCGCCCGCGAGCACCTCGGCCCGACCCATGACACCACGCTCACCATCCTGAACAACCTCGGCTTCCTCATGCTCGACATGGGCCGCCTGCTCGACGCCGATCCCGTTTTCACAGAGAGCCTCGAGACCACCCGCGAACTGTTCGGTCCCGACGACGAACGCACTATCCGACGCATCCACGCCATGGGCGTGCTCCGTTCGAGACAGGGCCGGCACGCCGAGGCCGAATCGATGATCCGCAAGGCATTCGAGTACTACCGCTCCACGTTCGGCGACCAGCACCCGGACACGGCGTCCGCCATGCTCGAACTGTCGCGATCGCTGTACAACTTGCGCCGTATGGACGAAGCCGAGACCTACGCGCGCGAGGCCCTCGACACCGGCCGGCGGATGCGCGAACGCCACCACCAGACCTACCGCGCGCTCAGCATGCTCGGACGCATCGCCATGACCCGACGAAACTACGAAGACGCCGCCGAGTTCGTCCGCGAGGAGATCGCCCTGCGCACCGCACAGTTCGGCGCAGACCACCCCAGCACCGTCACCGCTCGGGGAAACCTCGCGATCGTCCTCCTCCGCTCAGGAAAACTCGAAGAGGCCGAATCCGAACTCCGCGTTGTCCACGCCGACCACGTCGCCAACCGGGGAGCCGACAACCCGGTCACCCTCGCCGTGCTCAACAACCTCGCCGGGGCGCTCCGCGAGCAGGGCGAGCTCGAAGAGGCCGCGCGACACTTCCGAACGGTCTACGAAGGTCGCGTCAAGTACTTCGGCATCGATCACGCGCAGTCGCGACAGGCCATGCGATACCTCGTCACGTGCCTCCGTCGCCAGGCCCGCGCCGAGGACGCCTTCGACTCGCTCATCGCGCACACCACCTCGACCACCGAGCAGACCGGACAGCCCGTGGTCGAATCCGAGTTCGCGCCCGATCTCGCCGTGCTCGCCTCGCAAGTCGGCCAGTACGAACTCGCGCTCTCGCTTACCGGCGAGTTCCGCGAACGACCGGACCTCCACCCCGGAGCCCGCGCCATGCTCCGGTTCATCGCGGGCGACGCACTCGAAGGGCTCGGGCGCTACGACGAAGCCGAAGCCGAGTTCCTGCGCGTATACGGCGAACTCACCGAATCGCCCGACGCCGAGATCCGCGACATCGCCCGCGCGGCAAGGCGCCTCGCACTCTTTCACGAAGACCGCCACGAGCAGACCGGCAACGCCCGGCACGAGTCCGAGGCCGAACGCTGGCGAAGCCGCACCGCAGACCTCGAATCCGCACGGGTGCCTGTATCGGTAGCCCCCACACAATGAACAGCGGCGGCCCCCTGCGGGAAGCCGCCGCCGACGCGGGTTCATAGCTGGCGATCGTTCAGCCGATCAGCGACGCGAATCCGGGTTGCGATGTTCGTCGTCGTTGTGCCAGTTGTAGCGATGGTTGCGGTCGAGCATGGGCCTCGCCTCAACGTTGTAGAACGAGTAGATCCGCTGCGTGAACTGGCGGTCGTTCAGATCACCGATGCGCTCACTCTTGACGCGAGGCGCGTTCTCGAGATCGGCCTTGGTGCTCTTCAGCCGAATCCGGTTCTCACCGATGCGGTTCAGGGCCTCCCAGGGAACCGCGACGAGTTCGGCCCCGATCCCCATCGTGCCGCCGACTTCCATAGTGACGAACCCGATATGGCCGCTGTTGCGATCGAGGATCACGTCCTTGATCGAGCCGAGATCTTCGTCGCCGGACCCGACGACCTCCATCCCGCGAACCTTGCTCACGAGCACGTACGCGTCAAGATTCCGATTCGCCCGATCGCGGGTGTCATGAGGGTTGCTCCGCCGGCCATCGGTGCGATCCATCCGTGGCACATCGCCGAAGACCCGACGGGTCTCGTTCCGCCACGCCTCGTCCTCGATCCCATCGAGGTTGTCCGAGTCGAAGTCCGGAGCCGACTGCAGCCGCTCGCGGTTCAGCGGGAGCTCGAAACGGTCCTCGGACCGATCCCAGGTGAGCGATCGCACCGGGACCGCCACGGTTTCCGAGCCGATGCCGACAACACCGCCGAACGAAACCACCGCGTACGGCGCCGTGCCGCGATCGAAGCCGATGATCAGGTCATCGATCTCGCCCAGCGTCTCACCCTGGCGATTGACGATCGCGCTGTCGGTCATGCTCGAAGCCGACGCGAACATGGTCTGCCCCATGCGGTCGGCTCCCGTCGCCCAGTCCCGACGAGGATCGACGTTGTAGAACGCGTAGATATCCTTGTTCGCGTCGCTGTTGCGCAGATCAGCGATCTGATCGCTCTTCACCTTGGGCGCGTTCTCGATCTCCGACCCGTTCAGCGCGACGGAGAACCGCAGGTCCTCGCGCCGTTCCAGCGCTTCCCAGGGAACGACGCGGGTCTCCGCGCCGATGCCCAGCACGCCGCCGGTTTCCAGCGTGACAAAGCCGATGTCTCCGCTCGAGCGGTCAACGATCATGTCTTCGATCGCGCCGAAGTCTTCACCGTCCCTGCCAGAGATCTTGGCATCCGCGAGCTTCGTCGACAGCACGTAACGGTCGTAGTTCCGACCCGCAGCGCGAGTATCGTCCCGGCGACGATCCCGGTCCGCCTCGCGACTGTCCTTCTCCGGCAGTTCACCGAACGCCTGGCGCGTGCGCTCGCACCAATCCCGGTCGGTAAGCTGGTCCCAGTCCTTCGAGTCGAACTTCGGGGCGTTCTGAACCCTTTCCTTGGTGACCGGCAGAACGAAGTGCTCGTTCGTGCGATCCCAGGAAATGGCCTTCATCGGCACCGCGACAGACTCGCTGTCGATGCCGAGCCAGCCGCCGAAGGAAACGACCGCGTAGATCGCCTTGCCCTCTCGCACGTCGACGACCAGATCGGACACGCTGCCGATTTCTTCGCCCTGCGTGCTGTAGATCTCGGTGCCGCGGATGTCCTTCGCAAGCGTGAACACGACGCTCTTGTCCTGCGCGAATGCCTGCTGCGAATCTCGTACGGGTCGATCGCGGTCCTGCGTGCCGCCGTACTGACCGACTGCAGTACCGGCAAGCAGCATGAGGGCGGACAGCGGGGCAACGGTCGTAATCAGTGTTCTTCTGGTCTTCATCGTGGATCTCCTTCTGGTGGTAGATGACAGCGTTCGTCTCGGTCCGGCCGACGCACGATCGTGCAACGCCGAACCCGAGCGACTCCAACACGCTACGAACGCACCGGTGGCGATCCGTGAAGCCGGAATGAATCCGTACTAACCAGAAGAATTTCGTTCCGGGGCGGGTATGAACCCGGTTCAAAGGTCTACATTTCCCGCCCAAATCGGGCGGGCTGGACGCCTCAGGTCCCGACAGCCGCCGTCCTGCAACCCGACCGCATCGGTTCGACTATCCTTGAGGACCGCGCCCCCCCGAGGCCGGTTGTTCTATTCACTGACCCCAAGCACGGATCCTCTATGAAACTGTTCACCATTCCGGCACTCTCGATCGCCCTGATGGCCACCGTGGCCCTCGCTCAGACCTCCACCGACAGCCAGTCCACCAGCGAGGAAACCGATATCAAACTCAGCCCAGAGAACTATGCCGCCGTCACCTTCCAGACCAACCGCGGCGACATCGTCATCCTCCTCGACCGGCAGAACGCACCCATCACCGTCGAGAACTTCCTGACCTATGTGAAAGACGGGCATTACGCCGGCACCGTGTTCCACCGCGTCATCCCGAACTTCATGATCCAGGGTGGCGGCTTCGACACGGACTACGCCCAGAAGGAAACCCGCGACCCGATCAAGAACGAGTGGCTCAACGGCCTGAAGAACGTCCGAGGCAGCATCTCGATGGCCCGCCTCGGCAACCAGCCCGACTCGGCCACCTCCCAGTTCTTCATCAACGTCGTCGACAACGCCGTACTCGATACAGCCCGCGACGGCGCCGCCTACGCCGTGTTCGGCACCGTTGTCGAAGGGATGGATGTCGTCGACGCCATCCGCAACACGCCGACCGGCATGGGCAAACTCGACGGCCGCCCGGCTCAGGACGTGCCGCAGGAACTCCAGATCATCGAGTCCGCATCCGTCACCGACCTCAGCGACCTTTCCGACACCGCGATGCAGAGCGCCGCCGAGTGGAAGAGCCGCGTCGATGAATGGCGCAACGCCGCAGAGGCCGCCGAGAAGGCGCGCCAGGAAGCGATGGAACAGGAACTCAACGACGCCAAAGAGTTGCTGAAGGGGATGGACGTCAACATCGACGACCTGACCACCACCGACTCCGGCCTCATGTACATCGACGCCGTCGTCGGCGACGGCGAGCAGCCCGCCTCGACCAACGCCACCGTCAGCGTCCACTACACCGGCTGGCTCACCAACGGCACCAAGTTCGATTCCTCGCGCGATCGCGGCCAGCCCGCTTCGTTCCCGCTCAACCGCGTCATCCCCGGCTGGACCGAGGGCGTCTCATCGATGAAGGTCGGCGGAAAGCGCTACCTGATCATCCCCAGCGACCTCGGTTACGGCCCGCGCGGCGCCGGCGGCGTCATCCCGCCCAACGCCATGCTCGTCTTCGAGGTCGAGCTCCTCAGCACCCAGGGCGGCTGACGCATCAAGCGAGTTGCCGTCGGGGGGTGGCATGGCCGCCCTCTTCAGGCGGCGATGCAAATCGCAGAACAACCGCGAAGCATGCTCAAACTCGTTTGGGCATGCTTTCTTTCTGCTCAGGCAGCCCGCTGCCCCGCAATCACCGCAAGACCCTCGACCAGCGACCGCGCCAGGTCAGCGGGCGCCGCCGGCCGAGTCAGCATCCGATCCGTGCCCAGAGGCTGCTCGTCACCGCGCGAACCAATCACGATCATCCGCGCATCCGGACAAGCCGCCTTCAACGCGCCGACCAGACCCGCCCCGCACAGCGCCGGGACGTGCAGCGACACGACAATCGCGTCCGGCTGCAACTCTTCGGCCATTCGTTTGCCGCTCACACCGTCGCGCGCCTCGAAACATTCCCACTGCAGGTGCGAGCACGCGATCTGCGCAGTCGCACGCGCGAGACACGAATCATCGATGACGAGCACGCGTTGCATGGCCGATCTCCTGTCGTCGCGCGCCCGATCCGACCGAACGGCGTCATCGCGACTCAAGCGCTATCGGGCCTGACAGCGTCCGGCATAAGAGAGAGCGGGGGCGGAGCGCCCGTCCGGAACCCCGATTCGGGGCCCCGCTCGGGCCAGATTCGCAGTTTTTGCGCACTTCTCCGGAGCCGTCGCCCGGACGCGCTCAGGCGTAGACCTCGAGCATCACCCGACGAGTCGGTTTCACCTGCTTGTGGATCATCCGGCGGTCCCAGTTGTCGATGTCCGCCAGCGCCTCCCGGTCGGCCTGCAGGTACTGCTCAAGCGAATCGCCCGTCAGACTCTTCGCCAGCTGCTGGAAGATCCCCAGTTCCATACCTGCGACGCCGCAGACATAGATCAGGTTCTTCTCACCCACCAGCTGCGCCCGCAGCGCCTCAGCGTCCGTCCTGATCCGGTCCTGCACATACATCGTGTCGTGCGAGGTCCCGTCGATCACGTTGTTCTCGCGGCTGATCGCCGGTAGATACCGGAAGTTCGGGTGCGCATCGCGCAAGGCCAGGAGCTCGTTGTGATACAGCAGGTCCGTCGCGTACGGCGCACCCATCACCAGCGTCACGTTCCCCTTGTAGCCGCCGCGAAGCAGTTCGAGCACCATCCCGCGGAACGGCGCGATGCCCGTCCCCGTCGCGAAGAAAAGGTAGTCGTGCTGGTTAGGATCCTCCGGAAGCAGGAACCGCTTGCCGTTCGGACCGGTCAGCAGAACCTTCTCGCCCTCCTGCACATCGCACAGATAATTCGACGCCACGCCCAGGAACAGCTTGTGATTCTCCCAGTGCTCGTCGATCGTGCGCTTCACCGTTGTCGAGATGATCTTCCCGTCACCATCCTCGCCGCCGGTCGGGCACGCCAGCGAATACAGGCGAAGGCGGTGGGGGCGCCCGCGCTCGTCCTCGCCCGGCGGGATGATGCCGATCGCCTGACCGCTCCGGCAAACGCCTTCCAGCGCCGTGCCCGACACGTCAATCTCGACATGGCGCACGAAACCCGCCGACTTGCGACCGGCAGTACACAGTTCGTTCTTCGTGACCACACCGGTCGCGGGCTCGTTGGGCCGACAGGCGTGCATCGTCGCTTCGGGCAAAACCGGTTCGTTGATCGTTGGGCTGGTCATAGACCAGAACGCTAGGTCGCGCGCGAGCCCGCGGCAACTCAAGACGCCCAGTTCAGCGATCATCCGGTCGCAACACGAGTTTCACACAGCGCTTGCGCCCTATCCTTGGCGCAGACGCACCGGCGCGTTAGGGTCGGTGACTACCCGTATTTCTCCCAAAACCACCGCGTCGGACCACTCAGTCCGCGACGCCCGGAGACACCACGCCCACGCACCGGAAGGACCGACCTGTGAGCATCGTTGAGACACGCCCGACCTCCTCCTCCAAGTCCTTGCAGGAGGCCATCGACAGTCTCCAGATCGCGATGCCGGTCCCAGACAAGTCCATGACGCAGGACCAGGAGTGGGTCGTCGTCGAGGACGGCGACGAGTGGAAGCAGATCCGGCTCCACGACTACAACGATGTCTTCGCCATCCAGGGCCTCTACGAGAAGTGGGTATACGAGGTCTTTCAGTGCAAATCGCCGGACAAGATCCGTGACCTCCTCGCAGAGGCCTTCAAGGATCACAACGTCGATCCCTCGACCATCACCGTCCTCGACCTCGGCGCCGGCAACGGCTGCGTCGCCGAGGCCCTGCTCCCCCTCAAGATCCGCAACTTCGTCGGCATCGACATCGCCCCCTCCGCCGAGCCCGCCGCCCACCGCGACCGCCCCGGCCTCTACAACGACTTCGTCATTGACGACCTCACCGACCCTTCCCCCGAGTCGATCGCCAAGCTCGACGAACACGATTTCAACTGCATGACCTGCGTCGCCGCCCTCGGCTTCGGCGACATCCCCCCCGAGGTCTTCGCCGCCGCCTACAACCGCGTCAGCGACGCCGGCTGGATCGCCTTCACCATCAAGCCCGACTTTCTCACCGAGTCCGACCCCTCCGGCTTCTCCAAACTCATCAGGCGCATGCTCGAGAACGACATCCTCGACATCTCCGAACGCGAGAAGTACCTCCACCGCGTCGATACCCGCGGCGAGAAACTCCACTACGAAGCCTTCATCGGGCGCAAGAAAGCCGACATCCCCGCCGACTGGCTCTGAACCGTTCAGGGGTGGCATGGTCGCCCCTTGAGGCGACTATGTCTTCCTTCTCCCCTTGAGGGAGAAGGTGGCCGCGAAGCGGACGGATGAGGGGGATTACTGGTGGGGCAGGCTTCCAGCCTGCCATTCCTTACTTGCCCTACCCTTCCGCCATGCCACACGCCCAGCAGCTCACCATCCAGACCCAAGGCCAGGGCCTCTACGAGTTCACCCGCCAGGTCCGCGACATCGTCGCGGGTGCAGATGTCGATACGGGCCTCTGCACCGTCTTCGTCCGCCACACCTCGGCCAGTCTGATCATCCAGGAGAACGCCGACCCCAGCGCCAAGCGCGACCTCGAAGCATGGCTCAACCGCCTCGTCCCCGAACGCGACGAACTCTACACCCACACCGCCGAAGGCCCCGACGACATGCCCGCCCACATCAAGGCCGCCCTGACCGCCACCAGCATCGCCATCCCCGTCATGAGCCGCGAGCTCGCCCTCGGCACCTGGCAGGGCATCTACCTCTGGGAACACCGCACCGCCCCGCACGCGCGAAGCGTGGTCGTGCAGGTGGGCTGAAGCGCTCTTCAACGAGCCGCGACCGGAAGGGAGCGGCCTCCCCCCATGCCTCACAGCAACAAATGCTTCACCGGGGTGGCATGGCCGCCCCTTGAGGCGGCTATGCGAACCGCAGAACGACCATCCTCCTCCCCAGCGCGGAAGAACATGGCCGCGCAGCGGACGGATGGGGGCTTCGCCAGCCACACCGCTCCTTGGCCGGCGATCCTTCCCTGCTGGTGACAACACCCTGTCACCGAACCAACAAAAACCCAAACAAGCCCCTTGCCTCGCCCCGTCCCGCGAATCACAATGTCCTTATGCAAACAAAAACCAATCAAACCGACCCCGCCGTCCTCGACACCCTCCTCAAAGCCCTCCTCCAGGACGGCGCCACCCTCCCCGGCATCGCCGCCCGCATGCAGCTCAGCATGGCCGACCTGCTCGAACTCATCGAAAGGCCCGAGGTCCAGCGATCCCTCCAGCGCCTGCGCACCGCCCTCACCCAGCGCGCCGAGATCGTCGCCCTCTCCACCGAGACCGCGGCCCTCCAAAACCTCGCCTCCGTCGGTGATGACCTCGAGGAAATCAGCCAAGAGCAGTCCATGATCGACGACGAGATCGACTCCCTCCGCGGCTCCGAAGACGCCGCCGACCGCGCCCGCATCGCCGACTTCAAGCGCGCCAAGGCGGTCCTTGCCCAACGCGCCAAGGACCGCGTCGAATCCGCCAGAGCCGCCCGCGCCGCGCTGTCCCACGCCCGATCGCGCACGAAAACGGCCCACGACGCGCTCCCGCAGGCCCTCAAGCTCGCCCTGCCGCCCGAAGAGCTCGAACGCGCACTATGAACAGGGTTTCATGGAAGGTCCGACGAAACGGTCTCTAGCATGAATCGCGGGTTCCAACCGCCCCTCAAGGAGATCATGCAATGGACCTACTTCGAATCATCCTCTCCCTCATCATTCCGCCCGTCGGCGTGTTCCTGCAGGTCGGCATCGGCGGCCACTTCTGGCTGAACATCCTGCTCACCATCCTGGGCTACTTCCCCGGACTGATACACGCCATCTGGGTCATCGGCGCGAAGTGATCGCCCGAGCGCAGACGGAAATCAGCGCAGCGATATGTTCTTCGACGGCTGGCAAGCCATCCTCAGAGTCGTAGCAGTCGGCGTGCCCGCGTACGCCGCCCTCGTTTTTCTGCTGCGCATCAGCGGCAAGCGCACGCTCTCGAAAATGAACGCGTTCGATCTGGTCATCACCGTGGCCTTCGGCTCCACCCTCGCGACCATCCTGCTCTCGACCGATGTCGCGTTGGCCGAAGGCGTCGCCGCGCTCGCGCTGCTGATCGCGCTGCAGTTCATCGTGGCATGGAGCGCATCCCGATGGGCCTTCGTGGACCGCGTCGTGAAGGCCGAGCCGGTCATGGTCTACCACCGCGGCCGATTCCTCACCTCCACCATGCGACGCGAACGCGTCACCAGAAGCGAGATTCTTGCCGCGATCCGAGGCGAGAACAACGCCTCAACCACCGAGGTCGAATCGGTGGTGCTGGAAACCACCGGTGACTTCTCGGTGATACGCAAAGACGCCCACGCATCCGAGGACGATGCGCTCGACGGCGTCCGTCGCTCCTCCACCCGCTGAACATCGCCGGCGTCTATCGCACCCTCGCGGACCAGTCCTACATGCTGAAGCGACCGGAGGTCACCGAGCGAGACTGACTCCGATCGCTCGGTACCGGCGACGCGCCTCAAGCCGGTATTTCTGCGGATTTGACACGCAAGTCTTGACTTGCATATTCTCCGCGGAGATATTGCATGGACGACCTGTACCGAGCCATCGCCGATCCGACCAGACGAGCCATCCTCGATGAGTTGGTGGAGCGCGACGGTCAGTCGCTGTTCGAGATCTGCGGAAGGCTGGTCATGAAGCACGGCATCAGCTCATCCAGGCAAGCGATTTCGCAGCACCTCGAGGTCCTTGAGGCCGCGGGGCTCGTGTCCGTCGAGCGAGAGGGCAGGTACAAGTTCCACTGGTTCCACGGCGAACCGCTGCAGGCAATAACCAGGCGCTGGCCCGCGGGCGCGAAGAGGAGGAACCGCCAATGAGGATCAGCCTGTCCAGCGTACCGGTCGACGATCAGGAGAAGGCGCTGCAGTTCTACACCAAGCAACTCGGCTTCAAGAAGAAGCACGACATCCCGATGGGCCAGCACCGCTGGATCACGGTCGTGTCTCCCGAGAACCCCGACGGCACAGAACTCGCGCTCGAACCCGACGAGCACCCCGCGGTCAAGCCCTTCAAAGCCGCCCTCATGGAAGACGGCATCCCGTTCACCGCGTTCGAGGTCAGCGATGTCAACGCGGAGCACAAGCGGCTCGAAGCGCTCGGCGTCCGCTTCACCCAGCCGCCCACCGAGATGGGCTCGGTCACGACCGCCGTTCTCGACGACACCTGCGGCAACCTCATCATGATCATGCAAGGGAGTATGCAATGACACCCACGACACAAACCGCAATGGTCGCGCTCTGCCTCGCTCCGTTTCTGCTCATCGGAGCGGCGATCAGCGTACAACCCGAAGCCGACCGAACGCATCAGAGCGCCGAGGCGGTGAACCCCGAGCAGCAATCAGAAGCGGAGGCCTCCATGCGCGTTCAGTACCTCGAAATCGTCACGCCCAACGTCGACGGAACCTGCGCTGCACTGGCCGAGGCCCACGGCGTCGAGTTCAGCGAGCCGATCGCCGAACTCGGCAACGCCCGCACCGCCGATCTGGCCGGCGGCGGACGCATCGGAGTCCGTGCTCCCATGCGCGCGACCGAAAAGCCCGTCGTCCGCCCGTACCTGCTCGTGGACGACATCGAAGCGGCGGTCAAGGCGGCCAGGGACGCGGGCGCGGAAATCGCCATGCCACCTATGCCGATCCCCGGACAGGGCACCTTCTCGATCTACATCCTCGGCGGCATCGAACACGGCCTCTGGCAGAACTGATCGGCGCGGCGCGAGTTCCTGAGGGCCAAAAACCATGATGGCCTCGGCGTTCGCCGAGGCCATCTGGCCGAAAAATCGGGGTGATAGGATTTGAACCTACGACCTTCTCGTCCCGAACGAGACGCGCTACCAAGCTGCGCTACACCCCGTCTGTTCCGGCTGATGCCGGTCCGGAAGGGTACCGTACCCGAATGGCAGTTGGCAAGCGATTCGACGACCCATCCGCCGGATTTGCCGAGTTAGAGGGCGATCCGGCCGGCGTCCGCGTCCGCAAAGCGCGATGCGCTGAACAGGTCCGGCAGTTCGGAGCGTCCGCTCATCGCCAGAGCGGTCTGGGTCGCGAGTTCATGGGCCATCGACATGCCGTGCCCGGTGAAACCGGCGCAGATCCACGGTGAGGCCGCGTCCGACGCATCGATCGGGCCGGCGATCGGCAGATGGTCGGGGGTGAAGCCCATCGTCCCCGCCCATCGGTGGCGCACCGGCAATCGTCGCCCGAGGACCCTCTCGGCGAAGGACTCCAGGCCCTGCTGCACGCCGACGGTCGGCTGGTTCTCGAGTGACTGCTCGTCCCGTTCGAAGTGCCTGCGCCACCCCCCGACGATGATGGTCGAGTCGTCGAGCTGCCGGAAGTACTCCGAACCGTGGTTGGCGTAGTAGGCGAACTCGAGCCGCTCGTGGGCCGGGAGTCCGGACGCGTCGAGCGAGAGCATCTGGCCCCGGTTTGGTTGGATAAGCCGGGCGTAGTCGGGGAGCAGGGACGCGGTGTAGGCGTTGGTGCAGATGAGCACCTGCTCGGCCATGACCGTGCCTCGGGAGGTGACGACGGCGAGACCGGCGTCGGTCTGCTCGATGCGCTGGAGCGTCGTTTCGGCGACCGGCATCCGCTTGAGCATCGAGCAGAGCCACGCGAGCAGTTCGACCGGGTCGCACACCGCGTCGTGCGGGTTCACAAGCCCGATCCGGGGCGGCTCGTATCGCCACAGCGCGTCGGCGTGCTCGCCTTGGCCCTGCCGGGTCTCGACCTCGAAGCCGTCTTCGGCCATCAGTCTCGCCGAGCGCTCGAGCTGCGCGGCTTCCCCGGCATCGAACGCGACGAGACAGCTCGGCTGCGGGCGGTAGTGGGGCAGTCGATCGATGCCGAGGCTGCGCAGCCGGGTGAGGTTGTTCTCGGTGAGTGTCCAGAGAGCTTTGGCGTCTTCGCGACCGAGGTCGTCGACCGCCGCGGCGTAGTTGTCCGCCGCGCCGCGCATCAGGAAGCCGGCGTTCCGCCCGCTCGCGCCCCAGCCGGGATAGCGACCGTCGATGACCACGGAATCGAGGCCGAGGGACTCGAAGGCCATCGACGCGGAGATACCGGCAATGCCCGCGCCGACCACGACGCGATCGGCGCGTGCGGGGAGCGGGGTCGCACGGATGTGCCAAAGGCTGTTGGACATAGCCGCATGCTAGCGGGATCAAAACAGAAAAGCCGCCCCGGACCGTGGGGTCAGGGGCGGCTCGCGGTTCACTCCGGAGACTGGAGGGTCGTCGGAGAAGAGGGCTCTTAGCCGAGCAGCGACAGAGCGTTCTGCGGCTGGGAGTTGGCGATCGTGAGGATCTGCGTCGCAGACTGGCTCAGGATCTGGTTGCGGGTCAGGGCCGCGGTCTCGGCTGCGAAGTCGGTATCGCGGATCGCGGACTCGGCGGCGGTGGTGTTCTCGAGCGAGATACCCAGCGAACGGATCGAAGCGCCGACCGTGTTCTGCTGGAAGGCGCCGAGGCGACCACGCAGCGAGTTCACATCCTTGATCGCCTGCTCGACCGCGTCCTGCGCGACCGACAGGTCGCCGTCGACCACGTTCAGCAGCTTGCCCGAGCCGATGTCCGACAGCGTGTAGTTCGTCCCGCTGTCGGTCGTCTTGCCGATCTCGCGGACCGCGACGTTGCCGATGCCCAGCGAGACCTTGCCGGCGATGTCCACGCGGCCGCCCAGCTGGAAGTCTCCGCCGCCGCCGGTGATGGTGAAGGCGGAGATCGTGCCGAGGGTGGTCGCACCGGTGGTCGACAGGTCGACGGACACATCGAGGAAGTCGGTGTTGATCGAGGCCGTCGTGCCCTTGGTCGTCGCGGTGATGCCGTTGATGGTTGCGCGAACGTCCTGGCCGTAGTCCGTGGTGCCGTTGGTCAGGGCGTTGAACGCCGTCGGCGAGCCGGCGAGACCGTTGGTGTCGGCGGCGGCGAAGTTGTCGACGCCCGTGCCGGTGACGCCACCGTCGTCGATGACCTTCAGCGACACGAACTCGCTGCTGCCGAAGTCGGTGGAAACAAGCTTGATGTCGTTGCCCGAAGCGGTCGCGGTGACACCCGTCACATCGGTGAAGCTGTTGATGGTCGCCGCGATGTCGGTCAGGGTCGTGCCCGAGCTGAAGCTCAGCTCACGCGAGCCCTCGTTGCCGGCGACCTCGATCGTGAAGCTCGAGTCGGCGTCGGTCAGGTCGATGTTGGTGCCGCCGAAGCGCATCACCATGCCGCCGACCTGGGCCGACTGCGTGACGAGCACATCGACGTCGCGGGTCTCGTTGAAGCCGAGCTTGGCGCCGTTGACCTTGAAGCCCGACACGTTGCTGTCGATGCTGCTGGTGGTGTAGTCCAGGTTGCCGTTGAGGAGCTTCTTGCCCTGGAACGAGGTGGCCGACGCAACGCGGTCGATGGTCTGCAGGATCGAGTCGATCTGCAGCTGGTTCGCTTCCTTCTCCTCGGCGGAGAGGCCTGCGTCGTTGGCGGTGCTGGTGAGCAGGCCCTGGAGTTCGGTGAGCAGGCTGGAGACTTCGTTGAGACCGCCCTCGGCGATGTTCACCACCTGGTCGGCGCGCTCGGCGTTTTTGATCGCCGCACCGATCGCCGACTGCTCGGCACGCAGGTTCTGCGACGCGATCAGACCCGCCGGGTCGTCCTTGCCGCGGTTGATGCGAAGACCGGTCGAGAGACGCTCGAGCGATCCCGCGAGGCTCTGGTTGTTCTGCCCCAGCACGCGCTGGGCCAGAATCGACTGAACGTTGGTGTTAATCCGAGACATGAGATCCTCCGTGAACCCTTGCGATGGAGCGGGTGGCTTCCCACCCAGGCGGTTTCAGCCACGATCCTTCGTGGCGATCGTCCGATCGTTGCCACCCGCGGCGAATGCGGGTGCCGTTCTCGGAACAGCCGAGAACTCGGACGTTCACGAATCGACGCGGTGGGAGGCCTCCTCAAGTCGAAGGAACGAATTTCGTTCGATAACTTTGCGGGACGCGGCCCACGGACCCGTCAACGGCCCGACCGTCTCGGAATATCGGTCCGCGCGGAGGCCCGATTCGATCGCATGATCGCAAAGGTCCTGCGGGTTATGCGGGCGGCCCACCGGGGTTCGCCCGGTGTTTTCCGGACCAATGCTGGCGTGCTGTGGGACGCTCGGTTCGAACAGCGTGCGGATCGGCGTGTTCGTCGGGGCCGGGCCGTTCATGAGGGGAACGGCGGCTTCATCCCCCCGAAGTCTGTGCCGCACCCCGGTATTCGCGCTGGTTCGGGTGTACCACGAACGAGAACGGGTCGATACGGGAGTGCGCGCCATGCGGAAGGGAGACCCTCTATGAGAACGGCGGCTGTGAAACTGTCGGACAAGGAGTTCGACGATCTACGCACGATCATCCACACCCGCTCGGGCGTCCGCTTTCAGAACGCGGAGCGTGACGCGCTCGAGAATCGACTTTCGCGCCGGCTTGAGGAGCTCGAGCTGGACGACTTCGGGCAGTACATCCAGTTGCTGACGATGGGGCCGTACCAGTCGGAGGAGTTTCAGGAACTGTTCAGCCGGATCGTGAGCAACGAGACGGGATTCTTCAGGAACCGGGCGCAGCTCGATGTCTTTTCGGAAACTGTGCTCCCGCGCCTGCTCAACGACCGCGCAGCGACAAAGCGGCTCCGGATCTGGTCCGCGGCCTGCTCGACAGGAGAAGAGCCGTACACGCTCGCGATGCTGGTGCATCGCACGCTCGGTGTGCGTCTGGGCGACTGGCGGGTCGAAATACTCGGCACGGACCTCTCCGAGAAGGCGCTGAACACCGCGTCGGACGCACGCTACTCGGCGTCGGCGCTCGCGTCGGTCGACCCGGCGTTGACCAAACGGTATTTCAAGGAAGAGGACGGCACGTTCACCCTCGATCCCATGATCAGGAGCATGGTCAGCTTCGAGTTTCACAACCTGAATGACTCGCTCAAGGCGAGGCGCCACGGCAGCTGGGATGTGATCTTCTGCCGGAACGTGATGAACTCCTTTGACGATGACGGGAAGGCCTCGTGCCTCCGCATGCTCCACGATCGCCTCGTTGGCGACGGGACGCTGTTCATAGGGGCGGGCGAAACGATCCGTGACACCGGGGCCAACTTCGCTCCGCTCAACGATCCCAAGGCGTTCGCCTACAGCAAGGGCTGAACCGGCGGATCGCAAGGAGGCCTCGCGGCGATGTCAGCTGGAGACATGGACCGAACCCTGATCCGCGACTTCCTCCTGGAGTCGAACGAGCTCGTGGAGCAGCTCGACGCCGATCTCGTGGGGCTGGAGCACGATGCGGACCCCAGCGAGAGGCTCGACGCGATCTTCCGCGCGATGCACACGATCAAAGGTGCCGCGAGCTTCCTGAACATGTCGGGCGTCACGAGTATCTCCCACGCGGCGGAGGATGTGTTGAGCAGCCTCCGCGAGGGCGATGCACCCATTACAGAGCCCGTGATCGATGCGCTCCTGGCGAGCGTGGATGTGCTGCGTTCTCAGCTCGTGGAGGTCGCTGCGGGCGTCCCGCCGTCGCACGGCCCGGAGCCGCTGATCGAGACCCTGCGCGCGATCGCCGCTCGCGGATCAGACCGGGCCGGCGCCTCGGACAGATCAGCAGCGTCCGCCGATGGCGATGCCGACCACGAGGTCCCGTTCGGCGGCAGCGCGGTAAAGGCCGAGTTCTCGTCCGAGAGGGTCGATGTCCTGCCGTTCATGGTGACAGACCTCGAGGAAACGGCAGCAACGCTGCGAGAAATTGTCGAGCGGATGAGTGATCCGAAGCGGCGCGTCGAGCTCGCGAGCCGGATGTCGGACATCGCCGAGTCGATGCACGCCATCGCGGACTACTTCGATCTCGTTCTGCTGAAGCGCTTGATCGCTCTGGTGGCGCTCGCGGCCGAAGCGCTGCCGTCGGTTGATGCGGATCGCCTTGGACCGTTGAGGTCGCGGCTGGACGCCGTGCGTCAACTGATCGACGCGTCGGCGTGGAGCCTGAGCGACGGATTCATCGCGTCGTGGGACATCAGCACGCTCGAAGAACGAACACGCGAGATCCTGGAGTCTGAGCAGACCGATGCGAACTGGCGAATTCCCGGCGATGGCTCCGCCTCCGCGGCGCTGGTCCATGACGGCGTAGTGAGCGGTGATGCGGACGCGACCGGCTTCCGCCCGGGGCTGCCGCCGGCTTGGGGAGAGCAGGCACCGGAGTCGCCGACGGAAGCCGAAGGAGCAACGGCTGATGGCGTGAGCCGCGACGACGGCATCGAGCGAACCGTTCGCGTCAAAGTGAGCCGGCTGGAGCACATGCTGAGACTTGTCGGCGAGATGGTCCTGACGAAACACCAGATGCACGACCTGATGGGTCAGTTGCAGGAGCAGAATCTGACTCCAGAATCTGTCGAGTCCGCCTTGAAGATCGCGAGCGAGTTCGACCGGCTGACGCTGGAATTGCAGGACAGCGTCATGCGCGCCCGCATGCAGCCGTTGGACAAGCTGTTCGGTCGGTACCCCCGCATCATCCGTGACCTCGCGAAGAAGACGGGCAAGAAGGTCGATCTGCAGATCGTCGGTGGCGACACGGAAGTGGACCGATTCGTGCTCGAACTGCTCGGCGATCCGCTTGCGCACATGCTTCGGAACAGCGTGGGCCACGGCATTGAAAGCCCGGAGGAACGAAGGGCGGCCGGGAAGAACGAGACCGGCAGGATCGTCCTCGCCGCCGAGCACCACGGCACCCATGTACGGGTCGCGATGGACGATGACGGTCGGGGCATGTCGCGACAGGTCATCGCGAGGAAGGCGATCGAGAAGGGCATCGCGACGGCGGAGCAGATCGCGAAGATGAGTGATGAAAAGGTCTTCGAGTTCATTTTCGCCGCGGGGTTCTCCACCGCGGCGAATGTGAGTTATCTGTCGGGCCGGGGTGTCGGTATGGACGTGGTCCGGGCCAATGTTTCAAGGCTCGGCGGAAGTGTCCATGTCCGTTCGCGAGCGGGCGAGGGCACGGGCATCGACATCGTGATCCCGGTCAGGGTGGCCATCGCGCCGGTGATGCTGGTCAAGGTCGGCGAGCGGGGTTACGCGATCCCGCTGGAATCGGTGGTGGAGGTCGTGCGTTACGACCCGAGGACGACGCACCGCCGGGCCGGCAGGGAATTCATGCGTCTGCGGGAGGCGCCCCTCCCGCTGATGGATATGCGGACGCGCCTGGGAGAGCCCGCTGGGACCGAGAACGAGGGTTTCAGCGTGGTTATCGCGGTCGGGCAGGAGAGGTTGGGCCTGATTGTCGATCGTCTGATAGGACGACAGGAAGTCGTGATCAAGCCGCTCGACGACGAACCGGCGAGCGGGGGGGTGTTCAGCGGAACCGCCATCCGCGAGAGCGGCGACACCAGCCTGATACTGGATGTGGTCAAGCTGGTGCGATCGATCGATTCAGGGCACAACGCCGCGGCTTGATCCTCGGCCACCAAGGAGTTCGCGATGGACCAGAGCGCTATTCACCCGTTCGTTGTGTCCGTGAGGAACACCTTCGAAACGATGCTGCAGATGGGCGTCGAGATCGGTGAGCCGGTGGTCAAGGCCGATCGCGCGCCCAGTCACGATGTCTCGGGCATCATCGGTTTCAACGGTGATGTCGGCGGGAGCGTCGTGCTTTCGTTCCCGTTCGCAACCGCTCAGCGCATCGTGTCGGTGTTCACGGGCATGCACGTGGGCGACGAGGCGACGGACGACATCGCCGACGCCGTGGGCGAACTGGTCAACATGATCGCGGGGGGCGCCAAGGCGCAGTTCCCGGGCAGGACGGTGAGCATCAGTTGTCCCTCGGTGATCGTCGGTGAGAATCACACCGTGCAATGCGCGAGGGGCGCGGTGTGTGTGTTGATTCCCTGCGGCTGCGACTGCGGGGGGTTCACGGTCGAGGTCGCCATCAAGTCGGTCCCGGCCGATGCCGCGGGTGACGGCCGTGCCCGACGGGTTGCCTGAACAAACGCCTTGAGCGGGCGCACGGACGAAGGGAGCAAGCGATGAAGATCCTTCTCGTAGATGATTCGAAGACGATGCGGAACATCCTGAAGGGCATCCTGAACCAGATGGGCTACACGGATATCGAAGTGGCCTGCGACGGTCTGGACGCGCTCAGCAAGGTCGGCGGATTCGCGCCGGACCTGATGCTCGTCGACTGGAATATGCCCAACATGGACGGCCTGGCGTTCGTCAAGGCGTACCGCGCCAAAGGCTCCAGGATCCCGATCCTCATGGTGACGACCGAGGCCGAGAAGAGCCGCGTTATCGAGGCGATCAAGGCGGGCGTGAACAACTACGTGGTCAAGCCGTTCACCCCGGACGTGCTGCAGCAGCGAATCGAGGAGACGCTTTCGAAGTCCAGTGCCGCGGCGTAGCCGGCGGGCGTGGGTTGAGTGCGGTGAACAGCCATGTGTCAGAAGCAGAGCCACAAGCCGGTCCGCCTGCTGGTTGCCAAGGATGGCTCCTCGGCTGATCTTCTGATCCCGGCCGAAGCGAATCCCGATGAGACGACGTACGAGTGGTGTCTGCATCTGCTGCACGAGGCGAGCATCGTCGTGACTTCGGCGGTGTCGGGCCGGATGCGCGAGGTGCTGGACGCGTACGAGCCGGGCGTGGAGATCCGAGAGTGCGTCGCAACGGGCACGTCCGTGCAGCACGGCGTCGACGGCCACATCGAGTGGTACGAGGGGTTCGCTCCGGCGTCGCCCAAGGCGGCGGCTTCCGGCGAGACAGCGGGCGAGGGCGATTCGGGGGAGGGTGAGCCGGTGTGTTTCTACAGCCGGTCCGCTTTCATCATGGTCAAGGCGGGTCAGCAGATCGGTCGGATCGTGCCGGAGACCGAAGGTGCCGATGGGGCTGATGTGCACGGTCAGGTTGTTGCGGCGCGACCGGGAAAAGCGGTCAAGGTCCGGTGCGAAGACAGCATCAGTGTCGGTGACGACGGCACGATGACCTCGCAGGTCTCCGGTGTGCTGAGCCGGTCGCGCGAGAAGATCGCGGTGCGCGAACTCCTGGAGATTCCGGGTTCCGTGGACTTTTCGACGGGCAACATCGACTTCGAGGGCGACGTGCGGGTGCTGAAGGGTATCCGCGACATTTTCGAGGTCAGGGCCACGGGGAACATCGAGGTCGGTGGACTGATCGAAGCCTCGACGATCGATGCCGGCGGCAGCGTGTTCGCGAAGGGCGGCATGGCCGGACGCGAGCGCGCGGTGTGCCGGGCGGGGGGCGATGTGACCATCCGCTACATCGATTCGTCGGAGTTGACCGTCGGCGGCACGCTCCGTTTCGAGCGTGAGATGATCAACTGCAAGACCTCCGTACGCGGCGGGATCGAATCACCGAGCGGATCGATCATCGGCGGAGAAGCCACCGTCGTCGGGAAGGTGGTCGTGGCGGTGCTGGGGAGCAACTCGTATGTTCCGACGAGGCTCAGCATCGGTGGCGTTCCGACGCTCGAGTCGAAACTCGCGTTGCTCGAGAAGATGATCGAAGCGCTCAAAGCGAAGCAGGAGAAGCTGGAGAAGGGGCTGAAGAAGCTCAACGCTCCGGGGCGGATTCTCAACGGCGAGGAGCAGCGGCGTCAGACGGAACTCGGCTTCGAAGTCCACAGCGTCGCGGCGCAGCGGGCCAAGTGTCGCGACTCGCACCGTGAACTGTCCGAGCGGATCCGATCGATCCGGACAGTGGATGTCTGCATCGAGAAGATGCTGTACGCGGGCGTGCGCATCGTTTTCGGCACGCAGGTCTACCGGATCAACGAGGACCTGAAGGGGCCTGTGCGGATCCTGCTCGATCGCCGGGGCGGGCTGGTGTACCGGATGGGGTCGGAGGGGCAGAATACGCCGTTGGGCCAGATCGCCGAGGTTCGAGCCGCGGCGGCTTGATCGGCAATCCTCGATCGGACGGGGTACGCTTGAAGCGTGCTCACGATCCGCGATGTCCACAAGTCCTACGGTGATGTCGAAGCCCTGCGCGGGGTGACGCTGGAATGCGCGCGTGGCGAGATTCTCGCGCTGCTGGGACCGAACGGCGCGGGCAAGAGCACGACCGTGGGCGTCGCGACCGGCTTGCTTGCGCCGGATTCGGGTTCGGTTGAACTCCTGGGAGTGGGGAGCCCTCGGTTGGCGAGGGTCAGGCGGCATCTGGGTGTTGCGCCGCAGAGCATCGCGGTGTACGAGGATCTCTCCGCCGCCGAGAATCTGAGGTTCTTCGGGCGGATGTATCGGTTGCCGGCGTCGGTCCTGCGGGACCGGGAGGCGATGCTGCTGGATCGCGTCGGTCTGACCCATCGGGCCGGGGAGCCGGTGCAGCACTACTCGGGCGGCATGAAGCGCCGGCTGAACCTCGCGATCGCGTTGATTCACGATCCGGAGGTCGTGCTGCTCGACGAGCCGACTGCCGGGGTGGACCCGCAGTCTCGCAACGCGATCCTCGAACTCGTACGCGAACTGGGCGACGAGGGCAAGGCGGTTGTGTACTCGACTCACTACATGGAGGAGGCCCAGCGCATCAGCGATCGCGTCGCCATACTCGATTACGGGCGGGTGATGGCTACGGGCGCGGTGGACGAGTTGATCAGCGCCCACGGCGGGGACACTCGCGTGCGTCGGGATTCGCCGGCGGGGAGCGAAGTCGTGCAGACCAAAGATCCCCTGCCGACGCTCGCCGGGATGCTGGCCGAGCCGGAAACGCTGGCGATCCATGTGGACCGCCCGGACCTCGAAGCGGTGTTCCTGAATCTCACCGGCCGGAGCCTGCGCGACACATGAGTCCGGTTCTTTCCATCGCGCTCAAGGATCTGCGTCTGATGCTCCGCGACCGCCCGGGGCTGCTGTTCACGGTGTTGTTCCCGCTTCTGTTCGGTCTGTTCTTCGGGGCGATCTACGCCGACAGCGCGACCGGCGAACGGCGTCCCCTGGCCGTCGCCCTGACCGTCGAAACGGCGGAGGACCCGGGGTGGGCAGAGGACTTCGCGCGAGCGCTCGAATCGAATCCGAGACTCGATGTCCGGCGTCTTCCCGATCCCGGGGCGACCGATGGCGCGCTGCGCAGCGGAGCGGTGCTGGCGGAGCTGCGTGTGCCCGCGGAGTTCGGCGAGTGGTTCGAGGCCGTCGGCATGCGTGAACGCGGCGCGCCGGTGCTCCGCTATGGACCAGGAGCGCTCGCGGAGACCGAACTCCTGCGAGGGCTCGTAAGCGGGGCCCTGTACGAGACGCTGCTCCGCTCGTTCAGCGAGCGGGACGCGACCGAACGGAGGCGTCGGGCGCTGCTCGATCTTGCGGACGAGGCATCAACTCCTGCTTCAGAAGCGCTGCGCCTTCGCGGCGCGGCGGCGTCGATCCAGTCGCTGCGCGGGAATACCGAGGGCGATCGGGTTGCGGATCTGGCGATCGAGGTCCGCGAGGGATCGCTCGAGCCGGGCGCCGGTCGGCCTCGCAACTCCTTCGCGATCACCTTCCCCCAGGCGATCATGTGGGCGGTGCTCGGGTGCGCGGCGACGTTTGCGGTGAGTCTGGTCGGAGAGCGCGCAACGGGGACACTGACCCGCCTGCGCCTGATGCCGATCGGCTCGGCCCAGATCCTCGCGGGGAAGGGCTTGGCGTGTGCGTCGGTCTCGTTCTGCGTGTCGCTGGCGTTCGTCGGGCTCGGGCACGGGTTCTTCGGCGTGCGCCCGGTGTCGTATCCGGTTCTGGTGATCTCTCTGGTGCTCGTGAGCTTTGCGTTCGCGGGGTTGATGATGCTGCTCGCGGTGCTCGGGCGGTCGAAGACCTCGCCCGGACAGCTCGCGTGGGGGGTGATCCTCATCATGGCGATCACCGGCGGCGGGATGCTGCCGCTGTTCTTCATGCCGGACTGGCTGGTCGCGATCAGTCACTTCAGTCCGGTGAAGTGGGGGATATTCGCGATCGAGGCCGGTATCTGGCGAGAGGCGACACCGGGAGACCTCGTTCTGTCGCTGGGCGTGCTCCTGACGATCGGGTGCGGCGGGTTCGTCGTGGGTGCGAAGGCGTTTGTGCTGAGCGAGCGTTTCGCGAACGACTGACCCAGATGTAGAGTTCCGGCGTTTGAGACCCGGGATTGCGCTCGCACGGGCCCGGACGCGCGTCCGTCGACGCCGATGCCGAAACTCGCCGGCGCGCAGAATGAGGAACCTTTTACGCGGGCTTCACGGGGTGCCGGAGCCTCGTCCGTATCGTCAGGCTGATCAATGTCGGAGCGCCGAGAGCACTCCGGCTCAACCCCCCGAGCGGGTGACGGCGTTGGAAGCGTTGTCCACCGCGTTCGGCTGAGCCACCAGCCATGCCAAACTCCGTGACCGACACCATCGACCAGATGTCCTCAGGCGAGATCCGGGTCCTGCAACTGCTGTCCAAGCGTCCTCTGGACGTCTGGCCGGCGGTGCTGATCGTCCGCGAATTCCCGTTCACCCCGAATCACGACCTGACACTCGTCGTCGGTTCGCTGATGGAGAAGGGGCTGGTCCTCGTGCAGAAGACAGCGCCCGCCGACCGCCACCTGGCGTCGTCCGGGCTGGCCCTGACGGCGGAGGGAGTTCGGGTCGGCTTTGCGCTCGCGCGTGAGCGGCTCGCTCACCCCGACATCGGCGGCGACGTCGTCCGCCCGACACTCGTGCCGTCCGGCTCGGGCTGAGCTTGATCGCCGACGGGTGTGCTTTTCAACGGCGCAGGCGACCGGCACGCGATGGCGCATGCAACGTTGCGGCCGACGCGGACCGAGCGAACCCAGCACGGTGTCTCCCGATCGCGATCGGCTTGCACGGGGTGCCAGAACTCTGCCGGCATTCCGACCTCGAGACGGTTGGGGGGGAAGTGCAACCCGGTTCCGATGCACTTGAGCGCCGCTTCCTTCCGAGCCCAGATCTCGATGAAGAGCGCACTGGAAGGGCGGAGGCTCCACTGGCGCCGTTCGCTGCTCGTCAGCGTGTCACGGAGCAGCGTGTCGGTCGGCATCTCGCCGGTGTCGTGCTCCAGATCGAGGCCGGTCTGCTGGCCGGTTGACCACGCGATGCCGGACGCGCCGGTCGTCGCGCTGCAGCTCCAACGTGGGCCGTGATTCCCCTCGGCGTAGGGCTTGCCCAATGCTGTGCGCAGGATTTTGGGCGGGCTGCACGGTGAGAAAAGTTCTGCCTGCATCCGGCGTGAGATGCGTCGAGCTTCGTTGAGGTCCCAGCCGCCGCAACGCACGTCGAAGTGGATATCGGTCGGGTTGGTCCGTCGGAGAATCATCTTGCGACGGCGCTCCTGTCGTGGAACGATGCGGCCGCTTCGGCGACCGCGCGCGATCCGCTGGTGAGCATTTCGAGATGGCCGACATCGACTCGGGTGACCCGGATCGGATGCGAGCAGAAGGGGGCCAGCCCGTTGGTCGTGCGGTATCGAAGGGGCCTGATGCTACGGGTCAACGGCGCGGATTGAACGAGGCAAACGGGCGTGGAGACGACCGGGACTTGCCAGTCCCGGAGCGCGCGGTGGATGTGTTGCCAGAGCGGCCGGGTCTGTTGGTGGTCCGCGGCTCGTCGATTCGCGTCCGGGTCCGTGAGCGATCCGCGTTTCGGCAGGCGGAGCTTCGCGCGCACCGTGTTCCAGAGCAGGCCGTTCCGAAGCTGCGCGTTGATCTTGGCGAGGATCAGTTCCGGTGACCGGCACAGAAATGGCGGTGGGTAGGCGTCGATCAGGGTCGTTTGTCGCACATCGACGCCGCGCGTTGTGAGCTCGTTCGCGACACCAAGTGCGATCAAACCGCCGAGGGAGTACCCGATCAGTTCGATGGGACGATCCGGATTCTGCTCGAGAGCGATGCTCGTTGCGCGGCTCATCAGGGAATCGGCGATCTCGGATACGGTGCTCGCGACGCTCAGTTCCCCGGCCATGCTGACGAGGTCGAAGCCGATCATCCGGTCGACGTGCTCGACCTCGCGCGAGTAGTGCGTCCAGAAGGCGTGCAGGTCGATCGCTCGACCGGACGATCCCGGAAACCCGAGGACGGTTGTTCCGGGCGAGCGTCCGCAGACTCGGAACTGCGAGTACGGTCGTTCCGGGTCGTTGCGGGTCCAATTGGTGAGGTTCGCGAAGGTGGGCTTGATCAGGAACTCACCGACGTGCAGCTTCATGCCCGTGCGGTCGTGGATCGCGGCGGCGAGTCGCATCGCCTTGAGCGAGCTTCCCCCTTGCGCGAGGAAATCGACCGATGGGTCGGGCGGGCGGCCTACTTCCTGCTCCCAGAGCGAGCGGAGCACCTCAACCGTCCGGGGTTGGAGCTGATGCGCTGTGGTCTGATTTTCTGATTCGGCTTCGATCCGGGGTTCGGCGGTCGGACTGGTGTGTGATGAGATAGGAGGCTCGGGGTCGCCTGATCGGATCGCCTGTTCCAGGTCGGATGCGAAACGAGCCAGCTGCGACTCGGAAACCGAATCGCGCGACGCTTCGAGCCAGACCCGATCGTGCCCGTCTCGTCGCTCGATGTGCAGCGCGATGGCAAACCTGGCGGCCAACTGCGGGATCGCCAAAGGACTCAGCGTGTGCTCGCTGCACTTGACCTCGGATCGGTCGATCAGGCGGTAGGTGAAGCCGAACCGGGTGATATCAGCCGCTGCGGCGGGGCATTGATCGCGGACGAGTTCGACGACCTCCTCGATCGGAAGCACCGTCTCCGCTTGAGCGTCTCGAATCTGTTGATGGATTGACTGGAAGTTCAGCTGATCGGCTGGGGCGGTATCGATGAGTTGCATATCGAGGCAGCAGCCGACGATGTTCTGCAACTCCGGGCGGACCCGCTTGGATACCGGCGTGAGCACGAATCGACCGGGGCTGCCGAATCTCTCCCGGAGCGATGCGCCGAAGAACCCGAGCGCCACGGCGGCCTCGCCGGTTCCGGTGCGCGCCGAAATCTCGTCGAGCCGCTGCGTGATGGCGGCGCTGGTTGTCGCGGGGAATTCGCTGATGAGCATCGAGCGCGACCGAACCTCCGGGAGCGTGCGCTGATCGCGGGGAGCGTCGAGCACGAGCGAAGCGATCATCGACGCCCGGTCGCGGTCGATCCAGCGGTCCTCGTACTCTGTGAACAGCGCATACTGATGGATCGAGCCCGGATCGCGACCGTCCAGAAGCTGGCACAACTCGTTCTGCAGGATGTCGAGAGACCATTCATCGATTGCTGAGTGAAGGAACACCGCGACCACAAGCGATCGGTCCTCCGGGAGCTTCCAGTGATGCAGGCGGACGGGCATCGATCCGGTCGGCAGCGGGGCGCCGATCCGGTTGATGACTTCGTCGGGAATGCTGCTCCGGAGCACGCTTTCCGCGTGGTCCAGCGGTCCCTCGTCGAAGAACCATTTCTCCACGCTCGGATCGGCCTCTGACGCGGTGAGGCCCGTCGTGCCGATCTGCAGTTTGGTTCGCAACGCGGTGTGGCGATCGACGATCGCCCGCCAGGCTTCTTCGAGCCGGTCCGACTCGATGCCGGGGCGCACGATCCATGCCTGGTGGACCAGCATTGATCGGCCGGTCGGGTCCCGTTCGTTCTCGACCGTCAGCAGTTGTCGCACCTGACCGATTCGAAGCCCGGCGGCGTCGACGCTCGGCTCGTTCGGCGAAGGTTCGTCGCGTTGCTGCTCGATCCGATTCGAGATCGCGCGGAGGTCCGGGAGCGTGAGGATTTCCAGTGGCGAAACCCGTGCGCCGAACGAGTCCTGGATGTCGGCGGCGAGCCTCATCGCGAGAAGCGAGTGCCCGCCGATCCGGTAGAAATTGGAGCGCATTCCGATCGAATCGGCCCGAGGCACGCGGCTTCTGACGAGGCCGAGCAGCTGCGCTTCCGTCGCGTCGGCCGGCTCTGCGGTCTCCGAACGAGATCGGGCGTCCGAGGCCATGCGATCACGCAGTGCGTCGCGATCGATCTTTCCCGTCGACCCACGCGGCAGTTCGCTCAGGCCGACGATCAGGCTGGGGACCATGTTGGGTGGGAGGCGCGTGGACAGGAAATCGCGAACCGAAGAATCGCTGATCGTCTCGCTGGGGCTGTAGAAGCCTACCAGGTGCCGATCCGCGCTCTCGGAGCCCATCACGATCACGGCTGCCTGTCGTACGCCGGGACAATCGAACAACGCGTTTTCCACTTCTTCGGGCTCGACACGGTGGCCGCGGATCTTCACCTGCCGGTCGATCCGTCCCTTGTAGAGAACAGAGCCATCGGGCAATCGCGAAACCAGATCGCCGGTGCGATACCAGCGGGTCCCCCGACCGTCCGTGACGAATCTCTCGCGCGTCAGCGCGTCTTTGCCGAGATAGCCGAGCGCGAGTCCGTCTCCGCCGACGAGCAGTTCACCGTCGGGTGCGTCGGAGGTCTCGAAGTCACCGGGGGGCGTGATCTTCGCGATCGTGCCGCGGATCGGAGTGCCGATGGGGATCCGGCCCGTCGTAAGGTCCGACTCCCGAACGGTATGGCAGAGGCTGAAGGTCGTGTTCTCGGTCGGGCCGTAGCCATGGATAAGGCGAGTGTTCGGGCAGTGTCGCGTGAATTCCCGCATGTGGGACACGCTCTCTCGCTCGCCGCCGGTCAGCAGTTGTTGGAGACCGCGCAGTGAACGGCAATCCCGATCGACGATCGCGTTGAACAGGGTTGCGGTCAGCCACGCGCAGTCGATGCTTCGGTCCGTAAAGAAGGTCGCCAAGGCGTCCAGAGCCGGAAACGGGGTGTCCTGGATGACGCAGGTGCCGCCGTTGAGGAGCGGTGCCCAGATTTCGAGCGTGGATGCGTCGAAAGCGATCGCGCTCATCACGGCCCAGCGCATGCCGGGCTTCATCTCGGCGAAGTCGGCGTCGACGACGAGTCTCACCACGGCTCGGTGCGGTACCACGACGCCTTTCGGCTCGCCGGTGGAGCCGCTGGTGTACATGACGTAGGCGGGGGCCTCGGGGTCGTGCTCCGGACGAGGGGGCGCGTGGCTGGGCACTTCACCGGCTATGACGCGCTCGATGGCCTCGGACGGATCGATGGTGCGGTACCCCGCTGGAAGTGCGAGTGCCCCGCGTGCCACTCCGCAACTGGCGTTGAGAGGGCGGAGCATGGCCTCGCGGCGAGATACCGGACTTTCCGGGTCGATCGGAGCGTACGCCGCGCCGCAGCGCAGGATGGCGAGGACGCTCGCGATGTACTCCGGCGAGCGGGCGGCCAGGATCGGAACGAAGCACCCGGACCCGACTCCGGCTCGGGTCAAGTCCGACTCGAGCAAGCGGGACGCAGAGTCGAGTTGCCGGTAGGTCAGCCTGGTGGTCGCGCCTTCGATCGCCACCGCATCCGGGAACTGTCGGGCAATGTCCCAGAACCGGCTGAGGATTGTGTCTGGCAGGGCCACGGCGTTGGATCCCCGGTCTTGATGATCTGACTCATCGCAGATCAAGAGTGTACCTCTCCGGGTCGGGACGCCGGCGATTTGGCGGGCGCGTGCTCCGAGACTGGGGGCGTTGCGATTCGACACCGAGGGCGGCCGTGAGCCCTCCCGGTTCTGCGTCGGCGTCTGGGGCGGACTCGGTGAGTGAAACTTCCATCGGCGCGGTGGTTTCGGTACGATAGGACATGCCCACTTTGGAAAAGCCCGTCCAGGTCGGATCGCCCATCGCACGCTCGCCGCTGACCCCGATGCCCTCTCAGGCACTCGGGGCGTCGCCCGGTGGAGGCGGTTCCTCGCTGTCTGAGAGCGGGAATTCGCTGCTCGAGGCGATCGCTGGTGGAGCGGGGCAGAGCAACACCGAGACCGAGTTCTACTCGCCGATGCCCGAGGGCTACCGGCGAGGGCAGCACAAGTATGTGGTGGTGCTCGGGACGGTGATGTCGGGTCTTGGCAAGGGGATTTTCGCCTCGTCGATGGCGAAGCTGCTCAAGGACAAGGGCCTGACGGTCGCCCCGATCAAGATGGAGGGGTACCTGAACATCGACTCGGGCACACTGAACCCGTTCCGGCACGGCGAGGTGTTCGTGCTCGACGACGGGACCGAGTGCGACATGGACCTCGGCACCTACGAGCGGATGCTCGACCAGAACCTGTCGGCGCGCAACTTCGTGACCTCCGGACAGATCTTTCGGGATATCCTCGATCGCGAGCGCCACGGCGGGTATCTCGGTCGCGATGTCCAGATGATCCCCCACGTGACCGGTGAGGTGAAGCGTCGGCTGCGTGAACTGGCGATGTACGGCGACGGGAAGCGTCCGGCGGATGTCATCTTCGTCGAGGTCGGCGGCACCGTCGGCGACTACGAGAACGGGTTCTACATCGAGGCGCTGCGTCAGCTGGCGTTCGAAGAGGGGCCGGATTCGGTGTGCTTCGTTGCGCTGACGTACATCATCGAGCCGCCGGCGCTCGGCGAGCAGAAGTCCAAGGCGGCGCAGCTCGGCGTGAAGCGGGTGATGGAGGCGGGCATCCAGCCAGACATCATCGCGTGTCGGTCGGAGAACCCGATCCAGCCGGGTGTGGCGCAAAAGATTGCGATGTTCACGAACACGCCGCTGCGCCGGGTGTTCTCGATGCACGATCGCAAGAGCATCTACTCGATCCCCGAGGCGATGCGTCAGGAGGGGCTGGATCGCGAAATCCTGTCGCTGTTGAACCTGCACGACCGGGTGGATCTGGCGCACGAGGACCGGGCCCGCGAACGCTGGATGAACTACGTGCGCAAACTGACCTCTGTGAAGAGCCGGCACCTGAAGATCGGCATCAGCGGCAAATACGCGTCGCTGCGTGATGCCTACGCGTCGATCGAGAAGTCGGTCGAGCACTGCGGCACGCAGCTGAACACCGAGATCGAACTGTGCTGGATCGATGCTTCTGAGATCACCGACGACAACGCGTCGTCGAAACTCGCGGATCTGGACGCGGTGATCGTGCCCGGCGGGTTCGGATCGCGTGGAGTTGAGGGCAAGATCTCGTGCGTGCGCCACTGCCGCGAGTCGGGCGTGCCGTATCTGGGCATCTGCCTCGGTTTCCAGGTAGCGGTCATCGAGTTCGCGCGGAACGTGATGGGGCTTGTTGAGGCGAACTCGACCGAGTTTGACCCGCACACGGCGGATCCGGTGATCTGTGAACTGCCCGGCCAGCGCGAGATCGAGCAGATGGGCGGCACGATGCGTCTTGGCGGGCAGGACGTGCTGGTCCGCGAGGGCACGCTGATGTGGGAGCTCTTCGGGAAGAAGGACACGGCCCGCCAGCGGTTCCGCCACCGCTACGAGGTGAACCCCTCGTACATCGAGCGGATCGAGGCGGCGGGGCTGATCTTCTCCGGTCGTCACCCGAAGCAGCCGGTCATGCAGGGCCTCGAGATCCCGCGTCCGGGGACGGAGGAGGCGAAGGTCGGCAAGGGGCGGTCGCACCCGTTCTTTGTTGCGGGGCAGTTCCACCCGGAGCTGACCGGTCGCCCGCTGCGTCCGCAGCCCTTGTTCCTCGGGCTGGTGGATGCCGCCCTGCAGCGGAAGTACGGCGAGAACAGCAACAGTCGTGAGCACGCGAAGAGTCAGTCCTGAGCCGGGATCGATGTTCGATCAGGTGACGAGGGCCGGGATCAGCGGTATACTCGTCGCCCGCCTTCGGCCAGAACGAGGGCGATCGACAGGGCGAGGTAGCTCAGCTGGCTAGAGCGCTGGATTCATAACCCGGAGGTCGGGAGTTCAAGTCTCCCCCTCGCCACTTTGGATGCTCCCCGGTTCTTCCGGGGAGTTGTCTTTTTTGGGCCGTCGCCTTTTCTGGGGTGGAGCGCCGGTAGGTACGAGGGAAATCCTCGCTGATCGCGTTCAAACGAGGGGCGGTTGGCGCTCGTTCTTCGATTCGTCGTGAACCGCTGTTCCGATAGAGGAGTAGTATCAGTGGCCGGCGTCCGTACGCCGGCGCTCTTCTCCTCTCGCCGGCCTCCTCCGGGGCCCGACGGAGCCTCATTGACCGAAGTTCATACCTCACAGTGCTCGTCCGTCGAGCAGTCTCCCGTCGTCTCAGCGGCCGCACACGGCAAGCCGTCTCTGGCGGTCCGCATCGCAACCCTTGTGACGATTCTCCTCCCGTTCGTCGGCCTGGCCGGCGGCATCATTCTGATCTGGCCGTTCGGGTTCGGCTGGGTCTCCCTGGCGCTTCTGCTGTTGATGTATGTGCTGACCGGATTCGGCGTCACCGTGGGCTACCACCGACTTTTTACGCACCGCTCGTTCGAGACCGGTCCTGTGATGACCGCGGTGCTCGCGGTGCTCGGCTCGATGGCGGTTGAAGGCCCGGTGCTGAACTGGGTGGCGACGCATCGCAAGCACCATCAGCACAGCGACCATGACGACGATCCGCACTCGCCGCACACGCACGGCGCTGGGCTGTGGAACTTCTGCAAGGGTCTGGTGCACGCGCACCTCGGCTGGATGCTGAGCTCGCGTAACACGCCCGACATCCCGCGCTATTCGCCGGACCTCGCCAGCAATCGGCTCGTCCGGTTTATCAGCCGCACGTTCCCCTTGTGGGTTCTTGCGGGGCTGCTGATTCCGGCGGCGATCGGCGGCCTGCTGACGATGAGCTGGTCGGGGGTGCTGCTCGGCTTTGTGTGGGGTGGGCTGGTGCGGATTCTGCTGCTGCACCATGTCACGTGGAGCATCAACAGCGTGTGTCATATCTGGGGCACGCGTCCCTTTGAGAGCCACGATGAGAGCCGCAACAACGCGATTCTGGGCGTGCTCGCGTTCGGCGAAGGCTGGCACAACAACCACCACGCGTTCCCAACGTCGGCGCGTCACGGCCTGCGCTGGTGGGAGTTCGACTCGAGTTATCTGGTTATCCGCGCGATGGAGCAATTGGGCCTTGCGCGCCGCGTGCGCGTTCCGGCGAAGGACCGCGTCGACCAGAAACGCCGAGACGCCTAGTTCAGGGGAACACGGCGTCCGGTTGAGGCGCTCTTGCGTTCGGCTTCGATGAACTCAGTGACCCGTAGCGCCTCGGCGACCGTCGTGAGCGGCGGGGCGGATGGGTAACCGAGCAGGCCTGGGCAGATCGCGCGGGCCTGTTCGTCGAACCCGGTGCGCGTGCCGATGTCGAGCGTGGTGAGTTCGCCGCCGGTGTAAATGTGCAGCGGGCGATCGCGCCGGGAGTCGAAGGTGACGACGGCGCGCTCGAACTCGACGGCGTAGGCCATGCGGAAGGGAAACGAAGCGTCGTTCAGCCAGCCGCCCTCGATCGAGACGGACGGGATGTCCGGGTATTCGCACTGGGTAAGGATGTGACGGTCGTCGCCGTACGATCGGAGCGCTGCGGGGCGTCCGAAGAGGCGGTGGACGAAGTCGGCATCGTGGACATGCAGGTCGAAGACGGCGTTGCCGGAGCGGTTGGCGTCGGCGTAGAAGTCTCTGGACCAGGTCGGGGGCGAGCCGAGACGCTCGAACCGGGCGTGGAGCACGCAGCCGAAGCGGGCGTCGGTGACCATCTCGATCAGGTCTGACCAGCCGGGCCAGTAGCGGACACACATGGCGGGGACGCACAGTCGATCGACGGACTCGACGCGATCGAGCAAGCGCCGGACCTCGGCGCTTGAGGTAGCGACCGGCTTCTCGACGAGAACGTGCCTGCCGGCGTCGAGGGCGCGGATGGCGAGATCGACATGGGTGTCGGTGGGGGTGCAGACGCAGACGAGGTCGACGGAGTCGTCGGCGAGCAGTTCGTCCGCGTTGTCGTAGCCATTCACCTTCTCGGGGTCGAAGAGGCGATCATCGCTGCTGGACGACGCGAGGTTTCCGGCATCGGAGGCGAGGCCGGAGCGTCGATCCGGGTTCGGATCGCAGACGGCGCGTACGGCGCACGGCGTTCCGTCACGCGCGGCGTCGCGGAATGCGCGGGCGTGGGTCTGGCCGATGAAGCCCATGCCGATGATGCCGATGCCGATGGGCTCAGCCACGGATTACCTCGGCGTGTTGCTCGATGAGGGATGCGGCGGCGCGGATGTCCTCGACGCGACGGTCGCCGGCCTCTCGCTCGATGACGAGCGGGATGTCCGGCAGGTGATCACGGACAACGGCGAAGAACGCGGGCCAGTCGACCTGGCCGGTTCCTGCAGGGACTTCGGTTCCCCACCGGCCCGGGGTGTCGGTGGCGATCGCGTCCTTTACGTGGATCTGCATGACGTGCGGCGCGAGACGGTCGAGGGCTTCGACGGGATCTCCCATGGCGTACAGGATCATGTTGGCCGGGTCGAAATTCACGCCGACCGAGTCGCGGTCGATGGCGGCGAGGGCATCGAGCAGAGAGGCGGCGGTTTCCTGTCCGGTCTCGAGGCCGAGTCGGATGTCGTGCGCTGCGAACACATCGGAAACGGTTCGGATGCGTTCGACGATGCTGGTGTAGTCGGGGTCGTCGCGATCGTGGGGGATGAATCCGGCGTGAAGCGTGACGAGGGAGATGCCCAGGCGTCTGGCGAGTTCGGCGTTCTGCTCGGCGGCTTCGAGGTTGGTCTGCCACGTGGCGTCCGGTCGCAGGCCGCCGGTTTCGCGGATGGTTTCGAGCGTGGAGTAGTCCTCGCCCTGTGTGGTCATCATGCCGGACGCGATTCGGATGCCGGTGCTGTTCAGGCGGGCGACGAGGTCCTGCTCGGACCAGTCGCCGGAGCGAAGGGGATCGAGGTGGAGTTGGATCGCGGTCAGATCGCACGCGCTGACGCGCTCGATGAGTTGAGCGGGCGAGTCGGGCTGGAGCGACCAGGAGCAGACGGCGAGGTCGTGGGTCATCGGTCCGCGGTCTTCTCGGATTCGAGTTTGGCCCAGACGCGCTCGATGAGTTTCTTCGTGGCGAGCGAGCCCTCGCGCGGCGAGAGGCCGCCACCCTCGTACTCGACTCCGATCCAGCCGGTGTAGCCGGCATCGCGGACGATGCCGAGCATTCTGGCGTAGTCCGTCTTGGTCTCGTTGCCGTCGGCATCGAACTCGTGCGACTTCGCGCTGACGGCTTTGGCGAAGGGCATGAGTTCCTTCACGCCCTGATAGCGGTCGTACCAGGCATCGGGCTGGTCGGAGCGTGACCAGTCCATGCAGAAGTTGCCGAAGTCGGGAAGCGTTCCGACGCGCGGGTGATCAACTGTCCTCATGACTTCGGCGAGCCATGTGCCGTTGGAACTCAGGCCGCCGTGGTTCTCGACGATGACGGAGAGTTCGAGCGGGTCGGCGAGATCGCAGAGTTTGCGGAGGCCGTCGGCGGCGCGGTCGCGCTGCTCGTCCCATGTGCCGCTGCTTGCGGCGTTGACGCGGATGGAGTGGCAGCCGAGCGTCTTCGCGGTGTCGAGCCACTTGCGGTGGTTCTCGACGGCGCGGTTGCGGGCGCTGTCGTCGGCGTCGCCGAGGTTGCCCTCGCCGTCGCACATGATGAGCAGCTGTTTCACGCCGGCGTCGGCGGCGCGTCGGTTCATCTCGGCGAGGAACGCCTCGTCGGTCGCCTTGTCCTTGAAGAAAGAGTTGACGTACTCGACCGCGCCGAATCCCATCTTCTTCGCTTCGGCTGCGAAGTCGAGGTGCTGGAGTTCGCCGCCGAAGAGCAGGCGGTGCAGCGACCACTGCGCGAGGGAGATCTTCGGCTCGGGCGCGGAGCGGGTCAGCGATGCGAGGGAAGCCGGTCCGAGGCTGAGCAGGGCGATTCCGGCGGCGCCGGCGAGTTTCATGGCGTCACGACGGGTGACCGTACCGTTGGTTCGTGTTGAGATCATGACTCGTCTCCGGACTTGCGCCCGAAGGCGGGGATGAGGCAGTCGAGCACGATGATCAGGCCGACGAGCCCGGTGGCGGCGGAGTAGGCGAAGCCGCCGCCGACGATGGCGTAGACCCAGGTGTCGTCCTGTCGGGCGAGCCACCACGCGGCCATGTCCGCGCCGAGGCCGATCGCTCCGATGAGCGTGATGAGACCGACAAGCGCCTTGGGCGCTCGGGTCATGACGCCGACGAGACCGAGCACCAGAAGGATGACCGCCATCACGGGGGCATGGGTGTGCTGGCTCATCGCGATGATGTCGGTAGTGGTCGGGTTGATCTCGCGCGAGATGGCGAGCGGCTGGATGTCGTCGAAGTATTCGAGCGGCATCTCGGGGTAGGCGTCGGGGCCGGTCGCGTTCCGAGCGTGGCAGGACAGGCAGTTCACAGCGATGAGTTCGGCGGGCGCATCGTCGCCGAGGTCGAAGTCGTCGAAACTCATCGCGAGGTTGGTGGGGTCGTTGAGCCAGTCGAGCAGCAGCGAGCGCTCGCGATCGGGCAGGTCTTCGGGGTGACCGGCTTCCAAGGCGTCGATGAGCGGCGACGGCACGCTGACGCCGTGGTAGTGGCCGCGGATGTCGTCGAGGGTGAGGCCCTCGACACCGTCGCGGTTGTCGTAGTGCCAGGCCATGTGGATGCCGGAGACGACGTAGCCGCCCAGAAGCACGAGGGTGAGGACGGCGACGCTCCAGCGCACGAGCAGCGGCAGATGGCTGAGGCGGGGCATCTGGTTGGTGTGGGCCTTGGTCACGGATCAGAGTCCTGCCAGGTCGATGTCGATGGCCTTGCCGGATCGGACGGCTTCGCTTGCGGCGATGCCGACGGCAGTGGCCCGGGCAGCTTCGGCGACGGTGCAGGCGGGGGTTTCACCGGAGGCGATGCAGGTGATCCAGTTCTCGAGGGCGTAGTAGAGCGCGGGGTGGGGGAGGCCGACGCCTTCCTTGAGTTTGCCCTGCTCGGCGAGCTGGGTGGCGCCGGCGATCAGCGTGATGCCCTCATCGTTGTGGAACTGCTGGCGGTTGGCGTAGACCTCCCAGCCCTGGGTGGGCGCGTCGGATTCCTTGAACATCCACCCGTGCGACCAGGCGAGTTTGATGGCCGAGTGCGTGCCGTAGAAGACCTCATGGGCGCCCTGATAGGAGTTGCCGAGAGTGGAGGCGTACTGGAGGACCGAGCCGTCGTCGAACTCGAGCATGAGGTTGACGGTGTCGTGGACCTTCCGGCCGTCCTCGTAGGCGCGGTTGGAGCCACGCCCGAGGACGCGGACGGGGTAGCGCTCGGTGTACCAGTGGAAGACGTCGAACTGCTGGGCGCCGAACTCGCCGGCGAGGCCGAGCGAGACGTCCGGGTCGAGCTTCCAGTTGAGTTTCTTGTAGCGGTCCTGATCGGCTGCGGGGCTGATCCAAGTGGTTTTTTCATTGTACTGGGCGCGCATGGTGAGCATGTCGCGGAGCGAGTCGGTGCGGTAGAAGCCACGGGCGAGCTGGTAGACAGGGTTGGAGCGTCCCTGGAAGCCGGCGGCGATGACGCCCTTCGCGCCGCGCGCGGCCTGGGCGATGGCGCTGCAGTCCTCGCGCGTGTGGGCGAGGGGGCATTCGCAGTAGAGGTGCTTGCCGGCGGCCATGACGGCGAGGGCGACGGCCTTGTGGGTATGGGTCGGTGTGGCGACGACGACGGCGTCGACCGAGCCGGACTGGAGCATCGTTTCGACTGTGGGGAAGCCCTCGGCGCCGGACGCGCGACGGAGGCCGGCGGCGAGTCGGCGCTGGTCTGTGTCGCACATCGCGGCGATTTTCACATTGTCGAACTTGCTCAGCTCGCCGAGGACGGCACGCCCCTGGCGACCGACGCCGACCACGCCGACGCGGAGCTCGGCCTTGAAGGGCCAGGCGGTTGCGCCGAGCACGCTCGGGACGAACGCGAACGCGGCGGCGGAACCGGCGGCGCGGACAAGGAATTCACGACGTTCGATCTCAGACATCCGGAACCTCAGGCAGGAGAACAGTCATACACAGACAAGACGGTTGTTCGTGGATCGCCACGCGCCGTCCATCAGCGCGTGACCAGCGTACCCGGTGGGAAGCCGGTCGAGCAGCGTGGGGTCGACGACGATGGCGGTGGACCAGGCCTCGCAGACCTCGGCGGACGGGCCGATGACGCACGCGTGCACGACGCCGGTGGCGCTGCGCCCGCTGCGCGGGTCGAGGATGTGGCCTTGGCCCTCGACGGTGCGTCCGGACGGCGACGAGACCGAGAGCGACTGGTCGATGAGTTCGACGGTGGGTGCATCGGCGGAGTCGTCGGCGATGCGGACCCGCCACGGGGAGCCGTCGGGCGTGGTGCCGACGGCGGAGACGGACGAAGTGCCGCCGTGGAGGAGTGCGCTGGTGACGCCGAGGTCTTTCAGTTCGTCGGCGGCCTGGTCGAGGACGAAGCCCTTGGCGATGGCGCCGAGGTCGAGGGCGACGTCTGGCCGGGTCAGGCGGGCGGTGCATGTTTCGCGATCGAGGGCGAGGGCTTCGGTGCCTGAACTGGCGGAGGCCGGGCGGGCGCTTCGGAAGCCGCGGGCGGCCATGACGGCGCCGAGGGTGATGTCGAAGGCTCCGCCGGTTGCTTCGCTGTGGGCGACGCATCGCTCCAGCAGTTCGAGGAGGTCGCGGTTCACGCGGACGGGCTGCTGGCTCGCGTTGATGCGCGAGACGGTGCTGGACGGGTCGAAGACCGAGAGGGCGTCGTGCCAGTCGAGGACGAGCCGTTCGATCTCCTCGGCGATGGCGGTGCGGGCGGGTCCATCGAGCGCGCAGCCGAAGCCCGCGAGGACGCACTCGAAGCGCGTGCCCATCGCTTCGAATGCGCGCATCGTCGGTCCGTCGGTCGGCATCGGTGAATCAGATCCGCGAAGCGCGGAGTTTCTCCGGATCGAAGGCGTAAGCGTGACCGTCCCACATCGACTTGGAGGCGAGGTCGACCGCGACCATGACCTTGGAGGCGAGGTCGATGTTGCTGGCGGCGGCTTCGCGCGAACGGATGCACTCGAGCCAGTTGAGGCGGAGCTGGTCCTGGTCGTTGCCGATGTCGGGGCAGGTGATTTCCTCGCGATCGACATCGTCGACGTAGATGCGCTCGGGGCGGATGTCGACGTGGCGACCGTTGAGGTACATGTTGGCCTGGTGGCCTCGGATCATGGTCTCGAGCCCGACCTCGTTGGCGGTGGAGCCGGCGATGATCATGGTGTGGCCGTTCTCGAACTGGACGGTCAGGTTGACCTGATCGTGGTTTTCCATGTCGTGGTCCACGATGTGCGCACCCGAGGCGATGACCCGGGTGGGCCAGCCGGCGTCGAGCGCGAAGATGAGCGGGGTCATCACGTGCACGAGCAGGTCACCGATGATGCCGGTGGAGAAGTCCTTGTAGCGGCGCCAGCGGGCGAAGACCTTCGGGTCCCACTCTCGCGGACCGAGGCGTCCGAGCCACGCGTTCCAGTCGAGGTTGACCCCGGGCTTCCAGTCGGGGTTGATGCCGTAGTAGTTCCATTCGCCGGTGGTTGAGTTGCGGCAGTAGGAGGTCTGCGACCAGACGGCGGGGCCGATCTTGCCGTCCTTGATGGCCTGACGGGCTTCCTTGTACTTGGGGAGCATGATCATCTGGGTGCCGACCTGGAAGACGCGGTCGGGGTGCTTGAGCACGGCGCGACGGACATCCATGGCCTCGTTGAGTTCGAGGGTCATGGGCTTCTCGCAGTACACATCCTTGCCGGACTCAAGCGCGTCGATGGCGTGCTGGGCGTGCCAGTGCTCCGGTGAGGCGACGAGTACGGCGTGGATATCGTCGCGTTTCAGGACTTCGCGGTAGTCGCGGGTGGACTGGACGTCGACCCCGGACTGCTTGGAGGTGCAGGCGTTGTGGCAGTTCGCGCGGCGTTCGTCGCACGGGTCGGCGAGGGCGACGATCTGCAGGTTCTCGCGTCCGCCGTTCGCGAAGTTCAGGAGGGCGTTCGCGTGGCCGGTGCCCATGCCGCCGGTGCCGATGATCGCGATGCGGATCGGTTCGCCGGCCGACGGGGCTTTGCCCTTGCGGCTTTCGACGGTGGGGAACAGCCGGACCGGACGGGCGGAGACGGTTCCGGCGGCGCCGAGGACCGCCGCGGCTCCGGCGAGAGCGGTGGTACCGAGGAATCGACGGCGACCGGTGTTGGTCTGGGCTTCGGGTCGGTTCTGATCGGTCATGTCCGGGGTCTCCTGTTGTCTGTCGCGGTCGTTTGCACGGAGCGGCGATTCACGAAAGGTCGGGCGATGCCCTGCAGATGGATCCTACTGGCGATCCGGAGGCATCGGAAGGGCTAATTTGTGGCCGGAATCGGTTCGGCGGCGGTTCCGGGGGTCGGGGATGCGAGTTCGGAATCCGGAGCCGGGGTGATCCGATCCTTGAAGAGGGCGACGAAGATGACGAGGACGACGGCGGCGAAGATCGCGGGGTACATCCAGACGGTGCCCCAATCGATGATTTTTGTCCCGGCATCGTCGGTGGTGGTGAAGCGGGCGACGAGCACGCCGGCGAGCTGAGCACCGACGAGCATGCCGAGGCCTTGAGTAAGCAGCACGTAGAAGCCCTGGGCCTGGCTGCGGATCTTTGCGCCGGCCTTGCCGTCCACGTAGATCTGTCCGGTGACGAAGAAGAAGTCGTAGCAGATGCCATGGAGGACGATGCCGCCAAGGACCATCCACTTGATCTGCTCGTCCGCAGCTCCTGCGAACAGGCCGTAGCGAACGACCCATGCGAGCATGCCGATCGAGAGCATCCATTTCACGCCGAGTCGGGCGAAGCAGAGCGGCATGACGAGCATGAAGAAGATCTCGGACATCTGTCCGAACGACATGGTCGAGGCGATCTTCTCGAAGCCGCTCTCACCGACGTATTGGCCCGCGAAGGCGTAGTACGCCGCGAGCGGGATGCATAGCAGGAACGAGCAGACACAGAACACCGCGAAGGATCGGCTCTTGAGCATCACCAGCGAGTCGAGGCCGAGGGCGTCGCGGGCGGAGAAGGGCTTGCCTTTGGCGGGCGCGGGGGTGTGCGGCAGGACGAAGCTGTAGACGCCGAGGAGCAGGCCGCATCCGCCGGCGACGTAGAACATATTCGGTGACGTGTCGAAAGCGAGCAGCGAGATGACCCAGTTGGCGACGATCCAGCCGATGGTGCCGAAAACGCGGATCAGCGGGAACTGCTTCTCGGCGTTGGTCATGTTGTGCAGGGCGAGCGAACTGGTGAGGCCGAGCGTCGGCATGTAGCACAGCATGTGCAGCAGGATCGCCACGACGAACAGCACTTCGGACTGCTGCGCGGCGATCGGCGCGGCACAGAGGAAGACGCCGCCGAGCAGGTGCATCACCGCGGTGACGCGTTCGGTGGCGAAGAAGCGGTCGGCGACCATGCCGAGGAAGAACGGGCTGGCGATCGCGGCGATCGGTCCGACTGTGTATGCCCAGGCGATGGACTTGGCGCCCATGCCGGCGGCGTCCATGAAGGGGCCCATCGTGACATACCAGGCGCCCCAGATGAAGAACTGGAGGAACATCATCACCGAGAGTTGAGTGGCGACGACTGTGCCCGACCGTTGACCCGGTTGATCCATGTTGGTGTACCCTGCGTACGCGTTGCGTGTGGAGGATGAAGCGGCGCGAGACTAGCAGAATCCCGTACCCTTGCCTATCCCCGAACAGGTATCCAGACGGAGCCCGATATGCCCCGACCAGTCACGCTCTTCACCGGCCAGTGGGCCGACATGCCGCTCGAAGTCCTCGCCGAGAAGGCGTCGGAATGGGGATACGACGGGCTGGAACTGGCGTGCTGGGGGGACCACTTCGAGGTGGACCTGGCGGTCTCCGAGGACGGCTACTGCCGGGGTCGCCACGACCTGTTGGCCAAACATGGGCTGAAGTGCTGGGCGATCTCGAACCATCTCGTCGGGCAGGCGGTGTCGGACCCGATCGATGCGCGCCACCAGTCGATCGTGCCCGAGCGGGTCTGGGGCGACGGTCGCGAGGACGGCGTACGCGAGCGGGCAGCGCAGGAGATGAAGGACACGGCGGAAGCCGCGAAGCGGATGGGGCTGTGCGTGGTGAACGGGTTCACCGGTTCGCCGGTGTGGCACAAACTGTACTTCTTCCCGCCGACGAGCCAGGAGGAGATCGATGCGGGGTATCGCGAGTTCGCATCGCTGTGGAAGCCGATACTGGATGAGTTCGAGAAGCGCAGCGTCGGCTTCGCGCTGGAGGTGCATCCTTCGGAGATCGCGTACGACATCCACACCATGCAACGGGCGCTTGAGGCGCTCGATCAGCACCCGGCGTTCGGCGTGAACTTCGACCCGTCGCACGCCCAGTGGCAAGGGCTGGACCCGGTGAAACTGATCGACGCGTTCGCGGACCGGATCTGGCACGTGCACGTGAAAGACTGTGCGACCACGCTTGACGGGACGAACTCGATACTGGGCGGGCACATGGCCTTCGGGGATCACCGGCGTGGGTGGGACTTCCGCTCGCCGGGGCGCGGCGATGTGGACTTCGAGGCGATCATCCGGGCGCTGAACCGGATCGGCTACACCGGCCCGCTGAGTGTGGAGTGGGAGGACAGCGTGATGGACCGAGAGCACGGAGCATCGGAGGCGGTGGACTTCGTGCGCGGCATCGATTTCCCGCCGGCGGGTCAGGCCTTCGATTCGGCCTTTGAGAAGGACAGCAAGTGACCACCGGCCTCACCTATGCCATGATCGGTGGCGGCACCGGATCGTTCATCGGCGCGGTGCATCGGATGGCGATCGCGCTGGACGGTTCGGCGCGTCTGGTCGCCGGTGCGTTCTCGTCGACGCCGGAGCGGTCGAAGGAGTCGGCATCGGCGCTTGGTGTGGATGCCGAGCGGGCGTACGGGGACTTTGCCGAATTGGTTGAGCGGGAGTCGGCGCGCGATGACGCCGCGGACTTTGTGGTGATCGTCACGCCGAACCATGTGCACTACGAGGCGGCGAAGGCGTGTCTCGAAGCGGGGCTGCATGTCGTGTGCGACAAGCCGTTCACGGTGACGAGCGGGCAGGCGCGCGAGTTGCGTGAACTGGCGGAGTCGAAGGGGCGGCTGTGCGCGGTGACGTACAACTACTCGGGCTACCCGATGGTGCGCGAGGCGGCGGAACTGGTGCGCAGCGGCGCGATCGGGGCGGTGCGCAAGTGCTTCGTGGAGTACCACCAGGGGTGGCTCTCGACGGATCTGGCAGCGACGGGGCAGAAGCAGGCCTCGTGGCGGGCCGACCCGGCGAAGGCGGGGCTCGGCGGTGCGCTCGGGGACATCGGCACACACGCTGAGCAGCTGCTCCGGTTCGTCACCGGGCTGGAGATCGAATCGCTGTGCGCGGACACGACGAGCTTCGTGCCGGGGCGGGTGCTGGACGACGATGCATCGGTCCTAATGCGTCTGTCGGGAGGCGCGAAGGCGACGCTGACCGCCTGCCAGATCGCCGCCGGCGAGGCCAACGGCTTCTCCATCCGGATCTACGGCGAGAGCGGGGGGCTGGTCTGGCGACAGGAGACGCCGGAGCAGCTTGTGCGGACGGCGCTGGACGGGTCGAAGACAATCCTCAGTCGCGGCATCGAGACGCTGAGCAGCCGGGCGAGCACGGCATCGCGCCTGCCCTCCGGACACCCGGAGGGGTTCATCGAGGCGTTCGCGAACATTTATCGCGGCGTCATGGAGCACATCCACGCCGAGCGGAGCGGGAGCGCGCCGGGTGGGATGGCGATGCAACTGCCGCTGGCGCAGGACGGCGAGCGCGGGGTGCGGTTTGTGGAGGCGTGTGTGGAGTCCGGGAAGAGCGGGGCGGTTTGGGTGAAGGTCTGACGGGTTGCGAAACCGACCGTGGGCTTCGCTTCGCGAAGACCACGCCACCCTCGGAACATGCTCAAGCAGAGCTTGAGCATGCCACGCCTCAATCCAGTTCCAGCACCCGGATGTCTTTGAACATGATCACGTTGCCCTGGTGGTGGCCCTGCACCGCGAGGTGGCCTTTGTCGAACTGTTCGAGCTGGGCATCGACCATCGGGACGCCGTTGATCCAGGTGCGGATGTGGTTGCCCTCGGCGCGGATGCGGTAGTCGAACCACGCGTTGTCCTTGGTGATCGGAGCCTTCACATCTTCCGGCCACGCGGCGTTGTAGATGCAGCCGGTGAAGTTCTTCGGGTCGTGCTGGTCGATCTGGGCCTCGTAGCCGATGGGCCACGGGTTGTTGGCGGCGGGGTTCGGCAGGACACGGAAGTACATGCCGGAGTTGCCGCGCTCGTTGACCTTCACGAGGGCGCGCATCTCGAAGTCGGTGTAGGTGCCGTCGGTGAAGAGGTGGCCGGGGCCGTCGCGTCCGATGAGGGTGTCGCCTTCGACGGTCCAGGTGCCGGCGTCCTCAGCGAACCAGCCCTCGGGAGTGCCGCCGGCGTTGTTGCCGTTGATGAGGTGGACCATGCCGGCGGGCTCGGGGTCGGGCGAGAGGTCGGTGATGCGGATGTTGCGATAGCGGAAGGCGTGGCCGTGGTCCTGCAGAGCGATGTAGCCGGTGGTGGCGCGGGTGTTCAGGGGCAGGGGGTTCTCTTCGCTGCGGAAGAAGCCGCGATCGTCGAGTTTGGTGCCGTCGTGGATGTGCTGGCCGTTGAGCCAGACATCGAGGGTGTCGCCGACGAGGCGGATGCGATAGGTGTTCCAGTTTCCGGGCTCATTGACGGCCATGGTCGCGGGGGCGACGGCCTCGTAGACCGCGCCGCAGTTGCGCAGGCCCGGTTCTTCGCCGTGCGTATCGAGGATCTGGACCTCGAAGCCGGTGAAGGCCGGGTCGCCGCCGGACGAGCCACGCAGGCCGACGCCGGAGTTGCCGCCCTCGGGCATCCAGAAGTCGAGTTCGAGCTCGAAGTCGCGGTACATGCGATCGGTGCGGAGCCAGCCGCCCTGACCGGGCCTCAAGGTGACGATCTCGCCGTCCTGCACGCCCCAGGCGTCGGGGGCGCCGGTGGAGACCCAGCCGGTCAGGTCCTGGCCGTTGAAGAGGTCGGTGTCGGGCTTGTTGGCGCAGGCGGTGGAGCCGAACCCGAAGACGGTCATCAGAATCGCACAGAGCATCGCACGCATGGGAATCTCCTTCTGTAGAGCGGGAGAGCATAACGCGGTCGATGCGGAGTCGCGTGTGCTTAGTGATTCCTCAACGCGTCTATCAGTTCGTCCTTGTCCATCTTGGATCTGCCATCGATCCCCAGTTCGGCGGCGCGGTCCCGCAACTCGTCGACGGTCCATTGCTCGTAAGGCGGATGTTTACCGCCTCGTTTGCCGGCCTTTTCACGATCCGTGTTGGCGATCCGTGCCGCCTTCTCCTTTGAATAACCCTTCTCGCGAAGCGTCTCGTACTGCTCATCGTCTTTGATGCTGGGGCCGTGGTTCTTCTGTGCCATCACATGGGCTCCTTTCGGTGGTAACGGGTCTATCGCTGCTTCTCAAAGTGCAACGCGGGCGGGTCGCTCGCGGGGAACGATTCGTCGATCGCCTCGTCGATCTCGGGTTCGGTGGCATCGCGCGTGCGGACCGGCGGAGGGTCCATCGCGAGGGGATCGCGACGCTTCACTTTCCGCAGAAAGACTCGACGAAGCAGTTTGCCGAAACGGCGAGTGAACATGGTGCACTCCACTGGGGCGAATTGGGGTCGTGTACCGATCAGTAGCGACGGAGACCCAATAGCGAGCGGCCGTCGGGCATGTCCTCATCGGGGAGGGCACAGACCTCCGCGCCGGTGCGGCACGCCATGACGAACGCGAGGTTGTGCAGGTCCTCATCGTTCGCGCGACGCTCATCGTGCCGATCGACTGCTCGGGGAGCACCGGTGAGGTCGGCCCGGCCCCAGACGCGCCGGTCCGAAGCGCCGATAAGGCGGTCCAACTGACCATCCGCGGCGGCTTCCAGGACGTGCTCCAACTCGTAGAGCACGCCATCGGAGCCGAGCCGTTCCCTCATGTCCGCGAGGATTCGCGCGTCTCGATCCGTCATCGCTTTCCGGCTCACGTCGCCAGCAACATCCAGAATCTGGCCGTCGGACAGGTGGTCGAGGTTGCCCGACGCCTCCGAATCTAGGATGTGCCGATACTCGCTTTCCTCACGATAGATCGTGTGCAGCGGTTCAGCGGCGAGGATGACGAGCGGGAGCTGGTCGGTGTTGCGGAGGTGTTTCGCGACGACCTCGTCGATCATCCGAGAGTACTCGGCGAGTCGGGTCTTGCGTTCCGACTCGGCGGAAGCGCCGTGCCCGTGAAATACGGCGGCCTGACTCCGCGGTGTTCCGGCTTCGGGTGCGCCGGTGTGGAACTGGAGTTGTTTCTCCGCGTCGATGTATCTGCCGAGGTCGGAGAAGTCGTCCGGCAGGTCGGGCAGGTCGATCGTCTCGATGCGATCCCCCTCGACGCGGAAGAGATTCACGCGGTTGCCGCTGAGAACAAGTGCGGCGAATGCTGACCGGGAGCCGAGCGACGGGACGATCGGCGCGATGTGCGCGTGGGGGCCGATGTGGGTCAGTGCTTCGGGCTGGTGTTCCAGTGAAACGAGGTGGTGATCGTCGCCGTGCTGGAACACGGACAGCCCGTCGCGCTGGTGCTGCCAGAACTCATGGTCGTCGATGAACTGTTCAACGGGGGCCACGCGGCGGTCGATCTCCTTATCGGTGATGCCCTGATGAGCGAGCAGATCTCGAGCCTCATCGATTCCGTTCTTCAGATGAATCCGCGATTCGGTGGTCTCGCGCCCCGCGCGGTGTGTTGGGATGTGTATGGAGACCACGGGGCCTCCCTCGAGAGAGGCAAGGTGCCTGAGTAGTTGCTTGGTAGGGGCTTGCATGGTCGCTCCTCGAATCCGGTGGAATGCGAACATGTCTACTAGCGCGCGATCGGCTGAGCCTCGGCTTGAACGTCGATTAAGAAGCTGTCATGTACGGGAAAATTCCGATGCTCCGCGGCGTCGGCCGATCAGCGTGCGGCGGGCCAGGGCGGAACCGGTGCGGGGAGCGCAAAAATGAAAACGGCACCCCTGGGAGGGGTGCCGGATCATTCAAGAAGCGGACGGGGCGGGATTCGAACCCGCGGTACATCTTTCGATATACGCCGCTTTAGCAAAGCGGTGCCTTCAGCCGCTCGGCCACCCGTCCGTGAGGGCCGAGTATAGTCGGCGAACAAGGGGCTGTCGTCAACCGGGCTACCGGTGCGTTTCCGGACACAAGTTGTGGCGGGGGATTGTGCTTCAGGGGCTGCGATTGTGCAGGTATAGTCGGATCTGGAGGAGCCCGACGTGAACGAGCCGCGGGAGACTGGACAGGACGCATCCGACGGAGGAGCCGACCCGGCCTCGGTCCGCGGCCCGGCCGGATCGGGTCAGCCGGCGTACGCCGCCCATGAACTGCTTCCCGTGGTGTACGGCGAACTGCGCAAGCTGGCTCGCTCGCGCATGCGTCAGATCCCGCCCGGTCAGACGCTCGATCCGACGGCTTTGGTCCACGAAGCGTGGGTGCGGATATCGGATCGCCGGCCCGAGGGATGGTCGAGCCGTGCGGAGTTCTTCCACTCTGCGGCGCGGGCGATGCGGGACATTCTGGTGGAGGACGCCCGGCGGAAAGGCTCGCTGAAGCGTGGCGGCGGTCGCAAGCGTGTGGTCCTGTCCGACCGGGACGGTCTCGCGATAGAAGATGCGGGCGACGACGTTTTGGCTCTCGACGAGGCGATCGCGATCCTCAGCGATGCGTACCCGGACGCCGCGCGGGTGGTCACGCTCCGGTACTTCACCGGCCTGACCATCGAAGAGGTTGCCGAGATCGAAGGAGTCAGCGCTTCGACGGTCGAGCGTCAGTGGCGGTTCGCGCGTGCATGGTTGAAGGACCAACTCAGCGACGATCATGACAGGGATGGTGGCGGGAGCACCGACCGTGGATGACCGAACAGGTACGGAGTTCGACCTCTTTGCGCGTGCGCTCGATGAGAGTCCTCGCGATGTCCGCGCGTGGCTTGAAGAGCATTGCCCGGATCCGGAGATCCGGCGTCGCGTCGAGCGCCTGCTGGAACGCGACGAGGAGAGCCGCGACTCGACCGAATTCCTTCGGAGCCCGGTGCGACGGACGGGTGCGCAGACCTCCCCGGCGATGCCGTCGACCATCGGCGGGTTCCGAGTGGTTCGGCGGATCGGGGCCGGAGGCATGGCAACTGTCTACGCCGCGGAGCAGGAGCGGCCGCGCCGTTCCGTGGCTCTCAAACTCATCCGGCCGGAAAACGCGTCGGCTTCCGGGCTCAAGCGGTTTGAACAGGAGTGCGAGATCCTCGGACGCTTGGAGCATCCGGGGGTGGCGCACATCTATGAGGCCGGCATCGTGTCGGAAGCCGAGAGTCCTCAGTGGGCCGGTTACCCGTGGCTGGCGATGGAACTCGTTAGTGGCGAACGGCTCGACCGATGGGCTGCCGAACACCAACCAACGGTCCGGCAACGCATTGAGCTGCTGAGCGCGATCGCCGACGCGCTCCATCATGCTCATCAGAAGGGCATCATCCATCGTGATGTGAAGCCTGCGAACATCATCGTGACGGTGGCGGAACGGCCGAAGTTGCTGGACTTCGGCATCGCACGGCTCGTCGACGATTCGCGTCCGACGGAGATGCACACGCAGACCGGGCGTCTGATCGGCACCCTCGCGTATATGAGCCCCGAGCAGATCGAGGCGCGCGGGGACGAACTGGATGTCCGCACCGATGTGTATTCGCTGGGCGTGGTCGCCTACGAACTTCTGACGGGTCGGCTGCCGCACGACACGGCCGAGCGGTCGCTCGCGTCGTCTGCACGGGCGATCGTGGAGGAGACACCGGAGCGTCCGAGCCGCATTCAGTCCGAGCTGAAGGGGGATATCGAAACGGTCGTGCTGACGGCCATGAGCAAGGATCGTGGCCGTCGCTACCAATCGATGTCGGAGTTCGCGTCGGATCTGAGGCGGTTGCTGGAGTCCCATCCGATCGCGGCGCGACCGGCTTCCGCGATGTACCAATTGCGGTGTCTGGCTCGCCGGAACCGAGCGCTGGTCAGCGTGGCGGGGATTGGTGCGTGTCTCGTGATCGCGGCGCTGATCGCGGTCTCGGTGTTCGCATGGCGGCTCGATCGCGCGAACGACCAACTCGATCTCCGTGTGCGGGTTGCTGAGCGTGAAACGGAGCGGCAGCGCGCGGTCTCGGGGTTCCTCGAGCGGGTGATGACCAGCGCGGATCCTTTCGCGGAGAATGCGGAGGCCTCCGACGTGACCGTAGGCGAGTTGCTCGATCGCGCAGAACCGTGGCTGGAGGTGTCGTTTGTCGACTCGCCGCTCGCCGAGGCGGCGGCGCGAGCCGTTGTGGGGCGATCTCGCAAGGGGCTCGGCGACTTCGAGGAGGCCGAACGTCAGTACCGGCTGGCGATCGATCGTCTCGAGACGACCGGTGCCGAGGACATCCGTTCCGAGGACACGGCGCGGCGAGCGGGCCTGCTGGCCGAGCACGCGGTTGTGCTCATGTACCTCGATCGGGCGGAGGAAGCCCTGGCGCGTGTGGAGGATTCGCAAGCCGTCGCGGCGCAGCTGATCGAGCGGGCCGCTCGCGATGAGGCGGCGCGCCTCGGCAATATCGGCTGGGTCCTGCGCGAAGCCGGGGACCCGGAAGGCGCACGCGACGCGATGGAAAGATCGGTTGAAGCGGCGGAGCGGGCGGGCACGGCGTCCGATCAAAACCGCGCGATGTCGCTCGCAAATCTCGGGGGACTGGATACGGATGCGGGCGACTTCGAATCGGCGTTGTCGCGATACGCGGACGCGTTGGAGGCCGCGCGATCGCACTTCGGTCGGGACCATCCGTATCTCATCGCGCTTCAGAACAACGTCGGTCGCCTTTATCTGGAGATGGGTGATCTGGATCAAGCGGCGTTGGCTTTCGGTGAGGCGGCCACACAGTTTGAGCGAACCCTCGGATTGACGCACATCCGAACTCTGACGGCGCTGAACAATCTGGCGTATGTCCTTCACGAGTCCGGAGATCTCGACGGAGCGACCTCGACCTACGAACGCGCTCTTACCGGGACGCGAGAGGTGTTTGGCGAGGAACACAGCGAGTATCGGGGCACGCTGCGGAATTACGCGTTCCTGCTGTGGGAGAGGGAGCAGTACGCCGAGAGTGCCGAGCACTGGGAGTTCCTCGCGGACCAGTTCCGCACGCACGAGCCGGGGAGCGAGGGTCTGGCGGCGATGTACGAGGTGTATGCGGCTGCCCTGAGGGTGATGCAGACCCCGTCCGAGGAGGCCGTCGAACCGATGCTCGACGTGTTCGAGCGGATGCGTGGCGTGCTCGAAGTCGGTGATCCCATGTTCCAGAGCGGTCTCCGCCAGGTCGTTGCGGCTCTAGAAAAGGCGGGCGACGAGGTTCTGGCCGCGGAGCTTCGGGACCGCTGGACCGTGGCGAACTGAGAATTTTTCGAGATTCGTGACGGATTCCTCGACGCGATTTCGGCCTGTTGTTCGGGAGCAGGGGATACCCGAACCACAGGAGGAATTCGAATGCTTCGCAATCACACCCCGGTTTCGTCGATCGCCGCTATTGCGGCATTTGGTCTCATGGGTTCGCCTTCCCTCGCGCAGTCGATCACGAACATCACGACGGTTAATGAGAGCACGACCGATGACAATCAGGACGAATCGCAGTTCTCAACGGAGTTGAGCGCCGGACCAGTCTCCGATTCCGCTCTGCAGTCGACTTTCACACAGCGGATGGCCTTCCGAAACACGAATGTCGGTGCCGGGGGCATCGCACAGGTGAACAAGCGGAACGTCGCGTTCGAATTGTCGTTCACGGTCGAGGATCCGGACAGCACTGGATTCTTACTGCGTATCGATGAGTTGATGCGCGGCATCTCCGGGATCAACTGGACTTCCGGTGGGAGCGGCACCGCTCTCGCAACAGGTCTGAGCATGGTCGCGGAGTACGACGACTCGACGGACGCTCCTGAGACGTTCACGCTGATCGGCAGCCTTGTCGGCCTCGGGACGGACGGCGTACAGGTGAGCGAGCCGGGTTCGGCTGCCGAACTCAAGGAGCGGGAAGAGTCCGCCGATCTGGGTCCTTACTTTGGCACGACTGACTTCGTGCTGCGGTTCGACTCCACATTCAGTTCGACGACAAACGTCGTGTTCCCGAACAACGCGTTCGGAACCGGAGCAGTCGTCTACGGCGTCGGTCCCGCTCCTTCGGGATTCGGCGTGACGCCGAGCGACCTCGGGCATTTCCTGACGATCACGGCCGCGTTTGCGTCGCCCTGCACCGGCGACGTCACGGGCGACGGGCTCGTGGATCTTTCGGATCTCAATCTGGTGCTCGCGAACTTCGGGACCGACTCTCTCGACGGCGATGCCAACCTCGACGGCACGGTCGATCTCGACGACCTCAACGCGGTGCTCGGAGCATTCGGCAGCGCATGCAGCTTCGACGGGAGAGGGTAAGCCCATGATCAGTATCTCCATGCGAGTATCCGTGGTGGTCGGGTGTGCGATCGTTTCGTCGCAGGGCGCGGCCGCGCAGGACTGTGGGCCGGTCTGGAGCCCGCTGGGTTCCGGTCTCGACGATATACCGTTCGCACTCGGCGTCTTTGACGACGGGAGCGGACCGGCGCTCTACGCCGGCGGGAACTTCTTTGAAGCAGGCGGTGAGGATGTCAATCGGATTGCGAGATGGGACGGCGAAGTCTGGTCAGCGCTTTCTGATGGGATCCTCAATGGATCGGTCACCGCCTTCGCGGTGTTCGACGACGGTACTGGGCCCGCGCTCTATGTCGGTGGCCTGTTCAATACAGCCGGCGGATTGCCGGCTGAGAAGATCGCAAAGTGGGATGGCTCGTCGTGGTCTGAGGTCGGCGGCGGTCTCGACGGGGGCGTGAATGCCATGGTTGTCTTCGACGACGGCTCGGGTCCCGCGCTTTGTGTTGGCGGCCGCTTCTCGCTCGCCGGCAGCAATCCCGCGAATCGGATCGCACGCTGGGACGGGACATCTTGGTCGGCGCTTGGAGCGGGTGTGGAGGGATGTGTCCCATCTGGCGGCTGCACCACGAGTATCAATGATCTCGTGGTATTTGACGACGGATCCGGACCGGCCCTTTACGCCGCAGGTTGGTTCGAGTTTGCCGGCGGCGAGCCCGCGAAGAACATCGCGAAGTGGGACGGACAGTTCTGGTCCAGCGTAGGCGAGGGCGCCGGCAGTGCTTGCAGCGCCTTGGTCGTGCACGATGACGGCTCGGGACCCGCGCTTTATGCTGAGGGCTCGTTTGAGACCGCCGACGGCATCTCCGTATCAAACGGCGTCGGAAAGTGGGACGGAGAAGCCTGGGTCGCGTTGGATGCCGGCCTCAACGGACCGATCTACGACATGACTGTGTTCGACGATGGCCTCGGACCCGCCATCTACATCTGCGGGTTCTTTACCCTCGAAGTGACTGACTTCGAGACGGTGAACCGCATCGCGAAATGGAGCGGGGACCGCTGGACCCCGATCGGCTCTGGCACGAATGCCCAGATCGAGGCCATACAAGCTTTCGACGGTGGGCTTTACGCGGGCGGTATGTTCACCGAGGCTGGTGGCGTTGCCGCGGAGAGGATCGCTGTCTACCGCAATTCGCTCGGTACCTGGTCCGGCCTGGGGATGGGAGCGGACGACGCGGTTCGGATGTTCCAGCAGGCTGACCTCGGAAACGGCGAGGAGTTGTTCGTCGGCGGGGAGTTCTCGTCGATCTTCGGACAAACGATTCAGGGCATCGTGAGTTATGACGGCGTGACCGTTTCGGAACTCGGATCGGGCATCGGTGGTTCCGGTTCGTCGGTTCTCGCGGCAACACTGCACGATGACGGGAGCGGGCCCGCACTCTATGTCGGTGGAGTCTTCACCGAGACGAACAGCGGTCCGGGCAACTTCGTCGCTCGTTGGGACGGGACCCAGTGGTCAGCGCTGGGCGAGGGCACCAACGGGACGGTGCTTGCGCTTGCTTCGGTGGATCACGGCGACGGCCCCGTGTTGTACGCCGGTGGGCAGTTCACGCTCGCTGGAGGGCAAACGGCCAACCGGATCGCTCGATGGAACGGCAGCGACTGGGAGACCGTTGATGGAGGCGTGAACTCGAACGTCCGCGCGTTGGTGGGCATCGGCCCAAATCTAATCGTTGGCGGCGATTTTACGAACGCGGGAGGGAACGGGATCGTCGGCGGTGTCGAAGCGAATCACATCGCCCGTTTCAACGGGAGCAACTGGTTCACGCTCGGACCCGGAACAAACGGACCGGTGCACTCGCTGCTCGCTCGGACCTCTGACAAAGGCACGACGCTCTTCGTCGGCGGTAATTTTGACACTGCTGGAGTGGTACCCGCGAACCGCGTGGCACGCTGGAACAACCAGAACTGGAGCGCCCTCGGCGAGGGTTTTGACAACGGCGTCGTGCTCGGCCTCGCATTGCTCGAACTCGGCACAGACTTCGGTACCGGCACGACGCAGACGCCGGTTGCCCTCGGGAGCTTCACACGGGCCGGAGAGGTGACCGTTAACCAAGTTGCGCGATGGGACGGTCAGCGTTGGCAGCCCTTCCGACAGGGCGGCGAAGACGAGGTCGGCGCGACTCCCGGAGGGGCGGCGTACGCGGCAACCGACTTCGGCGAACTCGGACGGATGCTCGTTGGTGGTGAATTCACTCAGGCGGGCGGCGTGGCTGCGAATCGCATCGCTCGATGGACGATCTGCGCCGAGCCGGATGTCCCGTGCCCGGCCGACACGAGTGGCGACGGCGTCGTCAACCTGGCGGACCTGAACATCGTTCTCGCGAACTTCGGCCAGTCCGCCGCGGCCGGTGATACGAACGGCGACGGCGCGGTCGATCTCGCGGACCTGAACGCGGTGCTCGGGGCGTTCGGGACGCCCTGCGACTAACTGGCACGCACGAGCCCCATGGTTCGGGAGCGAGAGAGGCCGCCAGCCGGACCCGGCTGGCGGCCTTTTTCGCGCGGACAGACTCGGACCCGGATCCGATACACTCCGCCGACCACGGGCCTGTGGCGGAATCGGCAGACGCGGCGGACTTAAAATCCGCTTGGGGGTGACCCCAGTGAGGGTTCGAGTCCCTCCAGGCCCACTGCCTTCCGTACTCTCGCTCGCCCGTTGGAGTCCATGCTTCGTCGCCTTCTGCTTGATCTGGTGTATGGCGTTGTGGTCATCGTGGCCGCGCCGTTCTGGATGCGCAAGACGCGGGGGGATTGGCGTGAGCGGTTCGGGCATCCTCCGTCGGGCGCGACGACCGGCCCTCGCCCGGCGGACGGGCGTCGGCACCTGATGATCCACGCGGTGTCGGTCGGCGAGGTGAACCTGACGGTGCCGCTGGTCCGGCGTCTGACCGGCGAGGGCAGTGCCTGGCGTCTCACATTGAGCGTCGGGACGGACACGGGCATCGCCCGGGCCAGGACGCTGTTCGGCGACCACGAGTCGATCGATGTGGTGCGCTACCCACTCGACGCGAGTTGGGCGGTGCGTCGGTTCCTCGATCGCGTGAAGCCCGATGCGGTCGTGCTGGTTGAACTGGAGGTCTGGCCGAATTTCCTCGATGCGTGCGCGAAGCGGGGGATCCCGGTCGGCGTGGTCAACGGGCGTCTGAGCGAACGGTCGTTTCGCGGGTACCGGCGACTCCGGCCGGTGCTGCGTCGGTACTTCTCCCGCCTTGCCTTCGCGGCGGTGCAGGACGAGGCCTATCGAGAGCGTTTCGCATCGATGGGTGTGCCCGAGGACCAGCTCGTGGTGGCCGGGTCGATGAAGTGGGATTCGGCGGATCTGGGTGCGCCGCGAGAGGCATCGGAGCGTCTTGCATCGGAGATGGGGATCGATCGGTCGCGTCCGCTGGTCGTCGGCGGGAGCACCGCGCCGGGCGAGCACGAGTTGCTGGTGGGAGCAATCGAAGGCACGAACGCGCAACTGCTCTGTGCCCCGCGTCGCCCGGAGTGGTTTGATGAGGCTGCAAAGAAGCTCGGCAACCAGACGGTCCGGCGTTCGCGTCCGGGCGAGGGAGATGTTTCGTCCGGGCGATTCGTCCTCGACACGATCGGCGAACTCCGCGCGGCGTACGCGCTGGCCGATGTCGTCGTGGTCGGCCGCTCCTTTGGTGACCTCGCCGGTTCGGACCCGATGGAGCCCGCCGCGCTCGGCAAGCCGGTGCTCATCGGGCCGGCCTACGCAGACTTTCGCGAGTCGGTGGAGGCGCTCCGGGACGCGGGCGGACTGCGCGTGGTCACGCACGGGGAATTGGCCGGCGAACTGCAGCGTTTGCTCGGCGACGACGCATCCCGCGCCGCGATGGGCGAGGCGTCCACGCGGTGCGTACGCGAGAAGGCCGGCGCGACCGAGCGGCATGCCGAGCTGATCGAGCGGTATCTCGGGTCGGGAGGGCCGAGCGATGCGTGAGACCTCGTTCCTGCGTCATGTCTACGCGAACGCGACCAACAGTGATCACGTTGTGGTCGGACCGGGTGACGACTGCGCGGTCCTCGACACCCGCGGGCCCGATCTGCTGCTGATCACGACCGACCAGCTCATCGCGGGGCGTCATTACGATCCGAAGAGCACCTCGCCCGAGTTGATTGCACGCAAAGCGCTCGCGCGCAGCGTGAGCGACATCGCGGCGATGGCGGGTCGGCCGACCGCTTCGGTCTGCACGGCGAGTTTTATGCCGGACGATGAGCGCCTCGCGACGGAGATCTTCGACACCATGAGCCGACTCGGCGCGGAGTGGGGGGCGCCGCTGGTCGGGGGCGATTTCGCTTCGGGGGACACGACACAGTTCTCGACGACCGTGCTCGGGTCCGTTTCGCGTGCGGGCGTCGGACCGGTTCTGCGTTCGGGAGCGAGACCGGGTGATCTGGTGTGGGTGACCGGGCGCATCGGCGGCTCGTACGAGACGGGACACCATCTTGGCTTCACGCCGCGACACGCGGCCGGACTGGAACTACGCGAGCGGTTGGGTGATCGGCTGCACGCGATGATCGATATCTCGGACGGTCTCGGGCGCGACGCAGGCCGGATCGCGAAGGCCTCCTCCGTGGGGCTGGTCATCGATGCGGAGCGGGTGCCGCTGCGCGTCCCGGAGCGCGGCGTCGAGGTATCCGTGGCCGATGGTGAGGACTACGAACTGCTCTTCATGACGAGCGACGGTAGTGAACTTCCGGCAACCCTTAACGAGGGGGCGGGCGCGACGTGCGTCGGGCGAGTGGTGGAAGCATCACAGGGTGTGACGCTGCGCTGGCCCGACGGTCGCACGCTCAATATCGCTGAATCGGGATGGGACCACGGGTCGTGAGCGAGCGGTTGTCCATCGAGATCACCAGCCGTTCCGAGGAAGAGACGGTCCGGGTCGGGCGAGCCATCGCTCGGGCGGTTGGTCGGGCGGTCGTGATCACGCTCGAAGGCGAACTCGGAAGCGGCAAAACGCGTCTGACTTGGGGCATCGCCGAGGGTCTTGGCCTCGATCCTCGCTCGGTCTCAAGCCCGACCTTCGCGATCGTGCACGAATACGAGGCTGCTGATGGCGTTCGATTGATTCACGCCGATGCCTACCGGGTCGATGAGTCCGAATCGGACGATCTGCACACGCTTCTCGGCACCGCCCCCGGCGATCGGGGCTGGATCGCGGTGATCGAGTGGGCGTCGCGCATCGAGGCGATGTTGCCAGATGATCGCCTCCGCATCCGGATCGCGCACGCTCCTGAAGGCGCGCGTAGCATCCGAATAGAAGGAGCCAGCGAACTGATCGACCGCGTGCGGTCGTTGATCGAAGAGGAGCCGAGCGATGGATGAGTCACGCACGCGGACGGAGAAAGAACCGGCCGCCCCTAAATCTGCGACAACCGCATGTCGCCGGTGCGGTCGGTCGATCACCGAGTCCGATGAGCACTACCCGTTCTGTTCTGAACGCTGCCGCCTCGCCGACCTGAACTCGTGGTTCGACGGCGATTACAAGGTCAGCCGCGCCGTCAAGGACAGCGACATCGAGACGGTCGACTGAGTGGATCCGTCGATCACTTCTTCGACGGCACCGGCTTCGCGAAGATATGGAACCGGTGGCCCTGGGCTGAGAGGCCGTGCTCCTTGCAGATGCGGTCGCGGATCTCGATGAGTTCGGGCGCGGAGATCGTGATGATCTCATCGGTTTCCATGTTGATGATCAGGTCCTGCGGACGACGCCCATAGGCGAGTTGGTAGTGGGCCTGCTCGGACTGGAAGAGCACCTGCTGGATGATGCCGGCGTCCTGGAGCAACTTGATCGTGCGATAGATCGTTGCCTTGGAGACGCGGTAGCCGGACTGCTTCATCTCTTCCATGAGGCGATCGGCTTCGAAGACCTCGTCCATCTGGATGAGCGTGTCGAGGATCTGGGCGCGCTCGGGAGTGTACTTTTGGCCGAGCGACTTGAGGTGACGCCGGAAGACCGCGCAGAGCGGTTCCATGATCTCGATGTCGTCGGTGTCGGCTTTGACCGGTTCCAGGTCCACGGTTCGGAGATCCTTTCTCAGGGCGTCGGGTCCGCGCCGATCAGCGCTTGGACTTCAGCCACTTCTGCAGTTTAGCGGCGGTCCAGGTGTTCACGCAGGATGGTGCCGTCAGGCCGCCCCGACGCCCGGTGAGCACGCCGTAGCGGAGCTGGTCGTAGTCGCTCGCGGCGTGGACATCGCAGTCGATCGCGATGCTGGCCCCCGCCTCGAGAGCGATGGCCACATGAAGATCACGGAGGTCGAGGCGGCGCCAGTTCGCATTGATCTCGAGGGCCACGGCGTGTTCTGCGGCGGCCTCGGCGAGTGCCCCGATATCCGGCGAGAGGCCCTCACGCCTGCCCACGATCCGACCGGTCGGGTGGCCGATGATGTGCACGAGCGGGTGCTCGATCGCCTTGATCAGCCGCGATGTGGCCTTCTTCGGGTCCTGCGAGAGCCCCGTGTGGGGCGACGCGACGACGATGTCGAGTTCGGCGAGCAGTTCGTCGTCGTAGTCGAGGGTGCCGTCTGCGAGGATGTCCACCTCGGACCCGGCCAGGATCGTGATGCCCTTTACCTCCTCGTTGGCGGCGTGGACCGCCTCGATGTGTTTGCGCAGGCGCTTCTCGTCGAGCCCGTTGGCGATCACCGACGATTTCGAGTGATCGGTGACGGCGATTGTGTGGAAGCCCCGATGCTTCGCGTGCTCGGCGAGTTCGCGGATGCTCATCGCGCCGTCGGAAGCCGTGGTGTGGGCGTGGAGCTCGGCTCTGATGTCGTCGAGTTCGATCAGGTCGGGCAGCTCGCCCTTGAGCTCGCCGCGGTCTTCGCGGAGTTCCGGCGGCACCCACTGCAGGTCGAGCGCGTTGTAGATTTTCTCCTCGGTGTCGCAGGCGACCGGTTTGATGCCTCGCTGCTGGGGCGGGGTGTCCTCGTCGTCTTCCGGGAACAGGCCGTACTCGTTGAGGGTCAGGCCCTTCTTGAGCGCCCGCTCGCGCAGGCGGACGTTGTGTTCCTTCGAGCCGGTGAAGTACATCAGCGCCGCGCCGAATGCGTTGTGGTTAACGGTGCGCAGGTCGACCTGGATCTGCCTGCTCCCGAGTTTCATCCGCACCGAGGACTTCGTTTCGCCGGAGACGAGGATCTTCTGGACCCCTTCGTGTCCGGCGAACGCCTCGTGGGCGGCCTTCGAGTCGCTTGTGCTGACCAGGATGTCGATATCGCCGATGGTCTCCGCGCCGCGCCGAAGCGAGCCGGCGTAGGCGATCTGCTTGACGCCCTTGACCGCGCGGAGATCTTCGACGAGTTCCTCGGCGAGCGGCATCGCCCGCCCGATCGGTGTCCGTTCGCCGGACTTCTCGGAGAACTCGATCGCGTCTTTGATGTTCGCGATGGTCTTCTTGCCCATGCGCGGCAGGTCTTCGAGCGAGCCGTCGTCGATGGCCTTCTTCAGGTCGTCCACCGTCTCGATCTTCAGATCCGTCCACATGAGTCGGACGGTCTTCGGGCCGAGCCCGGGGATCGACATCACGCGGATCAGGCCGTCTGGCACCTCGGCGCGCAGCTCTTCGAACTCGTCGAATGTGCCGCTCTGCGCGTACTCGGCGATCTTCTCGGCGATGGACTTACCCACACCGTCGATTTCTTCGAGCTTCTTCGGATCGTCGGCGTGTTCGAGCACATCGATCGATGCGCCTTTGATCGCCCGAGCCGCCTTTGCATACGCGTTGACTTTGAACCGGTTCGCGCCGGTCAGTTCGAGCATGCTGGCCATCTGCTCGAGTTTTTCGATGAGTTCGGCTTTGGAGGGCATGGGGAAACTGTACGCGGGAGGTCACCAGAGGTCAGGCGACATCGCCGAGACCGAGCATTTCGCCGTGGCGCTTGAGCAGCCGTCGGTGGATGAGCTGTTCTTCGGGTTTGGTAAGTTCGGGCGATGAATCAATCCATGACGCGGCGTCCCTCCGGGCCATCAGCAGCAGCTCGGTGTCGTCGGGGAACCGGGCGAGGCGGAACGGGTTCATGCCGGCCTGACGGGTACCAAAGATCTCGCCCATGCCGCGGAGCCTCAAGTCTTCCTCGGCGAGGCGAAAGCCGTCGGTGACAGAAGCGATCGTCCTCAGGCGTTGGGCCGCTTCGTCGGTGACGGCATCGCCGATGAGGACGCATACGCCTTCTTTCTCGCCTCGACCGACCCGCCCTCGGAGCTGGTGGAGTTGGGCGAGCCCGAAGCGTTCCGCGTGGTCGATGACCATCATGGTCGCGTTTGGTACATCGACCCCAACTTCGATGATGGTCGTGGCGACGAGTACATCGGTGCGATGGTGGCGGAAGTCGTCCATCACGCGCTCTCGATCGATCCGCTTCATCTGGCCGTGGAGTTCGGCGACGCGACAACCCGCCAGCGGGCCCTCGGCGAGACGGGCGGCGGTGGAACACACACCCCGGAGGCCTACCTCGCCATCTCCACCCTCAATGACCGGGAGCACCACGAAGGCTTGCTCGCCTCGTTCGATGCGGGCCCGCATGGAGCGGTAGACCTCGTCGGACTGGCTGGGGACGACCCAGTGGGTCGTGACGGGCGAGCGTCCGCCGGGGCGACCGGTGAGCAGCGAGGTGTCCAGATCGCCGAAGACGGTCATGGCGAGGGTCCGGGGGATCGGCGTCGCGGTCATGACGACCGTGTGCGGCATGGAGTCTTCGGAGCCGGACTTGCCCCGGAGCGCGGCGCGCTGCTCGACGCCGAAGCGGTGCTGCTCATCGATCACGACCACGGCGAGGTTGTCGAACTCTACAGAGCCCGTGAGAAGCGCGTGGGTGCCGACGACGATGTCGATGTCGCCGCTGGCGAGCCGGGCCTGAATAGAAGCACGGTCGGCGCTGGATGCGGAGCCGGTGAGCAGTTCGATGCGAACCTTGGATCCTTCGAGCATGGACTGCAACGAGGCGTAGTGCTGCTCGGCGAGGACCTCGGTCGGGGCGAGCATCGCGGCCTGGTGGCCCGCGGCGACCGCCATGAGCATCGCGTAGAGAGCAACGACGGTCTTGCCCGCACCGACATCGCCTTGGATCAGCCGGTTCGCTGGGTACGGGCGCTGCAGGTCCGCAACGAGGTCTTTCACGACGGCTTCCTGGCCCTGGGTGAGCGTGAACGGGATCCGCGCGCGGATGCGCTGGTCAATCGTTTCCGACCACGGTAGTTCCGGGGCTTTCAGCGTGTTGCGCAGGCGAGCCTTGCGCATGCAAACGCCGAGCTGAAGCAGCAGGAGCTCGTCGTACGTCAGGCGCCGGCGGGCTTCACGGACCTCGGCCTCGGCCTCCTTCTTATCGATTCCCGCGTCATCGACGCGGTGCAGCATGCGGTAGGCGTCGGCGAGCGACGGCAGCGAGCGTTCGCGCCGGAAGGGCTCGGGGAGATGGTCCTCGAGCAGGTGAACGACCCGGGGAAGCGCCGCTCGGACCGCCTTCTCGACCTGCTTCGAGGGCAGGTCCTCGCTCGCCGGATAGACCGGACGCAGGCGACTTTCCGCCGATTCGGTCTCGTCGTCCTCGGCAAACTCCCACCCGGGGTTGACCATCTGGATCAGCGGACCGCGGCGCTGGAGTTTCCCGTTCACGCGCAGGCGCGTGCCGGGCGTGATCTTTCGCGCGAGGTAGGTCGCGCCGAACCACGTGAGGTCGAGGCGACCTCCTGTGTCATCCATCAGCACGGCCTCGAATCGCTTGCGACCGTGCGGGACGACGCGCGCAGCGCTGATGCGCCCCGTCGCTGTGCCGACCTGACCGACGACGAGGTTGGCGATCTGGTCCTCACCCTGCTCGAACTCGTGACGATGGGGCAGGTGATCGATGAGGTGCGCGACCGACGGGATACCCAGCCGGCGGAACGCTTCGCCTCGCTTCGGACCGACACCCGGTACCGATTCGATCGGCGAAGTCAACGCGAGGTCGGATGAAGCGGGACGGGTCGGGGACATGATGGTGCAAAAACAATAAACCCGCTCGCCGGAGCGTGCGGGTTCAGGATCAGAGTACCTCGAACGGTTTCAGGAGCCGCCGGGCGCGAGAATGATGATTTCCACGCGCCGGGACTGGGATTTGCTGCCCTTGGGCATGGATGGCCCGTACGCCGCGGCGTAGGTGCGGCTCTTGTCGACGCCCCGGGACGCGAGGTACTCCTGCACCGCGAGAGCGCGCTCGGCGGACAGACGCTCGTTGGTCTTCCACGAACTCTTACGGATCGGGTCGTTGTCGGTGTGCCCGGCGATCCGGATGGTGTTGCCGGGGTACCGCTGCTGGATGACACGGGCGATGTCGTTCAGACGCTGCTTGGAGTCGTTCTTCAGCGTCACCTTCCCGGAGTCAAAGAGCACATCTCCCGCGACCTCGACCACCAGTTCACCAGCTCGTGACGACACTCCGACGCCGGCGATGCCTTCAAATCCGCTGTTCGCGGCGGGACGGTTCTGGAGTGCCGCGATCTCCTGACGGAGCCGGTCGTTCTCCGACTGGATGCGCGAGTTCTCGGTGGCGATGGCGTCGTTGGAGAGGTCGCACTCGGCGAGAGCCGCTTCCAGACGCTGGTTCTCGGTGCGCAGGTCGCTGTTCTCGACCTGGAACTGCTCAAGCTGGGCCTCCAGATCGGCACCCTTGCCCTTACAGCCGCCCAGCGTCATGCCGATGACGGCGGCCCCGATCGCGATCGCGATTCGGGTGGATCGGGTGGCGGAAACAACGGTCAGACTTCTCATCGGTTCGATCTCCATATCGCGTGGGGGTCTCGGGTCGGCTCGCGAATCTCCCGTGAGGACGGGATTCCGTGCGTTGCAAAGGCAAGATACCAAACCGCGGCTCTGCGGTCCGGGAATATCTCCGTTCTACGGCAGATCGATCGGTTCACCCATGATCCAGCCGAGAATCGCTTCGATCGCCGGCTTGGCGAGCAGGACCAGCACGGTCGCCGCGGCGAGGTGTGGCCCGTAGGGCAGGGCCGAGCCCTCGCGTTTGGCGAAGCGGCTGATCGCCACGCTGGCGATGGTCCAGCCGATGCCGAAGAACGGCGCAATGAAGAAAGCCAGCACCGGGTCGATCCAGCCGAGGCAGGCGCCGACGCCGGCCATGAGGTGGACATCGCCGAGGCCCATGGCTTCCTTGCCGAACGCCAGCGAACCAAGGATGCGGACCGCCCAGACGACCCCGCCGCCGATGAGCAGGCCGAGAAGCGACCCGCCGAGCGCGTAGAGCCAAAGGGCGGGCTCGGCAAGCGTCGCTCCGAGCGGTCCCCCGGGTGATGCGAGCCAAAAGCCCGAGCCACCGAGGGCGAGCGCAGGGGTCAGGAACAGGATTTCCTTCAGAACCTCTCGTCGGGCGTGGGGATACTGCACCCACATCGGATCGAGGCTGGCCCCGTCGTCCTCGCCCTGAGCGTTGACATGCCGATTCCGGAGCACGATCCCGATCAGCAGGCCGACGCACAGGCCGATCAGCATGCCTTCCATCGGCTTTTCCGCCATCCGCAGGCCGAGGCTGGACCCGAGAGCCATCAGGGCGATCGCCGGTCCGGTGAGCAGCAGGGTACGGGTCAGGATCGAGCGAGCCGACTCGGCTTCCGGGGCCGGGCTACCAACGGTGTCGGCGGCTTCGGCCTTCAGACGCTCTTCCTCGGCGATCGCGGTCTTCTCCCACTGCTCGTAGTCGGCGAAGCTGGTCGGCAGGACTTTCAGGCGGAGGAGAATGCAGGAGGCGATGAGGCCGAGCGTGCCACCAACGGCGAGGCCAAGCCACGGGCCGGACGCGCCGGGGATGATCCAGGCATGGATCAGTTCGACCTGACCTTCGCGCACGAACCGTCGCGGGTCCAGCCCGCCGTTGGCATCGATATAGATCGCGAGACTCGGGTGAACAATCAGGCCGACGAGCCCGGCCAGCCACGGGATCTCCAGCGGGATCATGAATGTTCGTGCGTCTATCAGCGTGATCGCGACCAGACTCGCGAGCAGGTAGAGCACGACCAGCAGCATGGGCCAGACCCGGCGTAGCGGGTTCACCTCGGCCCACTCCGGTGTCCAGTTCGCCGTGTTCATCAGCCCGCCGATCTCGAAGACCGAGGGGTCCATGAACCACAGCGCGAAGACCCCGCCGAAGAGCACCGCGACGAGCGTCTCGATCAGCGGGTACTCCGGGGAAATCTTCGACCGGCAGAACCGGCAGCGCCCGCCGAGCATGATCCAGCCGATGATCGGCAGATTCTCGCGCCAGGTGAGGTTGGTGCCGCACTTCGGGCAGGCGGAACTCGGGAAGACGAGGTTCTCGCCTCGCGGCAGGCGGTACACGACCACGTTCAGGAACGAGCCAACGATCGCACCGAGGGCGAAGAAGAAGAAAAGCCCGGTGAGTGATGCCGCCCAGATCCAACTCATGACGAGTGAATTCTCCAGTGAGCAGCCGGATCTCCCCCGGCTGAGGGGCCGGCGTCAGAACGGAGCCGGCTCCCCCGCATCATCGGCATCCGCATCGGTGTCGCCCGAATCGTCGCTGCTTCCTTCTTTCGGCGACAACTCGGTCACGCGCAGTTCGGCCCGTTCGAGGATGCTGGCGCAATGGGCTCGAAGCGCGACGCCCTCCTCGTAGGCATCGATCGATCGTTCCAGTCCGAGTTCGCCGGATTCGATCGCGTCGTTGATCTCCTCGAGACGCTCGATCGCCTGCTCCCAGGAGAGTTTCTCGATCGACTTGGGATCGAAGGACGCGCCGGACTTGGATTTGCCTTGCTTGCTCACGCGAGCAGCGTAGCCCGTCGCAGGCGATCACTCCAGCGGCCGGTCCGCTCCGAACAGGCCGAGTTGGTCCTTGCTCTCCGGCTTGCGGCCGCTCCGGGATCGTCGCCGGGCGAGCGATTTGGGGGCCGAGCGAGCGGTCAGCGGCGGGAGCACCGTTTTGGATCCGTCCCGCTCGGACGCGCGCTTCGGTTTCTCGCCGGGGACCGAAGCCACGCTCCCGTCCACAAACCGCGTGAGCAGACCCTTCGCCTCGCTCGCTTCTGCCGCGGATCGGAGCAGATTCCCCTCGTTGTCAGAGGTGACCGTGTAACCGCGCGACAGGATGCGGAGCGGCGAGACGACCTCCAATTCGCGACCGAGGGCTGCCAGCCGATCACTGTGGCGCTCGATGCGCCGGACGGTGGTGTTGTGGACCTCGTCAAAGCGGTCCAGGTGGTCGGTGGTGCGCACGCGGGCGCGGATCGAGAGGTCCAACCGGTACGACGCCCGGTCGAGTCGCTGGCGTCGGGAGCCGAGTGCGGCGCTCGGTCGGTGGCGCTGGAGGCACTCTGAAGCCTTGAAGAGTCGGTGGCGTTGCGCGCTGATCGCTTCGCGGGCGGCGTGGTCGAGGGCGGTCCCCAGCCGGTGCAGGATCGCGCCCTGTTGCTCGATCGCGCGGCGTCCATCACGCAGCGCGGGCAGGCGGGACAGCGATGCGAGGTGGCGGCGCTCCTCGGCAAGCACGCGGGTGATCCGCGCATCGAGCCGCCGGCCGAACTGCTCGGTCTGGTCGCGCAATGCGCCCGCATCGGGCAGGAGACGCATCGCGGCCTGCGTGGGCGTCGCGCAGCGTTCGTCGGCGATCAGTTCGGCGATCGTCGTGTCGGTCTCGTGCCCGATCGCCGCGACAACCGGGATGGCACAGTTGAACACCGCTTCGGCCACGGCCCGCTCGTTGAAGGCCCACAGGTCCTCGAGCGAGCCACCGCCGCGCGTCAGGATGATGGCGTCGATACCGAGCGAGTCGTGCTGCTCAGACAGCCAGTTGAGCGCCCTCGTGATTTGGGGTGTCGCGGATTCGCCCTGCACGCGCACATCAACGACGCAGAGTTCGACCGCCGGGCAGCGCCGGCGCGCGGTGTCGATCACGTCCTGCAGCGCCGCTCCCGTGGCGCTGGTGACGACCGCGACACGCCTCGGGAACGCGGGCAGTTCGCGCTTGCGGGCAACCTCGAACCAGCCCTTCTCGCGGAGTTCGGTGACGAGGCGCTGGTACTCGCGTTCGAGGCGACCCTGGCCGACCGGTTCGACGCGATCGGCGTAGAGCTGGATGCGCCCGCCCTTGGACCAGTACTCGACGCGCCCGCTGACGATCACTTCGTCGCCGTTGCCGGGCACCACGGATTGACGCCGTGCGCTGCTGGCGAACATGACGCAGCCGATCACGGCGTGCTCGTCTTTGAGCGTGAAGTACCAATGGGTCTGGTTCTTGAAGCCGGAGATCTCGCCGCGAACGCTTACTCGCGCGGGCAGACCCTCACGTAGAGCGCCGTCAATCGACGCCGACAACTGCGAGACCGACAGCGGGCGGTTCTCGCCCGCAGCTGTGTCGGCCGCGGTATCGCGCTTCGCGCCGCGGGCCTTGCTCGGATCGAATGGCAATCGCTCCACAGGGGGCCTTACAGGTTGATCGGGATGCCTTCTTTGCGGTACTTCTCGAGCAGCAGCTGGGCCTCGCGCAAGACCTTCTCCAACCGTACGGCGGCGTCGTTCACCGAGCGGTAGAGGTCGGGGTTCTTGAGCATCATGCCGAGCGTCCCTTGCCCTTGGTTCACCTGCTCGGTGAGGTCCTGCAGATTTCGGAGCGCGGCGTTGAGCTGGCGCGAGGACTCGATGAATGCGACGGTTGCTTCGTCGACCGAGTCGGACGCGACATCGACCTCTTCCGACAGTTTTATGGCCGCCTCGTCCCACGACTTCGCGGTTGATCGGACGGTTTCGAGCGTCTCGCGTGCCTCGATCGCGACCTCGTCGATCGTGCCGCGCAGCCCGTCATCGGACAGCCAAACGAGCGCCTCGTCGACCGTCGCGTCGATTCGGCGGATGCTCTGGGCAAGATCGATCGGCTCGCCGTCTTCCGTTTCGAGCGTGCTCAACAACGCGTCGAGTCGCTGGCCGACTTTCGTGAAGGTGGCGGCCATCTGCTCGATGGACTCTGCCGTATCGCTGAACGACGCGATCCGCTCGTCGAGCAGGTCCGCGATCTCGTCCAGAAGTTCCCCGGCCGACGCCCGTAAGGTCTCGCCCGGTTGAAGGAATCCCGGGTCCGGCTGGCCAGGCTCGCTCGGAGCCGTCCGCAGTGACAGGCGTGTGTCGCCGACGAAGCTCGTCACGATGGACACACGCACATCGCGCGGGATCTTCACCGAATCCAGGATCGATAGCTCGAGCAGAACGCCCTCGCGCGGGTCGATCGCCGTTGTTGAAGAATCGACCCGGCCGATCTCCACGCCGTTCATCGACACTGGCGAGCCGGGTGTCAGGCCCGCGGCGTTGTCCAACGCCATGACCACTTCATACCGCTGCGGCTCCTCGAAGCGGAGCTCGCCGAACAGCAGGAGCATCGCGGCCAGCCCGATGAGGCCGATGATGCCGACGAGTCCGATGAGCAGGTCACGGGTCGGTTTCACGCCGTCGCTCCGATCTCTGATCCGCGCCCGGTGAGGAAGCCCTGCACCTCGGGGTCGTCGCTGGCCATGACCTCCTCGAAGGTTCCCTCGATGCGGACCTTGCCACCGAGGAGCAGCACGACTCGATCGGCGACCATTTCCACGCTGTGGAGGTCGTGGGTGACGACGAGGCCGGTGATGCCCAGTTCCCGTTTGAGTTTGTTGATGAGCATGTTGATCCCCCGGGCTCGCACCGGGTCGAGGCCGGTTGTCGGCTCATCGTACAGGACGAGCCGGGGCCGGAGCATGATGGCTCGCGCCAGGGCGATGCGACGCTGCTGGCCGCCGGAGAGCTGGGCGGGGAACTTCGGCTCCGCATCGGCCATGTCGACCATCGCGAGCGTCTCGCGCACCCGCTCGCGCCGCTCGGCCTTCGACAGGCGCGAGTGTTCCTGCAGTGGGAACAGCAGGTTCTCCGAGACGGTCATCGAATCGAAAAGGGCCGACAGCTGGAAGAGGAAGCCGAGCTGCGTGCGCACCGGGTCCATGTCGGCTTCGGGAAGCCCGTCGACCCGCGTGTCGTCGAACCAGATCTCGCCGGAGTCGGGGGGCATCAGCCCGACCAGGAGACGGAGCAGCACAGACTTTCCCGATCCCGAGGGCCCGAGCACCACGGTGGTCGTGCCGGGCTTCGCGTCCAGATCGACCCCATTCAGGACGTGCGTGGAGCCGAAGGACTTCGTCACGCCGCGCATGCGCACGCTCGCGCCGCGGCCGGTGGAAGCTGAGTTGGTGTGCTGTTCGGACATTCGGGATCGGCTCAAAGAAGGGTTGCGACGAGAGCGTATGATCTTCGGCCAGCGTCGTCGCCTTGTGCCCGAAGGAATCGTTCTCGAAAGCGGATTCACGTATGCCTGACCGATCGTGCCCCCGCGTCACCGAGCGAGAGGTGATCCACAAGGGTCGGAAATTCGACTTCGAGCGGGTGAACCTCGCCCCGACGGGCGAGACTCCGGTCTGGCGCGAGGTCGTCCGCCACCCGGGGGCGGTCTGCATCCTGCCGCTGCTCCGGGAGGGTGATACCGACGAGGACCGGGTCGTCATGATCCGCAACCACCGCTTCGCGATCGGCGGCGATGAGGGATCAACGCTCTGGGAACTCCCCGCCGGAACTCGTGAGCCCGGCGAGCCCGCCGAAACGACCGCGAAGCGAGAACTGATCGAAGAGGCGGGTTATCGAGCCGGTTCCATCGAGCCGCTGCTGTCTTTCTATACCACGCCCGGTATGACCGATGAACGGATGGACGCGATGCTCGCGACCGACCTGACGGAGGTCGGTCAGCGTCTGGAAGAGGACGAGCGGATCGAGGTGCGTGTGCTCGGCGCAGCAGAGACTATGGCGATGATCGACCGGGGGGAGATCCTCGACGGCAAGACCGTGACGACGCTGCTTTTCGCCGCACGCAAGGCTCTGATGCGCGTCGGAGAGGATGCCGATGTTCGCTGACGGGTCCGGCCAGCGCGACGACTTCCGCGAGCGCGGGCGATGGGGCCAGTTCTTCGCGCGCGTGCTCGAGAACCCGGACAACCCGCTGGGCTGGTCGGTGCGGCTGTTCGTCGCGTGGGGCATCGATGTGCGCGTGCACCTGATCACGATCGTGTTCATGGTCGGCGTGGTGCTTGCCTCGATCCCGAGCGTCGGCGAGCGGGGCTGGCTGCACCTCGCCACGCTGACGATGAGCATGATCGCGCTGTTCGTGGTGGTGCTGCTCCACGAGTTCGGTCACTGCTTCGGCGCGCGCCGGTCCGGCGGCAGCGCGGACCGCATCGTCATGCTCCCGATCGGCGGGCTCGCGCTGGCGATCCCGGCAAACAACTGGAAGTCGCACCTCATCACGGCCATCGCCGGCCCGGCGGTGAACGTACTGATCTTTCCGCTCACCGCGATCGCGCTGGCCGTGTCCGGTGAGGCCGACTCCGTTCTCTTCAACCCCTTTGCGCCCTTGGCCACCGTCGGCGCGATCGATGCCGGGAGCAATTTCAGCGCGTTCGCGCTGCAGTCGCTCTGGTGGCTGCATTACATCAACATCCTCATCCTCGGCTTCAACCTGCTGCTGGTGTTCTTCCCGTTTGACGGCGGGCGGATCGTGCAGTCGCTGATGTGGCGGAAGATGGGCTACCTGCGCTCCATGACCGTCGCGGTGTACATCGGGCTGGTGGGTGCCGGCCTGATCTTTGTGATCTCGCTCGTTCTCCAGGAAACGATGCTCGTCGCCATCGCCGCGTTCGGCCTGATCGCCTGCTGGATGGAGCGGATGCGCCTCAAGGCGGCCGACGAGATCACGGGATACATGCCCTCGGATATCGCTGGTCTCGGCGGCGTGTCCTACTCGCCAGAACTCGAGGAGAAAACGGCTGAGCAGGAATCCAAGAAAGAGCTCAAACAGCGCGAGCGCGAAGCGGCCGAGCAGGCCGAACTCGATCGCGTGCTGGAGAAGATTTCCGTATCCGGCATGGACAGTCTGAACGCCTCAGAGCGTCGCCTGCTCGCCAAGCAGACAAAAAAGCGGCAGCGCGACTAGACTCGCGACCGATATCCACGGTTCGGGGCGTTTGCGGCCCCGCCGAAGCGACCTGCCAGTGAGGACCTGCCCGGGATGGGGATCTACGATCGTGATTATGTGAGGAACCGGCCCGTGAACGGCGGGGGGGCTCGGATCGGGGGTGGTCCGTGGTCCATGACCACCATCCTTATCGCGATCAACGTCGGTGTGTTCCTGCTGGACCTGATGCTGTTCAACGCTGGGGCTTCACTTCCCATGCCGACTACAGCTACGGCGACGGCGCCGGGTTTCTTACCCGGATCAGCAAATCCAGTCGTTCCCCATGAACCACCCATCTTCGTCCTGGGGCACTTTTCGACGTTCACCGCGCTGCGTCATCTGGAGTTTTGGCGCTTCGTGACCTTCCAGTTCCTGCACGGCGACATCACGCACCTGCTGTTCAACATGATCGGCCTGTACTTCTTCGGGCCGGCGGTCGAGCAGTATCTAAGATCGCGCAAGCGGTTCCTCGCCTTCTACTTGACTTGTGGCATATTCGGCGGATTTCTATACCTGATTCTGAACCTGCTCGGCAACCTGGTACAAGCGAAGATCCCAGGATTGCTCCCGGCGGCACCAACGACCCCTCTGATCGGCGCATCCGCAGGTGTCTTCGGCATCTTGATGGCCAGCGCGTTCATCGCGGGGAATCAGGTCATGTACGTCTTCATGGTCCTGCCGATGAAGATCAAGACCGGTGCGTACCTGTTCGTGGCGATCTCCGCCGTCAACCTGTTCATCATCCAAGGCGCGAACCAGGGCGGCGAGGCCGCTCACCTCGGCGGTGCCGCGGCAGGGTTTTTCTTCATTCGGCGCCACGAAATGCTCCACGATTTCTTCGACATCCTCGGGCCGAGCAAGAAACGGGGCGGGAAGAAGAAGCCGCCGCGCACCAAGCGCAAGCCCAGCGTTGACGACGCGACGGTCAATCGCATCCTCGACAAAGTCCGCGATGAGGGCGTGCAGAGCCTGACCGACAAGGAGAAGCAGCTCCTCGACAAGGCCGGTCGCGAACGCGAATGACGACACCCGCCGATATGATCGCGACCGTATGACCGGTTCCGCGCTCACATTCGAGGTCTTCGCTCGATCGAAGCAGTCCGGCGCTCGTCTGGGGCGGGTCTCCACACCCCACGGCGTGTTCGACACGCCCGCGTTCATGCCCGTCGGCACGCAGGGCACGATCAAAGGGCTCTTCCCGTGGGAGGTGCAGCGGACCGAGTCCCAGATCATCCTCGGCAATACCTACCACCTCATGCTCCGCCCCGGTCCCGACCTCGTCGCGGAGTTCGGCGGCCTGCACCGCTTCTCCGGCTGGCCCGGACCGATGCTCACCGATTCCGGCGGCTATCAGGCCTACTCACTGTCGGACATCAACCGAATCGATGAGGACGCCGTCACCTTCACGAGCCACATCGACGGTTCCTCGATCAGCCTCAGTCCCGAACGCGCAATCGAGGTGCAGAACAAGCTCGGCGCCGACATCATCATGGCTCTGGACGACTGCCCGCCCTCAGTCGACCCGGCGACGATGAACCAGGCACGCCTGCGCATCGAGGCCCAGAAGACCAAGGCCGGCAAGCGCGGCTACGACCACGCCAAGCGCCTCGTCGAAGCCAACGAACGCACCGTCCGCTGGCTGGAGCGCTGCAAGGCCGCCCACGCGCGTCCCGATGAGCAGGCGCTCTTTGGGATCGTGCAGGGCGGCACCGACCTCGACCGGCGCAGCCAGTCCGCCGAGCAGGTCTGCAACATCGACCTGCCCGGTTACGCCGTGGGTGGTGTCGCGGTCGGCGAGGGCTTCGAGGACATCCTGCGCGTCGTCGCTCACACCGCGCCGCTGCTCCCGTCCGAAAAGCCCCGGTACCTGATGGGAGTCGGCTACGAGCGCGACATCTACCACGCTGTGCGCGCCGGGGTGGACATGTTCGACTGCGTGCTCCCGACGAGGAACGGCCGGAATGCCAACGCGTTCACCGCCCGGGGTCAGATGCGACTCAAGAACGCCCGCTTCGCCAACGACCCGTACCCGGTGGACGAGTCCTACGCCGCCGAGCTCGGATTTGATGACCCCGCCTCGGTCCGGGCCGACGAGATCCAGGCGTTTCTCCGCGAGCACCCGGAGCAGGGGCCGAGTCTGGGCATCTTCAGCCGCGGCTACATCCGGCACCTCTTCCAGGCCTCGGAGATGCTCGGGCCCCTGATTCTCAGTTTGCACAATGTTCGGTACTTCCAACGGCTGATGTTTGCCATCCGTGCGGCGATCCGGGATGATGCGTGGCCCGCTCTGGAGGAGCGGTATCCGGTGCTCGGCTGGACGGAATCCGCCCCGCCACGCGTCTGATCCGCACTCCGGTTCGAGGACCCGCTATATCGCCGCACTCGGTCACGACCGGGTGGGGCGTCGTGTTGTATTTTCGCGACGATCCGTCGTCGCTGCCACGCCTATCCGGCGCACTCGCGTCCGGAATGCCGAGAGCCGAGTCACCATGCTCCCATTCGCTTCGACCCTGTACTTCTCCGTTTCACGCGTGCTCGCACAAACGCCCCCCGGCGGCGGCGCGGCCCCACTGGGCGATGGTGCCGGTGGGGGTGGCGGCGGAGGGGGCACCGGGGGCGCAGGAACGCAGGGCAGTCCGAGCAGCTTGCTTCCGATGCTGCTCTTTGGCTTCCTGATCTTCATGGTCATCACCATGGTCATGTCCGGTCGCAGGGAGAAGAAGGCCCGCGCCCATCTGCTCTCCTCGCTCGCCAAGCATGACAAGGTTCAGACCGCCGGCGGCATGATCGGCACCATCGTCGAGATCAAGGGCGAGGAAGTTGTCCTCAAAGTCGATGAGAGCACCAACACCAAGGTGCGGTTCTCACGCAACTCCGTGACCACGATCCTCAAGAAGGGACGGGGCGGTTCCGAAACGCTGCCCGAGCCCGAGACCGTGGACTCGGCACCCTGACCAGCCGCTCATGACCGAGGCTGGATCGGGACGATTCAGCCAAACCGCCCTCCCATCTGAATTTACTCCGGGCCGCCCGCGAGCCCGCTCAACGACCAGCAGACCGCGCCCCACATGCAAAACCTCATCCGTAACTCCATCCTGACCGCCACACTCCTTGTGCTGTGTGCGCTCGCGATCTACCCGCCGGCCGAAAAGCTCCGCCTCGGCAAGGACCTCGCCGGCGGCGTCAGCCTGACCTACTCGATCCTTCTCTCCGACGACGATCCGCCGTCGGTCGTGGACGAGATGATCGATGTGCTCCGCGAGCGGGTGAACCCGCAGGGCCTCTTCGAGATCAGCTTCGTTCAGCAGGGTCGCGACCGAATGGTCGTCTCGATGCCGCTCCCGACGCCCGAGGTCAAGGCCCTCGGCGACGAGTACCGCGACGCGCTCGAGTCCTTCGAAGACTTCACGATCGATGTGTCCGCGCTCCAGCGGGCCCTCCGTCAGACCGGCGAGCAGCGCATCGAAGCGCTGCAGCGCATGGCCGACTCCGAGCCGCGCGAGCAGATCCTCGCCCCGGTCATCGAGGCTGCCCAAGCGGTCGACGAAGCCCAGCGTGTCTACGACGAGGCCGCCGCGGCGTCCGAGTCCGGCGAGCCCGACCTGTCCATCACCGAGCAACTCGTCGATGCGCGCATCGCCCTCGACGAGGCCCGCAACCGAGCGGTGGCGCTCAGTGTGTCGCCGTCCGAACTCCGCATCGCCCTCCAGCTCTCGAACGACAATCCGCAGATCAAAGGTGCCGAGGAGGACGCTCAGGAACTCCAGAGCGAACGCGAGCGGGCGCTCGCATCCATCCGCGCCCGCCTCGGCGAGATCGATGGCGGCATCGACCGCCTGGAATCGTTGCTCGGCAAACTGAGCGCGTACCAGGCCAAGCAGCGAGGCCTCGACGACCCCGCCGACCTCCAGCGACTCCTCGCCGGTGCCGGTGTGCTCGAATTCCGCATCACGGTCGACCCGGGGGCAATCGGTGACCTCGAACAGCAACTCCGCGAGGAACTCCGCCGGCGTGGACCGGCCGCGGCGAGCACGGACCGCTACCGCTGGTACGAGATCGAGAAGCTCGAGTCCTTCGCTGACGACATCGCGGAGTTCCGCGCCGCTGTCGAGAATCCCGCAGCCTACTTCACAAGCCGAGGATTCATCGTCGAAGAGCGCGGCGGACGCTACTACATGTTGGTTTACAACGTCCCCGGCAAGCGGCTGACGAGCCTTGAGGGCGATTGGTCGGTCGCGAGCGCGTCCCCGACGCGAGACCAGGACGGCTTCCCGGCCATCGGGTTCCGAATGGACACGGTCGGCGCACAGCTTCTCGGGCGGCTGACCGAGGCCAACGTCGGCGAACCCATGGCGGTCCTGCTCGACGACAAGGTCTACACCGCGCCGAACATCAACTCTCGCATCTCGCGCAACGGCATCATCACCGGACGCTACACCCAAGCCGAACTGCAATACATCGTCCGCACGCTCTCGGCCGGTTCGCTCTCGGCGAAACTCGCGCCCGAGCCGCTCTCGATCAACACGATCGCCCCGGAACTCGGTGCGGACAACCTCGACAAGGGCCTCGCCGCGTCGTGGATCGCCCTGATCGCCGTCGGCGTCTTCATGATCATCTACTACTTCTTCCACGGCATCGTGGCGATGATCGCGCTCGCGTCGAACGCGCTGATCATCCTCGGCATCATGTCGCTGGCCCAGGCCTCCTTCACGCTCCCCGGCATCGCCGGCATCGTGCTGACCTTCGGTATGGCGGTCGACGCGAACGTGCTGATCTACGAGCGCATCCGAGAGGAACTGCTCGCCGGCAACGACCTGAAGACCGCCGTTCGCCTCGCGTACCAGAAGGTGCTTTCGACCATCGTCGACGCCAACGTCACGAACCTCATCGTCTGCTTCGTGCTCGCCTACACCGCGACCGAAGAGGTCAAGGGTTTCGCGATCACCCTCGGCATCGGCGTCGTGGCGACGATGTTTAGCTCGCTGTTCATCAGCCGCATCATCTACGCGTGGCTCATCGACCGCTTCGGCGTCTCGCAGATGCGCCAGCTCCCGATGCTCGTGCCGTTCCTGCAGAAGTCGTTCGAACCGAATATCAACTGGATCAAGCTCCGTCCGCTGTTCATCCTGATCTCCGCCGGCCTGATCGGCCTCGGCGTCGGCATGATCGCCGTCCAGGGCGAAGAGATGCTCGACACCGAGTTCCGCGGCGGCACGGTCGCGACCCTCCAGTTCCGCGTTGACTCGGAGACCGGCGAACAGGTTCGCCTGACCCGTGAAGAGGTCGAGCAGCGCGTTGATGAGATCGCGGCGCAAGCCGGCGAGGGAAGCCCGCTCACGGTCCTCCAGAACGCCGACATCGTCGCCATCGACTCCGACGACGGCGTCTCTTCGGCGAAGTTCCAGGTCAAGACCACGCTGGGCGACCAGCCCGAAGACTCGGACCTGTTCCGCAACGAGCTGACCAACGCCTTTGCCGATGTCGTCGATTCGCAGCCCGCGCTGTCTTTCGAGGGTTCGGACCTTGAGGACGCGTCGCTGGCGCCGATCATCAAGATCTTTGATGAAACCCTCGGCCGGATCAACGGCGTCGACTACGACAACGACACCGAAGAGTTCATCGGCGGCGCCGCGATCGTCCTCGCCGACATCGAGCCCAGCGTCACCGAAACCTCGCTCAACGACCGGCTCCAACTGTTCCGCAACCAGCCCGACAACTCGTGGGCTCTCAACCGCCAGTTCGATCTTGTGGTTCTCGAAGGCACCTCCGATGCCGTCGAGACCGCGGTCGTGCTCGTCCGTGACGAGGCGATCGACTTCGAGAACGAGCGCATCTGGAACGCGGAGATCGCCGAGCGCGAGTGGACGCTCGTCCGTCAGGCCCTCACCGACGCAACCAGTCTCACCAGCACGCAGTCGTTCTCGGCCGAGATCGCCAGCTCGTTCCGCGCCCAGGCCATCGTCGCGGTGCTGCTCAGCTTCCTGCTCATCCTGATCTACATCTGGGCCCGATTCGGCTCCGTCCGCTACTCGATCGCCGCCATCACCGCGCTGGTGCACGATGTGATCATCGCGATCGGCCTCATCGCGTTCGCCGAGATCCTCTACGAGCACGTACCGTTCCTCGTCTCGCTCGGCCTGCAGCCTTACAAGATCGACCTCGCGCTCGTCGCGGCGATCCTGACGATCGTGGGTTATTCGCTCAACGACACGATCGTCATTCTCGACCGCATCCGCGAGAACCGGGGCAAGCTGGCCTACGCGTCGGCGATCATCGTCAACCGGTCGATCAACCAGACCCTGAGCCGCACGATCATCACCTCGGGCACCACGCTCATCGCGCTGATCGTTCTGTTCTCCAGCGGTGGCGACGCGCTGTCCTCGTTCACCTACGCCCTGATCTGCGGCGTGCTCATCGGTACCTACTCCTCGATCGCTGTCGCCGCCCCGCTGGCGTACACGAAGCGCATCCCCGAGTCGGCCCGCAAGTTCGTCCGCCAGACCGAAGAGCGCCTGCTCGAAGAGGCGGGCGAAACGCCCCAGACCCCGCAGACCTGATCCGGACCCGATCGACATCCGATCCGGGTCTCTGAAAGGAGCCAGCGCACATGGACGGCACCACCCGCATCGGGATCGCCTGCCTGTCGCTGGTGATCCTCTGGGTCGTGGTCTACTGGGCCACCCCGGCGCCAGAGTCGGGTGACACCCCGCCGCGCGTCACGTACCAGCAGCCGGTGGAGCAGACCGGCGTCGATCCGCCCTCGGATCCGGAGCCCGAGCAGCCGCAGCCACCGGACGATCAGTCGCGGCAGATCGATGACGCCGACGGTGACGAGGCCGCCCCGCCGGAGCAGCCCCGGATCATCCCGCCGTCGTTTGTCGAGTACACGGTTCAGGACGGCGACAACGCGTGGACCATCTCCGAGCGGTTCTACGGCACGCGTGAGCACTGGGCTTCGGTCCTGCTGTCGAACCCGACCGTGGATGCACGCCGCCTGTTCCGGGTCGGGCGGGTGATCAAACTCGCCGAGGACCCGCGAAACATTCAGGGCATCCGCTCCGATGAGGAGCCGCCGGCTGCTCCGCGCATGGACTACATCGAGTATCGCGTGGAGAGCGGCGACAGCCTTTCGGCCATCTCGCAGGCGATCTACGGGCGTGCATCGCTCTGGCGATTCATCCAGAGCGCGAACGCCGATCAGGTCAATTCGAACGGAACGAACCTCAGGCCGGGTATGATCTTGAGAATCCCGCCTCCCCCGGCGGACTGATCCACCGACCGACTCAAGCCGACCAGAGCACGAAACATGAACCAGACCAACGAGACAACCGGTCCGACCGTCCTGGTCACCGGCGGCTGCGGCTTCGTCGGGTCGAACCTTGTCGCCCGCCTCGCCGCCGAGCACCCCGGCGCCGATCTTTTCGTCATCGACGACTTCCGCTCGTCCAGCTTCGCCAACCTCGTCGAGGCCTGCGACCGCGCCGGCGTCGGCCCCTTCACCGGCACGGTCCACGGCTGGAGCACGAACGAGATCGACTGGGAAGAGGTCATCGACGCGATCTCACCCGACGCCGTTTTCCACCTCGCCGCCATCACCGACACCACGGTCATGGACGAGCGGATCATGCTTGACGGCAACGTCGAGGGCTTCCGCGACCTGATGATCGCGACCGCTGGGCGCGAGATCCCGCTCGTGTACGCCTCCTCGGCCGCGACCTACGGCACCCCGCCCCAGACCGGCGCTCGCGTACCGTTCCCGGTGGATGCCGCCGGCAGGCCCAACAACATCTACGGCTTCAGCAAGTGGCTCATGGAGTGCGAGCACCGGCGTTTCGCTCGTGAGTGGGAGCAGCAGTCGGGGACCACGCCACACATCGTGGGTCTGCGCTACTTCAACGTGTTCGGCCCCGGCGAAGCACGCAAGGGCAAGATGGCCTCGATCGCCTACCAGCTCGCCCAGCAGATGCTCGCCGGCAAGCGACCACGACTGTTCGCCGACGGCTCACAGGCCCGTGATCAGGTGCACGTCGACGATGTCGTCTCCTGCACCATCGCCGGCTCGATGCACGGCGTGCGCCCGGGCGTCTACAACCTCGGTTCGGGACAGGTGACCTCGTTCGCCGATGTGGCGGCCGCTGTACGCGAGGGCATGGGCCTGTCCGAATCAGAGTTCCCGGTCGACTACTTCGAGATGCCCGAGCACATCCGCGCCTTCTACCAGGACTTCACGCAAGCGGATATGACACTGACGCAGGACAGCCTGAACTGGAGCCCCGGCGTCGACCCGATCGAAGGCCTCCGCTCCTACGGACGCTGGCTCGCCGATTCCGCCGATCAGCCCGCCGTCGCGTCGGCATGACGAATCGGATCGCCTATCCCGATGCGTCCGTCGACGAGCCCGTCTGGTCGCTGGCCGGGAGCGAGGGGCTGACGGTCTATGGCAAAACGACCAGCCCAGCAGGCCCGGCTCGCGCCGTCGCGTTGGTCGTTCACGGCTACACCGGCCATCTCGATCGCAACGTCGTGCCGCTGGTCGCCCGCCAGCTCGCGGATCTCGGGTGCCTCACGCACCGGTTCAACCTCGGCCACTGCGGCATCGAGTTCGGCGCCGACCGGATCACCAAACTCGACGAATTCGAGCGCGACAGCGTGCACCATTCGACGACCGACATCCGCGCCGTCGCCGAGGCCGTTCAAACCGGCACCCTCGATGGTGATCAACTGCCGTTGATCCTTGTCGGGCACAGCCGCGCGGGCGCGAGCGTGCTCGGTGCGGCGGTCCGTTCGGTGCGCGGCGAGTGGTCCAGGCCGGTCAAGGGCGTAATCACGCTCGCCTCCATCGGGCAGTACGCCCGAACCAATCCCGAGTTGCTCGAACAAGTTGCGGTGCGGGGCTATCTCGAGCGTCCCGCCGCCCGCGCCGAAGGCGGGATGGTTCGAATCGGCCGGTCCTGGTACGAGCACGAACTCGATCATGACTCCGGCGACCCGTTCCCTTCGGACCTAGCTGAACTCAGGGACATGCCGGTAGCGGTAATCCACGGCGAGGCCGACACCAGCGTGCCCCCCTCGGAATCGGAGCGGATCGTCGAGATTCTTCGTGAAGCCGGCAACGAGCGTGTGCGGATGCGCAAGATCGCCGGTGCCGACCACAATTTCTCGGCCAAGGGAGTACTCGGCAACGACCTCCGCTGGGACCGCGCGGTCGCCGCGGAATTGAAAGAGGCCGTCGCCGACGGCCTCGATCTGACTCTGAATCACTGAAACGCGGTCAGTTCTGCGAAGCGGACTCCGCGAGCGCCCGGCGCAGTTTGTCGCTGGTCGACGGCACCTGCTGCTCCTGTTCGTCTTCGAACGGCGTCGGCTTCGCTTCCACGGCCTGCGCCCGCTTGACCGCGCTGTCCTTGATCGAGCCGTCGCCGTGAACATCCTCGAATCGCACGCTCACGCGCGTCGATACGCCGCGCTCCTGCATCGTCACGCCGTACAACTCGTCGGCGATCTGCATCGTCCGCTTGTTGTGCGTGATGACGATGAAGTGGCAGTACTCCAGGAACTGGCGGATGATCTTGCTGAACCTCTCCACGTTCGCGTCGTCCAGCGCCGCATCCACTTCGTCGAGCACGCAGAACGGGCTCGGCTTGCTGTGGAAGATCGACAGCAGCAGCGCGACCGCGGTCATCGTTTTCTCGCCGCCGGAGAGCTGGCTGATCGAGCGGGGCTCCTTGCCGGGCGGCTTGGCCGTCACCTCGACGCCGCTCTCGAGCCAGTCGATCTCGCCGGTCTCGGGATCCGGGATCAGGCGGACTTGGGCCGAGCCGCCGCCGAAGAGGCGTCGGAACATGCCGTCGTTGCCGGAGAAGTGCCCCTGGATGGTCTCGAAGACCTCCTTGAAGCGGTCGCGGCTGACATCATTGAGGCGCAGGATCAGTTCCTCGAGCTGCGTCCGGGCCCGGTCGATGTCCTCGACCTGCTGGATCAGCAGCTCGTTGCGCCCTGCGAGCTCGTCTTCTTCCTTGATCGAGTCGATGTTCACGTTGCCGAGCTTCTTGATCGCGCTGCGCAGCTCGTTGATCTCCTTCGAAGTTTCCTCGACGTCGATCCGCTCCACATCGCCGTCGGCCATCATCGCCCGGTACTCGGCGTACTCGGCCGCGACATCGATCAGCAGCTCTTCCGAGGTCCGTTCCTCAAGGTTCTCGCGACGGACCTCAAGTTCTCGCTTGGACAACTCGAGACTGTTCCAGTCCCGCTCGATGCGCCCGGCCCGCTGGCGGGCCTCGTCGAGCACCGCGGCGGCCTCGTGCACCGCCTTCGACGCGTCTTCGATTTCGGAGCGGATCGACTCCAGAACGCTGGCCAGTTCCTGTTCCCGCTCGGTCGCCGACGCGATCTCCTTCTCCGCATCGCCGATCACCTGAGAGTGCTCGTCGATCTTGCCGAGGCGCAGCCCGTGTGACTCATCGACCCGCTGGCGCTGACGCTCCGCTTCCTCGGACTGGGCCAGCAGCCGCCGGTGTTCACGCTGCGCGGATGACAGTTTCTCGCTCTGTTGACCAAGGTCCACCCGGACCGCCGTCAGTTTCTCGTTGATCTGGTCCAGTCGCGTCTGCGACGACTCCACCGAGCGTTCGATCTCGTTGACCACACCCGCCTGCTCGCCGTGCAGCCGATCCAGGCTCTCGAGTTTCTCGCGCAGCTCGCGCTGCTCCTCGTTGAGTTCGGCGATCTTCGCCTCGCACTGGTCGGACTCCGCCTTCAGCTTCGGCTGCTCGCGATCGAGCCGTTCGAGGTCCGCGTTCAGCCGCTCGATCCGTGATTCCTCGGCGATCAGCGTCCGCTGTTCGGACGCCTGTGCGCTGCGCAGTTCGGAGAGCTTCCGCTCCAGCGTCGCCGCGGCCTCGTCGATCGATCGCAGTTCGTCCCGCTTCGAATCGATCTCGGTCTGCAGGCGGCGCACCTGCTCGGTGAGGGTGCTGAGTTCGCTCGCCCGCTGGAGCAGACCGCTGCCCTCTTCGGTCTCGCCACCGGTCCCGAGCGGCCCGGCGACCACGCGCCCGTCCGGCTCAAGGATCTCGCCGGCACGCGTCACGAACCGAGCGCCGGCGAGCGGCCCCGCGTCGAGCATGATCGCGGTGTCGAGGTCCTTGACGAGGAAGGTTGTTCCCAGCACCCGTGCCACCGCCGGAGCGACCGCGTCGTCGCAGCGCACCCGGTCGAACAGCGGCACCACATGATCCGGCACCGATCCGAGGAACCTCGCCCGGTCTTCCGAACCACTGTCCGTGGTCTCTTCGTTTCGCACCGGCAGGAAGGTCACCCGACCGGGGAGCGTCGTCAGGTCGCCGCACTCGGCGAGCGAGAACGCCCGGTCCACGACCAGCGCCTGCAGCGTCGCGCCGAAGGCCGCCTCGACCGCCACGGCGTCTTCCGAGTCCACCTCGATCAGGTCCGCGAGCGGATCGATGATGTGCGTGAACACCGCTTCACCGTCACCGGGTTCCGCGCCCTCGCGGATTTCATCGCGCCGCTCCAACACCTTGCGCACCGCTTCGCCGAGACCGACGCGCGCGGTCGCCATCTCGTCGAGCGTGGTCCGGCGCGAGTCCAGGCGAGCGAGCTGCTGCTCCTTCTCGCTGAGCGTGGTCGCCAGTGACCGCTGGTCTTCGGACAGCGAGGTCGCCGAGTCAACCGCGCTGCCGATCGACCGCTCGAGTTCGTCCACAGCGTCGCGACGCTTCGCGACATCGCCCTGCAGCGCATCGCGATCGGTCGTTACCTGCCGGCGCTCATCGTCGAGCGCCTTGGTCCGTCGTTCGAGCGCGTCGAGGTGCTCCTGTTGCTGTGCCAGCCGGCGCCGGTCCGCGTCCAGTCGTGCGTTCAGCGAACCGCGCTCCCGATCGATGTTCGCCACCGCCGAGCGACGCTCCGCCAGTTTCAGCCGTTGGTCCGACAGTTCCGACTGCACCCGCTCGCGATCCGCCGCGACCGAGTCCAGCTGCTCCTCGCTCTTGCGAACGAGATCCTGCAGCGAAGAAGCATTCAACGCCTGCTCTTCGGCCTCCTTGGTCAGATGTTCGATCTCGGTGCCGAGTTCGGTCATCCGGTGCTCGTCGGCCTCGATCTGCTGGCGGGCCTCTTCGAGCGACCGCTCGGCCATGGTCTTCCGCTGGGCAGCGGACTGGGCGAGGTGCTTGGCGCTCGTGTGCTCGCGCTCGATCTCCTCACGCCGCCGGTGCAGCTTGGACCGATCGAGTTCCTTGGTCTGCTTGTCGTCCTCAAGCCGAGTGACCTCCTCGATCGCCTCGCGCCGGTCCCGCTCAAGGGCGTGCAGGCGAGAGGTCAGCCCGTCCAGTCGCTGGCGCAGATCGTCGTACTGCTCGAACGCCAGCGCAAGCCGGCGCGCCCGGAACTCGATGTCCAGTTCCATGAATCGACGGGCCTTCGCCGCCTGCCCCTTCACGATCCGCAGCCGGCGCTCCGTGGACTCGAGCTGCTCGCGCGTGCGCACGAGGTTCGTCTCGGTCCGTTCCAGTTTCCGCTGGGCCTCGATCCGACGGGCCTTGAACCGCGCGATCCCCGCGGCCTCTTCGAAGAATGTCCGGCGCTCGACGGGGTTGGCCAGCAGCATCGCGTCCACGCGACCCTGCTCGATGATCGAGTACGCGTCCGCCCCAACACCGGTGTCCATGAACAGTTCGCGGATGTCCTTCAGGCGGGCCGTGCGTCCGTTGATCAGGTACTGGCTCTTGCCGTCTCGATACAGCCGGCGCTCGACCTCGACCACCTCCGCATCGATCGGCAGGTAGCGCGTCCGGCGCCGCCGATCGATGCCGATCGACTGGGCCGCCTCGTCCACCTGCGCGGGATCGTCGCCCTGCGAATCCTCGTCCTGCTCCTCGGCGGTTGTGGATTGCAGCGCCGCGCTCATCGCCCGCACCTGCTCCGCCGCCTCAAACAGCTCAGCCTGCGCTCCATCCAGCATCGGGTTCTCGAACGACAGGGCCACGCTCGCCATGCCGCTGGGCTTGCGCCCCGAACTGCCGGCGAAGATGACGTCGGCCATTTCCTTGCCGCGAAGTGACTTCGCCGAGCGCTCGCCAAGCACCCACTTGATCGCGTCAACGATGTTCGACTTGCCGCACCCGTTCGGGCCGACCACGCCGGTGACCGGGGCGTCGAATGTGAATTCCGTGCGATCCGCGAACGACTTAAAGCCGTTGAGGGTGATCCTGGATAAACGCATCAGCGGGCGACCTCCATGTCAGGCGACGGCCGCTGATCGGCCGTCGCGCCCGTGTCTCCGGTCGGTCGGGGCCGATCGGATGTTCACCATGTGTGTCCCGCCGCTCCGCAGCAGGGACGGTGTGCCCAACAGCTGTCTCCACGACATCTGGTAGGCAACAGGGAGTATCCCGGATCCGTCAGACGGACGCAAGAAGAATCTGAACGCCGCCGGACCGATCCTGCCGAGCCCAGCGAGGGATCGTTGCTCCAGGCGAAGTCGGTCCGGATGATCCTGCCGCAGGACAGGAGCGCGGACAGAGCGCTTATGACTTCTGACGCTTGAACACCATATCGATCGGCATCTGGCCACCGGGGCTCGGCATCCGGATCGCGTCCCCGTCCAAAGTTCCGGTGGCCTCTTCGGGCGAACCGCCTTCCGATGCCATCGTGATCGAGATGGCGTCGCCGTCGAGGGTCCATGTGCCCGAGGCCGGGTCTTCCTCGCCGTTCATGACGACCACGCCGCTCGCTGTCCCATCCTCGTTCAGCGTGAGCGTCATCGACATCCCATCGATCATCCCGAGCATCATGCTCGCCCCCATCTTCTCCATCTCATCTTCCATCTGGTCGATCTCCGCCTGCATCGCCGCTTTCATCGCGTCGGTGTCGAGTTCGTAGGTGCCGGCCACCCGAGCGGCCGGTGACTCGGCGCACCCCTGAAGCATCGAAATGACGAGCATCGAGATCAGAACTACCGTGGTGAGCATCGCTGTGCGGATCATGCCATTCTCCGTTGGAATGATGAGGCGAACGGGCCACTCGGCCCTGGGGCCCCAGAGTACCGGCTGACCAGTCGGCCGACGGGGTCAATCCTGCAAAGATGTCGAGAATGGATCGAATCCGTCACTCCGGGACCGACTGATCCGCTGGCTGAGCCGGGGCCGCCCGGCCGTTGTCCTCGGGGGTATCCGGGTTTGTTCGCTGGAGCGATCGGGCGTACGCAACGCCGACCAGCAGCATCAGCATGCCAAGAGCGAGAGAACTGGCGATTCGCCAGAGCGGGGAGACGTTCGTCAGGTCGTAAACCACAACCTTCAGGGCCGCGAGTCCGATCAGGATCAGGCAGCACAGCCGCACGGTCTTCATCCGCTGGATCGACCCGAAGACCAGACCGGCCACGCCGTACAGGGCCCACCAGATCGAGAGCAGCGCCTGCCGGGCGGTCTCGTCTTCTACGTACAACTGCCCCGCTCGGTTGGCCTCGATGCTCGTGGCGGCCAGAAGGGTCACCGCCCCCAGAGCGGCGAGGGCCGTGCCAGCCGCGTCCCGCTGGTGATCGACCGTGCGTAACGCGACGGTCCGATGGAGTAGCAGATACGCCACCAGCCACATCGCGCCGGTCATGGCAAAGCCCGAGACCATCGTCGGATTGAGCACGAAATCGTCGGTGGGGCTGTACTCGGCGATCAGGTGGACCAGCCACGGCAGGACCGCGATCGAGCCCACCACCGCGCCGAACAGATCCATTGCAAGCCATCTCAGTCGCCATCCGGCGACTGCCAGCCCCGACGCCAGCGTCGCCCAAATGATCACCACCGAACTGTAGTTCGTATCAGGACCGATGAAGTACGCCGTGAGCAGCAGCACCGCCCCGGCCGCCGTCACGAAGCGCAGCCGCGGGGCAAGCTGCAGCACGAACCCGCGCTCGACCAGCGTGGCAAAGCCCAGTTGGAGCAGGATCGCGACGCCTGCGCTGGTCAGGAAGAGCCCGCGCCCGGTTTCGTTTCCCATGAACACCATCCAGCCGAGCAGGGCCGGGAGTGTCACGAGCGTCGCGACGACGACCGCCATCGAATCCAGTTCGAGCCAGCGATTGCCGCCCGATCCGATCATCGCGAGCACCGCGATACCCGACCACACGAGGGCCACACTCCCGGCTTCCGCACCGGGGAGGAGGGGGGTAGCCATGAGCAGCGCGACCGCCAGCCCGGTCAACGAAACCACGAACCCGCGCCCGAACCGCTCGCTGCACAGCGCGGCGATGAGCGTCGCCACCGCAGCGAACACGGTCTTCACAACCCACGCCGACTCCGAGACCTCAAACCACCCCACATCGCCGGAGTGGATGTCGCTCCATTGCAGGAACAGGCGCACGATCAGGATGCCGAGGGTGATCAGGCCGTACGTCACGAGGGGCGTCGCGTCGAGCCGTCGCCCGAGCACGCACGCCGCTGCACCGAGAACGAGCCACGCGAGGTCCTGGTCGTTCCCGCTGAAGTGCAGCGCGATCGAGGCAATGATCAGCGCTGCCGACTGGAACGCCAGCGAGGTCGCGAGCGCAGCCCGCACGCTCTCGATCCGCCCGCGCAGCAGGTCGAAGGTCGGGGCGAGCCGCCAGGCGATCAGTCCGCACGCGATCGCCAGCACAAGCGGGGGCATCGCCTGCCAGTCCGCATCCACGCGCCGAACGACGACGATCGTGCAGACCGCCGACCAGACCGTCGCCGACAGCGACACCGACGGGGCCGGGACGCTCGCCAGCCATCTGAACACCCGCTCCAGTTCGTCGAAACCCCGCACGCTCGTCGGCAGCGACCCGCGGCGCAGCAGCACACTGAGCACCAGTTCCGCGTGGATCAGTCCCCAGACCGCGGTCACGAAGACCAGCGCGGTCCAGAGCTGACTCGCATCGATCTTCGCGATCCATAGCCCGCCGAGAAGCGCTGTGGCTGCCCAGACCGTCGGACGCAGCGATCGGAACGCCCCGCCGAGAATCGCCGCCAGCGCGAGCCCGAGCGTCAGCAGCGCAATCAGATAGCCGGGGAACACGTACGGCGAGGGATCCACCGCGCCGACGATGAAGGGCACCGCGTACGCCGAGGCAAGCGACAGGAACACCATGAACACGCGCCGGTCCTTGGCGCCGAGGCCGATGCCCGTCAGCGTGACAATCAGCAGAAGCGCGAACGAGGTTCCTGCGCTGACCAGTTCGAAGATGTGTCGCGCCACCAGCACGGTCGCGTAGAGCGTCGCAAGGCCCGTGGCGGTCAGTCCTGATGAAGCGAACGCTCCGATCCGCTTGCGCACACCCTCGCCGGTCGCGATCAGCGCGATGCCGAACACCGCGCCGATCACGCACCGCCAGACCGGTGAGATCAGTTTGATCCAACCCTGGTCGTAGGCGTACTTGAGGAACAGCACGACCGCGACGACCACGATCAGAGACCCGGCCACCGCGAACGCCTTCGCGCCAAGAAACTGCTCCAGCGAGAACGGCTTGGAGTCGGACCCGAGTCCGAGGCGCTGGCTCAGAGTCGGTTGCGCCGGACGCTGCGATCGGCCTCCCACGTGCCGCGGCAACGGCTTCGGTGAGCGCTTTGACGGCAGGGGAGCCGGCGATTCGGGTGCTGGCCTGGATGGCTCCACCGGAGCGGCGGGGGGCTTTGGGGGCTCGGGCTTCGGCGCCGGCGTCGGAGCAGCAGGGGCCTTCGGGGGTTCAGGCTTCGGCTGGACCGGCTCCTGCTGGCCGGAGTCGGTAGACAGTCCAAGCGCACGCTCGATCCGCGCCAGACGCGATTCCAGCTGCTCCAGACGCTTGCGAATGTCCGGGTCATCGTGGGCCAATGGCGCAACTATCCCGGCTTTCGGGCATCAACGCAATAGTTTCGTGCATCGGGTTGCAGATCAGGCGGTTTCGGTACAGCCCGCGCTCGGGCCGATCCGAACGATGCTCACCGTCCCGATCGCGCCCGCGATCACCATGGTCGGAGCGACCCAAACCATCGGGGCATCGGCCGTCGAAAGCAGCACCAGACTCGTCGAGATCGCTACCCACATCGCGACCAGCGAGATCACTTTCGCCCGGATCGGCATCGCCGCGCCCGGCTCCAAGTACTTCAGGAACGGCCCGAAAAACCGGTTCTCGACCAGCGTGCGCTGAAGCCAAGGGCAGCTCCGCATGAAGCAGACCGTTGCCAGGATCAGGAAAATCGTCGTCGGCAGGCCGGGGACCACCACGCCAACCGCCGCGAGCCCCACGCACAGCACGCCGAGGCACGCCAGCAGGATTCGACGCATACGCAGCACCATCCGGGCCGCGAGATGCGGCCGTTCATCAACGCCCCGAGTCAGGCGCGAGGATGTGGGGTCGAGTGTGCTCATCAGGGGGAGAATGCAACGATACGGGTGCCTCTGAACCAAAGGGTAGCAACCCGCAAGAATTCCTGTCAAGCAGTATTGAGATTCAGTCGCAACGACGCCGCCCGCCCCGGATCATCCCGAACCACCGTTTGTGGCGACCCTTCCGAGAGCCGGCCGAGAACGTGAACATGCCCGCCGAAACAATGCCCCGAAACCAGCCGCGTTCGTCACCCGATCCCGCTGCCCATGTGGGAAGCGCCGGGTTCGCCCAATGGCTCGACAGGCAGGCCTCCATCGAGTCTTACGACAAAGTCTTCGTGGTGGGCTGCTACAAGTCCGGCACGACATGGCTCCAGAGACTGCTCGACGAGCACCCGGAGATGGTCGTCAAAGGCGAGGGATGCGCCGGCTGGAAGCTCGTGCCGCTGCTCCACCACGCCCTCGGCGAATACAACAAGCATCAGGTATCGCACGGCCACACGAAGCTGACCTGCATCGAGAATTCCGATTGCATGGCGATGTTTCGCGCCGCCATCAACGCCCAACTCGGCAACTACCTCGATCGCGCGAGCACGGAGTCTTCGCAGGTGCGCATCGTCGGTGACAAGACCCCGCAGCACGCCGTCTGCATGGGCGTGCTTTCCGGCATCTACCCCAAAGCCAGGTTCGTCCACATCGTCCGCGACCCACGCGATGCCGCCGTCAGTTCATGGTTCCACGGCGACCCGCTCCGGTTCGGTTCCTCGATCGAAGCCCACACCGAGGCGTTCCTGAAAAAGAACTGGCCCGTCAATGTCCGTAGCGCGCTGCAGAGCGCCCAGTCGCTGAATCCCGATCGGTTCTGCGAAGTCCGCTACGAGGACCTGCTCACCGACCCCGACGCCGAACTCGCCCGCATGTTCGCGTTCTGCAATGTCGACGACAGCCCCGAAACCATCAATGCCTGCAAAGAGGCGTGCTCTTTCCGGGCCCTCAGCAACGGACGCAGCAACGGCCAGGAACAGCGGGGCCACTTCTTCCGCAAAGGCATCGCCGGAGACTGGAAGAACCACCTCAATCCAGAGCAGGTCGCCCCGCACTGCGTATCGATCAAGGACCTGATGGATCGCTACCGATACGAGATCTGATCCTCACTCAACCGTCACGCTCTTCGCCAGGTTCCGCGGCTTATCGACGTCATGCCCGCGCAGCACCGCCGCGTGGTACGCCATCATCTGCAGCGGGATCACCGTCAGCATCGGGCTCAAGGGCTCCGCCGTCTCGGGAACATAGATCACATCCTCGGCGATGCTCCCGATCCGGTCGTCGCCTTCGTTGGCGATCGCGATCACGTGCCCGCCGCGCGAGCGCACTTCCTCGATGTTCGAGAGCACCTTTTCGTACTGCGCGCCGCGGTTGGCGATAACCACCACCGGCATCCCGTCGGTGATCAGCGCGATCGGCCCGTGCTTCATCTCCGCCGCGGGCATGCCCTCGGCGTGGATATACGAGATCTCCTTCAGCTTGAGCGCGCCCTCCATGGCGGTGGGGTAGTTCACGCCGCGCCCGAGGAACAGCCAGTTCTCCCGGTTGATGTACTTCTGCGTGATCGCTTTGATCGTCGCGTCCTGGGTGAGGATCTGCTCGATCTTCTCGGGAATCAGGTTCAGCTCCTTGAGCAGGCGCGTCGAGGCATCGGGGCTCATGAACCGGCGCCGCGCCAGGAACAGCGACAGCATCGCCAAGACCGCCACCTGCCCCGTGAACGCCTTCGTCGACGCCACACCGATCTCCGGACCGACGCGAAGGTACACGCCGGCGTCCGTCTCGCGAGCGATGGTCGAACCGACCACGTTCACCACGCCCAGCGTCAGGGCGCCGCGGTCCTTGGCCTCCTGCAGCGCGTACAGCGTGTCGATCGTCTCGCCCGATTGCGAAACCGCGACCACCACCGTGCCTTCTTCGATGATCGGGTTGCGATACCGGAACTCCGATGCGAACTCGCACTCGGCCGGGATCTTCGCGAGTTCCTCGATCATGTACTCGCCGATCATGCCCGCGTGCAGAGCCGTGCCCTGCGCCGCGAGAATGATCCGGCGCGACTTGATCAGCTCTTTCGCGAAGTTCGATACGCCGCCGAGCACCACCCGGCCTTCGCTGAGGTCCAGACGGCCGCGCAGCGTGTTCCGGATCGAGGCCGGCTGCTCGAAGATCTCCTTCTGCATGTAGTGCGAGTAGGTCCCGAGTTCGATCTCCTCGAGGTCGATCTCCAGCTGCTGGATCTTCGCGTCCAGCGACACGTTGTCGAGGTTGCTCGTGCGGAACCCGTCGCGGGTCACCTTCACCACGTTGTAATCATCCAGCGTGATCGCCTGCGCCGTGTGCGCGATGATCGCCGCGGCGTCCGACCCCACGATGTACTCGCCGTTGCCCACGCCGACGATCAGGGGCGATCCCTTGCGCGCCACAACCAGCGTGTCCGGCTCCTGCTCGCAGATCACCGCGATCGCGTACGCGCCGCTGATCTCCTTGAGCGCCGCCTGCACCGCCTTCTCGAGGTCGATGCCGCGCTCCGGGTCGAACAATTCCCCGATCAGCATCGCGAGCACTTCGGTATCCGTCTCGGAGTGGAAGGTGTGTCCCTTCCCCTCGAGGTACTTCCGAAGCGACGCGTAGTTCTCGATCGTCCCGTTGTGCACCAGCGCGATGCCCGAGCGGTCGTCGCGGTGCGGGTGCGCGTTCTGCTCGGTCACCGAACCGTGAGTCGCCCAGCGCGTGTGCGCGATGCCCAGCGTCCCGCCGAAACCGCCCGTCTGCTGAAGCTTGTCCTCGAGTACCGAGACTCGTCCGACCGCTCGTGCGACCGACAGGTCCCCATCGAGGACCGCGACGCCAGCCGAGTCGTACCCGCGGTACTCAAGCCGCTTCAGCCCTTCGAGCAGGATGGGTTTCGCGGGTTTGGTTCCGATATACGCGACGATTCCGCACATATATTGCCTTGCTCCAAATAGGCGTAATCGCCCCGGTCGCCGAGGCCCCTCCGGAGATCAGATCCGGCCCACAGAGTACGCCCCTTTACTTCCCTCGGTTCGTCATCGGACGGATCTACGTCCAAATCCCAGCCCATTGCCCATCTGGCCCGTTGGGAACCCGCGCTGCCCGACGCGTACCATGCTCCCGTGACCGATCTCTGGGCCCCACAACGCGAAAAGAGACTGTCTTCAGTCGAGCCGCTGGCCGCACGCATGCGCCCGCGCAGCCTCGACGAGTTCTCGGGCCAGCGCCACATCGTCGGAGACCCAGACTCGCCCGAAGTCCCGCTCCTGCGGCGCATGATCCGCGCCGGACGCCTCACCTCCATCATCCTCCACGGCCCGCCCGGCACCGGAAAGACCACCCTCGCCGAGATCGTCGCCGCCGAGTCCGCTCGCCCGTTCGTGCGCGAGAACGCCGCCTCAATTGGCGTGAAACGCATCCGCGAGATCGTTGAGGAGTCCAAACTCCGCATCGCCGAGGGCGGCGAGCCGATCGTCCTCTTCCTCGACGAAATCCATCGCTTCACCAAAAGCCAGCAGGACTCCCTGCTCGACGATGTCGAGCGCGGCCGCCTCACGCTCATCGGCGCCACCACCGAGAACCCGATGTTCACCGTCAACTCCGCCCTCGTCAGCCGGAGCACCGTCTTTCGCCTCGAACCGCTCGCCCAGGCCGACATCGAAACGGTCGTCCGCCGAGCGATCAGCGAACCGGATCGGGGCTTCGGCAATCTCGACCTCACCGTCACCAACGACGCCATCGCCCACTGGGCCAAGGTCTCCGACGGCGACGCCCGACGCGCCCTCAACGCCCTCGAAGTCGCGGTGCTGTCAGCGCAGGCGGAGGACGCATCCGCCCCGATCCACATCGACCTCGACGACGCCCAGGCCTCCTCGCAGCAGAAGGCCGTCGTCTACGACGCCAAGGGCGACCAGCACTACGACCACGCCTCCGCGCTCATCAAGTCCATCCGCGGCTCAGACCCCGACGCCGCGGTGTACTGGCTCGGCCTCATGCTCGAAGCCGGCGAAGACCCGCGCTTCATCGCCCGACGGCTCGCCATCCTCGCCAGCGAAGACATCGGCAACGCCGACCCCCGCGCGATCTCCGTCGCCGATTCCTGCTGGTCCATCGCTGAACGCATCGGCATGCCCGAAGCACGCATCACCCTCAGCCAGTGCGCCATCTACCTCGCGCTCGCGCCCAAAAGCAACGCGAGCTACAAGGCCATCAACGCCGCCATGGACGACATCCGCAACGGGCGCACCCTCGAGATCCCGCTCTACCTCCGCGACAAACGCAAGACCGAGAGCGTCGGTTCGCAGGTCGAGGGCAAGGGCTACCGGTACAGCCACGACGCCGAGCACATCACCTCCATCGGCCCCGTGTCATCGCAGCGGTACCTCGTCGATGAGCACGGGCGCACGCCGAGTTACTACCGGCCCACGACGAACGGCGCAGAACGCGTTCTCGCCGAACGCCTCGAAGAAGTACTGCGTATCCGCGAAGCAGGCGACGCAACGCAGGAGCAAGCCGACAATTGAAACTCTCCCCGAAGACCCAGGCAATCATCCTCGTGTCCTGCTCGGCCCTCGCCGTGCTCGTTGTCATGGGCGGCCTGCTCATCGTCCCGCGCCACGCCATCATCATCCTGACCACCGGTGCCACCCTCTTCGGCGGCGCGGCCCTCATTCTCATGCCCGGTCTGATAGCCGCCGAACGCGACGAACGCCGCATCCGCGGCGAGGGCACCGGCGCAGACGACGCCTCCGCCCACCGCGGCGTCTGCGACGAATGCGGATGGCACTGGAGAGCCACCCGCAACGACCAATCCTGCCCACGCTGCGGCTCACCGGTCCGATTCACGCGAGCCGCCGATTCCGAACCCGCATCGTCGTGACGATCCGCACGCGAATCCGTCTCCCCCCTCGGGCGTCTGGTACAGTCCCGCGTCCCTGATCGCCGTTTTCGCCACGCAGATCCGAAGCAGGAATCATCATGCCCGAGACCGCCCAAGAGCGCATCTTCATCGCCGCCATGCAGCCCAACGCCCGCTTCCAGGGCGCCTTCAGCATCTCCAACGCCCAACTCGGGCGCACGCGCAACGACAAGCCCTATCTGCGCTGCCTGCTCGGCGACAAGACCGCCACCGCCCCCGGCCGCATGTGGGGCGCCGACGAATCCGTCATCGGTCGCCTCCCGACCGACGGCTTCGTCTATGTCGAGGGCGAGACCCAGCCCTACCAGGGCGAACTCCAGCTCATCATCCACAAGATCGATCCGATCGAACCGACCAGCGAGCAGCTCCGCGACCTGCTCCCCTCCGCCGAACGCGACCCCGCCGAGATGTTCGCCGAGGTGAAGGCACTGCTCGACACGCTCGAACACCCGGCCGCCAAGGCCATCGCCGCCGAGTACCTCTCCGACGAGATGCTCATGGACCAGTTCCGTACCGCGCCCGCCGCGAAGATGATGCACCACGCATACATCGGCGGCCTCTGCGAACACACCCTCAGCGTCATGAAACTCGCCGACGTCATCTGCCCGTCCTACCCGAAGGTCAACCGCGACATCGTCCTCCTCGGCCTGTTCCTGCACGACCTCGGGAAAACAACCGAACTCAGTTACGACGGCGCCTTCGCCTACACCGATCGCGGCGAACTCGTCGGTCACATCGTCGAAGGCGCGATCATGCTCCATGACAAGGCCCGCTCGGTCATGGTCAACCAAAGCATGCGCCTCCCCGGCAACCTCGTCACCGCGCTCCAGCACATCATCCTGAGCCACCACGGCGAGCCCGAATACGGCGCCGCCAAGGTCCCTTCCTCGCCCGAAGCCCTGCTCGTGGCGATGATCGACAACCTCGACGCCAAAATGGAAATCGCGGTCACCTCCGCTCGCGCCGAACGCCAGCAGGGCCTCGACCTCGGCGGCAGCTTCACCGAAAAGGTCTGGGCCCTCGGCACCAAACTGTTCAAGCCCGACCCGCTGGGATGAGCCCGCAACCGGCTCTCAGTGTTCTCTGAACCCCCCAGTTTGCGCAGTTTGACGCGGTCGGTGGCGGGCAGCAGCTCGCAACTCGCGGTCCGCGTGAGCGCTCGGTTAAATCAAGGCGCTGCCGGTGTTTGCCGGTTGTGGAGCCCTCATGGCGCGGGTACCGTTGAAACAGAATTCGGCAGAAAGTCTGCCATTTGGGATGAGAGTAACTCCGGACATCGGGTACATTGAGAGTCCCCTGTGTCCACCAAGGTTTTCGAGAGAGGAACCACCTGTGAAGAAGATCATGTTTAGCGCAATCGCCCTGTCGATGTTTGCCGGCGCCGCCAACGCGCAGGTCGGCGCGGCCGTCTCCGCCGACGCCAGCAACGACAACTTCCTGACCGAATCCATCTCGTCGGATTACACGATCCCCGGCGACATGTTCGGCATCCGCTCCGTCGGCAACCCCGGCACCCCCGGCCTGCCGTTCGCCATCGCGGACGACTCGGCCGCCGTCTTCCCCGGCGACACCCAGGGCATCATCGACACCAACGCCGACTTTGGTCGCTTCTTCGGTGTCGTTGACACCGTGAACGGCGAAGGCAACGACAGCGGCACCGCCGTGTGGACCTTCGACGTTTCGGGCTTCAGCGGTCTTTCCGTTGACATCGACTTCGCCGCGATGGGCGACTTCGAGGACAACGGCGTCGACTTCCACAACTTTGTCTGGTCCATCGATGGCAGCCCGTCCGCGGCCCTCTTCACTTCGTCTATCGACGAGTCCGCCGTCGGCAGCTACGTCATGGCCGACGGCACCCCCGTCGCCCTCGACGACCCGATGTCCATCAACGGCACCGAGCTCACCAACAGCTTCCAGACCCTGACCGCCGCCATCAGCGGCACCGGCAGCACCCTCACCATCGGTTACACCGGTGGTGGTGACGGCGGCTCGGAGGCCTTCGCCTTCCGCAACCTCGTCGTCCGCGGCATCCCGACCCCCGGCGCCGCCGGCCTGATCGGCCTCGCCGGTCTCGTCGCCGTCCGTCGTCGTCGCTGATCCGGCGTTCGACAGACGATCGATCATCCGATCAATCCCAGAGGAGGTCCCGTTCGCCGGGGCCTCCTTCGCGTTTTGCATATCCTCGCGCCCGATCTCGCGCGCGACGCCTAAACTTTGAGAGCGATGAACGAACAGGAGACCATCCGAGTCAATTTCGGCAAGGCGCACCCGGTGTTCCCGCTCAACGGTGTGACACTGCTGCCCCACGCCATCGCCGCGCTCTACATCTTCGAGCCGCGCTACCGCCAGATGGTCCAGGACGTGCTCGACACGTCGGGCCAGATCGCGATGGCCACCTACGACGAATCCACGCCATCGGACGACGAGTCCATGCCGCCAATCCGCCCGGTCGTCTGCCTCGGTCAGGTCGTGCAGCACGAGAAACACCCCGACGGCACGTACCACGTCTTCCTGCAGGGTGTCTGCCGGGCCGAGATCGTCGAGGAGATCGCCCCCGACCCCGAAATGGTCGACGGCAAGCTCTACCGCCGAGCCGTGCTCCAGCCGATGCGCGAGGCCGACGACGATGCCGATCTTGCGGGCCAACGCGAGACACTCTCCGACCTGCTCGCGTCGCAGCGCCTCTCGAGCCTGCCCGCCGTCCAGCAAGTCAAGAAGCAGCTCTCCAGCGGTTTCGAGATGCTCCCGACGCCCGTGCTCATGGATGTGGTCGCCCTCAGTCTGCTCTCGGTCGTCGACGAGAAGAAGCTCCGCAACGCGCTGCTCGAAGAACCGAGTTCCGTCAAACGCGCCAACCTGATGATCCGCGAGCTCAGGCGCATCGACTCCACGCTCCGCGTCGCCGAACTGCAGTTCGACCCCGAAGCCCCCAAGGGCATCAGCTGGAACTGAGCGAGGTCTGCCCTCGTTCTATTCCGGCGTTGGGCTGAATTCCGGGACCGGGCGGCTCGCGGCCTCGGCCTCGGTCTTGGCGATCCCATTCGCGCGGATGTCGCTGATCAGCCACTCCATCTCTTTGATCTCACGGCGCTGCGCCTCGAGGATTTCGTCGGCGAGTCTGCGAACCCGGACATCCTCGATCTGCGCGCGTTCACTGGTCAGAATCGCGATGGAATGGTGCGGGATCATGCCCTCCATGTAGTCCGTGTCGCTGACCGTGATCTGGCTCCGAACCAGCGCGATGCCGCCCGCGAGCAGCAGGGCCGCCGCGCCGATCGTCACGACGTTCTTCGGCGTGCTCTTGTACATGTGGAGCATGAACAGCAGCATCACCACGATCATCCCGCCGCCCATGATCATCACCATGAACAGGCGGGTCTCGCTGAACCACGCGTGATCGAGTAACTGATACGAATGGAGATACATAAGGCCGAACATCACGATCATCGAACAGGCGATCATCGCCGTGAATCGGAGATAGGGCTTGCCGGAAGAGTGCTGCTTGTCGTGCATGTCATCGTGTTCGGTGGGCATGGCAACTCCTTTTCTGTTCTCGATCCTAGTCCTCCGAACTCAAGGACAGCCGGATACTCACCTCGTGCATGCGCACCGAGGCACGATCAAGCTCTTCCTTCGCCTTGTGGAAGTCATTCGCCGAGACCGACGACCAGTCCCTTTCCGCCGAGGTCACATACCCCGCGACCCGGTCGATGTGGTCCTTCAGTTCAACGCGGTAATCCGGTTCCAACTCATCGCCGATCGCCTCGAGGCGCTCGCCGATCCACTTCAGATCCAGTTTCGAATTTGCGATCAGGTCCGCGATCCGATGGCGCTCCATGTCCTCGCGCGCGTGCGTGATCGACTCGGCCTCCATCCGGTCTACCTCCTCGCGCGACAGCCCGTGGTTCGGCACGATCTGCAGCGATGCCCGCTTGCCGCTCCGCTTCTCGTGGGCCCGCACGTTCAGCACACCGTTCGAGTCCACCAGGAACTCGACTTCCAGTTGCGGGATGCCCGCCGGCATCGGCGGGATGCCGCTGAGGTGGAACTCGCCCAGACTGCGACAGTCCTCGACCATCTCCCGCTCGCCCTGCAGCACGTGCAGTTTGATCGAGGTCTGCCCGTCGACCGAAGTCGAGAACATCTCCGTCGCGCGAGTCGGCACGGTCGAGTTGCGCATGATCAGTTTCGCCACCGCGCCGCCGACCGTCTCGACGCCAAGCGACAGCGGGATCACGTCCATCAGCAGCGAGGTCGTGTTCAGCCCGGCCAATATCGACGCCTGCACCGAAGCGCCGAGCGCCACCACCTCGTCCGGGTTCAGCGCCGTGTAGGGTTCCGTGCCAAACAGGTCCGCCACCAACTGGCGCACACGCGGGATCCGCGTCGAGCCGCCGACCATCACCACCCGGTCGATCTGTTCCGGCTTGAGCTTCGCATCGCGCAGCACCCGCTTGCAGGCCCTCTCGATCCGGTCCAGCAACGGTTCGATCAGCCCGTCCAGCTGCTCGCGCGTCAGTTCGACCCGGAGCGGATCGCCCTCGCCCGCCTGCAACTCGATCGCCGTCGACTCGCTCTCCGACAGCCGGATCTTCGCGTCCTCCGCGAGCCGGCGCAACTGTGGGAACCGGCGCAGCGCCGCATCGCGCGACGCCTGGTCGCGCACGCTCGCGTACTCCGCTTCCACCTTCTCCCCTGCCTCGGACGCGACGCGATCCAGCAGCCAGTTCATGATCGCCTGGTCCAAATCGTCGCCCCCGAGGTGCGTGTCGCCGGCGGTCGAGAGCACCTGGAAGAAGTCCGTCCGCTCCGCATCCTCCGCATCCCCCGGCATCACGCTCAAAAGCGAGATGTCGAACGTCCCGCCACCGAGGTCGAACACCGCGATCGTCTCCGGCTCCGGGTTCGCCACACCGATCCCGTACGCCAAAGCCGCGGCGGTCGGCTCGTTCACGATCCGCACCGCCTCCAGCCCCGCCAGCCGCGCAGCATCGCGCGTCGCCTGGCGCTGGGCATCGTCGAAGTACGCCGGGACCGTGATCACCGCCCGCTTCGTCCACGACGAGGTATCGATGCCCTCGCTCCGCAGGCCCGCCTCCGCCCGCTCGCGCAGGGCCCGCAGGATCGCTGCCGACACCTCCTGCGGCGCGAGCACCATCCGCTCGTCCGCTCCCGGCGCCGGGGGCAGGCCGACCCGCGCCGTCCGGTTCGGGCCCTCGACCACCTCGTAACTCAGGAACGGCAGGTCCGCCGACGCATCCGCCAGCGACCGGCCCATCAGGCGCTTCACCGAGTGGATCGTCCGACCGGCGAACTCGACCGCCCGCTCGCGTGCCTCCGTCCCGACCGCCTCCACGCTCGCGTCGTGGGCGTATCGGACCACCGATGGGAGCATCCGCTCGCCGTCGGGACCCGTCAGGATCCGCGGGCCCTTCGCGTCGGCGTAGGCCACCAGAGAGTTCGTCGTGCCCAGATCGATGCCGATGATCGGGTTGGTGTTCGGCGGCGTTTCGGTCTTCGGATCCGTCATGCTGGCAGGGTATGCGCACGCGCCTCCGATGTCCTGCTTCCGGAGCGCAAACAGCGCCGTCCGGGCGTCCACAGGGCCCCGGAGAACCGGTATCCTCCGATCCATGCTCACCAGTCTGCAATGGCTCAACCGGTATCTGGACCCCGCCCGCCCCGTCGGCCTCGCTGAGGCCGTCGAGCTGCTCGAGGCGTACTCGTTCCCGATCGAGTCCGTCGAGGATGTACCGGGGGGCGACCACTGCCTCGATGTCGAACTCACTTCCAACCGGGGCGACTGCTTCAGCCACCTCAGTCTCGCCAAGGAGATCGCCGCGGCTTCGGGTCGCTCGGTCGTCTCGCCGCAGGCCTGGGAGCCCGGCAAGGCCCCGCCGGTCAACGGCAAGCCGCTCGCCGGGGCCTTCACCATCGAGAACACCGTCCCCGACCTCTGCCCGCGATTCACTGGCCGGATCATCCGGGGCGTGAAGGTCGGCCCGAGCCCGGACTGGCTGCGCGAGCTGCTGGAAGCGGTGGGGCAGAAGTCGATCAACAACGTCGTGGACGCCTCGAACTTCGTCCTGCTCGAACTCGGCCACCCGAGCCACACCTTCGACCTCGCGACGCTGAAGGGCGACAGACTCGAGATCCGCCACGCCCGCGCTGGCGAGTCGCTGCTGTGCCTCGACGACAAGACCCACAAGCTGGTCCCGACCGACCTCGTCGTCGCCGACGGTGAGCGGGCGGTCTCGCTGGCGGGCGTCATCGGCGGGCGCGAGACCGGTGTGACCGAACAGACCACCGACCTGCTCGTCGAGCTCGCGACCTGGCACCCCGCCACGGTCCGCGCGACGGCGCGCCGCCTGCAGATCTCGACCGATGCCGGGTACCGCTTCGAGCGCACCGTCGATGCCCGCGATTTGCACCGTGCTTCCGACCGGCTGGTCGAACTGATCCTCGAACTCGCCGGGGGCGAACTCGTCGGAGAGTCTGAGGCGGATTCGATCATTTCCGTCGGCGCCGACTTCGCGCCCGAAAACGTGGTGAACCTGCGCACGCAGCGCTGTCGCGACATACTGGGCATAGAGATCGAAGACGTGCGCATGCAGGTGCTGCTCGAAACGATCGGCTTCACCGTCGAGCCGGGTGCAAAGGGCGTGCTGCGCTGCACCGTGCCGCACAACCGCGCCCACGAGGTGACGCGCGAGATCGATCTCATCGAAGAGGTCGCGCGCCTGAACGGCCTCGAAGAGATCGAGGTCCAGCCAGAATTGCCGGTGCAGCTCACCCTCCGCCACCCCGAGCAGTGGAACCATCGAGAGCGCGTGCTCGAACTCGCCGGGGAGACACTCGCCGGGCTCGGCTTCTTCGAGACGGTGACCTTCAGCTTCCTCGACCAGGCCAGCGCGGACCTGTTCCTGCCCGAGGGGCGGGTGCTGCTCAAGGTCGATGACAACCGCCGGCGCGAGGCCCCGTTCCTGCGCCCGAGCATCGTTCCGAGCCTGCTCACCTGTCGCAAGGCCAACCAGGATGCCCGTGCCGGTGCGCCCGGCGGCGTGCGCCTGTTCGAGGTCGCCTCGACCTTCTCCGACAACCCCGACGGCACCACCCACGAACGCCGGCGGATCGCGCTGCTCATGGATGTGGACGCGTCGCTCGGCTCGCCGAAGAAGCCCGAGACGCGCCAGCTCGCGCTGCGCTCGCTGCGCGCCTCCATCGAGAACCTGCTCAAGTCGCTGGGCATCGACGCCGAGCGGATCGGCGTGCGTGCCGAGGCGCCGGCGCTCGCGGCCCTCAAGGGCGAGAGCGCGGCGACGGTTACTGTCGACGGTGAGGTCCTCGGTTGGATGGCGATCCTCGCGGGCACCTGCCAGAAGCAGTGGGAGCTGCACACGCCGGTCGTCGTCGCCGAGCTCGACCTGAAGATGCTCGTGGACCGCTTCCCGCCCGAGACCAACCTCGACCCGCTCCCGGCCTTCCCGGCGATCGAGCGCGACCTGAGCGTGATCGTCGAGGAGTCGCGCCCGTGGGCGGACATCTCGTCGGTCGTCGAGTCGAGCGCGGTGGACCTGTTCGAGCAGGTCAGTTTCGTCGGGACCTTCCGCGGCGAGCAGGTCGGCGCGGACAAGAAATCGGTGACGATGCGCCTGCGCTTCCGCGACCCCAGCCGCACGCTGCGCCACGAGGAAGTGGACCCGCAGATGGCGACGATTGTGGGGAATCTGGAGAAGGAGATTGGGGCTGGGGTGCGGTCGTAGGGGGTTAGCGGCGGCGGCGGAGGGCGGGGAGAACGCCGAGTGCCAGCAGTGTCACGCCCGCCGGACTCGGGATCTGCGCCCGGAACACGCCGCTTTCCGTGTCGAAGATCAACCACTCGCCGTTGTCGCTGGCATCGAAACTGAGCAGCCCATCGAGACGCAGGACGCCGTCGATGCTCGGATCGGTGGTCGCGAGCATCTGGGAGTTGCGGAAGACCGCGGTGTAGCGTGCTCCCATCGAGTCGAAGAAGTCGCCCTGCCAGAACACGTCACCGCTGTTCGCCAGCGACAGGTGGGTGCTCATGAATGCCGCGAAGGTCTTGCCAGCGAGGTCAGGCGTGGACCCGTCGTCGACCCAGACAACCTCGTCCGCGTTCTTGATGACCGAGTACCGACCGCCTTCCCATTCACTGCTCTGCGCAATGGCGAGATACACGAAGTCGGCGTTGTCATTGATCGCAACACGATCGGCATCGATGCTCAACAACCCATTGTCGAAGAGTTGTGTCTCGCCGTCTCGTGCCACGAACCGGCCGTTCAGGACGATCGATGCTGCAGTATCGAATTCGTCGTTCGTTGTTACAGCGGCGTGTGCCGTGTCACCAAACTGGTTTTGGTCATACGCGCCCCAGACCACGCGATTTGAGCTGCGTACGAAGTACCCGTCCTCGATGGCCATCCCGGGAGCCAGGCTTACCGACTGTTCGTACCCTTCGCTCAAGCCGGGCGTGAAGCGGATCACAGTGTCTTCGTCGGCAAACGGATTCGAAAACAGGTCGAAGTTGACGAGCAGGCTCCCGTCGTCTGCGAGGATCGATCGTGAAGAGAGAAAATTGCTGGGGTAAGCCCCACCGAATGTGTGCGTATCGCCGCTGCGAACAACAACTTGATCATCGACGACGAGCATCGAGCGAGTACCAAAGAGATTGCCTTCGGAGTCGAACACCGGGCCGCCGACCGTTGCTGAAACTTGGCCGAGATTATTGATCGAGGCCGTCCGGCCCGGTACCGGAGACCGTATCGAGAGTTCATTGTTGAATGGAATCTCGACCTGCGGATCAAACCGGATGCCGTCGTACGCCACGAGGTATCGACCCGCCAAACTGCCGTCGGGGTTGTTCGCGACTACTTCGAAGGTCCACTGGCCCGAGTTGTTGATCCTGCTGTCGGGCGCGATCCCGATCACCTCGCCCGCGATGCCCTTGTAGGACTCGCCGGTCCGGACGAGCGGCTCGACAGCGATCGGAGCGGCGGAGACGCTGGCGACGAAACCAAACACGAGCAAGGAAGGAATGAGTCTCATCGGGGAGGCCTTTTGAAAGATGCTCCACGATACGCGTCGTTCCGGTGTGCGGTTCGAGGGGATCGGAGTCGTGTGAAGATGGGGTGTGGCTAGGGTGGCACGGTCGCCCGTTGAGGCGGCTATGCGGGGTGCGGTTTGGGTGGATACTTGGCGCGGGCGGTGTTCGTCAGGCCCGTGGTCGATCCGGCGACGGCGATGAGTTGGGCGGCGGGGGAGGTTCGGGACGGGGTGGGGAAGGGTTTGGGTGGCTTTGGGTGCCACTGGCGGCTCGCCCGCCAGTGCGGGGCGGTGGGAGTTGTGGGCTCGGTGAGGTTTGTGGGTGTTGCGTTGTCGGCACGCGGTTCCGGCTGGTGTGGCCCGGCACTGGCGGGCAAGCCGCCAGTGGCACCATTGGAGGTGTGATGGTCGGAAGGTTCGGGCCGCCCCCTCATCCGGTCTTGTGCTGAATCCGCACAAGACCACCTTCTCCCGCGCTGGGGAGAAGGAACCGGAGTTGCGATGGTTGAACCGTTGTCCACATGGCCTGCGCCTTCGGCTCCGACCATGGCACCCTTGGAGCGAGCGGGCACCGAGGGCATTTCCTTCTTGGTTACTTGGGACCCATCGCTTGCGCGATTGGGCTCTAATCTCTCGGCCTTCGCTTTCGCTTTGGCGCGCATCGCTCGGCGCAGGCGTTTCTCGCGCTGGACGGTTCGGATGTGGAGGAGGGTTTGGATCGCGGCGAGGCGTTGGCGGTTGCGTTCTCGGGCGTGGAAGGCGTCGATCTTGCTGTCGCCGGTGGTTTGGACCGGCTTCATGCAGTAGGCGAGCGCTTCCAGTGCCTTGGTCTGCGCGCTGATCATCGTGAGTTCGGATTCGAGGCGTTTGACTCGGTAGACGGCCTTGATGTGCGCGAGGGCTTCCTCGGGGGCCTGGGTGTTGGTTTCGGACGGCTGCTTTGCTGCGGTGTGCATGGGTGCACTTCCCTCACCCTTAGGGCGAGCGAACCCACTTGACGCGCGCAGGAGGTGGTGATGCAAAGAGGCATCGCGGGAATTCGCAGGAACGAAGGGCAGAAATTTTTCTCAAAACGTCGAAAAGTGGCGATGCGCCCGAGCCCGCTCGGCGCGCGCCGGGGCGGACCTGCGCGCCTCGCGGGGCCTTCGCTGCGCTCAGACCCCGGCACCCGTTGGACGGACTCGCATAGCCGCCTTAGGAGGGCGGCCATGGCACCCGTCGTCGATCCTCGAACGGGTGTTCGCCCACGCGGATAGGGGGGAATTGACCCGTCCGGGGTGGGCTCAACCCGGTGCCGATATACTTAGGAGTTGATGGCCCGCTCCTCTCGCGGGGCATGATCTGTTCACAGAAGCCACGAACGAAGGAGCATTCGATGACCTCTGTCTCGTCTCAGCAGCCCGTCAGCCAGCCCGCCGTACCCGCCTCTGCCAAGAAAGAGCGTCTGGTGTGGATCGATGGCGAGTTGCTGCCGCAGTCCGAGGCGAAGGTCAGCGTGTTCGACCATGGCTACCTGTACGGCGACGGGGTGTTCGAGGGCATCCGGGTCTACAACGGCGTGATCTTCAAGTGCCAGGCCCACCTGGACCGGATCTACCGGAACGCCGAGGCGATCCACATGTTCCGTCAGGGCGGCGGCACGTCGGACCGGCTTGGGCGCCACGGCAAGGGCTTCCCGTACACCAAGGACGAGATGCGCCAGATCATGGAGCGGTGCGTCGAGGAGAACCAGATCAAGGACGGGTACATCCGCCTGATCTTCAGCCGCGGCGCGGGGACGCTGGGTCTGAACCCGTTCCAGTGCCAGCGTCCGGCGGTGGTGTGCATCGCGGACACGATCTCGCTGTACCCGCAGGAGCTCTACGAGAGTGGGATGAAGGTGATCGTGGCGCAGCGCCCGCGGACTCCCACGGCGTGTCTGGATCCGCGTCTGAAGAGCCTGAACTACCTGAACAACATCCTCGCAAAGGTCGAAGCGATGGACGCGACTCCGGAGAACGCGCCGATCACCGAGACGGTGCTCGAGGCGATCATGCTCTCCACCGACGGGTACGTCGGCGAGTGCACCGGCGACAACCTGTTCATCATCAAAGACGGCGAGCTGTTCACCAGCCCGGTTCCGGTGGGCATGCTCGACGGCATCACCCGCCAGTTCGTGATCGACCGTCTGGTGCCGGACTGCGGCCTGAAGCTGACCGAGAAGAAACTGAAGCTTGAGGACGTGCTCGACGCCGACGAGATCTTCCTGACCGGATCGGCGGCGGAGATCATCGCGGTGACGCAGGTCGGCCAGAAGACCGGATCGGGCGAAGGCCCGAGCGCGTACACCTATACGCAGGTGTCCGGCGGCGAGGGCGAGGTCACGAAGAAGCTGCGCAAGCGGTTCCGCGAGATCGTCACCAGCGATGACATCCCGACCGACTGATGCGGGATCGGGCCAGCAAAAATCGCTAAGTCCTTGTCTGCATGGACGTTGGGTGGAACTCCCGGTTCAGAATGTGGTATGGTCTGTCCTGACCCAGCGGGGGCAACTCGCGCATTTCAGGAGGACCGATCATGTTTTGGCAAGAGAATCAAGACGCGGAGGCGGCGGCGAATGACGCTGCGCAAGACGCGTCGAACGGGGCGGATGCCACCACAACCGCGGGCGATCAGGGCGTCGAGATTCCGACGGACTGGAGTGACCCGGAGGCGTTGACGGCCTTTGCCGTTGATCTGGCATGGGCCATCGGCCAGGTCGTGCTGATTCTGGTGATCGCGTGGATCATCGCCGGTTGGGTCGCGGCGCGGATCCGCAACCGCGGCGAGAAGTCCAAGCGTCTGGATACCACGCTGTCGCTGTTCTTCTCGAACATGGCGCGTTGGGCGATTCTGGCGCTCGGCGTAATCACGGCGATCGGCATCCTCGGCATCCCGACGGCGAGCTTCGCGGCACTGATCGCCGCGGCAGGTCTGGCGGTCGGTCTCGCGCTGCAGGGTAGTTTGGGCAACTTCGCTTCGGGCGTGATGCTTCTGATCTTCCGTCCGTTCAAGGTCGGCGACTACATCAACGCCGCGGGCACGGCCGGGACGGTGAAGGAAATCCAGCTGTTCGCGACGATTCTGGACACGCCGGACAACCGGCGCCTGATCGTGCCCAACGGCGAGGTCTTTGGCTCGACGATCGAGAACGTCAGTTTCCACGAGACGCGCCGGTGCGATGTGGCGGTCGGCACGGACTACGGTGCGGATCTCGACGAGGTGCGTGCGGTGCTGAAGAGTGCGGCGGAAGCGCTGCCTCAGAAACTGGCCGACAAGGATGTGGCGATCGTGCTGCAGGAGCTCGGCGATTCGTCGATCGGCTGGTCGGTGCGGGCGTGGGTGAACGCCGCGGACTTCTGGCCGGCGAAGGACGAACTGACTCGCCTGGTCAAGAAGCACCTGGACGAGGCGAAGATCGGCATCCCGTTCCCGCAGATGGATGTGCACCTCGACAAGGTCGACTGAGCACAATGGGTGCAAGAAGGAAGAAAGCCGGGCGAATTTGCCCGGCTTTTTCGTGCGCTGGTGCCGGATCGCGGTTTAGCGGCTCTCGTCGAGGATGTCGTGCACGCGGAGGATTTCGGTGCGCGGGCGCCACTTCTGGACGATCCAGACGTGGTCGGGGTGGGTGACGTAGGCCTCGTAGTCCTCGGCGGAGTCGAAGCCGACGAACAGGCCGACGGTGTAGTCGGCGTTGACCGTGGCGCGTCCGGTTTCGAAGTGGCGTCCGCAGTAGTAACTCACGATGCCGGGGATGCTCGCGAGGCGCTCGTTGCAGTCGGCGATGAGTTCATCGGCCTGATCCGGGTTCTTGAGCGTGAAGAAGACCGGGTGGTTGATCAGGGCCGGGCGCGGCGGGAGGGTGCCGACGCTGTTCGACGCGCAGCCGGTCAGCGTGATCGCGCAGGCGAGCACGGTCGCGACGGGGAGGGCTCGGCGGATCATCGGTTGAGCTCTCCCATGCGGAATTCGGGGTAGCGGGTGCCTGCGGCGGGGGAATCGACGGGGAAGGCCGACTCGATGGTGCTGAGGTCGTCGTCGGTCAGTTCGACGTCGAGCGCGCCGACGTTGTCGATGAGGTGGCGGCGCTTCTTGGTGCCGGGGATGGGCACGATGGCGAAGCCGTCGGCGGCTCCTTCGCCGAACTTCTTGTTCTGGTGCAGTACCCACGCGAGGGCGAGTTGGGCGGGGGTGCAGCCCTTGGACCGCGCGAGTTCGACGACCTGCTCGGCGATGCGTCGGTTGGCGTCGAAGTTCTCGTCCTGGAAGCGCGGGGTCTTGCGCCGGTAGTCGTTCTCCGGGAACTGGTCGGCGGAGGTGAGCGAGCCGGTGAGCATGCCGCGGCCGAGGGGGGAGTAGGGCACGAAGGTGATGCCCAGTTCGGCGCAGGTGGGGATGACTTCCTGTTCCATGTCGCGCGTCCAGAGGGAGTACTCGCTCTGGACAGCGCTGATGGGGTGGACGGCGTGGGCTCGACGGATGGTCTCGGCGGAGGCCTCGGAGAGACCGATGGCCTTGACCTTGCCCAACTCGACGAGGCGGGCCATCGCGCCGACGGTGTCTTCGATGGGCGTGTCGGGGTCGACACGGTGGAGGTAGTAGAGGTCGATGTACTCGGTGCTGAGGCGGTGGAGCGACTCTTCGCACTGGCGTTTGCAGTACTGGGGGGAGCCGTCAACACCGAGCCAGTCGCCGTCGGCGGAGCGGACGAGGCCGAACTTCGTGGCGATGACGATGTCCTCGCGTTCGACGGCGGTGAGGCCGTCGGCGAGGAGCTGTTCGTTGGCACCGAGGCCGTAGACATCGGCGGTGTCGAAGAAATTGACGCCCTGGTCAATTGCCTCGTCGATGGTGGCCATTGATTCGAGATCGTCGGGCTCGCCGTAGAAGTCGGACATGCCCATGCAGCCGAGTCCGAGGGCGGAGACATACAGGTTGGAGGCGCCGAGGCGGTGCTTGTCCATGGGAATCGGTCCTGGTTTCGGGGTCGAGAGGGAGTCGCGCGATTGTAGCCGGGTCGGCACGTCCGCTCAGAATCGCTGGTGGGCGGCTCGCCGGGCGTCTTCGGCCTGCTTAAGGCCAAGGACGAGGCGGGCGAGGTCGAGGTCGCGCGGGTGGGTGATCTTGATGTTCGAGGGATCGGCTTCGAGGACGAGGACCGGCTCGCCGAGGCGTTCGACGAGGCCGGCATCGTCGGTGCTGGACAGGTCGGGCTGGTCGTAGGCCCGGCGGAGCAGTTCGGCGCGGAAGACCTGCGGGGTCTGGACGGCGACCAGTCGGGAACGATCCAAGGTGCGCTCGACGGCGCGGGCGTCGAGGTCGGCCTTGCCGGACGAGCCAAGGATGGCGTCGAGCGGGTCGTCGGGGGTGTCCGCGGCGGTTTCGGCGGAGACTTCCTTGATGGTGTCGGTGAGCGAGGCGCCGGGGATGACCGCGGGGTGGTTGTGGTCGATGACGGCGGCGAAGAGGCGGTCGATGAGCGCGGTGGGCGTGCAGGGGCGGGCGGCGTCGTGGACGGCGATGACCTGCGCGGACTGGGGCACCTCGGCGAGGGCGGCCTTCACGGTTTGCCAGCGGTGCTCGGTGCCGCCGGGGCACACGACACAGCCGAGCAGGCCGAGGCGGTCTGCGTAGCGGAGCTTGAAGTCCTCGAACGCGCCGGGCTCGTGGTTTGGGCCGGCGACGACGATCTGGTCGACGCGCGGGTGGTTGGCGAAGAGTTCGACCGTGCGCTGGAGGACGGAGCGTCCGCCGAGGTCCTGATCGAGTTTATTCTGCTGGCCGAAGCGGGTGGACGCTCCGGCGGCCGGGATGATGACGCTGACACTCATGGACGGATGATAGGGGATCGCGCCGACCGGTTCGGCGTCCGGCGGCTACCATCGGGTGATGTCTGCCGCCCCCGAGGAACCGCGTTCTGATGCTTCCCCTGCGTATCTCGCACCGTACGCGGACGCTGTGCGTGCGCACGGCGCGTCGTTCGAGGCGACGCTGTGGGCGAGCAAGGAGAAGCAGGTCGGCCGGTTCGCGGTGATCGCGGAGATGGCGGAGCTGACCGGGCGGGTCATCGTGGATGCGGGCTGCGGGCTGGGGGACCTGGCGTCGTTCTGCGAGGAGCGGGGTATCGAGTACGGGCGGTACATCGGGCTCGAGGCGATGGGCGACATGGTTCGGGCCGGCGAAGCCCGTGGCCTTCCGGAAGCCCGGTTCGAGACCGTCGATTTCGCTTCGGACACGGAGTGCTTTGAGCGGCTGAAAAAGCAAGACAGGTTCGACGTCGCCGTGTTTTCGGGGTCGCTCAACACCTTCGAGCCGGATCATGCCTTCGGGGTCGTCAAGGAGGCTTTCCGGCACGCTCGCGAGGGGGTTGTCTTCAACTTCCTGTCGGCGCGGAACCATGAGCGGAATCCGATCGATCCCGCGCCGGCGAAGCGGTTCGACCCGGCGTCGATGATGGATCGGGCGTTGGCGTTGACGCCGCGGGTTCGGTTTCGTCAGGACTACTTTGACGGGCACGACGCGACGATCTCCATGATGCACTCCGATCGGGCGAGGACGCGAGGTTGACGGACGAGGATCGGGTCAAAGTCGATCGCATCGATGATGTGGTGGTCGTGTCGCTGGAGCGGACCGGTTTCTCGGGGCCGGCGCGGACGGTCTTGTTGATGGCGCTCGCGCTGCCTTGGCTGATCGTGGGTCCGGCGTTCGTGTTGTTCTTGGGCGGGACGGTGTCGGGCTGGGTCGTGGCGGTCGCGGCGGTGGTGAGCGGGTTGATTGGCTTTGGTCTTTCGCTGGTCGCGTTCGTGCTCGCGACCAGGAGCCATCACATCGAGGTGGGCGCGGAGACGATCCGGTTCTGGACGGATGCGCCGCTCGGGAGCGTGAGCCGGGAGTGGCCGCGCGAGGGGATCGCCGGCTTCGAGGTTGCGCTGGCGAACGGTCGGTCGTTCCTGTTCATCGTTGCAAAGGCCGGTGGGCGCCTGGCCTTGCCGGTGACGCGAGAGGCGTCGGAGTTGCAGGCCTTTGCGAATGCCCTGGACGCGGTTCTGGTGACCGAGGTCGGGGCGGCTGCCGGCTGATTCGTCGACTGCTACACTGCTCGCCATGCCGATTATCGTTTTTCAGCACGATGCCAAGAACAAGCCCGGTCGCCTCGGGATGACCCTTCGCGACCACGCCTTCAAACTGGACACCCGTCGTCTTGATCAGGGCGACAGCGTCCCGGCCGATTTCGATGACGTGGACGGAGTGATCTCGCTCGGCGGCGCGGCGAACGTGGACGACAAGCACACCTGGCTGGAGAAGGAACGGGAGTTCATCCGCGGCGCTCACGAACGCGGACTTCCTGTTGTCGGTGTCTGCCTCGGCGCTCAGCTGGTCGCTGAGGCGCTCGGTGGCAAGGTCGAGAAGTCGGCGAGCCGCGAGGCCGGTTTCGTTGATGTGGACCTGCTTCCGGTCGCCCACACGGACACGATCCTTGCGGGCATCGCGTGGAAGACGCCTCAGTTCTCCCTGCACCGCTACGAGGTCACGGAGTTGCCTCCGGGAGGCGTGCAACTGGCGAAGTCGGCGCAGTGCAAGAACCAGGCGTTCCGTGTGGGGATGCGGACGTACGGCTTCCAGTACCACTTCGAGGCTGACCGACCGATGATGAATGAGCTTCTCGCGGATGCGCGGTCGGATCTCCACGCCGCGGGCATGACGACCGACGAGTTCGCCCGAGACGCCGAGAAGAAGTACGAGATGTTCGCTCGTCTGGGCGACCGGCTGTGCGTGAATATCGCGACGTATCTGATCCCGCGGGTCGGGACCGAGATCCGTGCCTGAGCGATCAGGATCTTCCGGATCCACATTGAAGATCATGGTGGCACCGGATTATCTGTTCCGGCGCGATGTGTGCTCGTACGGGTACTTCCTGCTGGCCCCGAACCGGTGGGATCCGGCGTCGGAGAGTCTCGAGCGCACATTTGAAGTCGGCGGGCCGGGGGCCTGGCTGACTGTCCGCGCGGTGATCGATCAACCTTCGGGGTCGAAGGGCGGCGCGGTGAGGGTGCGCTGCGACCGGCGGCTCGATCGGGCGTCGGCGGCGTCGCTGCGTGGGCAGGTCGGTCGGATGTTGAACCTGGAGGATGAGGGCGTTCGCGCGTTTCATCGGTCCGCGCCAGAGTTCCGGCGTTCGGGTCGGGCCCGTCTCTTTCGCAGCCCGACGCTGTTCGAAGATGTGATCAAGACGGTGACGAGTTGCAACGTGGCGTGGACGAGCACGATCCGGATGAACGAGAGGCTGTGCGCGGTCGTGAACCCGGCGTTTCCTCGACCGTCCCAACTGGCTCGGCGGAAGCCGGGCACGCTCCGGGCCCGGTGCGGGGTCGGTTACCGGGATGTGCGCATCGTGGAACTCGGGCGGTTGTTCGCGAGTGGGGCGTCTGCTGTGGACGGGCTCGAGGACTCCTCGCGTCGGGACGACGAGGTGTACGAGCAGTTGCTGGGTCTGCCGGGCATCGGGCCGTACGCTGCTTCGAACATCATGCAACTGCTCGGTCGGTATGGGCACTTGCCTGTTGACACTGAGACGATGCGCCATGCCCGTTCGGTCCTCGGCATGGAGGGCGAGGACAAGCACCTTCGGGAGCGGGTCGAGGAGCACTACCGGCCTTACGGCGAGCATCGGTTCCGGGCGTACTGGTTCGAGCTTTGGGCGGACTACGAGCGTCGTCGCGGGCCGGCGTGGACATGGGATCCTGAAACGACGGGCAAAACCTTCACCGCGTCTTCGCTGCGCGACTAGGGTTCGCTCGGTAAAATGCACCGCCGGACCCGCTGTATCAGGCGTCCGGGCTTTGTTTTTGACCTCGTCAGCCCCGACGGAGGGTTCCCGCCCGTGAGCGCAATCACCAACGAGAAGATCGATTCCTCGACCTCCGGCCGACCGGCGGGAGGGAGCGAGGAATGGTCGCCGCAGCTCGCATCGGAGTTGTACGGCGTGGGCGGCTGGGGCGGTGACTACGTCCGGGTCTCGGATCGGGGCACCATCGAGATCTGCCCGAGCGCGGACCCAGAAAAGTCGGTCGATCTGCACTCGATGGTGACCGGGCTGGTCAAACGCGGGATCAATACGCCTGTGCTCCTTCGTTTCAGCGACATGCTGGGTCACCGGATGCGCCGCATCCGCGCGGCCTTCGAGAGCGCGATGAAGGACATGGACTACGCCGGTGGGTACACCTGCGTGTATCCGATCAAGGTGAACCAGCAGCGAGCGCTCTGCGAGGAGCTGCGTGACTTTGCGAGCCAGGTGGGCTTCGGTCTCGAGGCGGGCAGCAAGCCCGAACTGCTTGCGGTGCTCGGACTGACCACGGCGCCGCGACTAAACGGCGAGAGCTCGACGATGCCGATCGTCTGCAACGGTTTCAAGGACGACGAGTACATCGAGACAGTGATCCTGGCGACCAAGCTGGGGCGGAACATCACGCCGGTAGTGGAGTCGGTCCACGAGCTGACGCTGATCCTCAAGCACGCGAAGCAGTACGGGGTTCGGCCTCGGATCGGCGTGCGGATCAAGCCGTCGGCGCGGGGGGCGGGCAAGTGGGAGGACTCCGGCGGGATGCGCAGCAAGTTCGGCCTGCACGTCTCGCAGGCGCTTGAACTGATTGAGAAGCTGAAGAAGGAGGGCATGGAGGACTGCCTCAAGCTGGTCCACTTCCATGTCGGGAGCCAGATCTGCGACATCAAGCAGATCAAGACGGCGGTCAGCGAACTGGCGCACATCTACTGCGAAATGTACCGGCTGGGCGCGACGGGGCTGGACACGATCGACATCGGCGGCGGTCTGGGCGTGGATTACGACGGGAGCCAGTCGAGTTGGTCGAGTTCCATGAACTACTCGCTCGAGGAGTACGCCACGGACATCGTGTACCGCATCAAGGCGGTGTGCGATCAGGCCGGCGGCGGTGAGGGCGTGCCGCACCCTCGGATTCTGTCCGAGTCGGGGCGCGCGCTGGTTGCGCACTCGTCGATCCTTGTCACGGACGTCTTAAGCGCCAGCCAGTTCAACGAGGATCCGGATCTGAAGTGGGTTCGTGCGACGATCGCGGGCGAACGTGATCGGGGGGAGGAGATCCCGCAGCCGCTGCTGGACCTGCTGGATGCGTACGAGCGATCGCAGGCTGGCGGTGACCTTTCTGAGGTGTTCCATGACCTGATGACGGCGCGGGACGAATCGGTGACGCTGTTCGGCATGGGCTATCTGACGCTGCCGCTGCGCGCGGTGTGCGAGCGGCTGTTCTGGGCGACCGGGCAGGCGATCCTGCGGGCGTCGGATGCGGATCCGGACCTGGCGTCAACGGTCGAGGGCTTGCCTGATCTTCTCAGCGATATCTACTTCTGCAACTTCAGCCTGTTCCAGTCGCTGCCGGACTCATGGGCCATCGAGCAGTTGTTCCCGATCGTTCCGATTCACCGGCTCGACGAGCGTCCGACGCGTCGGGCGATTCTGGCGGACATCACGTGCGATTCGGACGGCAAGATCGACCGGTTCTGCTCGCCGGAGGGAGGCGACGCGAACCACGCGCTCGCGCTGCACGAGCTGGAGGTGAACCCCGACCCGGAAGAGTCTTCCGGCGGCGTCTGGCAGCAGCCGTATTACCTCGCGATCTTTCTGGTCGGCGCGTACCAGGAGGTGCTGGGCGATCTGCACAACCTCTTCGGCGACACGCACGCGGTGCACATCTCGCTGGACGAGGACGGACACCCGTCGATCGACGAGTACATCGAGGGCGACACGGTGAAGGAAGTGCTCAGTTACGTGCAGTACGACCCGGAGGCGCTCAAGAAGGACATCCGCAAGGACATCGAGCGGGCGACCAAGGGCGGGCAGATGACGCTCGATGAGGGGCGCGAACTGATGCGCTTCTACGAGCAGGGGCTCGAGGGGTACACTTACCTGGAGTGATCGGCGGCCCGAATCGCAGCGATCACACGAATCACGAACTTAACCCGGCGATCGCCGGAGATGCCCGCAGGAGGGATGACCATGACCAAGCCGACCAAAGCCGAACTGCTCGCCAACCCGGTTGAGCACGTCGACGTACGAGCGTTCGACGCTCGCCCGATCATCGATGCGTACGGCAAGACCGCGTTCCAGGCGCGCAACCTCGCGCACGCCGGCGAGATCTTCAACCGGATGCTGGCCGACACGGACTGCGCGGTCATTCTGACGCTCGCGGGTTCGCTGGTGTCGGCAGGGATGAAGGAGGCGATTCTCACGCTGGTTGAGCACAACATGATCGACGCGATCGTGGCGACCGGCGCGAACATCGTCGACCAGGATTTCTTCGAGGGGCTGGGCTTCAAGCACTACATCGCGCCGGGCTCTCCCGAAGCGCCGGTCGTCGATGATCCGACGCTGCAGTCGCTGGCGATCGACCGCATCTATGACACCTACATCGACGAGGAGCAGTTGCGCATCTGCGACGACAAGATGGCGGAGATCTTCGACTCGATGGAGACCGGGGCGCACAGTTCCCGCGCGGTGGTCGACGCGATGGGCGCGTACCTCGCCAAGAACCACCCCGAGAACCGCTCGATCGTGCTCGAGTGCCACAAGCGGGGCGTGCCGATCTTCGTGCCTGCTTTCAGCGACTGCTCGGCGGGTTTCGGCGTGGTGCTGCACCAGAAGAAGCGTGCGGCGGAGGGCAAGCCGTTCGTGGCGATCGACTCGGGCGCGGACTTCCGCGAACTGACCGAGATCAAAGTCGCCAATCCGGACACGGGTCTGTTCATGCTCGCCGGCGGCGTGCCGAAGAACTTTGCGCAGGACATCGTTGTGGCGGCCGAGCTGCTCAAGGAGAAGGGCCTGATCGAAACGACCGATGAGGTCGCGATGCACAAGTACGCGGTGCAGTTCACGGTGGCCGACTCGCGCGACGGGGCCCTCTCGGGCTCGACGCTGCGTGAGGCGTGCAGTTGGGGCAAGGTCGATGTGGTCCACGAGCAGATGGTGTTCGGCGAGCTGACGGCGATGTTCCCGATCGTCGCTTCGGACGCGTACCATCGTGGTCTGTGGAAGAACCGTCCCGCCCGCCGCTTCAACGACCTGTTCGCGGGCACCGCCACGACCGCCTGAGTCTTTGTTTCGACCGCTCTCAGAAGGAAGCTGATCGATATGGAAAGCGTTCGGACGCTGCTGAGCGAGATGTTCGACTACGCCGGGCTGTTCCCGCCCAGCAGTCTCGACATGACCACGGCGGTACAGAACTACGCGAAGTACGTCGAATCGACGCACCGCTGGATGCTCGGCCGGTTCGTCTGCCCGGTGGCGAAGGTGGAGGCGTTCGACGAGGTCGCGGTCCCGCTGCTCCCGAAGGGCGAAAGCGACGACCCGTGGCGTCTCAGCGGCCTGGTTTCGTTGGACAACCTCTCCGAGCAGATCGACACCATCTTTCGGTTCAACGACCATCACGAAACGGTGGTCGATGCGGGTCGTTGCGTGATCGATGTGATCGAGCTCAAGGCGTCGAGCGCCGATGAGATCGAACGCATCATGAAGATCGTGCCCGAGCAGCTCGAGCCGTTCATCGAGCTTGATCACCGGCAGGACGTGCGCGGCCTGCTCGCGGCGATCGCCGGCACCGGCGGGCGCGCCAAGATCCGCTGCGGCGGCGTGACGCCCGACCTGATCCCGTCGATCAGCGAGGTCGCCCGGTTCATCGCGCACTGCGCCAGCGCCGAGGTGAGCTTCAAGTTCACGGCCGGTCTGCATCATCCGGTGCGTGCCGAGCAGGACCTGACGTACGAATCGGATCCGCCTCGGTCGACGATGCACGGTTTCCTGAATGTGTTCACCGCCGCGGCGATGGCGCGGGCGAACCGTCTGGGCGTTGACGAACTCCACGATATCGTGGCGGAGACGGATCCGAAGGCATTCATCTTCACCGAGACGGGGCTGACCTGGCACGAGCACTTCGTGCCGATCGCCAAGCTGGCACGGCTGCGCGAGAGTTTCGCGATCAGCGTCGGGACATGCTCGTTCACCGAACCGATCGAGGACCTGATGGAGATCGGGCTTCTGGAGCGGACGGCGGTCTGAGCTGCACCGGATCCGGGCTCGCTCCGATCGTGCGCGCGTCATCCTGTGAGGTCGAAGAGCCCTTCGAGTGGGTTGTCGCCATCGAGCGCGATGATCGCGAGCAGGATCGACATCAGGAAGCTGTAGAGCACGAGGCAGATGTAGATCGCGATCGGCGCGAGGCGAGATCGCCGTTTGAGCCGGAACGCGGAGACGAGCAGCCAGGTGACGACGAAGCCGGCAGTCGCGAGCGCGGTTCCGCTGCGATCGGCGGCGGCCAGCGCGAGCGAAACCGGCATGCCGACGAGCGCGGGCCAGACGACGCCGACGATGTCCGAGACGCTCGCCCGGAGGTCGGAGTGGAGGTCGGTCGGACCGGTCGGTCTGCCTGTGCGAGGCGATCGGTTCGTGGGTCGCATGCGAGCATCCTAGCGTTGGGCATGGGCTGCTCGCGTGGGTTAACCTGTCTGGCCCAACTGACTTCTGAAAGACCGAGGAACCGAGATGCCCGCGACCATTGACGAAACGCACGATCCGAAGCTGGAATCCTGGATCGAATCGGCGAACGACCCGTCGACCGACTTTCCGCTGCAGAACCTTCCCCTGGCGACCCGGGTCGCTGAACACGACGGCGAGGTCTGGCAGAGCATCGTGACACGGGTTGGTGATTCGTTCGTCAATCTGAACCACATCAGCGCGATCGCCGAGGAACTGGGGCTGGACCCGTCGCGCTGGGCGCTCATCGATCTTGAGGACCTGATGACGTCGGGCAACTGGCCGGCGATCCGCAAAGACCTTCAGAAATTGCTCGCCAAGGGCAGCGACAAGCTGCGGAACCATGCCGAGGTCGATGAGATCGTCGTGCCCGCGAACGACGAAGAACTGCTGGTTCCTCTTCCGGTCGGCGACTACACCGACTTCTACGCGTCGGTCCATCACGCGACGAATGTCGGCACCATGTTCCGTCCGGACAACCCGCTGCTGCCGAACTACAAGTGGATCCCGGTCGGCTATCACGGGCGGGCTTCGTCGGTCGTGCCCAGCGGTGTGCCGATCCGGCGTCCGAAGGGGCAGCTCGCCCCGACCGAGGACGGCGGGGCCCCGTCGTACGAGCCGTGCAAACTGCTGGACTACGAGCTCGAGATGGGCTTCTTCGTCGGTCGCGAGAACGAACTCGGCGAACCGATCTCCATCGACAGCGCCGAAGACCACATTTTCGGGATGTGCCTGCTCAACGACTGGTCGGCGCGGGACATCCAGAAGTGGGAGTACCAGCCGCTGGGCCCGTTCCTGGCGAAGAACTTCGCCTCGACGATCAGCCCGTACATCGTCACGATGGAGTCGCTCGCCCCGTTCCGCTGTGAAGCGGAAAAGCGACCGGAGGGTGACCCCCAGCCGCTGAGTCATCTCGACAGCGCCGCGAACCGCAAGACCGGCGGCGTTGATGTCACGCTGGAGGTGTTCCTGTCGTCGGCGAAGATGCGCGAGCAGGGCATGGAGCCGGTGCGCCTGAGCCGCGGCAGTTTCAAGAACATGTACTGGACCATCGCGCAGATGCTCACGCACCACTCGTCGAGCGGCTGCAATATGCAGACAGGCGATCTGCTCGGGTCCGGCACTGTTTCAGGGCCGACGCGCGAAGCAAGAGGCTGCCTGCTCGAACTGACGTGGGACGGCGACAAGGACAACCCCGTGCCCGGTACGCAGCGCACGCCGATTAAGCTGCCGACCGGTGAGGAGCGCAAGTTCCTGGCCGACGGCGACGAGGTGATCCTGCGTGGGTACTGCGAGCGTGAGGGCTACCGGCGGATCGGCTTCGGCGAGTGCCGGGGCGTGATTGAGCCGGCGTAATTGCCACCCGTCACTCCGCGTCGATCGCGAGGTCCAGTTCGACCGTCAGCGGCGCGAAGCAGCGGTCGTCGGCGCAGACCTGGTAGGTCACGATGGCGATCGGGCGCCCTGAGAGCGGCTGTTCGGTCCGTCTGAGCACCAGCGTGCCTTCGACGGCACCGGAGTACACCAGCGGTTCGGGGAGGTTGTTGAACGCGGAGCCTCTGTAGGGCGTTCCCGCCGGGAAGCGGAGTTCGGCTTCGATGCCGTCGGCGCCGGTGATCGCGGCGCGGAGGGGAATCAGGCCGATCTCGCGAACCTCCTGCGGCAGTTCCGCGGCATTGATGTGGAAGCCATCGCCGATTTCGAGGCGCAGCCGAACCTGTCCGGGCTCGCCGGGCTTGACCGTGACCCGGTCGGTCGCCGCCATGACCTGCACCGGTGACTCGATCGGAGCTTCTGCGGCTTCCTCGGTCTCGTCGCCGAGTTTGTCGGGGAGTGAGCCGTCGAGGGCGAGCAGGCGGTGCAGGGCACGGGTGGACTCGATCGTGGAGATCGGCGAGGCCTTGACGCTGCGGCTGATGCTCGCGAGAACCGCTTCGGCGAATTCCAGGCGCTTGCGTTCGCCGGTCGCCTGATGCAGGTCGATCAGCGCGTGAAGCATGGTCGCGACGCCGGACGGCATCGCACCGTCGAACGCTGAGCGCGGGCGGAGGATGAGGTCGGTCAGGCCCTCGGGAGTGTCGTACAGGTCGGCGTTGAACTTCCCTGCCCCGAAGCGCTTGATGGCGGCGTCGATGAGCCGCTCGGCGTGTTCGAGCCAGTTCGAGTCCATCCGGTTGCGCAGGCGGCAGGCGTGGTCGAGGGCGATCAGGCCCGACGCCAGCATCGCGTAGTCTTCGAGTTGCGCCGGTGCATCGGTGACGGTGCCGCTGCGGGCGATGCGCTTCAGTTCGCCCGATTCGGTTCGCATGTTGGTCAGGATCCAGCGCGCGGCGTTCTCGGTGGCGTCGAGGAAGCGAGCGGCGTCGGTGTCGTCGTCGGTTACCGCTGCGGTGTCGGCGAGACCGGCGATCATCAGGCCGTTCCAGCTCACGATGATCTTGTCGTCGGTGCCCGGCTGGTCGCGGGTGTCGCGAACCTTCAAGAGAGAAGTTCGGATGCGCTCGAAGCGCTCGTGGAAGGCGTCGAGCGACATGCCCATCGATGAAGCCAGTTTGTCCGGGCGCTCGGCGAGGAACAGCACATTCACCGGATCGTCGTTCGGGTGGTGGGGATCCTGGAAGTTCGGGCCTCGATCGAGGCCGAAGACCTTGATCGCCCACGCGGCATCGTCTGAGTCGGTCAGTGCCTCACGCACCTGCTCAGGAGTCCAGACATAGTTCTGGCCCTCGCGATGGTTCACTTCCGCATCCTGGGCGCTGAAGAACGGGCCTTCGGTGCTGGTCATCTCGCGCAGCACATAGTCGCAGATGCCCGATGCAACCCGCAGGTCGAACGCATCGCGATTGTCTTTGAACGACCGGGCGTAGAGCGAGGCGAGCTGGCCGTTGTCGTAGAGCATCTTCTCAAAGTGGGGGACGAGCCATCGCTCGTCGACGCTGTATCGGTGGAAGCCGCCGCCGAGGTGGTCGTACATGCCGCCGGTCGCCATGCGATCGAGCGTCTGACGGATAGCCTGCTTGGTTGCGCTCTGGTTGGCGGGTTCCTGGATGTCGTCGGCGACTTCCATCAGCAGGCGGAGGTAGACCGGCTGCGGGAATTTCGGAGCACCGCCGAAGCCGCCGTTGGTTCGGTCGTAGATGCGCAGCAGCGACTCGATGGCCATTCCGACCTCTCGGCTGTCGAGGCGGACCGACCCTTCCTCCTGTCCGAGGTGGACGCCGATGGCCTCGGTCACCTTTTCGGCCTGCTCGAGGACTCCGGCGGTCTGGTTCTGCCACGCGTCGGCGATGTTGGCCAGGACCTCGCCAAACGACGGGCGCCCGTGGGCGGGCCGCGGGGGGAAGTAGGTTCCGGCGTAAAACGGCCTGAGGCCGTAGCCGTCGGAGCAGGTCTGATCGTCGGGTGCCGGCGGAGTAAGCCAGACGGACATCGGCCAGCCGCCGGAGCGGGTCAGGAGCTGGACGGCGGCCATATAGATGTTGTCGACGTCAGGGCGCTCCTCGCGGTCGACCTTGATGCACACGAAGTCCGAATTCATCTGGGCGGCGGTTTCCTCATCCTCGAAGCTCTCCCGCTCCATGACGTGGCACCAGTAGCAGGTGGAGTAGCCGACGGAAAGGAATATCGGGACCTGACGCCGGGCGGCCTCTTCGAAAGCCTCCGGGCCCCAGGGCCACCAGTCGACCGGGTTCCCAGCATGCTGGAGGAGATAGGGCGATGAGGATGTGGCGAGGCGATTGCGATGAGTGGATTGGGAGGTCATGGGTGGGCACTGTATGCGGGGGACGGGCGCGAGTCCGGCCGGTTCTGGCTCCCTCTCCCCTTGAGGGAGAGGGTTGGGGTGAGGGGTTCGCACCGCAGGTGCGAGAGTGTTGTCCGATCGGCCGGAAGGTCCGGACCGCCCCCTCATCCGGCCGCGTGCTGAAACCGCACGCGTCCACCTTCTCCCTCGAGGGGAGAAGGACCAGATCCTCCTCGGCTTGCAGGGATCGGGCCGGATCGGTACGATTCGCGGCCCGTTTGAGGCCGCCGAAGGGCGCGGTCTTCGGGTCCGTTTTGACCGTTCACGCCCGCGGAGACCGCGATCAATGCCCAACGAATGCTACTTCACCGGCAAGAAGACCACCTTCGGAAACAAGATCGCCCGCTCTGGCGCAGCGATCAAGAAGGGCGGCTTCGGTCTGCACATCTCCGGCAAGACCCGTCGCACGTTCAAGCCGAACCTGCAGAAGATGCAGATCGTGGATGAGAACGGCGTCGCCCGCCGGGTGAAGGTTTCGACCAAGGCCATCAAGAGCGGCATGGTCACCAAGCCCCTGAAGCGGAAGTACGGCTACACCCGCGAGCAGAACGAGAAGGCCTGATCGGCCCTCGGAATGTCTGGAATCGACCGGCCCGGCGACAGCCGGGCTTTTTCGTGCGCTGGGCAACTCCTCCCGTCTTCGGGCGTCCAAAGACGTGCCGCATGGCGAAAAATGCAGGAAATGCCCCGAATCACCCGTACACTTGGTGGTGAACGCGAGCATTTCCCCGTTGGGAATCGGAAAGGATCGCACGCATGTCCCGAGTCATCCGTCACGCGAGAATGTCGAGAGCCGCTCTGCTCCTGGCCTGCGCCGGGGTGTTGGCGGCGGCTGGCGCGCCGGTGGCGTTGTCGCAGTCCGCACCTGGTCCGACCCCGACCGCGGCCCCTGCGCCGACGCCGAACCAACTGCGTCATCAGACGATGATGAAAATGATGCGACCGATAACCATCGAGTTTGAGGGAAACCGCTTGGAGGAGGTCCTCGACTTCTTCGAGCAGGTCGCGGACATTCAGATCGACGCGAAGTGGTTCAACGATCGCAGCGCGACGGGGCTCGACAAGGATTTCGAGATCAATCTGAAGGTCGAGAACACATCCATCGTCAACGCGCTCGAGCGAGTGCTCGATCGGACGAGCGAAGATGATCTCGATCGCGCGACATGGCAGCTCAACAACTGGGGTGAGGTTGAGGTCGGCCCGCGCTCGCGACTCAACGCGAAGAAATATGTACGGGTCTACCCGATTCAGGACCTGCTTTTCCAGGTCCCGGATTTCACGAACGTTCCGGATCTGGACATCGACGACGTGCTTGACCAGGGTGGTCAGGGCGGCGGCGGTGGTGGGGGCGGCGGCATCTTCGACAACCCCGACAATGACCCCGGCGGGCTTGGTCCGAGCGAGCGGGAAGAAGTCGAGCGCCTGGTCCGCATCATCCAATTGTTTGTCGAGGAGGATCAGTGGGCGGCTAACGGCGGCAACGGCGGGACGATCCGATTCTTCCGTGGGGCTCTGGTCATCCGGGGCGCGGATTACATGCATCGGGCTCTGAGCGGCTACGACTTCCCGGTTCCGGAGGAGTATCGGCCCTACAAGCGTCCGAAACCAAAGCCGGCTCCGGCAGCGCCGAGTCAGCCGGGCACGCCGAAGGGCTGACCTGTCCCGGCCCGACGAGCATGTTTGATCGATTTGACCCGGTGTTTGCTACAATGCCGGGTCCACTATTTGAGCAACCATCCACATGACCCCGACGACCACCACATCCAGTGAGGCCGCCGCGACATCGGCGCAGGACATCTCGACGGTGTCGTTTGTCTCGTTGGGCTGCCCGAAGAACCTCGTGGACTCCGAGAAGATGCTGGGGCTGCTCGCTGAGGACGGGATCACGCCGATCGCCGCGGATGCCGAAGAGCAGGCCGACGCGGTGGTGATCAATACCTGCGGGTTTCTGGAGGCGTCAAAGCAGGAGTCGCTTGAGGTCATCGCCGAGGCGGTGGAGAAGAAGCAACGCGGCGAACTGAAGCGGGTTGTGGTGGCCGGCTGCCTCGTGCAGCGCCACCGCGCGAAGATGCTCGACTGGGCGCCGGGGATCGACGCGATGATCGGCGTGTTCGACCGCGACCACATCGTCCGAGCGGTTCGCGGCGCTGCACCGCAGCGCCAGACGCTCGCGGAGACTTCGGACCAGCCCAAGTACTGGATCGCGGGCAACGCGCTGCAGGCGGCCAAGGAGCGCGGGCAGGACACGGTCGGCCTCACGGTGCAGGGCAAAGACGGCAAGGGCATCGGCTACTTTGAGGACGATGGCGCGCGGATGCGTCTGACGCCGCGTCACTACGCGTACCTGAAGGTCTCCGAGGGCTGCAACCAGAAGTGCGCGTTCTGCACGATCCCGTCAATCCGCGGCAAGATGCGATCGAAGCCGCTGGACCGGATCTTGAAGGAAGCGCGTGAACTGCTCGAAGACGGCGCGTTCGAGATCAATCTGATCGGTCAGGACACGACGAGTTACGGCGACGACATCGGGCGTGGGTTCGTCCGGAGCGACGGCGGTCACGAGGGCGGGTTGCCCGTGCTGCTCCGTTCTCTGAACGATGCGGTGGACGAGTACGCTGGCGGCAACGGCTGGATCCGGCTGATGTACGCGTACCCGACGAACTTCGCGGACGAGATGATCGACGCGATCGCCGAGTTGCCGCACGTGTGCAAGTACATCGACATCCCGCTGCAACACGCGTCGAACCGGATGCTGACGGCGATGCGCCGGAACGTGACCGCGGAGCACCAGCGTGAGTTGATGTTGAAACTACGCGAGCGTGTGCCGGGCATCGCGATCCGGACGACCTTTATTACCGGCTTCCCGGGAGAGACCGACGAGGACCACCAGCAGCTCCTGCACTTCATCGACGAGATCGGTTTCGACGCGATGGGCGTCTTTGAGTACTCGAAGGAGAAGGGCACGCCGGCGGGGACGATGGAAGACGACCCGAAGCTGGCGGTGCCGGCCGAGGTAAAGGCCCAGCGCAAGCACGAGCTGATGTCGCTGCAGCAGTCGATCGCGTTCGAGCAGACCGAGTTCCTTGCGAGCCACTTCAACCCGGAGAACCCGGCGGATCCCGGCATTCAGTTCGACGTGCTCATCGACCGGGCTCTGAGCGTCGATTCTCGAGGGATCCGCGGTTTGGACCCGGCTGGCTCGAGCGTGGAATCCGGCGGCAAGTCGCCCGACCGGAATGACCGCAACGCCGCGGCGGCGACCAGCGGACGGCTCTACCAGGGGCGCGCGTACTTCCAGGCGATCGATGTGGACAGCGTGATCTACGTGCAGTCGCGCGAGCCGATCAGTGTCGGCGAGCTGGTTCGATGCACGGTGGTCGGGAGCGACGGATATGACCTCATCGCGCGTCCGACGGCTGAACTGCAGAAGACGGTTTCGCTGTCTGTGCTCCGCTGAGCCGAACTCGCGGGTCTCTTGATTGCTGAGGCGGTTCGGTACCGGCGTACGGTCGACGCGGGACCTGTCGCGAAGGCTTGATGACCTGCGGCTTTCGCTTCATCGGTTTGCGCTTCGCAGAGCGACATCCGGGAAATCGGCGAACACGCCGTCGACGCCGGCTTCGATGAGGCGCTCGATATCTCGCGGATCGGACTTCAGCGTGTACGGGATGACTTTGAGACCGGCGCGTTGGGCAGCACGGACGAATTGTGGATCGCCGCCGAGTTCCGGGTCGACGAGTTTGCGGTTGATTCCGATGGCCTGGCACCACGCGCCGATCGACCGGAGCGTCTTGTCGGGGATCGATTCCCCCGACAGGTACATCAGCGACAGGTCGGATCCGAGTTCGAAGCGGATACGACGCAGGGTGTCCGGGTCGAAGCACTGGAGCATGATCGGGTCGTTCCGGTCGGTGTATCCCTTGGTGCGGAGTGTTTCGATCGTGCGGAGGGCGAGGTCGAAGTTATGCTCGGCGTGGAAGCCGGGATGCTTCATTTCTGGGACAACGCCAACGGATCGTCCGGTCCTTGTGTTCAGCCGATCGATGAGCGAGAGCATCTCGTCGAACGTTGCGATCCGGTAGCCAGCGTCCGATGAGTCGCGTCCGTGCTTCTCGAGACGCTTGAGTTCTGCGAGGTCGAAGTCGATGGCGTACCAACTGCCGTCCTCGCGCGCTCGGTCGGGGAAGACGCTGGCGACGTTGGTGGTTGATTCGAGCGTGAGGTCATGGAGGCAGACGAGGTGACCGTCACGGGTCGCGACGACGTCCGGCTCGATCATGTCAGCGCCCTGGGCGTACGCCATCGCGTACGCGGCGAGCGTGTGCTCGGGGAGGTAGCCGCTGGCACCGCGGTGGGCGATGACGACGAAGTCGCGGCTTCGATGGTCCGGCTGGCCGCCGATGCCCAGGCAGAGCGTCAGAGATATCAGGGCGAGAACGGTGGCGGTCAGCTGGCGCATGGTCGATTGCTCCGGATGAAAAACCGGCGGGGAGCGGTTGGCTCCCCGCCGGCGCAATTGAGTGCTCAAGGAGTTGTGAGCGGTCGAGCCATTACTCGCAGACGGTGCCGAAGTTGGCGAGGATCAGGTTGAGATCCGCCAGGTCCACATTGCCGTCGCCGGTCGCGTCGCCGTCGCTCGTTGTGGAACCGAAGTTCGCGAGAACGAGGTTCAGGTCGGCGAGGTCGATCGTGTTGTCGCCGGTGACGTCAGCGCAGGGCGCACACGGGTCGATGGTCGGGCAGTCGTTGAGGTTCGGCGTCTGGACATTCTGCAGGGTGCCGGGCGACCCGAACATCGGCACGAGGCTATTGAAGACGAACGTCGGGTTCACTTCCCGGCCACCGGCCAGGCCCGTGAACGATGCGCCCCAGCGGGTGCCGTCGTCGTTTCGGACCTGGGTGTAGTTGCTGGTCGGGGGGATCACAAAGATCGACCACGCTTCGTCGCCGAGTTCGCCGGTGCCGTCGAGCGGCCAGATCAGGAAGTCGTCGTCGTAGTTGGCGATGTCCGACGGGACACCGTTTGCGTCGACGAGGCGCAGCACCTCGTTGGTCGGGCTGGGCGCGTTGGAGAGGGCGGCAAGACCGAATGGGCCGTCGCTTTCGTAGAAGCCCTGTACCGGGAACACCTGGTAGCCGCAGCCCCACGCGTCGTAGAACTCCTGTATGGCTTCGTTTCGGCAATTGAAGTACGCCGGGTTCGCACCGAAGATGACCGCGACTTCTCCGGCTTGGAGGACGGATCCTTCCGGGAGCGGAGCGGTATATCCGTCCTCGTCGGCGAGACGCCACCCGGAGACATCGATCGCCGAATCGCTGCGGTTGTAGATCTCAACCCACTCGGCAAACCCGCGTCCGACGTTCGGGTCGTTGGGGTCTCCGTTGGGGTCGTAGGCGTTGGTGGTGGCCATGATCTCGGTGATGATGACATCACCGGTGGGGGATTCGGGCGGGCCGAAGAAGATCGATCCCGGCGAGCCGAAGTCTTCGCCGGTGCGTGTGACGACCGGGAGGCCGTCCACGAGGTTGCTCTGACGGCCAAGATCAAGACCCGGGAAGGTCAGGCGCCAGTTCTCGGCGTTGTTGTTCAGCACGCCGTCGAGACGATCGCCGCGCAGGTAGATCGAGCCGTGGCCCTCGGTGCCGGGCCAACCGAAGGTGGGGATGCCGTTGGAGTCGGTGCCGCTGTAGTTGACCACATCGATGATGACACCGTTGCCGTCGATCACGGCGAGGATCTCGTCGGTCGGGGTGCCGAAGTTGGCACGCGCGCCCCAGACGGGGAGCGGGACAGCGGTGAAATCATCACCCCAGACCGCCTGCCATTGCGCGAGCGCAGCGGCGTCGTCGAAGGTACCGGCGTCGGAGTCAAAGAACTCCTCGGCGTCGAAGAGCACGATGATCTCACCGGGGGCGAGGGTGGTGCCGGTGGGGAACGGGGCCGAGGGCGGATCGCCTTCGAGGTCGGCGATGATCCAGCCCGAGAGGTCCACGGTTTCGCTGGAGGTGTTGTAGAGCTCGATGTACTCGAGTTCGGGCGACGTCCACGGGTTGTACATGATCTCGGTGATGATCACGTTGCCCGCGCTCTCGCACTCGTCGAGGATGCCGTTGTTGTTGGCGTCGAGGCCCGGGTTGTCGGCGATCTCGCACGAGTCGATGATGCCGTTGTTGTTGCAGTCGATGTCCGGGTTGGACACGATATCGCAATCGTCGGGCACGCCGTTGTTGTTGCAGTCCGGCTCGCACTCGTCGGGGATGTTGTTGGAGTTACAGTCTTCGGAGATGCCGAAGAAAATATCGAGGGCGTCGTCGTTGCCGTTGTTGTTGCAGTCGGTGAACTCGAACGACGATTCGACATAGCCGGGCGAGGCGATGTCGCCGCCGGAGATGATCGCGGTCACGTTACCCATGGGGCTGGTGTATTCGACGATCTGGCTTTCCTGGACATCAAAGCCTCCTGCGCCGTTGATACCGAGCACGGACAGGCTCCAGGCGAGGCCGTTGTCGTTGTCGCTGGCGTTGAGGAACTGCGGCTTGAGGTAGATCGAGATGCCCGAGGTCGTCGCCGGCCACCCGTTGATGCCGTTCTGGTAGTTGGCCTCGTCGATGACATTGCCGACGTTGTCGAGAAGTGTCAGCACTTCGTTGGTGGGTGATCCGGAGTTGGCGAGCGATGGCACGAGGCAATTGGCGAGCGCGAAGACGCGGTACGGTTCGCCGGCGGCGTTCAATTCCCCGTAGCCGGCGTAGAAGTCGGCCGGGGTCAGCTCGGGGTCTTCGAGGTCGTCATTCGGGAAGGGAAGGTCGTTGCCGTTGTCGTCCTGGGCGCAGTTGCGACCCGAACGCATGATGATGATCGCTTCGCCCGGTTGCATGATCGTGCCGTCGGGCAGGCCGACGGTAAGGAAGTTGCCGTCCTCGTCAGCGAGGTACCAGCCGGAGATGTCAACCGGGTTGTTGGTGGTGTTGTAGATTTCGGCGAATTCACCGGGAACGTCGCCGCCGGCGGCGTTCGCGTGAATCTCGGTGATGATGACCTGACCTGACGCCTGGCCGGCGGCGCCGATCAGGGCGAGCGCGGCGAGCGCGCACGATTTGCGGAACATGAGACTCTCCTCTCGGGATGAACGGATCGCGGACAGCAGCGATCGCAGGGCGGAATGCGTGGAAACGTGGTGAGCAACCGGGCTCAGGAATCGTTCTCGAAGTACCAGCGTTGGTAGTTGTTGTAGAAGAGGCTCTCGGATGTCTTGCGGAGGGCCGGGTGGAGTTCTTCGAGATCGTCGTAGATGTCGCTAGCGCCGAGGTGGTTCGAGTACATGTAGGCCTCGACGAGGTCGTGGCCGCGGCGGACGAAGTCGACGTGGCCGTCGATGAAGCCGATGTTGAGGCCGTCGGTGCCGTGGTTGTTGTGCGGGTCGGGCCAGTTGTTGCGCGATCCGGGGTACAGCGCCTTGATCTGCGACAGGTGATCCTGGTCGGAGTCGAGGATGAGCAGCGTGCGGGAAGGGTGCTCCACCGTGTTGAGACGCTTGAGAATGCTGCGGTTCGGCGGGTCCGGCTGCTCGCCGTTCTCGCCGATGTACGTCGGGTGCTTCGGGCCGAAGCCGCGCTGCTGGAAATGGTCGGTCGTGCCGCGGCTGTAGTCGACCCAGCCGGACGGGTAGATGTGCAGTTGGCCCTGGGCGCGGCTGGACATCCATGCCCACACCTCGAAGCTGTGACCGCCGCGCTGGACGTTGAAGCCCTGGGTGTTGTCGCCCGTGTCGAACGCGTTGTTCGCCGATCGGGTCAGGTGCAGACGGACGCGCCGGCCGTACTTGTTGCGTGCGTCGTCCTCTTCGAGCCAGTTGTCGGGATCGACGAAGTTCTGGGTGCTCGGGCAGATGGCCTGCTCGACGTTCTCGATGTACTCGCCGGGTTCGAGGTACGCGAGGTTATCCTCGCTGCCGCCCATGGTGGGGATGAACGCCCCGGTGCTGCTGTCGTTCGCGTGGACACGGGACGCGAGGACGATCATGCGTATGTTGTTGGAGCACTGCATTCGCCGAGCGGTCTCGCGCGCCTGGCCCATAGCCGGGAGCAGTATGCCGATGAGCAGCGCGATGACCGCGACGACGACGAGGAGTTCGATCAGAGTGAACGCTTTGCGGGATTGCATCAGATGGCGCTCCAAGATTGTCCGGGGGTAGAGAGAAACCGCGCAACGCGGCGTCTGTATCAACGCAGAGGGAAGTTACGAACGGCGGCGCAGGCGCGTGCGCAGATCGGGTGAAGATTGAGTTAGTCGTTGTCCGAGGGAGCGTGCGGTCTGTGTGCCGCTGTACGCTGTTCCAGAGAACCGGTTGTTCCTCGGGAGAGACAATGACACAGGCAGCACTCCGCATCGCGCTTTGCGTTTTCTTTACTTTGCAAATGGGAGCGTCGTGGGCTGATGGAGACCCTGTAGCTCCGGCGGTCTCGGATGCCGTCGTGGGGCTGCTCGACGTGCAGCAGATCGATGCGGGTAACGACCGGGACTCGGTCCGGCTTTCCGTGCCGGCCGGGGCTCGGCTGTTCAGTTACCCGGATCAGAACCGTGGCGATTACCACGTCGGCTTCGGCACGGGCAACGATATTGCCGGCGGCGTCATGATCCCGGCAATACGCAACCGCGAGCGTTTGAACGACGACGGCTGGAACGTCGGCGGCAACAATGGCGGCGACCGCTTCGCGATCGTGACGAGCCATCGTCCGGATGCGGTGACACAGTTGACGGTCGGCGCCCATGGTGTGCCGAGCGGCATGGAGATGAACGTGGATGTCGCGAGCGTGCTGTTCCCGTTCGAAGCCGGGTTCATCGCGGGTCACGCGCTGAACGACTCGAACAACGGGCCGATGACGCGGTTGATCTCAAGCGGCGGGCTCAGCCTCGGTTCGACGTTTGTGGACAGTCCGGCGAGTCAGGGAAGATATACCCTTGATCTCACCGGTTTCGGCGCGACCGGGAATAACGGTGTGCTCATCGCGGTCGGCGGGAAGAACGAGGCGAACTTCGCCCTTACCGAGAATCACGGCGACGGGACCTACACGATCGTGTGCCATGACAAGGCGACGAGCGGAGCCGCCGGAGAGAACGATCCGGTCGCGTTCGTGTATCTGCCGTTCGCAACCGATGGGCTCGTCGCCGGCCGGGTCGCTGAGAGAAATGGTGCTGTCCCGGAGGTGCTCGCGGGGACCGAGGGCTTCGCTGTGAGCGCGCTCGGAACGGGGCGTGTGCTGCTCCGCATCAGCGATGTGACCGACGGGGGCAGCGGCGCACTACTGCTTTCACCGGAAGGCGGAGGCGTCCAGAACTCGGACAACATCATCGTGGCCGACTGGTCGAGCGATCTTGAAGGGTTCGTCGTCGAGACGCGGGATGTACCCGGTATGGACGCAGAGGGGCTCGGCGGCGAAGCCATGTTCTCCTTCGCGTACATCCCGATCACGCCCGGGCCGGACATCGAGTGGCGACCCGGCTCAACCGTTTTCGCGGTGCTTCCTGATACGCAGTACTACGCACAGGATTATCCGCCGGTGTTTCACAGCCAGACGCAGTGGATCGCGGATCAGTCAGATGCCCTCAACATCGGCCTGGTCCTGCACCTCGGCGATCTGACGAATCGGAACAACGAGTCGCAGTGGAGCGTTGCTCGGAGCGCGATCGATCGGATATTCCCGGAGATCCCGACGGTGCTCGCCCAAGGCAATCACGACTGTGGCCCGAACGGGAACGCCGCCGATCGGTCGACGCTGATGGGCCAGTACTTTCCCGAGTCATTCCTTGCTCAGCAGACGACCTTTGGGGGGACGTTCGAGTCTGTCGCGAACAGCTACAGCCTGATCAATGCGGCCGGTCGGAAATGGGTCATCCTGTCGCTGGAGTGGGGCCCTCGGACGCAGGCGATCGAATGGGCGCATCAGGTGCTCTCGGACCATAGCGATCGTCTGGCGATCGTCATCACCCACGCGTACATGCATCGCGGGGATCAGCGTATCGATCGGCTGGTCGGCGAGTTCAGCGGATCCCCGTACTCCTACGGTACGGCTGATCTTCCCGGCGGCACTTCGGACGGCGGGGATCTCTGGCGCGATCTGATCAGCCAGCACCCGAACACCGTGATGGTGCTGAGCGGGCATGTGACCGGCGAGAGCCGGGTTTCTGACGCAACGGCGTTCGGCAATGTCGCGCACCAGATGCTGACCGACTACCAGGCGCGACCCGAGGGTGGCGAGGGGTTCCTGCGCCTGATCGAGCTCGCGCCCGGCAGCAGCACGGTGCGCTTTCGGACCTATTCGCCGTGGCAGGAGCGGTATTTCACGGGGCCGGGCAGTCACTTTGAACTGGAACTGGTCACCGCCGCCGGCTTTGACGGGCGTATCTTCGCGGGCGACTACTCACTCGACGGCACAGTCGGGCTTGAGGATTTGAACCTCGTGCTCGGCGGCTTCGGCGAGCGTTACACGCTTGAGGACCTGAACCGCGTGCTCGCTGACTTCGGCCAGTCGGCCGACTGACTCGCGTTCGCCCTTTGTTAAACGAGAACACCCCGACCGATCGGCCGGGGTGCGTTCCCTCTCGTCGTTCTGCTTGTTGTCGGTGACTGGCTTTAGTCGGCCACCACGCGGAAGGTTGCGGTCATCGAGCGGGTCCGTCCGTAGACATCGGTGTGTTCGATCTCGATGCGATGCGTGCCGCCCGGCAGCCCGGCGGGCAGGCGAGACTCCCAGATGTGGTGCGATTCAACAGGGTCCGGCAGATCACGCTGGCCGTCCGCGTACCCGGCGAGCTTGGCCTCGCGGTCGAACAGAGCCTGATAGGTGGGGTCCACTTGCGGCGCGAATAGCATCGCGGTCCACGGAAGGGGGCGAGCGCTCGGGTTGAGCGGGATAACCCGCCAGCGCACGGTGTCCGCCTCGGTGCCGTTGAAGACATTTACGACGACCGTGGTTTCGCCCTCGTCCGGCCGGACTTCGGTCGTGCCGGGTTCACCGATCGTGACTGATGCGAACTGGTGCTCTGAGTGGCGTGCGGCGAAGTAGTCCGTCGTGTAGGTGTTCCCGTCGAAGTTCACGACGGTGTAGCCGTTCGGTGTGCCGCAGCGCATCTGCGTGTGTGGAATGAGCTGTTCGTCGAACAGGCCGCGGTACCAGGATCCCGAAGCGGTTCCCGCGTTGATGTGGTGATGAACGGTCCGGCCGACGACACCTGTGGTGTGCTGGTTGGGGCCGGTCGGCCGGTAGCCGTCCTGTTCTCCGAAGAACCAGTGGCGCTGGAAATGCGTGTGCCCGGACATGCTCATGGTGTTCGGATGGCTCGACAGGATCTCGAAGAGCCGCTCACGCTCCGGGATCTGGTGGATGCTGCCCGCTTCGGCGGCCATCGGGATATGGAACATGAGCACCACCAGCTCGTCATCGGGCACGATCTGCAGGTAGTTTTCGAGGAACGTCAGTTGATCCGGGCGCAGTCCGCCACGATAGGTTGCAGAGCGGGGGCGCTTGCCGCCGGGCCAACCGTCGTGCGTGCCGTTTCGAAAGCCCTCGAAGCCTTCGTGGATCACGTTGTCGAGCGCGATGAAATGCACCCGTCCGTATTGGAAGGCGAAGTTCGCCGGCCCGTAGACACGCTCGTAGGTCTCGTCGGCCCAGCGATCGGGATCGCTGGCGGTGTCATCCGACTGGCCGGACATGAAGTTCATGTCGTGATTGCCGTAGATGTTGTACCAGGGCACGCCGAGGACTGATTGCGCCTCGTTGAGCGGCTGGAACAGATCCAGGCGGTCGCCAACGAGGTCGCCAAGGCTGACGCCGAAGGCGACATCGTGCCGACCGACGATCGGGTCGATCACATCGGCGCGGAAGAAGTCTACTTCGCGTTCTGAGTACGGCTGCGGGTCGCCGAACGCGAGGATGCTGAAGGAATCCGGCTCAGCGTTCGGCACCAGCGGAAAATCGATGGACTCTGGGAGTTCGCCCGTCGGCTCGACTCCAGGCCAGATGAAGTCGTCGTCCGGTGAGCCGTCCGGTTTGTGGATGTAACTGAAGCGGGGCAGGCCGAGCTCGGTGGTCGGTGTGCGGTAGCCGCGAGGCTTAATCACGAAGTAGTGGTCATCACCGGTGACGGGGAGTGCCCACGCACCCGATGCATCGGTCAGTGTGACTCGTACGCCGTCGGACACGGGGACGGCGGCGATTCCCCGTTCGTCGGCCTGACGCACGCCGTCGTTGTTGAGGTCGAGGAAGACAGTGCCACGGGCGGTGGGGTCGGCGGCCCACGCGTTGATCGAGAGTGCTGCGCCGACGCAGACGGAGATCAGGGAGGTCTCGCGCATATTGAATTCTCCTTTGTGATTGAGCACAACGATCGCCCAATCCGTCGGTCGCGTGTGCGAGCGACCGGTGAAGAGTTCGTTAAATGCAGTGTTTGTACTCGTTCCGCCCGGACGGGATGAAGCGAATGGGCGATGCTCTAGAGACGCGGCGATTGGTTGTAGCCGTTTGTCTGACCGTTGATGAGAGGTGTTCCTGTGCAACGCTCAAGCTTTATCCTGAATGTTTTCGCCGCGTGTCTTGTCGCCCTCGGATGCGGGCGTGCCTATGCCAGCGTCAGCGCCGACCGCTCCGCGCTGACAGGAAGCGTGATCTTCATCCACCCGGACGGAGCATCCGCCGCGACGTGGACGGCGGCGCGTGCCCTCTATGTCGGGCCTGACAACAATCTGAACTGGGACCTGCTTCCGGCCGTCGGCGTGTATCGCGGGCATATGAACGATTCGCTCACGGCCACGAGCAACGGCGGCGCGACCACGCACGCCTTCGGCATAAAGGTGGCCTCGGATGCGTTCGGTCTCACCGCCGGCGGTGACCGGGGGGAGCGCATAGTCGACGACCAGGGGCGCTCTCTGAGCGTTGCGATGCAAGCCCTGCGAAGCGGGATCCCTGTCGGTCTGGTGCAGACCGGTGTTTCCACTGAACCGGGAACCGCCTGCTTCGTGGCGGAGGCGGGTTCGCGTCACGATCATTTCGACATCGCTGCGCAGTTGATCGACTCCGGCGCGAAAGTCCTGTTCGGTGGCGGGGAGAAGCACTTCCTGCCGGAGGGAACGATGGGGGTTCACGGCGAGGGCAAGCGTCCGGACGGGCGCAACCTGGTCGCTGAGGCGATTGACAGAGGGTACATCGTCGTGCGGACCCGCGATGAATTGCTGAGCCTGCCATCCTCCGCGGAGAAGGTCCTCGGCCTCTTCGCCTGGGACGCGACGTTCAATGACAAGCCCGAGGAGATCTTGAAGGAGAAGGGGTTGTCCAACTTCGACCCCGAGGCCCCGACCGTCGCGGAGATGACCGACGCCGCGATCCGGCTGCTGTCGGCTGGCGGGAAGCGGTTTCTTCTGGTGGTTGAGGAAGAAGCCACCGACAACATGGGGAATAACAACAACGCATCCGGCACGCTGGAGGCCGCGCGTCGCGCCGATGAAGCGATCGGTATCGCCCTCCGCCATATCGCCGACAACCCGCAGACGCTTCTGATCACCTGCGCCGATAGTGACGGCGGTGGCCTTCGGATGAATGGCATCGTGATGGCGCCCGGCGAGGACGCACCCCGGACGCTCCCGGCATGGGATCCCAACGGCGCACCGGTTGACGGCGTGAGTGGAACCGGAACCGCTCCGTTCATCGCCGCTCCGGATCGCAACGGGCGTCGCCTTCCGTTCGCGGTCGTCTGGTCGAGCAAGACGGACGTTTCCGGCGGCATCCTTGTTCGTGCGGACGGTCTGAACAGCCAGCGTGTACGCGGGACTGTGGACAACACGATGATCGCGGAGTTGATCCGGTTAACGCTCTTCGGTTCTCCCGACGGCCCGTCGGAACCGCTGCTCAGTGCGCGCAACTGATCCACCGCTTTGGATCTGCCCGCTTCGGGGTGGCACGAATCAAAACCGGCAAATGTGCGTAGGCTGCTCGTGCCACCTGGTGGATGCGGCGTTCCACCGGCGGAATTCGACCGACGGACGCGCTCGGCGCCCGACTTGCGGCGCTCGGTCCGGTGAATTCCACAGCGCAACCATGCGCAACGTCTGGAACTTGACTGCGCATGAGGTAGCGTTTCAATCAGCGGACACGATGAGATGTTTATCGCTGTTCGTCGGCGCCCGGCCTGAGGAGGACCAACTCGTGGAGGTACGGGGCGCGGCGCCGAACATCTGATTGGAGGAGTCCACAATGGACCGTACACCGACCCGCGGCCACGCCGCACTGTTGTCCTGCGCCTGCATCCTTTCCGCGATCAGCGGCACGGTGCTCGCAGCGCCCGACCAGACCACACTTATTCAGCCCGACAAGCCGATCGGCACGACCGATCTCGAGGACGGAGGCGATGTCGCCGAATCGCGTATCGCCCAGATGTTTACGTACCAAGGTCGCCTGCGCCAGAACGGGCAACTCGCCAACGGCAACTACAACATCAACTTCGGGCTCTACGCCAACGCGATCGGTGGTGGCGCGCTCGCGAACTCGGGTGTGATTGTGGTTTCGGTCTCACAGGGAGTCTTCACGGTCGATCTGCCCTTTGGGACGAACCTGTTCGACGGTTCGAACCGATGGCTGCAACTGACCGTCAACGGATCGGTTCTGACGCCTCGTCAGAAGATCAACCCGACGCCGTTCTCTTTCACGAGCGATCAGATTGAATGGCCGATGTTCGGCTCGTACAACGGCCAGATGATGTCACTCGCGAATACTTCTGCGACAGGTGTTGCGCCAGCGCTGTTCGTTCGATCCGACTCGACGGAGTTCAGTGCGAACGCTTTCCTTGCGGAGATTTCGAACACCGCGCCGGGTTGCTTCTCGGCCGCTGTGCGTGGCGTGAACAACGGCGAAAGTGGTTGCGGCATCGGTGTTTGGGGATCGCACGAGGGCTTTGGGTTTGGCGTCTACGGTACGACCGTTGACGGTTATGCTGTCGTCGGCCAGAACAGTGATGAGGGCGGTTACCTTTTCTACGGCAACCAGCCAGCCGCCTTTGTCGTGCTGGGCAATGACTTCTACGGTGGAGTCTACGCGAGCATCAGCGGTGCGAACCGCGACGGAGGTCGCATCATCAACGGAACCACCGGAACCGATGTCACCTTCGCCAATCGCGATTCGCAGGGCGTTTTCGCGGTGAGCAGCACCGGTTCGTCATATGACTCGAACGCCGTGCGAGGTGTCCAGAGCACTCCCGGTAACAACGACACTCCCGCGATCTATGGAATCAACAACGACAGCGACTTCTGGGGCATCGGCGTCCGTGGTGACGGTAAGTACCAAGGCGTCTACGGTGTCGCAGACGGAGACGAGAGCGCGAGCTACTACGGGGTCCGCGGGTTCGCTGACTCGGGCACGGGTGGAACCGGGTATGGGATCTACGGCTCGACCAGCGGATCCGGTACACGCTGGGCCGGGTACTTTGCAGGCAACGCCAACGTCACCGGAACGCTCTCGAAAGGCGCTGGCTCGTTCAAGATTGACCATCCGCTTGATCCCTACAACAGGTACCTCTACCACTCGTTCGTCGAGTCACCCGAGATGATGAACATCTACAACGGTCAGGCCCGCATCGATGCGAACGGCACCGCCACGGTTCAGATGCCCGACTACTTCCAGGCCCTGAACCGCGACTTCCGCTACCAACTCACGCCGATCGGTGCTCCGATGCCGAATCTCTACATCGCGCACGAGATGACCGAGCAGGGGGTCTTCGTGATCGCCGGCGGCGTGCCGGGAGCCAAGGTCTCATGGCAGGTCACGGGCGTCCGCGAGGACGCGTTCGCAAACGCAAACCGCATCCCCGTGGAGGAATGGAAGTCCGGCGATGCCGTCGGCAAGCTGCTCCACCCCGAATCGTTCGGGCGCGGTCATTCCGAGGGCATCGACGCGTCACGGGAAGCCTCCGAAGCCCGCAAGCTCGGCAACTGACCCGAACGCGAAAGGAGATGCAGTCATGCGTGACACACCAATTCTGTATCGGAGAGTTCAGGCAGCAGTTGCTATGGCCTGCCTGGGAGGAATCGCGGTCGCCGGCGGGCCGTTCGAGATCAACGAGTGGACCGTCGACGGCGGCGGGGGGCTATCGACCGGGGGCGCGTTTCAGGTCTACGGAACCGTCGGTCAACCCGACGCCAGTCCGCCGATGACCGGAGGCGGCTATGAAGTTGTCGGAGGGTTCTGGGGCGCTGTGAGTTGCCCTGCTGACCTGAACGGCAACGGCACGATCGACCTCGGCGACCTGAACATCGTCCTCGGCGCGTTCGGCGGCGGCGGGGCAGGCGACATCAACGGCGACGGCGTAACAAACCTCGCCGACCTGAACCTGATCCTCAGCAGTTTCGGCAGTCCGTGCTGAACCCAACCAACGACAACACCCCGGGGAAGCCGGGGTGTTGTCATTCGATGCTTAAGTGGAGCCGGGGGGAATCGAACCCCCGTGTCGGAACAGTCCGCGTGCCGCTTCTACGCGTGTAGTCGCTGATTTCATCTCGCTCGCTGAGCCGAGCAGGACACCCTGCTCAGCGCGCCAGCCTCAGAAAGTTCTCGCCGATCGGCGCTGAGACGCCGCCTTTCGGCCAGCCCGATGTCATTGAGCGTCACCCTATCGGGCGTCGGACGACGCTCAGGCCACTTTATTAGGCGGCCATAGCAAACTGCGGTTCGGCAGTTATAAGTGTGAACGCTTGATAACGCGGTTGCATTCGCCGCGACGCGCCACGACACACATTCCCTGTCCGGTCGATGCCGGTCGGCCCCAATTGTCAAAGAGGAAGCGGAGTATAGCCGCCCGGCTCGGGTCTCAACGGCTTGGCGGTGGATCGTCTTCAGATCGCTCCTTGGGCGCGGGACGCGGCAGCGGGACGACGTAGGGGTTGTCCGAGAGATCCCGCTCGGTGGTTTCTTCCGACTCACCGGCCGCTTCCGCACGCGGCTCGAACGGGGCGGCGTCGTCCGGGGCAAGGCCCGGTCGCTCGTCGGTGAAGCGGCTCGCCAGCCGTCGAATATTCTCGATGTTCTCGCGGTCGTCTTCGGGGAAGAAGGTCGCCGGAATCGCACCGTCGCTCGCCATCAGATACAGCACGGTGACAATCTCGCTGTATCGCATGTTGAGGCCGTCCTCGAGAAGATCGGGGGTGGGCTCGAAAGCCATGCGGCGGATCATCGATGCGAGGTCACGATCGGCCTTGACGAGTCGGGGTGCAACACGAGAGTTCGGCCGGTAGAAAATTTCCGCTTCCGGTTGGTCCGGATCGGCCTTCATGAGCAGTCGGCCGTCCCACGCGTCGACGAAGACTTCGGGCAGTATCTCCATGTTCATCCCAAAGAGCACGATTCGTGGGACGTTGCTCTGTGTGACGTAGATCGTCGGCTGCGTCGACGGGACGATATCGAGCACGAACTTGTCACCCATCGGGCGTGTGATGATGCGGGCGTCGTCCAGGCGCTTGAGCGCCTCGAAGGCCGTGACCCGCAGAGCGAGGTCCGGGTTGTTGAGGTGGGTGCGCAGGTACTCTCGGATGCCTGGGTCGCGGTTCACGGGCAGGCGAGTCAGCCAGCGCATCGCGTCGTCGCGGAGACCGATCGGTCCGTTCTCGATCAGTTCCTCGATGTGGGGGCGGACCGTCAGATCACCGGCCCACGCACCCGCTTCGATCGCGGCGAGGCGCGGGATCGACTCGGGGTGGGTGTACAGCGGTCGAAGATAGGAGATCGCCGGTTCGCCGAGGGCTCGCAGGCACCAGCTGAGTTGTGTGGCGAGTTCCGGCTGTTCCACCAGCGCGTCGGCGTATCGCCGGGCCCACTCTTCCGGGAAGGCCTGGTCGATCCGGGTGAATCGCAGGAGGTTGATGAAGACCTCCGGCTCGTCGCGATACTGAATGGGCACATTGACGTAGATCAACTCGTCGCTTCGCCCGATCGCCACATCGCCACGCACACCCGTTTGGAACTTGTTGTTGATCGCGCGGGTGATCTCGCGTGCTCGGGCGTGCGACGGATTGTCGAGCAGGAGACGGATGGGCTCGGCTTCCTTGATTCTCCCGCCGGCGAGCACGCGGCCGCGACTGCGCTGAATGGTGTCGGACTCCGCTTCGCTCCCTCGCTCGGCAAACGCGAAGGGATTGATGAAGACGGGGCCTCCGGCGTCCGCCACCGCGCGGGTGTCCGGCGCGGAGGGCGAAACCACGCCGCGGCGGAGGTCGGTCGTGTAGAGGCGTCCGCCCTCGAGGCTGGTGACGCCGCTCCCGTTCAGAGCTGATACCTCCACATCAAACGTCGCGTGCATCGGGAGGCCGGCGGGGATGTACGCTTGGACCAGCACCACCGCTGTGTCCGAACTATCGATCAACTGAGAAGGCGAGATCCGTGCGAGGGGCCCCGCTTCGGGCGCGCCGGTTCCAACGCCGTACTTGCGCATCTCGTCTTCGAGCACGGACCGGACGCCGATCGGCACGGTTCCCGACCCGGTGCCGTCCAGCCCGACGACGAGGCCGTAGCCCGAAACGATGGTGCCCTCCGTGCCCCGTATGGTGACTTCGGAGCCGATGGTTCCACGGAGGATGGACTGGGTGTCGCGCACGACGACCGGCACCTGCACGGTGCTGGCCGGGCGCTGTGGCGTCTTGCTGCAGGCGACCGCGAGCGCGGCGGACGCGAGAAGCAGGGCGGCCACAGCGCGAACCGGCCACTGCGTGACTGAACTTGAGCGGGTCAACAAACGGCTGCTCCCTTGCACGCCGCGTCGCGACGCGGCTGGTGGTTCCGAGGTTTGGACGCGCGGGGGCGTCCCGGGTTCCTATCGGGCTCGTCAGGCGGTACTGCCCGCTCCGGCGAGCTCCAAAGTCCTCTCGATCATCTGGCCGATGCCCTCGTGCACTTCATGAATCGGGGCGTCGCCGAACATGTAGGCCGGGGCGGTCACGAGCCGGTTCGCATTGTCCACGCAGGCGTCGGTGACCGGCTGATCCGAGTGGGTTGACCCCATTGTTTCGATGGCCTTCGCGGTGTCGGCATCGGACCCGATCGTGACCGTGCAACCCGATCCGCCGGCCTTCGTGCCGAAGACTCTGGCAGCGATGGCGGGGGCGATACAGCACATGCCGATCGGCTTTTCGGCCTCGTGAAACGCTTTCAGCACCCGCTCGACCTCCGCGTGAACCGTGCACTCCGGGCCGTCGAACGCGAAGGTGCAGAGGTTCTTCGCGGCGCCGAAGCCGCCGGGGAACACGACAGTGTCGAATTCGTCGGTTTTGAGTTCGGCGAGCGGCTTGATGTTGCCGCGTGCGATGCGAGCGGCTTCGACCAGAACGTTGCGGGACTCCCCTTCGGCCGGCTGGCCCTTGAGGTGATTCACGACATGGGCCTGATCGATATCCGGAGCGAAGCACTGGACCGCCGCTCCGCGATGAGAGAGGTGGAGCAGGACGGAAACGGCCTCGTGAATCTCCGATCCGTCGAAGACGCCACAACCCGAGAGAACAACCGCGACACGCGTCATGCCCGAACCTTTCCGATCAACGTGAAATCCTGAGCAGTAAAGGGTATCTGGTCGATTCCGCGGCGTCCAAGCGTCGCGGCCACTTCGGGGGGCGAGCGGCGGCTACACTGCCCGCAATGTTCGCTGACCATGCCACAATCGAGGTGCGAGCCGGGGACGGGGGGAACGGTGTTGTTTCCTTCCGGCGCGAGAAGTACATCTCCAAGGGGGGGCCCGACGGTGGGGACGGCGGACGCGGCGGTTCGGTCATCGCTCTGGGCGATCCCAATACCCAGACTCTGCTCGACTTTCGTCACCAGCACGTGTGGGCCGCCAAGCCCGGCGGGTCAGGACACGGCAAAAACCAGACCGGGGCCGACGGCGAAGATATCCAGATCAACCTGCCTCCGGGGACGCTGATCTACGAGGAGAACGAGGACGGCGAGCGGACGCTGCTGGTGGACCTGGCCGAGGGCCAGCGGGCGGTTTTGGCTCGCGGCGGAAACGGCGGCTTCGGCAACGACCATTTCAAGTCGTCGACGCATCAAGCCCCTTACGAGTGCACGCCGGGTGAGCCCGGCGAGCGGAAGACCCTGCACCTCGAACTCAAACTCATCGCCGATGTGGGACTCGTCGGCAAGCCCAACGCCGGAAAGTCAACCCTGCTGTCGTCCGTGACGCGGGCAACGCCGAAGATCGGCGATTACCCGTTCACGACGCTTCGTCCTCAGCTCGGGATCGCGTCGCTCGACATCGAGCGCCGGCTGGTTTTGGCGGATATCCCGGGACTTATCGAGGGCGCGGCCCAGGGTGCTGGCCTCGGTCACGAGTTTCTGAAGCACATCGAGCGGACGCGCGTGCTCGTACACCTCATCGACATCGAGCCTGCAGACGGGTCAGACCCTGCGGCGAACTTCCAGATGATCCGGCGTGAGCTTTTCGAGTACAGCCCGGCGCTCGCGGAGAAGCCGGAGATCATCGCGATCAACAAGCTCGATCTGCTTGGTGGACAGGAGTCCGCCCAGACCGCTGTCGAGTTGCTCCGAGCGACGCTGCAACTCGGGGTGGACGAACGCGTGTACCCCATCTCCGCGGCGACCGGTGAGGGAACCGCCGAACTGCTCGAGGCATGCTGGCAGACGCTTCAGGGTGTCGCGTCCTGAGCCGGCCGGGCGTCATCGGCTCGCAAGAGCACCAGATACTCCAGATTGCCGGTTCCGGGACGTGAATCGGACCGTTTGCGTCGTTTCGGCTTTCGCTGGCCGCCGAGAATCGGCGAAGCGGTGCTGTTGAGCATCTGGAACCCCAGGCGGGGCATGTCCGCAAGCGTTCGCTCGAGAACGAGGTTGCCGGCCTGTTCTTCGAGCACGCCATCGCTCACCAGCTGGGCGAATTCTTCGCGGAACGGCCCGCCGGTCGCTTCGTAGTGCGGCTTCACCAGCGAGATAACGTGCCCCCCCGGCCGGAGCCACTGGGTTGCGGCGGGCAGGCACCTTTCCTGCACGGTCCAACTCATATCGATGGTGACCAGATCGACGCCGCAACGCTCGGTGACCTCTGCGGGAGGAGCGAAATGCAAAGCGTTCGACCGTTCGTGCACGCTGACCCTGTCGTCGGTTCGCAGGCGGTAGTCGAGTACGCCGTAGCCGGTGTCGACCGCGAATACCCTTTCGGCCCCGTGCTCAAGAAGGCAGTGGGTGAACCCGCCGGTAGAGCAGCCGAGATCAGCGCACCAGAGGCCTGTGGGATCCAGAGCGAATTCGCGCAGCGCGTGATGCAGTTTCAGGCCGCCTCGGCTGACGTACCGAACCTGTTCGTCTCTCGCGTCGTCGTCCCTCATTCGTTCGCGGTGACGCGCGGTTCCTGAGTGCTCGGGCCCTGAGGAATCCCGATGATGGACACGCCGAGGCGGTCGGCGAGTTCGAGCGTCTGGGGCTTCTCGATGATGATCACGTCGCCCACGGCCAGCGCGATGCAGCGCCCGCCATGGTCGTGCAGGTTCTGAATAGTGGTCGGACCGATCGTCGGGACATCGGCTCGCCGGTCGTGCCCGGCGCGGGCTCCCTTCAGGAGCGTCCAGCCCGGGCTGCGGCAGAGTTCACCGCATCGCTTGATCATCCGGTCGGTGCCTTCGACCGCTTCGACCGCGATGACGTCTCCCTCGCGTACCGCGATCGCCTGGCCGATATCGAGTCGGAGCATTTCCTGAAGCAGCGGCCAGCCGAGCGCGATGTCGCTTCTCTGGCGCGAACTCGGCTTGCTGCGCGTCATCACGCCGTTGGTCGCGAGGTGGTCGGTAATGTGCGCGGTCGAATCGATGAGATTGACTCCGTCCTTCGCCAGTTCATCCGCGATCGCCGCGAGGATCAGGTGGCTCCGCCGGTCGCGACGCAGTTTCTGCCACATCCACAGGGCGCGGAGATCCGGGGTGTTCCTGATGATGGTACCCCAACTGTGCATCATCTTCGCCTTGTCGACCCGCCCGACCATGACGGCATACTCGACGCCCATCGCCTTCAGGCGCTTTCCCCAACTGTTGAACCGCAGCGCGCCGACTTCGGTGAACTGGTCGCACAGGTCCTTGAGCTCGGAATCAAACTGGCCGACGAGGCCGAGGCAGCGGACCGGATGGCCCATGCTTCGCATCCCGCGCGCCACAAGGACGGGCAGTTGACCACCGCCGGCGATGAGGCCCATCGGGGTGGGAGGCTCGGGAGGGTCCGGGAGGATCACCGGGGGCGCGGACTTCATTCCGAACGCTCCGGAGCGTCCGGGTCGACGATTCCGGGCAGGAGATCACGGTCGTCGATCGAGTGTGCTCCCGAATCCGCCATCCGTTCCAAGGCGTCGAGCGCGGAGCGTGGATCGGCGTGCACCGCGAACAGGGTGCGCACGGCGGGCTTCATGAAGCGGTTGTGGACCATGTGGTCGAACATCGCCAGCAGCGGCGACCAGTAGCCGGCGCCCGGCTGCCCGGTGTCGTCGAGCGAGGCGCTCGGCGCATCGATCGGATCGCGAGGGTTCACCAGCGCCAGCGGTTTCTCGTGCTCGCCGAGCAGGCGCCCAACCAGCACCTCGAAGAACTCCTCGAGCGTGCCGACGCCGCCGGGCAGGATCAGGAAGGCGTCGCCCCGGTCCTCGAGCAAGCGCTTGCGCTCCCGCATCGTTGCGACCACGATGTTCTCGTGGTTCTCTTCGTCGAGCAGTTCCGCGTCGCGCAGCCGCTCGGTGATGATGCCGACGACCCGTCCGCCGGCGTCGCGACAAGAGCGAGCGACTTCGCCCATGAGCCCCTGCGAGCCTCCGCCGTAGACGAGTTCGCGCCCCGACTCTCCGAGCAGCGTGCCAACCTCGCGTGCCACCGCCACGAACGACGGGTCCACTCTCGGGCTCGATGAGCAGTAGACCGTGACCGACCTCGGAACAAGCGGTGTCACGCCTTGGCATCCTCCGGAACGCCGATGTCCTCGTTCCAGAGGCCGGGGTGCTCCTCGATGAATCGGCTCATCAGTTCGATGCAGCGGTCGTCGTTTGCCAGAATCAACTCGATCCCCTCCCGATGAAGCAGGTCTTCGCCGCCCAAGAACGTCCGGTTTTCACCGATCACGATCCGAGGAATCCTGTGCAGCAGGCTGGCTCCGGTGCACATGATGCACGGGCTCAGCGTCGTGGCCAGGGTGAGACGTTGCCAGTCGCGCCGACGCCCCGCGTTGCGAAGGCAGACCACTTCGGCGTGCGCTGTGGAGTCGCCGGTCTGCACGCGCAGATTGTGCCCCAGAGCCAGAACCGTGCCGTGTTCGTCCCCGAGGGCCGCTCCGATCGGTATCCCCCCTTCAGATAGGGAGTTCTCCGCTTGAGCGATCGCGGCGTCGAGAAGTTGCCGATGGACTGCGGGAAGTGCCGTCATGACGGGATGTTCCTCCGGATCGACCGGGATCACAAGTCGGGCGGGAACGGGCGGTGTGTTCGGGTGAGGTGACGACTTTCGGGCAATGCCCGCTGTCGCGTGGACATTGGGCTGCCGCCGATTAGGCTTCTGGAGGCCTCAAACGCAACGCCCTGAAAGGACGAAGGTTACATGGCACGCCCTCTCACGCGAACCGGATCCGCGACCAGCGGGATTCTCGCTTTCATCCTCGGTGGCAGTCTTGCTGTCGGGGCGCTCGCCTCGTTCCGCCCTGCCCCGGAGGCAACGGACGACGCTCCCGCCTCAAATGCGCTTGAACTGTCTGCAGACGCGGTCCGGAACCTCGGCGTGGGCGAGCAGACGCAGATGAACAATGTGGTGCTTCCGGAGGGGCCGCAGGTCAATCTCCGGCTGGAGCGGTTCGAGGTGCTCGCACCCAACGCGGAGGTTGTCGTCGCAGGAGTGGACGGCGAGCGCCCGCTGGACGTCTCCGGACTCGCGCTGCTCCGGGGCCACGTTGTCGGCGATCCGGAATCGCGCGTGTTCGTGTCTTTATCGGACCACGGCGTGCAGGGCTTCATCTCCACGGCGGGATCGGTGTACTCGCTATCGAGCGGCCTCGCGGTCGACGGATTCGGGCGACCCGAGGACCTGCGGATCACCAAAGTTGAGGGTCCGATCGCTGGGCTGAACATGCCGCCGGTCACCTGCGGTGTCGTCCCCGGTGACCCCGAACTGCATCCCAACGGTTTCGAACGACCGGTCGAAGCGGACCAGGTCGAGGAGATCGGTCGCGGCGAGCCGCCGTGCCGCGTTGCGCGTCTGGCCATCGACACGGACTGGGAGTTCTCGGAGCTGCTGTTCGGCGGCGACACCGATGCCGCCGCCGCGTACGCGCTGACGCTGGTCGCCGGAGTCGGTGAGATCTACCAGAGCAACGTCAATGTTCAATTCACGGTCAGTTACCTTCGCGTCTGGGAGACGAATTCCGACGCGTACAACCAGGGCGACGACCTCCTCCAGGAGTTCCGCAACCACTGGAACGCGACGCAGGGCGGTGTGGAGCGCGATCTGGCGCACCTGCTGTCTGGTCGAAGTGACCTGCCGTACGGCGGCGTGGCCTACCTCAGCGTCGTTTGCAGCCCGAACTTCGGGTATGGCCTGTCGGGGTACCTCAACGGCAGCTTCCCCTACCCGCTGATCAACAACAACGGCGGGAACTGGGATCTGGTTGTGCTGGCCCACGAGCTCGGACACAACTTCGGGACCGGGCATACCCACGACTCGTACAACCCGCCGATCGACAACTGCGGCAACGGCGACTGCACCGGCGCGGGCGACGGCACGATCATGAGTTACTGCCACACATGCCCCGGCGGGATCAGCAACATCACGCTGAACTTCCACCCCTTGGTTCGGAATCAGATTCTGTCGTACCTCAACTCCGCCTGCGATCTGACCGCGAACGGGACAACGGCCGTGAACGATCAGGCCGCGACCCTACCCGACGAACCGATCCTGATCGATGTGCTGCTTAACGATCAGGCCGCGAGCTGTGACGCCGTCGATCTGGTCGGCGCGGACGCGGTCAGCGCCGAGGGCGGTGAGGTCGAAGTTGTCGTCAATCTCGGTGGGAACGGACGGGACATGATCCGCTACACGCCGCCGACCGGCTACGCCGGTGCCGACTCGTTCTCGTACACGATCAATGGTGGTGCGGTCGCGACCGTGGATGTGGATGTCCTCAGTCTCCGCCAGCCCGACGAGCCCGGTGCGACCACCCCCGGCGTCGGAGTCGAGTATTACGCGCTCGCCAACCCGTCGGTCCTTCCGGACTTCTCCACGCTCGACTCGTACGCCTCGGACGACTTCCCGTCGATCAACTTCCCGTCCACGAACGGGAACTTCGCCACGAGCGGTCGCAACGATGATGTCGGTGCCGTGTTCACAGGTTTCGTCGAGGTGCCCGCCGGCGGCATGTACACGTTCTTCACGGAGTCCGACGACGGCTCGCGTCTGTACATCGGTGACGAGATGATCGTGGACAACGATGGTCTCCATGCGATGCAGGAGCGTTCCGGCGAGATCGCTCTCGGGGCCGGCAAGCACTCCATCCGGGTCGAGTTCTTCGAGCGCGGGGGCGGGGCCGGCATTATCGTCCGCTTCCAGGGGCCGAATATCTCCAAGCGTGTCATCGAGCAGTCTCGCTGGTCGCAGGCGGTCGACTGCCCCGCAGATGTGACAGGGGACGGCTCCGTGGACCTCGCCGACCTGAACCTCGTTCTGGCCAACTTCGGACAGACCACCGACGCTGGCGACGCCAACGGCGACGGCGTGGTGGACCTCACCGACCTCAACGCGATTCTCGGAGTCTTCGGCTCGACCTGCGAGTAAAGGGGCCCGGTTGGTCTAGAATGCCCCCGTGACAAGCGCGGGCAATCATCCGAACGCACCCGCCCTGATGTCCTCAGGGCGGGTCATGCTCCTGACCGATCTGGTGCGTCGCATCAGCGGGATGCACGATCCCGCGCAAGTCCAGCGCGAGTTCGCGAAGACCATGGCCGAGTTCTCGCCGTGGCAGGGCTACATCAGCCTTTCGCGTCGTGGGCTCAGGCCGGGCGACTACAAGATCACCGGGACGGTTCTGTCGCAGGCCGACCGTCAGCAGGGGCGCCTGAACCCATGGAAGCACTGGGACGAGTTGCCGACGCACTCCGGCGGCTGGGCGGGGGACATCATCGCCGGGGACTTGCCGCATCTGGAGAACGACCTGCAACTCACCGGCGACCCGGTTTTCGGCGACAGCCTGGCGGAGTTCCGTTCGGCCATGGTGATACCGCTGTTCGACGACGGCGAGGCGCTGAACTGGTCGATCGGCCTCCATCGCGAGCCGAACGCGTTCTCGCCGGATCTTGTCGAAGAGTTCATCCTGCGGGGGAACCTCATCGGTCGCGTGACGCGAAACCTTGTGATCCAGAAGGAACTCGACGAACTCAATGCGCAGTTTTCCGAGCAGCTGCAGGAAATCGCGGCGATCCAGCGATCACTGCTCCCGGAAGTGACACCGAAGGTGTCGGGCCTTGAGATCGCGACGAGCTATCTCACCAGCAAGCACGCCGGCGGCGACTATTTCGACTTCTTTGAAATGGAAGAGAACAAGTTCGGCGTGATTATCGCCGACGTCGCAGGGCACGGCGCTGGGGCGGCCACGGTGGTGGCGATTCTCCAGGCGTTGCTCCATTCCGCCTACGCCGGCGATCACGACCCGGCGGCGACCTTGGAGCGCGTCAGCAAGGAGCTGGTACGCAAGAAGATCGAGAACAACTTCGTCACCGCCTTCTTTGGCGTCTTTGACGCGCAGCGAAACGGCTTCGAATACTCCAACGCCGGTCACAACCGGCCGCTCGTGCGGCGCAAGGACGGCGAGGTCGAGGAGGTGCTCGGCGCGGCTTCGATCCCGCTGGGCATCACGACCGACATCGGCTACGAGACCGATCGGCTGCAACTCGGAGACGGCGACACTCTCGTGCTTTACACCGACGGCATCGTCGAAGCGTTCGGCCCTCGTGACGCCGACGGTCAGCGAGAGATGTTCGGCAAGCACCGGCTCATCGAGACGCTGAAGGACTGCACCGGCGAGCCGGACTGCGTGATCGGTTCGATCCACCAGCGCCTGTTCGAGCACACCGGCGAACGCACCCGTGATGACGACCAGACCATCGTCGTGATCCGCGTGAACGGGCCCTGATTTGAACCAGAGATCCGATGGAAGTGAGAGCCGGGAATGGTTCGACGACGAGCCGGTGCGCTTTGAGTGCACCCTCTGCGGCCGGTGCTGCACCGGGCCGAGCGGGTTCGTGCTCTTTTCCCGGGACGAGGGCGAGGCGATCGCCCGTCGCCTCGGCATCTCCTACCCCGAGTTCTACGAGCGATACACGCACGACACGCCGGGGGGGCGCTCGCTGCGCGAGACCCGGCACATCAATCCTGACGGCACCGCAGACCACGACTGCGTCTTTCTGGATCGGAAGTCCGAACCCGGTTCGCTGATCTGCTCGCTCTACGAGGACCGGCCGACACAGTGCCGCACATTCCCGTTCTGGCCGGAGCACATGGGGTCGCGCAGGTCTTGGAACCTGCTCGGCAAGACATGTGAAGGCGTCGGTCGCGGTGGATTCGTGCCCGCAAGTGAGATCCGCGTCCAGCGCGCGAAGCAGGATCGCAGCCGCGCGGAACCGGGCGGGCTTGATCCGGACGACGGAGCCTGAAGCGGACTACTTCTTGAGCAGGCGCTCAAGGAAGTGGATGTCCATCCCGCCCTTCTTGAAGCTCGAGTTGTCCATGAGTTGCATGTGCAGACCGATCGTCGTGTGGATCGGCTCGATCCGCATTTCCGACAGCGCACGCTTGGTCCGCCTGATGCACGCCTCACGCGTCGGTGCGTGCACGATCAGTTTGGCGATCATGGAGTCGTAGGTCGGGGGCACGCGATAGCCGGGAACGACATGGGTGTCCATGCGAACACCGAGCCCGCCCGGTGCAGCGAACTGCTCGACGGTTCCGGGCGACGGAGCGAAGTTCCGATCCGGGTTTTCGGCGTTGATCCGGCACTCGATGGCGTGCCCGTTGATCGAGATGTCCTTCTGCTTGAACGGCAGGGGCTCGCCGCCGGCGACGCGGATGCCGGTCGCGACAATGTCGACGCCGGTGATCATCTCAGTGACCGGATGTTCGACCTGCACGCGGGTGTTCACCTCGAGCAGGTAGAAGTTTTGCTTTTCATCCATCAGGAACTCGACGGTCGCGGCGCCTGAGTAGGCGGCGTTCTTGATCAGTCGGGCCGCGGACTTGCAGACATCATCGCGCTTCTTCGGGTCGATTCCCGGCCCCGGTGCCTCTTCGATGAGTTTCTGATGCCGGCGCTGGGTGGAGCAGTCGCGCTCGTAGAGGTGAACGGCGTTGCCGTGGTTGTCGCCGATGACCTGGACTTCCACGTGGCGTGCGTGCTCAAGAAACTTCTCGACGTACACCGCGCCGTTGCCAAAGGCCGCGGAGGCTTCCTGCGTGGCCTGCTTGATCGCCGGCGCGAGTTCGGCCTCGGTTCGCACGACTCGCATCCCTCGTCCACCGCCGCCCGCCGCGGCCTTCACGATGAGCGGGAAGCCGATCTTCTTGCCGACCTCGATGGCTTCTTCGGGGTCCTCGATCGCGCCGTCCGATCCGGGGAAGACGGGGACCTTGGCCTTGCGCGCCATCTGCTTGCAACTGATCTTGTCGCCGAGCAGGGCCATCGCTTCGTGGGACGGCCCGATGAAGACGAAGTTCGAGTCCTTGCACACTTCGGCGAAGTGGGCGTTCTCGGCGAGGAAGCCGTAGCCGGGGTGGATCGAGTCGCAGCCGGTGATCTCTGCCGCGGCGATGATCCGCGGGATCGAGAGATAACTCTGGCTCGCCGGCCCGGGACCGATGCACACGGCCTTGTCGGCCAGCTTCAGGTAGGGGGCCTCGGCGTCCGCCTCGGAGAACACGCAGACGCACTCGATGCCGAGATCGCGACATGCGCGGATGATCCGGAGAGCGATCTCTCCACGGTTGGCAATCAGAACTCGCTTGAGCATGGGGCCGCCGTGCGCTTCGTGGGGGGGATCAGGACGGGCGAACGAGGAAGAGCGGCTGGCCGTATTCGACTGGCTCAGCGTTCTTCACGAGGATCTTGGCGATCTTGCCCGAGCACTCGGCCTTGATCTCGCTGAACACCTTCATCGCTTCAACGATACACACGGTCGTGTCCTGGCTGACATTGTCGCCCACTGAGATGTACGCCGGGCTTTCCGGGTCCGGCGACGAATAGAACGTGCCGACCATCGGCGAGATGATCGGGACGAGACCCGCGTCCTCATCGTCCGCACCGGAAGCGGCCTGCTGGGCGGGTGCCGCCGATTGGGCCGGCGCCGGCGCCTGTTGAGGAGCTGCAGCGGGGGCCGAAGCGGGCATCATTGCGGTCCCGGCGCTGGCGTAGGGGCGACGCAGCGAGACGGATTCCTGCTCGTCCTTCAAGTCGAGTTCCGAAAGGTCGTTTTCGACCATCAGTTTGACGAGTTCTTTGAGCTTACGAATGTCGATCATAGGGTCGCCCACTCCATGTCGGTCGGGAGGCTGCAGAGGTCTTTCCCGCCGCGCGGGGTCACGAGGATATCGTTTTCGATGCGGACTCCGCCAATCCCGGGCAGGTAGATGCCCGGCTCGATCGTGATGACCATGCCCGGCTGCAGTTCGGTTTCCGAGGTCTTGGCCACACGCGGGCCCTCATGGACATCCAGCCCGATGCCGTGCCCCAGGCTGTGCCCGAACGCCTCGCCGTAGCCCGCGGCGGTGATGATGTCGCGCGCGACGGCGTCCAGTTCCCTGCCCGTCATGCCCGGGCGGACCGCGTCGATCGCCGTCAGGAATGCCTCGTGGGTGATCTCGTAGATCTCGCGCATTTGCCGCGACCACTTGCCCAGCGAGAAGGTCCGCGTCATGTCGCTGCGATACCCGCCAACGGTCGCGCCCCAGTCGATGAGGAGCGGCTTGCCTTTGGCGATCTTCGTCTTGCCCGGCACGGCGTGCGGCAGCGAACCGTTCGCCTGCGCGGCCACGATCGGTCCGAACGCGGGCTTCTCCGAGCCGCGGCACTTCATCTCGAACTCGAGCTGCGCGCACACTTCGAGTTCGGTCTGCCCCGGCGCGACGGACTCCAGCGTCGCGACGAGCGCGTCCTGTTGCACCTTGATGGCCTTGCGGATCGCTTTGACCTCGTCGTCGGTTTTGTACAGCCGGAGTTCGCCGACCAGGTCGGAGGTTGAGCGGAGCCGCTTCGCGCCCCCGCGACCGAGTTCCTTGACGAGCGCGTCGCGTTGCGCGAGCGTCACGTACTCACCCTGCAGCCCAACTGTCTCGAGCCCCAACCTGTCCAGGTGCTCGGCCGTCGCGCGAGCGATTGAACCGGACCGCATGACGACCTTGACCCGGTCGAGGCGTTCGAGTTCCTCTGCGAAGCGGAAATCGCTGACGATCGCCATCTGGCGTGACGCAACGATCGCGTAACTGTCCTCACCCCGGAAACCCGTGAGGTAATGGATGTCCGCCGGGTTCGTGATCAGCAGCGCATCGAGTTCGCGCTGGCGCAGGATCGCTCGGAGTTGTTTCAGCCGCGCTGAAAACTGAGACGCTGATTGTTCTCGTTTGGCCATGGGACGGGCAGTATATCGGGACAGTCTCGAACCCGCCGACAGACCGGTCGCGCACGCGATTCAGAGGATCACGCCGCCGTCGCCTTTCTGGTCTCGCAGTGAGACCGGCGGAGCCAGCACCTCGCTCACGGCGTAAAGGGCCGCAAGGCTCGGCTTGGATGGGTCTCTGGTCCGCGCGCCCCGGAGCAGGCTGTGCACCTCGCGCCCGAGAGCGGGGCTCTCGCGTCGCTCACGAGAATGGACCGACCGCTCCGCGGGCTTCGGCGCGGCTCCATCGGACTTGAGTTGCTGAAGCTGCTGAGCGATCGAGGCTTGATCAAGCGCCGCCGGCGCCGATTCGCGCATGGCCTGCTGGATGTTGATGGTGTCCGGCACCATCGGAGTCTGAGTGGGGGTTCGATCCACGATCGGCGGCGATTGCTGTGAACTGCTTCGCTGGGCTGTCCTTGATTCACGACGCTTCACCGGTCCGGGCACGGCACGGCCTTGCGCGGGTGCCCCGGACGATCTCTGCCCCGCTGCAGGGCCGCGCCGGTTCGCTGGGAGCGGTACGGGCGCGGTCTGGGTGCCGCCGGTCTGCTTCTGCGCCTGGCGCGCTCTCAACTCACGGAGCTGCTGCTGACGCCGTTCGGCGAGGCGCTGTAACTCGCTCGCGCGATCTTCGGCCTTCGACTGGAGCTTCGGGAGGTCTTCGTCGCCCGCGCTACGCCCGGTCCGCAATTCCTCATCGCGGCGCCGTTGGAGTTCCAGACGCATGCGCTTCTGTTCGGCTTTCTCTCGCAGTTGCTGGACGATCCAACTCAGCGCCGGGCCGCCGAAGGCCAGCAGGATGATCAGCAAGTTGATCCAGTTGTTGCCCATGCGGTCTCCCTTTGCGGCAATGAGGGTGCCCCGGTTTCAGCGATTGGAGTCTAGCAGGCTTAGAGTGATCCGGAGGTAGCCTCTCCGTACAGCGGGCGAGGATGCGCCGCTGCCGAATCTCCGAATCGGCACCCGAATAATTTTTCCAGCACATCCTGCTTGAGGACCTCATTCGGAGGCCCTTCCGCTTGCACCGTGCCGCCCCGGCCCAGACAAACCACCCGATCGGCGACCGCTCCCGCGAAACCGACGTCGTGCACGACCAGAACGCTCCGAATGCCTCGACCGGACGCCTTGCGGATCTGATCCGCGACCACGATCGCGTGGCGGGGATCGAGCGCCGCCACCGGCTCATCGGCCAGCAGGTAGCGGGTCCGATCGGTCGCCGGACCGTCGAACTGGGCAAGAACCCTGGCGAACGCCGCGAGCTGTCGCTGCCCGATGCTGAGATGCTCGAACCGGTCGTTGGAGCGATCGACCAGTCCGACGCTCGTGAGGGCTCGCTGAACCGCATCGCAATCGGGGACCTGTACCGCACGCCCCAGCCCGACGACCTCCGCGACGGTCAGCGGGGCGGCGACTCGCGGCGTCTGTGACACATACGCCATCCGACGAACCCGATCAGCGACGGGTATCTCGTTGAGCGCCCACCCGTCCAGTTCGATCTTGCCAGCCTGGCCGCGACTGTCTGCAACGCCCGCGAGCAAACGCAGCAGCGTCGACTTGCCGGCTCCGTTCGGCCCGATGATCGCGGTCACCGGCGCATCGAACGCAAGCGTGACATCGCGCAGCGCCGGAAGTTTGCCAGTGGAGTACGTGTAGCCGAGTTGATCGCAACGGAGTGTCACGATTCAGATCCCCTCCGTCGGACCGGCGAGTCTCCGGCGCATCCCGCTGAGAAGCATGCCGATGAAGACCGGCGCGCCGATGAGCGCGGTCAGGATCCCGACCGGGATCCGCCCCGTGGCGATGACCGCATCCGACGACGCCGTCCAGATGGAAATGCACACCGAGGCCAGATCCGAAGCGATCACGAACCCGGCTCCGACCAGCGCCGACGCGAGCACCAACCGGCGATGCGTCGCTCCGACCAGCAGCCGTGCGATGTGCGGGCTCACCAATCCCACGAAGCCGATCGGCCCCGCCAGCAGAACCGTTCCGGCCGTCAGGGCGCCGGCGATCCCGAAGCACACCGCGCGGAGCCGGTCGGGGTTCACGCCGACCGATCGTGCCTCGTCGTCGGGCAGGGTCGCGGCGTCCAGTTGTCGACCGAGCGCCATCGCGACGAGGACGCCCAGGAGAGTCAGCAAGCCCATTCCGCCGAGCACCGGCCACGGCGTCTGTTCGCTGATCGTCCCGAGCATCCAACGACTGAAGCGGGCCAGACCGCGGTCGGGGAGGAACTGCTGCAACAGCATCGTCAGCGCCCCGAAGCACACGCTGATCATTACGCCGATCAGCAGGAGCGCGACCGGATCGAGGAGGCCGCGACGGCGAGCGAGCGAGTAGACCAGCCCGAGCGCCGCAAACGCGCCGACCAGCGCCCCGACCGATTCAAGCCCCGTCCCCGAGCCTCCGGCGACGATCACCGTGACCACGCCCAGCGATGCCCCGGAGGTCAGTCCGAGCACCCATGGCGACGCGAGCGGGTTGCGAAGCGTCGCTTGAAGCAGCGTCCCGCTCGCGGCCAAAGCGGCGCCGATCACCGCGGCCGAGCACGCGGAAAGCAGCCGGAGTTCGCGGATGACGTTGTCCGCCGGGACGCCGAGCCCAAGCGGTCCGACCAGCACGCGCAAAGCGAATAGGAGCGTCGCTCCGACACCCAGACACGCGATCACGATGGCGCTCCGACGATTCATCCGACGCTCAGGGTAGCCGACAGCGCCGTCAGGAGCCCGGTGCCGGTCCCAACCGCTGTGCTTCGGACCGGATACGCTCGATGAAATCGAGCATCGCCGTCGAAGGGAGCATGCACTTCGGATCGGTCACCACGATCACGCGTCCGCCGGCCACCGCCTCCATTTCGATGGCCGATGCGGCGCCGAGCAGTTCCTCCATTGATGCGTCCGGATTCTCACCGGGCGCGAGCACCACGATCGTGTCAGGAGCCAGAGCCGCGAACGACTCCGCGTCGAGGGTCAGGTATGCAGGACCGGAAACGGGAACCGGTTCGCCACCGAGCGCACGGACGATCTCCCAGTGAAACGCCCCCGGTCCGATGACCGCCAGCGGCGCAGCCGAAGCCACGATCGCCGTCTTCCCGAGCGCGAGGTCGGGTTTCAGGGACTGTCGGAGTTGCTCGGTAAGTTCCGACCCTGCTTCGCCGGAGCCGCCCGCCAGAGAGTCGAGTATCTCGATCGAGGCGATCGAGTCGTCCAGCGTGAGCAGGGGGAGTTCATGAACCTGCCATCCTCGCTCGCCCGCGATGTCGTGCAGGCGCTTGGGTAAGCCGGCTTGCGTCTGCTGCGCGATGATGTGCGTCGGGCGGGCGAGAAGCAGCATCTCGTAGTCGATACCCGTCAGGTCGCCGACGGCTGGCACATCCTGATCCGTGAACCGGTCGAACTGCTGACGCCCGACGATCAGTTCCGCGTGTCCGAGTCGGTGAAGCGTGTCCGCGAGCGCGGGTGAAAGCACGGCGAGCCGGATCTCGTTTTCCGGCGTCGGCTCCGCTCGCTCTGCGCACCCGACGGAACACGCCAGACCCATGAGCAGCACGCAAAACTTGCACAGTTCCAGCAGATTATGAGCGAATCGCATATCCGACGATGGTAGTCTCACAGGGCGTGAAGGATCACGCGGGCTACGACAGGAGGTTCCAAGCAATGAGTGTGTTCGCGAGATTATTCAGAAAGTCGGGCCGACCAAAGGGTTCGCAGCACGCGCCACAGATCTCCGGCGTCGAGGTCGAGCCGAAACCGGTCACGACGAGCCAGAACAGCGATCTGGACGATCAGGCCGCCCGCCTCCGAGCCGCGGTCGCATCGACGAAACTCGGTCAGGCCTCCGCGACCGCGCCTGCTCAGGAAGGCGCGTTCGGGCCCGATGACTCGGGCACCTGGGAGGACGATTCGACGGCAGCCTCAGCGATTGACGACGAGAGTCTCGGTTTCGCGCCGGACGCCGACGAGATTTCGGCCCCAAGCCCCGCGCCGCTGGCAAACAAGGCCAAGCCCCCGCGCAATAAGCAGGAACTGATCGAAGAACTTCACCGGAACTACCGGGAAGTCCTCGGCCTCGTGCGAAAGCTCGACAATCACCTCGACGACGCCCGGGGGCGTTCAGAGACCATCGCGGAGGTGTCGAAACGGTACGAGGAACTCGCACCAGCGATCGAGCACCTGCCGCGCGAGATCCGTGACGCCGCCGAAACGATCAACGCCGACCTTCGCAGGGCGGTGGGGGATGAGGGCAACGCGACCCGTGAGTTGCTCGACCGCATCGAGTCCGCGATCGTTCATGTCGGGACAGACATCGAGCGGTCCACAAACCAGCAGGGTCAGCTCGTCCAGACCATGGCCGAGTTCCGAGAGAGCTTGCTGGACCTGTCCCGGTCATCGACCGCGGCATGCGAGGCCGTTCGCGACTTCGAACAGCGGGCGGTCGAGCGCGACAACGCCATGCTCGGCCAGATCCGCCAAACCCGCTTCTGGCTCATCGGCTTGACGGTCGGGGTCGGGGTCATCGGCGTTGCCGGGTTGATACTCGGCGTACTCGCGCTCAACAGCTGATCCCGCCGACTCCCGCGACGATGCGCGATGCCAGATCGTCGAGCGCAGCAGGGGGGTACAGAAACGCCGGCCAGTCTCGACGCGATTCGAGTACTCGCAGCTCCATCCCGCGCTCGGCTTGGCGTGCGCGGCCCTCAAGTTCGTCGAGTTCTCTGGCGTGCATGTCCCGCCACGATGCGAGCCAGCGGTGCATCTCGACGTATTGATCCCGCCGCTCGTCGCTCGCGTAGGGCAACGCGGCGATCTGCTCGCAGTATCGATGCTTCGTTGCGGCAGCGTCCGTATCTCCCGAAAGTCCCGGGTTGTGTGCAGCGGAATGCGCGAGCCAGACCGCTGCGTCGCGCTGTTCTTCCGTGACCGAACGATCCGCCTCGACCGGGATCGCCCGATAGACATCCGCGGTGATCGACACCGCAGGCGCAAGAGCTTCGCCCAGCCACGCCGCGATCCAAGCATCAGTGATCCGGTCGTACGTAGCGCCGCCCGTGCCGTGCACGAACAGATCGCAGAATTCCATGCGCAGGATCGCCGTCATCCCGAGCGCCCGGGGGGCGAGTCGGGTGCGATCGAAAAACTGCTGCTCGACCATCTCGTGGTAGAGCGGACGACGCCCCATCTGCGCATCGATCAGCCAGAATGGGATCTCCCAACGGTGTTCGCGGTTCTGTGCGAACAGCATCGAAACGCCGGCATCGGGAAACGCCCGCACCGCTCGGTTGTACGCGCGAATGCCGCCCTCCGGATCATCGATGCAGCGTTCGAAGAACCGCCCGAACGCCTCCGTACGCGCGAGATCGGTCACCGTGAACTCGTCGACCCGGTGCCATCTGTTCAGCAACTCCCGGTTCGCCCGAGCGCTCTGGACGGCGAGCGACTCCGCGCCATCGGATCTGCCGAGCGCTTCGAGGGCCCGGACCAGCGCGTTTCGATCCGAATCGATCACGCCGGAGTCTTGTGTCGGCGCGTGCAGCGATCCCGAATTCGCGGCGGGGCGAAGGCGTGCAACCGAGCCGGGTGATGGCCCGCCCAGTGTGATCTCGCTCCGTGAGACACGACCGCCTCGATCCCTTACCGCGTGCAGCGTCAGAGGGTCCGCCGGGTCGTGGTCGACGACGACCGCCGCCGACGCTCCGTCGATTGCCGATGCCACCGCGTCAGCCGCGATGTACTTGGACAGGATGCCGGGGTGCCAGAATCCGGACTGATGCCCGGTCATGACGATCGGTCGATCGGTGGGGAGCCCGAGTTGTGCCCGGGCTCTACGCCGATCGGCCGGCACGCTCTCGAATCGGTCCCGCGCCAGTCGCCCCCATGCGCCGGGCGCCGGCTCGGCGCGGACCGAGACCGGACGCGCCAGACTCACCGGCAGCAAACCCCGGCGATCAGATCTTGCAGCGCGTTCGAGGGCAGCGATGACTCGTGCCGGCGCAATTCGCGGTGCAACACGGTTCGGTAGTGCTCGTAGCGCACCGAGTCATCGTTCAGCGGTCCGCCGAAGGTTCGGTCGGGGTCGTTGTAGATCAGCTTGACGGGGATCTCGCAGACGCGATGCCCCTTCGCGATCGACTGCACCCAGAACTGCATCGGGAACGCGTAGCCGTCTTCGTCGAAGACCATGTCGCGGACAGCGTCGACCCGGTACGCCTTGAAGCCGCAGAACGCGTCGGTGATCTGCAGCCCGCTCGGGCCGAGTCGATCGTTCAGTTCCGCGGTGATCTTTCTGTTGATGGCCGCCCGGTTCGGCGGCGGAGCGTCGTCGGCAGCCACCGGCTCCAGGTAGCGGGATCCGCTGATGATGTCGCAGTCGTCCTTCTCGATCCGCTCGAGAAATGTCGGGATCGCCTCGGGCTCGTGCTGTTCGTCGCAGTCCATGGTGACGACCCAGTCGTAGCCGTCCACCGCCGCCCAGCGAAACGCGTCCTGCAACGACCGACCGTAGCCACGGTTTGTGCTGTGCCGGATGACTTCCACGGGGAACGACGGAAGCATGCAGGGCGTGCTGTCGGTCGAACCATCGTCGATCACGAGCACATCCGAGTTCTGCTCCAGCACCCGTCCCATGACGCGGTTGATGTACTTCTCTTCGTTGTAGACGGGGATCGCGACCAGGACTTTGCGCATTCTGAGGTGCCTCTCGATGGGTTCAGCACCGGCGTTCTCGCCGGGCGGGCGTGCCGCAAGTCTAGGCCGGTCCTGCGCGTTCGGGCCAGATCGCCGTCGCCCGCGGTTATCGGCCGGGTGCGTTGAGCGGCGTGGTGATCTGGCCAGCCTGCTCGATCCGCCAGCGACCGGTCACCAGGTCCAGAATCACGCGTTCGGCGGGTATATGCCGGCCGGTCTCGGCGTCGAAGAAGGTGACGCGATTGCCCTCGAGCGCCGAGGCGATGATCCGCTCGGCGAGACGGCTGTAGGTGAGCCGATCGGCGACGACCTGGCTCTCGCCATGCGTGGCGAGCACCGCGCCGTCGGCCTCGACGCCGTCGAGCACGTACTGCTGCTCTGCGGAATCGGCGTCGCCCTCGACGAGCGTCGCCGTCAGCCGCTCGGTCTCGACGACCGTGAGGACATCGGTCCCAAGGTGACGGTGACGCATCTTGACATCGCGGGTCATCAGTACCCGTCCCTCGTCCTGCAGCGCATCGAGCGAGCCGCTCCAGTCGAACACGGTCGTACCCCGCCCATCGGTCGGCAGTTCATCGCCATCCGAGTCGGACGGGCGCCGATCCTCGAACACGAGCCGCCCTGCACTCGGCACGAGAACCCGCCCGGTATCCCGCTGGACGATGATCTCGTCGCCGGTCAGCCGCGCCGCCGTTTCGAGCGACCGGTCCACGGCGCGCGGCCCGGCTGAATACTGACGCCCCTCCGCGATCGCCCGCCGCTCGACACCCGCCTCGAGCCGGATCGCGAGAACCACATCGCTCGCCTGAGCGCTCTCGCTGATCGAGCGGCGCGACTGTTCGTCCATCAGGTCCGAAACGAGCGTCAACGCGAGACGCTCGCCCTCGATCGAGTATTCCGATCCGTTCATCGCTGTGGCGCTCGCCGTCACCCCGCCGACGAACTCGGCGCTGCCGACGCGGTCGTCAAACCGCATCGAGCGTTGCCAGCGGACGGAACCCGTGTCGTAGCCACCGAATTCCGCGTTCTCGGCGGCGTAACTCAGGACGCCTCCACCGAACACCGTGAGCACCCCGGGCCCACGGTCGAAGCGGATCGACTCACCGGTGATGCTGAAGCCCTCGGCAAAGTCTCCGGTGGCACTGGCGCCCTTCCCGGACGCATCGGCGTACAGCCCCGCGGTCGCGGGATAGCCGACCAGCGTCAGCGTGCCGGTCTCCTCGGATGCGTGCATCGTGTGCGCCGCAAGGTCGATGCCCTCGCGGGTCAGCAGAGTGACATCGCCCGAAGCGTCGATGCTCTGTACACGCGTACGCCGGTCTTCGCCAGCCAGCAGCACGGCATCGATCGTCTCGCCCGCCAGACGGTCACCGTTCACGGTAGCCACGGCGTTGCCGCTGGCCGATGCACGGGTCGGCACGATCCGGTCACGCGCTGAGTCGCGATCCCGGACCGACGCGAAAAGCACATCGAGCTGACCCGCCCTGATGTCCGCTTCAACGTCCCCGTCTCGGATCACCGCCGAAGCACGATCGCGGACGCTGACGCGGTTCAGCGCATTCTTCGCCTCGCCGCCGGATACGCGGCTGCTGAAGTCGGCTCGAAGGAAGTCCCCCTTCACCGTCGCGCTGCCCGTCTGCGCTTCGATTTCGCCGGTTGCGGTCAGCCAGCGAACCAGCGGACGCGACGCCAGGCGAGACGCCTGAGAGGACGTGTCCAGAACCACATCCGCCCGCTGCGTCCACTCGATCGCGGTCCGTTCGTCTTCACCGGTAAGCCCCGCGAGAATCTCGACGCGCCCCGCACCGGGGAACGCCGCGATCCCCGCGTCCAGATCCACATCGACCGCGCCGGTACGGACCGTGGCTTCGCCTGGGAAATCCAGTTCGACCCCGAGCGCCCCGCCGACACCGCGCACCGCGAGCCGACGCGAGGTGAAACCCCAGGTCACCGAGCCGCATCGCATCTCGGCACCGGATTCGTCGTCCCGGAGCAGAACGGCGGGGCTGCTGGTTGCGCGGAACCGCGTCGCGAGATCGTCGGCGGCGAGCTGCGACGGCTCCTGGGCCAGCGGGACGATCTCGATCGAACCGGCATTCTCGAATCGGATCGGTCCGGTCTCATTATCCGCAGTCTCCTGCATCGGAGTCGCCGAGCTGTCGGGATCCGAAGCCGACGGCTTCGCATCGGACGCGCTCCCGATGTCGAGCCGCGCGATCGCGCCGGGCGCGAGAGTCCGGTCGCGCAATCGAACCCAGACCTCGGCCTCATCCGAAGCGATGCTCCGGGCATCTTGGGCGATGCGCACCGACTCCGAAAACGCGATGCGATACAGATCGATCAGTGGAGGTTCGTCGATCGTCTCGCGTCTGCCCTCTCGCGTGGCGCGGTCCGTGTCGCTCTTTGGTTCGTCGCTGCCTCCAAGACGATCGGGCCAGACCGTCGTGCCACGGTGCTCCTCGACCCGCAGATACTGGAGCCGGCGCTGCACCTCGCTGATCCGGGCCGTCAGCCCGCGACCCTCGAATTCGATACCCGGCGCTTCAATCCGAACCACCTCAGGCGCGTTCAACTCGCCGAGCACGCTCTGGAAGAACAGCTCCTGCGTCGAAAGCGTGCCCAGGACCTGCCCCGGCGCATCGGTCGAACCAACTTCGCTCACGCGCACAACCACATCTCCGCTCAGGCTGCCCGACTCCGGCTCCCTGTCGCGCGATGGCCAGAGCAGGCGTCCCGCGGTGGCGCGAACCTCGACAACCGAGTCGCCTGTGTAGAAAGTGGCGACCGGCGCGGTCAGCTCGTAGCGACCTTGCCCCACCGGGTCGAGCGTTTCCCACTCGAGCTCGTAGCGCAACTTCCCGGATTCCGGGTCGAAACTCTGGAAAACAGAACTGTTGACCGAGCCGAGGACACCTTCCGTCGGCCCCGGCTGGATGGCGGGGCCGTCGATTTCGGGTGTCGGTGATGACTGGCCCGGTCCGCGCGTCAGCCCGTAAATGACCAACCCCACAACCACCGCGAAGACCGCCGCCGCCAGCAGTTTTCCCCCGTTGCCTGCGCTCATAACTGCCCCATCCGACGCATCTCAGTTCTGCACCACACGAAGCGCGATCAGGTCCTGAACATCCAGCAGTCCGACCGGGCCGCCGGCCTCGTCGACCACCGGGATCTCGTCCTGCCGGAACTCACGCACCATCCGCACCGCATCGCGAACCAGCGCGTCCGAACGCAGCGTTCGCGGCGAACGCGTCATCACCTCGCCCATGGGCTTGGCCAGTTCGTCCGGCGTCCGCATCACAAGGCGACGCAAATCGCCATCGGTGAATATCCCCGAGACAGCCCCGTCCGCATCGGTCACCAGCAGCGCGCCCGGGCGGCGTCCCCCCGAGTCCGCCTCTCGAAGAGCGTCGGCGACCGTCGTCGTCTCGAGCACGACCGGCAGGTTCTCTCCCACGCGGAATCGGAGCACATCAAACACTGGCCGGAGCAGGCCGCCCAGCGAGCCGCCCGGGTGGCGCCGGGCGAAGTCATCCGCGGTGAACGCGCGTCGACGGGCAATCGTCAGCGCAAGCGCGTCGCCGAGCGCCAGCGTCGCCGTGGTCGAGCAGGTCGGGGCCAGCGCGAGATCGCTCGCCTCAGTGATCTTGCCGAGGTGCAGGGCAACGCTCGCCAGCCGGGCAAGCGCCCCGCCACCGTTGCCGCTTGTGCCGCCGGTGATCGAGATGATCGGGACGCCGTCCTGCTTCAACACGGAAGCCAGCGTCACCAGTTCCTCGGTCTCGCCGGAGAAACTCAACGCGAGCACGACATCGGCGGGCGAGATTCGCCCCAGATCGCCATGCATCGCCTCGGTCGGGTGAATGTCGTGCGACGGCACGCCCAGACTCGCCAGCGTCGCCGAGATCTTCCTGCCGATGAGCCCGGATTTTCCTACACCAGCCACGAGAATTGAGCCGCCGCCCTCAACACACTGGAGCATCAGGCCGATCGCCCGATCGAGCTCGTCGGCCGAGATATGGTCCGACACCGAGCCAACCGCCTCGGATTCGGCCTTGAGCACGCCACGGAGAAACGCCAGATCCCCCGATCCGGCTTCGCTCGACGAGCCGGGTTGCGAAGATGTCGTAGAAGTCCCGCTCATAGCACACAGGGTACACTCATCGAAGCGGTCTCGACCGCCCCGGAGGTCAGACGAGATCCGGATCGACCCCTGTGCCATCGGAGGGCCACCCCGTGCAACCCTACACCGTTCGCCTGGACGCCTTCGAGGGTCCGCTCGACCTGCTCCTGCACCTGATCCGGCGTGCCGAGCTCGATATCACCGAGATCTCGCTCAGCAACGTCACCGACCAGTACCTCCACCACATTGAGCACCTCGCCAAGGTGGACGTCGAGGCCGCCGGAGAGTTCCTCGTCGTCGCGGCGACCCTCATCGAGATCAAATCACGCCTCGTCAACCCCGAGAGCGAGAAGACAGAGGCCTCCCGCTCGAGTCGCTCGGACGAGGACGAGATCAACCCCGCCGCGGAACTGCTCAAGCAGCTCCTCGAGTACCGCTCATTCCGGGAAGCGGGGGACGCCCTCGAATCACGACGCGAGCACTGGGACCAGCGATACCCCTCGGGACGCGCCGCGGCGGACAAGCAGGCGCTGAAACAGGCCGTCGCCCGGCCAGAGGGCGAAGACCTCGAAATGGAGGAGCTCGATCTCTACCAGCTCGTCGCGGCCTTCCAGAAGATCATCGAGACCGTCCAGTTCGATCGCCTCGGCGAGCACCAAATCCTCGACGACGACACCCCCATCGAACTCCATGCCGCCGACCTCGTCGATCGCCTCAGAAGAGAGACAGCCGTCGACGACGCGACCGGCGAACGCTCTTCATACTCCCTTCGCGCCCTCTTTGAGGGACGCAAGAAGGGCGAGGTCATCGGGCTCTTCCTCGCGACGCTCGAACTCGTCAAGCAGGGTGCCGTCGCTGCCTTTCAGGACCGCATCCACGGCGAGATCGTGCTGAAGCTAAACGATGACCAGATCGGCGACGAAGTCGTCTCCGAACTCAGCGTCGACTACCGCTAGGCGGTCGCTTCGTCACCGCCGACTGAGTCAGCGGACGGTTCCGAATCCACACGCTGACGGACCACGATTTCCGGCAAGCCGCCCGCCGTTCGAGCCGCCTGAACCGGAGCTTCCGCCCGGTCCGCGATCGCCTGCATCGCAGTTGCCATCTTCGCCAGATCGCGCCCGAGCTCCGCTTCGAAACGCTCCACCACCGCAGCGATCGCTGGCGGCAGCTCCGCGGTCTCGGCCGATTCAAGAATCACCGTGCGCCACGGCGCTAGCGTCTCGGTCAGTTGCCGAGCCGTGGTCAGCACGGCCTCGAGGTCACCATGCACGGTCCCGGCGTGCTCGAGCAGGTCGGCGGCGCCGTCCGCGACGCTGCACAGGTCACGCGTGACCCGTTCGGCCTTCTGCAGGGACTCTGAAAGCGGGGCGACCAACTCCTCGATCTCTGCCTGCCGGCTCTTCAGTTCCAAGCTCGACGCTTCCGCGTGCTCGAGCACCGCACCGACCGAGCCGTCCAGTTTGCGCTTCTGGGCGTGCAGCTGGTCGAACAGCGCGATCGATCCGTCGAGCGACTCGCTCAGCTCGCTGATCGTCGACTGCGCCTGGTCGCGGAGCGAGCCGAGGCGGCGCACCGACCACTCCGCGTCCTCGCGCGTCTTCGTCGCCTGTCGAACGAGATCGCCCAGACTGCCCGCCGACGGCTTGTCCGGGTCCGCGTTCGGGTCCGCCGGGTTCCAACCGACCAGCTTCGAGGCGATCTCGCAGGCAGTCCGCAGTTGTTCCAGAGTGTTGTCCAGCGACTCGCCTGTTTCTCCCGCGAACGCTTCTCGCTGCTCTCGCAGTTCGGCAAGCGTCTTCTCCGCATGTTCCCGCTCGTCTGACAGTGAGCGCCCGATGTCGGCGGTCAGCTCGTTCGCGCGTTCCTTGAGCATGGATTCGATCTCATCGGCTTGAGCCGACAGACCGGTCTGCACGAACACCCGTTGCGATTCGATCCGCTCGCGCACCGCAGTTTCCTCCGCGGCCCACGCCTGTTCCAGCGACGTCGTCCGGGTCTCAAAGCCGTCCTGCAGTTCTCGCAGCCTGCGCTCGTAATCGGCTTCCGCTCGGGACAGCCGCTCTTCCAACTTTGCTTCGAACGCACGCACCTTCGCGTCGATGGCGTTCTCGACACTCGACTCGGCAGAACGTACGGCATCGAGTCGCTCGTCCAGCCTCGAGAGCGTGGCTTCCACTTCCGACGATTTCGCGGTTAACGCCTTGAGCAGCTTGGTGGTCAGCCCCAGATGCTGCCGGTATCTGTCTTGAGACCCGGACAGGTTCTTCGCGGTTTCCGATGCCGTATCACCGGCCGCCACGAGTTCCGCCTGTGCGCTCCGTGCCTGGTCGATCATCGATCGCAGTTCCGACGAGAACTCGCGAAACGCCTGCTCGTCGACGACGCGCGGGCTGACGAAAACCCGGTCGGACGCCGATGAGCGACCCGAGCCACCGGTCGTCGGCTTGGTCAGTGCGGAAGGGCGGCTTTCAGCGGTCGGCATCGGCATCTCCTCAATCGATGGGGGACCCGTCGCGTGGGGTAGGTCCGTCTTCGGATATCGGCCAACACCTCGCCCGAGCATGCGAAGACGAGTCTCCCGGTGGCCTCCCGCCGCTCCGAGTACAATCCCTCAGCCATGCCCCGTAAGAACACAAGCGATGCGCAGGAAGTGCGCGGCCCGGACTCGGAAACCGCCGTACGCCTGCACAAGTTCCTCGCGCACGCCGGGGTCGGCTCGCGCCGCGCTTGCGAGGACCTGATCGCCGAAGGCCAGGTCCGCGTGAACGGACGCGTCGTGGACACCCTCCCCGCATGGGTCGAGCCCACCGACGATTCCGTCACCGTCCGAGGCCAGCCGATCGCCAAGACCGAGCGCCACATCTATGTGATGCTCTACAAGCCGCGCAACACCGTCTCGACCGTCTCGGATCCCGATGGCCGACGCACCGTCACCGAACTCGTCAACCACCCCTCAGGCGTCCGGCTCTATCCCGTCGGGCGACTCGACTACGACTCCATGGGCCTCATGCTCATGACAAACGACGGTGACCTCGCAAACGCCGTGACCCACCCGCGCTACGGCATCCACAAGACCTACCGCGTCATTGTCCGAGGCGAACTCACCGAAGAACACATCGACCGCCTCCAGCGCGGCATCTTCCTCGCCGCCCGAGAGAGCGGCAGGACGGTCGGAGCCGAGCGCGTCGGAGCCGCCGATATCGATGTCGTCCGCAAGGAGCGCGAGCGGACGATCGTCGATATCACCCTCACCGAGGGACGCAACCGCCAGATCCGTCGCCTGCTCGCCAGCGTCGGCTGCCACGTCAAGAAACTGACCCGAACCAAGATGGGCCCGCTCTCGCTCAAGGGCCTCGCCATCGGCGAGTGGCGAGAACTCTCCAAGCCCGAACTCGACGCCCTGCGCAAGGCCACTCGACGCCCGGGAAAGAACACTTCCCAGAAGAAGCAACCAACAAAATCCCGTCGCCCCTCCAAGCGAGCCGGACGAGATGGGTAAGTTCCGGCGCTTTCTCGACAGCCTCCTCAGCGATTCCGGCGAGGAAAGCCTCTCGCGCCTCGAACACTCAGCCCGCTTCGGCTACCTGCTCGTCCTCCACGCCGGCAAGCAGCTCGTTCGTCATCGCGCCCCGCAGCTCGCCGCGGCTCTCGCCTACCGCACGATCTTCTCGCTCGTCCCGGTCCTCGTCCTCATCCTCGTCGTCCTCAACGCCACCTTCGACAAGGCTGCGATCGAGCGAGCCTTCAACTCAGTCTTCGAATACACCGGCCTCGCCGACATCCAGGTCCCCGCATCGGCCCCGCAAACAAACGACCCGGACTCGAACCCCCTCATCCTCAACGGCTCGACCGGCGCCGAAGGCCCGCCCCCACCCGATGACGCCGACGCTTCGGACGAAACCACCGAAGCGAACTCGGAGCAGGCTTCCGCGTCTGAAGCCGATCCCGACAACGATCCGAGCACCGTCGCCCTCACCGAGTACCTCTCCGAGTTCGTCGAGAACGCCGCCGAGCGCGTGACCAACCTCAAGTTCGGCATCATCACGATTTTCGGTTTGGGCCTGTTTCTCTACGCAGCGATCTCGTTGCTGATCCAGGTCGAGGCGGCCTTCAACGTGGTGACCGGCGCACGCCGAGGCAGACGCATCGCGACCCGCCTGATCAATTACTGGGCCGTGCTCACCCTCGGCACCATCCTCATCGTCGCCTCGCTCGCCGTAGGCCAGATCTATCAGAACCGCCTCGACACGCTGCCGACGTTCCTCGCCGCGCCCCTCTCGGTCCTCGGCCGGTTCGGCGCAACGTGGCTGCTGCTCGTCCTCGCCTACATGCAGATGCCGACCGCCCGCGTCTTCATCAAGCCCGCGGCGTTCGGGGCGGCGATCGCGGCCGTCGCCTGGGAGTCCTCCAAGAGCGCGCTCTTTTGGATCGTCGGATCGCTCACCGAAGGCCAGACCGCGATCTACGGCTCGCTTGCCATCCTGCCACTCGCTCTCCTGTGGATCTACATCACCTGGTTCATCGTGCTCTTCGGCCTCGAGATCGCCTACAGCTTCCAAACCGTCCGCGAGGTTGATCTGCACCGCTCGCTCCGCGGCAAAATCTTCGACGACGACCCCATGGTCGACGCGTTCAGCCCCGTCATCCTCATGGCCGAAGTTGCCCGCGGCTTCCAGTCCGGCAAGGCCGTGCCGATCACCGATGTCCGCGATCAGGTCGCCGAGCCCGACGATGTCGTTTCGCGCATCGCTCGATCGCTCCGCGACGAAGGCCTGTTGCACGAGGTCGAGGTCGACGAGGACGAACCCGCATCCCTCACGCTCGCCCGCGATCCAGATTCCATCACCGTCGCCGAGATCATGGACGCCTGCGACCATCTCTTCGATCCGAGCGCGTCCCAGAGGCAAGGCAGGCGCGGACGCAGACTGACGACCGATCTCCGCTCGGAGCGCGACAGCACCATCGGCTCAAAGACCCTCGCCGATCTCATCAAACGCCACGACGTGTATGACTCCGAATCTTCATCTTCTTCCGCAAAGTAGGCCTCTCATCTCATGACCACACCCGACGACATCACCCCCTCGGGCTCCGTCCTCGCCATCAGCGTCGGCAACACGAACACCGCCCTCGCCGCGTGCATCGACGGCGAACCGGTACATCGAGTGACCATGCCCAACACGTCGCTCGACGCGATCGCCAAGGCAGCTGCTGCCGCCGCCGAGGAGCACGCGACCGACATCGCCGTGCTCGCCACGGTGAACCGAACCGTCTCCGACAAACTGATCCAAACGCTGCAGGCCAACCCGGAGTTGCAGGTCCTCCAGATCGGCGTCGACCTCGGCATCCCTCTCAAGCACACGCTGGACGACGAAGCCATCCGCGGCACGGGGCAGGACCGCCTGCTCTGCGCTGCTGCCGCGTTCCGCATCGCGCGACAGGCCTGCGTCGTCGTCGATGCCGGCACCGCCGTCACCGTCGACTTCGTCGACGGCGAGGGCACCTTCCACGGCGGGGCCATCGCCCCCGGCGTCCGCATGTCACTCCATGCCCTCCACGACCGGACCGACGCCCTCCCGGAGGTCGAATTCGCCCCGCCCGACGCCGATATCCCGTACGCCCGCAACACCCGCGAAGCCATGGTCCACGGCGTCTTCTACGGCACCCGAGGCCTTGTCCGTCAACTCGCCGAACGCTACGCCATCGCCTACGACGCCTACCCGACCATCATCGCCACCGGCGGCGACGCACAGGCCCTTTTCGAGGGGGAAGAGCTCATCGAGCGCATCGTCCCCGACCTTACACTCCGAGGCATCGCGCTCGCCTACACCGCCGCCGTCGAAGCCGATGCCTGAGCAGGAGCCCGCGCTCACCTTCGCGCTCGCCACGGCCCCGCGCGCCGCATCGCGCACAGCGACCGCCGCCATCTCCATCGTCGATTTGCGCGGCGACCCGTCATCGCTCCACCGCGCCCTCGGCATCAGTTCGCTCCCCGACCCCGGCCAGATGCGCCTCGCCCGAATCCCCGGCATCGACGAGGCCCTGATCTGCCGCATCGCGCGACACCACACGCAGATCCACACCCACGCCGGCCCTTTCGTCATCGAGAAACTATCCGCCGCGCTCGCCCGGGCCGGAATCGCCCATCATCAGCCGACTCCAATCTCGCAGTCCGATCTGCTCGACCACTGGCTCGTCCACACCCCATCGCGCCGCGCGCTCGACCTCCTGCTCACCCAGCCCCGCCTGCGCGAAACACCCGGCACGCCGTCCGCCGACCCACGCCTCGACCGCCTGCTGCTCCCGCCCCTCGTCGTCGCCGTCGGTCGCCCGAACGCCGGCAAGTCGTCGCTGCTCAACGCCCTCGCGCGCCGGAGCATCGCTATCGTCAGCGAAACACCCGGCACCACCCGCGATTCCGTGGGCGCCCTGCTCGACCTCGACGGCCTCGCCGTCCGCTGGCTCGATCTCCCCGGCATCCGCGACACCGATGACCCCATCGAAGCGGAAGCCATCCGCCGCGCCGAGGGCTGGATCGCCCGGGCCGATGCCGTGATCCACTGCACTGAAGACCCCGACGATCCGCTTACCGACCAGTTCCCTGCTGCCCTCACCGTCATCACCAAGGCCGACCTCCGGGCCGTCGCGCCTCCACCCGGCGCGATCGCCTGCTCCGCCCGAACCGGTGAAGGCATCGCCGACCTCGCTCGCGCCATCCGCCAATCCCTCGTCCCCGATGCCATCCTGACGACCGATACCCTCTGGAACCTGCCCGATCCGGCCTGATTCGCTCGGATCTCGCTGAACCGACGCCCCGCGTTCGTGTACCATTGACGACCCCGCGTCGGCCAATTCCTCGTGCCGACCGGATGATTCTTTGCCCTCACGAAGGAACGGTGTCCCGATGGATGATCAGAAGCGCCAGGTCGAAGCAGGCGCCGGTCTGCAGGAATCCCGCCTCAACCAGGACTTCATCGACCTCCTGAAGAAGTACGGCACCACCGTGCTCCTCGTCCTGCTCGTCATCATGGCGACCTACGTCGGTATCCAGCGCTACGCCCAGTACCAGGAAGACAAGACCGACCAGGCCTTCGCCGACCTCGACAACGCCGCGAACACGCCCGCCGTGCTCCTCGCCGTCGCCGAGCAGTGGGACGGTCGCGCCAGCGTCTGGGAAATCGCCACCATCCGCGCCGCCAAGGCCTACCTCGACTCCGCGCGCACCCGCACCGAAGCCGGCGTCAACCCCGCCGATGTGGAGGACGCCGAACTCCTCTCCGACGAGCGCGTCGTCGCCAGTCTCAACGAAGCGATCGATCTCTTCACCCGCGTGATCGACCGGACCAAGGGCAGCAAGCAGATCTTCGCTCAGGACGCCCGCTGGGGCCTCGCCACCGCGCACCTCGGCCTCGCATCCATGGCCGAAGGTGACCAGCGCACCCAGCACCTCGACGCCGCGTCCGCCACCGTCCGCGACCTCATCGCCGCCGCCGAAGGCGTCGACCCGAACAAGGTCGCCGTCGGCAACGCCCGCCTCGAACTCATCGAACTGCTCCGCTCCACGCCCGTCTCCATCTACGAGACCGCCGCGCTCCCCGAGGCGGCCCGCTTCCAGCCCGATCCCGGCTCCGACGCCCTCAACACCACCCGCAGCGAGATGAACCCGGGCGGCACGCCGGCCATGGGTCCGCAGACCCCCGGCGGCAACGGCATCGAGATGACCCCGGTCGATCCCGAAACGCGCCGCCGCATCGAGGAAGCTCTCCGCAACGGCGACAACCCCGACCTCAGCCTCGATCCCACACTCGTGCTCCCCCCGGCAAACGAGGGCGACGGTGAAAACGGCGATGGCTCTTCCGAGGACCCGGCCGGAACCGATGACCCCGGCTCGGACGATCCCGGGTCCGACGACCCCGGCAGCGATGACCCGCCCGCCGGCAACCCCGGTCAGTGAGCGATCCCGAAATCCAGTCAGGTGATCCGCGTGACGACGCCGGGGAATCGCTGCGCCCGCTCATCAAGCCCGGCGGCCGCGTCGACCCCGAGGCCATCCGCGCCGCCATCGACCGAGGCGACATCGACCCCGACGACGAGTCCCACGACTCCCTCCGCACCGTCGAGTTCGAGCTCTCGCGCGACCTCAACAAGCGCCTCGACCGCTACCTCGTCGATCGCATCTCTTTCCTCAGCCGCTCCCAGCTCCAGCGCCTGATCGAAACCGGCGCCGTCGAAGTCAACGACCGCACCGCCAAGGCCTCCACCAAGCTGCGCAAGGGCGACCGCGTCAGCGTGCTCGTCCCGCCGCCCCCCTCGACCGAGATCCAGGGCGAGGACATCCCCATCGAGGTCCTCTACGAAGACGACGCGATGCTGGTGCTGAACAAGCAGCCCGACATCATCGTCCACCCCGCGCGCAGCCATAACTCCGGCACGCTCCTCAACGCCCTCGTCTACTACTTCGAGAACAAGTCCAAACGCGGTGGGGGCCTCTCCGATGTCGGCAAGGAGTTCGCCCGTCCCGGCGTCGTCCACCGCCTCGATCGCGACACCTCCGGCGTCATGGTCATCGCCAAGGACGAAACCGCCCACTGGAAACTCGGGCGCCAGTTCGAGAAGCGCACCACCAACAAGCGATACCTCGCCATCGTCCACGGCCTGATCGAAGCCGATGCCGATGTCATCGATGTCCCCCTCGGCCCCTCGCCCTCCAAGGCCAAGGGCATGCGCGAGAAGCAGGTCGTCCGCCACGACGACCAGGGCAAGCCCGCCGTGACCGTCTACCGAGTCCGCCAGCGCTTCCACGGCTCACGCACCAGCGGCCCGTTCACGCTCGTCGAACTCGAACTCAAGACCGGACGCACCCACCAGATCCGCGTTCACCTGTCCCACCTCGGCTACCCCATCGTCGGCGACGACATGTACGGCGGCTCCGTCCGCATCTCCCGAGGCGAGATCGACCCGGATTGCCCGAAAGACCAGCGCAACGACATCATCGTCCAGCGCCAGGCCCTCCACGCCGCGCTGCTCGGCTTCAACCACCCGACCACCGACCAGCCCGTCGAGTTCACCGCGCCGCTCCCGAACGACCTGCGCACCCTCGTCGCCCTCCTGCGCGAACACGCGAGCCCCGGCGAAGTCCTCCCCGCCCCCGGCGCGACCATCGACCTCAGTAAAGCCATACCGGGCTGACGCCTTGGCTCCTTCTCCCCTCGCGGGAGAAGGTGGCCGCGAAGCGGACGGATGAGGGGGCGGTCCGATCCTTCCGACCGTTCGGATTTAGTTGTGCATAACCCCAGAAATCTCGCGCGCATGTACCACCCCGGCGCGCAACCTTGCGGACATAGCCCGATTCCCGCGATTTTCCGCTTGGCCGATGCTCCGCCCGAGCGCACACTCGGCCCCATGCACACCACACCCACCACCGACGCGACCGACATCCTCACCCAGCTCCGCCAGGCCGAAGCCGAATCCAGACTCGTCATGCAGCGCGTCCAGACCAAAGCGCTCGAAACGCTCCAAGCCCTCATGGACGAGCCCGAGCCGACCGGCGACCCCAAACAGGACGCCTTCATCGCACGCGAGCGCAACCGAAGACGACTCGCCGCGACCCAGGCCCTGACCCACATCCGAGCCGTCGAACGCGAGCAGCGCATCGCCGCGAAGGCGCGCGGCAGAGCGGACAAACAGACCGAGCGATCCCAACGCCCGGAGTCCCCCAAGGTGCCACTGGCGGCTCGCCCGCCAGTGCCGGGCCGTACCGCGCCGAACAACACCCCGGGCAACGCCCCGACCTCGTCGGAATCACCACCCCCCGGCTTCACCACCCTCGACGCCCAGCAGAGTCACCTCACCGAACAAAAACAAGCGATGGCAAAAGCCCGCGCCAGGAAGAACTCCCGCAAACGGCGCAAGCGATGACGAACCCACGAAGGGTGCCATAGTCGGAGCCCGACGCGGTCGGGCACAGACCGTGATCTCCACAAAAACAAAAAACCCCGCCTTCGGCGGGGTCAAAGCGGGCGATCGGACTCGAACCGACAACATTCAGCTTGGAAGGCTGACGCTCTACCATTGAGCTACGCCCGCGCGTGAGGGTCAGTATACCCGACTCCGGGCCGCTCGAATAGTGGGCCTCGGACCGGCCCGGAGCGACCTAGACTGACCCCATGGAGATCATCGTCAACGGCCAGACCCAATCCGTGCCCGACGGGCAGACCGTCGCCGCCCTCGTCGAAGCGCAGGGGCTCGCCGGCCAGCCGTGCGCCGTCGAGGTCAACCGCAAGCTCGTCCCCAAGCGCCAGCACGACGAGCACACGCTCGCCGCGGGCGACCGCGTCGAACTCGTCACGCTCGTCGGCGGCGGCTGAGGGCCGCCTCAGCGACCGGACCGCTCGCTCAGCGAGTCGAGCATCTCGCAGATCGTGATCAGGCCGAGGCTCGTCGCGTCCACCGAGATCGTCTGGTCCCACACCGCCAGGCGCAGGCCGCCGATCGCCCGAGCGGGCTCGGGGTACATGTGCGCTTCGGCCTCGCTCGCGCTGAGCTGCATGACGAAGCGCATCGCCCGCGTCAGCGGCAGGATCTCGACGAGCAGTTCCTGCTGGTCGGTCAGGCGCGGATCGCCGAGCATCGTCGCGACGAACGCGAGCGGTCGAAGCGACTGCCATGTGGGGAGCTGCGTCGAGCCGCGAGAGAACACGATGCCGCCGACAAGGTCGGCGTCCTGCCCGCCCGCAGAGATCGGATCGACCTGGAAGTCCCAGATCACATCGCGCATCTCGCGCAGGCCGACGGCGGCCGGCACGGACTCCTCGCCCGATGCCAGTTCCAGTTCGGCCCAACCGAGCCACGGCATCGCCGCGACCAGCTGCGGCCCCGGCAGTTCCCGGAACAGGCGGCGCACATCCTCGCGCGCGATCGTCGTCGCTTCGGCCGAGCCGAGCTGGTCCCCGGCCTTGGCAAGCGCGTACGCTCGCAGCGCGACCGCACCGGGTCCGAGACGCCCGAACGCGTCGTCCGCTTCTTCGCCGACGAGTTGCGTCAGCGATGAGGACGCGAAGTCTTTCAGGGCCTTGGTCTGGCTCGGGTCGAGCCCGCCGGGCGTGTCCTCGAGGTGCGCCCAGGCGAGCAGCCAGGTCGCGAGCGCGACCGGGTCGGTCCGCGGATCAACCTCGTCGCCGGCGACGCGCGTGAGATCGGTCAGCAGGTTCGCGGCGTAGGTCGAGGCGTGCTGCGCCCGGGCCGGGGCGGTGCCGCCGATGCTGGCGTACCGGTTCAGCGCGAACGCGACCGTGGCCTGCTGGCGGGGCGGGGCGATGTAGGGCTCGTAGCGGTCAGCGGTCGCGAGGTAGTCGCCGAGCATGCCGAAGGGTTCTTCGCCGGGCCACTCCAGCCCGATGAGAAACTCGGCGGCCTCGTCCGCCGCGGCTCGGAGGTTCGGTCCGGTCACCGCCGCTTCGCTCACCAGCCGCCCGCCGCGTGAGAGGAAGGTGGGGGGGACGCCGGGCTTAGTCTGCGCGAGGTGCGTGACGTCAAACCGGTAGAGAGCGACCTCGTCGGACTGGCGGAGGATGTTCAGGTCGACGGGGGGCAGTCCGAGGCGGGTGGTGGCGACGCGGAGCGCGCGTTCGCTGGGGTCGAACCCGGCGTCGGCGCCGCTCGGGAAACTGAGGACCGTGCCGGGGAACACCGCGCCGAACACGCCGCCGCTGCGCGCCGCCGCGCCCTGGCGCCCGGGGTTGATCAGCACCGCGGCGGAACTGAAGGTCTCGGCGGGGAGCGGCACGAGCGTCCCGGCGAGCTGGATATCGATGGTCATGCGATCCAGGCGCTCGTCGAGCCGGTCCTCGAAGAGGGCGTCGTTAGGCAGGCCATCGATCAGTTTCGGGTAGGCCTCGCCCCACGCGTCGCTCGCCGCAAGCCAGACGGTCATGCCGCCCTCACCGACGTACTCGCCACGACCGATGACATTGCCCGATAACCGGAGCACGATCGCGGCCCCCGCGCAGTCCTCGGGGTCGATCGCCCGCTCGTCGCGAGGCGCTTCGCGCTTCGGGAGCGTCTGGTCACGCAGCCAGGCGGCGACCTGCTGATATACTCCGAAGGAGTCCTCAGCGCTCGGCCTGTCGGCCAGCGACGAGGACACCGGCGCGAGCAGGAGCGTGCAGATCACGCCCAGCATCACGCCGCACAAGCGGGCAGAGCTGGTTCTGCTCACGGCAGCCGAACGGATGCGCTGCCCATTTTCACACGAGGCACAGGAGGCCAAAGCACCACGCGAGGTGTTGCGTTTTTGCAACGCGCTGTTCAACCCGACCCCAGCAAGCAATCGGCTACCGGACGCGGAAGTCGCGTTCTGAGTGCGTGAGCGGCAATCGGAGCCCGTTCCCGGATTCCGGCACGGGCGTTGAACCAAGTGTTGTGACAAGCGAAGACCCGTCTGAAAGGTGTTCAAAATGGCTGTTGTCAATGCTGCTGGAATGGTGTTCAACCTGAGCGAAAACCGCAAGCGGATTCTCCTGCTTACGGCCCTCGCGTTTCTCACCATGATGTAAGCCGATAACCTCGGCTTCGCAATCCCGATGGTAGGACGCCCGGCCGAGCGTGACGTTCGCTCGCGGAAGCCGTCCGCACCCGTGAGTCTCGATCGACTCACCCACATCGACCCATGAAAAAGGCCCGGATCGCTCCGGGCCTTGTGGTGTTGGGTTACGCGACCAGTATCAGAACTGGATCTTGTCCGAGCCCATGGCGCCGTGGTCGTCCATGCCGCCACGAGTGGGAGCGCCCGACTGGGACTTCGACTCTTCGCGCTCGGCACGGGCCTCCTCGGCGGCACCCCACTGGGCCCGCTTGAGCGACAGGCCGATCTTGCGATCGGAGATGTCGACGCGGAGGATCTTGACGTCCACCTCTTCGCCGGCCTGAACCACATCGTGCGGGTTCTCAACCTTCTGGTCGGCGAGTTCGGAGATGTGCAGCAGACCTTCGAGATCGTCTTCGAGTTCGACGAACACGCCGAAGTTGGTGATCTTGGTGATCTTGCCGCGAACGACCATGCCGGGCTTGTAGGCGCCGGGGATAGCTTCGAGCCACGGGTCTTCGGAGAGCTGCTTGACGCCGAGGGCGACGCGCTGCTTCTCTTGGTCCACTTCGAGAACCACGCACTGGACGGTGTCGCCCTTCTGGTAGACCTCGTTGGGGTGGGAGACCTTCTTGGTCCAGCTGATGTCCGAGACGTGGAGCAGGCCGTCGATGCCGGGCTCGATCTCGATGAACGCGCCGTAGTTCGCGAGGTTGCGAACGGTGCCTTCGATGACGGTGCCGGGGGGGTACTTCTCGGCGACGAGTTCCCAGGGGTTGACCTCGGTCTGCTTCATGCCGAGCGAGATCTCCTGCTTATTCTTGTCGATGTCGAGCACGACGACCTCGACCTCTTCACCGACATTGACCACCTCGGACGGGTGGTTGATGCGCCGGGTCCAGGACATCTCGGAGATGTGCACGAGGCCTTCGATGCCGTCTTCGAGGCGGACGAACGCGCCGTAGGACATGAGGTTGACCACCTCGCCCTTGACGCGGGAATTGATCGGGTACTTGCCCTCGATCTCTTCCCACGGCGAAGCTTCCTTCTGCTTCAGGCCGAGCGCGATCTTTTCCTTGTCGTAGTCGATGTTGAGGATCTTGACCTCGACCTCGTCGTCGATGCGCAGCATCTCGGAGGGGTGGTTGATCCGTCCCCAGGACATGTCGGTGATGTGCAGAAGGCCGTCGATGCCGCCGAGGTCGATGAACGCGCCGAAGTCGGCGATGTTCTTCACGACGCCCTTGACGATATCGCCCTCGCTGATGCGCTCGAGGAGGCGCTTCTTGGAGGTCTCGCGCTCGGTCTCGATGAGCTTGCGACGCGAGATAACGATGTTGCGGCGCTCTTCGTCGATCTTGAGGATCTCGGCGCGAACCTCGCGGCCGATGAACTCGCGGATGTCGCCGGGGCGACGGATATCCACCTGCGAGGCGGGGAGGAAGACCGGCACGCCGATGTCGACGAGCAGGCCGCCCTTGATCTGACGCATGACCTTACCCTGGACGACGTCGCCTTCCTTGGTGGTCTCGATGATGCGGCGCCAGTTGATGAGGCGATCGGCCTTGCGCTTCGAAAGCTGGATCAGTCCGGACTCGCCTTCGAGATCCTCAAGGAGGACCTGGACTTCGTCGCCGGGCTTGATGGCGCTGACGTCGTCGAATTCGTTCTTGTTGATGAGGCCCTCGGACTTGAGGCCCACATCGATGACCACGTCGTCGCCGGCCATGCCGATGACGCGTCCGGTCAGGATTTGGTCGCTCTTGAGTTCACCGAGCGCATCGGTGAGCAGCGAATCCATATCGCCCTCGGCGACGGTCTCGCCGTACGCGTCCATGAGCATGGTCCGCGTTTCGTCTTCCTCGATGCCGAGTGAAGCGATCAGGTTCTCGTCGATCATGTGTAGCAGGCCCGTTCGTGCTTCGGCCCAAGCACGACCTGCGACACCCGCACGGGGGGCGGATGGCGCACCCGACGCGAGCCGCGCCGGGGTTCGAACTGTCATCAAGGCGCCTCTTGTGTGAGGTGCTCCGCAGCGCAACGCGCGCACACAGACCCGGCCGGCCAAGCCGGGCAAGTCCCGGAGTGTACTGGAAAGTCCGCGTGGATGCGAGCAAATCCGGCGATTCCGTGGCCCCGGTCAGGTCCCTTCGAGGAGGATCTTTCGGTGCGGGTTCGCCAGTGGATAATCATCTAGTTCGCACGGGGCGATCACCGCTCGCCCGTCGAGTGCCGGCCAGGACTTCGCGATTAGAGCGGGGGACGCGTCGTACACCCGGAAGCGAACTTCTCGATGGCTTGTGATGTGCACGAACTCATCGCGTTGCCTCGCCCGACCGGTCAGCCCCAGATTCCTCAGAATCGCGGAAGGGCGGGGCTGAGCGGTGGAGGACTCGGCGGTCGGGGCCTGCCACATCGAGGCCCAGAGCCCCTTGTCCGGGCGGCGTTCGATCAGCAGCCGACCGTCCTCGTCTCGGACGACGACCGCGGTGTGGTAGACGACCGAGCGTTTGGCGGCGGCTTTCGGGGCCGGCACTCGGTGATGCGCGCCGAGCGATGCGGCGCCGCACCGCCCCCGAAGCGGGCACGCGTCGCAGCGGGGGGCCTTTGGCGTGCATACCAATGCCCCGAGTTCCATCAGTCCTTCGTTGGTCCGAGCCGGTGAATCAGCGCTCGCAACGAGCTGCTCGGCGTCGTGCCAGTTCTCGCGCACGACCTCCTTTTCGGTCGGCGACCGGGGGTCGGCGCGGAGGCGCATGAGCACGCGGCTGACATTGCCGTCCACGATCGGCGCCGGCTGATCGAACACGATCGACGCGATCGCGCCGGCGGTGTATCGCCCGATGCCGGTGATTCCCTGGAGCGTCGCCGCGTCGTCGGGTACGGAGCCCCCGTGTTCGTCAACGATCTGCCTGGCGGCCGCGTGGAGCAGTCGAGCGCGTCGGTAGTAGCCGAGCCCGGACCACGACGCGAGCACATCTTGCTCCTCGGCCTTCGCTAGGTCCTCGACGGTGGGAAACCGCTCGACGAACGGTTCGAACTTGTCGAGCACGCGGCTGACCTGCGTCTGCTGGAGCATGAGCTCGCTGACCAGAGACTTGTAGGGGTCGCGTCGGCCCGACGAGCCGTCGACCTTGCGCCACGGCAGATCGCGCGCGTTCGCGATGAACCAGTCTGCCAGATCGCCGGCGATCTTCGCGTGGTCCGTGATCGGGGCCCGGGTCGGTTCAGGCATCGCCGTCGGCCTCCAGATCGCGCAGCACTCGACGGATCCTCGGTTTGAGTGAGGCCCAGTCGGTGTCGTCCAGCTTGTTTACGCTGATCCAATCACCGTTCATAAGGATGTTTCGGATTCCGCCGAGTTCGAAGAACGGCTCGGCGAGTGGATTTCCCGCGGCCGCGCCGGCGCTGAGAAAACTCTTCGGGATATCCGTGATCGGACGATCGAGGACGCACTTGAGCGCGTTGGGGTTCGGCGTGGTTTCAAATCGGACGATCCTGAAGCCCATGTCATTTCCGCCAACGCGTCCAATACACCCCAAGATCGCGGGAAATCGAGGTTCCTGCCGATATACTCACCCTGACGGACGTCCGTTTCTACCTGGACATCCGACGCCGCCAGCTCCGGAGCATACCCGTTGATCCCAAGCGCAGTGCGACAACTGCTCGACCGCCTGCTCGACTACAACCTGTGGGAAGTAGCGATCGAGCTGGCGATGATCTGGGCGCTGGTGTATCTCGGTTACCGGTTCGTGCGCGGCACCCGCGCCGCCGGGGCGTTCAAGGGCGTGCTGGTTCTGCTGATCGTTTCTTCGCTCGGCTTCCGGATTCTCGAGCAGAGCGGCCTGCTGCCTCGCCTGTCATCGCTCTATGAAAAGCTGCTCGGGCTCGGTGCGTTCGCGCTTCTGGTCATCTTCCAGCCCGAATTGCGCCGCGCGCTCATTCGCCTCGGCGAGACCCCGTTCTTCCGCAGCGCGGCGACCGAGGTTCGCCCCGTGGTCGATGCGATCGTGGAAGCGACCACCTTCCTGAGCAAGAGCAAGTTCGGCGCGATCATGGCGATCGAACGCAGCGTGGGCCTTCGAGAGATGGCCGACAGCGGGACCGCGCTGAACTCGGAGATCTCGTCGAAGCTGCTCACAACGATCTTCCACCCGAACACCGCGCTGCACGACATGGGCGTGGTCATCCGGGGGACCCGGATCGTCGCGGCGGGCGTCCAATTCCCGCTCGCCGAGCCCGGAGAGATGGGCGACCCGCACCTGGGCACGCGTCACCGCGCCGCCGTCGGCCTCGCGAAGGTCTCGGACGCGATCATCGTCATCGTGTCCGAGGAAACCGGGGCGGTCAGCATCGCCGACGGTCAGGAACTCAAACGCTGGCTGAAGCCCGAAGAGCTCCGCAGCGAGCTCATCACGCGCCTCGCAAAGATCCCATCGACCCGCGGGGACGCCGAGGACTCCGCGGAAGTCGAGGGCGGTCTGAGCGGGGAGCCTCAGGCGCAGGTCGCGCCCGCCGAACCGGTCAAGCCCAGCAAGTCCGAGTCCGAGCGTAAGGCCGCGGGCATGACTCCCGAGCCGGAGCACACCCATGGCTGAACGAGTGAAGATGATCGTCATCGTGACCGTCGTCACGGCGCTCGTGTGGTTGTTCGCCGAGGGCGAGAGCCTGACGACGCGCACCGAGGCCGTCCGGGTCCAGTTCGTGGTCAGCGAGGCTAATCGCGGGCTGCTGCGTGTGCGTGTCGCCGATTCGTTCGAGGGTGCGGCGACCCTCGAACTGACCGGGTCTCAGGTCGGCATCGAGGCCGCACGCCGGGCTCTGGGGACGGTCGTGGAACTCCGCCCCGCGGAGATGTCGTTTCCGCTGGTCGACGGTGTGTATCAGGTCGACCTCGCTTCGGTGCTCGCGAACAGTGATCGCCTTGCAGGGCTTGGCGTCAAGGTCACGGCTGCGACACCGCCGCGCGTCGCGGTCGAATATGTTCGTCTTGAAACGATCGACGTCCCGGTCCGCCCGGTCATCAGCGGCCTCAGCATCACGGGCGACCCGATCGTCGAGCCAGCGCAGGCGACCGTTCGTGTGCCAGCCTCGCTCAGCCCGTCGACCCGAGAAGCCATTTCGGTCCTCGCGACGGTGCCGGAGAGTCAACTCGCTGGAGTGGCCGAGGGCGTGCAGACCAGCCGGTCGGTTGCGCTGACGCTCGACGAGTTTTCGCGCCAGCTCCGTGATGTCGAACTGGTGAGCAATGGTCGCGCGACCGTGCAGTTCACGGTTGAAAGCACGGCTGCCGAGGCCGATCTGGCGTCGGTCCCCGTGTGGATCGTCGTGCCGCCGTCGGTGAGCGAGCAGTGGTCGGTCGAACTCGCATCGAACCAGACCGTGGTGCGCGTCACGATCCGAGGCCCGCGCGACGCCGTTTCGCGGATCTCCTCGAGCGAGACTCCGCTCATCGCCGTCGTTTCGCTTGATGCGAGCGAAATGCTCAACCGCGTCGGCACCAAGGAGATCTCGTGGTTCATCCGTCGCGACGGCCAACTCAGCCCGTTGCCACGCGGCGTGGAAGTCCTCAGCGCGGAACGAACTACGGTGAACCTCACGATCACCGAGCGAGTCGCACCCTGAGTCAGGCGGATTGTCGGTTCGGCCGGGCGAGTTCATCTATTCTGTCGCGCCATGCCGCGAACCCGCCGGCATCGCTGCTCGGCTCAACCGGATCCGCTTCAAGCACTGCACGCAGCGTTCGGGCGATCGCGAGTTCGGAGTCGATGCCATCCTCGGCGGGAGTGTCGACGACCGGGATCCCGGAAGCGCGCATCCAGTCGGACTTGGACTCAACCATCGCGCGTTCCGACGCACTCGCGGCAGCCACAGCCTGCAGGGGCAAGCAGATGGCGGCGTCCGCGCCGGCCCACTCTGCCGGGCCGGGGGACTCTGGCACCGCAATCCGCCAGCCGCGCCGATGCCGACGGACCATTCGACACGCTCTCTCCAGGCCTGGAGAATCGCGGGGCACGACGACGGTCACGTGGTCGCCGGCGTAGCACAGCACGCCCGCGATATGCACGAGGCGAAACGCATCGACGGTCCCACGAGCGCCCAGTCCGGCCACGAGTTTCTCGTCGTCGGTCACTCCGAGCGCTTGCCGGAACGCGCGGCGATCCGGCGCGTTCGTGCGAGTCTCAGCCTGGACCTTCGGGACACGCCAAAGGCCTTGCGGAACCGGCACCGGTTGTGCGATGTTCGATCGGGCGACGATCGCTTCCGTCCGCTCGCCCCAGCACAGCGCGGTCGCATCGGTCAGGCCACGGATCGTCATGCCTCGCCGGAGCGCCATCGCGTTGGATCGCACGGACCATTTGGGCGCCGAGAAGTTCGCGAGTATTCGCAGCGCCGGCGCGACCGACTCGGCCCAACGCCGCGCACGCTCCGGCCCGAGGATGACCACCCGATGTTCGCAGGCTTCGAGCGCGAGCAGCAGCGGCCAGTCGAAAAGCGCCGAGTCGGAGTCGAGCACATGAAAGGAGACTGGTCCCATCAGGCCACCGATCAGTTCGTCAGGTCGCGATCGAGTTCGTACTCGAAGAACAGGCGGGCCAGCCGGAGGCCCACCCCTGCGGCGAGCTCACGCTCCACCTCCGATCGCTCGGCGAGGCTCAGCGACTGGAACGGGGATGTTTTGGGCGGCAGAGAGGTCCGCACGGCGTACTCGCCGGCGGGCGGGAAGAGCTGGGTATTCGTGACGGTGTCGTAGATCGTGAGGTTGCCGTTGCAGAGCGGATGCACGGACACGCGGTCGCGCGTGATCATGAAGTTGTCGAAACTGATGTAGACCACGACCTCTGCGCCGATGCGCCGTCCGACTTCAACGACCGACATCGGTTCGTCGGGCAGTTCGCGGGATGCGGTCCGCAGGGCCGCCCGGTGATCGATGAGGTTTCCCTGAAGGATGAGTTCGCGATCGAGAAGCACCCGTTCGGTCACCCGCGCCATCTCGGTCCGCAGCGAACGCTTCGGCAGGACATTGTGCCGGTCGTCCACGAAGATGACCGTTGGGCGCTCCGGGTCGAGCTCGAACACCGCGGGAACGCGGGGGGGGCCCTCCACCGCCATCGCGACCGGCGCAACGATGTTGCACCCGGCGAGGACGAGTATCCCGAACAGCATGGCGGCAGCGAGCAGTCGATTCAGAGTCACGAACATCCCTCGGTGAGAATCAGTAGCGGATCCGGTTGGGTTCCATGTGGTCGTAGAAAAGCCAGGAGACTCGGTTCGCGAAGCGGTCCTTGAGCGACGCTTCGACGTGTGCCTGCGTGTAATCCGCGGCGGTGTACCCGCCGTCGTCGGGGTAGCGTATCCGCAGGTCTCGGACGAACATGAACTCGTTCGGCGAGCCCGTGTCGGCTTCCACCACGCCGACGCGACTGGAGATCCGCCCGTCCCACACGTAGCGGTTTCCCGGCTCGCGGAGGCGGAACTCGAAGAGGTCGACCACGATCAGCCGGTCGACCTGGAAGTGGTCGAGCAGTTCCTCGTACGACCACGCCGTCCACTGGGGCGTGGTGTACTGGAACTCGAGCACGCGAGGCCCCGGCACGAACCCGAGCGCGAGCACGTCGTCGTTGGCCGAAGCCAGGCGCGAGCCGATCGCGTTGGTCAGCGAACTGACCAGGCGCGGGTGCTCGCCCTGGATGGATCGGGGAGCGGTCACGATCACGGCGTAGGTCTTGTCCGTCAGGCCCTGATACTCGGCGAACACCATCGACTCGCCGGTGGACTCGTAACTCGCCGCCATGCCGCCGATCGCCGCGCCGACGATGCAGCCGCTCTGCGCCACAGCCAGCCCGCCGAGGGCGAGAGCAAGACCCATTTTGAACATCCGTCGCACCATAAGACCTTCCTGCACGAACAGCGCCAAGAGTCCCCGCATCGGGTCAGACGCCCGTTGCCGACGGATGTTCCGTCATCCCAGCGTCGGCCAAGTCCATACCTTATACGCCCACGCGAGGCCGAGCAGGATCAGCCCACCCCAGAGCAGTTTCGCGCCGATCGCGTGCAGAATCGTCCGGCCCGCGACCGACCCCGTCCACGCCACGTAGGCCAGCACCCAGAACGCCACGGCCGAAGCGACGGCGTACACCGCCCCGGCCGGCTGGGTGATGAACGAATCGAGCAGACTGAAGTCCGCGGCGTGGGTGAACGCCGTGGTCATGCCGCAACTGGCGCACGGGTAGCCGAACATCTCGACAAAGCTGCACTCGTCGAGTCCGAGCTGGGTATGGGTGCCGAATCCCACCGGGGCCGCTTCGAGCGACGCCGCGATCACCAGCACGGTGAGGATGCACAGCGCCGCCCCGGCGCACACGATCCGCTCGGTGGCTGGGACGCATCCGGTCTTCGGGAGTTTCAAGGCGCTCACACCGGTCACGGCCAGCCCTCCGGCCTCGGGCCGGCATCAGTCGAAGCGGAACACGCCCTTGCGGTAGCCGTATACATACGCGACGACCGTTGTGAGCATGAAGAACAGGATCCGGCCCCAGAACACCGAGTGGTACGCCGAGTCCGGGTTGATGTTCGCGTAGGTCACCGCCCACGGGTAGAGGAAGATGACCTCGACATCGAAGACCAGGAACGTCATCGCGATGATGTAGAAGCGGACGTTGAACCGTTTGCGGGCCGTGCCGATCGGCACCATGCCCGACTCGTAACTCGTTCCTTTGACCGAACCGGGGCGGCTCGGGCCGATGACCAGCGACGCCACAACATTCGCCACCGCGAAGGTCACTGCCATCAGCAGGAGCAGCAGGACGGGCCCGTAATTGATGAGCTCGAGGCCCAAAGTGCTGGTCATCATCGATCCCGTGTTCGGCATGGGGCCGAGTATACCGTCGGCTCGGTTCGTGTTCAGGCCAGTCAGTTCAGCGTCAGTTCAAGGTCAGGGGCATCGGCTGCGGCACCGGCTGCCGCTTCGGCTGCAGCGCGATCCCCAGCGGGATCCGCTTGCCGTCGGGCCCCTTGGGCGGGATGCCGTCCTCGTCGATGATCCGCTGGATCGCCATCACGCCTTCGATGAGCTGTTCCGGGCGGGGCGGGCAACCGGGGACATAGACATCGACCGGCAGGAACTGGTCGCAGCCCTGCACCACGGCGTAGGTGTCGAACACGCCGCCGGTCGAGGCGCACGCGCCCATCGAGATCACCCACTTGGGCTCGGCCATCTGCTGGTAGATCCGCTGGAGCACCGGCATCGTCTTGATCGAGATCCGCCCCGCCACGATCATCAGGTCGGCCTGGCGCGGGCTGAAGCGCATGACCTCGGCCCCGAACCGGGCCAGGTCGTACCGGCTGGAAGCGGTCGCCATGAGTTCGATGCCGCAGCAGGCCGTCGCGAACGGCATCGGCCAGAGCGACGAACGCCGACCCCAGTTGATCACCCGCTTGAGCTGGGTGGTCATGAATCCTTCGGCGGTGATGGCGGCTTCCAAACCCATGGAAATCGGTCCTTCCTGGAGTGCATCCGCCCGCTCCAAAGCGGGCTCCGGGCAGCATCGCTGCCGTGAGTGGGAAGTGTAGTCGGTTGCGTCCGTTCGGTCAGCCCGCGTCAGACGCCTGAGGGGATTCCCGGTCGTCACCCGCACAACCCGCACAGCCGGATCGATCGGTCGCCCCGGTCGGCCTTGCGGTCTATCCCATTCGCCCGATAGCCGATCCCTCCGTCAGACCGCGTCTTGACGGAGGACCGCCCATGCGCCACCTGCGCTCTCGTATCGCCATCGCCGCTCTCACCGTCCTTGCCGGCCTCTCGGCGACCGCTGCCCAGAACCGGAGCCCGGACCAGGTCGCCTCGATGGAAGCCGCGATCAGCAAGGCCTTTGAGCAGGCCCAGTTCTCGCTCGCCGAGGGCCGGGTCGCCGAGGCGGATCGGCTGCTCCGCATTGTCCTCAAGTCGGATCCGGACCAGCAGCGTGCCGCCACCATGCTCCGCACGCTCTACACCAACTACGGCCTTGAGCTCGCCGTCGATGAGAGCAGTCTCTCGCTGGTCCGCGACCAGCTCGGCGAGCAGAACCGCGACTTCGCCCGCTACGAGTCGCGCCACTTCGTCGTCCTGTCCAACGGCCCCCTCCACTGGACCAACGAGCGCCTCGCCCTGCTCGAGCGGACTCACTTCCAGTTCACCCGCATGATGAAGCTCATGGGCCTCCAGTCCGTCCCGCCCGAGAACAAGCTCATCTGCATCCTGTTCGACGATCACGCCGACTACACCTCGTTCGCTCGTCGAACCGACCGCGTCGAGGCGCCGTGGGTGGCGGGCTATTACGCCTCGGGCTCGAACCGCATCGTCATGTACGACGACGCCACCGGCCCGACCTTCGCCGCGGCCAATCGCCAGATCGAGGAACTCCAGCAGCAGGCCGAGCAGGCCCGTCGCCAGGCCCGTTCCGCCGACCGCTCGCAGCTGAACCGAGCCCAGGACTACGCCAAGCGCGTCCGCGAGCACGCCGAGCGCGAGGCCGAGCGCATCCGCGATCTTGTCCGGGCCGCGTCCGACGCCAAGGCCGTTCACGAAGCAGCGCACCTCATCGCCTTCAACTGCGGCCTGCAGTCCCGCTCGCGCCGCTACCCGTTCTGGCTGACCGAAGGCCTCGCCACCAATTTCGAGACCGAGGACGCCAACGGCGCGTTCGGTCCCGATCGTCCCCTCGATGCGCGTGAACGCGACTTCGACAAGCGCTTGGAAGCGGGGGAGTTGCTGCCGCTGCGCGACCTCGTGCAACTCGTCGATATCGGCCATTTCGAGAGCGACCACGCCGGCGCCGCCTACGCCCAGAGCTACGCCCTGTTCCGATACCTGTTCCGAAGCCACCGCGATCAGCTCGCCCAGTTGTTCCGCGACATCGAGCGTGAACCCGCAGGAGCCATCAGCCCGCAGCGCATGCTCGAGCTCTTTGAGCGCCGCATCGGTCCCGTGGACCTCGTCGAGCGCGAGTGGCTCCGCTTCGAGCAGCGGTGAGAATCTCAATCGCGCACGAAAAAGCCCGACGCAACGCGCCGGGCTTCGTGATTCAAACCGGGATCGGGCTCAAGCCGTCTCGCCGACCGCCCAGCGACGGAACGCCACGACGTTGCCGCCCGAGGGGAGCAGGTCCTTCACCTGCTTCTTGTCGTCCTTCACGAACGGCTGCTCGAGCAGGGCGAGGTCCTTGTAGAGCTTGTTGACCTTGCCCTCGACGATCTTGGCGGCGATCTCTTCGTTCTTGCCTTCCTCGACCGCCTGCTCCATCGCGAGCTTGCGCTCGCGCTCGATGACCTCGGCGGGAACGTCGTCGCGCGAGACGCCTTCGGGGCGGGGCAGCGCCGCGGTGATGTGCATGCAGATGTCCTTGGCAACTTCGTCGGACACGCCGCCCGAGAGCTGCAGCAGCACGCCGGTCTTGCCGTCGTGGTGCACGTAGGTGCCGAAGGTGGTGCCGTCGGCGCCCTCGAGCTTGGCGATGCGCGCGATCGACGCGTTCTCGCCGGTCGAGATGCGCACGTCGTCCATGATCGCCTTCATCTCGTCGGTGGGCTCAACGTCGCCGGCGCCGGCCTTCAGGGCCATCTCGGCGATCTTGCCCGCCGCCGCGGCGAAGTTCTCGTTCTTGGCGGTGAAGTCGGTCTCGGCGCGCAGCTCGACGATCACGCCGGCGTTGCCTTCGATCTTGACGACGATCAGGCCTTCACCCGCGGCGCGATCGGTCCGGGTGTCCATCTTGCCCTTCATCTTCTTGCGCAGCGATTCCTCGGCGGCGACCGGGTCGCCTTCGGTCTCGGTCAGGGCTTTCTTGCACTCCATCATCGACAGGCCGGTCTTCTGACGCAGGGCCATCACTTCTTTCGCGCTGATCTGAGCCATCGTGCTTTCTCTCTGTATTGCTTCGTGAAGGATCGGTCGGGTTGAAAAAGCCCGCCGCTCGGTTTCGAAAGGCGGGCTTCACTTGTTCTGACGTGCGAGCGGGATCCGGAGATCAGTTGGTCGTCGTCTCGGCGGCCGCCGCGGGCTCTTCGGCCTTCTCACCCTCGGCGGCGGGGGCGTCGTCGGCAGCGCGGAACTGCGAACGCGAGCTGCGGCGCTGCGGCTGCTGACCGCCGGCGGACGAGTCGTCGCCCTCCTTGCCGGAGGTCTGGGCCCGCTGGGACTTGCCCTGCGTGATCGCGGCGCACAGTTCGCGGATGACCACATCGATCGAACGCATCGAGTCGTCGTTGCCGGGGATCGGGATGTCGGCCATCTCCGGGTCGCCGTCGGTATCGATCAGGCAGACGGTGGGGATGCCGAGCTTCTTGGCTTCCATGATCGCGTTGGTCTCGCGCTTCACATCGATGATGACCAGTGCGCCGGGCAGCTTGGTCATGCCGCGGATGCCGTCGAGGTTCCGCTTGATCTTCTTCATCTCGCGACGCAGCTGGCTCTCCATCTTCTTGGAGTAGCTGGCGAAGTCGTCCTTCTCCTGGATCGCTTCGAGCTCTTCGAGGCGCTTCAGGCGGGCGCGGATGGTGCGGAAGTTCGTCAGCGTGCCGCCGAGCCAGCGCTCCGTGACCCAGTGCATGCCGACATCGCCGACGCGCTGCTGGAGCACCTCGCGGGCCTGACGCTTCGTGCCGACGAAGCAGATGTCCTTGCCGTCGCTGACCGTGCGGGCGATGAACTTCTTCGCCAGGAGGAGACCCTTGATGGTCTCCTTGATGTCGATGATGTGGATGGCGTTGCGCTTGCCGTAGATGAACCGCGCCATACGCGGGTTCCAGCCCGACGAACGCTGGCCGAAGTGGATGCCGGCTTCGATCAGGTCCTTGACGAGCGAATTCTCTTTGGTCTCGGCCATTGAATCAGTCTTCTTTCTTCGCAGCGGATCCGGCGGCAGTCATCGCTGATCGCTCCTGCCGACCCGAGTCGGGAGGAAAACGATCCCAGCCGCCCAAAGGGCGCTTGGGTGCACCCCGCGATCGATCGCGGAGCGACTTCGGACAGATTGGGGACATTCCCACCCTGATTGCCGCAGACAGACGACAGCAGAGCCCCCGTCGCCGATGAACGCCGGGTCCGCCAATTGTAGTGAACCCGCCACCCCCCGCAACCCGAGGTGGCCGGGGGGGAGCCCGGGGTGGCGTGGTCTGAGCCGCAGGCGAAGCCCACGAGGAGCCCTCAGCGCGTCGCCCAGCCCCTCAACAGTTCCAGAATTGCCACCCACGCCACCACCCGGTACAGTGCCCGACCGCGCCGGGAACCCCGGCGCGAACACCGATTCGGGGCGTAGCGCAGCTTGGTAGCGCGCCATACTGGGGGTGTGGAGGTCGCAGGTTCAAATCCTGTCGCCCCGACTGAATCAACGGCAAGCCCCGCGAGGAATCTCGCGGGGCTTTGTCGTTTTGGCGGATCCGCGGCGTTTCCGCAGATCTCCAAGCTACCGCTGGATTCCCGGAACCGTTCTCCTCGCCGGTCGTATCCGGTGCTGATCCGCAGCATCCAAGAGGAGGAGTCCAACCCGTGCGCCCAGTCCACGCCGTTACCGGTTCCCTGTCCCTACTGGCCGTCAGTCTCCTCGTGTCCCCGGACGCCCGCGCCGGAGACTGTCTGGCCGAGTGGTCCGTGCTTGAAGGACCGAGCGATGTCGGCTTGCAGACAGAGGCCCAGGCGCTCGCGGTCTTCGATGACGGCTCCGGACCGGCCCTCTACGTCGGCGGCGGTTTCTCCGAAGCGGGGGGAGTTGAGGTCAATCGGATCGCCAGGTGGGACGGCGAGAACTTCTCGCCCCTCATCGCATCGGGCGCGGTCGGCGTAAGCAGCCGGGTGGACGCGCTCAAGGTGTTCGATGACGGCAGCGGCCCCAAGCTCTACGCGGGCGGGTTCTTCACCGTCGCCGGCAACGTCCCTGCCAACCGGATCGCCAGGTGGGACGGCACGGCGTGGGAACCATTGCAGGGTCTCGTCGCCGATGGCCTGAACAGCGCTCCGTCGTCCCTCGAGGTGTTCGACGACGGCACAGGACCGGCGATCTACGCCGGTGGAACGTTTACGTCTGCCGGCGGCGTCGTCGCCAATCGCATCGCGAAGTGGGACGGCCAGAACTGGTCAGCTCTCGCCGGTCCCAACGGCAACGGGCTTAACGACCGGGTCGAAAGCATGGCTGTGTTCGACGATGGCAGCGGACCCGCCCTCTACGTGTGCGGCAGGTTTACCGAGGCCGGCGGAATCCCGGCCGAAGGCATCGCGCGTTGGGACGGACAGGCATGGTCGGCCGTCGAGGGGATAAGTGTGAGCGGTTTCTCCCAAACGATCGAAGCCCTCACGGTCTTCGACGACGGCGATGGCCCGGCGCTCTACGCCGGCGGCAGATTCGATGCGGCCGGTGGGATGCCAGCGAACGGCATGGCCAAGTGGGACGGTGCGAGCTGGTCACCCCTCAACGCACCCGGTGGTCTCGGCGACTCGACACTGATCCTGACGCTGTCCGCCTTCGACGACGGGAGCGGACCCGCCTTGTACGCGGGTGGGTTCATCGACGACGCCGACGGGGTCGATCCGAACGGCATCGCTCGATGGGACGGCTCGCAGTGGTCCGCACTCGAAGGCCCCCTGGCCACGGGCATGGACGGCCCACCGGTCTGCATGGCCGTCTTCGACGACGGCGGCAGCGAGTCGCTCTATGTCGGCGGTGACTTCTTCCTCGCGGGCGGGATCGCTTCGGAGAACATAGCTCGGTGGGGCGCCCCGTGCGTGCCGGTCGCGTGCTTCGCGGATGTCACCGGCGACGGTTCCGTCGACCTCGCGGATCTGAACCTCGTGCTGGCGAACTTCGAGCAGTTCACGTCGGAAGGCAATGTCAACGGGGACGCCCGCGTCAACCTCGAAGACCTCAACGCCGTGCTCGCGGCCTTCGGCACCGACTGCCCCTGACCACCGAACCCACTCCCCCTCCCCGTCGTCCATAATCCACCCACATGGCCGACGAATCCCAACCCGACGCCCCGCCCGCCCCCGACCAGGAACTCATCGCCTTCCTCGCCGGGCGGTCCTTCCCATGCCCGCGCTGCGCCTACGACCTGCGCGACATCCGCGCCGCCGTCTGCCCCGAGTGCGCCGAGCCGCTGATCCTGACCATCGGAACACCCCGCGTCCGTTTCGGCTGGCTGATCGTGGCGATGGTCCCCGGCAGTTTCTCCGGCGTCGCCGCGATGTTCCTCGCCGTCCCGATCAGCGTCACGCTCTGGTTCTCGTTCCCGAGCCTCCGCGGTGTTCCGTGGCCGATGCTCTGCGCTGAGGCGTTCGGCATTGCGAGCGCCGCGTCGGTCGCCCTCATGTACCGCCGGCGCCTCGCCATCTTCCGCTGGACCATGCAGCAACAGGCCGCCTTCGCCGTCGGCGTCTGGGCGATCCACATCGGCGCGTTCGTCCTGCTGATCGCGGCGATGGCGGTGTGGTTCTGAGCAAGAAACCATTGTGACGCCGGCAGCGGGTCAGTACGCTGCGATCCACCATGGACGATCACATTGGCATTCATGAGAACCTCCACGAGCGCGAATCGCACTACACGCGATTTCTCGGCCCGCTCGATCAGCAGATCTACCACTCCACCGACATCAAGCCGGTGCACATCGATATCTACCAGTTCGCGCCGACCGAAGACCGGCCCTACTGGACGCTCATCACCGGCGGCATGAGCGATAGGCCGCAGCTGGTTCCTCTGGCCGAGGACTATCGCTCACCCCGCGCGGAGATTCTCATGTATGCGGCTGAGCCGAAGCCGTGGATGATCAGTGTGCTCAAAGGCCTTGCGGAGATGCCGTTCGAGCACGACACGCACCTGCACTATTGGCACACCGTCCAGAACGGCCAGCCGATGACAGCCGAACCATCGAAGCTGACCGCGTTTTTCTTTCTGCCCCCGTACTTCGAGCATCCGGAGTTCCCGAGACTCACCATCGCGGGCGATAGAGTCGATTTCCTCTGGATGATCCCCATCACCGAAGCGGAGCGCCAATACGCCGTCCGCAAAGGAGGACAGGCGTTGGAGCGGGTCATCGAAAGGGCGAACCCGCCCATCGTGGTCGACGAGTCTCGGAGGTCGCTCGTCCATGCCAGACGCTTCGGAAGATTTTGGAAGCGCTGATCCGCCTACTCCGGCCGCCCCACATGCTGATCGATCAGCACCGGGTTCCCGTCCGGGTCCTCCAGCACCACATGCGCCGGGCCGTCGCCCGCCGCGGCGGACTGCACCGGCTCGAGGCCCCGCTCGCGCAGTATCCGTTCCAGCTCGCGCACATCCGTGAACGACTCCAGCGCCTCGGCCTGCGGGTCCCAGCCGGGGTTGAAGGTCAGGATGTTCTTCTCGAACATTCCCTGGAACAGCCCGATCGTCGTCGTGCCGTTGCGCAGGATCAGCCAGTTCTGCGCCGCGTCGCCCATGACCTGCTCGAAACCGAGCTTCTCGTAAAACGCCCGCGACGCCGCGAGATCCTTGACAGCCAGACTCACCGAAAACGCTCCCAGTTCCATCCGTTCCTCCTTCGCCGGCGCCGCCTCGCGCCCGTTCTGAGTCGTCGCGCAGCCGCCGAGTGCCAGACCGCACGCGAACGCCGCCGCCAATTCCAGTTTCACTCGCATCATCGCAGCACTCCTCCGTTCTTCGCCGCCAACCCTACCAGCGCCCCTGCAAACCGCCCCGCGAAATCATCACCCTCCACCGGGTACAGGTACGGCTCGATCAGTTCCAGTTCCATCAGCATCAGCCCGCCGTCGGACGCGCGCACCATGTCCACCCGCGCGTACAGCAACTCCCCGGGAACCGCATCGATCACGCGCTGCGCCGCCTCCAGTTCCGCCTCGCTCGGCGTGTGCCCCCGGTCCCGCCCGCCGTAGACCGCCTGGATCCGGTACTCGCCCGCCTTGGGCAGCTTCTGCACCGCGTGCGAGAACGCCCGCCCGAAGTACAGCAGCGAGTACTCGCCCTCCGTCAGGATCGACTCGACGAACGGCTGGATCATCGCCCGCCCCGGCGGCAGCGTCTCCGCCTCCGGCATCGCGTCACCACGCGACAGCAGCACCTGACGCCACGCCCCCGCGCCGACCTCCGGCTTCACCACGATCCGCTCGCACCCCAGCTCATCAAACGCGCTCTGGATCGTCGCCGCATCCGCCCGCTCCCGCCACAGCGTCGGCACCAATCTGGCCCCGCCGCGCTCGAGATCGATCAGGTACCGCTTCTGCATGTTCCAGACGATCGTCTCCACCGGGTTCCACACGGGCGCAACCCGCTCGATGCGGCGGATCGCCGCGATGAACTCCTCCGGCCGCTTCACATAGTCCCACACCGTCCCGACCACGAACCCATCAATCCCACGCGACTCGATGCCCGGCTCGTCCCAGACAGTTTCGATCAGGTCGATGCCGCGGCTGGCGCAGGCGGCGTGCAGCGGCCCGAACTGGATCCCGTGCAAACCGAAATCCGGTCGCGTGTTCGGCTGATTGGGGAGCATGTCCCGTGACATGAGGTAGGCGATCCGCTGCTTCACGCCGGAGCACTCCCCACATACCTTCTCCCCCGAATATTCTCATTCCCAAGCTGCCCGCAAGCCGCCATCGTATCTCTGCCCTTCGTCCGCCTCCGCTTGCAGAACTGGCCGTTCGCCTCCAGCCGACGCAGGAACCGCTCGACCGACTCCTCCTCCGGCGCGGGCCACGGCGAGTCCCGGCGCGGGTTGTACGGGATCACATTCACGCAGCAGCGCACATTCTTCAGCAGCGCGCTCAGTTCGTCCGCGTGCTCATCCCCGTCGTTCACGCCCGGGATCAGCACATACTCAGCGCAGATCGCCTTCGACGACTTCAGGGGCCACTCTTCGAGCATCTGCACAAGTTTCGCCAGCGGCATCGCCCGGTTGATCGGCATGATCTGCGACCGGATCGCCTCGTTCGGCGCGTTCACCGACACCGCGAGGTTCAACTGCTTCCAGCCGTGGTCCTGCACACGTTCGCGGAGCATGGCCAAGCCGTCCAGACGCCCGACCGTCGAGATCGTGATGTGGCGCATCGCCAGCGCCGGGCCGTGGTGATCCGTCAGCACACCGATCGTCCCGAGCACCGCCTCCGGATTGTCCAGCGGCTCGCCCATCCCCATGAACACGATGTTCTTGATCTCCTCCCCCAGATAGTGCTTCGCGGCGTACCACTGCTGCACGATCTCCCCAACCTCCAGCGACCGGATCAGCCCCATCTGCGCCGTCTCGCAGAACCCGCAGTTCATCGCGCAACCCACCTGCGACGACACGCACAGCGTGTACGTCCGGCTGCCCGAACGCGTCGCCATCGGGATCACGACGGACTCGGTCTCGAGGCCGCTATGCGAGTCCAGCACCGGCAGCGGGTTGTTCGCCGAGGTCTCCGGCCCCGCGATCCGCGAGGGCTTGGCCGGCTTGGCGTTGCCCTTCACCGGCAGCAGAAACTTGTGCACCGGCCCCTCATCCGACTCCGTCGTCAGCACCTTCACAGGCCGCGGCACGGCGTTTTCCCACGCCGTCCCGAGGCACGCCTCCGGCCCGGCCCGATAAAACGCGTGGTACGCATCAAGCGCGAGGTCCCTGCGGATCCCCTCAGCAACCGCGGCCGCGACAAAGTCCTCCGCACGCAGCGACAGCGGGGCGGGCATGGACTCGCTGACCAGTTGAACCGCGTTGTCCGTCGCTGCGGGCATGGGCCACCACACCAAAAGGCGTATTCTGAGGTGCTCTACCGGCCGGCAGGCCGATACCACGGGTTGCCAGTGTACGCCAGCGCCCCATCCCCCGACAGCCCTCCACCCGACAGCCCGCCATGCAGATCACGCCCACCGAAATCCCCGCCGTCGTCGAGATCACCCCGAAGAAGTTCGGCGACCATCGCGGCTTCTTCTCCGAGGTCTTCAAGCGCAGCGCCCTGCGCGATGCCGACATCGATATCGACTTCGTCCAAGACAACCACTCCATGTCCCAGGCGGTGGGGGTGGTCCGGGGCTTGCACTACCAGAAGCCCCCGTTCGCCCAGGCCAAGCTCATCCGCGTCGTCCGCGGCGCGATCTTCGACGTCGCCGTGGACATCCGCCAAGCCAGCCCGACCTTCGGCGAGCACGTCAGCCGCATCCTGAGCGCTGCCAACTGGAAGCAACTGCTCATCCCCGCCGGCTTCGCCCACGGCTTCGCCACCCTCGAACCCGACACCGAAGTCCTCTACAAAGTCAACGCCCCCTACGCCCCCGACCACGAAGCCGGCATCCTCTGGAACGACCCGGCCCTCGGCATCAACTGGCCCGTCGACGACTCCACCGTCACCCTCTCCGACAAGGACAAGGTCTACCCCACCCTCGCCGACGCCGAACGGGTGTTCTGAACACGGGCGACGGGCTCCGTGTGGCATGCTCAAACTCGTTTGAGCATGGCCTGGGGTGGCATGGCCGCCCTCCTCAGGCGGCTATGCGAAACCGTCAGAGAGTCGAGAGTTTGGTGTCATGGTCGGAGCCCGACAATGTCGGGCGCAGGCCATGCACAGCTGAACCAACGTGCGATCGTGTGGCGCGCTCAACCTCCTCTGACCGTGGCTCCATGATCCCACCCGCTACCATCCCCCCATGTTCTCCACCGCCGCACTCCTCTTCTTCATCATCGACCCCTTCGGGCTCATCCCGCTCTTCCTCAGCGTCCTCAACAAGCTGCCGGAAGAGCGCCGCACGAAGGTTCTCGTGCGCGAGCTGATCATCGCGCTGGTCGCGCTGCTCGCGTTCCTCGTCGCCGGCAAGTACCTGCTGCGCACGCTCCACATCTCCGAGCCCGCCCTCACGATCGCCGGCGCGATCATCCTCTTCCTGATCTCGCTGACCATGGTCTTCCCCTCCATCAAACTCAGCATGGAGTCCGAGGGCTCCGGTGAGCCGTTCATCGTGCCGCTGGCCATCCCGCTCTTCGCCGGGCCGTCCGCGATCGCGCTCGTCATGCTCATCGGCTCCGGCCAGCAACCCGGCGGATGGCCCCAGTGGATCGGCGCCGTCGTCATCGCGTGGGCCGGCGCGTCCGCCGTCCTGCTCCTGGGCGCGAAGCTCGCCAAACTCGTCGGCGCACGCGGCCTCATCGCCCTCGAACGCCTCATGGGCATGCTCCTCATCGCCATCTCCGTCGAGATGATGCTCTCGGGCATCCGCCTGTTTCAGGCCACCGCCGCCGCGGAGTGAGACCAGATTCGGCAAACGAGGCCGGTCAGGCCCCATAACAGAAAATAGTTCTTGAACGGCTCGGCCCGTTCTGGGAGCCTGTCGAGGTCATCACAGAGGGACCGCCACGACGCAGTGCTCCGAACGTCCGTGTGGACGCCGGCCCGGTGCGAATCTCAGCGTCCCACCGGAGCAGAATCATGAAGATCATTCCCGCAATCATTGCCGCCGCGGTCGCGTCCGCTGTGGGCGCCGTCGTTTGGGTCCTCATCCGCAACTTCACCGGCTACGAACTCGGGCTGGTCGCGTGGGGCATCGGCGTGCTCGCCGGCGTCGGCGCAGCCGCGGCCACCGCCGGCAAGAGCGACGGCGCGACCGGGTTCGTCGCCGGCTGCGTCGCGGTCCTCGCCATCGCGGGCGCGAAGTACACCTTCGCCACGATGGTCTACAGCGATGTCATGTCGGAGTTCGATGACGAGGGCATGATCGCCTGGCACGCCGACGACGTCGTCATGGAGCGCGACGCCGCGGGCGAACGCATCATCTGGCCCGCCGGGTACACCTACGAGACGGCGTTCGAAGAGGAGCACTACCCCGCGGACATCTGGCAGGAAGGCGAGTCCCGCTGGAACGCTCTCCCGCGAGCCGAGCGCAAGCAGATGAAGCAGGACGTGGCGCTCGAAGCGGTCAACTACGCCCTCACGATGGAGAACGAGGACCGGCTCGACGAGTTCACGCCGGTCGCCATCCTCAAGTCCGACCTGTCCCCCTTCGACGCCCTGTGGGTGGTCCTCGCGTTCGCCAGCGCGGTCAAGATCGGCTCCGGCGTCGTCGGCGAGTCCTGAGCCCGGCCCCGGTCGCCATGCCAAGCCGGTATTCAGCCCTGTTCTCGGCGATCTGACCGGTCGCGCGCGGAATTTCCGTGCGCAGGGCGCAAGAGCGTGCATACTGACGGTTGCCGTCGGTGCCGACGCTTCGCGCTGATGTTGCAGACCAAAGGAGGAGAGAACCATGTCCGCACGCACCACCCTGTTCGCGATCGCCGCGTCCGCAGCACTCTGCCACGCCGCGTCCGCAGCCAACGTCTACGTCATGAGCACCGGGACAAGCAGCATCCCAGTCGCGAATGACAACGCCGTCGTCGACGCGCTCGCGAACGGAGGCCACACCGTCACCCTCGGCGTGCCGTACACCCAGTTCGATGCGGCGGTCGATCTGACCGGCATCGATGTGGTCTACCTGCAGGCGAGTTGGAACTGGAACACCGGCGACATGCCGATCGACGGCCAGGAGATGCTCTTCGAGTTCGTGCGCAACGGCGGCGGGCTGGTGACCAACGAGTGGACCGTCTGGAAGGCCGCGGCGCAGGGGTCGTTCGAGATCATCAGCCCGTACTTCCCCTCGGAGCTCGACTCACCGTTCAGCACTCTGGCCACCATGACCTTCACCCAGACGACGCCCGAGCCGACGCTCAACGCCGGCCTCGACCCGCAGTTCACCTTCCCGCTGACCAGCGTGTCCGGGACACACACATTCATCGCCGCGAAACCGGGCGCGGTCGGTTACTACACCTTCGAGCAGAGCGGCAATACCTACGACGCGCTCATCGCGGCCGGCGCCGGCTGCGGACGCGTCGCTAACTTCGCGACCGTCAACGCCCAGATGCAGCTCGAAGACCCGAACTTCGCCACACTGCTCAGCAACACCATGACCTGGGCCACCCTCGGTCCGCTGGTCTTCGGCGACGCCAACGCCGACGGGGACATCAATCTCGCCGACCTGAACATCGTGCTGGCGAACTTCGGCACCGAAACCGACGAGGGCGACCTCGACGACGACGGACAGGTCGACCTCGCCGACCTGAACATCGTCCTCGCGACCTTCGGGTCGTCCTGCGCGGATTAGGCATAGCGGACGGCGCAGATATGACCGTGGACTCACCTCACCCGCGGAAACTGTCCGTATCAGCGGAATTCCGGCCCGATTCCGCCGATGTGGAGTTTCGGCGCAGTGTTCGCGTTGGACCAGGAAATCGGGAGTCCGAAGAGAGCAGGGCTTTGATCCGTCGGTTTGCCACAATCCTCCTGGCGTTCGCCTGTTCACTGGGCAACTCCGCCCCGTGTGAAGCCTCATCGTGGTCGGAAGAGTCCGAGGTTGTCTGCGTGACGCAGCACGGAGCCGGAGATGGCACCGGCACCAGCTTCTCGAACGCGAAGGCGTGGGCCGATGTTCGCACGCAGGTTCAGCCCGACACGATCTATTGCTTCGACGGAGACATCTACGGCGGCATGCCGGTCGAGGTCAGCGGGCTCGAGAATGTCGTCTTTGACGGAGCACAAGGACCCACCGGGAGAACGCGGTTCCGCAACGACCTGCGGATCGACACCGCGGAACTCGAGATCGGACCCGGCGGACTGTTCTGGTTCCCCGCGGAACGGCGTCCGCCGAGCATCGTCTGGGACTATCGCCAGGACGACGACGCAGGGAGCGCCACCGGCATCACGTTCCGCGACGAAGAGATCGCGATCGCCTTCGAAGGCAGACCGGTCCGCGTACCGGAACGGTTCGCGCCGTGGTTCGGTCACCTCCACCCGGTCGAGGGTGTGCCGGTCGAGTTTCTCGGTCCGGGTGAGTGGTCATACGTCAACGGCCACGTCTACGTCCGCCCGCCCGCACCGGTCGACACGAACGCGTTCGTGAGGCGGGCGCGTGTCCTCGGTTGGAACCGAGGGGTGTACTTCAAGACCTCGTCGGGCATCTCGATCCGCAACATCGACTTCGTCGGATTCGCCAATCAGGGAAACCAGACCGGTGCCGTCTACACCAGTGGGTGCACCGATGTCGTCGTGGAGAACGTCATCGCCTACGACTCGGGCTACCGCGCGTTCAACTTCGACGGAAACACAGGCAACACAGCGCCGCTTAGGATCACAATGATCGACTGCGTCGCGGCAGGCGATACCCGCATCGCGCCCTTCGGGACCAGCAACCCGATCGTTGTATACAACCGGTCCGGGTGTGCCGACTGCCAAGTCGAAATCGTCGGCGGTGGCATCGCGTCCTACCCCTGGCTCGATACCGACGGGCGCCCGCTCGTCGGCGACCCTGCCGGCATCGAAACACCTGTCGCGTCCGAGTACCGCCCCGCCGGTTTCTATACGCACAGCGGGCTGTTCGCCGTGGGCATGGCAGGCTTCCGGTTCCGGGAGTTCTTCGTCGTCTCGTTCTGCCAGATGCTCAACGAGCACCACGGGCTGACGATGGTGTGGCCGTCGGAGACGATCGGGCGAGTCATCTCAAACGAACTCCCCGAGCCCGTCGTCGGCACGGACCCGGATACATACCCGGCCAGATTCGAGGACTGCGTGTTCGTCTGCTCGCCCGGCGCGGCGCAGCACATCGTGTTCGACCGCTGCCGCTTCAAAACACCGAGGCCGCGAGGCCGGCTGGACGGCTACGCCGGACGCATTTCGAACTGGTTCGCTGCGCCCGAATCGAACACATCGCTCTACCTACGGTCCTGCGAGATCGTCCTCGAAGGGCTTGAAGCAAGCCCGAACTTCGGGCTCTTTCAGCTTCACAGCGGCGAGAACACACTCTGCCTTGACCTCTGCACGGTGCTCGAAATCGCTCGCAGCGACGGCTTTCGAGTCGACTCCACGATCCGGTCGGTCGGCGGTGCGACCGTTCGTTTGCGCGGCTGCCTCTTCGTCACGACAAGTCCGAGCGGGTGGAATCAACACTTCGTCTACCGACCGGTGGGCGCAGCGGTCGTGGAGGACTATGACCCCGTAGCCTGGTCCGGAGTCGAAGTCGTCTCCTGCTGGTTCTTGAATTACTCCGGCGACCGCTTCGCCGAACGATTCGGCAGTGAAGAATTCGCCGGTGCAACCTTTGCGGAGTTTCTCTCGGCGAACACGGCCGGCGGGGCGTCGCAGGACTTTGTGACCGGTGAGCATGTCTGGGACATTGACCCTTTGCTGATTGCGCCTGAGAGTGGGCAGGTTTCGCCGAGCGAGCATTCACCCGTTTTCACGATCGATCATCCCGCGATCGAAGATCTCGCTGGTGAACTGGACTTCAACGGCAATCCCTACAACGCACGATTCGGAGCGTGGCAGGTCTTCCCCGAATCGTGCCCCGGCGACGCCAACGCCGACGGGGACATCAATCTCGCCGACCTGAACATCGTGCTGGCGAACTTCGGCAACCAGACCGACGAGGGCGACCTCGACGGCGACGGCCAGGTCAACCTCGCCGACCTGAACGTCGTTCTCGCGGCCTTCGGTTCGTCCTGCAGCGACTGAGCGGACCGATCAACTGGTGTATCGCGCCCGGATCGGCGGGAGCAGGTCTTCTTCGAAGGCCTGCTTGAAGCCCTTGCCGGGCTTGTAGTCCCAGTCGCGGGTCGCCGCGGACCAGTCCACCTCTTCCGGCCACGAATCCACGATGGCCTGGCGCTGCACGTCTGGCTCGAAGGAGATCTCCGCGCCGGGGAAGGCCTCGCGCACGGCGTCGGCGAACTCGCCGGCGGTCGGGCTGAACGCGCCGATGTTGTACACACAGCGGGTCAGGCGTTTCGCGTCGGCGGCGCCGAGCGCGAGCGTCGTCTCGATGGCCTCGCCCATGGTCATGAACGGGATCCGCGCCGACTCGCGCACGAAGCACTTATAGGGCTTGCCCGCCGCCGCGGCATGGATCATTTCCGGGCCGAAGTCCGACGTGCCGCCCGACGGGACCGTGTGCGGGCTGATCAGGCCGGGGTAGCGCACGCAGCGGAAGTCGAGCACATCGGGGATGCGGTCCTGGGCGAGCTGACGGTAGTGCTTGGCGTAGTAGCGCCCGAGGTGCTCGCCGTACAGCTTGTTGCAGCCGTACATCGTCGTCGGGTTGAGGTACTCGTCCTCGGTGACCGCGCCGGCCTCCGCCTTGGTGTCGAGGTCGGGCATGCCGTAGACCGCGATCGAGCTCGGGTAGATGAACTTCACCTTGCGCCCGTGTGAGCGGGCCTGCTCCGAGGCGAGGCGGAGCAGGTTCAGCGTGCCGCCGACGTTGACCTCGTGGGCCGACTCGGGCGCGTACTCGGCGCGGGTCGAGAGCAGGGCGGCGAGGTGGTAGATCTCGGTGATCTCGTACATTGCCAGCAGGCGACCGAGCAGCAGCGGATCGCAGATGTCGCCGACAAAGGTCTCGCGGCACTTGTCGCGCATCGCCGGCTCGAGTTCGCGGATGTCGATCGCGACGATCTCCTCTCGCCCCTGCGCGTGCAGCGCGTCGATCAGGCCGTGCCCGACCTCGCCTCCGGCGCCGGTGATGAGGACTGCGGATGACCGGCGGTGGCCGGTGGGGGTTGTCGGCGTGAGGGAGGTGTCGTTCATCGGTTTCGGCGGGTTTCGTAGGGGGGTGCGGGGATCGTCAGGAGATCAATCGGGAGAGAGATCGTACCGCAAGCCGGCTCGCCCCGCCGTGCTACGCCTGCTCCTCCAGAACCCGGCGCATGCGCTCGTTCACCGTCTCGCCGAGGTACATCATCGTGTAGATCCGCGACACTCCGGCCTTGTCGGCGAGCTGACTCGCGATCGCGAGCGAACTGGCTTTTCGGTCGGGGACATTGAGCTGTTCGATGGCCCATTTCGTGTGAGGAGCCAGAGCATCGCGGACCCGCTTGGGGACACGGCTGCTGTCGATGAACTCGCCCGTCGGTTGGGTCGCGGACTTGTCTCGCCCGAGGTAATCAGCGGTGTTGCTGATCAGCACGAACGGGGTCACGAAGAAGGAAATGATGCCCCACCAGCCAGCGACGAGTGTGATGCCGGTGTTGCTTCGGTACATGCGGCCCATGCACGGAGCACAGAGCAGGCGGCGTTCCTCGCTGTAGTGACGCGCGAGGATGAGTCCGATCTGCCGTTTCTGTGTGAGCGGGGCGAGCCTGGCTTCGCGCCCGCAGCCCTGGCAGAGCCCGCCTCTGGGTCGCCAGTTGAGATCATCAAGGAGCGTGTCACCGCTGCCGTTGCACTTCGGGCAGCGGATAGACACGATGGTCTTCTCGATGTCGAGCCCGCGCACGGGGTACTTCTCGAACTGGATCCCCTCGATCGGCGCGTATTCGTGGTTGCAGTTGCGGATCGGGCAGTGGATTGGCTTCTCCAGAGCCGCGAGCATCCGGGCTTCGTTCCAGGACATCCACTCGCTGGCGAAATCGATGGCTTCAAGTTCTGCGTCGGTTGCGAGTGATCGGCCGTTCGGGCTGTGCTTGGCGTTGGACTGCGTGCTTGGCATGGTGTTCGCCTTCTCTCATTTGGGTCCGTGCTGTTTCGGCCCGCACTCTAAAGAGATGATGAGAAGAGCACTACCGGTATTTGTGTCAATTCTCGTGGATCAGGACCAGTCAAGTTCCTCGGGTAACGTGTTGAGATTCTCACAGCCTGTCTCCGTGACGACGACCATATCCTCGATGCGGATGCCGCCGATCGCGGCGCAGTAGAGGCCGGGCTCGATGGTGAGCGCATCGCCGACGACCAGTTCGGGGCCCTTCATGTCCAGCAGCGGCGGTTCGTGGACGTCCAGCCCGATGCCGTGCCCGGTGCCGTGGACCATCGAGCAGAACGACGGGTCCTTGCCCGCTTCGCCGTGCTTGTCGGGCAGGCCGACGGCGTAACCGCTGGACTGGATCACTTCGATCGCGGCCCGGTGGACCGCCTCGCCGGTCACGCCGGCCCGGGTCGCGTCGATCGCGGCCTTCTTCGCGCGCACGACCGCGTCGTGCATCTTCGCGACCTCGTCCGGAATGTCGCCGTGGACGACGACGCGGGTGCAGTCACCGTTGTAGAGGGTGCGTTTGTTCTGGGGGAAGATGTCGATGATGACGGGCTGACCGGTCTTGATGGGGCCGTGGCCTCGCTCGTGGCAGTCGGCGCCGATGGGGCCCGGGGCGACGATCGAGCCGGGGTTGGCGTAGCCGCGCTCGAGCAGCCAGATGTCGATCGCGCTCATGACGCGCTCGGCGGTGATGGTGTCGCCGTCGTGGACGAGCACGCCGCCCGAACCGGCCTCAGCGCGGGCGACGAGTTCGCAGGCCATGCGCATCGCGCCCTCGGTGACGGACTGGGCCTCGCGCAGCAGTTCGACTTCCTGGGTGTCTTTGGCGCGTCGGTCGAGCACGCCAAGGTCGAGGTCGCATTCGAGGGTGAGCCCGGCCCGCCGGATCATCTCGGCGAAGACCAGCGGCAGGGAGCGGTCGCTGACGACGCGGCTGACGCCGGCGCGGCGCAGGAACTCGGCGGTGGCCTGCGCGGTGGCGATCTCGCGATCGCCGGAGAGGCATCCGTCGGGCGTGTAGTCGGCGGGGCAGACGACGCGATCGGCCTTGGCGTGTGCGCGGGCGCGGTCCATCTCGATGTCGCGGATGATCAGCGTGCGACCGGGGAGGGCCGAGTGGTCGGACGGCAGGTCGATCGACGCGCCGGGGTCACCGGCGAGGAAGCGGATGCGATGGTAGAGCGAACGGTTCGTCGCTGGGATGCCCGCGATGAGTGTGGCGGTGGTCATGGGTGGCTCCTATGGGGAGAGGAGCGGGGAGTGTATGCGAGGGGCAGTTAGCGCCGCCGTCGACCGGTCATCAATCCGGCAAGAACCATGAGTGTCGCGGCGCCCGGCGCCGGAATCTGGAAGCGGTAGGCGGCTCGACGGGAAATTCCGAGATCCGTGTCTATGTCTTGCACCATAACGAGTCCCCATGTCCCGTCTTCACTCATCTGCAAATCGTAAAAACTCCAGATCAGCAGGCCATCTGTCATGGTTTGTCCTGCCCGAGCGATGATCTGATCGTTATACATAAGGGCAGCCGGATCGAACTGAGTCGGCAAATTGGGATCCGATTGCCCAAAGGCGATGGCTTGCCACAGGACATTGTGGTCATTGTCGAAGGCGAAGTTCCGAGGGTCAATCGACCAATGGTCGTAGACATCCGATAGCTCGGGATTCTCGGTAAAGGTCGCATCACCGAATGCGAACTCATTGTTAATGAATAAAGCGTTGCCGGCCGGAAGGCCTGGATCGCTTGAAGGGACGAGGCCAGACACATACGCGTAATCGGATGCAGCATTGAAAGCAGCGCCTGCACCTCGGAGCCCGGACATTCCATACCCATCTATTGGAGAGGGCTGACCGTTCACAGCGATGAACTCATCGTTCAGCGCAACACCTTCCACTGTGGTGGTCGATCCGTCCGGCTGGGTTTGTTCGAACCGGGCCGCATAAATGAGGTCGCCATTATTGCTGACCGCTGCCCTGCTCTGGCCCGTAACTGGTGCGCTCACCAGACCGAGCGGAGTCTGCACCCCAGACCCTGAGAATACGGACTGCCCCCACTCGCCGTCGGGAAGCATCGCGCTGACAGAGTAGTAGTGCGAGAAGTTCGGCGAAGAAGCGGTGCTGCGCAGGAAGCCGCCGTTGTTGATGTCGACATGGTAGAGCGTGCCGCTGACCGTAGCCGGTATCGCCGCGAGTTCTCCATTCACATAAGCGGCAGAGGTCCCGGGTATCAATGCCCCGACCGCGAGATCGCCGTGGTCATTTAGGCTTGCGCTGTTGAAGAGTCGGAACGATGTCAGCGGAGATCCATCGGGGTCCTGATCAAGCCCAATCCGGTAGCCGTCGTTGCCCCAGATGCCCGACAGGGTGTTTTCAGAACGAACCGGCACCGCCCACTGTCCGTGGGAGTTGATGGTCGGGATGCCGATGGTGTCGAGAATGGAGTCCGTGCCGGGCAGGAGATCGCCGGTGGCGATCAGGCGTTCCAGCACGAAGGGCGACGCGGTAGCGGCCGTAGCGGTCGAGAGGGCGATTGCGAATGCAGAGAGTCTCGGCATGGAGGCCTTTCGTGGGATACTCCACGTTACGCGTCGATCCGGCGTGCGGTTCGAGGGGATTGGCGTCGTGTGAAGATGGGGTGTGGATCGGGTGGCATGGTCGCCCCTTGAGGCGACTATGCGGGGGTCGGTGTGGAGGGTGCGATCGCTGTGGGCATGTCCTTGCCGGATGCTTGTGACCCGACGCTTGCGCGTGCGGGTTCTGATCCCGACGGCGCATCGGCCTCGCAGCGGCTTCGCCGCTGACCCCTCATCCGGCTGCTTCGCAGCCACCTTCTCCCGCAAGGGGAGAAGGAGGAACGCATGTTCTCGCCGGGTGCCACCAACCCTGAGGTCCTGCTCAGGGTTCGCAGCAGCCGTCGGATGTGTCACGCCGTGGCGGGTGCGGCTTCCTTCTTGCGCATCAGGCGGTTCATGTTCTTGATGACGATGAAGATGGTAAAGGCGACGATGAGGAAGTCGATCGTGGTGTTGATGAACATGCCGTACTTGATGGCGACCTGTTCGGTGACGACCACCCCGGCCTCGTCGACCACGCCCTCCTTGAGGACGACGGCGAGGTCCTTGAAGTTCGTGCCGCCGATCAGGAGGCCGATGGGGGGCATGATGACGTCGTTGACGAGTGAGCTGACCACCTTGCCGAACGCGGCCCCGATGATGATGCCGACGGCCATGTCGACGGCGTTGCCTTTGACGGCGAACTCTTTGAATTCCTGCACGAGTCCCATGTGTGCCTCCAGACCGGGCGCGGATGATCGGGACGCCCGGGGAACGGAACGACAACCGATCATCGCTTTGGCCCGCGGAGGGCTGGGATGACCGAGCCGCCGGTCGCGGCGGCTCGCGACGCGATGATACTGCGATCGCCGCTGGGGGAGTATGGGGTTTGCGGGCTGGGGAGGCATGGTTCATCGCTTGCGCCGGGAGGGTTGTTTGGGGCGTTTGGGCTTGCGGGTCTTGTAGCAGGAGCGTTTGCGCGGGGGCGGAGAGGTGGGTGGCATGGCCTGAGTTCGATCTGCGATCGAGCGAAGGCCATGGTCGGACTTGTCCGGCGCTGACGAGTCCACGTGGCCATGCGCTTCGCTCCTGACCACGCCACCCTGCTCGGCTTTCGCCTTCGCCTTGGCGCGCATGGCCCGGCGCATGCGTTTCTCGCGCTGGACGGTTCGAATGTGCAGCAGGGTCTGGATGGCCGCGAGGCGTTGGCGGTTGCGCTCTCGGGCGTAGAAGTTGTCGAGCCTGGTGTCGCCGGTGGACTTGATCGGCGTCATGCAGTAGATGAGCGATTCCATCGCCTTGGTCTGAGCGGCGATCATCGTGACCTCGGACTCAAGGCGCTTGATGCGGTAGATGGTTTTTAGTTGCGCGAGGACTTCTTCGGCGGCCGGTTCGTTGGCGGACTTGGTTGCGGAAGCGGTTTCGGACGGTTGGTTCGCTGCGGTGTGCATGGGTGCACCTCCCTCACCCTTAGGGCGAGCGGGCCCAGTCGGCGCGCGCAGGAGGCGGTGATGCAAAAAGGCATCGCGGGAATCCGGAGGAAGTACGGGCGGAAAATTTTCTGAGAAAGTCGGAAAGTGGCGATGCGCCCGAGCCCACGCGGCGCGCGCCGGGGCGGACTTACGCTGGCCGCGCGTGCGTCGGGTCTCTTGCTCTGCTTTCTCCAGATTGCCAAACGCGATACGGAATGATGCGAATCTGTCGGAATTAACTACCTGTTCGTGGGGTCTCGGGTTAGGTTTGGGGTAGGAAACAACGAAGCCAGGGAGGGTGAGACGCGGAGGCTGAACAATGGCGCGCAGACGAACGGTGGCGAGTTTGGGAGTTGTGTTGATTGCTGGAGTGGTCTGCAGCGCGAATGCGGGAGAGCCGTGCGACGCGCAGTGGGTGGATCACTTTGGTCCTGAGAACGGTCTGAGCGGCGACGCGTACTGCCTCGAGGTGTTCGATGACGGGACGGGGCCGGCGGTGTACGTCGGGGGAGACTTCTTCTTCGCCGGGGGCGAGCGGGTCGACCGGATCGCGAAGTGGAACGGCGCTGGGTGGGAGTTGCTGTCCGGGCCGTCGGGAAGCGGCGTGCTGTCGGGATCGGTCGCTGCGATGGAGGTGTACGACGACGGCACGGGCCCGGCGCTATATGTCGGCGGCGACTTTGCGATCGCCGGTGGGCTGGTCGTCAACAAGATCGCGAAGTGGGACGGCGTGCAGTGGTCGCCTCTGACGGGGTCGTCGGGCACGGGATTCCCAGCGGGCTTTGTGAACGCTTTACAGGTGTTCGATGACGGATCCGGACCGAAGTTGTACGTCGGGGGAAACTTCACGGCCGCGGGAGGCGTGACCGCGAACCGCCTCGCCACTTGGGACGGGAGCGAATGGGCGCCGGTTCTGAGCGATGAGGGCAACGGTGTATCCGGGACGGTGAACGCGATGGATGTCCACGACGACGGCACGGGCCCCGGGCTGTTTGTCGGCGGACTGTTCAATCTGGCCGACAACACCATCGCGGGATCGATCGCGAAATGGAACGGCCAAGAGTGGTCTCTGCTCGAAGGTCCATCGGGGGTGGGGGTGAATCAGCGTGTGAACGCGATGGAGGTTTACGACGAGGGCAACGGGCCTGTGCTGTTCGTTGGAGGACAGTTTTCGCAGGCGGGAGGACTGACCGCGACGCGGATTGCGCGTTGGGACGGCGCCGAGTGGTCGCCGGTGATCGCGCCGGGGGGCGAAGGCGTCATCGGTGTACAGGGCGTGCTCGGTTTCACGCGGTTCGATGACGGGACCGGCGAGAATCTGGTCGTGAGCGGCGACTTCCCATTCGCCGGCGGGGTCGAAGTGAACAGCGTGGGGGCTTGGGACGGGACGGACTGGTCGTCGTTCGAAGGTCCCGAGGCAATCGGGATCGGCCTGCGGGTGCACGACGTGCAGTCGTTTGAGACCGATGCGGGCCCGGCGTTGTTCGCGGTCGGGGACTGGACCTTTGCCGGCGGGATCCCTTCTGAGCACATCGCTCAGTGGCAGGCCTGCGATCCCGGACAAGGGCCGTGCGATGCGGACGCGACCGGCGACGGGAGCATCGATCTGGCGGACCTCAACCTGGTCCTGGCGAACTTCGGTGAGGCGACGGCGGACGGCGACACCAACGGCGATGGGACGGTGGATCTCGCCGACCTGAACGCGGTGCTGGGAGCGTTCGGGACGCTGTGTGAGTGATCGATTCGGAGCGGTAGCGAACCCAGGGGCGTGAGCAGCTACGAGATCAGTTTGGTCGGCAGGCGGTAACGCAGGCGGAGCAGGCTCGGATAAGCCGGGTAGGCGATCTTCATGCGATAACCGTGGAAGTCCGAGAGCGGCAGGTCGAAGCGATCAAGGACCGTCTCCACGAGGGCGCGGTAGCGGGGGACTTCGGGGGTTGGCGCAGGGACGGTGCCACGCCCGAGGTCCTGAAGCTTCTCGTGGAGGGGAAGACGGCGCGCTTCGATGGGCTGGAGCGGTGAATCCACATTGCTGAGCAGCTGGGTTTCCGGCGGGAGCGCGAAGGTCAGCGAGTGGTGTATGAAGAGGTCCACGATCATGAGTTCGGTGGGGACCTCGCATCGCGCGTTGTGGTTGCCCCACTCGTTGATCGGCGTGCGCACGTACGGGATGTTGCGGTGAATCGCGCCGACGAAGCAGTTGAACGCCCCGGTGTTGCCGACGCGTCCTTCGGTGAGCTGGTACGAGTAGGTGGTTCCGACGCGGACGCGTTTGAGTTCGGGCAGGGTGTCCGAGCAGAACTCGGTCATGAGCGGGGCCTGGCTGGTCGCGCTGATCCGCGGATCGATCGGTTCCGACGCCGCGGTGTCCATCTCGGTGCCGTCGTCATTGCTCCCGTCGCGTCGTGCCATCTCCCAGAGGACATCGGGGCGGAGGCGACGGAACCCCACGAAGCCGTTGACGGTGGCGAAGTCAAGGGTCCCGGACTGCCGGCCGGGGACGACGACGCCGAGTTTGGAGAGGACCTGCGCCTGTGCGCCCCACACGTAACTCGTGCCCTGGAAGAGCACCTTGCGGTGTTGTTCGTCGCGCTCCTGTCGCCCGGAGGTGGTGAGTTCGCTGCCGAGCATCTCGAGGGTCTGGCGATCGCCGGAGTGAACGCGGATGAGGCGTTCGTATTCGTCGACGGCTTCCTGAATGCGTGTACGCAGGGCCTGGTCGATTCCGGCCTTGTTCATGCTCTTCAGGAGGATCCGGATGCCGGAAGCGCCGGGCATGAGTTCGAGGGCGGCGGCGGAGTCGTCGGTCTGGATGATGCGCGAGATCTTCCAGGCCAGGTTCTTGTTCAGTCCGATGTGATCGCAGATGGACTGGGGGGTGTTGGGGTTCGCGCCGGCGGCGACGAGGCCTTCTGAAAAGGCGGCGCGGAGTGAGCGGACGACCTGCTGAGCGTCTTCTGAAAAGGGCGTGGGTTTGACGTCGGTGATCCGGTTCACGGGCTGTGCTCTGCGATTGGCGGGGTGGGTGCTCACATCATCGGCTTTCGAGGGGTGGGAGTCTCGGGCGGCGGAAAAGTCTAGTTCAAATATGGTGATCGCACGAACAATCGCAAAAATATTTGCGCAAATTCTTGGCGCGTCTCCGACTCGCCTGTAGGGTTGTTGAGGACCAACAACTCAGGGCGGCATGTGTCGCACCCAACTGGAGAGGAAAGAGCAATGAACAGCTGCAAGACCATCGGTGGAGCCCTGGCCTTCGCGAGCATCGCCGGAGTGGCTTCGGCCTCGGTGACCACGATCGGCCCGTTTACCGGCGACGCGTGGGAGAACTACGAGACGATCGGACCGCCCGGTGGGACCAACGGGCCGGCGGAGATCTTCGGCGGCGAGGCGACGACCTACGACCAGAACGCCAACTTCCTGATGATCGCGACGAGCCTCTTCAGTTTCATCAGTCAGACCGAGATCCTGCCGTACAACGGCAACATCATGGGCGGCTATGTGACCGGCCAGGCGGTCATCGAGTTCGATACGCCGGTGACTGCGTTCGGCGGCTACTTCGGTACGGCCGACGTCCATACCGACAGCGTCATCAACCTGTACGACGGCAACGGATCGCTGATCTCGAGCGAACCGATGAACTTCGAACTCGGCGAGTGGAACTGGCACGGCTGGAGCAGCGATACGCCGATTTCTCGCGTGGAGATTCAGGGCAGCCCGACGCCGGGACTGCCGATCGTGATGGACGACCTGCAGGTGAGCTACATCCCGGCTCCGGCGACCGGCGCATTGATCGGGCTCGTGGGTCTGGCCGGCGTGCGTCGTCGGCGCTCTTGAGCGGGCGTTCGGCGGTTCCTGATTCCTGTTCCTCGCGCGGAGACGTTGCCGCGTGGTCGAAGCGAGTGTTCCCATGCGTTTCTCTTCAGTGCTTGTGGTCGCCGGCGCGCTTGCGCTGGCGCAAGGTGCTTTCGCTCAGGCGTTTGCGACCAATCACATCTCCGGCAATCCGGACGACTCGGACTCACTGATCGTGTTCGATCCGTCGAGTCCGGGCGGGTACGCCACCGTCGGCTCGATGGGCGTGCCGAACATCGGGTTCAGCGGTCTCGATTTCGATGGCGACGGCAACCTGTGGGCGTACGCCTCGTTCTACAAGTCGACGGGCGGCGCGGCCTCCGGGTTGTACAGCGTCGATCCGTCGACGGGTCAGGCGACACCGGTGGGTCAGAGTTTCCAAAGCCTTCAGGACCTCGCGTACAACCCGGTCGACGGGAAGATGTACGGCATCAACACTCAGCAGGCCGCGTTCACGCGCCTGTACGAGGTGGACCTGACGACCGGTGCGACGACGCAGGTCGCAATGCTCTCCGGACTCCCGGAGCAGCACTACATTCAAGGCCTCGGCATCGACTCGCAGGGCAACTTCTTCCTGCACGATGTCGCCAACGATGTGATCTTTCAGGGCGACGGCGCATCGTTCACGTCGATGTACGAACTCGATATCGTCACGGTGTCGAGTCAGGGGTTGACGGTCGACTGGTCGCGGGATGACGCCGGATATCACGCGATCGTGGGACAGGGAGAATTCCCGAACTACGTGAGCGCGGTGAACACTTTCGCGGTGGACGGATCGGGGTACTTCGAAGGCGACGCCTTCGGGCCGAACGATGCGGGCGGATTCCCGCCGGTGCAGGCCGGTGACATCGCGATCATGCCGATCCCGGCGCCCGGGGGGGCCGCGGTCGTGGCGTTGGCCGGTGCCGTGATGCTGCGCCGCCGACGCTGACCAGGTTTTCAGGTTTTCTGCCTCCTCCCGACGGCGATGCGTTTCAGGCCGTCTGACTCGCGGCGTGGCCACCCGGTTGGGTGGCCACGTTGCGTTTGGGGTGATCGGGACGGTTCGGGCGTGGTGCCTTCGGATTCAGGTCCGGCCGGGAATGTGCTACATTGGCTCTCCGGCCTCTGGGCGGGGATCGGCTCGTGTGAGTCGGTCTGGACCCCGGAACCGATCGGGCGGTCTTTGCGGCTGTTCGTGAGGGGAGGCCTGCTGGAAGGTTGCCAACCATGGCACAGACCGAAGTGGCGAACGACGTCAAAATCGAGGACATCGGGCCCTGCCTGAAGAAGATCACGATCACCATCCCGGCCGAGAAGGTCAGCGAGCAGATGGAGTCCTCGCTCGCGATGGTGTCGATGGAAGCGCAGCTGCCGGGGTTTCGACCCGGGCGCGCGCCGAAGCGGCTGATCCAGAAGAAGTTCGGCTCGGTGATCGAGTCGGAGGCGCGGAACCAGCTCGTGTCGTCGGCATACGCCGAGGCGATCGAGGAGAACAAGCTGCGTGTGATCGGCGAGCCGGACGGTTCGGCGATGAAGGACCTGGAGGTCGAGGCCGGCCAGCCGGTAAAGGTCGAGTTGCAGGTCGAGGTGGCGCCGGAGTTCGAACTGCCCGAGCTCGACGGCATCGAGGTGAAGAAGCCTCTGATCGAGGTGACCGATGCCCGCGTCGAAGACCAGCTCGAACGCGTGAAGAACAACGAGGGCAGTCTGGAGCCGCAGGACAAGGCCGAGCTCGGCGACTACTGCATCGGCCACGGCGTGCTGAAGGATGAGGGCGGGGAGGTCGTGCTCGATCTGCCCGGCGCGGTCATTCAGGTTCCCAAGGAGAAGGACGGGAGCGGCCTGATCCTCGGTGTGAAGGTCGATGACTTCGGGAAGCAGATCGGCAAGCCGAAGGCCGGCGACGAGCTGACCGTGAAGGCGGTCGGTCCGGAGAACCACGAGCGCGTCGCGGTTCGCGGCAAGCCGGTGGAGATCAGCTTCACGGTCGAGCAGGTCCAGCGGATCATCCCGGCCTCCGAAGAGGACCTGGTCAAGAACTTCGGCTTCGAGGACGTCGATCAGCTCAAGCAGTCGCTGAAGATGCGTCTCGAGCAGCGGGTGATGGTGGAGCAGCAGACGGCGATGCGTCAGCAGATCGCGCGTCACCTGCTCGACAACATCGAGTTCGAGCTTCCCGAGAAGCTGACCGAGGGCCAGGCGTCGCGGAACATCCAGCGGGCGCAGATGGAGATGCAGTATCGCGGGATGGACGAGAACACCATCGAGGAGCGCGTTGCCGAGATGCGTTCGAGCTCGAAGGAAGTCGCCCAGCGCGAACTGAAGCTGTTCTTCATCCTGAACAAGGTCGCGCAGGACATGGAAGTGCAGGTTACCGAGGAAGAGGTGTACGGCCGGATCGCGCAGATGGCGGCCGAGCGCGGCGAGCGTCCGGACGAACTGCGTCAGCGCCTGATCCGTTCGAACCAGATCAACACGCTGGCCCAGCAGGTGCGCGAGCACAAGGCGATGGACACGATCCTGAACAAGGCCAAGGTCGAGGAACTCGACCTCGAGGCGTACAACAAGCACTTCGCCAAGACCGAGGGCGTTTCGGAGATCGACGCCGACAAGGCCGAGTGATCGTCCCGGGAGTATGAACGATTGACAGCCGGCCTTCGGGCCGGCTTTTTCTTGCGCCGCGGGGTCACGCTACGATGGGCGGCGATGACGGCTTCCTTCCAACCCCTGCTTGCTCGGTCCGGTGGGAACATCGCCGAGGTGTGGGTGTGGGTTGTGGTGCTGCTCGTCGTCGTCGTCCTTGGCGGGGTCCTGGTGGTTCTGGTCCGCAAAGGCGCCCGGCGTGACGATTCCGACCGGCCGGCCCTCGGGCTCAGTCTGTCGGACCTGCGCGAGATGAAGGCGGATGGGCGGCTGACCGACGAGGAGTTCGAGCGGGCGAAGGCCATGGTCATCGGGCAACTCGGCGGCAAGGTCGAGGGTGCGGGGGGCGAGCGGGTCCGCGTGCAGGGTCGCGTCGTCGACGGCGAGCTCCGCGCGCGACCGGGCTACGACCTGACCGGCCAGCCACTGCCAGGGTTCGAGGCGGGTGCGAACCCCCCGGATGAGGCAGGGGTGGATGATGGTCGCCCGGACGATGGAGCGGATCGGTTCCCGCCGGGTTCGTGATGTGAAGAAGTCGTGCGAAACGGGTGCGTCTGTGACGGTCCGGCCGCTTTATCCGGGCTGAAACCGGAATCGAGCGGAATTCACGCGCTCCGGGCGATCCGCTTTCGAGATCCGTGCGTAGAAGACCGATACACTCGTACTGAGCATGCGCTCGGCTGCGTCCGAGTTGACCGGTGAGCGTGCGTTTGTTTCTCGAGCATTTGTGAGGACGGGATGGCGAAGAACCGCAGCGGTGGATCAGGCTCTGGCAACGGCGGCGACGGCGAGGGGCCCAGCAACGGCTCCGGCGAGGCCGGCGGCGGTTCGTTTCGCGGGCGGAAGGTGACCACCTGCTCGTTCTGCGGCAAGACCTCTCGCGAGGTGGGGGCGATGGTTGAAGGCCCCAACGACGTGTACATCTGCTGCAACTGCGTCGATCTGTGCCAGAACATCTTCAAGCAGGAGAAGCGCCGGGTCGCGGCGAGCAAGCACTCGTTCGGCGAGGTGCCGGCTCCTCGTCAGGTCAAGGAATTCCTGGACCAATACATCATCGGCCAGGAGCAGGCCAAGAAGGCTCTGGCGGTCGCGACGGTCCAGCACTACAAGCGGCTGATGCACCTCGAGAACGAGGATGCGCCGGTCGAACTGGAAAAGAGCAATATTCTGCTGGTCGGCCCGACCGGTTCGGGCAAGACGCTGCTGGCGAAGACCCTGGCTCGCGTTCTGAACGTGCCGTTCGCCATCGCGGACGCGACGACGCTGACCGAGGCCGGCTACGTGGGCGAGGACGTCGAGAACCTGCTGCTGAAATTGCTGCAGGCGGCGGACTACGAGCTCGAGGCGGCCCAGCGCGGCATCATCTACATCGACGAGATCGACAAGATCGGCAAGACCTCGAACAATGTCTCGATCACACGGGACGTGTCGGGCGAGGGCGTGCAGCAGTCGCTGCTCAAGATGCTTGAGGGCACGATCGCGAACGTTCCGCCTCAGGGCGGGCGCAAGCACCCGGAACAGCAGTACATCCAGATGGACACGACGCACGTTCTGTTCATCTGCGGCGGTTCGTTCGTCGGGCTCGACGAGATTATCCGCCGCCGGATCGGCAAGCGCCGGATCGGATTCAGCGCGGAGCCGACCAGTTCGGACAGCATGAAGGAACTCGGTGAGGTGCTCGCGCAGGTCACGCCGGAAGATGTGATCGAGTACGGCATGATCCCCGAGCTGGTTGGTCGCCTGCCCGTGGTGTGCCCGCTTATGCCGCTGACGCGCGAGGCGATGATCACGGTGCTGACCGAGCCGAAGAACGCGATCGCCCGCCAGTTCGAGTACATGTTCTCGCTCGAGGGTGTGAAGCTGACCTTCACGGACGACGCGCTGGCGGCGATCGCGGACAAGGCGATGGCCCGCAAGACCGGTGCTCGCGGCCTGCGTGGGGTCATGGAAGAGATCATGCTCGACCTGCTCTACGATCTGCCCGATCACGCCGAAGACGGTGCCGAGTTCGTGATCGACGCGAACGCGGTGCAGAACCCCACGGCGTTGGCCAAGCTCCGCGTGAAGCGGAAGGAAAGCGCCTGATTCACCGGGAATCCCCCTTTACTCCGGGAGATTCTTGGTGATTCAACAAGTTGACTCGGGTGCGGACGGAGCCTAGGCTTCGCCCGCTATGGCTGAAGAACGCTCGATCAAGCACTGTGGTCCGTCGACCCGGAGTGTCATCCCCGACGCTTCGGGCGATGTCGTGATCCGGCGCTGGGACATGGCCCCGCTGGTCCAGGAGATCTTCACGCTCAACAACCTGATGATCCGCATGGGCGATCGACTGGTCGCGCAGCACGGCCTGACGGGGACGCGCTGGATGATGCTCGGCGCGCTGAAGGACTACGACGAGCCGCCGACGCTGACCGAGCTTTCGAATGATGCGCTGCTCTCGGTGCAGAACGTCAGCCGCATGGTGTCCTCCATGGAGGAGGAGGGGCTGGTCGAGCGGTTCACGCTGCCGGGCAAGGGGCGGAGCGTTTTTGTCCGGCTGACGGAGAAGGCGAAGCAGATCGATGAATCGACGGAGTGCGCGGGGCAGGCGTTTGTCTCGCGTTTTCTTGACGGGTTTTCGGATGACGAGCGGTTGGCCCTTCAGGGCATGGTTGACCGGCTGATTGTGAATCTCGCGCGGTTCGAGCGCGAGATCGATGAACGAACCAAGAAGGCGAAGAGCGAAGGTGCGAATGACGCGTCGGCAGAGGCCGTGGCGTCGGTCACCGGGGCGCGGGAGACAGAACATGACACGTCTGGGTGATCGTCGTATGCATCGCGTTGCGGTGCGGAATCTTGTGGTCGTTGCGCTGGCGATGCTCGGGCTCGCGGGTCCGGCGGTCGCGCAGGGGCCTCCCCCGGCGCGGGTTCGCGTCGAACCGCTGCAGATGATGGAAGTGGAGCAGCGCCGGAGCGTGACCGGCGATCTTCGCGCGTCGGCGCGCTCGCGGGTAGCGACGCAGATCGCCGGCCAGGTGCTGGAACTGCTCGTCGATGTCGGCGACGAGGTCGAGCGGGGCGAGGTCATCGCGCGTCTGGACAGCGAACTGCTGGAGATCGATCTGGTGCGTGCGCTCGCTGAGGTTCGCGCGAACGAGGCGACCGTTGATGAGCGCCGTGCGTCGATCCGGCTTGCCGAGTTTGATGTCGAGCGTCTGACCCTCCTTTCCGAGTCGCAGGGCGCGACGGTTCGCGAACTCGAGGACGCGAAGGCTCGGCTGGACGCGGAGAACGCGCGGCTCGCGGTGGCGCAGGCGGACCTCGCCGCGGCGGAGTCTGATGCCGCTCGGATCCGCAAGCGGATCGGCGACACGCAGGTCCGGGCACCCTTCGCGGGTCAGGTGATCACGAAGGCGACCGAGGTTGGCGAATGGCTCGGCGAGGGCGGCGAGGTCGTTGAACTGGTCTCGATCGAGACGATCGACGCCTATCTCGATGTGCCCGAGCAGTTCATCGGTGCGTTGCAACGGGTGGGGATTTCCGAGGGTGAGCGTGCCACGGTTTCGATCCGCATCAACGCGATCGGGGCTGTTGTCGAATCCTCGGACGTTATCGTCATCGGCGACGGTGACCGTCTCGCGCGGACCTTCCCGGTGCGCGTGCGGATCACCAATCCGGACCGCGATATGAAGCCCGGTATGTCGGTGACGGGCTCGGTGCCGACGGGCGAGCGGACCACCGCGCTGACGATCAGCAAGGACGCGGTGATTCGGAACGACGCGGGCACGATCGCGTACTACGACAACGGCGGTGTCGCGGCGGTGCGACCGGTTCAACTGGTGTTTGCGGTCGGTGACCGCTATGTGATCCGCGAGACGGGCGGGTGGAGCACCGAGAGCCGGGTCGTCGTCGAGGGCAACGAGCGGCTCTATCCGTCGCAGCCGCTGAACATCGTAAATGACGCTGGCGGAGCGCCGGCCGGGGCTTCGGGTTCGGAAGAGATGGCCGAAGCGGGACGCGGGGAAGACGCGCCGATCGGGCAGGGGGGCTGATCCATGGACTTTGTTCGCCTTTCGATCTCGCGGCCGGTGGCGGTCGTGGTCGGTGTGATTCTCGTTGTGATGTTTGGCCTGATCGGGTTCAGCGCGGTGCCGATCCAGCTCGCGCCGAATGTGGACCGGCCGGAGATCACGGTGACCACGGCGTGGCCGGGTCGCAGCCCGCAAGAGATTGTTGACGAGATCGTCAAGGATCAGGAGGAGCAGCTCAAGAATGTGAGCAACCTCGAGTCCATGAGCTCCACGTCGCGCGAGGGTGCCGGGGAGATCAAACTCGAGTTCTACATCGGCACGAGCATCACGCGTGCGCTGCAAGAGGTTTCGGACTCGCTCCGGCAGGTCGAGGACTACCCCGAGGATGTGACCGAGCCGACGATCAAGGCGGCCGACGGCGCGAGCGAGAACGCGATCGCCTGGATCATCATCGATCTGGACCCGGCGTATCAGGACCAGTTCCCCGACTTCGATGTATCGACGCTGTTCCGGCCGCTGGATCAGGAGGTCAAGCCGTACCTGGAGCGGATCGACGGAGTCGCGGAGGTGAACGTTTATGGCGGACGCGAGCGCGAGATGCAGGTGCTCGTGGACCCGGTCAAGCTCGCTCAACGAGGCCTGAACCACCTCGATCTGCTCGCCGCGCTCCAGCAGGAGAACCGGAACATCTCGGCGGGTTCGATCGCCGAGGGCAAGCGCGACTACCGAGTGCGCGTGATCGGGCAATTCGAGAGCGAGCAGGACATCCTCGAGACGATCGTCGCCTACCGCGAGGCGGGCCCGGTTTACGTGAAGGACATTGCGACGGTCCAGCTCGACTACGAGAAGCAGCGTGGGTTTGTGCGTTCGCTCGGGCACCGGGCCATCGCGATCAACGCGATCCGGCAGTCCAACGCGAACGTGGTCGAGGTGATGGAGGATCTCCGCGAGCGGCTGGAGGAGGTCCGGACGGAGATCCTGCCGAAACTCGCTGGGCCGGTCGGGCCGCACCTGCGCCTGCGTCAGGTCTACGACGAGACGACCTACATCGATTCGGCGATCAGCCTGGTGACGCAGAACCTGTATATCGGCGGCGCGATCGCGGCGTTTGTTCTGCTGATCTTCCTCCGTTCGTTCGTCGCAACGGGAGTGACGGCGATCGCGATCCCGGTCTCGGTGATCGGAACTTTCCTCGTTCTGCTGGCCCTCGGACGCACGCTGAACGTGATCTCGCTCGCGGGACTGGCGTTCGCCGTCGGCATGGTCGTGGACAACGCGATCGTGGTGCTGGAGAACATCTACCGGCATCGGCAGATGGGCAAGCCCCCGGTACGCGCGGCGTACGACGGTGGGCGCGAGGTCATCGGGGCGATCATCGCGTCGACGCTGACGACCGTGGCGGTGTTCGTGCCGGTGCTGACTGTTCAGGAAGAGGCGGGGCAGCTGTTCCGTGATATCTCGCTGGCGATCGTGGCGTCGGTATCGCTGTCGCTGATCGTCTCGATCACGGTGATCCCCGCGGCGCTGTCGCGGTTCTTGAAAGCCAAGAAAGACGAGAAAGAGCACGGCAGGGTCCGGCGCTCGTTCGAGTCGCTGTTCGGGCTGGCACCGGCGCTGCAGCGGATGAACCGGTTTCTCGGCGAGCGGGTGTACTGGGTGATGACCGGGTGGCGGGGCTGGACGCTCCGGCCTGCGCTGATCGTGCTCATGACGGTCGTCAGTCTGCTCGGGGCGTACCTGCTCAAGCCGCCCTTGGACTACCTGCCGGCGGGCAACCGGAACCTGGTGTTCGGCGGTCTGCTGATCCCGCCCGGCTATTCGCAGGAGCAGATGACCGATGTGGCCAACCGCATCGAGGATCAACTCCGACCCTATGTCGGCGCGGAGACCGGCCCGGGCAAAGACATGTCGTCGCTCGATCCGATCGCACGCGGTCAGGATCAGGAGCCGTACCGACCTGTTGGTGTGGACAACTTCTTTATTGGGGCGTTCGACGGCGGCATGTTCGTCGGTGCGACGAGCACGGAAGAGCAGGTGGTGCTTCCGGTCGGTCAGCTGTTGACCAACGCCATGGTCGGGACTCCGGACGCTTTCGGCGGCGCGAACCAGAGTTCGCTGTTCGGGCGCGGCGTCGGTGGGGGCAACTCGATCGATATCGAAATCCTCGGCCCGGATCTGGAGCGTGTTGCCGCGGCGGCTGACTACCTGTTCAATTCACTCGGTCGAAGCCCGCAATACGGATTCGGTCGGGTGCGCCCGACCCCGGGCAACTTCTCGATTCCGCAGCAGGAGTTCCGGGTGCGTGTGTCCCAGCAGGGGCGTGAGCTCGGGATCCGGACCGAAGGGGTCGGGACCGCGGTGCGTGCGCTCTTTGATGGCGCGTTCGCCGGTGACTTCCGCACGGCGGGGCAGGCGATCGATATCCGTCTGCTGCCGCAGGGCGGGCGTCTGACGAACAAGGAGCAGGTGGCTTCGATCCCGATCGCGACGCCGCGCGGGCCGCTGGTACCGATGGATACGGTCGTCGAGTTCGAGCCGGGGCTCGCCCCGCAGGAGATCCGACGGATCGAGGAGTTGCCGGCGGTGACGGTGTCGGTGACGCCTCCGGACGGTGAGCCGCTGGAATCGGTGATGAACGACATCCGTGAGAACTTCATTCAGCCCGCGCGTGAGCAGGGGTTGATCGACCGAACGATGCGCGTGCGCCTGGAGGGCACGGCGGCGCAGCTCGACGAGGTGACGACTGCGCTGCTCGGGACGTCGCTCGGAGACGAAGCGAGTGAGGACGAAGGAAGGGCCTCTTGGCAGGTCGCCGCGGACATCTTCGGTGTCATGCTGTTGCTTGCCGGTCTCGGCGTGGGTGTGTTCGGATTGGTGAAGTGCTTCGCGAAGAAGAGGCCGCTCTATGCCTACGGCAGCGCAGGCGCCCTTGTTCTGGCCACGATCCTGTTCTCGATCTTCTTCTTCGGCATCGGGAGCTACCCGGAACTGCTGATGGGGCGGATCGTGTGGTCGGTGATCGTGGTGTACCTCTTGATGTGCGCGCTGTTCGAGAGCTTCGTGTACCCGTTCGTGATCATGTTCTCGGTGCCGCTGGCGCTGGTGGGCGGGTTCGCGGGGCTGGCGATCGTGCACTGGCAGACCGCGAGCAACCCGTACATCGCGACGCAGAACCTGGATGTGCTGACGATGCTCGGCATCGTGATCCTCGTGGGTGTGGTCGTGAACAACGCGATCCTGATCGTGCACCAGTCGCTGAACCTGATGCGCGGCACGGGCGATGTCGATCCGGACGAAATGCCCGATGGCTACGAGCCCGGGCAGCCGATGGAGCCGATGCGCGCGATCGCCGAGGCGGTCAAGACGCGGACGCGGCCGGTGTTCATGTCGACGATGACCTCGGTCGGCGGCATGCTCCCGCTGGTCTTGTTCCCCGGTGCGGGATCGGAGCTCTATCGCGGGCTGGGTTCGGTCGTGGTCGGCGGGCTGCTGGTCTCGACGGTGTTCACGCTGCTTCTGGTGCCGCTGGTGTTCGGGCTGACGCTGCAGATGACCGACGGACTGCGAGCTTTGCTTGGGATGCAAAGCGCTGCGGCTGCGCAGAAGCGCGACATCGGACGCGAGATGCTCGGACTGAAACCGGACGCGTCGAAGGAAACGCTGGAACAGCCGAAGCCGACGCCGGTCGGAGCCTGAATCAGTTCAGGGGCGCGGAGAACCAGACGGGCTCGGCATCTTCGACGGGGATGCGGCGGAGCAGGTGGAGCCGGATGTCGGCGTCGAGGAGACGCCGATTGGTCGGCGCGTCGTGGACGAGCAGGTGCAGCACGGGTTCGTCGGCGTCGGTCGGTGAGTCGTGCTTCGCGGCCGCGAGGATGAGTTCGCGGTTGAGGGCGGCCCACGCGCCGGCCTGGGTCAGCGAGCGAACCGGATCGGTAACCGTCGCGTCGGACGCGAGCAGGTGGATGCGACCCTTAGCGTCGAGGGCCAGCTGGACCTGCGGTTCGATCGGGCAGCGGATTGCCAGATCGGTCAGGCCGCTGAGCAGCGAGCACAGGCGGAGATCGGTGTCGGTGACTTTGGTCGCCACCGTCTTCGGCTCGGGCTCCCGTGACGCGCGGACGGGGCCTCCAACTTCTTCGTCGGCCTCGGCGGGAAGTTCGCGTGCGCGTTCGATGAGGGCAAGCAGGTCGGCGTCCGCGGCTTCGAGTCGCCCACGGAACAGCGGGACGGCGCGGGTCGCATCGATCTTCGAAGCGCCGGTGATGACGTCAACGGGACGACCAAGGAAGGCCTCGGTGACATGGCGGAGTTGAGTCGCGGCGCGGGAGGCGTCGTCGGCTTCAGAACCCAGAATGACGAAGCGGATGTTGCGGTCCTCCGCGTCGTCGGCGGTGCCGATGGCGTGCTTGAGCGTGCGATAGGCGGCAACGGTCGCGGCGCGGCTGGCGCTGGTCAGCAGCGAGACGGTATCAATGCGATCGGAAGACAGGAGTTGCGGTTCGGAGAGTTCGTCGGCGCTGATGATCCAGCGGGTCGCGGTTCGCGAGGCGAGCGCGAGAGCATCGTCGAGCGACTTCGCGTCGAATGTGTTGAACGAACGGCGGGTGGCGCTCGGCGCGAGCAGGTCGATGGCGAGTTCGTCGCCGGTGGCCCGGAGGACCGCCACGGTCTCGCCGGTCGAATCGGCGGTGTCGCGGGCGTGCTGCATGACCCAGAGGCTCGCACGGACGGGCAGGTGGCCGACGATGGCCGCTTCGATGGTCGGGGCGTGCTTCGTGTCGGGCATGGGGGGAGTCGGCGGCGTGAAGGGGTGGACCGGCGGGGTGTGCGCGCCCGGCATGGGCGGAGCGGTCGGTCTGTCGGTGTGGTCGTCGGCCGGTCCGCCGTCCGGCTCGTCGCCGAGGAACAGGTCGGCGAGCGCGTCGTAGTCGCTGATGCTCAGGCTTGGCTGTTCGGCCGTGCGGAAATTCGGGGCGAACGGGTTGGGGCTGTGGGAGTCTGCCGGCGTGGTCATGGTGTGTGCCTCTGAGCTTCACGGACGACGATGACGCTGTCGGTCTGGCCGAACGGGTTGGGGGCGGAATCGGGGTTGTAGGGGTCGGTGATCCACTTGCCGTCGATGATCAGACGGTAGCGGTGCTGACCCGGCTTGAGTTCGATGATGGCTTCGTGCACGCCGACGCGGCTGTTGAAGCGCATCGGGCTGGCCTGGGCCGACCAATTGTTGAAGTCGCCGGCGATGGCGACGCTGGCGTCGGGCTCAGCGGGGTAGACGAAGAGCACGCCGCGAGAGGTCTGGTGGGCTCCGAAGAGGCGGCGCAGGGCGCTCGAGGGCTGCGTCGCTTCGGCCTGCTCGCGTTCGAGGACCTGCATCGCCTGGGCGACGCGCTCGTCGGACGCACGCTTCTGCTGGCGCGACGCCGTGGTATCGGCGAGTTGACGCGCGCGGGCGGCGAGTTCGGCGGCGCGGCTCATGGTCGCGGAATGCTGGATGTCGGTGTCGCCGGCGTCGCGACTGGCCTCGTGCCGGATCGTCACCGGCTGGGGCTCGGGGCGATCGCGATGGATCTCCGCCTGCGTGAACACGCCGGGGTGAGCACTTGTCGCCGGGCGATCGAAGGGCTTCGGCTCGACCGCCGGGGCCTGCTCGTCCATCGGGAGCGCCTGCGGGCGCTCGACGGGCTTGGAGCGGATCCACTCGGCGAGGAGCGTGTAGTCCTCGGCACCTCGTGATCTGGGGGCGTAGTCCACAACCGGAACCCCGAGCGAGGCGGCTTCCTTGAGACGCGTGTCGTTGCGGATGGTGTTCGGTGTGACGCGGGCGCGGAACAGACGGTTGATCTCGCCCATGATGTCCGACGAGAGCGGGCCGTCGGGCTCGTGCATGGTCGGAAGGATGTGGTACGCGGTCTCGGTGCCGATGCGTCGGGCGATGGCTTCGAGCGTGGCGACCTGCTTGGTCGCCCCCTTGAGCGCGAAGTAGCCGGTTTCGACCGGGATGAGCAGTTCGGACGCCGCTCGGAGCGCGTTGTAGGTCAGCAGGCCGATCGAGGGCGGGCAGTCGATGATCGCCCAGCGGTAGTGGTCCTCGAACTGGCGGAGCACCTTGGCGAGGCGAAGGTCGCGGTCTTCGCGGTCGGCGAGCCCGCCGCGAGAGGCCTCGAGCGAGGCGAGTCGCATGGTGGATGGGATGAGGTGCAGGTTCCGCCGGACGGTCCAGACGAGTCGGTTCCGGTCCAGCAGGCGGTCTTCGGGGGCGAGCATGGCGTCGCCGACCTGCAGATCGATCGAGTCTTCCGGGATGGCGAGCCCGAGGGCGCAATGGCCCTGGGGGTCCATATCCACCAGAAGCGTCGGTTCGCCCTGCGACGCGAGACACGCGGCGAGATTGATCGCGCTGGTGGTCTTGCCGCTCCCGCCCTTCTGGTTGATGACTGCGATGGTCCGCACGCACCGTGCCCCTGCGATGGAGATGGTGCCGGAGGAGAGGCACCGTGTGCTTTCGGGACTCCGCGAGGTCCGTCGGCACCGCAGGGATTATCGGTCAGCCCTGCAAAAGTGCTTGAAGTTGGGCAAGATGGCGGGGGGCAAACGGCGGGTGGCCGGATATGGGGGGGCGCATCGCCGTCCGATCAAGCGCGAATCGCGCCCAGCCCAGCCGTCATAGCGTCTCGCGCCGGATCATCAACGATCGTGCACCGCCCCAGCGGCTCGCCTTCATCCGCCACCGGCAGGATCAGTCGCAGTTTGCCCGCGCTGGCCTTCTTGTCGTGGCCCATCGCTTCGAGGATGGTCTCGTCGCCCGGCAGGTTCTCGATGCGCGTCGGCATGCCGAGGAACTCGACGGCCTGACGGATCGTCTCAATGTGCTTTGGGGCGAGCAGGCCGAGGTGGGCGGCGGTGGCGCTGGCGGCGATCAGGCCGAGAAAGACCGCCTCGCCGTGGTGGATGGCCGGGCCTTTGTCGTCGCCGGCGCCCGGCAGACGGATGTCGGGCAGGGTCTCGATCGCGTGCGCGAAGGTGTGCCCGAGGTTCAGGATCGCGCGGGAGCGGGCGGGGTTTCTCGACTCCTCGCGCTCGTCGGCAGCGACGACCGCTGCCTTGATCCGCACGCTCGACGTCACCAGCGGGAGTACCCAGTCGGGGCGACGGGCCATCGCGCTGTTGAGCGTTTGCAGATCGGCCTTGAGCAGCGACGCGACCTGCGGGCGCTCATCGGTGAAGGTTCGCCAGAGCAGGGCGTGTTTGAGGCACTCGCCGAGCCCCGCGCGGAATACACGGGCCGGGAGCGAGGCGAGGGTCTGCAGGTCGGCGAGGACGAGCCGGGGCTGCCAGAATGCGCCGACGATGTTCTTCTTCAGGCCGGTCGAGGTGGCGAGGTTCACGCCGGTCTTGCCGCCGACAGAGGCGTCGACCATGGCGAGCAGGGTAGTGGGGCACTGGATGAACGGCACGCCGCGCTTGTAGGAGGCGGCGACGAAGCCGGCGATGTCGCCGGTGATCCCGCCGCCGAGGGCGATGACCGGGTCCGTGCGGTCGGCCCGCGACTCGGTGATCCGCGTGAGCAGCTTCGCGACGGTTTCGGGGGTCTTGTTCGTTTCGAGCGCGGTGATCTTGAGGAGCGTGACCTCGAAGCCGGCATCGGCGAGCGACTTGCGCGCGGACTGCACGAAGTCGGCGGGGACGCGGTCGTCGACGATGAGCGAGGCCTTGCCCGGCTTGGGGTTGCCGAGGGCCTGAAGCGTGCGCGGGCCGAGTGATGGGAGCAGCGATTCGCCGACGACCACGTCGTACGACCGCTCGGATCGGTCGCTCTCGAAGGACACCGGGATCGTCACCGGGTCGGTGCTCATGCCCCGCCATCCTTCGGCGGCGGTGGGGGCTGAGGCGTGCCCCAGTTGTAGCCGCGGTCCTCGGCGATGCGGTAGAGGGCGATGAGGGGCAGGGCGACACCGAGCCAGAGCTTGGTGTTCTCCATGTCGAACTCCTGCTCGGCTTCCTTCTTCTTGCGCAGGATGTCGCGCAGCAGCGGGATGGCCTGCGCCGCCTCGCGCGTGGTCTGGTCGAGTTCTTCCTGCGAACCCGACTCGGCCATCGAGTTGATCTGCGACATGAACGCCTCGCCGTCGACGCCGGCGAAGAACTCGCGCAGGTCGAGGGGAAGGCGGAAGCGAGGTCCTTCTCGTTCAGGATCCATAGTGCGGCTGCTCTCTGGTCATTCCCACTCGATGGTGGCGGGGGGCTTGGAGGAGATGTCGTAGCAGACGCGGTTGACGCCGCGGACCTCGTTGATGATGCGGTTGGAGATCCGCGCGAGCACCTCGTACGGGATGCGGGCCCAGTCGGCGGTCATGAAGTCCTGACTGGTGACGGCGCGGACGGCGAGAACGTTTTCATAGGTACGCCCGTCGCCCATGACGCCGACGGAGTTGACCGGGAGCAGGACGGCGAACACCTGCGAGGTCGCGCGGTAGAGATCGGCGGCGATGATCTCTTCGAGCAGGATCTCGTCGGCTTCGCGCAGCACATCCAGCCGGGGTTTGGTGACCTCGCCGAGCACCCGGACCGCCAAGCCCGGGCCGGGGAAGGGGTGACGCCAGACCAGGTTTTCCGGCAGACCGAGGACCGACCCGAGCGTGCGGACCTCGTCCTTGAAGAGGTCGCGGAGCGGTTCGACGAGGTCGAAGCCGAGTTTCTCGGGCAGGCCACCGACGTTGTGGTGCAGTTTGATGTTCGCCGAGTTGCCGGAGTGGCCGTGTCCGGATTCGATGACGTCGGGGTAGGTCGTGCCCTGAGCGAGGAACTGGAACGGACCGTGGGCGGCTTCGAGTTTCTTGGCCTCGCGCTGGAAGACTTCGATGAATCGGTGGCCGATGCGCCGGCGTTTCTCCTGCGGCTCGTCGATGCCGTCGAGGTCAGCCAGGAAGTCGTCCTCGGCATCGGCGGTGACGAGGTCCATGTTGAAGTGATCGCGGAAGGTCGATTCGACGAAGTCGCGCTCGTTCTTGCGGAGAAGGCCGTTGTCCACGAAGACGCAGGTGAGTTGGTCGCCGATGGCCCGCTGGAGCAGCGCCGCGACGACGGCGGAGTCCACCCCGCCGGAGAGGCCGCAGAGTACGCGACCGTCGCCGACCTCCTCGCGGATCAGTTCGACCTGTCGCTCCATGAAGTCGGCCATCTTCCACGAGCCGGAGCAGCCGGCGATCGTGAAGAGGAAGTTGCGGAACAGGTCCGGGCCGTGGGGGGTGTGGGTGACCTCGGGGTGGAACTGCGTCGCCCAGAAGGGCAGGTCCTTGTGCTTGACCACGGCGTGCGGGCAGGTCGGTGTCGAGCCGAGGGTGATGAAGTGCTCGGCGAGGTCTTCGACCTGATCGCCGTGCGACATCCAGACGGTGGTCTGTTCGGGCACGCCCTTGAGCAGGCGTCCGTCGTCGGTGATGTGCAGGTGGGCGGAGCCGAACTCGCGGTGGTCGGCGCGGCTGATGGTCGAGCCGAGGGCGTGGCAGGCGGCCTGCATGCCGTAGCAAATGCCGAGGACGGGGATGCCGAGTTCGAGGATCGCGGGATTACAGGATGGGGCGCCCTCGACGTAAACCGAGGCCGGGCCTCCGGAGAGGACGATGGCCTTGGGCTGGTAGGCCTTGATCTCCTCCATGGGGGTGTCGGGGGAGATGAGGTAGGCCAGCGTGCCGGCTTCGCGAATGCGCCGGGCGATGAGTTGGGCGGTCTGGGAGCCAAAGTCGACAACGAGGACGACCTCGTCGTCGGCGAGGATGTGGCCGTCGACTTCGGGGGCGGTATGGGTGCTCGACATGCTCAGGGCTTTCGTGCGGCTGTCGGTGGAGAGAAGTCCGGTGGTGACGGAGGGAAGGGAGAGTATCGCCGCCGCGACGCGGGCTGGCAATGCGGCGCGGGCGGATCCGCCGGCTTTTGGCGGGAAGTTCTGGGGCGTATGATCCCGACATGGGAGTCGATGTTGCTTCTGGTCGCTCGAGGTTCCGCGCTGCGCGCTGGGTGGCGCTGGCTGCGCTCGCGGGAACGGCTTTCGGCGCGGCGTGCCACGCCCCGGCCCGACAGGCGGACTTCGACTCCATCGACCCCAGCGAACGTTCGGCGGCGGCCGCTCAGGCAGCGAGTGAGCGCGATCGGGATGCGGTTCCGGACCTGATTGTCATGCTGGACAGCTCCGACCCGGCATCCCGGATGGTCGCAATCGCCGCTCTGGAACGGATCACGGGCGAGCGGCTGGGCTATTCGGCGACCGACGACCGGGTCGAACGCAACGCGGCGGTCCGGCGCTGGGTGAAGTACGCGAACGACAACGGGTACCTGGGGGCCGATCGAGAGAAGGCCACGGTTGCTCCGGTTCCGTCGCGAACCGGCGACGGGGAGGGCTGAGCGCTGGGTGAGAAGCCGCACATCGCGATCCAGATGTTCAGCCAGCCGCGATACCTCAGCGGCGTGCGATCGTTGGTTTCCGCGGTCGCGCAGCGGCTTGGGTTCGACGAGTCGGCGTGCGGACAGATCGCGCTCGCGGTCGATGAGGCGCTGTGCAACGTCATCCGTCACGGGTACCAGCGGAGTCCCGCGGGCACGATCTGGGTGAAGATCTGGCCGGTGGACGACGAGGCGGGCGAGCATTGCGAGGGGGCAGCGCTCGATGCGCCGCTGGATCAGCACCGACCGCGAGCGGGCGGGATCCGCATCGTGATCGAGGATCTCGCGCCGCAGGTGGACCCAGAGGCGATCCGGTCGCGCGACCTCGAGGAGGTGCGCCCGGGCGGGCTGGGCGTCCACATCATGAAGGAGATCATGGACGAGGTCCGATTCGAGCACCGCGGGCCGGACGAGACGGGCGAGCGAGGTCGGGGGATGCGTCTGACGATGGTGAAGAGAAGATCGAGCGAGTAGGGCTGAGTAGCCGAGGAAACTGGCAGGGGCGAGGAAACGAGGAAGACATGGAAGTGCGTGCAGAACAATCCGGCTCGGTTTCGATCGTCGCGGTCGAGGGCGATGTCGATCTGAACAGTTCCCGCTCGCTGCAGACGCAGCTTCGCGATTCGCTCGGGTCTTCGCCGGACAAACTGATCGTCGATCTGTCGGGCGTGCCGTACATGGATTCATCCGGCGTGGCGACGCTCGTTGAGGCGATGCAGCTCTCCCGCAAAAAGAACACAAAGCTCGTGCTGTGCGCGATGAGCGACAAGGTGCAGTCGATCTTCGAGATCGCGCGTCTGGACAAGGTCTTCACGATCGTTGACGACCGGGCGGAGGCCGAGGCGATCTGATGAACGCGATCGTGCGTCCCATCTCGGGGATCGGGGCGCGCGCCTTCCGCGTGCTGGGGCACATCGGCGAGCTCTGGTTCCTGCTCAAGGACGTCGCCCGCTGGTTCTGGCGGGCGCTGGTCGTCCGCGATATCCGCCTGGGCAACCAGGCGATCGTGGCCCAGATGGTGCGGATCGGCGTGCAGTCGATCTTCATCGTCTCGCTGGTCGCGGGGTCGATCGGCTTCATCCTCGGTCTGCAGATGGCCCCGCCGCTGGACGAACTGGGACAGGTCGAGCTCGTTCCGAACATCATCGCGGTCGCGGTGCTGCGCGAACTGGGCCCGCTGATCGCGGCGATCGTGCTGACCGGTTTCGCCGGGGCCGCCATCGCCGCCGAGATCGGCACCATGGCCGTCAACGAGGAGATCGAGGCCCTCGAGGCCCACGCGCTCAACCCGGTGCGGTTCCTCGTTGTGCCGCGCATGGCGGCGGCGGTGGTCAGCCTCATCTGCCTCGCGGTGATCGCGAACATCGCCGCCATCGGGGCCGCGGCGGTCATGAGCAAGACCGTGCTCGGCATCCCGTGGACGACCTACTACGAGAACACCGTTGCCCAGGTCGGCGTGGTCGACTTCGTGACCGGCCTGATCAAGGCCGGCGTGTTCGGCATGCTCATCGGCCTGATCGCCTGCGGCAATGGCCTGCAGGTCAAGGGCGGCGCCGAGGGCGTCGGACGCGCGACGACGCACACAGTCGTGCAGTCGGTCGTGGCGGTGGTGGTCGCGGACCTGATGTTTACGGTGATCTTCTATGCGCTGGGGTTGGTGTAGAAAATTTTTCCAGTTCGCGAAGATTCTTCTTAGCCTGCTAGCCAAGCATCGGTATCTTCGATCCGGGCGGTCATGGAGTCTGCCCACACATTGTAAGGAACCGCGATGATCCGTCTCGTCTCGTCTCGCCTGCGCCGCGACGCTCGGCCTGATCGCTTCAGCGACCAGTAGCGCGCAATCGACATTCCAAGATACCTGCGTTGAACTTGGCGATTGGGTGTTTACGCCGGCTTTTCACGATGTCTCCCAAGAACTGACCGCGATGCTCGCGTACAGCGCGACGGCCGATGCGAACGGGACAAGTCTTACGGTTGTGCTGATTGAGAAATCTGCCAATGGGTGGGTTCAGTACTCGCGGTCAAACACCGATCCTGCCGTAGGGACCGCGAGCGCCGCCGCTTCTGTCGGCGCGACGACCCCGGAGGAACTTGAAACCATCATGAAGGCGCTCGGTCTCGATTGAGATCCAGAATACGACTACTTCGCCGCCGTTGAAGACCCGGAGCCGCTCATCACAGCGGTCGTCGAAACGGATCCGCTCGCTCCCGGATTCGGATCCGGGTCGTTCGGACCGGAGATTGTGCCCCTGCTGGTGGCGGCAGACTGGCCGGCTGCCGATGTGGTTCTGTTGCCAGATGCTCTCGGATTGCCAACGAGCGTTACAATCAATGACGTCTACGACGGACTCGATTCGATTTTTAGCTATGTACAGAATCCGGATAACGACCTTGAAAATATTTTTGACGATCAGTTCGACAACATTGTGTTAGGTTGTGAGACAGGAGTTCGGATATTCAATACGACTGATTGGTCCGAATGGGCTTGTACAGGTACATGGAGTCCCGATTCGGATTGTTCCGGCGCACCAGATGGTACTAATCCTGTGCCAGTTGCATCGTCTAATGGTGGTTACAACTGGACCTTCTACTTTTCAAGGCCTATCGAACGGACGAAGACCAGGACAAAGACCCGGCGGTGCCCGGATTGCGAGTATTCGTTTCTCGATCAAACCAAGACGCAAACCGCGAAGCAGTGTGCATGGTTTGTCATTCACACGACGGAATTTGTTCAGCCGCAGTGGCCGACTGCCAGCGACGTGAGCGGACCATCAAATTGCGATCTCGTTTCTTCAGCAAGATCGAATGCCGCCGGCGATTGGCTGCCACCCGGTGATCCGACCTGCCCGCCGTAATCCCGGTCGGATGCTTTCCGACGGTTGTCACGATTGTTTTTTGGTAGTTTTTCCCGGTGGAACATAGAACCGTGCGTTTTCTTGGGGTCTTGATCGCAGGCGGCGTCGTCGTGACCATACTTACGGCGTGGGGCGCGGTCGCTCTGTACTTCAACGGGAGCGGCGCCTACGGAATTTGGAAGCCGGAACCGGGCTGGAGCGCGGGAATCGTCGAGGACGGGAACCATGCAAGCTCAACCGGCCACGCCAGTCATGGCGACACTTGGTTTTGGACCTATTTGCGCAAGCCGTCCGCGTACTGGTTCGGCGGACTGGTTCACGAATCGGCCGTTTATTATGTTCCGGAGAATGCGCTGTTTCCAGCGGGTACGCCGAACGCCTTGCCCGGTATGGTACATAGTTTTGTTCGAGAGCACGGCGATTCTGTGCAGAGCGTTCCGCGACTGTATCGAAAATTTACGAGACTTGAACATATCAGGGATTCTGGACCATTCGAAGAGTTTCTCCGTCTCTACGAGCAATCGTCCTGGTACCTCAATCCGTTACATCGACAATCGTCGATCGAGGCGTTTCGTCGGCTGTACGAAGAAAATTCGCTCGTGCCGAACCAGCACTTGATTCACTATGTGCTTGAGTACGGATTTCCGTTTCCGGCTTTGGCGGTGGACTATTCGAAGTTCCCCGGTCCGGGAGAGCAAACAATTCAGGCGAACAACGGCATCCCGATCGGAACGCGTGTGCTGGTGTCGCCCCGGTCGATCTTCGCATACGATCATATCAACGCGTATGTGGAACCGGCTTTGCCGACCAAGGTGCTCTGGCCCGGCTTCCTCGCGAACACCGCCATCAACGCGATCGCGCTCTGCGGTATCTGGCTCGTCGGCAAAGCTGGCGTCGGTCGGATTCGTCGGCGTCGTGGTCTACGGCGGCTCTGGCGCGGCGAGTGTCCGGACTGCCGCTACGACATTGGCGATGGCGGCTCTTGCCCCGAATGCGGCTGGACCGCACCGGTCGCGACCTGAGAGCGAGGGCGTAACCCACTCACCCCCTCAACACCCTCAACCCAGCCCCAACCAGCAGCACCAGCACCGGCAGCCCCGCGATCATCGCCCAGCGGATCGCGGTTCGCTGGCCCGGGGACAGGTCGCGGATGCGGGAAACGTCGCTGACGCGCGCCGAGCGGGCGATGAGTTCGTCGCGCCCGGAGAGCCAGAACAGGCCGGCATCGATCAGTTCGGCGTTGGCCGGGAAGCGCGTGATCGCGCGCCCGTCGACGCTCAGTTGCGCGAACAGGAACGGGTCCTGGAACCAACCGGAGGCGGAGACCAGCACGATGCGCTGGGTGTCGCCGGGCTCGGCGCCCGAGTCGGGCGGGAGCGGGCGCTCGGCGGTCGCGGCGACGGTCCACGGGCCGTCGAGGTCGTCGCGCGATTCGCTCGGCGTCGGGTTGGTGCGCATGGTGATCGCGCCGAGCGGCGCCTGCTCGAAGGCGTAGCGGAAGCGCAGCCACTCGGCCTCGGCCCAGACGTCACCCGAGTCGGCCACCTGGTAGAGCGGGCGGACGGTCGCGCCGGCTTCGGCCGCGACGTCCTGATCGATGTTGATCGGCGTCGCCCACGAGACCACACCGGTCAGCCCGGCGAGCGGCTCGGCGATGGGGGAGGCGCTCTCGCCGGTCGAGACCGGGGACGTGAATTCGAAGAAGGTGGTCCACGCCTCGCCCTGCGGCGTCGGCACACGCCGGATCAGCGGCCGACCGGCATCGACGGTGATCCCGATCTCCGGCAGGCGGTCGGTGAGCGGGGCGGTGTCGCCGATGGCGGGCAGTTCCGACGGCTCGACCGCCATGAACAGGTCTTCGCCGGCCTCGTAGAGCTGGTCCACGGCGTTCGCCATCGCGCGCAGGCGCTCGGCACGCTCGGAGAGCGAGCGCCCCTGCGATGGATCAAGGCCGATGCGGGTGGGTTCACCGACGACGAACCAGACGACGGGGCGGGTGCGGTCGGGGTTGAGTTCGAGCAGCGTCGGGCGAACCGACTCGAGGGCGACCGGCCACTCCGTGACGTCGATGCGGCGCATGCGCAGGCGCTGGGCGAGTTGGTTGACCGAGACACCGAGCCGGGCGTGAGGAGAGGACTGGTCGCCGCTGGTCGCGGCGCTGGGGCGGCCGGTGTCGTCGAACATGCGTCCGGGCTCGGCGTGGACGAAGACCACGATCGGCGGATCATCCATCGAGAGCGTGCTGATCGCGGTCGAGATGAGTTCCTCGCCGGCGAAGGAGACCTGCGCGATCGACTGGCCCTGTTCGACCGAGGTGCGCAGCGGGAAGATCGCGTCGAACTTGATCGCGGTCGTGCCCGTCGGGGCGATGACCAGCACCGCCTCGGTCTGCTGCAGGGCACGGGTGACTTGGAGCGGTTCCAGCGGCTGGAGGCGGATCAGGCGGTCGAGCGTGGCGGCGGCTTGGGACGCGGCTTCGCCAGCAGCCGTTGCGAGCGATGCGGCGGAGGCCTTGAGCGTGTTGCTCTCGATCTGCGGGGCTCGCGAGATCTGCTGCGCCCACGCACTGATGTCGGAGAACGCGCTTGATGCGTTCGTGAGCAGCTGGCTGGCGGCGATCTGGGCCTGGTCCGAGGCTGGCAGGGCGGTGCCTGCGACCTCGTTGGCCAGCGCGGTCTCGACCGTCTGGCGCGCTGTGGCGGCCTCGTCGGCCATCGATCGCATGCTGATCAGGAATGCCTCGATCTGACCGCCGACGAACTCGCTGGCCGCCTGCGCGGTGTCTTCGGTCCGATCCGAGAGGCGGCGGAGATCCTGCTCGGTGCGTTCGAGGCCGCTGATGGTGCGTTCGAGGGTCCGACGGTGCGTGCGGATCTCGTCTTCGGCGTACCCGGCCATGAGGCCGACGACTCGGGCGAATTCATCGCGGGCTTCGGCGGTCGCGGTATCGATGATCGAGTACGAAACGTTCGGCGACTGCTGGGAGTACTCGCTGAGCAGGTCACGAACGCGCTGAACCGATCGGGGATCGGCAACACCCTCGCGCCCAAGGTTGACCACGACCACCACCTCGACCGGCATGTCGAGGTCGCTCAGAAGCTGTGTCGTTCGATTCGAAAGCGTGTAGGAGCGGGTCGACGTGAGGTCGAAGCGAGTGGCGGTGCGTTCGCCGATCACGCCGATGAAGAGCGCGATCGCGGCGGCGGCGGTGATCAGGATCGCGGTCATCGCGCCGTAGCGGGTGCGCCGGATGCCTGCGGTGGACTCTGCTCTGGTCTTCGGTTTCGACATCAGCGCCACCTCCGTGACTCGACGCCGACGACGCTCAGCACGACGAACAGCACGACGAACGCGAGGAAGAAGGCGGCGTGGCTGGTGTCGAACACGCCCTTGGCGAAGTCCGCGATGCGGAGGTTGATCGAGAGGCCGAACAGGAGCGACCGGAAGGGTTCGTCGACGAGCGCGGCGACGTTCGGGCTGCTGATGAAGACGAGCACCATGAAGAAGAACAGAGTCGAGAGGAACGCGACGATCTGGTTCCGCGTCAGCGACGAGAAGAAAAGCCCGACCGCGAGGTAGCACGCGCCGACGAGGACCAGGCCGAGGTAGCCGGCGACGATCGGGCCGTAGTCCGGGCTTGCGAGCAGCTCGATCACGCCGACGTGGACCAGCGTCGGGAGCAGCATGGTGATGAGAAACGCGAGGGCCGCGAGGTACTTGCCGATGACGATGTGCCAGTCGGAGATCGGCGCGGTCATGAGCGGCTCGATCGTCCCCGAGCGCAGCTCCTCGGAGAGCAGGCGCATCGAGATCGCCGGTGCGACGATGAGCAGCAGCCACTGGGAGACGCTGAAGAGCGCCCGCATGCTGGCGGGCTGACCGGGGGTGATCGAGTCGTACGCGAACCAGAGCCCCGAGAGGAACAGGTACAGCGCGATGACGAGCCAGCCGATCGATGATCGGAAGAACGAGGCGTACTCGCGCCATGCGACGGTGAGCGTGGCACCCATCAGGCGGCCTCGCCTTCTGGCTTGCGCTGTTCGGAGACCTTGGCCGTTGCTTTGTCGGCCTGCTCGACGAGACGGATGTACAGGGCTTCGAGCGTCGCGGTCGCGGGACGGAGGGAGCGGACTGTGAGGCCGAGTTCACGGCAGGCCCCGCCGATGACGGCGCCGGGATCGGTCGCGGCCTTGTCCAAGATGACGCGAAGGGCGTGCCAGCCATCGCCGGAGCGCCCGTTCGGATCGCTCTCGACCTGTTCGATATGCGCGATCGCCTGCAGCGAGGTCTTGGGGTCGCCGTTGGCGGCCTTCACCTCGACGGCAAAGCCCTGCCTTTGTGCGAGGTCGCGGAGAAGTTCCTCTGCGGAGCCGTCGGCCTGAATCCGGCCCCGGGCGAAGATCAGAAGGCGGTCACAACTCTTCTCGACCTCGGGCAGGATGTGCGAGACGATCAGCATGGTGTGGTCGCCGGCGAGTTCGCGGATGAGCTGGCGTGTTTCGGCGATCTGGGCCGGGTCGAGACCAGAGGTCGGTTCGTCGAGGATGAGTACCGGCGGGTCGTGGAGCATCGCCGCGGCGAGGCCAACCCGCTGGCGGTAGCCCTTCGAGAGTTGGCCGACGCGGCGAGTGCGGACATCATCTAGCCAGCACCGGGAAATCGACCGGTCCACCCCCGCCTTGCGGGCTTTCCCTGAGAGGCCGAAGAGACGCGCGCGGAACGCGAGGAAGTCGGCGACGCGCATCTCCGGGTAAAGCGGGTTGGACTCGGGCAGGTAGCCGAGCCGACGCCGGACCTTGAGGGACTGGTCGATGCTGTCGAGACCGTCAACCCGGACGGATCCGCGGGTTGGTGGAACCGTTCCCGTGATCATGCGGATGGTGGTGGACTTGCCCGCGCCGTTCGGCCCGAGCACGCCGACGACGCTTCCCTTTGGGACCGAGAAACTGACACCTCGGACGGCGTGCACTTTCCCGAAGGACTTGTGAGCGTGGTCAACTTCGATCATGGTGAGGAATTATCGTTCCGGTTCAGAGAAAATGTTCGATCGGTACGATGTAATGAACTGGAGAACGCCCGTCACGCCTCAAGTGCAGACGCGAGACCGGCGCCGCAATCTGCCCAGCAGCACTCTAGCGTAAACGATCGGGGCACCCGAGTCTGCACATGCGACCGCACGCTTCCCAACCGACCGAAGAGCAACGCCGCCTGGACCGGCCGAAGTTACTGATCGTGGATGGTTCGGGGTTTGACGCGACCGAGGCGGAGAAGGTCCTCGAAAGTCGCTTTGAAATTGTACGGACCACACCCGGCGATGCCATGGACTCGCTCCGGTCGAGCGACGCGAGGGTCATCCTGGCGGCGACGGGGGACTTCCTGCCGCTGGAGCGGTCGATCCTCATGAACCAGTCGTCGATGATGCTTAACTCCATCGGCGAGGGGGTGTGCCTGATAAACCGCAACGCGGAGATCGTGTGGGCGAACGAGCGGTTCTCCCGCTACCAGAAGCTGATCTCAAAGGACCTCGCCGAACTCGCGCGCAAGACGCTGAGTTCGTTCGACGAGTCGCTGCCGAGCGACGACGCCGACGAGCCGCCTCAGCCCGAGCGGTTGTCGTTCAAGGCCGAGGACGAGGACCGGTACTTCGACTGCCTCGTCACGCCGTTCTTCGACGCAACCGCTGCCCCGGGGGACTCGGGGCCCAAGGTGACGCACCTCGTCGTCGCCCTGCGCGATATCACCTCCCGAGAACTGCTCCGCTCGCAGATGGACGCTCTGGACAAGGCCGGGCGAGAGATGATGCACCTCGACGCGGACACGATCAAGGGCCTGCACGCCGCGGGCCGGTTGAGTCTGCTGGAGCAGCGGGTGAACGCGTTCGCTCGCAAGTTGCTGAACTTCGACCATTTCGCCGTGCGGCTTCTCGACGAGCAGACCGGTGAGCTCAAGCTGGTCATGTCGTCGGGCATGCCGCGGGAGGCGACCGAGATCAAGCTCTATAGCGGTCAGGAGGACCAGGGGATTTCCGGCTACGTCGCGGCGACGGGCGAGTCCTACATCTGCAACGACGCCGCGGCCGATCCGCGGTACGTCTTCGGCCTCGATCAGGCCGGGTCGTCGCTGACCGTCCCGGTGCAGCTGTACGACAAGCGGATCGGCATTTTCAACGTCGAGAGCGAGCGGACCAACGCCTTCACCGAGCGGGATCGGCAGTTCGCCGAGATCTTCGCGAGCTATCTGGCGATGGGCCTGCACACCCTCAATCTGCTGCTCGTCGAGCGGTACACCACGCGTGAGGACACCAGCGGCACGATGCAGGGCGAACTGAGTGCTCCGCTGAACGACCTCGTCCTCGAGGCGGAATACCTGAAGGAACAGGCGTCGGAGAACCCGGACCTGCTCGAGCACATCGAGCGGATCCTGAAGGATGTTGCGTCGATCCGGACTCGCGTGAAGGATGTGGCGCAGGGACCGCGTTCGCTGCTCGGCGTGGACGAGGAACTGCGATCGCGACGCTACGACCCCGTTCTCGGGCAGCGACGCGTGCTGGTGGCGGACAACGAGGAACGGATCGTCGAGACGGTGCGCGACGTGCTTCGCAATCGCGGGGCGGTCGTGTCCACCTCCGGCTCCGGCGAGGCTGCGATCCGAGAGATCCGTCGCGTCGCCGCGGCGGGCGAGCGGTTCGACCTGGTCATCTCGGACATCAATCTCGGCGATGTGACCGGCTACGAGATCTTTGCCGAAGCGAAGAAGGCCGACGAGCAGGTGCCCGTGATTTTGATGACGGGCTTCGGCTACGACCCGCACCACTCGATCGTCCGCGCGAGTCAGGAAGGTCTCCAGTGCGTGTTGTTCAAGCCGTTTCAGGCCGAGACGCTGGTCGACGAGTGTCGCAAGGCGATCGCCGAGCCCGAAGGGTGCGACGGTGACCCCGCCGGCTGAGCGGGCTGTCAGCGCCGGCGTTCGGCACGCAGGGTGCGTGCCTTGCCCTCAAGATCGTTGAGAATCACCGGGTTGTGCAGCAGCGCATTCGCGTTCGCGAGCGAGAGCGCCGCGTCGGCGCACGAACTGGCGATCTCGATGAGAAGCAGGCCACCGGGTTTGAGCAGACGGGGGCCGTGCTCGATGATCGGGCGAACAAACTCGAGCCCGTCCGCCCCACCTCGAAGAGCGAGGTCCGGTTCGTGCCCCTTGACGTTCTTGCCCATCTGGTCCGGGTCATTCCACTCGCGATCCGGGATGTAAGGCGGGTTTGAGACAAGGTAGTCCAGCGCTCCCCGCCCGGACTCCGCGGCTTTGGCAACGCCGGGGTAGTCAAGGAGCGGCTCGAGCAGGTTGCCCACCAGCGGCTTGAATCGGTCGCTCAATCCGAGCAACTCGGCGTTCTCGGCAGCCAATGCGAGTGCGTCCTCGCTCACATCCGTCGCGAAGGCCTTTGCACCGGGGATATTTCGGAGCAATGCCAACGCGATGCAGCCCGTCCCGGTGCCGATATCTGCGATGAGGATGCCTGAGCCGTCGGCGGGCGTCGGCTGCGCTGGCGGTTCGAACGGCTCTGACGCTTCCTGGTTGGTCGCGACCTCCGCTCTCGGCTCGCCCGGTGGGGTGTCGCCGCCGAGGGGCCTGATTTCACCGAACGTGACTTTGCCCAGTCTCCCGGTCCGACGCGCGTGCTGGATGACCTCTTCGGGGATGATCTCGGTGCACGGGCGTGGAATCAGGGCCCGCCGATCCACTTTGAGGTCGAGCCCGAAGAACGACCACTCGCCGATGAGGTATTGCACCGGTTCGTGCGCGAGGGCGCGGGTGACGAGCGCCCGGAGCGTGGTCAGTTCCTCCGGACTCGCTGGGCGATCGGGGGCGATGTAGAGGTCCATCCGCCGACAATCGAGGACGTGCTCAAGCAGGATCTCGGCCGACCGTCGTGTCTCGTCCAGACCTTTGGACTCGAAAGCCCTCTGCATCCACTCGAGAAGCCGACGGGTGGTCCACTGGGTATTCGGGGCGGCGGTCGTGTCTCCCATGACCGGCAGTCTAGCCGTTTCGCGGGGGCTATCATGGGCCGGAGTGAGCCGGTCCGTCCGCAAGGGCCGCCGAACCTGATGAGAGAAAGCAGACCGACCATGCCAGCCGAAACGGGCCAGATGCGAGCAGAACTCGAAACCGTCATCGACGCCGTCGTCAAACAACTCGAGTCCAGCGATGCGTTCGAAAGTGTTGGCGTCGCTGACGAGGGCAAACCCGACGGGGTGCTCCTGATCGCCGTCGCGAAGGATACGCCCGAGCCGGTGTTCTACCGTCTTGAGGTGGTTGAGGGCCTGCTCGCGGTCAGCTGGTGCTCCCCGGACCGGTACATCAGCCAGTCGATCGAGACAGACGTTCTGTGGACCGGCGACGATCTCGACGATCTCATCGATGAGGAACTGGTCGATTTGGGCTGGAACCGAGGGCGACTCAAGCCGCTCAAGCACTTCCGCAACGACGAGATGCTGTTCGTGTTCATCTCGCAGCTGCCGATCAAGGCCGCGGACGCGTCCGGGTCGGATGCTGAGGATTTGGCGAAAGCGGTTCTCGCGTACGAGATCGCGTTCCGTGAACTCGGCGATATGGCGGGCGACGACGACGACTGATCGTCGTTCGGATCGACGAAATTTGGCCGGTTTTCGGCGCCGCCCTGCCCAGTGCGAGGTGCCGGTCCGGTATCCTGTGGCCCGGCTGGGTGAGCCGGGACCCGCTCGAAGCAACTGATCCCGGACAAGCGGTGATTTTTCAAGAATCGGGCGACACGCGATGCGTATCTTGATGCTGGGGTGGGAGTTTCCCCCCTTCATCTCGGGTGGTCTCGGCACGGCCTGTTACGGCCTGACCAAGGCTCTGGACCGGCAAGGGCACGAGGTCATCTTCGTGCTTCCTCGGGCGGTCGATGGCTCGATGAGTTCGCACGTGGAACTGCTCAGCCCGGCTGCTGCGAAGCCAGTGGAAGCCGAGGCCTCGCCAGCAACCCCAGGCGAGTCCGGACCGAAGCGTCTGAAGCGGTCGGTGGTCACGTTCGACGCGGGCGAAGGCCCTTCGGGCGTGGAGTTCCGGCTCAAGGGCTTCACGAACGTGGAGTTCATGGGCATCCCGACGGAGTCTGGGATGGCTTCGCCGTATCCCGGCGGAGAGTTCGGGACGCCCGGCGTACCGACGACGGATGGGCGTCGGGTCATCTCGCTGACCGAACTCGAGCGACTGCGGAGAGCCGGTGAACGTCTGACCGGCACCTACGAGATCGTCGAAGACGAAGACATGGCCGAGATCCTCGCGGCTCTCGGATCGCCCCTCGCCGGAGCAACACAGCACGCCGCGCCGTCGAGCGACAACAGCGGGGCGGATTATGCCGGCGACGTGCTTTCGAGCGCTCGGGAGTACGCTCGGCTGGTGCTTCGGCTGTGTCGCGACAAAGACTTCGACGTCATCCACGCGCACGACTGGATGACCTATCCGGCGGGCATGGCCCTCGGTCGAGTGACAGGCAAGCCACTCGTCGCGCACATCCACTCGACGGAGTTCGACCGCTCCGGCGAGCACGTCAACCAGCCCGTGTACGAGATCGAGCGCCGAGGTATGCACGCCGCGGCCCGGGTCATCGCGGTGAGCGCGCTGACGAAGAACATCGTCGTGCGCCGGTACGGCGTGGACGCGTCAAAGATCCGCGTGGTCTACAACGGCGTGGAGCAGGAAGAGAAGTTTGCGCCGCTGCCCGAGAGCGAGATCTCGCCCAAGGACAAGATCGTCCTGTTCCTCGGGCGGATCACGATGCAGAAGGGCCCTGAGTATTTCGTCAAGGCCGCCAAGCGCGTGCTCGACAAGGTCGAGAACGTGAAGTTCATCGTCGCGGGCAACGGCGATCTGGCCCGGAAGATGATCGAGCAGGCCGCGGATCTCGGCATCGGGCACAAGGTGCTGTTTACGGGCTTCCTGCGCGGCCGGGACGTCGCCAAGGTCTTCCGGATGGCGGACTGCTATGTGATGCCCTCGGTGAGTGAGCCGTTCGGCATCGCGCCGCTCGAGGCCATGAGCCACGACACCCCGGTCATCATCTCGAAGCAGTCGGGGGTATCGGAGGTCGTCTCGCATGCCCTGAAGGTGGACTTCTGGGACACGGACCAGATGGCCAACAAGATCGTCGCGGTGCTGAAGTACCCGCCCCTGAGCAACACGCTCAAAGAGCACGGACGGATGGAACTGCGCCGCCTCACCTGGGATGGCGCCGCCGAGAAATGCTGCACCGTCTACGAGCAGGCCATCGAGACGATCGGCGGCCGGATCGCCCCGGCGGTGCCGCACGCGGGCTGACGGCTCCGGGGTGCGTACGATTGGGCCTGATGGCGGATTCGAACCCAGAAGAACGAACGATCGGGCAGTTGATCGAGGTCACCGACCTCGGTCGGCTCGGCTATGCGTCGGGTCTGGAGCGCCAGCGTGTAGAACACGAGCGAGTGCTCGCAAACCGCGAGAACGATGGCCGTCCGCTCGCGAGCATACTCGTCGTCGAGCACGACCCGGTGCTGACCGTCAGCAAGCGCCCGAGCGCCCGCGAGAACATCATCGTGGGTGCGGAACGGTTGGAGGCGCTGGGCATCGAGGTCCACGAGACCGATCGAGGCGGCGACATCACCTATCACGGTCCGGGGCAGGTGGTCGTCTACCCGATCGTCGACCTGAACCGTGTCGGGCTCAACCTGCACGCGTACATGCGCCTGCTTGAGGAAGCGGTCATCCGGACCTGTCTCGCGTTCGGGCTCGACGCGGATCGAGAAGATGGCGCGACGGGAGTCTGGGTTCCCTCGAACGCCCATCCGGGCCAACGGGCGAAGATCTGCGCGATGGGCGTGCGTGTGCGACGCTGGGTGACGATGCACGGGCTCGCGCTGAACGTCAGCACCGATCTGAGCCACTTCGAGACCATCGTGCCGTGCGGGCTGACCGGTCGTGCGGTGACGAGTCTGCGAGCCGAACTTGGCAACGATGCCCCGTCGCACTCGGACGCGGCGCAAGCGGTCTGCCGCCATCTCGTCGAACTGCTGCTTGAGGCGCACCAAAGCGGCCTCAGCCGTTCGGAGCGAAAGCAGGCGGGAACTGCGGACTGATCTCAGTCCAGATTCAGTTCGGCCAGGACATCCGGCGTGATGTCCACGCCATCGGGAAAGACGAGGATCGGACGGGCGTTGAACTCGGCGGGCAGGGAGCCCGAGTTGAGGTTGAACTTGTCTTCGGGGCGCTGGCTGGCGGCGACATACGCAAAGCCGAGGTCTTCGGCGACGGCTTCCGCGGCGCTGCGTGTCAACTCGTACGCCTCTTTCAGCTGGTCGAGGGTCAGCTGCTGAAGCTGCTGCTCGCGCTCCGAACCGATCTGCTCGAGTTCCTGCATGCGTGCGCCGATGCGCTCGGCTTCAGCCTGGATCGTCGCGGGATCTCCCTGGCCGCCCTGCTGGATCTGCTCCCACTGTTGGCGCAGACCGTTGAGTTCGGCCTCGAGTGCGCGGTACTCGGTCACGACCTCTTCGAGGTTGATCGCCTGTCGGGCTGGCAGGAACCGATCGGATTCGAGCAGATCACGGATGATCTTGTTGACGGCGCACACGGCGATCTGGTGCTCCGGCTGCTCGGATGCGGCGTCCTGGAACGTGCTCGCACCGGCGGCGCTGGTGCGGAGGACCTGCTGGCCGGCGATCGTGCAGACGCCGGCGGTGAGGAGGCAAAGGGCGATTCGGTCGAAGCGGCGCATGGGTGGTCTTTCTCAGAGCGATCGGAAGATCGCGTGGGGATTCAGGCGGTTCCGGCGGGCTCGGCCCGACGCGTTAGGATAGCCGCCCCGACCCGCACCTTCAGAGAGGAGAACGATGAGAGACCAGCGACTGGACCGCTTGGCCGAGGTGATCGTGGGCTATTCGACCAAGGTCAAAGCCGGGGATCTCGTCGGGATCCGTTCGGATCCGATCGCGATGCCGCTGATCGAAGCGGTCTTCGAGAAGTGTCTGGAAGCCGGGGCGCATCCGTTCTGGGAGGCGACGGCCGACAGTCTGGAGAACACCTTTCTGGAGCGGGCGTCCGACGAGCAGTTGGCGTTTCTGTCGCCGCTGCAGATGCAGTCCATCGAGACATTGGATGTTCGCATCGTGTTCTGGGCCGAAACGAATACCAAGTCGATGAGTCGGCTTGATCCGTCGCGTCAGAGCAAGCGGTCCGCAGCGCGCCGGCCTTACATGAAGCGATTCATGGAGCGAGCGGCAGCGGGCGAGCTCCGCTGGTGCGGTACGCTTTTCCCAACGCAGGCCAGCGCGCAGGACGCCGAGATGTCGTTGCGCCAGTACGAAGACTTCGTCTTCAAGGCGGGTCTGCTTCATCACGACGACCCTGCGGCGTCGTGGCAGCGATTGGCCGAGCGACAGCAGCGGGCGGTGGACTGGCTGAACCAGCGTAAAGAACTGCGATTCCGGGCGCCCGCCGGTGACGGCCACGATGGGACGGACCTCACGGTGAGCGTGGACGGAGCCACCTGGATCAACTGTTGCGGCGGGGAGAACTTCCCCGACGGCGAGGTCTTCGCCGGGCCACAGGGCGTAGACGGCCATGTGAACTACACCTTTCCGGCGGTCCACAACGGGCGCGAAGTCGAGGGCATCCGGCTCGCCTTCAGGAACGGGCGGGTGGTGGACGCGTCGGCGCGTCGGAACGAGGAGTTCCTCATCGCCATGCTCGATCAGGACGAGGGCGCGCGGAACCTCGGTGAGATCGCCATCGGCACCAACTACTCGATCACGCAGTACACGCGTAACACGCTGTTCGATGAGAAGATCGGCGGCACGTTCCACGCCGCGGTTGGGGCGGGCTACCCCGAGAGCGGGAGTACGAACGAGAGCGGGCTCCACTGGGACATGGTTTGCGACCTGCGCCCGGACGCCGGGGGGGGCTCGATCATCGCCGACGGCGAAGAGTTCTTCCGCGACGGCCGGTTCCTGTTCGACGGCTGGCCCTCGCCGGACGCCTGATCACGGACGCCAGATGTAGTAGAAGCCGGTCGTGAATCGGGCGTTCTCGATCTCGAACAGCGTGACATCGACGCTCCGGTCCATGGTGTTGGGCCGGGTATCGGGCGCGGCAGCGTAGGGCGAGTTCACGCGGGCACCCTCGGCGTGGTACTTCACGAGTTGTGCTTCGGTGAGGCCGGCGAGCGACTTCGCGGCTTCGAAGGCGTCGTAGACCGTCCCGAGTTCGTCGACGAGCCCGATCTGAACGGCCTGAGTGCCGGTGAAAATGCGGCCGTCGGTGGCGGTGTCGAGCGATCCGGACGGGATGCCGGGTCGGTGCTCAGCGACCCGCTCGCGGAAGTCGGAGTAGAAGCCGTCGACGATGCCCTGGAGGATGTCGTAATGCTCCGGATCGGTTGGCTCGAATGGTGAGGCGATGGCTTTGTTGGGCCCGGAGGTGACGGCGCGCCCCGCGATGCCGATCATCGAGAGCCCCTCGGAGACATTGAAGGTCTGGAAGATTACGCCGATGGACCCGGTGATCGTGCTCGGTTGCGCGATGATCCGGTCGGAAGGCAGGCTGATGTAGTACCCGCCCGAGGCGGCGAGTTCGGACATGGAGACAACCACGGGCTTGCCCGATCGCTCGCGGAACCTGCGGACCTCCTCGTAGATCGTTTCGGAAGCGCCGACGGTGCCGCCGGGCGAGTTCACCCGGAGCACAACCGCCCGGACGGACCCATCGCGTTCGGCCTCGCGGAGGCGTGCGACCACCCGATCGACAGGGTTGGAGGCGGGCGAGATCAGTCCCGGCTGTGGAATGTGCGAAAGGACGCCTTCCACATCGATCAACGCGACCTTGGGAAGCGAACCGAACCACGACGACTCGCGGTCCGCGAAGACACGCGTAGACTCGATCCGGCCATCGCCGGGGTCGAGATCGATGGCGATGCGACTGGGCAGGCAGCCGGTCGTGATGAGTAGGGTCGCGAGCAGCAGGGCGGTCGTCTGGAGTCTGCGTTGCATGGGGCAAGTGTACGGCCGGTGCCGGAGGCGGTAGTTTGACGATGTGGAAACCACCGGACACGCCCCAGTTCTGCTCGACGAGGTCATGGATAGTTTGCATCCGAAGGGTGGCGAGACCGTCCTCGACTGCACCGCCGGGCGGGGCGGGCACGCGACCGCTCTGGCACAGGCTTTGGCCAGCGACGGCGGCGGGACGATCGTGCTCTGCGACCTCGACGCCGAGAACCTGGTTTTTTCAGTCGAGCGTGTCCGCGAAGCCGTGGGGGAGTCGGTCCGGGTCGAGACGCTGGCCGGTAATTTCGCCTCTGCCCCGCGCCGGATGTTGGAACTCGGGCTGTCTGCCGACGCGGTGCTGGCCGATCTGGGCTTCTCGTCGAACCAGATGGACGACCGGTCGCGTGGGCTGAGTTTTCAGGGCGAGGGGCCGCTGGATATGCGCCTTGATCCGTCGGGCCCCGTGACCGCCGCCGATCTGATTAACAGTGTGTCCGAACAGGAGTTGTCCGAGATCCTTCGCGATTTCGGAGAGGAGCGTCAGCACCGCGCGATCGCCCGGAAAGTTGTCGCCGTTCGTGAGGGCTCGCCGATACAAACGACAGCCGAGCTCGCGGAGATCGTTCGCTCGGTGGTTGGGAGCCGTCCTTCTTCGGGACCGGGTGGCGGTCGCAAGACTATCCACCCTGCGACGAAGACCTTTCAGGCCCTGCGGATCGCGGTCAATGACGAACTGGGCAACCTGGATGCCCTGCTCGAGGCCGTGCAAAGGGCCGCTTCGGCGATGAGGATCGAAGGCGGGACGGCGGCTCGCTGGATCCGGCGTGGAGCGCGGATCGCCGTCATCTCCTTTCACTCGCTGGAAGACCGGCGCGTGAAGCGGGCGATGGCGGGGCTGGAGGATCGTGGGCTGGGCAAGGTGCTGACCGGCCGACCGATTTCGGCGAGCGATGAGGAGATTTCGCGGAATCCGCGTTCGCGGTCTGCGAAACTCAGAGCGATCCGTATCATGCCCTGACCGGGGCGGATCGCGTTTCTCGGCCGGCCGAAAGGCCCGTTTGAGGGTTTGCCGATACGGAACGGATTCCGCTGCGGCGCTCGGCGATGCACACATTCTGATCAATCGAAGGGCAGGGACGCTCTCGACATGACCCGCGAACACAAATTGGCTCTGATCCTCGGTTTTGCCCTCGTTTTGGTGGTCGGGGTGTTGGTCTCGGACCACATCTCCGGTGCCGAGCGGGGCGTCGCGTCAACGCAGTCGATGGATGACCCGATCCGCGCGATCGAAACGGAACTCGGCCCCGGGTTGGGCCAAGTGGCGAGCCGGTCGCGTGATCGTGCGCTGCCCGGCCTGCCCGTCGAGCAGGATCCGGTCAGCATTGCCGACGAGTCGAACCTCATCGATGATCTGATCGGCGGCGTCCGCAACGGCATCGACGAGATCCGCCGTCAGCCGCCCCCGGTGGCCGGCGCGACGGATCCACTTGAGCCCGCTGAGCCGGGGCAACTGGAGATGGGGCGCCCGAAGATCGAATCGCCTCGTGATGAAGTTCGGCGACCCGACGCAACGGTCCGACTGCACCGGATCGAGGAGGGCGAGACGCTCTGGGCGATCGCCCAGCGGTACTACGGTGACGGCAACCTCCATGCGAAACTGGCCGAGTGGAACAAGGATCGCGTCGGAGCCGGCGGTACGATCCGTCCGGGTGCGTCGCTGGTGATCCCGTCCCGGGCCGAACTCGATGGCGGTGACGTGCGAGACATTCCGCGCAATACGCGCCCGAGCGACCCGGTCCGCGCCGATCCACCAAAGCCGGCGGGCGGTCAGTGGGTGTATGTCGTCAAGCGTGGCGATGTGCTGAGCACCATCGCCCAGCGCGAACTGGGCACCGTAAAACGGATGGACGAGATCCTGCGTCTGAACTCGGACAAGATCAAGAGCGCCGACGAGATCTGGGTTGGACTGGAACTGAAGATGCCGGCGCGCTGAGCACCGGCTGGAGGAGGCCCGGCACGGATGCTGGCGAAGCTCTGCATCGTGATCATGGCGGTCACGCTCACCGCGGCGTCGATGCTCACGGTCCGTCAACAGCGTCTGGACGCGGTCTACGATATGGCCCGCTCCCTGGAGCGAGCCGCCGCTCACGACCGGCAGTTGCAGGAAGTTCGAATCGATATCGCCCGGCGGGTGACCCCGGATGCCGTCATGCGGATGGCTGGTCGCGTCGGGCCGTTCGAGCCCATCCCGCTGGAATGGTGCGATCCGTTGCCGTCGGTGCTCACCGCATCGACGATGCAGGATCCGGGCCGGGTGACCGGCATGAGCCCATTGAGACCGGCTGGCGATGATCCCCCGAGCGAGCCGCAGGCCGACGAGCGCGACCGAACCACGCTCGGCCCGGCGTTCGACGAGCGGGAGACCGCGGAATGAGCAAGGTCCTGGGTTCGTTGAGGGAGTCGCAATGCCGTCGGGCGAATCGCGTCGCGGTGATCGGTATCGTTGCGGTTCTGGTTCTCTTTGGATCGGTACTCGTACGTGTCGTGCAACTGCAGGTATCTCCGAGCACCGAACTCGCCCAGTTCATTCAGCAACGCCAGAGCCGGGCGCTGCACAGTGCGCCCCGTGGAGACCTGCTGGATCGGCGTGGGCGGGTCCTCGCCGCGACGCGTCCCGGATATCGCATCTTCGTTGACCCGTACGCCTTGGCGGATCTCGATGTGCCACCGGCGAAGCGAGCGACGCCGGAGGAGCTGCAGCGGCGGTATTCCAGGACTATTCAGGACCTCTCGCGCATCACCGGGCTGTCGCCGGGTGAAGTCTCCGATCGCGTGCTGGAACGCGTCGCCGAGAACCGGCATCGCCTGCTCGAAGATCGTCGGCCGATCCGGTACGTCTCGGTCGGTCTGACGCTGGATGACGCACGGCTTGCGCAGGCCCGCGACCTCGACATCCGCGGCGTCGCGCTCGAGCGGCGGAGCGTGCGCGAATCGTCGGCCGGCGAACTGGTTGCCAAACTGATCGGCGATGTTGGTGTGGACCACAACGGTCTGCTGGGTGCGGAACTGCGGTTCGACGACGATTTGGAGCCCGCGTCCGGCTACATGGATTACATCCGCGATGCACAGGGACGCCCGATGTGGGTCGAGGCGGGTGGCTACGCCATGCCGCAGCGCGGCAGCGATGTGCGACTGTCCATCGATCTGGCGATCCAGAAGATCGCGATCGAGGAACTCGAGCGTGGCATGGAGGACGCGGACTCCGTCGGCGGACGCGTCGTCGTTGCGGATCCCATGACGGGTGAGATACTCGCGATGGCCGATCTGACGCGCGATGTGCGCGGGCTCGTTCCGTTCGATGGCGAACTGGCAACGAAGATCAAACGCGGTGAGGCGTCGGCGGTTCGCTTCGTCACGCTCCCGGACGATCCCGGCAAGGAGATCCACCCGGCGCTGTCCCGCAACCGGTGCGTCGAGGATGTCTACGAGCCCGGTTCGACTTTCAAGAGCTTCATGTGGGCCGAAGTGCTCCAGCGTGAGAAAGTCAGGCCCGATGAAGTGTTCAACACGCACAACGGGCTTTACAAACTGCCGTACGGACGCCGGACGCTCAACGATGTCACCAAGCGTGCGGAGCAGACCTGGTTGCAGGTGCTGATCAACTCGTCGAACATCGGTATGGCACAGGGCACAGCGCGGATGAGTTTCCGCGAGATGCGCGAAGCGGTGCTTCGCTTTGGCTTCGGAAGCAAGACCGACATCGGGCTGCCCGGCGAGTCAGCGGGAATCGTTACCAATCAACGCAACTGGTCGGACTACACGCAGACTTCCGTCGCGATGGGCCACGAGGTCGCCGTCACGCCGGTTCAGATGGTGCGGGCGTTCTCCGTCTTTGCGCGTGACGGCGAACTGGCCGGCACGCTTCCCGCGCTCACGCTTCGCGCCACCCACGACCGGTCGCCCGAGCTGTCGCTGCGCCGCCGGGTGATCGACGCCTGGATCGCGCAGCTCGCGCGCGAAACCATGGTCGATGTGTTCGACAACATGGTCCGCATGATGAAGCGGAACTTCCCGGACGATCCCGAGCCCGCGTTCGTGATGTTCGGCAAGTCCGGCACCGCCGAGATCCCGCGACCCGACGGGCGTGGCTACTTCGAGGGTCAGTACAACTCGAGCTTCATCCTCGGCGCGCCGGTCGAGCGGCCGCGTGTGGTCGTGCTGGTCGTCATCGACGATCCGGGACCGGAGATGCGTCGCCAGCGTCGGCACTACGGCTCACAGTGCGCCGGCCCGGTGGCGGCCCGTGTTGCGGAGCGTGTGCTTCGATACATGGGCGTGGCTCCCCAGACTCAGCCGGACCTCGCGGACGCGTCTACGATGTCGCCATGAACGATCGGCCCCGTCCCACCCTGTCCCCTCGCCTCCAGAAGGCGATGGCCCTGAAGGCCGCCGCGTACGCCGCGCTTTCCGGTGGCTGCTATCCGATCGCGGGAATGGTCGCTTCGCCGGATCTCAAGCCGTTGCTCGCCGCGTTCGGTCTGTCGTTTTCAGCGGCATCGCTGCTGGCGATCGCGATATACCGCCGGAGCCTTCGCCCCGAGCAGCGATCAGCGCAGATGTCGAGCCGCCTCGCCGCGGGAACGGTCGCGGTGGTCTGCCTCGCGGTGGCCCAGATCGTCATGATCGCCGTGACCGTGATCAACCGGTCGGGTTGACCTCATCCCGCGAGCCTGTCGAGCCCGTACGCCTTGATCTTCTTGTAGAGCGTGGTCCGGTTGATGCAGAGATCATCCGCGGTCTTCTGCCGATTCCACTCGTTCGCTTCGAGGGCCTTGAGGAGAATCCGCTTCTCCGGTTCTTCGAGCGCCTCGCTCAGCGGGATCGGCGACCATGGTGAGTCGTCGTCGGCAGAGGAACTTCCGGACGCGCCTTTCTGCATCGGGGCGTTCCCTTCGAGCACGTGGCTCGGCAGGTCCTCCGCGGTGATCGTGGGACGAGAGGACAGCACGACGGCACGCTCGATGATGTTCTCAAGTTCTCGCACGTTGCCTGGGAAGGAGTAGCGTCGAAGCGCTTCGATGGCGTCCTCGCTGATCGCCACGACGGACTTGCCGTGCTCGGCGCTGTGCTTGGCCATGAAGTGTTCGACGAGCGCGGGGATGTCGGACATCCGGTCGCGCAGCGACGGCAGGTCGATCTTCACAACGTTAATGCGGTAGTAGAGGTCCTCACGGAAGTTCCCTTCCTGGACGAGTTTCTCGAGCGACTGGTTCGTGGCGAGCACGACGCGGACATCGACTTCGATCGTGTCGGTCGAGCCGATCGGCTCGAACTTCCGCTCCTGCAGCACCCGAAGCAGTTTGAGCTGCATCGCGGCGGAAGCCGAGTTGATCTCGTCGATGAAAATGGTGCCGCCATCGGCGGCAAGGAACTTGCCCTGCTTGTCGGCGTGTGCCCCGGTGAACGCGCCCTTGACATGGCCGAACAACTCGGACTCCAGCAGCGTTTCGGGGATCGAGCCGCAGTGGATCTCCACGAACGGGCCCGACGCCCGCGGCGAGCCGCGATGGATCGACCGAGCGAGCAGCGACTTACCGGTCCCGGATTCACCGGTAATGAGTACCGTGGCCTTGGAAGGGGCAACCGCCTCGATCATCTCGAAGGCCTTGGCCATGCGATAGTCACGCCCGATCACCGAGCCGAGGCCGAACTTCGTGTCGAGCTGCTTCTTGAGATTCGTGTTCTCGGCGAGCAGAGTCTGCTGGCGGAGCGCTCTTTCGAGCGTCATGCGGAGTTCGTCATCGACGACGGGCTTGGACATGTAGTCGAACGCCCCGTCGCGGATTGCCCTCACCGCCGACTCGATCGTGCCGTAGCCCGTCAGGACAACCGGCACGATGCTCGGGTGTTCTTTGCCGATTGCTTTGACCAGTTCCAGCCCGGACATGCCGGGCATAGACACATCCGTCAGGACGATATTGAACGGTTCGGGCCGGCGGGTTGCGCTGTCAAGCGGGGCAGACGCCTCGCGCAGGAGTTCGAGCGCTTCGGACGCGTTGAAGCAGACGGCGGTGCTGTAGCCTTCGGCGCCGAGGAACTCGCTCAGAGACTCGGCGACGATCGGGTCATCGTCGACGATGAGAATGCGACCGCCTGCCTTGGACTTGGTCTGCCGGCGCTTCTCAGCCATGCCGCCTGTCCTCCTGCGCAGCCGCGGAACCGGACCCGACGGGGATCGAGATATCGAGCACCGCGCCTTCGGGTTCGCGTGATCGGAGCGCGATCGTGCCGCCGAGCGATGAGACAATGTCGGCGCTGAGCGCGAGACCGACACCCGAGCCGTTCGGTCGGTCGCTGTAGCCGAGTGAGAACGCGAGGCTGGTATCCGCTCGGAGGCGATCGGAAAGCCCGCGGCCGTTGTCCTGCACCTCGATCCGGAGCGTTGGTTCGCCCGCCGGGCACCACGCTTTGACGAGGATCCGGGAGCCGTCCGGGCGTTCATCATCGGGAACGAGGCCGCATGCCTCGATGGCGTTGCGCAGGGCGTTCGCGATGACCGGGTAGATCGGCAGCGGTGGCGCGCTCAACGCGGTGACATCGACATGAACCTCGACCCGTGTGCCTCGCTCCGCGGCGAGGTGTTGAGTGTGTGCGACGGCAGCATCGATCGCGATGTGGACCGGCTGCGGGGCCACCATGTACCGGGGGTGCGGTCGGTCCGAGGCGTGATCGCGCGTCGTCTGCACCATCCCGGCCATGGTCGTCAGGGCGGATTCGACCGCGCAGAGGTGGTTCATTACCGCGGCGGCGCCGACCGAACTCAGAGACCCGCCTTCGAGGCCTCGCTTCGCGAGACGCAGGAATCGCGTCGAGCCATCGAGAAGGCCGGCCAGTTCGTGGAGCAACGCCCGTTCGAGTCGCTCGGCCTCATCGAGCCGGGTCAGCGCGTGCTCGGGCGACCCGGTGGGTCCGCCGGGCAGGTGATGGCGCGGGCGGATGGCCGGCTTTGGCGTCTTCTTCGGCTCTTCGCTGGGCGGCTGTTGCATACCCGCGACACATCGGCGCTTCTCGAGCCGGGGTCGAGCGCGATGTTGCCCGATCGCAACATCGGGTCCCGACGGTTCCATTTGTGTTGATCGGGGGCAACGTCCGAGCTGATTATCCGGTCGCCGGTGCGACGGCCTGGGGCTCCGCCCCGGAGGGCTGGGGAGCACTCACGGATGTTGTTGCGATCCACATCCGGGCCGCGACGACGAGCATGATCGCGCCGAACACGAGGCGGAGGGCGTTGGCCGGTATGCGATGGGTCAGCGAGGCACCGATTACCGACCCGACGATGGCGGTGGGGGCCAGGCATAGGAACAGTACGAACGGCTCGACGATCGAGTGCCCGTGGCCGGGCAGCAGCGCGACCTTCAGGGCGGCGCCGACGCCGGCGGTCAGGCACATGACCATCGAGCTGACCGCGATGCAGTTCTTGAGCCGGAGCTTGCAAACGACGTGAGCGAGCGGCACCGCGATGCCGCCGCCGCCGATGCCGAGCAGGCCGGAGAGGAAGCCCATAACCGCGCCAACAAAGCCCCCTCGCAGACGCGTGACGCGTTCGTTGTCCGGCTCGTGGGGTTGCCGCTTGCGCAGGGCCTTGGCCACGCTTGTCACTGAGACGTAGACCAGAAAAATCGCGAACAGCCGGCGCAGCCATCCCGACTCAAGCTGGTCGGATACGAGGACGCCGACGATGATGAAGAGCATCGTGGCGGGGAGCATCGCTCGGAAGAGGTCGGCCCGAAACGCGCCCATCTTGTAGTGTTTGCGTGCCGCCGGAACCGCTACGGCGACGTTGACGAGCATCGCAGCGGCTTGGATGAGGTGCTGGTCTGACCAGTCCTTGCGGGCGAACAGCATCGCCATGGCCGGTATCATGATGATCGAGCCCCCGATGCCCAGAAGGCCACCGAGCACGCCCGCGGTGAGCCCGGTGAGCAGGAGGGGGAGGATGTCAGCGGCTTCGATCGAGAACATCGGGCGGATGCTAGCAGACCGGAACATCGCCCGGATGCGGGCAGGAGCAGCACCAATCGAATCCCGCATCATCACCATCACGCTGAACCCGGCCGTCGATCGCGTCATGCGTGTCGAGCGGTTTCGCGTAGGCCAGCACTGCGCCGCCAAGCGGACCGGGCACTACCCGGCCGGCAAGGGCGTCAACGTCTCACGCGTGCTCGCGGTGCTGGGCGTGCGTTCGGTCGCGACGGGCTTCGTCGGCCAGCGAGAGCTCGGGATGTTCGAGGAGTACCTGGAGCAGATCGGCAAGGGGCGGATCACGACGCAGTTGCTCGTCGTCCGCGGCCGGACGCGCGACAACATCACGATCGTCGATCCGATCGACGATACGGAGACGCACCTCCGCGATGAGGGGTTCAGCGTCACGCGCGACGATGTGGTCCGCGTGTCGAGCAAGGTCGGCATGCTCGCACGCGCCGACTCGATCCTGTGCTTCAGCGGCTCGCTGCCGCCGGGTGTCTGCGTCGGCGACTTCCGGTCGATGCTGCATCGGTGCGATGACGCGGGCGCACGCGCGGTCGTCGATACGAACCCGAAGGTGCTGCGCGCGATCCGAAACGAACGGTTCTGGATGCTCAAGGCGAACGCCGAGGAACTCGCCACGATGACGGGCATGCCGACCGAGACGGAAGACGAGGCCCGAAGCGCCGCCCGGTCCATCACGCGCGAGCACGGCGGCGGCGTGGAATGGGTCATCGCCACGCGCGGTGAGCACGGCGCGATCCTCGTCGGGCCGGATACCGAACTCGTCGCACGGACGTTCGTTCACCCCGGACTGATCATGAGTACGGTGGGCTGCGGCGACAGCCTGCTCGCGGGTGTTCTCAAGTGCGTCGTCGAGGGGCGGTCCTGGTCCGACGCGATCCGGCTCGGCGTCGCATCCGGCACGGCCAACGCGGTCAGCCGCGAGGCCGGCGAGATCAGCGTGGACGATGTGGATGCTTTCTTCGAAGCATCCGTCGTGGAATCGCGCATCGGTGCCGGGGCCTGAAGCGTCCCGAAGTTATCGGCCCCGACCGATCCCCTTCACAGCGTGGTACACCTGATCCGGTGGGTACCGGTTCCGGTTGGTGTGCGTGTGCCGTCTGTATCGGCTACCGTAGCGCGTTGCAGGTCGAATCTTCGGATTCTCACTTGGGACCGATGGGGATCGGTTTAGGGTTGAGTCAGCGTCTGTGGTGGGCACTGATTCGGCAGCTCGACTCGCGAGCACCTCCCCCCGCCGGCCAAGACAGTGGTGGAACTCAAGAGATGAACTCAACCAAGAATGGCACGAGCGCTCGCGCTGTCGTCGCACAGCGATTCGGCATGGCGACGATGTACTTCGCCGCGGCTGCACTGGTTTCGTGGTCCGCGATGGCCGCCAAGCGGTCGCAGGGCGTTCCGGCTTTGGCGGCGATCGATGCGGTCAGCACAGCCGCTCCGAACCTTGCCGAGCCGGTCGTGGATCCGCTGGTCGCGAGAGACCAGGGCGTTTCGACCGTTGAGAATGCCGGTATCACTATCGATGTCGTCGAGACCGAGCCGGTCGAAACCGAGATCCGCTACTTCAACGGTCGTGCGGTTCGTCCGGCCAAGACACTGTGGATGACCGTGACCGGCTACAGCCCGGACGAACGATCTTGTGGCAAATGGGCCGACGGCATCACCGCGAGCAACAAGAGCGTGTGGACGAACGCGATGCAGTTGGTCGCCGCGGACACTCGTATCCTGCCCTTCGGCTCGCTGCTCTCGATCGACGGCTACGCGGGCGACCAGATCGTCCCCGTAGAAGATCGCGGCGGCGCGATCAAGGGCATGCGTCTGGACCTGCTGTACCCGACGCACGAGGAAGCCCTGCAGTGGGGCATCAAGCACATGCCCGTGACTGTTTGGGAGTACGTCGAGGGCTGAGCCGATCGGATCTCAGGAGCCGTTCTGGTCGGCGTTCGAACCGCCGTCCGTTCCGGCATCGTCCGGGTTTGCTTCGTTCTCTTCCGGTTCCGGCGCGGGTGCGGCGAGCAGCGCGTTGACATTGAGGTTGAACCCGAATTCGACGTAGGGCCCTATGAACGGCGTGACGTCGAAAAAGCCCATTGACTCCCGCTCTCGGTTGATCTTGACATCGATGCCGGCGACGCCTCGCAGCAGCCATGTTTGTGATTCGGCTTCGCGCAGTCGCCGCTCGAACCGGGAGGGGACCTGCATGGCGAACAAGCGTTCGCTATACGGCAGGCGTGTCGCGCGATCGAGGACGCGGTACTCCACGACCATCGGCGATTCGCTCGACACGACGTTCCGAACCTCGATCAGCCATTCGATCTGACCCCGCTGCGTTCGGCGCAGGCTGTTCGCCCATCCCTCCAGATCGCGCAGGTAGCGTCCACGAACTTCGGATGATTCGAAGGGCACGCTTACGCCGCCGAAGTTCTCGGCGTAGGACTTGCGCACGAACGCGAGAAGACCCTCCGGGGCGACAAACGGTTCTGATTCCGGGAGTTCCGCGAGCTTTGGTGTCGCCGCGGCGGAATCGGACTCGCCCTCTGCGCCATCAGAACCCGATGGCAAAGCCGGGCGCTGTTCGAGGAGCCGCTGGAGCTCCGCGACGCGGGCGTTGAGCTCGCGCACCTGTTCAAGGAGCTGGTTGATCGACTCCTGCGATTTGGTGAGTTGGGCCTCGAGTTCATCGATCCGCTGGCGGAGCTGCTCGTTCTCGCGACGCAACTCGCTCACCGACGGCGGCGATTCCTGAGCTCGCAGCGTCGCTGTGAGCGGGCCGCAGCAGGCGGCGGCGAGCACAAGGGCGGTTAGAACGGTCTTCATCGCACGCCTCCGGGTCGGGGTGTCGGCGGATCGTCAGCAGGCGACCGACGTCGTCAGTATACGGACGCGCGAAGCGGTGCCGTGTTCTGGTCGCGTGACGCCCGAAGAGAGTCTATTGTCCCCATCGGCCGATCGGCCCCAATTGACGGAGAATCGTGCCCGTGCAGATCGTCGGAATCCCCGCCCGCCCGGATCGTCCTGAAGACCTGCTCCCGCCGGGGCTGATGCGCCGGCTCGATCGGCTGGACATCCGCAGCCGCAAGATATTCCCGGGCAAACTGCAGGGCGAGCGACGCTCCAAGAAGCGCGGTCAATCCGTTGAGTTCGACGACTACCGCCAGTACGTGCGGGGCGACGACCCCCGGTTCATCGACTGGAATGTCTACGCCCGCATGGACCGGCTCGTGCTGAAACTCTTCCTCGAGGAAGAGGATATGGCCCTGCATATCGCGGTTGATGCGTCGGGAAGCATGCGGGCCGGTCAGGGCGATCAGTGCAAACTCGTCTTCGCATCCAAGCTCGCGATGGCACTCGGCTACGTCGGGCTGGTCAAACAGAACCGCGTCGGCATGACGGTGTTCGGCCGAACCGAGGACGCGGGGGGGCTGGCCCGACTGGAGGACACGCGAGGGCGTCACCAGGTCCGAAGGATGTGCCAGTTCGTCGTCGACAGCATGTACCCCGAGTCGCGGATGGATACCGGTGCATCGCTGACCGAGGCGACCAAGGCGAGTTTCAACGAGGCCCTGAGCGGCATTGCACGCCAGCGCATCGGCAAAGGCGTGATGATCGTGATATCTGATTTTCTCGTGCCGGGCGGTTACGAGCAGGGTCTCAAGTCGCTGGCCGCGGCGGGGGGGTACGACACGTACTGCCTGCAACTGCTCACGCCCGATGAGATCGACCCGGCCAAACAGCTCGGCGCGGCCGGGGGGGCGCTGCTCGGTGACCTGCGTCTGACCGACATCGAGACCGGCGGCGCGACGGAGGTTACGGTGACGAAGGAACTGCTCAAGCGGTATCGCGAGCGTGTGCGCGAATACTGCGATTCACTCGCGAAGTTCTGCGCCTCGCGGGCCATGAACCACATGCTGGTGACCACGGATCAGGAGATCGAATCACTGATCCTCGAGACGTTCCGGCGTCGCGGCCTGCTTGGCTGAACAATCGCCCTCAGGACTTCGCTGACAGTTCCGCCAGCAGATCATCGGTGATGCCGAGGTACTCGCGCATGTACTTGTCGTAGGTCTCGCTGTCCTCATCCTTCGAGAGGTCGAGACGCAGTTCGTTGATGACCTTCGTGCCCTGCTTGATCCACTCGTCCCATGTCTCGCGGCTGATGTTCTCGCCGATCCACGACCCGACCGGGCCTTTGAACGGCGGACGAGCCATCTTGTGCCCGGGTCGTTTGCTGCGCGTGCAGATGAAGCTGCCGTCGGGGAGGTCGGCCGGGTCGATGACCTCTTCCTTGGGCGCCTCCTCGCCGAGTTCGACAAACTGCTTCTCCATGGCCTCCTTGACCTTCATGTCGCCGTTGCGACGGGCGATCTCGAAGCCGTCATTAAGCAGGCGGAGGGCCTTGTCCTTCTCGCCGAGCTTGATGTACTGCTCGGCGGCGAGCTGGTAGGCCCGTGACATGTTCATGTTGAGCGCGATGCAGCGTTCGTAGCTGGTCGCCGCGTCCTGATGGCGTCCGGCTTCGGCATACGCGCTGCCGAGGGAGAAGTACGTGATATCGCTCGTCGGGTCTTCCTGAACGAGCTGCTCGAACTGGGCGATACGGTCTGCTACGTCCATCGCTGGCCGTTCTCCGGAAAAGTGGTGAGTCGTGGGGTACAGGATAGGCCCCATCGCTCGGTTCTGGGGCAGCGCGAGTGCTGTTTTCCGGGTAGTTTGGGGCATGGACGCGGAGCATCGCCAGCGATTCGACGAACTGCTCGAGCAGGTGATCGAGGATCTGCCGGAGGCGGTTCACGAGTTGTTCGATGAGGTGCCGTTGATCGTCGACGATCGTCCCGACGATGCGCTGGTCCGCCGGCTCGCCGTGGACTTCGAAATCCCGGACGAGCCCGGCGAACTGGAGGCATTCGCGCGAGAGCTTTGCGGTCTGCACTCCGGACGCATGCTGACCGAACGATCGGTCGATGATCCGGCCGATATCCCAGAGGATATTCGGATCTTCCGCGAGGGCATCGTCGGCATCGCCGGCGGCTGGGACGGTCCGAAATCGGAAGTCGATGAGGCGATCGCCGAGCAGATCCGGATCACGATCCTGCACGAGGTGGGGCACCACTTCGGCCTCGATGAAGACGATCTGGAGCGCCTCGGATACGACTGAGTCGGGGGTCAGGCCGAGGCGGCCTCGATGTCCGCCTCAGACGCTTCCATGTTCGTGTAGACCTTTTGGACATCGTCGTTGTCTTCAAGGTTTTCGACGAGACGCAGGATCTTGCCGACGTCGTCGCCCGCTACCTCGACGGTGACGGTCGGGATCATGGTCACCTCTGCCGATTCCATCTCGATCTCGGCGTGTTCGACGGCCTCCTTCACGCCAAGGAAGTCCTCGGGCGACGTGGTGACGGTGAACAGCCCTTCCTCGGACTCGACATTCTCAGCACCGGCTTCCAGCGCGAGCTCCATGAGCCGATCTTCCTCGACTTTGGACGCGTCGATGTTGATGACGCCTTTGTGCTCGAAGTTGAAGGCAACGGAACCGCTGGTGCCGAGGTTGCCGCCCGCTTTCGCGAAAATCGAGCGGATGTCCGGAGCGGTTCGCTGGCGGTTGTCGGTCAGGCAGTCCACGATGATCGCGACGCCGGCAGCGCCGTAGCCCTCATAGCGGATGTCTTCGAAGTCGGCGCCCTGACCGGACAGGCCAGCGCCCTTCTCGATGGCGCGCTTGATGGTGTCCTTGGGCATGTTCGCCGCTTTGGCCTCTTCGATGGCGTAGCGGAGGGTCAGGTTCGCCGCCGGGTCCGGCCCGCCCTGCTTGGCGGCGACCATCAGGGCCTTGGAGCACTTGCTCCAGGCCTTGCCCCGCTTGGCGTCCATCCGGGCCTTCTTGTGCTTGATGTTCGCCCACTTGCTGTGGCCTGCCACGGTCGTTGTCTCCGGTGAAAGCACGGCCTTGAGAGCCCGGTAGGGTCCGAATCAGGACGGGTATGGTACCGCTGTTGAAGTCAGCGCGGCGAGCGGGCTTCGAGGCGATCGGCGATCGCCGGATCGCGATCCTCCGAGGCTGCGCGGACTTTTTCGCCGGCTGCCTCGATCAGGTCCTGCATCTGGACTTCGACCGAGAGCGGAAGCGGGATCCCGCGCACGCCTTTGCTCGCTCTCGTCGAGAGAACGGCTGCCTCGGTCCACTCGCGGACGGCGCCGTCTCGGTCGCCGCTGGCCCATAGGGCGTCGCCGAGGTGATCGACGATCGGAGCGGTGGTAAGGCCGGTCGGGTCGGCCTCGATCGCCGCGGTCTTCGCGCGACGGAGGAGCGAGAGAGCGCCCGGCTGCAGTCGCCCCGTGAGTGGGTCGGTCCAGTCTTCGAGCCGGCCTTGCTTGTATCTGGCCCAGCCAAGTGAGTCGATGATGTGCGGCTCCTGCGAGGAAGACGCGTAGGCGGTCTCGATCATCGCGATCGCCCGCTCCACATCCTCTCCGAGTTCCAGCAGGCGGTACCCGTAACTGTTGTTCGTTTCGACGTGGTCCGGTTTGGCGCGGAGGGCCTCCTCGTAGAGGGTCCGCGCGGTGTCAAACTGGTTGTTGAGCGAGAGTTGGCTCGCGAGATGGTGGGCGCCATCGGCGAACATCTGAGCGCTGAGTTGCGCGTCCGTCCGTGCACTGCCTCGGAACATGACATGCGCGAGCGCTTCGCGCAACCGCCGGTCGGTAGGGCCTCGGTACTCACCGAGAGATCGGATCGCATCGCCCAACGCGAACGGGTCCTGGATCTGCTGGGTGAACTCTATCCAGGAACCGAGAACAACCGTAGGGTAAGGTTCGAGCGTCGCGGTTGCCCGGTCATAGATCGAGAGCGCGAGCAAGCGGGACTCGTCGTCGCTCAGGCTCGTCTGCCCCGTGCGGTTCGCGGTCATGACGGCCCGAACCGCGTGGATGAACGCCTCTTCCGCGATGTTCGGAAGCGCCTCGCCGGCCCGGCGTGCGAGCCCGACCAGTTCGTCGGAGGTCGGCAACTCCTTGATCGAAGCGACGCTGATCCGCCCGAACCAGGCACCCGCAGAGGGCGCCGAGAGCCGTTCGAACACTCTGGTATACGCCGCGACCGTCTCCTGTCGCACGCGCGGCCTGTTGATGATCTCATCCGCGACCGCTTCGAGAAACCGGTTGATCGTCTCCGATTCGATCGGAGTCAATCGGGGCGCAAGGTCCGAGGCGAGTTCCATCATGGAGACGGCTTGGTCCAGATTCTCGGCGGCGAGTTCCACCACGGCGCGCTCAGCGAATACGGCGAACGTGTTGGGTGCGTTGGTCAGGCGTGTTCGGGCCTGGCTGATCCATCGATCCTCCGCCGCAAAGTCCTCGCGCAGCACCCTCTCGAGTTCGCGTGATAGCACATCCGATCCGGGGCGGTCCATCAGGCGTGACGCGAGTGTTTCGAGCGCGGCTTCGGGACGCCGGTCATCGCTTTGAAGACGCGCCAGGAGTGACGCGATGTATGGCTCATCCGGGTAGCGATCGCTCTCCGCTTTGAGCCACCCCTCCGCGCGCTCGATTGAGGCGGTGCGCTCCCAGAGATCGACGAGAGCCGAAGCGGCTTCCTGCGGCCTGAGAGGGCTCGACCACGCCCGCAGGAGTGAACGCTCTGCGAGGTCGAACTGCTCCTGGTCAATCGCCGAGAGGCCTTGAAGCAGAGCGAACACACCGTCTGCACCCGCGATCCTGACGAGCCGACGGTGGTCGTCGGGCTGCTTGCCGTGGCGGGCGACATACGCCGCCACCGGAAGGCATCCCGCCTCCTGTTGCAGCGATTCCTGAGCGGCCTGCAACGCTCGGGCGTGGTCGCCGATCGCGTGAAGGGCCCGGATACGACCGACGCGCGAAAGGATGTCGCCGGCCCCATCCCGTTGCAGCGACGGGTCCTCGAGTGCGCTGAGCGCTTCGCGTGATCGTTGCCTCACGAGCATCGCGTAGGCGGTCGCGACTCGGTCGGCCGCGGTCTGGGCATCGGCAGCCGCTCGGTCCAGCAGGGCATCGGCTTGCGATCCACGGGCGGCCTGCGCGAGCAGTTCCACTCGCAGCGCCAGCATGGCGAAATCGGTGCGAGGCGCGTCGACATCCTTGAGGGCGGCGCTCAGCGCACGATGAAAATGCCCGGCTCGAAGTGCTGCGCGGATCGCGAGCGGGCCGCCGGCTTCTTCGGGAACACGCGCTCCGGCGTCGAGCGCGATACGGCTGATCTGCGGCTCCATCGCCGGGTGTATTTGAATAAGCCGATGAATCGCCGAAGCGTCACCGCAGCGGACGAGTTCGATGAGAACACCGAAGTCGAGCGGGTACGCTGTGAGGTGATCCAGCAGCGAGGCCGTCTGTTCTGCCGGGCTCTGCCCGAGCGCGGCGAACGCGAGGGCGAACTTCTGCCGGGCGGTGGCCTGCTCTTGACGCGGGATCGTTTCGTAGGAGTTTCTCAAGTCCGCTTCGATCTCCGCTCCGTAGCCCGAGTGCGTTGCGACGTATCGGAGCAGGTCGATCGTCTCGGCCTCGGGTGTCGACCGAGCAACGTGCGCGGCGACGAGCGACGCGGCGGCGACTGGACGCCCGACGCGAAGCAGCATGTAGCAGCGCACCGTCAGTTCCCGAGTGTTCGTCGGCCCCGGGAGGGCTGCGGCTGCTTCGAGAAAACGATTGGACAGCCCGATCTCCCCGATGCTGTGCGCCGCCTCCGACGCACGGAGCAGGGATCGGCGTCGATCGCGGTAAACCTCGTTGATCTCGGATCGGAATTCGGTTTCGGGCTCAAAGGTGGGCGGGAGGTCCAGAAGAACCTCGAACGCCCGAACGGATTCGGACACATACCCGAGACGCAGGAGCACTTCCGCCAGGGTGGTCCGTGTGAGCAGAAGGGCACCTTCGTCGGCCGCCTGGTCCGAATTCGTCAGGGCCGTGAGCAGGGCCGTAGCGGCGAGCGGGTCCTCGCGAAAACGGGACGCCAGCAATCCGTAGCGGATCAGGGTCAGCGGTTCGCGATCACCGAGCGCGATCGCTTCGGCGAACGCGGCCTTCGCGGCGATCGGGTTCTGCTGCTGGTCCAGCAGCAAGCCCAGCGAACGCCACGCCTGAACCGACGAGGGGTCCAAACGCAGAGACTGTCGCAGAGCGGCGACTGCTGCACTCGCGCGACCGGTCTCGATGAACTTCTGGGCCTGCCGGAAAATCTCCGTGGCCCGCGTTGCGTCGGCGTCGGACGGGTTCGCCCGATCAGCGGTGTCGGGCAGCTCTCCAAGCAGTTCCTGACGGATCTGGTCGATCGAGGCTTTGGCACGCGCGGCATCCGTCGGTGGGGCTCCCCAATCCGCGATCGTTTCGGGCAGCGGTACGTCTGACAACTGAACGCCCTGCTCGGCATTCCGATTCTCCTGCGCGAGCAGCTCTTCGAGACTCGGTGCCGGGCCGACCTGCTCGGCGGCGGACGGGTGACTGAGCGAGCACATAGTCACCATCGCGGCGAGCATCGTCATTCCCCGCAATCGGCTTGCCATGTGCTTCTCCGGATTGAGTGCCGTCGGTCAGGACTTGGCGGTTTTCTTTTTCCGCGTCGTCGTGCGAGAGGATTTTGAAGTCTTGCCCGAGCCCGACTTCCTGCTTGTCTTCGCCGGCTTGCCCGCGAGTTCGGATCCGTCCGCCGACGTCTCCTCACTGTACGCCTGAAGGACCAGATAGGTTTCAAGGCCTTCGCTGGCTTTCACATGGCGTTCGATCGTGCCCGAGGCTTTGTCCAGCGGCGTCTCGGGCTCGAAGACGCCCGCTTTGATGAGCTTGTCGAGCAGGCGCTCCTCAAGCGGTACGGCGTGGCAATCCATTCCCAGGAGGGACACGCGTGCCGAGACGAACGGGTGCATGCCGTCGAGCGAGTCGACGTACTTCCGAGCTTCGCGTTTGCCGCCCTCGCGGACCGCGACCAGAGAGACCGTGTGTTCGCGCAGGTAGATGTCGCGGAGCGACGCCTTGATTCGAGCGACGCGTTCCTCGGCGTCCGGGTAGGTCTTGCCGAGCACGTCCATGATCTCCTCCGCGCGAGAGACGCGGAGGTCGTTCATGTCCACGTAGGTTTCCTCGATCCGCTTGAAGGCGTTGTCCGCGCGGTTCGTGGTGCAGTCCCAGAGCAGGAACGAATACACGAGTTGACGGATCGGCTCGAGATCCGTGTTCGCTTCGGCGGGCTCGTACGTTGCCTTGAGCTGGTCGACGACGGTCTGAAAGGCGTTCGCCTGTTCGGTTGCGCTCACTGGTGGTGCTCCCTCGACGGTTCGTGGGCGGGCTCGGTGTTCTCGGCAGATTCGGCGTCCTCGCCGAGCTTTGCGGCGCGCTGCTCTTCCTCGGCTCGCACTCGCGAGAGCGCGTCGAGTACTTCGGCCTGACGCTTGGCGGCCTTGTCGATTTTGAATATGAACTCGGGCAATTGATGCACCGAGACGAGGTCACCGACCTGCCTTCGCACATGCTTCGACGCCGCCTTGAGTCCGGCGAGGGCGCGTCGCTCCTTGTCCTGCGGAAGCACGCTCACATTGAGCACCGCGGTTCGCAGGTCTGCGGTGACCTTGACGGAGGTGATCGTCAGCATCAATCCGTCGAGGCGCGGGTCACCGAAGCCCGCGTTCAGGACGGATTGTGCGGCCCGATGGATCACCGAAGACATTTGGTCGGCTCGACGGCTCATGATGAAAACCCTTCGGTCTCGGCGTAGCGCAGCATCTCCGCATCGACGGCCGCTCTTCCGGCCTCCGGGTCGGTCGCCGGGATCTCATCCAGCGCCATCACCCGCCGAGAGTGCGAGCCGAGTTCGTAGGTGAGTTCGCCGGCACCGGGTCTGCACGCGCGATCCTCAAGTTTCGACACGACGCTGTCAAGGATTGCGGCACACCGCTGGGCCCCTTCAGAGGCCACGGCGATGCCGAGCGTTGCCACCTGCAGGTGATCCTGCGTGGCGACCTCTGCGACGGAGATCATCTGCTCGCGATGAAGACGGTCCTTCACCGACTTGATCACACGACGCTTGTCCTTGAGCGATTCGCTCGCGCGGACGATGAGTTCGATCTGGAGTGCTCCGAGGTGCATGGTTCAGATCAGAGCTCCCGCTTGACTTCGGTCTTGCGGAAGCACTCGAGGATATCGCCCTCCTTGATGTCGTCGTAACCGACGATCTTCATGCCACATTCCTGACCGGCCTTGACTTCCTTGGCGTCGTCCTTGAAGCGCTTGAGCTGCTCCAGCACGCGATCTTGCTCGATGACGATGTCGCTGCGAGTGACGCGGATGAGCGCGTTGCGCTCGATGACGCCATCGGTAACGTAGCAGCCCGCGATGGCGCCCACTTTGGTGACTTTGAAGACCTGGCGGACTTCGGCGTGGCCGAGGATCTCTTCCCGGACCTCGGGGCTGAGCAGACCCGACGCGGCCTTGCGCACGTCGTCCACGATGTCGTAGATGACGCGGTACGATCGCAGTTCGACGCCCTTGTCTTCCGCCTGGCGGCGGGCCTTGGCAGACGGGATGACGTTAAACCCGAAGACGATCGCGCCGGACGCCGACGCGAGCGTTACATCGGACTCGGTGATGCCGCCGACCGCCGCGTGGAGCACGCGGATCTTGATCTCGTCGGTGGAAACCTCTTCGATGGATTTCCTGATTGCGTCGATCGAGCCCTGCACATCGGCCTTGAGCACAACGAGCAGTTCCTTGGTCGTCGCCTGTTCGTCCATAGAGGCGAACATGGAATCCAGCGTGAGTTTCGGCTGCGCAAGCTGGCGCTGGCGGTCTTCCTCTCGACGCTGCTCGGCGGCCTGCTCGGCACGCTTGAGCGTCTTGACGATGTAGAACTTGTCCCCGGGGTCGGGCAGCTCGTCGATACCGGAGATCTGCACCGGTGTTGAGGGGCCGGCCGTCTTGACCTTCTCGCCGCGATCGTTCGTGATATCACGAACGCGTCCGAACGCACGCCCGGCGACGATGAAGTCACCGACCTTGAGCTCGCCTTGCTGGACCAGGATGTTCGCGGTTGCTCCGCGTCCCTCTTCCATGCGAGACTCAATGACCGAACCGGTCGCCGCGCCGGAGAAGTCCGCTTTGAACTCATGGATCTCGGCGGTCAGCGCGAGTGTTTCGAGCAGCGAGTCGATGCCCTCGCCGGTTTCGGCCGAGACCTTGATGACCTCGGTCTCGCCGCCCCATTCGGTTGGGTTGAGGCCGTGCTCGGCGAGCTGGCCGTAGATCCGCTGGATGTTCTCGTTGCTGTTCGCGCCCTGGAGGTCGATCTTGTTGAGCGCGACCAGCAGCGGGACGCCCGCCGCCTTGGCGTGATTGATCGACTCGATGGTCTGGGGCATCACGCCGTCGTCGGCCGCGATCACCAACACCACGATGTCGGTCATGCTCGCGCCGCGTGAACGCATCTCGGTGAACGCCTCGTGGCCGGGCGTGTCGAGGAAGCAGACCTTTTCGGCGCCTTGACCGGCGTTGACATCAACAAGGAACGCCGATGTCGCCTGGGTGATGCCACCGGCTTCACCTGCCGCCACATCCGCCTTCCGGATGTAGTCGAGCAGCGACGTCTTCCCGTGGTCGACATGGCCGAGGATCGTGACAACCGGGAAGCGGGACTGTTCGTCGGCGACCTCGCGCTTCTGGAACTCTTCGAGAACCGCGGCGGCACCGGTGGCCTGCTCGGTGACTTCGAGCTCGATGTCCCACTCGATCATGAGTTCCTGGGCCTTCTCCGGCTCGATCGATGAATTGATGCTCGCCATCACGCCCTGCATGAAGAGTTTCTTGACGATGTCGGCACCCTTCACGCCGGTCGCGGCGGAGAGGTCCTTGATCGTGAAGGGCGCGCTGATCTTCACCGTGCCGCCGGTTTCGGCGGCCGATTGCGCCTTCTGCGCACCGCCCGAACCGTCGCGGGCCTTCTGGTCGCGACGGCGCTGGCGCAGGAAACCATCAGCGCGGCTGAGCCGCTCCTCGCGCTCGACAAGGTCCTGATGACGCCAGTTCCGCCCGCCGCTGCTGCTTCCAGGGCCGCGTCCGCGGCGCCCGGTCCCGGGAGTGGACGTGGTCTCAGCGCCGCCGCCACCGCGTCGACGATTCCGCCGGCCGCTTTCGTCGGGCGGCATCATGGGGCCACCGGCTCCGCCGCCGCCACGCGGACCGCGCGACATCGGGATGGACGGACCGTCGTGGCTGCGACGCTGACGCGGCGCTTCGATGACATCCGGGGTCTCGACGCGAATGACCTTCGGACCGCTGAGTTTGGCCTTGTTCTTCTCGATATCTTTGATCGTGGGCCCGGCCGGAGCGATGACCTTCGGACGCGACGGCACGTTCATCACCGGCTCTGTAGCCGGTTTCTCGGGCTTCTCCGGCGTTTCCGCTGCGGGCTTCTGGACCGACGGCTCACTCGGAGTCTCCGGCTTCTCGGCCTCGGGCTTCTTCGGTGCCTCGACGGGCGCGTCCGGAGCGGCGACGGGTTCGGGCTTCTTGGTCGGTGCCGAAGGGGCGGCCTTCCTGGCCGCCGGCGTTGCGGTCCCCGACTCATTCTCTTGCGGCTGTTCGTCGTCCGGTTCAGCCGGAGTCGCTTTCCTGGCTGCGGGCGCCGCCTTCTTGGGCTCGGGGGCATCTTTTACAGCGGTCGCGGTGCTGCCCGAATCGGAATCATCCGCATCGCTCGACGCGGCTTTCTTCTTGGCGGCGGCACGCTTTTTGACCCGTGCCTTCGTCAGATCGACTCGTTCCGCTGTTTCGACCGCCGTGCCGCGCGCTTCGCCCTCGGCTTCGCCGCTTGCGAACCACTCGCGGATCGTCGCCTCCAGCCCTGCCGATACGCTCGACATGTGGTTGGTGATACCGGGGATGCCCTCGGCTTCACACTTGGTGACGATCGACTTGGATTTCACTCCAAGGGTCTTGGCAATCTCATGTACTCGCTTGGCTTTGGCCAAAGTGTTCTCCAGCGTTCGAACTGCGTCGGTCTTCGTTCTAGGTTGCCCGGGTCGATCCGGGCGGTTCTGTGTCTGTTACGGCACGTCGGCCGTGAGGGAAATCAGTCTTCTTTCTTCTCGCTGTCCGAGTCACCCGAAAGGATGGCCTCGGCACGCGCGTCGTCGTCCTCGGTGACTTCGGGGGTCGAGGAATCGTCGCTCTTCTCGGCAGAACCGAGGCCCAGGATGGCCGCGGCGGCCATGTCGGCGTCGCCGGCTGAGTCGAGATCGCCGTCCAGGAGGCGTCGAGCCGCTTCGGCCTCTTCGGCCTTCCGCTTCTCGGCTTCCGCCTTCTCGAGTTCCTGCTGCTCGGCGATGACCTTGGCCCGGGCCGAGGCGGCTTCGACCGCCGCCTGAGCGACGGCTTCGTCCATCTCGATCTCGCCGACCAGCACGTCCACACCGACTTCTTCGATGTCGAACACGCTGATCATGCCGAGCGCCGCGAGGCGATCGAGCTGTTCTTCGGTGACGCCTTCGACGCTGCGGAGCGTCTCGGCCATCGCGTCCAGGCCCTTGTTGAACTCTTCGGGGGTCAGGATGTCGACATCCCAGCCGGTCAGGCGGGCGGCGAGGCGGACGTTCTGCCCGCGCTTGCCGATTGCCAGTGACAACTGGTCATCGTTCACGACAACCGTGGCACGCCCGAGTTCGAAGCAGAGCGAGACCTCAACGACCTCGGCCGGCTTCAGGGCGTTCTGGATCAGGATCTGGCTGGACTCGTTCCAGCGGACGATGTCGATCTTCTCGCCGTTGAGTTCATCGACGATGTTCTTGATGCGCGAGCCGCGAACGCCCACGCAGGCGCCGACGGCGTCGACCTTGGAGTCGATCGAGCTGACAGCAAGTTTGGTGCGGTAGCCGGCCTCGCGGGCCATCGCCTTGATCTCGATGACGCGCTCGGAAACCTCGGGTACCTCGACCTCAAAGAGTTTCTTGATGAACTCCGGTGCGCCGCGAGACAGAACGATCTTGACCTGATTGCCGACCGCTCGAACATCGAGGATCAGTACTCGGACCCGGTCGCCGGGGTGGAACTGCTCGCCGGGGATCTGCTCTGAGCGGGGCATGAAACCTTCGGCCCGGTCGATGGTGATCACCAGCGAGCCGCCCTCGTAACGCTGCACGACGCCGGTGGCCAGCTCGCCGACCCGCTTGATGAACTGGTCGTAGATCGACTGGCGCTCGTCCTCCCGGAACTTCTGGATCATCACCTGCTTGAAGGTGGAAGCCGCGATGCGCCCGAAGGCCTCGGGGGACATGTCCAACGGCTCACCGTGGCGGGTCAGGGACATCTCGCCGGTGATCCGGTCGATGGTGCAGTTGAATTCCTCGATGTCGATTGAGTTGTAGTACTTCCGCGCGGCGGTGATCATCGCCTGCTCGAGGTCGCCGATCAGGATCTCGCGTTCCACGCCGCGATCGCGCGCGATGGACTCGATGAGGCGCAACATTTCTTGACTGTTCATGGTTTTGCTCGTGCCCGCCGCGGGGCCGCTCCGGTCTCGGGTTTTAGTTGAGATGTCTGGTTGTCGCGGCGGGTTCGCCGCACGAAACGGTGGGGGAGGACTGGCCCAAAAACGAAACAGGCCACGCGTGTCTGACGACACCCGTGGTCCGCTGAGGACCGATGGACCCGTTACCGAGCCCTCGGGAGAGACCTGATTGGTCTCGCGGTCTGTGCCTGAAGATCAGGTCATCCCGCGTCTCCCGTAGCGACAAGCTGTTGCCAGCTCACCAGTCATGTCCGCGAACCACATGCGCCATCAATGAATACCTTTCAGAGGCGACAACCCGTCGCCCGTGAGAAGTGATCGTCCAACCATGGTACCCGTTCAGACCGCCAACGGTCAAATAATACGATGGGAGATCGGGCCTCAGGGGCGCAGCGTTCGCATGCGGTTGGCGTCGATCGGGCTGATGACGCGAAGGGCCCGCTTGCCCCTGTATTGCCCAATGTGAGCAAGGAGTTTGGGCTCATCCTCGACTTCGATCGTGACCGGGTCGGCAGCGGGGGTGTCGGTGGCGATGAGGTCTCCGACCTCGATGTTCAGCAGGTCTTGCAGGGAAATGCTGGTGCGAGCGAGGGTGCCCGAGACTTCGAGACTCGCCCCGCGGAGTTTGGACTCAAGGCGGTTGCTGAATTCCGGGCTGCCCTTCACGCGGGCCGAACTAAACCAACTCTGAGCCGCGAGATCTTCCATCAGCGGCTCGATCACCGCGTACGGGATGCACAGGTTCATTGTGCCGGCCCGGTTGGCCATCTTGATCTCGAAACCGATGACGATAGCCACCTCGTTCGGGGGGACGATCTGCACGAGTTGGGGGTTGGACTCGCCTCCCGTCACGCTGAAGGACAGGTGCCTGATCGATTCCCAGGCCTCGCGAAGACCGTCGACCGCTCGATCGAGGATCTTGTGAATCAGCCGGTTCTCAATCATCGTCAGCGGACGCTGCGGGATGAACAGTTCGGTGTTGGTGCCGCCGAGCAGGCGATCGATGATCGGGTAGATGATCAGCGGGCTGATCTCGAGGCAGATCTGCCCTTCCAGCGGCTCGGCCTCCAGCAGATTGAAACTCGTCGGATTCGGCAGGCCGGCGATGAACTCCGAATAGGTCATCTGCTCGCAGGAGGCGACCTTGACTTCCACGATCGTCCGCAGAAATCCGGACAAGGACGCCCCGTAGGACCGGGCGAAGGCCTCGTGAAGGGTCTGCAGGGCCAGCATCTGGTCCTTTGAGACCCGCTCGGGGCGTTTGAAGTCGTAGTCGCGGACTTCGACGTTCTCAAGATCCTTGCGATGGCGCGAGAAGATGGTCGTCGACGACCGTTGCTCCTCGACCTCCGTGTCATCCACAGCGGAGAGCAGGGCATCGATATCAGATTGGTCGAGCACATCGCTCATGCGCAGCATCGCTCCACAGGCCGGAATCCGCCTTATCCGGACTATCGACCACCGGACCGAGGCGACTTGAGGGCGGGCGATGCCGTACCGCCGGCCTGACCACGTTCGGGCGTGGAACAATCCAGCCCCGGGGAGGATTACACTCCCTCGACATGTCCAGACCGTCCGTCATCTGCTGGAGGACCCGCATGCGGGCACGCTCAAAGGTGTTCTCAAACTCGCTTCGCTCGGCTTTCGTTCTCGCCGTCGCGATGGCGTTTGCGCTTGGTGCGCCCCTCCCCGCGATGGCCCAGTTCGGCGGCCCCGCCGGTGGACCGGCCTTCGGCGGCGACCAGCCCCAGGTCGAGGCATCGGTTCAGGCCAAGTTCTCGTCGATCGCCCGTGGCGAGGTCCTCCCGATCGCGGTGACGCTGACCCACCGAAACGGCTTCCACACCTGGCCGGTCGCGGGCCACGCGGATCTTGGGCCGGACTTTGATTTCGCGGTTCGAACCGAGATCGGTCTTGCTTCCGACGCGCCCGAATGGGCGAGTCTCACGCGTGCACTGCAGTTGCCCGAGTTGTATCAGGCAACGGTGGCTGACCCCACGGGCGCACAGCCTACGGTCAAGAAGCCGACCTACGCCGACACAGCAGTCTTCTATCTGCCGGTCACCATTGCCGATGACGCCCCGCTCGGCGAACAGACCATCACCGTCGCTCTCGCGTATCAGGCCTGTGACGACACCTCGTGCCTCGCGCCCGAGTTTCCTGAGTTCGACGTCAGCTTCACCGTTCTGGAGGCTGGGGCCACCTCGGTTTCTGTTGCTGAAACCGACGAAATCTTCAACGGGATGGCCGAATTCAAGGCCGTGCCAGAGGACGCGTCCGGCGATGAACCGGGCGATCTTGAGTCATCCGCCGGCGATGTCGCGCCGGTGGCGCCAGCCCGCTCGCTGTTCGGCTTCGACATCGGCGCCAGCCTGTTCTCGCTGTTCCTCGCCAGTTTCATCGGCGGGGCGCTCCTGAACCTGATGCCCTGCGTGCTCCCGGTCATCCCCATCAAGATCATGACCCTGTCGCAGCACGCCCAGTCCGATCGCAAGCGGACGCTGATGCTCGGAATCTGGATGGCCCTCGGGGTCGCGGCGTTCTGGATCGGTGTCGGCGTCCCCGTCGCCGCCACCGCCAACAGCATCGATCCGTCCACGGTCTTCAGCTACTGGCCGGTCACGCTGGGCATGGGCCTGATCATCGTGCTTATGGGCCTCGGCATCATGGGCCTGTTCACCTTCTCGCTGCCCAAGTCGACCTACATGTTCAACCCGAAGGCGGACTCACCTTCCGGCTCGTTCCTGTTCGGCGTGATGACCGCCGTGCTCGGCCTGCCGTGCTTCGGGCCGATCGTCGGGGGCCTGCTGGCGGGCGGCACGGCTCTGCCGGCGTCCACGGTGATGATCGTCTTCGTTGGGCTGGGCGTCGGCATGGCGGCTCCGTACCTCATCCTTTCGGCCAATCCTGCCCTGGTGAAGAAGGTGCCCCAGACCGGACCGGCCGGCGAGATGGTCAAGAAGTCCATGGGCCTGCTCATGCTCGCGGCGGGCGCGTTCTTCGCCACGACCGGGCTCAAGACCCTGCTGAAGAACCGGCCGTACCTGGCGTCGGACATCGAGTGGCTCGTCGCCCTCCTCCTGATCGTCGCCGCGGGTCTGGTCGTGCTGATCGGCGCCCGAAAGGTCGCCAAGTCGATCGCCGTGCGTGGCGTCGTCGGCGTGGTCGGTGTCGGGATCATCGCGCTGGCGGTCCTCGGGATGGACAACCTGATCGATACCTCGCGCACCGACTACGAGCAGCGCCAGAAACTGCTCGCCGAGGCTTCGGCCGGGGGAGAGGCTGGCGTGGTTTCGGGGGTCTGGCTGGAATTCACCGAGGCCGGGCTGCAGCAGGCCCTCGATCAGGGCAAGGCGGTCTTCGTGGACTTCACGGCCGACTGGTGCGTGACCTGCAAGGCCTTCAAGAAGACCGTTCTGGAGCCGGAGCCGGTCTACTCCCGGCTGCGCCAGGACGATGTCGTGATCTTCGAGGCCGACTTCGACCGCCCCGAGGTCAAGCGGTTCCTGAAGGAGCAGGTCGGCAAGACGGGTATCCCCGCGTGGGTGGTCTACGGGCCGGACTTCGACCAGCCACGGACCGTGGACAGCTTCACCCCGGGTGAACTCCAGCGACTGCTGGACGAGGCCGGTGGCGTGGCCCCCGCCGACGACTCCGTCGCGGCCCGGTAACCCGCCAGACCACCGATTCTTGTCCACAGACCGGCCCAAAGCGGCGATTCAGTTGACACGCTACGCGGCCGACAATATGTTTTCCGGCCCGGCCGAATGGTTGATCCAGCGGCCGGTACACCTGCGGGTGTAGCTCAGTGGTAGAGCGTCACGTTGCCAACGTGAATGTCGTCGGTTCGAATCCGATCACCCGCTTTCGAGGCCCGGTCCAGTGGATCGGGCCTTGTTATTTTTTGTCTACTTACTGCTGCCAGACTTTGGATCTACTTTGCCTGACTGATCCGCGCTGGATCGGGAGTCGCTGATGGGATTTAACTTCGTAGCCAGCATGCCGGTGGACGTTTTCGTCGAGGAATTCGCAGACGAGTTTGTACGCTACGTTCAAACCCACGTCTCACCTGATGTCCCACTCGGACAAGCCGCTCGCTACTTCTGCATCGAGGATGAACTGGCGTGGTCGTGGTGGAGCGAACTGCAGGGTCTGGCCCGCGCGAAAATGGGTGAGTGCCCGCACATCCTTGCGGTCGATGCGTGGCAGGGTGTTTACCTCGACATGCAGCCGGATCGACTGCTGTTCTGGCCTGATGGCAAGGCTCCAGGGCAAGGCTACGATGACTTCGGACGCGGAAGAGCAATAGAGATCGGAGCGCCGGCGTGGAAGCGGCTGCTTCGTCGCCTTAAGTTGATGAGACAGCCGGAGACGTCCGACGAGTTCGCGTCGGTGATGCAGGGCATGGTCGAGGCATACGGGACGCGTCGAGGAGAGCGAGGCGCAGTCCAGATCGGAAACTTGCGTGGCTTGTTTGGCGAACTCTCCGCCTTGCTCCAACTGCTCGATATCGACGCCAGCCGAGATACCGTTGAAGCCGCGCGGGTCAAATACCATTCAGATGACCATTGCGATGATGATCCGGAGATTCAGTGCTTGTGCCACGCTTGGCTGACAGCAGACTTCGCCCTCCGCAACGGCTGCCCCCTCTGGCTGATTAAGTAGACCCGCGAACTTCGGATTTCGGCTTGGGCGCGTAGCCCGTGATTCCCGTAGTCCAGGAATTGTGTGCTGTAATGCGTGGAAATCCGCCCCAACCCCCGAAATAGTCTGTGGTCCCGGAATCTTGATCCGGGGGCAGGCGAACTCGTCTGTGAGGGCTGGGGCATCGGCCTCGGCCCGATTCTTCCGGAAGGGTCCAGATGATCGTTCGAATAGTATTGTTCTCCGTAGGGTTTCTCGCCGCTGTGTTTGCCGCCGCGGCGATGGCTCCGAACGGCGCTGATGGCGCACAGAAGGGACGCACCGTGTCCGCGAGTTTTCCGCAGTACAGCAAGTCGGGCTACGACATCACGCCGCTTACCGACGAGCAGAAGAAGCCGCTGGTCGAGACGCTCGACGAAGAGACCTATCGCATCACCCAGAAGGCCGGCACGGAGCCCGCGTTCTGCGGCACGCTCCTCGACAACAAGAAGCAGGGCTTCTACGCCTGCGTCGTGTGCGGCCTGCCGCTGTTCTCCAGCGAGCACAAGTTCGACTCCGGCTCCGGCTGGCCGAGTTTCTTCCAGCCCTACGACCCGGAGCACGTGACCGAGCGCCCCGACAACTCGTACGGCATGAACCGGACCGAGATCAACTGCGCCCGGTGCGACTCGCACCTCGGGCACGTGTTCAACGACGGTCCGCCCCCGACCGGCGAGCGCCACTGCCTCAACTCGGCGTCGCTGACCTTCGTCGAGAATGGCCAGGAGGTCCCGGAGGCCAGCAAGCCGGTTGAGACCGAGACGGCGTACTTCGCCGCGGGCTGCTTCTGGGGCGTGGAGCACTACTTCCAGATGGGTCCGGGCGTGCTGGACGCGATCAGCGGCTACCAGCAGGGCACCACCGAAAACCCGACCTACGAGCAGGTGCTGTCCAAGCGGACCGGGCACGCTGAAGCCGTGAAGGTGGTCTTCGACCCGAACCGGATCTCGTACGACCGCCTGCTCGACGCGTTCTTCACCATGCACGACCCGACGCAACTGAACCGTCAGGGTCCGGATGTCGGCGAGCAGTACCGCTCGGGCATCTACTACACCAGCGAGGCCCAGAAGCAGGCGGCGGAAGCAAAGATCGAAGCGCTCAACGCCTCCGGTCGATTCTCCAAGCCGATCGTGACCGAGGTGGAAGAGGCCAAGGAGTTCTACGACGCCGAGGGCTACCACCAGAACTACATCATCAAGACCGGTCGGGCCTGCTTCGTGACCAATCCGTGGACCAAGGAAGAACTCGGTCTCACGGATCAGCCGGTCGAAGCACGCTGAGCGAAGCGGTCAGTTCGTGGACGGGCTGCCCGGCACGGTGGTTTCGTAGCGAACGCCGTCGGGAACCGGAACACCCACCGGCACGGTCACGCCGTGGCTGCCCTCGGTGATGGTCAGCGAGTCCACCGCGACGAATGCCGTGTACGCGCTCATCAGGTTGTGGGCCAGCGCGACGCGCTCGATCTCGCCGGCGAGGCCGAGTTGCGTGTCCTGATCGCGCGTCCAGGTCATCTGCTCGGACAGGTCGGCGATCTTCGTTCGCGCCCAGAGGGCCGCGAGCGCGTCGAAGCGTTCGCCTTCGTCCGCGGCGTTTCGCACCGGGATCAGCAGGCTGCGGTCTTGGCCCCCGAGGCGCCCGTGCACCGCGATCTCGCGGGGCAACGAGCCTTCGTAGCGACCGGTGATGATGACCGGGCGACCGGCGTACAGGTCGGCCGGGCGGCGCGGGTAGACGCCGTCCACCTCGGCGCCCGCGAAGTCGATGGCGAGGTCGGTCATGGCCGGGTGGCTGATGCGCTCGAAGAAGTCATCCATGATGTCCACCGCCGGGTCGTTCAGACCGAGGAACGCGGCGCAGCCGTTGCCGAGCTTGGCCATGCGCTCCATCAGGAAGCGGTTGGTCGAGCTGCCGACGCCGAATGAGAAGATGCGGGCCGGGCCGAGCTTGTCGTGGATCGCGCCGAGAATCTGGGACTCGTTGCCGATGTAGCCGTCGGTCAGGAACACGACGTAGCGGAGTCGCTTCGGGTCGTGAGGGAAGTCCAGCGAGGCCTTGATGCCCTCGATCATCATCGTGCCGCCGCCGCCTCTCAGGCTCTCGATGTAGTCCAGACCGCGCTCGATGTTCCTCTGTGTCGCTTCGAGGGGTTCGCTGCCCAGTTGCGAGGCGTTGGAACTGAAGCGGATGATCTGGAAGGTGTCGCCGGGCTGCATGGAGCGGAGCGCGCGGCGCATGGCGTTCTTGGACTGCTCCATCGGCTTGCCGCTCATCGAGCCCGAGCAGTCGAGCACGAAGACGAGCTCGACGGGCTGGCGCTCGAGGTAACTGGCTTCGGCAGGCGGCACGAGCATCAGGCTGAAGATGCCGGTGCCGTCGCCGTTGTCGTGGGTGATCACGCCGCTGCGGATATCGCTGGAGGCGACCTCGTAGCGGAGCACGAAGTCCTTGTTGGGAATCGTGTCGGTGGACGCGAGGCGGACGGTTGCGCGGGTGGAGTCGGCGCGATCGACCTCGATCACGTGCGAGCGAGACGAGATGCGACCGATGGGCATGCCCGCGTCGATCTCGACGGTCAGGTTGATGTCGTGCCCGCTGCGCTCGTCGGGGGCGAGGTAACTAATCTGCGTGGCCTGGCCGGTCGCGCCCGGGTTGCTGCCGCGCGGCGCGGCACCGACGCCGTCGGTCGATCCGGGAGGGTTGAAGCGGGGGCCGACGACCATCGGGAACACGAACTCCCACGCGTCGTTGTCGTAGCGGAGCGTCTGGAAGTAGGTGATGTCGATGTCGATGGTCTTGCCGGGCTCGATGTTGGCGACCTTCTGCGTGAAGATGTTCGGGCGCTCCTGCGTCATGAGCGAGGCGACGTGGCCTTGGGCGCGAGCGTTCGCGTAGATCTCCTCGGCTTCTTCGCGTTCGCGGATGATGCCGCGGATCGTCCGGTCGCCGACGGTCATGAGGAACTCGTTGATCGCGCTGTTCTGCGGCAGCGGGAAGACGTAGACCGCTTCGATCTTGGTGTCGAAGGGGTTGTGGAAGCGCTGCTGCACGCCGACCGCGCCGATGTAGCCGCGGATGTTCGCGCCGACCTCGGTGTGTTCGAGCGGGATCGGGATCTGCTCGGTCTGGCCGGGGACGATGCCGACAAGGCAGCCGGAGCCGGGGTTGTCGGGCGAGAGCGTACGCGGGCGGGCCTGTCCGGTGTCGGGCGTGCGCGAGATGATCCAGAGCTCTTCGCCGGGAGCGTTGACGAAGGAGGGGGAAGTGGATTGCGCTTGAGCACCAGCGCCACCACCGGCGCCCCGCCCGGCCTGCCGCATACGCTCCGGCCTTAACCCTGCGATCTCGGAAGCTGGTGGTGCGCCGGGCTCAGCGGCTCCCGGCTGCATGTATGGGGTGGACGGACCGCTGCGCATCGAACCGACAAATGCTTCGCGTTCTTCGGCGGGAACCGAGCCGTCGCGGGAATAGTCGTAGAACCGCTCGCCAGCCAACTGTCCCGGCGCGCTCTCGTCGGTTGCTGAAGAGGCAACCGAGTGCTTGCGAACCGTCCCGACCTGCGAGCTGCACGCGGCGATCACGCCGCCGATGGCGACGGCGGAGAGCAACACCGAGGTGATGATGATCCTGCGTCGGCGATTCGGCGCGGTGGGCGGGGTCGGTTTGTCGGCGGGCGTGGTCATGGTCGGGCTCCTTTGCTCGGGAGGTCTGGCGATCAGGGAGTGCGGTGCTTACTTGCGGTCCGGACGCTCGGTGCCGAACGGCGACTCGAAGTCCTTCGGGCCGTCCGGCGTCTCGACGGTCACCGTCCGGGTGGATGTGGCTTCAACTTGCCTGGGCTGTGAATCACACGCCGTGAGCGTGCAGGCGATCGCAAGCGAAGAGACCAGAACGAGGGGGCGAGCGCGGTTCATGGCTGGACTCCCGGGCTGGAGGAGAGGAGGAAGGGGACATCGAACGCGTTGCCGTCGCGGTCTGTCGCGAGCGCTTCGCGGACGTTGATCAGTTGGACCGGCGCGGGCAGGTCACCCTCGCCGGTGATCTCGTAGTGGACTCTGGCGATACGCGAGCGACCGGTCGGCAGTTCCGGCGCGGTCGAGTACGCCGCGAGAATGACGCGTTCGTTGCCGATGGCCTTGGGGTCGTAGAACGGCGGAGTCTTGAACGCTTCGTGCTCGCCGCCCTCGATGCCGACCACGCGGACGCGTGTCGGCAGGTCGGGCAGCGGCGTGAGGTCGATCTGGTACGCGCCGAGTTCGGCGCCGTCCGGAATCTGCACGGCGATATCGAGCACGCCGAAGCGGACCCTTTCGGCGTCCTGCGTCGCCACGGCGTGCGCTCGGAAGCCGAACGCGCCGCACGAGAGCGCGATGAGTGCGATTGCGATGAGGCTGTGACGAAGCATTTCAGGATGCTCCTTCCGAGTTGGGTTTGTTGGTGGGCGGTGACGTCAGGCGCACCGCGAGTCGGGCGATCGCGTCGGCATCGGCGCGGTCGAGGCGTCCGTCGGCGACAAGGTCAAGCCCGGTGACAGATGGCACCTCGTCGCGCTCGACCGCTCGGGCGAGCAGCAGAGCATCCGCGATGGTGATCCTGCCGTCGCCGTCGAGGTCGCCGGGGAGTTCGGCGAGCTTGAGCTGCAGGGGGGCGGCGTCCATCAGGATGGAGTCGGCGGACTCGACCTCGGCCAGATCGTCTCTGGCCCCGGAGCGCCTTGCGAGGGCAGACCGCTCGGGCATCGCCGGAGCTTCCATCGAACCGGCAGTTTCCGACGCGAGATCAGCGCCAAGCGACGCAGCGGACGGCGCCGAAGCGTCTTCGCTCGGCAGGGCCTGGTCCATCGCGACCGATCGGCCGGCCGAAGGACCGGTGGAATTCGGGGCACCGACGATCAAGGCGATCGCGAGCGACGCGGCAAGCAGAGCGCCGCCGATGCCGGCGCTGGTCAGCGGGCGACCGGTGATCCACGCGAGCACACCGGGCTTGAGTTCCCGGTCTGGCTGATCTGATTGGTCCTTCGCACCGAACGAGGCAAAGTGTTCCGCCGAGGCACTGAGCACCCGTTCATCGACGCGGCTGGGAAGATCGACCTCGTCCGGACGCATTGCCCGACGCAGGTCCGCCTCGAGCGGGCCGGGGAGGCCTTCGTCGGGGCTGGCCGGTCGTTTCGGATCGGGTTGTTCGGGAGGAGTGGTCATGGTCTGCTCTCTGGTGAAGGCAAGCCGGGCACCCAGGGGTTCACGCCGGACGAGAATTAATGTAAAAGGCCGTTTACTGGCCTGAAAACGGGGGTCAGGGCTCGATATCGAAGTACGCGCGACAGATCGGATCCTCGCGGAGAGCCCCGACTGCGTGGTGCAGGCGGGACTTCACAGTCCCGAGCGGGATGCCGAGGGCGAGCGCGATCTCGTTGAGCGACATGTCGTCGAGGAAACGCATGAAAACCACCTCGCGCTGGTGGTCGGGGAGGGTGTTCACGACCGCTCGGAGGCCGTCGAGCCCGTCGGGGTCCCGCTCCGCTCCGCCCTCGTGGGGGGCATCTGTTTCCGGACCGGTCGGCGTCTTGCGACGGCGTTTGCGGTCTGCGCTCTGGGCGTTGTGCTTGACGACGGGGTAGAGAAACGTCGTAAGCTTGGCCTGCAGTTCGAAGCCGGGGAACTTCTTGAGCAGGTAGAGGAACGAGTCCTGCACGGCATCGGCGGCCAGCCCCTCATCCCGCCCGGTCTCGCGTAGGGCGAGCCGGAAGGCCCAGTCCTTGTAGCGCTGGTAGAGGGTGTCGAACGCCGCGGCTTCGCCGGCGTTGGCCCGGTCGACGAGCTGCTGGTCTGTCAGGTCGGTCAGTTGCACACGCGCTCCCGTCGAGGGCCACGCGGGTGTTCTACCCGATCGGGCGGCTCAGGACGCGGGCTGTGGGGACGAGATCAGTCCGAGCGAGGCAGCAGCCCGGTGCATTTCCGCGTGCAGGTCAGCGGTCAGCTCGGGCGTGGCGGCGTACCCGCCCCCGAGCAGCAGCACGAGCGGAATGCCGCGTTCGGCCACGGACCGGATCACCCGCTCGTCTCGTGCCCGCAGGCACCCGCGGCTCACGTTCAGGCGACCGAACTTGTCGCCTCTCACGATGTCCACGCCTTGCACATAGAACACGATGTCCGGCTCGGATTCGTTCAGGGCCGACGGCAGGTGCGTATCGATAGCCCTGAGATAGTCCGCATCTTCCATGTGGTCGGGGAGCGGGACATCGCGGGTCGAGCGCTCCTTGCGGAGGGGGAAGTTCTTCTCACCGTGAACGGAGAAGGTGTAGACGCTCTGGTCGTGCTCGAAGATCTTCGCGGTGCCGTTGCCTTGGTGGACGTCCAGATCGATGACGAGCGCCCGCCGGATCAGCCCGGCTTCCTGCAGGCACCGGATCGCGATGGCGGTGTCGTTGAGCACGCAGAAGCCCTGGGCGTGGTCGGGCATGGCGTGGTGCGTGCCGCCGGCGAGGTTGCCGGACATGCCGTCTTCGAGGGCCATTCGCGCCGCGTTGACCGTGCCCTGAACCGCGAGCCGGGAGCGTCGGACCAGCGCCTGGGTCCAGGGGAACCCCATGCGCCGGACCGCGGACATGGCCATCGACCCGCAGCGCAGTGATTCGAGGTAGTCCTTCGTGTGAACGAGCCCGAGCAGATCCCAGTCGGCCTCCTCGGGAGCGACGATACCGCTAGAGGCGATGATCGCCTCCTCGACGAGCAGGTCCCGCAGCGCCGAAAACTTCGGCATCGGGAACGAGTGACGCGGCGGGAGCGGGATCACATAGTCATCGTGGTAACTGACGCGCACGGGCAAGTGTAGCCGTGGAGGAGCGGCGATCACGCTCCGCGGGCAGCGATCAGGGACACCGGGTAGGATCCTGATCTGCGGGTGTGTCGCTGCACCCGCCTTCCAACCAATCGCGGCCGCGGGCAGAGAACGCGGTCGCCGTCCGTCACCGGCAGCGTCACGTGAGCCGGTGAGGAAAGGAACCGCGATGCCGGTCATCGAGCGCACCGTCGATAAGAATTCGGACCTCTACAAAATCCGCCACTCGCTGGCGCACGTCATGGCGCAGGCCGTGCAGGAGTTGTACCCCGGCGTGAAGCTGGGCTTCGGCCCGCCCATCGACGACGGCTTCTACTACGACTTTCTGTTCCCCGAAGGCGTCGTGCTGACCGACGACGACCTGAAGCAGATTCAGAAGAAGATGCAGAAGATCTGTCGCGAGGACCAGCCGTTCGTGCAGGAAGAACTGCCGGTCGCCGAGGCGGTTGCGCGTCTCGAATCCATGGGCGAACCGCACAAGGTCGAATACTGCAAGGAACTGCACGACAAGAAAGGCTTCAACACGATCGGTTTCTACACCAACGGCCCGTTCGTGGACATGTGCGAAGGGCCGCACGTGGAGAACACCAAGAACCTGCGACCGGACTGTTTCAAGCTGCACTCGCTCGCCGGTGCGTACTGGCGCGGCGACGAGAAGAATGTCCAGCTCACCCGCATCTACGCCTACGCCTTCCCGACCAAGGAAGAACTGAAGGCGCACGCCCAGGCTGTTGAGGAAGCAAAGAAGAACGATCACCGCATCCTCGGGCAGAAACTCGGCATCTACTCCATCGCCGATGAGGTCGGCAAGGGTCTGCCGCTGTGGCTGCCCAACGGCGCGGCGATCCGGCACGAGTTGGAGAAACTCGCCTACGAGATGGAGTTTGCCGCGGGGTACCACAAGGTGTCGACGCCGGAGATCACGCGCGAGGGGCTGTACTACACCTCCGGGCACCTGCCGCTGTACAAGCACTCGATGTTCCCACCGATGGAACTCTACGAAGAGGGTCCCGACGCCGGTGGGCACGGCGCGGATGACAACCCCACCGAGCGGTACTACCTCAAGCCGATGAACTGCCCGCACCACCACATGATCTTCAAGGCGCAGAAGCACTCGTACCGCGACCTGCCGCTTCGGATCAGCGAGTACGGCCGGTGCTACCGCTTCGAGCGAGCCGGTGCGCTGCAGGGCCTGACCCGCGTGCGCGGCATGTGCATGAACGATGCGCACATCTACGTGACGCCCGAGCAACTCAAAGACGAGTTCAAGGCGGTCATGGACCTGCACAAGACCTACTACGACCTGTTTGGATTCGAGGATTACTACCTGCGTCTGAGCCAGTGGGACCCGGACGATCCGAAGAAGGGCGACAAGTATGTGGACGACCCGGAGGGCTGGGCGTTCACCGAGCAGGTGGTCCAAGAGGCGCTCGAGGAACTCGGTCTCTCCTACACCATGGAGCGCGGCGAGGCGGCCTTCTACGGCCCGAAGGTGGACTACGAGTTCCGTACGGTCACCGGGCGCGAATTCACCGCGACGACCAACCAGCTCGACTTCGCGGTGCCAAAGCGGTTCGGCCTCGTGTACACCGACAGCGACGGCGAGGAGAAGACGCCGTACTGCATCCACCGTGCTCCGCTCGGCACGCACGAGCGGTTCATCGCGATCCTGATCGAGCACTACGCCGGAGCGTTCCCCACCTGGCTCGCCCCGGTGCAGGTGAACATTATCCCGGTGAGCGAAAAGGTCATCGACTACGCCAAGAAGATCGAGGCGATGTTGCGCAAGGACCTTGTGCGCACCGAGCTCGACGACTCAAACGCGACCATGGGCAAGAAGATCCGATCCGGCACAACCCGCAAGATCCCGATCAACCTAATCGTGGGCGAGCAGGAGGCCGAGCAGAACACCGTGACCATGCGCCGCTACGGCATTGAGGAACAGCCCGTCTTGGCGTTGGACACGTTCGTGTCCGAACTCAGGGACGAGATCCGCGAGAGGGTCGATGTGCGCCGGGACATGCGCTGATTGAGTCCGAAAGGGCCATGAAAAACGCCTCCGACTTCGGAGGCGTTTTTCGTTGGTGTCTTGCCGGCAACAAGTTCAGTGCGCCCGCGTCATGCTCTCTGGATCCAGCAGTTCGTTGAGTTGCTCCGCGCTCAGCACGCCGTCCTCGATGGCCACCTGGCGGACCGTCTTGCCTTCGGCGTACGCCTTCTTGGCGATCGCCGCGGACTTGTCGTAGCCGATGACCGGCACCAGCGAGGTGCACATCGCGAGCGAGCCCTCGATGAGCTCCTCACAGCGCTTCGCGTCCGGCTCAAGCCCGTCGATGCACTTGTCCGTGAACACATCGCAGGCCCGCGCGAGCAGGTGGATCGATTCGATCAGGTTGTCGGCCATCATCGGCATGGCGACGTTCAGGTCGAGGATCGAGCCCACACCCCCGAACGCGCCGAAGTTGATCGCCGCGTCGTTGCCCATGACCTGACAGGCGACCTGCACCGCCATCTCGCACATGACCGGGTTGACCTTGCCGGGCATGATCGATGAGCCGGGCTGGGTCGCCTGAAGCTTCAGTTCGCCGATGCCGCAGCGTGGACCGGAACCGAGCCAGCGGATGTCGTTGGCGATCTTGCTGAGTGAGATGGCGATGGTCTTGAGATGCCCGGAGGCCTCGACCACGGCGTCCTTGGCGTGCTGAGCCTCGAAGTGGTTGTGGGCCTCTTCGAACGGGATGTCCAGTCGTTCGGCGAGCGCGTCCGCGACTCGGCGGCCGAACTCCGGGTGCGTGTTGATGCCCGTGCCGACCGCCGTGCCGCCGATGGGCAGTTCGCACAGCGCTTCGAGCGCCTGGTGCGCCCGGCGCTCGGCGTGTCGCATCTGCTGTGCGTAGCCGCTGAACTCCTGCCCCAGCCGGATCGGTGTCGCGTCCTGCAGGTGGGTGCGACCGATCTTGACGATCCCGTCCCAGGCCTTCGCTTTCGTCTCGAGCGCCTGGGCGAGTTTCTCGAGCGCCGGCTCAAGGTGATTTTTGATGTCGTACGCCGCCGCGATGTGGATCGCGGTCGGGAACGTGTCGTTCGAGGACTGCCCCATGTTGACGTGATCGTTCGGGTGTACGCCTCGTCCGGTTTCGGCGTCACCGATGTAGTCCGCGTTCTTCGACGAGCCGATCGGCGCGCCGTTGGCCACGCAGATGAGGTTGGCGATGACCTCGTTCGCGTTCATGTTGGTCGAGGTGCCGGAGCCGGTCTGGAAGATATCGACCGGGAAGTGCTCATGATGCTTGCCCTGGCCAATCTCTCCGGCGGCCTGGACGATGGCGTCCGCTCGCGCATCGTTCAGGCGTCCCAGATCGCGGTTGACCGCGGCGCAGCAGGCCTTGAGGTGGCCGAACGCGTAGAAAATCGCATTTGGCACCGTCCGTCCGGAGATCGGGAAGTTTTCGACCGCCCGCTGCGTCGACGCCCCGTACAGCGCGTTGGCGGGGACGGTCATCTCGCCCATGGTGTCTTTCTCGATCCGTGTGGTGTTCTCGCCGGTCATCTGTTCGGTCTCTCCGTGATCGGTGCGTGAAGCATTCTTGGGCGGGTGAATGTACCACGCCGTCGATGACGGCGCGGCGTAGAATGCGGGCATGGCGGAGCAACTCGCGCCCATCGAAGAAGCCCTCTGGAAGCTCGCGCTCGCCTGCACGAATCGCGCTTCCGGGGCGGCGCGCGTGGTCGCCTCCATTGCGCGCGATCACCCCGATCTTGGCCGCGTTTCCGAGGCTCGACTGCGAAGGGAAGCGCTGGTCCGAGCGGAACTCTGGGTTGCCCGGCCGGAGTCCGGCGCGGAGGCGCCGGTGTGCCAGACGCTCGAGCCGCTCGGCCTGATCCAGCGAGCGTGCGTGTGGCTCGAAGGCGGTCCCGGCCTGAGCGTCGCCGAGATCGGGTGGATCTGTGAACGCGATGCGCCCGCGATCCGAAGGACGCTCGATGAGGGGCGGTCCCGCCTCGGTGGTGAGTCGCGAGCGATCGCTGATGATCTCCGAGTCCGTTTTGATGCGCTCGATCGCGCCGAACTGTTTAATCGGCTTCACACCGCCCGCGACGCGGTACGGCGCAGAGAGAAGCGAAGCGCCATGCTGCTCGCGGGCGCGCTGGCGGTGTTCGTCGTGCTGATGACGGTGGTCCTGTTCGACCTGCTCAGCTGGCAGGATGCCAGCCAGACGCTTCCGAGCGGGAACAATCCACCCGCAACCGTGGAGCCGTTGCCGTGAAGCGTTCGCGACCGACGCAGGCGACCGCGAGGATCCGGCGCAAGCTGATCGTGCTCCACACGGTGTTCTCGCTCGCGCTCACGGTGATCATCATTCTGTCCGTGCGCGTGTCGATGCTCGAACTCGTCACTCGCTCGGAGCAGCAGGAATGCCGGCTCGCGCTGGGCTTGCTGCTCGCCGATGCGGACCGTGCGAGAGAGCAGGCGGGCGGAATCGACTTCGCGGTCTACTCGTCCTCGCCTTCGATCATCCCCCTGGATCTGCTCGAACAGGTCCAGCGCGAGACGGGCGAGATTATCGATGGACGCGACGCCCGAGGACGTCCGATCGCCGCGGTGCAGCGCCCATCCGACAACCAACTGGTCGTCGCCACGCTGCGTGAGAGCGCGGGTCAGGAAGCCATCACTCGCATGTACATCCTGCTCGGGGCCGCTCTACTCGGCGTATACGGCGTGATCGCGCTGACGCTCGAAGTGTTCGTGCTCCCTTCGCAGGTGTACCTGCCGATCGAGCGTCTCCGGCGCGCCGACCTCGCGGTGCAGGAGGGGCGACAGGAATCCGAACTGATCCCGGAGAGCGAGATTCCGAACGACGAACTGGGCGAGATCATGCGCAGCCGCAACCGGTCCATCCTCAAACTCCGCAGCCAGGAACGCGACCTCAACGACGCGCTGGAAGAGCTCGAATCGGTCGCGACGGAACTGAAGCGCAAGAACCACATGCTCGAAACCGCGCGGCGCAACCTCGCCGACCAGGACCGCCTCGCGAGCCTCGGCATGATGAGCGCGGGCATCGCCCACGAGCTGAACACACCCCTCGCGGTGCTGAAGGGGAGCGTGCAGCAGTTCGACGAGCACGGCGTTCCCGAGTCCCAGCGACCGCGTCTCGAACTCATCAAGCGCGTGGTCGGCCGCCTGGAACGGCTCGGTGAGTCGCTTCTCGATTTCGCGCGGGCACGGGAGCCTTCCCGTACGCCGCTTCACCTCCGAGAGATCGTCGAGGAGTCTTGGACGCTTGTCTCGCTCGACCGCGATGCCAGGGCCATCGGGTTCACCAACTCGCTGACCGATGCGACGGAGGAGCAGGTCCTCGGAGACCCGGATCGGCTGACTCAGGTCTTCGTGAATCTGCTTCGCAACGCGGTCGACGCGCTCGACACGGGCACTGGCCCTCGCGGCAGCATCCGGGTGTCTCACGAGATCATCGAGCGGGAAGGGGCACGCTGGATCAGCGTTCGGATAACCGATGACGGACCTGGCATCGATCCGGCGGTGCTCCCGCGTCTGTTCGAACCCTTCGCATCGACCCGCCTCGACAGCCACGGCACCGGCCTCGGCCTCGCCGTCGCCGAGGGCATCATCAAGGAGCACGGCGGCGTGCTCATCGCCGGCAACCGGCCGGGACCGGATACCGGGGCGATCTTCGAGGTCGTGCTCCCGGTGAAGGACTGTCCGCTGTTTGAACCGCCGGAATCGTGTCCGAGCCCCTGAATACGGTAGAAGCCGTGGTATGCTGCGTGAACCGGCCCTCACGCCCGTACGGAGACCTGGATGAACGAAGCGCTCCAAAGCAGCGAGACTCCGGAATCGGTCCACCCGCTCTCGATCGTCGCCCTCGACGACGACGCTGACTTCCGGGAGTACATCACCGACCTGCTGGCTACCGACGGGCACTCTGTCCGAGCGGTCGGAACTCCCAAGGCGTTCTTCGACGCGTGCGAAGACGATCTTCCGGATGCCGTGCTGCTCGACATGAACATGGGAAAGGCATCCGGTCAGGAGGTTCTCGAGGAGATCAGGCGTCGGTGGCAGAAACTCTGTGTCATCGTGATCACCGGTTTCCCATCGCTCGAGAGCATGCGCACGACATTCAAGCGTGATGTATTCGATTACCTCGCCAAGCCCTTCGGCATCGACGACCTGCGAACGGTGCTGGCCAACGCGGCCAGCGAGTTCGGCCTGGGCGGACTGCCCCAGGATCGGCTGCGGCAGGCGCTTGGGCGCCAGATCCGGCTTGCCCGCACCGAGCGAAGCTGGACCCTTAAGGAAATGTCCGAAGCGTCAGGTGTCAGTGTGTCGCAGCTTTCCAGCATCGAGCGCGGTGCGCACCTGCCAAGTCTGGAAAGTCTGCTGAGCGTGGCGAACGCCCTCGACGCGGTCCCGAGTGAGTGGCTCCGCGAAGCCGGATTTTGAAGCCGACTCCCAGACGGCGACCGGGAATTTGTGGAATTCATCCGGATTTTGTTTCGCCAAAGTGTTGCTACGGCGTACTTTGGAAGCATGGCCAGTGCACGAATGCTCGCAAAGCTCGTGGCCACTGCCGGATCTGTTAGCGCCGGAGCAGTGACCACGCTCGAAGGCAAGACAAAGTCGACGACCGTCGGCTTGGGGATCGTCCCGAAACTGATTCATCTCGTCGCTGACACGATCGTCGTCCACTCGGGGGTTTCCGAGGCTGACCGCGAGCGCGCCGCCGCGTACCTCTCCCGCCTGGTCCGTCGGTACGGCACACTCCGGCGCGCCCTCGATGCTCTGGCCCGAGGACGCCGCCGCCACGAACTGATCTCGTCGGAGAAGGCAAACTCGTGGCACCAGGCCATGACCGTCACTTCCAGCGCGATCGAACCAACACTCCGGCGCCACGCCTCCCTGCTGGTCAGCGTGACCAAGTGGATGCACGATGCCGGCCCCGGCATCGCCGACGAGCTCGACGCGTACGACGACTGGCTCGACGGCCCGCTCTCGGATTTCGCCGACCAAGGCCTGGCCCCCGGCCACGAGCAGGCGCCTGCGCCCGCGGCACCGGATCCCGAGGAACTGGATGCCGAGTACGCCGGCGGACGCGAGCACTCGTCAGCCGACCTTGCGCTCATCTGGCACACCGTATTCGAGGACAAGCGGCCCGCAGAGTTCCCCAGCGACAGGGAGTTCACCGGCGAGCAGGACGAGGCGATCTCGCGCCTGCGTCAGGACAGTGATCCGTACGCGCGGGTCGTGGCGGCAATCGCCACACGCGACTTCGGTCTCGCCGACAGTTTCCTCCCGCACCTCGAGGGGAACATCGACGACTCGCTGCTCGCGATGCTTCGCGGCCACCGCTACGAACTCGAAGGACGCTACGACGAGGCGCTCGAACAGTACCGCGCCGCATCGCCCTCGGACGACGACCCGGCCGGCCAGCGCGCGCTGGCGATGGCGATGCTCAAGTCCAAGCGAGGATCGGCGAAGGCACGCTTCGGCGACTCCACACGCCTGCTGCGCCAGATGCTGACCAAAATCCCGAAGACGCACGTCGAAGCGGCGCGGACCGCCGGCCTTCTCGGCTACGCGCTCCTGCACGCTCCCATCGGCGACCGCCTCGACAATCTCACGGAAGCCGTGGAACTGCTCGAAGGCGCGCTGCGAGTGCTCACGAAGGAGAAGTACCCCGGCTGGTGGGCCGAACTGAAGCAGTTCCTGGCGTCCGCGCTGCTCGAACTTCCGGCATCCAGCCGCGATGCGCGCGAGGATAACTTCGAGAGGGCGATCGATTGCCTGACCGACGCGCTGAGCGTCTGGACGCGTGGGTCTTCTCCGGGCCATTGGGCCGCGGCGCAGTCGAGCCTCGGTCTCGCCTACGAGCGGCGCGCCGCCGGGGATCGCACCGAGAATCTCGAGCACGCCGTCAGTTGCTACTCGTCCGCGCTGATCGTACGGCGACGCGAGACCCATCCGATCGGCTGGGCACGCCTGCAGATGCATCTCGGCCACGTCTGGCTCCAGTTCCCCAGCGGAGAACCTCGCCAGAACGCGGACCGGGCCATCGCCTGCTACGCCGCGGCATTGGAGATCTGGTCCCGCGAGTCCCGAAGGAGCGAATGGGCGACTGCGCAGAGCCACCTTGGTAGCGCGTGGGCCATGCTCCCGACCGACGACCCCGAGGAGCGCACCGCCAACCTGCGACGCGCCATCGAAGCGTTCGAACGGGCGTTGGAGGTGCGGACGCCCCAGCGGGCGCCGAACGATTGGGCGGCGACCCGCTGCAACATGGGATCGGTGTACCTGCAACTCGCGGCGTCCGGAGATGCCGACGCCGCCCGCCACGCCGCGTCCTGTTTCCTCGATGCGCTCAAGGTCCGGACCCGCGACCGGCAGCCCGTCGAGTGGGCCAAAACGCAGGCGAACCTCGGCCAGGCGTTCACCGGCATCGCAGAACTCAAGGCCAGCGACAACATCTCGCAGCAGTTGTGCCGTGCGGTGGAGTGCTTTGAGCACGCGCTCAAGGTGTTCGACGAGAATCGGTTCCCGAGCCAGCACGCCCATGTGCGAGCCCGTCTCGAAGCCGCGAGCAGCATGATGAACGGTCGCGGCGGCAATCTGAAACTCGCCGACGACTGAGCGCCAGAGTTTCGATCAACCGCGACGAATGGTCTGCGACCGATCCGGGCCCACACTGATGATCGAGATCGGAAGGCCGACGAAGTCTTCGATGAACTCGATGTACTGTCGTGCCGGCGCCGGCAGTTCGTCGAAACTCCGCGCCTTGGTCACATCGCCGTGGAAGCCGGGAAGCGACTCATACAACGGGGTAATCCCCTGAAGCCGGTTCGCGTCCGGGAAGAAACGCCCGGTGATCGCCTCGGGATCATCGCCGATCTGGTAGCGGGTGCAGACCTGAAGTTCTTCGATCCCGGACAGGACGTCGAGGAGCATCAGCGAGAGCGAAGTACAGCCGTTCACCATCGCGGCGTAGCGCACCGCGACGAGATCGAGCCAGCCGCAGCGGCGGGGCCGGCCCGTGGTGGTGCCGTACTCATTGCCCTGCCGGCGAATCTGATCGCCGACCTCGTTGTCCTGCTCGGTCGGGAACGGCCCGCCGCCGACGCGCGTTGAGTAGGCCTTCAGCACGCCGACAACCTGCTTGACCTCCGCGCCGGGTACACCGGTTCCCGCGGGGATCCCGAGCACCGAGCAGTTCGACGAAGTCACGAACGGGTAGGTCCCGTGATCCACATCGAGCAGGGTCGCGTTCGCGCCCTCGAACAGCAGCGACTGACCCTTGCGCAGCATGCCGTGGAGCAGATACGCCGTGTCCTCGATGAACGGCGTCAAAGTTTCCGCCGCGTCGAGCAGGGCGTCGGTCAGGCGTTTGGGCTCGATCGCTTCGGCGCTCGGATCGATGCTGCGCAGGGCATCGGTCTTGTACTCCGCGAGGTTGGCGACCTTTCCGCGCAGATAATCGGTATCCAGCAGGTCTCCGACTCGAAGCGATGTCGCGCGGTTGGCCTTGTCCGAGTAGGCCGGTCCGATGCCACGCTTCGTCGTGCCAATCGAAAGCCCGCGGGCCGCGAGGCGATCCTCGAGCATCGCGTCTTCCAGCTTGTGGTAGGGCAGCACGAGGTGAGCACGCGAGGAGATCGCGAGATTCTTCACTTCGACGCCTCTTTCGCGAAGCCCCTCGATCTCCTCAATAAGCTTGAACGGGTCGAGCACCACGCCGTTGCCGATGACCGACACCGTGTCCGGCCGGAAGACGCCTGATGGGATCAGGTGCAGCGCAAACCTCTGGCCTTCGATCACGATCGAGTGACCGGCGTTGGCTCCGCCGTTGTAGCGAACCACGGCATCGTGCGATCCGGCCAGCAGATCGATGACCTTGCCCTTGCCCTCGTCGCCCCATTGCAGACCGACCACCGCTGTCGTGTTTCCCGTTATCGGGTCCGAGAGGCTGGGCGCGTTCTGCGGCGTCGTGGAAGTCAGGCTGGACATGAAATTCGTTTCCGGTGAGGGCGAAAGCCGCATCGTAGCCGATCCGGTCAAAACACGAGGTACACACCCGGATCGTGGGCGCGCCCGATCGACAGGGAATCGACCGAGGAACTGAATTCGAACCTCAATCCGGCCGATTCGACTAGTGGAAATCAGCACCCTCGGGAGAGCCCATGGCCGTCAGCGCGATCCGAATCATGTGCCCGAACCTCCGCTGCCGAGCGGTACTCGCCGTTCCCGCCGAAGCGCGGGGCCGAATGGTGCGCTGCCGGTCCTGCGGAACCAGCATCAAGGTGCCGGCGAAGCAGGAGATCAAGGCCGCCGCCGAGCCAGACCCCGCCGCGGCGGACCCGCCGACGGACGCCTGAACCAGGCCCGCCAGATTCAGAGTTTGGGCTCGTCGTCGTCTTCCAGATCCGAAAGATCGAGATCGAAGAGGCTCGAACCGTCGTTGTCGTCGAGCAGCGAGCCCTTCATCGCTGGCGGACCGGAGTCTTCCATCATGGAACTGCCGCTGGCGCCCGGAGACCCGATGCCGGTCGACATGGTCGATCCGCCCGCGGCGTCGAGCGGCGGCTCGGGCTTCTCGACCTGCTGGGGAGCGCCGTCGATCTGCACCGTGAGCAGGCAGCCGCCGATCCCGAGCACATCGCCGGGTGCGAGGGTGGCTTCCTCAATCTGCTGATAATTCTGATAGGTGCCGTTCGACGAACCGAGATCGCGTACCCGCAGCGTCGAGTTCTCAACGATCAGTTCGCAGTGGCGACGCGACACCGAGGGGAGCGGGATTCGCACGCCAGCGTCGGAGGTCCGACCGACGACGTGGGTGCCGGGCTTGAGCGGCACGTCCCGACGTGAACCATCTTCGGTAAACACAACGAGGTTAACGGTCACTGGGCGGGTATCCTTCGAAAGAATGCTGGCCGAGGCTGTCCACGGTCACTCTTCGGACGATCGGGCTGGACGGTTCGGAAAGGTGCTTGCGTTTTCGTGAATCAGACTACTGGCATCACGGTAGGGGGGCAACGAGCCGACGCGAGGATCGCCCTGACGAGCCCGGACGTCGACGCTCGCTCGCTCTACATCCATGTCCCATTCTGCTTCCACAAGTGCCATTACTGCGATTTTTACAGTTTCGTGGACTCTCGTGACCGACAGGCCGAATTCGTCCAGGCGCTCGAGGTCGAACTGAAGGCCATTTCGCCGGCCGCCGGGCGACTGCACACGATTTTTGTCGGAGGCGGCACGCCGAGCCTGCTCCGCCCCGAACTCTGGCGCCGGCTGCTCCAGACGCTCGGCGACCGGTTCGATCTGTCGCAACTGGCGGAGTTCACGGTCGAGTGCAATCCGGAAACCGTCACCCGCGAGCTCGCCGAGGTGCTCCGCGAGGGAGGTGTAACCCGAGCGTCAGTGGGGGCTCAGAGCTTCGACGCCCGCCATCTGAAGACGCTCGAGCGATGGCACGACCCGGCCAACGTCGAGCGCTCGCTCGAGGTTCTGCGCGATGCCGGCATCGCGCGACGCTCGGTAGACCTCATCTTCGGAATCCCCGGCCAGACCCTCACCGAGTGGGAAGCCGAACTTGACACCGCGCTCGGGCTTCTCGACGGTGAAGGCATCGAGCACGTTTCCGCGTACGCGCTGACCTATGAGCAGGGCACCGCAATGACCAAGAAGCTCGAACTCGGCCGCCTCGACGCGATCGATGAAGACACCGAGGTCGGAATGCAACTGTTGACATGGTCGAAGCTCGCGGAGCGCGGCTTCGGGCGCTACGAGGTGTCCAACTTCGCGCGCGCCGGAGCGGAGTGCCTGCACAACCTCGCGTACTGGCGACAGGAGCAGTGGCTCGCCGCCGGGCCGTCCGCATCGGGACACGCCAGAGGCTTTCGATGGAAGAATGTCCCTCGACTCACGGATTGGATGGAATCCGTCCGCACCTCCGACGGCTGGTCGAGCGTCGTGGATCTGGAGACGCCAAGCGCCCCGCGCGCGCTCGCGGAGCGCATCATGACCGGCCTGCGACTGCGCGAAGGGCTTGATCTGAAGGCGCTGCAGGAACAGGCTGGCACATTCGGTGCCGGCGATCCGCTTCGCCGTGAGATTGACCGGTTCGTTCAGAGCGGCGATCTGGAAATCGCCGCGGACGCGCGCCTGAGACTCGCTGAGCGGGGCTGGCTCTTCGCCGACGGCATCGCCGCGGCGCTTATGGGCTCGCTGTCGCCTCGTCCGTAACGGACGCGGTCGGGAGTTCGCCTTCGGCCAAGAGCGCGAAGATGCCCAGCGCGATGTGGATCATCCGGTCGTCGTCGACCATCGCATCAGGGTTGTTCCAACCCAGCGACACCACCCATTGGTTGCCGGCGGCATCTTCAGCGAGATATGTCAGGTTCAACACGCCGGGCTCGGAACCGCCCTTGAAGGCGACTTTCGGCCAGACCCTGTCGTCGAGATTGATGCCGTCGTTGATTCGCAAGGCGTGCGAGAGCGGCTCCATGCCCGGTCGCTGCTCCAGCCGGCGCAACTCGAGCATGGTCCGCCCGAGTTCGCGAGCGCTGGCGAACCATTCGACGGCGTCGATCGCGATCGGGCCGTCTTGTTGCCATCTCATCGCGAGTGGGATGCTGATGACGGCGTTCTGGAAGGCGTCGGAATTGAGGACCGCCTGACGCTCTTCCGGCGTCTGGGCATCGATGTACGCTCGGAGCACTTCGTCCGGTGCGCCGCGCTTGAGCTTGAAGAACTGGCCGGTCGAGAGGAAAGGCTGGTTCTGCGAGGGCTCATCGTGAACGCGCGACATGAACTCGATGATCCGGTCGCGCCCGACCCGCTCGATCAGGTGGTCCGTCGCCGGGTTGTCGCTGACAGAGATCATCACATCCGCAAACCGGCTGAGCGGGAACTCCGGATCTGCTCCCATGCCCTCCCGGTTGGCCTGCATTCGGAGTTCGCCGATCGGCATGGTCTTGATGGCAAAGTCCAGCGCCAGCGGCTCATCCCACTTGGCCCCACCGTCATGGACGAGTTCCGCGAGGGCGCCGAGGACCCAGAGCTTGAATGCCGAGCCGATGCCGAGGCGGTGGTCGGGATTGATGGCGTAGACGGGCGCGGGTACGGCTCCATCCGCCGAGGCGACGAGGACCGACAGGTCGCCGGGCAACTTCTTCAACGCCGCGTCGACCTCTGCCCACGACTGCGGGATGTCCGCGCTGTTCGGCGCGGGCGTGATCAGAAGTCCGTCGATGAGGCCGGTTCCCGGATCGATCGAGAGTTGAAGCATAAACAACTTCCCGGTCGCCTCCGCCTTGAGGATCGCGCGGAGGGCGTGATCCGACGCCCCTTCCTCGATCGAAACCAGCGTTGCCTCGCCGGAACCGAAGATTGCCGAGTGTCCGGAGCGAACGGCGGCGGTGGACTTCGGGTCCGGCATCGAACCCGGCAGTTGCTTCACAAACTCGGGAGCAAAGCGTTCGGTCTCCGGCTCTCCGATCCGTCCGCTGAGCGCCTCCAGTAGCCAGCCGAGCGTTTTGCCTGCCGCGGTGTCCTGGGTGAGTACCTGCTCCGGCGGGTCGGTTTGGTCCGGCGCCTGGACACCTTCGCACACCGAAGACACGGCCAGCCCGACCAAAACAGACACGAGCGCCCAGCACCACCACCGACCCGTTCGAAGACTCATTGCGATTCCTCCTCTGCACGGTGCTTGCGAGCCACGAAAAAACCCGACGAGCGCCGGGTTGATCGTACAGCCAAATTTCTCGAACGCTGCGACAGGGTTCAGGCGCTCGCGGCCTTGCCCTCGGGCAGCTTCACATAGAACGGCACTGGGACGGACTCGTCTGCCGGGTAAACGTGCACCTTGCGCCCGTTCCAGACGACCGTTCCTGCGATCTTGGCGAACAGGGTGTCGTCGTTGCCGCGACCGACCATGTAGCCGGGGTTCCAGTGCGTGCCGCACTGGCGGGCGATGATCGAACCGGCCTTCGCGGTTTCGCCGCCGTAGAGCTTCACACCGCGGTACTGCGGGTTGGAGTCACGACCGTTCTTGGATGAACCTTGGCCTTTCTTGTGAGCCATGGCGATTCCCTTTAATCAGAAAGGTGATGCGGTGTCTTCCCGACATCGTCGGGAGGGCCGAACAGAGTAGCGAGCCGGCTGTCGCCTGTAAAGCGGCTGATCGGTTGATCTGGCCGGGACGCTTAACGCATGATCCAGCGATCGACGGTGCGGCGGAACGGCTGGTCCGATGTCGCATCGATGTTGCCCGGGGTAGCGTGCCGCAGCATCCGCGTTTTGCGAAGGACGACCACTTCGCCGTTGTCCGGGCGGACGAACTGCTTGGTCTCGCCGGAGAATCCCGAGGCGTAGACAGTGACTTCATCGACCTTCAGGTCGGTCGCGGGCCAGATGATGACGCCCTCGCGGGCGTTCTCGGGGCCCTGCAGAATCGGTCCGAGCATCGAGATCTCGTCCTCGAGCAGCTCGTTCTGGAAGCGGGCGATGATGGTCCGCGTGACTTCGCGAGGCACGTTCGAGCCTCCGGAGCGGATCACTTCGCCCTCTTCGGTCGCGAGTTCGAAACGCGGCGCGAGGAATCGGTCTTCCCCGCTGTTGTTCTCCACGTAGTACGGCATGTAGAAGAACGCCCGCGGGCCGACACCTTCGACATCGACCGTGGTCACACGCAGCGGGCCCGGACGCAGGTCGAACTCCCAGCGGCTGGGGATGGCGTCGGGTTGGGGAGCGGCGATCGCCGGGCTGAGGGCAAGGCCACCGAAGACAACGGTCAGGACCGCCAGAACTGTGGCGCGAAGGGTGTTCTGCATCTTCATCTGGGCTCGGTTCAAAGCGATCTCCCGGTTGGTGCGGATGAACGGCCAGTGTAGACCGGAACCCGATGGCTCGCGAGTCGGGACTGGATCCCGGCCGGGCCAAGTTTCGGACTCCTACCGCATTTCGTGCTTCTCATACGCCGGAATCCGATCTACTGTTGCATCAGCCCGAGACTCTTTCGAAGAGTCAACCCCGCATCGGTCTGGGAGTTATCGGGCGTCGAACCCGTTGAACCGCCTTTGGAGACCCGAGCGATCATGAGCCAGGCCGCCGCCAAACCGCCGGGTGCTGTGGAAGGGCCCGACGGGTACGAGATCCGCAAGGTGGACGCGCCCGCCCGCCTCGCGGCCGCCCAGCGCCTTGCCGAGGCTTCGGCCCAGGGCGACAGGGATGCCGGGAAGCGGTTTCTCGGGGCCGCGAGAACCCACGGAATCGATCTAGAGCACTTCTGGTCCAGTTGCGATCCGGAAACGGGGCGTGTCCGAGAGGTGGCGCTCGGCGTCCGAGGGTCAGGGCGGACCGCGATGTGCTTCACGTCGCAGCCCGCGACCCGAGCCGCCGAAGAGGAGCTTGGCCGAGTCATCGACGCCGCCTGCGAGGATTTTGGCTCCACGGGCCGCGAAGCGGACGTTCGTCTGGCTCAGACGCTGCTCAATCCGGGCGAACGCTCGGCGGCGAGAGCGTTCGCCCATGGCGGCTTCCACGAGCTGGCGCGACTCGCGTACATGGCACGACCCGTCCCGACGCCGAGCGAGTTCGAAAACTTCGAGCCGTGGCAGTTGCCAGAGGGGATCTCCGCGCGATCGCTTGCAACGCTCGGCCCGGACCTTCCGGAGACGAGCGAGCGCCTGGTGCTCGCCCTGAGTCGTAGTTACGAGCAGACCATGGACTGCCCTGAACTCTGCACTCTTCGGACACCGGAAGATGTCCTGGACAGCCACAAATCGGTTCGCAAGTTCGATCCGCGCTGGTGGTGGCTCATCGAGTCGGACGGAGAACCGGAAGGCGCGATGCTGTTCACCGCTTGCCCCGATTCAGGCGGCGTGGAACTTGTTTATCTGGGCATTTCTCCGCGCCTTCGTGGTCGGAGCATCGGACGGACGCTCATGCGCAGCGGGATGCGAGATCTGTCCTTCGGTCTGCCGCGCGGCCGCGCTCGCGAGCGCGCGCGGCTGACCTGCGCCGTCGACTTGAACAACGAGCCGGCGCGTCGCCTGTATCGGGGGCTTGGCTTTCAAATGACTGCCGAACGGGTCGCGATGGTGCGCGCCATCGGAGCGCGCTGAAGGTCGTTCGGAGTTTGAGCGGATCACAAAAATACTCTGTATTTCTCGATGTTTCTGGCGTGTTCCGGAATCTATCCACCGATTGTGCAGCATTCCACGGTCCGGTGTGCGTAACCCGATGGCGATAATTTCTGCTTTGATTTCCTACGGTTTTCGCGGCGCGCACAAAAAGTCGAAACATTCCCCCTTGTGCTGCCTCGCGCCTTCGGTACTTTGTGCGGACCGGCCACTGACGGCCGACAGACCGGAACGCTGATCGACGCACGTGTGCTCGCGTCGGAGAGCAGCGGCCCGGCCGACCTGTGCCCCTCCTCGAACAGGCCGTAACAGGCAGTGTCAGGGATCGTGCATCGATCTCGCGCGGTGGGTGTGCTCATGGTTCGGCAGGTCTGATCGGGAACGGATTCGCGTCAACTCGACCGACCCTTTGCGCGGAAGATCGGCCTTCGCCGGTTCCGCAATGCGAGGTGGAACCGTGACCATCGACCGTGTGCCCGTTTCGAATCCTCAACCCGGCTCTCACGCGACGAAGCTGGTGAACCGCCTGATTGGGCAGATCGGCGAGGATCGGTACGCGAGGTTCTTCGATGGGTCGGTCGTTTTCGAGTCGACCTCGGACGCGGTTATCCTCAAGGTCGGGAGTTCGTTCCAGTCCGAACTGCTCCAACGCCGCTTCGCATCCGAAGTCGAACGAGCGGCGGCCGCGGTCCGGGGTGACGCCGCCACGGTGCACTGGAAGGTCAGTCGTCCGAAACGAGCCGCCGGCCAGTCGGCGGATTCACGAGCGGGGCAGAACAATCCCGCAGCAGCGCCCTCGCCCGCTCCGACGCGAGGGGCTCTCGGCCGGCGGCACGCCCAGTCGCGCTACTCCCTGGACACGCTCGTGGTCGGGCGCACGAACCGCATGGCGGTGAACGCCGCCCTCGAACTTGCGGCGCAGAAGCAGGTCGCGGGGATTTCTGCGCTGTTCGTCCACGGTCCGTGCGGCGTCGGGAAGACGCACCTGTTGCAGGGGGTCGCCGACCGCTTTCGTCGAGAGTGTCCCGGGGCCAGGGTCCGGTACGTTACCGGCGAGTCATTCGCCAACGAGTTCATCGCGGCCGTCCAGTCGCGCTCGCTCGAAGCGTTCCGCAAACGCTACCGCGGCGTCGACTTGCTCTGCATCGACGACGTCCACTTCGTCGCGGGCAAGAAGGCGACCGAGTCGGAACTCCTGCACACCATCGATACTCTCGATCTCGACGGCGCCCGAGTGATGCTCGCGTCCGATGAGCACCCGAAGAAGATCGAACGCCTCAGCCACCGCCTGGTCTCGCGCTGCGTCTCAGGCATGGTCGTCCATATCGAGCCGCCGGACCAGGAATTGCGGGCTCTGCTCTCCGCCCGGATCGCCGCGAAACGCGGACTGCAGCTGGAGCCGGGCGCCGCCGACGCGATCGCCGGCGCGTGCCACGCCTCGGCCCGCGAGGTTGAGGGTGCGGTGCTGCGCGTGGAGGCGTACCAGAAACTTCTCGGCGGACCGGCTTCTGGTGCCCCGGTAAACGCGGCCATGGTCCGCCGGGTGCTCGGTGACGGGAACTCCACGCCGGGGCGGCGGCCGCTTCGGGTCAACCTGATCGTGGATGTGGTCTGTGAGAAGCTCGGCGTCGAACCCAACGATGTGCTCGGCTCGGGGCGTCACCGGCTCGTGGTGTTCGCTCGCTCGCTGTGCGCCCTTCTGGCGCGGAATCTGACAACCCGGTCCTTTCCGGAGATCGCGCGGGACCTCAACCGGCGGAACCATTCGACGATCGTCACGGCGGCCCAGCGGACACAGAAGATGATCGATGCGGGCGAGTCGCGCGATGCTGGCGGTATCCTTGGAGAACTGCGCGTGAGCGAGCTGCACGCCATGCTCAAAGACGAGATCCTCCGCCGAGCCAGCGCCGCCTGACCCGACTCCGGCCAGTGCGGGTATCCTGCAGGGGTGTGGCCGCGTCGGACGGTCGCTCCCGAAGAACGATTCGACGGATGCCCGCCATGGATGATGTCCCGCTGTCCAAACCCGATATCACCGATCGCGAGATCGAACTGGTCACGCAGGTGCTCCGTTCGGACCGGCTTTCGATCGGACCGATGGTCGAGCAGTTCGAGCACCTGCTCGCTTCGCGATGCAATCGTGGTCACGGCGTGGCCTGTTCGAGCGGCACCGCGGGTCTGCACATGGCCCTGATCGCCGCGGGCGTCGGTCCCGGGGACGAGGTCATCACGACGCCGTTCAGTTTCATCGCGCCGGCGAACGCGGTCCTTTATGTCGGTGCGAAGCCGATCTTTGTGGAGATCTGTCCGAAGTCGCTGAACATGGACCCGGTCAAAGTCGAAGCCGCGATCACGCCGAAGACCAAGGCGATCATCGCGGTCGAGAACTTCGGCAATCCACAGCACATGGACGAGTACCGCAAGATCGCCGATCGCAACGAGATCAAACTGATCGAAGACTGCTGCGAAGCGATCGGCGGTCGCTACCAGGGGCGGGCGGTGGGGGACTTCGGTCACTATGCCGTCTTCGGTTTCTACCCGAACAAGCAGATCACGACGGGCGAGGGAGGCATGGTCCTCACCAACGACGATCGCGGCGCCGAGGTGCTGCGGTCGCTGCGCAACCAGGGGCGTGCCACGCCGGGCACCTCCGGTCTCGGGAACTGGATGCAGTTCGAACGCCTTGGCTACAACTACCGGATGAGCGAGATTCAGGCGGCACTGGGCGTCGCGCAGCTCGAGCGCCTCGACGAGATCCTCGAAGCGCGCCGGACGGTCGCGAACCGGTACATCGAGCGGTTCATGGGCCTCTCGGAAGTCGTGCTCCCGAACATCAGCGACGAAACGACGATGAGCTGGTTCGTGTTCGTGCTCCGGCTGAACGACCAGTACACCGGCGTGGAGCGTGACCGGATTGTCCAGGGCCTGCATCGCCACGACGTCGGCTCCGCGGCATACTTTCCGGCGATTCATGTCCAGCCGCACTTCCAGGCGCTCGGCTTCCGGCAGGGCGACTTCCCGATCACCGAGAGCGTTGCCGAGCGGACGCTGGCTCTGCCGTTTTACACAAGCCTTTCGGCTCGGGACGCCGACTTCGCTGCATCGACCTTTGAACTGATGATCGCTCGCGAGAACCTGAGCCGTCGCGACGGCTGACCAAAACGCAGACCGGCGACCCGCGCGTGGGTCGCTGGCGCGAGCCTCGTTGTCCGGATGGTGGCATTGCGTCTGAGGGGGCAACGCCGAACGCTTCGATGGGTGGGTCGAACCGCTGCTCGCATCCGGGCAGGCCGGAGGATCAGTCGGTTTCTGGACCTTCGCCGAGCGGCCCGCTCTCGCCGCCGTCGACGAGCCCGCGCAGGTACTCGTTTTCGCGCCGCGTCGCTTCGAGATCGAACACGAGATATTTCACAGAAAGTCGCAGGTGATCCAGCGAGTCCTGCAGGCCTCGGATGGTCTGCTTGATTCTCTCACGGCGGTCGCGGGTTTCTTCGGCCAGTTGGAGGAGCTCATCGCGCTTCTCGCTCGGGAGATCCTCGATCTGGGCGATAAGGTCGCCGAGCTTGTCCTGGAATTCGTGGTCGTTCATCGCGCATCGCTCCTTCAATTCTTAGGCGTTGTTCGTCGCCCCGGTAGCCGAGGCGACGCCTTGAAGGATGCAAAGCGGGGGCGCGATTCCGGCACGGCACGCGTGCCAAACTCTCGCGATGGCCGGGCCCGAAAAAAACGGGGCTTCCGCGACCAGAACGGGGAACACCGTCATGCCGAGAGTTCGCCGGGCAGAAGATCGGAGATCGCCTTGGGCGGCAGTCTGTGCGTCGTGTTGCGTGGAATCAACGCTTCACGAGATAGCCACGCAACATGTCAACGCCCTTGGGCGGTGCGTTCTTCGCCGCCTCACGGAGGCAGCCAGGGTCCTTCTTGAGGGCCTCGACAGCGAGTCGACGCAGGTGGGCGTCCCGATTGGTCTGGAATCGTGCGAAGAACTGCTCGAGTTCGTGGCGGCTGAACCGCGAGAGCGGGTCCTTCATCCCGGTCTGGGCCGCGGCCCAGTCGAGAAGGGACCCGCCGGAATCGGAGAAGCGGAAAAGGCCGAGGGTGGCTTTGATCCGATTGCCGATCGACTGAAACGGATCGGTGCAGGACTGGGGAAGGCGAGCCATGACCTCGGCTGGGTCGCCCGCCTCAAGTTCCTGCAGCCAGGAGCCATTGGACTCGGTCGTGGTGGCCCCCTCGGATTCAGAACGGACCTGTCGCGCCGGGGCGTCCGCCTGATCCGCGGGGCGGATGTCGGCGACGGCGGTCGAGAGGGTCTTCAGGCCTGCACGCTCGAAGCGGATCGTGAGCCGCTGGCAGGCTTTGCCGTCCTGACTGAGGTTCTGGGCGCTGGAAACGACCCCGATGCCCCACTCGGGCTTGCCGGCGTGTACCACGCGGTCTCCGAAACCGAACACATCCTGTGCGATCAAAATCACGCTCCTTAGCACTGGACCCGATGGATGGGCCTCTCAGGGGGCGAAACCGAGGATTCCGGCGCGTGAGTCCCGGAACTGGACGCATAGGCCAGCGCCGGATTTGCCCGGTGACATGGGTTTCGGCTACACTTCTCTGTTCGCAGCAGATCGGAGGCAACTCGCCGCCCGTCACGGTTGTAACGGGCAGTCGCGCTCGGCGACCAGCCGTCTGCTCAGACAGAGTATACCCGGAGAACCCAGCCCCATGATCGAAGCTCTCAAAAGCGAGGAAATCGTGAACAAGGTCGGCGGACGCTTCAAGCTCTGCGCCCTGATCCAGAAGCGCCTCGTTGAGATTCTCGATGGCGCCCGCCCGCTTGTGGAGCGTAACGGCCGGTCGGATCTTGAAGTCGTGGTTGCCGAGATCATGGAAGACAAGATCACGATCGACTTCGAGACCACCGAGGGTATCGAACTCTCGCCCGCTGCGGCGGCGCTGGTGAACACCGGCGAGTAATCCCCGGACGGGACACCCAAGTGGCTTCTGAACTGGACGGACGGCGCATCTTTGTCGGGGTGACCGGCGGGGTGGCGGCGTACAAGTCCGTGACACTGGTCAGTCGGCTGGTTCAGTCCGGTGCGTCTGTAACCGTGGCGATGACCGACGCGGCGACCAACTTCGTCACGCCGCTGAGTTTTCAGGCGATCTCGGGCCGCCCGGTCTATTCGAATATGTGGGAACACATCGAGTCGCAGGACCCGCAGCACATATCGCTGGCGTCCTCGCTCGACCTCGCCATCGTCGCGCCCTGTACGATGGATTGCATGGCGAAGCTTGTCACCGGTTTGACCGGCGACATGGTCACGCTGGTGCTCTCGGCGATCGATCGCTCGAAGACGCCTGTGCTGCTCGCGCCCAGCATGAACGAGGTGATGTGGTCGCAGCCGTCCACGCGACGGAATCGAGCGCAACTCGAAGCCGATGGCTTTCTGTTCACCGGTCCGACCGAGGGCTGGCAGGCCTGCCGCGCGGTCGGACCCGGGCGGATGCAGGAGCCCGAGGCCATCTTCGATGAGGCGACTCGGCTTGTCGGGCGCTGAGCCCTCGACAGCCCGCTCGCGTTTTGGGACGATCCGAACTCGATGAACACTCCACCCACGAGCCCCGTTTCCGAGATCGATGGCGACGCGGGGCTGGTCGCTCGCATCTCAAACGAACTGCACCTGCCGTTGCTCGGCCGGGGCGTTCTCCAGAGTTTTCGGCCCGGACACCTGCTGCTCGGCTGCGTCGCGGCGTTGCTCGTCCTCGGTGGGGCGTGGGTGCTCGATCGGGCCTGGGTCACCATGTTCGATTCCGACGGGTCGCCGTTTGGTGTTCTCGGCGCGTTCTGGCCGACCGGCGGGCCGGAGATGCTTCAGTCGCGTCTGTCGCGATTCCAGCGGTTCGCGGAGTTCCACGAGGTCGGCGCGAGCATCGTGGTCGCCTTCGCCATCGTTCTCACGGCCCCTTTCCTCGGTGCGATCGCCCGCAGCACGGCCTTCGATGTTTGCCTGAATCGGCATATCGGGCTGCGCGCGTCGGCGAAGTTCTCGGCACGCCGGTTCTCTGCGCTGCTCGGCGCACCCGCCATCCCGCTGCTCGCGCTCGGGGTGGGTTCGGCCCTGATCGCGTTGTTCGGGCTCGTGCTGTTCTCCGCAGGATTCACCCAGCCGATCGGTGGCGTCCTGTTCGTCGTGCCACTGCTCATCGGTCTTGTGCTGGGCGCGATCGGAATTGCCTTCGTCGCGTCGCACTGCATGCTCGCACCCGCGTCGGCCATCGACGGGGCCGACGCGATCGATGCGATCCAGCGCAGCGCCGGTTACCTCCTCGCTCGCCCGATCCGGTTTGTGCTCTACGTGCTGGTGCTGCTGGTGCTGCTGAACTACGCCTACGCTCTGGTGCAGACCGTGTTCCGCGTGGCGATCAACGCTGCCCTCGCCGCCCTTCCGGAGGCCGGTCTGGAAGACGCGGATGCGGAGTTCACCGCCGGGGCGGTGAACTTCTGGGTGCAGCTACTCTGGCTGGTGTTCATCGGTTGGGTGATCAGTTTCTATGCGACGGCCTCGACCGCGGTCTATCTGATCATGCGTGAGGCCTGCGACGGACAGGATGTAGCAGTCGTGGCGACCGACGAAGTTCGATCAATCGAGTGAGGGCCGTGTCGAGCGACGGGCGTCGATGCTCTCCCCGGTCGGGACAACGCCACCATCCTCATCAAACTCGGCCGGAAACCGCACGGTGACGATGCGCTCATCCACGAACCAGGCCAACTCCAGGAACACCTCCGGCACAGGCTCGCCCGATCGGCGGAGCCTGCCGATGAGTGCGGCACGCTCGGCGTGGAAATCCTCGTCCGGGTAGAACTCGGTGCGCGTGGTCGGCTCGCCGAGAAGGTCGATGCTCTCGGAGACCGTGAGTCCCACAAGCTCGGATGCACCCCCGGCAACCGGCGTCGGCGATGGGAATCCGCTTCGCAGCAGCGCGGCCACAACCGCGAGGCTTACAAAGAAGATGCCGAGATACAGTTGTCGTTTTGAGCGGGGCCGGCGCTGTTCCATCGCCACATGCTACGCTGTTTGTGCCGCGCGCTTCTCGCCGCTGAAGCGTCGTCGCAGCATCACGAGCAGCGTGGAGGGCTCGAGAAACTGTGAGGGCGGGCGGTAGTAGACGTCGTGAAGCGTCCCGTCTCGCTTCGCTGCGCTGTCGCCGGCCTTCGACTTCGCCGCTGCGGGCTGGGCGGCGGACACAAGCCGCAGGGTGCCCGGTGCGTCGCCGAGGTGCTGCTCAAGCAGATCCGGGCGACTGGTTCGGAAGATCACGTCCTGCTCGTGCACGTTGATCGAGCGGATTCCCAGTGACGAGGCCGCGGCCCGGAGTCGGGCGAGTTCCACGAGGCGTTCGGCCTGCTTCGGGAGCGCTCCGTACGCCTGCCGGAGGTCTTCCTCGACCGCGTCGGCGGCCTCGGGCGACTCGGCCAGCGCGAGACGCCGGTAGGCCTCCAGTCGACGAGCGTCGGACGGGATGTAGTTCTTCGGCAGGTTCCCGGTGACGCCGATGCTCACGGTCGTCTCCGACACCGCACCGGTCGGCTCGCCCTGCAGTTCCTTCGCGGCCTGATCGAGCAGCTTGCAGTACATGTCGTAGCCAACCGCCGAGATGTGCCCGGATTGTTCGGCGCCGAGTAGGTTTCCGGCCCCGCGGATTTCGAGGTCGCGCATCGCGATCTTGAAGCCCGCACCGAGCATCGAGTACTCCTCGATCGCGCGGAGTCGTTTTTTCGCGATGTCCGGCACGGGCTTGTCCGGCGGGAGGAGCAGATAGCAGTAGGCCCGATGCTTGTAGCGGCCCACTCGACCTCGGAGCTGGTGCAGGTCGGCTAGACCGAACATATGGGCGTCGTTGATCAGCATCGTGTTGGCGGTCGGGATGTCGATACCGGATTCGATGATGGTGGTCGAGACAAGGATGTCCGCGCGGCGGTCCATGAAGGTCCGCATGACCTCTTCGAGTTCGCGTTCGGGCATCTGGCCGTGTCCGATCACGATCCGCGCGTCCGGGACGAGGCGACGGATGTCATCGGCGACCGACTTGATGTTGTGCACGCGGTTGTGCACGAAGTAGACCTGCCCCTCGCGAGCGAGTTCGCGCTCGATCGCGTGGCGGATGCGCTTCGCGTTGTGCGGGATCACCTCGGTGACGACCGCCCGCCGGTCCATCGGCGGCGTCGACAGCGACGAGATATCGCGCAGACCAAGCATGGACATGTGGAGCGTGCGGGGGATGGGCGTGGCGCTGAGCGTGAGCACATCCACCGTAAGCTTGAGTTGCAGAAGTTTGTTCTTGTCCTCAACGCCGAACTTCTGCTCCTCGTCGACGATGACGAGCCCGAGATCGGAGAACTTCACATCGCTGCTGAGGATGCGGTGCGTGCCGATGAGCACATCAACCTGGCCGGTGCGAACGCGCTTGAGGATCTCGTTCTGCTGCTGACGCGTCTTGAAGCGGTTGAGCGTTTCGACGCGGAATGGGTAGTCGGCGAATCGCTGGCTGAACGTGCGTCCGTGTTGCTCGGCCAGGATCGTGGTTGGTACGAGCACCGCGACCTGTTTGCCGAACTCGGCGGCCTTGAACGCGGCGCGGATCGCCACTTCGGTCTTGCCGTAGCCTACATCGCCGCAGAGCAGGCGGTCCATGGGCTGCGTCCGACCCATATCGCGCTTGATCGCCCCGAGCGCGCTGAGCTGGTCTTCGGTCTCGTCGTACGGGAACTCTTCCTCGAACTCGGTCTGCCACGGGGTATCCGCGGGGAAGCGGATACCGGGCATCGACTCGCGAGCGGCCTGCACACGCAGCATTTCCGCCGCGAGGTCCTTGACGGATTCCTTGACGTGGTCCTTCTGAGCCTGCCACTTCTTCCCGCCGAGTACGGAAAGCGGCGGGCGGTCGCGACCGCCGCCACCGACGTACTTCTGCACCTTGTCGATCTGCGTCACCGGGACATGGAGTTTGGCTCGCTTGGCGAACTCAAGCGTCAGGAACTCTTCGGTCCGGCTCGATGCTTCGTACTTGCCTTCGGCGGCACGCTTGGCTTCGCGGCGCTGCTTCGCGTTGCCGAGCGCCGTACCAGCCTGACGAAGCTTCTCATCGGCGCTCTGTTCCGCGGTTTGCTTGGGGCCCTTGACCGCCATGTGACGCAGCCCGGCGAAGCGGGCGATGCCGTGCTCGGTGTGGACGACGATGTCGCCGGGCTCGAGTTGAAGGAAGGTCTCGCTCGCACTCTTGTCCGTCGAAGCGCTGCGGTAACGCGACGTGCGCCGGCGCGTGTGGAATCGGTGCAGCAGCTCGTGGTAGGGGATGACCAGCGTCCTGCCGGGCCCGTTCGGGCTCCATGCGAAGCCGCGATGCACATAGCCGATCTGTTGCTCGATGCGAAGCGCCTGCTCCGCCGGGCAGAACTCTCGGATCAGTTCGCTGCACCGCTTGTTCTCGGCCTCGCTTTGGGGGCACACGATGACGCGGGCCGAGGCGGTGAGCTCGCCGAGTTGGGCGGCGGCTTCGCTGGCGTCGCGAGGGAACTCGGGCAACGGTTCGACGGGCAGCTCGATCGCGTTCTCGTCCGCGCCGATGTCGGTTTGGTTGATCTCGCAAAGTGCGTGAAAGTTCGATCGCAGCCGACGCATGACCTCGGGCGGGCCGTCGATGCCCTTGGCGTTGATGACGCGCTCGTAGTAGCCGCGGGCCTGCTCGGTGACTTCCATCGTGTCGCACACGACGACGACGGCGTCGCGAAAACCGCTGGCCTTCAGCACATCAAGCACGTTTACTTCGTCGCCGGTGAGAACCGATTGCTCGCCCTCGCGTTGGCTGGAACCGACGAGGTCGACGCGGTCCAGGCGCCGATCCGAGCCCATCGTGTCGAGGTCGATCTCCGTGATCGAGTCGATCTCGTCGCCGAAGAAGTCCACCCGGAACGGGAGCGACTCGCCGTTGCCGACGGGCACGGTGCTCGATCCGCCGGGGGGCGGGAAGATGTCGACGATGCCGCCGCGCACCGCGAAGTCGCCCGGCTCCTCGATCGAGTCGAGGCGCTGGTACCCCGTGTTGCCCAGCCAGTTGATGAGCGCGTCCGGGCCGATCTCCGCGCCGTTGCGGAGCGACAGCGTGAGTTCTGCCAGTCGTTCCGGGCGTGGGACACCTTGCATCAGACTCTGCACGGGCGCGACGATCGCTTGGGGAAGGTCGGTCCCCTCGTGGATCCGTCGGATCAGGGCGAGACGCCGGGCGAACAGGTCGAGGCTGACCGCGGATTCGCCGGGCAGCACCTCGAGGGCGGGCAGCACGCTCGCGTCGACGCCGACCGCTGCGAGTTCCTCGGCGGTGTCGTCGGCCTCGTCGAGGTGGGCGACCGTCATGAGGATCGGGCGATTCGTACGCTTGGTGATCGCTGCGCTGACCAGTCGCGTGCTGGAGCCGATGACGCCGTGGGCGAAGTGATGCCCGCCCCCCTCAAGGCGCTGCGAGAGGGCCGAAACACCCTCGTCGGTCGCGATCAGGTCGAAATAGGCGTTTCCCGTGCGCACGCGCGTTCTCCGCCGCGCGCATGGTCGCCCGCGGTTTGGCCGAGTGTTCCGAGTGCAGTCTAGCCCGGTCAGCGAGCTACGGCGTGGGGTCGGATCGCCTCGACCGTCCGCGGTCCGATGCCCGGTACGCGGTCGAGATCGTCGACCGACGCGAATCGGCCGCTGGCAGCCCGGTCTTCGACGATGCGACGCGCAAGGGCCGGACCGATGCGAGGCAGCGCGCTGAGTTCCGCTTCGGTCGCGGCGTTGATATCGATCGGAGCGATCGCTGGCGGCGCGGCCGGGAGGCGGTCGATCGGTGGAACCGACCACAGTCGCACACTCACCATGATCGCCAGGAGAACAAGGCAGAGGGCGCCGAGGCGGTAGAGCGCACCGGACTCGGGCCCGTTCGGTCGAGGCGTCGGCTCAGGCTGTACTCGCGGCTTCGCTGGCATACACGGTAGGGGGGATGCCCTTGCGGATCGACTGGCGGATATCGCTGGCGCGGCGCAGGGCCGGTTTGGCGCGACCGTCGCGCGTGATCAACCCGCCGTCGTTCATTTCGGGAGAGCAGCGCTCTGTGTCGTAAAGCGCCTGCCACGCGACGGTGCGTACAAAGGGCTTTGAAGCGGCGATGGTTACGGCGTTCAGCATCCACTCGGCCTGCTGCTCGCCCGACCATGGTGCCTTCCAGTACCCCGGCTCCGGCGAGTTGTGCTCCGAGCGGTCACCCTGAGGCTCCGACGGAGCGCCCATGGCGGTGATGTGCAGCGGACGCTCGAATCGAGAGAACTCATCGATGATCGCCGAAACCTGCATCAGGTCGCGACAACTCCGGCCCGGCACATGGTCACCCATCTGGATACGCAGGCCGAACGCGTCGACCTCGACGCCGGCGTGGAGCAGCATCTCGGCGAAGAAGGTTGGGGGAACCATTGTCTCGTCGCCGCCGGGGTGTTCGCCGAAAGGCGCGGGGATCTCGACGACCGCCCGAGTGTTCGCGGCGCCCTTGCGGATCGCCACGACGGCGAGGCGTGTCAGGTCGACCCATTGGTCGAGGGAGAGTTGGACGCCATCGGCGACGGTGGGGGCGCTGATGGCGGTCCATCTCGTGACAGCCTTGCGGTATCGCTTCACGACCCGGCTCACGTGCTCGTAGGCGAATTCTCGGAGCGTCTCGTAGTCGTGCTGCCAGATCGTCAGCCATTCGGGCACGCTGCGCGAACTCAGATCGAGCAGCGGGCCGCTGACGACCGGCAGACGTGCATCGCGCACCGCCCACTCGATCCAGCGGTCGGTGGCCTGAAACGAATACGAGCCCTCGTTCTCTTCGATGTCGTTCCAGCGCATCGGGCTGACGATGAACTGGAAGGTCGACTGGATGACCTTCTGAAGCGGGGGGGCGAATCGCTCGTTGTGCACCGCACAACCAAACTGAGGCAGGTATTGGGATCTGCTCTTCTCGTCCACAGCCTGGGCGATGGTGTAGCGCTGTTCGAACTGACGCTCGGCCTGTCGCTGCGCAAGGTGCTCTGAGGCCGCAATCGCGCGAGAGAGCGCGTCGGAGGCGAGTTGGGCCATCTTCGGTGCAAAGTGCCCGAAAGGGGCGGACGGTTCGACAAGCGCATCCGTGAACAGGTCTCGGGCAGCGTTCAGTTCGATCATGATCGGGTCGTCGGGCTCGAGCAGCGACGCGAGTCCCCACTCCTCGAGTTTGTCGAGAACGAGCATGATCCGGTGGCGTGCGAGTTCCAGGTCGAGCAGCACCGGCTGCTCGCGATCCGGGAGGAGCGTCGTGCGAAGCGTCAGAAGACCCCAGTCCTTGGTGTTGTACTGGAGAGACAGCGCCGCGGCGTCCGGGGAAGCCTTGCGACATTCGATGATGCCATCCTGGAACTTGATCTGGCTCGGGACCGCGAGGTTGTCCTTGCCGATCAGATACGCTCGGCGCAACTCCCACGCGTTTGCCGGCCCGAAATCGTCAAAGACTGCGAAACGAAGCATCGGGCTGGCTTGGCCTTTCCGTCAATAGCGGCGTGGGAACGGCTCACGCCCGAATCACCCGGCCATTGTCGCGACCGCGTCGCCGTCTGCAAGCACTGCGGCGCGAAACGGTTGCGTTCGCCTTGACCATCTCTGGGAGATCGCGTCTCGGCCTTTCGGGCCGGCCCCATTCCGCTCCGGTACGATGTCGAAGTATGCCGAGTTCCGCCATCGCCGTCTTCGAAACCCATCTTCCATTGCCCAACAGGAGACAGGGGAAGGTCCGCGATGTCTACGAACTGCCGGATCGCGGACCGGATGCCCCAGCGGCACTGCTGATTGTCGCGAGCGACCGCCTCAGTGCTTTCGATGTGGTCATGAAGACCCCGGTGCCCGGCAAGGGGCGGCTGCTGACCGAAATGTCCCGGCGTTGGTTCGACTTTATCCGGGATCAGGGCCTCGCCGAGACCCATGTCCTGTCCTTCGAGGCGACCGATCTTCCTGCCTACGGGCTCCGCGAGGACGAAATCGGCAATCTGTCCGGCCGGGTGTGCATCGGCCGGCGATGCGAGGTCGTCCCGGTCGAGTGCGTCGTTCGGGGCTACCTCGACGGTTCAGGCTGGAAGGAGTATCAGCAGACCCGGTCCGTGTGCGGCGTCCCCCTCCCGGAGGGTCTGCAGCGCGGGAGCCGCCTCCCGGAACCGATTTTCACTCCCGCGACGAAGGCCGAACTTGGCGAGCACGATGAGAACATCGACTTCGAGCGGGCCTGCGACGTCGCCGGGCGGAAGACCATGGAACAACTGCGCGATACATCGCTGGCGATCTACAGCGCAGCGCACGAATATGCGGCGAAGCGCGGCGTGATCCTCGCCGACACCAAGTTCGAGTTCGGGTACCCGCTCGGATCAGACGGCCAGCGCTCGGGCGAGCTCCCCATCGTCGTGGACGAAGTGCTGACCCCGGATTCGAGCCGCTATTGGCCGGCCGACACATGGAAGCCCGGGGGCGAGCAGGTCAGTTACGACAAGCAGTTCGTCCGAGACTACCTGCAGACGCTGACCGACAGCGGTCGGTGGGACAAGACCGCCGGCCCGGACGGCCTCGGGCCGGAGTTGCCGGACGAAGTCGTCGAAGGAACGCTCCAGCGCTATCGGGAGGCGCTCGATCGCCTGTTCGGCTGAAAACGCTTACGGCAACGCCGGCACAGCCAGCGGCAGCGTCTGCACCGCAGACGAGAATCCGGCGGGCACAACCGTGAGCCGGACTTCGCCAACGATGCTCGAAGGGCCGCCGACGGTGAGTCGCATCAACCGGGCGTAATAGGCGTTGTCGCCGAACGTGGAACTGTCCTGCTGGGCGATGACGGTCGCGTCGGTGACCCACTCGGTGGACAGAAACGTCGGCCAGGAGTCCGGATCGGGCTCGCCGGAGAGGAACATCACGTCCGGGCTGGTGCCCACTGCAAGGTAGGTGTCGAACTCAAGACACGGTTCGGCGGCGATGTCGGCAGCGCTCGGGAGTGTGTTGGAGTTTTCCACTCCCGGGAACTGGATGATCGGGCCGCCGACCACAACCGAGAACGCGGAGGCGCCGCCCGTTCCGGTCGCGGCGCCGATGAGGCGATCCGGAGTGGGGGAGCGCATCAGAAGGTCAAAGGTGCGAGCGGTCGTGAGATCGATGTCGTTGACCATGTCGCCGTCGACATCAGCGGTGCAGCCGCCATTATCGACCTCATGCCAGACGAGCGTGATCGCGCTGACATCGCCGGTGGGGCCGTCGTCGTCACCGCCGTCGCCGTCGCCACCTCCGCCGCCGCCGTCACCACCGCCGTCGCCGTCGTCGCCACCATCTCCGTCCGGGCCGTCCGTCCCGTCGTCTCCGCCACCGCCGTTCGACCCTCCGTCGTCGTCATCGCCGTCGTCGAGGCCGCCGTTGGGTTCTGACCAACTGGGGACGGTCAGGGAGCGGTTGACGGGGAGCCCGCCGCCAGCGGGCGCGGTCGCGACCGTGATCTGACCGCCGATCGTGACCTGGCTGTCGGGAGCGGTGAATCTGCCGAGGCGCAGGTAGTAGGCGTTGTCGCCGAAGAGCGACGGATTCTGCGCCGCTTGCACGAGAATGCCGAACCACTGGGCATTCAAGGTCGGGTCGTAGATGGGATCGCCACCGAGAAACGCGGGATTCGCGGGTCCGAAGGCCAAGTACGTGTCAAACTCGGCGCAGGGATTCTGGAGGATCTCGAACTGGCTTGGGGGCGTGTGGATGGGGTTCGGGGCTCGACTGACCTGTGTGAATCCCGCGCCGGCGATCGTCATGCCCGGCGAGCCGACGCCGGAGTCGACGGACAGCACGCGCGCGGGGACCGTCAGACGGATGTACAGGTCACGGGTGCGCTGTCCAGAGAGGTTGCTGCAGCCCGAGATGGGGGCATCGACCCAGACCAATTGCGCCTGGGGGCCGTCGCTCCCGCCGCCGCCACCGATGATGACGCCGCCGCCCCCGCCCCCGCCGCCGGATCCACCGCCACCGGAACCACCACCGCCGCCGCCGGCGCCTCCGCCACCGCCGGAGCCGCCCCCGCCGGAACCTCCTCCGCCGCCGCCGTCGAAGACGCCGCGGTTGGCGGCATCGATGAGGACATCGATCACGCTCTGAGGCAGCCCGTCAGGAATGATCAGGCCGGGAGGCAATCCGGAAAGGTCCGGACCGGTCGGTCCAGAAGGCGGCATGGGGGGGGCCGGGTTCGCGAGAGCAGGTGCCGAGACACCAGGGCCGCCGGCACCGGCGCCACCCCCGGCGCCGGGACGCGAAGATTGCTGACCTGCGCGCTGGCGGGCGTCGTCCGCGCGACCACCGCCGCGATCATTTGCATCGGGCCGGTTTGGGTTTGTCCGAGGTCGGTTGATGACGCCGCCGCTGCTGTTCTCGGAACCGTTGGACGGTGAACTCAGTGATTCGTCGAAGCGATCGGGTGTCTCCGCCGCGAGCGGGCCACCGTAGTTCGCGAAACTGCTCCCCTGATTGACGCTCCGGAGGCTCGCTCGGGAATCGCCGATCATGGGAAGCCCCGCGGCCGACGAGCCGTTGATCCCCCCATCACCGATGTTGGGCCGGGTGAGCCCAACGCGGACGGGCTGGCCGGGATCACTTCCGCCGGTGGACATCACCGCGATGCCCGCAACGCCGAGGGCGCCGACGACGAGAGCGATGAGAAGCGGCTTGTTCATGGGATCTGCTTTCGGTCTGACGCGGTCGTCGGGCAGGTGACGGGGAGCAGCCGGACATCGGGTACTCCCAGTATCGTCCGTATAAGGGTGAAACCCGAAACCGGTCGCACTTCCATACGCAATTGTGAGCACTCGGGTGGCACAAACAAGCGTGCTGGTCCACACTGCTTACAGTATTCTGACAGATTCGCGGTTTATGCCGGCAAACCGGACAAGATCGCCTTGCTTTACCTATGCAATCATCGGAGTCTTACGACATGCTTCGAGCCGGAAGCCGCTCTTGCCTCGCGTCAATCCTCGCCATCGGACTCGCCTCCGGAGCCTTCGGTTCCGATCAGTACGGCCCGCCGAGCGGCTACTACTCGAGCGTGGTCTTCGATGGCTCGCCCGCCTCGCTCCGCTCCAGCCTGAACGACATCATCGACGGGCACACGATCCGGAGTTACGGCGCGGCCCGGCAAGCGCTGGCGATTCTCGATGCGGACCCTGCGAACTCCCAGAACGTGATCCTGATTTACAACGGCGCATCGGTTGATGGCAGTTGGGACTCCGGGGTGACCTGGAACCGCGAGCACATGTGGCCGCGCAGTCTCGGCGTGGGCGACAACGGCGCTGACTACAGCGACTTGCACGCGCTGCGCCCGTGTCATCCGTCGATCAACAGCTCACGCGGTAACAAGCCGTTTGGTCTGGACAGTTCCTCGTACTGGGATCCGACGATGGCCAGTTCCCCGTACGACTTTCGGGGCGAGGCAGCACGCGCGATCTTCTACATGGATGTCCGCTACGACGGCACCGATGCCGCGACATCTGATCTCACGGTGATCGACGGCTTCCCGTCTGTCGGGCAGATGGGCGATCTGTCGTACTTGCTGGACTGGCACTACGAGGAAGAGCCGTCGACGCGAGAACGCCGCCGCAATCACCTCGTGTTCAGTTTCGACGACAACCCGTTTTATGCGCAGGGGAACCGCAACCCCTTCGTCGACCATCCCGAGTTCGCGTGGGCGCTCTGGGGCGAGCAGCCGAACGATTCACAGATCGTTTTCGCCGAGGGCAGTGTGAGCGGCGACGGTTCGTCGGAACTGACGCTGAACATCGGGCGATTCATCCTGAGCCCGGCCCTAGAAGACGCGCTGGGGCAGACAGTCAGCGTTCAGAAGTCCGGTTCGACACCGACCTCCTTTCTGGTTGAGGCGACCGGTGACGCGTACAGCGCAGATCACGCGATGCCGCGAACGTTCGCGCGCGGCGAGCAGAGCGCAGACATCGATGTTGCGATCTGGGCGCCTTCGCCGGGTCCGATCAGCGGGCAACTCGTCATCGACAACACCGACCTCACCTCCGTGGGTAGCGGCTTCGGAAGCGCCGACGGGAACGACACGCTGACCATCTCCGGTACCGGTGTGACCGAGGCCGTGGCGTCGTTCGCACCGTCCGCGGGCCAGACGAGCCTCGCGGTCGACCTCGGAGTGCTCGAGCGTTCGCTGGACACCGCGGATTCGGTCGCGGCAATCTTCAACGCGGGCGGGCTCCCCGAGACCACCGCGGATCTCGTCATCACGACCGTCGAGGCGACCGGGAGCAGCCAGATCATTTCCGTTCCCGTGTTGGACGGCACATCGATCGAAGGCAACCAATTCGTTCTCGTGGAGATCACGGGTGACCGCTCCGGGCCGCTCGGAGTCTACGAGGTGCAGTACACGTTCGAGACCGCCGACGAGCCAATCCCCGGTGCCGGCCTCGCCGAGACGCTCACGCTTTCGGTGAGCATGGAGCTGATTCCGTCGAGTTGTCCGGGTGACCTGAACGCGAGTGGTGGGGTCGATCTGAGCGACCTCAACGCGGTGCTCGCGAACTTCGGGCTCGCATCGGGCGCGACGCTCGACCAGGGCGACGCCTCGGGCGACGGCTCGGTCGGTCTCGCGGACCTCAATATCGTCCTCGCGGGATTCGGCACGGCCTGTCCCTGATCCCTCGCTCGATTCGCAGCCCGAACAACCGTGGTTCTCTACAATGATCCTGTCGGTCGCCGTTCGCTGGCGACCGACGCTGTTCTGTTCCACCTGACGCCCGAGGATTGGCATGACGATGACCGATACCAAGCCCGCTTCGTCCACCGGCTCACGCCCCTCTGACTCGCTCGGCGCGGATGTGCTGAAGAAGTGGCTCTACGACATGCTGCTGATCCGCGAGTTCGAACTGCGGACGATGGCGGCGTACCAACAGGCGAAGATCGGCGGCTTCTGCCACATCTACATCGGGCAGGAGGCCGTTGCCGTCGGCACCATCGGCAGCGTCGAGCATACCGATCCCGTGGTGACGGCCTACCGGGATCACGGGCACGCCCTCGCCCGGGGCATGGACCCCAAGGCCTGCATGGCCGAGATGTACGGTCGCCTATCCGGGTGCGCGAAGGGCAAGGGCGGGTCCATGCACATGTTCGACAAGCCGAACCATCTCTACGGCGGGCACGGCATCGTCGGCGCTCAGACGCCGCTCGGACTCGGCCTGGCGTTCGCAGCCCGGTACGAGAACGAGGTGATCGGCGAGTCGGTCATCGAGGGCGTTGAGCCCGGCAAGAAGGTGGCGCTGGCCTACCTCGGCGACGGCGCGCTGAACCAGGGGGCACTCCACGAAGCGATGAATCTCTCGAACCTGCCCGGTCAGCTCCGCTCACCGGTTCTCTTCTGCCTCGAGAACAACAAGTACTCCATGGGCACATCGATCGATCGCGGCACGACACAAGCCGACAACCTCAAGGCTAAGGCCGACGCGTACGGTATGGCGTACGCCGAGTTCGACGGCATGGATGTGCTCAGCGTGTACGACGGGATGAAGCCGCTGGTGGACGAATGCCGCGAGGAGCAAAGGCCGGCGTTCGTGAACATCCACTGTTACCGGTTCCAAGGGCACTCGATGTCCGACCCCCAGAAGTACCGCTCCAAGGACGAGGTTCAGACCTATCAGGATCAGGATCCGATCGAGAAACTCAAGAAGGTCGTGGTGGACGAGCGCGGCATCATGTCCGGCGACGACTACAAGGACATGCAGAAGGAAATCAAGGCGATCGTCAAGGAAGCCGTGCAGTTCGCTGAGAGCGAGCCCGATCCCGATGTCAGCGAGCTCTTCTCAGATGTCATGGTAAACGCGCACCCGCGGATGAGCCCTACGGCGAAGTACGTCGACGGTGCAAAGAACCCGCTGCTCTGACGTGTTTGGCTTGGCTCGATCCGATCCGCCGCGCTAGGCTTCAGGTCCGATGATCGATGCGATCGCAAACATCGTGCGTGAGACATGGTTTGTCCTGCTTGATGCCTCGCCGTGGCTGGTCCTCGGGTTGCTGTTCGCAGGGCTGGTGAAGAGCCTCCTTCCCGGCGACCTGCTTACGCGTCTGATCGGCAATTCCGGCTTCGCGGGCGTGATCAAGGCCACGGTTCTCGGTGCGCCGCTCCCGCTCTGCTCCTGCGGCGTTCTGCCAACGGCGATCGGCCTGCGTCGGCAAGGCCTGAGTCGCCCGGCGACGGTGAGTTTCCTCATCGCGACGCCCCAGAACGGCGTGGACTCGCTGGCGATCTCGTATTCCATGCTCGGCCTGCCGTTCACGGTCGCGCGCCTCGTGTGCTCGCTGATCAGTTCGCTGGTTGCCGGCATCGCGACGTGGCTGATTGCGCCGGACGGTGCGGAAGCCGCCAAGAAGCCGACGCCAGACGCCGCCGCGACCCAGACCTGTTGCGCGAGTCCGCCAACGGTCGCTCAGGGCACGTCCTGTTGCGAGCCCGAGGCGGTCGCATCGTGCTGCGCGTCGGAACCGCCAGGCGGCGCGGACGACGGGGAGGAACGGGTTTCGTTGATCGCTGGACAGCGCTACGCCTTTGGCACGCTGTATTCCGATCTCGGGAGCTGGCTGATGCTGGGGATTCTCATCGCGGGAGTGCTGAATGCCTTCGTCTCGCCCCAGAGTCTGGCGGGTTCGGCGAGCGGGCTGGGCGTGATGCTCCTGATCCTGCTCGTCAGTATTCCGATGTATATCTGCGCGACCGCGTCGACGCCGGTCGCCGCGTCGATGCTGGTCGCCGGTGTCTCGCCGGGCGCGGTGCTGGTCTTTCTGCTCGCGGGGCCGGCGACGAACATCGCCGGGATCGTGCTGGTGCGACGGGAGATCGGGACCCGCGCGACGGCGGCGTACCTCGGGGGCCTGATCGTCAGTGCCGTCGGGCTGGGCCTCCTGCTCGACGCGTTCGCATCGCGACTCGGGCTGGCGGGCTGGGGCGGCGAGGGGGCCGGCGGGATGATTGTGCCGCACTGGCTGGCGGTCTCGAGTGCGATGTTGCTGGTGGGCCTGTTCATCTGGCACCTCACTTCGGGCATGCGTTCCGGCAACGGGACAGAACGTCCGGTTTCGCTACAATCCCCGACCCCGGCGACCCAGGGCTGATCGGTTCCTCCTCGGCGCCGGGCCGTCGACTCCATTTCCCCGTTTCGAGGCAGCGATGAGCATATACACCGCCCCGGAGAAGCCCGACCTGTCTGCCGATCTACCCTCCCGGGAGGGAGACCGGGTCATCCAGTTCCGCGAAGCGCTGCGCGAAGCGATGAGCCACGAGATGCGCCGCGACAAGCGGATCTTCCTCGCCGGCGAAGAGGTCGCTCAGTACAACGGTGCCTACAAGGTCTCCGAGGGCATGATGGATGAATTCGGCGAGAGCCGCATCATCGACACGCCGATCTCCGAGAACGGTTTCGCGGGCATGGCGGTGGGTGCCGCGATGTACGGTCTTCGCCCGATCATCGAGTTCATGAGCTGGTCGTTCAGCCTCGTCGCCGCAGACCAGATCCTCAACAACGTTCCGAAGATGCTCTACATGTCCGGCGGGCAGTGGGGCTGCCCGATCGTTTTCCGCGGCAACGACGGTGCTGGTGGCCAGCTCGGCTCCACCCACTCGTGGTGCGTTGAAGGCCTGTACGCGAACGTGCCGGGTGTGAAGCTCGTGATCCCGAGTTGCCCGTACGACGCGAAGGGGCTGCTCGCGACGTCGATCGTCGATGAGGATCCGGTCTTCTTCCTTGAAAGCGAGCGCATGCTTGGCGACAAGGCGCACGTCCCCGAGGAGCAGTACTACATCCCGTTCGGGGAGGCCTACCGCCATCGCGAGGGTTCGGACTGCACGGTCGTGAGCTTCGGACGCCCGGTCAACTTCTGCCTTGAAGCCGCGGAGAAACTCGCCGAAGACGGCATCGGGGTCGATGTTCTCGACATGCGCACGATCCGTCCTCTCGATATCGACTCAATCGTCGAAAGCCTGAAGAAGACGCACCGGGTCGTGGTCGTCGATCAGTCGTGGCCCTTTAGCGGCGTCGCCAGCGAAGTCATCACCCAGATCATCGAGCACGCGTTCGACTGGCTCGATCATCAGCCCGTCCGCGTCAACACCGAAGATGTCCCCGCCCCGTATTCCAAGCCGCTCGAAGCGGCGTATCTTCCGAACGCCGACCGCATTGCCGAAGCGGTTCGTCGAGTCGTCAACGCCTGAACCCGTCCGAAGCCTTCTCGCACATCGCCAGCACCGGAATCCGATCCATGCCCATCAACATCACCATGCCGCGCCTCTCGGACACGATGGAACAAGGCACGATCGTGTCGTGGAACGTTCAGGAAGGCGACAGCGTCTCAGCCGGCGATGTGCTCGGCGACATCGAGACCGACAAGGCGACGATGGAACTGCAGAACTTCGACGACGGCGTCGTCGCGGCGATCCTGCTCGGTGAGGGCGAGACGGTTTCGGTCGGCAAGACCATCGTCGTGCTGGCCGAGGAAGGCGAGGACGTCGAGAAGGTGCGCGAGGACGCCAAGGCCGGGAAGAACGAGTCCGCCGAGAGTTCGGAGTCGTCCTCGTCGAAGCAGAAGGAATCGTCTGAATCGACGAACAGTTCCTCGGACAGCAAGCAGCCCGAGAAGGCGGCATCGGCCTCGACGACCTCGGTCGGTTCGACGTCGGACGGTTCGGGCGGTCGGATCTTCGTGTCGCCCTTGGCCCGCAAACTGGCCGCCGAGAAGGGGGTCGAGCTGTCCGGTGTGCAGGGTTCGGGTCCGAGCGGGCGGATCGTCGCGCGGGATATCGAGTCTGCCGGTCGCAACGGGGCATCGCAGGTTGGCGCTTCGTCGGCACCGGCTCCGCTCCCGGCGCCGGGTGCGGCCCTCGAGTCTCGGAAGCAGTCGCTCAGCAACATGCGTGCGACGATCGCCAAGCGACTGGTCGAGTCGAAGACCACTGTGCCGCACTACCAAGTCACGATGACGGTGGATATGGACCCGCTGCTGGACCTGCGCGAGCAGCTCAACACGCAGCTGGCCTCGCAGGGCGTCAAACTGAGCGTGAACGACTTCCTGGTCCGTGCCTGTGCCTTGGCCATGCACCAGCATCCGTACATCAACAGCAGCTGGGGCAAGGACGGTCAGTCTGTCGAACTGCACGGTCAGGTCAACGTGGGCGTCGCGATCTCGCTTCCGATGGAGCGGGGCGGCGGGCTCGTTGTCGCCACCATCCGCGATGCCGACCGGATCGGCCTGCGCCAGATCTCCTCGGACACCAAGTCGCTCGCGAAGAAGGCTCGGGAGAAGGGCCTCAGCGTGGACGAGATGTCCGACGCGACCTTCACGATCTCCAATCTCGGGATGTACGGCGTGGAGCACTTCACCGCCATCATCAACCCGCCCAACTCGGCGATCCTCGCGGTGGGTGGAGCGGTCAAGAAGCCGGTCGTGCGTCCCAACGAGGCGGGTGAAGACGAGATCCAGGTCGGACACGAGATGCAGATGACGATGTCGAGTGACCACCGTGTCATTGACGGGGCGATGGCGGCTGAGTTCCTTCAGACCGTTCGTCGATTGCTCGAAGCCCCGGCGACGTTGCTGGTCTGACGTCTCCCAAAGCCCGGAATCGCAGGAAGTGGGCCCGATAGCCAGAAATCGGTCGTGAATCCGCTCCGCTTCGAGGGTAAAACGGTTTACTGAGCCGCTCTTCGGGGGCATTATTGCGTAGCGACCGAACGACGCGGCCCGGCCGGCCGATGTCCGAAGCGCCCAGATTCACTCGGAGACGATGCCACATGATCCGGTCCCGTTCCTTTCGACGCCCCTTCCGTCCGCGCCTCGGGTCAACCTTCGCGATCCTCGCGATCGCCGGGCTCGCCCCCGTCGCGAGCGCCGATGAGGTCATGCTCCAGTGGTTCGAGAACTCGTGGGAGAACCTCGAGCTGCGAATGCCCGATTTCTTCCTCGCGGGCTACAACGCGACCTGGCTCCCTCCGGTCATGCTGCCCGGCGACCCGACTAGCCCCGGCTATGACCAGTTCGACAAATTCAATCTTGGGACGCCCAACAACCAAACGATTTATGGCACCGAAGCAGGCTTTCGTCAGGTTGTCGAGCAGTTCCATCGAGCCGGCGCGAATGTTTATGTGGACACGATCCTGAACCACGCCTCGGCGCGCAGCGGCAACGAGGGCTTCATGGACGCCGGCGCATACCCGGGCTTCTGGCTGAACCCGCCCGCGAACGGCGACAAGTCGATCGGCGGGAACTGGGGTGACTTCCACAACGGTACGACGCAATCGGTTGATCCCAACGGGCCGAACTACGACGTCTGGACCGGCGATCTGGTCGGCCTGATCGACATCAACCAAGGCTCGACCAACTTCTTCATCCGCCATCCCGTGACCGAGGGCGACCCCGACAACATTCCCGCCGGAACAATCCGGAACCGACCGAACGAGAACAACTACCGCTTCTATCCCGATCTGGATCTGGAGCCGAAAGTGTTCACCGAGCCGATCAGCGGACGGCAGTGGGAGATCTACCCGTTCAATACCGAGAACCCGATGGAGGGTGACCCGGTCCTCGAGAACGCCACCGGCCTGCTGATGCGCCACTGCCAATGGATGCTCGACGACATCGGCATCGACGGCTTCCGGCTCGACGCGATCAAGCACGTGCCGCAGTGGTTCTGGAACGAGTTCTACGACGCAGCGGTCTTTGATCGACGCAAGAACCCGGACGGATCGACCGGCACTGCGTTCAGTTTCGGCGAGGCGGTCACCGACCCCGGCACCATGCTGTCTTACGTCCGCAAGGACGGCTTCGGCTTCCGAGACACGCTCGATCTCAACGGCGCGGGAGCGGTGCGGAACCTCGTCAACGCGCGTGGCTTTGGCAACTGGCAGGACGTGCTCAACGCCCACATCGACTCCGTGGACGACGGGTTCAACAACGGAAGCGTCGGCGTGAACCACGTCTACTCGCACGACAACGGCTCGAACGGCGACGGCGGCAGTGCTCCCGGTCTTCCGTTCGACGACAAGGCGGCGTGGCACGCGTTCGCGTACATCCTGATGCGCCCCGGTCCCTCGATCGTGTACTACAACGCTCGCGAGATGCACGACCGCTTCCAGTTCCGCGGCTTCTGGCCCAGGGAGGGCAACCCGGAAGCGCTCGGCGTCGACAAGAACGGCTCGTCGCTCAACCCGAGACTGACCGACCTTGTCAAGATCTCCAACAACTACGGGCGCGGCCAGTTCGACATCCTCTGGCTCGACGGCGATGTGATGGTCTTCCAGCGCTCCGGGAACGGGGCGGCGAACGTGTTGGTCGGCGTCAACGACTCGTTCGCCTCGGGATTCGACACTCGCTCCGTCGTGACCGGCTTCCCGCAGGGCACGATCCTGCAGGAGCTGACCGGCAACGCCGCCGACCCGTCGGTCGATCCGAACAACGCGATCTTCGACACGGTCACGGTGGGCGCGAACGGCGTGGTGACGATCCGGGTGCCGCGCAACAAGACGAACGCTTTCGAGCATAACCGTGGCTATGTTGTTTACGGTCCAGCCGCGCCGAGCGGGACGCTCACTGTTTCACCGACAACAATGACCCTGCCGGCGAGTTCGGCTTCGGCGCCGGTCTACAGCCGGCGGCTCGCGACGGTTCCGGTCGTTCAGGCTGCGAGCATGTCTGTCACGCTCACCACCACGCAGACTGATCCGCAGGACCCCAACACGGATGACAACGCGATTTTCCGGGTCGGCCGCGGCTACGTCGATCTGAACAACAGCGGCACCTGGGACATCGACTCTGGCGAATTTCGCGGCTGGGAGCAGTTCACGACGATCAACGCACCGTTCTTCAGCAATCCGGGTGCGGGGCAGGGTCTCTACCGCCAGATCGTGGACACCTCGGTCCTCCCCGAGGGATATAACTATCTCAACGCCGTTGCTTTTCGGAATCGCAACGCTGGCGATCCGATCACTGGTGATTTCCGCAAGGTGATCTATGTCGATCGTGAGGATCCGGATGTCTCCGTCCAGCCGATCGGCGTGGACTGCGTCAGCGGTTCGGGCACGCTTCGATTCACGAACGAAGACGGCACCGCGACCGACATGTGGGTGTTCATCAACCTGCCCGACGGTGCTCCTATCCCGCCGCTGAACGCTTCCAGCAAGGCCTTCGACTTCGATCGGGGCGTGTTCATCTTCCCGTTCAGCGGACTCTCCGGCGGAGCGAACTCGGTCACCGTCGTGACGCAGGAACGCCCCATGGGCATGCTGGTCCGCGAGTCCGTGACGCGTCTCGACTTCTCCGTCGGGGGCCAGACCGGCGATGTGAACGCCGATGGCGTGGTCGACTCCGAGGACCTCTACGCGATCGAGTCCGTCAGTGACTTCGTCTGTGAAGCGGACATCAACGGCGACGGGCTCGTGAACGCTCTCGACGCGGAACTGCTCGCGGACCTCATCCGCGATGGCGAAACCGCTGATATCGACAGCCGCGACTGAGTGCGGATCCGCCGCTGCGATCTGCGCGGGTCAGGCGGAGGCTTTCGCCTCGGCTTCGGCCTGTTCCTTGCGCCGGCGCTTGAGTTCGGCGTCGATAAAACCGTCCAGGTCGCCATCCATAACGCCCTGCACGTTTCCGGTTTCGTGACCGGTCCGGTGGTCCTTCACTCGGTTGTCGTAGAAGACATAGCTGCGGATCTGCGCGCCCCAGCCTCGTGAGACATCTCCGCCGGACGCGTCCTTAATCTCCTTGGCGCGCCGTTCCTCTTCGAGTTCTTCGAGTTTGGCCTGGAGAATCTCAAGCGCCTGTCGCCGGTTCTGCTGCTGGTCGCGGTGCGTCGAGCTGACGACCATGAAGCCGGTCGGTTTGTGCACAAGGCGGATCGCGGATGCGACCTTGTTCACGTTCTGGCCGCCGGGACCGGACGAGCGAGCAAAGGCGGTGATCTCGAGGTCCTTTTCGGGGATGTCGATGGTGGTGTCGGCGAAAACCGGCGTCACGTCGACGGTGGCGAACGAAGTCTGGCGCTTGCCCTGCGAGTTGAACGGACTGACCCGCGCCAGGCGATGGGCGCCGCGTTCGCACTTGAGCAGACCGAACGCGAACGCGCCTTTGACCAGGAAGGTCACAGAGTCGAGGCCGACCTCGGTGGCGTGCGAGATCTCGATCTCCTCGACTTTCCACTCGCGGTGATACTTATCGAAGAACATGGAGTACATGCGATAGAGCATGTCGCACCAGTCGTTGGCCTCGGTGCCGCCGTCGCCGGCCGAGATAGTCAGGTAGCAGTCGCGATGGTCGTGCCGGCCCGAGAGCAGGCTGAGCATCTCGACCTTTTCCATCTTCGATTCGAGCTTGAACAGTTCCTCATCGGCCTCGACCAGCAGGTCCTGATCGTCGACCTCTCGGGCCATCTCGTAGGCGACCTTCGCGTCTTCGAAGGTCTCGACGACCTTGGACAGCGGCTCGATCTGGGCCTTGACGAGTTTCATCTCGCCGACGGTTTTCTGGGCCTGCTCGGGGTTGTCCCAGAAGTCTGTGGCGCCCATCCGCTCTTCGAGCTGGGCGAGTTTGGCCTGCTTCGTGTCGTAGTTAAAGAGAGTCGCGCATCGTTACAATGCGCGCCTCGAGATCGGTGATGACGGACTGATGCGAGTCGTAGTGCATGGGTCGCGGATTGTAACACGGGCGGGCGTTTCTGCGTGTTCTCCAGATTTCTTCGGTCAAGGAGCGAAACCGAGGATCCGGTGCCGTTTCGATTGCGGAGAACCGTCCGGAAGCAGGGCGGTACGACCAACGAAAGCCCTCGCACCGAAAGGAATCCCATGCTCCGTTCCCCTTTGGCCGTAGCGCTGGCATCCGCCAGCATCGCCCTCTGTTCGCCAGCCGCCCTTGGCCAGCAGTCGGGCGGCGGGTCCGGTCGCCCCGCTCAGGCGACCATGACCTCGGGGGGCATGGACATCGATTTCGACGGCGGCACGGTTCGCGAGTTCGTCGCTCACCTCGAAGAGCTGACCGGCGAGCGATCCGTCGTGATAAAAAACGAGCTCGCCGCCAACGCGACGCTTCCCGCGATTCGACTTTCAGACATTTCGTTCATCACCGCCATGAGCGCGATCGAAGCACTGGCCGACGGAGATGATATTCGCGGGATCCGAGCGTCAAACATCGGCGGAGCGTTCATCATCCGCGCCGATGCCGATCGGCCGATCCCTGCTGGAGCGACGGGATCGGACTTCACCTTCGACGGAGGGTCAGGACTCGAACTTCTTCAGAAGGTCAAAGAGGTGTTTCCCCGGGCTAATGTCGTGGCACGGGGACCAGCGCGCCAGGCGAATATCCCGCCGCTGAATCTTCGGAACGTGAACGTGTACGGCGTGATGAACGCAATCGACGGTCTTGTTGATGACTCTCGCACGGACTCGGCGTTCCGACTCGATGTCGAAGACAAGGGCATGATGTTTGTCATCGACGCCCGGAACATCTCCGGGCCACGTAGCCAGGTGGAGTTCAAGGCGATTTCCCTCGCAGGCATTGTCGGTGCCGGACGCCTCTCCGACGCGGATGCGCTCTCCGCGATCGAGGCGGCGGTCGAGGTTGGGGGAGAGGCTGATTCGACCCGGATCCGCTTCCATGAGCAGACGGCGCTGCTAATCGTCTCAGGGCCCCAGTCGGTCATAAATGCGATCACGCAGGTCGTTGCGACATTGCGAGAGTCGGCGATCGCATCTCAGGATGCGCTCGAGCAACGCGCCCAGTTGGAGCGGGAAGCGACGATCGCGCGGTCCCGGATGGAGTATCACCGTGAGCTCTACACGTATGCCGAGAGCGCGCTCGAACGCGCTACCGCCGCATTTGAAGCCGGGGATTACTCTGAGCATGAAGTGCTTGAGTACCGTTTGGAGTTGCTCGATGCCCGCGCCTCGCTGCAGGAGGCCGAAGCGCGTCTGAAGCATCTGGAAAGCGTCCTGCAGCGGTACGATTGAACGCACCGACCCCGAAGCGTGCCCATCCCCCGCGTCACAACTCCGGTTCCCCGCGCGAGCCCGGCCCCGAGCGCCGGGCATTCGCCCGTCTGGATCGATGTCACGCGGCGTTTCGCGAGCGGAGACGGGTCAGCCTTGGGCGAGGTATTCGAGATGCTGTTCGACGACCTCGTCGAGCAGATCCGCCGGGACACCCGCCGGGACGAGCATTTCGCCGCCGACGCCGTGCAGGACGCGTTCGTGAAAGCCATCAGAGGCATCCCGATTATGCAGCACGAAAGCGAAGTCAGAGCGTGGTTCCATCGAGTCGCGCTCCGATCGGCGATCGACCGCGTGCGAGCGGAGCGCCGCAGGGTCCGACGGGAGCGGAACGTCTCCACCGAAGTGCGAGCGGATGAGACCGGTTCGCGGGAAGAAGAATTGGCCGTGCTGCAGGACCGGCTGCGAGCGCTGGACCATGACGCGGCGTACCTCGTCGATGCCCGCATCCGCTTCGGGTGGACCCTCGAACGCATCGGCCGGAGCCTCGGCCTCCGCCCCGGCGCCGTCGATGGGCGCCTCCGTCGCGTGCTCACCCAACTCCGTGATGCAGAGGAACAGTCATGAATCCACAGAAACCCAATTCATCACGACACGACCGACTGAGTGCACTCCTGCGCGAGCAGTCGCACGTACTCCGCTCGCGTGTGCGGCGTCGGAACGCCGGACTCGTCGCAACGATGGTCCTCCTGGTCGGAAGCGTCGCGTGGCTGGTTTCGCCGCGACAACAGCCCGCGCAGCCGAATCCCACGACGCGTCACGCTTCGGCGTCCGGTCAGAACACCCCAGGGACGCCGGAGCCCGAACCTTCCGCACCCGCCGACGCACCGTTCGGCATCGCGAGGATCGCCGATCGTCCACTGACCATGACAACGATTGTGCAGAACACGGAGCCGTCGCGCGTGGAGTACATCAGCGACCTGCAGCTCTTTCTCGCCATGCGCGAGCACGGTATCGATGCCGGGTTGATCCGCATCGGCGGGCGGACGCAGCTCGCGTTCAACGATGAGGAAAGCCGCCGGCGATTCGAGCGGGGTCCCGGTTCAGCGGAGTGATTCGACAAAGGTCCGGATCCGCTCGATGCCCTTCTCGATCTGCTCGGTGGCGCAGGCGTACGTGAGGCGGCAGCATTTCTCGCCGCCGGTCCCGAAGTCCTCGCCGGGGACGAGGGCGACGTGGTGCTCGTCGAGCAGCGCCTGCGAGAACGAGAGCGCCGAGTCGATCCGGGTGCCCTTCGGCGATGACTTGCCGAAGTGGGCCGAGACATCCGGGAAGGCGTACATCGCGCCGGTCGGGCGCGGGCAGACGAGCCCGTCGATGGCGGTCAGGCCGTTGTACATGACCTGGGCCCGCTGCTCGAACGTCGATCGCAGGTGCTCGACGAAGCCTTGGCACTGCTCGAACGCGATGCGGAGCGTCGGCAGGATGAACGTCGGGATGGCCGTGGTGGACTGGGACTGGAGTTTGGCGGTCGCTTTGGCGACCTCCAGCCCGAAATCGCCCGAGCCGGCGAAGTAGCCGACTCTCCAGCCAGTCATCGCGTAGGCCTTCGACAACCCGTTGACGGTCAGCACGCGCTCGCTGATCGACGGGATCGAGCCGATCGAGAAGTGCTCCTGCCCGTCAAAGACGAGCTTTTCGTAGATCTCGTCCGTGACCACGACCAGGTGTGGGCAGCGGGGGGCCGGGCCGGTGGTGACTCGCTCGATGACCGCGCCGAGCGCACGGATTTCGTCAGGGGAGTACATCGTTCCGCAAGGGTTGCTCGGCGAGTTCAGGACGAGCACCCGTGAATCCGGGGTCAGGGCCTCGTCGAGCTGCTCCGGAGTCATCCTGAAGGCGGTTTCTGGCGTTGTCACGACCTCGTGGACCTCACCCCCGGCGAGTTGGGCCTGCGGCGCGTAGCTGACCCAGGCCGGGACCGGCAGAATGACCCGTCGGGCCTCGCTGCCCTCGCCAGCGGGGTCGAGCAGGGCCATGAACAGGTTGAACAGGCTTTGCTTGCCGCCGGTCGAGACGACAACGTGTTCGGGTGTGACGCCGGGGATGCGGTTCTCGGTCGTCAACTTCTCCGCGATAGCACTTCGAGAGTCGTTGTCCCCCGGAACCGGGGCGTACTTGGTCATCCCGTTGCTGATGGCCTTTTTCGCCGCCTCTTTGATCGGCTCCGGCGTGTCGAAATCCGGCTCGCCAGCGGCGAAGGACAGCACATCGACCCCGGCCGCTTTGAGCTCCTTGGCCCGGGCTCCGACGGCGAGAGTTGCCGAGGGGCGAAGGGCTCGGACGCGAGCCGCGAGGGGTTGTGGACCGGTGAGCGTCTTGGTGGAGGTCGCCATAGAAACGGCATGGTATCGCTGGCTGGCTGCCGCGCGACTCCGAAGCCTCGCCACAGCCGGTTCATTTGCAAAAAACTACCGTGATCACTAGACTTTCGGTCGGAATCGCGTGGATTTCCGACTATTGCTGCGCCCGGTTCGCACCTTCTGTGCGATGTCCCTGCATGTGGGTCGGGGGCGGCTAGCAGAGGTTTGTAAGAAGACAATGGCTATTTCCGAAGCACGCAAGGCAGAGATCATCAAGGAATTCGCGACGCACGAGGGCGACACCGGCTCGCCCGAGGTCCAGATCGCGGTGCTCACAGAGAACATCCGCGAATTGACCGAGCACCTTAAGGAGCACCGTCACGACTTTTCGTCGCGCCGAGGGCTGCTCGCGATGGTCTCGAAGCGCAACCGCCTCTCGGGCTACCTGAAGAAGACCGACCGGGATCGCTACCTGACGCTGATCCAGAAGCTCGGTCTGCGTAAGTAACTCAGTAGACAGCGCGACCGGCATCGGGCCGGTCGCTTTTTTAATCCGCTGGCCTTGCCACGCCTGAACGGCAGCAGGCCGCAGGCAACACGGCTCCTGTTGCACCCGGCCTTCTGCTCTTCGAGTGCGTCGGCAGCGGACCAGCACATTCGGGCAGTTCGATGTGTTCCACCTCCGATTCCGGAGGCAGCGGCCATCGATACGCTCCGAAAGGCAACGCAGAAGATGAAACAGATCAAGGTCGAACGCGAAATCGGCGGTCGTACGCTCACTCTCGAAACCGGCAAGGTCGCCAAACTCGCCAACGCCGCGGTCGTCGCCACCTACGGCGGCACGACCGTGCTCGCCACCGTCGTCCGCGCGGACCCGCGTCCGGGTCTCGACTTCTTCCCCATGCAGGTCGACTACCGCGAGAAGCTGACCGCTGCGGGCAAGTTCCCCGGCGGCTTCCGCAAGCGCGAAGGCGCTCCGAACGAGAAGGAAATCCTCACCATGCGGATGATCGATCGCCCGATCCGTCCGCTCTTCCCCGACGGGTTCATCGACGAGGTGCAGATCCAGTGCTGGGTCATGAGCCACGACGGCGAGAACGACTCGGACATCGTCGCCGCGACCGCCGCGTCTGCAGCTCTCTCCATCTCCGACGCCCCGTTCCAGGGCCCGACCGCGACCGTTCGCGTCGGCCGTATCTTTACCGACGACGGCGCCGCGTTCATCATCAACCCGACGGGGACCCAGATGGAGTATTCCGATCTGGACCTCGTGCTCGCGGGGCATGACGACGGCATCAACATGATCGAAGTCGGCGCGGCCGAAGTCGCGGATGAGGATGTTCACGCCGCCATCGAATTCGGCTACGACTACGTGAAGGAGACGCTCGGTCTTATCGGCGAGCTCGTGAAGAAGGCCGGTCAGAAGAAGCGCGACGGCAATTCCAACCTGCCGGACGACGACGTCGTCGCGCTGGTCAAGAAGGAGTGCGAGACCAAACTCACCAAGGCCCGCCAGATCAAGGGCAAGCACGAGCGAGGTGAGGCGGTCGCGGAACTCCGCAAGCAGCTCCTCGAGAAGCACTTCCAGATCAAGGAAGACGGCACCGTCGGCGAGTACGAGACCTCGAAGAAGCGCCACTCGATGGCGAAGGAGGCCTTCCGTACGCTTGAGAAGAAGGTGACCCGCAAGCTGATCGTCGACAAGTCGATCCGCGCCGACGGTCGCGATCTCATGGAGATCCGTCCGCTCGAGATGGAGATCGGCGTTTTCAAGCACACCCACGGCTCGGCGATGTTCCAGCGAGGCGAGACGCAGTCGCTGGTTTCGTGTGCCCTCGGCACCGGGCGCGATGAACAGATCGTCGACGGCCTGATGCCCGAGTACTCCAAGAAGTTCTACCTGCACTACAACTTCCCGCCGTTCTGCGTCGGCGAAGCGGGTCGTATCATGGGCCCGGGTCGTCGCGAGATCGGCCACGGTGCGCTCGCCGAGCGCTCGCTCGCCGGCATCATGCCCAGCCCGGAAGATTTCCCCTACACCGTGCGCCTCGTTAGCGATATCACCGAGTCCAACGGCTCATCGTCGATGGCCTCGACCACCGGCGGATGCCTCGCTCTGATGGACGCAGGCGTCCCGATCACGAACACCTGCGCCGGAATCACCGTCGGTCGCTTCACCGACGAAAAGGGCAAGAAGGTCGTCCGCGTGCTCGACATCATCGGTGAAGAGGACTTCTTCGGTGATATGGACTTCAAGATCTGCGGCACGCGTGAAGGCATCACCGGCATCCAGCTCGATCTGAAGGCGCGCGGACTCGATCTCGACGAGATCAAGGCCTGCTTCACCGAGGCACGCGAGGGCCTTGAGCACCTTATCACCGAGATGGAGAAGGTCATCGCCGAGCCGCGCGAGGATATCTCGCCGAACGCGCCGCGCATCGTCAGTCTCAACATCGACCCCGACAAGATCGGCAAACTCATCGGCCCCGGCGGCAAGAACATCCGCTCGATCCAGGACCGTTACGGTGTGAACGTCGAAGTCGAAGACGACGGCACCGTCCTCATTTCCTCCGCGGATGGCCCGTCCCTCGAAGGCGCGCTCAGCGAGATCGAAGCGGTCACCGCGGTCATCAAGGTCGGCACGATCTACAACGGCAAGGTCGTTTCGATGAAGGACTTCGGCGCGTTCATCGAACTCGCGCCCGGCACCGACGGCATGTGCCACATCTCGGAACTGGCCGATGGCTTCGTGAAGAACGTGAGCGATGTCGTTTCTGTGGGTGATGTCGTCAAGGTCAAGGTCATCAACGTTGACGACCAGGGCCGGATCAAACTCAGCCGCAAAGCCGTGCTGAAAGACGAAGCCAAGGAAGAAGAAGCGGTCGCGGCCGACTGATTCCCTCGGTGACTTGTCCACAAAGATCTGCAGGCCCCGCTACCGGCGGGGCCTGTTTTCTTTTCAGAAATCGTGTCACCGGGTGGGGATATGCAAAACAGTTATTGAACCTTGGTTCCGCGCGCAGTAGTTTCGGTTCGTGCGGTGCCCCGGTGCCCACTCCTCGGATCCGTCGGTTTGTGAGGGACGAGCATGAGCGAATCCAAAGTTGAGGCCGAACTCCATCGCGTTGAAGGAACCGTGAAGTGGTTCGATCCGCGCAAGGGCTTCGGGTTCATCGTGGGGCCCGAGGGACAGGATGTGTTCGTCCACTATTCGCAGATCGAGGGCGACGGGTTCCGTGTTCTCAAGGACGGTGCCGCGGTGGAGTACGACGCGGAGAAGACCGAGCGCGGGTGGCACGCGACGCGCGTCTCACGGGTGGAGTCACCGGAGGTCGAGGTCCGCAAGGTCACCCCTTCCACCCGAAATCCCCGTCGGGTGAAGTAGAGGAAGAGCCCCACGCTGACGCGCACCAGCGGTATCGTGTTCCGCTATGGCTGTTCTGCAGGGTGTTCTCATCGGATTGGCTATCGGCACCGTAATCGGTGTACCGGTCGTCTGGTTCGAGTTGAAGCGCCAGATCAAACGCGCCCGTGCCGCGGAGCGACGCGCCCGCAACGCGGAGCGGCTGGCGGAGATCGGCGCCATGACCGCGGGCCTCGCGCACGAGATCAAAAACCCGCTGTCGACGATCGGGCTGAACGCCGAGTTGCTGTCCGAAGCGATCGCTGACCTGCCGGGTCTCGACGAGGACGACCGATCAAGCATGCGGCGTCGGGTGGGGGTACTCCAGCGGGAAGCGGAACGCCTGCGCGACACGCTCGGGGACTTTTTGCGATTCGCTGGCGAGATTCGCCTCGTGCGCGAACGACACGATCTGAACGAGGTTGTCGACGAGCTGATCGACTTCTTCCTCCCCCAGGCCCAGCATCACAACATCCGGATGCGCGCGGAGCTCGGTCGAGGGCCGATGGAGGCTTCGCTCGATGCATCGCACTTCAAGCAAGCGCTGCTCAACCTCCTTCTGAACGCCGTGCAGGCCATGACGGAGGGCCCGGGCGCAGAATCGACGCGAGCGAAAGAGCTGATCGTGCGGACCACTGAGGTCGAGACCGATGTCGGATCGCAGTGGGCGGTCCATGTGATCGACACGGGGCCGGGGATTTCCTTGGACGTCGCCGAGCGGATCTTCACGCCGTACTTCACCACGAAGGGTGGAGGCAGTGGACTCGGGCTCCCGACGACGAAGCGGCTGATCGAGGAGCACGGCGGAACCATCGACGTCGTTTCGCACGACGGCCAGGGCACGGACTTCGTCGTGATGATTCCGAAGTTCTCTGCCAACCCGGACCAGACCGCTTGATCAGCCCAGAACGCGAGCAACGATGTCCGCAGCCAATTCGAATTCGTCCTGCGTGGACAGCAGGTCGGGTCCGAATCGGACGCAACCGCCTCGGGCATCGGTGTTGACACCTTCGATGCGCAGTTGATCGGAGACGGCCGGCGCCTCGTCGTGCACGAGAAGCGCGAAACCGCCGAACGAGTCCGAAGCATCGGGCGTGTACAGTTTCACACCCCGATTCTCGAAGGCGCTCCGCAGTTGGGCTTGCTGATGGAGGTTGTAGGCTCTCATGCGGTCGAGACCGATGCCCAGTGTCAGTTCCAGCCCGGAGCGCGCCTGATAGGCCGTCATGATCGGCGGCGTGGATTCGAGCCATGCGTCTCCGCCGGCAGAGAGTTCGGGAGCATCCGTGCGCCGGTAGGAGAAGGTGTCCTTCTTGGCGAACCAGCCCGTGTCGAGCGTCGAGAGACGATCAGACGGGTGCTGCTCCGCGTCCTCTTCGCTCAGATGTCGCGGGTGAATCGCGAGCCAGCACGCGCCCGGTCCGCCGCGCGTGTACTTGTAATTGCCGCCGATCGCGAAGTCGGCCCCGCCCATGCCGCCGGGACCGTCGCCGTCGATGTTGATCGGCATCACGCCGGCGCTGTGGTAGGTGTCGACAATCATCAGCGCGTCGTGATCGTGCGCTGCGCGCGTGATTTCGGGAAGGCCGGCGAGGACTTCGCCCGTCGAGAAGATGACCTGCGAGCACAGGACGAGGTCAACGTCCCCGTTGATGGCCTTGATGACGTCCTCGGCGCGGTAGCGGCCGAACGGTGAGGTGGTCGCGGGTTCGACCCACCGCACTCGGGCGCGCCCCTTGGCGTGGTAAGTCTTCAGGATGAAGTCGCAGCTGTCGAACTCGCCTCGGGTCGCCACGACGGTCGGCACGTGGCCGTTGTCGGAGATCGCATTGAGAACCGCTCGAAGCCCCTGACCAGCGGATGTCTTCGGCACGATGCAGTCCGGGCGGGGCGCGCCGATGAGTTCGGCCATCAGCCTGCGGTACGTCTCGATCTCGGCCATCCAACCGTCATCGCCGACCCACGCGCCGTCCATATCGCGGTACCACAGGTCCATCGCACGCTGGAGATCGCGCGCCGTCTGATCGAGCGGGCGCCCCAGCGAGTGGTTGGCGAGATACACCTCGGGGCGTCCGTTCAGTTTCGGATGCGACGGCCGATCCAGGGTTCGGCTGAACAGGGGCCAGATCGCCTCGCGCACCGACTCCTCGGTCAGCGGACCGCCGCCTAGTGCCTGCACGGCCTCAGCGATGGTCGGTCGGGTGTCTTCCATGGTGGACATCAACGCTCCTCTCCGCCTCTCGGTCGCTCAGGTTCCGATCATCGTGCGCACGTCCCACAACTCGGGGAACATCCGCTGGAAGACGGCTTCACGCAGGAACCCGACACCCGATGAGCCGCCGGTGCCGGCCTTGAAGCCGATGACCCGCTCCACGGTCTTCATGTGCCGGAACCGCCACATCGCGAACTGCTGCTCGACATCGACCAACTTCTCGCACATTTCATAGGCGTCCCATTGCTTCTCCGGATGATCGTAGATCTCCTTGAAGATCGGGAGCAAATCCGGGTTGGCCTCGTACGAGACCGACCAGTCGCGCTCGATCGAGGCCTTTGGCACATCGAAGCCGCGACGGGCGAGATGGCGGAGAAACTCATCGTACAGCGAGGGCGACTCCAGAATCTGTTTCAGACGCGAGTGGAGCTCAGGCAGGTGCTCGAACACACGGATCGCTTTCGGATCCTTGTTCCCGAGCAGGAACTCGATGGTCCGGTACTGGTGCGACTGGAAGCCGGAAGCCCGCCCGAGCACTCCACGGAACTGGGCGTATTCGGTGGGGGTCAGCGTTTCGAGCACCGCCCACTGTTCGAACAGGATGCGCTGGATCTGTTTGACGCGGGCGAGAATCTTGAACGTCGGTTCGAGGCGATCCGCTTTCACATGCCCGATCGCGGCGGTCAGCTCGTGGATAACCAGCTTCATCCAGAGCTCGGACGTCTGGTGCTGGATGATGAAGAGCATCTCGTCGTGATGCTCGGGTTGCGAGAGCGGCTTCTGTGCGGACAGGATGCGGTCCAGGTCGAGGTACGAGGTGTAACTCAACTTGTCCGAGAAGTCGGTCTCGATGGTGTCTTCGAATGCTCTGGCCATGGGCTCAGACTACCGCGCCGCGTAGGCCGAGGTGTGCTTCCAGCGTCACTCCGTGGGGACGCTGGAAAGCGTGGTCGTGCCGCCGCTCGATCGCTCTAGCCCGTTCAGCGAAAGGCTGCCGCCGCCGGGCTCGAGGACGAGGGGACGGAACTCGAGCGAGGCCCGCTGCGTCGACTGCGCGGAGCAGCCCGCAAGGCCCACGCCCAGAAGGCCGAGCAACCCCAGGACGCCGATCGCCCGGAAGCCGGGCTGGTTGCAACTACAGGGTCGAGCCATGTCCAGAATGGTCCATTCCACCACCGGCAATGGCGACAACAAGCCGTTTCTCTGCGACGCGCCGGGCAGTCTGCAGCGATCAGGGTGATTCAAGCGTCCGTTAACAAGGGCTTTGCGCACATGCCGCGTCCGCGGGACCCGGTGCTCGGTACAATGTCGGATCACGCATATTCGCCTCAGATCGGAGCAAATCGCATGCGATTCAACCGCCTTTTCGTCGCCGGAGCTCTTTCGGCCGTCGCTGCATTCTCGGCGCTCGCCGGCGGCCTTCAGGACGTCCGCGTCGCCGCCAAACCCGACTCCCCCGCGCCCCGCCTGGGTCTGGCCGATGCCCCGAGCAAAGCCGACGGTGCCGTCCGTCTGGCCACGTACAACGTCCTGAACCTGTTCGACGAGCACGACAACCCGGCGCTCGAAGGGCGTTTCGATGACATGCACAGCAGCCGCGAGGGTCTGCGTGCGAAACCGGATGAGCAGTTGAAGGCGGTGGCCGAGGCCATCCGGCGTCTGAACGCGGACATCATCGGCCTGCAGGAGATCGAGAGCTTTGATGCGCTCGAGGCCTTCAACGCCGAGTACCTCTCGGACATGGGCTACGCCTTTGTGACTTCAATCGACGTCGGGCAGGAGCGGGGAATAGAGCAGGGTGTGCTGAGCCGGTTCCCGATCCGTGAAGCCCGCGTCTGGCCGAACATGCCGCTCGGCGGCGTGCACCCCGAGAAGTACGGGAACTCCGAGAACTGGTACGCCGGCGAACCGATCGCCTACCGGCGCAGCCCGCTCTACGTGCGTGTTGAGATTCCGAGCGAGGGTGCCGACGGCACGTTCGATCTCGAACTCTTCGTCATCCATCAGAAATCCGGTTACCACGCGTCCTACTGGCGCGAGGCCGAGTCACGCGGGCTCGTCAATCTGATCAACCAGCGCCTGCAGCAGAATCCGGACGCTCACATCGCTGTGCTCGGCGATTTCAACGCCATGCCCAGCGCAGAGAGCATCCGGACATACATCGATGACGGCGGTCTCGTGCTCACCATGGACAGCCACGGCACCGGGGCCGAGAACAACCCCACGCACGAGAGCGATCGGGCGATCGACTTCATCTTCGTGAACGACAACCTCGAACAGCGCCTCGTGCCCAAGTCAGCATTTGTCCTCGGCACGCCGCTGCGCCCCTCCGGATCGGACTATCGCACGACCCCGGCCCCCGAGGGCTACGCGGCGGACCACCTGCCCGTTGCGATCGACTTCTTCCCGCGTGGCGAATGACCGAGCGTCCCATGCCCGAGCAGCATCACGACATCATCGTCATCGGCGGCGGTCACGCCGGCGTTGAGGCCGCATGGGCCGCGTCGAACTTCGGCGCGGATGTCGCGCTGGTGACCCTCGATCCGTCGAAGATCGGCGTGATGTCGTGCAACCCGGCGATCGGCGGCGTCGCCAAGGGCCAGATTGTCCGCGAAATCGATGCCATGGGCGGGCTCATGGGACGAGCGGCGGACGCGACGGGCATCATGTTCAAGATGCTCAACACCTCCAAGGGCTCCGCGGTCCACTCGCCGCGCTGCCAGTCGGACAACCGGGCGTACCCGCGATTCATTCAGGAGGCGATCAATTCGCGAGCGGGGATCAGGGTCTACGGCGCCGCGGCGGACGACCTCATCATCGAGCAACTCGGTGACGAGCATCGCTGCGTCGGTGTCGTCCTTTCGGGACGGGAGTCTGTCCCCGGAAGCATGGCCAACGACGGGCTCACGCTTCGCGCCGGTGCGGTCGTGCTCACGACTGGCACCTTCATGCGCGGACTGATGCACACCGGCGAAACCCGCACCGATGGCGGCCGTCATGGCGAGGCTCCGGCGGTCGGTATGAGCCGTACGCTTGCCAGACTCGGCTTCGAACTCGGCCGCCTCAAGACCGGCACGCCGCCGCGTTTGCGCCGCTCGACGATCGACTGGGATGGCCTCGAGGCGCAGTGGGGCGATCAGCCACCCGTGCCGTTCTCAGACCTGACGGACCGTCGCGCGGACTGGCCGCCGCTGGAACAGGTGGCCTGTCGCATCACGTCAACCAACGGCGGCATCCACGATCACATCCGCAAAAACATCCATCGTGCCCCGATGTTCTCCGGTCAGATCGATTCGGTAGGACCTCGCTACTGTCCCTCGATCGAGGACAAGGTCGTCCGGTTTGCGGACCGTGAGTCGCACCATGTATTCCTCGAGCCGGAATCGCACGAGACCGAAACGGTGTACTGCAACGGCATCGCGACCTCGCTACCCAAGGATGTGCAGGATCACATCGTCCGCGGCATGCCCGGCTGCGAGCACGCCGAGATCCTCATGTACGGTTACGCGGTCGAGTACGACATGGTCCGCCCGCACCAGATCCTCGCGACCGGCATGACCAAGCGGTACCCCGGACTGTTCCTCGCGGGGCAGATCAACGGGACAAGCGGATACGAGGAGGCAGCCGGTCAGGGCCTGGTCGCCGGGGTGAACGCGGCGCGGTTCGCCTCTGGCCAGTCCGAGCTCGTGCTCGGCCGGGATCGGGCGTACCTCGGCGTGATGATGGACGACCTCGTCACGAAGACGCCGGTCGAGCCGTATCGCATGTTCACCAGTCGCGCTGAGTACCGGCTGCTTCTCCGCTCGGACAACGCTTCAGATCGACTGACACCGCTGGCCGAGCAACTCGGCCTCGCGTGCGATGAGCGCGTTCGTCGTTTCCGTGATCGCGCCGACGCGATGGCGCGCCTGCAGCGATACATCGAGCACGCGAGCGTGGACGGTGAGCCGTTGTCGTTGGTGATGCGCCGTCCGGCCTTCCGACCGCCGGATCTCGAAGTTCTCCTCGATCGTGACTTCGCGGCGTCGCTGCCCGCGGGGGTCGTCGAGACCGTCACCGCCGAACGGCATTACGAGGGATACATCGCACGCCAGACCGCGGAGATCAAGCGTCAGTCCGAGATGGAGCATCGTCCAGTGCCCGACTGGCTGTTCGAGAGCCGCATCGAGGGTCTCCGGACGGAGGCATGGAACGCGTTGACCCGATTCCGCCCGGCCACGCTCGGTCAGGCGTCGCGCCTCGAGGGCCTCAGCCCCGCAGATATGACCGTGCTGCTCGTCTCGATCAAGCGAGGGCGGCCTGCCGAACTCCGCAACGCGAAGTGACGGCGACAGCGTCTGGTCGGCTTCACGGCTTCTGCGCGAGCATCACCGAGTCGCGGACGCCCAGGTTGGCGTAGATCTCGCGGGTCGCGGTGGACTTGTTGAGGGTGTAGAAGTGCAAGCCACGCACATCGTGGTCGAGCAGGTCGCGGCACTGTTCGGTCGCCCAGTGGATGCCGACGCGCTTGACCGCTTCTTTGCCCTCGGGTGTATCGATGCCGAAGCCGTCGGTCGCTCTCTGCACCGCCCGGAGAAGCGATGCCGGAAACCGTGCTCCGGCCGCGAGATCGCCCATCCGGCGCATGCCCGTGGCCGAGGAGATCGGCATGATCCCCGCGACGATGGGAACATCGATCCCGGCGAGTTCGCACCGATCGCGAAAGTCGTAGAAATCGTGGTTGTCGAAAAACAACTGCGTGATGATGAAGTCCGCGCCTTCGTCGACCTTCATCTTGAGGTAGTCCATCTCCTGCAGCCGGTTCGGTGTCCCGGGGTGGCCTTCGGGGAATCCGGCCACCCCGATGCCGAACCCGCGCGGATCGCTGATGCTCCGGCCGCCTTCCTTGTCCGAGAACTTTCGCACGTAGCGCACGAGGTCTGCCGCGCGAAGGAACGCGTCGCGCGAGCGGTCGTAGCCCGGCTTGTCGCGCGGCGGATCGCCGCCGAGGCACAGGATGTTGCTGATGCCCGTCGCGGCGTACCGTTCCAGAATGTCGTAGATCTCGGCCTCGGTGTGGCAGACGCACGTGAGGTGCGGCATGACCGAGAAGCCGATTTCCGTACGGATCCGTGCGACCAGATCCTGTGTGATGCTCCGCGTCGTCCCGCCTGCTCCGTATGTAACGCTCACGAACGACGGCTTGAGTTCATCGAGTTCGCGGATGTTCTCGAACAGCGTCTGCGCCGCCTTCTCGGTCTTGGGCGGAAAGAACTCGAAACTGAACGTCGTCTTCGACTTGGCGTAATGATCGCGTGCGTGCATAAAGCCGGCCCCACGCTCTCGCGCGGGGCCGGTGGTCGATCAGCAGATCGAGATTAGTAGCGGTAGGTGTCCGGCTTGTACGGGCCGTCGACGTGGACATCGATGTAGGAGGCCTGATCCGGGCTCAGGCGGGTCAGGTTGGCGCCCAATTTGTCGAGGTGCAGGCGGGCGACCTTCTCGTCCAGGTGCTTCGGAAGCACATAGACCTGATTCTTGTACGCGTCGGCGTTCGACCACAGTTCGAGCTGGGCGATCGTCTGGTTGGTGAACGACGCGGACATCACGAACGACGGGTGGCCGGTAGCGCAGCCGAGGTTCATCAGGCGGCCCTCGGCCAGCAGGATGATCGAGTGCTCCTCGGTGCCCGTGGACGGATCGGCCTTGAACTTGAATTCGTCGACCTGCGGCTTGATGGTGATCCGTTCGACTTTTCCTTCCTCGACGAGCTTGAGCAGACCGGCGGTGTCGATCTCGTTGTCGAAGTGGCCGATGTTCGCGATGATCGCGTTGTGCTTCATCTTCCGCATGTGATCAAGGGTGATGATGTCCTTGTTGCCCGTCGTCGTGATGAAGATGTCCATCTTGTCGACGACGTCGTCCAGACGCACAACCTCGTAGCCCTCCATGCAGGCCTGCAGCGCGCAGATCGGGTCGATCTCGGTGACACTCACGCGGCACTTCTGGCCGGCCAGCGATTCGACCGAACCCTTGCCGACGTCGCCGAAGCCGCAAACGACCGCCGCTTTGCCCGAAAGCATGACATCGGTGGCGCGGTTGAGCCCGTCGATGAGCGAGTGGCGGCACCCGTAGGTGTTGTCGAACTTGCTCTTGGTGACGCTGTCATTGACATTGATCGCGGGGAAGGGGAGTTCGCCCTTCTCTGCGAGCTTGTACAGGCGGTGCACGCCCGTGGTGGTCTCCTCGGAGACACCCTTGATGTACGGGATCATGCTGCGCCAGAACGACGGATCGTCCTGAAGCTTGTCCTTGATGAGCTGGAGCACAACGCGTTCATCGGGCGAAGCCCCCTTGGACGGGTCGGGAAGGGTTCCGTCCTTCTCGAATGCCGCTTCGGCCTTGGCGCCTTCGAGGATCAGCAGGGTGGCGTCGCCGCCGTCGTCGACGAGAATGTACGGACCCTGGCTGCCGTTCTCGTCCTTGGGGAAGGTCAACGCCTGGAGGGTGCACCACCAGTACTCTTCGAGCGTTTCGCCCTTCCAGGCGAACACCGGGGTCTCGCCCTTGCCCTCGCGACCGACGGCAACGGCCGCGGCGGCGTGATCCTGAGTTGAGAAGATGTTGCAGGACGCCCAACGCACATCCGCGCCGAGGTCTTGCAGCGTCTCGATCAGGACGGCGGTCTGGATGGTCATGTGCAGCGAGCCGGTGATGCGGGCATTCTTGAGCGGCTGCTTCGGGCCGTACTCCTCGCGACAGGCCATCAGGCCAGGCATCTCGTGTTCGGCGATGTCGATTTCCTTGCGCCCGTAGCGAACGGTTTCAGGCGAGATGTCCTTCACCTTGTAGTTGTCGGGGCCATGCAGCGGCAGGCCGGTATTCATGAACTGCTGAGTGGTTGCGGTGGTCATTTATACTCCTCGAGTGATGGAAATGAGAGATTTGATTCGAATGCAATGAGCCCTGCGAGGCCCACTGAAAATGTGCTGTGTCAGCTGCGGGCGGTCAGCGCGAACAACCCCGGCCCGCGGGCCTCCGGGAGTCCGGGCAGTTGCGTGGACCTGAATGAACGGAAGCCGGCGTCGAGAAACGCCTGACCGAGGCGATTCGGATCGAAGCCGAGATGGGTGTGGCCCATGGTGTGTCGGTAGTCCTCGTGGGTGTGCTCGAGCATGTCGAGGACGAGTGCGGTGCCGCCGGGCTTGATGACTCGCGCCATCTCGCGGATAGCCTCGCCTGGGTCGGCGATGTGGTGAAGGACCAGAACGCACATCGTCGCGTCAACGGACGAGTCGGGGAGCGGCAGGTCATTGAGATCACCCACACGACACTCGACGTTGCTGCAGCCGTTCAGACGGAGGCGGGCTGCTTCGAGCATCGGCTCGGACTGGTCGATCGCGATCACACGATCGACATGACGCGAAAGCAACTCCGCGGCATTGCCCGTCCCGCACCCGAGATCTGCGACGATCCAATCCGGGGGCAGGAGAGCGAGCAGGCCCGCTGAGGTGAACCCGTTTCCGAAGAGTTGGGTGCGTATCTCATCCCATTCGCCGGCTACACGCCCGAAGTAGGACAGGCTGTTCTGCTGACGCGCGTGAAGGACCGACTCGAGACGACGGTCGTCCTGATCGAGGTCCGCTCGCGGGGCGGCTTCCTCTCGAATGCTCATCCAGACACTCCGCGACGCTTCGGGTAATTCATCGAGAATGAAGCGGTAGAGAGTTGCGGTGCCTTCGGCGCGGGACCTGATCCAGTCGGCTGAACGGAGGGTCTTCAGGTGACGGCTGACGGTCGACTGCGGCATCTGCAGGACGCGAGCAACCTCACCGACGCTGAGTTCGGCTTTTTCAAGGACGCGACAGAGGCGCAACCGGGTTTGGTCGGCGATCGCCGAGAGCCGATCAGAGGCCGAAATGTTCTGCTGGAGGGTATTCATCCGTCTATCCGGATGAAGTGTAGAAAGACTTTGTCGGGCCGGCAAACAACTCCCGCCGGAACTGGCGCGATTTCACGCGAAAATGGCGTTCAGCGGGCTTCGCGGGGCGGGAGAGCCAGCGTCGGGCCCGGGATTTGCCCCAACGAGCGGATGGCGGAGCGCGTCGGCTCGTTCGCCGGATCGATGTAGAGAGCCATCCGATAACGCGTCAGTGCTTCGGCATTATCGCCCACTGCGAGATAGAAATCGGCCAGCGCCTTCTGGTACTTCAGCGACTGGCCCTGGTCGGCGGTCGCCGCGGTGAGCAGAGCAACTTCGGCTGCGTCTGCATCGCCGGCGCGGGCCAGCAGTTTGCCGAGGGTCAGCCAGTCATTGGGGGCGTTGCTGTCATTGGCTCGACTGCGGAGCAGCGACTCCATGCCCGCGGCGTCGCCCGAGGCGAGCATGGTTTCGGCCAGCAGCTCGACGACCGCGGGGTCATCGGGACGGATCGAGTAGACGAGTTCGGCCTGCTCGCGAGCCTCGGCGGGCCGTCCCAAGCCGAGCAGGGCCCGCGTGAGGCCCATACGAGCCTCCCACTCGGCCTGCCGGCGAGAGACCGCTTCGCGATACTCCGCCGCTGCAAGTTGATAATCCTGGTTCTCCAGTGCCTGGTCGCCGGACTGGACGACGACGAACACCGGACGCTGCTGGTTGCAGGCGCTCAGGGCCAGAAGACCAACGGTCAGAGCGAGGGATCGAATGATGGACGAAGACGGCATGGGCGTGGAACTCCCTGAGCGTGCGGTCATATCGCTCGGTCGACCGAGCGGGTCGGGGTTAGTGTACCCGAACTTGTCCTATTGTCGGACGGTTGCGAGAGGATCCGCCAGTGCCTGAAAGCCGGCAGAAAAGTGATTGGCGAGGTTCCGTCCTCCTGCGGCATGATGTACCCGGGGTCGGAGCCCATGTGGACTGGATGATTGCACCGGCGAACCCAGCGTCGACGGATGAACGGGTTCTGGTGACGTGGCGGATCGACGAGGCGACCGGTCGGGCGCTCGCCGACGGCATCCCGCCGGTGGCTGGGTTCGACGCGGTGCGGATCGCCGATCATCGGTATCGATATCTGGACTACGAGGGCGAGGTTTCGGGCGGTCGCGGGCGCGTTTGTCGGCTTTCACGAGGTCGGGTTCGAGTCTTTGAGAGTTCCCTCTGGCGATTCGATGTTGAAGTCGAGTTTGGCTCTGCCGTGCGGGTACTCGGCGAACGGATCGGGGATGCTCCGGAGCAAAGGGACGACGGCGACCCGCCGCGGGGGTCTTGGCGGTTCGGCGTGGTGACGCGATCATCGGATGGCGGGTAGGCTTCGCGCATGTGCGGCTTGTTCGGTGTTGCAACGATGTCCAACGCGCGGCTCACGATTCCGGATGGTGAGCTCGAGCGTCTGCGCGACTTGCTCACGCATCGCGGTCCGGACGATGCAGGGTTGTGGAGGGGAGGGCGCTGCGGTTCGGAGACGCCGAGCGTCGCGATCGCGCACCGGCGCCTGTCGGTCATCGATCCCGGGCCGCAGGGGCATCAGCCGATGGTTTGGGGGAAGGCGTCGGACGGACGCGAACGGTTTGTGCTGGCTTACAACGGCGAACTGTACAACGACGCGGAGATGCGCAAGGCGCTGTCCGATGCGGGCGTGCCGACGCACACGCACTGCGATACGGAGACCGTCCTGCTGAGTCTGGCGAACTTCGGGGTGAAGGCGCTCTCGCAGTTCCGGGGCATGTTCGCGATCGCGCTCTACGACCGCGAACACCACAAGCTGCTTCTGGCCCGGGACCCGCTGGGAATCAAGCCGCTGTACTTCGCGATCGGCGAGGAGCCGGACGGGCGAGAGGAGATCGTCTTCGCGTCGGAGGTCGCGCCGATCGTTGGCGTGCCGAGCGTCGGGGTCCGCGCGAACCTGTCGATGATCAGCGCGTACCTGACCACGATCCGGAGCGTCATCGGCAACACGACCCTGTTCGACGGCGTCTACTCGCTCCGCCCCGGCGAGTACGCCGAGGTCGACCTTCGGGCGGAACGGGCGTCTGTGCAGCTGCACCGCTACTGGTCCGGGCCGGAGGAGATCACGGAGCCGATCAGCATGGAGGTCGGGTCGCAGTGGTTCGCGACGGCGTTGACCGAATCGGTACGCCGACACCTGCGATCCGATGTTCCGCTTTGCTCGCTTCTTTCCGGCGGCATCGACAGCACCGTGATCGCCGGCGTGGCACGGGAAGGCGCTGCGGACCTGCGGACTTACTGCGCCGGGGCGACACGGACCGGTGACGAGCCCGAGGGCGATCTGGACTTCGCCGAGAGGACCGCGCAATGGCTCGGCACAAGGCACGATCGTGCGGTCGTGGATCGCGAGATGTTCCGCGAACGCTGGCCGGACATGGTCGAGCGTCTCGGCATGCCGCTGAGTACGCCCAACGAGGTGGCGATCTACACCGTCGCCGAGCGTCTTCGCGCTGACGGCTGCGTGGTCACACTTTCGGGGGAGGGCGCAGACGAGTTGCTCGGCGGCTATGTCCTGCCGATGCAGAACGCTCAGAATCACATCGCCGCTGCATCCGGTGGCTCACCTTCGCAGGGCGGCCGTTTCGAACTCGAATCGAACGCCTGGGTGCCGCCGGCGATGAAATCCGCTTTGCTGCATGACGAACTGTGGTCGGCGCTCCAGCAGGACGCCGGGCTCTACGGCGTGTACGAGCAGGAGATGACCGACGCCGCGGCGGAAGCGGGGGGGTACGGACTGAAGGCGCACCTGCGTCTGCAGCGCCGCTTGAACCTCACCGGGCTGCTCCAGCGCCTCGATACCTCGACCATGCTCGCGAGCGTCGAGGGACGGACGCCTTTCGCGGATTCGGTCGTGACCCGGCTTGCCGAGTCGCTGCCGATGGAACTGAAGTTCCGGATGGACGGCGATCGGATCGAGACCAAGCGGGTGCTCCGCGAGTCGTTCCGCGCGACGCTGCCCGAGGAAGTCATTGCCCGGGAAAAGGCGAGTTTTCCGCTGCCGTTTCAGGACTGGGTCAGCGATCAGACCGAACGTCTGCGCTCGAGCGCATTCGCGCGTGAAATTTTTACCGAGGCGGGGATCGCTTCGGTCTGCTCGGACCCCAAGCGCTTCTGGCACCTGTCGTGGCCGATGATGAACATCGCGATGTGGGGCGACCGCTGGTTCGGTTGATTGGCGAGAGCGACGGATCGATCAGGTCGCCATTCCCTCGAACACGATCCGCGTCTTGTCGCGGTTTGGATCGGCCTCTGGCACGGCCGAGAGCAACGCTTGCGTGTACTTGTGTTTCGGGTTCTCGATGACCTCTTCGCGCGTGCCCGCCTCAACAATCTTGCCCTTGTACATCACTGCGACGCGGTCGCAGATGTGCTGGATCACCGCCATGTCGTGGCTGATGAACAGGTAGCTGAGCCCGAGTTCGTCGCGCAGGTCGGCGAGCAGGTTGAGGATCTGCGACTGGATCGACACGTCGAGTGCCGAGGTCGGCTCGTCGCAGACGATGAATTTCGGTTCGAGCGCGAGGGCGCGGGCGATGCCGATGCGCTGGCGCTGGCCGCCGGAGAACTCGTGCGGGTACCGGTCCGCGGCGAGCTTGGGCATCCCTGACTTTTCGAGCAGTTCCTCGACGCGGTGACGGAGCTCATCGCGGTCGGTGACCAGGCCGTGGACCTTCAGCGGTTCGCCCACGATCGATGCGATGCGCATGCGGGGGTTCAGAGATCCGGCCGGGTCCTGAAAGATGATCTGCATCTGCTGGCGGAGGCTCTTGAGCGACTTCCCGCTCGCGTGGAACACGTCGACGTTGTTGAACCGGACCGAACCGCCGGTCGCGGGGATCAGCCGGAGCAGGGTGCGGCCAACGGTGGTCTTCCCGCAGCCGGATTCGCCGACCAAGCCGAGCGTCTCGCCACGCTTCACATGGAAGGACACGCCGTCAACGGCCTTCACATACCCCGTGGTCCGCTGGAGAAGCCCGGATCGGACCGGGAAGTGGGTCTTCAGGTCCTTGACGTCGAGCAGGACGGGCTGCGAGGCGGCGGTGTCGTCGGTCGGCTGGATCATGCGTCCATCCTAGCGGCTCGGGCGCGGGGTGGGAACCGCGACGCGGTGCTCACCTCGCCTGCAGGGACGGGGCCGATCCCGCCGATTGGCATAGACTGGAGATGGTCCGAGTCCCGGGTTGATTGGGGCGAAGAAGGAAAGGTGCGGCTGTGCGATTGAGTTTCGGATTCGCGAGTGTTGCCCTCGGCCTGACGCTTGGCGCTGCGGCGCTGTCCGGCTGCAGCGCGGTGGACACCGATGTGTACCTCCTCCCCTCGAACCCCGGCTCGCCGGGGCTGGCCGAGGCCAAGACGCGCCCGGACGCGGTTCGGATGCGCCGCGGCCAACTGGCGATTGAGTACAGCCCGGACCTCGATCGCGTGACTTTCTTCGGGGTCCATAACGGTCCGAACCTACTTCACACCGTTGAGCTCGACCGCGAGCCCGCATCCGACGGGTCGTACACGTTCTTCGGCGGCGGATATTCCTGGATCGCTCCACAGCGGGGCGAGCACGGGTGGCGGAGCGAGTCGGGTGAGTTGCAAGACTGGCCACCGGACCCATCGATCGACGCCGGGCCATCTCGCATCGTCGGACGAACGCCGCTGGGCGTCGTCGCGGAGAACCCGGTTTCTCGCGAGGGCCTCCGAGAAGAAAAGTCGATCCGGCTCTCAAGCTCGCACAGCGCGAGCATCGAGTTCCAGCTCACCAACACCTCGGACGAAACGCTTCGACGGGCAACCTGGATCAATACCGCGGTCCGTCCCAACGCACGGATCGCGCTCCGGATGCGCGATGACGGAGAGGTCGCGCAGCTCTATTCGAGCGATGAAGGCGCCGTCGAGCTTCTGAGCAGTATCCTCGGACCGACCGACGATCAAGGGTGGGCGATCGTGGACCTGCGAAAAGCCACCTTCGATGGCGGCATCAAGGTCTACACCGATGGTCCAGCGGAGATCGCGGTTTGGGTTCCGAACCCGGAGTGGCTGCAGACGGAAGGGTTCTGGATGCACCGCTCTCTCAAGACGCCGCTGACCGTCGAGCAGCGGAGCGAACTGCGCGCGCTCGGTGAGGGACCCGTCGCGATCTACCTGAACCCGGGGCTGGGGCTGTTCGAGGCCGAGTTGTACGGGCCGGTCGTCGATCTGGAGCCGGGCGCGACGGCATCATCGACGGAGGTGTGGACGGTTTACCGGGCGTCATCGCCACGGTCGTTCCTGATGCGAGAGTCCAGGCTGCTCCCGCTTGAGAAGCCAGGGTTCTTCGAGAAGCACTGAGCAGGCCGCGGCGCGTCAGCGTCGCGACCACGCGGCGAGGCCTTCCTGAACCTCGCCGGGGACCCAGCCGGTCGGTGTCTGCACGAGAAGCCGGTTGCCGGGCTCGTGGTGGCCCCATTTCACCATCGCGAAGCACAGAACATCGTCGCCGAGCATGGGCGAACGGCAGGACGAGGTGACGCCGCCGATCGGTTTGGTGTCCTCTGCGGGTGCGGACTCGGCGCCCGAAATCGCGACGATCGCGCAGCCGGTAACCGGCTGGTGCCGCTCGTCGTCCGGCGCGTCAGCCTGTTTGATCCGGACGCAGCGGAGGAGTTGCTTCGGGTGCCCGAGCGACTGCATTCGCGCGACGACTTCCTGGCCGAGGTAGCAGCCTTTCTTGAAGTTCACGCGGCTATCGAGCAGCGAGGACTCGTGAGGGAGATTGGTCGATCCGAAATCGATCTGGAACAGAGGCGTGCCGGCTTCGATGCGCGCGATGTTGAACGCGTGCCAGCCGGCGTGGCGTAGGCGATAGGTATCGGTCGAGGGATCGTTGTGATGTCCGTGATCGGTCCGGGCGTGCCGGGCGAGTTCGTCGAACACGGGGATCAGGTCGTGGGAGGCGGCTATCAGTTCGATGCCGATCTCGCCGGCCTGGTCGGATCGGAACGCGACGACCCGCTTGCCCGCGATCTCGATGCTGGTCGCCTGACCGTCGCGGATGTCCCCGATCGCCGGCAGGTCGGTCCTAATCACTGAGGAGTGGTCGGCGAGCAGACGCGCGGCGGCCGGGCCGTGCAGGCCGAGACGGTGCGTTGAATCGGACACATCCTCGAAGGCGATGTCTTCGCTGAAGACAAACGCCTCAAGGGTCTTCACGAGGTTCGGGGCGGCGAGAACGTCGGTCTCGAGGTACATGCCAGATGGTGTGGACGCATCGTCTCCGAGTTCCATGACACGCAGGTCCGCATCGATGCGCCCCTTGCGGTTCAGCCAGAACGAAGAGACCACCGCGCCAGGCGGCAGAGGGGTGCCGCCGGGGCGGAGTTCCTGCGTGAGCATGCGGTTGAGGAACTCGATCCGGTCGGAACCCGTTACGCGCACGACCGCGCGATGCGGGAAATCCAGCAGCGCAACCCCTTTGCGGATCGCCGCATACTCCGCCTCGATCTCGCCGAATGTCTCGACGACGCGGGCGGAGGGGAGCTGCGAGTCCGGGGAGCCGAATTCGAGGAACGTCGCTCCTGCGTCGTCGTGTCGATTGTTGAGCGGGCTGAGGTGTGCCATGATGCGTGTTCTGCGGGCCTCCGGCGAGTGGTTCGGGCCCGATCCTATCCCGCATCCGACGACGCGTCCCCCCGCGACGCGAGACCCAGCGAAGGAGACTGTTCGTGGCCGAGAAACTGAACCTGGACCTGTTGAAGCGACTGTGCGAAACGCCCGGAATCCCCGGACGCGAGGAGCGTGTCCGTGAATTGATCATCTCCGAGGTCGAGGAACTCTTCGACGAGGCCTGGGTCGACGCTCTGGGCAACCTGATCTGCCGCCGCCTGCCTCGCAAGCAGGGCACCAGCAAGGGCAAGAAGACGCTGCAGGTGGTCGATGCCGAGAAGGCCGAGACCGACGCCACACGCCTGATGCTCGCCAGCCACATGGACGAGATCGGCTTCTACGTCTCGCACATCGACGATAACGGGTTCGTCCGTCTGAACCCCGCCGGCGGCTTCGACACGCGAAACCTGTTCAGCCGGCGGGTGCTCGTCTGCACGACGAAGGGCGACTTCAAGGGCGTGATGAACCCGGGCGGGCGACCGATCCACATTTCGTCTCCAGAAGACCGGAACAAGGTCCCGGAGGTCAAGGAGTTCTTTGTCGACCTCGGCATGACCGCCTCGAAGGTCAAGAGCACGGTCCGCGTCGGCGACATGGTGGTGTTGGACGAGCCGATGGAGGTGATGGGTGAGAAGGTGGTCTCCAAGGCCCTCGACAACCGCTTCGCCTGCTGGGTCGCCATCGAAGCGGTCCGGGCGATCCACGAGTCCGGCAAGCCGCACGCGTGCGATCTGTTCGTGGCGTTCACGGTGCAGGAAGAGGTCGGGCTCCGAGGGGCGAAGGTCGCGGCGAACTCGGTCCAGCCGGACTTCGGCATCGGCCTCGATGTCTCGCTCTCCTGCGATACACCGGGTGTGCCGAAGGAGGAGAGCGTCACCAAGCAAGGCGAGGGCGTCGGGCTGCACGTGATGGACGGCTCGTTCATCAGCGACCACGAGATGATCGACGAACTCGAGGCGCTGGCCAAGAAGAATCGCATCAAGTACCAGCGAACGATCCTCGCCCGAGGCGGCCAAGACGGCGCGGCATTGCAGCAGGCCATGAGCGGCGCCCGCGCCGCCGGTCTCGTCTGCGGCACGCGCTACATCCACACCGTGACCGAGATGATCGATCAACGCGATCTCGCGGCGGCGCGGGACCTTCTCGCGGCGTACATCCCGACAGTAAAGTAAGTCGCCTCGGCAATCAGTGCGTGCATTGAAAAAGGGCGTCCCGAGCGGGACGCCCTTTCTGGTGCAAATCAATCAAATCTGATCAACGATCGGACTCAGGGATGCCCATGCCGCTGCGGTCCGGACCGGCCGGACGCTGCGGTGCGCGGTACGGGTTCGCCTTGATCTCTTCGAGCACCACCTGGATGGCGGCGTCGAGCTGCGGGTCCTCGACGGTCGACGGGTCGCCGTCGTCGATCATGAGCGCCGGATCGTCGATGACCTGGATGTCCGGGTCAACGCCGTGGCCTTCGATGCCCCAGGTGCCGTCCTTCTCGTAGAAGCCGAAGGTCGGGACCGCGGTGTAGCCGCCGTCGATCAGCGTGGGGTTTCCGGAGATGCCGACGAGGCCGCCCCAGGTCCGGGTGCCGACGAGCTTGCCGAGGCCGTTCTCGCGGAACAGCCATGGGAACATGTCGCCGCCGGAACCGGCGAGGCCGTTGATCAGCATGACCTGCGCGCCCTGATGCGAATCGTACGGCCATGGCCAGTCCTTGCCGTGTCGACGCGCCCAGTAATTGGTACGCGGACGGTTGAGCAGTTCGATGAACCGGGTTGGGATCTGACCGCCGCCGTTCCAACGCTCGTCGATGATCAGGCCCTCCTTGTCGATCTGGCCGTAGAACTGGCGGAACAGGTCGTTCTGGCCGTCGACGCCGGTGTTGGGCACGTAGATGTAGCCCACCTTGCCGTTGGTCACCTCATCAACGTAGCGGCGGTTCGTTTCGATCCAGTCGCGATACCGCAGGTCCGTGTCCGAGGACATTGGCTTGAGCACGATCTCACGCTGGTTCTCCGAACCCCACGAGGGCTGATCGCTCACCGTCAGCACGGTGGTCTTGCCGGCGGTATCGATGAGCGACGCGTAGATGTCCTTGTCGGTGTCGATCTCCATGCCGTTGATGGCGAGCACGTAGTCACCAACGGAGACATCGACTCCGGGCTGGCTCAGCGGTCCACGCGCGTCGGCGTCCCACGCCGCGCCTTCGTAGATGCGCGTGACGCGATACGCCTCGTTGCCCTCTCCATCGGTATCGACGGCGAAGTCAGCGCCGAGCAGCCCGACGTTCATCATCGGCTGCGACTCGCCGTCGCCGCCCCAGTAATAGGCGTGGCCGACGTTGAGCTCTGAGATCATCTCCCGGATCAGGAAACTGACATCCTCGCGGGTGGTGCAGTCGGGAAGCATGGCTGCGTAGCGATCGTAGACGCCTTGCCAATTCACGCCGTGCAGGCCCGGGTCGTAGAAGAAGGTCCGCTGGATCCGCCACGCGTCGCGGAGCAATTGCTCCCATTCCTCACGCGGATCGACCTTGGCCTTCATCGAGTTCGTCGGTACGGGCTTCGAAAGCGATTGCCCTGGCGCGGCGCTGACGACGGCGGGGCCGGTCTGGCTGAGCACCGCGAGCTTCTTGCCGTCGCCGGACATCGAATACCCGCCGACACCCGAAACCACGTTCTTCACGCTTGGGGAGTCTTCTGAGATGTCGATCAGCTTGATCGCGGGCACCTGCTCGCCCATGGACATGAACAGCAGTTGGTTGCGATCGTTGACCGAAAGGCTGCCGTACACGCCGGGCGGGACCGGGAGCATCATCGCGCGGGACTCGAAGCCCTCGAGGTCGATGACGACCGGTTCGTCCGCCGAGTCGTCGGCATCGGCGCTGCCGAGTTCATCGTCGGACAGTTCGCGCGTGGTGCGCGTCACCGACCAGGTTCCGGAGACTCCCATCTCAACAAGTTCCCATGTCCCGGAGAGCGTGTCGCCATCGACAGTTCCCTTGAGGATGGAGGTCATCCCCTGTTCGGTCGACTTCGAGTAGAACTCGCCGGTCGCTGCATCGAAGCGCAGCTCGCCGTCGAAACTATCGCTCTCGCCCATGACCTCGGCGGTGCCGGTGATGTTCCCGTCCTTGTCGATCAGGAAGGTCAGACCGAGCGGGATGGTGTCTTCGGGCATACCGATCGCCGCGAAGCCGGTCATCGTCCCGCTCCACTTGCCGAAGAGTGGGTGCTCGGTGTCCCAGTTGCTGTCGGACGCTTCGGCGTCTTCGTCCTCGTCGTCCGACGCTTCGTCCGACTCGGTGTCAGCGTCGTCCTCGGTCGCGTCGGACTCTGACTCGTCCTCGTCTTCCTCCCAGGTCTCCTCGTCGAGTTCCATGAGCATGGGGTTCTCGACTTCAGAGTTCAGCGGAACGGCGAGGATTCGGTGACTGTCGGGGTAGATAAAGGTGGAGTCGATCGTGGAGTACTCAGGGGCGAAGTTCATCGCCGACACGAAGTACAGGAACTCGCCCTTGCGATCGAACGCGGGGCTCACAGCGCTGAAGAAGCCTTCGGTCACCTGATGCAACGCGTCGTTGTCGATGTCGTACAGAAAGACCGCGTTGGCACCGGAGTCGAGTGCGAGCGCGGTCGCGATCCACTTGCCGTCGTGCGAGAAGGAGATCGATGGCGTGTTGGCCCACTCGTCCTTGAACATCTCCCGGTGCTCGCCGGTCTCCACATCCAGCAGGTACGCCGCGCCGGAGTTGTCGGTGAAGACAATGTGCTTCGAGTCCGGCGAGAACGAATCGAGATAGCGCCAATTCGAGCCGCCGGAAGTCAGCTGTCGCGTTTCACCTTTGCCGTCCGACTGCGTGATGTAGACCTCGTACTCGTCTGTTTCGTCCGACACGTAGGCGATCCAGCGCCCGTCCGGCGACCAGATCGGGTTGCGCTCGGCGACGCCGCTCGTGCGGGTCAGGTTCCGGGCGATGCCCTTGTCGGCTTCGGCGGGAAGGGTCCAGATATCGCCGCGTGCTTCGACGACGACCTGCTTGCCGGTTGCGGAGACCGATCCGCCTGCCATGTAGTTCGAGAAGTCGATCAGGCGCGGGCGCAGCGTGGGCCGATCGCCAGGGATCGTGACCTCGACGGTCTTCGTGCGGTTGTTTGACAGATCGAGCAGCATGAGATCGGAGCCGAGTTGGTAGACGATCTCGCCGCGATTGCGCGGCCCCGGCCCCATCGATGGGAACTTGATGTCGTACTCGGTTGAATTCGTGACCTGCGAGCGTTGCCCGCTGGCGACGTCGTACCTCCAGATGTTCAGGCGGTGCTCGGGACCTGCGTCGGAGAGGTAGTACACGCTCTTGCCATCCGGCGACCACATCGGCTGGGTGTCGGTGCCGTCGAAGTCGGTCATCCGGACCGACTCGTAGGTCTCAAGGTTGAGCAGCCAGATGTCCGACGCCATGCCGCCGCGATAGCGCTTCCAGGTGCGCATGTCACGGTTCTGCGGCGTGTACGCGAGCCATTTGCCGTCCGGGCTGATCGTGCCGGCCGAGCCGTAGGGGACGGGGATCCGCTCGGGCGCCCCGCCGTCGGCGGACACGGTGAACATCTGCGGCGCGCGGGTCATGCCGGTCATGCCGCTCGAAGAGAAGATCAGCGACTCGCCGTCTGGAGTCCACTCCGAGAGCATCTCGCCCGCCGGGTGATAGGTCAGGCGCTGCGCGGTCTCGGCGGGGTTTCCGCCGTCGAGCTTGATCAGATAGAGATCCCGTCCGCCCTCGTAGTTGCCCATGAACGCGAGCGAGTTGCCGTCGGGGCTGAAGCGGGGGAACACCTCGGCGCCAGGGGGCGACGCGACTTTCTGGGCTGTGCCGCCCTCGCGGGGCACGAGCCACAGGTCGTTCGCGTAGGCGAACACGATGTGCGTTTTCGAAACGTCGGGGAATTGCAGGAGCGTCGCGTCGGGCTGAATCTCTGACGAGAGACCGACGGGCGCGGTGGTCAACACCGATGCCGCCACCAGCGCGGCCGGGGTCCAAACGTGTTTCATGATTGTCCTCATCTCCAGAAGAGTGCGGGGGCACCACGATGGCACCCCCGCGAGTTGGTTGGGATCGCGGGTCGCCGGATTACAGGCGACCGAGCATTTCGCGAACCGCGGCCTCGATCTGCTCGTCGGCCTCCGACGATTCCGCCTCAGGCGTCTGCTCGATGACGACATCGGGCATCGCACCGTTGTTCTCCATGTCCGTGCCGTCGAGCAGATACCAGCCGCGGAACGGCTGGCGCACGCGTGTGCCGTCGACGAGTGTGAATGCGCCGGTCGAGATGACGCCTCCGTACGTCTGCTGGCCGACGAGGGTGCCGCGTCCGAGCGTCTTGAACGCGTGCGAGACGATCTCGGCGTTTGAGAAGCTCTTCTCGTTGCACATCATCGTCATGGGCTTGGTGTAGCGCTGGATGAACAGACGGTCGCGGGGGTATCCGTCGGTGTAGGACAGGTCGGCATTGCGGGCCACTGTGTAGGCGTGTGGCTGAACCATGATCGAGGACAGCACGAGATCGGCGGTGGATCCGCCGCCGTTGTTGCGGACATCGACGATGAGCCCGTCCTTGCCGTACGCCGCCGCGAACAGGTCGCGCTCGAATTCCTCGAGCGAAGACATGTTCATTCCACGGATGTGCAGGTAGCCGATGCGGCCGTCCGAGAGCTCTTCCACGAGCGAGCGGCGGTCGAGTTGCCACTGGTTGTAGCGGAGCCCGCTCTCCTGGCCGTACGAGATCGGTGTGACGAGCAGGTTGAGCTCGACCATGCCATCCTCGACGCGGTCCGCCAACGCCTCACGGCGATCGTCGGCGAACGACTCGAGGGGGCGACGAACCGTGATCACCGTTTCCTCGCCGATGCGGCCTCGCAGCAGTTCTTCATAGGAAGTCAGCGGATCGACATCCACGAAGTCCACCATCACAATGTGATCACCTTCGCGCAGGGCCATCGTCCCTGTCGAAACCGGCGACTGGTGCAGGACACGATCGACGCGGATCGCGTCGCCGAGATGGCTGTAGTCGATGCCGAGGCGTCCGTTGGAAACGCGCACATCCGACGACACTCGGTCCGACGGGTAGACGCCGAGGTGCGAGCCGTTCAACTCGCCGAGCAGTCGCGACGCGACATGCGCGAACTCGTCCGCCGTGCGGGCCTTGGTGGCCAGATCGGCGTAGCGCTCGGTCAACGCGTCCCAGTCGAGGCCCTTCATGTCGTCGTGGTAGAAAGTCATACCGAGCGTTCGCGCCGCGTCTTTGAACTTCCATTTGGACTGCTCGGCGAGGTCGATCCGCATCTCGTGGGAGATCGGGTGAGTCGAGTCGCCGCCGCCCGAGGCGTTTACGGACCGCGCCTGTCCGCCGCTGACGAGGACGATCTTTTTGCCGTCGTGCGAGAGTTGCTGGACACTGCCGGAACCGGTCAGGCGCTTGCGGTCCTGCCCCTTCCAGTCGACCGACCAGATGCCCGACGAACCGTCGACGACACCGGAGAAGACGAAGCGGTCTGCCGCGGGCGTCATCTCGAGGTTCCACTCGGAACCATCGAGCCAGGTCATCCGATTGAGACGGAGGTACGCGGTCTTCAGGTCCTCGTGAGTGAACGGTTCGTTCCCCTCGGCTTCGGCGCGCTCGTATTCGCCGGCCTCATGCTTCGCACGCAGAGCTTCGAAGTCGATCGCGTCAACGGGCTTGATCTTCTTCGCGGCATCCGAAGCCGCCTCATAGTACGCCTCAAGGTCCTTTCCGCGCAGCGAGGTCAGATCGGGATCGAGGTACACCCGGAACACGTCGTTCTGGTTGTCGTTCCGCCCGGAGACGAACGACAGGATCTTCCCGTCGTGGGACCAGCGAGGCATGTAGTCGTTGTCCGGGTGCATCGTGATGTTGACGGGCTCAAAGCTGCCATCGACCGGAGCCACGTGCACATCGGTGTTGAAGTCCATGTCGTTGATCGCGTAGGCGACGTACCGCCCGCACGGCGACATACGCCACTCGGAGCGCATGTCCCAGGTTTCGATCAGCACCCGCTCCTCGCCCGTAACCAGGTCGTGGATCATCACATCGCTCATGTCGCGGGTGAAGGTCAGCCGTGTACCGTCCGGGGTCGGCATCACGCGGGCATCGTTGTGCTCGCTCTGCAGCACCGCCGAGATCTCGAAACGCATCGCATCGTGCCAGCGGCTCGGATCGAGGTGGGGGGGCGTGTCTTCCGCGGTCTCGTCGGACTCTGCAGGCTCCGCGGAATCCTCGGTCTCGGGGGCCTCGGCCGCCTGCGCGACCGCTTGCCGGCTCGCGGTCCAGGTGCCGCTCATCCCCGCTCCCGGTGCGTCCCAGCTTCCGCTCATGGAATCGCCTTCGACAGTTCCCGTCAGGATCGTCGGACCGCCCTCGATCGTGAATTCCGCGCGGATCGAGCCGGTCGTGGCGTCGAACTCCGCAACGGAACTCGTGAAGCTGCCGCCGAGCGTGTCGATGGTGACGGTGATCTGCCCGTCGCTGCGCGTGAAACGCAGCGTCATCGGGATGACATCCTCGCCACCGGTCATCTGGGCGACCCCCGTCGCCTGCCCGCTCCAGTCTCCCGCCAGCGGGCCTGACGGTCCGTCGTCTGCAGCGGGTTCATCGGCCTCGGGCTCGTCGGGAGCAGCACCGACGCCCTCGATTCCCTCATCCCCGAGGGTCTGCTTGAGAGCCTCGCGCAGCTCCGAGCGGGTCAGCGTGACCGTTGCGGCGTAGATGCTCTGCGTTCCGTCCGCGTCGGAGACGAAGTACAACCGATTGCCGTCGGGCGACCACGCGATATCCGTTTCGCGAGCATGGTTGTTGGTGATGCGGCGCGTCGGGCTGTCGTCGTCTACGTTGCGCACAAACACTTCGCCGTAAGCGATGTACGCCATGACTTGCCCATCGGGCGAAAGTCGAGCCTCGGAGACCTCGCGACCGATCTGCTTGATCTCGTAGTTTGTCAGCTCGTCCTCCGGAGCCGTGATGCGAAGCGCGACTGGCGTCGCGTTCGTGCGAGAGAGGTTCAGGCTGTACAGCGTGTCCCAGACGTGGAGCACAACATCCGAGCCGTCCTCGGAAACCGAGAACGACTGCACATCGATTCCATCGAAACTCGTAAGCCGCTTCGCCCGAGCATCGGGCTGGCCGAGATCGATGGTGTAGAGGTTGACCGTGTCGAGTTCACGATCGCTCAGGAAGAGGATCGTGTCGGAGTCCGCCCAAGCGGGCTGGCCGTCGTTGCCGGTCCACTCGGTGATCTTTGTGAACTCGCCGCTGCCGCCGTGCGCCGGATCGGAGAAGACCCACACGTCCCGAGCGTCCGGTCCGCGGTAGTGGCGCCGGTCCCAGTCCGAACCGCCGCGTTCGAACGCGATGTGCTTTCCGTCCGGCGACACCGCGGGCATGTTGCCGAACGCGTCGTGTACGCGGGTGATCTCACCGCCGTGGATCGAGACGCTGTACGGTCGGAGTCCGCGGTAGACGTCACCCTCGCGTGAGGCGTGCCCGAGGACCCGCGTGCCGTCGTGCGAGAAGTCGGTGATCCCGAAGCTGCGATCAGACTGCGTGACCTGACGGATGTTCGTCCCGTCGGGATTCATAAGGAAGACGTTGGTGTAGCCGTCGCGATCGGACTCGAACGCGATCGACTGGCCGTCCGGCGACCAGGTGCCTCGGTGCTCGTTCATCGGGTGGGATGTCAGGCGCACAGCCTGAAGCGTGCCTTGGGCGTTACCGCCGTTACGCTTCGGCAGGGGCGCTTTCCAGAGGTCGCCGCGCCAGGAAAAGACGACTTCGGAACCGTCGGGGCTGATCGCCGGGAACCGAGGGAGGTCGACGTTTCCGGATGCCGCCAGAAGCGAACTCGGGAGCAGGAGAGCCAGAGACGCGGCAGAGAAAGCACGGGCGACGGACGTTGAACGCATGAATACCTCCGGTATGGACAGACAAGCGGCCCGATCAAGGCACTGATCGCGACCGAGTCTCGACTATACCGGCCCGTTTCCTCGGCGTTTCCGGACCGTCAGCATTCTCCGGAGAACGTCCGGCGCACACGAAAACCGCACGCGGGCTCTCGCGAGCGGGCGTGCGGTCGATTGATCGGGTGTGTTGGGGGCCTAAGTCGTGAATCGACAGGCTGTTAGGCGACTAGGGCGTTGGCGCGCTCAATCTCCTGGATGACCTGGCGGACCTGAAACGGCTTCTTGAGGAAGCCGTCGAAGCCTTGGGAACGCAGCGCCATCGCCTGTCCGTCCGTCAGCTTGCCGCTCATCGCGACGACCCGGGTGATCGCCAGATCGTCCTGGTTGCGGACGAAGCGAGCAACCGAGGATGCATCGCTGTCGCCGATGTGCAGATCCAGCAGGATCACGTGCGGCCGGAAGCGTTCGCATTCGAAGCCGGCCTCGAAACCGTTGACCGAGACCCGGACTTCGTAGCCCGCCTGCTCCACAAGGACACGCTGGAGGGTCTCGACGATCTCGCGCTCATCGTCGACGACGAGCACACGCGGCTTGCCTGAATGCACCCCGTCCATCGGGATGCCGTGGTCTTTCATGAACTGAATCAGGCTCGCAACCGGGATGCGCCGGTCCTTGGAACCGGGAATCCGATATCCCTTGATCTGGCCCGAATCGAACCATTTGCTGACCGTCCGGGGAGCGACATTACAGATCTTGGCCACCTCACCCGTCGTGAGGACGTCTTTATCGAGCAGTCCCATGGTCGTGGATCCCGTTCTCTTCTCGCGTGGTGCTGAGGGCCGTCGATCACAGACTCGCCGGCACAGACCTGCTCATCGGTCCATCCCGGAGGCCGCTTCACGCCGTCAGGTGAGAAGGTGCGCAATTTACGCCTATCCGAGGGGAGGAAACCGGAAGCGCCCCAACCCATCTGTTGCGCCGGTTGCTCCTCGCCACCCCGATGAACTACGAACGGACGGAATCTGGGCGGTTTTCGGCCGCGATCGGCTTCCGGCTCTCATTGACACTTCGAAGCGAATCCGCGTAGATTGCGGAACTCGCGGGCTTTCCCCGCCGGATAGAAACCCCACCGGGCCGGCCCGTGCCCCCGGACATACTGACTGAACCCCCCCGGATTGCTGTTCGTCGCTGAGCGGCGGCGGATCTCAACAGTTTCAGCACCGATAAGAGGAGCAGCCTGTGGCCCTGTTCGTGAACGCGTCTTCAACCGTTGCCCGCCTGGCCGGAGCGGCCACCCTCAGCATGGCACTGATCATGAGTGCCTCGGCCTCGGCGCAGAGCACGCCTTCGAACGCGGAACTGCTCGACGACTTCAACTTCTTCGTCAACACCGCCAATGTTGAACTCGCGCTCGCCAACGCCCGAGCGCTGCTCGATCGCGGTCTGACTCCGGAGGAGTTTCTCGGCGTGGTCGAAGATTCTGCCCAGCTCGAATCGCGGTTTGAGGCGGCGTACCTCCGGGCTCTCCGGTACGAAGAGCTCGATGACCTCGCCGCCGAATTGTACGAGCTGTATGAACAAGGCCGGCGCGCGCGATCGCGGGATATCGATGAGATCGACCGCAACATCGCCCTGCTCACGGGGAACGCCCGAGCCAAGCAACTCGCCCGCGGTCGCCTTATTCAGGCCGGCGAGTACGCCGTGCCGTCCCTGCTCGCACCGCTGATGCAGGACGGTGATCGTCTGCTCCAGAGCGAAGCCCAGCGCCTCCTGATCGACATGGGGCGTGACGCGGTCAAGCCGCTCGTCGCTGCTCTGCCCGGTGTCTCTCCGAACGTTCAGGAGAAGATCTGCCTGGTCCTGGGCTCGATCGGCTACGACATGGCGATCCCGTACCTCGCGGACCTCTCCTCGAGCACGAGCCTCGACACGGTGCGCAGCGCTGCGGACCGGGCGATTCGTCGAATCCACGGCTCCAACGCACTCGCCCAGCCGGTGTCGACCCTCTACCGCGAACTCGCCAGCGACTACCTGAGCGAGTCGCCCAGCCTCACCAGCTTCCCCGGTGAGACGCACCAGCTCCTCTGGTCGTTCTCGCCGTCGCTCGGGCTTCAGCCCACTGCCATCTATACAGAGGTCTATCACGAGGCCATGGCCATGCGTCTGGCCGAGCGGGCTCTGACCCTGAACGATTCGGATTCGGAAGCGGTCGCGGTTTGGCTCGAAGCGAACTTCAGCCGCGAACTCGATCAGCCCGAGGGCTATGACAACCCGGCGTACGCTTCCAGCCGTCGCGACGCGCAGTACTACGCGGTCGCCGCCGGTTCCACCCCGGTCCAGCTCGCACTCGGCGAGGCACTGAACTCCCGCGACACGGTGATGGCCCGCTTGATGATCGGCGCGCTCGCCGAGTCGACGGGCGGCGCGACCCTCTGGCGAGGTCTCGGCAACTCGCGTCCGCTCGTGGACGCTCTGAGTTACCCGGATCGTCGCGTGCGTTACGACGCCGCGATGACCATCGCCGCGGCCGACCCTCGCACATCGTTCGGTGGTGCGGAATTGATCGTGCCGACGCTCGCCAGCGTCGTGAGCGATGCCGGCACGCAGTACGCCCTCGTCATCGCCCGTGATGAGGACCGCCAGCAGCAGTTTGACGCGGTGCTGACCGACTTGGGGTTCATCGTGCTCCCACCGGTCGGCAGCCTCAACGAGGCGATGGAATTCGTCGCCGATATCCCCGGCGTCGATGTGATCATCTCTGATATCGACGACGAGCCCGGCATCGAACTGATCGAGTCCGTTCGCGGCACGGCCCGCCTCCGGGCCACGCCGGTCATCGCGCTCATGCCCTTCGAGAACGTCAACCGCTTCGGCCCGCGCTACGCCAACGACGACCTGACGCGCATCGCCCGCGATGGTCTCGGCTCCTCTGAACTCGAGGCCACAGTGGCCGCAGTTGTCGCTCGCGGCTCCGGCGCTCCCATGACCCCGGACGAGGCCGAAGCGTACTCCGAGCGTGCGCTGACCCTGCTCGAACGCTTGGCGGTCGGTCGCAACCCCATCCTGAACGTCGCGGACTCGGCCTCTTCGCTGATCGGCTCGCTGCCTGTCACCTTCGACCGGACCCAACTGAACGTCGCTCGCGTGCTGAGTTATGTGAACGAGCAGCGTGCCCAGGTCGCGATCGTCGACGCGGCGCTCTCCGCGTCGGATCAGCAGCGGATCGAACTCATCCAGATTGCTTCGGCTTCCGCCAAACGATTCGGCAATATGCTCCAGGATCGTCAGGTGCAGCGGATGATCGAGATCGCCGAGACGGCTGATGGCGACGAGGCTACGGCCGCAGCGGCGTTCATCGGTTCGCTGAACCTCGGCGGGAACCGGATCGTGCCGCTGATTCTGAGCGAGAACTGATCCGCTCCGATATCGGACCGTACATTGACGACTCCCGTGCCATCCGGCACGGGATTTTTTGTTGAATTATCCGGGTTCGAGGTGGGGCTAAGTGCCCAGATGGGTCGGCTTTACCGGTACGACCGGCGCGAATTCGCGCGGAAACGTTACAGCGATGAAGAGCCCCGCAAGTTCAGTCGATGCGACTGATCGGCTGCCCGCTGTTCGGAGCCGCGGACGGGGTTGGGTGAACCCCGTCGGTCTCAGCCCGTGTGGGTCAGAGACACGCGTCGCATTAGAACCGCATCAGCAGGCAGGTCACACCGCGCGAGCCAACCGGCCCGAACGCGCGATCTCGGGCGTTGGCGCCTGTCTGAGGAGTATGAAGCATGCGTAAGCGGAACACTGGTTTTACCCTTGTTGAGATTTTGATCGTTGTCGTGATCCTCGGCATTCTTGCCGCGATCGTCGTGCCCCAGTTCACCTCGGCTTCGCAGTCGGCGGTGAAGGGAGCGATCCAGAGCCAGCTCCAGACCATCTCGAGCCAGGTCGAGCTCTACCGTGTGAAGGAACAGGGCGCGTACCCCGACTTCACCACGGCCGACAACAACGGCTGGGGCGATCTCGTCTCGAGTGACTACCTCAAGGAAGAGCCGTTCAACGGCTTTACCCGGACGAGCAGCATCGCTGAAGACGCCGCGCAGCTCGCTGCTGGCGAAGAGGGCTCGGACGCCGCCGCCGGTTGGGGCTGGTCCACCGGTGCCAGCGAGGTGTACGCCGTCGGTTACGACCCGGTGAACAACCTCCTCTCCAACGAGGATGGTTACGCCCCGTTCGATCCGGCCGCTCCCTGAGCGACATGATCGCAAAGCCTGAACACATCACGCTCTCGCGAGCTTGATTTTCAGCACCTCAGCCGGCTCTCCGAAGGGGGAGTCGGCTGATTCCGTAGTCCTTGGGATCGTGCAGGCGAACCGATCTGCACCCCCGTACGCAGGAGCCGATCATGATCGATCGCCCGATTCAACGTTCCGGCTTTACGCTCGTCGAGATCCTCATCGTCGTTGTGATCCTGGGAATCCTGGCGAGCATCGTCGTCCCACAATTCGTCAGCGCGACGACCGAAGCGACGAAGACGCACATCCAGCGCAACCTGCAGGAGATCGCCAATCAGGTCGAGGTCTACAAGGGCAACCACGCCGGTGGCCTGCCCACTTCGCACCCGGATGAGCCGCTGCAGGCGGGATCGTGGGGCATCCTTGTTTCCGCCGACTACCTCCGCGAAGAACCCCGGAATTTCTACACGTCCAGCACCGAAGTCGGCGAGGGTACATACGACGAAGCCCTCGCCCTGACGAGCGATGCCGTGGTCGGTTGGCTTTTCGAGGTCGACGGTCGCGCCCTGAACTTCTACGCCGCCGGCTACGACGCCGTGAACGACGTGCTCTCCAACGAAACCGTGCCGTAACAACTCCCACTGTGGTCGGACTCAACCGCAAAGATACGAATCAGCCGCCGCCGCGGTCACTCAGGCGAGGTCTCGTCCACGGCGAGGCACTCGTTGTGCTCGTTGCTGGAGCCGTGCTCACTACCGCCAGCTTCATCTTTGTGCCGACGGCGATCCGCGCCGTCACCACATCCGAGCCGCCGCCCGACGTGCCGCCACGGTCCGCCTCGCGCCTCACCGCGTTCGAGGCCATCAAGGCTCTTCTGTCCTCGTGTCAGGAAGTTGTCGCCGTCCACGCGTCCTCTGACGCCGGCGTGACGGAGCTGGTCCTCTGGTACCGCGATGTCGACCTCGACCGCGCGATGGACCCATCCGAACTGCTGGTCCTCACCCACAGTCGTTTCCTGGGACAGCTCACGGCGTCGTCCGTCGAGTGGCAGCCGTCGCCCGGCGACGCATCGTTCGATCTCCTGACCCGACCGATCGATCGTTCCCGAGCCACGGCCCCGTCTTTCCCATCGCAATGGCGAGAGCGGAAGGATGTCGCGGTCGCCGCCGTCGCCGTCGGCGTGGACGGATTCCGTCTGGACGATCTGGGCGGGAAATTCGGGCAAGACGCTTATCGCGTGACGCTGCTATGGAGCACAGATGTTTCCGATGCTATTGAAGAAGGCCCGTCGTCGTTCGTATTCACAGCCGGTGCCAAGCCCTGATCCCGTTTTGACCGCCGACGCGGCGAGGAGCCAGCCATGACCAACGAGCACACGACACGGACCGACGGTCGACTGAACTACCAGAACCGAGTCCTGACCATAATCGCCGTGCTTCTTGCCATTGTTGTTGCGCAGCGGGTGGAGATCCTGCCCGACACGGGCAGCGCGGTCGCGGCGCAGGCGAACCGTGGTGTGCCGGCGCCTCCGAACGCGGGGGCGCAGCGGCTCAAGATGATCCAGGAACTCGAGAAGCTCGACCGCCGGATGGAGAGCATCGAGAAAAAGCTCGCTGCGCCGCTGGACGTGAACGTTCTCACGATGCCGGAGATCAAAGTCGCCGAGTGACCGGGCTGTCGGGATCGTGAGGCAAGGAGTTGTTCATGCGCCGATCGGTTGAATCACAGTCCGTGCGAAACTCGACGCGAGCGTTTACGCTCGTCGAGGTGCTCGTCACCGTGGTGGTGCTCAGCATCGCGACGGTCATCGTCATCCCCTCGATGAATTCGACGGGCGTGCTGCGGGTGCAGTCTGCTGTCCGGCAGACGGTCGCCGACATCACGTTCGCGCAGTCCGACGCGATGGCGTACCAGTCCCGCCGGGCGATCTGGTTCGAGCGGGTGCCGGTGGATCCGTACGCCACGCCGTGGGAATTCACCGTCGGCAACGGCTACACGCTCGCCGAGGTCAACGGGCCGCTTCTGGACCTCAACACCCACGCGATGTTCCACCCGGATGATCAGGTCGGCCCGTACAGCCGCGACTTCGACCACGATCGCTACGGCGGCGCGCGGATCACGCAGGCCAATTTCGACGACGACGGCCTGTTGATCTTCGACGCGCTCGGCGGCCCCGTCCAGGGCCTGACCAGCGAGGAGTCCAGCGAGGGCGGATTCGTTGAGATCGTCGGTGGAGCGAACGACGAGTGGGTGTTCCGGATCAACGTGTCACCGATGACGGGGCGCATCGTCGTCGAGCGCGTGGTCCCCTGAATCAGCGTATGCGAGTCTCGCGACGCCGATTGCCCCGCATCGACGGGGCTTTTTCATGCCCGGGCCTTCGTCAGCGATCCGACGGAATCCCTCCGCGGCTCCGGGGGAGGAAGGTTCGGTTTGCGACGGTTGGAACGCTCAGGGTGACTCTGTGACGGATGAGCCTCCCGAGACGGCATGTTCGGCAAGGCTTCCGCCGAATTCCCGACCGGACTTGGCCGACGGATGGTGTGAAACAGAGTCTTTTCTCCTGCAAGCGCTTGCGCTGGCAGGAGCCTATGCAGGCCTGCGGGTCCGGCGCGTGACCGGTGGCAGGCCCTCCCGAAACGCGTTCGCGATCGGGGCGGACTCGGGGGTGGGCATTCAGCCCACTCGGGCGTAGGTGAATGCCAGCGTGTCGCAGGCACGCCGGACCGATGGATTCTCGACAGCTCTGGAGCACAGCGATGAGCCGACTTTTCTCTCTCTCGAACTCATGGATCAACCGTCGCCTCCCGCTCGGTGTCACCGCCGCGGCGGCTCTGGCTGTGTGCGCGGGCCAGACCTTCGCTCAGGCCGGGGTACCTTCCGGTAGCGGGGAAGACAAGGCCGGGGGCGTCGAGGTCAGCGAATACATGACCGTTGACATCTTCGTCCAGGACGAAAGCCTTTCGAACGTTCTGCAGGCGCTCGCCGTCGAGACCCAGAAGAACATCGTGGCGAGTCCGAACGTCCGGGCGACCGTGACTGCCAACCTCTTCGGCGTGACGTTCTACGAGGCGCTCGACGCGATACTCCTGGTGAACGGCTTCGCGTACGAAGAGAAGGGCAACTTCATCTACGTCTACACGCAGGCGGAGTACGAGGCGATCAAGGCCGCGCAGCGCAAGACCGCCTTTAAGGTCATCCAGCTCAACTATCTGAACGCCGAAGACGCGGCGCTCTTCGTGCAGCCGCTGCTTTCTGAAGTCGGCGAACTCAAGGCGAACGCCAGTGCCGCCGCTTGGGCCATCACCGACGGCAGCCCGTCGGGCGCTGAAGACTTTGCCCTGAGCGCGACTCTCGTCGTGTACGACTACGAGGAAAACATCTCGAAGATCGAGGAAGTTGTGAAATCGCTCGACACCCGCCCGTCGCAGGTGCTCGTCGAGGCCACGATCCTTCAGACCACGCTCAACGAGGCGAACGCTTTCGGTGTCGACTTCTCCATGGTGGGCAACATCGACTTCTCGGACTTCTTCGGCGTCGGCGGCCCCCTGGGCATCGCCAACGCGATCGCGGGCGACGAGAGCTCGGTGGGCGACAGCCTCCAGACCGTCCAGTCGACCGCGGGTAACTTCCGCGGCGGGTCGGCGAACTTCCGGGCTGCTCTCTTCTCCGACGACGTCGGCGTCTTCATCCGGGCCCTCGACTCGGTGTCGGATACGACGATCCTCTCGAACCCGAAGATCCTCGCGCTCAACCGCATGCCCGCCCGCGTGCTCGTCGGCCGCAAGCTCGGCTACCTGAGCACAACCTCGACCGAGACCTCGACCACGCAGACCGTTGAGTTCCTCGATACCGGTACGCAGCTCGCGTTCCGCCCGTTCATCTCGAACGAGGGCATCATCCGCCTGGAGATCGCGCCGCGCGTATCCGAGGGCGTGGTGAACACCCGGACCGATGTCGAAGGTGTGGCGATTACCGTTCCCGACGAGATCACCCAGGAACTCAACACGAACATCGCGGTACCGGACGGCTCGACCGTCGTCCTCGGCGGTCTTTTCAAGGAAACAACCTCCGCCGGTCGCTCGCAGGTCCCAGTCCTCGGCGACATCCCGATCATCGGTGCCGCGTTCCGTGGCCACGACGATTCGATCGACCGTCAGGAAGTCATCTTCATGCTGACGCCGACGATCATGAACGACAACGTGCTGCTGGCCCAGGGCGAGCAGGGTGTGGAGTGGACCGAACGCGTCCGGGTCGGCTCCCGCAACGGAACGCTCCCCTTCTCGCGTGAACGCCAGACTGCCCAGCTCAATGTTCAGGCCGAGCGACTGGCTCGCGAGGGTGAGTATGATCGCGCGATGCACCTTCTCCGTCGCTCTCTAGAGCTCAACCCGCAGCAGCCCGACGCGCTGCGTCTGCGTGAGCAGCTCATGAATCAGACCGACTTCTGGCCGAAGCGCAGCCTGCTTGACGCGATCATCAACGATGAGGTCGGCGTGCGGTTCCAGGCTCCGCCGCAGCCGGACTCCGACGCGCACCCGTCGCCGCTCGGCAAGGCCGATACCTCGTTCGGTCCATTCGATGGTTCGACTCAGGAACTCGCTTCGAGCCCCGACGGATCGTCACTGGATGCGACGAGCGAGTCTCGCTCATCGAACTCCCGGTCGAGCGGACCCCTTGCTGAGAGCAGTATCGCCGACGAAAGCAACTCGTTCGGCGACCCGGTCGGCGAGAGCGAAGCCGAAACCGCCTCATCCGAGCAGTTCTCCGCCGAGGAGGGCAGCTTCGGTGACGATGTCTCGCTCGTCGGTCGCAGCTTCAGCGCACCGGGCGAACTGGAGTCGATCGCCGACGCCTCGGAACGCTCGTCGGGCAACAACCGCTCCTCGAACAGCGCGACCGATCCGGTGACCGCGGAACTCGAGGCGTACCTCGCTCAACTCCGGAACCAGACCTCGCCCTTCGCGGAGGTTGAAGATTTCTCTGATCGCGGCTCGTTCCAGCCGGATGATTCCGAGACCGTGGCCGACGGCGGCGAATCCGGCGAGTTCTCCGATGAATCGGCTGCTGAAGAATCAGAAATGGCCGAAGCGCCCAAGCTCCGCGGTTTCTTCCAGAACGGATCCGGTCCGCTCGCGTACTTCCCCGCGATCTGGAACATGCCGATGAGCTTCTTCACGCCCGAGTTCTGGGCCTCGAACACCGAGACCGAAATGGAGTCGCAGGGGTCCGAGTCCGATACCGAAATCACCGAAGTCGATGTCGATCTCGACAACTGACCAACTTGGTCCGCGCGTCGGGAACGGCGCGCGGTGCCATTTCTCTCACCGCCTGTTCCTCAACCACCGGAGCATTGACATGTCCAAGATTCGCATCCACTCGCGGACTCCGCGCGCCCTCGGCCTGCCACTCGCCCTCGCGGCTCTGACCGGCCTTGCTTCCGGATTGAGCGGCTGCGGCGGCCACGGCAACTACACCGAAGAATTCCGGCAGGATGCGAACAACCGCATGGACATGGTCCGCGCCGGGACCGAGTGGGACATGGCCCACGGCCAGTTCCTCGCCGGCGACCTCAAGAAGGCCCTGCGGAGCATCGACAAGTCCATCACGATGGCCGAGTCGGTTGCTCGCTCGCACACGCTCAAGGGACGGATCGTCTTCGAGATGGGGGAACTGGACCGAGCGCTCGCGTCGTTCGACCGCGCGATCGAGATCGATCCGGCGTACTCCGAAGCGCACTACTTCAAGGGCATCGTCTACGAACGACTGATGCAGCCGGATCGTGCGCTCGAGAACTACCGAGCCGCGGCGAGCCACGACCCGAACAACACGCAGTACGCGATCGCGGCGGCGGAGATGCTGATCCAGATGCGTGATCTCGACGGCGCGTCCGACCTGCTCGCGCAGAGCGATCGCAGTTACCAGAACAACGCCGGCGTCCGCCAGCTTCAGGGTCACATCGCTCTGATGAACGGCGACGAGCAAAAGGCGATCAAGCTGTTTGAGGAGGCCTGCCTGCTCGCACCGGACGAGCCCTCGCTCGTCGAGGATCTGGCCCGTGCACAGATCGAAGTGGGGGACTACGCGGAGGCGGAGTACAGCATCAGCCGACTCATCCGCATGGACGGCACCGGTACCCGGCGCGATCTCCTGCATCTCCGGGCACGCTGCCTGATGGAACTCGACCGCCCGGTCGAAGCACGTGAGATCTACAAGCAGCTCACGAGCGATGAGCGCGGCTCGACCGACTTCACCGCGTGGATGGGGATCGCGAAGGTCTCGATCGTCCTGAAGGAGGACCTGCGACTGCGCGAGGCCGCGAACCGCATGATGCGCATGTCACCGCAGCGTCACGAGGGGTACCTGATGCTCGCGATGTTCCAACGGGGCAAGGGCCAGCTCGAGTCTGCCGCCGAGCTTCTCGACAAGGCGATCGAGCGGACGAGTGCCGATCCGCAGCCGGCGATGCTGCAGGCGATGATTTACCACGACCTCGGTCGCTTCACGGATGCCCTGCAGAGCGCCCAGATTGCTTCGGAGATCGATCCGACCAGCACGCAGGCGCGAACGCTCCTGGCCTCGCTCAGCCAGACGGTCTCGGACCGGGCCGTGGCGGACGTTCCGGTCAGCATCGACTGATCGGACGGAACCCGTGCAGCGAATCAGGGCTATGCCCCACACAGAGACCTCAATGTCGGACACGAACGGAAAGCGCGCGTGCCACATCTTGCTCGTCGACGACGAGGCGCTGATCACCGATCTCATGAGTTCGCGACTGGGAGCCTTGGGCATCGAGGTGACGGTGAGTCGCAACGGCCTGGAAGCGCTCGATGCGATCGCCCGGCGGCGACCCGACCTGGTCATCTCGGATGTTCGGATGCCCTACATGGATGGTGTCGAACTGAGCAGGTTGCTCGCCTCCGACCCGGAGACGAGCGCAATCCCAATCATCCTGCTGACTGCCGCTCCCGGCGATCACACCGGAAGCGGCGCACCAAATATTCGGGCGACCGTGCGAAAACCGTTCGCCGTGGACGAGATCGTGACTCGCTCGATCGGATTGCTGCAGCGTCAGTCTGCCTGATCAGCCGCGCGTGACCTGCGACCCGCTGATCTTGGCGACCACGGACGGTTCTTCGGCATTGATCTGATCAGCGACCTCGCGCCGGTGTACTTGCACCTCGCGCGGGAAATCGAACGCCACGCGAACGCGGTCGCCCTTGATGTTTGCTATCCGAACGATACCGATCGGATTCCGTGGATCGCCTATGACGACCTCTTCGCCCTCGCGGCGTGTGATCACCAACATATGCAGGACCTCCTGTCCGGTCACCGCCCAAGAGGCGCGTGCCCACCGCCAATGAGTGTACCGACCGAGCCGCCGATCACGCTGCGGAATCGCGAAACCCACTTGAGGTTCACGAATTTTCCACGCCCAATCCCTAGTGCTGGGCCGATAACCAGAGCGACGCGAAAGCTCCCTGCGCTGTGCGTTCGGTCAGTCCACCGCTTCGACCGCCCGGATCTCCGGGACGTGGTCCCGAATATTGCGCTCGATGCCTTCGCGAAGTGTCATCGACGAGGACGGGCAGCCGACGCACGCGCCGTGCAGCCGGATCCGGACCAGGCCATCGGCCGAGACGTCCACCAGTTCAACATCGCCGCCGTCGGCCTGGATCGACGGACGCACGAGGTTGAGAACCCGGGCGACGCGACGGAAGACGTCTGCCAGAGCCTCACGATCGGTATCTAGGGGGCGTGATTCGGAAGCACTCATCGGTTGGATTGTAGCCCCGGATGAGCTCGTCCGTCGGTCTGAGCCGGGTCTGCAAGGTCATTACACTACCCGCATGCCTGCCAACCATCGCATCGGACGCGTCGTGGTTCTTCCGTTCATCTCGCTCACCGTCCTTTTGACAGGGGTGCCCGGCTGCTCCGGGAGCGGGGGGCCGGAACCACCCTCACGCATGCTTGATGCCGAGGCACACTCCAAGACCCGCATTCGCGCGATCAACGGCGTCTGGGATGCGGTCGACGCTGGTGAGATCGAGCGGCCGCAGGCCCGAGAGATGCTCAAGCGAGTCATCTGGTCCCGCTCGACATACTGGTCGACCCGCGTTGCCGCCATCGACTCGCTGTTGAAAGACACCGAGGGTCTCGACGACACACAGACCATGTTCGCGCTGCTCGTGCCGACGGAGAAATCCGTTGAAGTTCTGGAGCGGATCGGCGAGGTATGCGTGAACCGTGGGTGGGTGAACATCGCGCCAAGCTTCGTGCGAGCGTGGGATCGCAACACGCAGGAGGTGCGCATCGATGACGACCGTCCCGAACCCGCGACGCTGACGGCTCTCTTCCCGGACCGCTCGCTGCCGGAGACGCTGTTTGACGTGTTCAGCGGCTCCTACCAGGAGGGCGCCGGCGTGAAGTTCGGCGAGAAAGACCGCCGGGCCGCCTGGGGCCTTCTCGTCCGCAGCGCATCCGACGATGACCAGATCACCCGGCTCGTCGGCCAGGTTGGCTCGGTCGATCAGCACGCGGACCCACTGATGTGGGCGGTCGCGCGGTCCGCCGATCGTTTCGGCGCGGTGCCGAGAACTGCGGAACAGGTTGCGTGGGTCCGGCGTCTGCTCACAGACCCCGTGAACAGCGAATTCGTCGTCGCGGCCGAGCGGGCCGTGGCGACGCTGAACGCCGAGCAGCGCGCCGGTTGGGAACTGCGTCACCTCGCACCGGTGGTCTGGGCGTCTCGCTTCGAACCGTCCCTGATGAACGCCACGCGAGCCCAGTTGCTGAACCAACTGGAAAGCGAACTCAAAGACCGCGAGACATTTTTCCGTGATCGCACCGATACCGCGTGGCTCGGCGGCGAATCGCTGGGGGAGTGGAAAGACGAGATCGTCTGGGCCGACGCCGTGGCCCTGCTGCTGGCGGCCCGGGTCGTTGAGACCGCTGCCTGGTCGACCGAGTCTTTGCACGCCGAACTGCTCAATCAGGCGGACGCCGACCATGCGGACACCTCCACAGAGTACGGCGGTGTCGTCCACTGGACAGAATCTGGTATGCCGACTTTCGACCTGTTCCCGCCCCGGGTGAACTCGCGCTTTGGCGACGACCGGTTCGTCGCCTCCGAGGAGCTCATTGAAGCTTCGGACACCGCGCTCTTCCACTACCACTTCCACGCCATGCGCACGCGGAACGCTGACTACGCCGGGCCGAGTTTCAGCGATTTCGAGTACGCGAAGCGGGAGGGACGCGGTTGCCTCCTTTTCACCCTCGTCTCCGCTGACCGGCTGAACGTTGACTATTTCCAACCCGACGGCGTGCGAATCGACCTCGGCACCATCGAGCGGCCCTGAGTGTCTGGCACCGGACCCGGAATGAGCGCTCGTGTTTGATCCGATCATCATCCTGATCGTTCTGACGATCGCGATTCGCGAGAGCGTTGAGGGGTTGCCGTTCGGGCCGCAACTCGACACCGCGCCGCTGACCGGTTTCCTGCTCGGCGGAATCGCGGGCATCATCGCACTCGCGTACGCGCTCAACGCGCTCGCGGTAAGACGGTTCGATGCCACCGGTGACGGACGGATGGTCGGCCGGGTCTATCGCATCGACAGGCTGGCCAAGGCTGCGCTCGGCGCGCACTGGCTGGTGTGCACGCTTTGGCTGGACTGGGTTGGGATATCACGGGACCTGGTGGGCGGCAATCTCGTGGTCGTCGACGAGGTCGTCGCCGCTGCTCCGGCCCTCGTCGGGCTGTTCCTGCTGTACGGGTTGACCCACCCGATCCAGACCCGTCTCCGCGAGGCCTCGATGGCACGCTGGCTGGACGAAGGCCTCACGTTCTCAAGGCCGCCTGGCTTCTGGGAGCACATCCTCGAGACGGTCCGGCACAGGGCGCTGATCATCCTGATCCCCGTGTTCGTGCTCAGCGCCGCGAGCGAAGCCGTCGATCGCCTGTTCGCCTCGATCGAGCGATCGTCCCAGTGGTTCAGCGAGAGCGAGTGGGCCGAACTCCTCCCACAGGGGTTGTACCTGCTCTTCGCGCTCGGCGTGCTCTGCCTGATGCCGGTCGCGCTTCGCCTTCTCTGGCGGACCTCCCGCCTCGAGCCCGGGCCGCTGCGCGATCGCCTTGAGTCGATGTGCCGGGATCAAGGCGTTCGCGTCCGGGACATCCTCATCTGGCACACCAGTCGCGGCATGCTCAACGGCGCACTCATCGGCGTGCTCCCGCAACTGCGCTACATCCTCCTGACCGACGGTCTGCTCGAACGACTGCCCGGCGAGCAACTCGAAGCGGTGATGGCCCACGAAATTGCGCACGCCCGGCGCCACCACCTGCCCTGGCTCCTCGGGGCCATGGTCGCCGTCGTCACGATCTGCACCGCCGGACTCTGGCTGCTCGGCCGGCTGCTTATCCTGGGCATTGAGGACGTCGAGCGGCGGTTCTTCTGGGCCGATGTCGTTTCGGGCGTCTCGCTCGGTGTCGCCTTGGTTGTCGCGTTTCTTGCGTTCGGCTACATCAGCCGCCGATTCGAAAGGCAGGCCGACGCGTTCGCGGCCCAACACCTTTCCGGCGTGCGGTTCACCAGGCCGATCGCGCGTCCGGCCGATCGCTGTCCGGTGATCTCCGGTTCGGCGACCGAGGCGATGAGCGAGGCTCTCGCCACCGTTGCTTCGGTCGCGGGAATGCCACCGGACCGATTCTCGTACCGCCACGGTTCCATCACAACGCGCCGGCGCGCGGTCCGCGCACTGGCCTGCCGGCCGGCGTTGCGACTGCCAATCGATCGCGTCGTCGCGCGCCTGAAACTGGCGACCGCGGTTCTTCTGCTCGTCGCGACGGGCCTGACCGTTCTCCAGATCGAACTCGAGAAACGGGATCGCGAGGCCGCGAAGAGACAGGCGATCGAGGACTGGATGTCTCGGCCTGTGCTCGATCGCATCTTCGGCGCGGGTCCGGAGGCACCGCCATGAACATCTCCATCCCGTTCGTCAAAGTTCACGGCTGTGCCAATGACTTCGTCTTGGTGGATCTGACTGCCTTGAACACGGCCCGTCGCAACCAGATCGTCGCGACTTTGGATTCGAAACTGGTCCGCGACATCTGCGACCGGCGTCGCGGCATAGGGGCCGACGGCGTTCTAATCCTGACCAATGACGATGGCTCGACCCGCGCTGAGATCCTGAACGCCGATGGGACCGCCGGCGGGATGTGCGGCAACGGGCTGCGCTGCATCGCGCTGTACTTGCTCCGGACCGGAGCAGCCCAGACCGGGCAGACGCTGGACGTCCTCATGGGGAGCAGGCAGACGTCGATCCTGATCGAACGCGACCTCCCGTTTCGCTGCTCGCTGGATCTTGGACGAGTGGAACCTGGCATGAAGTCTGCCGTCGCCCCTCTGAGCGATGATGATCGGTCGGTGCTTCGTGACACGGTCGGCGATGCCTGTCTCGACAGCGCGTGGGCGGGGAACCCGCACCTCGTGATTTTCGCCAACGGGCGCCCAGAAGAGCGACACCTCGTCGCCATGGCTTCGAAGGTGCGGGAGACCGGAGTCTTCGAGTCGGGCGTCAACATCTCCATCGCCTTCGCAGTTTCTGCGGAGCGTGTTGTGGCAATGACCGACGAGCGAGGCGTCGGCCCGACCCAGGCCTGCGCTTCGGGCGCCGCCGCGATCGTCGCAACGGGTCGGCGGGCGGGGCTGCTGGGATCCAGTTGTACCGTCGCGATGCCCGGCGGTGAACTCGCAATCGAACTCGTGGCGCACCCAGAGGCCATCGACTCTCCACCGATCGCGCGAATCTCCGGCACCGCTGAGATCGTGTTCTCGGGCACTTTGCCGCTTTCTGCCGCGGGATTCGAGGCGTGATACGATCTCGTCTCACGTCCGAAGCACGCAGAAATGGGGGATCCGTTGGGTTCGACCGTCCGAGAGAAAGTGTGTCGCATCATCGAGGACCGTGATCAAGCGATGCGCGAGGACCTCGCGCGCCACATCGCGATCCCGACCGGCTACAACAACACCCCCGGCCTCGATGAGTACCGGGGCCTCCTCAGCGACCGGCTCGCAGGGCTCGGCGCGAAACTCACCATGATTCCCGGTGTGGCCCGCGACAACTGGCTCACGCCCAAAGGCACGGTCAGCGCGGATGTGCCGCCGATGGCCGTGCTCCGTCGCGAAACGGCTTCCGGCGAGGCCCCCAAAGCGATGATCGCCGGACACCTGGATACCGTGTTCGACCCCGCCGGCGCGTTCCGCGAGATGGTTGTCTCCAGCGATGGCAAGACCGCCAACGGGCCCGGCGTCGTTGACATGAAGGGCGGCATCCTGATCGCTGTAAACGCCCTCGAAGCGATCGCCGAGGCCGGTGCCGATGTGCCGTGGACCTTCACCCTCAACAGCGATGAGGAGACCGGCAGCTACTTCTCCCACGCCGCGCTGTACGACCAGGCAACGAAGCACGAGGTCGGCATCGCCCTTGAGCCGGCATTGCCCGGGGGCGAACTCGCCATCGAGCGCCGCGGCTCCGGGCAGTTCATGGTCGAGGCCAGCGGCCGGTCGTCGCACGCCGGGCGGGCCTTCTTCGAGGGACGATCCGCGGTCTACGCCCTTGCCCGAGCCCTTGTCGAGATCGAGAGACTCTCCGATGAGGATGCCGGGGTATCGGTCAACGTCGGCCCGCTCGAAGGCGGTATCGCGACGAACGTCGTACCGGACTACGCCGCGGCGTGGGGGAACGTCCGATACCCCTCGCAAGGGGCCGCCGACGCCCTCGGGGCGAAGATGGACGCCCTGCAGACCGATGAATCGGCTATGCCCCGCGTGGTGATCCGACGCTCGTTCAACCGCCCCGCCAAGCCCCTGATCCCGGAAACCGAGGCCCTCGCCCAAACGGCACGGCGCGTCGCGGAATCCCTCGGTCAATCCCTGCCGTTCGCCTCGACGGGCGGTGTCTGCGATGGGAACATTATGCAGGACGCCGGGCTCCCGACGATCGACACGCTGGGTGTCCGGGGCGGCGACCTTCACCGGACCACCGAGTGGATCGAACTGCGATCGCTCGTCGAGCGCAGCCAACTCCTCGCCACGCTGATGCTGGAACTGCACGGCATCGACTGACACGACTCCCTGTACGCAACACTATTTGAGCACACCGCCTTCACGAGACGCCATCGCAATGAACGACAAGCCCGCCACCCAGACCGCCGCCTGCAGCTTCGGCGAAGAATTTCGCAACTCCAACGCCACCCGCGCCGGCATCGAGCAGATCGTCGCGGAGATGCAGACGCATTCGCAGAAGATCACGGATATCCGAGGCCCGCGTTCGTCCGAAGCGACGCAGACGTTCGAGGAGTTCATGGAACTCGCCGCCGACGTCCGCGGTCGCCCGCTGCTCTACCCGCACGTCGGCTCCGGGCTTGGGAACGGCCCGCTCATCGAACTGATGGACGGCTCGGTCAAGTTCGACATGATCACCGGAATCGGCGTCCACTTCTTCGGCCACTCCGACCCCGGGATCGCTCGCGCGGCGATCGAGGGCGCCGCGAGCGACACGGTCATGCAGGGCCACCTCATGATGAACCGCGAAGCATTCGACTTCGCGAAGCTCCTCGTCGATGAGGCCCAGAAGGGCGGCTCCAAACTCGCGCACGCCTTCCTCTGCGGCTCGGGCGCCATGGCCAACGAAAACGCCCTGAAGGTCTGCTACCAGAAGCACGCCCCGGCCAGCCGGGTCATCGCTTTCGCGCATTGCTTCATGGGCCGGTCCATCACCATGGCCCAGATCGGTGACTCCGCCGGCGGTCGTCAGGGCATCCCCCTGAGCACGCTCGTCGACTACATGCCATTCTACGACCACGTCGCCGCCCGTCGTATGTCCGCCGGCGAGGTCAGCGGCCCGACCCGCTACATCGACATGTGTGTCTGGCACCTCGAGCAGTACATCGCCCGCTACCCCAAGCAGCACGCCTGCTTCATCTTCGAACTCGTGCAGGGCGAGGGCGGCTTTAACACCGCGCTCCCCGATTTCCACAAGGCGATGATGGAAGTCTGTCGCGACAACGACATCGCGGTCTGGGCCGACGAAGTCCAGACGTTCGGGCGGACCGAGAAGATGTTCTGCTTCGACGCCCTCGGTCTCGGCGAGTACGTCGATGTGGCATGCGTCGGCAAGATGAGCCAGGTCTGCGCCGCGATGTACACCGAGGAATACAACCCGCAGCCGGGCCTGCTCTCCGGCACCTTCCTCGGATCCTCCGCCGGCCTCAAGGCCGGAACAGAGATCCTCACACGCCTCCGCGACGGCGACTACTACAACAAACCCGACGGTACAAAAGGACGCATCGCGCACCACCACAAACTCTTCCGCGAACATGTCGACGCGCTCGTGAAGAAGCACCCGGAGTGGTTCCCCGAGAACCACCGAGTGCACGATTTCTGCGGCGGCTTCGGCGGCATGATGAAGTTGACCCCGTTCGGCGGCGAGAAAGCCCCGATCATGAAGTTGTGCCGCGCCTGCTTCGACGAAGGGCTCATCCTCTTCTACTGCGGCCACGACCCATTCCACGTCCGCATGCTCCCACCCCTCGGCGTCATGCAGGACGAACACTGGCCCCGGGTCTTCGAGGTCCTCGAACGGGCGATGGCCAGGGTCGCGTCGGAAATCGAAACCTCCGCTTCCAACGAGCCGCGTCCCATGCGCAAGCCGTACGCCACCAACTGAACCAAGCCACAGTGCATCCCCGAGCAAAGGACGCGACCCGATGTTTCTGATCCGACGCTGTAAACCCGAAGACATGGAAGTGCTCTTCAAGTTCGCGAAGATGGTGCACTTCATCAATCTTCCAGCGGACAAGGACATCATCTCGGAAAAGATCCGGCGCTCGCGCATGAGTTTCCGAGCCGCCAAGGAAGGCAAGGAACTCAAAGCGGTCGCGGGCGACAAGTCCGCCGTTGGTGCCAGCCCGCTGTTCATGTTCGCGATGGAGGACATGGAGACCAAGAACTGCCTCGGGAGTTCCATGTGCGTGTCCAGGATGGGCGGGCCGGGCCATCCCAACCTTTCGTTCATGCTCCAGAAGAAGCAGTTCTTCTCCGAGGATCTTCAGACCGGCACCACCCATACCACCGCCAAGCTCTACATGGACGAATCCGGCCCGAGCGAAATCGGCGGCCTGATCCTCGGCCCCAATTCGCGTCGCCACCCGCTCAAACTCGGCAAGCAGCTCAGCCTCATCCGCTTCCACTACATGGGCGTCCATCGCGAGCAGTTTGGCGACAAAGTGCTCGCCGAGATGATGGCACCGATCACCCCCGACGGGCACAACACCCTCTGGGAATACCTCGGGCGACGCTTCATAAACCTGCCCTACACCGAGGCGGACAAGTTCTGTCAGTACTCGCGCGAGTTCATGGTGTCTCTCCTTCCCCGCGAGGAGATCTACCTCTCCCTGCTCCCGCCGGAGGCCCGCAAACTCGTCGGCCAGGTCGGCAACGACACCATCCCCGCACGCAAAATGCTTGAGGACATCGGCTTCAAGTACACCGGCCGGATCGACCCGTTCGACGGCGGACCGCACCTCGAAGCCGTCACCGACGACATTCCGATCATCAAGGACACAAAGATCCTCAAGATCAGCGGCACCTGCGCCCAGTCCCGCTGCAATCACGAGGGGTTCATCAGCATCGACGGCGAGGACGGCAACTGGCGAGCCCTGCACACTCCGTACCGCCTCGTCGCGAACGGACGGGGCATCGAACTGCCCAAACAGGCGATGGAAGCGCTGCACCCCGTCGAGGAAGATCACGCCGGTGTAACGCCGCTGGTGCTCTCGCCGAAGTCGAAAACGAAGCGTGTGGCGTCCGGCAAGAGCAAGACCACGAAGAAACCGAAGAGCAAAGCGAAGCCCTCGTCGAGTGCCGCCAAGCCGACGAGGAAACGCGCCACCAGATCCTGACCGAGCGATCGCACTCCACAGAGCCAGACATGACCACATCGAGCCAAACCAATTCCCGGATCGAATCGCCGTGCCTCAACCGCCCGATGGGCGACATCATCGACGGTGAATCCCGAGCGATCGCCGGCGCGAGTTCCGACAACGCGATCGTCTCGACCAACCCGGCTCGACCCGAGCAAATCGTCTGGTCCGGAGGATCCGATGTCGGTCACGTCGCTGAAGCGGTCGGCGCCGCCCGGAAAGCCCTCCCCGAGTGGGCGTCCACCTCCATCGAGCAACGCGTCGAGATGCTCAGGGCCTACCAGGCGCTCGCCAGCGCAAAGGCCGAAGAGATCGGCGAACTGATCTGCGCCGAGACCGGCAAAGCGATCTGGGACTCCGCATCAGAAGCGAAGCTGCTCGGGGCCAAAGTCGACGTCACACTCGACGACTCGAAGAACTCCGGTCGCGGACGCGTCACCGGCTTTGACCTCGAACTCTCGAAGACGCGCAAGGGCATCTGCCGGTTCCGCCCGCACGGCGTCATGGCCGTCGTCGGCCCCTTCAACTTCCCGGCCCACCTCCCCAACGGCCACATCGTGCCGGCGCTGCTCATGGGCAACACGATCGTGTTCAAGCCCAGCGACAAAACACCGGCCGTTGGCCAGGCCATCGCCGAACTGTTCCTCGCGGCGCTCGAATCAGTTGGCGCACCCGCCGGCGTGTTCAACCTCGTGCAGGGGCGCGCTGACGTCGCATCGGCACTGGTCACCAGTCGCGACATCGACGGCGTGCTCTTCACGGGCTCGTGGCCGGTCGGCCGTCGCATCCTTGAAGCCAACCTCGACCAGCCCGGCAAGATCGTCGCACTTGAGATGGGGGGCAACAACCCCGCCGTCATTATGCCGGATGCCGATCTGAAGCAGGCCGCGATCGAATGCGCTCGCGCCGCGTTTATCACGACCGGCCAACGCTGCACCTGCACGCGGCGGATCCTGGTTCACAAGGACATCGCCGGGCCTTTCGCCACGCTGCTCGCCAAAATCTCCTCCAACATGATCGTCGGGGACCCGAAAGGCATCGGCGGCGGGTCACGCAACCAACCCGTCTTCATGGGCCCGCTCATCTCTGCGGAGGCCCGGGACCAGGCCATCGATTTCCAGAGCAAACTGGCGAGGGCAGGCGAGGGCAACCCGCAACCGATCCTCGAAATGACCGCCGTCGATCACCCCTCGGGCGGGCATTACGTCTCCCCGGCCATCTGGCAGGTCGATCGCTTCAGCCTCTGCGATTCAATCGCGGACGATGCGGGCGCGGATGTGGAACTGTTCGGGCCGTTGGTCCGCCTCTGCGAGTTCGAGTCGCTTGAGGAAGCAATCGAGCAGGCGAACACGACTCGATACGGTCTCGCCGCCAGCATTTTCACGCAGGAAGACGACGCGATCGACCGGTTCGTCGCCGAGTCCCGAGCGGGGTGCATCAATGTGAACACCGGCACCGCCGGAGCCAGCGGCAAACTGCCGTTCGGCGGCCTCGGCTGGTCCGGCAACCACCGCCCGGCGGGCGCCTTCAGCCTCGACTACTGCGCGTATCCCATCGCCAGCATGATCGAGCGCGAGCCGGAGGTATCACTGCTCCCCGGCATGCATTTCGACAGTTCGTGGATGCCCGCTGATTGAGCCGCAGGCTCGCTCAAGACGCGCTGCGGAGCGCCAGGATCAGTTCAACCTTGCCAACCTGCTCATCGAGCTGGCGCGCGATCTCAACGCTCTTGAGCCCCATCGCCGAGAGTTCATGCACCCGCTCCGCCAGCTGATCCCGACGCTGGGCCGGCGATTCCGACTGTTCGTCGCCTTCCGCCGACCAGTCGCGGGACCGGTTCGAAGGTATGGCAGCGGGCCGTGTTTCGATGGTTCGGTCCCGCCCCGGAGTCGACGGCGCTGGATCCGAGCGTCTGCTCGTGGCCTGCTCAAGGTCCGCCAGTCGTTGGTCGGCAAGCTCGATCAGGTGCTCAAGCTTGGTGGCCCGATTCTCGATTTGGGCGGCGCAGATACGGGTCAACTCCTGGACCTCAACCATGAGGTGCTCGAGCGAGTCGCGTTCGGCGCGGTTCTGGAGGGTTTCCCGTTGCTCGCGTAGCTTCTCGCGCGGATCATGATTGCGTGCTGCCCGCGACTTCTTGACCCACCGCCGGAGTAGGGTGGTGGTGATGAGCAGAATCCCGAGGGCCGCGACGGCACCCGGAAGCCAGTTCTGCGTCGATGTCATGGAGTTGAAGAAACTCCCGGCCGATTCCGCTTGGGGGGGCGCCGAACCGAGAATGAACAGCGGTACATCCATGCACCTCGATGACATTCGCGAGTCCTCCGCTTCGGGCCCACCTCCTGTGGGCCGTTCAGATCATCGGCAATTCAGCCGCGGGCAGCATACAAGCCCGGCGCGACGGCTGCATCGCGGTCGCATCCGCGGCCCGAGAAGGCGATGATGCCAGAGTGTCATCCTCAGGCGAGCCATCTCCTGCCCCGCTCCGTCTCGACCGGCGCCATCCCGTGTCACGCCGGATCATCGCCTCGTGGCGCTCCCTGATCGCCGCTCAGGGCGGCGAGCCCGCGGGGGAGCCGACGCTGGTCGCCTGTAGCGGTGGGGCCGACTCCACCGCTCTGAGTCTGGCGCTCGCGAGCGCCAGGGCCCAGCTTGCCCTTGCCTTCGCCCGTCACGGAGCCCGACCGTCCGCCGATGTGGATCGAGACCAGCGGACTGTTGAGCAACTTGCCGAAGCTCTCGGTGCGGACTTCCTTGCCGTCGACTGCGCCGCGGAAGACGGCCCGTCGCCGAGTGAAGCTGATATGCGCCGCAATCGGTACGCGTCTTTGGCGAATGAGGCACGACGCCGAAGCATTCGGTTTGTCGCTAGTGCCCACCACGCCGACGACCAGATGGAAACCGTGCTTATGGCTCTGCTTCGCGGCTCTGGACCACACGGAGTGGCCGGCGTCCCGGCATCGCGCCCTGTCGACGATCTCACGCCGCCGGTCGTGCTGATCCGGCCGATGCTCAACGTTACGCGTCAGGAGGTCGAGCACCTTTGCCGCGGTTTCGGTGTTCATCCGCCCGGCGACGGCGGACGCGAGTGGGCCGAGGACCAAACCAATAGCAATAGGCAATACGCGCGCAATCGCATCAGGCACGAAGTGGCACCGCTGCTCGAGCGGATGTACCCCGGTTTCGCCCAGCGGGTATCGCGCAGCGCAGACCTGTTCCGTCAGGTGTCCACCCTTCTCCGAACGAGGGTCCGGGAATTCGACGGCCGATGCGGCTCGGAGGAGTCGCCGCAGGAGAGGGCGTGGCCGCGCTCGGAAGTCCGCGCACTCGAGCCGGTCGAGATCGGCGAACTGCTGCGATCGGTCGTGGAATCAAGATTCGATCGGAACGGTCTCGATCGCCTGGACAGCCTCACGCTCATGCGGGTTGCCGAGGCGGTCCGGGACCGCAGTACCGAGCCACGGACATTCGAATTCGGTGATGGACTCTCTGCCCGGGTGCTGGCCAACCGCGTCACGCTGACACGAAAAAGCCCCGCTTGAGCGCGGGGCCGGAGTGGAGGCTTGCGTTGGCCGGAAAGTCAGTTCAGGGCGGCTTCCGCGCGACCGAGACCCTTGCGCGGCTTGCCCTCGATGAACGACTCTTCAAGCTCAATACGGATCTTCTCGAGTGCCTTGTTCTGGATCTGACGGACCCGCTCCTTGGTCACGCCGATGATCTGGCCGACCTGCTCAAGCGTCATCGGTTTGCTGTGCGAAGCGAACTCGTCTTCCAGGCGGAATCGATGTTCGATCACGGTTTTCTCGATGTCCGACAAATCAGCACGGTTTTCGACGACAATCCGTTTGACCTCAGAAGCGGAATCGGTCAGGAACTCCTCGCGCTTCGATTCAACGAAGTTCGAGCGCTCGAGCTTCGGGTCGAAGTCGGTGGGGAAGCGCTGACGGTATTTGCTGAGCTTCATGCCCTGGCGGCTGAACGCCTTGATGATTGCGCGACAGGCATAGGTCGAAAATTTGAAGCCGCGGCCCGCATCGAACTTGTCGACCGCCCGGAGAAGAGCCATGTTGCCCTCGCTGACCAGATCGGCAAAGTCAACTTCGCTCATACGCGTCCGCTTGGCCATTGCCAACACGAGCGCGAGGTTGGTTTCGGCAATCTGCTCCCGCAGAACCCGCGACTTGCGGTACCAGCGGAGGAGTTCGTGGGCCTGCTCCTCGGTTGGCGTCCGGTCAGGTGACTCGAGAATCTCGTCACGCAGTTCGGCGACCCGAAAGCGGGCGTAGTTGTACTGCAGGAAAATCACCCGCTCCTCGGCACCGGTCAGGATGACCTGATCGCTGCTCCGGGGAAGACGCGTCTTGGTAATGCCAAGATCGTTCATGACCGGGCTGTACCAGGAAGCGTCCGGCTTGCGGATATCGGGGGCTTCGTCGTAGATCACCCTCTCCGCATCCGGCTTACGGAATTCCTCGGAGTCGATGTAGTCCTGCTCGTTGGCGAGGATTTCAGAGATCAGGCGACGGTCGTGCTCGTTGAGCGCACGAAGACCGCGGCTGGGGGCGCCACCGGAGCGATCGGTGCCGACGTTGACGCCGCGCCGGCGTTGGAGGTTGGAGAGTGGAGTGCGAGAGGTCATAGCTGGGTCCGTCCTGGGTTCAAGTCTCAGGCACGCTCCGGTGCCCGGAAGTTCGAAGATGAGTTCGCCGTCTCGAAGCGGTTAGTTTCAAGACCCCTTGAAAATCGGTTCTGAACGTCAGTCATCAGTGAACGCCTGATGAATGCGTACTCATTCCGAGAAATTCGGCGGTTGGTTTCAGCATTCGAGGTTTTCTGGGCTTCGCGTGCGAGGTAGAGAATCGAGTCACCGTAAGGTGATATGGCTGATCCGGGGATCGGGTTCGCTGAAACCTAGAATCATTCTAAAAAAGTTCTTGCCCGTACACAACCCGGAAATTGCCCGGAGACGCTGATTCGGGCGATATCGCTGCTCAGCCCATCTTCGTCCGGAAAGATCGCGATGGGCCACGCGACACCGACCCTGACGCGGTCTATCGTGGGGTATCACCACCAGCCCGAAATCTATGCAAAGGAATAGGAATATGGCATTTTCCCTCCCCGATCTTCCCTACGCCAAGGACGCCCTTGAGCCGCACATCGATGCGAAGACCATGGAGATCCACCATGGCAAGCACCACAACGGCTACGTCACCAAACTCAACGATGCGGTGAAGGGCACCGAGTGGGCCGACAAGCCCATCGAGGACCTCATCCGCAGCCTCGACAAGTTGCCCTCCGACAAGCAGACCGCTGTGCGCAACAACGGCGGCGGACACCTCAACCACTCGATGTTCTGGCCGAGCATGAGCCCCAAAGGAGGCGGCAAGCCGAGCGGTGATCTCGCCAAAGCCATCGACGACGCCTTCGGGAGCTTCGATGCCATGAAGAAGCAGTTTGCTGATTCCGCCGCCGGTCGCTTCGGCTCCGGATGGGCGTGGCTCTGCGTGCAGCCCAGCGGCAAGCTCCACATCGTCTCAACCGCCAATCAGGACAACCCGATGATGCCGACCTCCATGGGCGGCCAGGGATCGGACCACCAGCCGATCCTCGGACTGGATGTCTGGGAGCACGCGTACTACCTGAACTACCAGAACCGCCGTCCGGACTACATCGACGCTTTCTGGAACGTCGTCGATTGGGGCACGATCGGCAAGCGTTTCGCCGACGCGACGAGCTGATCCCGGCGCTTCTGAACGAGTCACAGCCCCGGCACGTCCGGGGCTGTTTTGTGCGCGGAGCGTACGATGGACGCATGCACCTCCACCTTCTCTTCGCCGCTATCCCCATGATCGCCTTCTGCAGCGCCGCGTTCGCGCACGCCCGGGCAGACCTCGAGCCGCGCGTTCGCCTCATCGTCGAGGTTCCCGAGCAGCACGCCGGGGGCGAGGTGTACCTCGCCGGCAACCTCAACGACTGGAATCCCGCGGATCCACGCTACCGCCTGCGCCCCGCGCGCGAGCAGAAGGCGCGTGAGTACTTCTTCGAACTCCCGCTCAGCGCAATCCCGATCGGGGGGCTCGAGTTCAAGTTCACCAAGGGCTCGTGGGAGACCGTGGAACGCAACGCCGATCTCCAGGACATCAGCAACCGCACGCTCGATCGCGACTCGATTCCGAGACCGCAGGACGGCACCGTTTCGGAGATCAGATTGGCTGTGGCGGCCTTCGCCGACGAGAGAGCCGGACGGTCGAGACCATCGACCATCGTCGGACGGCTGGAATCGTTCGAGTTCACGAGCAACATCCTCGGCAACGCTCGGACCATCCGCGTCTGGCTCCCCGAGGCGTACGCGACCGAAACGGACCGTGCGTTCTCCGTGCTGTACATGCACGACGGCCAGAACTGCTTCGACGAAGCGACCAGCGCGTTCGGCGACGAGTGGCGGATCGACGAAACGCTGACCGAGCTGATCGATTCCGGCGAGATCGAGCCGATGATCGTCGTGGGGATCGACAACGCCGGTGTGGCGCGCGCCGCAGAGTACAACGCGTCCTACACCAGTTTCCGCGGCATTCAACCCTACGGCGAGAAGTACATCGCCATGCTCGTCGACGAGCTCATGCCGGAGATCCAGAGCAAGTATCGGGTGCGGACCGGTCCGGAGCACACTTCCCTGGGGGGCTCCAGCTTCGGAGGCAACATCACGATGCTCGCGGCGATGGAGCGCCCCGGCGTGTTCGGGCGCCTGCTCATCGAGTCGCCGGCCGTCCCCGTCGTCGGCCCGAAGTTCCTTGAAGCCATCCAGCAGTTTGGCGAGGGATCCCGCTGGACGCCCGAGACCGACGATTTCGTCGGACGCGTCTTCATGGCGATGGGCACCAAGGAGACGGGAAACGCATCCTACAACCAGCGGCTCGTGGAACTGATGGACGAACTCCGCGAAGCGTTTGCCGGCGAGAACCACCTGATCGTGGTTGAGGAGGGTGCGATCCACAATGAGCGGGCCTGGGCGAGGCGCTTCCCGGATGCCGCGAGATTCCTGTTTGGCCAGCCGGAAGCGGGGGAATAGTCCGCGTTTCTTGGTTGTGGCCGTGATCGGTGGTAGTCTCCAAGCACGCCCTGTGCCGGGCTCTTGAGGAGAGACAAATATGAAAGCTGCCACATTGCTCGCTTCCGCTGGTGTCCTGTTCAGCACCCAGTTCGCGTCGGCCGGAGAGCCGCTCCCGCGCGTCGTCATCGTCGCCGCGGCGACAAACACCGCCGACGCCCAGAACGAACCCCGCTTTACGGACCCACGCGACAAGCTGCTCGCGACCGGTCTGTTCAGCGATGTTGACATCATCAACGCGACCGGCATCGGTGACGGCGTCGGCACGCCCGCTTTGGAGACTCTCCTCGAATACGACGCGGTGCTGACCTGGTCGAACGCCTCGTTCGAAAACGCCGTCACGATGGGCGATGTGCTCGCCGATTACGTCGACGCCGGTGGCGGCGTGGTCGTCGGCGTCTTTGCCAACACGTCCACCAACACCGCCCGTTTCCTGCAGGGGCGTTGGAACTCCGAGCCGGGCTACATCGCGATCCCGCAGAACGGCGGATTCGTTGACGGCACGTCGGCCGGGCTCGGCGAGATTCTCGTGCCGGGGCACCCGATCCTCGATGGCGTGGATTCGTTCTTCAACAACGCCCCCATCGGGACGTTCGGTCCGTTCGGTGCGTGGCGGGTTGCTGAGCTCAACCTCACCGAGGGCTCGACGCTCGTCGCTCGCTGGACCACCGGCGAAACGCTCATCGCGATCGCGCCGAACCCGAGCGTGGTCGAGATCGGCTTCCACCCGGTGTCGAGCGCGGTGAACGCGGGGTACTGGGACCAGACCACCGATGGCGGGCTCATCATGGCCAACGCGCTGCTCTTCGCCGCTGCTCAGGGTGGTGGCGATTGTGTAGGCGACTTGACCGGCGACGGCATCGTCAATCTCACCGACCTGAACATCGTGCTCGGCAACTTCGGCACGACGACATCGGAAGGTGACACGAACGGAGACGGCGAAGTCGACCTGGCCGACCTCAATGCCGTGCTCGGCGAGTTCGGCACCACCTGCCCATAAGGGCGATCATCGCTGGGTCGTCAGTTTGGCGATCCAGCCGCCGCCGAGAACCAGATCGGGCTCGTCCGCGCTGTACAGCGCGGCGGCCTGTCCCGGTGTGACCGCGCGCTGGGGCTCGTCGAACTCCAGTTCGAAGGCTCCCGTTCGCCCGGAAGGCGATGGTGCGCTGGCGGGCAATTCGAGCGGGTCGATCACGCGGACACGGGCCGGAACCGGCTCGGAGTTGTAACGGACCTGTGCCAGGCACTTGGCCCACCGCCCGTCGCTCGGCGGATCGACCAGCCAGTTGGCCTCGGCCACGGTGCAGCCCGACGACATCAACCGCTCCGGATCGCCGACGGTGATCGTGTTGGATTCGGGGTCTTTGTCGACGACATAGATCGGGTACCCGAGCGCGACCCCTACGCCGCGGCGTTGGCCGATCGTGAAGCGGTGCTGGCCCTCGTGCTTGCCCACGACGGCGCCCTCGGTGTCGAGAATATCCCCCGTTCGCCCGGCGAGGTCTTCTCGTCGGCGCTCGACGAGCCCGGCGTAGTCGTTGTCCGGGACGAAGCAAATCTCCTGCGAGTCGGGCTTATCGAACACCGGCAGCCCGAGTTCCTCGGCCATCGCGCGGACTTCGGACTTCTCGTATCCGCCGATCGGGAGCATCATCTCGTTCAGACGCGGCCGCGGGGCACCGAACAGGACGTAGGACTGGTCTTTGGAGTGGTCGACGCCACGCAGAAGGCGGGGGGTGCCGGTCGATCGGTCGATCCGGGCGTAGTGCCCGCTGGCGACGAAGTCGGCGTCGATCTGTTTGGCGTAGGCGTGGAGCTTGCCGAACTTGAGCCAGTCGTTGCAGCGGACGCAGGGGTTGGGCGTCCGGCCGCTCGCGTACTCCTCGACGAAGTAGTCGATGATCCGGTTGAAGTCCTTCTTGAAGTTGCAGACGTAGAACGGCACGCCGAGTTCGGCCGCGACCGACCGGGCATCCGCCGCGTCGTTGATCGAGCAGCAGCCCTGATGACCAATTTTGATACGGGTGGGGTCGCAGCTGACCCCGGCGGAGTCGAACGGCTCGAGCTGGTCGAGCGTTTCACCCGGGGACCCGAGGCGCATGAAGCAGCCCACGACCTCGTACCCTTGGCGCAGGAGCAGCGCCGCGGCGACAGAGGAGTCTACGCCGCCGGACATCGCGACCAGCACTTTGCCTTTGGAGGAGGGCATGACTCCCAGTCTAGCCGCCGCGGAGCGGCTCTTCCGGGGCCCGCCAGCGATCTCACCCTACAATAAGTGGCCCCGGGTCCGCCGTCTGCGTGTGCAGCGGGTCCCTGTGGAGTTCCGCAAGAAAGCGAGCATCCATGGCCATCTTTTCGCGCCGATCGACCAAGACCAAGCCGCTCAATGTTCAGCCCAGCGTGACCGTCGTCGCCGAGGGCAAGCATGTGCGGCCTCCGGTCCAGACGAGCGCGGAGTCCGAGGTCTGGCGCGATAACCGGGTCATGGAATTCGGCACGGAACTGCTCAAACTTGCGGAGAAGCACCGCTCTGGTCTGCTGTCGAAGCAGTTCTGGTCCGACAAGATCATGGACTGGTCGATGAAGGACCAGGACTTCAAGGTGCAGATGTTCCGCTTCGTGGACTGCTTCCCGATGCTGCGCACCTCGGACGCGATCTTCGAGCACCTGACCGACTACATGAACCAGCCGGGCGTGACGCCGCCACCGGTGATCTCGACCGCGATCAAGGCGGGGTCCATGGCGAAGGGCATGGCCGCGAAAACGATTTCGGGCCAGATCCAGAACATGGCCAAGACGTTCATCGCCGGCACCGATGCGGAGAGCGCACTGCCGAACCTCGAGAAGCTCTGGAAGAGCGGCATCGCGTTCAGCGTCGACCTGCTCGGTGAAGCCTGTGTCTCCGACGCCGAGGCCGACATGTACCAGGCCAAGTACCTCGACCTTGTCGGCAACCTGCCCGACACGGTCGCCGGCTGGAAATCCAACGAGCGACTGGAGACCGATCACCTCGGCGTCGTGCCGCGCACGAATGTCTCGATCAAGATCAGTTCGCTCAGCGCGAAGTCCGATCCGATCGACACCGAAGGCGCGATCAGGGATCTCATGTCGCGGATTGTGCCGATCCTCGAACTTGCGCGCGACAAGGGCGTGCTGATCAACTTCGACATGGAGCAGTTCGAGCTCAAGGACCTGACGCTCGAACTCTTCATGCGCTGCTGCGAGAAGGTGGACTTCCACGCCGGTCTCGCCATGCAGGCCTACCTCAAGTCCGGCGATGAAGACGCGAAGCGGATCGTGGAGTGGTCCAAGCGCACCGGGCGTCAGGTGACGGTCCGCCTGGTGAAGGGGGCGTATTGGGACTTCGAGACGATCCACGCCGAGGAGCAGGGCTGGCCCTGCCCGGTCTGGAACACCAAGCCCGAGACCGACGCCTGCTTCGAGCGCATGACCGAGATCTTCCTGGGCTCCACGCCGCGCTCGGAGAACGAGGGCGGCGTGAAGCTCGCGCTCGGCTCTCACAACGCCCGATCCATCGCCGCGGCTCTCGACGGTCTCGACCGTCGCGACCTGCCGCGCAACGCCATCGAACTGCAGATGCTCCACGGCATGGCCGACGACCTCAAGGGCGCCGCGTCGGAGTGGGGGTTGCGCGTGCGCGAGTATGTGCCCGTCGGCGAGATGATCCCCGGCATGGCCTACCTGGTGCGTCGCCTGTTGGAGAACACTTCCAACGAGTCGTGGCTCATGGCCTCATCCACGGGCAAGCTCGACACCAGGGCACTGCTCAAGTCGCCCCACGCGATCGTGCGAGAGCGGGGCAGCAAGGCCGACCTGTACCTGTCCGCGCCCGAGCGACACGAACTGTCCCCGGCGATCGAAGGCGTCGGCGACGGCAAGCCGTTCCACACCGAGCCGCTCCGCGACTTCTCGTTCAGGAGCGTGCGCGAGACCTACGCCCGCGAGACCGAGGCGGCGAAAGTCCCCCAGATCCCGATCAATGCGACCCTCGACGACGCCCACAAGGCGCTCGATACCGTCGAGTCCAACTTCGTGGCATGGCGCGATACCGACGTGAAAGCGCGAGCGAGAGTTCTGACAGAGGCTGCCCGCATCATGCGCTCCCGGCGCGACGAACTCGCCGGCGTCATGATTAAAGAGGCCGGCAAGACCTGGATCGAGGCCGATGCCGATGTCTGCGAAGCCATCGACTTCTGCGAGTACTACGCCCGCTGCGTCGTCCCGCTGTTCGAGCGCAAGCGCCTGGGCAGGTTCATCGGTGAACTCGACCAGACCTGGCACCAGCCGCGAGGCGTCGCCGCCGTCATCAGCCCGTGGAACTTCCCTCTGGCGATCTGCTGCGGCATGACCGTTGCGGCCCTCGTTTGTGGCAACACCGTAGTTGTGAAGCCAGCCGAGCAGACGCCCGGCATCGCGGCTTTGCTCCGCGACATCCTCTACGAGGCCGGCTGCCCGAAGGGAGCGCTCCAGTTCGTCTTCGGCGAAGGCGAGACCGTCGGCGCCGAGATCGTCCGCGACCCGCGGGTCGCGATTCTTGCGTTCACCGGATCGAAGGCCGTCGGATTGGACATCATCCAGGCCGCGGGCGTGACGCCGGAGAACCAGGCCCACGTCAAGAAGGTCGTCTGCGAAATGGGCGGCAAGAACGCCGTCATCATCGACACCTCCGCCGACCTCGACGAGGCTGTGCTCGGCGTGCGCCATTCAGCGTTCGCGTTCCAGGGCCAGAAGTGCTCGGCTTGCTCGCGCTGCATCGTCGTCGACCCCGAGGGCCCCGACGGCCCCGCCATGCGAAACTTCACCGAGCGCTTCGTCGAATCCACGCGATCGCTCGTCATCGGCGAACCCATCCGCTCGGGCACCGATGTCTCGCACGTCATCGACAACGAGTCCGCAGCAAAGATCCGGTCGATGATTCAGAGCGCGAAGGACGAGGGCTGCGCGTGCCTGCTCGAGATGGAAGTCCCCGAACATGTTCGCTCCGACGAGCGGTACGTCGGCCCGACCATCTTCGGCGGCGTGAGGCCCGACCACCGCATCGCCAAGGAGGAGATCTTCGGTCCCGTCGTTGCCATCATGCACGCCTCATCGTTCGACGAGGCGCTCAAAATCGCCAATAACCACGTCTACAAACTGACCGGCGGCGTCTTCACTCGCAAGCCCGCGAACATCGAAAGGGCCAAGCGCGAGTTCCGCGTCGGCAACCTCTACATCAATCGCGGCTGCACCGGCGCCCTCGTCGCACGACAGCCCTTCGGCGGCTTCGGGCTCTCCGGCGTCGGCTCAAAGGCCGGCGGCGAAGACTACCTGCTCCAGTTCGTCGAGCCCCGCGCCTGTTGCGAGAACACCATGCGTCGAGGATTCGCGCCGGAACTCTGAGCAATTGCTCGCAGGACAGTCACGATGGGGCAGGCATGACGCCTGCCCCCTTTTTATTCACCTTCGACCAACTCCCGCCGAAAGAACCCGCGGATCGCCTCGGTCGCGGTGCGACTGGCCATCCAGTCCGCGTGGTCGTAACCGGGGAGCAGCACCAGTTCGACCCGCACGCCCGCCTCTGTCGCGGCATCGCGCAGGCGCTCAGAGTGGTACGAACGCACGATCCCGTCCGATGTGCCGTGCACCAGCAGCAGGGGGCGTGTGCCGAGCGCGAGGACCGAGTCCTCTGCGTTGAACCCGCCGGGGATCAGCAACTGGCCAAGTACCGGGACATAGTCGCCGGCGACACGCTTCCACGACGAGAACGCCGCGGCCGAGACCACCGCATCGATCTCAGATCGTTCCGAAGCCACCGCCAGCCCGATCACGCCGCCCATGCTCCACCCGTACAAGCCGATCCGCTCCGGATCGACATCCGACCGCGTCAGCAGGTAGTCGAGCGCCGCGTGTCCGTCGGCGATCAGGTTCGCGCGGAGCAGGCGCCCGCCGTCGCTCCGCCCGTACCCCCGGTAGTCGAACATCAGGACATGCACGCCAGCATCGCGCAGCCAGTCCACGGTCGACAGGTGCTCGTTCATCGTCCCGGCGTTGCCGTGCAGATGCAGCACTGCCGGAACCGGCTCGTTCGCCTCGGGGCCACGGGCCGGAATGAACCAGCCGTGGATCCGCGACCCGTCTGGTCCGTCGATCCAGACCTCCTCGACGCCGCGAGGCGCGTCGGGTGTGTTCGAACCCGGGTGGTAGAAAAGCGTCGATTCCAGGCAGCCGGTGACGCTCGCCAGAGCGAGCAGGAACCCAGGCAGAGCGATGTACGCTGAGACGCGGACCAGCATCGCTTTCCAGAATGTACGGCTTCTCTTGCTCACGAAACCCGATAACCCCATCGTCAAACTCACGAACCGAAAATGAGCGGCGATTGTGCCTTCTGCGAGCCAATGATCGCTTGCAATCCGCTCTGCGTGCTTATTCTACGGGTATCTGGACCGGGCTATCCGTTCGTGCCCCTCCTGCAATTGATGGAAGAGAAGAGTTGAACATGAAGTTGAGTACCGCGATCCTTGCGGCCACTGCTGGCGTTCTCGGTTTCTGTGCGACCTCGTTCGGATCCACCGTGACGTTCTCGAATCCAAACGGTCTCAGCGCCGAGGCAACATTTGCCCTCCTTAACGGCGGCAACTCGCTGCAGATCGCCTTACGCAACACGTCCTCGTCCGTCCCGGCTGGGTTCGGCGACTCCGACCGCCTTCTCACCGGCATCGCGTTCAACATGGGGGGCGTCGACATACTGGCCACCGGCTCATCGGTGCTCACCGGCGCTTCGAGCTACACCCTGAACTTCAACCCGTCGGGTCCCGGAGGCGCTCAGAACTACGGTGCCAACTACGATGTTTCCGGCGAGTACGGCTTCGGCAACGGCTCCGCGACCGGCACCCTCTCAGGCTTCAGCGGCCTGACAAACCATGTCTCGACAAATACATCGCACACCACGCCATTCGGTGGCCCGAACCTCGACGGCCCCAGCGGGCTGGGCGGACCGGCCGGGGGATTGATCTCAACCGCTGGTCTCACTGGCTTCGGCAACGGTCAGGGCGCGATCCATGACGAGATCATCATCACCCTCGGCCTCAGCAGCGCCCTCGCTGATCTCTCGTTCCTGGAGAACGGAGCGCGCGTCGAGTTCGGCTCGGATCGATTCTTTCTGAACGGCACGCCGACATCCACGACGGTGATTCCCCTCCCGGGGCCGGCGGCCCTCGCCGGTGCGGGCTTCCTGCTTGTCGGCACCCGCCGCCGGCGCTGAACCGCACAGTCTCCCTCGCTCTTCCAGTGGTTTGTCCTAGCCTCCCGACCCCTCGGGAGGTTTTTCTTGGTGGTCGCGTCGAACGAGGCCGCGCTAGCCTTGGGTGTAACGTTTGGATTCCGGGCCAAGCGAATCCCCGTCCGCGTTCGCACGCACGCGTCCCCTCGAAAGGAAACTCATCATGGCCGAACAAACCACCAACTGGCCCGAACTCGCCATCGGTCTCTATGACAAGCTCACCGGTCGCGGAGCGGAGATCACCTACGAATTTCAGAAGATGTCCGTCGCCGTCCCGAGCGGCACCGGCGACAACGCCAGCCACGCCACATGGAAACTCGACGGCACGCTGAAGATCTCCACGCGCGACAACTCCAACTCGTGAACCGGCACGACTCGGCGTTGTCCATCCGAGGTCGACTGAATATCAACTCGCCGACCGATCGGTTCACGCTGGAAGGCTGCGGACAGACGATCTGGTTAGACGGGCCGTCCCTTCGCGGATTCCTCCGACTTCGCCGTCAGATGCGACAGGCCGAGTCGCCGCCCTGGGTGGCCTCAGTAGCCGAGGACATTGCTGACCGCGCTGGCCTCCGCGTCGAGTGCCGCTGCCGCGGGCGCACCATCGCATCCGGCCCGGTCGCGGGCAGCTCGGGCGGGCCCCGCCCGCACTTCGCATCGATCCTGCTCGCCGCACTCCGCATTTGATGCGTCGCGAGCGGTACGATGCGCGCATGCATCGGTCCGAACTCGCCGGACAACGCGTCACCGTCATGGGCCTCGGTCGCTTCGGAGGCGGTCTCGCGGTCACCCGCTTCTTCGTCGAATCGGGCGCTGATGTTCTCGTCACCGACCTCGCCGATGAGGATTCGCTCGCGAAATCTCTGCAACCGCTTCGCCCCCTGATCGACTCCGGCGCGGTCCGGCTGCGCCTTGGTGAACACAATGTCAGCGACTTCACCACCTGCGACCTCGTCGTCGCCAACCCGGCGGTCCCGAAACCGTGGGCCAACCGCTTCCTCCGCGCCGCATCCGCCGCGTCGATACCGATCACGACCGAGATCCGCCTCGGTATAGAGCGTATTCCCGACGGCTGCCGGGTCATCGGCGTGACCGGCAGCGCGGGCAAAAGCACCACCGCCGCGATGATCGCCCACGCGGCGCGCGCGTGCTGGAAGAAAGGAAGCGTCGTCTTCGCCGGCAACATCGGCAGTTCGCTGCTCGACGAATCGCTACAGCCCGGCGATCTGATCGTGCTCGAGCTCTCAAGCGCACAGCTCCATTGGCTCGGCCCGGACTCCCTCTCCGGCCCGCCCGCCCGCTTCCGCCCCGACGTTGCGGTCTTCACCACGCTCTCGCGGAATCACATCGACTGGCACGGTTCGTTCGATCACTACCGCGAATCGAAGCGCCTGTTGGCTGGACCCGATTCGACCGCGGTTATCGCGTCCCCCCAGGCTCGCGATGCCTTCGGATTCAACGTTTCTGTCCCCCCTCACCCGGACATCGAGCTCGCCATTCCGGGGCGCCACAACCAGCAGAACGCATCCCTCGCGCTCGCCGCATTGCGCGAGGTGATCGGCACAGCCCCCGACCCCCGAATCGCTCTCGCCGACTTCGCCGGCCTCCCGCACCGATTGCAGCTCGTCGCCGACGAGAGTCTCCCGCGCGGTCGATTCCGCGCGTTCAACGATTCCAAGTGCACCACGCCCGAAGGGGTCGGCCTCGCCATCGAGGCGTTCAACCAGCCCGGCGAGTGCGGGGCCGAGCGGGTGTGGCTGATCGCCGGGGGCTACGACAAAGGCACCGATCCCGCATCACTCGTCGAGGCTGCCGCCGGTTGTGCTGGCGTCTTCTGCATCGGCGACACCGGAGCCACTCTGGCCGAGTCCGTTCGGGCCCGCGCCGGGCGGGCGATCAACGCCGAGACACTCGATCGGGCGGTCGCAGAGGCCGCCGAAGCCATCGCGAAGCACGACGGCGAGAGCGTGTTGCTGCTCTCGCCCGGCTTCGCCTCCTGGGACCAGTTCGCCAACTACGAGCATCGCGGCGAGGCGTTCGCCAAAGCCGTCGATCGCCACTTCGGTGACAACAGTATGTCACCCATCCGACCAGATACCGTTCAAAGTTCCGAAAATTGACCGAACAGGCCTTGCAATGGCCTCCGCGTCCGCTATCCTGACGGCACCCAAACATTCTTGTGCCCGAAGGAGTCTTGCGGTATGGTCAGCACAGTTACGAATTCAGCACGCCTCAACGCCTCAAACGGCCTGAACAGAGCAGCGGGAGACAACGCCATCATGGACGAGAAAGTCGCAAAGGAGCGGGCCGCCGCCCTCGATCGCACCAAGGCCCAGATCGAACGAACCTTCGGCAAGGGCTCACTGATGACCATGGACGAGAACGCCCTCGCGTCCATCCCCGGCATCAGCACCGGCGCGGTCTCGCTCGATCTCGCCCTCGGCGGCAAGGGCCTTCCTGTCGGCCGCGTCATCGAGATCTACGGCCCTGAGTCCTCTGGCAAGACCACCCTCGCGCTCACCGCGCTGGGCAACTGCCAGAAGAAGGGCGGCGTCGCCGCCTTCATCGACGCCGAACACGCCCTCGACCCGTCGTGGGCCCGGCGCCTCGGCGTCAACATCGACGACCTGCTCGTCAGCCAGCCGAGTTCCGGCGAAGAGGCCCTCGAAATCTGTGAGCTGCTCGTCCGCTCCAACGCCGTGGACCTCGTCGTCGTCGACTCTGTCGCCGCTCTCGTGCCCCGCGCCGAACTCGAAGGCGAAATGGGCGACTCCCACGTCGGTCTCCACGCCCGCCTCATGTCCCAGGCCCTGCGCAAGCTCACCGGCGCGATCTCCAAGAGCAGCTGCACCGTCATCTTCATCAACCAGATCCGCGAGAAGATCGGCGTGATGTTCGGCTCGCCCGAAACCACCACCGGCGGCCGGGCCCTGAAGTTCTACTCGTCGATCCGCATCGATGTGCGCCGCATCTCGTCCATCAAGGAAGGCGATGAGAACGTCGGCAACCGCGTCCGCGCCCGAGTCGTGAAGAACAAACTCGCCGCGCCGTTCAAATCCGCCGAGTTCGACATCATGTTCAACGAGGGCATCTCCCTCACCGGTGACCTCGTCGACCTCGGCGTCGCCGAAGGCATCGTCGACAAGTCCGGATCGTGGTTCAGTTACGGCGAGGTCCGCCTCGGCCAGGGACGCGAGAACGCCAAGCGTTTCCTCGCCGAGAACCCCGATCTCAAGCAGGAGATCCACCACAAGATCCTCGTCGCCAAGGGCGTGCCCGGCTACGCCCCCAAGCCCGTCGCGGAGCAGGTCGAGGCCAAGCCCGAAACCGATCAGGATGAGGCTGCCAAGCCCTCCGGCCCCAAGACCTCGCGCAAGACCGCGAAGGCCGGTTCCAAGTAACCCGGCCGCCCGTCGTGCGGTCTCTGCATGTCCTCGGGAGGGGAGAGAGAGCAGTCGCCCGGAAGATCATCGCTTGGTGATCCCGGGCGGTTGCCATTCACAAGGAAACAGGTATCCTGTCGGGCCGCTCGCGGATGTGGCGGAATTGGCAGACGCGCTAGGTTCAGGTCCTAGTGGGAGTAAAATCCCGTGGAGGTTCGACTCCTCTCATCCGCACTGATCGCACCAGACGCCCGCCGACGCGCGGGCGTCTGGCGTTTTTGCGCGACGAACAGGGCTCCGCGACCAGTCCCCTTATTAGGGCAGGAAATGTCGCAAATCGGACAAAACCCGGAAAATTGTCTGGGATAGCCCGGTATTTCGCAGTAAATTGAAAGAGTCTTTGCGAAATCCGCGCGGAAGGTGCAACCGCACCTCTCGCGCCTTCAGCGGAACGGATCCGTCTGTAATTCGCCGAGTTTTCTGCCTCTCGGAGTGAGACGCAGCTCGGCACAAAGTGTTCTGGCGCGGAGCCATTCATTTCCGTTCCGCGGCATCGATCCGATGCCGGCTCCACGCACGAAAGGAGGCCTTCAATGGCCACTCGTAGGAAGAGCGGTTTCACGCTCGTCGAACTGTTGGTGGTGATCTCGATCATCGCCCTTCTGATCTCGATTCTTCTCCCGGCGGTGGGGCAGACCCGTCGCCAGGCCCGCATTTCGGCGTGCACGTCGAACATGGGCCAGCACTCGCAGGGCATGTCGAACTACGCCTCGGCCAACGACCAGGCGCTGCCCAACGCCCCCGATTCCCCCGGCGGTGATGTCGCCAACATCTACGGCCCCAAGGGCCAGCCCGCGTTCCGCTTTGCGACCGAAGAGCGCCCCCTCAACGGCTTCAAGTTTGGCACGGCGGGCATCCGCGTGCTCGGCGCCGGTAACGCCAGCGGCCCGCCCACCTACTACCTCTACGCCGACCCGTGGATGAACAGCCAACAGGGCATGTCGCACCTGTACTGGGTCGTCATGAGCGAGTTCATGGTCGACGGCCAGGGCGCTCAGGCAATGCAGGACGTGTTCATGTCACCGTCCGACGTCCAGGGGCGTCGCGAGTGGGACATCTTCCTCGACTGGCTGCGTGTCGATCGTCAGGGCGAGTTCCCGGCGCTCCCGCCGGTGAACGGTGTGATCGCGCCGATCACGCAGGACGGCCTGAACCTGCTGGCTCCCAGCGGTATCTCCAACGGCTCGTACCTGTACCCCTCGAGCATGATCTGCACGCCGGAAGTCTGGCTGCGCAACCCGCGCACGGGCGCCGCGGTCAACCCTCAGGCGTTTAACAGCTGGGGTCAGTTCAACACCTACACGCCGCTCAGCGCTGCGAACCACACCCAGCTGATTCGCAAGAACCGCATGAGCGACATCTCGCACCCGTCGAACAAGGTGGCGTTCTTCATGGACGACGCCGTGCACGACCCGGACATCCGCAGTTGGTACGAGCAGGGCGCGACCTGCACCCTCGCCACCGGCGACGGCAGCGCCCGGGCCTCCCGTCCCTACACCGACGCTCTCAAGGCCAACCAGCGCGAGAACGCCGGCAACCGCTTCGTCCTGTACTACACCAACGAAGGCACCACTTCGGCCTTCGATGTGCCGTACATCTGCAACTGGGGCGGCATCCGCGGGCGTGACCTGCAGTAATCCAGGGATGTGTCCCCTTTGCGCGAGAAAAGCAAATGCCCTTTCTTGACGCAAAGTAGGTAAACTGTGCAGCACGCGTGCATCGCCGCGCGTGCTGCTTTTCTTTGCACATCTCCAGACAGGAATTGAGCCATGAAATCCAATGACACAATCAAGATCGTGATCGCGGTGGTTCTGCTCGCCGCGGCGGGTATTTTCATCGTCATGCAGTTCGGCGGCGGCGGTAGCGACGGCCCGCAGGGCGGCGAGATCGTCGACGACTTCACCCCGCCCCCGCAGGAACCCGATGCGCCGCAGACGCCCTACGGCGTTCCCGAGTAAGCGTATTCCCTACCGAATTCTCCCAGCCGCCGGTCGACACCGGCGGCTGGTTTCGTTTTGGGCCGAGGCGCGGCCGATTCTGGCTGCGCGCCGCGCCCGATTCAGGGAACAAAGCCGGCCCGCGACCGACTCACCGATTACTCACGAGCGGGTCGGTATTTCCGGCTGGCGAGTGGGGCAATCTGGGCGAAATATTCACCGTTCTACGGCATCTCTCGGCCCAGCATTGCGTATAGATAAGCCACAGTTGCGCTCGCGTGGGGTGGGTCGCACACAGCGATTCGAGTGGGTACGCCGTCCACGGTGGGCGGTGCCTGCATCATCAAGTCTGGCGCGGAGCCACCTTCATACTCCGTCCCACGCGTCGCAACACGATTCGGTTCCGCGCAGGAAAGGAGGCCTTCAATGGCCACTCGTAGGAAGAGCGGTTTTACGCTCGTCGAACTGTTGGTGGTGATCTCGATCATCGCCCTTCTGATCTCGATTCTTCTCCCGGCGGTGGGTCAGACCCGTCGCCAGGCCCGCATCTCGGCGTGCACGTCGAACATGGGCCAGCACTCGCAGGGCATGTCGAACTACGCCTCGGCCAACGACCAGGCGCTGCCCAACGCCCCGGCATCGCCCGGCGGTGATGTCGCCAACATCTACGGCCCCAAGGGCCAGCCGTCGTTCCGCTTCGCGACCGAAGAGCGCCCGGTCAACGGCTTCAAGTTCGGCACCCAGGGTGCACGGGTCATGGGCTCGGGCAACCCCAGCGGCCCGCCGACCTACTACCTGTTCGCCGACCCGTGGATGAACCAGGAGCAGGGCATCTCGCACCTGTACTGGGTCATCATGAGCGAGTTCATGGTCGACGGCCAGGGCGCTCAGGCGATGCAGGACGTGTTCATGTCACCGTCCGACGTCCAGGGGCGTCGCGAGTGGGACATCTTCCTCGACTGGCTGCGTGTCGATCGTCAGGGCGAGTTCCCGGCGCTCCCGCCCGTCAACGGTCGGATCGCGCCGATCAGCCAGGACGGCCTGAACCTGCTGGCTCCCAGCGGCATCTCGAACGGCTCGTACCTGTACCCCTCGAGCATGGTCTGCACCCCGGAGATCTGGCTGCGCAACCCGCGTACCGGCGCCGCGGTGAACCCGGCATTGTTCAACACCTACGGCCAGTTCCAGGGTGGCGGCATGAGCGTCAACAACTACCTCGACGTGATCCGCAAGAACCGCATGAGCGATATCTCGCACCCGTCGAACAAGGTGGCGTTCTTCCTCGACAACGCGGTCCACGACCCGGACATCCTGAGCTGGTACGAGCAGGGCGCGACCTGCACCCTCGCCACCGGTGACGGCAGCGCGCGTTCGACCCGTCCCTACACCGACGCGTTGAGGGGCAACCAGCAGGAGAACGCTGGCAACCGCTTCCAGCTGTACTACACCGACGAAGGCACCACTTCGGTCTTCGACGTGCCGTACATCTGCAACTGGGGCGGCATCCGCGGGCGTGACCTGCAGTAAACCGTTCGACGCACGCACGATGCGTGTTCTCTGATCTCTCGAGGCCCCGTGCTCCGGCACGGGGCTTTTTCGTGCGCGGAGGTGGTTGTTGGCTCGCGCCGCATGCCCGATACTCCGGCGTCATGAACGGAGCGCCGAGGTGATCTACGCGGGAATCGACGAAGCCGGCTACGGGCCGATCCTCGGGCCGCTGTGCGTGGCATCGACGGTCTTCGAGATCCCCGACGACGCCGCGTCGGACGGCTGCCCGGACCTCTGGCGTTCGCTCTCGCCGCTGGTCTGTCGCAGCCGGTCGGAGGCGTCTTCGTCCAGGATCGCGGTCGCCGACTCCAAGGCGCTGAAACTCGCCAACTCGGTGAAGCGCCAGCACCCGCTGCACCATCTCGAACTGGGTGTGCTCGCGTTCCTGAACGCACGCGAGCAGGGCAGCCGCGACGCGTGGACCGTCAGCGCGCTCCTCGAAGCGCTGCACGCCGAGGCCGGAGACCTGCCGTGGTACACGCCGGACTCCGATCCTTCGCTGCCGCTCGGCACGACTCCGGATCACCTGCAGCTGCTGTCGTCGAGGTTGAGAGCCACCTGCGTATCCGCATCGGTCCGGCTCGCCGAAGCGCGGTGCTCGGTCGCCTGCGAGCAGCGGTTCAACAGCGAACTCCGCCAGTGCCAGACCAAGGCCGAGTTGTCGTTCCGACGCGTGGCATCGCTGCTGCATCGCGTTTGGAAATCGGACGCCGCCCTCTTCGATGACCCGACGACCTGCCCGCGCGTCGTGGTCGATCGCCAGGGCGGGCGGACGCGCTACGCGGGGTCGCTCGCTCGTGCCGTCCCGGAGGCGACCGTCGAGATCGTCGGTGAGGCTCCGACGCGCAGCGTCTATGAGCTCCGCACCGCGGATCGACGGGTCCGGGTCAGCTTCGAGGTTGAGGCCGAGACCCGCCACCTGCCGGTCGCTCTCGCGTCGATGAGCGCGAAACTCGTCCGCGAACTGCTCATCGCCCGCCTGAACGCCTTCTGGACCGCCCGGTGCGAGGAGCTCAAGCCGACCGCGGGGTACGCCCAGGACGGGGCGCGGTTCCTCCGCGACCTGTCGGGTGTCGCGACACCGGATGAGTTGCGTGAACTGAGACGGAACGCATAGCGACCGATCGGCGTACGCTGTGAGCATGTCAGGAACGCGATCCCAGCACGACCGAGCCATGCTCGATCTCGCCGCGCGCGTGGCCATGCGTGGGGTCGGCGCGGTCGAGCCCAACCCGACGGTCGGTTGCGTGATCGGCCGCGAGCACGCCGGCGGCGTGGAGATCCTGGCGATCGGGCACCACGGGCGTTTCGGCGGCCTTCACGCGGAGGCGGAGGCGCTGCGCGTTTGTGCCGAACGGGGGATCGACCCCGCCGGGGCGACGGTTTGGGTGACGCTCGAGCCGTGCAACCATCAGGGCAAGCAGCCGCCTTGTGCCCGGGCGCTGATCGATGCGCGGATCAAGCGCGTGGTCTACGCCTCGCCGGACCCGAACCCGGCGGCGATCGGCGGAGCGGGTGCACTGCGAGAAGCCGGTGTGACAGTCGATCAGAGCGATGAGAGCGATGCCGCGATCCGGTCGTCCGCGCCGTTTCGCTATCGCATCGAAACCGGTCTGCCCTGGGTAGTCGCCAAGTGGGCCCAGACGATCGATGGGTTCGTGGCGACCTCTTCGGGTAATTCGAAGTGGATCTCGAACGAGTTCTCGCGTCGGTCGGTGCACCGGCTTCGCGCGAAGGTGGATGCGATCGTGACCGGGATCGGCACGGTGCTGGCCGACGACCCGCTGATGACCGCCCGCGATGTCCCGCTGCGGCGTCTGGCACGCCGGGTCGTCGTAGACCCGAAGGGGCGTCTGCCGCTGGACTGTCAGTTGGTGCGCAGCGTCACGGGCGGCGCACCGGTGACGGTCGCGGTCGCGCCGTCGGTGCTGGAGCGAAACGCCGATTGGTATCGCACGCTGCTCGAGAGGGGCGTGGACGTGGTCGCGTTCGAGCCGGACGCCGAGGGGCGGTTCGTCATCGCGGACCTGCTGCGTTGGCTCGCTCGCGAGCGTCAGGTCTCCACGGCGATGGTTGAGTCCGGGCCGAAGCTTCTCGGTGCGATGCACGAGGAGGGGCTGCTGAACCAACTGCTGGTGTTCGTTGCGCCAACACTGCTCGGCGACTCGGCGGCGCGGTCGCCGGTCGGCGGATCGACCGTCGGATCGATCGCGGGAGCCGCGCGATACCGCCTCGACCACGTGAAGCGATTCGGAGACGATGTGCGATTGCTCTACCGCGCCACGGACTGAAGCGAACAACTATTTGTTGTCGCCGGTGTCCGAGTCCGACGCGTCGCTCGGCTCGCGCTCGGGCTCGGGTTCGAGCTGGTCCGGGCTGGGCAGCTGGAAGAGCGCAGGTGCCTGCACTTCCGGGTAGAGCCAGAGCACGTTGCCGCGACGGACCGCGAGCGTGCCGTCAACGTAGCCGGCCTGGAGGCTGCCGAGGTCGCTGTCGTCGAGCGTGTACATCTCGACGCGTGTCAGCGGGCGGAATCCCTCGATACTCGCGGCGATGCGCGCCTCGCCGGGCGTGCCGGTCAGCATCGTGATCGCAGCCGTGAGCGCCTCTCGGTCCGGGAGTTCGGCGGTGCGCATGCCGCCGTCGGGACGCATCTCGTTCCATCCCTCGAGGTCGCGACGGAAGCCGCGATCGCCGGTCGGGTCGCCCAGCGGTCGGAACAGGATGATGCCGATGTCTTCGCGCCGTTCGGGCACGGCGGTTTTGCTCAGGTACGCCTCGGCGCGCGCCAGGTTGGCGAACTGCTGGTCGGTGATGATGCTCCCACGCTCGACGACGAGCGATGTCGCGGAGGGCAGGTCCGTTCCTCGGACGGTCGCGCGGCGCGTCGATCCTCCGGCGTCGGCTTGTCCGCCGATCGCGAGCGTGCGCGAGGTCACGCGTCGCGCGCTGCCGTCGTCGCGCACGAGGTCATCGCGCTCGACTTCGATCGTGACGATCGGATCGGTGACCAGCGAGTCCTCCCCGGCGAACTGGGTGATCCGCATCTTCAGGATCGCTTCGAGTACGGTGCGGATCACAGACTCGTCGGCGCGGGCGGAGATCGGGCCACGCATGATCCAGCGGTTATCGACCTTCGCGAGGGCCACCCGCTGCTCGCCGGCGACGATCGTGATGCGAGAGGCGTCGGCGGCGATCCCGGCGAGCGGCGAGTTCACCCGCCAAGCCTCGGGTCCCGATTCGAGGACACCTGAGACGGTACTGGCCTCGATGAGGACGAGGCGTTCTTCGTCAATGCGTGCGAGCGTGTTGCCGCCGACCGAGTCTCGCTCGACCTGAAGCGAGCGGGTAGTGCCGTCGGCCATTCGCAGTTCGATGATCGGGGCGGTATCGCTGATCGAGGCGGATTCGGCATCGCCGGCGACCGGGATGAGCGAGAGCGTGCGCAGTGCGGAATTGACCTGAGTGGCGTCGGTCGGCCAGCCGACATCGGGTGTGGCGCTGACGGGCAGTTCGGCGTAGATCCAGCCACCGAGGTCGGTCCTGTACACCGACCGGGTGACGCCGCCGGGCTCGGTGACGGTCATGGCCCGAACCTGCGCCGGGTCGATCTCGAAGGCGGGGCCCGTAGGCGTCTGGGCGTCAGAGGGCCCGTTCGGGGCGGGGCTCGCCCCTCGATTGATCAAAAACAGTGTCGCGCCAAGACCGAGCGCGATGACGAGCAGGACGACTGTGGCGGCTTTGGACATAGACGCCAGTGTACCCCATCGATGAACTCCACCGAGTGGGGGTTCAGCGCCGGTAGCCGATCGGGTGCTCGACGAGTGAATAGAGCTCTCGCAGGATGGTCATGCCCAGCAGCCCGACCACGCTCAGGATGGCGAGGGTGATGCCCGGCCAGAGCAGGCCCGCGCCGAAGGCCCAGGCGGCGGCGTACATCGGCAGCCACAGTGCGCCGTAGCGTTGGACCTTGTCGGCGGCTTTGGCCGGGCTCCGGGTCGTGCGCATTTTGGAGAACGCGAACAAGGCGTACAGGATCGCCAGGCATGCCGGGGCGATCGCGGCTCCGAGTGGTACGAAGTCGGGCCAGAGCGAGCCGTTTCGCGTCACCGACAGCACGCCGAGCACGATCGACCAGAATAGCCAGCCGACGGTCGCGAGAAGCACAGAGCGCCGTTGCAGGGTCGGGCGACGTCCGGCGAGGTGGTGGGTGAACGCGCCGACGGCCAGAGCGTGGGTCATCGCCAGCCACACGGGCCAGAGGAACAGCAATTCCGGGTTGGCGATGAGCATGTGGGCGGCGTAGATGAGGCCCAAGAGCACCAGCCCGATCGAGGGGAGAAACTTGGCCGAAGCGTTGAACAGCAGAATGGCAGCGGCGGTCACGATCGCCAGCAGCACCGGCTCGCTCCCGAGCAGGGCGGCGCCGAACATAGCCAGGAGCATGGTGGAGGCGGTGAGCCCGAGGGCGGCTTCGAAGGAAATCCGACCGGCCGGGAGCGGGCGATCCGGGTGGAGCGAGCGGTCGCGCCGGTAGTCCATCATGTCGTTGACGACCATGGCAAACGCGTAAAAGCCCAGGGCCACGAAGAGGCCCCCGAGCATGGCGATCGCCAGCGAGGACTCGGCGGTCGAGACCCCGCTGTCACCGGTGATGGCATCGGTCTCGGATTCAACCGAGCGGGTCCAGAGGATGACGAACCAGACGTTACCGGTGACGGCGAACGCCGCGGTGATCCGCGTGAGGTGGAGCAGGGGCGAGAGTCGGGCGATCAGGGAGGTCATCCGGGGCCATCGTAGCGGGATCGCGGAACGCCCACGCCGGTGGGGCTACCATGCCCGCCTATGGCAGAAACACGCAGACAGGTTGTGGAGCCGCTCCCGGTGACGCGGATCGCCGAGGCGTTCGGCGGGGTCTTCCGCGCGGCGATCGTGGTGAGCCAGTACAACGGCTGGATCACGGATCAATTGCGCGACGGGGCGCTCGAAGCGCTGCAGCGCGAGGCGGGGGAGGTCGGTGAGGCGACGGTGGTCGAGGTGTCGGGATCGCTCGAACTGCCGACGCTCGCGGCGGAATTGGCGGTGACGGGTCGGTACGGCGTGGTGGTCGTGCTCGGGTGCGTGATCCGGGGCGAGACCAGCCACGACGAGATCATCAACCACGCGATCTTCCAGCAGCTGACCAAGACCTCGGCCGAGACCGGCGTGCCGTTCGGGATCGGGGTGCTGACGGTGAACACCGCGGAGCAGGCCGAGGCCCGGGCCGGGGGCAAACTCGGCAATAAGGGGGCGGAGGCGATGGAGGCGGCCCTGCGCTCGGCGGGCCTGATTGCCTCGCTGCGGACGCTGCACGCGTCTGAAGAACCGGAACCCGACTGATCGCCTATCCTGTGTCGCTGACGCTGTTCTTTCGCTCCGGCCGAGCCGGCGCTTCTTCCTTGGCAACCGATGTCCCCTTCGGTGTAGAGATTTGTTTGTCCTTCCATGGCTAAACCACGCGACATCCGGATGCTGGCCTTTCAGGCCCTGTTTCAACTCGACGCCTTGTCCGAGGGCGGCCTGACCGCCGAGGACCGCGTGCACGTTCAGGAGAGCCTGGCCGAGGTCGAGTTCGACGATGGCGAAGAGCCGGACGACAAGGACATCGAGAAGGCCTTCGCCCGCGCGCAGGAGGCCTACGAGGCCCGGCGCGATTCCGATCGGCTGGTCGGTCAGTACGCCCCGACGTGGCCCGCGCACCGTCAGCCGGCGGTGGACCGCGCGATCCTGCGACTGGCCTGCTGGGAGATGCAGCAGGAGGGGGCGTCGCCGAAGGCGGTGATCAACGAGTCGGTCGAACTGGCCAAGCGATACAGCACCGAGCGGAGCCCCGGCTTCGTGAACGCGGTGCTCGACAAGATCTACAAGCACATGCAGGGCGAGAAGCCAGAGCCCGTGGAGGCGAACTGACATGGCGCTTCTGAAGTCGGTCTTCGGGAAGGTCAAGAAGGGTCTGGAGCGCACGCGCGACACGTTCGCCGGCGGCCTGCGATCGATGCTGCTCGGGCGCAAGCTCGATGATGAACTCATCCGCGACCTTGAGAAGCGCCTGATCCAAGCAGACATCGGCGTGCAGACGGCGCTACGCCTGATCGCGGGCATCAAGGCCGACTACAAGGCCGGGAAGATGACCAAGGGCGAGCAGGTGCTCGACTACCTCAAGAGCGAGCTCAAGGCCCTGTGGCCCGAGGAAGACCGGCGGATCCACTTCGCCGACACCGCCGCCACCGGCCTGCCGACGGTGATTCTCGTCGCGGGTGTGAACGGGGCGGGCAAGACCACCAGCGTCGCGAAGATTGCGAAGAGCCTGGTGGACGACGGCAAGAGCGTGCTGCTGGCGGCGTGCGACACCTACCGGGCGGGCGCGGTGCGTCAGCTGGAGATCTGGTCGGAGCGGCTGGGCGTGCAGATCGTCAAGGGGCAGCAGGGGGGCGACCCCGCGGCCGCGGCGTTTGATGCATGCGATGCGGCGCTCGCGCGCAAGGTGGATGTGCTCCTGATCGACACCGCCGGACGCCTGCAGACGCAGGACCCGCTCATGAGGCAGCTCACGAAGATCCGCGATGTGGTGGCGCGCAAGATCGAGGGCGCGCCGCACGAGGTGCTGCTGGTGCTCGATGCGACGACCGGGCAGAACGCCGTGCAGCAGGCCAAGAAGTTCAGCGAGGCGATCGATGTGACCGGGCTGTTCCTCGCCAAACTCGACGGCACGGCCAAGGGCGGCGTGGTCATCGCGGTGCACGAGGCGGTCGGCGTGCCGGTGAAGTTCATCGGCGTGGGCGAGCGGCCTGAGGATGTGGAGCCGTTCGACCCGGACCAGTTCATTGAAGCCATGTTCGCTGAATGACGATGCCCACCAAAGAGCGATAGCACAAGACAGGAAGGGCGAAGCATGCCGGTGTATGTCTACCAGGTGATCACGGATGACGGCTCGGAGGGCGAGGTCTTCGAGGTGGTGCAGTCCATGAAGGAAGATGCGCTCAAGAAGCACCCCGAGACCGGCGAGCCGGTGCAGCGGATCATCCAGCCCCCGATGATCGGCGGCCAGCACTCGACCGCGCGCGACAAGAGGCTGACCAGCGATTCGAGTCTGGAGAAAATGGGCTTCACGAAATATGTGAAGGGCGGCAGCGGCTACGAGAAAGTGGTCGGGTCCGGTCCGAGTTCGCTGCCGGGCAAGGACCAACTCGGTGAGTAAGCGCCCGGTCGAGTCCGGGTCCATGCGACTGGCGATCGGACAGATCAGCCCGGTGTTTCTCGACCGCGCCGCGACGCTCGACAAGGTGATGCAGACGATCAGCGAGGCGGCCGACGCCGGTGCGTCGCTCGTGGCGTTCGGCGAGACGCTGGTGCCGGCGTACCCGCTGTGGCTCAGCCGCACGGGTGGGGCGAGGTTTGACGATGACGACCAGAAGACGCTGCACGCGCTCTACCTGCGCGAGGCGGTGGACATCCGGCGCGGCGATCTCGACGCGATGTGCACGCTGTGCGCCCAGCGGAGCATCGCAACCGTGCTGGGTGTCGCGGAACTCGGCAGCGACCGGGGCGGTCACACGATCTACTGCTCGGCGGTGTTCATCGGCGCGGACGGCTCGATCGGGTCGGTGCACCGCAAGCTCATGCCGACCTACGAGGAGCGCCTGTCCTGGGGCATCGGCGACGGGCACGGCCTGCGCGTGCACCCGGTCGGGCCGTTCACGGTGGGGGCGTTGAACTGCTGGGAGAACTGGATGCCGCTGGCGCGGACCGCGCTGCACGGGCAGGGCGAGGACCTGCACATCGCGATCTGGCCCGGCTGCGAGCGACTGACGCGCGACATCACGCGGTTCTCGGCGCTGGAGGGGCGGAGTTACGTGGTCTCGGCCTCGTCGATCATCCGAGAGCGGGACATCCCGGCCGGGGTGCCGCTGCGCGACCGGATGGTCGAGCCCGGCGAGACGGTCTACGACGGCGGCTCGTGCATCGCATCACCCGACGGGTCGTGGCTGGTCGAGCCGGTGGTGGGCGAGGAGCGCCTGATCGTGGCGGAACTCGACCCGGAGACGGTGCGGCGCGAGCGCCAGAACTTCGATCCGTCGGGGCACTACGCGCGCCCGGATGTGCTGCGACTGGAGGTGGATCGGCGCCGGCAGGGTGGGGCGGAGTTCCGAGACTGAGTTGCCCCCCGACCCAAAACCGACGCGACCCCACCAATCGGTGGGGTCGCTTTCGTTTGATCAATACGCCCGGCGGGGGTCGAACCTGCAACCTCTGCCTTCGGAGGGCAGCGCTCTATCCAATTGAGCTACGGGCGCTTCTGCTCTGCAAGGATACGCCTTCGGATGGCCCCCCGCAACGCTCGGAGCGGTTTCCGGCGGTATCTTGCCCGATCGCACGCTGTACGCGGGAGCATCGGCCTTGAGTTCGACGACTCGGACATCCGGATCGACATCGGCGGTCACGCCCGCGTGGGCGGTACTGGCGGTCACGTGGCTGGGGAGCATCGGCACGGCGGTCGGCTGGAGCGGTGTGTTCTTCATCACCGAGGCGGCGTACGGCTTCGGCGAGCGGAGCAACCTGATCCTCGGGGCCGGGCTGGGGCTGATCTACGCGATCTCGGCGCTGGTCGCCGGGCCTCTGGTGACGCGCCTGATCGATGCGAAGCCGGGGCTGTCGCGCCGGGCAGTCCTCGCGTCGGTGTGCATCGGCATGGGCGCGGCGTCGATGGTGCCCGCGCTGACACCGGCGGAGTGGGCGATCTGGGTGTTCGCGGGTGTGTTCATCACGCTGCAGGGGCTGATGTGGCCGCTGGTCGAGGCGTACCTGTCGGGCGGGCGCAAGGGCCGGGCGATGCGACTGATCACCGGGCGGTTCAACATCGTCTGGGCCTCGGCGATCGTGTTCGCGATGTGGGGGATGGCGGGGTTCATGGAGGACCGGCCTCGGGTGATCCTCGGGCTGCTTGGTGTGGCGATGTTCGCGACGGCGGGGCTCTTGGCGTGGTTCCCACGCGAGCCGGCGCCGCACGTGGAAGGCGGTCTCGATGAGCACGAGATCGATCCGAAACAGGCGATCAAGCTGCTGCGCGTGTTCCGGGTGTCGCTGCTGTGCAGTTACGCGCTGCACTCGGCGCTGACGCCGCTGCTGCCGCACCTGCTGGGCGAGATGGGCCTTGAGAAGGGGGAGCGAACGCCGTTCGCCTCGATCTGGATGGCGTCGCGGATGGGCATGTTCATTCTGATGGAGCGCTGGCACGGCTGGCACGGGCGCTGGCGGACGGTGTGGTGGGCCTGCGGCTTGATGCTGGCGGGCTTCGCGGTGTGCTCGGTGTCACCGGTGATCGCGGGCCAGTCGGGCGACGGACCGGGCTTGTGGGCGATGGGGATCGGGCTGGGCTTCCTCGGTGCGGGGATCGGCGCGGTGTACGCCGCGGCTCTGTACTACGCCATGGAGGCGGGCCCGGCGGCGGTCGAGAGCGGCGGCAAGCACGAGGGCATGATCGGGCTCGGGTACACCGCCGGGCCGGTAATGGCGCTGGTGGTGGGCGGCGAGATCATCGGGCTGTTCTAGAGATCATTCACTCGAAGGGCGAGCGGCCTGAGGCGATCGCGTCACGCGAGCCGATGGCGGTGAGATCGACCATGAACTGCTGGTACTGGCGGTCGAGTTCGTCGAGGTCTTCGAGGAAGTAGAGCTCGAGGACTTCCGAGCCGATGCGGCGACCGAGCAGCGCGAGCGCTGCGCGTCGGCCGTAGCGCTCCGTGAGGCGCGAGCGCATCTTCCCGCTGGCGGCCTCTTGCAGCAGCAGACCGAGGCCGGCCCGATGCTCGGGGGAATTGAGGAAGTGGGCGAGGGCCCAGACCTGCGCGTAGTAGTCGAGCGCGCCGTCGCCGACGGTCTCGACGAGTTCCTGAGGGCGGTTGTTGGTGAGGACTTCCAGCGAGACGGTGCGCCCGCTGATGACCGCGTCGCGGAGCTGGTCGAAGCGTTCGATGTTGCCCCACGGGCGGAACAGCGGCGTCGAGACGCGCGGGCCGGTGATCCAGGAGTGGCCTTCCATGTAGGTCGCGAGCCCCTCGTCGAGGTAGACGGGCAGCGGGTTGGCGAAGGTGCGCTGCACGTACTGGTGCCAGCCCTCGTGGGCGGCGATGGCGAGGGTGTCGTAGAGGCCGATGTCGAAGTAGACGCCGATGCCGCGAGAGGCGAACCCGCCGCGCATGATCTGGAGGATCGTGTCGGCCTGATCCGGGAGCAGACGCCGGGTGATGCCCTCGTACTGCGAGCGGGTGTCCATCAGGTAGGTATCGAGGCGCTGGGGCGGCTCGGGGAGCGTGACGATGGCCGAGCGGTAGTGCGCGAGGGCGTGCTCGGTGAACGAACTGAGCCGGTCCACGAGGATGCCGTTGGTCTCGGTGGTGTAGACGCGGTAGTGGCGCGTGCGGATGACCTCGCCCGGGGCGTCGCCGAAGGTCCACGGCTCGCGTTCGAGCACGCCGTCGGCGACGGAGACCGCGCCGAGCGACACTTCGCGCTCGACCGCACGGGTGCCGCTCCCTGACGGACCCGAGCACGCGCCGAGGGCGAGCAGCGCGGCAGTGAGCAGCACGCAGCGGGTTCGACAGCGCATCATCCGAGTTCGTCCAGACGCTTGGTGACGGAGGCGAGCTCGGTCTTTTTCTGCTCGAGTTGGTTGCGCGTTTCTTCGACGAGGTGGGCGGGGGCCTTGTCGGTGTAGCCCTTGTTGGCGAGGCGTCCCTCGAGGGCGCTGATGTCCTTGGCGAGTTTGGCCTTCGATTCTTCGAGCTGGGCTCTGGCGGACTCGGCATCGACGCCGGAGCCGTCGGCGAAGCCGGAGACGAAGTACTCCTGCGCCTCGTAGGTGAACGGGACCGCGCCGGGGCCGGGGTCGTCGCCGGTCGAGGTCGAGTTGGAGAGCGTCTCGACGAGGCCGGCGCCGGCCTTGATGCGATCGAGCACTTCGGCGGGGGCGTGGAGCGTGACGGGCGTCTTGAAGCCGATCTTGTTCTGGGCCCGGACTTGGCGGACGGACTCGGTGAGCCCACGCAGGAACTCGAACTCGGCCTCGGCGTCGTCATCGCGCAGGTCGGCGGCGATGTCCGGCCACGGCGTGGTGCAAAGCAGTTCTTCGGCCTCGCCGAGTTCGATGCCGGGGACCTCGCCGACCTTTGCGCTGGCCCGCTGGATGTGCGCGTGCAGCGTCTCGGTGACGAACGGGCAGACCGGGTGTAGCAGGCGGACGATCGCGTCGAGCGCGGTCACGAGGATCGCCTGCTGCGTGGGGTTGGTCTTGACGGTCGGCTTGACGGCCTCGAGATACCAGTCGCAGTAGTCGCGCCAGAGGATGTCGTAGAGGGCGCTCGCGTAGTCGCTGAAGGTGTAGTTGGCGAGCGCGGCTTCGCAGCGATCGACCGTGGTGCGCAGGCGGCTGAGCATCCACTTGTCGGTGGCGGACATCGCGCCGGGTTTGACCGGATCGGTGGAGGTGGTGCTCGCTTCGTCGATGTTCATCAGCGCGAACTTGGTCGCGTTGAAGAGCTTGGTGACGAAGTTGCGCCCGAGATCGAACTTCGGCGAGGTGTTCTTGCCGGTGGACTCGTCGAGCTCCACGGGCATGCGGACATCCTGCGTGTTGGTCGCCATGTTCGCGAGCGTGAACCGCAGGGCGTCGGAGCCGTGGGAGTCGATGATGTCGAGCGGGTCCACGCCGTTGCCGAGGGATTTGCTCATTTTGCGCCCCTCGCCGTCCTGGATCATCGCGTGGATGAACACATCGGAGAAGGGGAGCTGGCCCGGGGTCTGGCCTCCGTCGGGCGAGAGGAAATAGCGGTTGAACATCACCATGCGCGAGACCCAGAGGGTGATAATCTCTCGCGCGGTGCAGAGGACGGAGGTCGGGTTGAACGCGTCGAGCAGGTCGCGCGTCTCGTCGGACTGCTCGGAGTCGGGCCAGCCGAGGGTGGAGAGCGGCCAGAGGGCGGAGGAAAACCAGGTGTCGAGGACGTCGGGATCCTGAGTGAAACCGAGCCCTTCGAGGAAACTGATAGCGTCGGCGTCGTCGGGGTCGCGAACGCAAACGAATGTGTCGGGTTCATCCAGAAGCCCCGATGTCGTCGACAGGTCCCGAGACTGATCCCCCGCGCTGTAGACGATGCGCCCATCTTCGTGCCATTCGAGGAGTTGTTGTCTCGCAACTTGAAGTCGGGTCGGAGCACCAACGTCTCTGGATGCTCGCGTTCTCGGCGGATCCTGTGCGAGTCCGAAATTCTGACGGAATCTCTTCTCGCTTATGCTCCACACCGGGATCCGGTGTCCCCACCAGAGCTGGCGGCTGATGCACCAGTCGCGCAGGTTGTCGTGCCAGCCCTCGTAGGTCTTGGCGTATCGGTCGGGGAAAAAGCGGAGTTCGCCGTCGCCTTCTGCGTTGGGCTGGGCGGGCCAGGTGTCGGTGGAGCGCTGGTCGGGGGTGAGCGCTCGGTTGGCGTAGCCCCGCAGTTTCTCGTCGGTCACCTTGCAGTACCACTGGTCGGACAGGTACGGCTCGATCGCGGCGTGCGAGCGGTAACTGTGGCCCACGCTGTGGCGGTAGGGTTTGACCTCGCCGAGCAGGCCGAGTTGCTTGAATCGCTTCTTCACCTCGATCCTCGCATCCTCGCGCGGCATGCCGATGAAGTCCTGCGCATCGCCGAGGTCTTCCCAGCCGTGCGTTGCCGAGATCGACGCATCGGGGGCCATGACGTTGATGACCTCGAGGCCGTGGCGCTGGCCGATCTCCCAGTCGTTGGGGTCGTGCGCGGGGGTGACCTTGAGGAAGCCGGTGGCCATCTGGGCCTTCGTGTCGCCGGAGTCCTCGCCGGTGATGAAGTCGGGCATGACCACGTAATCGTCTTCGACGATCGGAATGACGCGCCCGACGATGGGGAGTTTGACCTTGAGGCCGCGGAGCGATTCGGCGCGGGGGTCGGCGGGGTTGATGGCGACGCCCGTGTCGCCAAAGTAGGTCTCTGGGCGGGTAGTCGCGACGGTGATGCAGGCGATTTTGGCTGCGCCGTCGAGCGTCACGGGCTCTGGCAGGTGCTCAGCCGGGTAGCCGCGATCTCTCAGGGCGTCGACGGTGATGAATGCGCCGCGGTCATCCACCAGCGGGTAATGCAGATAGTAGAAGTTGCCGTCAACCTCGTGCATCTCGACTTCGTCGTCGGACAGCGCGGTTTGGGAAACGGGGTCCCAGTTGACGAGTCGTTTGCCGCGATAGATCAGAGACTGTCCGTCTGAGCCCTTTGCTTTGAAGAGCTGGAAGAACGCCTCGCGCACCGCTCTTGCGCAGATATCGTCCATCGTGAAGCGCTGGCGGTCCCAGTCGCACGAGCAGCCCATCATCTTGAGTTGGTCGGTGATGACCTCTTCGTATTCGTCTTTCCACTCCTGCACCTTGGCGACGAACTCCTCGCGTCCGGACTCGCCGTTGGCCTCGCGGAGTTTGTAGTCCTTGAGCGCAGATTGCCCCTCGGCCTGCAGACGCTTGTCGACCACCGTCTGGGTGGCGATGCCGGCGTGGTCGGTGCCGGGCATCCAGAGGGTCTGGTAGCCCTTCATGCGATGAGCCCGGACGAGGATGTCCTGCAGCGAATTGTTCAGCGCGTGCCCAAGGTGCAGGCGGGCGGTCACGTTGGGCGGGGGAATCAGCACGCAATACGGCTTGCCCTCACCGGCGAGCACGGCCTTGGGATCAGCGTGGAACGCACCCGAGCGGTCCCAGCGATCGCGGACGACCGGTTCGTGCTCCGAAGGCACATACTTGCGTGGGAGTTCAGCGATCGGATCGGATGTGGCGGGGGCGGTCGAAGACAAAGCGGGCTCCGCGAAGGGCGTTCAGACGGATTCGTTGCGGGTGGGGCTCCCAGTGTATCGGAGCCGATATGCTTGGGTATGCAGCGACTGACCGACCGAGAATCCGTGAGTTTCGCGTCCTCCAGATCCGCCCGACGCGGCACCGTCGCGAAGGCCCTGCTGGTGCTGATCCCCGCCGTGGCGATCGTGGCGGGGATGGGGTACTTCGCGATCCAACTGGCGACGGAGAAGCCAGAGCCGGAGAACTCGCTCGAGCTCTCTGGTGCTGAACTCGAGCGGAACCTTGAGCGGACCCGGGTCGCGGTGCAGGCGTACTTCGACGAGGGGAACTTTGAGGCGGCGGACACGATCCTGAGCAGCGCGCTGCGCCAACTACCGAACAATCAGGATCTGCTGAAACTAAACGCCGAGCTTCGGATGTGGCAGAACCGCCCCGAAGAGGCGTATCTGGAGATGCAGAAGGCGTACAAAGTGGGGCCGGACCATCCGGAACTCCGCTACGCCGCGGCGAACTACGCGAACGAGGCGGGGCTGATCGAGGATGCCATCGCGGAGGCTCGCAAGGCGATCGTCATGAGCGAGCGCCCCGATACCCGTTTTTACCGGTTTCTTGGTGCCATGCAGTTCAAGGCCGGGCGGGTGGCGGATGCACGCGGGACCCTGCTGATCGCGCTGCAGCAGAATGACGCCCAGCCGCAGGTCTACGGCATGCTCGCGGAGATGGACCTCGCGGAAGGGGCCACCGAGAAGGGCGTCGAGTTCGCCCGCAGGGCTCGGGAACTCGACCCGGACCAGTTCGCCTATCGGGTGACGGAGGCTCGGCTGCTCCGACGCCTGGGACGTCTCGAGGATGCTCTGGCGGCGCTGACGGGAATCGACGAGTACACGCGGCTGACCAATGCGGCGGTGCTGCGCGACGTGATCCTGACGCTTCAGGCCCTCGGCCAGCATGATCGGGCTGCGGACTTTGCCGAGCGGGCCGCGGAGGCCAGCGGGACCAGTGCGGAGATCGTGATGATGACCGCGGACGCTCTCGACGCTGCCGGGCGGCTTGAGGCGGCGGTGGAGTACGCTCAGCGGGCTCGAATGCTTGGACACCCGAACGGGGAGGCTCGAGTGGAGCACCTGCGGAACAAGCTGGCGTCGTCGTCTTCCTGAGGTGGCCGACGTCGAGCCGGAATCGAGGTGCGGCTATACTGGTCGATTCGATGCCGGACACGCTGCGGATCAACGAGATTTTCTACTCGATACAGGGTGAAAGCACCCGTGCGGGCCAGCCGTGCGTGTTTGTGCGCCTCACCGGGTGCCACCTGCGCTGCACCTTCTGCGACACGGAGTACGCCTTCAAGGAGGGGCAGACCCGCTCGATCGACTCGATCGTTGAGGAGGTCTGCTCGCACCCGTGCGACTTCGTGGAGGTCACCGGTGGCGAGCCGCTTCTACAGGTGCGTGTGCACGATCTGATGCACCGGCTGTGCGAGCTCGGCAAGACCGTGGCGATCGAGACCAGCGGGGCCTGCGATATCGACGGTAACGGAAAGTGTGATCCGCGCGTGGTGCGGATCATGGATATCAAGACGCCCGGTTCGGGCGAGGTCGAGCGGAACGACTGGGCGAACATCGAGCGCCTCAGGGCGCACGACGAGGTGAAGTTCGTGATCTGCGATCGGGCGGACTACGAGTGGGCGCGCGAGACGATCCGGGAGCACTCGTTGGATGAGCGTGCCCGGGCGGTTCTGATGAGCGCGGTGTTCGAGCAGCCGGGTGGGCTTGAGATCCTCGGGCAGCGGGGGCTCTCGATGCGCGATCTGGCGGAGTGGATCCTCGAGGACGGCCTGCCGGTCACCATGCAGACGCAGCTTCACAAGTTCATCTGGGATCCGCAGACGCGGGGGGTTTAGGCGGCGTGAAAGTTGATCTGGTCAAGAGTTTCGGATTCGAGGCGGCGCACTGGCTGCCATGCTTCCCCGAGGGGCACAAGTGTCGGCGGATGCACGGGCACTCGTTCCGCGTGGACGTTGTGGTGCGTGGCGAGATCCCCGACGACCGCGGGTATCTCATCGACTTTGCGGACATCAAGAAACTGATCGCCCCGATCGAGAAGCAACTCGATCACTACTGCCTGAACGACATCGAGGGACTGGAGAACCCGACGAGCGAGGTTCTGGCCAAGTGGATCTGGGACCGGTTGAAGCCGGAACTGGACCTGCTCGCCGAGGTCGTGGTCCACGAGACATGCACGAGCCGATGTCACTATCGCGGCTAGTTTGAGTCGCTGCGCCGGATAACGCTCTCGTCCTTGAGACGGTCTTCGACGACCTGTTCGCGTTGCTCCGGATCGCTCGGAACGATGACGAGTTGCGGTTCCGCGTTGGATTGACCAGCGCGGTCTTGGACCCGGCCGTAGACGCGACGCTGTTCATCCGTACGCACGCCGACGGGGTTTGGGGACCGGTTCTTGAAGCCCCGGACGCTGTTGATGTAGCCGCGTTCGCGCAGGTACTGATTGCGGGCATTGATGAGGTCATTGCGGATGGACTCGGTCCGTCGGATCCACGGATAGTTTCGCTCGAGTTCGTCGATCGTGCGGTCAGTGATCGGTTCCCAGGGGTTGATCGCGATATAGGGGACCTCTTCCCGCGGACGAACAAGAACGACATCGTCGGCCTCGTTGAGGGGAGCACCATAAGGAAGCGGCGAGCGAGCGTCGTAGGGATTACCGCCGATCGTCGCGGTCACGCTGCGCACTGAAGCCCTTCGCGGATCATTGTTCTGGAGGACGCCTTCGCGTGGGGTTTGGAGAAAGATGACACTCGGTCCGTAGGGCACGCGAACGTCCGTACGCAGAGATTCGTATCGGCCCGGACCAGCGAGGGCCGGGGCGAGAGCGCAAGCGAGCACGCTGGACGCGAGAAGTGTCTGTAGTTTCATGGCGATTCCGATCTGAGTTTATCTTCCGTGCACATATATCTTTGCACGGAAAGCACTTGCGACAAGTGCGTCAATGGATGAATCGCGCGATGTGAAGATGGGCAAGGTTGCCGGTCGGTGATTTCGAAGCGCCCTCAGCGCTTTGCCCACTTATGAGAAGGGGATGGGTTCAGCATCACAGATCGCGTCGTAGGCGGCGACGAGCGAATTGACATGGGTGGCGGCCGAGCGATCCTCTTTGATCAGCGCTCTCGCTTGTGATCGGATTGCTTGGGCGCGTTCGTTTCCGGGTTCCAGCGCCTCGGTGAGCACACGGGCCCACGCGTTGGCGGAAGCCTCTGGTGTGAGAAGGGCAGTGGTTCCGTCGACCAGCACATCGGCGAGAAGCGGGTCCGACTCGGAAGCCACAAGCACACCGCCGGCCATTGCGTCGAGAATGATGGATCGGTGCTGACCGTCGCCGTCGGGCAGAACAAGGAGGTCGCACCGTGCGGTGAGCGACCGGCTGTGCTCCAGCGAGGGCACGATCGAGAGGCGATCTTCGATGCCGATCTGCCGGGCATAGCGGGACGCGGTGTGCGTGCGCGAAACGGCGTGCTCGTCGAGGAAGACCAGCGGGGGTGCGGTTCCTTCGGCCGGTGCCAAGGATTTCAGGGCATCGAGCAGCTGCTCGAGCCGTTTGCTGCTCCGGCCCGCGGTGATGATCGCTACGGCGGCGAGCTGTTCGGGGGGACGAGACGGCTTTGTGCCGCTGGAGGCGTGTGCCCCCCACGGCACGAGCAGGATGGGAGCTCTTCGGGCCCGGTCGCGAAGCGCATCGTGCATCGCCTGGCCGGGGGCCAGCCACGCGAAGCGTGACCCGTCTCCGAGGGCGCGACCGGCCGTGGACTCGAACGAACGCACGCGTTCCAACTCGTGGCGAGACAGAACCTCTACGACGAGATTTGATCCAGCGGACGCCGCCGTTTGCAGGGCCATCGCCCACGCCCCTTCGCCGATCGCGTGGACGACGTCGAGGCGGGAGGAACTCGGATCATCGAAACCGATGTGCTCGTCGATATCGCGGACGAGTCGCCGGGCGCGTGCCTTCCGGGTCAGGAATGATCCTCCGGAAGTGTATGTCAGACCGGTGATCAGGCTTTCCGCATCGACGTGCAGTCGGTCATCGGAAGGTTCGGCGTAGAGCACACGGATGTTCTGGTCGAGCAGGCCGACTTCCAGCCGGCTGAGCATCGACGCTTCGCGAGCGGCGACGTCGGCATCGGTCAGGATCAACGCGCGCATGGATCCGCCCTTCGAAGCGGGATTAGGCGTCGGTCTGGGGCTTCTGCCGGCTTGGATCGTCGGCGATCCGATAGTCGAGATCGGGGGCTCTGGACTTGTGGCCCTCGACCGCCTCGGTTCTCCAGACGCCGACCCAGTGGTTCGGCTTCACTTCCTGCAGATAGTAGTCGCCGGCGGGCTCGTCGCTGGGCGCGAGGTCCTTCGGTGGATCGTGCCACGGCCACCACGGGCGCACGCCTTCCTGGGCTCCGGGCAGTTTCTCGAACTCCTTGGGGTTCTCGGTGACCTCGGTAATGGTCACGAGGCGGTCGAGTCGCTGGTGCATCTTCGGGATCGATGCGAACAGCCCGCGGGTGTAGGGGTGCATCGGGTTCGAGAAGAGTTCGAACACGTTGGCGTATTCAACCACGCGCCCCGCATACATGACGCAGACGACGTCGGCGTTCTCGGCGACCACCCCGAGGTCGTGGGTGATGAGCATCATCGCCATGTCGCGCTGCGTCTGGAGGTCGCGCAGGAGCTCGAGGATCTGCGCCTGGATGGTGACGTCGAGCGCGGTGGTCGGCTCGTCGGCGAGGAGCAGCTTCGGTTGGCAGGCGAGGGCCATGGCGATCATGACGCGCTGGCGCATGCCGCCGGAGAACTGATGGGGGTACGCCTTGATGCGCTCGCGCGGCTCGGGGATGCCGACATCGTTCATGGCCTCGACGGCGATCTCGACCGCCTCGTCGACCCTCACGTTCTGGTGGAGCAGGATCGCCTCGATGATCTGGTCACCGATGGTGTAGACGGGGTTCAGCGAGGTCATCGGCTCCTGAAAGATCATCGCGATGTCGTTGCCGCGGATCTGTCGCATCTGCTGCTCGGTGAGTGTGAGCAGATCGATGTCCACCCCTTGGCCACCCCACATGATGCGTCCGCGATCGAAGCGACCCGGGGGGCGGGGGACGAGCTGCATCGAGCTCATCGCCGTGACCGACTTGCCGCAGCCCGACTCGCCGACGACCGCGAGAGTCTGGCGGGGGTAGACCGACATTCGCACGCCGTCGACAGCCTGGATGCGTGGGCCGGAGCCGTTGTCGAACGATACGGCGAGGTTGTCGACGCGCATCAACGCGCGCTTCGGATCGAGCTTTGAAGGGGTCGGCGCGGGCTTCGGATGTGTGGTGGTTGCGCTCATGGATCGGTTACACGCGTGCCTTCTTGAGTTTCGGGTCGATGGCGTCGCGGAGGGCTTCGCCGATCAGGTTGTAGCTGAGGACGGTCAGGAAGATGGCGGCACCGGGGAAGATCGCGAGCCACCAGAAGAACTCGCCGCTCTCGCCGGTCGCCGAGGCGAGCAGCTTGCCCCACGACGGCTGGTTGTCGGGGCCGAGGCCGAGGTAGGACAGCGTGGCCTCGGCGAGGATGGCGGCGGCGATGGCGAAAGAGGACTCGACGAGCACCGGCGTGACGCCGTTGGGGAGCATGTGCTTGAAGAGGATCGAACGGAGCGGCAGGCCGGTCGCGCGGGCTGACTGCACGAAGTCCATGTTGCGGAGCTTGAGGAACTCGGCGCGGATGAACCGGGCGGCGCCGGTCCAGCTGAAGCAGCCGATGATGATCATCATCACATAGATATTCTTGGGGAGGACTCCCGCCGCCACGATCAGCAGGAACAGCACCGGGATCGCCATGAAGATCTCGACCACACGGTAGAGCACCAGATCCACCCAGCCGCCGAAGTAGCCCATGAGGGCACCAACCGTGATACCGATCAGCAGCGAGATGCCGGTGGACACGAGACCGATCGAGATCGACAGGCGACACGCGTGCAGCAGTTGGCTGAGCATGTCCTGGCCCTGGTTGTCGGTGCCGAGGGGGAAGGTCTTGCCTGACTTTCCGAGGATGGGCATCAGCTGCGCTCGGAGGTCCGACCGGGTCGCGGCGGGGTTCTGCCGCTCGAGTTCGTCGATCGCCTGCGCAATCCGGTCGCGGATCTCATCCGGGAGCGGCTGGCTCTGGAGCGTCTGGCGCGCGATCCGGAAGCCCTCTGGACCGAACGGTGCGGTCAGCCCGCGTTTCACGCGTCGAAGTGCAGCGCTCAGGTCCTCGGACAGTTGCTCCATGAGCGCGTCGGTATCGTCGGTTGTGGGGTCGATCGCTCGCCGGACTTGGGCCTCGAAGTCGGCCTGGCTGTAGATCCGACTCCGGGATTCGATGGTCTCTCGTGCCTGCTCGGCGATCCGTCGTGCCGCCTCGACGGCTTCATCGGGCCATTCCACGCGATCGAGCACTCTGGAGACCGCGTCCAGGCCGTCGACGTCGAGATGCGTGTTTCGGTCTCGCGGCGTGCTGTCGAGGTAGTTTGAGATGCGGTTGTTGAAGTTGCGATAGAGACTCTGGTCTTCGGTTTCCCCCGGCGCTCGCTCCGCGGAGTTGCGGTCCGACGGACGCTGGGCGGGCGACCAAGGGATGATCGTGTAGTTCGCATCGGCGGTCCCCTGACGGATCTCGTCGCCGTAGTCGTACAGCATCTGAGGACGATCCCAAGTCCGACCGACGACGGTGGCGCTGATCGCGACCACGATTGAGAGCCACACGAGGCGGGTGAGAACCGTTCGGGCGAACGGAATCCAGAGGGTCGAGAGCAGCGCGAGACTGGCGCAGACGACCAGCGCGACGAAACGGAATGCGAGGACCGGTTGTCCCTCGCTGTCGCGTTCGAGCCGGCGGATGCGGTCGGGCAACCCGAAGAACCAATCGTCGGCGATCTCCGAGCGCAGGAGCGTTACCAGCAGCACCGTGACGGTGCCCGTGACCATGGCGGCGATGAGCCAGCCGAGTCGCTTCGGGCGGGAAAGGGAAGACAGCGGAAGCAGCAGGAAGATCGTGCCCAAGATGGTTGCGATCAGCAGGAGCCAGTCACCGGCCGTGAGACTGTCTATGAGCGGGTACGTAACGGTGCGAGCACCGTCCGGGCCTCGTTCGACGAAGCGAATGGGGTGGCCGTTCGCCACGATGGGCGCGAAGACCGCAAAAAACGTGATCAGTCCCAACCAAGCGAGACCGATGATGGCGCTCGGGCGACGGATCACCTGGCTCCACGCCTCGGCCCAGAAGCCGCGCGATTGCTTCACACCGTGGCCCTGGAGGGCGTGGATGCCGGTGATGGCTTCGGGTGTCTTTGATGATCCGTCGTTGGACATCGAGCGAACGGTCTCCGTGTACTGGACCCGGTTGGATCAGTCGAAGGTGATGCGCGGATCGGCCAGCGCGTAGAGGATGTCGGCGAGCAGCAGGGCGAGCAGGTTGACCGCCCCGACCATCAGGGCGTTTGCGAGCAGGAGGTCGCGGTCGCGGGCGTTGATCGCCTCGAGCACCAGCGAGCCCATGCCGGGGATGCTGAAGATCCGCTCGACCACGACCGAGCCGGCGAGCATCGCCGGGAAGATCGACGCGAACATTGTGATCAGCGGGAGCAGCGAGTTGCGGAACACGTGGCGGAACACGATGTCGTTGTGCGCGACGCCCTTGGCTTTGGCGGTGCGCACATAGTCGGCGTTGAAGTTGTCGAGCATCGCGGCGCGAGTCTGCTTGGAGAGGATCGCGAAGCCGGTGTACACGAGACAGGCGACCGGGAGGCACAGGTGCCAGAGTTGGTCGAGCAGCGCACCGCGTTCGAAGCCGTCCGGGCCCCACGAGGGCAGGTACAGCATGTCCTCCGCGCCACTGCTCGCCAGGCCGGCGGTCGGGAACGCCAGATCGCCGAGGTACTTCTTGTTCGCGAGATAGCCGACCGCGAGCACACCCGCCCACACGACCGGGATGGACCAGAGCGCGACGTAGAGGGCACCGCTCAGCGTGTCGAACCAACTGCCGCGATGCGTCGCCGCGAGAAGGCCCGAGGGCACCGCGACGATGTAGATGATCGGGAACGCGATGCAGTTCAGGAGCAGGGTGATCGGGAGCGCATCCGCGATCAGGCTGCTGACCGGTTGGCTCTTTGAGAATGACTTGCCGAGGTCGGGCGGAGCGAGATACACGATGCCGGGGACCCCGAGCGGGACGGGGCCGACCCGGAAGACCGAGTCGGGAAAGGGTCTTTCCGCGAACGCCTCGGCGAGCCGATTGCGTGATTCGACGGCATTCCGCATTGCCACGATCGCCGCCTCGCCCGCCTGCACAACGGCCCGGCCCAACTCGGAGTCGGCGTTGAAGTTGTGGCCGCGGAAGCGGGCCATGTTGAGTTTGTTGTTCTTGATGATCTCGTCGGACCGGCCGAGTTCCTCTGCGATCGCGTAGTTCTCGAGCGCGATCTTGAGGCGTTCGACAGCGCCGATGAATGCGCCGCGAGCGTTGGTGTAATCGTTGAGGGCCCGTCGGTAAGCCGCGACGCGCTGGAGGCGCTCCTCGTCTTCGATCTGGGTTGGGCCGGTGGAAACCCGGGAGGGGCGGATCTGCTCTGGAAGCTGGGTGTCCGCGCCGTAGTACTCGCCGAAGAACGGTGGTGCTTCGAGCGGCTTGGGGGAGGCGATCACCTCGCCGACATCGTCGCGCTGGAGCGGCTCGCCGAACTTGAGCGGTGAGACGCGAGCGAGCCAGCGGAAGTACTGCACGAGCGTGGGATCGTTGAGGCCGTAGCGCTCTTCGAGGTACGCCTGCTGGATCGCGCGGTTCTGGCCGGCGTCAGCGCCCTCGCCCCCGCCGAGCGCGAGGCTCGCGCCGATGCCGCCGGGCGCGTTCGCGACCAGCATGAACAGCAGGAAGGTGATCCCGAGCAGCGTCGGGATCATGAGCAGCAGGCGTCGGAGGATGTAGGTCGTCATTCGGCCGTGGCTTCCTCGGGTACCGCGAGAAGAGATCGGATTCGGCCTGCCCGGCCGCCGGTCGGGTCAGTTCATGTCCGCGGGGAAGTACATCTCGTTGCGATCGAGCCCGATGGGATAGGTGTGCACATTGCTCACATCACGCGAGATAAAGCGGATCCACGGGCTGTTGAGCATAAACGTGTACGGCTGCTCTTCGTAAAACACCTCGTGCAGTTCGTGCCAGATCTTCATCCGCTCGGTGTCGTCGAGCGTGCGCCGTCCGCGTTCGATGAGCTCGTCGGCGCGCGGGCTTGACCACTGCACGAAGTTGTCGCCGCGGTTCGCGATCGAGTTCGAGTGCCAGAGCTGGTACGGATCCGACTCGGGTGAGCTTTGCGACCACTGCATCGTGATCGCGTCGAAACTGCGTGCGTCGAGCGTTTCGGCGAAAATCGCCCAGTCGATCTTGCGGATCTTGCAGATGATTCCGACCTTCTTGCATTGGTCGGCGAGGTAATTCGCCACGTCCTCGGAGAAGGTCGACGAGGTCGAGATCGTGTACTCGAACTCGAAGCGCTTGCCGTCCTTGTAGCGGAAGCCGTCGCTTTCGCGAACGAGCCATCCGGCCTCGTCGAGCAGGCGCTTGGAGGCCTCGAGGTCGTACGGGCGAGGAGTGATGTTCGGATTGTTCATCGGTCCGGCGGGCGGGAACGGTCCGGTCGCCACATCACCGAGGCCGTTGGCGAAGTCGCGGAGGACGCGTTCGCGGTCGATCAGGTGGGTCATGGCGCGTCGGACGCGGGCGTCGGCGAACGGGGTTGGCTCACCGTTATTTTCGCCGCAGTTCCAGGCGATGAAGCCGAAACCGGATCGCATGTTGATCCACTGCTCGGCGTAGTTCTTCGCCATGAAATTCGGATCGCTCGTCTTCGAACGGTACTGCTCGGAAACACCACGCATCATGTGCGAGTTGCCGTTCTCGAAATCGGTCAGCCGGGCGACGTTGTCTTGGATGACCTTGAAGCGCAGTCGCTGGATCGGCGGCTTGCGCCCCCAGTAGTTCTCGTTGCGGACGAGCACGAGATCCCTGCCCTGCGACCATTGGTTCGACGCGTCGAGCCGTTCGAGGCGGTAGGGGCCGGAGCCCATGAGCAGTCCGGTCGCCTGGTTGAGCTGCGACGGTTGGAACTGCTCGTAGAAATGCTTCGGGATGATCGTCATGGTCAACGCGGCCGAGACATTGCTGAAGTTCTGCGTCGTGAATCTGAACTCGACAACCCGCTCGCTGATCGCTTCAACGCTCTCGATGACGTTCAGCGTCGAGCGGAATCGTTCTGTTTCGTGCTGCGGGTTGAATACGAGGTCATAGGTAAATTTCACGTCCGCGGAGGTGACCGGCACGCCGTCCGAGAAACGGGCCCGCGGATTGATCTTCGCCCGCATCCACTCACCGTCGGGGTCGATCTGCCACGCCTCGGCGAGCAAGCCAACCATTTCCAGCGATTGCGGGTCATAGCGCCCGAGTTGTTCGCATACCGACTCATCGACGATCCGGCGACCATACACGTCGCTGTAAAAGTAGGGGGTGATCTTCGGGAACTGCGCCTCGAAGGTCTCGATGAACTCGCCGCCGGTGGAATAGTCCGGCGCTTCGAACGGATCGTTGATGTACTCGTACTGCCTCGGGAAAACCACGGGAACCCCAGGGCGTGCCCAGGAAATGTCGCGGCCTTCGGCGTCGATCGACTGACCTTCGGAAACGCTGATCCCGGAGGCCGAATCGCCCAGACGATCGATCTGGCCCTGGATGACCTGCACTTCGGCGCGGAGCGTTTCGCTCAGCGCGTCCACGAGTTCGTTGCCGGTCTTGGCGAACTCGTCGCGGATCTGGCTGAGGGTCTGGACCATGCTGTCGTTTTGCTGCTCGAGGGCGCTCAGACGCTCGAAGTTGCGATCGTTTTGGCGCATCGCGAACACGACGGTGATCGTCAGCAGGAAAACCAGCACATAGAGGATGAAGTCTTTCAGGCCGAACTTACTCTGCATGACGTCAGATCCTCGATTCGCGATCGATGTGAAAAACGATTGTCAATTGTGTTCAGACTACTTGCGGGCCCGCTTCGGATCAAACGCCTCCCGGAGGCCCTCGCCGACGAAATTCAGTGCAAGCAGGGTCACCCCGAGCATCAGGCACGGGAACAGCAGCAGCCACCAGCGGGATCGGATGGTGTTCAACTCGGTCAGCCCTTGGGCCGCGAGGTTGCCCCAACTGGGAAGCGGGGCCTGAACGCCGATGCCGAGGAAGGAGAGGAACGACTCCTGAAGGATCGCCTGGGGAACCGTCAGCGTGGCGTAGACGATGATCGGGCCCAGCAGGTTCGGCAGCAGGTGCCAGCGGAACTGCTTCCGGACCGGTGTGCCGATCGAGCGCGCGGCTTCCATAAACGGCTGCGACTTCAGCGACAGAACCTGGCCCCGGATGACCCGAGCCATCGTCAGCCAGGACACCCCGCCGATCGCGACCAGAAGGATGAACACGTCGAGGGTGGTCTTCTGCGCCGCGGACAGCGAGCGGATGGTCAGGCCGCGTTCCTCGGTGGCGCGGGCGGCGAGTCCGGCCAGACGGTCTTCCGAGCCGCCGAGCGTCGCCAGCAACTCGGCTTCGACCACATCGAACGAGCGGCTGTAGGCGTGGATGCACCGGACCGCGTCGCGGGCCGCTCGTCCGTCGGTTGATGCCGACTCCAGCGTGGCGACGCACCCGAGGGCGCGTTCGTACCTCGCGACCTCGGACTCGCCCGCCCGTTCGTCGGGCGTGTCAAGTTCTATGCGCACGTCCGTCGCCGGCAGGAGACTCTCTTCCGCGGCGATGCGATCCGCTTCCGCGTGCATCCACGCCAAGCGCGCGGAGGCGGAACTGATCCGGATGTGGTTGTCGTACCGGTCAACCAGAGCTTCGCCGGCGACGGCGAGCAGCACGACCAGCAGGATGTAGGGAAGGCCGTAGAGGATGTCGACGACCCGCATCATCAGCGAGTCGATCGTCCCTCCGATGTATCCGGCGAGCGCGCCGTACAGAGTCCCGATGACCACGGACAATGTTGCAGCAGCAAGGCCGATACCGATGGATATCGCTCCGCCGGCGAGTGTGCGTACAAACACATCACGCCCTTGATTGTCGGTACCGAACAGGTGGAAGCTGCGTGCTGCATCGATCTGGAGTTCTGTCGGTGCCGGGACTTCGACATCGCCTGGCAACTCATTGACGACCAGTCCAAGCTCGCTGACACGTTCGGAGGACAGGGTTCGCTCCGATGGGTTCTCCTGGATATATGCGTCAACCCTCGCCTGGTTGTGTGCGTCAAGAAGGGATTGCCTGATCTCGGCGGTGGCGCGGTTCGCCGCCGCCGTCTGGATCTTCTGCTCGTCCTCCGGGAGATGCTTCCACCATGTTGGCGGGAGAAGCGTCGCGTCGAGATCACCTGAGTTGTAGCGGACTGCGGACCCGAGGCGTGTCGGGATCAGGTCGCCGTCGACGACCCGAGCCCGCTGAGGCGACTCCGCGGCACCGAACGTGTACGGGATACTCCCGAAACTCGCGAGCACGAGCACGGACAGCACGATCAGGCCGATGAGCCCCGCGGTCGACCGCGTGAGCGGGTTGTCACGGGTTACGCGCGGCGCGGCCATCGCCATGACGGATTCCGGCTGGTCGGCGTCCTGCTTTGGGTCGCATGAAGAATCGCGGCTCGGGCCATCGCTCATGTGCAGAGCATACAGGACCGGAGCCGCGGGGTTCACCCCGCTGTACGGGCATCAGCGTCGCGGCGGTCCACCGGGGCGCGGACCACCGCGATCGTCGGGCCGGCCCGGTCGATCCGCGCCGTCTCGGCCCGGCTGCGGTGGCCGGCGATCGCGGATCGCGCGGAGCAGGTCCGCTTTGCGCTCGGCGATCAGCTCGTCACGGTTGGCGATGGCCTCCTCGATGCTTTTCTGCTTCGTGGCAACCTCTCGCTCCACGCCGCGGAGCTCGGCCCGTGCGAGTTCGATGCGCTGGTCGAACTGTTCAGACAGCACGATTTCCAACTGGGCTTCGGCCTCTTCTCGGGTCGCATTGTTCTCCGCGCGGGCGAACTGCCACGCGGCGCGCCGAAGGCGCATCTCGGATCGGACGATGCTTTGGCGCGCCTCGAACACATCCGGGTTCTCGCGACGCTCAATCATCAACTCGATGAGGCGGGGGCGACGCTCCCGGATGAGGCCCCGAAGCGCCTCCGGGTCCCGCTCCTGCAGTTCCCTGATTCGCGGCATCCACTCGGGGTATACCTCGGCGATGAACTCCAGGACCTGAGCGTCCGTGAAGCGATCACCGGCCGCGTCGTCGTCGCGGCGGTCACCGCGATCACGGTCACCGTCGCGATCCGAGTCGCGCCGGCCGTCCGGGTCTTCGCGTTCGTCGCGCCAACGTTGGTCAGGAATGCGGAGCTGCTCGAGCGGTTGCCCCGCCTCGATCGCCGCCAGCGTCGCCTCGAGACTGGCTTGCTCGGCCCGCAGTCGTTCCAAGCGCGCTTCGACGATCCGCTTGGCGATATCGCGACGCTGCGCCTCCGTGCGTTCGGTCTCCTGAGGCTTCGGGCGGTCGTTGCCGGACTGACTCCCAAAGGCGCTGGGGGGCATGACCATGCTGATGCAAAGCCCAAGGAGCAGAGCGGTCCAGATGCGGGTGCTACGAGTGATCATCAGAGGGACATCTCCGAATCGAGGGCAACGAACAGTTCGGCGTCCGAGTCCCAGAAGGATCCGCCGGACGAGGTCTCGCCCGCGCCAGCCCGTGACGGGGGAACCTCGTAGGAGGCGAGCAGCGCGTCGAGGGTGAAGCCCACTTCGGCCTGCAGTTCCGCGATGGCGACCTCTCCGGAAGCGACGACATCCGAGGGCGGCGTGTTTGGCTGCGTGGCGAGCCATACCGCGGCGCCAGCGACGAGCACGCTGGCCACGAGGGCAAGACGTGCGGGAGACAGGATGCGACGGTGTCCGAAAACGCCGGGGCGATTCAACGGCGCGGGGGCAGGCAGATGCACTCGGCTTGCCTCAAAAACGCGACTCTCCAGGCCGGCATCCGGCCGGCTCTGCAGAGCGTCCCCGAGACTGTCCAGGCTTTGCGCAACGCGACGCTCGCCGGGCGTGAGGCCCGCGGCGTGGTGCTGGTACGACTGGTCTTTCGAATGGTCTGACATCTGGACTACTCCCGTGCCGGGTACTCCCGGCTTCTACGAGCCGAACGCATCGGATTCCATGATATTGCGGAGCTTTTTGAGGGCCCGGTGGTGTCTGGCGAGTACCGTCCCGATGGGCGAATCGAGTACGGCCGCGATCTGTTTGAAGGACATTCCGCCGATGTGACGCATGTCGATAATCTCGCGGTCTGCGCCTTCGAGTTGGTTCAAGGCCTCGCGCAGTCGCTTCAGTTCCGGGTTCAGTTCGATATCGGGCGTCGATTGGGCCTCGGTGGGCATGGCCTCGGCGATCACCTGTGTGTCGGTGGGCTTTGCCTGTCGTTTCGCCCGTCTTGCCTCGTCCCGGACCCTGTTCATCGTGATCCGGAACAGCCAGGGCTCGAAACTTCCCTGCTCCCGATAGCCGCCGGAAGCGTCTGACCCGGCGGCGGGGAGCTTCTGGGCGACGGTCACGAAAACAGACTGGGTGATCTCCTCGGCAAGATCGGCCCTTTTGAGATGCGATTGGGCCATCGCGAAGACCCGCCGAGCGTAGAGGTCGATTATTTCTCGCCACGCCTGCTGGTCGCCCTCCGAGGCGCGCGACAGAAGGTCCGCGAGTCGCGCGGCATCGCCAGCATCCTGATTTGCGCGATCCGCGCGGTTGCCCATGGCCGGAGTATCGCTCCCGGTAACAGTGCGCGGGAAGGCTGCATCGCCCGCGGGACCGGAGTTCGCGATGCGGACAACCATTTCATCGGCCCAACGCACTCGATCGGTCCGAATTGCCGGGTCGGTCGGGTTTCCACAGAAGTTCATGCCTCAATTGACCCGATCAAACCGCTTCTGTTGACCAGTGAGAAGGGCCTTTGGTATGCTCCGCGACCCGAAACAGGCCGCGAGCGGCCACGGAGCGGGCAGATAGCTCAGTTGGTAGAGCACGGCATTGAAAATGCCGGTGTCCCCGGTTCAAGTCCGGGTCTGCCCATTCGAAAAGCCCGCCAGCAGGCGGGTTTTTTCGTGTCCGGAGCGTCGCTTGAGTCGATCAGCGGATCGGCGCCGTCGATGCCCGACGCACCAGTTCGACCGGGATCCTCTTGTCTATCCGCTCGTCGGTCGACTTCGTGTCGATGAGTTTGAGCATCTGGCGACAGGACTCCGCGCCGACCTCGAAGAAGTTCATCCGGACGGTCGTCATCGGTGGGTCGGACAGCGCCGCGACCGGGATGTCGTCGCAGCCCATGACGGAAACGTCTTTGCCTGGTTGCTTCGATTGTGCCCGCAGGCTCTGATAGGCGCCCAGCGCCATCTTGTCGTTCGCGCAGAAGATCGCGGTCAGGTCCGGATCGCGTTCGAGCAGTTCATCGCAGGCGAGCTTCGCGGTCTCGACCTGAAACTCGCCGCCGACGATCATTGACTTGCTCAGACGCACGCCGTGCTCGGCGAGGCGCCCGACGAACGCGTCGGTGAGTTCGCGCGTCGTGAGAACGACGTCGTTCGGACCGGAGATATGCGCGATGCGCGAGTGGCCGAGTTCGATCAGGTGATCCGCGGCATCCCGACCGGCCGCGGCGTAGTCGCATACGACGTGATGCAGGTCCCACTGCGAGAAGTGGTTGTTGACGACCAGAAGCGGACGATCAGACCCGTCGAACTCCTTCAGGAACTTATGCTCTTCGGTTGCACCGAGGAAGAAAATGCCGTCAACCGAGCAGTCTTCCAGCAGTTGCATGTACTCGCGTCGCTTGATGTAGTCGCGCCGGGCGACCTCCAGCAGGATACGGAAGCCTCGTGCGGCGGCCTCTTCGTAGATGCCCGAGATCAGCTCGCCGAAGTACACATCGGCGAACGCGTTCTGGAGTTGAGGCACGAGGATCGCGAGGGTGTTGGCCCTTCGATTCGGCAAGCCTCGCGCGAGACGGGACGGTGTGTACGAGAGTTTCTCGATGGCATCGAGGACGCGCTGACGCGTGGGCTCGGAGATCCGCTGGTCGTTCTTGTTGATGATCAGCGAAACCGTGGTGAGGGAAACCCCGGATTCCTTCGCCACATCCCGAATGTTCGCCCGTTGCTTCGCCATGGTGACCTCGTAACGCCCAGCCGTGTGTCGGCAACCCGCGGCTCGGCGAGCCACTAAACCGTTCCAGTAAAACATTTTACTGCAAATCCAGCTTCGGTCCACCTGTGAAACACGCGGAGTGGCGGCGGGCGGCGCGGACAGGCCCAGAGGCTGACGCGTCATTAACCCAATGCCCGTGCGAGTTTACAAATCCTGGTCATGGATAGGTATACGCGGAAAATCTTGTCTGAATCTTGTCGTTCACGGACCTTGACCCTTGAACCCATATCCGCTCGATGTACACTCGGGGGGTTGGTAAAACATTTTACCGGGACAACCGCCCGGCGGGCCGACGCTCACCGGTCGCAGCACCAGCCGGTGTCCATGTTCAAAATGAGAAGGACCGGGTCATGAATCTTGCTCTGACTGACCACTTCAACGCCGTATCGATTCGCGCTCGTCGCGGGTTCACGCTGATCGAACTGCTCGTCGTTGTGGCCGTGATCGCGCTGCTGATCGGCATCCTCCTGCCCGCCCTGGGCAAGGCACGAGAGTCGGCGTTCCGCGCTCAGTCCGCGAACAACTTGAAGAACATCCAGTTGATCATGCAGGTGTACGCGGTGGATTACGACGGAGTTTTCCCGATCGTGACACCGGGTCCCGGCGGCGTGGTCGGACAGACCAGCCGCGTGCTTCCGCCCGAGACACTGTTCACTCGACAGTCCGACTACGGCGGCTTCGCGGGCTTTTTCAACCTCGATCAGGCCGATCGCGCAAACGCTGACGGGCTCTACACGAGCTGGACTCGTGACTTCCCGGGTTATCCCGTCTACCGCTCCGGCCAGTGGCGCCCCGTGTCGTTCACCTCGCCGTCTCGCGAGCCACTGCTGCGCCGATACCTGAACGACGGTCCCGGCGACTACGCCGTGCTTCAGAACCCGGCGGACGACAGCGACGGAGATACCGCGGCCGCCGGCGGCGACCCGGCTCGCTGGCCGTTCGCGACCCCGGGCCAGATCAAGGAGGAAAAGGATGTTGTCTGGTACAACATCAGCTACTTCTATGTCGCCGGCCTCAAGAACAACGAGGCGGCACGCGTCGGCTTCCTCGGCGATGAGACGAACGCGAACGACATCGGTGGCGGGCAGTTCTCCTCCGGTTTCGCCGGCACGCTGCGATCGAACCTTTCCTTCTTCGGGAACAACACCGACCTGACCGGATACCAGCCCCAGGACAACCACGGGTCGTCTGGCGGAAACTTCGCCTACACCGACGGTAGCGTGGAGTGGATCGGCGGCAAGGACACCGCTCACAACCAGATCTTCGAGCAGATCAACCGGCGCTACGATCCGGAGACACAGTCCGAGGACCAGCGTCGCAGCAACCAGGTAATGTCGGTCGACTGAACCGGACCCAACCCAGACACACCGGGGGCGTCTCAATGAGGCGCCCTTTTTCTTGCGCGCGTCGAATCAACTCTCCGCGCAGATCGATCCGAAGTTCGCGAGCACGATGTTCAGGTCGGCAAGGGTGACTTTGCCGTCGCCGTTCGCGTCCCCACGCGTCGCGTCGGTCCCGAAGTTGGCAAGCACCAGATTGAGATCCTGCAGGTTTACGCGGAGATCTCCGGATACATCACCGGGACACGGGGCGGCGCTGGTCGTGTTCAACAGCACGATCGACTGGGCCGCGGTCTGGCTCGTCACGATGAGGTCGGGCCGCCCGTCCGCGTTCGCGTTCACCACCGTGAGTCGGGACGGCCTGAAGGGTATCTGGACGGTTGACCTTGAAAAGGTACGGTCGGCCTTTGCCTGCAGGATCGTGATGGTCTGCACGCTTGGGTTGGTCACGATCAGGTCCGGCAGTCCGTTCTGATCTATGTCTGCCGCAGCGATGGACTGTGCGGCGGTGCCGGCGAACAGGAAGCCAGCGTCCACGAAGCCGCCGGTTCCGTCCGAGTAGAAGACCGATACCGAAGCGGAGCCGGTGTTCGCCGTCGCGAGGTCGAGAAATCCGTCGCCGTCAAAGTCGCGCACCACGAGACCGCTGGGGGACGAGCCGGTCGGGAGCGACACTGCGGGAGGCCCGAAGGTCACGCCGCCCGAACCCTGCTGACCCAGATGAATGTTGATCGCAGCGCTCCCGGCGCAGGTGACGGCCAGATCGATCACGCCGTCCGAGTTGAAGTCCGTCAGGCCAACGCTGTCGGGTGCGGAACCGGTCGTGATTCGAGTGCCGGCGCCGAACAGACCATCCCCCAGGTTCGGGAGCAGCGCGACCTTCGCTTCGCCTCGAAGCGGGACAATGAGCTCAGGTAGCCCGTCTCCGGAGAGATCCGTGGCGGCGGGGATGAACGGGAGTTGACCGATCGGAAGAACCGCTCCGAGAGCGAACGCGCCCGGGGACACCTGGCGAATGATGTTCGCCCTTCCCGTTGTCGGGCTGGTCGTGACGATGTCCGGCAGCGAGTCGCCGTCGATATCTGTGATCAGCGCGAACCGAAGCTGACCGCCGGCTTCGATCGGGTTGCCAACATCCTGAGATCCATCGGCGGCACAGTCGACGAACACGATCGCGCTCGAATCGGGTAGCACGAGGAGGGACTTGCCCGAGAAACCGTCGGCGATACCCCCAGTAGCGTGTGACGGGATGGCGGGCAGCGAGACGATCGAGCCTGGCTGGAACGACGCGGGCTCGACGGCGTTCGCACAGCCGGCGATGGAAGCTGCCGCCGCAAGCATGGCCCGGAGTCGAGGCGTCTCTCTCATAGCGAGAGCCTACCGGCAAATTTTGCGCGTGCCAGAGGCAGCGGCGCGGTCATCGCAGAAGAACAGGCCCGGCGGAGCGAGTTTCAGTTATGGGACGAAAAAGGCCCCGCGCGTTGCGGGGCTGGGTCAGCGCTTAGGATGGAGCGTCGATCAGTCGTTCAACGAGGCGAGCAACTGGTTCAGATCGCTCAGGTTCAGCGTGCCGTCTCCGTTGAGATCCAGTTCGGCGATGAAGTTCTCATCTCCGGTCTGTGCCCCGAACGCTGCGGTCAGCTGATCGACGTGTGCCTGCGTGAAGTTTCCGGACTCCTCCACCGGCGCCAGGTTCGCCAGCATGGTGTTCAGGTCCTGCAGGCCGATGACTCCGTCACCGTCCAGGTCGAGCGCGTCGCTGTAGTTCTCATCCCCGGCCTGTGCACCGAACGCTTCCATGAGCAAATCGATGTCAGCCTGCGTGAACGTCTCGGGATCACCGGCGCCGGCGGGTTGCGGCTCGCCGATCTGTGCCAGCATCTGGTTCAGATCCTGAAGGTCGATTGTCCCGTTGCCGTCCAGGTCGTACTCGGCGATGAACTCGTTGTCGTCAGAGGTATAGCCGAAGATCTTCATCAGATTGTCGATGTCAGATTGCGTGAACTGCACCGATTCGGCGACCTGCGGTTCTCCGGGTGTTGCCAATTCCTGCGTCGTCTGGCTGTGATACAGCTTGAGCGACTCGGACTTCTTCGCCTGTTCAAGCGAATACGTCGGTGAGTCGGCCTGATTCTGAAGCGCGTGTTCGAAGCGATCGGCGCCCCGCGTCTGGCCAAATGCCTCGGCGGAGACGATCCGCTGGCTTCGGCCCTCGGCCTTTGCGGTGGCGATCGCGAGTTGCTGAGCATTGCTGGAAGCGGAAGAGACTTGCATGGGACACCTCGCTGAGGGGGTTCGTGCACGCATTGCCAACGGCGTGCGTCGTACCCATGCCCTACGCAATTTGCTTGCCAATCTCCAAACCGCGTATGGGAGTCCTGGACCGAGGGCGACTGAACGGCTCGAGCTCGGCAGGAAGCCGTTTGAGCCCGCGCCTCCGAGCCTTGAGCACCGCGTAATGAAGGGAGTCGTGCATTCGGTCGCGCACGCTTTGCGTGATGTTCAGCTCGAACTGCGCCATCGTGCGCAAGGACCACGCCCAGGCGTGGTACTCCTCGAGGCAGCGGGGCCGGTAGGTGCGGAATCCGATGGCGTGGTGCCCGATCTCGTGGCAGAACACGGCTGCCGACATCGGCCCCTTGGGACGGGGGGCCTCGATCAAGCGGCTCATCGTGCCGTCGCGGTAATGGACTTCCCAGGCGACGCCGGACATTGATGTGCGCCATTTGCGCACGCGAACGCCGTACTCGCGCAGCAGTTCGCGCGTCATGGCCTCGTACCGGTGCTGCATGGACCCTGGCTTCGGGACCGGCTTTGCCTCGATCAGGGGCGTTGGGGTGACTCGGCGGCGACTGTCGGACTGTCCCGGGTTCGCTCGCCCCGACGCGGTCCGGCGCGAGGGGATCAGGTTCCAGAGGTCGAGTTGGCGGAAACGCGCCATGGCTAGCGAGCCCTCCCGGCGGGCAGGAACGGGTCGAGCGGTTCGCCGGCCCGCGGTTTGGCGCCGTTGGCGAAGGCGCTATACGGCATCGGCTTGCGCCCGGCGGGCTGGACTTCCACCAGCCGGAGCACTGTTCTTTCTCCGCAAGCGATCGTGCCGATTTCAGCGTCAACGATCGCCCCGGCGCGCTGATCCGTAGTTCCCGGCTCGGCGACCGCCCGGAGCAGTTTCAGCGGCTCGCCTCGGAACTCCACGGTCACGCTCGGCCATGGGTTCAGAGCATGGATCGTCCGGCGAGCCACTTCAGCACTGACCTCGCTGAGATCGACTGCGCCGAGTCCTTTGTCGAGTTTGCCGGCGATCGTGACCTTCGAGTCGTCCTGTTCGGCCGGCCGGAGTTGACCGCTTGCGAACTCGCGAAGCACGCGATCGACAAGCGCCGGGCCGTCGCCGGCGAGTTGGTCGTGCAGTTCGCCCGCTGTCGTTTCGAGGGTGATGGGGCGCTCGGACTGGCCGAGCACGAGACCGGCGTCCATCCTGTCGGCGAGCGTGATGACCGAGTTTCCCGTGACCGAATCTCCGGCGAGGATCGCGTGATTGATCGGGGCCGCACCGCGCCACCGGGGGAGAAGCGATGCATGGAGGTTTACGGCGAATCGATCGGCCAGAAGGCGCTTCGAGAGTTTCTGGCCGAAAGCGATCACGACCCAGCCGCCTCGACGCTCATCGGGCGAGCCGACGTCGAACGAGCGGACCAGATCGAGTTGATCGGCCTTGTTGACGTTCTCGGGCTTGAGGAGCGGGACACTCGGCAGATGCTCCGCGGCCCACGCACCGATCGGGGTGGGGGTGAGGGCTCGCTTGCGACCGGCGGGGCGGTCGGGCTGGGTCACGACCGCTTCGATCTGATGCTTGCTGGCGAGGTGCTTCAGCGTTGGCAGGCCGAAAGCGCCCGAGCCGAAGAAGACGAGGCGGAGTGCGTTTTCGGGCTGTGGGCTGCTCGCGGTCATCTGGTGGAACTTACCGAACGATGCGCTGCGCTGACGCGAGCGTTTCGAGCGCAGCCTTCACGCTCCGGCGCGTGGCGAGATCGAACTTGTCGATGATCAGGATGCCCTCGAGATGATCGAACTCGTGCTGCCAGCACCGGGCGAGGAGTCCTTCCCCGACCTGCGTGAACTCGCGTCCGTCGAGGTCGGTCGCTGTGATGGTGCAGGTCGACGGCCTCCGGACGTCGCCGGTGATCTGTGGCAGGCTCAGACAGCCCTCTTCGTAAGGCACCAGATCACGGCTGAAGCCCGAGAGCGACGGGTTGATGTAGACAACGGCACCGTCGGTGGCTGAGGCGGGGTCCGAGTCGACGGATCGCTCACCGTCTTCGGACGGGGGAACATCAACCACAAACATCCGCCAGTCGAGTCCGACCTGGGGGGCGGCCAGGCCGATGCCTTCGGCCTCGTACATGAGTTCGATCATCCGGCCGGCGACGGCTCGGACCTCGTCGGTGATCTCAGGGACCGGCTTTGTCTTCGCGCGGAGGCTCTCCGCCGGGTAGTTGACGATTTGCAGTTTGTCGGCATCCACAGGCATGCGAGCAGTCTACGGTCGCGCCCGAAACCGGGCTATCGGGCCCTGCGTATGGACCCCGGATCTTTGGCGATAAGCGGGGGGATGGCGTAGTATGTGGATCCGAGGCCCCTCGGCCGGTATCCGCCCCAATCCTCGCAGGAGTGCACGCATTGGCGCTGTTTGGCAAGAAGAAAGACGACGCTGGGAACGGGGACGGACAGACCGCGACGGCGGAAGCGACCAGCGGGTTTCAGCCGGATCCGGCCAAGGCGTCGAAGTTCTTCCAACACGCCAAGGCGGTCCACGATTCAACGAACTACGAATACGCCGTCACCCTTTGGCTTCAAGGCCTGCGATGGGACCCGTCGGACATGTCCGGGCTGGAGTCGTTTTTCGATAGCGCCCAGAACTTCATGGCTTCGGGCAAGGCCAAGGGGCCAACCAAGGACCAACTGAAGAATTTCGGCGGCAAGTCCGCGATCGATCGGTACCTCGTCACCCTGCTGCAGTGGGGGACGCGCCCGGCAGACTGGCAGGCCGGATTGAAGGCGATGGAGGCGGCGAACAAGATCGAGACCGACATGGGCGAACAGATCCACTGGATCGGCGAAAAGGTGCTCGCAATCGCCGCGAACGACCAGAAGAAGGCGAAGAAGGATCACTTCGTGACGCTGATGCGTCTGTTCCGCGATGCGGGCTCGTACAACAAGGCGGTGCAGGCCGGTGAGATCGGCATCCGGATGGACCAGACAGACTCGAAGCTGATCGCCGAAGTCAAGAACATGTCGGCCGAGGCCACGATGAGCGCCGGTGGCTATGACAACCGGACCGAGGGCGGCTTCCGCAAGAACATCCGGGATGACCAGAAGCAGCGCGAACTGACCGAAGACGATGCGGTCGTGAAGACCGAAGAGACCCTTGAGCGCGTCATCGAGCGTGAGAAGAAGCGCCTTCAGGAGAATCCGAACGATCCGAACGTCATCGGCAAACTCGGGCGTCTGCTCCGCGAGCGGGGCACTCCCGAGGACGAGAAACTGGCCTACAAGGTCCTGATGGCGGGCTTTGAGCGGACCAGCAATTACAAGTTCAAGATGGAAGCCGGCGAGATCAACATGCGAGTGGCGCGGCGCAAGGTTCGCCAGATCGTCGCGTCCGCCGCGGCAAATCCGGAAGATGCTGAACTGCAAGCGAAGGCGAAAGCTGCGCAGAAGAAGCTCGTCGAACTGGAGATCGAGGAGTACGCCGAGCGGGTCAAGAACTACCCGACCGACCTCAGCCTGAAGTTCGAGCTGGGCAAGCGCCAGTTTCAGATGGGCAACTACGAGGAGGCGGTGCGACACTTCCAGTTGGCGAAGGACGCGTCCGGGATATCCGGGCAGGCGCGGTTCTATCTCGCCCAGTGCTTCCTCAAGCTTGACTTCATCAGCGAGGCGGAGAACACGTTCCGCGACGCGATCGCGAGCCGGGGTCAGGATTCCGGCGATCTTGCGCTGCAACTTCGCTACGGGCTCATGGAGGTGCTTGAGCAGAAAGCCCGGAACGATGAGGACATCGAGGCCGCGAAGGAAGCGATGTCGCTCGCCGGCGAGATTGCCATGCAGCAGTTCGGTTACAAGGACATCACCGAGCGTCGTCGCGAACTGCAGACGCTGGTGAACGAACTCAAGCAGTAAGTCCCGGCCGGGTGGCGGGGAGGAGGGCGAGATGAGCGTTGTGGCGATCGTTCCCGCTCGGCTGGCCTCGAAGCGGTTCCCTCGGAAGGTGTTGGCGAACCACACCGGGCGCCCCCTGGTGCAGCATGTCGTTGATCGTGTGTTGGATTCCGACGCGGTCGATCGCGTCGTTGTGGCCGCGGATCACGAGGAGATCCGCGAAGCGCTGCAACGTTTTAAGACCGAAGTTGTGCTGACCAGCCCGGAGCACCCGAACGGCACGAGCCGGATCGCCGAGGCGGCTTCGCTGCTCGGCTTGGGGGACCACGATGTCGTGGTGAACGTGCAGGGCGATGAACCGGAGATCGACCCCGGTGCGGTGAGGTCCGTCGTGGACGCGCTGCTTCGGGGTGACGCGCCGATGGCGACGCTCGGGGTGCGGATGGATGACTGTCGCGAGGCTGAAAGTCCGAATGTCGTGAAGGTCGTGACGACTTCCGACATGAGCCGCGCGCTGTATTTCTCCCGTGCGCGGATCCCGCTGGATCGGGACGGCGATGCGGTGGAGCGATTGTCCGACGCCCGTCCGATCCGGCATCTCGGACTGTACGCCTACCGGCGTTCGTTCCTGCCGGTGTATGTCGGGCTTGCGCCGACGCCGTTGGAGCAGACGGAGATGCTCGAACAACTCCGCGTGCTGGAGCATGGCTACGCGATTTCGATAGCGATCCTTGATGATCCGGACGCCGCCGGACGCGCAGGGATTGACACCCCGGAGCAGTATCAGGCATTCCTCGCACGCTGGAACGCCGAGCAGGGCGCCTGAGGCTCAGCCGCCGACGCGGGTCTTCAGCCTGTCGATGGCGGCCTGTGCTTCCTGCTTATGCACCGGGTGCTGCACGCGAGCTTTGTGCAGTTCGAGCTCCTGAATTGCATCCTCGTGTTCGAGCGTGACGAGCGCGTCCATCGCGCCGCGCATCGTCCGGGTCTCGGAGTCACGCAGCAGCGGCCTGATGATCGCGAACGCTCGGTCCGCATCGTGGTGCCCGAGCGAGGCGACGGTCGAGATCGCGACCGGGCGGAGACGGTTCAGATTGCCGAAGCGGGTGAACGGTTCCGCGAGAGCGATGCCTTCTGCGAGGCCGAGGTCTTCGAGGCCGGCGAGCGCTCCGCGACGGATGCGTTCGTGCTGGGAGTCGTAGCCGAGGGCACGCTCGAAAAGCGGGAGCGTGGATGCGTCCCCGTGGCGACCGGCGAGTTCCATCGCTTCAGCGGCGACCTCGTAGGACCACGCCCGATCATCGAGGAACGACTCGACGAGCGCATTGAGTTCTTTGGCCGATCCGTCCCAGGCATCGCCGACGGCCTCGACGATCGCGGCGGTGACCTTTGCGCGGTCGCCGGGCTGGTCGTCCGCCGTCGCCTTGCGGACGCGGAGAAGGGCGTCGAGTTCGCCGAGTTTGCCGAGCGACTCAGCCGCGGCCTGGCGGACAGACCAGTGCTCGTTCGGGTCCGATGCGGTGCGTTCCAGCGCACTGGTCGTCGCTTCGGACGCGTGGTCGCGCAGGGCAGTCGCGGCCTCGACACGCGACGAGAGCGAGCGATGTGTGATCTGGGTGCGAAGCCATCCGGCGGGTTGGTCGAGTACGACATCCATCAGAACCGTCAGATCCGGATCAGCGACCACCATGGCCGGGGCGTGCTCGAGCTGGATTCGATGCTCGTGGTACCGCTCCGAAACGGGGATCGTGAAGGATGTTGGCACACGCGACCCCCCGGTGGAATAGACCTCAACGGGCAGCTCGAAGCGGAAGGCGGGGTGCTCAGCATCGATACGCTGCAGCTGCTCGGCCGTGACGAGCAGCGTCCGGGACGGCTCATCCCAGGAACTCGTGATTCGGACCTTCGGCGTGCCGGGTCGTTCGCACCACTGAGTGAAGAAGTGTTCCAACGAGAGACCGCTGACCTCTTCGAGCACCTTACGGAAGTCGTCCGTCTCGACCGACGTGTTCTTGTGACGCTGTACGTACTCACGCACGCCCTCGAAGAAAAGGTCTTCGCCGAGTTTGGAGCGGAGCATGTGCAGCGTAGCGGCGCCCTTCGGGTACGGGTTCGACGTACGTCGGAACACCTCCCACGGGTGTTCGTAGACCGGGCTGACCATGGCCGGGCGTGTGGCATCAGAGTCCGGCGATAACTGATCCCGGGAGGCGAGCCCACGCATGGCGCTCCGCAGGTTGCGGAGATACCCGTTCTGGTAGCCGTCGCGCTCTTCGAGCCAGAGACTCGTCGAATAGGTTGCCCAGCCCTCGTTCAGCCAGATGTGCTCCCATGTCTTGCAGGTAATCAGATCCCCGAACCACTGGTGGGCGAGTTCGTGCGAGTTCAGGCCGTCGAGGTCGGAATCGTTCAGCGCGATCTCGTCGAGCACGGCGGTATCGTAGAGGCTGGTAGCGCTCGTGTTCTCCATGCCGCCGGCGCCGAAGTTCCAGACGACGAGGTTGGCGTACTTGTCCCACGGGTAGGGCTCGCCGAAGCGTCGCTCGAAGGTTTCGAGCATCCGGGCCGTGTTCTCGAAGGTCTGTCGGACCAGCGGTCCCTTGCCCTGCGGCACGTAGACCGGAAGCGGCACATCGAACTGCGCTGGAGCGACATCGACGACATCAAACTTCCCGATGACCAGCGTCACGAGGTACGTCACATGGTCTTTGCCCTGCAGCCACCGCCAGGTCTTCAGGCCGGACTGATTCGGCGTCGGGCTGGGCTCTCCCATGAGCCTGCCGTTCGAAACAACGGTGTAGCCGTCGGGGACCGAAACGATGAGTTCGGTGGTGAGGCGCTCGTTGGGAAAGTCGTGGGCGGGGAACCAGAAACGGTTGGTCTCCGGCTGGCCCTGCGTGTGGATCTGGGCGGGGCGCTCAGGCCATTCGGGTGATTCGTGGAGCCAGAACAGGCCATCAGCCGGATCGGTCACGGTGTAGTCGATGAACAGGTCCGAACGCGTGCCGGCCGGAATGGGCGGATCAAACCGGAGATCGAGATGCTCGCCGTCGTGGGTAAAGCTGACCTCCGTGTTCGAGATCGCGGGGTTCAGCGGGTCGACGCGGACGCGATTGACCTCGAAGAGCATCGCGTCGAGTTGCAGCGTTTCCAGGGGGCGCGCGATCGGCTCGAACACGAGTTGCTGCGTGGCGGTGAAGCGAGCTTCGTTCATGTCGGGGATGGTGATCGCGACGCGCATGTGCTTGTAGTCGACCTTGCGGTCCGGCGCGTAGTTGCGTCGGTCTTCGCCGGTCTGCGGGTTGTAGCGGAGGGCTTCGGCGTATTCGTCGGTGCCGAACAGGCCGATCAGGTTGCCGTACTCGACGCGGCAGTACTGGCACTCGTAGCCGTACTCGCCGATGCCCGTGCCGTGGGAGACATGGCCGCCGCCGGCAACCGCTGATGACACCGCGCCCAACGCGGCGAGAAGGACCAACGGAGTGACACGGTTGCGCTTCATTTGCTGATCTCCGGCAATCGACGAACGGGGACCCCGTACAACTGCGGGGCCGGACGCCGACAATGTAAGAAACCGCAGCGTTTTCCGCTGCGCTGTCACCGAAATCGGTTCGCGTCAGAGACTGAGGTCCTCGGGGTCCGGGCGATCGTCCGGCCCGGATGTGCGGGATTCCGCGTAGTCGTCGCGGATGGTCTGGGACCAGAGCCGGTGACCGGAAGTGTACGAGGCCCGCGCGATCAGGTGCGATGCGACCGGTGCGGTCAGGAAGAAGAACAGGATGACGATGATGGCGTCCATCGACGCGATGGTGTCCTTGAAGTGCAATGCCGCGGCGGCCGCGGTGCAGGCGACCCCGAGTGTTCCAGCCTTGGTGGCGGACTGCATTCGGGTGTAAAGGTCGGGCATGCGGATCAGCCCGATCGCCGCGATGAGGCTGAACAGGGCGCCGAGCAGGACGAGGAACACGGTGAGGATGTTGATGATCGTCACGGCCGGGCTCTCCGGTCGAGGTAGATCGCGAACGCGGCCGTCCCGAGGAAAAGGATGAGAGCCGCCACCACGGCGACGCCGATCAGCTCGGAACGCTGGGTCACGATGGAGAAGACGCAGATGATGCCAACAGCGAGAAAGCCGATGAGGTCGACCGCGACCACTCGATCCGGCAGACTCGGGCCGACGACCAGGCGCCAGACCGAGGCCAGCAGGGCGATGCCGAACACGGCTCCGGCGACGAGGAAGAGCCAGTGGGTCGGATCGTTCTCGAGCGGGACGAGCTGGATCATCGAGTTGCCTCCAGGATGCGCCGCTCGAAGCCTGACTTGATCTCCTGCACCGCCTCGGCGGGGTCGTCGACATGCATGAAGTGCACGAACATCTGGCGTTTGTCCGCAGAGACATCAAGGGTGAGGGTGCCGGGAGTCAGCGTGATCAGGTTCGCGAGCAGCGTGATCTCCGGATCGGTCAACGGCTCAAGTGGAACCGCGAGGATCGCGGGGCGCAGCGTCTTCAGGCTGGAGACCGTGTAGTAGGCGACCCGGATGTTCGCCTTGACGAGTTCTGTGGTCAGGAACAGAAGGAGGGCGGCGATGGCCCAGAAGCGCATCGCGTACGCCCGACCGGGATTTGAGCAGACCGCGAGCGCGAGCATGCTGATGAAGAAGCCCGCGAGAAGGTTGTACGGCGTGAACGGCCCGATGAGCAGGGACCACAAGATCGCCAGCAGGATGTTGGACGCGAAGATCATGGGGCGTCGCCGATCTGCGCCGATGCGCCATCGAAGACCGCGTCGATGTATTGGGACGAGTTGAGAAGCTGCTCCGCCGCGTCCAGAGCGAGACTCGCCGAGGCTTCCGCACCGATGCCGATGCAGATCGTGAGGACACACATCCCGGCGATAGGGGAGTAGACCCACGCTTTGGTGCGTCGGTCGAGCGGGGGAGATTTCAGATCGTCAGGTTCGCCCCAGAATACCTGCGTCCAGATCTTCGTCATGGAGTAGAGCGTGAGCAGGCTGACCGCGAGTGCGACGATCACGATCGTGTACGAACCGGCCTCCAGGCCGCCACGGACCAGCACGAACTTGGCCCAGAATCCTGACAGGATCGGGATCCCGGCGAGGGACATCGAACTGATCAGGAACAGCATCGACAGGAACGGGTGGGACTTCGCCAACCCGTTGACCACCTTCAGGTTCGTGGACCCTGTGGTGATCAAGACCGCTCCGCTGATCAGGAAGAGGTTCGCCTTCACGATGATGTGGTGGAAGATATAGAAGACTGCGCCAGACATCGCCAGGACGGCGATCGGCGACGAGGCGCCGAGCGATCCGACAAGTCCGATGGCGATACCGAGACCCATCAGCATGTAGCCAATCTGGCTCACGATGTGGAAGGAGAGGATCCGACGCATGTCGTTCTGCACGATCGCGCCGAGCACGCCCGTCACCATTGTCATGCCCGCGACAACCAGCACGACGTCTCCGAGCAGCGACCACTCCTGATCGAATATCAGCGAGACGACCCGGATGATGGCGTAGACGCCCACCTTGGTGAGAAGCCCGGAAAAGAGCGCCGAGACAGCTGGTGGCGGCGTGTGGTACGAGGCCGGGAGCCAGAAGAAGAACGGGAACGCACCGGCCTTGATGCCGAAGGAGACGAGCAGCAGCGTCGCGAGGAGTGTCGCGAGTTTCGGGTCTTGCAGCTCGTCGATCCGTCGGGCGAGGTCGGCCATGTTCAGCGTGCCGACCGTGCCGTAGATGAGGCCGATGGCCATCAGGAACAGCATCGAGGAGAGCAGGTTCAGGGTGACGTACTTGATCGCGCCTTCGAGCTGCCCCCGCTCGCCGCCGAGTGTCAGCAGGACGAACGACGAAAGCAGCATCAGTTCAAACCACACGTAGAGGTTGAACAGGTCGCCGGTGAGGAACGCCCCGCTGACAGCCGCCAGAAGCGTGAGCGAGAGCGGGTAGTGCCCACTGGATGCGCGCAACCGGTCCGACGCTCCGACGGAGAAGGCCATCACCGCCACGCCGACGATCGCGCCGAGCGTCACCATGATCGCACCGAACAGATCGGCCACAAATGTGATCCCGAACGGTGCCTGCCAGCCTCCGAAGTTCAGCGTAAGGATCGTGCCGTCGCGGACCTCGGAGAGGATCCATACGCTCGCAACGAGCATCGAGGCCGTGGATGCCAACGCGAGAATCGCCTGCGGGCGTGACCTGCCCCAGAAGAGCAGGCACAGCGCCGCGCCGAGCATCGGTATGAGCACCGGCAGGGCGATCAGCATAGGTCTCGATCCGTTGAAGTCATCTGGTCGAGATCGTCCGTACCGATCTCCTCATAGGTCCGTTTGATGAGAACGATCGTAAAGGCCACGACGCCGAACGAAATGACGATAGCCGTCAGGATCAGCGCGCCGGGCAGAGGATCGGCGAACGGCGCGGGTGGCTGGGTTTCCCCCGCACGCACGAGCGGCGGCCGGCCGAGCAGCGGGGACGCCACGATGTAGATCAGCAGGTTGGCGGCGTGACTCAGCAGCGCGAGCCCGATGACGAGTTTGACGAAGCTGCGACGTAGGAGCATGTACGTTCCGGTCGCGGCGAGAAGGCCGCAGCAGAACGCGAGGATGATGTTCATTGGTACCGCTCCTCCAGCGTGAACGCCATCAGGAGCGTGACACCGAGAACGACGAGGTAGACGCCGACGTCGAAGACGAAGGGAGTGCCGAACTTGACGCCCTCGAAGCCGGCGATGTTCACTTCGAGCCACTTGCCCTTCATGAACGGCTGATCGACGAGCAGTGCCGGTACGCCGCTCAGGATCGCGATGAGAAGACCGGTCGAGATCAGGGTCCGCGGATGGACGTGCAGCAGGCGGCGGCTCTCGGGCAGGTTGACCGCCAGTGCGTACAAGATGTACCCGGACGCGGCGACGAGACCACCGATGAACCCGCCGCCGGGCTCGTTGTGGCCGCGCAGCAGGAAAACGACGGACAGCAGCAGCATGACCGGCAGCAGCACCCGGGCGGCGACCTGGAAGATCACGGAGTTCATCGCGCGGCCTCCGCTTCGCGCGAGGGCCGGATCGTGAGCAGCGTGAACACGCCGATCGCCGCGACCGCGAGGACGAACACCTCGCCGAGCGTATCGATGGCGCGATAGTCCACGAGGATCACGTTGATCACGTTCCTTCCGTATGCGCTCGGAACCGCCTCGGCGGCCTGAAAATCAGAGACCGGGGACGCGACGGTGCTGCCCATCGCCAGCAGTGTCAGCGTCGTTACAACGGTGCCGAGTCCGAGCGCGATGACGATGTCGATGGACCGCGACAGGTTCGTCGTATACCGCGCGAATCGTGGCAACCGGTGCGTGACGAGGACGAAGATAATGACTATGAGGGTCTCGACGGCGAACTGCGTGCCGGCGAGGTCCGGTGCACCGTGGAGCACGAAGTACACCGCGATCGCGAAGCCGATCCCGCTGAGCGCGGCGATCGCCCCCAGGCGTGATCGAATCATCGTGGCCGATACTGCCGAAGCGGCGATCGTCAGCGCGAGCATCACATCGAAAGGGGTAAGCGCCCCGAAAGATGGCAGGTAGGAAGCGACGGCGTCGATCCGGAGCGTCGCCAGCGCGACGCAGGCGGTCGTGGTCAACACGATGATGCGGGTGTAGGAACGCAGGCTCCCGTTCTGCAGCGCGTTCGTCAGCACCTGCGCGCTTGCCAAGGTCGTGCCCACCAGACGGTCGTATGTTCGCTCCGGCCCAAAGCGGTCCCAAGCGAATGTCTTGGCGAGAAGCGAGCGGTAGGGCGAGCGGACCACGAATAGCCCGATGCCGATCACGACCGCCAGAACGCTGATTCCGAGAGGTAACGAGGGCGGCCAGAGCAGATACCCGAGATTGAGCTTTACATCGTCTGCGAGCGGCGCGCCTGCCAGGGATGCGCCGAAGCTCTCCACGAGCGGCACCATGCCGAGGAACGGAGCCAGGCCAAGCGCCAGACCGAGCGTCGCGAGGATGATCGGGCCGAGCCATTCGGGCCATTTCGCTTCGTGGGCGTGCTCGGGCTCGTGCGGACCGGGCATGAAGAACGGTTTGAACGCGACTTGGATCGACGCGAACACGGTCAGAGCCGCTGCAACCGCGATTGCGATGGCCAGCAGGATCGCTCCGAGTCCGCCCGCGTTCAGCCCCGACTTGATCGTGAGTTCTTTGCCGGCGAACCCGATGAACGGTGCGACACCCGCGAGCGACAGGCCGCCGAGGAGTGCTGACCACCGCGAGATCTTCATTGACCGCCCGAGATGGCCTATCGCCTCGGTATCCTTGGTTCCCGCGATGTGGGTCGCGGTCCCGGCGACCAGGAACAGGCAGGCTTTGAAGAGCGCGTGGGCGATGAGGTACGTTGCAGCTGCGGCGTACGCTCCAAGTCCGATGAGCATCACAAGAATGCCCAGCGAACTGACCGTCGAGTATGCGAGGAGCTTCTTGAAGGCCACGTGACGCGTCGCGAGGGCCGCCCCGAGGAGCATGGTGGTCGCACCGAAGGCGACGAGCGAATCGCTCCAGAACCGCTGCTCGTTAAGTGTCGGCTCGAGGCGAGCGATCAGGTAAACACCCGCTTTGACCATGGTCGCTGAGTGCAGGAGCGCGCTGACCGGCGACGGGGCTTCCATGGCGTTAGGAAGCCAGAAGTGGAACGGGACGATCGCGCTCTTCGAGAAGCAACCGATCAGAATCAGGATGACTGACGCGCCGGCGAGCGGGCTGTCGAGGATGGCGCCGGGGTCGAGTTCGCGGATCGCGAACTCCGGGCCCGTGCTTCCGCCGGACGCAATGGCAAGCAGAATGATGCCAGCGAGCAGGCACAGGCCGCCCAGACCGGTCACGACCAGCGCCTGCCACGCGCAGCGACGGGCGCTCTCGCGATGGAAGTCGAAGCCGATGAGTAGAAAGGAGGTGATGCTCGTGAGTTCCCAGAAAATGAACATCACGATGAGGTTGTTGGCGAGTACCAGGCCGAGCATCGACGCCATGAAGGTGAGAAGCGTTGCGTAGAACCTGCCGAGGCCCGGCGAATCACCGAGGTAGCTGCTGGTGTACAGCAGCACCAGGCCGCCGATCCCGCAGATCAGCAGCGCGAAGGTGAGCGAAAGACCGTCGAGCAGAAACTCCACGCCGATGCCGAGCGATGGTGCCCACGACATTGTCTCAAGGATCGGCGCGCCGGCGGTGACGATCCCGAAGCGGGACGCGAACCAACCAGTGATCGCGAGCGAGACCGTCGCGATGATCAGCCCCGCCGACTTCCCGATCACACGGACACCCATCGGAGCGAGCGCCGCGAGAAGGAGAAGGATGAGAACGGTGGTATGCATGACCTGATGCGACTGGACAGGGCCCGGATTCAAGCGGCCGGGGTGAGACCATTATTGGCAGTGGGCCTGATCGGGTCGAGCCGGCGGACGCTGATGGCCGAGCGTCAGAGGGGCGAGTGCCGGACGACCGAGCCGCCGACCACGAACATGATGTCCTCGGCGATATTGCCCGCAAGGTCGCCGATCCGCTCAAGCGTTCGGGCCATCAGTACGGTCGTCATGTACCCGCCGGCGTTCTCGGGATCCGTCTCAATCTGGGCCAGGGCCCAGTCAAACAGTTCCTTGTTGCGTTCGTCCACGAACGAGTCGCTGCGACGCACAAACCGGGCGAGTTCGACATCCTGCTTCTCGAGCGAGTTGATCACGTTTTTGACCATCTCGCACACAGCCTGACCCATCGACTCAGCCGCCGGAGGCGGGTTGACTTTCGGACCGCGCTCGGAAAGCCGGATCACACGCTTGGCGATCGAGCGGGCGAGGTCGGCGATTCTTTCGAACGAGGTGTTGATCCGGAGCGTTGCCATGACGAAACGCAGGTCGGACGCAACTGGTTGGTGACGCGCCAGGATGCCAAGGCACTCGTTCTCGATGTTCAACTCCATCTGGTCGATCGCCGAATCCGCAACGCGGATGGAGCGGGCGAGTTCGACATCCCACGCGAACCACGCCTCAAGGGCGGTCTGGACACGCGTTTCCGTTTCGCGCGCCATTGTGCGAAGGGCGGAGCGGAGTTGTTTGAGTTCACGTTCGAGTTCGGCTGACATAGGTGGGGCCCTTGCCCGGCTTGTGGGCGATTGTTCACGCGGCCGGTGGTACGGGAAACCCCGGGCACCTCACCGGACACCATCCAGCAATCTTAGCAAAGTAAGGCGATTATTGCCGAACGGAGAAGCCAATCGCGTCAACCAAAGCGACCGGTCACGTAGTCCTCCGTCTGGGTGGACTTCGGGTTCGTGAAGATGTTGATCGTATCGTCGAACTCGATCAACTTGCCCTCGTAGAAGAACGCCGTCTGGTCGGAGACGCGGGCCGCCTGCTGCATGTTGTGCGTCACGATCAGGATCGTGAAGTTCTTTCGCAACTCGACGATAAGGTCCTCGATCCGAATCGTCGCCTTCGGATCGAGCGCGGAGCAGGGCTCGTCCATGAGGAGGACGTCCGGCGACAGGGCGATGGCCCGGGCGATGCAGAGCCGCTGCTGTTGGCCGCCGGAGAGACCCAAGGCCGACTGCTTCAGGCGGTCCTTGACCTCGTCCCACAGAGCAGCGGCGCGGAGCGAGGACTCGACGAGGTCGTCGGTCTCGGACTTGCTGAGTTTGTAGTGCAGCCGGGGGCCAAAGGCGATGTTGTCGTAGATCGACTTCGGGAACGGGTTCGGCTTCTGGAAAACCATTCCGACACGACGGCGCAGGTCCACCGCATCGATGTCCCGGCTCATCAGGTCCGCACCGAGCAGCGACATGTCGCCGGCGCAGCGAGCGCCGGGGATCAGGTCGTTCATGCGGTTCACCCAGCGCAGGAAGGTCGACTTGCCGCAGCCGGATGGCCCGATCAATGCGGTGACCCGGTTGTGCGGCACTTCGAGATCGATGTTATGCAGCGCCTGAAAGCTGCCGTACCAGCTGCTGAAGTCTCGGACCGAGAGCGCGGTAGCGGAGGGCTTCGCTTCGACGCGCCCGGAGAACGCCATCCGTGCGACGCTCGCGAGCGACGAGTTCTTCGCCTCCGGCGCTGACTCGGACTGCTTCTGCGGCTGCTTATGTTCACCGGCGCTCACTGGTCTGGTCTCCCGGTAGTCGGTTTCGACGGCGGAGGGTTGATTAGGCATGGTATCGATCCGGTCGGGTGTGTGTGACGGTCAGTTCAGGGGCTTCTGGAGCTTCTGGCGGATGATGATCGCGACGGCGTTGAACGCCAGCAGCACGGTCATCAGGACGATGATGCCGGAGGCCGCGACCTGCTGGAACTCCATATCCGGCTGGCGCAGCCAGTCGTAGATCTGCAGGGGCATCGCGGCGAACCCCGACATGAGGTTGTCGGGCGTAAACGTCACGAAGGTCACGCCACCAATGATGAGGATCGGTGCCGCCTCGCCGATCGCCCGGCTCATCGCCAGGATGCACCCGGTCAGAATGCCCGGGATCGCGCTGGGGAGTGTCATCGTGCGGACCATCTGCCACTTTGACGCACCGAGCGCCAGCGCTCCCTGCCGGAGCGTGTCGGGGACGGCGCGGAGCGACTCCTGCGAGGCGATGATCACCACGGGCAGGATGACGAGCATTAGCGTCAGGCCGCCGGCCAGCACGCTCGCTCCCATCGGAAGCCGGATATGCAGGGGGTGGTCTTCATCGAGGAACGTGATCATGTTCTTCGTGGAGTAGGCCAGTTTGCCGCTCGGGCGCTCGGCGATGTCAGCCACGGAAAATGTGACCGGCTCGCTGCGCAGGTCCTTGCGCACGGTGATGGTGCCATCGGAGAGTTGCGGAATCTTGCCAACAACCCTTCGGCCGTCTTTCAGTTCGAAGATGTGGTTTCGGATGCGGACCTTGTCGATGTCCTGCTCCGCATCCCGGATCATCTCGCGAGGCACGAACACGCGCCCTTTTCGCACCGTTTCGACGACAAAGCGTGCCTGTCCTTCGAGGCGGAAGGTCGCCTGGAACGGGCGCGGGGCGAACGGTTCCTCGTCGATCATCTCTCCCGAGAGGATGTCAAACGGTGAGAGCGTGAAACTGCCGATCTGCTCGGTCTCAAAGCGGAACTCGTAGTCGTCCGTGAACTCGACTGTCCCGGTCACATCGATGACCTCGTCCGAGTCGGGGAACCGTGCGATCTCCTCGTACGCTGTACGCTCAAGGCGTGACTCGCCGATGAACGGGCCTTCGAGCGTGTACACATCGCTCTGGATGTCCGTCGTGATGCCGACCACTCTGGTCCCGTCGCTCAGCTTGTACTCCTCGAACGACTGGTAGTCGAGCGGTGTACCGAGCAGGCCGAACATCCGGGCGAACACCGTCAACCCGATGAGCCCGTACACGACCGAGGGCACGCCGGCGAGGTTCCGGATGTTCGTCGCGACGATTCGGTGCAACACGATCAGGCCCCGGTTCGTCGGTTTGAACTCCTCGAGAAACACCGCGGTACCGATGCCGATCGGAACCGCAGCGATCGCGCAAACGCAGAGAAGCCAGATCGTGCCGACGAGCGGGGATTCGAACCCGGCCTTCTGCGGATCGACCGACGGCGAGCCACCGATGAACTCGCCGACGGAGCCCAGCGAGGGATCGCCGAGCATTGTGATACGCCCCACAGCGCTTTCCCTGGAGGCCACGACCTGTTCTTTCCCATCGGGATAGGTGAGAACGACGCGGCCGTCCGGCGTTTCCTTCAGTGTTGCGCCGGCGAGCGAATCGTCGCCGGGCAGACCGACGGTTTCCTGGCGGGGAACGCTGTAGGTCAATCGGACGCGCCGCTTGTCGATATCGAGTTCCGAGCCGACCAGCCGGTCCGCGGTCGCGATCCGCTCCTCCGAGCCGTCGGGGAAGAGGAGCATGAGGTCCGAGCCAGCGACGATCGTGCTCGCCCCAGAGAGGTCACGATCGGATTCGATCCGGACGCTCCGGCTGCGTTCCTCGGCATAACTGAGTTTGACCTGCCTCTTCGCGTCGTCAAGGCGGTAGTCAACAAGGTTCGCGCTGTTCGGGAGCACCGTGATCTGGAAGTCGAACAGGTGCTTCGTGCCGTTCAGGAAGATCGAGAGCAGCAGCACGCCAAGGCATAGGACCGAGACGCTGGTGAACGCCAGACAGGTGTAAAGAAACATCCTGTTTCTGCGGTTCCGCGATGCCACCGGAACAGTCGTAGCACTCTTGATGGAAGAGACGCCGATCATTCGTATTCCTCGCGGAACTTCTTGAGGATGTAGTTGCCAAGCAGTGTGAGACCGAGCGTGATGATGAACAGCGTCGCGCCGACCGCGTAGCTGGAGTAGTACTCGACCGAGCCGTGCGGGGCGTCGCCGAGGAAGATCTGGACCATGTAGGCCGTCATGGTCTGCGACCCGTCGGCGGGGTTGGTCGCGAGTCTGGCCATGCCGCCCGCGGCGAGCGCTACGATCATCGTTTCACCGATCGCACGGGCGATCGCGAGCAGGAACGCCGCGATCACACCCGACAGAGCAGCGGGCACAACAACCTTCACCGACACATCGAACTTCGTTGCCCCAAGCCCGTACGCGCCCTCGCGGAGCGATCGGGGAACAGCGCGAAGGGCGTCCTCGGAAAGCGAGCAGACCGTAGGCAGACAAAGGATGCCCACCGCGATACCGGCCGAGGTGGAGTTGAAGTACTCGAAGATCTTGTCGCCCGTGAAGGCTTCGGAACCGGACCGCAGCGCCGGAGTGATGACGGCCAGCGCGAAGAATCCGTAGACCACCGTCGGGATGCCCGCGAGCACTTCCAACACAGGCTTCAGAACCGCGCGGACACGCGTCGGCGCGTACTCGCTGAGATACACAGCGGTGATCAGACCGATTGGAAGCGAGATGATCGCGGAGATCGCTGTGACCATCAGCGTGCCGGTGACCAGCGGCCACATGCCGAATTTCTTGTCCGCCCCCAGAAGCGGGTTCCACTCCAGCCCCGACAGGTAGCCCCAGAGCGATACCTCTTCGAACTCGGTGAAGAAGTGAAAGCTTTCGCTGAACAGGATGTAGACGATCGAGGTGGTGACCAGGATCGAGAACGCCGCGCAGAGCACGAGGCTGCTGAAGATCAACGACTCGCGGATCTTCCGGAGCTTCACACTCCGATTCCGTCGCGAAGTCACGGGCAGTTTCGGCGCTTCAAGCCCCGATGGGGTGTTCATGTCCGGCTTCCCATCGTTGGATCAGCTGAGGGTGGAAGGACAGTTCAGCGGCTGCAAACACCGCCCTTGGGCGTTGGCCCCAGGGCGGCAGAATATCGAACAATCGGGCATCTGTCCGCCGCATCAGCGGTAGACGTTGACCACGCTGCCCTTGACGGCGTTGCCGTCGGCGTCGTGGAACTGCGTGCCGGTCTTGCCCTGGCGGAAGTTCCGCATGGCCCGGAAGTAAACGCTCTGGGGCAGCGGAACGTAGCCGACCTGCGAAGCGTACTTGCCGCCGTTCTCGAGGTAGTACTGCACGAAGGCGCGGATCTCGGGGCGCTGGGCGGACTTGGTGTTCACGTACACGAAGAGCGGACGCGAGAAGGGGGCGTAGTTGCCTTCTTCAATGTCCTCGGGCGTGGGGCCGACCGCTTCACCGGTCTCCGGGTTGACGATCTTGACGGCCTTGAGCTTGTCCTTGTTTTCCTCGTAGTACGCCACGCCGAAGAAGCCGATCGCGCCGGCCTCGTTGGCGACGCCGTTGACAAGGATGTTGTCGTCTTCGGAAACGGTCACGTCGCCCCGGACGTTACCGTCCTCAACCACGACTTCCTTGAAATAGTCAAAGGTACCCGAGTCGGTGCCGGGAATGAACATCTTGATGTCGCGGTTCGGCCAGTTCGGGTTGAGGTCGTTCCAGGTCTTGACCTTCGAGCCCTCGAGGAACAGCTTCTTCATGTCCTCGACGCTCAGCTGGTCGCACCAGTAGTTGTCGTTGTTGACGACGAACGTGAGGCCGTCGTACGCGACGGGCAGCTCGATGAACTCGACGCCGTTCTCGCGAGCAACCTTCACTTCGGACCACTTGATCGGGCGCGAGGCGTTGGAGATGTCGGTCTCGCCGACGGTGAACCGCTTGAAGCCGCCACCGGTGCCGGTGATGGCGTTCTGGATCTGCAGGTCCGGGTTCATATCGCGGAACGCTTCGGCGACGGCGATCGTGATCGGCGCGACGGTCGAGGAGCCGGCGATGTTGACCGAGCCGGTCACCGGGGCGGTCGCGGCGAGAGCGACGGCACCGAGGCCAAGAGCGGCGACGGAAGCGAGAGCTTTGGTGTTGCTTTGCATGTGATGATTCCTGTGGAAAGGGGCCTACGAGGGACCTCGTCCGGTCCCGAACGGCTGGGATAGTCCCCTCACACTATTCAGATTGTGTTAAGGGCCGATTAGGAATACGGGAACTCGGCGTCGAGGCTTTCCGGATCGGTCGCGGCGGGGAGCCGGAGCCGGAACTTCGAGCCGGTGCCGAGGTCCGAATCCACCAGAATGCTCCCCCCATGGACAAGCGCGATGTGCTTCACGATCGCCAGCCCCAGCCCGGTCCCCCCGAATTCGCGGCTGCGGGCCTTGTCCACCCGGTAGAACCGCTCAAACAGGCGCGGCAGGTGCTCCGGCGCGATGCCGGGCCCCTCATCAGCGACCTCGAACTCGACGAACTGTTCGTCTTCCACCTCGACCTGCCGGACCGTGACCGTGACCTTGGTCCCGGTCGGGCAGTATTTGATGGCGTTGCTGATGAGATTCGTAATCGCCTGCTCCGCGAGACGCGAATTGGCCTCGATGTACAGCGACTTTGACACGTGGAGGATGATCGGGATCTTCTTCTGCTTCGCCTCGGGCTCCAGATGGACCCTGACCGCGTGGAGCAGGGCACCGGCGGGAGTCGGCTGCGTGACAAGCCGATCGGCGACATCCGCCCGCTCGAGACTCGTCAGGGCGAGCATGTCGTCGATGATCTGGCCCAGCCGGTCCGCGTTTCGGGCGACGATGGCCAGAAACTTGCTCGCCTGCTCGGGATCGCCCAGCCCATCGTCGAGGAGGGTTTCGACGTACCCCTTGATGTTCGTGATCGGTGTGCGCAGTTCGTGGGAAACGTTGGCGGCGAAGTCCGTCCGCAGGTTCTCGAGTTTCTTCAGGTGGGTGACATCGCTCAGCACGATGATCGACCCGACCCGTTTGCCATTTGCGTCGCGAAGTCGTCCGGCGATCGCCCGCACGATCAGGGCATTGCCCTCTCGCAGTTCGAGCTCCCGGGTCATCTCGCCTTGCTCAACGATCGCATCTGCCGCGAACCGCAGCAGGGCGGGCTGCGATACGAGTTCCGCGAACCGCCTTCCGCGGGCGGCGGCTCCGGTTAGCCCAAGCAATTCCTGGGCGACTCGGTTGATGCTGAGGACCCGTTGCGCGGCGTCAATGGCGATCACACCGACCTGCATCGACTGGAGCACGGACTCCTGCTCGTTGCGCTGGGTCGTCAGAAGGTCGACCTGCTGTCCCACGCGATCACGGATCTGATCGAGCGACTCCGAGATGCAGCGAATTTCCCTGATTCGCGAGTGGGCAATCGTCGCGGTCTGGCCCTCATCGATGAACGAGCGGGCACCGCTTGAGATCGCCGCGAGACGTGAGCCGATCCGTGAGAGAAAGATCGCTCCAGCGACGCAATTCGCGGTCGCCAGCCCGAGCACAGCTCCCCACAGCGGAACCGCAACGCCGGCACCGACGCCCACGAGGAGGATCGCGCCGCCACCGACGGCGTTGACCGGGATGAGGACCAGCAAGAGGCTCGTCCAGAGCGGGCGGATGCGTGGGCTATCCATGTGCGAACACTACCGCTTGGCGGGCATCGCGTGCCGGCTCACGAGACCGAGCCCTGAGCGGGCTGGCGGTCCCATTGTTCCGCGAGCCGGTACCCGACACCGCGGACCGTCTCGATGAGCCCGCCGTACTCCGCGAGTTTCTGGCGAAGCGCAGCCACATGGACATCGATGGCGCGGCTGGAAAGCACGGCGTCCTCGCCCCGGACCGCCGAGACGATCTGATCTCGCGTCCGGACGAATCCCGGTCGGGTGGAGAGGTAGTGCAGAAGACGGTACTGGGTCAGGGTGAGTTCGAGGTCCTCGCCGCAGAGCGTGGCGGTGTGGCGGGCGGGGTCGATGATGAGGTCGCCGCTGGCGAGAGCGATCTGTCCACCGGCATCGGTTTCTCGGCGACGCAGGGCCGCCTTGACTCGGGCCATCAGGACGCGTGGGCTGAACGGCTTGGTGACATAGTCTTCGGCCCCCAGTTCGAGCCCGACGACAATGTCCGACTCCTCCCCCCGGGCGGACACCATGATGATCGGGATGTCTGCCGTGTTCGGATCTCGCTTGAGGCGTTTGCACACCTCGAGGCCGTCGAGGTCCGGGAGCATGATGTCCAGAATGATCAGTTTGGGCGGGGCGGTCCGGACGGCGTCCTGAACCTGACCGCCGGAGGCGATCAGTTTGGTGGCGTAGCCCTCGCGCTCGATGTGATACTGGATCAGTTGGGCGATATCCGTCTCGTCTTCAACAATCAGCACGCAAGGGCGTTCCATCGGTCGGGTCTCCCGCTGTTGGCCGGACGAGCCCGGCGCTCACATTGTGAAGAACAGTAGGTACCTGACGCGAACTGTCCAGAGGGTGGAGGCCGGATTTACAAGACCTGAGCGCAACGACCGGCTTCGTGCCGCCAGAGGGCGGCCTTCTCACGCAACTCTTACCCGCGCCCGGTAGGGCCGAGGGCGCGTGTTCGATTCCGTCCCGGCTACACTCCGCTCCATGGACGCCCTCAAGCCGCTGGTCATCTCCGCGCCGTTCGGGAATTACATTCAACCTCGATGCGCGACCGCCACTCTGGGCACCTACACCGCCGCCGCGCGAGCGGGCAGGCTCTGGCGAATCATCCGGACCGTCCGCTACTACCCTCGTCTCGGGGCCTGGGTGAACAAGATCGGTCTGCGAAATCCCGGCATCGACTACCTCAGGCGAGCCGTGAAATCGGGCAAGGTTCGGGCGGAGGACAAGCTGCTCTCCATCCACGGTTTCTCGCCCGAGGACTGGTGGGTGTTGCTCGATCGGGCTTCCGAGATCGGCCCGATGGGACTGGAACTCAATATCTCCTGCCCGAATGTGGGTGAGGTGTCGTGGCCGCCGGACCTTTTCCGTCGGGCGAGGGAGACTGGGCTGCCGGTGATCGTGAAGGTGCCGCCGGTGCGGTACGAGCAGATCGTTGATGACGCGCTCGAGGCGGGCGTCCGGTGGCTCCATTGCTGCAACACCCTGCCGGTCCCGGCCGGGGGGATGTCCGGGCGTCCGCTGCTCCCGATTTCGCTTCGGGTCGTGGGTGAGATCCGGCGGACTGCACAGGAGCGCGGCGTCGAAGACCTGCGGATCATCGGGGGCGGCGGGGTGAGAGGTCCGGAAGACGCGATCGCGTACCGCAACGCCGGCGCGGACATCGTGGCGGTCGGGACGCTGGTGTTCGGTCCTCGCTACCTCTCGAGGTCTCACGCGGAGCGCGTGCTCGCACCCATCGCAGAAGCCAGCGGGTCCGCTACTACCGGCTGACGCGCTTGACGCTGGTCGTGGAAATCGAGTTCACGGTAATCGAGATGCCCTGGGCCTCCGAGACCATTTCCGTCACCGACTCAGACTCAAGCGACTCAAGGATGCCCAATCGACCGTTCCAGCGGAGACGGCCGGTAAGCTTGGATTCGCGCGTCTCCACGTTCGGCAGGACGGCGGCGTCGCCCGGCAGTTCGGCCTCGGGTTTGCCGGAGAGGCTCAGGACTGCGGTTTCGCTCCTTGGCTGGACCTCAAGCACGCGGAACTCCACGGAGCTTTCCGGAACGCCGAGGGAAGAGACGGCGGGGCGCTCGACCTGCCACGCGTCGCCGATGGATCGGGTCGTTGGACCGTCATCGAGCACGCGGAGCAGCGGCTGAAACATCGCCTTGGTCGCTTCGGGGCCGAAGAGTTGTTCGAAGAGCACCCCCGCAAGACCATCGGGGGCAAGCACTTCCAGTCCCTCGACGTGCTCGATCGTCCCCCCTCGGTCAATGATCAGTCGGAACTGCTTGCCGACGAGCGGTCGACAGATCTGAGCGTACAGATTGCCCTGATCCGCGGTCGCGGGGTCGCGTGAATCGAAGCGCCCAGGGACCTGCCCGCCGTCGATCGAAATCGCAAGACGCGCGTAGGTCAGCCCGACGGCGATCTCGCCATCGGATAACTCAGCAGGCAGGCGAACGAGCTCGATTGCTGCGCTCATCGCCGCCTTCGAAGTCTGATCCTGGCCGAACGCGCTCATCGTCTGCGTGGACTCGATCGAGTACTCGAACCGGTGGGTCAGCTCGCTGTCGAGTTTGAGCGAGAGATCGATGGTGTTCGGTGGCGACGCATCAGCCGCGCTCGAGGGGCCGAGGCCCAGAACGCAGGCGAGAGCGAGGAGCAAGTAGGAAATGTAACTCTGAACACGCGTCATTGGGCCTCCGTGACCATAGTGGCGATTGTTGGAAGATCCTGTGGGACGCGTCAGGCGTCGGCGGGTTCCTCGGCCGGCGTGGGTTCCTTCGCGGGGACCTCGGGGCGGGGCTCGATCGTCCAGGCCTCTTCGACTCGATCGATCTGTACTCGGGAGCGCACGACCAGCTCGAGTTCGCCGCCGCGGAGTTCAGGAGGGCTGCCCGCCATCCGGATGGCCTGGCGCGATTCCAGGCTTTCAAGGACACCCTCGGTCGTGTTCCAGACCGCGGTTCCGCTGCCGGATGATTCGCGGAGCGAAATGCCCGTGTCGCGGCGCACCTCGCCGGTGGAAAAATCGTTCCGAACCTCGATCGTTGCACGGTCCGCCGCCGCACCCTCGAGTGTCCAACTCGTGACGGATACGACATCGAACCCCAGCCCGGAGTCCTGCTCGCTGGTCTGCTTCCAGGTTGAGCCGATTTCCACCGGTTCTCGTTCCGGACAAATCTGAACGAGGGGCAGGAAGCGATCGCGGACCATTTCCACACTGATAAGGTCGGCATCGCCGACTTCCGGTGGAATACGAACCGATTCGATCGATCCGAGTTTTGAGAGCTCGAGCGTGATCGCTCTGCCGATGAGCGGGTCGAGAATCGCTGCGTACTGGTTCGCGACGAACTCGCCTCTGCCAAGAATCGCGCGGCCCTGAACCTGCTCAGTCTCTGGATTCCAGAGACCGGTGTCGTACTCGACATCTTCCAACTCGCCGAGCAGGTTCGGTGCCTGAGTCTTGAAGCGGATCCGGTCGAATCTCAACTTCGCAGACGGATTGCCATCCGCGTTTATGGAGATCTGTCGCGTCAGGAAGTAAGTGAGTCGTGTCGTCTGGCTGATCCGCTCATCGAGCGCGGGGACAGCACGCGTGATGACGCTCTCGCTCTCCACTCTGAACCGTCGCTCGCCGCCGTCCGTGAACGTAGGGCGAAGATCGACCGGCGCAGCCGAGCCCGCCACCCCTATTGGAGCGAGCAGGCAGACGAACAGGCAGAAACAAAGCAGGCGTACCATGCCGGGAGTTTAGGCGGTTGGCCGCTCGCCAGACCTCACGCGCCCGCGACCGCCCCGCAGACCTTCTGGGCGGCGTCACCGAGGTCGTCAGCCGCCTGCATCGTGGGGATCTCCGATTGGGCGTCCTGAAGGATCTTGCGGCCTTCTTCGACATTCGTCCCCTCAAGGCGGACAACAAGCGGGACGTTGAAGCCCACCTGCTTGGCGGCGTTAACCACCGCCTGGGCGATGACATCGCAGCGCATGATGCCGCCGAAGATGTTCACGAGCACGCCCTCGACGCCCTCGTCGTCGAGGATGATTTTGAAGGCCTCGGTGACGGCTTCCTCGGACGCACCGCCGCCGACATCGAGGAAGTTGGCGGGCTCACCGCCGTGGTGCTTGATGATGTCCATGGTGGACATCGCGAGGCCTGCACCGTTCACGAGGCAGCCGATGTTGCCGTCGAGCTGGATGTAGGACAGGCCGAATTTCTGGGCCTTGAGTTCGTTGGCGTTGTCCTCGGAGGGGTCGTGGAGGGCCGCGATGTCCTTGTGGCGGAACAGTGCGTTGCCGTCGAAGCCGAACTTGGCGTCGATCGCGAGGACCTGTCCGTCGGGGTGGTCCTGAGAAGCGGGGGTGACGATCAGTGGGTTGATCTCGGCGAGTTCGCAGTCCTTCTCGCGGAATACGGTATCGAGCGCGATCATGATCTTGACCGCCTGACTGACCTGTTTGCCTTTGAAGCCCAGCCGGTACGCGAGGCGCCTCGCCTGATGCGGCTGCAGGCCCATCAGGGGGTGGATCGGTTCCTTGATGATCGCGTCGGGGTTGTTCTCGGCGACCACTTCGATCTCGGTGCCGCCCTCGGCGGAAGCGATCAGGATGTTCCGGCGCGTCGCGCGGTCGGTGGTGATCGAGAGGTAGAACTCTTTCTCGATGTCCACGCCGGCGGCCATCAGAATCTTCTTGCATTCGACGCCGTCCGGGCCGGTCTGCTGGTTGACCATCTTGTTGGAGAACATGAAGCGGGCGGCTTCCTCGGCGGCTTCAGGCGAGCGGACGAGCTTCACAAATCCGGCTTTGCCTCGTCCACCGGCGAACACCTGAGCCTTGACCACAACCAGGTCGGTGCCGGCTTCCTTGGAGACCTGCTTGTACGTGCTCGCGGCGTTCTCGACGTTCTCGATCACGGTGCCGGCCGGGACCGGAACGCCGGCGTTTGAGAGGATGTCGCGGGCCTGATATTCGTGGATTTTCATGCTGCTCCCTGGTGCCGGGTGATTAAGGTGAGGTTCGTCGGCGGGCATGATAACCAGCACGACGCTTCGGGATCGGAGCATGAAAAAACCAGCCCAAAGGGCTGGTTGGAAGGCATTCGGACGGTGTCGCCTCTTTACTTGTCGGCGACATTCAGCGAGCGACCGAGGCGGCGCTTGCGATTCATCATCTTGCGCCCGTTCTTGGTGCGCATCCGAGCACGGAATCCGATAGCGCGCTTCCGCTTGATCCGGCTCACTCGGCGTGGGTAATGCATGGTGTAATCCTCACACGGTCTTCCGGGCCGAGCCCGATCCAAGGTCGAAATCGCGAATGAGACAGACCGCCCGTGGGGGGTCTGCCGGGTCGGAGAGTGTAGCAGGCCCTCTCGAATCTGCAACCGGATTGACTTGAGATCGCGATTTTTGATGCCCAAGCGACGATTTGGGTGTACGCTGGTCGAGGTGTCGGGAGCGGCCCGCCATCTTTCAGCCGCGGCGAGCGAAGGTGCCGTCCCCTCGGACGGCGGTTTGGCCCACGCGTCTGCGAATCACCGACTGCCAGAGCCCGTTGGGCGCCGGCGTCGTATCGCATGCGATCCCGACCGACCTGACGGGGTTGCGCATCAGGTGTGCAACGTGGCACTGAGCGACGAGTCAGTCAATAAAATCGAGTCTGTGCTGGGTTATTCGTTCTCCGATCCCTCGCTGCTCGAACGCGCACTGACGCACGCGTCGATCGCAGACGACCGGCTGGAGTCCAATGAACGCCTTGAGTTTCTCGGCGATGCCGTGCTCGGCTATGTCGTTTGCGAGGAACTCTATCGCCAGTTCGAGGATCTGCTCGAGGGCGAACTGACGAAGATCAAGTCGGCGGTCGTTTCACGCCAACTGTGCGCCCGGATCGCCAAGTCACTCGGGCTCGACCGGATGCTCAGTCTCGGGAAAGGCATGCAAGCCCGCGACAGCCTGCCCTCCTCGCTCGCGGCGGCGGTCTTCGAGTCGGTGATCGGGGCGATCCTGCTTGACGGCGGCATCGACGAGGCGAAGCGCTTCATCGTTACGCACATCGCGCCGCACATCGAGGAGGCCGCGGCCTCGGGGCACCAGCAGAACTTCAAGTCGGTCCTTCAGCAGCACGCCCAGGCGAGGCTGGATCACCAGCCCGTCTACATCCTCAAGAGCGAGACCGGCCCGGACCACGCGAAGAAGTTCGAGATAGCGGTGCAGTTGGGCGACCGCCTGTTTGCATCTTCATGGGCGTCGTCGAAGAAAAGAGCCGAGCAAAAGGCGGCGCTGATCGCGTTGGGGGAATTGGGCCTCATCCACGAAACCAGAGACGGGCATGTCGTCTACGTGCCGGAAGAGATGTTCGAGGAACGCAGCGACGCGGATGAATGATCTCACCGAGCGCTCCAAGAACTCAGGTCGATCCTGAACCGGCCCGGCTCGTCCTGGCCGGGGAACCACGGGCGTGGCCAGGACGAGTGGACGGCGGCGTCGCGTCCGCTGCCCCGGCGACGGACAAACCCAAATTCGATGAATCCGATCGACTCGGCCCGCCGAGCCGCCTGTTCGGGCAGATCAATGATCGTCGACCAGCGATCCTCCGAGACGGCAACCCCGGCCGAATCGGAGGAGATGGTAATCACCCGGCTCGAGCCCTCGTAAGGTCCGAAGTACAGATCGACCGAGTGCGCGGCGGGTTGGTCGGGCTTCGTTCTGGCTTCCACCATGATGCGCCATCGCCTCGCACGGTCGTCGCGGTAGATCAAGACACTGGTCTGTTCGTCCAGCGAAACCGGGACGACGGCATCGGCGTTCCAACTCGCGAGAGTCCACGGGCGGAGCGCCGGTCCGATCTGGAGGCCGGGGCGGGACACATCGAGCGGAAGCACCCGCGCTTCAAGGCGTCTGACGCGATCTCCGTCACGGAGTTCGATCGCTCCGGCTGTAACGGGTGCCGTCGAAGGGCTGCTGCTTCGATCCATCGAACGCACGACACTCGGCTGGAACCGAAAGGTCGATGACCCGTTGGCGGGCAATTGGAGCAGTTCCGCGTCGAACTCTCCGGGAGACCCATAGGTCAAAGTACGCGCTGTGCCGGAGACGTCCGTTGCCAGAGCGGTCGCCCCTTGGACGACCAAAACCTGTTCCGATTGCTCGCCGCTATCCCGGAACCGTTCGTTGTTCCGGAGCGCGAGCGACCGACCGGCGTCGTCGATGACGAGACAGCGCGAAGCGGGGCGTGAGTCGAGGTACTGACGGACCCTGGACGCTCGCTCCTCGGCGGTCAGCGACCGCGAGAGCAGCGCCGGCATGAGGATGGTCTCGGCTTCCCCGTCGGTGGGCCATGCCGGGAGGAGGCGACCATCGAGGTCACGGGTCACGGCCGTGAGCCGGGCGAGCAGCTCTGCAGCCAGTTGGGGGTCGTCCGCGCTGAGTTCGGACAGGGCGGCGCGGACCTCAGCTTCGATGGTCTGACCGAGTCCTGCGAGTACGAGGTCATCTGGCGTGAGGTAGTCATCGAATGATCCGGTGCCGAAGAGTCGCCCGGGCCCGAACCGATCGGACAGGAGCGAGGCCCGCCACCGTCGGGCGGGGTCCTCGGCCTCTGCGCTCAACAGTTCTCCAAACTCACGCCACCGCTGCGCGGAGGCTTCCAGCGGTCTGATTCTGCCTGTTGGGAGCGGCCGGGGCTGCTCGGCGAGGCGGGCCGGAAAACGCTCGCCCGCGACTTCGAGCACGAGCGCTCGATCCCGACCGTTCCGCGGCGCGCGGGCCTCCTCGGCGTCGTAGGCAACGGGGAGTCGCACGAAGAGCGACCAGTAGACCGGGCCAGTTACGCGGCCGCTGGAAACATCCTCCGGACGCACGGCTCGCCAGGCAGTGGGCGGTGCGAGCCAATCCGCTTTACCCCGATTGTCGTCAGTTGGCGTGCTGGTGAACCCGATGATTTCCGAAACGAGCACGTGCGCTGGGCCTGCCCCGTCGGGATCGAGCAGACGGACCTGAATGGGTTCCGGTACCCAGTTGCCGGTTGAACCCCCCGGAGGCCGCGATAGCGGGATCCGCAGAGGCAGGCCCGGAAGAGCGACGAACGTGCTTGTGTTGATCTGGGCGGGCGCGACGGCCGGCGAGGCGTCTGGCGGGGGGAATTGCCCAGAAGCAGTTGGCGCAAGGATTGCGCACGCGATGGACGCAATCGCGGTCGCTTTCAGGCCTGATCGGTGAGATTCACGCAACGGGCAACGGTCTCCGGACGATGGGATCAAGACGCGGCCGCGCGGGTCGCAACACCGCCGGACGATACCGACTGGAGGAGGCTTGTGTCATGATCTCTCTGATGCCGGATGGACGAGTTGAGTTCCGTGTCCTGGCAAGGGACGCAGATCGTGTGCAACTACTCGGTTCGTTCACCGGATGGGAGCGCGGCGCGATCGAGCTCGAATCAGAGGGGGGCGGCTGGTTCTGTGCGAGAATCGCCATCGACCCGGGCGATCACGAGTTCCAGTATCTCATCGACGGCACCGGTTGGCAGGCGGACTTCGGCGCCTTCGGTGTGCGGTTCAATGAGTACGGGCTCTGGGTCTCGCAACTCCATGTGCGGGAGCCCGCACCCAGCAGACTGGTCGTCGAAACGCGTCCCGTGCGACCGAAGGCCACCCCGGCTCCCGGCGGACGGATACGGCTCCCGGCCGCTTGATGCGCGGGCGACTCAGTTTGAGACAGTGGCCTGCTCGGGCAGTGTTTGCACGATGTTCTCGACGACGCGGTCGGGCGTGAGCCCCTCCGCCTCACCCTCGAAGTTTAGCACGACGCGGTGACGAAGTGCGGGGAGGGCGACGTCCTTGATGTCCTGCACCGCGACCGTCGGGCGACCAGCGACCAGGGCTCGACACTTGGCCGAGAGCACGAGCGCCTGAGCAGCGCGCGGACTGGCTCCAACCCGGACGAACTGATTGACCGTGGGGCTGGCGAACTCGCCTCCGGGATGGGTGGCGAGCACGAGGCGGACGGCGTAATCCTGGATGTGGTCGGCGATCGCCACGCGAGTGACCAGTCGCTGGTGAGCAAGGATCTGCTCGGCGTTCAGGACTGGTTTGATTTCCGCGGTGATTCCCTTTGTGGTTCGGTTCAGGATCTCACTGAGTTCGGCGCGACCGGAGTAGCCCACATCGAGTTTGAGCATAAAACGGTCGAGCTGCGCTTCGGGGAGCGGGTAGACGCCTTCCTGCTCCAGCGGGTTCTGCGTTGCCATCACGAAGAACGGCTTGGGCAACTGGTATGTCTCGCCGGCGACGGTGACGCTGCGCTCCTGCATTGCTTCGAGCATGGCGGACTGCGTCTTCGGCGTCGCACGGTTGATCTCGTCGGCCAGCACGATCTGGGCGAAGACCGGCCCTTTTTCGAACACGAAGCGTCGGCCCTCCTGCGTCTCCTGAACGATCTCCGTGCCGGTGATGTCCGCGGGCATGAGGTCCGGCGTGAACTGGATGCGGCTGAAATCGAGGGACAAGGCCTGGCTGAGCGACCGGATCAGCAGGGTTTTTCCCAGGCCGGGCACGCCCTCAAGCAGCGTGTTGCCGCCGGTAAACAGGCAGGTGAGTACGCCGTCCACAACGTCGGTGTGTCCGACAACCGCGAGGCCGACCTGGTCTCGCACGCTTTCAAAGTCCGATTTGAACTGCGCCGCGGCCTGTTTCACGTCATCGAGCGTGGTCGGGTCCTGGGTTGGGCGGCTGCTGCTCGGTTCGTTCATCGGGTCGTGTCTCCGTGGGGCGTTCGCGGAGTATACGGCCCGAGTGTTGGTGGATCATTCGGCGACGATCAGGTAGTAGCGACCGTCGGCGATGCGACGGAAGCCCCCGTCCTCGAGATCGCCGTCGTCGAACTTCTCGTCGATCTGCTGCATAAACGCGTCATCCTGCGTGGTCCCGCGACCGTCGAAGTGGACGCCGACGGCGCAGGCGTACCCGCCCGTATCGTTGCGCTCGCTGTCCCAACTGCCTCCGATGGGCGTAATCGCGGTCCAGTCGTCCTCTCGGACCCATCGGTCAAGGCCGGCGGGGAGCGAGCCGGTGCTCGCGTCTTCAGGATAGGTGCCGTAGTGCACCCGATAGAGTTCGGTCGCGTTCGCGAAGGACTTCACGTTTGTGATGAACGATGCCTGCCTCGCGCTCTCGCTTGCGGAGGTGAACTGCGGAACCACGATCGCCGCGAGGATGCCGAGGATGACCACGACGATGAGGATTTCGACGAGCGTGAAACCAGGTGAGCGGCGGATCGGCATCGGACTTCCTCGTGGCAGGACGCTCGGCGCGACCGGGGCGGCGCGCTCTCGTCCCAACTCTCGATTCGTCGTTGCGGCCGAACAACCGCGGCAAGCAACTTCTCGATTATTCGGACTCCGCCCGACCGTGCCGTCGGTAGGGGTTCACACGCGACGGCTGATAAGCGATCAGAGCAGGACTTCGGTCGGCAGGTCCAGCGCCTCGCAGAGGACGCCGTGGATCTGGTCGATTCGCATCATGGGCGCGAAGGCGCTCGAGCCGGGCCCGCAGGCGGTCAGTTCCACGTAGTCGGCGGTGTGATTGGGGCTCATGAACGCGACCTTCGTGTAGTTCGAGAGCACCGCACCCAGAGGGCCGCACTTGCGGTTGGCGAGCAGGAACGGGTCCACGGTCTCACCGCCCAGCCAGCGGCGGAGCACGTCGAGGTCCGGGCGCGATAACGAGATGTTCGTCGCGGACTCGACGACGGAGTGGATCTGCGAAGGATCCGTTCGATCGATCCGGTCGAAACCGTCCATGATCCACTCGAAGGACCTCGTGAATCCCTCTAGCCGAGCGAACCCTTCGATCCCGTAGCGTGTGTAGTCGGTGAGGCCGGGGTTCGCGTTGCCGTGATCGGTGGTGACAACGAGCAGTGTGTCATCGCGGTTGCTGACGAATTCGATCGCGGCACCCAGGGCATCGTCGAACGCGATCTGTTCGGCGATGAGGCTGCCCGCATCGTTCGAGTGCGCGGCGTGGTCGACCCGGCCACCTTCGATCTGCACAACGAAGCCGCCGGGTGCGCCCGCGAGCCATTCGAGCGAGGTGCGGGTCATCGTGGTAAGCGACGGCTCGGTGGCGGGGCGGTCGAGCTCGTAGGACAGATGGCTTCGGTTGAAAAGCCCGATGAGCCGTCCCCGCTTCGACCAATCGATCGGGGATGAGGCCGCGGCAAGCGCCGCCAGCTCGTCACCGGTGGATACCGTGTCGAGTCCCGCCTCGGCGCAGGGACCCGCGAGATAGCGGCTTCCGCCCCCGAGGAGGACATCGAGTCCGCGATTCAGCAACTGCGAGGCGATGAGCGACTCATCGTTGCGGTCGCCGCCGATCACGTTGCACGCCAAGCCGGCGGGCGTCGCGTGGGTCAGTCGGGTGGTGGTGACAAGACCGGTGGCTTTGCCGGCTTCGCGGGCACGGAGCAGCAGCGGGCTGCGCACCACCCGGTCTGGTGATTCTCCGATCCGACCGTTCTCGACGAGTTTGCCCGTGCCCCACGCGGTTGAGGCGGCGGCGGAATCCGTGACGAGCGAGTTAAAACTTGCGGTGTCGATGACGGAACGTGAAGAATCGTCGCCCCGCTGGATGAGGTCGATCCAGTGCGACTGCCGGTTTCGGGTCTGGCGCAGGTGCAGATCCGCGAGTTGAAGCGTGCCGGCCGACATGCCGTCGGCGACCATGAAGATCAGGTTCTGGGCGCGCCGCTTCGGAGTTTTCGCCGCCGTCCTGGCGGTTCCGGCGGTCGGTTTCGAGCTCGGGAGCTGGGCGGCCGCTGCGCCGTAGCCCAGCGCGAGGCCCGCACCGACCGCACCCAGGAAGGATCGACGGTCCACGGTGCTCGGCGAGGTGACGGGCCTGTTTGAATCGTGCGATTCGTTCACGGTTTCAGGATAGATCAGCCGTGCGACGGGAGGGCCTTGACCGCGCACATTTCACGAAACTCTGACAACGCGAGTTTCAGAAGCGGAACTCCAATCCGGCTTGGATCATCAGTTGCGGATCGCTCTCTCGCGTGCTCAACTCGTTGCCCGACTCGTTGAAGAACCGGTACTCCTGCCACACCGAAGCGCCCGCCTCAAGCTTCAATCGGAGCTGTTCGCCGACCTGCCATGACGCGCCGGCCCCGACGACGATGCGGTTGTCGCTGAACGATCCGCCGGGCAGGTAGGCGTTGCCATCATCCATGCGGTACGCCCGGCTCGAATAGCGACCGAATGCACTGAGCTCCAGGTCGTCGTTCGCGTCCCAGACGAGTCGGGTCGAAATGCCTTCGCTCTCCAGACGCAGATCGTCGTTGATCTGCCACCGGAAACCAACGAGGGGAATGACGAGGGCATCATCCTCGAGGCGTGTGAGCGCGCCGACACCCAATGTGAGTGAAAAGTCGTCCGTGAACCGGTAGCCGAAACCCGCGAAGCCGCCGCCGACGATCGAGTCCCCGAAGTCCGCACCCACCTCATAGCCGGCACCGACAATGCCGTTGGCGAAGAGCGACCACTGTTCGTCGAGTTGTGCCGAAAGTCCGACGGTGAGCCCGGATTCGTGCAGGGAGTCGAACGGCGACTCCGCGTTGCTGGCGCCGGCGAAGAGGCCGGAGGCCTGCTCAAAGTCGTAGTCCGACCATTCGTGACGCAGCGAGCCGGTGAGCATCGTTGAGTCCGAGAGCGAATGGCGGAAGCCCAAGGTCGCGCCGAGGCGAGTGATATCAACATCTCCGGCGGTGCCATCGACGTCGGCGCCGTCGAGAAACTGACCGAGTCCTTCGAAGGAAAAAGTCGTCCTAGCCGGTGGTGGCGGCGCGATTTCAGCGTCGTTTTCCTGCGTCTCCTGCCCTGACACCGTCCAGGCGAAAAATCCTGACGCGGCGAGAGCGATGAGGCAGATCAGTGTTCGGTTCGGCACGAGCGTTCCTTTCGGTCGGTCAGACCCGCATTTTCCGGTCGAAGAGTAACCACTCCACGACGAGCAAGGCGGCAGCAACGAGGACGAACCAGTCCCAGATCTCTCGACGGGCTTCGCCCTCGCTCGCGGAAGACGTGAGGACCTCTCCCCCGAGTTCGAGGCTGGGGGCTGCAGCGGCCAGGGATTCGAACGGATCCAGCAGGCTCACGGCAAGGATCTGGCTGCTCGACCCGCTCGTTTCAGCCGGAAGCAACTCGTAGAGGCCTACTCGCGGCAACGGCGGAATGACGACGGCTTCCGGTCCTTGCGGCGCGGGGATGTTGATCGTCTCACCGGTCGTGCTGACGATCGTCGCGCCGCCCTCCACTTGCCCCGGATCGAGCCGTATCGGTTCGCTGGTGGTCAACGCGTTGCCCCCGGTCACCTCGTTGCTTCGCGTGAGGAAATCCACGACATTCTGGATGAAAATCGGGAAGCTGCGGTCCTGCCACCAGTTTGTCGCGTCGACGTCAAACGCGACGATCGTTGATCGCGTGCGTGCGTACTCAAGCAGCGCGATCAGCGGCGCTGGGTCGCTGGCCAATTCTGTTGTCCGAACCACCGCGGGCTGCGCGCCGCCCTCGATCACCGGGGCGTCCTCCAGAATCAGGCGCGGGCGTCGATACACCACGACGCCGTCGGGTACCACGTTGCGCATGATCGGGTGAGACCGGCGCCAGAAGAGAAACTCGCTCGATGATCCGTCGGGGTCTGGCTGGAGTCGCACCTGTTCGAGAGGCGGAACCCCGCCAAAGAACAGAGAGGGAAGGTCGGGCAATCGCTCTGGTGAAACGCCGTCGAAGACGAGTAGGTCGAAGCCCAGGTCAGTCGCATTCGCCAAGGCCCCGGTTCCGGTTGCCTCGGATTCGGTGAGTACCTGGACCGTTTCTGGTTCCGGGAAGACCGTTTCGAGCGCAAAGGCGAGATTCGCCGAGCCGTTGCTCAGCGGTCCGTCGGCCCGGATGACGAGGATCCGGACCGCGTCGGGCTCCGGCAGCGTGAGCCACGCGCGGTTGTCACTCTCGATCGCGTCATCGACCGCGATGGTTACAGCCAGCAGCCCGCCGGCGGCGCTCCGGACGTCGAAGCTGAATGTCGCATCGGTCAACGGAACACCGGTGTCGGTCAGTTCGTCGGGACTCGCCGGCGCAAGCCGCGTAGACTCAACCGCGACCACCTCGCCGTCAAGGGTGCAGCGAATCGGAACCGAACGCCCCTCGGGGTCGGTCGATTGAAGTCGCGTGAAGACCCGAATCAACTCGGGATCATCGAGGTCGCGCCGGACGGAGAGGCCCACGACGGCGATGTTCGGCGACGAAATCCACCGTGCCGGCTCCGTTTCCGTCGACGCTTCGGTCGCGGGGCCGAATCGGCGGAACCGGAAATCGAGACCCTCTACGCCCGCGACGGCGCGATCCTCGATGGAGTCGGGGAATGCTCCGTCAGAGAACAGAACCACCCGGGGCGGCGCCTCAAGCGAATCGGTTTCGGATGCCGCTCCGCTCGACACACCGAAGGCGGCGAGCACCTCCAACGCTTCACGAAGCGCCGCGGGCTGGTCCGTCTGGCGAAGCGAGTCGAGCGCGCTCTTCGTCAGGCCGCGGTTGCGCGTGAAGTTGGTGACGGTCCGGGTGGTCCCGGACACCGAGACCACCATGACCTCGGTCTGAGGCGGGAGCGACGAAATGTACTCAGACGCGTCCTTGACCGCCCGCTCGAAGCGGCTTGGCCCCCCGGGCGAGTCTCGCGACGCCATCGATGCCGACGTGTCGATCGCCACGATGACGCGCTCCGCCCCGACCCCTCCTTCGATCGCGGGTCGAGCGATCGCGATGAGCAGGCACATGAGCGCGAGCAATTGGATGAACAGCAGAAGGCTCGGTCGGATCCACCGAAAGGGGGCGTTGACCTGCAGATCGCTGACGGCCTGCTCCCAGAACAGGGTTGAGCTGACTCGAAGAGGGCGCCGGCGGAGTTTGAGAAAATAGAACAGGAGAAACGCAGGTATGGCGATAGAGCCCGCGATCAGACCCGCCGCCGGAGCGAGGAACTGAAGGGCGAGGGTCAGTGGGAGCGGGTTGGAGGCAGCGAAACTGGTCATGGTGGGAGAGAGGAGACGCATTGTTGCACACAATGTCCGTCCGGGCCGACCCTAGATAGTAATGGGAGATAGCGTCCGGAACGATCCCACGATCGATCAGGGATTCCGGTTGTTCGGGCGAAATCCGGGCGGATACCCCCGGATCTGCTTGCTTCGCATCCGACTGCCGATACCGTACTTGGACTGAATCCCAACGCCCGTTCGGGGAAGGATGCGATTTCGGATGGTGAGCGAAAACATTCAACTCCGCGACAGTTACGACGTCGTGATCATCGGAGGCGGGCCTGCGGGCTCCACCTGTGCCTCACTGCTCCGTAAGTACAACCCGGAGTTGCAGGTCGTTGTGCTCGAGAAAGCCCAGTTTCCGAGGGATCATGTCGGCGAATCTCAGTTGCCCGGTGTCTCGGCGGTGCTTGACGAAATGGGCGTGTGGGACAAGGTGGAAGCCGCGGGGTTCCCGGTCAAGATCGGCGCGTCTTACACGTGGGGACGCGACGCGGGACAGTGGGATTTTGATTTCTATCCGGTGGAGAAGTTCGTCGACGAGCCGCGACCTGCCAAGTACGAGGGCCAGCGTCGCGCCACCGCCTTTCAGGTCGATCGGGCGATCTACGACGACATTCTGTTGAAACACAGCGCGGAACTGGGTGCAGAGGTTTTCCAGCAGGTGCGAGTCACCTCCGTGAACCGCGACGAATCGAACCCGGATGAGATTTCCAGTCTTTCCGTCGAGTCCGCCGATGGCGAGAGCCGCGAGGTTCGAGGCAGGTACTACGTCGATGCGTCGGGCACCGTCGGCATCATCCGGCGGGCGATGGGCGTCGAGGGGTGGGTGCCTGAAGAACTCAAGAACATCGCGGTTTGGGATTACTGGCAGAACGCCGAATGGTCGGTCAAGATCGGCGTTGGGGCGACGCGCGTGCAGGTCCGCAGCCTGCCGTACGGCTGGATCTGGTTCATCCCGCTCGGTCCGACCCGCACATCGATCGGCCTGATCTGCCCCGTCGAGAAGTACAAGGAGTTCGGTCTCTCTCCGAAGGAACTCTACGAGAAAGCCCTCGAGGATCAGACCGAGATCCGTGAACTCATCCGCAACGGTGAGCCCGAAGGCAAACTCGAGTCGACGAAGGATTGGTCAAACATCGCGGATCGTCTGGTCGGCGAGAACTGGTTTCTGACCGGCGAAGCCGCGGGCTTCGCGGACCCGATCCTGGCCGCCGGCATGAATATCGCGCACAGCGCCGCGCGGGATTTGGCCTTTACCCTGCTGGAGCTCTTCCGTGAGGAAGCGGACCCGGCCTGGCTCAAAGACCGCTACTGCTCGCGACACCGCGCGAACATCAACCAGCACATCCGTTTCGCGCAGTTCTGGTACGCGTCGAACGGTCAGTTCACGGACTTGAAGGCGCACTGCCAGAAGATCGCCAAAGAAGCCGGACTCAAACTGAGCCCCGACAAGGCATGGCAGTGGCTGAGCCAGGGCGGGTTCATTGCGGAGAAGCCCGGTCACGCCGCCCTTGGCTCGGTCGATCTGACCATCGGAAAGGCCATCGCCGAGCGCCTGGACGGCGGCAGCCGTAAGTCGTCGTGGAAGATCGAGAAGTACAACCTGTTCGTGCTCGATGTTTCCGGAGCGAAGCGGTTCAGCATCGGTGTGCCGAGCGAAGGGCGAATCCGCCAGTACCCGGCCTACAAGCGGGACGAATCGACGTTGCCGCTGGTGGGACCGGTCGAGGTCGTGGTTCGCGCGGTCCAGGCAGAGGCTGACTGGAACGGTCTCACGAACGCGTTCAAGGAGTCCGCTCGATCGCTGGGTATCTCCGAGGCCAATTATCCGGGCTTCGTCATCAACTGTTTGAGCGCACTGGAGGGATTGCTGGCGGAGGGCTGGGTGAAAGCCCGGTTTGATCCGAAGCGTCCCAAATTGCGCGAGGCTCCGTCGGTCGGTGCGTTGATTCGCGATGCTCAGATCAGCGCGGCGTACCTCAGATCACGAGAAGAAAGCGGCGAAACAGCTGCTGCGTCCAGTTGAGACGCTCGTTCTGAATCCTGAATCCTTTTGTTCCGGCGGGAAGTCATGGTCGCAGATAACTTAAAGCAGTACGACGTCGTGATAATCGGTGGCGGACCCACCGGCTCGACGGTTGCTTCGCTACTAAAGAAGTACTCGCCGGACTTGTCCGTTCTGATCATCGAGAAGGAAAAGTTCCCCCGTGACCACGTCGGGGAGTCACAACTCCCTTCCATCTCCGGCATCCTCAACGAGATGGGCGTGTGGGAAAAGGTGGAGGCTGCGGGGTTCCCGATCAAGATCGGCGCGTCGTACACATGGGGCAAAAAGGCCGATCACTGGGACTTCGATTTCTACCCTGCCGAGGAGTTCGTCGACGAACCCCGTCCCGCGAAATACGAAGGACAGCGCCGGTGGACGGCTTTCCAGGTCGACCGCGCGGTGTACGACGACATCCTGCTTCGCCATTCCGAGGAGATGGGCGCGGTTGTCCGCGAACAGACAAAGGTCGATCGCGTTCTGACGGAAGGCGACAGGGTCACGGGCTTGCTCCTGAACACGGGCGAAGAGGTGACCGGACGCTACTACGTTGACGGTTCGGGTACGGTCGGTCTCATCCGCCGAGCGATGGGCGTCGAATCGGACGTGCCCCACGAACTCCGAAACATCGCGATGTGGGACTACTGGGAGAACGCCGAGTGGGCGGTGGAAATCGGCGTCGGCGGCACCCGCGTTCAGGTACGCAGCCTGCCATACGGGTGGATCTGGTTCATCCCGCTCGGACCAACCCGGACATCGATCGGCCTGATCTGTCCTTCCGATCATTACAAATCGCAGGGACTGTCCCCGGCAGAGTTGTATGAAAAGGCGCTCCGCGAGCAGCCGGACGTTTGCAAATTGATCCAGAACGCCACCCCGCGCGGCGAGGTGGAAACCTGTAAGGACTGGTCCCATCTCGCGAAGCGGCTCGTCGGCGAGAACTGGTTCCTCGCCGGGGAATCGGCTGGCTTCGCCGACCCGATCCTCGCCGCGGGCATGAGCCTCGCCCACTCGTCGGGCAAGGAAGTCGCCTACTCGATCCTCGAACTCGAGCGCGCCGAACTCGAAGCCGATTGGATCAGGCAGAGGTACGACGAGCGGAACCGAACGAACATCGACCAGCACATCCGCTTCGCGCAGTACTGGTATGCCGCGAACGGTCAGTTCACCGACCTGAAGGCCCACTGCCAGAGCATCGCGAAAGAGGCGGGCCTGAAGCTGACGCCTGACAAGGCGTGGCGATGGCTCAGTCAGGGCGGCTTCACGACCGAGGCTACCGGCTTGCCGACATTCGGTTCCTTCGACGTTTCAACGACGCGCCAGCTGCTTTCCCGCTTCGATGACCGAGGGCGGAAGCAGAAGTACAACTGCGACGGATACAACGAATTCAAGTTGAACATCGCGAACGCGACCAAGGGCAAGATCGGCGTGCTCAAGGAAGGGCGCATCGAGCAGATCGAATGCTACGAGCGCGGCAACGCCAAATTGCCGCTGGCGGGCTACTACGGTCTGTTGGTCAAGATCCTCGGGATCACATCCGACTTCGCAGAGATTCTGGAGCACCTGAAGCGAACACTGGCGAGCAAGGGCGCCCAGGGGGAGTCGCTGAATCTGAACCTGTCTCACGCGATTCAGGCTCTGGATGTGATGATCGAAGAGTTCTGGGTACTGCGGTCCAAGAACCCAAAGCGTCCGACGGTCAGCGTCGGCAACGACAATTCGCGGTTCATTCGTTCTTCGGAGGAAGGGCGTGAGGCATTGGCCAAGGCCGGCAAGGGCAAGTTCAACCTCTAACGATCCAGCCTCCGGCCGAGCTCGCCGATCAGCCAATCCCCAAACGCGGATTTGCTCAGTTCTCCGTTCGTTGATGCTTCGACTCCTCGCAGGGACACGAGGGCTGCGCTAATCGATTCGGCGTCCATCGTCTCAAGCGGATTCGCGACGATCAGGTCCGCTCCCTTCCGCTCAAGTTTGGCCGAGGCCGCCTCCAGCAACCCGCTCGCAGGTTCGAGCGCGAATGCCACGATGAGGTCCGGGCAACCGTTCGCACCGGATTCCCGTCGCCGAGCGCATTCGGCCACCAGGTCAGGGGTTGCCTCGAGTCGCAGCGTGACCCCGCTCGGATCCCTTCGCATTTTGCCCTCGGGACGATGAGCGTCCCCGACCGGGCGGAAATCCGCGACAGCGGCCGCCATGATCAGGATGTCGGTCTCTGCGTCGGATCGGGCCAGAATGGTCCGCAAATCCTCAGTGGTTCGGAATCGAATGAGTTGGAACCGGCTCGGGGCATTTTGCGTATCGCCAGAGGTCGTCTCGATCGAGTCGGTGACCTGTTCTGCGCGCGTGATCAGGGGCGTCGGTCCAAGGGCCAGCGTGACCTCCCAGCCGGCTCGCAACGCCGCGCGAGCGATTTCGACCCCAACTCGCCCCGATGACCTGTTCGCGATGTAGCGGACGGAGTCGATGGGTTCGTGCGTCGGACCCGCGGTAACGAGTAGTCTGGGGCGTTGATCGGGCATGGTTGGTCGTGTGAAGCAGGAGCCAGACTTTGGGACTTCATGGGAAACGAGCCGCGGGGGCGGGTGAGGGGCCATTTAGAGGATACGCTTGAATTCCGGTCGCTTGTCTGTTTGCCGCAGATTCCCGGCGTCCCCATAATGCCCGTCCCGGCTGTCAGTGTTTGGTTCGGGAACCGTTCCTTGCGATCTGCGGATCGCTTTCATCGTGACAGGAAACCTGAGAGAGATTATGGCCAAAGTGCGAAAGAAACTCGGACAGATCCTCGTCGAAAACGGGACCATCACGTCCGAGCAGCTCGAAACAGCCGTCACGATGTCCAAGGGCGCGGGCAAACGCATCGGTGAGATTCTCGTCGAAGCCGGAATGTGCTCCGAGGAGGCGGTCGCCAAGGCGCTCGCGATGCAGTTCGGCATCGATTATCTCGACATCGAAGACGAAGCGGTCGCGGCGAAGGTCGACGCTTCGTTGCTCCCCAAGGACCTCATCCGCAAGCACCTTGTGCTTCCGCTCGGCAAAGAGCGGGGGCGTCTCGTGCTCCTCATGCACGACCCGAAGGACCTCGAACTGCTCGACCTCATCCGGTTCCGACAGAACACGGAAGTTGAGCCCAAGATGTGCGCGCGAGGCAAGCTCAAGGCTTACATCGATGGCAAGATGGAGGGCGGCGCGAAGCCGATGGTGCCCGGCGGCAACGAGTCGCTGCTGACCGCTTCGATCGACAAATCGATCGACAAGTCCGTGGATCGTTCCGTCGACTCATCGATCGACCAGGCCGCCGAGTCCGCCCCGATCATCAAGCTCTGCGAGCGGATCATCATCGAGGCGGTTCGGAACCGTGCCTCTGACATTCACATCGAGCCCATGGCCGACCGTGTGCGCCTGCGATACCGCATCGACGGTGTTTGCATCGAGCGTGACAACCTGCCGAAACGGATGCAGAACGCCATCCTCGCCCGTTTCAAGCTGATGGCCGGCGTGAACATCGCTGAAAAGCGCATCCCGCAGGACGGTCGTATCAAGATGCACATTCCGGCGGAGGACGGAGGCGAGGGCGAGACCGTCGACTTCCGTGTTTCGTCCTGCCCGGCGTACCACGGCGAGTCGATCGTGCTTCGTATTCTGCGTCCCGATTCGGTCCGAATCGGCCTGAAGAACCTTGGCTTCGAGGAAGACACTCACCAAGCCTTCAACAAGATCATCCGACGCCCCAACGGCATCTTCCTCGTCACCGGTCCGACCGGCTCTGGCAAGACGACCACGCTTTACTCGGCGCTCGATGTGCTCAATCGGCCCGACAAAAAGATCATCACCGCCGAGGATCCGATCGAGTACGCGTTCACCGGCATCAACCAGTGCCAGGTTCGTGAGGGCATCGGGCTGACCTTTGCCAAAGTGCTCCGCGCCATGCTTCGTCAGGCGCCGAACATCATCCTTGTCGGTGAAATCCGTGACCGCGAGGTCGCCGAAGTCGCCATCCAGGCCGCTCTGACGGGCCACCTCGTGTTCAGCACGCTCCACACGAACGATGCCCCGTCGGCGATGACCCGACTCATCGACATGGGCGTGAAGCCGTTCCTCGTATCGTCCTCGATTCAGGCTGTGCTCGCTCAGCGACTGATCCGCAAGGTCTGCCCGAAGTGCCGCAAGCCCGACGACAACCCGGACCGCAAGTACCTGCGTCTGACGGGCATCACCGACGAAGAGATGAAGAACCACACGATCTACAAAGCCGTCGGTTGCGACAACTGCGCCGGGACCGGCTATCGCGGTCGTCAGGGTATCTACGAACTGATGACCATGAACGCCGAAATCCGAGATCTGACGTTTAAGGTCTCGCCCTCGTCCGAGATACGTCGTGCCGCTATTGCGAATGGCATGCGCCCGCTGCTGGGCGACGGCAAGATCAAGGTCCTCAACGGCATCACCACGCCCGCAGAAATCGCCCGTATCGCCCAGGTTGAGGGCGTCCAAATGGCGGAAGAGGAACTCGCCGCCGTCTGAACGACCGCCAACGCACGAACCGAACTGACCGCCCAGAATCCCACGCGATCCGTCGCGAGCAAGAACCGACGAAGGAACCGACCAAATGTCCACCATGCAGATCGACCGCCTGCTTGACACGGTCATCAAACTCAACGCTTCTGACCTCCACCTCAGTGTGGGGCGTAAGCCAACGCTCCGCCTTCACGGCGGCCTGAAGAACCTCGACACGAAGGTGCTCGAGTCTGACGACATGGTCACGCTCATGAAGGCGATCACGCCCGAGCGCAACCAGCAGGAACTGCAGGAAGTGGGCGGCACCGACTTCGGCTTCGCTTACGGCAAGGCCGCTCGTTTCCGTGTCTCGGTGTTCCGCCAGCGCGGCGACATCTCGATTGTCTGTCGACTGATTCCGAACAAGCTGCTGACATTCGATCAGATCGGCCTCCCGGATCAGGTGAAAGACCTGATCAGGCGTCCGCGCGGGCTGTTCCTCGTGACAGGACCGACCGGGTCCGGCAAGACAACGTCGCTGGCGACGATGCTCGACTACATCAACATGAACCTCGAGCGCCACATCGTCACGATGGAAGACCCCATCGAGTACTACCACTACCACAAGAAGTCGATCGTGAATCAGCGCGAGGTCGGCACCGACGTCCCGAGCTTCGCGGAATCGCTGCGACGGGCCCTCCGGCAGGACCCGGACGTGATCCTCGTCGGCGAAATGCGAGATCTCGAGACGATTGAAGCCGCGATCCGCGCGGCTGAGACCGGCCACCTTGTGTTCGGCACGCTCCACACCACCGGGGCGGCGAAGACGATCGACCGTGTCGTTGACGCGTTCCCGGTCAGCCAGCAGAACCAGATCCGCGTCCAGATCTCGACCTCGCTCATCTGCGTGCTCAGCCAGGTCCTGCTCGGGCGTGTGGACATCAAGGGCATGGTCGCTGCCTACGAAATGCTAGTGATTACGCCCGCGATCGCCAACCTCATCCGCGATAACAAGTCGTTCCGTATCGACTCGGCGATCCAGACCGGGAAGAAGTACGGCATGCAGCTCCTCGATGAGCACCTCTGGTCGCTGTACACCAAGGGGATGATCGCGGCGGACGAAATGGTGGACAAGGCGAAGAACGGTGCGGACCTCGCGGATCGGGTGCATCGCCTCGGCCGCCAAGTTGGACGCCCGGAATTGGATGTCGAGGACGACACGGCAGCCGCGGAAGATTGACCCGGTATGGCGGTGGCGTATCAAGCGGCGCGATCGCTTGGCGTCGCAGGCAGTCGCAGAGAAATTGGCCTCGCGCTGGAGAGTTCCACTTTCTTTCGCCTCCAAACGAACTGCCATCTGGGTGTCGCATGCAGGCGATCGCTCTATCCGCTTTGTTTTCAGGATCTTACAGATCGAAATCGGTGAATATATACCCGTGACGTCGGCAGTGGCTGGCGAGGAGGTTTTGGCGTGGCGACAGTGAGCCCTGAAGAACTGAAGAAACGCAAGATCGGCCGCGTGCTGACAAAGCTCGGCAAGATCAGTCGTGAGCAGGTTCACGAGGCGCTCGCGAAGCAGCGCCAAATGGACCCGAAGTCCCGCAAAATGCTGGGTGAGATCCTCGTTGAGATGGGGCTGGTCACAGAGCGTGATGTTCTCGAAGCGCTCGCCGGCCAAGCTGGCATGGGCTTCATCGAAGTCGGCAAGTTGACCCTCGACCAGGAAACCATCGACGCCATCCCGGCCGAGACCGCCATGGCGTACCAGTGCGTGCCCGTGGAGTACGACAAGGCCCGGAAGCGTTTGAAGGTGGTCGTGAAGAGTCCGGATAACTTCCGGGCGGTCGACGACCTCCGTCTTCTCATGGGGTTCAAGGTCGAGGCCTTTGTTGCCCCTCCCGAGCAGGTCGACGAGAAGCTCAAGGAGCACTACGCCGCGGCGAAGTCTTCGATCGCCGATGTGGTCGGCGAGATCGGCTCGGATGCCGGGCTCGCGAACCTGTCGAACCGCCCAGGGAGCGGCCAATCGATCGACCTGGAAGCGGTTCTGGATGCTTCGGAGGACAACAAGGTCATCAAACTGATGAACCTGGTGCTCCTGCAGGCCATCAAGGACCGCGCTTCCGACATCCACTTCGAGCCGTTCGAAGATGAATTCAAGATGCGATATCGCATCGACGGCGTGCTCTACGAGATGGTGCCGCCTCCCGCGTATCTCGGCCCGGCCATCACATCGCGCGTGAAGGTCATGGCGAATCTGGACATCGCCGAACGGCGCCTGCCTCAGGACGGGCGTATCGAACTGACCGTCAGCGGTACACCGGTCGACCTGCGCGTGTCGGTTCTGCCCACCATGCACGGCGAGAGCGTCGTGATGCGTGTGCTCGACCGGTCGAACGTCGAACTCAGTCTCGACCGGGTCGGCCTGCGTTCCAACGACTACGAGACGGTCAGCCAGATGATCCACAAGCCGAACGGCATCGTGATCGTCACTGGTCCGACCGGCTCGGGTAAGACGACCACGCTCTACGCCGCTCTGCAGGAGCGGAACGGTCCGAGCGAGAAAATCCTGACCGCTGAGGACCCTGTCGAGTACGACATCGACGGCCTGTGTCAGTGCCAGATCAACACGGAAGCCGGCCTGACCTTCGCGTCCTGTCTTCGGTCGTTCCTGCGTCAGGATCCCGACGTGATCCTTGTCGGCGAGATCCGCGACCTCGAGACCGCGCAGATCGCGGTGCAGGCGTCGCTGACCGGCCACCTCGTGTTCAGCACGCTGCACACCAATGATGCGCCGAGTTCGGTCGTGCGTCTGCTCGACCTGGGCCTTGAGGCGTTCCTCCTGACCGCGACGATCGAAGCGATCATCGCGCAGCGTCTGTGCAGAACGGTCTGCGCGAACTGCAAGGAGCCTTACACGCCGACCGAGGAGCAACTCATGGAGCTGCAACTGCGTCCGGAAGATGTGGCGGATCGCCAGTTCTTCCGCGGACGCGGGTGCGATGTGTGCCACGGGTCCGGCTACAAGGGGCGCACGGCGCTCTTCGAAATCATGGTCATGGACGACGGCCTGCGCGATCTCATCATGAAGGAAGCATCCACGGCGGTGCTTCGCGAAGAAGCACGCAAGCGCGGCATGCGTTCGCTGCGCGAGTCCGGCCTGCTCGCCATCTACGACGGGCTTACCACCATCGACGAGGTCGTCCGTGAGACGGCGCTCGACGACTGATCGTTTACAGGATTTATTCGCGATCGTTCTGATCGTTTATCTCTGATTCATCCAGCAGTCGGCTCGTTCATTCGAGTCGGCACGTTCACCTCGGAGCGGCAACATGCCATCATTCGCTTACCAAGCCCTCGACAAGTCCGGCAAGCAGCAGAAGGGGACCATCGAGGCCGCGAACTCGGAAGAAGCGATCCAGCGGATCAAGCTGCAGGGCTACTTCCCAACGTCCGTCCGCGAGCAGAAGGCCAAGAAGGGCAAGGGTGCCCCCGAAGGCGCTGGCAAAGACCAGATGCAGAAGAAGTCGGGCGGCAGCGGGGGCATCGTGCTTCCGTTCGCAAGGGTCAAGGGCAAGCAGCTCACCACCTTCACCCGTCAGCTCTCCACCCTGCAGGACGCCGGCCTTCCGTTGCTGCGCTCGCTGCAGATCCTCGAACAGCAGCAGAAGCCGGGCCTCCTCAAAGGCACGCTCCAGGGCGTCGTCGAGGATGTCGAAGGCGGCTCGTCGCTCTCCGAAGCGATGGCGAAGCAGCCCAAGGCGTTCAACCTGCTGTACACCAAAATGGTCGCAGCCGGTGAGGTCGGCGGTGTTCTCGATGTCATCCTTCAGCGTCTCGCCGAGTTCATGGAGAAGAGCCAACGCCTGAAGCGTCAGATCATCGGTGCGCTTGTCTACCCTGCGGCAGTCATCTCCGTCGCGGTCCTGATCGTGGTCGGGATCATGATCTTCATCATCCCGCAGTTCGAAGAGGTTTTCGCCGACTTCGACGTCGCGCTGCCGAAGCTGACTGTGCTGCTGACAGACACGTCGCGCTGGATGGCCGGCAACTACCCGACCGAGGGCGCGATGATGCTCCCCGGTGCCGTGTACGTGGTCGGGGGGCTCATCTTTGTTCCGATTCTCTTCAAGCTCGCTCGGTCGGTGAAGCCGGGCAAGGCTCTGCTCGACCGGATCACGCTGTACGTCCCGATCATCGGCGGCCTCGTCCGCAAGACGGTCGTCGCGCGATTCACCCGAACGCTGGGCACGCTGATCGCGGCCGGTGTTCCGATCCTCGAGGCGGTCACCATCACGAAGGAGACCTGCGGCAACTACGTCTTCGAGAAGGCGCTCGGCAACGTGCACGACTCGATCCGCGAGGGTGAAACCTTCGCGCAGCCGCTTCGGGAGGCGAAGGTCTGTGACGCCATCGTCGTCAACATGATCGACGTCGGCGAAGAAACCGGTGACATGGACACCATGCTCATGAAGATCGCCGACAACTACGACGAGGAGGTCGACACCGCCGTCGCGTCGCTCGTCTCGCTGCTCGAGCCGATCATGGTCATCGTGCTCGGTGGCATCGTCGGCACGATCGTGGTCGCGATGTTCCTCCCGCTCATCTCCATGATCGACGGCCTCCAGGGCTGATCCCTCGTTCAATCCGCCGGCCGCCGGTGCCCTCTCCAAGAGAAGCAGAACTCATGCACGATTTCAGAACGACATCCCGAGCCAGACGCGGTTTCACGCTGGTGGAACTCCTGGTTGTGTTCGTCGTCATCCTGATCCTCGTCGGGATTCTGGTGGTCGCGCTGAGCGGTGCGGTCAGCAGCGCCCGACGCTCCAAGACGGTGGCTCAGCTGCAGTCGATCAGCACCGCCATCGACGCGTTCGAGACCGACTTCCGCTTCGTGCCGCCGCTGGTCACACCGGAACTCGTGTCACCCGATTCGAGCCCGACGCGCACCGGCCTGGTGACTCCGAGGACGCACGCTCAGGCGGCGGGCAACCCGAACAATCTCGACCAGTACTACCGTGACGCCCGTTACAACAGCGAGTTCTCGCTGACGGTCTATCTGCTGGGCATCGGAGCACTGAACCCGGACGAACTCGACGACGACGGTGTCGCGCCCGGCAGCACCCCGCTGCACGACGGCGTTCCGGGGCCGGGCTTCAAGGCGCCGGGCAACCTGCGGGCCTGGAAGGTCCAGCCTTCCAGCGGTCCGATCCGCCACGAGCCGCAGCTGACCGGTCGTACGTACGGACCGTACCTTGACTTCGGCACGCTCGAGGGCGTCGTCGACTTCGACGAGGATCGCGGCATGTTCCGGATTCTCGACCCCTGGGGGAATCCGGTCCGCTACTACTCGGGCTGGAACGGCTTCCGCATCGTGAACGGCAACCGCCAGCCGACACTCGACGAGATCCCGATCGAACTGCGATCGAGCGAAGGCCTTGAGGCCGAACTGGGCGGCGCGAATCTGGCGCAGTTGCTCGATTTCGATGATGAACTCCGCACCGCCAAGTACGCCCTGCTTTCCGCAGGAGAGTCCTCGGACGACTACTACGGCACGAACCCGTACACCGGCGAGCAGAACACCTTCATCGCCCCGTTCGGCGATGTGGTGTTCGAGTCGAACGGCTCGACATCGCTGGTCGACACCTACTCCGCGCTCAACCAGGAGCAGCAGGTGTCGTTCCTGAAGCAGGTGGGCTCCAACCTGAGGTACATCAAGTGACGCAGACCACCACCCGCCAATCCCGCCAGCGTGGCTTCACGCTCATCGAGGTGCTGATCGCCATCGCGATCATCGCGATTCTCGTCGCCGCGGTCTTCGCGGTCGGCCGCCAGGTCGTGACGCGTCAGAAGATCAACCAGACGACGGGCGTGCTGTCCTCGCTCGACCGTGCTCTCGAGGAGTACCGGATCGAGACCCGCGTCTTCCCGCGTCTGGATACCGACCGCTATCTCGATCAGCTCTGGCGCGATTTCGCCGGCGGGTCGAGCCCCGTGGTTGACGACGAGACGCAGCAGACATTTCTCGGTGGCGTGCGCAACTACCGCGGTGAGAACTTCACATGGCTGCCGAACGCCGCGTACTTCCTCTACCTCGCTGACGGCTACGAGAACATCGACGCCATCACCAGCGACATCCCGGATCAGTTCAGCGAGACGGTACAGATCAGCAACAGCGTGTTCCGCGTGCAGGTTGTCGATGCGTGGGAGCAGCCGATCATCTTCGTGACCCCGGACAACCCGTTGGCGCAAGCGATCTTCGGCGAATGCCCGAGTGATCGGCCGTACTTCATGTCCGCCGGGCCCGACGGCCATTACGGCGTGCCGACGGATGTCGGGGTGGGCGGGCTGAGCGGTCCGGCGCTGGAGCGCAAGCTGGCCTCGTACCGCGAGGACAACATCTACTCGCTCACACCCGGCAGCATCGATGCGTCGTTCGATATCGGGTCTCTCAGCATCGGGGACTTCCAGTGAATCGCAACGCTCCGTACATCCGACGCGCGTTCACGCTGATCGAACTGCTGGTGGTGATCATCATCATCATCATCGGGGCGACGCTCCTGCTCCCGGCGGCGACGCGGATCCTCGAGTCCAACAGTTACGCCTCGGCAGTGAACCTGGTTTCGACCACGCTCGCCAACGCGCGAGCCCAGGCGATCCGCACGGGTGTGCCGACCGGCGTGGTCTTCCTCTTCGACACGCAGACGCAGACCTGCACCATGCAGGTCGTCGAGGTCCGTTCCCGTCAGGGTGGTGCGCTCACGCAGTTTGTCGCGCAAGACCCGCGTCACGCCTACGCCCAGGTGTTCCGCCCGGCGATCGGCTCCGCGCCGGTCGAACTGCCGGCGGGGATCGCTGTGATGGGCCTCTCGTTCTCGACCGCTCCGGGCAATGGCAACGGCAGCCTGATCGATGAGGACACCGCTCACTGGTACGCCGGTGAGATCTACACCGACGCGGACGGCAACGACATCATCCCGTGGGTCTTCCCGCGGAACGATCCTCTGCACTTCGTCCGCAACAACTTCTCGCGCGAGCAGATCTGGGAACTCGACGGCATCGCCGATGACGACGCGTTCGCCGCCGTGCGCCACGCCGCCAGTTTCATGATCCGCTTCAGCGAGACCGGCGCGGTGGTCACGACCTCGGTCGGCGGCGGCATCGCCACCCCCAACGCCTACCTCGAATTCCCCGAGGGTCCGCTGGACCGTACCGTGGACTACGACCCCGATGATCCACCCGAAGCAGTCGATGCGCTCGACCGCTTCGATCCCGAGATCGGGCTCGGTGAAGACTTCGACCCGAACCCCGAAGTGCTACTCCGCTCGGCCCACCAGTTGGCGGTGGTCGAACTCGGTCGCATGAGCCGCGAGCTCGCTATTGAGGAACCGTGGTTCATCCGCCCCGAGCGCGACGGCGGCCTGCCCATGCCCGGTCCGAACAACCCGAACGACGACAACTGGTACGCGCGGGTCAGCGACGACGACACCAGTCGCATCAGCCTCTGGGTTGACTTCAACGCAGAGATCGTCGGTTTCAACCGCTACACGGGAGAGGTCCTCAGAAAGGCCAACCCATGACGCAGCGATTCTCACATCCCACCACACCGGCCCGCTCGGGCTTCACGCTGATCGAAGTCTTGATCGCGACCTTTGTGATCGCCCTCGGTTCCATCGGCCTGATCGCGCTCTTCGCTGGCGCGGCCGCTCAGCAGCGCGTCGCCTCGCAGACGACCGCGTCGGTCATCGTGTCCAAGAACGCCGAGGCCATCATCTCGCCCCGGTTCGGGCGCATCGATGGCACGCTGTTCGACGGCCAGCCGAATCCCAACGACCTCGATCGCGGCGTCTGGTACCCCGTGCCCGCCGATGACCTTGGCAACCTGTCGATCAACCCCCGCGCAAGCAGTATCCAGGAGCGTCGTGAGGCCTACTTCCTGCTCGACCGCAACGATGAAACGGTCCTCTTCGAACTGCCGATGACCAGTCAGTGGCGCCAGCAGGCCCTCGGGCGCGGTCGGTACCGCGCAGACGGCCAGGGGCCCGACGGCGCCGTGTTCAACGTTTCGCCCTACGCCGTTCGCCCCTTCCCCGTGAGCCGCGTGGACGGTGCCGGAACCGCTTCGATTCAGGTCGTACACAACGACAAGCCGCAACCCGGAGATCCGCAGTACAACTACCGCGGCGAGGTGACCAGCCGATTCGTCTATGTCAACACCAACTACGCTGCGGGTCGGCCCACGAACTGGCCGGTCAACGCCCCGTTCTCGAACCAGGGCGAGTACGCACTGTTCACCCAGAACGGCGGTTTCCCCGGCCCGAACGGTTCTTACATTCTGGTCAAGCGCTACGAGGAACCCGTCACCGGCGAACCGCTCTCGTTCATCGACCAGTTCGACATCACGGCGATCGTCGATCCCACAGGGGATGCGCAGTTCCAGCGACACCTCCAGCGGATCGTCGTGCCGAGGGTGGTCTACCGGTCCGCCGAGGTCATCTCGTCCGGCGACCGCGTCGTGACGGTGGCGGACGACGCCTTCGACGCGGGCGTACGCCCCGATGTCGGCTACTCGCTGCTCTTCCGCAAGCTCGAAAGCGGCGGCAGCCAGATCGCGGTCTTCACATACTTCGTGAGTGGCTCTGACCGCTCCGGCGAGTTCGCTCTCGCCGAGAACGTCGGCGATGCCCCCGGCCCGTTCGGCAGCGACTCCGGCAGCGACGAGTGGGGACTGCGCATGCTCGCCGACATCGTGCTTGCGTACGACGAGGATCGAGAACAGTTCTACTTCGAGGCATCGTCCGACGAAGAGATCAACGCGCTCGCTCCCGGAGCAGTGATCCTGGTGTCCGGTGAACCGGAGGGCGGTTCGAACCGGCTCGCCGGCGCTGATCTCCCGGTGCGGGTCGTGCGCCAGGTTCGTGCCCCGGGCGGCGGCAACGTCTTCCGGTGCTACATCAATCGCGTCCCGCGTGCGGGCGGCAAGTCCATGCTGGCCTTCCGCGACCAGACCCGGTCGCTGGACCTCTGGACGATCCGCCAGAACGTCGTTTCGACCGATGGCTCGGAATGGTCGTTGCGTCCGCGTGAACTCCGCATCTTTAACGTGAACTGAAACGAGCCATGATGACGACACACAACAACACATCAACGCAGCGTTTCAGAACTGCTTCGCCGCGATCGGCGTTCACGCTCGTGGAACTCCTGGTCGCCGTGGCGGTGGTGATTCTTCTCTCGATCGGCATCGGCCAGCTGTTCGGCAACGTCTCGCGGCTGGTGAACACCGGCTCCGCCGTGGCCGAAGTCGACGCGCTCGCGAGAGCGCTCGAGAAGCAGATCCGCGACGATTTCGATCGTATGAACAGGCTGCCAACCGAGGACACGATCCTCGCGATCCGTTCCCGCCTCGTCCGAGATGTGTACCTGACCGCGGATGATGAAGAGAGCGATCGGCGAGCAAACATCGAGCCCGGTGACCCGGGGTCGTTGGCGATCTCAACCCGCCTTGACGAGGTACTCTTCCTCGCAGAGTCCGGCGGCAACGAACTCTTCCAGACCGCCCAGGAGGCCGGCGACGAGTACGACACGGTCTTTACGCCCGTCGCTCGCATCATGTACGGCCACGGTCTCAAGCCGGTGCTCGATCCGAACTACGCCCCGGACCCCGACGACATCGATTTCGACACCGCCGACCCGGCCAACGAAGACCTCTATCGCAATCGGATCTGGTACGCCGACGGCGACTTCGGCTCCGGGCCGACCGCGACCGGGTTCAACACCACCGTGAACCGATTCAGCCCCGGCAGCGAGCGGTCCACCGGACGCAACCAGTTTGCCGGCCAGTACTCCCTCGCACGCCACGAACTGCTGCTCGCCGGCGGGCTCGCGTTCTCGTACGCGGACCCCGGAACCGGTTCGGCGTCCGGACGCAACCGCAATATCGCGATGTACGTCCGCGACCTCGACACGCTGCGGTTCAACGGCATCAACTCGAACGTTTTCGAGCCGTCGGGTTCCGATCCCGACCCTCCGTTCTTCCGCGCTTCGGCTTTCGACAATCTCGATGTCCCGGCGATCGGCCTGATCCGCCACGGGCGAGTCGACATCGCCGCGCAATCGCCCGAGTCGCTGAAGCGTTGGCTCGAGGGCGTCCAGTCCCGCGACACCGCCAGCGCCGGCGTCCCGCCGCCGCTCCCGCCCGACGGCACCGCTTTCGACGCGGGCTACTTCGACCAGGGGGCCGACGAGTGGCGCCCGACCGCGCTTGATGTGGCGGACCGCCCGCTCTGGGTCCGGCGTACCGTGCGTCGAGGAATCGTCACTCCACCGGGGCTTTCTGTCGGCCAGGTGCGTCAGTACAACACGCGTCTGCTCCAGAGTTCGATCGCGGGCATGTTCAATCGCCTGCTCGTTGAGACCGAGCCCACCACCATTCAGCGTGTGGTGCCCAACTCGCCGAACGCGCAGCGCCCCGAGCAGACGCTCATGGATTACCACGCGGTCATCGCATCCCGATGCAGCCGCTTCGAGGTGTATTGGTCCGATGGCACTCGCTGGCGCGGCCCGGACTCCGGTCCGATCGATCTGAGCGGTGACGGCACGAACATCGTCGAATACAGCGCGGGCGACATCGTCTGGTTCGGGTTCAACACGCCGCGCGAATCGCTCCTGCTCACCGGTGCTGTCAGCGCCGAGATCCCGCGGAACACAAGAGACGCGCGCCTGAACACGACTACCGACGGCCTGAGTCAGATCGGTCTCGAAGCCGCGTACGACATCGATCGCACCGCCGCATCGCTGGACCCGCGTAACGAGTACATGGCGATCTGGGGCTACCGCACCCCGGGACCCTCGGGCTTCTACGAGCCCGGCGGCTGGCCCAAGCCCTCGCTGCTCAAGTTCCGGATCACGCTCCACGATTCACAGTTCCGTCTGCGCGACGGCAAGACATTCGAGTTCATCATCGAAATCGATACCCAGCAGCTCAACTGACCCGAGCGAAGCAAAGTCAACTCTGTACGCGCGGCCTCGCCGGTCGCGTGGGAAAGAGCCGGAGGGCTCAACCATGAACCTGATCAAGAAAATCGCACACGCACGACGAACCAGGCAGGAGCGGGGAACGATCCTCATCCTCGCGATCGCCGTCCTGGCGGTGCTCTCGCTGCTCGCGGTCTCCTACGTGACCGTCGTCCGCATCGATCGAGACTCGTCCGATGCCGTCGCTGTTTCTCGCGATTTCGACCAGCAGGTCGGTACCGTCGTCCGGCACATGCAGTCGCTCCTGACCGCCGACATGTTCGGGAACAAGGTCGTGACCACCAGCGTGCCGAGGTACACCGGAAACGGCGTTGCCGTCTGGCCGAGCATGTTCGAGGACGGAGAGTACACGGACATCGATTTCATCGATCCGCTCTACGCCCGCTCCAACCCGTCGGATGCGCCGTCGTTCCAGAACGGACGAGTCCTTCAGGCCGTCGGCAACGCTTCGCGCCGCGTCGGCCATCCGGACGACGCGTGGCTCGCCTCGACCGAGCCCCGCTGGGTCAGCAACGGATTCTCGGGCAACCCGTACTTCGAAAACTTCACGAACCTCCGCAGCGCGTTCAAGTGGAACGCCGAAGACCAGCGGTGGGAGCGCGGCGACGGCCTCTACGTCGATCTCGCCCAGTGGTTCCTGAACCCGATCGACGGGCGTGCGAACGCGGGCGTCGACCTGCTGGACACGACCGGTTCTGAAGTGACCGCCATACGCGGACCGCAGTACTCGAAAGGCGAGTTCGTTCGGCAGCAGGACGGCATCGACTACACGCTCCAGATGCCGCAGCTCACGCCGGGCGGTGACCCGACCATCCTGTTCCAGAACGACGAGCGATTCTTCGTCGATACGACCGGCGACCTTCGCCCGGATGCGCAGTGGACCCAGCTCGAGGAACTCGGCAACCTCTTCGGTCTCAACTGGGTCGTCGCGGCGCGCATCACCGATGCGTCGGCACTCGTCAACCTCAACACCGCGATCGAAGCCCCCGCGTACAACCTCGTGCCCGGCACGATCGGCTCACGCGACTACGCAGAGATCGTCGGGACCGGCGAGACTCCCGCGGATGTCGATCTGGTCCGGCTGCTGACCTACGACTACGGGCTGACAGTTCCGACCGGTCTGTTCGTCAACGGCAGCCCCAACCTGAACCGCATCCTCGGTGACGGCGCCGCGTTCAACAACCACCTCGCCGACGGGCGCGGACTCTTCAATGTTCTGAGCAACGTCCAGGACCAGGCCACGCCGGGGTACATCTCGGCCGTCGATCCGCTCCGCGCGGGACCCGGCCAGACCTCGGCCCCCTGGGGCGGCGTCAACCAGCCGCTGACGCGAAACCAGCGCCTGGCGCTCTATCAGGCAGCCTACTCGCGTCCGCTCGGGGGGTACCCGCGGGCAGAGCGATACCCCGAACGGGCCCTGCTCGACCTGCATGGCTTCTGGGCAACCAATAACGCGACGCTCATCTCCAAGCCCGAGCAGTACCTCGACGGCCCGGAGATCGGCGGTTACCTCCCCTCGGCAACCAACTCGCCCGGCAACGGTCCGCTCCGAGCAGCCGAGATCACCGCGCCGAGCATCCGTGCCTACGGCGAGGGCCCCGCAGCTCGGCCGACCGTGCAGCAAGCCGTCTTCGACAACCGCCGCCTGCTCACCCCGATGAGCGGTGCCGGCCGTTTCAGCCCCGTTCCAGTAATCAACAAGACGCAGCAGGTCACCGAGTTCGACGGCATCTTCGCCCGTGAGCAGCACGAGGTTTCGACTCTGCGAACGAACGACGCCGCAGAGGTGTTCGCCGACATGGTCTGGGCGCTGGCGCCGTTTGCGACGAATCAGGAATTGGTGAAGCCTGTTCAGGGCAGCTCGGCGATCGAGTCCAACCAGGCCTCCAATCCGGACTTCCACTACGGCGGCGGACCGAACGGACCCGCGCAGCAGTTCGCGAACCTCATCGGCTCCGGTGTCGGCCAAATCGGCGCGGCGTACGCGCTCCATCGAGCCGGAGCGTTCACCGTCAACCTGATCGATGCAGCAGATCGCCAGATCCTTGGTGGCGTCGAGCGAGAGCGCCCCACGGTGCTCCGATTCCTGCCCACCGTGGACTTCCCGATCCAGTTGCCTCTCCTGCCCGGCTACGAGCAATCGTTCGCGAACGCTCGATTCGCTCACGGCGACATCGAGTTCACCGGCAGCCCCATCAGCCCGGATTTCATAGGCGAAGACTTCGGCGGCATCAGTTTCATCGGAGTCGACCGCCAGCCGTTCCTGGTCGATGCGCACACATTTGCGATCTACCAGGGCAACACGAACGGCAACCCGGCCGTTATCACCCCCGACGATCCATCCAACCACGTGGGTTCACTCATCGCCATTGAACTCGCCAACCCTTGGCCGGACCCGATACAGATCGGACCGAGCAGCGCGTTGGGCGCTGGTGACCCCGCCGGAGGCTACGCCGTGCGTATCCAGCGCGATCGCTCTTGGATCGAACTGCAGTTGCCGAATGTTACGATCGATTCCGGAGAGCGACGCGTCATCGTGTGGGCGTCCGAATCCGGCGTGAACGGATTCGAGCCTTCGATCATGGACACGGTCCTGGCCGGCTGGATCAGCACGGTCGAGGACGAGTCCGATGTGCCGGGTGTTGTCTCGGTGCTCGACCGCGGATTGGTCGAGGAGGTGATCTCGGTGAACTACCAGAACGGCGGAGCCACCATCAGCGAGGCCATCCCGTTCCAGCAGTTCGCCACGCAGCTCACCGGGCAGACGCAGGTCCAACTTATCCTGAAGGCCGATGATCCCGCGCAGGGCTCGGCGAACCCCATCCATTCGCCGCCCGCGCCCGAGCGCAAGGCCGACATGCTCGTCGATCGACTGACCACGATCAGCACGTCGGTGGCAACGGGCGACGGGATAGACGCGCTCGACTTCTTCGGCGGCCTGCGCGAGACGCGTACTCAGACCTTCGTGCGACCGGACGGAACTCGCGCGAACGGCAACTTCCGGGTGACCGTCGTCGGCAGCATGACGCGGCCGCCGCGCCGTCCGGCGGGCCAGGAAGGCTTCCCGGCCTACGTCGTCGAGAAGCCGTCCTTGAACCGAATCGCTGTCGCCGGGCACACCGACAGCAGCGGGCCCGGAACCGGGAGCAACTACATCCAGACATGGGAGACCACCACCGGCGGCGGCGGGGGGGGGGGGACCGGTCCCGGTGCGGGAGGCGGCGGCGCCGGCGGTGGCGATGTCAACGATCCGCTCATCGGCCCCGCTCCGATTCCCGGCCTGTGGGCATCCGGGGACGGCTTCCGCATCGGCAACGATGCCGAACGCCCGATCTTCCAGAACCTCCCCGCGTTCCAGCTGTTCAACCCCAGCACGGGCCTGTCCTCGGTCGCGAATGTCGGACTCGTTTCCGCGTTCAGCCATATGTACCTGCACGACGCCGCGGGCTTCCCGAACTCCGGATACAGCGTCCTTCGAGTGAACGAGTTCTCGACTCGCTACAACAACGATGTCCCGGGATTCGGCGTGAACGACCCGACCGCCGGTCGCTGGCTCACCTTCAGTGAACAACTCGGATTCGATTTCCACCTCGACGGCGATCCCACAACGCCCGGCACCATCGAGCCGAACCCGTGGTTCGGCAAGATCGATCCGACGCGCTATCGCTTCGGCGACCAGCTCGCGACCGCGCAGGGACTCCCCGACAGCATGGCCGTCCCGGTCGGCTCGCGGATCTTCGATCTGTTCTTCACGATGAGCACAAGCGATTTCCTGACGCCGGGTCAGATCAATATCAACACCGCACCCCGTCGCGTGTTGTCCACGCTGCCCCTGGTCGAGCCTCTCCAGCCCGTTCAGGACGGTTCGGGAAGCGGTCCGACCCTCGTCGCGACACCGCCTCTGTTCGGCGGCTTCAACGGAGCGAGCCGCGCCGGGCGCATGTACGACTACCGAGAGCGCAAGGGACAGTTCGGACCGGGTCGCGACCAGATCACGAACTTCACCGGCCTCACGAATCTGAGAAACATCGCCGGCAGCGACAACCAGACCGCGATGAGAGGTTTCGTCACGAAAGGCGAACTCGCCTTGCTGGGTCAGTTTCAGGCGTCGGACGGTCTCCCGGTCCCCGGGCAGACCGGCACATTCCTCGAGGTGGGGGCCAACGCGCTCAACGCCAAGGCCCCGCCGTTCGAAACATGGTCGGACACCGGTCGATTGTTCTCGTTCGGCCCGGGCGGTGACAAGGCCTACGCCTTCACCGACTTCAATCCGAGCAGCGACGCCGAGGAGCAACTCGCGCTCTTCCGCGCCGTAGCCAACATCGTCAGCACCCGTTCGGATGTGTTCATGGCGACGTTCGTGCTCCGTGGCTACGACCCCGATGTCATCGAGTCGATCGAGATCCCCGGAGGCTCAGGCAGCGGTGGGGCACTCCAGGCGATGAACGACCCCCTGTTCCGCCCCGCCTACGAATCGCGATGGCTGGTGGTGTTCGATCGCTCCAACGTTCGTCAGCCGACCGACCGGCCTCGCGTCCTGCTCCGCATGGAATTGCCGAGCGCCGTACCGTAATCGGGCCGCATCATCTATCGACCAAGACACCGGCCGGGGGATCTCTCCGGCCGGTTCTCGTTGGTGCGACATGCGCTCAGTAGCGGGGCACCGAGGGATCGATCTGCTCTGACCACAAGTCGATTCCGCCGATCATCGAGCGAGCGTTTGCGATCCCCATCTCGCGCAGCGCCGCGGCAACCCTCAGCGATCGCACGCCGTGGTGGCAGTAGACGACGACCTCCGGATCTTCCGCTCCGGCATCATCGATGAGATCCTCGATATCGTTGATCCGCTGACGCACCTCGCCCATCGGGATCAACTCCGCACCGTCGATCCGTGCCGTTTTGTGCTCGTTCGGCTCGCGGCAATCGATCAGCACGAGCCGATCTGGCGACTCCGTCAGCACGCGTCGAACGAACGCGGGAGACGCTTCGAGTTCATGGTTGAAGCGGCTGCCGGAGGGCAAATCAAGGTCATACGGTGGTCTGGCCATGCTTCCACTCTAGTCCCGGATCTCGGGTGCCGTCGCCCGCTCGCCGAGGAGGCGCTTTGCGACACCCCGGCACACCTGCGGCGGGAAGCCGCGACGAGCAAGTGCAGCCACCAGACGCCGCTCGATCACCTGATATTCCAGACCCGGGCGCAGTGCACGCAGTTTCTTTCGACCGACCCGCTCGGCGTCCGCGGCGGCGTCACGATCCGCCGTGAGTTCCTCGGCGACCTCCCTCGCGACCGACGCCCTGATGTCACGCCGACGCAGCCTCGCCTCCAGTACCCTCGCCCCAACCGGATTCTGCGCCAGCGCGGAACGACCGATCTGCTCGGCCATCGACCGGTCATCCACGAGGCCTGAACGCTCGAGTTCCTCGACCACCGACGACGCGATCTCCTTCGGCGCGCCCCGGGCGACCATCTTCGTCAGTAGTCGTCCGGAACTCATGCTCCGGACGGACAGCGCGTTGAGCGCGTAACGCCGGGCCTCTGAACGGTGCGCCGCTTCGAGTACCGCGCTCGCGAGAGCCGGCGTCCAGCGCGTACCCGACTCAAGTCGCAGATCATCGACGATCTCGCGCGGCAGCCTTGCCACCGAAAGGCGCTCCGCTTCGATCGCATCGCTGGACACGCTGACGCGCCAGAGCACCCCTTGGCGACCGCTCGGACGGATCTCTTCGATCCTCGCGTCCGGGGGCGGCGATTCGTACATCTGGCGTCGCGAGAGGTCCGCCTCCGTTGCCTCGCGAGGACGGCGCGATCTCCCGCCCATGTTGCCGAAGCCTGGCGGGTCGAACGGGCTGTCGCCGAAGCGTGACACGAGTCAGTCCGCTTCCTTCGCGCGGATCTCGTCCTGGAGTTGGGTCAGGTATTCGCCGAGTTCGCCGATCGCCTTGGCGTTCGCCTCGGCCTTCGAGCGGCGCACGCCCTCTTCGAGCGTCGCCACGGCGATCTCGATCGAGTCATCCGCTTCGAGCGATTTGGCCTTGTGGAAGTACGCGTAGAGGTAGTTCGGGTCGAGTTCGATACAGCGGTCATACCACTCGACCGCCTGCTCATGGTCGCCCTCTCGGGCGAATTCTTGCGCGATCATGTAGGGCACATCCGCATCGGTCGGATCGGCTTCTCGCAGTTTGTGCAGCTTGTCGAGTCGGCTCATTCGGGTGCTTTCTCAGTCGGATTGGTTCTTGGCCTGTTCGCGGAGTTCCGCCGTGCGCTTGCAATAGCGAGAGCACACGGGGTCGTCGAGCAGCGTCTGTACATCGTAGCCCCGGGCCGGCGACACGCGGCGCCCGTGGAAGATCAGCAGGTGGCTGATCTGACCCCACTTCTCCCGTGGGAGCAGCGCCATGAGATACCGCTCGGTCATGGGAATCGTCGTCCCCTCGGCCACGAGCCCGAGCTGCTGGCTCAGGCGGTGTACATGCGTGTCGACCACGACCCCCATGTGGATCCCGAAGGCCTCGCTCAGCACGACTCCCGCCGTCTTGCGCGCGACGCCCGGCAGCGACAGCAACTCATTCATGGTGCGTGGCACCTCGCCCCCGAAGTCCTCGACGATCCTCGTCATCGCGCCGTGGATGTGCTTGGCCTTGTTGCGGAACAGACCGATCGTCTTGACATGCGGTTCGATTTGTTTCGACGTCGCCTCCGCGTAGTCGCGCGGCGTCGGGAAAGCCCGGAACAGCCCCGGTGTCGCCTTGTTCACCGCCTTGTCCGTTGACTGCGCCGAAAGAATCGTCGCGATCAGCAGTTCGTGGGGCGTGGTGTAGTCCAGCTCGCAGTGGGCGTCGGGGTGCCGTTGCTGCAACAGCGAGAAGATGCGGGCCGCCCTCCGCTTCTCAGACGCACTCACCTCCGGCAACTCAAACGGGACATCCCGCTTCCCGCGAGGATTCGATGGAGTCAGAGCCGGTGTGCTCATGCCGACTCGTCTTCCGCTTCGCGCCTGCGACGAGTCGCGCCATCGAATCCGCCACTGAGCCCCGCAACGAGCACGAGCGTGAACTGGGTCGCCAGCAGGAAACTCGCTTTCGCGTGCTGGGGAGCCAGCCGATCACGGATCTCGGCGGCTCTTTCGTTCTCGCCTCGTTGGGCGGCCCCCCAGAGCTGCTCGAATTTCGAGTTCAGACTCGGTCGAAACGCGGCCGTCTGAAAGATCGTGATGATCGCGAGGACACCGAGGGAAGCGAGTCGCAGAACCAAGCCCGGCCGGACCCGCCGGAAGTCCGGCTTGCTCATTCCCCAGAGCACGCCGATGCAAACAACGGCCACAGCCAGGCAAAGGAGGCCAATCCAGTCCGAAATCAGGAACGCCCGGTTCAACACCTGCCCCGCGGCGATGCGATGGTGTTCGCCATCGAACGCCTCGTATCCCGGGATCCGGACATCGAGATCCGCCATCAGCGGGAAGGAAACGGCGGCGGTGACGCCGACCATCAGCAACACCCCGGCCCACAGCCCCAGCGAGAGCGTGCTCCCGGCTTCGGCCAGCCCTTCGATCGTCCGTCGATGCGATGTCGATTCGGTCTCAGCCATGAAATCTCCCTCGGGAGGGGAATGATAGCCGCTTGCCAGAACCGATCCGGTCTGCGAAAAGAAGTCCCATGGACGCTTTCGCCCTGCCGACATTCGAACTCTCGCTGAGCTCTGCGGGCCTGCGCGATGCCGAAGGTCGGATTCAAGACATTCGGGGCACGCTCGAGTTCGCTCGGTCCGCCCAATACCACGCGATCCAACTGAACGCCGCCGACCCGCTGACCCGACCGCGCGACCTCGGCCGATCGGCTCGGCGAGACCTGGCAGCGCACATCCGCCGTCACGAGTTGCGGTGCAGTGGCATCGACCTCTGGATACCCAAGGCTCATTTCTCCGACGAGGCGAGGGTGGATCGCGTGATCACCGCGCTGTGCGACGCGGTGCAGTTTGTCGCCGATCTCGCCGAACTCACGAACGGGGAACGGATTCTCTCGTGCGCCATCCCATGGCAAAGCGGAGCGGTGGTGCTCGCTGAGGTCGCTGCTCGCGCGGCATCGGTGGATGTGGTCGTCGCGAACCATGTCTACCCTTGGCCGGAGACCGTCGTGCCAGAGGGCCCTGTCCGCGTCGGCGTCGATCCGGCGGAGATCATCCTCGCCTCGGCCGACCCCGCCCAAGCGGTCTCCGAAGCCACTTCATCCGGCTTGCTCGCGTCGGCGCGCTTGTGTGACCTCGCATCCTCTGGTCGGGTCGCCCCGGGCGAGGGCGCTCTCGATCTGCTGTCCTATCGCGTCGCCCTCTCGACGGGGTCGCGAGCCGGTCCGTTGATTGTCGATGTCAGAGGCCTGTCGTCGAACGCGGGCGATGCCGGTCAGCTCGGGGTCGCGCGACTGCTTGCCGAAGAGTTCGGGCATCCGCGGTCTACCTGATCCTATAGGTGATAAACCGCGTCCGGCGCGGATACCATGCTGTCGACCTATGCCTTCAAAGAGTGATTACTACGACATCCTCGGGGTCTCTCGCAGCGCCAGCGAAGACGATATCAAGCGCGCCTATCGCAAACTCGCACGGGAGTACCATCCCGACGTGAACAAGGGCGAGGACGCCGCGAAGAAGTTTGCGGAGATCTCCGAGGCGTATGAGGTGTTGTCCGACACCGAAAAGCGGTCCAAATATGACCGCTTCGGACACGCCTACGCGGGTACCGCCGGGCCCGGACCCGGGCGAGGCGGGCGACCGGGCGGAACCTACACATGGCCCAATGTCGGCGGCTCCGGTGGCGGTGCGCCGGGGTTCGACCAGGACGATATCGGGTCGATCTTCGAAGAGGTTTTCGGCGTCGGCGGGCGCTCCCCCGGTGGGTCGCCCTTCGGTGGCCGTGCTCGGGGCGGTGCGAGGGCCCGCTCCCGTCCGATGCGCGGCGAGGACATCACCACCGACCTGCACATCACCTTCATGACCGCGGTCCGGGGCGGCACCGAATCGGTTCGGGTGCAGCGCGGCGGAAGCACCCAGACCATCGACATCACGGTGCCACCCGGCATCGAAGACGGCAAGAAACTCCGGGTCCGCGGCGCAGGCCATCCGGCACGCGGAGCCGCTACCACGAGCACTGCGGGCGATCTGATCGCGACCGTCCACATCGGCAAGCACCCGCACTTCCGGCGGGACCCCGGCAAGCCGCTCGATGTGCTCATCGACCTTCCGCTGACGATCGCAGAGGCGACGCTCGGTACGACGGTCAATGTGCCGCTGCTTAAGGGCTCGGTCGACCTGACGGTACCCCCCGGCTCGCAGAGCGGTCAGCGCCTGCGCGTTCGCGGGCACGGCATCTGTGATACCACCAAGGCTTCGAAAAAGGGCGGGACACCGCCCACCGGCGATTTCTACGCGGTGATCAAGATCGTCACGCCAGCGCCGGGCGACCTGACGCAGCCGGATCGTCAACTCATCGAAGAATTGGGCGAGCGACTGCCCTCCCCCCGAACGGGAGCCCCGTTCTTTGAGGGGAGCGGCGAGTCGTCGCCGTGACCGGTTCCGCTCGCTGGTGCTTACGGCGTGCCGCCGGTAAGGCTCATCTGGCGATCGTGTGCGATCCGGATGGTGTAGGTCACTGACGCCGCTTCGTCGGCGATCGACTTTGCTGGAACGCGGAGATTCCACGCGATCCGCCCATCGGTCAGAACCGCTTCCGGATCGTCGACGAACGGGCTGCTCGCCGCGCCGTCTTCGACGATCTCCAACTGGACCTGCTGCGGATCGACCTGCGGCAGCCGGTCGATGAGGCGCACCAGAGCGTCCTTATTGCCGAAGTTCTGTACGGACAGTTGAACCGTCAGCGTGACAATTTGGTTGCCGCCCTGGATGTCTTCCTGCTGATCGATGACGACCCGTTCGCTGCGGAGGTCGGAGTTGATGCCGAGCCCGACGATCATCCGCTCGCCCATCGCGATGTCGTCGAACATGCTGTAGCCCACGAATTGCCCGTCCGCGTAGGTCGTCACCGGCCCGGAGAGCAGCACGTTGGATGACTCGTTGACGACCATGGCCTCCTCGTACACGAAACTGGTCAGGAGGGGGATCGCGACCTTGTAGAACTTGCCTTCGAGCGGTGTTGCGGCGATCTGGATCGACTGACGCTCAGCCCGGCTCGGGAGTGATGTGCGCCCGGGGATCGTGTAAGTCACCGTGTGTCCTGCGCTGGATGTTGACGCCTGCTCGACGGCGCTGATCGTCGTCCCGGCCTGCAGTTCGAGGATCTGGTAGTCCATCGCGATGCGGTTCAGCGAGCTGTCGAGGTCGGCGAAGTTGTCGGTTGCGCTGCGTGAGTTTCCGAAGACCGCAACGTTGGACTGCCGCATTTGATCTGCTGCGATCTGACGCTGCATAAGCGCGTCTCTGTCGTACTTGCTCGACTGACGAGTCTGTGACCCGTTCGGTCTGAGCTCGAGCCGGAGCGATGTGAGTTGCGGCGCTTTTGCGACCAGCGACGGCGTGGCCGTCGAGAGCTTCATCTCGACATCGTTCCAGTCTTCGCCGCTGGTCTGCTGGATGGAGGCGAAGTACTCGGCGACCAATTCCTCTGCAGATGTATCGGCCCGTACGGTGTGCGATGGATCCCAACTCGCTCGGTTGACGAGGTACCGCAGATTGAGGTCCTGATCTGGTCCATTCCGTGTCTCAACCATGATCACGGCTTCGCGCGCGGTTCGGGTCGAGCGAGCGCCGAGCGCGTTCTTCTCCCGCTCAAGCAGCTGGATCTCGGCCTCAACCTCCTCGCGTTGCTCGCGCAACTCGATTTCCTGCTCCTCGATCTTCTCCTGCTCGGCGAAGATGAACTCACTGAGTTCCTTGAGCGTGCCGGCGTCGAGCACACCTTTGGAGAGTTCGGTCATCGCGTTCTGTGTGGTGAAGCTCTCGAGATTCTTGACGTAAGCCTTTCGCCCTTCGATGGTCTCGGAGCGTCGGCTGAGACGAGCGAGCGAGGATCGCAGTTCATCGAGTTGGGCGTCGATCTGCTGGACTTCCTCTCGCACGTCGGTCCGGACCGGCTGCTCGCGATAGCGAACGGACCGAATGCTGACGTCGGCTCCGGCTTCCGCGTGCAGACTTCCCTCGACGAGGTGTGCGGGCAGGTCGCTGACGATCACCTCATGGATGCCCGGTTGGACGTTGAGATCCAGCGACCGGGTGACGAGGGCCTGCCCGCGATACACCGTGACCGATTCGATCTCGCCATTGAGCCGATGCTCGGCCCTGTTCGCGGCCTCGGCCAGAGCCGACGGGGCGAGAGTTGTCCCGGCGGAAACAGCAAGCAGCCCGGCGATCAGTGAACGCTTCGTCATCAGAACCCTCCTTTGCGTAGGTGCCCGGTTGCCGCGGCAACATGCGGCTGTCGCAACCGAGTTCTAAGTGCTACCCCTAGCCCGCGAAGCCGGTTCGTTATCGGTATGAAATTTCCTGCAAGTGTTTGTCTGGACAGCACTCCGGACAAATGTTAGTATCTACTAGCCGATACGAATCATCTTGAAGGAGCCCGCATGAGCGTCCATTGGCCGATCCTCCGCCGCTGTCTGACTCGTCCGTTTGAAGTCGCGATGGTCGATGACCAACGCGAGTGGAAGCGCATCGAGCTGCTGGTCGCGGCGTTGCACATGGCGAGCCACATTGAGGCCAAGAGCCAGACCCAGAATGTCGGCGTGATGCTCCCGACTTCCGGGGCGTTCCCGGTCGCAGCACTCGCGTGCTGGATCCTCGGTCGGACGGCAGTCCCGTTGAACTACCTTCTGCGCGAGCAGGAGCTGCAGTATGTCATCGACGACTGCGAGACCGACATTGTCATTAGCGCGTCGAAACTGCTCGACTTCCTGGGCTATGAGCCGAAGGTCAAAACGCTGACACGCATGGACTCCTTGTCGTTCAAGGGCTTCCCCGATATCCGCTTGCCCGCACGCGCGTCCGACGACGACCTGGCGGTCCTGCTCTACACTTCTGGCACGAGCGGCAAGCCGAAGGGCGTGATGCTCACGCACGGCAACCTCGAGGCAAACGTTCAACAGGCGGTCGAGCACGCTCGGTTCACGAAGGACTCGACGCTGCTCGGTGTGCTCCCGCAGTTCCACTCCTTCGGGTTGACGGTGCTCACCATCCTGCCTCTGACAATCGGCAACCGCGCGATCTACACCGCTCGCTTCGTGCCGCAGCAGATTGTCAAGCTGGTCCGCAAGCACAAGCCCCATGCGTTCATCGGCATCCCGTCGATGTACGGTGCCCTGCTCAAACTCAAGAACGCCGGGCCCGGCGATTTTCGCTCTCTGCGCTACGCGGTGTCGGGAGCGGAGCCGCTTCCGGACGACATCGCGCAGCGGTTCAACGAGCGCTTTGAGGTCCGAATTTCTGAGGGTTACGGCCTCACCGAGACATCGCCGGTTACAAACATGTGCCAGCCGTGGGACTACAAGCGCCACTCCGTCGGCCCGTGCGTGCCGCGCCTGGACTGCCGGATCGTCGATCCGGAGACGGAGAGGCAGGTGGAAGCGGGCCGCGAGGGAGAGATCCGCTTCCGTGGGCCGAACATCATGAAGGGCTACTTCAAGCTCGAGGACGAAACCGCGCAGGCGTTCGATCAGGCCGGCTTCTTCCGCACCGGAGACATCGGCCGGATGGATAAGGACGGCCACCTGTTCATCACCGGTCGCCTGAAAGAGATGCTCATCGTCGGCGGCGAGAATGTCTTCCCGCGCGAGATCGAGGAGGTGCTCAACTCGCACCCGTCGATTCACGCCTCAGCCGTCATCGGTCGGAGTTGCAGCATCCGAGGCGAACTGCCCGTTGCGTTCGTGGAGCTGGAAGACGGAGCGACTTTCGACGAGGGGGCGTTGAAATCCCACTGCAAGCAGTCGCTCGCCGGATACAAGATCCCGCGCGAAATACGGGTACTCGATGAACTGCCTCGGAACCCGACCGGCAAGATCATGAGGCGGGCGCTTGGACCGCTGATCGAGGCGGATTCGATGAACGCGTGACCCGATTCGCCGCGTATCAACGAAAAACGCCGCTCCGTTGCGGAGCGGCGTCGTTCGTAAAAGTGCCCGGGAGAGGATTCGAACCTCCACTCCGTTTCCGGAACTACCACCTCAAGGTAGCGCGTCTGCCAGTTCCGCCACCCGGGCAGGATGGGGGGCCATGTGGCCAAGCCGGGGTGAACCGGGTCGGAGAGAATACCCGATCAGTGGCCGGTGTTCCAGTGGAGCGTCGCTCTGCCGATCTCGGTGGAAATCCGGGTGCCTCGTCGGCACACCCGCCGTTCGGTTCACTATCGTGACGGCTTCATGACCGACTCGCCAATTGCCGTTGTTCTGCTCTCGGGAGGCCTCGATTCGGCCACCTGCCTCGCGATCGCACGCGAAGCCGGCTTCGATTGCCACTGCCTGACGGTGAGCTACGGCCAGCGTCATCAGGCCGAACTCGAGGCGGCGGCGTCGGTGGCGGAGTCGCTCGGGGCGTCCTCTCATCGGGTGATCCAGATTGATCTCCGCGCCTTCGGTGGTTCGGCCCTGACGTCCGACGATTTCGATGTTCCGAAAGGCGAGCCGGGATCTTCCCCGGGTGAGCAGGGCATCCCGGTGACCTACGTCCCCGCCCGGAACACGATTTTCCTGTCGTACGCCCTTGGCTACGCCGAGGTGTTGGGCGCGAAGGCGATCTTCGCCGGAGTGAACGCCGTGGATTATTCCGGGTACCCGGACTGTCGCCCGGAGTTCATCGAGGCCTACCAGCACATGGCGGACCTCGCGACGAAAGCGGGGGTCGAGGGCCGCGGCCCCCGGATCCGGACGCCGCTCCTGCGTCTCACGAAGCCGGAGATTATCCGGCGTGGGATGGATCTGGGCGTTGATTACGCCCGAACCCACTCGTGCTACGACCCCGAATCGGTCGGCGTTGGCGGCTGGCGTCCGTGTCAGCGATGTGACTCCTGCCGCATACGGTCGAAGGCGTTCGCGGCGCTGGGGCTTGTGGACCCAGCGGTTTCCGATGAACATGCCTGATTGCAGAGTCCGAATCCCACCAGATCGAGAGCGAACCATGCCCGCGACCTCATCCCCGGCAGCCCGTGCCCTGGCCCACACCGCCCGCTCTTCGGCGCCGATGCTGAAGCGGTTTCTGACGGGTTTCACCGACGAGACTCGGACCACCCAGGCACCCGGCCTGCCGAACCATGTCGCGTGGATTCTCGGGCACTGCGCCTTCACGATGGGCCGACTCGCAGAGCGGGCCGGCGGGCCGAGCCTGCCCTCGGATTTCTTCCTGACATCCACCGGTGGCGACGGTCGACGCGGCACGACCTCGCGGTTCGATTCCGACGCCGTGGCTGTCGGATCGAGTCCCACCGACGAGCCGAGTCTCTGGCCCACGCTGGATGTCTGCGTCGAGTGCTTCGACCAGGCGATCGAAACGCTGGCGGACACGATTGCCGCGGCGAGCGACGAGGACCTCGCCGACTCCATCGCGTGGGGCGAGACGGAGTATCCGCTCCGTGATCTGGTGATCCGCGTCAGCCTGCACAACGCGCTTCACGCCGGCCAACTCAGTGACCTCCGCCGGGCTCTCGGTATGACGCGGGTCAACCGCTGATCGGCTGACGGGCCGCTCGCTCTGGGCTACCAGCCCCGGTCGTCGTCTTCGTCACCTTCGTCGTCACCGGGCAGCGGGCCCGTATCGTTGTTGGGGTCGTCGGACTGCTGCTCAAGTTGCTTCCGGTAGCCCTCGGGGTCGTCATCCGGCGTTGCCCCCTCGACGAGTTGGCCGCCCTCGACCGGGTGGACGCGCTGTCCGGCCTCCTGCCATGGCGTGGTGAGGCGCCCGGCTTCGGCTTGCTGCTTCCGGAAGTACCGGCGGCGCACCACGCGAAGGACCGTGAGCAGCAGGACGAGCCCGAAGAGCAGCGACAGGACCACGACGCCGGCCCAGAGCAGGATGCGCAGCCGATCGGTGGCGTCCGGGTCGGGGGCCGTCCCGGCAGAATTTCCTAGTAAAAGCGCGGCAAGCAGCACAGATCGAGTATACGTCCGACCGGGCCTTCGGGATCCGGTCCGCCCGAGAACTGCCGCCTCAGACTCACCAGCCGGTACAACTACTGCCCGACCGGAAGGCCACGGGCCCGTCTGCGGGCCTTGATGGACTTGCGGGCGGTCGACAGCCGATTTTCGCGGGACGGGGCGTGTCGGGGCAAACCGGAGGACGGTCCGGCACGTACACCATAGGATGCGGTGTAACCGCAACAGGGACGTTCACCCACGAGGTACGCACATGACCAAGGTTTCCGTTCGCACGCTGCTGGCATCCACCGCCCTCGGGGTGGTGACGCTGTTCGCCGGCCTTTCCACCCCCGCGACGACGCAGGCCGCGCCCGGCCAGATCGTGACGGGGGACCGGCTCGCGGAGTGGTCGGCTCACCTCTGGTCCACGGCGGACTCGGGCCAGGGCGACAACGCCCTCGAACTGCTGCAGTCGCTGCCATCTGAGTTCGATGACCCCGCGCTGGTGGAGTTCGGTCGAGCGATCGACCAGTACCGGCGGAACATCGAGTCGCGCGAGAAGATGCGCGACGAGCGCATCGCGGAATCGGAAGCGACTCTGGCAGCGTATCCGGCCGAGACGGCCCTCAACGACGCCCTTATGAGCGTGGTCGAGTTGTACGAGTTCTCGATCAACAAGGCGGCGGTCCTTGACAAGCCGGCCGTTCGTCGCGTGCTGAACGATGCGGAAGAAGCCGCGAAGCGGCACGAGGAGGCGGGCGAGTGGCTCGACGCCCACGGCCTGTACAACCGGCTCAACATCCTGTTCGAGGAATCGGGGCGGTACTCCGACGATTTGGACCGACTGAACCAGCGACTGCTGATGCTCCGCCTGTACGTGCCCAAGCGTCTGCACGAGATGCAGTCCGCTCAACGGGTCGAGGCCGGGAAAGATGCGCTTCCGCCCTACAACGGTCTGGCCGACGATTGGCATGAAAAACTCGACGGTGTGACCGATTTCATGGTCCTCGAGTCGATTTACCGGGCGAATGACTTCCATGTCGACGGCATCAGCGCGTACGACATGACCATCGGCGGTCTCGACGCGCTCGCGACGATGGCGAGGACGAAGGACCTCGCCGCGGCGTTCCCGAAACTCGCAGATGAGGACGCCGTCGAGGCATTCCTGGCTGGCATCGACGAATCGAAGCAGTACATCAACGCGCGACGCGGACGCGATGTCGACGCCAACCAGTCCATACAGACGATCCACACCGTGATTCAAACCACGATGAGGATCAACGCCGAAACGACCCAGATCGCTACCGAAGCGATGCTGCACGAGTTCGGCAACGGTGCGATGAACAGACTGGATGAGTACTCGTCCATCATCTGGCCGGACGAACTCTCTCGATTCAACCGCAGCACGCAGGGGAGATTCACCGGTGTCGGCATCCAGATCTCCCTGAACGACGCGCTCGAGCTGCAGGTCGTCACGCCGCTGTCCGGCACCCCGGCGGCCCGCGCCGGCATCCGTGCGGGCGACATCATTCGCAAGATCGACGGCTTTGACACGCTGGGAATTATGCTCTCGCAGGCGGTCGACAAGATCACCGGGCCAAACGGCACACCTGTCACACTCTCAATCGAGCGTGAGGGCAAAGAAGAGCTCATCGAAGTGACGTTGCGGCGCGCCACCATCCCGATCTATGCCAGCAAGGGCTGGGACCGCTCGGGACCGCGCGAGACGGACTGGGACTACTACATCGATCCGGACGCCGGCATCGGGTACATCCGACTCACGCAGTTCAACGAGACCACCTCGGCGGAACTCCGCGAGGCCGTTCGCCAGATGCGCACCGATGGGCGCGACAACTTGAAGGGCCTGATCCTCGATCTGCGATACAACCCGGGCGGACTGCTGAGCGAGGCCGTCGCGGTCGCGAACTTCTTCATCGATTCATCCGGCAACGTGGTGACACAGGAAGACGGTCGCGGTCGCGTTGTCGAGCGTCAGCGCCTCCGGGCGGGCCGGGCCGAACTGCCCGATGTTCCGCTGGTCGTACTGGTCAACGGCGGCTCCGCCTCGGCTTCTGAGATCGTGGCGGGCGCACTTCAGGACTACGATCGCGCGATCGTCGTGGGCGACCGCACGTTCGGCAAGGGGTCGGTGCAGAACGTGTATACGCTTCGTGGTGGCGTCGCGGCGTTCAAACTGACGACGCACTTCTACAAACTCCCCGATGGTCGGCTTATCCATCGCAGCGAAGACCGAGACCGCTCGCAGTGGGGCATTCAGCCCGATGTTGTCGTGGAGATGCTCCCCGACCAAGTCGGTGAGTCGTTGCGCCTGCGACAGGACGCCGATGTCATCGAACTGGATGAGAATGGGCGCCCGATCGCCGATGCTGATCGTCCGAACCCGCAGGATCTGCTGACCAAGGGCAACGATCCGCAGCTCGAGACGGCTCTGCTGCTCCTGCGCTCCAAGGTGTACGGGGAGAAGGCTGCGTCATCGCACGCCGCCCGCTGAGCCAGCACGCACTGTATCCCAGCAAGGGCGGCCCGCCGGGTCGCCCTTTTCGATGCGCCGAGTCCGGAGATCCGATAATCTCAGTGCCATGCCAGAGCCCGCCAACGATTCAACACCGGCCTCTCTGATCATCCACAATGGAGGCTACGCCTCCCTCATCGCCTCGCTGATGGTCGAGTCGGAGGCGGACGGGGTTGAATCGGCCGGAATGGGACGGTCGGTCGTTTACGGATGGCTGCCGGGTGTTGGCTCCGGGCTCTTCGCCGACGAGCCGCCGTACGTGCCCGGAGCGATTTCGGCCCGGAACCGGGCCGAGATGGTCGATCGTCAGGCGAAACTCTTCGGTTTCCGCGATGTCTTCGTTCAGGAGCAGTTCACCACGCGACACCGCCTGAGTGTCGCGTCGCTTCTGCTGCTCGCGGTCGAGATGGCGGCGGATCACCGGTGCGAGCGGGTCATCTGGCCGATCAGCGTCGGGGGCGACCTTGAGGCTCTCCATCGGGTCACGGAGCAAGCGGCCCTCGTGACCGAACTGGCAGGCCTAGACCAAGCCCTGCATACGAGCGATGGCGAGGCAATCCGTGTGTTCACGCCCCTTGCCGACCTGGATGCAGACGGATTGGCCGAGCTCGCGACCGATCTCGATGCTCCGCTCGAGGCGTGCTGGCGTCCGGTGGCCGCTCCCGGCGGCGTGTAAGGGCGGTTTTCGGGCCTTGGCCCCTCGTGAGAACTTGCGTTCCGTGCTTGGAATGTCTATCCTGCCCGACTCGCGCCAGCGTCCGGTTCCCGCATGAGGCGGGCGGTGCGCGGCCGTCTTAGTCAGTCAGATCACGCCGGAAAGGCGTTCTCAGGCAAGGAGCGTCAGATGTACGCCATCATCGAAGACAGCGGAACCCAGATCAAGGCTTCGGTCGGTGACGAGATCACCATCGACCTGCGCGACATTGCGGATGACGCCTCCTCGATCACCTTCGATCGAGTTCTGGCGATCGGGGGCGACGATGCCAAGTTCGGCAGCCCGTATGTCGAGGGTGCCACGGTGGTCGGCGAGATCATCCGCAACACCTACACCGACAAGAACACCGGCCAGTCGGTCGATTCGCTGCAGTACAAGGGTGAGAAGATCGACGTGATCAAGTTCAAGCGCCGCAAGGGGTACCGTCGTAAGCAGGGCCACCGCCAGCGCTTCCTCAAGGTTAAGGTGACCGAGATCAACGCCTGATCAGGCGATCGCGTTTCGAGTGATGAGAGTGCGAGCCGGGCCGATGAGGCGCGGCTTGTTTCGTTTTGGACCAGCGGGGTGTCCTCGGCCTCGATCTCAGCGATCAAACGGGCCAGAGTTCAGGCGCGTCGCACGGAGCCGTGACGGGCTGGCGAGCACATCGATGGCGTCCTCGTCCTGGGTGAACACCCGGGTCCGCGTTTCGCTTGCGAGGCCTACCGGGCGGACGGAGACGCCGAGCGAGACGCTGTCGTCGATGTTGTCGTAGTCGAGGCCGACGTCGAGTGTCCACTGCGGGAACCGGCGTTCGATCCTGCTGCCGACGGTCTGAAATTCGTCGCGATCGAGGTTCCAGGTTCCGAAGATCTCAACAGCGTACTTCCGCGTGAGTTCGTAGCGCGAGCCCGCCTGGAGCAGGTCGGAATCGATGATATCGAGAGACCGGTACTCGAAGAAACTGCTGTAGCCGTAGCCGTGGTCGACGAGGGCCCCGGCGGAGATCCGACGCGTCTCGCTGGCCTCGGTGTCGTAGGTCCAGTCGGTCGTCAACGCCAAGGCATTGGTGAGGAGCATCGAAGCGCGGATCGACGCGAACTCGCCGAAGTTGGAGTATTCAGGGCGGTAATCGATGAAACGGCCGTACGGCGAGTCGATCTGGGTGTCATCGTCGGACCACGTGTAGGAAGTGTCGAGAACGAGCCAGTCGACGCTGCGCATCGCGCTGGACGGGCCTCGCTTGGTCTGCCAGGTATTGCGCAGGCCGACTCGGTACGAGAAGCCGTCGGCGATGCCCTCCACGGTCTCGTCATAGACGGGCAATGAACCGTCGTCGAGCGATGATTCGGAGAACCAAACGGTGGCGGTGGGTTCGACGATGTGGCGCAGGCGGGTGAGGTCGAAAAGCTCGCTGCCGAAGGAGTTGTCGACCTTCACGATCGAAGTGCCGAGGCGCGCGCCGACAGCGCCCCAGAGGCGGTATTCGTCCTGCTCGTTCGAACCGGATGCCGTGCGGAATTCGTCGAAGTCGGTGTCGTAGGCTGTGAAGCGTCCGACGGCGAATGGCGTCAGGTTCCACGCGCCACGCTCGTCCAGACGGATGGGCGCTTCGATCTCGTGTCGAGAGTCGAAACGCAGGACTTCGGACGAGTTGTACCCTTCGGCGCGGAGGCGATCGGCGACCGTCTGGTTGGCGTTGATGCCGAAGGCGTCCTGGGCGATTGCGTTGGTGTAACCCTGCTCCCGAAGATCGTTCTCGGCGAGGTTGAGTCTGAGCACGCCCGCGCGGGTTTCGCCGTAGTAGGTGAGCGCGCCGCCGAAGATATCGTCCCCGACGACCGAGTAGGTGGCCTCGGGGAGGCGCTCGGTCTGGAAGCCGGGGCTCTGGAGCAGGTGCTCGTTGATCAGGAAATCGTTGAGGTTTGTGTTCGCCTCAAGTGTCAGCCCAGTGTTCTGCGGACCGTTCGGGTCGACGCGGCGCACGAATAGCCTGCTGGTGAACTCGCGTCCGACCTCGGCCTCTCGTTCGAAGAACGAGTCGACGAACCCTTCATCCGAAACGTAGGTGACTTCGCCGAAGAGCGTCCATACTTCGTCGAGCCGGTAGCGTCCGCTGGCGCGAATGATGCCTCGGCTCTCGCTGTTGCGGTCGAGTGTCTCGCCGGTGGTGAATCGGTCGGTGCCGCTGTCGTGGATGTAGTACCCGAATATCGAGCCATCGGTGTCGCTGGTTCCCCATGAGAGATCCGCGCCGACGCCGACGCCGCGATCCAGATAGCCATCCAGGAGCAGCGACGCGCTGTTCGCCGGAGCCGCATCGACGCCGAGGATTGAATAGAGATCCCATTCTGTTCGAAGCACGGGTGATCCCGCATCGCTCTCGAATGCCAGTCGGCGGAGCGGGGTTGGGCGCAGTTCACCCTCGACTCGTGGTAACTGCAGAACGGGGAGGTCGCCGACACGGAAGCCGACGCCCTTCGCGTCGACCGCGTTGGCGAACGAGCCGTCGGGACGAGCGCGCCGGGTCAGGGTGACCGAATCCGCGCCGATCGAGAAGTGCGGGTCTGCGAAAGCGACGTTCGCCAGTCTGGCGTTGTCGGCGGCGAACTGGTTGTCCGACTCTTTGCGGATGGATTCGGCTCGCAGGTAGAGCGGCATGCCGCGCGAAGCGTCGTATGTCCAGAAGACCGCGTCGAGCAGGACCGCACGATCAGAACGGAGGTCGTAGTACACCCGCGAGCCCCGCAGGGTGTAGCGGTTGGGCTCTCCGAGACCGGTCGGTTCGCCACGCAGACTCGCGGGCGTGTCCACGGCGATCAGATTGACGTCGCCTTCGAGGTAGACGCCAGCGACTTCGTTGGACCGAAATGTGCCGCCGCCGGCTTCGACACCATCCTCGAGAAAGACGACGGCTCGTTCGGCGGTGAGCTGGCGAGAGCCGGCGCGTCCGTCGAGTTCGTAGGTCACACCCACGCCATCGGTGAACATGACAGCGTAGCCGGCACCGTCCTGGTCCGGGGCGACGATGATCTCCGGCGAACTGAACGTGACCGTGCCGAGCGTTGGGCCGGGCTGGACGACCGAACCGGGGTTCGCGGGCTGTTCGGGGCGGGTGTCCTGGAAGGACTCCGTGTCGGCGAGTGCGTATGGATCGATAGGGGGGACGCGTTCGACCACGACGTCCGTGCGAACGGGACGCTCGAGCGATCCCGGAGCCTGCGGGCCGTCCTGAATCGAGGCGAGGAAAGTTGCGAGCCGGGCTTCGCCCTCACGGTTGAGCGAGGCAGCCAGCGATGCGTTCTGCCGATCGGGCTCGGGGCGTCCGCTTCGGATGTCGTCAGCTCGAAGGGCGATCCCGGCGCTCTGCCGAACGATCAGGCCGGTGACGAGCAGTCGGTCCGCGCTCTGACCGACGCCCGGCTGTGGCCCGGGCGAGCCTCCGGGGTCACGCACATTCTCGAAATAGATTGCCAGTTGGTCCGCCGCAGCCCGCGCGCCCGAAGACGAAACGACCTGTACCGGTTCGATCCAAATGACGGCGCGGGTTGCGGTAAAGTCGTAGCCGCCGATCTCGACCCTGACATCGCCTTCGAGCAGCAGGCGATCCGTGCCGCCGACTTCGGATGCCTCGGCCCAACTCCAAGCCCGTGTTGCGCCGAATGCGACGGGGTACGACTGGGGCGAGCTCGGGAGACTGACACCGGAGAACGAGCGGCCGTCGATTGGCTTTCCTGGCGAGGGCTGCGAGGCGAAAACAGTACCCGAAGCGGCGAGCACGCAGGCGGCTGCGCTCAAGCGCGTGCGCTTCACCGGGGCCTGGCATCCATTCCGTCCTCTTCGCATCCTGCTCCTATCGGGCGGCGGGGGGCTCACGACGGGAGCCCGCCAGATGCTAAATCGGGGGCGGATCTCACACAAGCAGAAGCGACATCGTTCCGACGACTCCCAGACGAAAAGGCGGCATCGGCCGTCCGTGAGCGAAACCGATTACGGTACGACGCGGACGATCGTATCGAGCTGCCTTCGCACGTTCTGGGCTTCGTTGGTTCGGCCGTTTAGGACCAGCGAGCGATGGTACCGCTCCCCGACCTGGGCCCAGACCGAGCCGCGGCGCTGCGCAAACGACCCCTCCGTGCTCGGCCGCGGGACCCGACGGAAGATGTCTGCGAGCAGATCGGGGAGATGCTGCATTTTGCCAGTCGTGTTCAGGAGCGCGGTGATCCGGTCCACCGCCTCGACGGTCCACGGGCCGTCGAGGTTGCGGTACTTGGTCGGGAGCAGGTACGCATTCATCGCTTCCTGGTACATCTCGCGGTCGCGGAATCCGTCGCCCTGGAGGAAGCGGACCTCGGCTTCCTGGCCGGGAACATTGCGTACCGCCCGTGCGACGCGGTCGTACATGCGAGCCTGCACGCGACTGTCTTCGAGAGCCCAGAGCAGTTGAGGCGCGGTGGTCGCGAAATAACTCGCCTCGTTTCGCCCGCAGAGTCGTTCGAGGAACGCAAAGATCGCTTCGAGATCGTCTCCGGCGATGCGCCGGTCTCGTGCGAGTCTTCCGGCAAGATCCCAGATGCGGCGCTCCGCACCGGTCGATTTGAACGCCGCGGTCAGTAACTCGCTGATTCCGGCATCGTCGGCTACCCGGACCGGGGCCACGCTCTGCTCGACATCGAGTTTCAGGGCAATCGTCGGGGCGTCTGAATTCTCTTCGAATTCCGCGAGGGCCGCCGCGGCGTCGTGCATCGCGACCGCGACCTGGATCTGTTCCGGTGTTGTCCCGACTATCTGCGAGAGGATTGCGACGTGGCCCTCGGGTTGTTCTCGTCCGGCCAGCGGATCCCGGTACGAGCCGACATATTTCTTGTACTCGTCATAGCGACCGCTTTCGAAGTCCCATACGGCCTGGCGGCCGCGAACGCGGAGGAATCCGAGCCATGCGTGGGCCATGGTCGAGCCGATCGATGAGACCTCCACGGTGGGGACTCCCATCGCCTTGCCGACATGGGCCGCGAAGTAGGCTTGCTCCGAGCACACGCCGCCGACACGCCGGATGTTCTGGAGGGTGTACTGCTCGGAGTCGATGCGCTTGCTCTGCCCTTCGTTGAGCGCGTTGTCGTCGTAGGAGATTTCGGCGTACCTGTTTCCGACCTGCGGGTCCCGACCGTAGCGTTCCATCGCCCATTGCATCTCGGCGACGGAGGCGGTCGTATCGACCACGTGGGCGAGCAGGTCGGCGGGCATCGACTTCACGCCGAGGGCCATCCTGTCTTCGTAGCGAACGTAGTAGGCCCAGATCTCGTTCGGACTGGCGGAGGCCGTTGGGTTGCGTCCCGGCGCGGATCGAGGTTGGTCGTGAACCGCGCAGATGGCGGCGGTGAGGTTCGCGTACGCCGCCAGACGCTCGGCCCCGAACTGGCGGCGGAGCGAGTCGAGCACGAGCATCGCGTCGCCGAGTTGGTCGCGACCGGGCTGCAGGGTGAACGCGACAGCGTCAGCAAGATCGGGGTGCTCGACGAACATCGACCAGAGCTCGCTGTTCTGTGTCTGGCGCCCCTCGACCATGAGGCGAAGCAGACGCTCGGTCCGACTGAGTTCGCGGAAGAGATCCGTGTTGGACTCCTCGATGTACCACGCCGCCTGCTGCTGGAGGGCGTCCACCTCGCGAAGGGCGGTGCTGAAGCCGGCCGGAGTCAATTGGCCCTCATCCGTCCATACCAGTCGCTTCAGCTCGGCCCGGATCGCCTCATCCAGCGCTGATTGAACCGGATCCTTCGCCTGGCCACGACGGCTATCGGGTCGCGACTGAGCGAAGGCTGTCGACGGGGTGGCGGCGAGGACGGCGAGGCACAACGCGGTGCAGAGGGCGAGGCATCTGACGGTGGTCGTCTTGATCATCGTGTGGTTCCGGTGAAGGTCTACGGTGCGACAAACGGAATCAGGTTACTGGTGAGCGGGCGTCTCGATGGTGTCGTTGGGGCTTCCGGGCTGCTCGTGGGGGCGACCCGCCGGCTTGCCACTGCGAACATCGATCTGATCGACGCGGACGAGTTCGGCGTTGTCGTCCTGCGTCGCGGGGAAGCGGGGCTTGCCGGCTTTGCCGTTCAGCCGTGACTTGGAAGCGCCGGGGAAGTGCTCGCCCTCCCAACTGGCGGGATACTTCGGATCGTCCATCTCGACCGCGAGTTTGGTCGGGAAGAGCGGACGGAATGTATCGACCATAACCGCGAGCTCCGCGGTGTAGTCGTGCGCCATCGAGGCCTCGATCGTGCCGGGGTGGGGCCCGTGGGGGATGCCTTGCGGGTGACAGGTGAAGGAGCCGATATCGATGCCCTTGCGCGAGCCAAAGTTGCCCTCGACGTAGTACAGCACTTCGTCCGAGTCGAGGTTCGAGTGGTTGTAGGGCACCTTGATCGCCCGCGGGTGTGTGTCGAGCATGCGCGGGCAGAACGAGCAGATCACGAAGTTGTGCGCTTCGAAGGTCTGGTGGATCGGCGGCGGCATGTGCAGCTCGCCGGTGATCGGGCTGAAGTCGTCCACGTTGAAGCAGTAGGGGTAGTAGCAGCCATCCCAGCCGACGACGTCTAGCGGGTGGTAGTGGTAGGTGTACGAGTGCATGCAGTTGCGCGCCTTGACGCGGACTTCGAACTCGCCGTCCTCGTCCCAGGTCATCGGCATCTCCGGCAAGCGCAGGTCACGCTCGCAGTAGGGCGCATGCTCGAGGAACTGTGAAGTCTTCTTGGAGAGGTAGCCGGGGGGCGGCGCGATGTGGCTGGCGTTGCACGTCTCGATGACAAGGAACTTGCCGTAGGGCATCTCGTCCTCGCTGACGCCGTTCGGGCGATCCTCGTCGGCGAGCGGGTCGAACTCGATCTGGTAGATCGTGCCCTTCGGGATGACGATGTAGTCCTTGGGGCCGAACTTCAGGGTGCCGAACATTGTGCGGCATTCGCCGGAGCCGTGGTGGATGAACAGGCACTCGTCGCCCTGACCGTTCTTGTAGAAGTATGGCGTCTTCGATTCTGCCGGGATGCAGATGCCGAGTTCAACATCCGAATTGCCGAGGACGACCTTCCGTCCGGTCACGGGATCGCCATCGACTGGTAAGCCCTTCGAGACCAGGTGACGCATGCGCATCACTTCCTGTTCCACATACTCCGGCGCGGTCCGGTAGAGGGTCTTCCAACCGGTGACTTGCGTGGGCGGGTGGATGTGGTAGAGGGTGGAGGTCGGGCCGACGAAGCCTTCGGTGCCGAAGACTTCTTCGGAGTAGAGAGCCCCGTCCGGGCGACGGAACTGGGTGTGACGCTTCTTCGGGATGGTTCCGAGCTTGGTGTAGTACGCCATCGGGAAGATCACCTTTCTCGTAGCAGGCTTCGGGATGACCATTGTACGAGGCTGGGTTGCGATTTTGACGCTTCAAGGGCTTCTCGAGGTCCCAAAGATGCCCAAATTGCGGCTGTTTGGTGCGGCTTTTGGCCGAGCCATTCGCTCTGGGCGTCTCTGGGTATACGCTGAAGACACGCAACCCAACCGATTCTGAGAGAGGCCCGATATGTTGACTGCTCGTCGTTTGACCGTCTTGTCCGTTTCTTCACTCGTCGTGCTCGCGGGATCCGCCACGTCGGTCTCCGGCGCGGAGAAACTCGTCGGCAGTGCCACCGCAGGCGACCTGGTGATCAACTCGAGCGATCTCACCGTGAATCTCGAGTTTGCCCCCATCGCCGAGCCGGTGACCGGACTGGGCCTGACCGCCCTGTGGACCGCAATCGTGGCGGACAAATCCGACGGCATCCGGCCCTGGTCGCTCGACATGTCGATCTCGGCGACGCCTCCGGGCGGACCGACCGTTCTCTGGGATGACCCGATCGGCGGCGATCGGACCATCGCGGACTATCCGCTTGCGGACACTTCGGGGCCGCTGTTCGGTTCCGGGGTCGACCTCTCCGCCGGCGGGACGCTGTCGTTCACGATCGATTCGGGCAACCCGTCGCCGTGGGTCATCGGGTTGAACGATGCGGTGTTCCACCTGACCACGACGGTTCCCGATGAGTCGGAAGTCCGCGAGGGCATCGCAGACTCCGAAGAGCAGTGGAACCGCCCCTTCTTCATCGAAGGCGTTTCGGGGCTCGGACCCGTTTCGTTTGACGTGATCGAGTTCACCGTTCCGGTGTCGGGTGGCTACACCTTTGATTCGATCGTCGATTCCGGCAACAACTTCACCTACATCTACAAGGATGCCTTCGATCCCGAGCAGCCGCTCGACAATCTGCTCGACTACTCGCTCGGCAACGGCTTCGGGCCGTTCGGTCTGCCGCAGGGCCAATCGAAGATAGACGCGCTGCTGCTTGAGGACACAACGTATTTCTTCGTGACCTCCCAATGGGACCGGTTCACGGCGGCGCAGCCGTTTACCCTCACGATCACCGGTCCGGCCCTGATCGAAGACGCTGGGAGCGCGTGCCCCGGCGATGCGACCGGAGATCAGGTCGTGGATCTTGCCGACCTCAATCTGGTGCTCGCGAACTTTGGGCAGACGACCGCGGACGGCGACGTCACCGATGACGGGCTGGTCGATCTGGCCGACCTGAACGCAGTACTCGCCAACTTCGGCAACTCCTGCTGAGTCAGATATCGAGATCGACGCTGAGCGGGGCGTGATCGGAAACCGTGATCCCGGCTTCGCGATCAATGTGGAACGACTGCGCGTGCTTGGCGACTGCGCGGTTGCCGAGCATGTAATCGATCCGCCACCCGCGATCGAGTTCGCGGGCCCGCCCTCGGTTGCTCCACCACGTGTACGGCCCCGGTCGCTCGCCGGCCTGCTGGCGGACGAAATCGTTCCAGCCGGATTCGAAGAGACCCCCGATCCACTCCCGCTCCTGGGGGAGAAAGCCGGAAGTGTTCTGGTTGGACTTAGCGTGAAAGATGTCGTTCTCGGTGTGGGCGATGTTGAAGTCCCCGCCGAGCAGGGTCGGTACGCGGGACCTTGAGGCGCTATCGGCCCAAGGGCGGAACGCGTCGAGCCAGAGTTCTTTCTGGGCCTGGCGGTGATCACCGGAAGAACCCGACGGCAGGTAGACACTTGCTACGCGGAGCGGGCCCGTTTTTGCGAAGACGAGGCGCCCCTCCGGATCGCCCTCGTCCAGATCGGTGTGGTCCGTGCCGTGCCCGGTTCCGATGAGTTTGATGGGCTCACGCGACCAGATCGCCGTGCCCGAGTAACCGGGGCGCTGCGCCGGGTGCCAATGCACGTGCCAGCCGTCCGGCTCGGCCCAGTCCGCGGGCAACTGGTCGGGTGTCGCCCGGACCTCCTGCAGAAGCAGCACGTCGGGCTCCAACCGATCGATGACGTCGGCGAACCCCTTGCGGAGCGCTGCTCGCAGCCCGTTGACGTTCCATGTGGTGACTCGCATCGAGCGAGTGTAGCCATCGGTCGGTTAGGATGCGACACGCAGAGGAGGTGTCAGATGACGCAATTCCAACGGATGACTGGCACACTGTTCAGCGGGTCGATGGTGTTTCTGATCGGGTGCACCTCTGGTGGGGGCGGGGCCGGAACAGTACCGAGTTCCGTGGCCGACCCGATGCTCACTGATCTCGTGGATCGCATGACCGGATCGTTCAGCAGCGCCGCGCAGGCCGAGCGGGACGACGAGTATTTCGATATACGCCTGAAGATGGTTGAGATCTGGCCGGGACGCGATGACGACGCGTCGTGGCTGTACGTGGAGCAGGCGACGGCGACTTCACTCGAGCGACCGTATCGCCAGCGCGTCTATCGGGTCTCCTGGAGCGATGGGAACGAGTTCGTCAGCGCGGTCTACGAGCTTCCGGGCGATCCGCTGGCGTTCGCTGGGTGGCACGAGACGCCCGGTCGGTTCGACGAAGCCCTCAAGCCGGAGTTTCTGACCGAGCGGACAGGCTGCGCCGTTTACCTTTCGTTCGACGCCGAGGGGGACGCGTTTGTCGGTTCGACCCGTGACGGCACATGCGCCAGTTCGCTCCGTGGAGCGGACTACGTCGTCAGCGAGGTCGCCGTTTACCCCGACCGGCTTCTGACATGGGACCGGGGCTTCAACAGCGCGGGCGAGCAGGTCTGGGGCGCGATTTCGGGCGGCTATGAATTCGTTCGCGTTGACTGATCGGCCTTCTCCAGCGCGTCGGCCGGTGACTTCGCTTTCCCGGTCAGCATGACGACGCCGGCGATGATCAGGCCGATCGCGATGACCTTTCGAAGCGTCAGCGATTCACCCAGCGCGAGCCAACCGAGGATCACCGCGGTCGCTGGGGCGAGGGCGAACGCGACTGGCTTGATCCGTGACACTTCGCCCATGCTCAGAGCGGCGTAGAAGAAGATCATCGCCGCGGCGCCGGCTACAAGCCCCGAGCCGATCACGAGTTTGAACCAGGTCGCCGTCGAGGCGCCGCCAAGCCAGCCCTGCACTTCCATCGGAGACTTCACGACGTTCATCGCGACGTAGTATGCCAGCCAGATCACCGGAAGTGCGACGGTAGACCGTACCGCGACGGCGGCGAACGGGCCGATTTCCTTCGAGTGAAGCACGCTCCGCGTGAATACTTCGCCGATACCCCAGCATAACCCCGCGAGCACCGCAAGCACGATTGGTTTCATGGGCGACACGGTACCGCGCGTCGGCCCCCGCCTGCACCGCGTCGATCGGCGGCGGTACGATCTCGACCCTACGGCACGGCTGCCGCTCTCCAAGGATTTTCATGTCCGCATCCGCATCGGTACTCAACGGGACAGATGCCGACGCGATCATCGGCGGGCTTGCCGGCCTTGCAACGTCGGCCCTCTGGGTCGCGACGTCGCTCTGCTTCACCTCGGCGGGCCGACGCATCGGGTCAACGATGGTGAACGCCCTGCGTCTGGTCGTGGCGATCGTGCTGCTCGGTTTGACCCACCGGCTATTGAGCGGCGTGTGGTGGCCGTCGATGGTCGACGCCCAGTTGGTCGCCCTCGCGTTCTCCGGCCTGGTAGGCCTCACTGTCTGCGATCAGGCTCTTTTTACCGCGTTTGTGGACATCGGCCCCCGACGATCGCTTCTGATGATGACCGCTTCACCGCTCGTCGCGGTCGTCCTCGGATTTGTCTTCCTCGGTGAGCCGCTGACGCCGGTCGCGATGCTCGGCATTGCGATGACCCTTGCAGGGATTTTCTGGGTCATCCTTGAGCGGGCACCGAGTTCTACCGCCGGCAAGACCGATCTCGCGCACAACCCGCATGCGACGCGCGGCGTGGTTCTCGCGTTGATCGCGGCGGTCTGTCAGGCCGTGGGTTTCCTGCTCTCCAAGCGTGGAATGGGCCACGGGCTGGAAGGGGATGTGACCCATCTGACGCCTCAGGCCGCGACGTTCGTACGAATGATCTTCGGCGGACTCGGCATGGCGCCGATCCTGCTGTTCTACTGGCTCCATCGCAAATCGTCGAGCCGGGACCGAGCGCGGGGGAAGCGCATCGGGTCGCGGAACATGGGGTACGCGTTTACGGTGATGGGAGCGGTCGTCGGACCGTATCTCGGTGTGTGGATGTCGCTCACCGCGATGGATCACATCCCGTTGGGCATCGCACAGACGTTGTGCTCGCTGAGCCCGGTGCTGATCTTGCCGGTCGTCGCGGTCATCTACAAGGAGCGAGTGACCCGGCGAGCTGTCCTCGGCGCCGGTCTTGCCGTCGCTGGGTCTGTGCTGCTGATCGTCGGGCCGGACGGCCTGCGGGCGTTACGCGAGCTTCTGGCCCGGTAGCAGCGGGGGCGTTGGTACGCCGAGCATGTCACCGATCGCGCGGAGCAATTCCGCCTCGTCCGCCGTGATGGTGCGATCAGACGCGGCGCACAGCGCGGCGGCTTGGAGCACGTCACGCTTCAGCCGCAGCGCGACGCTGTTGAGCGTCTCCAGAGCGGATTCCAAGGGGATAAGGCCGCACTCGTCCTGGCCGAGCAGATCGAGGCCATCGCCCTTCAGCGACCGGGCACCAAGGTCAAACGCCTTCCTCGCTGCTTCTGCGTCCTCCGGGTGCCCGGCGTGCGCCATCGTCGAAAGCAGGACACTCAGTTCGCGTTCCAATCGGCCGAGCGCGTAGTACTGTGTGGTCAGGCGGACGTCACCCTCGAAGCGTTCGTCGAGGTGCTTTTCGATGAGTTTCAGCGTGACCCACTCAAAGAGATCGAGTTGGTTGTCGGCCTCGACCAGTGCGCTCAGGTTTGAGCGGAAACGATCGTGTTGCTGATCTGAGAGATCGGCGAGCGCGCCGAGCGTCATATCAAGCAGCGGGAGTCGGAGGTGACGGTCGAGGGCGACGGTCTGCCTTGCGAGTTCTTCCACGAGGTGGACGACTGGCGCGTCGCCGTGCGTGCGCAGGTGGTCCAACTGGCGAGCACGGATCTCGTCGCGTCCGTCGAGCAGCAACGCGTACACAACTGCGCGGCTGCCGTAGGGGTCGCGGGCGGCGTCCTTGAGGCGTGCCGGGATTGCCTGGATGATCCGGCGCGCGTGCTCGACGTGGGCGGGCGCGGGATTCCCGGCCATCGCGAGCAGCGGCAGAATCTCGGCCACCATGGCCGACTTCTCGGTGATCGCCCTTTTCGCTGCCGCGGCTCTGTCGATCCGCTGAGCGGGGGTGCCGTGTTTCTTGATGTCTCGCTGCTTGAGGTCAACGACCGGTGCGAGCATGGACCCGTCCCACCCGGGGAGCACCGCTTTGATGCGCTTATGGAGCGGTGGATGCGACGCGAGCGCGGATCCGAACGAGGACCGGATTCCCTCTCCGAACAGCATGTGATTCGCCTCTTCGGCGTGAGCGGACTTGAGTCGTCCCCGACCAGAGACACCGCCGAGGCGCCGCAGGGCGTTTCCGATGCCTTCCGGGTTGCGGGTGAACTGCACCGCCGCCGCGTCGGCAAGAAACTCGCGCTGACGGCTCACGGCAGCTTGGATGACCCGTCCCATGAACGAGCCGATACTCCCAACAACGAGCAAGAGCAGACCGAGGGCGAGCAGGGCGAGCAGGCCTGCGCCGTTGTCTTTGCTCGACCGGCCGCGAGGAGTGTAGATCGCGGCCCGGAACACGAGATGGCCGGCGAGGCTCAGCAGGATGATGCCGTTGATCAGCCCGATCATGCGGATGTTCAGGCGCATGTCGCCATTGAGGATGTGGCTGAACTCGTGGGCGATCACCCCTTGCAGCTCATCGCGGGTCAGCCCGGCGATGCAGCCGCGGGTCACCCCGATGACGGCGTCGCCCGGGGAATAGCCCGCGGCGAAAGCGTTGATCCCCGTTTCCTTTTCAAGCAGGTAGACCGGCGGGACCGGGACGCCTGACGCGATCGCCATTTCCTCGACCACGTTGAGCACCCGGCGCTCGTCCGGGTCCGTGGTGTCCGCGCTGATGCGCTTGCCGCCGAGCGCCGATGCGACGGTCGAACCGCCGCCTCGGAGCTGCGCGATGCGATAGAGCGAGCCCCCGCCGATGACCAGACCGGTGATGATCGCGGCCACGAGAGCGACAAGGACCGGATGCACCGGTGCCTTCTCGCCGGTCTGCATGGCATACACGACCCAAACGCCGCCGCCGATGATTGAGCAGATCAGCAGCACTGAGAAGGCATAGAGGAACACCAGCAGGCGTGAGCGCTTGCGCGCCGCATCCTGCTGGCCGAAGAAGTCCATCGTCGCGAGGCCGTTGCTCATCGGTCGATCGTCGCTGGGTTCGGGTGATCAGTTGAAGCTGACTTTGGGGGCTTCCTGAATCTGCTCCGAGTCGGCAAACTCAAGCAGCGCAGCGTCGGATCCGTGTCCGAAGAAGCTGGCGAAGACGACTGGCGGGAACGATTGGCGATAGGTGTTGTACGTCGTCACCGAGTCGTTAAACGCCTGACGGCTGAACGCGACCTTGTTCTCCGTGGTGGTGATCTCTTCCTGCAGCGACATCATGTTCTCATTGGCCTTGAGATCCGGGTAGGACTCGACAACTGCCATGAGCCGGCTAAGCGCACCTCCCAGCATGCCTTCGGCGCCGGCGAGCTGCTGCATCGCGTTGGGATCGCCGGGATTCTGCGCCGCCTGTTGCAGGCCGCTGACAGCCTGATTGCGTGCCTGAACCACCGCTTCGAGGGTTTCCCGCTCGTGAGACATGTAGCCTTTGGCGGTCTCGACGAGGTTTGGAATCAGGTCGTAGCGCCGCTTGAGCTGGACCTCGATCTGCGCGAACGCGTTCTGGTAGCGGTTCTTCAGCGTGACCAACTTGTTGTAGACGCCGATGATCAGCACCACCAGTGCGATCAGCACCACAACGGCGATCCCGCCTGCGATAAGCCATCCCATTCTGTGACTCCTTCCTTCAGAGAACCCGGCCGAGGACACCCCTCAACTTGGCAGCATCATAAGAACTTCAACTGGCAACGCTGTCATGTCCCGCTTCCCTCGGGCCGGGACACGCAAACGAAAACGCCCGGCATCGCTGCCGGGCGTCGGTGGGAAGAACCGGATGATTCCGCGATTTACTCGCAGGTCGTGCCGAAGTTTGCCAGCACTAGGTTCAGGTCAGCGAGGTCGACGAGGTCGTCTCCGGTCACGTCGCCCTCCGAAGTCGCTTCGCCGAAGTTGGCCAGCACGAGGTTCAGATCGGCGAGGTCGACGATGTTGTCGCCGGTGGCGTCTCCGTCGCACGGCTCAGGGTCCGGGCCGAGGGTGGTGAACAGCGAGATCGACGGGCTTGACGATGTCTCACCGACCGAGTTGACCGCCGTCACCTTCCAGAAGTACTGGGTGGACTCGTCGAGGAAGCCGGGGGGGAGCGACGCGATCTGCGTGGACGCCGTGGCGAACTCGTTGATGCGCGGGTCGTTGAACTCGGGGTTGTCCGCAAGCGAGACCAGGTAGAACTGGACATCCTGCGACGGAGTCCACTGCAAGACCGGGTTGAGCGATACATCGCTGGCTCCGTTCGCCGGGGCGGTCAGGTTGAACAGCCCGGGCGGGTTAAGCGGCGGAGCCGGGTCCAGGCAGGTCACCGAGTTGCGGTAGCCGACAATTTGATTCACCGAACCGGACACGAAGTTGTTCGCACACACGAGGCTGGGGTTCATGGTGGAGTTGCCGCCACTGATGTGCGACGCGTCCCAGTTGTGGCCGAGCTCGTGGGCGGACAGGTCAGTGCGGCAGGAGAACGAGCCGCAGCAGGTGGTCTCGACGACCGAGTAACGCAGGCTGTTGCAGACACCGCCGAGGTACGCGATACCGATGGTCGAGCCCTGCAGGTTCTTGCCCGTGAACAACTGAGCCGTGTCGTGCGGGATGCTGCCGCCGACGTTGTTCAGCCACTCGGAGCGGAACTGGCTCAGGAGTGTGCCCGCGTTGGTTGAGGAGTACGGATCGGGTTCGGCGGTGCGAATCAGGATGCCGGTGATCTCGTGAGTGATCCCGACCTGGGTTTCGTACTGGGTGTTCACCGCGTTCATGATGTTGTTGATGAGGTTCTCGACGTTCGCTTCGTTGCTGCCGAGCGCCTGGTAGAACTCGACATCGGCATCGGCGCCGAATTCGGCGACGCAGAGACCGCCGCAGTCACCGGAACCGCGGCCCAACTCGGCGAGCTGCTGCTCGCGCTCGGCTTGGCTCTGCTCGATGAAGTCGTCGACGACCGCGCAGATGCCGAGTGAAGGGATGACATCCTCCTGGCTGTACACCGCGTGGAGGCTCGGGTCGATTCCGGGGAAACGGGAAGCGAGCGGTTCAACCCAGAAGCGCGAATTGTCCGGCAGGAGGACCATCGCGTAGAGCTGCTCGTCAAGAATCGACGCGGCAACGGTGGCTCCGGGGATTTCGGAAAGCACGCCGCGGAAGGTCGACTCCGGAGCGGGTTCAACCGAAACGAACGAGCCGTCTTCGATCTGCTTAAGAACGCGATACCCGTCCGCCCTGACGCTGTGTGGCCAGAGCTGCACGGTGACATCGAATCCCTCGATCGGGATGACAAAGCTCACGTTGCCCTCGCCGTCCTGCATCAGATCGAGCGAGCGGATTGACGCGTCGGTGACATCCAGGGCGTTGATCACGTCGCTCTGAAAGTCTGGTGTGACCGAATCCAGAGGGTTGAAGGCAGCAGCCGCGACGCTCGTTGCGAGTAGCCCGACCGAAGCGAGGGTGGTGAGAATGCTCTTGCCAAGCCTCATTGTTGATCTCCCAATCTGTCGGCGCGACGCGCCGGGTGTTGAGCTCACACCCGATAACCCCCGGGCGCACTCTGTGTTGTCGGCTGGAACAGTTTCCAAACCCTCTGTACTCTTCCTCCATCGGAACGATTGGCAAGCCTGAACCATGGCGTTTTGGCCATGAATCCGATATTGGGCAAGGAATCGGGCCGATGCCCCGGCAACTCAGATTCATTGATGAGGGACTAGGGAATTGGGCGTCCAAGCAGCAACCGTAGCGAAAGGTCGCCAGCTCGCCCCGTCATTCACCTCGATCCGGGGGTGCGAGTCCGATGCTCTAGACTCGATTCTGCGACTCGCCCGCGAGATTCGAGCCGGCGAAGTCAGCCACTCCCGGCGCGGCTTGCAGGTCAATCTCTTCTTCGAGGCTTCTACCCGTACCCGGACATCGTTCGAAGTCGCGGGACGCAGGCTCGGGCTCGATGTCGTCAATCTGGAGGTCGCGTCGAGTTCGGTCTCCAAGGGCGAGTCGCTTGCCGACACCGTGCGCACGATCGACGCCATCGGGCCTGATGTCATCGTCGTGCGTCATTTTCGAGCGGGAGCGCCGGAGGTCGTGGCCGCGAACAGCGCGGCTTCGGTGATCAACGCCGGCGATGGCGCGCGCGAACACCCCACCCAGGCGATTCTCGACGCGATGACGCTGATGGACCGCTTCCAGTTTGCCTCGATAGCCGATCTCCGAGGACTTTCGATCGCCGTGGTGGGGGATATCGCGCACAGTCGCGTGGCGCGATCCAATCTCTCGCTCTGGAGCCTCGCTGGAGCCAACATCCGGCTGGTCGGCCCCCGTGCCTTTCTGCCGCCCGGCTTCGCTGAGGTCGGTTGGGATGTGCATCATGATCTCGAAACCGGATTACGAGGGACGGACGTGGTGTATCTGCTCCGCGTCCAACTCGAACGCCAGCATGGCCAGATGTACCCGTCGATGGGCGAATACCATCGGCGATACGGACTCACGAAGCATCGGCTGGAGCGACTCGCTCCGGACGCCTTAGTTATGCACCCGGGGCCGGTGAATCGCGGGGTGGAAATCTCTGACGAACTCATGACAGACGATCGATGCCTGATCCAGGATCAGGTCGCAAACGGCGTTTGGGCCCGGATGGCGGTGCTCGACTTCCTTCTGGACCGACGCGAGAAAGTGAGCCGCTGATGCCGACCGAAGCAAACCTGTTCCTACGGGGAGCCCAGGTCATCGACCCGGCGAGCGATGTCAACGGCCCGGCCCATGTCCGAATCGCGAACGGGCAGATCGCTGCCATCGGACCGGACCTTGTCCCGGAGCCGGGCGACACCGAGATCGACCTGAGCGGTCGTGTGCTGTCGCCGGCGTTCGCCGACGTACATGTCCATCTCCGAGAGCCCGGCGGCGAGTCGAGCGAAACGGTCGCAACCGGCTGCCGGTCGGCGGCGGCGGGCGGCTTCGCCCGTGTCTGGTGCATGCCCAACACGAAGCCGGTCAACGACTCGGTCCTCACGACGCGCTATCTGCAGGACCGGGCGTCGGAGCACGCTCGATCGGGCGAGCCGGGGGCGGGCGTTCGCGTCCACCCGGTGGCCTGCCTGACCAGGGGCATGCAAAGCGAGCAATTGACGGACTTCTCCGCCCTCTGGGCGGCCGGCGCCGGCGCGTTCAGCGACGACGGTTTGCCCGTTGCCAACGCCGGCATGATGCGCCGCGCAATGCAGGCGATCGTTGACTTGCCGCCGAATCAGTGGGGCGGGCGTCCGGTTGTGTTCGACCACTGTGAGGACCTTTCGATCACCGGTCCGGGTGTGATGCACGAGGGGCGCGTTTCTGCGGATCTGGGCCTGCCCGGGATACCGCGCAGCTCGGAGGCGGTCGGAATCGCACGCGACTGCGCCCTCAGTCTCGAAACCGGTTGTCGCTTGCATGTGTGCCACGTTTCAACCATCGATTCGGTCGAAGTGATCCGCTACTTCAAGGGGCGGGGAGCTCCAGTGACTGCCGAAGTCAGCCCGCACCACCTGCTGTTCACCGATGAGAGAGTGCGTCGAGCCGACAACCCCGGCCTGGGAGACACGCACGCGAAGATGAAGCCACCGTTGTGCGACGAGCGTGACCGGCAGGCTCTGATTGTGGCCTTGGAGGACGGCACGATCGACTGCATCGCCACCGATCATGCGCCGCACGATGCCGAATCGAAATCTCGTTCGTTTGAGGACGCTCCGTTCGGGATCATCGGGATGGAGACCGCGTTCTGCAGTCTTCACACCGAGTTTGTGGTCGGCGGTAAGTGGTCTCTGGAGTTCCTCATTGACAAACTCACCAGGGCACCGCGCGATGTGGTCGGATGGCAATGCTTCGGATCGCTGCAAGTCGGTATGCCGGGCGATGTCGTCGTCATCGATCCCGTCGAGGAGTGGGAGTTTGGACCTGAGCACATCGGCTCCAAGAGCCGAAACTGCCCGTGGTTCGGGGCCCGCATGGTCGGACGAGTAGTGGCGACCTATATCGAGGGCCGCGTGGCATTCGATGTGACGCGCGGTGCCAACGCGCCGGTGGTGGCAGGTCCATAATTCCTGCGAATTCCTGCATTGGAGGCTCGCTGACCGGTGCAGGCGTGGGCGCGCACTGTTAGAATTCGGCTTTAATGGACCGCGCCGGAATCTTCCGCAATCCTCGATCGGCATGCTCGCCGGAGGCCGAGCGCGTGGTGTGGCGTTGGGGAGGCCCTTGGCAGCGTCCCGATGATCGGTTTGGCCCGCGACGCGGGCTCTTTTTGTATCCCGAGTGCCGGCGGCCCCAGTCGTCGGCCAGATTGCGAGGGCGGCCATGACGGCGGTGGAGAAGCTGCGGAGCGCGATCGAGCGGACGGGCAGCCTGGTGTCCGCCGGCATCGAGCCAGCCCCTGATTACCTGCCGGCGGGAGGCGAGTTCACTCCGTCGACGGCGGGGTACTTGGAGTTCTTCCGTTTGTTCGTCGAGGCCACGAGCGACCTTGTGGCGGCGTACAAGTTCAATCTGGCTTTCTTCGAGTCTCAGGGTGTTGAGGGCATTCGCCTGCTGTATCGCGTCCGTGACCTGATTCCGGACAGCGCGGTGGTCATTGCTGATGCGAAGCGGGGCGACATCGGAACCACAGCCAAGCATTATGCCAAGTCCCTTTTCGAGGTATTCGGCGCCGACGCGGTTACGGTCAACCCGCTCATGGGCCGGGACAGCGCTGAGCCGTTCCTTACCTACACCGATCGCCTGACCTATTTCCTTGCCCTGACCTCGAATCCCGGCGCGGCCGACTTCATCCTGCCCGACCGGCTGTACGAACGGATCGCCGCCAGCGTCGCCGACTGGTCCGACGAGAACGCTGGCCTCGTCGTTGGAGCGACGAAAGGGGCCGATGAGGTTCGAGCGGTGCGCGGGGCGGCACCGGACCTTCCGTTCCTCGTGCCCGGCCTTGGCGCCCAGGGCGGGAGCGCGGAGACCGTCGTTCGGGCTGGAGCGGTGGCGGTGGATTGTGGTTTGTCGGGACTGGGCCTGCTGCTGCATTCGACGCGAGGCCTGCTCCCCGGTGACGCCGATCAGGGGCAGGACGTGGCGGAAGTTGTGCGCCGGAAGACCGTAGCCTTCCGAGAGCAGATCGCCGGAGCTGTGGACGGCGCTCTGAAGACCACAGCGAGAGAGGGGCGGTCGCAGTCATGAGCATTTCCGTTGATCCCGCTATCTCGGTCGAGGTCGAGAAGTTGCTCGAACGCACCGGGGCGCTGCTGAACGGGCACTTCAAACTCAGCAGTGGACTGCACTCGGATCGGTACTGCCAGTGTGCGAAGTTGTTCGAGGACCCCGCCGCGGGCGGAATGGTTGCGAAACTGATGCGTGACTCGCTGCCGCGGAAGTTGCGGATCGACACGGTGCTCGCGCCCGCGTTGGGAGGGGTCGTGTGGGGCTACGAATTGGCGCGGGCCTGCGGGGCACGCTCGATGTTCGCTGAACGCAAGGACGGAGAGTTTTCGCTCAGACGCGGATTCCGGCTGGAGCCGGGGGAACACGTGCTGCTCGCGGAAGATGTCATCACGACCGGAAAGAGCGTGAAGGAGCTGCTTCCTCTTGTGGAGGAAGCGGGAGCGATCGTCGTCGGCTACGCGACCGTCGTTGATCGGAGCCGCGGCGAGTTCGAACCAGGCGCGAACTCCAAGGGCGATCGGGTCGGGGCGTGGGGCCTTTGCGAACTCCATTTCAATACATGGACCGAGGAAGACTGCCCGCTGGTCAAGGCGGGGATCCCGGTGGAGAAGCCCGGCAGCCGTCCGGGCTGAGCGGCGGAACCGTCGCGGAAGGGGACGCACCGTGACCACTCGTGAATCAAGCAGGCAGACCGAGGGTGACCTCGAAATCAAACCGCTCGGAGAGCAATCGATGGCAGAGACCGTATCCATACCTCACGAATCCGTGGCCGTGGACAACGAGCGTCGGCTCGCGGCAAAGCTTGTTCTCGAGGACGGCACCGAATATCGCGGCTGGTCGTTCGGTGCCAAGAAGTCGCGTGCCGGCGAGGTTGTGTTCAACACGGGAATGGTCGGCTATGTAGAGTCGCTGACCGACCCGAGTTATCGCGGTCAGCTCCTCGTCAGCACATATCCGCTCGTCGGGAACTACGGTGTCCCGAAGCAAGACCATGCCGGCCCCTTCGGCCTGTCGGTCACCCGCGAGTCGTACCAGATCCATGCGTGCGGCCTGGTGGTCGCCGACTACAGCGAGTCCTACAGCCACTGGAACGCGGAGCAATCGCTCGGCGACTGGCTCGAGAGTGAGGGCATCCCGGGCATCAGCGGCATCGATACCCGCGCGCTGACCCAGCGCCTGCGCGAACGAGGATCGATGCTCGGCAAGATCGAAGTCGACGGCGATGAGGAGGTGGAGTTCGACGATCCGAACACGCGCAACCTCGTCGAGGAGGTTTCTATCGCGGAGCGGGGCGTCTTCGGAAGCGGCGACAAGAACATCCTGCTGGTGGACACCGGCGCGAAGTACAACATCATCCGGTCGCTCGCCCAGCGCGGCGCAACAGTGACCAGGGTGCCGTGGGATGCCGACATCGCGGATGAACTCGACCAGTTTGACGGCGTGATGCTCTCGAACGGGCCGGGTGACCCCACAATGTGCGGCAAGACAGTTGAACTCGTGCGCACCGCACTTTCCCGTGATATCCCGCTGTTCGGCATCTGCCTCGGCAACCAACTCCTGTCGCTCGCGATCGGGGCGAACACATACAAACTCAAGTACGGGCACCGCGGCCAGAACCAGCCCGTCATCGAGTGCGGCACGAACAACTGCTTCGTGACCAGCCAGAATCACGGCTTCGCGGTCGACACCGAATCGCTGCCGGAGGACTGGCGTCCCTGGTTCGAGAATCTCAATGACAGAACCAACGAGGGCATCCGCCACGCCTGGAAGCCCTTCCGATCGGTTCAGTTCCACCCCGAGGCCTGCCCGGGCCCTGTTGACACCGCGTACCTGTTCGACGAATTCCTCCGCATGCTGAGCAAGTGAGCCAACGCACGATGATCACACAAACCAAACCACGCAAGGTTCTGATTCTCGGCTCGTCGGCGCTCAAGATCGGCGAAGCGGGCGAGTTCGACTACTCGGGTTCGCAGGCCATCAAGGCGTTGAAACAGGAGGGAATCAAGACCGTCCTGATCAACCCGAACATTGCCACGATCCAGACCAGCGACTACCTCGCCGACGAGGTTTACTTTCTGCCGATCACGCCCGACTTCGTTGAGGAAGTGATCGCCAAGGAGAAACCGGACAGCTTGTTGCTTTCGTTCGGCGGGCAAACCGCGCTCAACTGCGGTCTGAAACTGTACGACGCCGGCGTGCTGGAGAAGCACGGTGTTGAAGTACTCGGCACACCCGTCGAGACGATCCGGGACACCGAGGACCGTGAGCTGTTCGTCGGTCGCCTCAACGAGGTCGATGCCAAGTCGGCACGGTCGAAGGCCGCGAAGTCGGTCAGTGAGGCCGTCGAGGCCGCTGACAAAATCGGGTACCCGGTCATGATCCGCGTGGCGTACGCGCTCGGCGGGCTGGGCTCGGGTGTCTGTCGCACCGAGAAGGAAGTGCGCGATCTTGCGGGGCGCGGGCTCGCGCACACAAACCAGATTCTGATCGAGGAGTACCTCGAAGGCTGGAAAGAAATCGAGTACGAGGTCGTGCGAGACCGGTACGGCAACTGCCTCACGGTCTGCAACATGGAGAATTTCGACCCGCTGGGCATTCACACGGGTGAATCGATCGTGGTCTGCCCGTCGCAGACACTCAGCAACAGCGAGTACCACAAGCTGAGAGAGATCTCGATCCGGGTGATCCGGCATCTCGGCATCGTGGGGGAATGCAACATCCAGTTCGCGCTCGATCCGAAGAGTGAGGACTATCGGATCATCGAGGTGAACGCGCGGCTGTCGCGGTCATCCGCGCTGGCGTCGAAAGCGACCGGGTATCCACTCGCGTTCGTTGCCGCGAAATTGGCCCTCGGGTACGGGCTGCACGAACTGAAGAACTCAATCACCCAGGTGACATCCGCCTTCTTCGAGCCCGCGCTGGACTACTGCGTGGTCAAGATGCCGCGTTGGGACCTCAAAAAATTCCGCGGCGTGTCGCGGCGACTCGGGTCCGGGATGAAGTCGGTCGGCGAGGTCATGTCGATCGGGCGGACCTTCGAGGAGGCGATTCAGAAAGCCTGTCGGATGCTCGACGTCGGCAAGCACGGCGTGGTCGGCAACGAGCCATATGAGGTGCAGTCGACGTCTGGCGAGCTCGATGACGACCTGCGGAACCCGACAGACGACCGGATCTTTGCGGTCATCGAAGCCCTCCGGCGCGGCTACTCGGTCGACCGGATCCACGAGCTTAGCCACATCGACTGCTGGTTCCTCGACAAGCTTCGAGCGATCGTGCGGATCGCATGCACGCTCGAGTCCATAGAGGATGATGACCTTTCCGAGGAACTCCTGCGTTCGGCAAAGAAGCACGGCTTCTCGGACAAAGCGATCGCCCGGCTGACGGGGTCGACCGATGTGAAGATCCGCGAGCAGCGCATCGAGGCGAACATCAAGCCGACGATCCGTCAGATCGACACGCTCGCGGCCGAGTACCCGGCGAAAACGAACTACCTCTACCTGACCTACCACGGGGCCGGCAACGACGGCAAATTCCCGGTGGACAACGCGGTGCTGTTGCTCGGCTCGGGTGCGTACCGCATCGGCTGTTCGGTCGAGTTCGACTGGTGCTGTGTGACCGCCGGCCTGACGCTCAAAAAGATGGGCTACAAGGCCGTGATGCTCAACTACAACCCGGAGACCGTTTCCACGGACTACGACGAGTTTCATCAGCTCTTCTTCGACGAGATCAGTTACGAGTCGGTTCTCGACATCTGCGGTGTGGTGAAGCCCAAGGGCGTCATCGTGTCGATGGGCGGGCAGATCGCCAACAACCTGGCGGTGAAGTTGGAGCGAGCAGGCATCCGAGTCCTGGGGACCACACCGGCATCTATCGACAGCGCCGAGAACCGCAACACGTTTAGTGCACTACTCGACGAGCTCAAGATCGACCAGCCGGAATGGTCCGAACTCTCGACGATCGACGAAGCGCTCGGCTTTGCCGAGAAGGTCGGCTATCCGGTGCTCGTGCGTCCGTCGTACGTGCTCTCCGGGGCGGCGATGGCGGTCGCGACCAGCGATGCAGAGTTAACCAAGTATCTCAAGGTGGCCGCGAAGGTGTCACCGGAGTACCCGACGGTCATCTCCAAGTTTCTCGAGAACGCCAAGGAGATCGAGTTCGACGCCGTCGCCGACAACGGCGAGATCGTGGCCTACGCGATCTCGGAGCATGTCGAGAACGCGGGAGTGCACTCCGGCGATGCCACGCTCGTGTTCCCGGCGCAGCGCACCTATCTGGAGACGATTCGCCGGATCCGGCGCATCGCGACCCAGATCGCCGAGCGCCTGAAGATCACCGGACCGTTCAACATCCAGTTCATCGCCAAGGACAACCGGGTCAAGGTCATCGAGTGCAACCTGCGGGCGTCGCGCTCGTTCCCGTTCGTTTCCAAGGTCATCAACCAGAACTTCATCGAACTCGCCACCCGGGTCATCATGGGTCAGCCGTACGAGAAGCCGGACAAGCGGAGCTTCGAGTTGAACCACGTCGGCGTGAAAGCCCCCCAGTTCAGCTTCACGCGGCTCGACGGTGCGGATCCGACGACCGGCGTGGAGATGGCCTCAACTGGCGAAGTTGGGTGCCTCGGCGGTGACTTCCACGAGGCGTTCATCAAGAGCCTGCTTAGCGTCGGCTACCGTCGGCCTGTTCGATCCATGCTGCTTAGCGTCGGAACGATCGAGAACAAATCGGGCATGCTCCGCTCCTTCGAGCGGTTCAAGGAGATGGGAATCAAGCTCTTCGCGACCGAGGGGACTCACAAGTTCCTCGCTGAGCGCGGGATCGAGGCCGAACTCGCGGACTGGCCCCTGGAGTCGGACGCTCCCGAGAGCGCGGTGCAACGCCTACGCAACGGCGAGATCGATCTGGTCATCAACATCCCGTCGGCGGACAAGGAAGACGAACTGACCAACGGGTATCGGATTCGGCGGGCCGCGATCGACTTCAACGTCCCGCTGATCACCAACCGACAGATCGGTGAGCGCCTGTCCGAGTCGATGTGGGCGGTCCGCAAAGGCGGTGTCGAACTCGAGATCAAGAGCTGGCGTGAATACACCAGCGCGGTTTGAGCGATCGATTCGGTGCTGGTCATGAAAAAACGCCGGCCGGAGGACTCCGGCCGGCGTTCTCATTTGGACGGGACGGTCTGCGGGTCAGGCGCCGAACTCGGCGAGGACCAGGTTGAGGTCGGCAAGGTCCACGGCTCCGTCACCGGTCACGTCGCCGATGTCGGTCGTCTGGCCGAAGTTCGCCAACACCATGTTCAGGTCGGCGAGATCGACCTGGCCGTCGCCGTTGGCGTCACCGGGGATCGATGCATCGTCGCAGGCGAAGTACGACACCCGGAAGCCGTCGATCGCGGCTTCGACCAGCGATTGCGGATCCGAGTCCGAGGCGATGAATCGGAGGAGGACGTCCGACGAACGGGCGATAAGGTCGTCGGGATCAAACGAGTACTGGAACCAGCCACCGTCCGACTCGGGGGAATTCGGGGCAACAATCTCAACGTTGACCCAGGATTGGCCTCCGTCGTTCGAGATATCGACCACGAACGGGTCTGTGTTCGGACCTGCGCCGGCCGAGTTGGAGAACCATCGCCAATAGGAGATCTCGTATCGAGCGTTTGCATCGGCGGTAAGGTCGATGGCTCGGGAGATCAGTGTGGTTTGACCGTTGTCCACATCGTTCGCACCCGCGCCTGAGGAGCCCGCCGGGTGTTGGCCCGTGACGAAACAGAACTGACCGAACAGCGCGTCTCCGGGTTGTGCTGTGGTACCGACCGGATCGACGCGCTCCCAGAAACCGCTCGTCGCGTCGTCATCGGGCGCTCCGGAGACCCAGCCGGTGTCAAGATCAAACGTGTCGTCGATGGCGAGGACCTGTTCGGTCGCCACGGTCGCGACGAAGCCACCGGAAGTTGTCGCGGTCCTGGGCAGGGTAGCGGTCGATCCGTTGACGGCCGTGGCCTCGAAGTAGTACTCCACGGTGGAGAGGCACTCCAGATCCGGGAACGAAGCACGATACACACCGGATCCGATCGGGCTCATCGGGAAGGATTCTGGTCCGTTGCCGCGATCGAGGATCAGGGTGGGGCTATCAGCCACGAGCTCGCCGCCGTTGACTTCGGAGATCGCGACATCGATCGTCTCGCCGGAAGGGAGAACCGTGGAGGAATCTCCGTCGGCGAGTTCGAGTTCGAGTTGCGCCTGGTTATAGCGGAGCACGAAGAGCCCTCGCTCGATGTCGCTGACGATGATCGTCCCGGAGTCGAAGAAGGGGTACACGCTCCACGCACCGTTGAAGTTCGGCGAGTCGGAGTCGGGGAACGTGTCGAAGAAGGCGATCTCCTCAGCGTTCATTGGGTCGGAAACGTCGAAGATCCGAAGCCCCGACCGATAGTTCGCGGCGTACATGATGCCGTTCTTCACGTACAGGTTGTGATCGATCGCTGACTTGCCGTTCGTGAATGTCGTGATCTCTACCGGGTTGGCGAGATCCGACACATCGAAGACGCGTGTTGTCGTTGGCGAACCGAAGTTCTGTTCGTCGAGTTCGTCGTTGAGGAAGAGTGTTTGGCCATCCTCGCTGAGCCACGCCTGATGAGAGTAGGCGCGGGAAGAGTACGCGGTCTGGCTCAGCACGACGGGGTTGGACTTGTTGGTCACGTCCACGATGGTCAGTCCGGTGTCGACCGAGCCGCCGTTGAACCCTGAGCAGCAGAACGCGATCTGGCGGAAGAATCCGATCTGGCCCCCGATGTTCACGGTATCGAAGGCTCGGATCTGAGCATCGTGCACGTACCGATCTTGCCACTCGCCGACGAGCTGTGGCGACGATGGGTTGTCGAGCGAGTAGATTCGGAGGCCGTTGTTGCTGCCGCCGGTGCGGTAGAGAAAACCGGAATCGGTGTCGATCGCGACGTTGTGCGTCGCGGTCGAGCCTCCGGAGGTGACCGTGCCTTCGAATGCGACTTGGCCGCTGTCGATATTCTCCATGTTGTAGACACGGATGCCCTGGCCGCCTTCGCTGACCGCGTAGGCATGGTGTCCGTAGATCTTGACGTCCTGCCACAGGCTGTCCGGCCCGCTGAAGGTCGCGACGATCTGGGCGTTTGTCGGCTCGGTGACATCGACGAATGACAGACCGTTCGAGAGCGTGATCAGGGCGTACTCGCGACCGCCGGGGGAGGTGTAGCCCCATATGTCGGCGGCACCGTCCGATCCGAGGCCGAAGGTGTTGACCGGCAGCCAACTCAGGAGATCGACATCAAGAGAGTCGAACTCCGGTGCTCCACGGCTTGCGTCCGCTTTCCGATACGGCTCGGCGATCACAGGAGGCAACTGGTCCAGGATCTTCGGGTCATCCGGGTGGGCCGAGGCCTCGGGCGGGGCCGAAGCGAGGCCCGTGAGGACGGCGATCGGACCGAGCAAAGCAAGATTCAGTTTCTTCAGCACGCCTGTGGATCTCCGAACAGTGGAGGAGTTCTTTCACTCAGACTCTACTGCTGCCAACGCGGTCCGCCACACGGAACCCGATCAAAGCCCGGTTTTGGCCTTGCCGCCACGGATCGCGGAAGCCGGTTTCTCGAGCAACTCTGGAGCGAGGGTCGGAGCGGAGAGCGAGCGGAGGAACGCGAGGATCGCAGCCTTTTCCTCGTCGGAGAGGTCGAGCGGGCGAAGTAGACGCTCCTGCGCGTCGTGGTGATCAGGGGGCAGCGCTCCATCAAACGTCGAGTAGTGGTGGAGCACAGCATCGAGAGTGTCGAACTGACCGGCGTGCATGTACGGCGGCGTCAGGTCCACATTTCGGAGCGACGGGGTTCGGAACCTTCCCCAGTTGCTTGAAGGGTTTTGGAGGAAGTCGATGCGGCGGGCGCGGCTGGACTGCCGGTCATCGCTGTGCGGACCGGCCGCGTTCATCGGGCTCGTGATAAGGGCTTTGAGCCCTTCGAACCGGGCGGCATCGACCGGGGCACCGCCCCCGCGCGGCGGAACTCGCACGCTATGGAAGGCAAAGTCCGAGAAGTAGGGGCCAGCGTGGCAGGCGATGCAGTCCATCTCCGTTGCGAAGAGACGAAATCCCTCCAGTTCCGTTTCTCCGAAGCCGGGGTTCCCGGCAGTCGCCCAGTCTGCGAGACCTCCGGTTGATACCGCCCGGGCGAAGCGATCGAAGGGGGCGTCCCGCGAGACCAGGATTCGCTCGTAGGAGGCGATCGCCTTGCAGATGTTCACGAAGACACCGTCGACGAGTTCACGCTGGGCTTCGGACATCTCGTCCCAGGCGGCCATTCCCGGCATGGCGCGGTCTGGCAACCTGTTGAAGACACCGGAGTCCGGCAGCGCGCCGAACACGGATTCGTAGCCCAGTCGAAGATCTTCCCGCGTTCCCATGAGTTTGGCGATTGTCGTACGGGTCGAGTCGAGTTCGTGCTCGGCCTCGAAGGGGCGCATCGCCTGCATCCACAGCGTGTCTGCGCTTCCGTCCCAGTTCAGCCACGGGAAGTGAGCCGTGTTGAGGATGCTCGGTGTGTTGCGGGTTCCTGTCCCTTCGGCCTGTGCCACAGGAAGACCATCCGTAAACATGCGCGACGGTTGGTGACATGTAGCGCAGCTCGTCGTGCCGCTCGCCGAGAAGGACTCTTCGAAAAACAGATACTGACCGAAGTGCGCCGCATCGGCGTTCGCGAAGAATCGATTCGTCGAGTCAGTCGCACTGTTGGTCGGGAGATCGAGCCCGCGAAGCACTTCTGCGACATCGTCGGATATATGAAGCACGTCCACGTCGGAGTCATCGGCAACAGGGGCAGAGTCCAGCCTCTCGCAGCCGGGAAGCGCTGCCGCGGTCGCGAACGCGATCAACACGTGAGCCACGAAGGTCCGCGAAGCCACGGCGCGGGGGTCACCGAGCCAGAACATGAAACGTCACCCGTTCGGTGTACGGACCATCGATCACATAAACATACAGTTCCCATGCTCCGGGCATATGAAACAGCATGCCATCGACTTCGAACTCGCCATCGGCAACGCCCGACCGGTGCACCGGCCGAACCGACATTCCGTGTCCGTGTTGCGGCATTCCGGCATCGACCAGGATGTCCAGATATTCGGTATGAATGCCGACAGCGGCGTCTACTTCCACGCCGAAGGCTACCAGCTCGTTTGAGCTGACGGATGCGGGCAAGCGGGTCAGAGTCACGGTGAAATCACCCGAGGCGCTCGTGCTTGTTCGGATTGTGGAATCGATGGCTGGGTCACCGCAGTATTCGCCCGGCTCCGCGGACGCGTCCCCCTCTGCCGACTGCGTCGCGGAGACCGATTCGTATCCGGTTGCGCGGGTCGACGGCGCATCGCCGCAGGAGAGGAGGATGCTCAGTCCGACTCCGACCGCGACGAGCGCGCCAGCCCTTGAGCGAGATGTGGGCGAAGCGAGTTGCACGGTTTGATCCTAGCACCGGATCGCGAGATCCGGAACCGCTAGTCCGTTTTCGGCGTGGGCTGCCTCGGTGGAGTCGTGCTGGAGACCGCACGCCCACCGGATTGGGCCTCGGCGATGTAGAGCCGAGGGCCGTGCACCATGGCAAGTGTCCAGTCGGCCTCGAAGATCTGCACGCGATGGTTGCCTCGGTCCACCACCAGAAGCCGACCGTCGGATAATTCTGCGATTGCAGCGGGCTTGAAGAACTCCCCGGCCTTGAGACCCGCGCGTCCGATGAAGGTGCGAGCGTTCCCGGACGCGTCGCAGTGCACGACAGAGTGCAATCCCTGGTCCACGATCAAGGTCTCGCCCGCCCGGAAATGGGCCGCGGCGGGAAGCTCGATCGCCGGATCGAGTTGAACGCTCGCTGGCTTGTCACCGGTGAGGTGGACCAGTCGGGCATTTGCGGTATCGAGCGCGATCACGCTGCCATCTCGTGAGAGACTGGCGCTTGCAAAGCGAGCCGGACGACGAGTGGGATCTCCGCTCAGATCGTGGTTTGCGACGCCTCGGAGGCGATTGTTCAGGCGAATGAGCCTGTCGTTGTTGGCATCAAGGACGCACACCGTGTCGTTCGCAGCGGCCACAAGCGCGACGGCATCGATCGGATGAGCGCGATCGGCACCGAGGGCGAGCAGGTCAAGGGTTCGGAGCAGGGAAGCGAGCTTCGGGCGGAATCGCAACGGCTCACTCGGAGACCAGTCGATCGAGTAGAGCGCGATCCTCGCGTTGCCTCGGTCCGCGACCGCGAGTCGGAGCGGGCGTCCCTCTGCGGGCGGGAGAAACGCGACATCGGCCGGGTGCCTGAACTGAGACGGGAGCTTTCCGAAGTCGCCGATCACGCCGATGAGCACGGGCGTGTCGAGGCTGAGGTCGAAGATGCGCACGGTGTGTGTGTCCGGATCGGTGATCGCGAAGAGCCGGTTGTACACATCGATCCCCGGCCCGAAATGGACGAAGTCGTCCGCACCGAGCGGCAAGCGTTCGGCGATGGTCTCGTCCTGCCTCGCTTGCCTGAACCACTGGACGCGGTCTTCCCATGGCTCGGTGACGCCGATCATCTCGCCGTCGTCAGAGGGCAACAGCTTCGTCGGGTAGTGGAGGCGGCCCGCGCCTTCGTGAGGCCGGATCACATGCAAACCCCACTCGTAAACGAAGTCGCCGCTGTCCGGATCGAACGCCTGCACGCGGCTGTTGCGGGAATCGGCGACGAAGAGCAGTTCGTCGTGCAGCAGCAGTCCGACGGGACCGGACAAGAAGCCCTGCTGGTACCCGTGTTGTCCGATCGTCCGTTCGAGGTTGCCGTCCTCATCAAGCACGAGAATCTGGTCCGCCCACGAGTCCGCAACGAAGAGCCGATGGCCGTCGCTGGCGAGGCCGACCGGGCGGAGTAGCGGAGGGGTCTCCAAGGCGGTGGCCGAGCCAGGCTCGACAATCCCGTCGCGGATGTCCCATCGCAGGATTCGTCGATTCCCGGTGTCTGCGACCCAGATGTATGCATCGCTGAACGCAATGCCGCTCGGTGACCTGGTCGGGATCCCCGTCTCAAGGATCGTCGGTTCATCGGCACCGTGTGCAATGACGGAGATCTGGTTCAGCGACGGGAGTGTGCGAACGGTCCCGGCCGGCGTTCGAATTTCGTACCCCGGAACGGACTGGTCCGCGGCTGGATCGGTCGGGTGAAGGGCTTCGGTCCGAACATGGATCCCGAACGGCGTCGCGTTGGCGACGGGTGCTGCAGACCACACAGCGATTGCGAGCACGGCGGCAACGGTTCGTTTCACAGGCATCGGCTTCCGTTCAGAGTGTTAGACGCCCGCGTCGTCGATCCTCGACGTGAGCGTTCCCATGCCGTGGCCGGTCGGCTCGGAGCGGGTCAACGGCGTCGCGCCGCCGGTCCAGACCCATCTCACGGCGCGTCTCGCGTCGTCGAAAATCATCAGCAGGCATGGCAAGACGACGAGGATAATCAGCGTCGCTGAGACCAGGCCGCCGGCGATGGTGATCGCCATAGGAATCAGGAACCGAGCCTGGAACGACTGCTCAAGGAGGAGCGGGAGCAGGCCCAGCACGGTTGTCACCGTGGTCAGGAGGATCGCGCGGAGCCGGGCGCGGCCGGTTTCCACGCACGCATCTTCAATGTGCAGCCCCGCGTCGCGGAGCCGATTGTAGAAAGACATGTAGATCAGTGAGTCGTTGACCACGATGCCGCTGAGCGCGATGAAGCCGATGAAAGACAGGATCGTCATCGTGAACCCGAGGAACATGTGGCCGAGGATCATGCCGATCGCTGCGAACGGAACGGCCGAGAGCACGATGAACGGCTGAACGTAGCTCCCGAAAAGCCACGCGAGCGTGAAGTAAATCAGGCCGATCGCGACGAGCATGCCCGTGGGCAAGGAAGCCAGCGATTCGGCGTTGTCCTTCTGACGACCGCGTTCCAGAATGCGGATGCCGGGGTTTGCGCGTTGCAGTTCGGTGAGCCGAGGTCGCAGATCGGCGATGAGTTCTTCCGGGTTGACGATCGCTCGGTTTGCTTCTGCTGTCACGCTGATCGCCCGTTCGCGATTCAATCGGCGGATTGTCGCGTAGCCTTCGGTCTCGTTCAGGTCAGCGATCTCGGACAAGGGGACCGGATTTCCGGCCGGGCTGAAGACGTAGAGGTCTTCGAGAGCGGCGAGCGATCGGCGCGATTTCTCCGGAAGCAGCACCCTGACATCGACATCCTCGCGAACCCCGGCGAAGGTGTATGCCTCGAGGCCGAAGATCGCCCCTCGGATCTGGCGGCCGAGGAAAGTCTGCGTGAACCCCAACTCGCGTCCGGTGTCCTTCAGCGAGATCTGGATCTCGCGCCGCCCGGAGTCGGAATTGTCCGAGATGTCTCGGACCCCCTCGTAATCGGCGAGGTAGCGTTTGATCGTGTCGACGACCGGAGCCATGCGGTTGGGGTCCGATCCAACGACCGTCAGGGTGATCGGCGGTCCGCCGGGCCCGCCGGCGACCTCTTCGATGCGCAGCGACTTCACACCGGGAACTTCACCGATCTGCTCGCGCAACGCGTTGATGACCTGCTGGCTGGAGCGGTCCCGCTGTTCAACCGGTTTCAGTTCGAGAATGACCTGCGCGAGGTGCGATTGCTGTGAGCCGAGGCTGCCGCCGTCGATGGAACTGACAGCACCCACCTGGGCGAACACCGCGGAGATCTCCGGCTGCGCGACCGCGGCACGTTCGATTCGGGTGACGACCTGATCCGTGCGGCTTGTCGGGGTTCCGATCGGCATCTGGACTTCGATGTTGACCGTCTCTGCATCGGAAGATTCGAGGAACGTCGCGTCGACGACTCCGCCCGCGACGAGACCGAAGCAGAGGATGAGTACCCCGACTGCGCCGGCCAGCGTTAGATAGCGCGCTCTCAGCAAGACGCGGACGGTGCTGCCGTAGAGCGGGATCAGCAGGCCGTTGAAGAACTTGTTCCGATACCGGTCCGCCGTGAACTCGGCTCTGGCCAGCACCCCGCGATCCGCTTCCTCCGAATGTCGCCCGTGCTTGTGCAGGCTGTGGGCCATGTGCACCGGCAGGATGAACAGCGCTTCGATGAGACTCACGAGCAGCGCACAAGCCACAACCACCGGGAGCGCTCCGAGCAGATCGCCGATCTGACCTTCGATCAGCGCGAGGGGCAGGAATGCGCAGATGGTCGTGATGATCGTCGCGACGACCGGCCAGTTGACCTGATTCGTGCCGTCAACCGCGGCTGTATCCGGGTCGTCGCCCTCCTCGAATCGGCGCGTAATGTTCTCGGCGACCACGATGGCGTCGTCGACCAGCAGGCCGACGACGATGATCAGCCCGAACATCGTCAGCAGGTTGAGTGTGTAGCCGAGCAGCGACATGGCGGCCAGCGTGCCCAGCAGTGACACACCGAGGCCGATCGCAGTCCAGAACGCGACTCGCAGATTGAGCAGCAGGACCAGGACCAGCAGAACGAGGACGCCGCCGGCCAACGCGTTCCGGGTGAGCAGATCGAGGCGCCCCACGATGAATCGCGCCAGGTCGGTGGTGATCGCGAGTTCTCCGGGAGGCGGCGTCGTCCGGGACAGCCCGAGTTCGTATGCCTCGATTCGTGCCGATGGGGGCGTCTCGTCACCGGGGCGCCGGAACTTGCTGCGAAGGAACTCAAGCGGGGTCAGTGTGATGGGTTCGGCCCGTCCCGCGGCGACTTCGCGCCCGAGCTTGTACGCCTTGACCATGTCCGCCATCTCAACAGCGTCCTGCTCTCCAACTTTGAACACGGTCAGAGAGACACTCGGCTCGCCGTTCAGGCGGGTACGCAGGTCGACATCCGCGAAGCCACTCGTCACGGTCGAAATGTCGCCGAGGCGGAGGGCCTGGCCGTTGCCCGCCTTCACGATGATGTTGCGGATGTCCTCGATTCGGTCGTCCACGCCGATCGTGCGGATGGCCGTGTTCATCTCACTTGAGCGAACGGAGCCGGCTGGGAGCTCCCGCATCGCCTGGGAGATCGCGTCGCTGATGTCGGGCAGGCTGAGCTCGTACTGAAGCAGACTGTGCTCGGGAACCTCAACCGTCACCTCATCGGTGCGCACCCCGCTGATCGTTATGTCGCCCATTCCCGGAAGGCGTTCGAGATCGTCACGGATCTCGATGATCGCGTTCTTCATGGTGCGTTCGTCGGCATCACCGAAGATCGAGAGCACACAGACCGGAAGGTTGGGTTCGAACTTGTCGACAACGATGCGTTCGGACTCTTCGGGCAGGTCCTGCAGCGCATCCATCTCGCGCTTGACCTCGAAGAGCTTCTCATCGATGTCGATCCCATCCTGGAACTCGATCGTGACGCTCGCGACGCCTTCGGAGACCGACGATGTCAGTTCCTTTATGTCGTCGAGGTCCGCGACCGCGTCTTCGATCTTGACCGCGAGTGTCTGCTCGACCTCATCCGGTGCGGCACCCGGGTACGGCGCCGTGATCGAGATCTGGCGGGCTTCTGACTCCGGGAAGAACTCGCGCCGCAGCGAAAGGCCGAAGACAATCCCCGCACCGATGATGGCAAACATCACCAGATTCGCAACGACCGGCTTGCGGACTCCAAAGGCGGCGAGGCTCATCGGCGTTCCGCCAGTCGGTCTTCGATGCGGACGGCCGTGCCGGCTGGGAGCTCGTCGAGATTACTGACAATCACGCGGTCGCCCGCCTGAAGCATCGGAGGCTGCCACGCCTGGAGCGGCCCGCTAGTGTCGAGGACGGCCCATTGATCCCACTCCGAGTCCGAGATAATCGTCTGATCGGTGTAGTACGCCACTCGTGCGGTCCGGGGCTGGGCGGTCCCGGACTCTTCATCGAGAACCATGACGCGGTCGGAATCCACCGCGACGCGCGGGATCACCAGCGATCGCGTCGTTGTGCTGGATTCGATCGTTCCGGATACGAACTGACCCGGAAAGAGGTACTCACGACTGGAGTCGAACTCACCGGGCTCGATGCGCTGCTCAACTTCGACAAAGACCGTGAACGTACGCGAAGCGGGATCAATCTCCGGAGCGATACGAGCGACCGCGCCCGCATACTCCTTGCCTGCCCCTGACGGCTCGCGAACCACCGCTTTCGCGCCGACGGCGACCCGGCGAGACGCCGCAGCGGGGATCTGCAGCGGCACCTCGATGGTGCTGAGATCGACGATGCGGACCAGCGGCGCTCCGGAAGAAACAAGGTCGCCGGCATCGGAAAATACCTCGGCGATGACGCCCGAAATCGGCGATCGCACGACCGAACGCGCAAGGTCGATTTCCGCCAGGGCGAGTTCTGCCCGCTGTGAAGCGATGCGCGCCTGCAGAGCCGCACGACGCGAAGGAATCGCGTTCAGGACCTGTCGGAGAGCCTCGCGTTCCCCCTCAAGAGAAGTCCGCTGGCGGCGAAGCCGGTCGACTTCAATCTGCATCGCTGCGCCGCGTTCGAGCGCGGATTCGAGTTCGGTCAGTTCGTTGTCGAGCAGTGCGATCGCTTGCTCGGACAGGCGAAGACGCTCTTGGGACGATTCCAATTCCACATCGAGGGAATCGACGTCTGCTTCGAGGGCGACGACGGCGCTCGCCGCTGCATTGCGGCGCTGGCGAAAGACATCCGGGTCGAGGCGAAACAGGACCGCGTTCGCTTCAACTTTCCGGCCGGCCTGAACCCAGTCAGGCCGTTCGGTCACCCGGGCCGTGAGTTCGGCCGCAACGGTGGCCTGCCGGACGGCTCGGGTGGAGCCGAATCCGGTGAATGAACGAGCGACGGCGGTGCTCTGCGCGTCGATCACCCGAACAAGCCGAACTGAGCCCGCATCTTGCACCTGGGCCGGGCGTGGACGATTCTCGCGAAGAACGTGAAATGCCCCGAAACTGACAAAGAGTATGAGCAGGCCCGCGCCGAGCCGGATGCCGATGCGGACCACCGACGAACCGGATCGGGATGCCGCCGGAGCGGTGTCTGGTGACTTGGTCACGCCCAAACCTCTATCTGATAATGGGGGACAATTCGCCGAGTCAGCGCGAGAGCCCCAGTGTAGCCAGCGCCAACTTGCCTGTCCCCGCTCCACGGCTAGGAGCTTCCCTGCCATTGCGGCATGCCACAGCGGTCCGCGTCAGCGTCGGATGGCACGATCCGGGCAATTCTCCGCTCGGGGTCGACGAAGCGGCTGGTACGCGCCTTGCAGTCTCAAGGGGAGAACCGACCAGTTTATTCGGAGGCACGAATGGATCCCAACCGACTGACCCAGAAAACCCAAGAAGCCCTGACCGCAGCGCACAGTCGATCGGTCAAGTTGGGTCATCCCGAGGTGGACGCGGAGCATCTGCTGCTGGCCATGATCGAGCCTTCCGACGGTGTTGCCCGGCGTCTGCTCAACAAACTCGAGGTCGAGCCCGCCGAGGTCGTCCGGAGCCTGGAAGAACATCTCCAGAAGCGTCCGAGCGTTCGCGGGCCCGGTGCCGAACACGGCAATCTGCTGATTTCACAGAAACTCGCGAATGTGCTGGTCAGCGCCGAGGAAGAGGCGAAGCGCCTCAAGGACGAGTATGTGTCCATTGAGCATGTGCTCCTCGCGATCCTGGCCGGTGGAACCGGCTCGGAAGCAACCAAGATCCTGATGTCTCACGGCGTGAGCCGAGACACGTTACTCAGCGCGCTCACGCAGATCAGAGGCTCGCAGCGCGTCACGAGCGCGAACCCCGAAGCGACCTACGAAGCCCTTGAGAAGTACGGCGTCGATCTTGTCGCCATGGCAAAGCGGGGCAAACTCGACCCGGTCATCGGGCGCGACTCCGAGATCCGACGCGTGATCCGTATTCTGACCCGGAAGACCAAAAACAACCCCGTGTTGATCGGCGAGCCGGGTGTCGGCAAAACGGCGATCGTCGAAGGACTTGCCCAGCGCATCCTGCGTGGCGATGTCCCCGAGACACTCAAGAACAAGACGGTATTCGCCCTCGACATGGGCTCGCTCGTCGCCGGAGCGAAGTACCGGGGAGAGTTCGAGGAGCGTCTGAAGGCGGTTCTGAACGAGGTCAAGCAGTCCGACGGTTCGATCATCCTCTTCATCGACGAGTTGCACACGATCGTCGGAGCGGGGGCCGCCGAAGGAGCGATGGACGCAGGCAACATGCTCAAGCCCATGCTGGCGCGGGGCGAACTGCGCTGCATCGGCGCTACAACGCTCAACGAGTACCGCAAACACATCGAGAAAGACGCTGCGCTCGAACGACGGTTCCAGACGGTTGTCGTCGAGCAACCGACCGTCGCCGACACAGTCTCCATCCTGCGAGGGCTGAAGGAACGATTCGAGGTTTACCACGGCGTGGCGATACAGGACAGCGCGCTCGTCGCCGCTTCCGAGTTGAGCCACCGGTACATCACCGAACGCTTCCTGCCGGACAAGGCGATCGACCTCATCGACGAGGCGTGCGCGATGGTCCGGACCGAGATCGACTCGATGCCGGCGGAACTCGACGAGGTCACACGCCGGGTAATGCAACTCGAGATCGAAGAGTCCGCGCTGAAGAACGAGAAAGACGCGGCGTCGAAGACCCGCCTGGAAGCTCTGCGTCGCGAACTGGCCGACCTTCGCGCAACCGCCGACACGATGCGCGATCAATGGGACCGAGAGAAGTCCGCCATCCAGCGCGTCACCGATCTCCGTTCGGACATTGAGCGAGTGAAGGCTGAGATCGAGGAAGCCAAGCGTTCCTACGACCACGATAGAGCGGCGGCGCTCATGTACGGCGAACTCCCGAAGCTGACCTCTGAACTAGCGGAGTCAGAGGCCAAACTCGAGAAGACGGATAATGCGCTTCTGCGAGACATCGTGTCGGATCACGAGATCGCGGAGATCGTTCAGAAGTGGACCGGGATCCCGGTCTCACGCCTTGTCGAGTCCGAGCGCGAGAAACTGCTCCGGCTCGACGAGACGCTCCACGAGCGAGTGGTCGGTCAGGACGAGGCCGTCCAGCTCGTCGCGGACGCGGTGATCCGCGCTCGCGCGGGCATCAAGGACCCGAAGCGCCCGATCGGCTCGTTCATCTTCCTGGGCCCGACCGGAGTCGGGAAAACGGAACTGGCTCGCTCGCTCGCTCAGGCGCTCTTCGACAGCGAAGACAACATGGTCCGTATCGACATGAGCGAGTACATGGAGAAGCACGCGGTGAGCCGACTCATCGGCGCTCCTCCCGGCTACGTCGGCTACGAGGAAGGCGGCCAGCTCACCGAAGCCGTTCGCCGCCGTCCGTACTCGGTGATCCTCTTCGACGAGATCGAGAAGGCGCACCCCGAGGTGTTCAACGTCCTGCTTCAGGTGCTCGACGACGGTCGGGTGACCGACTCGCAGGGGCGCACCGTGAACTTCAAGAACACGGTGATCATCATGACCTCGAACATCGGCAGCCAGTTCCTGCTGGAAGGCGTCACGCCCGGAGGCCAGATCACAAACGACGCGCGAACCGCAGTGATGCGCGATCTTCGCCAGGCATTCCGTCCGGAGTTCCTGAACCGCGTCGACGATGTCGTCCTGTTCAAGCCTCTGCAGCGCAGTGAACTCCTGAAGATCGTTGACCTTGTTGTGGATGAACTGCGAGATCGGTTGGCGGGTCGCAGGATCACGCTGAAGCTGGGCACGGAGGCTGCTGAGTTCATCGTCGAGCGGGCATACGACCCCGCGTACGGCGCGCGTCCGCTGAAGCGGTTCGTGCAGCACGAAATCGAGACCCAGCTCGGCCGCGCGATCATCGCCGGGGAAATCGGCGAAGGTGACCGGGTCGAGGTGGTGGTTCGCGATGGAGAACTGGGTCTTGAAACCAGCCAGCAGGTGCCGCAGACTGCATGATCGGGTTGTGATAGGTATAAATCTCGATAATCGCGAGGCGTATGCCGTTTTTGCCTCACCTATTCTGGAACGCTGTCGCAGAATGTGCGTATCGGAACATGTGGACCGGGCGGGCGAGCCGCCCGGATTGGAGGACCGGAAGATCATGACGCCAGGACAGGCCCGTACCGAACGCCTTCACAGGCTGATCGATCTCGCACGGACGACGCGCGGTTGGAGCCGAGCCCAGCTCGCCCGCCACCTGCATCGGGATCCGACGAAGGTCTACCCGGACAGCGGAAACCCCAAAAGCGACTTCGTGGTCGCACTCGCGAAAGCCCTCGACTGGCCCGTCGGCGCGGTTCTTGAAACTATCTGGCACGGTTCGGGCAGCGGGGTATCCTTCGTTGAGCGCAAGCCCGACAAGGCTGCGGTGAGCGACAAGGGCTTCGAACTGCTGTACTCCGAGGCCCGCGAGGCCCACGACGACGGCCGATACCGGGACATGGTCGATCTCGCCGGACGGATGTATTCCGCCGCTGAAAGCGATGAGCGCCGTGCGTTCTCATGTGCTATGGAAGCCTCGGGCTGGGACGGTCTGGGCCGCTACACGCAGGAAGTTGATGCCTGTCGTCGCGGCCTTGCCACGCAGGGCATCAGCTCCTACACGCGGAACATCCTTCGATCGACACTGGCCAACGCCTGGTACAGCCTCTGGGACCTCGAGCCCGCACTCGGGACCGCAGAGCTTCTTGCCAACCACTACCGTTCGAATCCCCCGGAGCGAGACGTCGATCAGAAACGGGTCGCGTTCGTGCACTATCTGCGTGGGAACATTCGCCGTCGCTTTATGGCGGTCGAGCCCGATCAGGCCGAGCACCATCGCGAACTCGCGCTCGCCGATCTGACTCACGCCCGCGACGCCTACCGCGCGTTGAGCGAGTCGCTCAACGACCACCAACTGGCTGGAATCGCGAACACCTGTGATGCCGCCGTGACCGAGTGCCTCTGCCATCGTGGAGACATCGACGGAGCCGAGGCAGTAGACCGAATCATCAGCCGTGTGGACGACGCCCTGTCCGGCGAAGTCCAGCCCAGAGGCGATTGGTTGGAGAGTTGGGGTTGGAACTGTGTGTTCGCTACGAACATCGCGATGCGATCCCTCTCCGGAGCGCATCTGCAGACGCGGATGAAGCCGCTTCTGGAGTACACGCTCGACATCGCTGAATCCTTGGACCACTGGGCGATGCGCGAACGCGCCTATTCGATGCAGCTCTCTCTGCACCGGACGCTTTCCGAGCAAACCGGCCTCGAGTTGGTCCTGAACATCGACGAAATGGACCAGACACTGATCGCCGCAACGATGGCACGGTTTCCCGCGTTCCAGCAGACCGGATGGTCCATGTTGGAGTCGGCGGGTGGCTTGAGCGCGACGGGAGGTCGGAAATGAACATCCTCACGATCACAGGCCTTTCGGCACTCGCCGTGAGCACCTTCTGCGGCTCAGTCCAAGCCACACCGATGAATGTGTCGCAGCCTTCTGCGACGATCGAAGTCGTTGGCGACGGCATCGTCGGGCTGGACTGGCTCCGGCTCGATGACATGGCAGTTGCCAAGAAAATGAAGTTCGAGGCACATACCGACGTCCCGGAACTGCCCCGGGCGGGTGTTCCTGATCTGCCCGATTTGGGCAGCGTGTCGGTTCTGGACCAATGGAGCTTTGGAACCAGCATCGGCAAGCCGCTCCCGGAGTCGTTCTTCGGCGATGCAGCGGACGGACCGGGTCGGATATTTGAAGAACTGCAGGGCGACGGTGCGCGGACGCCCGCCCGTCCCGGTCGTGTTCATACCGACGTTCCCGACCTTCCGGCCTTCGGTTCGCCCGGCACTTCCGCGACGCCGATCCGCAAGCCCGGATGGGGCGATTGGACCGACGACACCGGTCGGCGCCAGCAGCTCGAGAGCGCCACGATTCCCACGCCGGCATCGGCTCTCGTGCTCACGATCGGCGGATGCGTCGTTATGGGCCGCCGCCGCCGATGATCACCGCGCTGGCGTCGTGCGCCCGAAGTCGATGACCATCAGCAGGTGGTCGCTGGCCGCGGAGTCGGTCGGCTTGAGTCCCAGGGCCGCGGCGGACGCTGGGCTGATTGTGCGCGAATCGAGCAGGACTGCGCGGGAGTGCTCGGCGCTTTCCTCGTCGACGGTGGCAAGGTCCAGCTTGCCGGGACCGAACGACGAGTCCGGGGCGAACCAGGTGTAGGTCTCCGCGCTCCCGGCGTGCCGGGCGTCAAGTTCACGCAGCTTCGGCCCGGTCGGATCGGTGAGCAGATCGAGAGGTGATCGGGAACCGACAAGGTTCCAGTCGCCGGCGACCAGGATTGGGAGGTCGGTGCCGAATCGCTGGCGAGCGAGTTCGATGGTGCGGGTCATCGCCAGGGTCTGGTCTATTCGGCGTTTGTCTTCTTCGGAGCCGATGTGACCGCAGCACTTGGGGTGGATGCTGAGCACCAGACGCATCTGTCCCGTTGCGTCAGCGACGAGCGCAGCCGCATACGAGTCGTCGAAGTTCTGCAGTTTCGTGAGCGGCAAGCGGGACGCGATGACGTTGTCACGGACCTTGACGATGTTCCAGCCCGCGCCAAACTTGCCCTCTATCGCCGCCTCGACATCCGCCGCCGACGTGTTGTATTCCTCTTGGAGCAGGACAATGTCGGGATCGCCGGCGGCGAGCAGTCGGAGGATTGCCGCGGAGCGGTCCGGTGCGACGATGCCGTTCCGGAGGGTGTTGAGCGAGACGACTCGCAACTGGCCGTCGTCTAGGGCTGGCAACTCGAAGTTCATCGCGGGAGGCGGCTCGGCAGGTCCTGCGTACCGGAGAGTGACCGGGCTCGCGAGGCTGTCGCTGCCGGCGAGCGTCAGAGCGATCCGATCACCGGCCGAGAAGCCCGCTGCGGCCAGATCCACCCGGACTTCGAACTCATCGTTCGCGTACGTCGGCGCGCTCCAATAACCGACCGCGTGCCACCCGATGTCCTGCCAGCCCTGCTGCGAATCCGCTAGCCGATTGACGGAGCGTTCACGGGTGTTGATCCGAAGCGCGACATTGCCAGACGTGAATTCGAGCACCAGCGTGCCATCTTCGACCGGCCCGGACTGGATGTTGAGTGTCCGTCCGGTGTCGAACCGAAGATGAAGAACCCCGCCGACGAATTGAGCGCTCAGGGCTGTGACATCGAAGGCGCCGGAAGCGTCGCCCGCTGGATCGACCGCCACGATGTGGTCCCGGTTCCAGTCGTCGAAGTAACCGTCGATCGCCGGAGGGTCTGCGTTCGATACGGCAGCGGGCACAGCGAGCGCGATCAGCGCGAGCATTAGGCGAACGCGAACAACGCTCATCGGGAATCTCTCTTTCTTTTCTGGCTGTACATGGAGACAGCGAGTTCAGACGCGAGCCGGGTATTGGAACGGACGAGTTCGATGTTCGCGCGCAGCGTTGCGCCGTCCGACAGGTCGTGCAGCGCACTGAGGACGGCGGGCGTCACGCCGCGCCCGATCGCTCCGAGCGACTCGGCTCGCCCCTCGGCCTTCTCGCGCCAGGCGTCGAACTGCTCGGCGGCGATCTCGTACCGCTCGGGGATCGGATTGGCGACGAGCACGCCTCGGCCCGACCGGGCGAGCTCGCTGGACAGGAAATCAGCCAGTTCCTCTGCATCGTCGAATCGAGCATCGACCTCGGCCTCGGACGACCTTTGGTAGAACGCCGGGAATCTGTCCGTGCGAAAGCCGACAACGCAGACGCCGAGCGATTCGAGCGCTTCGCGCGTCGCATTGACATCGAGAATCGACTTTACGCCGCTCGATACCACCGCGACGGGGTACCGGGCCATCGCGGCAAGGTCCGATGAGACATCGAGGTTACAGGTTGATCCGCCCGTGAAGAGATTCTGGTGGACCCCGCCCAGGCCTCCGGTCGCGAACACAGAGATGCCCGCAGAAGCGGCGATTTCCATCGTTGCGCTCACCGTCGTCGCTGCGCTTGCGCCCCAGTACTTCAGGACCCCGAGGTTGGAAGTATTCGCCTTCGGTACGGCACCACGATCCAGCAGTTCTCGGAGTTCCGATTCGGTGACTCCAGCGACCGGTTGACCGTCGATGAGCGCGATAAGCGCTGGTGAGGCTCCGACCGAGCGACAGATGTTGCAGAGCTCCCGACTGAGTTCGAGCGAGCTCGACACCGGCACGCCGTGCACGAGCAGCGTGGATTCCAGAGCAACCGCGGGGGAGGGAACACGTCGAGTGACTCTCATGAGGGGAGTGTACCCGAGCGCAGCAAAACGGCGGGCATGAGCCCGCCGTGCAAGTACTCCAATCCGAAACGCCTCTGTCGCGTTAGACCACGCCTTGGGCGACCATCGCGTTGGCGACCTTGACGAATCCGGCGATGTTCGCGCCGTCGACGTAGTTTCCTGCGGTCGAGTACCGCTCGGAGGCCTCGTACGCGTTCTTGTGGATGGTGGCCATCATGTCTTTGAGCATGTCCTCCACACGGTCGAACGACCACGCGATTCGCGACGAGTTCTGCGCCATTTCGAGGGCAGAGCACCCCACGCCTGCGGCGTTCGCTGCCTTGCCGGGTCCGAACATGATCTTCGCGTCGACAAATCTGTTCACCGCCTCGGTGTTCGACGGCATATTCGCGCCTTCGCTCACGACGGTGACGCCCGCGCTCAGGAGGTTCTCCGCGTCTTTGCCATTGATCTCGTTCTGTGTCGCACACGGGAAAGCGCACTGTGCGTCTACCTGCCACAGCGGGTTGTGGTCGGCGTTGCGGTCCGTCTCGTGGTACTCCACATTGCCCGAGTACTTGTCGGCAAGCTCGTGGATGCGCCCGCGCCGGTTGTTCTTGATGTCCTTGATCTCCTCGAGCATCTCGTTCGTGATGCCGTCTTTCGCGTGGATCCAGCCCGATGAGTCCGAAACCGTCACCGGCTTTGCGCCGAGTTGGAGCAGCTTCTCTACCGCGTACTGGGCGACGTTCCCCGAACCGGAAACGAGGCAAGTCTTGCCTTCGAGCGAGTCGTTCTTCACCTGCAGCATCTCCGCGGCGAAGAAGACCGTGCCGTAGCCGGTCGCTTCGGTCCGACCCAACGAGCCACCGAAGCCCAACGGCTTGCCGGTCAGCACTCCGGTGAATTCGTTGGCCAGTCGCTTGTACTGGCCAAACATGTAGCCGATCTCCCGACCGCCGACACCGATGTCGCCAGCCGGAACGTCCGTGTCCGGTCCGACATGGCGGAACAACTCGGTCACAAACGATTGACAGAAACGCATGACCTCGAAGTCGGACTTGCCTTTCGGGTCAAAGTCCGAACCTCCCTTGCCGCCGCCGATCATCTGGCCCGTCAGAGCGTTCTTGAAGATCTGCTCGAAGCCGAGGAACTTCAGGATCGAGAGGTTGACGGTCGGGTGGAAACGGATGCCACCTTTGTACGGTCCGATTGCCGAGTTGAACTGCACGCGGAATCCGCGGTTCACCTGAGGTCTGTTCTGATCGTCCAGCCAAGGGACTCGGAACTGAATGACTCGTTCGGGCTCAACGATCCGCTCGAGGATCGCGTGCTTCTGGAACTCGGGATGCTGGTCGAACACAGGAGAAAGCGACTCCAGGACTTCCTCCGCCGCCTGCAGAAACTCGGTCTCGTGGGCGTTGCGGGCTTTGACCTGGTCGAGAACATCGTGCGCGTAACCGTGGGCCATATGGCTCGTATCTCCAAAAGCCACCGAGAGACCGGTGGGGGGGGATTGTCAGGGCGGGCATGGTATCCGTTTCCCGCCCGGCGGCGAGGCGATCCCGGCGGACGCGCGTCGGGTAAATCGCTACACTTCATGCGGTCTTAGGGGCGAATAGCTCAGCTGGCTAGAGCGCTCGGTTTACACCCGCGAGGTCCTCGGTTCGAGTCCGAGTTCGCCCACTTCCCGGTAGCCCGCATTCGGTTTCCACGTCCGATATCGCGTCAGTTTTCGGGTTTTTGCCGGATCGCGGAACAACTCCTGCCGATGAGTCGTATGCTCTTGGGAGAAGTATGTACCGCAGCGGCACTCAAATTCTGCTCATCGCGGCGATGGTGATCGCCGGAGCGGTCGCACCGATGGTGCGAGCGTCGCTGTCGTGCTGCATTGGAAACAGCAACCACGCCGCCCGACAGATCGCACTCGCCACGGATGCCCAGCCTGATCTCGCCGGTTGCGGTTCATGCTGCATGTCCGACGGCGTCGCCACTTCAGACGGCGCCCCGTCGGAGCAGACGGATCACGATCCCCAGAACCCCAGCGACCCCTGCGGCGACGACTGCGGCTGCACGCTCTGCCGCGTCATGGCCTCCGCGACGACCGCGCTCGTGGACGGGCCATGCATAGTGTCGTTCGCTCACTCCTCGGAGATCGCGTTCGCGGACCCGGATCAGGTCTTCGCTCGCGATACGGCGTTCGGTCTGCTCCGTCCTCCGCAGGCCTGATTTCTGTCGTGGTGCCACCGCGCGCACCGTCGATCACCAGAAGTCAGTTCTGAAGGACCCCCACATGTCATCCCACGAATATCGCCCGAGGCGTGCGCGCCCGGCGGTTCCCCTGCACATCGTGTTACCGATCGCGCTCGCGATCGTCACGCTCGGCCTTTTCCTCTGGTCCGGCCTGAAGACCCTCACACCAGCGCCGAAGGTCCGCGTCGTCCAGGTCGTTCCGGCCGTGGCAGAAGCCCCTGATGCCCCTGCCGCATCCGAAACCACACCGGTGGATCGCGCCACCAAGACCGTCCAGGCGCCCGGCTGGATCGAGCCCGACCCGTACGCCGTCGCCGCGGTGGCTCTCGCGGACGGCGTCGTCGAAGAAATTCTCGTCCTCGAAGGCCAGCCGGTCGCGAAGGATCAGGAAGTGGCCCGCCTCGTGGACGAGGACGCCCGGCTTTCCCTCCGCGCCGCCAAGGCAGCCGTTGGCCTCGCCGAGTCACGCAAGCAGGTCGCCGAAGCCCGGCTCGCGTCTGCCCAAGCCGATTGGGATAACCCGATCGAGCTCGAACGCGTGGTCGAATCAGCCGGAGCGACGGTTGATGAACTGGATGCCCGTCTGGAGCAGTTGCCGTTCCAGATCGATGAAGCCCAGGCCCTGCTCGTCTCTCGCGAACAGGAAGCCGAGCGCCTTCAGGACGCCGCCGATGCTGGGAGCGCCAGCGAGATCGAGTTAATCATCGCCAAGGCCGCCGCCGAGGCCCAGGCGTCAGTCGTGAAGCAACTCGAGCGCCAGGACGCCGTCCTGCGTGCCCAGAGAGCAAGGGCCGCATCGGACCTGAAAGCCGCCCAGCGCGCACTCGATCTCCGGATCGACGACACCCAGCGCCTCGCCTCCGCGAAGGCCGAGCTGGACGCCGCCGAGGCCCAACTGGAAGACGCACGCTCGGCGCTCGCGGAGGCAGAATTGCGCGTGTCGCGCATGACCATCCGGTCGCCTATGGACGGCCTCGTGCTGCGTCGCATCAAGTCGCCGGGCGACAAGGTCATGATGGGAATGGACGATCCCACTTCCGCGCAGGTCGTCCATGTGTACGACCCGGATAGGTTGCAGGTGCGAACGGACGTTCCTCTTGCCGAGGCATCGCACATCGTCGTGGGCCAGCGCTGCGAGGTGTTCTGTGAGGTCCTCCCGGACAAGGCCTTCGAGGGCGTCGTCACCCGCATCACCAACCTGGCCGATCTGCAGCGAAACACTTTGGAGATCAAGGTCCGCATCATCGATCCCGATGCGATCCTCAAACCCGAGATGCTCTCACGCGTCCGATTCCTCGCGTCCTCCGACTCGACGGCTTCCAACCCGTCCGCCGAAGACGAGGCAACGCCGGAGTTTCTGCTCCCGCGCGAAGCGTTGAGGGATGGCAGCACTGTTCTCGTCGTGCGCCAACGATCCGGCCTCCGCGGACGCGTCGATCTCGTCCCGGTCGAAGTTTCCGAATCAACCGAAGCCCCCGAGGGCCTGGTCAGCGTCACCGGGCGCCTGCTCGCGACCGACCTCGTCGTGCTCGGCGATGACGAACTCCAGCCCGGCGCGCTGGTCGAATTCTCGACTTCAAAACCCGCTCCTGGCAGCAAGGAGGCCGTGGGATGACACTGATCAAAGCAAACAACCTGACCCGTGAATACAAGAAGGGCGGCGAGACCATCCGCCCGCTCAACGGCCTGAACCTCGAAGTCCAGCGAGGGGACTTCCTCGCGCTCATGGGCCCCAGCGGAAGCGGCAAGACCACTCTCCTGAATCTCATCGCCGGAATCGACAGCCCGACCCGGGGCGAGTTGATCATCGACGGCGTCAACATCGCGACGCTCAGCCGGAACAAGCTCGCCGCGTGGCGGTCCGAGCACGTCGGCTACATCTTTCAGCTCTATAACCTCGTCCCGGTCCTGACCGCGTTCGAAAACGTGGAACTGCCCCTCATGCTTCACAACCTATCGCGCCGCGAGCGTCGGAAGCGGGTCGATGACGCCCTCGAGCAGGTCGGCATCGCCGACCGCGCGGGCCATTACCCCCGACAGATGAGCGGCGGCCAGGAACAACGCGTTGCGATTGCTCGCGCCCTCGTCACCAACCCAACGATCGTCGTGGGCGACGAACCAACCGGTGACCTCGACAAGAAGTCCGCCAGATCAATCATGGAACTGCTGCAACGCATCAACCGCGAGCAGGGCCGGACCATCATCATGGTGACGCACGATCCGAAGACCACCGAGTACGCCGGTCGCACGCTCCACCTTGAGAGCGGCTCACTCGTCACGGACGCCGAAAGCACCGACGAACTGGTGACTCCGGGCGGGGAAGGAACTCTGTCATGAGATTCTCCCTGCTCCCCCTGATCATCAAGCAGGCCACGCGAAACCGCGTCCGCTCGCTGCTCACCATCAGCGGTATCGCCATCGCGATGTTCCTGTTCACATCCATCCAGGCGATGCAGACCGGCGTCAACGAAGCGACCACGGCCAGCGCAGACGACACCAAACTCGTCGTTTATCGCAAGGACCGCTTCTGCCCCGCGACCAGTCAGTTGCCGCAGGACTACCAGAGCCGGATCGAGCGGATAGCCGGCGTGACCAGCGCGCTCCCGATCAAGGTCGTAGTCACCAACTGCGGCACTTCACTCGATGTCGTCACGTTTCGCGGCGTGCCAAAAGAGTCGTTCCTCGAAGACCGGGAAGGGAAGATTGAAGTCCTCTCCGGATCTACTCAGGAGTGGATGAGCCGATCCGACGCCACACTTGTCGGTGAGACCCTTGCAAAACGTCGCGGGCTTCAGGTTGGAAAAACATTCGATGCCGCAGGCATCCGGGCGTACGTCGCCGGGATTATCCGTTCGGAAGAACTTCAGGACGGCAATACAGCCTTCGCTTCACTGGACTTCATCCAGCTCGCCGGGCGCAACCAACTCGGCATCGTGACCCAATTCGACGTCACCGTCAGCGATTCCTCGCAGCTCGAGCCGGTCGCCGAAGCCATCGACGAGATGTTCCGGACCGCTCAGGAACCCACGATGACCGCGACCGAGAACACGTTCATCGCCCAGATCGCCAGCGACATGATCGAACTCGTCGGTTTCGCGCGCTGGCTCGGCATCGGCTGCCTGATCGCCGTCATGGCCCTCATCGGCAACGCGATCGTGCTGAGCGTGCAGAGCCGCATCGCTGAGCACGCAATCCTCCAGACACTCGGGTTCCGGAACTGGCAGATCGCCCTGCTCATCGTCGGCGAGGGCGCGCTGATCGCCACCATCGGCGCGGTCGTGGGCGGCGCGGCCGCGATCGCCGCGACCAAAATGACGAGTTTCTCGCTCTCGGTCGAAGGCCAGTCCATCCCCATCCTCGCCGGTCCGGAACTGCTACTGACCGGCCTGCTGGTCTGCGCCTCGCTCGGCGTCGTTGCCGGAATCATCCCCGCCATTCAAGCGTCGCGCCGCGAGATCACGGCGTGCTTCCGGGCGGTCTAATCCATGGCACTCCGACAACTGCCATTCGAATACGCTTTCCGCAACCTCGGCCGAAGCCGGGTCCGCCTCTTCTCATCGCTGATCGGCGCGACGCTCGTCGTTCTGCTGGCCATGGCGGCGACCTCATTCGTCCGCGGCATGGAAGCGACGCTGACCCGCAGCCCGAGCATCCACACGAATGTGATCGTCCTCGGAGCCGGGAGCGAAGAGTCCGTCGAGCGATCGCAGATCGACTCAAGCGTCGCGGGCATCGTGGCATCCAGCGTGCAGGGCCTGAAGCAGGCCGGCAATACACCGCTTGTTTCGCCCGAGATCCATGCCATGCTCCCGGTACGCGAGGAAGCCGGCGGCGAGCCCATCCAAAGCGTGATGCGAGGCGTTCGCCCGGAGGTCGCCGTGCTCGTGCATCCGCAGGTAGAACTGCTGGAGGGACGCCTCCCACGTGCGGGGCGCGATGAGATCATGGTCGGCTCGCTCACAGCCGTTCGGCTTGGCCTCGCGCAGAATCGCCTGGCGGTCGGCTCGACGCTCTACTTCGATGGGCGTGAATGGACCGTCTCCGGGCGCTTCGCTGCTCCATCCACGGTGATGGACGCCGAGATCTGGATCCCGCTGACAGACCTGCAGATCGCGACCAAACGCGAATCCACCATTTCCTGCGTCGTCGTCGCGCTCGACACGGCGCGCCCGCGAGATATTGACCTGCTCACCAAGTCGCGCCTCGACCTCGAGATCGCGTCGATCACCGAAGAAGACTACTACGCAGGCATCGCCTCCTTCTACAAGCCCATCCGAATCATGGTCATCGTCACTGCGATCCTGATCGGTCTCGGCGGGCTGCTCGGTGGGCTGAACACCATGTACGCCGCGTTCTCAGCCCGAGTACGCGAGGTCGGGATGCTGCAAGCGCTCGGCTTCACGCGTCGGGCCATCGTCCTCAACCTGACCGAGGAATCCACATTCGCTGCCGCGTGCGGCGCCGTTTTGGCGCTCGCCATCGGGTTTGTGCTCATCGACGGCTACGCGGTCCAGTTCTCGATGGGAGCGTTCGAACTTCGCATCGACGCGGTCGCGATGCTTGTTGGCCTCTGCGCTGGGGCTTTGGTCGGCCTCGTCGGCGCCATCCCCCCGTCGGTTCGCTGCCTCCGCTTGCCAATCCCATCCGCATTGAAATCACTTTGACCAGTTTGCTCGTTTCATCATTCTCGAAGGGAATCCTTATGAACCTGTTCCGCTCCACCGCCGCCGGCATCACCCTGATCTCCGCACTCGCACTCGTCGCGGGCTGCGACTCGTCCTCGACGGACACCACGTCGTCGAACGGAGAAACCTCGTCGTCAACCCAGGGCCAGGTCACCCAGACCTCGTGGCTGCTCGACGAGGCGCCGTCGGAATACCGCGAAGTCGCCGAGGCCAAGCAGAGCGTTGCAGAAGGCGATCAGGTCGTGCTACGCGGTCGCATCGGAGGCCGGGTCGACCCGCTCTCCGCTGATTCGCCCGCCTTCATCATCATGGACGTCGCGATCCCCAGTTGCGCGGACAACGAAGGCGACAACTGCAGGATGCCCTGGGACTACTGCTGCGAGACTCCCGAAACCATCGCCGCGAACAGCGCGACGATTATCGTCCTCGATGAGAACGGCAACCCCACAGATGAAGATCTCGTCGCCGCAGGTCTCGAACCCCTCGACGAGGTCATCATCGTGGGCACCGTGCAGGCCCGCCCGAACGGGAACGTCCTGACGGTCCACGCCACCGGCGTGCATAAGCGAACCGCAGGCTGAATCGGGCGGATCGCCGCGCTGATCATCGCAAGAGGGGCTCGAGGTCATTGAGCAGCTTCGCCAGGACGAAGTTCATGACCACGATCGCCACGAAACTGGTGACGAAGGCATCGGTCGTCGCCCGGCCGACGCCCTGCGCGCCGGCGCGGCAGTGGAATCCTTTGAAGCACGAAATGAGTCCGATCGCAAACGCGAAGCAAAGCGCCTTGATCAGCCCTGTCATCACGTCCCACCAGTCGATGAATTCGGCCGTGTACTGCCAGTAAGCGCTCGGGTTCACGCCCTCGATTGCGACGATGATGATCCAACCGCCGGCAATGCCGCAGAAGTTGGAGATCACGGTCAGCGCGGGGATCATCAGCACGCACGCAACGACGCGCGGCGCGACCAGGACCCGTATGGGATCGGCCGCCATCACGCGCATCGCGTCGAGCTGGTCGGTCACGCGCATCGAGCCGAGCTCGGCGGCCAGAGCGCACCCCACGCGCCCAGCCAGCATCACCGCCGCGAGTACCGGTCCGATCTGTTTGACGACCGAAATGTTGACGACCGCACCGAGGCGCTGCTCAAGACCGAACGTCGCGAACTGGTCGTACCCCTCGATGGCCAGGACCGCGCCGATAAAAAGACCGGTCAGCGCGAGCACAGGGGCCGAGCGAGTGCCGATCAGGTCGAGTTGTTGCGACAGCCTCGACCATCGCCCCCAGGATCCGGGGCGGAGAGCGATCGAACGCAGGACCTGCCAAGAAAATCGGAGGAAGGCGCCGAAATTCCCAGTCACGCGCGCAACAGAACCGCCGAAGCGTTCGACCGCCCGCAAAGGAGCACTCAGATCGCTTCGGCGTTGGTCAGGATCGGCGAGGGTCGGCACGGCTCACAACCATACTCGTCAGGAAGTGAACCCGCCGACCGACCGCTGGATTACTTGATCGGGAAGTCCTGAGCGGACGCCGGGGCCGGCTCTGCCGGGATCGGAGCGCCCCGACCCGAGTCGGAGGACGATTCGCCAACGGGCATCTCGCCCATCGGGACGACAAAGATCTCCACGCGACGATTGGCCGCCGTGCCGCCGGTCGGGTTGTTCGCAACCGCCGGGCGGTGGGGACCCCAACCAGCGACCTCGATACGGTTGCCGGGGAAGCCCGCGCTCTGCAGAGCTTCGGAAACCGCGATCGCACGGAACACCGACAAGACGCGGTTGTTCGCGAATCGCTGGCGGGTGGCGGGATTCGAGATCGGTTGGCTGTCGGTGTGCCCGACCACGCGGATCACGTACCCGGACGCCGAAGAGCCCGACAGAGTGCGGGCCAACTGGCGAAGGCCTTCCTGGGCGCCGTCGCGCAGCGAGTCGGAGCCGGAGTTGAAGGTCAGGTCGCTCGCCACGCGTACCATGCCGCGCTGAGCGTCGTACTGGAGCAGATCCGGGTAGCGCGAAGCGAGCTGACGCAGGGCCATGTCGGTCTGGGCATCGAGCGCAGGACCGAAGCTCACATTGCCGAGGCGGTTCTCAATATCACCGAGGTTCTGTGTCAGGCTGTCGATCCGGCTGCCCAACTGGCCGATTTGGCGATCCTTCGCGGCGACCGCCGCCTCAAGCTCGCCGATGCGCTCGGCCCGACGCGACGCGATGCTCTCCGCGGTCTGCTTTTCCTGGAGCAGCCGAGCATTCTGGGCTTCGAGCGAGTCGACCATGGTGGTCGTCGTGTCGTACTGGTCCTGGCCGACGCAGCCGCCGAGTCCGAGGCCCGCGATGCTCGCCAGCGCGAGGGTCGCGCCGGCGGTGGTAACAGAACGGAAAGTCCGAGGGTGACGCATGGGTTCGCCTCTGTGTGAATCTATCGAGTAACTCCCAGCGAGAGTCCGAGAATACGCTGGACGGTGGTAGAGAATACCATGTTGTTGGCAGGTCCGGCGTAAATCGTGATGCACGCCGTCGGACCCGAATGTCATCGGCATTCGCCTGCTCGGACCGTGAAATCCCTCCCCGGCTCCGGGGCTGTGACCCGATAGGATTCCGTCCACTCCGATGCGCTCCGACCGTGAAATCCAGATTCTCCGCCTCGCCGGAGCCGCCGACGGCCGCGGAACCCGTCTTGGCCCCTGCACCGCGATCCTGGAAGTCTCTCCGGCCGCTTTCCCCGGCGTCGAACTTCTCGCGATTGGAAACGATGACATCGTGAGGCGGCACCCGGCTGCCTCTGGTCCGAGTTCGATCGAAATCGATGCCTCGGGTTGCGTCGCGATCCCAGGGCTTGTGAATGCCCATACACATCTCGACCTCACCCACATCGGGGCGCAGGCCTATCGCCCGGAGCACACGTTTATCGACTGGGTCGACATGATCCGCGAGCGTCGAGAAACAGCGCCCGACGCCATTTGCGCATCGGTCCGAGCGGGCATCGACAAGTCCATCCGCGGGGGCGTCGTGGCAGTGGGGGATGTTGCCGGCGTTTTTGGGCTTGAGCCTCTGCGAGAGTTGGTGTCGAGCCCGATGGCGGGCAAAGTCGGCATCGAACTCTTCGGAATCGGCAAGCGACAGAAGTCGATCCTGGCTCGCATGGGCGACCTTGCCGCCGCGGCATCCGAACTAACGCGTAACTCCAACCGCGTCGACTGGACCTGGCAGCCCCACGCACCCTATTCGGTCGGCCCCTCGATTTACCGGCGATGCGCGCGCGAGTGCAGTGATCGCGGCGTGCCCATGATGACTCACCTCGCCGAAACAACGCAGGAAGCCGAGTTCGTCGCGCACGGCACCGGGGCGCAAGTCGAGCTTCTGAGGCGTTTAGACGCTTGGGATGAAACGTGCATCGAATCGGTTGGCAGGGGGGAGACTCCTGTCGAGTATCTTTCACCGATTCTCGCCGAATCGCATTCGATCGTTGCTCATGTGAACTACGCCAGCGACGAGGACATCGGGCGGCTCCGCGACGCCGGGGCGTCCGTTGCGTACTGCCCGCGCGCAAGCCAGTACTTTCGCCAGGAGCAGTCGTTCGGTCCCCATCGGTATCGCGACCTGCTGGAAGCCGGGGTCAGCGTCGCCTTGGGGACCGACTCGATCGTCAACCTGCCCGAGGAGAACTCTGACCGTCTCTCAACACTCGACGATGCCCGCCTGCTCGTGCGCCGTGACGGACTTGCGCCCGAAGCAGCCCTTGCCATGGCGACCTGGCGCGGTGCGGACGCTCTCGGTCTGGATCCGGACTGCTATTCGCTCGCTCCCACCCGGCTCCCTCGCCGGCTGGCCGGGCTCGGGCTGGTCGACGTTTCCGGGCGGGCGCCCGATCAACCGGCCGACGCACGGGTGATGGCGAGTGAACGGCCTTCAGAGCTCGTGCGTCCTACCCACATGCCCGCAAAGAATTCCGCATCATGAGCCAGCCCGCTCGGCGAACTGGAAAGGCCCGCGTGCCGCGCAACGCGCTGCTGCGAGGCTGCAGCAGCGTGCGTCTCGGCTTGCTTTTGATTCTGGCAATCGCGGTCTACGCGGCTCTGGGAACCGTGTCTCTCGCAGGAGCCTTCGAGATGCTCGGTGGTGAGCCGTGGGCACCGGGCCGGACGATCCGACACCTGCCGTGGATCGATCTGCGCGAGCAGGAGTGTTACTCGACGGATCTCTTTGGCGCTTTGCTACTTGCCCTTGTCGTCAATATGTCGCTCGCGACCGTTCTGCGCATCCCGTGGCGACCGGATCGAGCGGGTGTGATCCTGACGCACGCGGCGGTGGCCGTGCTGGCGATAGGGGCGTTCGTCGCGACCCGAAGCCCGGTGAATGCAACAATCGCTCTCTTCGCCGGGGAGCCGAGCGGCAACTCGATCGATCGCTCTCGCTCGGTGCTTGAGGTCGATGGGGTTGACGCAGGATCATGGCGTCTCGACCAACGGCTTCCTCGCTACGCGGATTTCGGTGTCCCGTGGTCGGATCGCGACAGCGCAATCGCCCTCGACGACGGGGTGCGAGTAACCGGTTTCGCCCACTCCGCCCGAGTTGTCTCGCGATTGCAACGGGGCAGCCCGAGCGATCCGCCCGGCTGGCAACTCGATGAGGTTCTCGCCACTGGCGAGCGACGGACGCTCTGCCTGATCGCCGCCGGCGACGACGGCAGCCGGAAGGTGCTTACAGACGGGACAGTCCTGCTCGCCCTAGGCGCACCATGGCCGAGCCCCGATGTCCTGTCGACAGCGATCGAGCAGCCGCACACCCGCAGCATCGGGCTTGTTTGGATCGAGCCGCAACCGGGTGTGACTCTCGCGCTACCGGCTTCACGCGGCGCATCCGTGTCTGCAGAAACCGAGGATGGGGTCTGGCAGGCCGAGTTTCTGGATCGCGCCGAGTTCATTCCCGGGACAACCTTCGGAAACTATCGGTTAAGCGGGCCAGGCTTCCGAGACCAGATCCTCTATGCGGCTTCATGGGATCCACGCGTTCAGGGTCGTTTCGCAGACGGATCAGCTGATCCGGAAGGGCAACGACCGGACCTTCCGGACGCCTTTCGAAGTCTGTTTCTGGACGCAGAGCAGCCAGCGATCGTGCTCCATCCGGAGGGCTTGCTCCGCGCTCGCGAGAACGGCCTCCAGAGAGTTGAAGCGCCGGTTGTCGGCGACGTCATTTCGACAAGCGCGCAGGCAGAACTTCGGACCGCACGAGTCGAATCCAACGCCCGGGTTGCTCAGCAAGTCAAACGACTGCCTCTCGTTGAAGATCCACAACTTCTCGCTGATCCGCGCCTCGGGTCGGCGGTGCGGGTCGAGTGGGAGACCGAGAACGGCACGAATGCGGCGTGGCTGGGCTTTGATGACAGCCGGACTCCCGAGGCCGAACCAATCGGTCTTCACTACGGACCTCAGCGCTTCGAGATCGCAGACACCGCACTGACGTTCCGGTCCTTCAAGGCCGAGCTCTTTCGGCGCGGAAGCGTGCCGAAGGATTTTCAGATCGGGATCGAACTGAACCGCGTGGGTGAACAAGCGGTCCACACGCTCAGTCTGAACGAGCCGATTCGAACGACCATCCGCATCCGAGATCGGGACCGACGGGTGCAATTGTCTCTGATCGGCTGGGATGCAGCGGGATGGGAGGCGTCGCGCGGGCAAGATGCGGGTCAGTTCGAGGGAGTTCGATATGTCATCCTGTCCATGAATCAGCGCGAGGGCGTCGGGACGGCGCTGTTCGGCGTCGTGTTGATCCTGCTCGGAGCGGGGTACTCGCTTGTGACGCGGCTGGTCTTGCCGGTCACGCGTCCATCGCCCCCGGCTGGGGAGAGGGGGCGATGAAAGCCGTCGCGAGTCTCATCCTGCTGCTGGTCTTCGGGCCGCTCGCCGAAGCTTCCGTGCCAGCCTTTGTCCGTGATGTCGATCTGTCAGCGCTCGATGGGATCGGTGCCAAGCAGGGCGGACGAGTGGTCCCGCTGCGTTCGTTCGCCGACGCATTCGTCACCGATGTGCACGGGCGAACGCCGATGGTCGCGGCCGACGGCAGCGAGGTGGATTCGGTCATCGTGCTGCTGGAAAGCGTTTTCTACCCCGAACGCGCGATGGAGTGGTGCACCGTCGCAACGCAGGGGCGAGCGATGCCGCGTTTGGCTGGGCAAGCCCTTGAGGAGCTTGCTTCCGGGCTTCCGGGCGGAGATTCCGATGCTGACCAGACCAGCGACCTCGCCCTGCTCGAAGCCCGACTTTCGCTCATCGTCTTTGCGAGCGAGGTACTGCGTCCCGTGCCGGGCGAAGCGGGACAGACCTGGTTGACCGTCGATGAAGCGCGGCAGTCCGCGCTCGGACCGCTTCTCGATCGCATGTCGGTCGCGTGGCGCCTTGGCGATACACCCACGATTCACAGCGCGATCGCGGATCTCGGCGCAGCCCTTCAACGCAACCAAGCCGCGAACGGTGTGAATCCCCAAGTGCTGCGCATCGAACGCGTCCTCGAAAGTCTGCCGCTGCTCTCGCTCGCCGTGGTGCTTTACGTGCTCGCGACCGTATTCGCTGCCCTGAAGCGCCATCGGGCAGCGCTCGCCATCGCATCGGTCGCCTTCTTCCTGCACATCATCGCCGTCATCGGTCGAGCGATCGTGCTTCATCGGCTTCCGGTCCAGAACCACTACGAGTCAATGGCGGCAGTTGCGCTGCTAGTCGCCGGTGGGGGACTGCTTTTCTCGTATCGGTCCCGAAAGGACTCCACATTGGCGATCGGCAGCGCTGTCAGCGCCGGCCTGGTCGCGATCGCGGAGTGGCTGAATGTCCCCGGTCGCCTGCTTGAGCTCGAAGCCGGAATCCTGTCCTCAACCGCCATCCTCAAGTACCACGTGCTCGCCATCCTCACCGGGTACGCGATCATCCTATTCGGCGCGGGGGTTGGAGGGATTCTGCTCGTCCAACTCGCGCGCGGTCGCTCGCCGGAACAGCTCGCCGACCTGCATCGCACGCAGACCCGCCTCGGCTACTGGGCGTTCTGGGTGCTCGGACTTGGCATCTTTCTCGGTGCAGTCTGGGCGGATCGTGCGTGGGGGCGGTGGTGGGCGTTCGACCCGAAGGAGACCTGGGCCCTGATCACATGGCTCGTCTACCTCGCCATGGTCCACATCCCCGCCTCCCGGTTTTCCGCCCGTCGCCGCCCCGTCATCGTCGCGATGCTGCACCTGCTCGGCCTGCTCGCGATGCTCTGGACGTACTTCGGGGTGAACCTGCTGTTGCCTTCGCTCCACTCCTATGCCTGAATGGCAGTCGGGCCACCCGGAAGCCGCGTTCAACGCCCAGTTCCCGAATTGCGGTGGTCCGACGGCGTTCAGCCGATATCATCTTGTGGCCGATGGTGGCCGATTCTGCGGTACATAAGCATGAGCAGCGAAATCGACATCCTCTGGAGCAGATTGCGGGAGCACGCGGGCCCTTACCCGCCTCAGGCGTTCATCTTCGTTCAGGAAGGCCTGCGTCATACCTGTGATCGCCTCTACACGATCGATGAAGACGGTCCGACCGACGGCTCGCGTCATGTCACCGGCCAGGAGCTCTGCCTTGGCCTGCGTGACTATGCCCAGCAGCAGTTCGGCCTGCTCGCGATGACCGTCCTCAATTCGTGGAACATCCGGTGGACCGAGGACTTCGGCAAGATCGTCTTCGCCATGATCGAGGCCGGCCTTCTCCGCAAGACCGATCAGGATTCCATCGCCGACTTCCAGAATGTCTACGACTTCCCGGAAGTCTTTGGCTCGACTCACGAACTCTGCTGATAGCCATTCGCGTGTCCCCGTGAATTCGAACCCGGACACCCGCCATCGGCGGCCCGTGCTATTCTCTGGCCCATGAGCGAACCCGACCACGGCTCGGAATCCCGCCACGACACCCTCCGCGATCTGGCGAACCGTCACATCTGGCAGATCCAGCCGATCCGCGACCTGCTCGTCATCGTCGCGGTGCTGCTTCTGCTCTGGCTCGGGGCCAAGCTCTCCGTCGTCACCGTGCCGCTGCTTCTGGCGATGCTGATCGCCTACCTCGTCGAGCCGCTTGTCCAGCGCGCCACAAAGCTCTCGTGGGTCAGCCGGCAGGGGGCCGCCGCCGGAATCATCATCCTCGTGGCTCTCGCTGTCGTCCTCCCGGCCACCATCGGGGGGGCGTTCGCGGCCCGTCAAGGCATCACCGCGGTCTCGCGCCTCACCGAGAACATCATCGTCCTCGACGACGTCGTCTCGAACGACGCCACGGAGGAAGAACTCGATCGCCTGCCCGACGGCTTCTGGCAAGGCCTCGCGGTGCAGCTGGTGGAGATCCGCGACGCCGCCGAGCGTGCCAAGTCCGAGCGTGAGCGGAGCAACTCCGCGGGAGAGATCCCGCCTCCGGCTGCGCCGCCCTCGGAAACAGAATCCGATCCCGTTGACGCAGACTCGGAGGACGCCCTTCCCGAGCCCGTCATCCCCGCCGCTGAAGCCACGCTCATCTACGGCGTGTTCGAGCAGGTCAGCGACTGGGTCCAGAGCAATCGGGGCCTCATCGCCCAGCGCATCTCCAGCAGCGGGTTCGACATCCTCCGATGGCTCGCCGGCGCCCTCATCTCGCTGTTCAGTCTCGCCTTCATGGCTTTCCTCACCGCGTTCTTCTTCTTCTTTATCTGCACCGGCTGGGGGGCCGTCCGACGGTTCTGGTTCGACCTCATCCCCGAGCGCCGGCAGGGGCGCAGCGTCGAACTCTTCAAGCAGATGGACGCCGTCATCGCCGGCTTCGTGCGCGGCCGGCTAACCATCATGCTCATCCAGTGCGTGATCTTCTCGGTCGGCTACCTCATCATCGGGACGCCCGCCGCGATCATCCTTGGCGTCGCCGTCGGCGTGCTCTCGATCGTGCCGTACCTCGCGCTCATCGGCATCCCGATCTCCATCGTGCTCATGCTCCTCGCCGTCGATCCGGCGCAGGCCGAAACCTTCCGCAGCGCGTGGTGGTGGATCGTCTTCGCCCCGATCGGCGTGTACATGATCGGGCAGGCCGCCGACGATTACATCCTCACCCCGCTCATCCAGGGCAAGTCCACCGGCCTCGACACGCCAACCGTCCTCTTCGCCTCGCTCGCCGGCGGCATCCTCGCCGGGTTCTACGGCCTGCTCATCGCGATCCCCGTCGCGGCGTGCATCAAGATCCTCATCCGCGAGATCGTCTGGCCCAAGTTCCGAGCGTGGGCCGAGGGCGAAGCGTCCGACCCGCTCCCGATCGGCGGGGGGGCCAAGGACGCATCGAACTGAGCGTCCCGCTCAGGACCGTCCGGCTCAACGACGCTTCTTGCCGCCCTTGCGCTTCTTGAATCCCCGTTTCGGGCTCTGGCTCTTCGTCGAGCCGCGCCCGCCGGGCATCATCGGCATGCCCTCCATGCCCGGCAGCGAGCCGCCGCTCTTCTGGAGTTCACGCATCGCCGCGACCTTGCCCTTCACACCAACGCCCGACATCTGCTTGCTCATCTTCGAGATCATGTCGAACTGCTTGGTCAGGCGCGAAACATCCTCGACCTTCGTCCCTGAGCCTGTCGAGATTCGCTTGCGCCGCGACTGATCCAGCTTCTTGACGCTCTTCCGCTCCTCGGGCGTCATCGAGTTGACCATGCCCTCGACGCGATCAAGCTGCTTGTCGTCGATGTCCACATCCTTCAGCATCGAACCGACACCCGGCAGCATCCCGAGCAGCTGCTTCATCGGACCCATCCGGCGCAGCGTGCGCAGCTGCTTCAGGAAGTCGTCCATCGTCAGCTCGCCCTTGGCCATCTTCGCGGCCATTTCCTCGGCTTCTTCTTCGTTGACCTCTTCCTGCGCCTTCTCGACCAGCGACACCACATCGCCCATGCCCAGGATCCGCGACGCGATCCGGTCCGCGTGGAACTCCTCGAGCTTGTCCACGTGCTCGCCCGTGCCGATGAACTTCAGCGGCGCGCCCGTGATCTTGCGCACGGTCAACGCAGCCCCGCCGCGCGTGTCCGAATCGAATTTGGTGAGGATCACACCGTCGATCGACAGCTGCTCGTGGAACGCCTTGGCCGAGTTCACCGCGTCCTGTCCGGTCATCGCGTCCACCACCAGCAGAATCTGGTGGGGGTTCAGCGCCTTGTTCACCGAGCGCAGTTCGGTCATCAGTTCGTCGTTGATGTGCAGGCGCCCGGCGGTGTCCAGGATCACCGTGTCGACGCCCTGTTTGCGCGCCTCGGCCAGCGCGTTCTGGCAGACCTTCACCGCCACGCCGACCGCCTTGCCGTACTCCGCCGCTTTGTCCTTCTCGCCGTAGAACTTCACCGCCGGACCGGTCGCGATCTCGGCGTTCACCGTCTCGACGACGGTCTCCAGCTGATCGATCGCCGCCGGCCTCTGCAGGTCAGCCGCGGCGAGCATCACCGAGCGCCCGCGCTTCTTCAGGTAGCCCGCGAGCTTGCCGCAGGTGGTCGTTTTCCCAGATCCCTGGAGGCCGCACATCATGACGACGGTCGGCCCCGGCGAGACGCGCGGGATGCCCGGCTGGCTGTCGTCGCCCTGGCTCATGAGCCTGATCAACTCGTCGTTGACGATGCCGATCATCTGCTGGCCGGGCTTGAGCGATTCGAGGACCTTCTGGCCCTTGGCCTGCTCGACGACGTTCTCGGTGAACTCCTCGACGACCTCGTAGTGCACATCGGCCTCGAGGAGCGCGGTGCGCACATCCTCCATGGCCTCGCGTACGTTGGATTCGGAGATGGTGCCGCGTCCGCTGAGTTTCTTGATCGCGGAGTTGAAGCCGTCGGAAAGACGATCGAACATGGGCGTAGAATTCCTTGCTGGCAGGGAGAAACCCCGGGCCGGCCTTGATCGGACAGCCATTGTACGGGTTTTGAGGGGTCTGGTTCAGTCCCGGCTCTAGGTCCGATAAGATAGGTTATGTAAAATAGCCTATCTCACCATCCTGTGGACACTGTTCATTCGACCACAACGCGTGGTGTACGTCAAGAAAAAACACCCGAACAGATTTCAACGTCCGGACGTTCGACCTGGTCGTGGTTTCAACCGTTTCAACCTGATGAGCTGCGTCGCGACGCTTTGGCGTTGGTCGCTGGACGCGGCGAGACCTCGACCGAACCGCCCGACGGTGGGCGATCGACGGCGTGGTACCCCGAGCCGAAGACGTACTGCTGGCGCGTCTTCCGCTCGTTGATGATCTCCGTGCAGGTGGACAGCGGAACCAGGTTGTGCGTCCGATCGTTGGGCGTGCGGACGACGACGTAGGCGAACCGGTGCCGGGTCATCATCTCCGCCAAGGCCTGCGGGCTGATGCCGATCAACGCGGCAGCGATCCCCGTCGAGACCAGCGGGCCGTGCTTCTGGCAGGCGTCATACATCTCATCGCGGAACTTGTTCGGCGTGGTCGCCGGATTCTTCTTGCGCCTTGGCATGCAGTCTCCTGATGTGAACTCCGATACGGTCCCCGTCCTCGTGGAGGGTCTACCGGTGCGGCCGGAGCCGCGAGCAAGCTCGCGTTCCGGCCACCCCGGCAGAGTCTACCCCGCCGTCGTGCGCGGCTGGGGCTCCCCTTCCCCAGACCCCTTCCCCCCCCCAAACACTATCCGTCACTACACCGATGCTTGTTCTGCGCGTGGGTCGCGTGCCGTCGGACCCGCGCTGAATCAGCTGCGGCCGGACGTAAGAACTGCAGCTGACCAGGCTGCGCAAAACGCAACTTGCTAGAACATCGCCAGCTGCTGCGGGTCGTCGGTCGGATTCGCAACTTGCGATTCTTTGAACAACGCGGAACACTCGACGAGGTCCAGGGCGATGCCGCGTGTCAGCAGTTGCAGGTGCCGATGTTCGCGGCGGTAGTGCTTCGAGTCGAAGCAGTGACCCGCAAGCATCGACAAACGCAGTCTGAACGCGCGGAGATTGTCCTCGAGGTCCAGCCGCACCTGGGGCGAGATCTCGGCGACGCCGGCGAGAGCCTCGAGGCCGGCGAGAGCTCTCGAGAAGGCGTCGATCGACTCGCTAGAAAACTGCAGCCAGGCGAGCCCGGTCATAGGTTCCGGCGAGTCGAAACAATCCATCAGATCCTCAATCAGTTCAATCGTCCGCATTGGTGCCTCCGATCCGGTAGGTCCGAGCCCACACATACACCACCCGTTGCTCGGCTTCGTTGCGTGCGACCGACAGGAAGGCTCCTGATCGTCCGTTGAGTGTGCTGCCCCGGTTCAGCGAGCCCAGCAGGTACACGCCCCCGCTCGCGATCGCGGCCTTCGTCCTGAACGCCTGGGTGTTGACCTGGGGCAGGTCTTCGACGAAGCCCGTCACTTCCGAGATCGACAGATCAACGTCGAGCGTGGCCCTGGACTGCCCCAGATCGCGCACCGCTACGACGGCGTCGAGGCCCGTCTGAACCTCCTCGAAGCCCGTCACGGTCACCGTGCCCTCGCTGCTGACGGTCCGCTGCGGGATGCGAAGGACCGTGCCGTCGGCGATGCTCGACTCCGACCCATCGAGCAACAGGAACAGCGGAGCCGCCACGATCCTGGACGACTCCCGGCGCGCATCGGCCCGGAGTAGTCCATTGAGCGCCGCCGACAGCTGCCAGGTGCTCCCGCCCGTCGTCGCCGCTCTCAGTGCGACCTCGGCCGCGGGCACGGCGTCCAGGCCCAACTCCCGGAAGTCGAAGCCTCGGAGGCTGACCAGGTACAGCTGCACGACCCACGACTCGCTCGGAGCGGATTCGATGCGGTCGATCAGATCCGCGACCCGCTGCACCACTTCGACCTTGTCGGCCAGGACGATCAGCCCATCCTCGAACGTCTCCACCCGCCCCGTCGCCGAGATCAGCACCTGCAGCGATGAGCGCAGCCCCTCGGCGTCGAGCCGCTTCACGTTGCGGACGTACACCGCCCGGTCCTCCGGCCGCAGCTCACCCAGGAAGTACACCCCACCAGACTGGTTCGCCTCCACGCCCAGCCGACGCGCGACCAGGGCGATGACCGACTCCACGCTGATGTCCGTCACTTCCAGCGTTACCGGCTCCGCGTCGAGCCCCGCCGAGACGACGATCGACACGCCCGTCTGATCAGCCAGGTACCGAGCGAAATCCACCAACGCCATCTCCTGCACCGAGAGCGTGACCAGCGGCCCGTCCTCGGATCGAAGCTCCGACCGTACATCCTCGGCAGACGCCTTCGCGTACCAGTCCCGGAACGTCGGCGCGTGTGGTTCATTGATCGCCGGAGACCGCGTCGAGCAGCCCGCGAGAAGAAGTGCCGACGCGCATGAGCCGAAGCACCGTGTTGTTGTCCAGCGTCGCCGTCCGCCTCGCCTGGTTGATCGCGACGAGCTTCCGCCCTCTGTATTCGCCGTAGTCAATGACCTCTCCGATCCCGTAGGTGTACCCGCTGCGGAGCGTGACCGAGTTCGCGGTCACCGCAACGAGAGCCGACATATCTCTGACCTGGTCGAGCAGCTGCTCGTGTTCGTCCTGAAGCCTGCGGTGCCGTTCATCCAGCGCGTTGTAGCGCACCCGCAGCCGCTCGAAAAGCTCGGCGAGGATCTGCGCCTCGTCGTCCGACTCCAACGCCTGGGACATCGTGGCCGACGCCTCGACCACCTCGGCCGACGGCTGCGCGCTGCCCTCGCTCGCGTACGCGTCCCCGACGCCCTTCGCCGTCTCGGCCCCCCACGTCTGCGCTCGCGTGAACGCCTGGTTCATGATCGTCCGACCGCCGCCGAAGAACAGGATCCACACCATCACGCCCGCGATCGCGACCCGCGGCGCGAGCTTGGGCATGTTCCGAGCGACGAACCAGGCGACGAGACCAGGAGGCGATCGGCGCTGCCACTGCCTGCGCTGCGCCCGGCCCTTGTTCCCGCCCTTCTGCGGCTTGCTGTACGAGTCGTAGAACTGGAAGTACCACGGATCGAGCGGGAAGTACTTCCGCCCCACTCGCGCCCCTCGGCCCTTCACCGCCGAGCGTGACACCGTCTCCTGGACACCGGAGTTGTACCGGCGGAGGATCATCGCTCGCAGCTCGTACCAGTCGCCGAGTTCGATCTTGAAGATCGGGTCTTTCAACGTCTCGGTGTTCTGCAGTTCGATCAGCAGCGCCGACTCGCGCCGCAGCTCGATCGCGATCTTCTGATCGCTCTGACTGATGAACTCGACCGTCGCCCCCTGGTGCCGGATCTCGCCGAGCCACTGACGCCACTTGCGCTTGTCCTCGGCCTTCGCCTGCGGGTCGAGGAAGTTGTGGATCTCGTCGATGGCGATATGAGCGTCCTGGAGGTTCTTGCCCTCGAAGAACTCCCACGGACCCGACTCGCCTCGCTCCCACCGCTTGAGCTCGTCCTCGGGGATCATCTTGATCCGCTCGTGCAGCTTCTCCTCGTCGAGCCCGTGCATCGCGGCCGCACGACTGGCGATGCGATCGATGAACGTCTCGCCGTCGTACTCGGGCGGGACCGTGTGGTCCTCGGGCACCTTGCCCAGGGGGAAGTTGGACCAGTGCACGCCGTCGTGTTCCGGGAGGAACTCGTTGATGATGAAGTGAGCGCACCGCCTGAAGCTCTTGCCGCTTCCAGCCGGTCCCACCGTGCACGTGACTACTGACCGCGTCGCCATGGGCGCACCTTCCAGACGAGTCTTGTGATGCGAAGCGTGATGAACAGCACGGCCGCGAGCGGACACAGCAGCACCGCGAGCATCACCAGGGCGAGAAAGTTCTCCATGTCAGCCAACTCCGAACGGGATGAGTTTGATCGAGATCTTCATCGTGGCGTAGCCGAGGACGAAACCGAAGTACGTCGTGAGGTAGAGGAAGAGCAGGTCGAGCGGAACGTACTGGTTCGCCAGGCCGAGCCCGTCGGCGATCGAACCCAGGGCGACCGGATCGAACCCGGGGAAGATGTACTCCAGGATGTCGGTCGCCATGCCGTGGAGCAGTTCGATCGTCCACTTGATCAAGTCCTTCATCGGACCCAGGATGTCAATGAATGCCAGCATCACCGTTGCTCCTTGCTCACCACTGACGCCACACCCGCGCCGCCATCGTCACGAACTGGATCGTCAGCCCGACCACCAACGCGATACGCACGAGGAAGATCACGGACTTGAGCAGCGGATAGAACCCGGTGTCAGGCCACGCTCGCGGGTCCAGAGACACCTCCAGCGTCGCCTGCGTCCCGAGGACGTCGAACTCCCAGCCTTCGGCCGTCGGCGTCGTCTCGGGAACCTCCAGCCCCGTCAGCGAGTCTTCGGCTTCGGGCTCGAACGCTTCTTCCTCCAGCGGATCAATCGTCGGGTCAGTCGGCTCCGGCGTGGCCTCGAGGACGGCCAGGACGCGCGTCGAGAAGTCCGGCCAGTCCTCGAGGAGCCAGTTGCGCAGCGGCTCCTGGACGTCGTCCGTGAACGACTCCAAGAGCGCACGGATCGCCTCGCAGCACTCGGCGCACCCGTCTTCGCAGGGCTCGGGTACCCAGGTGCCTTCGAGCGTCACACACTCCGCGTGAGTCACTGATGCCTGCGTGAACTCGCCCGTCGACGGATCCACGAACGAGCAGCACCCGATCGGATCATCACACGGCGCCGGATACCAGAACTCACCGCCCTGGTCCGCGCACTGCTGGTAGCTCATCTCCTGGTTCGTGCCGTCGGCGAACTGGCAGCACACCACGCCAGCGGGGTTGTCCGGCCCGCCCGGGTAGTCCGGTCCCGTCTCGCCGTTCGGGCCTCCCCCGCCGTGATGCGGCGGAACCGGTGGCGGCGGCGGAGGAGGCGGCGGAGGATCATCGTCGGGGATCAACGCGGCGCACTTCGTACACGACTGCCCGAACACCGGGTTCAGCAGGTTCCCCTGTTCGACGACCACCGACGAGCCACCCGAGTTGGGACCCGACGCCGTCGCGACGACGCGGTAGTCGTAACTGTTCAACCACTCGACCTGGTACGAGATCCCGACGCCGCCCGGACCACCCTGCGGGTTCAGCTGGATCCCTCGCCCGGGCACATCGACCATCGCCACCGGTCCGACCGTTATGCCGAGCGGCGGCTGCCACGACCCGCAACCGGTGTCGTAGGAGTTCGGGTTGCCGATCTCCATCGTGACTTCCGCGACGTCGGCGCACGGATCGGCCATGATCGCGGCGGTGTACGTGCGGATCGCCTGCTGCGTCGAGCCTGCGCCGAACGCCTCGTCCACGCAGCCCGTCTCGACGTAGTAGAGCCCCGTCGTCTGGTTGAACGCCAGGTGATGCTCCGTCCACGTGATCCGGTACTTGCTGATCCCGTCGAACCAGCACACCGAATCCGTCGTCCGCACGAACAGCGGATCCTGTGCCGATGCGGCCGGAGCCAGGAGCGTCAGTGCAGCTGCGATCGCCAGGCGTTTCATGCGACGTTCCTCCGCTTCGTTCCTTCGAGCCAGGCGAAGACGAACGCGATGCCGACCAGCACGCCAACGCCGAACGCGGCAAGCGCCACGAACTCAACCCCGCTCGCGAGGTGCTGCGAGATCTCCTGCAATCTGGCTTCCACGATTTCTTCGTGCGTCATCGGTCGGCCCTTCTTGAATCCGGCGCACAGGGTGTTTCACCTGCGCGCCGGCGCGATCTGCCCGCGGTGGTTCACTGCGCCCCCGGAAGGCGCAGTCAATCAGCCGCGGATCTTCTTGCGCCAGCCCCAGGCGATCCACGCCACACAAAGCACGATGCCGATCGTGATGATGGTCATGAACACGACGCCCAGGTCACCAGCTGCAGCGGTGATCGCCCCGCCGACGTCCACGCCCAGGTCGGGCAGGGTCGGAGGCGTTGCTTCCGCCGTCGGAGCAGCGACCAGCGTTGTGCCGACGACAGAGCCGCCGATGATCAGCGCTCCCGCTGTGTTCTTGGCGAAAGCGCACGCCGAGCGAGCACCGGCGCCGATCTTGTGCATTGCGGCGGATGCCGCGGTCCGAATCTTGGAGAACATGGTTCCCCCTTTCTGCCGGTTCGCCCGGCGCTAAGTGTCTCCGTCGCACGCGCTCCGGAGTGTGAAATCAGTCATCCATGAGCGACTCGCGGTAGAGCCGTTGCCGCTCGTATTCGTCTTCGGGGATGCCGGGCAGGTGGTCGTCCGCGTTGAAGTACAACGGTTCGCCGACGTACCCACCGCCGCTGGTTGATGCGGGTCGTGAGTCTGCGAGGACTCGCCGGACGCACCGGTACGCGGTGTTCGCAACCATGTACACCAGCCCAAACGAGATGATCGTCATCACCGCTTCCCCGAGAAACGTCGCCGCCGCCAAGTACATAGAGTTCAGATCGATTCCCATATCAGCCTCCGAGTGCTTTCTCGCTCCAGCGCAGCGGTACGCCGACGATGATTCCGAACAGGTACGCGAAGAAACACAGCACCACGCCGACCGCCGCGGCGTTGATGCCGAATTGCCAGAGCCACGAGAGATCGATCGCGACCGGCGTCATCCTGCACCGCCCATCGCGGCCTGCAGCTTCTCGGCCTGGTCCACCGGCTCCGCGTACGTCCCCACGTGTTCGTGGTACTCGTAGAGCAGTTCGACGTACGGCAGATCGTCGGCGAGCGCTTCGTCCACCAGGTCGATCTTGACGCCCCACAGCGAACCGCCGCTGAACAGGAACCGCCGCCCGCGAGTCAGGTCGTGCGCGTGCCAGGCGTCGGCGAGCGACAACCCTTGGAACTTCATCGGGTACTTGAGGACTTCGACGAGGTCACGCGCCGGATCGTCGGGGTGCTGGAACGGGCGAGCGTCCACGATGAACGAGTCACCGGTGATCGCGTGCCATTCGGCGCTCAGCTGCTCCTGGCGGTCCTCCGTCGCCAGGTCTTCACGCGACAGCACGACCAGGTGAACGTGCGGATGCCACGCGTCCGAGTTCCTGCCGCGCTTGATTTCGAGCGAGCCTACGAACCCGTCCCAGTGCATCGTGACCGAGTGCATCCTCGGCGGTGTCGTCCGCGCTTGGCGACGTCGATCCAGAAGACGCGACTTGCAGTCCATGAACCTCTCGAAGACCGCGTCCAGCTGCTCCTGGTTGCGCATCGTCAGCGTCACCAGATACGGCTTGAGCGTCGGCGCTTCGCTCATCACGTGCGCGACTCGCGCCGAGTACCGACGCACACCGCGACCGGCTCGCCTGGCTGCGCACAGCGGACACAGTTTGTACTGCTCGCAGAGCCTCGCCGCCGTGAGTTTGATCGTGTCCTCGGTGAAGTACGCGCGAAACTCCAGCAGCTGGGCGCACGTTTCGAGCTTCGTCGCGGTCTTCGTCAGCAGGTCCGCCTGGTACCGCCCCGCTCCCTCGATCGACCGCAGATACTTCGCCTGGGCGAGGGCTCGCGCGTGTCCGCGCGAGTACCGGTCCATCGTCCGGTCGTGGTCGCGGAGGCGGTCGGCGGCTTCCTCGCTCACCACCTGGGCGGCGTGGTCCCCGCGTGCGTACATGCTTTGTTTGTGAGTATCAAGTAAAGGATCGGATCCGCCGGGTGACAGCGCAGGCACGCCTTGCGGCGTCCGCCTCAAGCCGTGCTGATGGAGTTCTCGCGCGTCACTGCTCGAAACCATGACCGCCCTTTCCGTGGCGCTGGATGCGAAAACGACCACGCCGCGTGAGCGGCCTGGTCGCGAGTGTGAAGGTCAGTTGACGCCGCTTCCGCAGTGCTCAACCACAAGGGGCTCGGGCACCGCGACGACGTTGTAGAGCGAGCGTGTCAGCCCGTCCGCCTTGGCGAGTTTGTGCAGGTCTGCAGGTCTGCCGCGCACTCCGAAGCACGTGGGCGAGCGTGGGAACCTGCCGAGCTTCACCGCTTCGTCGTACTCGGGCGTGGGGATGATCCGGTGCTTCATGCCGCACCCGACTTCGCGCGGGTGTTCAATTCCTGAAGCGCTGCGGCCGCCACTTCGCGCCCGAGGTCGAAGTCCAGGTCGATGTCCGTCATCACGAACGCCTCGCCGTTCTTGTCGGCGTACATCCGCGCATCGATCACGCGGACGCGTGCGCCCGGCTCGATCTCCACCACGACTTTGGACCGACGCGCACCGTCGTCGGTCTTCCATCGCTGGCTGACGGTGATGGGCTTGAGTTCGGGTGGGACGAAGGCGAAGGAGACGCGTCCGAGGACGTTCTCCTTGTCCTTCTCACGGGGTGGATAGACGGAGTCGATCGACCACTTGATACCGGTTTTCGTCACGGTGTCTCCGTTCTGGAGTCACCGACACAGGAGCCCACCCTACGCGCACGTAGGCAGGCCGGTTTTTTGCCCGGCCAGCCAGAAAAAGCGTGTAAGATGACGATTCGCGGACGCTCGCTGCATCGAGTGAATCCGTTGGCCGTTGGGAGTTGCTGCTCCCAGCGGCCCTTTTTTTCGGCCCTACGGCTGATGGTGTAACCGCAAGTCCTTTATTCACAACCACTTACGATAGGTTATGTAAAACAGAGTGGTTTCTAGGCAATTTCCGATAACCCGCCGTAGATTCTGGATTTACGCCCGATACTTTCGCCCGTCCGAGGCCGTGGGACCACGTCGATTTTTTTTGCCGAATCGACCGGGAAGGCCTCGTTCAGCCTCGAAAGGTGCAGAAACGAGATCGTCTATCGGTATGAATTTGTCTCGCTGGTTGCCCACCGGCAGGCCGTCGATGACCGTGATTCGGCCCTCTCGGATCAATGCACGCACTCTATTGGGTGAGACTCCAAGGATTCGCGCTGCGGTCGGAATGGGAACGAAACCGCCAGGATGCGCACTCATGGCATTGCGGAGCCATCGAAGGGCTTCCATCCTCGAACGGACTTGATGGACGTGCCGCGGGTTCATTTAGTAAACAGTTTACCTGCGTTTTGAGCACGAGGATGCCGTCCACTGGCTGTCATCGCCACAATTCGCTCGAATTTGCAGACCATGTGGCCACCAGTTGGATGTACACTCACTTCGTCAAGACGACCGAAGGGACCGCGTCCGTGCAATTGACACCCGAATCACCTCGGACCAAGCGCCTGCCAGGAAGACTATCGCGTAAGTCCATCGTCGTAGCTGTTATTGTCGGGGTCGCGTTCAGTTACGCCTTTAGCCTCGGGGATCGTCTCTATTCTCAGTATCAGCACCATGAGTACCTGCGCACCCTACTCGTAGACACGGATAGCCGCGATTTTTTTGAGTGGTCTTCGGTGACTCGAGAGTCACTGGGTCCTTGGTATCTCGTGACCCTGAGCCTCGCGGCTGCCCTTGATCCCAACGCATATCTAGACGGGGATCGATTCGTCCTGGTCTCGACGCAGGCATCCGTACTGATCGGCCGCATTGCCACCAACAGTATTGTGCTTCGAGGCTTACATGCGGACGAAGAAGAAATGATGTTCTGGTACTCGGATACGGCGGTGGACGATGTGGTGTCTGTGTCGTTCGAGCCTTATGCGATTCGTATAGAACTTAGCCGAGGCGGCATGCAAGAGTTCGTCTTGATTCCTTGGCCGCAGGATCAATTGAACCCGCCATCCGGTATTCTTAAGGCGCTCCCGAATGATGACGCTATCTGAGCGAGCACTTCTTTGAGATTGCCTGGTTGCTGGTGATGGGCGTCCACTCGGTCAATGGAATGAAAAATCGTTCACGACAAAATCCGTCGGCATTTGCGATTAATACGGTGATTTGGCTGGGAGTCGTCGCATGGTTGGCGTTGGAATATCTTGGGCATGCCTGGTGCGTATCGGACCGCGTGAAAATGCTCGTACTGCTCGGAGTTCTCGTGAACGCCCTATGCCTACCGGTTGGTTGATACGGACGGCTGAGGATTGTCAGGCGAAGCACAACTTTTGCGATGGCGAAAACATGATGAATCCTCGCACTAGAAAAATCCTACGTCCCGTTTTGCTATGGGTCGTGATCCCGATCGTGTTATTCGTAGCGATGAGGTCGCTTGGGATCACAATCAAAGAAACTACGATTTTCATCGGAGCTTACGTGCTAGTTTCCTTTTGGAACCTGTTCGTAGTTTGGGTCTTTGATTTCTCACCACCGGGGAGGACCAGGCGTTATTCTGTTAATGCGAGGCTGCTGATTATGGTGTTTGGAGTGATCATGCTAGCATTACTGTTCCATGTCGGTTCGAAAGCATTTTCACTAGATAGCGACTCTGTAGCGTTCGGTCGATCCATGCTGATCTTTGCCTTCTGCTTTACTTTGCTTGCGGCCCACAATGAGGGTAAGTGGCGCAAGAATGTAGAGGCGCGACGGCTATAGGGTCAGACGCTGAAATGCTTGAGGATGAGCGAAGAAACACTGCGGATTCGATGTCTCGGTAGCATCCGGCCGTCCTCGCCAGGGGTCTACCGGCTCGGCGGGCCTCCGAGGACTGCGGCCCACCAATCCGGCAGAGTCTGCCCCCTGCTGCGGGTGCCAGTCGAGAGTTCAGCCTCTCGAGCTCTGGCTGCCCCCCCAGCACACCTTCGGGGTTGCCTGGTTGCTTGTGATGGGCGTTTGCCGGGTGCACGGAACTGCGCTGGGACTAGATGCCTTGCGTTCACGTGCTTCCTTGACTGCGCTCCATTTGTGCCTTCTCCGCTGTTTCTGCGATCCTGGCGAATAAACCAGCCAATCGCTTGATGTGCGCAACCGGCGTTGCGTATCGATCGCCTTCTACGACGGTTAGCTGGCCATCTCGCATCACAACTGATTCCATTGTGATAGTAACGTTGTTCGTCTCGGCGACGGAGTAGACGCTGACGGAATCAATCCAGATCGGGACTGCATCGGAATGAATCCTAGGCATATCCGCTATAACGTAGGACTGGTCCTGATTTTTATTGGTTTTGCTAGATTCGTCGTTAACCATGAATCGCCTTTTCCTCAGTGTCTGTTCTGCTGTTCATGTAATCTGCGATAACAAACGAGGTTGCTCCATTTTCGGAGGAAGTCCCAGTCACTGGTCCGTGCATTTGTGATCGGCTGGATATCTCGGAAGAGAAATCAAATGAAGTTGCGGAAATAACCGCTTTCTTCTCGGTGTCATTGGGATGATCAGCGGTGATCTTCCCAATGGCTCTCGTTCTAGGGCGAATCTCCATCTCCTGCCCTATGCCATAAAAAATTCTGCCCAGAGTAGTCAGCGTGCAATTTTGGTCAGCCTCGAGAATTCGTGATATCTGGGATTCGTGCATGTGTATTCGACTTGCAAAATCCTTTTGCGTAATTCTGTGCTCAATCAAATATTCACTGACTATCCTCGCTATATCCATTTTCAGCTGGACCGTATATCCAGATGGCGATTGCAGGTACTTTTGGATTCTCTCTCCAATTTCCAATTTCATACCCCTTCAGTTGTGTACTTGAATTCTTCGTTCGAAAGTTCATTAGTCTTCTTGACTAAATTATCGCATTCTGCGCCGCGATCCTGGCCCCGCTTCTTTCCGCCGCGAACAATTATGAAGTGCGATCGATTGTTGCCACGAAACACTCCGTAGTAACGATAGAGACTCCTTTTGATTCCAATTCGATACACCCCATTTGTGCCCTTCTGCAGCTTCCAGAGTCCTGGAAATTTATCGAAGCCTTCAGCCGACATTAGAAATATCTTTGCTAATAGTTCTTCCAAGAGATCGTCGGGTTTCTGCTTGTCCGTGAACGACCTGGCCTCCTTCGTCATCCAGACGGAGGTAGCCGGTTCGGCCATAGACTTGTCGAACGGTTCGACTGGAATCATAACGATCTTGCCTTAAAAGTCAAGAAATTCGCCGGCACTGTACCCGTTTTTCCGGCCATGGCTAGGGATTGACGCGCAAAAATGGATCATTTTTGCGGATTTCCAGGGTTCTTGACGGTATTTATCTGACCTCCCGCTTCAAAGGTTGCCCGCGGGCGAATGGATCTTTGCCAGATCCCCCTTCGGAGCCGGATTTTGACCAATTCGGTAGGTCCTGGCCCACACATAGACCGTCCGCTGGTCGTCTTCGTCCCGTTTCACGCTCAGGAACGCCCCTCGCGTCCCGCTGAGTGTACTGCCTCGACTCAGGGATCCCAATAGGTAAACCCCACCACTCTCGATCGCCGCCCTGGTCACGAACTCCTGGTTCTGGACCTGAGGCAGGTCCTCCAGGAATCCCGTCACCTCCGAGATCGACACATCGAGATCCAGCGTGGCCTTGCCGTCGCCCAGGTCCCGCACGCTCACGAGGGCTTCCAGGCCGGTCTGCACCTGCTCGAAACCCGTCACCGTCACTGTCCCTTCGCTGCTCACCGTCCGCTGAGGGACCCGCAGGACCTCACCGTCTGCGATCGAGGCTTCCGATCCGTCCAGGAGGACGAAGAGAGGAGCCGCGACAATCCGCGATGCCTCCCGGCGCTGGTCGGCAACCAGGATCCCGTTGAGGGCTGCACTCAGCTCGAAGGCGCTGCCGCCCGTCGTCGCCGCCCGCATGGCGATGTCCGCCGCAGGCACCGCATCGAGGCCCAACTCGCGGAAGTCGTAGCCACGCAGAGAGAGCAGGTACAGCTGAACAACCCAGGACTCGGACGGGGCCGCTTCGATGGCGTCGACCAGGTCGGCCACCCGCTGGACCACTTCGACCTTGTCGGCCAGGACCACCAGGCCGTCTTCGAACGTCTCCAGGCGACCGTTGGCGCTGACGATCACGCCCAGAGCGGCCTTGAGCCCCTCGGCGTCCAGACGCTTCACGCTGCGGACGTAGACCGCCCGATCCTCGGGTCTGAGTTCGCCCAGGAAGTAGACGCCGCCCGATCGGTTGGCCTCGACGCCGAGCCTTCGCGCAACCAGGGCAATCACCGAGTCGACGGGGATATCCGTGACCTCGACCGTGACCGGGCGCGAGTCCAGGGACTGCGAGACCACCATCGACACGCCCGCCTGATCAGCCAGGTACCGAGCAAAATCCACCAGCGGCATATCCTGGGCCGAGACCGTGACCAGCGGCCCTTCACCGGATCGAACCTCCGGCCGTACAGCCTCAGCCGAGGCTTTGGCGTACCAGTCCTTGAACTGCGGCGCCGCGTCACTCTTGAGGGGTGACGGACTCAAGCAGCCCGGCAGAAGAAGGGCGAGTGATGCGCATAAGGCGCAGCACCGTCCCGTCGTCCAGGCGAGCCGTCCGCCGCCTCTGATCGATCGCAACCACCTTGCGTCCTGAATACTCCCCATAGTCGATCACATCCCCAATCGCGTAGGTGTAGCCGCTGCGCAGCGTCACCCCCTGCCCGGTCACCGCGACCAGGGCGGAGAGCGAGGCGACCTGATCGAGCAGGTCCTCGTGCTCGGCTTCGAGAATCGAATAGCGCTCGTCCAGCGCGTTGTACTGCTGCCTCAGCTGATCGAACAGAACCGCCAGGATCTCCGCGTCGCTCGCTTCGGGTCCGAGTTGACCAGGCAGCGTCGCCGGCAGGGTGATGCCCGGCGCGACCGATGCGCCCGCCGCCGGCGTCGTCTTGTCCTGGCTGTTCTGCTCGCGCTGGTCGGGATCCATGCCCGAGGCGGTCCGGTCCGCCCAGGACTGCGCCCGATCGAACCACCAGCCCATGATCGTCTTGCCGCCTCCGAAGAAGATCACCCAGGCGATGCACGCGACCAGAGCGAGGCGTGGAGCAAGCTTCGGAATGTTCCGCGAGACGAACCAGGCGAGGAGCGAGAGCGGCGAGCGGCGTTCCCACTGCCTGCGCTGAGCGCGTCCCTTGTTGCCGCCCTTCTGGGGCTTGCTGAACGAGTCGTAGAACTGGAAATACCACGGATCGAGCGGGAAGAACCGCTTGTTGATCTTCTCGCCCTTGCCCTTGAGCGCACCCCGGAACACCGTCTCCTGAACGCCGGAGTTGTAGCGGCGGAAGAGCATCGCGCGCAGTTCGTACCAGTCGCCCAGTTCGATCTTGAAGACCGGATCCCGCAGCGTCTCGGTGTTCTGCAGGTCGATCAGCATCGCCGCTTCGCGCCTCAGCTCCAGGGCGATCTTCTGGTCGCTCTGGCTGATGAACTCGACGGTTGCGCCCTGGTGGCGGATCTCGCCGAGCCACTGCCTCCAGCGCCGCTTCTGCTCGGCCTTGGCCTGCGGGTCCAGGAAGTTGTGGATCTCGTCGATCGCGATATGCGCATCCTGGAGGTTCTTGCCCTCGAAGAAGTCCCAGGGCCCCGACTCCCCCGCTTCCCAGCGGATCAGTTCTTCCTGGGGGATCAGCTTGATCCGGTCGTGCAGCTGCTCTTCGTCCAGGCCGTGCATGGCCGCGGCTCTGTGCGCGATGCGGTCGATGAACGTCTCGCCCTCGTACTCGGGCGGGTAGGAGTGATCGTCGGGGACCACGCCCAGGGGGAAGTTGGACCAGTGCACGCCGTCATGCTCGGGCAGGAACTCGTTGACGATGAAGTGTGCGCAACGCCTGAAGCTCTTGCCGCTCCCGGCTGCGCCGACGGTGCAGGTGACGACGGAACGTGTGGCCATCTCAGCGGTCCTTCCGATCGAGCCCGACGCCGGTGACCAGGACGGCGAAGGAGAAGAGGCAGGCGAGAACGAGCCAGGTGAAACCGATCCAGGTCCCCAACGTCTGGATGAAGATCATCAGTTCGGCCGTGTTCATGGCTCAGCCGATCCCGAACGGGATGAGCTTGACGCCGATCTTGGTGAGCGCGAAGCCGAGGACGAACAGCAGGTAGGCCGTCAGGTACACGAAGAGCAGATCTAGCGGCACGAACTGGTTCGCAACGTCGATGCCCTGGGCGAACGGGGCGAGAGCGATCGGCTCCAGCCCCGGCACCGCATCGAAGATCGTCTGGACCAGCGCATCGACACCGGCGAGCAGCTGCTCCACGATCCAGTTGAACGCGTCCTTGATGGCTCTGATGATGGCTCCGAACATCGGTTCCCCCCTACCACTGCCTCAGCGTGCGCATGATCAGGCTCGTGAACATGATGGTGAGCCCGATGCTCGCCGCCGCGCGCATGAGCACGATCAGCGGCTTCAAGAAGTTGAAGATCGGTTCGCCCGTCCAGGTGCGCGGGTCGATCGAAACCAGGATCGAGTCCGAGCCGCCGCCGGGCATTGGGAAGTCCCAGGAGTACGCGCCGAGCGGGTTCTCGCCTGGCATGTCGAGCCCGTCGCCCACGCCGTCGAGCGCATCGCCTGGATCAACCGGCTCCTGGTCTTCAGGCTCGGTGTCCTCGCCGTCGTCGTCTTCCTCGAGCACATCGAGGACACGCGAGGAGAAGTCCGGCCAGTCCTCGAGCAGCCAGTCTCGCAGCGGCGCTTGAATGTCATCGGTGAACGACTCCAGCAGCGCCTTGATCGCCTCGCAGCAGTCGTCGCAGGGTTCCTCATCGGGGCAGGGCTCGGGGTACCAGTTGCCCTCCAGGACGATGCACTGTTCCTGGGTCGTGGACTGGAGCAGGATCCCGCCGTCGCCGTCAGGAATCTGGCAGCAGCCGAGCGGCTGGTCGCAGGGAGCCGGGTACCAGTACACGCCGCCCGCATCGTCGCACTGGGCGTAGCTCATCTCCTGGTTGGTGCCGTCTTCGAACTGGCAGCAGACGATGCCCTCGGGGTTGTCGGGGCCGCCCGGGTACTCGGGTCCGGTCTCGCCGTTGGGACCGCCGCCGCCGATGTCAGGCTGTGGTGAATCATCGGGTGGAGGCGGTGGCGGATCGGGATCATCGTCATCGTCGGGGATCTGATCGCCGCAGGTCGCGCAGTCCTTGCCCGTGATCCGGCTTCCCAGCAGCGTCCCCTGCTCGACGACCACCCAGGAGCCGCCCGCGCACCCGCCGCCGCTCCCGTCTCCGGTTCCGCCCGAGCCGCCCGTTCCTCCACCCTGGTCGATCGGTGCGGCCCTCGCGCGGACCTGGTAGTCGTAGTCGGTCAGCCAGGTGAGTTCATACTCGATCGCGGCGCAGAGTCCGCCGTCGATGAATCCACCATCGACCGTCACACCGTCGATGCCGTTGCCAGGGACATCGAGGATCGCCAGCGGCCCGATCGGGATATCAGGCAGCGGCCCGATGCTTCCGCACTCGAAGTCCAGGGACTCGCCCTGGATCACTTCGAAGACGACCGAGTCGACGGTCTCGCAGGGGTCGGAGGTCACCACCGCCTGGTACACCGTGGTCAGCGAGGTCGTGATGTTCGGATCGAAGAAGCTCGGGCAGTCGATGCCACCGGCTTCGAGCGGGTAGCCCGTGCGGACGAAGTACGCGCCCGTCGACGTGTTGTAATCCAGGGTGTGCGCGGTCCTGGTGATGCGGTAGCGCGTGATGCCGTCGAAGATGCACGTGTTGTCCGAGAGACGGACGTAGAGCGGCGGTTCTGGCGTCTGCGCCATCGTGGCCGATGCCAGGGCGAGGACGGTTGCGGCTGCGAGTCTCATACGATGTTCCTCCGCCTGGTCGCGTCGGCCCAGATCCGGAAGAGCGTGAAGCCGACGAGCACACCGACCCCGAGCGCGGTCAGCGCCGCGAACTCGACCAGCTGCGCCGTGTGGGCGCTGATCTCCGTCAGCCTGGCTTGCACGATCTCTTCGTGTGTCATGAAACCGACGAGCGAGCCGCTAGGTCCGCCCGCCGGTGCGATGGGGACGCGAGCACCTGACCCGAGTGCTCCCCTCCCCTGGGCACTCAGCCGCGGATCTTCTTCCGCCAGCTCCAGGCGATCCATCCGACGCAGATGACGATCCCGATCGCGATGATCTTCATGAAGATCGAGCCGAGGTCAGACGCGGCGGTCTCGACAGTGCCGCCGACATCGACCCCGAGATCCGGCAGCGTGATGCCGCCCGCGTGGGCCGTGGGTTCGCTGATCGCGAGTGCACCACCGCCAGCAGCTGCACCGCCGGTCAGGCCAGCGCCTGCGCCGGGCCCGCTGCCGAACAGGGCGTTGGCCTTGTCGCGGACCTTGCGCCCGATCTGGCGACCGGTCTCCAGCGCGTTGTGGCACAGCGAATCGAACTTCTCCTTGAACTTGGTGAGCATCCTGCCCCCCTTCTGCCGCTCCTCGCGGCTGCGTGGTTAGCCGCCGAGCGCCCGCTCCGACCACCGGAGCGGAAGCCCGACGAGCGTTCCGAAAACATGCGTGACGGTCCCCATCACCACGCCCACCGCGGCAGCGCTCACGCCGAACTGCCAGAGCCAGCTGAGATCCGGTGTGATCGGTGTCATTCGTACGCGCTCCCGTTCCGCTGGCGATCGAGTGCGCGCAAGTAGCGATCTCGTGATCCCGCTTCAGGAGGAATGGGCAGATCGTGCCCGCGTTCGATGGCGTCGGATGCCGCCATGCAGAGCGCGTGATACGGTGAGTACAGATCCACTCCGATCCCGATCCAGTTCCGGCCCTTGTAGATCGTGACCGAGTGACCTTCTCCGGGTAGATACGTGAAACTCGTTCTGAACTCAGACAGTGAAACGAATTGGAAGAAGTAAGCGCGCGGCGTACTCATGAGCACACCCCCTCGGGCTCACCTCGTCCGAGCACTTCCTCCAGGTACTCCCGGATCAGCGTGCGCGTGTGCTTGTCGGTGCCTCGCGGCTCGACGTCTTCGCCGATCAGCGTGAACATCACCTCCGTCCAGTGCAGCCCGCCTTCGACCGACAGACGGGCGACCAGGGGGAGCACCTGTTCACGGATCCAGTTCGTATAGCGTTCGAGGTTCGTCCTCTCTCGCTTCGGGTGTGTGGCGTGCGGCTTCGCTCCGCCCAGAAAATCCGACCACCACTCCATGCGCGGGCGGCGGTCGCGGTGCCCGTGGGCGCTCTCGGGGTTGTGGCGGTAATCGAACGCCCCGGCCACGCGCTCGAATGCGCGGTCCTCGTGCGTGCCGATCGCGCGGAAAATGTCCGCGCCGACTTCCGCAGCGCTGTCCCCGGTGAACTCGACCTCGTAGCGCTCCCAGATCCCCTCGGGAGCCTCGCCGCTCTCCAAGCCCTTGTCGTAGGCCCGGAGGAAGCGGCCAGACCCCTTGGAGCCCCGGAGGCCGATCGACACCCCGTACCCGGACCGCTCGCCGCCGTTGCTCTCGCTGATCGTTTTCCATCGACGTGCGCCGACCATGCAGCCGGTATCGCAGGCGTTGATGATCCGATCGATCAGACCGACGGTGCCCGTACAGGCCTGACAGTCCAGGGCGATATCCAGCCGCGTCACCCTGCCGCCGAGTGAGAGTTGCTGGCAGAGGTTGAAGCGGTCGTAGAAGTCCAGGGCATCGAGCGCGCCGCCGGGTACATCGATGCAGAGCGCGTGCTCGGACGGGTCCCCGTCCTGGTCGGCGTTGACGGTCTCGCCCCAGAGCAGCAGGATCCCGTTGGCGAAGCGTTCGCCGTGTTCGTAGAACCACCGGCCGCGGATCTCATCCGGTTCCCCGAACAGGCGGACCAGCGAAGCGCGGAGGATCCGCATCGCCGACATCGGATGCGTGACCCGCAGCCAGTGGATCGAGAGAGAGCGTTCGCAGTGCGCGAAGCTCGGAGAGAGGGTTGTCAGTTTGCCCCCCGTGTTACCGGTTCGGGGGGCGGACAGGTCGCGACCCCGAAGCGCGGGCCCGCTCGTTCCTCGCGGTCCGCGTTCGGGTCCGCTCTCCGTCTTCGCCTGGTAAGTCGTGGTGGTGCTCATGAGAACAGCAGCTCCTGGATCGCGTGTGCGTGCAGCTCTCCCTCGATCTCTTCCGGTGGCCAGTTGCCGTCCGCGGCGAGTTTGTCCCGCGTGACGATCAGGGCGTGTTCGAGGAAGTGCCGCGCGTAGGTGTCGGGTACGTGCTTCATGCCCGCGCGCAGCGCGAGCGTGTCCAGGATCGTCTGGGCCTCGATGCTCAGACGGTCCCGGATGAAGCAGCTGGAGGGTCGGCGGAACTTGGGGTTCACGACTTCGCCGTCCGGCTGGCGGTCGCTGTGGCGGCCACAGACGCCGCGGAGCCGTTGCTCTTGGGCTCGACGTCCCCGAAGTCGAACGTGGGCTCGCCGGTGTGTGCGGCGGCCGCGAGTCGCTTGGCGGAGTGCAGACGGGTGATCCGGAGTTTGGCCGGGCCGTTCTTCGGACGCGAGACCATCGCATCCCCGTAGAACTGCCAGACCTCCTCCTCGTTCATGCGCTCGCAGGCGGAAGGCGGAACGGTGATGTTGACCACATCGCCCGTCGTCTTCACCTGAACCATGTACCGCTCGTCACCCTCGTCGGTGGTGAAGTTCATGGGCAGGATCTTGCCCGTGACGCGTGCGACTATTCCCATTTCGGAGTTGGTATCCATGCTGGTCCCCTTGCAGAGCGAGGCCAGGGCATGGAAACGCCGATACCGGATTTTTCTGGGCGCGCGGCCACAGATCCGGTATCCTTGGCGTGCCGGAGGGTACAACTCCGGCTCAACCGCTCGGTGTGGCCTCGCAAAGACCACCGGGCGGTTTTTAGTTATGGGGTTAACCTAGCAGCGTGATGTTCGGTGTCAATGGCTTTCTTAGCCGAACTTATTGCCAGATAGGTTATGTAAAATAGAGTGGGTCAGAGAGAATTGTGGCCCAAGTTCCTATCGACCTCGACTTACGACCGATACTTTCTCGGTTCAATGCACGCACCATACCTATTGGACGAGACGCCAAGGATTCGAGCTGCGGTCGGAATGGGAACGAATCCGCCCGGGTGCGCACTCATGGCGTTACGTAGCCAGCGAAGGGCTTCCATCCTCGAACGGACCTGATGGACGTGCCGCGGATTCATTTGATAAACAGTTAACCAGCGATATTGAGCCCGTAAACCCGGATTATCGCCTGGATACTGGTTATGTTCGCCTCGGTACAAACCGCTCCCCTCCTACGATGTCCGCGGACGTCGCGTGCAAGGCTCAGACACGGTCTCGGCCGCATCCTCGGCAACTCGTAAGTGTGCTCGTCGCCGGCTTGCTCAACTAGAAAGGCAACGATGATCCGCCGTACGTTCTTAGCGAAATCGCCTCTGGTTCTCGCAGTAGCAGTTCCACTCTGGTGGGCAGTTGGTTGCGAAGATCCCGATAAAGCAACCGAGTCGATTGTGCCCGCAGTTGATTCGCAAGAAACCGGTCGTGTCATTGGCGACCCGGGCGCCTTCGAGCGTGCGCTGGGCGCGTACAACAGCATTTCGCTTTACGGGGAGTCGCCTACCTTGCGTGAGTTGATCGAAGTGATAGGGAGCAATCCGACGATTCAGTACACATTTGAACCCACGATCATCTGGGTCTTCAAACTGCAAGATGAGCCGGCAGCACACAGATTCTTCTTCAGGGCGGATTCCTTCGAAGAGTCTGGCAAGGTCGAATCGGACACTGTGTTCACCAGCGCGTACGTCGCTACGAGCCCTTGACGCTTACGGTGCGCGGTGGATGCCGTGCAGTACAGCCGTAACACCCATCAACGCGTCAACGGAAATCCCGCTGCGCGCCTCGTGTAGTCACGTGGGTCTATCCAACTGGCTCGAGGAGGTCGCCCCCTTGGGAGGGTCTAGAACTCCGCGGGTCTGCGACCCATGCAGTTCCAGAGACAACCCCTCCGCCCGGGCGCGAAGCGGGGACATGCCTTCCCCGCACCCCTACCACCCCCAAAGAGTGATTTCCGGGCTTGCCTGGCGTTGCCCGACACGGCGTCAAGTTCGGGGCCGTCGCGATCATTTCACGCGCGTCTGTGCCACCATTCGGTTGATGTCGATCGATTCACTTGCTTCGCCAAGTTGCCGCACCGTTTGGTCCCAACGGCCAAAGTCGCGATCTAGATCCACGCCGATCGCCATGACCCGAGCCAACTCGTCGGCATCGTCTGCGAGGATTGCTTCTCGCGCGGTCACTTGATGTGCAAGCGACCAGTCTAACGGATCCGACGCACCTGCCATTTGCAACAGGGCGACTAGTTCGAAGTCTCCGTAGGCGAGCGCCCAGTCCACCGCCGCTAGCCCGTAATCATCGCGAAGGCTCAAATCGGGATCGGATCGAGCAAGCTCAAGAAGGCCCACGCTGTCCAAGTAGCGACGCGCGGGCTCCTGAATGATCTCGCCAACGTTACCCTCGTGCATGAGCCTGACGGCGAACCCAGTTATCGAAGTCTGCTTTTCCCGAACGCTATTGGCAATGTTCCACGTGTCCGCTGGTCGTGCTGCGAGCAGCTCCAAGACGAGTACACCGGCTCTTATGTCGGTCGTCTCAAATCGCAGCGCCATGGTCAGAACGGTTTCGATGTCTTCGTCGGTCATTGACGCGGTGTACTCCTCGTCGAGCCACCGCTTCTCCCACCATCTGTGCTTATCAATCGACGCCTGCGCGGCGCTGTCGCCCCCCCTCGCGTCCGATGATTCATCTGTCGCGGATAGCCCGCGATCAGAGTGAGGTCGGCCGGGGGAGTGTGCGCAGCCAACCAGCGCAGAGATCAGCAACGCCGCGATGAGCAACTCGATTTTGGTGCGCATGTCCAGACGTCCTTCTTAGGTGAGTGCGTGACCCGATCGTAGCGGATCACCCCCTTCGCCACACTTCCCAAAGAGAATGTGCGGACGGTCAGGCGGAGGCGATACGAGGGAACCGCGAGCAATCTGCGGCCGAATATTTGGCTGGCTTGGGAGGAACGCTTGACGAAACGCAAAGCAACACTCCGACGCAGAGTCCTCCGAAGCGGCGCGGTCGTCGTCGCCTTCGCGGCCGTCCTGGTCATCACGTTCCTCGTTGCTTGGTCGATCCCGATGGGAGACTTCGCGCCGGTCCGGCCGATCCCGACTCTGGCGTCTCAGCCAGCTCCGCCGAGACTCGAACGCCAAGCCGAGCCGCACACATGCGGCTATCACGCGGCCAGCACCATCTACAAGGCGTACGGCGTCGATGTCGGCGAGAGGCGCCTCCGCGCTCGGCTCGGCGTAGACAACAAGTCCTTCCTTTACGACTCCACCACTACCGGGTGCCTTCATCCAGACATCTATCGCGCGCTGGACCAGGACGGGTTTGATACCGTCGCTCTCGACCTGGACAGCCCGTCAGATTCGGCCAGCCTCAGGTCTCATCTCGAAGCGGGCGGACTCGCTCTCGCGCTCATTCACCGTCACGACAGCGGCGTCATGCACTGGGTGGTGCTCGGGGCCGTGATCGGCAGCGAGGTCACCGTGCTGGATCCGCTTGAGGACGAGATCCTGTTCGCGTCGTTTCAGGAATACTGGGACGATCGGTTGCTCAGTGTGATCAAGGTGCAGCCGCGAACGGGTGAGCCCGCCCCACTCTGGAAGCTGCACCTTCGCGGGGCAATCGACATGATTTCGGCGTTTCGACGCTCCGGGTGACCGGCGATCCCCCGATCGATGCTCCCAATGAGCGCCGACCGCATCCTCGTGCGTCGATGCGGGTGGGCCTCAGGCGGCCTCGCGCAGCCCGGCATGTTCCAGCGACTCGCGAACCGTGCAGAGCAGCTCGTTGAAATGGCAGGGCTTATGGAGCAAAGCGTACGCTTCGGACGCCGCGGCGAGCTCGACGACCCGATCCGAACGCTCGGCGGTCAGGAAGATCACCGGTGTGTTGCCGATGAGGCCCTGTTTGTCCAGGCGTTCCTTCACGCTGAATCCGTCGCCGGCGGGCATGTTGATATCCAGAATGATCAGACTCGGTTTGAGCTGACTGGCCAGGCGCAGCGCGTGGAACGAATCGGTCGCCTGAATGACCGAGTAGCCCGCCTTCTCGAGGTGGTGCGTCTGGCACTTCAGGTGCAGGTGGTCATCGTCGGCAATCAGGATCGTGGCGCCCATCGGAAGCTCCCGTCGTTGGTTGACCCTGATTCGCCGGGCCTGATCGCTTTGTCGGCCCCAGCGGGCGACCCACCCCAGCGATGCTCCGACATTGCACGCAATCGACACGAACGCGACACGGGATATGGCCCGAGAACCGTTTCGCACGCGTCCGGTAAGCGAGGCCGGTGCGACGAGCGATCTTCGAGGGAGCCTCCCTCAAGCAGATGCTCCCAAGACGCCGGTGCTCGTGCAGGAAACCCTGGATGAAGCGCTCGTACCGGTCGCATGCGCGTGCACGCTGGTTTGGACTGATGCGCACTCATGCGTTCCGCCGGCCAGCGAGCGAATCAGCCGGATACGCTCCCGAAGTTCGCCAGCACCAGGTTCAGGTCCGCCAGGTCCACCTGACCGTCGCCGGTTGCGTCCCCCTGCTCGTTAGTCGTCCCGAAGTTCGCCAGAACCATGTTGAGGTCGCCGAGATCGACGGTGCCGCTCTGATCGACATCGCCCGGCAGGTTCGGGGCGAGCGGCTGGAGCACCACGCCGCGCTGCGTCGCCCAGCCGGGGCCGAAGTGGCCCGAGCCGGTGATCCAACCGTTGTCGTTGATCGAGTAGACGTTCTCGAAAAGGAACTCCGCGGGCAGGTCGGTGATGAGTTCATCGAGGTACTGCGGGTTGTCGGGCGTGACCCAGATGACCGCGCGCCAGTCGCCGATCGGGCCGCCCGCATCTTCATCGAGCGCCTCGCCGATGACCACGCCGTGGGCGTTCACCGCGCTGGGATAGATGTAGCCGTAGTTCGCGCCCTCGGGAGCCGCGAGGAAGGTGAAGCCGTCCTGCTGGGTCCAGACGAAGGGCGACTGGGGCTCGCTTCCGTAGATCGCCGTGCCGATGACGTGCCCGCCATCGCTGATGCGCACCGGTTGCACCTGCGCGGGGCGTCCGATCAGGTCGATGGGCGGGAGCTGGTCGCTGAGATTGATCATCTCGTCGGTCTGAAGGTCATAGACGACGCCACGCGTGTTGTCGCACTCGGAGATGATCACCCCCACCGCGATGTTGCTGTTGTTGACATCCCTGAAACTGCGCAGATTCGGAACATCAACATTGCGTGCGCCGTTGACCGGGTCGTAGACGTAGTTGAAGGCGCAGTCGAGCGGGCAGTTGAAGGGCTCGCAGCCGGATCCGTTGGTGTACTCGTGTCCGACGACGACGCCGAGGTCGTTCATCGCGCGGGCGCTGCGATTCGGGTACGGGTGCGGGGCGTCGGGCAGGAAGGAGAAGTCGCCGGTGTCCGGATCCAGGATCGATCCGCCATAGAGGATCTCGCCGTTGTTGTTGATGTGCCGCGGCCCGCTCGAAGGCAGCTCGATCTTGCCCGTGTCCGCGGTCCACCGGAAGCCGCCGAAGGTGTCGGTGCCGATCGCGACGTTCTGCTCGTTAATGTCGACCACAAAGGTCTCAGCGAGGTCGTACGACGGGTTGAACGACTCAACGAGGGTGAAGTCGTAGCCGAGGTCGCCGGCGTACGCGCCGGAGGCGGACACTGCGATCAGGGCGAGGATCGGGGCGGGAATGAATGTGCGCATGGGACGCTCCTCTCGGACTCGGCGGGCACGACCGGCGATTCCAGTCGCGCTGTTTCCCATTTTAGGAGCAGACCAAACCGGCTGAGATACATCCTTTCGATGGAACACCAGATCCGCCAATATCAGGGGTAGGCTTGGGGGAGTGCAACCATCGGTGGTGTTACGCGGCCATGCCCGTCAGCGCCACCAGCGGGTACTGCTCCACCCACAGCAGCCCATCGTCGTCGTGCCAGGAGCACTCGACCGCGAGATCGAGCAGTCGCTCGTCGTCGTACTCTTCCGTGTCGGGAAGATCGAAGCGGACCAGCGCGGACATCGCCCGTCCCCCGGAGCGCAGTCTGGCCCCGATTGCCGGGTGCTGCAGGACCGAAGCGATGTCCGGGTAGAACTCGAGCGAACCGTCTATCCGCTCCGGGGCGCGATGCACGATCTCGAGTTGGAGCACATCGAACATCGCCCGCTGCGGGGCGCCGCCCGCGCTCTGCCACACACAGAGTGCCCGCCCTCGCGAGCGCACCACCTCCACCACCGTCATGACGATCTGGGGCGTGTCGCCGGGGATATCGAGGCGAACCACGTCGCCGACGCTGATAAGCGTGCGGCTCTGGGACTGAAACACGCGCTCGAAGCGGGCGCTCTCCTCGGTAGACATGTCGGTATCCTCCGTGTCGCGTCGACGCCTCGCTACCGAGTTGTCATCGACCATCCGGAGCCGCTGTTGAGGTCTTCTTGCGCCGAAAGCGACAACCCCGCATACGACGCAGCCCGGGCGAACACGCCGCGATCCCTGCCCGGGTCCCGGTCCACGGACCGGTTATGCGCACAATCGCCGGTCAATCTCGCTCGGTTCGGTGAGATTTCGAGCGCTTCCGGCAGGCCTCCGAGCAGAACTTCACGCTGTCCCAGTCGCGCTGCCATTTCTTCCGCCACGTGATCGCCCGCCCGCACTCGACGCAGGGCTTGGTCGGCAGGTTGTGCGGGTTGTGATTGCTGTTCGACCCGCTCACGATGCCACCCCCCTGAACAGCCCGTCGGGTGCTTCCTCGTGCACCGGCCCCGGCTGCCCCAGCAGACGCCCCGCCGCGGCCATGCCGCTGAGCAGCGCTCCCTGAATCCCGTACTCCCGCCTTGATTCGCATACCCAGTCACCGCAGACATACAGACGCTGATCCACATCGGCGAGGGCTTCGTGCGTCTCGGATGCACGCTGGGTCGCCAGTGCGTAGCGCCACCGATGGGCTACCAAGGACCGTACGGCAACATGGCATCCGAACTCGCGCATCGACGACTCGAAGGCCCTGCGCAGGACTTCGGCGATCTCGTCACTATCCCGCTCCAGGTGCCCGCGCGAGAAGTCCGCCGTCGCGTGCGCTACGAAGGCGCTCACGCCATCGATCTCAGGTCGCCCCGGTTTCGAGGAGCTCAGAATGATCGACTCGAGTTCATCCGCTGACGGCGATTCGATTACCGGTGCTTCGAGTTCGACGCGATCCGTTTCGATCATCACTGACCAGCGAGGAGCGAAGGACGCCCGATCGACCTGCTCCGCGAGTTCGGGGGCGGGATCGCGAAGGAGGATCGACGCCTGCACTGATGGGATGGCGAACACGACGCTATCGAAACGATCACGCCGCTCCTCGTCACCCGACGCCCACCCGACCACCCAGCCCCCCTGCCCATCGTCCGGCCGCGAAAGTCCGGTGACACGCGCGCCGAAGCGGATAGCGTCGAGAGAGGAGCACAGGTGCGCCGCGAGCCCGTTCGCGCCCGGAGTCGGCACGTAGCGGTCGCTGCCCTCCGGCCACTCTGCCAGAATCCCGTGCTGCAGCCAGCTCTTGATCCAGCGGGCGAGGCGCGGATCATCTGTTCGGAATGATGGCGCCCCGTGATCGAACCGCTGCTCGCCGGCGTATCGCGTCGCGGTCCGCCCACCGGGCCCGCGCGACTTCTCGAAGACGGTCACCCGGTGCCCGTGCCGCGCGAGCGTCCGGGCGGCCATCGCCCCCGCCGGCCCCGCACCGACCACGGCGATCCGCTGACGCCCGCTCCGCCCGGGCCGGCTCGTCCACGCGTCGTACCGCTTCATGTCCACCCGCTGCTCGTGCGAATCAACATCGCGCGGGCGGACCGTTCCGAGGACCGCCTGCTCCGGTTCGAAAGGCCGGTCGAACTGGCCCATGCACCAGAGCAGGCCGCCGTAGGAGTTCGGGTCGTTGCCATCGAGCGAGTAGCGATGGTTGAGGTCGATGAGGGTGTCGAGCGCGATGCCGGGCGATCGCGTCCACTCCAAGATCGCCTTGCCCCAGGTCATCCGCACGTTGTTGTGGAGTTCCCCGTGCCGGAAGAGCGAGCGCTGGCACGCGTTCCAGAGACCGCTGTGGGTCTCGCCGGTCGCGAGCTGCTCCCAGGTATACCTGTGCTCGCGCTCATCAGAGCGGTGATCCCGGAGCGTCTGCACCGCCCAGTCCGGCAACGCTGCGCTGGTTTCCAGCGATGCTCCGGATGGGTCATCGAGAGTTCGGTAGAAGCAGAAGTTGTGCGCCATCTCGCGCCAGACGAACAGTTCGTCGAGGAACTTATCCGCGCCGTCACCCCCCCGCTCCAGGGCCTCACGCCCGAGTCGCAACGCCGAGACATGTCCGTGGTGCAAGTACGCGGACATCCGGCTGACCGCTTCCGGCTGGGCGGCGCTGTTCCGGGCCTTGTGATACGCCCCGAGGCGTTCATCCCAGAATCGCTCCCATCGCTCGTAGCCTGCACGGCTCCCCCCCACCGTGCCCGCAACCGGCGGCACGCTGTGATCGATTCTGCATCGCGCACAGGCGTTGGCGATATCGAGCGTCTCGAAGTCAACCGGTTCGAATCCGAGATCGACGCCCTCCAGCGTGCGCCGGGTCTGCAGAATTGCCTCAGGCCACGGCTCGCGCAATCGCGAGAGATAGTCCTTCCAGGCCTTGCTCCGGAACTTGTACGCCCGGTCGTAGGCCTTGCCGAGCGATTGCATCGGAACGACACACGTCGCGTCGACGGCGATCACCGCGCACGGCGCGCGCCGGGCCAGCGACATAGACCACTTCGGGAACGGCGGCGCGGGAAAATCCTCCACGACGCAGACCGACGCCCGCCTGACGAGCTCGCGCAGCGGCGAGGGACTCGATGGATCCTCGGGCAGGTGAAACGCGAGCCGGATGCGCCCGTTGGATCGCTCGCGCAGCTGCCCGTCGAGATCCCTAGCACCTTCAAGGATGAAGGTGTGGTGGCGGTTGCTGTTGAAGCGGTGGTCGCCGCCGAGGCCCTGGTAGACCAGGACTGGGTGATCGAGCCTGTTGGCGAGGTCGATGGCGACATCGAGAACCGCGTTCTCGTGGCCCCGCACCGCGTGATGGAGCCAGAGGAGAACGAACTCCCCATCCGAAATCGCAGCCTGCCCATTGAGAGGGCGAACACGCTCGGCAAGGTGGGTTGGTAGCGATCCGAACAGACGGGGGTCCTCCATGGGGCAAAGATAGGTCTCGGGCCGTCGGCGGAGACCGAATCAGCCCTCATGGAAGTCCCGCAGGTCCTTCACGGTTGGTTGACACAAGCGTCAGGGCAGCCCATAATGCCTGACCAAATCTGATTGCGGGGTAGAGCAGTCTGGTAGCTCGTCGGGCTCATAACCCGGAGGTCGTAGGTTCGAATCCTGCCCCCGCTATTTCCAAGCCGGTTGCGAAAGCAGCCGGCTTTGTGGTTTTTGGCCCGGGCCGATGAGAGACACCCGCGCGTGTTGGCCCCTTCGGGCCCCGTTCCCGCGTCCGTGAGGCCGGTGGGCCAACGGTCCCCAACCGTGACGCGGTCTCTGGTCTGGACGCCGGGATAACCGGCTCGGCCGCTCGGTGGGCGCGACTTCGCCCGAATCGCCCCGAAGTCTCTGCCGCCCGCCGAGAGACACCCGCCGCGGTGAAGTCTCTGTTCGACCGGGTGAGCGGGTTTGACGGGGGTGATCAACTGCAAGGGCTGCTCGCGACATTGATCCAATCGATGCGCCGCGGTGAAGCGGGCGCGCACCGTCGGTACGCGGCGTCATAGGTCACCCGTGGCGAGGTCGCGATGCACGCGGATCGCCTTGGAGCGACCCATGCCACGAGCGAGCGACGACAGCCGGCGCAACCCCGAAGCGATGACATCCGAAGAGCGGCAGGACGAGATCTCGCGCATCCTCGCGCGTGGTCTCGTGCGCGCGGTTCGCATCGAGCGGGACGCCGCATCGCGGGCGTTGCGCGAAGTTGAAGAAGGTGCCGCGACATGCCTTGAACTTCCGAGCGATCCGAGCCTCACTGTGGCGACGCTATCCAAATCCCGACCGGCGGGTGAAGGAGACGCGTGATGGAGACACCAGCCACAGGAGGCCGCATGAAGCATGCGACGGCAAAACGGATCGAGGACGAGATCGACTCTCTCAAAGACATGTCCACCAACGAGCTCGTGGAGCGGTTTGTCGAGCTGCACGGCTACCAGACGCGGACCCGCCACCGGACGTACCTGATCCGCAAGATCGCCTGGCGGCTTCAGGCCAACGAGGAGGGTGACCTCAGCGAGCGGGCGAGGAAGCGGGCCGCGGAGCTCGCGGACGACGCTGAGGTTCGGGTGATGGCCCCAAAGACGCTTGTCACGCCGCCACAGACTGGGCGGTCCGCCACGGTGACGCGGGGACTCGACCCGGAGGCGGAGCGTGACCCGCGTGTCCCGCCGCCCGGCTCAGCGATCGTCCGCGAATACCAGGGCCGGGCCATCCGGGTGCTGGTGCTCCCCTACGGCGAGGGCTTCGAGTGCGACGGCGAACGGTTCAAGACGCTCAGCGGGGTGGCCAAGCACATCACCGGGAGCCACATCAACGGGTTCCGGTTCTTCCGGCTCGGCCAGGACAGGAGCACGCGATGAAGGTACGCAAGCGCGATCGACCGAAGGAGGCTGCCGCCCCGGGCAGCCGCATGCGGTGTGCCGTGTACACCCGCAAGTCCAGCGACGAGGGGCTCGACCAGGAGTTCAACTCGCTCGACGCCCAGCGCGAGAGCGCCGAGGCGTTCATCGCCAGCCAGAAGACCGAGGGGTGGGTCTGCCTGCCAGACCGTTACGACGATGGTGGCTTCTCCGGCGGCAGCATCGAGCGGCCGGCGCTCGGGCATCTGCTCCGCGATATCGAGGCGGGAAAGATTGACTGCGTCGTGGTCTACAAAGTTGACCGGCTCAGCCGGTCGCTGATGGACTTCGCCAAGATCATGGAGGCGTTCGACCGCAAGGGCGTTTCGTTCGTCTCGGTGACCCAGCAGTTCAACACGACGAGCTCGATGGGCCGTCTGACGCTGAACATTCTGCTCTCATTCGCGCAGTTCGAGCGGGAGATCATCGGCGAACGGATCCGGGACAAGATCGCGGCCCAGAAGCGCAAGGGCAAGTGGGCCGGCGGTGTGCCGGTGCTGGGCTACGACGTGGACCGCTCCGGACCGAGCCCACGGCTGGTGGTGAACGCCCGCGAGGCGGTGCGGGTCCGTGCCCTGTTCGATCTTTATCTGGAGAAGCAGTCGCTGTTGCCGGTCGTCCGCGAGTTGCGACACCGCGAGTGGACCAACAAGAAGCGGGTCACGAAGAAGACAGGCAAGGTCATCGGCGGGAAGCCGTTCAATAAGGCCACGCTGCATAATCACCTCATAAACCCGGTCTACGTCGGGAAGATCACCCACAAGGGCGAGATCTACGACGGCGTGCACGAGGCCATCGTGGACCCGGAGATCTTCGAGCGGGTCCAGAAGCTGCTGCGCTACAACGGGCGGACCGGCGGTTTCGAGGTCCGCAACAAGTACGGTGCCCTGCTGCGTGGTCTGATCACCTGCAAGGCATGCGGGTATGCCATGACGCACACATTCACGAAGGACAAGAAGGGTGGACCACGGTTCTACCGGTACTACCGGTGTACGCACGCCATCAAGAACGGGGCAGACGAGTGCCCGTCGCGGACGCTGCCGGCGGCGGAGATCGAGCGGGTGGTAGTCGACGAGATCCGGGGGTTGGGCTCCGACCGAGCCTTGCTCAAGCAGGTACTGGCCGATGCCCACGCCACGATCGCCGAGGAGCGCGAGGGTCTGGTCATGGAGCGTGCCGATCTGAAGCGGACGATGGACCGTTGCCACCGCGAACTCCAGACGCTCGCGGCCGGAGGGCTCGCGGATACAGATGTCTCCCAACGGATCGCAGAACTGCATGAGCAGATCACTGCCGGGGACAAGCGGCTGCCCGAGGTCGAGAAGCGGATCGGCGAACTGGATGCAGAGACGATCACACAAGCGCAGGCCGAGGCCGCATTCAGGGACTTCGACCCGGTGTGGGAGAACTTGATCCCGCGTGAGCAGGCTCGGCTCATCCGGCTGCTGGTCTCGGCGGTGGAATACGACGCCGTGAAATCAAGCGTGAGCGTGACCTTCCGCCCAACGAGTATCCGGGCCTTCCTCGACCGCATCAAGGAGGACGCGGCATGACCACCGTCACCCGGCCCATCCACTTCCGCGTCCGCCAAACCCGGCGGCAGATCGTCACTGAGCCCGCACCGCCCCCGCCACCCGGGCGGGTGCCCCGAGTCGCCCGCCTGATGGCCCTGGCGATCAAGTTCGACAGGATGCTTCAGGATGGTGTGGTAGGCAGCCAGACCGACCTGGCGGCTCTGGCTCGCGTCACTCAGCCACGAATGACACAGATCATGAACCTGCTCCATCTGGCCCCGGACATTCAAGAGGAGATCCTGTTCCTCCCGCCGGTGACGGAGGGGCGGGATCCGGTGACGGAGCGGGATGTGAGAGATGTGGCCATAGTTACACAATGGGCTGTACAACGTACCAGCTGGCAAAATCTTGTGGCAAGCCGTGATTTACGGTGATGCCCAATGCTCAGCAGATAATGGAAGTTCATTGAGCTCTGCACGCGCCTCGCGCCACGATGGGAAGTGATGTGTTAGAAGCGAGATATACCGCTCGCTGTGCGTCGGTTCGATCAGGTGGACCATCTCATGCACCACGACATACTCAATCAGATCCTTTGGCTTCTTGACGAGTTCTGTATTAATCCGAATATGTCTTGCTTCGTGGTTACAGCTTCCCCATTTCGTCTTCATTCTCTGGAGGAAGTAGCGTTCGACGGTTACACCGAGTTTGGGCTGCCACTTCTGGATTAGGGCGGGAATGATTCCATGGAGAAGACTCTTGTGCCACTCATGGATCACCCGCGCCCGCTTATCCGCTGGGGATCCTGGTCGCACTCGAAGCGTGATGCGTTTGTGGTCGACCGATACCGAGGGCTTTGCGTCCTCTTCGACGACTGTCAATAGGTGCCGACGCCCCCAAAGGTAGTGGCTCTCTCGCTCGACAAAGCGACGAGGCGACTCTCTTGCCTGTGATGCCAGTTGCTCGCGCTGATATCGAATCCAACCAAGCTTCGAGATCGCGTATGCCCGCGCAACTTCCGCCCGGGTGTCTGACGGCGCGGACAGCGTGACTCGACCATCCGGTGGGTGGACGGACAGATGCACATTGCGGATCGGTTTCCGCATCACAAGAATCGAGATGTCGCCAAGCTCGATCGTCTCGTTCATGAATAACCCGGCTGATTCTTGATGATCTCAAACACGGCGGCGGTAACAGTTCGATCTCGGCCCAACAGTGGGAAAAGCGCATTCAGAACCTGGGCTTCCCGCACATCATCGCCCTTCCACCCGGCTGGAGCCTTTTCTCGCATCGCGCGATCAATCTCAAGCGCGAGGGCTGCGCGACCGTCGTCATCTGTCGGACAAACAAAGCTGTCGGTGGGGATTGACGCCAGGTTGTTGTAGACCCGAACCGCCTCGGGGTGACCGTTCAGCAGAGGGGGATGGCCAACGGCTCCCGCCTTGCCGGCGAGCCGCTTCACCAGGTCCTCCGCACTGCGCAGAAACGCCTCGTACGTCTGCGTGTCATTCTGCCGCTGACGGATCAGGTCGTCTAGCAGTTTCGACATCTCGTCGTAGAACCTCGGATCGGTGAGCTGATCGCGGATGATCGTCTTTCGGACATTGTTGATGATGCTTTCCGCCACCGCGTTTTGGCTGAGCTTACCCTTGGCGTTCAGCTCTTGGCGATGGCGTCGTGGATCCCCGTCTCGATGATGAGCTCGACCAGTGAGTAGTTGTCAACCGTGCCGAGTGGGTTAGCGGGATCGGCCTGGATGTACGTGTTGATCAGGTGCCGCATGTCAGCCTCATACGGCTTGATGTCCAGTTCCTCACCCGAGTGACGCTTGATCGCGGCTCGGGTGTCAGCAAAGAACTCCACTTCGACCTGCAGCGCAGCAATCTCCTCTGCGGTGTAGCCAGCGTCGTCCAAGTCCTGTGCGATGGCGGCGTAGGCGCGGACGAATGACGCGACGGCTTTGTAGAACGACACGCGGAGCACCTCGGTGTCGCTGAGAGCGTTGGGGTTGCTCGCGTCGCCGCAGAAGTAGTGCAGGTATTGCTCAACCTCCCGCGGCTGCGGAACCGGATCGCACAGGTACTTCAGAGCCTCTCGCATCGCATCGAGTCGCTTCTTCCCCTCATCGAGCCAGTTCTTCAGATTGACGTTGTTATCCTCGCCTCCGTCGTCAAGATCGAGCTCGTCCGAGCTGTAGACGGCGATCGCTTCTTGAACGTCGTCAAACAGTTCCTTGAAGTCCACGATGTGCCCGTAGTCCTTGTCGTCTCCGTCGAGACGGTTTGTCCGGCAGATCGCCTGAAACAGGTTGTGGTCGCTGAGCTCGTTGTCCAGGTAGATGTAGGTGCAGGATGGCGCGTCGAAGCCGGTGAGCAGTTTGCTCACGACGATCAGGAGCTTGCAGTTCGCCGGCTCCTCGATGAAGCGCCTCTTGATCTCCTCCTCGTACTTTGCCGTCGTCTCACCGTCCTTCAGGACGTGCTGGGTGTACGTGTCGAACTTGTACCGCTCATCGCTGTTCGACGGCTCGCGGGAGATCGCGTTGTGGTTCGGTTCAAACGAGGTCACGATGCCGCAGTAAGGGCCGAAGCTGGTGTTCTGGAACAACCGGAAGTAGTGGCACGCGTCGTAGATGGACGCGGCGACGAGAATCGCGGTCCCCCGATTGTTGTTCAGACGAGGCTTGAGGCTGAAGTCTTCGATGATGCTGGCCACGATGCGCTGCTTCCGCTCCTGTGAGCTCATCAGGTTCTCGAGCGTGGCCCAGCGTTTACGGATGACCGCTTTCTGGAAGTTGTTCAGATTCCGTGTCTTCTGGTCGAACCACGCGTCGATCGCAGCCGGCGATCCCAACCGCTGCGGCACATCGCGCTTCTGGTACTTCAGGTCAAGGACGACGCCGTCGGCGACTGCCTCGTGGAATCTGTACGTGTGGATGTAGGTGCCGAAGACCTCGCGGGTCGTCTTCTTGTCCTTGCGGAGCAGCGGTGTGCCGGTGAAGCCGACGAAGATGGCGTCGGGCAGCCACCGCTCACGCATCTGCAGGCTCATCTTGCCGCCCTGCGTACGGTGGCACTCGTCGACGAACACGTAGAACCGGCCATGTACCTTGGGTGGGTCGGCCTTCAGGTCGGGCTCGAACTTATGGACGAGTGCGCAGAGCAGCCGCGGCGTGGTGGCTCCGAGCTTCTCCACGAACTGAGCGCGGGAGGTGATTCGGGGCGAAGGAGCTTCTTCGCCGACGACCCCCGCGTTCCGCATGACACCGACGATCTGCTTGTCGAGCTCATCCCGGTCGGTGATCACGAGGATTCGGCCGTCCGGGTCGTGCTCCATGAGCCACTTTGTCAGCAGTACCATCAGGATGCTCTTGCCACTGCCTTGGGTGTGCCAGATCACGCCACCCTCACGCTTGGCGATGCGCTCTTGAGCGGCCTTGACGCCGAAGTACTGGTGCGGGCGGGGCACCTTCTTCTGGCCGGCATCGAAGATGATGAAGTTGCGGATCAGGTCGAGCAGACGATCCTTGCGGCACATCTGGGCAAGTGGGGTATCGAGGAGCATCCCCGCCGTCGCCGTGTCGCTATCCTGCTGAGTCTCCTCTTTCCACTCGACGAAGTACTTCTCCGGCGTTCCTGTGGTGCCGAAGCGCAGGCCCTGAGAGTCGCTTCCAGCGAAGACATACTGAACCGTGCCGAAGAAGGGCTTGTTGAAGATCTCCTCCTGATTCGTGATGAGCTGTCGGACCCCATCCGCGATCTCGACCGAACTGCGCTTGAGCTCGATCACGCCGACGGCGATGCCGTTGATGTAGAGCACGATGTCCGGGCGACGCTCGTGCCCTCCACGGAGCGTGACCTCCTCGGCGAGTCCGAAGTCATTCTCGTCGGCGTTCTCCCAGTCGATCAGGTGAACGGTCTCGTGCGGCCGACCGGCCGCGACCTGCACCGGCACGCCGTAGCGGAGGAGCTGGTAGGTCCGGAGGTTCGCCTGATAGAGCGTCACGCCCGTGGTGTCCGCGGCGGTCTCCAGCTTCTGGAGCGCGGCTGAGATGTGGGCGTCGGAATACCCCCGCTTGGTAAGGTTCGCACGGAGCAGACCCGCCTCGATGGGGCGGTTGGTGTCCCGCTGGTGCCAGTCGCCCAGGTGGTCGTACCCCAGGCAGTCCGGATGGGACCTATCCGTGAACAGCTTGACGACACGGGCCTGCGTCAGCCGCTCCGCTCGGGGTCGCTGGGTCATTGAGGCCTCCCGCCTGACGCGCCTTTGGGGCTGTGCTCTGCCTTGATGTATGCGCTGGTCTTCATGAGATTGCGAACCCCATCCCTTTGAGCAGGAAGCGACTGGTGCGCTTATCGAGTTTCTTGGCCCGCCCGGCAAACCCCTTGATGCTGCCGTACGGCTTCAGTCCGTGCTTGGCATGCAACTGCTTGTTGATCTCTTCGGCGTACTCCAGCACCCGCGCGATCGCATTGCGGATCTTGTCGTCCCCTGTCGATTTACCGTGCATCACATTGTCGCGGGTCTTTTCCGCGCTCTTCAGGTCGGCATGAGCCGCTTTGGGGAGATCGAGGTCGAACACCGTCTTGTAGAGTTCGATGAACCCCTCTCGCGTCATGTGATGCGTTCCGATGACGCTCTTGGCGACATCCGCATTCACCTTGTGGATCTTCACGACTCCACAGTACAGCGCCATGTTCTGGCCCAACTCCAGTCGGGCAAAGGCGTAGGCAAGACAGACATCCATGGGGAAGTCATCAAGCAGCTTGGGCAGGTGTGTGAAGTAGTCACGCACCTCCTGCGAGCAATCGCTGTACGCCTTCTTCAGCCCTGGCTTGGATTTGATCTGGGTGGGCATCAGTGAACCGCCTCCGAGAACAGCTCGCCGCATACCTCAATCGCTGCCGCGATGTTCGCGTCGGAGAATGCGGCTCGGTCCAACTTCGCCTCCCACTCTGGGTGGTTGGCGATCACGGACTTGACGGATGCGACGTTGACTTCCGTGCCGGCCACATGGAGTTCGACCGTCGCCATGTCCACGGTGGCCAGTACTTCCAGGTCATCGTTCTTCTTGAAGCGGAACTGCTCCAGCCACTGGAGGATGTCTGAGCCGTACCACTTCTCGAAGTAGCCCTCGGCCTGCGCGATGTTGTCGGCGGCAATGAAACCGCTGTGTCCCTTTGAGCCCTTATGCTGGAGGATGTAGCCGTTCGCCTTGGCGATCTTCTCCGGCCCGGCGTACTTGGTCTTCGGGTTGTACGGCCCGGCCGCCTTCTTGAGGTACCCCTCAGCCCGTCGCTCCACGCGCCTGTGCAGCAAGTAGGACAGCTTGGTGTACCGCTTGCGGCCGAGGGGATAGTCTTCCTTGCCAAAGCGGCTGACCAGAGTCGAAATGACGACGGCCTCGTTGAACGCCCAGTTGTGCGACGGCTTGTCGCTCGCGGATGCTTCCTGGGCGGCGGGCACCTCTCGACCAACGAGCCGCGTCTTGCCGGTCAGCAGCTCCTGCATCATCGCAATCTTGATATTGTGGGTCTTAGACCTGCGGCGCTCTAGGGCGTCGATCTCAGCATCCATGTCGGCCAGGAGCTTTGCTATGGTCTTCTGCTCATCCACATCGCTTGGCAGATGAATTTCGAACTGATCCAGCTGCTTCTTGCCGATCTCCAGGAACGTGCTGCCAGCGCACAGCTGAACCAAGTGTTTCTTCTGCGTCGCCATGAGGTAGAAGAGGAACTCGCCATCCACGCTCATCGGGATGAGGTTCTTGAATCCCTGATTCGTAGCCAGAGGCAGGGTGTTGATGGCGCACTCACCAATCGTCGCTCGCGATGTCATGATCACAGAATATGGTGGAATGAGTTCTGCCGAGCTTGCTCGAAGACCAGATTCTGAAATCGTCCGCTCTGTAGCAGTCAGATACTTGTGGCCTTTCAACGCCGTGATGTCGGTTGGTGTACACCACGGAATGTATCCATTCCAGAAGTCGGCTCTTGCTGTACTGGGGGTGCCGCCGCTCCTGATTTCAGCAGTGCCGCTCAGTGGCTTTGTGATCCATTCGCCAGCGAACCCTGGCAGGCGGGTCTTGCCGTTGAGGAGTTGCTGCATGGCGGCCTGCTTGAGGTCGCGCTTCTTGGCGATCAGGCGGTCCAGGCCGTCGAGCAAAGCGTCAACATCGCTGAGGGCGTTGGCAATCGCCTTCTGCTCGCTCTCATCCGTCGGCCACGGAAGCTCCAGGTTCTCGAATCGCTTGCCGCCGAGGTGGGCAATGGACGTCGTCTTGAGCGCGATCTTGGCGAACACGCCCGTCCGCTGGCAGTAGCGGAACAGGTGTGAAGCGAAGTCTCCACTCACCCCGCGTCGCGCCCGAAATCTGACGAGCTGGTTCTGGATGGCGCAGGGCCGGGGGTACTCGTCGTTGTAGGTCGCACAGCGACCAACGAGTTCGAGGCTCTGGCCCTCATTGAGCAACACATCGCCCACGACGACTTTGAAGTGCTCAAACTCCGCATCGGTCATCGGCATCGTCAGAACATCCACGATGTCGATGCGCCCATCAAAGACGTTCTTGGTGCGGAGATACGGACGCTGCTCGCCCGGGGCGTTCTTCGCCAATGCCTTCCCCGTGACCACCTCGCCCATCTTCCCGACTGGGCACAACTCCCAGCCGTCTGGGAGCGACCGACTCATTTCGACCGGCGTGCTCGTCAGTTCCATGTCGCCCCCATCGCGACCAAGTGCTCATCGACACGAGACGAGAGGCGAGACACGAGGTCGGTCAGTTCCGGAAGGGGCGTGTCATACCGTTGGGCGAGCTCACGCGTGCGACCCGCGACGACTTCTGCGACACGATCGATCTCGGCCTGAAGTGACGCTGAGAGCGCCGGTATCCACTTGTCGTCGACCACGAGCGTCTTGATCTCATCGACGGAGAGCTGCGGATACTTCTCGTAGGCCAACTGGTCGAGCGCGGCCTCGGCGTCCTTCACCTTGCTCTTGAGGGCGCTCTGCTGCTCAAGCAGCTCCAGGTACCGAACCGTCGCGTCGAAGTCGATCAGTTCCTCGGGGAGCGGATCCATTTTCAGCTTCGCGCGGAAACCGGACTCGACCGAATCGAGCATCTCCTTCGCCTGCTTCGCGCTCGCCTTCTGGTTCTGGTCGGCGTCAAGGTACCGATTGAGCGTCGCCTGCTCAGCCTTATCGCCTGTGACCTTCAGCCGGTCCTTGATCGCCTTGAGCGTGAGGTTGCCCTTCTTGTTCTTGAGAACGGAAAGGTGGCCGTGGTCGGTGAGCGTCCGCAGTGTGGCGGCGTGCTCCTCCGCCTGCTCAATGAACGAGCTGTATTCGTCGTAGGCCGTCTTGTCCTCGTCCGCCCAGAGCGCGACGAGGGCGGAGGTGTATGCATCCTCTGCATCGCCCTTCGAAGAAACGTCCTTCAGAGCACCCTCTTCGCCGCCGTGCTCCTCGGCGAGCTCGGTGAGCTTCGCGCCGACGGCGTCGAGTTCTGCGCGAAGGGCGTCGATCTCCGCCTGCTCCTTGGCAAAGTATCGCGCGACGACGTATTCCTTCGGGACCAGGTCGCAGGCCCAGCCCTTGTCCTTGAACTCGCCCTTCTTCTTGCCGGACTTGACCTCCTCCATCACCCGGTAGGTCTCGGCGACCCATCCGTCGGCCGCGATGAGGTAGCAATCGTCCTGCATCGTCGAGGCCCAGAAGTCCATGAGGTGCTGGTACACGTCGTAGGCGTCGAGCAATGGGGCCTTGCGGAACGATTCGAGCAGATCCTCGGAGATGTCGTGGATGAGCTGCTTCGGCTGCCCGTCCTGGTCGAAGGCCTTCAGGATCGGAACAGTCCGTGACTTCCACGCGTCGAAGATGCCGGTCACCGTTTGCTTGAACGCGACGAACTCGTCGTGTGCGAGGACGGATGACTTCACGTCTGTGGTTGGCAGTCGGAGATCGACATACCCGGGGCGGCCGGCACTCTCGAAGAGCAGATCGCGGACACTGGCCAGCACCTCCCAGTAGTCCCCGAGCGCGTCGATGTCGCGTTCGGGGATGCCACCTCGCAGGTGCCCATCGATGTCCTGGATGTCCTCCGGCTCGGTGCTGTCGATGTAGCGGGGCAGGTTCAGGTTGTAGTCGTTCTTGGGGTCGGCGATTTCGTCGAACGACACCATGCGGGCGTACCGCGGTGTCTCTTTCTGGTGATTGAACGTGTCGACGATGCGGTGCAGGTCCTGCTCACGGAGCCGGTTCTTGTTGCCGTCCTTGATGAAGCCCTTGGACGCATCGATCATGAAGATGCCGCGACGAGATTCTGCGTTCTCTTTATCGAGCACGAGGATGCACGCGGGGATGCCGGTGCCGTAGAAAAGGTTGGCCGGCAGCCCGATGATGCCCTTGAGGTAGCCGGAGCGGACGAGCTTCTTGCGGATGACCGCCTCGGCGTTGCCGCGGAAAAGCACGCCGTGCGGAAGGATGCACGCCGCTTTCCCGGTGCTCTTCATCGAACGGATGATGTGGAGCAGGTAGGCGTAGTCGCCCTGCTTGTTCGGTGGGGCCCCCCATGCAAAGCGCTCGTAGAGGTCGTTGCTGGGGCTGATCCCCGTGCTCCAGGTCTTGTCGGAGAAAGGCGGATTGGCGACGACATAGTCGTAGGTGCGCAGGCGCTCGCCATCCTTGAACTTTGGTGCGGCGAGCGTGTTCCCGTTGAGAATGTTGGCCGTCGGGAAGTCGTGCAGGATCATGTTCATGCGGGCAAGGCCCGCGGTGGTCACGTCCTTCTCCTGGCCCTCAAGCGTGATGTGCTTTCCCGCCTCTGCGGCAACCTTCAGCAGCAGCGATCCGGATCCACACGTCGGGTCATAGGCGGTGGTCGCCGCGACGGTCTTGTCGGGAGAGATGCCGATCACCTTGGCGATGATCCGGCTGACTTCGGACGGCGTGTAGAACTGACCCTTGCTCTTGCCACTCTCCGTGGCGAAGTGGCGCATCAGGTACTCGTACGCGTCGCCAAGGATATCGTCGTGATCCGCCCGGTTCTTGGAGAAGTTCAGTTCCGGCTTCTGAAAGATCGCGACCAGATTGGTCAGGCGATCGACCATCGCCTGGCCTTCGCCGAGTTTGTTGGGATCGTTGAAGTCGGGGAAGTCGCTGCGCGCCAAGCGGGCGTTGCTGTCGATCAGCGGCTGGATGATCTGAGTGTTGATCTTGTCGCCGATGTCGCTCTTGCCCTTCAGCGCGACCATGTCTTTGAAACTGGCACCCTTCGGGATCGTTACCGGTGTGGCAAAGTCGTCAGAGTCAGCGTACTTGTCAGAGATGTACTTGATGAAGAGCATGAAGAGGACGTAGTCCTTGTACTGGGACGCGTCCATGCCACCGCGCAGCTCGTCGCAGCTCTGCCAGAGGGAGGTGTAGAGATTGGACTTTTTGATCGCCACTGGCTAACTACTCCTTCTCATCCGAGTCATGCGAAGCGACCGTCCAGACTCGCTTCAGCGGAAGCTCAGCCCGGAGATCCTCGTCGAGCTTGTCGTAGTTGGCGAGGAAGTGGTCAATCAAGTCGTTCTGATCCCAAAGGCGGACCTTGAAGAACAGTCTGGGTACTTCCTGTAGCACTGTCTTCTTGAACCCGCCCCAGCAGACGAGCAGTCCTTGATCCGCGCCAACATGTTGCATTGTGCCGACGAGTTGATCGAGCACGGGACGCTCGAGCGGCGTCGTCTGACTCTTGACTTGGACGCAGATGCGGGGGTGGCCAAAGCCAAGCGTGTCCGGCGCAGCGAGAATGTCGATACCCCCATCCGGCCCCTTGCCACTGTGATGTGTAGTGAACCCTTGGGCATTGAGGATCGCCTCTACGAGGTCCTCGAGGCCGTGGCTGGCATACTGGGCATACATCTGCCTCGCGATTTGATCGCGAGCGATTTGTTCGAGGTCGAGGTCGGTCGCAGCCGTTTCGTCCGTCACCTCTTGATCGTCTTCACCATTTGAGACAAGCTTGGGCTTGGTTCCGGTGGACTTCCAGCCATTTGCTTTCATTGCTCGGACGCGGCTCTCTGCGTCGTTACGCTTGATCTGGCAAACGGTCGTGAACGCGCCGAGGGAGTTCAGAATGTCCTGATCAAAGTTCGTTCTGGGGACATCGGTTTCGAGCCAACGAACCGATCGAAAGTGATAGTACGGATCCTCTGCTTTCGCGTCGTAGGTGTAATCGCTCGTGATCTCGCCGATGTGAATGGTTTTGCGCTTACTGGGAACGGCGACCCAGTCGCCTTTGGCCATCTTGGTGGCGAATGCCCAGATCTGGCCGGAGTGCTGACGCCGTTTGCCGGGGCTCGCCTTGGGATACGCCTGCTCCAACATCGTTTGGAGTTGGTCGCGAGAATCCACCTTGCCGAGGTCGCGATTGAGACCTCCCCATGTCAGGAAGATCCGTCCCTCATCGAGGAACTTCGTCTCGTGCTCGCAGTGTCGCCCGGATCTGTTGAGCCAGAGTGCCATCGTCGCCCCGTTCGCAGAGGTGTCACCAGTGAATCAAAGTTATCTGATAAGGATCAGCCCCGGCCGGACTTGTTCTTGCTCGGATCGACCAGTTTGTATGTGCTGCCTGGCTTGGTGGTGGGCGGAAGCTTTTCGCCCTTGACGCTGGTGACTTCACGCCCCTTGCCGCCGCGAGGGCCGATTTCCTGATACTGGCCGGACCTAGGGGCTTGGTCGCCGGGCTTGAGCCCATCGTTGTTCGCCATGTCGCTGTCCTTCCGCTTAGACCTTGGAGTCGAGTTCCCACGATGCCGACCTGGCACGCGGGCTTGACCCGCCGGTTATGTGCAGTATATCCTAAACGCCGACCCATGTCCGGGTCAAGCGAGCACATCGGATGAGCGACTCACTCCAGCATTTCGGTGCCGTCCTCCGCAAGCGGCGGATCGAGAAGGGGTTCAGCCTCCGGAAGTTCGCCGAGTTGGTGGATATCAGCCCGACCTATCTGTCCCTCGTGGAGACCGGGAAGGCCGACTACGCCCCGGCGGTCGAGCGGGTCCGGAAGATGGCTGAGCTGCTTGGGGCCGACCCCGACCAGTGGATCGGCCTGGCCGGACGGATGCCCGAGGACGTCAAGAAGATCATCCTTGAGGACCCGGAGTCAATGCCGGCGCTGCTGCGCGCGGCGAAGAACCTCACCCCCGAGCAGCTCAGGAAGCTGATCGCCGACGCAGAACGCGAGGGCAAAGGGGGTGGCGATTGATGGCCTCCGGCTCGAACCCAAAGTATCGCGTGAAGTACATGCACGAGAAGCAGATCGAGCGCGAGGCGGATCTGCTTCTCGCCGAGTGGGCGGACCAGGGCAACGAGATCGCTGCGCCCATCCCGCTTGACGAGTTGGTCGAGATCCACCTGAAGCTGCCGTTCGAGATCGAGGATCTCCGGTCACGCTTTGGCGGGCACGATGTGCTCGGTGCCATCTGGTTCAATGACGGAACCATCCGCATCGATGCATCGCTCGACCCATCGGAGCACCCGCATCTGCTCGGGCGGTACAACTTCACGGTCGCCCACGAGGTGGGACACTGGCGACTTCACCGTGCCCAATTGCTCGAAGATCCGAACGAGCGCGTGTTGTTCGAGTCCGGCGGCAAGCCCGCGTTCGTCTGTCGGGACGGCGATAGCGTGCCCGAGGAGTGGCAGGCGAACACCTTCGCGGGGTGTCTACTGATGCCGCGCTCGCTCGTGCGTGCCGAGTGGGAAGACTGGCGCGGAGACGACGCCCCCGTGCAGGACGCCGACCTGGACGTGCGTCAGCTTGCGGGCGACCGCAATCGAGACGTGGAGATCGCCCGAGAGGCGTTCTGTAAGCCGCTGGCCGAACGCTTCGAGGTGTCGGCGGTGGCCATGCGGATCCGCCTCGAGAACCTCGGGCTGTTTGTGAAGGAGACCCAACCCGGGCTGTTCGGCTAGGGCGCGTCGCCCTCTCTATTTGCCCGGAGTGTTTACTGTCTACGGGACAGAAAGGTTTAAGTCATGGCAAAGTCGTTCGACCCCCGCAAGGTCCTCAAGCAGATCGCCAATCCCCTGCTCCGCGAGTTCTTCTCGCGGCGCGGTGAGTTGCTTGATGTGCCGTGGGATCAGATCACCGAGCACAAGATCGAGCCGGTCTTCGAGGGGTGGCAGGCCCTTCCTGAGCGGCAGCGTCTGGAGGTGCAGGTCATCCTGCGGGACATCAACGAGTTGGCGGATCATCGCGGGATGGCCGTGCTTGCCGAGGAGATCCTCGGGCACGCCCCGGAGCTCGCCGAGCAGTTCAAGGCACAGACGAGCAAGCCCGACAAGGCGATGTGGATGTACCTCCACCTGCCTGAGCGGTTCTTGGAGGCGGCGATGTTCGCGCGGGCGGATGCGCTGGCCGCCGGTCGCCACTGGAAGCGCCGCAACAGCCTCCCGAAGATCGATCTCAATGTGACGCCCGAGATGATGACTAGCCTCGGTGAGGCGCTCACGGCCTTCTACGGACCGAAGCAGATGCGCGGGCGGTGCTGCAAGGTCGTCCACTACCGCCGCCAGGGTCGGTCGGACTACTTCTTCGCCTATCTCGACGACTACCCGGACAAGCACATCGTTTTCGACGGCGACGACAACGAACCCATCGTCCGTTCCGATCGCTATGCCTTCGAGAACGTGTTCGTCTACAACGGCGACGACGGCTCGATGGAGGTATTCGCCCACGGGGGCAAGCCGGTGTGGGAGCCGCTGCAGATGGCCTTCTGCAAGGCGGTCCTCGGGCGTGATGTGGACCCGGCCGACCCGCTGCGGCCGACCTTCAAGCTCGACCACCTGCTCAAGCCGGACTTCCCGCTGGCGATTGAGGCCTCCGATGGCATTGAGGAGGCCCGGATCACGAAGATGCGTGTGGCCCCGCGAGGAAGCGGAGGTTGGGTGGAGATCAAGGCCGACCCCAAGGCGTCCCCGAACGACATCTACCGCAAGTTCGAGCGGTGGCTGCGCACCGAGAACGTCACGGCCGAAGGGGCGAAGGTTCTCTCGGCTTCGCTCGCCCTGAAGTTCCAGCACGAGGGCCCTGGCCGGTCGCCGACGCTGCGTTTCGACGTCTCGGTGCCGAACTCGAGCAACCTCAAGAGCAAGCCGGACGAGCAGCGAGCTGTCGGTGAGCGTTGCCTCCGGCGCTGGGGGGTAACCGATGACCAGTGAAGCGATCTTGAATCTCCTGTTCGCGGCGGCCGATGACGTCGGTCGTGCGTTCGACCACCGTGACCTCGCCGAGTGGCCCGCCGGGTCGCTCCAGGTCTTTCTGAACTTGGGCCTCCTCCGCCAATCGGCCGGCGGCCTGATGGCGTCGTGCCCGAGCTGCGATGACGGCCATGTCGAACCGGTCGCCCAGCGGCCGGGCCCGGACGGTCAGCCACGGCTCTACATCTACTGCCCCGAGCAGCTCCGCCTTGAAGTCAGCGCTGAGATGTGCCGGGGCTGGGCGGTCGACCTCGACGGCCTGGCGACCCTCGTGAGCTCTGCGATGGAACTCAAAGGGACGCCGAAGCCGCTGATGCCCAATCGGCTGTGGCGTCTGGGTCGTATCCCGTGGGAAGACAAGACGAGGGAGGTCATACTCGCCACACGACTGGCCGATCCCGACGGCAATTCTGTCGCGGCGCACGTTGGCGCGGGCGGACGGACGGTCGTGCTTGTCCCGAGGCTGGTGCCCGATGATCGCGTGTGGCTCGGCCGCGTTCCGGCGGTGGTGGCGCTGGAACGGATCGCTGAACTCGAAGGCGATCGATTCGCGATCGACGGCGTGGCGCTGCTGGAGGCGGTCGCAGAGGCGGACGCCGTCGCGGAAGCCAAGAGCCTGCTTCCTATCGACCCGGAGATTAGGAAGCAGGTGGTCCGCTCACAGGTGAAGGCCGAGATCAAGGGCCATCTTGAGGATGATGTCCTCGTCGCAGCCTACGCCGAGTGCAGCTCGGTGCGCGAGGCCGCGAAAACGCTCACGGCTCGTCTTGGGCGACCGGTTTCCAAAGACCAGGTCGCGCGAGCCGTCAAGCGGGCCGGCGGTGCCAGGGCCGTGATCGACACCGACGACTCTCCATCCGTCTCGCGACGTGTCGCGTCGCACTCCCGCGACAGGTCGAAAAAAATCGCTGAGCGTCAGTAAGTCACTGCTAGACAGATTTTTGCGACTTCCGGGGCGGGCCATCGGCTCGCCCTGTTTCTTGCGCCATCCGCGACACCCGGGCCCTCGTCCGAGGCCGACCGGCTCATAACCGGCCAGTCACGGGCGCACCTGTGCATCTCCGCGGCATGTCGTCGCGGCACAGACAACGTTGTGCGACTCCGTGGCTGGTTGGTGAGCACGGAGGTCGGCCTCGGAGTTTCCGATGGCCGATCGCCACGACGTTGTTTCTGACCCCTTCACCGCCACCCTCATCCGCATCAAAGCCGCCCAGCTCTGCCGGCGCACCGACTTCTCCTGGTCGGACCGCGACGACCTGACGCAGCAGATGCTGCTGTATCTGCTGGAGAAGGCCCACCTGTTCGATCCTGCCCGGGGGAACATCGAGGCGTTCGTCACGAACGCCATCGATTCTTGGGTGGCGATGGAGCTGCGATTCCGTGGCCGCCACAAGCGGCGCGGCGAGTACGAGGCGATCTCCCTTGAGGGGACGCTCGTCGAGTGCGACGGAGACGCCGCCCCGCTTCGCACGGTCCTCGGTCCTGCCGACCAGCAGCGCCGCCACCAGGCCGCCCCCGCTTGCCAGTTCGATACCGCCGAGACCGCTGAGGCCGTCGCGGCGGTCATGGCCACCCTCGACCCGAAGGACCGGGACCTGCTTCGGCTGGTCGCCGAGCACGGCAAGGCGGCGGCCGCGCGCGAGTGGTCGCGCCGGTCCGGCGCTGCGGTGAGCCGCCGGCAGATCCAGAACGCCCTCGAACGGTTCCGCGCCCGCTTCGACGCGGCCGGGTTTGGGCCGGCCTGACCGCGCACCGGCGGCGGTGGCGGCATAGGTGACCCAAGAAGCGCCCCCCGACCACCGGTTCTCTCTCTTCCCTCCGGAGGCCCCGGCCCCTCGACCACGGTGTACGCCGCGGCTCGAGGGGCTGGGTCTCACGGGCGGCGGTCGGTGCGCCCGCGAAAGGAGCTCCTGATGTTGACCGATGTGTTTCGATTCCGATTCGCCTCCCCTGCCGCTCTGGCGGAGGCAGAGGCCACGCTGCACCTGTCGATCCTGGCCGCGGAGGGCCTGTTCGGTGAGGCCCGGACCCGCACCGATGTGTCCTACCACGCTGATCCGCCCCGCGCTGCGCTGCTTGTCGATGGCGGCTCGCCCTGCGGGTCGGCCGTGGTCCGGATCTTCACGGCATTCCTGATCAAGGAGTTCGGGGCCGACGGGTTCGCGGTCCGGCGGATGCCCTGCGGTGGGCCCAAGAGCGGTCAGGCCCGCGCACCGCAGGGGGTGGCCGCCTGATGAGCGCGATACCCCAGAACACAGACGACCTCCACTCTTGCCTCGCCCGTGTGCTCATCCGCGAGCCCGCCGAGACTTATCACGCCCGTCGTGGCGATTGCCTGACCTCGCACCGGCTGGCGGAGTTCCGCTCGTGCCCGCTGCTGTTCCGACGCAAAGAGATGGGGCTGATCCCGGATCGGGACAGCCACGCTTTCCTCGTCGGTCGGGCGGCGCACACGCTGATTCTCGAGGGTCGCGGACGCTACGAGGCCGAGTACGCGGTCGGCGGGCCGATCAACGAGAAGACAGGCAAGCCGTACGGCTCGAGCACGAAGGCGTTCGCCGAGTGGGCCGAGAAGCGCGGCAAGCCCGTGCTGGCCGACACCGACGCCGCGACGGTCGAGCAGATGGCGGCGAGCGTGCGCGAGCATCTCTTCGCCCGCGAGTTGCTGACCGAGGGCGTCGCGGAAGGCGTCGTCCGCGGCCGGATGAGCGGCGTGCTGTGTCAGGCCCGGTTCGACTGGATCAACCCCAAGGACGGCCGCGGGCTCGTTGATCTGAAGACCTGCGACTCGATCGACTCATTCGAGTGGCACATCGACGCATTCAAGTACCTGCACCAGCTCGCGTTCTACCGGGCGATGCTCGCCGTCGTGAGCGGTGTCACGTTGCCCGTCCACATCATCGCGGTCGAGAAGCGCGAGCCGTTCCGCTGCGGCGTGTGGCAGATCGCGCCGCGATGCCTCGACGCCGCCCAGGCCGAGAACAACCGCGCCATCGAAGAGCTCATCCGTTGCCGGGAGACCGGCCAATGGCCCACGGGGTTCGAGTCCCTGCGGCTGTACGACCGCCTGCCCAACTGACCATCGCATCAGCGCACCCAGTCCTGAACCCGCAACACCAACCGCAAGGAGACCCATCGATCATGACCGCACTCGCACACATCCAGAAGGGCCGCACGCTGATGCCGCGTCGCGTGATGCTCTACGGCGTCCACGGCGTCGGCAAGTCCACCTTCGGCGCGATGGCCGAGACGCCCGTCTTCATCACGACCGAAGAGGGCACCAACGACATCGACTGCGACCGCTTCCCGCTGTCTACCAAGTACGCCGACGTGCTCGGGGCGCTGTCGGCGCTCTACAGCGAGGATCACGGCTACCAGACGGTGGTCATCGACTCTCTCGACTGGCTCGAGCGGCTGATCTGGGCCGAGGTCTGCGCGAAGCGCGGCGTCGAGACGATCGAGGACATTGGCTACGCCAAGGGCTACATCTTCGCCCTCACGCAGTGGCGTGAGGTCCTGGCGGGGCTCGACGCTTTGCGGACCGAGCGCGGGATGCAGGTGGTCCTGATCGCGCACGCCGCGATCGAGAAGTTCGCCAACCCCGAGACCGACACCTACGACCGCTACGTGCCCCGCCTGCAGAAGCAGGCCTCGGCGCTGATCCAGGAGTGGTGCGACGAAGTGCTCTTCGCCACCTACCGCGTCCACACGAAGACCCAGAGCGAGGGCTTCGACCGCAAGCGCACGCAGGGCATCGGCACGGGCGAGCGGATCCTCCGCACGACCGAGCGGCCCGCCCATGTCGCCAAGAACCGCCTGAACCTGCCCGACGAGCTGCCGCTGGATTACCGCATGTTCGCGGCGATGGCGCGCGGCGAGGGCGATCCCGGCGCAGCCATCGAGAACGCCAACCAGAACGAGATCAACCAGACCACCCAAGAGCAAGGAGCCTGACCCATGGCAGACCTGAACGGATTCGACGCGAACAACGTGGAGCCCAATGCCGGCTTCGACCCCATCCCCGCCGGCAAGTACGTGGCCGCCATCACGGCCAGCGCCATGAAGCCGACCAAGAACGGCAAGGGCGAGTACCTGGAACTCGAGATGGAGGTGCTGGAGGGGCCGTTCAAGGGCCGCAAGCTCTGGGACCGCCTGACCCTCAAGCACCCCAACACGCAGACGGTCGAGATCGCCAAGGGCACGCTGTCGGCGATCTGCCGGGCGGTGAACGTGCTGCGGCCCCGCGACTCGGTCGAACTGCACAACCTGCCGGTGGTGGTCAGCGTCGCGATCAAGACTCGCGAGGACAACGGCGAGCCGACCAACACCATCAAGGGCTACGCCAAGCGGGACACCGGCGTCGCGCCGCAGCGCCCGATGGCGGCCGCCTCGGGAGGGACGCCGCCGTGGAAGCGCTGACCGCCGCGGCGGCGGACGACGGCGCGTTCGTCGTCGAGCTGCCGTACCCGCCCAGCGTGAACCACTACTGGCGTCGCGTCGGCGATCGGACGCTCATCAGCCGCGAGGGACGGAAGTTCCGCAAGCGGGTCTGCGCCCGGCTCGCGCGGCGAACGGCCGAGCCCATGTCGGGCCGGGTGGCGGTGCATGTCACCGCCCACCCGCCCGACCGGCGGCGGCGTGATCTGGACAACGCGATGAAGGCCCTGCTCGACGCCCTCGGGCACGGCGGGGTGTACGAGGACGACGGCCAGATCGACCGGCTCGAGATCGAGCGCGGACCGGTCGTGCCCGGGGGCAAGGTGGTCGTGCGCGTAAGCGTGCTACCGGGAGAGCGTGATGATGATCGACGGTAGGAAATTGGACCTATGGCTTAGAGGCCCGAAGCCGGGCGGCGATTTCATCCGCGGTTGGCAACCCGCCGGGGTACATGCGGCAACCCATGCTCGGCGAAATCGGCTTGGGCATCCCGAAGATGTCGTTTCCTCCGACAAGAGCGGTCGGGGTCGCATAGCCGCGGCGAAGGTCGTCCTCGGCCAGCGATTCTTGATCGATGTAGACCACCTGGAATCCGCCGACGGCCTCGGCAGCAGCCTCGACGCGCTCGGTGAACGGCGGCGTGTTGGGACATCCAGCAAAGCCGAGTACCTCGATCTTCACAGCGCCTCCGGGATCTGGAGCGGCGGCCTGCTGGCATCCCACAAGGGCGAAGACGAGACAGAGGCCGGCAAGGGTGCGTCGCATGGTCACATTGTAGCGCCGCCCGGGCCGGGGGTATTCCAATGAGCCAACTCAGGCCCTACCAACGCGATGCGGTCGATGCGGTGTGGAACCACATCGCCGCCAGCGATACGAACCCAGCCGTCGTGCTTCCGACCGGCTCGGGCAAGACCCACGTCATCGCCGAGCTGTGCCGCGACGCGGTCCAGAAGTGGAACGGGCGGGTGATCGTGGTCGCCCACGTGAAGGAGCTGATCGAGCAGGCGGCGGGCAAGCTGCAGGCCGTTGCGCCGGACCTGCCGGTGGGCGTGTTCAGCGCCGGGCTCGGTCGGCGGGATCTCGGGTACGCCGTGACGATCGCGGGCATCCAGTCGGTCTACCAGCGGGCGCACGACCTCGGGCCGCTCGATCTGGTCATCGTCGACGAGGCGCACCTGATCCCGCCGGACGGCGAGGGGATGTACCGCCGCTTCCTGGCCGACGCGCGGGATCTGTGCGACCACCAGCGGGTCATCGGGCTGACGGCGACGCCGTACCGCATGAAGACCGGCACGATCTGCAGCCCCGACTCTGTGCTGCACGAGGTGTGCTTCGAGGCCGGTGTGCGTGAGCTGATCGTGCAGGGCTACCTGTGCCCGCTCAGGAGCCGGGCCGGGAAGGCGGTCGCCGACACCAGCGACATCCATGTACGGGGCGGGGAGTTCGTCGCAGGCGAGCTCGAGGACCGCATGGACGAGGACGGGCTGGTTGAAGCGGCCTGCGCCGAGGTCGTCGGCGCGACGGCCGACCGTCGCAGCGTGCTGCTGTTCTGCTCGGGCGTCCGGCACGGGGAGCACGTGGTGCGGGTGCTGCGTGAGAAGCACGTCTTTGAGTGCGGGTTCGTCGAGGGAGGAACACCAGCCAAGGAGCGCGACGCGCTGATCGCCCGGTTCAAGTCTGGCGAGCTGAAGTACCTGGCGAACGTCAACGTGCTGACGACGGGCTTCGACGCCCCGAATGTCGACTGCGTAGCGATGCTGCGCCCGACGATGAGCCCCGGGCTCTACTACCAGATGGTCGGACGGGGCTTCCGGCTGGCTGAGGGCAAGACCGACTGCCTGGTGCTGGACTTCGGCGGCAACGTGCTCCGGCACGGCCCGGTGGACGCGATCCGCCTGGCGGACACCAAGGACGCCTCGGGTGAAGCCCCCGCCAAGCAGTGCCCCGAGTGCGATGCGCTGATCCACGCGGCGTATGCCGTCTGTCCCGAGTGCGGGCACAAGTTCCCGCCGCGGCAGGTCAAGCACGCGGCGATCGCCTCGGACGAAGAGGTCGTCACCGGCTCGGAAGGCCCGGCCCGGCGCGACGAGCGCGTCATCGAGGTCGCGTACTACGTCCACCACAAGCGCAACGACCCGCTGGCCAAGCCGACGATGCGCGTCGAGTACCGCATCGGCTTCAACCGCTGGGCCCGCGAGTGGATCTGCCTGGAGCACCCCGAGGGCGGATACGCACGTAAGAAGGCCGAGCAGTGGTGGCGAGAGCGGTCCAATGACGCGCCACCGTCTTCGGTCGAGGAGGCCGTCGAGTGGGCGAACGCGGGCGCGGTGGCCCGGACCGAGCGCATCACGCTGGAGAAAAAGCCCGGCGACGAGTGGGAGCGGATCGTCGGCTACGCGCTCGGCGACAAGCCGCCGCGTCTCGAGGATCCCGACAACCTGCCTGAACATGCCCTCGCGGCGCTCGGCTACAGTGACGACGAGGTGCCGTTCTGATGTCGGACGCGCCGCACCCATCCGATTCGCCCCTTCGCAACGGCACGCTCGCTTCGCACGCATCGGCCTGCGTGGCCGCGGGGCTATGCGCCCTGCCCGCGATCCGCCGCGGCGAGGAGAAGCGCGTCGCCCTGTCCTCGTGGAAGCCGTACCAGACGCGGCTGCCGTCTGGCGACGAGTTGGGTTCGTGGTTCAACCCCGAGTCGTCCCCAACCGCGATGTGCCTCGTGTGCGGGGCGGTCTCGGGCCACCTGGAGATGATCGACTTCGACAACTGGGACGGCGGCGGCGGCGAGGCCTTCGAGTCCTGGCGTGAGGCGGTCGAGGCGGCAGCGCCGGGACTGCTGGAGCGGCTGGTCATCGAGACGACGCCGTCGGGTGGCAGGCACGTCGTCTACCGCTGCGAGACGCCCGTGTCGGGCAACACCAAGCTCGCCCAGCGCCGGATCGATGTGAACACCGACGAACCGGTCGTCGTGGGCAGCAAGGAGTACGCGCCGAGGCGCGATGCGTCGGGCGCGTGGGCGGTCACGGTGACCATCATCGAGACGCGGGGCGAGGGCGGTCTGTTCCTGTGCGACCCCTCGCCGGGCTACGAGGTCGTCCAGGGCGACCTGTGCGAGCCGCCGTTGATTAGCGGCGACGAGCGGGATGTGCTGCTCGGGTGTGCGTGGGCGCTGGACGAAACGCCCCAGCCGGTGGTCGGCGGTGATCTCGCATCCGCCAACTCTTCGGCGTTCCCGAATAGTTGCCTCTCCCGCCCCGGCGACGACTTCAACGACCGGGGCGATCCCCGCGAGATCCTGCTCCGGCACGGCTGGGCGATGGTCCGCTCCGGGGAGAACGAGCACTGGCGTCGGCCCGGGAAGTTGGCGGGCACGAGCGCGACGCTCAAGGATCGGGTCTTCTACGTCTTCAGCACCAACGCCGCGCCGTTCGAGGCGCACAAGGGCTACTCGCCGTTCGCGGTCTACGCGCTGCTCGAGCACCACGGCGACTTCGCGGCCGCGGCGTCGGGCCTCGCGACCGAGGGCTACGGGTCGCGCGAGCACACGACCGGCGTCGACCTCTCGGCGTTCATGACCGACACGCCGCCAGCCACCGGGCCGCTCGAGCCCTGCCCCGTGCCGGTGGGCGAACTCGTCGCGGCGTACCCACAGCTGCGCGAGCCCGTGATCCACGGCCTGCTCCGCGCCGGCGAGACCATGAACGTCATTGCCAGCCCCAAGACCGGCAAGAGCTGGCTCACGCTCGACCTGGCGATCGCTGTCGCGACCGGTCGGCCGTGGCTTGGGCGCTACCAGACCGAGGCCGGGCCGGTCCTGATCATCGACAACGAGCTGCACCGCGAGACCAGCGCCCACCGCCTGCCGAAGGTCGCCCAGGCCCGGGGTGTGGCGATGCGCGAGATCGCCGAGCGGATCTTCGTGGACAACCTGCGCGGGCGGCTCCAGGACATATTCACGCTCGCCCCGTACTTCGAAGCCCTCGAGCCCGGGCGGTTCAAGGTCATCGTGCTCGACGCCTTCTACCGCTTCATGCCCGCCGGCGGCGACGAGAACGACAACGGCACGATGGCCAACATCTACAACCGCATCGACGCCTTCGCCGACCGTCTCGGCTGCTGCTTCGTGCTCATCCACCACTCGACCAAGGGCAGCCAGAGCGGCAAGAGCGTGACCGACGTTGGGGCCGGAGCGGGCGCGCAGAGCCGGGCGACCGACACGCACCTGGTCCTGCGGCCGCACGAGGAAGACGGCGTGGTCGTGCTCGACGCGGCCGTGCGGTCCTGGCCGCCCATCGACCCGACCTGCCTGCGCTGGGACTTCCCGGTGTGGTCGGTCGACGACACGCTCGACCCGGCGTCGCTCAAGAACGAGCGGCCCGGCAAGAAGAAGGACGCCTCGCCCAAGGCCGACAAGCCCGCGGAGCCCTCGTGGGGCGTGGAGCGGTTCGTGGCGGAGTTCATCTCCGATGAGCCGCTGTCCCTGGCCGAGCTCCGTGAGCTTGTGAAGCCGGTCAAGGACCTGCCCATGCGACGGGCCGAGGACCTCCTCAGCATCGCCGAATCTCGCCAACTCATCGAGCGCCGCAAGCTGCCCGGACGAGGCGGGCCGGTTGGTTTCGTGCTGCCGGGATCCGAGCCGGAAGGAGGCGCATCGTGAGCCTCTCCGGATGCCGTCGAACCAACCAACTGCGCGCAAACCCGGTGCTTCTGTGCGCGCGGTTGGTTCGCTTGGGGAGCGCGAACCTCGCGCACCCCGTCGATCCGGTGCGCGAGGTTCGGCACCCCACGGGGGTCAAAATGGCCGAACTAACTAACCGCGCGCACCCCCCCATACCCCCCCGGGGTGCGTGCGGCCAGTTGGCCGCCGCACCCGAACCAACCGCGCGCGCTTGGTTGGTTCGTGCGGGAGGTTCGAGGTTCGCGCGGTTGAGGCAGGGCGCGATCCGCGTCGTTGCCCCGTGTGGCGGCGAGACGCGGGTGGCCCAATGGGCCAATCCGGCCGACAGGACGCGACACGGCGAAACGTGGGCCGCGTGGGCGGGCCGTGAGCGCGAGAGCGCGGGCCGGGACGGGCGGCGTAGGTACTTCCCAGGGGGGATGGCCAGCCGACGCCCGCGGGAACAGCCGCAATCCCCGACTGAGTTTGTTTCGCCTGTCCGGTCCGGCCTGCAAGCCCTCGCCCGTCCGGCCACGGGTCGCCCCACGTTGGCCCGTGTCGCGCCCGGCGGCGGACCCCCGATCCAACCCCCGATCCCGCTAACCGGCCGCGCACGGGCGAACGTCGCCCGCCGGTCCGCCGGCCTGTTCACCCCGAATCCCCAACCCCGAAGCACGGAGGCTCCTGCCATGAAGATCGAACTGCGTCCCCTCGCCGACATCACCCCGTACGAGAACAACCCCCGGATCAATGAGGGCGCGGTCGATGCCGTCGCCGCGTCGCTGCGCGAGTTCGGGTTCCGCCAGCCGATCGTGGTGGATACCGAGGGCGTCATCGTCTGCGGCCACACCCGCTACAAGGCGGCGCTCAAGCTCGGGCTGGAGAAGGCCCCGGTGCATGTCGCCAAGGACCTGAGCCCGGCGCAGATCAAGGCGTACCGCATCGCCGACAACAAGAGCGGCGAGCTGGCCGAGTGGAACTTCGACCTCTTGCCCATCGAGCTCGGCGAGCTGCAGGCGATGGAGTTTGACCTCGCGTCGCTGGGCTTCGACGAGAAGGAGCTGACCAAGCTGCTCAACGCCGGCGGGAACGCGGGGCTGACCGACCCCGACGAGGTGCCATCGCCCCCCGATGAGGCGACCACGCGACCGGGCGACCTGTGGACCCTCGGCAAGCACCGGCTGCTGTGCGGCGATAGCAGCAGCGCCACAGATCTTGACCGCCTGCTCGACGGCGAGGTGATCCACCTGGTCAACACCGACCCGCCGTACAACGTGAAGGTCGAGCCTCGGAGCAACAACGCCATCGCGGCGGGCAACAGTTCGTTCAGCAAGCAGGCCGGTAAAGCAGGCGGCAAGGCCCAGACGCACCACCAGAAGCTCGACCTCGCTCGGCACCCGGAGAAGGCCAAGCCGACCGGCAGCAAGATGCGGGCGAAGGACCGGCCGCTTGCCAACGACTTCGTCACCGACGACGCCTTTGACGCGCTGCTGCTCGCGTGGTTCGGAAACGCGGCGCGGGTGCTCAGGCCGGGGGGCTCGTTCTACATCTGGGGCGGCTACGCGAACCTCGGCAACTACCCGGGACCGCTCGATGCGTGCGGGCTGTACTTCAGCCAGGGGATCGTGTGGGACAAGCAGCACCCGGTGCTGACCCGCAAGGACTTCATGGGCGCGTTCGAGATCTGCTTTTACGGCTGGAAGGAAGGTGCAGGCCACAACTTCTACGGCCCCAACAACGCCACCGATCTCTGGCACGTCAAGAAGGTCAATCCGCAGAGCATGGTCCATCTGACGGAGAAGCCCGTGGAGCTCGCGGCCCGCGCGATCCAGTACTCGTCCAAGCCCGGCGAGAACGTGCTCGATCTCTTCGGCGGCTCGGGCTCGACGATGATCGCCTGCGAGCAGCAGGGCCGGCGCGGGTTCCTGATGGAGCTCGATCCCCTGTACTGCGATGTGATCGTGCAGCGGTGGGAAGCGTTCACGGGGAAGAAAGCCGAGCGGGTTCCGGCGAACGCTGTGGCCGAAGAGAAAGCCCCGGCGACGGCCAGGGCGTGAGGGAGGGGGACGCGATGCGGTCAGTCGCTCGGGCCCTTCTCTCGGAGGGCGTGGTATTCAGTCATCCCGTCGAGATGGACATCGGTCGTTGCCGGGAAGTTCCGCCGGCGCTCGGTGGTGACGATGCCGCGCTCGAGCAGGAACGCCAGCGCCGTCGCGGCCTGGGTGACCGGGATCTGCGCCGCGGCGGCGAGCGTCTCGACGGTGTCGCCCTCGCCATGCTCATCGAAGCGCCAGCAGACACGCTTGAAGGCCCACATCGTGCATCGGTGCTCGTAGGGCGAGCCGACCCTGGGGACGACGCTGCGCACCAAGCTGCCGTCTGTGTCCACGCGGAACGACTCGGTGCGCTCGGGACGGAGCTCTTGGTCGGGCCGGTACATTCAGCGCCCCCCCTTCGCATCCGCCGCGACGAACAGGCCGCGGTCGGTCTTCTTGAAGCGGGCCGCGTCGCCCTTCTTGGAGATCTCTCGGATGATCGCGGCGTAGAGCGTGGCGTGCGGCGTCTTGCCGCTGGTGGTCCAGCCCGCCGCAATCGCACGCTCGGCGATGGCCTTGGCAGCCAGGGGCTCGCTCGCTTCGGCGAGGACCTTCGCGGCGAGGTCGAGCCCGCTCGGCTTGCGATCCGACGCCGTCTTCTTCGATCGCGACTGCTTGGCGGCCTTGCTCTTCGCGTAGGCCTCCAAATTCGCGTCGTTGGCGATCTCCTTCGGGCTGGGCACCTCGTGGTCTTGCGGGACGGCCTTGGCCTTCCGGGCTCGCTTGGTCTTCGCCGCGCCCTCGGCTCGGGCGGCGCTCGCGGACATGCGGGGGGTCTTCTTGGCCGGGGCCTTCTTCGCAGCCGTCTTGCTGCTGGCCTTCTTGGTGGTCGTCTTCTTGGTGGTGGTCTTCTTCGTCATGTCGGTACTCCTTCGTGTTCCAAAAACAGCGAAGCCCGCAACGAGCGGGCTTCAGAGGGGTCGGATCTCGATGTCCCGGTTGCACGCCGGGCATGTGGCTCGTGTTGGTGGTGCTGCCTTGCGGCCCGCTTCGTATGCCCGTTCGAGCGCTTCCTTGATCGACCAGACCGCGTGCTCGTGGAAGTCGAGGCTGTCCATGTTGCGGGCCTCGAGGGTTTCGAGGCCGAGGGCCTCCCGGGCGATGCGGTTGATGGCGGTGTCGCGTGCTTTGCTCATGGTCGTCTGCTCCTTCGGGGTGCGGTGCGTTCAGTTGGCGTCGGCGTCGTCCGCCTCGGCGAGGAAGTCCTCGATGCGCTCTCGCTCCATCCCGCTCATACTCATCACCAGCTCGATCATCCCCTCGCGGATGCGGCCGAGGTCGCCCGGGTAACCCCAGTGCTTGTCGGCGAGCGCGGCCCGCTTGGCGTGGGCGTCGAGCTCCATCTGCAGGACGTCGATCAGGCGGGCGATGTCGCTGCGGCGCTTCGCGTAGGCCTGGCTGGCGGTCTCGTTCGTGGTCGTCTTGGCGTCGGTCATGGCGTGGTCTCCTTCGGGTGGTCTATGCCGCGGGCACTCGCTCCGCGTGTGACACATGAAGCCATGACATCCGGCCGAAGGGAAGGCGTATTGGCCTGCATTTGCAGATGTTTTCGAGATTCTGCGGCGATGTGGGGGGCGATGTGGCGGCAAGGTCCGGGAGGTGCGCGATGACTCCCGAACACGCGCCTAGCGACGGCGGGCCGCAGCGCCTCAACCCGGCCGCGATGTCCCCGGCCGATGTGGCCCGGGTACTCACCCGCTTGGGCGGAAGCCCCGTCACCGAAGACATGCTCCGGGCGGACATCGACGCCGGTGCGCCGACCAACGCGGACGGCAGCATCAACCTCGTGCACTACGCCGCGTGGCTCGTGCAGCAGATGAGCGCTGGGGGTGGGCGTGGCGAGTGATTCAAACCAGCCTGCCCAGCCAAAGATCGACCCGCGCTCGCTCAAGCCGTCGGAGACGTGTCGGCTTCTGAACTCGACCCCGCTGGGCGAGGTGATCAACGAGCGGCAGTTGCACCGCCATCGCACGCGGGCGGGCTTCCGGATTGGGGACGGGAAGACCGTCGACCTGTTCCGCTACGTCGCCTGGCTGGTGGCGACGCGGCACGAGCCGAAGCCCGAGCCAGCGGAGGATGAACTCTCGGGCTACGACGCGGTGCGTGAGCGGGCCCGCGAGCGGAACAAAGCCCTCTCGCTCTCGGGTCGAAACATCGGCGAGCTTCCGCCGGTCGGCAACCACGAGCGCAAACGACGCTGCACGGAGTCGTTCAAGACGTTCTGCGACACCTACTTCCCGCAGACCTTCCACCTGCCGTGGTCGGACGATCACCTCAAGGTGATCGCCAAACTGGAGACGGCGGTGCTCGAGGGCGGGCTGTTCGCGATGGCGATGCCGCGCGGCAGCGGGAAGACCACGCTCTGCGAGACGGCCTGCCTCTGGGCCATCCTGATCGGGGCCCGGCCGTTCGTGTGTCTGATCGGCTCGGACGAGGAGCACGCGGCCTCGATGCTGGAGAGCATCAAGAGCGAGCTGGAGAACAACGACCTGCTCGCCGACGACTTCCCCGAGGCGTGCTACCCGATCCGAAGCCTGGAAGGCATCCACCAGCGGGCTTCAGGCCAGCTCTACAAGGGCGAGCCGACGCACATCGGATGGACCGCCAAGGAGATCGTGCTGCCGACCATCGAAGGATCCGCCGCGTCGGGTGCCATCATCGCCGTTGCGGGGATCACCGGACGCATCCGGGGCATGAAACGCAAGCGCCCGGACGGCCAGAGCGTCCGCCCGTCGCTCGTGCTCCTCGACGATCCGCAGACCGACGAGTCGGCCCGGAGTCCCAGCCAGTGCGCGGCACGGGAGCGCGTGCTCGCGGGGGCCATCCTCGGCCTCGCCGGGCCCGGACAGAAGATCGCAGGGCTCATGACGGTGACCGTCGTCCGCCCCGACGACCTGGCAGACCGCCTGCTCGACCGCGACAAGCATCCCCAGTGGCAGGGCGAGCGGACGAAGATGGTCTACGCCTTCCCGGCCGACGAGGCGCTGTGGGCCAGGTACGCCGAGATCCGGGCCGAAGGCTTGCGGGCCGACCGGGGTCTCTCGCAGGCGACATCCTTCTACAAGCGGAACCGCAGGAAGATGGACGCCGGCGCATCGATCGCCTGGCCGGCGCGGTTCAACCACGACGAGCTGAGTGCCGTCCAGCACGCGATGAACCTCAAGCTCCAGGACGAGGCCGCGTTCTGGGCCGAGTACCAGAACGAGCCGCTGCCAGAAGTCGCGGCCGACGACGACCTGCTCACGCCAGAGCAGATCGCGGCGAAGACTAACGGAATGCCCCGGGGTGTTGTACCCATTGGCTGCACGCGGGCGACGGCGTTCATCGACGTGCAGGGCAAGCTGCTGTTCTGGCTCGTCGCGGGTTGGGAGGACGACTTCACCGGCTACGTGCTCGACTACGGCGCGTGGCCAGACCCCAAGCAGCAGTACTTCTCGCTGCGCGACGCGCGGCGGACGCTGCTGACCGAGTTCCCGAGGGCGGGCCAGGAGGGCGCGATCTACGCGGGGCTCGAGGCCCTGACCGGCGAGCTGCTCGGCAAGGCGTGGCGGCGCGACGACGGGACCGACCTGCGCATCGAGCGCTGCCTGATCGACGCGAACTGGGGCCAGTCGTCGGACGTGGTCTACCAGTTCAGCCGCCAGTCCCCCCACGCCGGGATCGTGATGCCCAGCCACGGCCGGTACGTGGGCGCTAGCAGCATCCCGTTCAGCGACTACAAGCGCAAACGCGGCGAGCGCGTCGGGCTCAACTGGCGCGTGCCACTGGTGACCGGCAAGCGGGCCGTGCGGCACGTGGTCTACGACACGAACTACTGGAAGAGCTTCACGCACGCGCGGCTGGGCGTGCCCATGGGCGACCCGGGCTGTCTGTCGCTCTTCGGCCGCGAGGCCTCACGGCACCGCCTGCTGGCCGATCACCTGACCAGCGAGTACCGGGTGAAGACCGAGGGCCGCGGCCGGACGGTCGACGAGTGGAAGCTGCGGGTCGCGGGCCTCGACAACCACTGGCTGGACTGCCTGGTCGGCTCGGCGGTGGCGGCCTCATTGCAGGGGGCGGTGCTGTTCGGGACGGACCACAAAGTCGCGGTGAGGCCTCGTGTGCGGCTGTCGGCTCTGAGGAAGTCTCGCTCGTGATCAGCCCGCGGCAATCTCGGTGAAGCGATCGATCTCTATCGTGACTTGATTCTGACTGCAGAAACTCCGTCCAACGGGCATGGTTTCTGCAATCAGGATCAAGTCCGGGGGAGCGGATCCACTCACTCACTCCGCCGATCACGCCTCAGGCTTCGGATCGTCACCTCAAGTCCACCCTCCGGACTCCGTGTCAGGTGCTTGCTGAGAACGCCCGCTCGCCCGCTTGCGACGCTTCTGCTTCGACCGCAGGACCTCAAGCGGGCTGGGAACCGGCGTGGGCACCAGTTCGTTGAGATTGGCGAGCAAGCCGAGGACACGCAGCACACGAACCAGATTGGTGGTGTGGATCGATTCCCCGCCCTCCAACCGCTCGATCGTCCGTTTCGACATCCCCGCCTCGTGGGCAAGTTCGGCCTGGGTGGGGTTCTGCTCCAATCGGCCGGTCGATCGCACGCCGAGCGAGTTCAGAGCTGCGTTGTTCGTGATGTGGCATGCACCGAATCGCCGCTTCGATCCTCCAGACCTAGCTATGGTGCCCATTCTGAGCCATGCCCATCAAAGACGAGCGACAGCCCCGCAGGCTCGGTCTCGGCAATCGTCATTGTGCCGACGTCGATCCACGAGCCGCGATAGCGGACGAAACTTCTGTTAGGGGAAAGTCCGATGCAGCTTCTCGGATCTTTGATTGGCGAGTTCGCCAGTAGTGCAAAGAGGAGTAGTGCCCGATCCCGATCGCTGCCCCTGCTGAAAAGCAGCGTTTCGTCGGGCATAGCAATACGTTCGCGACTTGCAAAGATCGACTCATTCCCCTCAATACTGCTGACGATCGCCAGTACGGAAGACAAGTCATTCACATCACGCCCAAGCTCCCGCGCCCGCGCCTCCCGCAGGGCGGCTCGCACATACGCCTGTGGGTGCGCGACTTTAAGGCTCCGGAACGCATACAAAGCGTACTCATAGATTGAGCCCGGTTTCTCCTGCGAGAGGTTTGCGACCTCGGCTTGATAACTCTCCGCCGTTTCGTGCTCCGCGGGGTCGGGAATCGGATCGTTGGGGTCTACGGAGCGGATGTGCTCAGGTGTCGGGTGCTTGAGGCGATTGGAAACAAAACCACCGATTTGTTGGTATATTTCCGTGACTCGTTCGCGGGGAATCTGCGATGTCTTCGAGGTGCAATGGCACATCCCCATCTCCGGATTGTAGAAGAACGTGGTATCGGTGCCTGAAGCGACGGTCTTGGCAAACTCTGAGAGATCGGACTGGTTGTTGATCCGTGTGCTGCTGAACCACTTGGTGTTGTTGAGTAGGTGCCCGTCGTCGATATCGAGGTACACAAACATGTGCGCGCGATTGCCGGTAATGATAATGCGATCGAGCGGAATCCTCCCCCAGACCGCCGCGGCCGCAGCCCACAACATCCCCAGACCAATGCATTTTCCAGAAGGCTTGCCCTGCGGATTGACTGTCGCCATCGCATTCATCACCTCCAGGGTCTCGTTCTTGAGCCGGGGGAAGAGGCCGTGGCGGTAATACGGCTGGTTCACGATCTGTCCGAATTGCGACTCGGGGTTCTCGGCGAGGAGCTTCCGGAACGTGGCGTCGTACTCGGCTCGAATGCTCGCCACGAAGCCTGGGGAGAAACGTCGCTCCTCCTCCTCAAAGTCCATCAACCCCCAAACATCGCCGCCAGGCTGCTCTGGCATGATAGTGAATGTGTAGTGGTGAAAAAATCGCTGAAGCGCGTCCAGCCGGCTTTTGGTGCTTCGGAGCTTGTGGTCCGGGGCATGCGCCCGCTTTTCTTCCCGCCATGCCCAGAGAGCCGGAGACATCAGGTTCGCAAGCAGAAAAGCTGGGACAAGCCTTTGCGCATCGGCATCAATCTCGAGCACCGTGAGACTCACCGCGGCAGAAAGCCGGTCCACCACGTCTTCGGAAGATGTAGCGTGTGACCGGTGCTTCATACTGTCGGCGTCGGGTGCATTCATGGAGGCGTCATTCTAGCTAGCGACTTCGATCTGTGGTGGCCTGCGGGTAGCCCGTTGGCATAGAGGCCGTACCAGCAAGATCAGCCTTTAGAATTGGCACGCGGTCATTGAGCGTGGCAACGGCATAGGTGACCCGAGAGGCCCCCGCGAGGTGCGGGGGCACGCGAGGTTGCCGTGCCGGATCCCAACCCCAATCTCGAACAGGCGATCGCCGACAACGCCGCCAGACCCGCCAAGGCCTCGGTGGACGGGCAGTCGGTCGAGCAGCACGCGATCCGCGACCAGATCGAGGCGGACCGCTACCTCGAGTCCAAGCGAGCCACCCGCAAGCGCGGGCTGGGGATCCGGCTGTTCAAGATCGTGGCTGGGGGGGCCGGTGGCACCGGCGGACGGGAGGGCGGATGCTGAAGCGCCTGCTCGCCCCGCTCTCGCGCCAGGCCGATCCGGTCCGGACCGCCTCGGCGATCATGCCTCAGCGGGCACGGATGGTCCGGGCGCGGTTCGATTCGGCCCAGACCAGCGCCGACAACCGACGCCACTGGGCCGCGGCCGACGGGCTCTCGCCCAACGCGGCCGTCAGCCCCGAGGTGCGCCGCATCCTGCGCAACCGCGCCCGCTACGAGGTAGCGAACAACTCCTACGCCAAGGGCATCGTCCTCACGCTGGCCAACGACACCATCGGCACCGGGCCGCGGCTGCAGATGCTCACGCCCGATGCCTCGGTCAACGCCCGCGTCGAGGAGGCATTCGAGACCTGGTCGGCGGCGATCGACCTGCCGGGCAAACTCCGCAGCATGCGGATGGCCCGGGCCGAGAGCGGCGAGGCGTTCGGCCTTCTGATCTCCAGCCCCGGGCTCGACACACCCGTCAAGCTCGACCTGCGTCTGCTCGAGCCCGATCAGGTCTGCACCCCGTGGTTCGGGCGCACGCCTGCCGGTCAGGCGGTGACCGATGTCGACGGCATCGTCTTCGACGCCAGCGGGCTGCCGGTGGCGTACCACGTGCTGCGGCACCACCCCGGCGACGGGGCGTGGCATGCCGTTCGCGACCACGACACCTACCCCGCGGCCTCCGTGCTGCACTACTTCCGGCCCGACCGGCCGGGGCAATGGCGCGGCATCCCGGACATCACACCCGCACTTCCCCTCTTTGCACAACTCCGTCGCTTCACGCTGGCGGTGATCGCCGCCGCCGAGACGGCCGCGGACTTCGCGGCGGTGCTCTACACCGATGCGCCCGCCAACGGCGAGGCCGACCCGCTCGAGCCGATGGACGAGGTCGAACTCGAGAAGCGGATGGCCACCGTGCTGCCTGGCGGCTGGAAGCTCGGGCAGGTCCACGCCGAGCACCCATCAACGACCTACGGCGAGTTCAAGCGCGAGATCCTCAACGAGATCGCCCGCTGCCTGAACATGCCCTTCAACGTCGCGGCCGGGAACAGCTCGGGCTACAACTACGCCTCGGGCCGCCTGGACCATCAGACCTACTTCAAGAGCATCCGCGTCGAGCAGCACCGCCTCCAGCAGACGGTGCTGGACCGCTTGCTCCGCGCCTGGCTCGACGAGGCCGCGCTGGTCGAGGGGCTGCTGCCCCAGGCGATGCGTGTGCGCGGCGCAGCCACACCGCACGTCTGGTTCTGGGACGGCGTCGAGCATGTCGACCCGGCCAAGGAAGCCAGCGCACAGGCGACGCGCCTTGCCAACCACACTACAACGCTCGCGCACGAGTTCGCACGCCAGGGACGCGACTGGGAGGACGAGCTCCGCCAGCGGGCCAAGGAACTGGCCCTCATGCGCGAGCTCGGGCTGCCGGTCACCATCAAGACCGGCGGCACCGCGGGCGAAAGCGACGACACCAACCCCGACACCGACGAGACCGTCACCGACGAAGCCACCAAGGAGGCCGCGTAGCGATGTCACACCACCGCATGATCCAGGCGTCCGCTGCCCCCGCGCAGCCCACTGCCCTTGCCCACCCGAACTCCGTCTCGCACCCCAAGACGCTGGCGCTCACCGCGCAGGCGGAGTTCGAGATCGAGGGCGCTGACACGGTCAGCGGCGACGGCGGCGCTGCCGCTCCCCTGCCGCGGTTCCGGATGATGGCCTACAGCGGCGGTCCGATGCGCGTCGCCGGCTGGCGTCACCCGGTCGTGATCGACCTGGCCGGGCTGGCGATCCCCTCGCCGTCGCGGCCGATCCGGTTCGGGCACGACGCGACGGCGGGCGTCGGACACACCGACCAGGTGATGGTCGAAGACGGTCGGCTGGTGGCCACGGGGATGATCTCCCGCGACACGCCCGCGGCCCGCGAGGTCGTGGTATCAGCGCGCAACGGCTTCCCCTGGCAGGCATCGGTGGGCGCGAGCGTCGAGGCGTTCGAGTTCCTCCGCGAGAACCAGACCGCGACGGTCAACGGACGCGAGGTCGCCGGCCCCTTGAACATCGTGCGCAAGTCCACGCTCGGCGAGATCAGCTTCGTGGACCTCGGGGCCGACGGCTCGACCTCGGCGACCATCGCCGCGGGCGCTGCCGCGGGCGACGATCCATCCGATCCCGTCCAGAGCGCGGGCAATCCTGCGCCCGAAGCGAACCACCCGGCAATCACCGACCCGGTGCAGGCCATGCGGCAGCAGATTGCCGCCGAGAGCGAGCGGATCGCCGCCGTGCGACGCCTGTGCGCGGGCCAGCACCCCGAGATCGAGGCCCGCTCGATCCGCGAGGGCTGGGACGCGACCAAGACCGAACTGGAGGTCCTGCGGGCCAGCCGGCCCAAGGCCCCTGCCATCCACGCCCCGGCCGCGCCGGCGGTCAACCAGCGGGTGCTCGAAGCCGCGTGCGTTCTCTCGGGCCGGCTGACCACCCCGGAGCGACACTGCGCGGAGCAGGACCTCGAAGCCGCGACGCGGGCCTTCGGGCAGTCGATCGGGCTCCAGGAACTGCTGCTCCACGCCGCTTGGGCCAACGGCTACACCGGCCGGACCTTCCGCGACTGGCACGGCGTGATGGATGCAGCCTTCGGACGCTGCATCGAGGCGTCCAACAGCACGATCAGCATCGGCGGCATCCTCTCGAACGTCGCCAACAAGTTCCTGCTCGAGGGCTTCTTCAGCGTCGAGCGCACCTGGCGGAACATCACCGCCGTGCGCAGCGTGACCGACTTCAAGGCCGTCACCAGCTACCGCCTGACGGGCAACGACCAGTACGAGCGCATCGCGCCCGGCGGCGAGATCAAGCACGGCACGCTGGGCGAGGAGACCTACACCAACCGGGCCGAAACGTACGGCCTGATGCTCTCGATCGACCGCACCGACATCATCAACGACGATCTGGGCGCGATTACCAGCGTGCCCCGCAAGCTCGGCGCGGGCTCGGGCAAGACCATCAACGACATCTTCTGGAAGACCTTCCTGGCGAACTCGGGCTTCTACACGGCGGGTAACAAGAACTACCTCGCCGGCGCGGACACCGCCCTGTCAATCGACGGGCTGACCAAGGCCGAGGTCGCCTTCATGGACCAGGTGGACTCTGACGGCAAGCCGCTGGGGGTGATGCCGCAGGTGCTGCTGGTGCCCACAGCGCTGTCGGCGCTGGGCAGCCAGCTCTTCAAGAGCATGGAACTGCGCGACAACACCTCGAGCGCCAAGTACCCGGTGACCAACCCACACCAGGGCAAATTCCGCGTCGAGGTCAGCCGCTACCTGGGCAACGCGGCCTACCCGGGCCAATCGAGCAAAGCCTGGTACATGCTCGCCTCACCGGCGGACCTGCCGGTCATCGAGGTGGCGTTCCTCAACGGGCAAGAAGCCCCGACCATCGAGACCGCCGAGCAGAGCTTCAACCGGCTGGGGATCCAGATGCGCGGCTACCACGACTTCGGCGTGGCGCTGCAGGACCCGCGCGGCGGTGTGAAGAGCAAGGGTGAGGCATGACTCAGTTCGGCGGCGGCGGGTTCGACCCTGTCGACCCCGGTGACACAGGCAACGGCAACGGAGGCACAGCGATGGCAACCACATTCGTACAGCAGGGCGCGGCGATCGACTACACGCCGGGGGCGGATACGCCCGCGGGCACGGTCGTCGTGCAGGGCGATCTGGTCGGGGTCACCCGGGTGGATCTCAAGGCGGGCCAGCTCGGGGCGCTGGCGGTCGAGGGGGTCTTCGACTTCCCCAAGGCCACCGGAACCGGCAACGGGTTCACCGCCGGGCAGCTCGCCTACTGGGACAACACCAATGACGTCGCGACCAAGACCGCGACGGGCAACAAGCTCATCGGCAAGGCGGTGCGGGCCGCGGCGGAAGCCGACGCGACCGTTCGCATCCGGCTGTCGCAGTAACTGGCCGCATCGATCGGAGGCTGAACCGTGGCGGACCTGCTCGAACAAGGCGCATCGTTCCTGGATACCCAGCGGCACACGCACATGGCGCGACCGGTGAGGTACCAGCGGGGCGCTGCGCAGGTCGAGGTGAGCGCCACCATCGGCCGCACCGAGTTCGAGCAGGCCGACGAAGCCGGGCTCATCCACCGGATCGAGTCGCGTGACTTCCTGGTCCGCACGGCTGATCTGGATCTGGGCAATGGCCCCGCCTTGCCCAAGGCCGGCGACCGCGTCCGCGAAACCGTCGGGACACGTCTCTTCATCTATGAGGTCAACGCCCCTGGCGGTCAGCCGCCGTGGCGGTACAGCGACCCGTACCGCAAGGCTCTCCGCATCCACACCAAGCACATCGCCACCGAGGACCTTCCGTGACCAGTGTTCCCACGAACGGACATCCCCCCAGGCCTACGCCCCCACCGAACGGCGGGCACCGGTGGGCCGCGATCGCACTGACCATCGGCATGGCGGCGCTGGCCGTCACGGTCCAGTGGGGTGTGGTGACCACCAAGCTCGACCACGTCGAGCGGCGGCTGGATGAGCTCATCGTCGAGGCCCGGTCGCTGCGGGCCGAGTACCAGGCGATCGAGCGCCGGGTGTCCTATCTCGAAGGCCGATTCATCGGAGGCGCAAAGGGACCATGAGCACGATCAGCACACTCGCCGACGCGGTGGCCGAGCACATCAATGCGGGCACCTACGCCCAGCCGGTGTCGGCCGTCCGTACCTACCAGCCCGCGTTCACGCTCGAAGAGCTCGGCGAGCTGCGGGTGTCGGTCGTGCCGCGGACGACCACCGTGGCGGCCGCGAGCCGCGAGAGCAGTACCTACGAGCACGTCCTCGACGTGGGCGTGCAGAAGAAGCTGCCGGCGGAAGACGAGCAGGCCGTCATCGACGAGCTGCTCGAACTCACCGAGGCCATCGGCGACCGTTTGCGGCACACGCGGCTGGCGGGCTTCCCCGAGGCGGCGTGGGCGGGCCTTGCGCACGAGCCGGTCGTCTCCAGCGAGAGCCTCGAGCAGCACCGCGTATTCACCAGTGTTCTGAGCGTCACCTACCGGGTGAGGAGGTAACCGATGGCAATCAAGCTCGGCATGGAAGCCAAGCTGCTCTACCTGGTCGGCGGCCAGGGCGGGGCCGGCTCGTGGACAGCGATGGACAACGTCCGGGACGTGACCCTCAGCCTCGAAGCGGGCGAGGCCGACGTGACCACCCGCGCCAACGCGGGCTGGCGCGCGACGGTCGCCACGCTCAAGGAGGCGAGCGTCGAGTGGGAGATGGTCTGGGATACCGCCGACGCGGGGTTCACCGCCATCAAGAACGCGTTCTTCAACAACGACCTGATCGGGCTGCAGATCCTCGACGAGGCCGACGGCCAGGGGCTGCAGGCGGACTTCTCGATCACGAACTTCAGCCGCAACGAGGCGCTCGAGGAGGCCATCACCGTCTCGGTGACGGCCAAGGTGACCTACTCGGACACGGCACCGAGCTGGATCGGCGGATAACGGATCGGAGGCATCGATGCACACGTTCAAGGACAACCAACGCCGCGAGTGGACCGTCGAGATCACCGTCGCGGCCATCAAGCGCGTGCGCGGGCTCGCGGGCGTCGACCTTATGGAGGTGCTCGAAGGTTCGAACGGGCTCATCGAGAGGCTCGTGCGCGATCCCGTTCTCTTGTGCGACGTGATCTACGCCGCGTGCAAGCCGCAGGCAGACGAGCGTCAGATCACTGACGAGACGTTTGGCGCGTCGATGGCCGGGGACGCGATCGAGCACGCGACGGCAGCACTGCTGGAGGAACTGGTGGATTTCTGCCCGAGCCCGAGGGACCGGGCCAACCTCGGGCGGGTGCTCGTGGCCACACGCGAGGTGATGGACAAGGCCCGGGACGTGGTGGAACGCCGGATCGACGAACTGATCGACGGCGGGGCGCTGGAGCGGGCGGTGCTCGAAGCGGTGCCGCCGACGGTCGAGGCGGCGGCTGGCGGCTCGTCTGGCAGTGCGCCGGCGTCCTCGGCATCGATCCAGCCCCCCTGACGCTGCGAGAGCTGGTCGCGATGGCCGAGGCCCGCCAGCGCGACGAGTGGAGCCGGACGAGTTCGGTCATGGCGCTGGTGGCCAACACCCAGCGCAACCCCAAGAAGACCCGCCCGTTCCGGCCCGGCGACTTTGACCCGTTCGCCCGGGCCGCTGACAAGCGAACGCACGTCATCCCGGCCCCCGTGTCGGTGCTCAAAGACGTGTTCATCAGGAACCAGAAGCAGCAAGGAGGCACGCGTGAAGATTGATCCCAAGCATCTGGCCTTCGGCTTCGGCGTAGTGATGCTCTCGCTCGGGCTCGGCGCATGCGCCGGCTTTGACCTGGGCGACGTCGTCAAGGTCAAGACGCCGAGTGGCATCCAGCAGACCCGCGGCCTGCCGCGCACCACCACGCTCAACGAGGCCGAGGCCGAGTACCGGGCCTGGTTCGAGGACACCCAGCGGGTCGGGGCCCAGTGGAAGGCGTCGATCGAACGCGGCGGCGAGATCCGCGGTCTCCTGGGGCAGATCACCCTCTCGGCCCTCGACGACTTCGGCCCCACGCTCGCGGGCGTGCCCATCGCGGGCCCGGCCCTGCCGGCGCTGACCGGCCTGGCCGGGCTGTTCATTGGTGCGGGGCGACTCCGCAAGGAGAAGGAGGCGTCGTTCAACAAGGGCCTCAAGGAAGGCCGCGTGGTGCCAAGCGGAGGATCGCCCGCGTGATCACCATGCGGATCAAGGACGTGTTCTTCGACCGGCCCGCGGTGAAGCGGTCGGTGGACGCCGCCAAACGCCGCGTGCTGAGCAAGGGTGGCGCGTTCATCCGCACCGCCGCCCGGACCAGCATCCGCAAGCGCAAGGGCACGGCCCCGCCCGGTAAGCCGCCGCACTCGCACGAGGGATCGCTGCGGCGTCTGATCCTCTTCGGCTACGACCGCAGGTCCGACAGCGTGGTGGTCGGCCCGGTGGGATTCAAGAAGAGCGTCGCGCCGCGAGCACTCGAGCACGGCGGAGCCACCGTCGTCGTTTCGCGCCGGCGTGGTCGCCTGCAGAGCCGCAAGGTCAAGATCGCCGCGCGTCCCTACATGGCCCCGGCGCTCGAACGCGAGCGCCCGAAGCTGCCGGTGCTGTGGCGCAACAGCGTGCGGAGGGGGTCGTAGATGGCCGACACACGAGGCATCCGGGCCGGGCGGGCGTTCGTCGAGCTGGGCGTCAGCGACAAGCTGTCGGCCGGGCTGCGGCGCGCCCAGAAGCGGCTTAAGGCCTTCGGGGACGGGCTCCGCAGCGTCGGCACCAGGCTGACGGCGATCGGGGCCGGCTCGGTCGCCTCGCTGCTGAGCACGGTCAAGGTCTTCACGGCCATGGGCGACACGCTCGACAAGATGAGCAAGCGCACCGGCGTGAGCGTCGAGTCGCTTAGCGAGCTCGGCTTCGCCGCCGAGCAGTCCGGCGCGGATCTGGCGACCTTCGAGAAGGGCGTGCGGTCCATGCAGCGGTCGATCAACGACCTTGGACGCGGGCTTTCCACACAGACTGACGCGTTCGCGGCGCTTGGGCTGACGATGGCCGACCTCGACGGGCTCTCCCCTGAGGCCCAGTTCAAGCTCATCGCCGAGCGGCTCAGCCAGATTGAAGATCCCAGCCGACGCGCCGCGATCGCGATGCAGATCTTCGGCCGTGCGGGCTCGCAACTCCTGCCGCTCATGGAGGGCGGGGCCGCGGGTATCGAGGAACTTCAGGAGCAGGCCCGTCGGCTGGGACTGACCGTCTCGACACAGACCGCCAAGGACGCCGCGGAGCTCAACGACACGCTCAACATCCTCTGGCGGGTCATCAAGCAGGGCGTGTTCGTCATCGGCTCGGCGCTCGCGCCGGTGCTCAAGGACCTGGCCGAGCGCATCACCCGGGTCATCGTCGGCGCATCGGACTGGATCCGCCAGAACCGGGCCGTGGTCGTCTCGGCGCTCAAGATCGCCGCCGCGGTGGCGTTGGCGGGCCTGGTCCTGATCGGGCTGGGCGTGCTGGTGGCGGGTGTCGCGGCGATCTTCGGCCTGCTTGCGAGCATCATCACCGGCGTCGGCACAGCGCTGGGCATCGTCGGCGCGGCCCTGGGCGCGCTGCTCTCGCCCATCGGGCTGGTGGTGGCGGCGGTCGTCGGGCTCGGCGGCACGCTGCTGGTCACCTCAGGCAAGGGCGGCGAGGCGCTCGCTTGGCTCATGGAGCAGTTCACGCGCCTGCGCGACTGGGTGTCCAAGGTCACCCGCGGCATCTCCGACGCTCTCGCCGCCGGCGACATCGCGCTCGCGGCCGAGATCCTCTGGCTGTCGCTGAAGGTCATCTGGCAGAAGGGTGTGGCGGCGTTGAACTCCGCGTGGCTCGAGGCGCGTCGGTTCTTCGTCTCGACCGCCCAATCGATGTGGTACGGCGCGCTCGCAGCCGCTCAGATCGTGCTGCACGCGCTCGAGGTCGGCTGGATCGAGACGACGGCGTTTCTCTCCAAGACATGGTCACGCTTCACGGGCGGGTTCCAGAAGGCATGGGAGTCGGCCTCGTCGTTCGTCGCCAAGCGGATGCTGGAGATCCAGGGGCTGTTCGACGATGGACTGGATGTCGAAGCGGCCAAGAAGGCTGTGGACGAGCAGCTCGAGCAGCGGCTGGGCGAGATCGACGACCGTACCCGCGCGGCCCTGGCCGACCGCGAGGCCCGGCGATCGTCCGAGCGCGACCGATCCAGCGAGCTCAACGACGCCACGCTGTCGGAGATCGGCAAGCAGTACGAGGACGCCCAGAAGGTCCTGGACGCCCAGACCGACGAGCGGGTCACCGAAGCGCAGCGCGAGCTCGAAGAAGCCCGCAAGCGTCTCGACGACGCCATCGAAGAGGCCCGCAGGCGTCGCGAAGAAGCCGAGGGTGAACCCGACAGCCGTCCGCGCAACCTGCTGGCCGAGTTCGAGGACCGCCTGCGCGGCATCGGCGATCTCGTAGCCGAGGGCATCTCGGTGCGCGGCACCTTCAACGCCAGCGCCGTGCAGGGGCTGGCCTCCGACGACGCCGTCGCCGAGCGGACGGCCAAGGCCACCGAGCAGACCGCCAAGCACACCCGCCAACTCGCCGACGCCGCCAAGAGTGGCGGCCTGACTTTCGCATGAACAGGACCTTCGCGTAGGAGCAACACCCCGTGCCGATCACCGTGACGGAGAAGTTCGAGAGCCGCCGGTCCACGAAGGGCGACAACCCTTCGGCGGAGCTTGTCTACACCGTGCGCGGCACCAACGACGACCTCGCGGCCCGGTCCGCCGCCGAGGCCGAGAGCCCGGCCTCCTACGACGGCCTGCCCCGGCAGACGGTGTCGGTCGAGCCGGTGGGCTTCGAGCTGTGGGAAGCGACGGCCCGGTACGCGCAGGCCCAGGGCGGCGGGTTCCCGCAGACCGGCGAGAGCGTCTTCAGCTTCGATACCGGCGGCGGCACCCAGCACATCACCCAGAGCAAGCAGACGATCTCGAGCCACGCGGCATCGGGGACGACAGCGCCCGACTTCAAGGGCGCGATCGGCGTGACGGGTGACGGCGTCGAGGGCGTGGACATCACCGTGCCGGTGTACCAGTTCAGCGAGACGCACTACCTGCCGGCCAGCCAGGTCACGCAGGCGTACAAGGGCACGCTGTTCAACCTGACCGGCAAGGTCAACAGCGGGTCGTGGAAGGGCTTCAACGCGGGCGAGGTGCTGTTCCTGGGCGCGTCCGGCTCGCGCCGCGGCACGGGTGTGGACTCCGACTGGGAAATCACCTTCCGCTTCGCCGCCAGCCCCAACGCCTCGGGCATCTCGGTTGGGCCGATCAGCGGGATCACCAAGAAAGGCTGGGAATACCTGTGGGTGCGCTACGCCGACGCGGAGGACGCGGGCTCGCAGGCGATCGTCAAGCGCCCCGTCGCGGCGTACGTCGAGCGGGTGTACGACCAGGGCAACTTCTCGGCGCTGGGGATCTGAACCATGACCGATGCCTTTCGCAAAGTCCGATCCGGCCAGCCGCTGGTGATCCCCGCGCGGGCGTACAACGCGTTCGTCGATGCGGCCGTGGCCGAGCGCCGGCGCGAACAGACCCAGGGCGGTGGGCCCCTGGCCGACGCCATGCCGCGTGGCCTGGTGTTGGTGCGGAACGACTCCGACCAGACGATCGAGCCGTACCACGTGCTCGCGATCTCGGGTGTGCTGGTCGAGCCGGGCGAAGGCGACCAGGAGCGGACGTTCCACAGCCGCACACCGCTGACCGGCGTGGTCGCCACCGAGGACTCGAGGCCGATGGCCTTCGTGCTGGCGACCCAGCCGATCAAGGCGGGCGAACTTGGGCGGTGCGTGCTGACGGGCGTCACGCCAGCGCGGGTGTTCGTCAACAACGAGCTCGACACCACCTGCGACCTCACGTCCGACGAGACCGTGCTCACGAGCACGCCCATGGGCGGCGTCCCGATCCTGTGGAAGGAGGAAGGACTCGGGGAGAAGTGGGCGGTGATCGAGATGGGCCGGCCCTCGTCGGGCCGCGTCACCGCAATCCTCGGGGCGGCCCAGCCGATCCCCACCGAGCACAATCGCTGGCGCTACCCGTGGCAGGAGGCCCGCCTCGACGGCGATCCGGGCAGCGAGACCTACCTCCGCTACGTGGCGGTGCCCGAGGGCCTGTCGTCGCAGTTGCCCGGTGGCGGCGAAGACCCCACGCTGCTGGCGATCAATCGCTTCGAGGCGCACCACATGAACACAGCAGAGCCGGGCTCGGGCTTCGAGGGCCTGCTGGGACTTGGTCCCGTGTGCGATCTGCCCGGCGTGCTGCCCAAGTGTCCGCCCGCGCGGTCGCTTCGGCCCAAGCTCGTCCCCATCCCCGAGGGCGTGTGCGTGCGGCTCACCTGCGAGCGCAACAGCAAGGGGCGGCCCGTCTGGGTCTTCGAAGCGATGACGCTGATGGAACTGGCCGACCCCGCCGACGGCGACCGCAAGTTCAACCTGTTCGTGGAGGGCGGGGCATGAGCACGACCACGAACGAGCTCGACGCCCGCCGCGACCACGAGCGGGCCAAGTACCTCGAACTGGCCGCGCGGCCGAGCTCGGCGTATGGCTCGACAAACCATGGCCGCCACGCGGTCCCGATCGTACGGGCCTGGAAGCCGCGCTTTGTCGTGGACTTCGGCTGCGGCCGCAACGACTTCATCCGGCAACTGCGCCGGCTCGGCATCGACGGTTTGGGCGTGGACTTCGCGTTCGACAACGCCGATGTCGTCAAGCCGATGCACGCGACGGGCTTCGTGGAAGGCGTGGCCGACGTGGTCACCTGCTTCGACGCCCTCGAGCACCTGCTGCCCGAGGACGTGAACCCGGTGCTGGCCGAGATGCGGCGCGTCGCCCGGCCGCGGGGGTGGTTCTGCGTCTCGGTGTGCACTCGCCCCAGCCGCATCACCGCCCTGGGCGAGAACCTGCACCCGACCGTGCGGCCCATGAACTGGTGGCTCGACCGCATCGGGCGCGTGGGCGCGGTGACCGATCGCCGGGCGGGCAGTCGCTACATCATCGGGAGGTTCACCCGCTGATGCGCGAGAACCAGTCGGACATCGCGGCGCTCCAGAACGGGCTCAAGTCACGCCGACCCGCCCGGGACGGGCTGCGCTTGTATACCGCGGACTTCGACTCGGTCTCGCTCGCGCGGTTCTACCGCGGTCGCTCGGCGTTCCTGATCCTCTCTGGCCCGTCGCTCAACCAGGTCGATCTCTCGCTGCTCAATCGGCGGGGCATCGTCACCATGGGCGTGAACAACTCGTGGACGATCCACCGGCCGACGCTGTGGACCTGCGTGGACGACCCGGGCCGGTTCATCGACACCGGCTGGAAGGATCCGGGCATCCTCAAGATCGTTCCGACGTGCATGTGGTCCAAGCGGCTGCGCATCCAGAACCCGGACGGGACCATGCGCGACAGCGCCTTCAAGGTCCATCAGATGCCCTCGCTGCTGTTCTTTCGCCGGGCCGACCACTTCGACCACGAGCGGTTCCTGACCGGTGACTCGATCCCCTGGGGCAACGACGGCAAGACTGCTGATTCGCTCGGGATCGTCGGCAAACGGAGCGTGATGCTGGTGGCCCTGCGCCTGCTGCACTACCTGGGGTTCGGGACGGTGTACCTGCTCGGCTGCGACTTCAAGATGGCCCCGGACCGGCGCTACGCCTTCGACGAGCACCGTTCCAAGGACGCCATCCGACACAACAACGTGCTCTACGACTCGCTGGCCCGGCGCTTCGAGGCCCTGCGGCCACACTTCGACCAGCACAAGTTCCGCGTGGTCAACTGCTCGCCGGGCAGCGAACTGCGGGCGTTCGAGACGATGACCTACGAAGATGCCGTGGCCGAGGCCAGCGCCGAATGCACCAAGCGCGTGAGCTCGCAGGGCTGGTACGAGCCGAATCCCTCGCCCGAGAAGACGCCCGCGAAGGAGGCCGCCCGATGAGCGACGGCCCGACGCGTTACTACCTCTACATCCCCGTCTGGGCGACGGGCACACCGCCCCAGGGTGGCGGGTCGAGCCAGTACTCGTCGGGCTCGGGCTCTGCGCCCAGCGAGACGCCGTCTTCGTCGCCGTCCATGCCGTCGAGCGAGCCGTCCAGTTACTCGACCACCGGCGACGTGATCTACACCACCGGGCCAGGCGGCACGCCCACGCTGACGACCTACACCACCGGGGCATTCACCAGCAACAGCGGCACCACGCAGTCGGGCAGCGGCACGCCGACCGAGACGGCCTCCAGCCAACCGACCGAGTCGAGCGGCAGCGCGAGTTCGTCGGGCGGCAGTTCCGGCTTGAGCAGCGGGCAGTCGTCGGGCGGTTCGTCCGGGGGCTCCTCGGGTGGCTCATCTGGTGGTGGGTCGAGCGGCGGCGGCTCCAGCGGGGGCGGATCTTCGGGCGGCGGGGGTTCCTCCGGCGGTGGCGGCTCGTCCGGAGGCGGCGGGTCGTCGGGCGGAGGCGGATCCTCTGGCGGCGGTGGCTCCAGTGGCGGAGGCGGTTCGTCCGGGGGCGGTGGGTCGTCGGGTGGTGGTGGCTCCTCCGGGGGCGGGTCGAGCGGCAACTGCCTGCTCTTCGGCACCCTCGTCCGTCTGGCCGACGGCCGCGTGACGCCCATCGAGAACCTCAAGCCCGGCGATCTGGTCGCCTCCGTCCGCGTCCCCAGCCTCGAGGTCGATGTGCCCTACCGCGCCCAGTACAACTGGCTCTCGCACCACGGCCTGCACGGTGCCGAACGCACGGAGGCCCGCGTCGCCAGCGTGACCCTGGGCGAGCACCAGGGCTTCGTGGTCATCAACCGCCGCATCAAGGCCACGCCCGAGCACCCGATCCTCATCCGCCGAGGCGATGAGTGGGGCTTCGCATCCGCCGAGTTCGTCCAGCCGGGCGACCGCCTTGTCGACGAACAGTTCAATGAGGAGCCGGTCGAACGGGTCGATCGGGTGGAAGCGCCCACGAGGACCGTGGCCATCCACATCCCGGGCACCAACACCCTGCTTGCTGAGGGTGTCTGGGTCCACAACGACCTGCCCGCCACCGCCGCCTCCTCTGGCTCGGGCAGCGGCATCTCGGCGTCCGCATCCGGCTCCGGATCGGGCTCCAGCAGTGGCTCGGCCTCATCTGGGAAGTCGAGCGGGTCCTCGTCCTTCTCGTCGTCGGGCTCGTCCAGTGGCTCGGCCAGCGCCTCCGCCTCCAGCAGCGGCCCGGGCTTCTCCGCAACCGCGAGCAGTCAGAGCGGCGCTCTGACCGAGGCAAGTCAGATCACCAACTCAGCGAAGAAGTAGAAGCACGGGCAATGGGATCGAGTGCGCGGCCGATACTCACGCAGTCATCAGACTGCATGGGATGAATCGGGCTTCGATGATCGACTTATGTGGATCATTGATTTCGATCAGTACTCGGTGGACTGTGATCCTGGATCAGCCCACGATCGGCCACCTGTACGAGCAGCCTAGCTTCGAACGTGACGTGGTGGATGCCGTAACGCTTGGTCAACAGATCGATGGCATCGCGGCGAATCCGCTCGATATCTTGAATGGTTGCATTTTCTGCGACACCAACCGATACCTCCAAAGAAGTGGTCCGCTCGTCGATCGGCCAGACATGCAGATGGGTAACGGCATCTACCCCCTCGATTAGGCTGAGCGACTCCGCGATCAAATTGATCGACAGATGCTCTGGTGTGCTTTGCATCAGAATCCGGATGCAACGCTTCATCGGCGACCACGACACCCACACGATGTAGACCGAGATTCCAATGGTCGCGACGATGTCGGTCCAGTACCAGTCAAACAGGATGATCAAGGTGCCGGTGATGATGACCGCCACCGAGGCCAGCGCGTCGGCGATGTTGTGCAGGAACGCGGCCTTGATGTTCACACTGCCCTTGGACATCGAGTATGTGAGCAACGCGGTAGCCGCATCAACGACCAAGGCGAAACCGGCCACGATCACCACCATCCATCCATCGACCTCTGGCCGGTCGAATGTGCGGGTGACGGCCTCGATGAGCAGATAACCCGCGATGACCATGATGGATGTGAGGTTGATCAGTCCGCCGACCACTTCGGCTCGCCCGTAGCCGAAGGTACGCTGCTCGTCCGCGGGCCGCTTGGAGATCCGCCGAGCGACCAACGCGAGCAACAATCCGGCGGCATCACTGAAGTTGTGCAACGCGTCGGCGACCAGAGATAGGCTGCCAGACAGCACGCCACCGATCACCTGGGCCGCCGTCAACAGGAGGTTGATGGCGACGGCCCAGGCGAGCCGGCGGGTTCCGAGATCGGAGCCGTGATGATGGTCATGGCCGCTCATAGAGGATGCCTATTCGAGGGATACGGCCGCGGCCTGCCGCTCGCCTCTGGCGGTCTCGATCTCGATCCACAGGCTCGCACCGGCCATGGTAGCGAGCGCTTCGGTCTGGCCGTGAAAGTGATCGTCGTGAGCGTCAGCCTTCGATTTCAGCGCGCCCGTCCCGGCCTCATCGCCGATCCAGAAACGCACGGCAGCGGGGATCGGCCCGGACTCGACTTCGAGATCGAGATGCACTTCGGAAGAAGGCTTGATGTCGCTGGATACCGAGACCGCCAGCGTCGTTCCGGCGATCGTCACGCTGCCAAGCGACCGCATCTCGCCGTGGTCATGATCGTCGTGCTCGCCGTGCTCACCCTCGGCATGGTCGTGCCCCTCATGGTCGTCGCCATCACCAGCGTGATCATGACCGTCGTCCGCGGAGTGCGTTCCCGCGGACTTTGATTCTGAGGACTCCCCGCAGCCGGGCAGCGAGACCGACAGTGCGATAGCCGTACCGGCAACGGCGAGCATCTTGATGAGATCGTTCATGTTCAGGACTCCTTTGAGGTGATGGCTTTGGGTCGGCGGAACACACCGACGAGCCGGGAAAGCACGGATGGATGGCCAGCAGGACGACGCTCGGGCTTGTGGCCGAAGACAAGCGAGTATCCCGCCGGGACGACAATGAGATTCAGGAACGTGGAGGTCAGCAGTCCTCCGAGGGTGACGATGGCGAGGGGCGCGAGCAGTTCGCTGCCCGGTTCACCCGCGGCCAGCGCCAGCGGCACGAGCCCGAGCACCGCCGAGATCGCGGTCATCAGGATCGGCACGAGCCGCTCCATGGACCCTTGGACGATGGCCTCGCCGAGGGGGACACCCTCGGCTTCCATGAGGTGGTTGTAGTGATTGATGAGCAGGATGCCGTTACGAACCGCGATCCCGAAGAGGGTGATGAAGCCGACAAGGCTGGCGATGGACACCACGGGCGGGATGTACGGGCCACCGATGCCGATCAACGCCAAGGTGTTGTGGACCAGCCCACCCCCCTCGGTGATATAGATCGCCGCAATGCCGCCGATGAGCGCGAGGGGCATGTTGAGCATCACAAGCACAGCGGCCCGCATTGATCCCGTCGAGATCTGGAGCAGCATGAGCATGATGAGCACCACCGCAACGCCCGCCACGAGAATGGTCCGGGAGGCCGACTGCTGCGCTTCGAACTGCCCGCCGTAGGACACGGTCATGCCGGCCCGCTGGACAATCGGATCGACACGCTCCTGCACCTGGGCCACCAAGTCGCCCAAGTTGGACCCTTCGGCCACATTGAGCGACACCACCGCCTTGCGCTGTGCGTTCTCGCGGGTGATGAGGTTGCTCGATCGCTCGGGGCCGATGTCGGCGACATCGCTCAATCGAACGGTGGCCCCTCCCCGGCCCCTGAGCAGCAGGTCGCGGACCTGCCGGATGGACTCGCGTTCCTCGGGTGCGAGCCGCACGACGAGGTCGTACTGCCGCACTCCTTGGTTCACCGTATCCACGACCTCGCCGTAGAGAGCTTCGCGGACCTGCTCCGCGGCGTCGGCGGGGCTGAGACCGACCGCCGCGAGCTCGGCGTGTCGGTATCGGATGGGAAGCGTGGTGATCAGGACCTCGCGGTTTGCGTTGACATCGCGAGCGCCCGGCAGGCCCTGGAGTTCGGCCTCGATCGCCTTGGCGACATCGCGAAGCTCGGTCAGGTCCTCACCGAAGACATTGATGGCGATCGCCGCGGGCGTACCGGAAAGCACATGGCTGAGGCGGTGCTCGATGGGCTGGCCGACCATCGTCGTGATGCCAGGGACCGCCCCGAGGATGCGATCGATCTGCTCGCGCACCTCGAATCGGTCGCTCCCCGCATCAACGGTGACCTCGATCTCGGAGTTGCTGACCGGCTCGGCGTGCTCATCACGCTCGGCCCGGCCGGTGCGCCGGGAGACAGACCGGACCCCCTCGATCTGGACGAGTTGCTTCTCGACCTCCGTCGCGAGCCGATCGCTCTCGACGATCGAGGTGCCGGGAGGAGCGAGCAGGAAGACCGTGAACGTGCCCTCGTTGAACGACGGGAGGAACGAGCTTCCGAACGTGCTCGCCAGCAAGAGTGCGGCGGCGGTTACGGCACCGGCGGTGCCGAGCACCCACGCCCGGTACCGAATGGCCGCCCGGAGTGACGGCTCGTACGCCCGCTTCAGAAGGCGGACCAGGAATCCGTCCCGGTCCTCGTGCTTGCCGCCGAGTTTGCCCTTGAGCAGGAACCGGCACATCGCGGGCACGACCGTCAGCGCGACGACCAGTGAAGCGAGGATCGAGATCATGTAGGTGAGTGCCAAGGGCTGGAAGAAGCGGCCTTCGAGCCCTTGCAGGAAGAGAAGCGGCACGAACACCATGACGATGATGACCGTGGCGAAGACCATCGCCGGTCGGATCTCGTTGCTGGCGTCGAAAATGACCTCCGTAAAGGGACGCTTGTCGGCCTCGGGCATGGCCCGGTTCTGTTTTAGGCGTCGGAAGACATTCTCCACATCGATGATCGCGTCATCGACAAGCACGCCGATCGCGACCGTGAGGCCGCCGAGCGTCATGACGTTGAGACCGAGGTTCATCGCGTCCATCATCAGGAGCCCAACGGCCAGTGAGATCGGGATCGCGGTGAGCGTGATGAGCGTTGTCCGCAGATTCATCAGGAACAGGACAAGGACGACGAGCACGATGATGACCGCCTCGCCAAGCACCTTGGTGACGTTGTGGACCGCTCGGTCAATGAAGTGCGACTGGCGGACAACATCTCGGTTGAGCAGGACACCTCCGGGAAGCGTCGGCTCGATCTGATCGAACAGCGCATCAAGACTGTCGGTCAGGGCAAGCGTGTTGGTGCCCGGTGACTTCTGGATGGACAGCACGACGGCGGGCTCCCCCCCCTCAGAAGCAGTACCCCGCTTGATCGCCGGCCCGAGGATGACCTCGGCAACCTGACCGATCGTCACGGGGACGCCTTCGTGGTACTTGATGACCGTGTTCGCGATGTCTTCCGGTCGCGTCACCCGGCTCTGCTGGCGGATCGGGATCTCGAAGTTATCCACATTCACCAGATAGCCACCGCTCGCGGTGCTGTGCGCGCCGCCCGCGGCCTCGACCACGTCCGTGATGGTCAGGTCGTAGAGCCTCAGCCGCTCCTGATCGACATTGACCTGGTACTCGGGCAGCTCGCCGCCGATCGCGACGACCTGGGCGACGCCGGGCACCGCGAGAATCTTGGTCCGCAGGTCGAACTCGCCGTATGAGCGGAGCTGCATCGGGCTGACGGAACCGTCGGGTGACGACAGGGAGATCAGCATGATCTCGCCCGCGATGGAGGTGATCGGGGTGATGAAGGGTTCAACCTCATCGGGAAGGTTCTCGCGAGCGGTCACGAGCCGTTCGGCCACGAGCTGCCGGGCATCGAACAGATCCGAGCCCCATTCAAGGTCCACCCAGACGATGCCTAGGCCGATCGCGCTGGCACTGCGGACCCGCCGCACGCCGGACATGCCGTTGACGGCGGTCTCGATGGGAAAGGTGACGTACTGCTCGACCTCGTCGGCGGCGAGCCCGCCTGCCTCGGCCATGATGGTCACGGTCGGGGCGTTGAGTTCGGGGAACACATCGACGCTCATCCTCGGCAGGCGATAACCGGCGTAGCCGACGATCATGACCGCCGCGATGAGCACGAGCGCGGAATAGCGGAGCGAGAAGCGGATAACGGCTTTCAACATGGCTCAATCCTCCCCTTCGTGGAACGTGCCATCGGAGTGGAAGTGGCCACCCTTCTGGATCGAACCGCTGGTGGCGAGCATCAGCTGAAAAGCACCGTCGAGGACGACCTCGTCGCCGTCACGAAGACCGCTGAGCAGGGCGACCCAACGCCCATCGTCGAGACCGAGGTCGGCCTCCATGCGGATCGCCTCGTTCGGGTTGCTCGGGTTGCGACGGAAGATGACGGGCGAGAGCCCATCACGCTGCACCGCGGCGAGCGGGATGGCGAGTTCGGGCGAAGCCGTCGAGTCGGTCACGATCTCGAGCTGAGCCGAGACGCCCGGTCGGGCCCAGGGCTTGAGTTCATCGGGTACGACGAACAGTTCGAGCGTGCGGTCGTTTGGATCGCCGGCAAGTCCGAGTGTGATCGTGCCGTCCATCGTCTCGGTCAGAGGCACAGCGCGTCCCGCGGCGGTCGGCGTCGGCGGGACGATCCGGGCCGTGAGCCCGTCCCGCAGCACGCCCAGATCGCTTTGGAGCCCGGACGCCCGGAAGCGGAGCCGGTCGGGCTGCACGACGGTGACGACGGGTGTCTTCTCATCCGCCCACGAGCCGTTGGTCAGGCCCAGCATCTCCACGACGCCGGCTTCGGACGCAGTGACCTCGATCGCGGCGATCGTGGCCCAAACGGGCTCGGTCCCATGAGGCGTCTCCACGGTCCGGGCGAGTTCGTCCCTCGAACGAGAAACGACCGATGAGGCGGCATCGAGCAGATAGTCCAGGCGTGACCGGGCCGCACGGAGATCAGCAACGGTCTGCTGCCGGTCCGCTCCGAGTTCCGCCTTCTTTTCCATCACGTTGGCGAGGTCGGCTCGGGTGCTCGCGAGCGACGCACGGGCCTGGGCGAACTCATCGACGCGGCCCCCGCCCGCCTCGCGGACCGACTGCAACTGCTCGACCCGCTCGTTCCAGACGGCGACACTCTCGTGGAGGCTGTCCTCGTGCTGCTGGTGCGCCGCGAGAAGCGGCTCGAAGGTCTCTAGCCGTGCATCCAGACGCTCGATCTGGGCCTCGGCGTCGGCCAGTTGCTGCTGCATCTCCCGCCATGACGGCGAATCGAGCCGATAGAGCGGTTGGCCCGCTTCGACCCGGTCGAACTGCTCGACGAGGAGCTCAACACGACCGGGGACGGCGGTCCGGTACTCGCGTCGCGCCGTGGGCAGATACTCGAACCGACCCGGCACGCGGAGGGTCTGCTCAACCCGCCGGCGCTCGACCTTGACGAAGCTGATGCCGAGGTTCGACCGCACCGCGGCCGGGATCGCGACACGGTCGGACCCGGTTGCCTCGGCCTCGGCCTCTGACGAGTGGTCGTGCCCATCCGCCTCGCCGTGCTCGGCCTCGCCGGATGTCTTCGGAGATCCGCCATCGCAGGCGGCCAGTGTCAGCGGCAGAACTGCCGCGAGGGCGATCGCGATCGCCCGTTCCATGATGTTCATCGGGATGCCTCCTCGGCGGGCGTGTCGCCTCGCGCCGCGGTGTGTGGTGTGGTTAAGGATGTGGTGTCATCGTCGGTCGCGGGCTCGACAGCAGCCGGCATTTCCGGCTCGTCCGGGCCGAGCAGGCGAGTGATCTCAATCGCCGCGTCGGTCTCGGCCAGACGAAGATCGAGCAGACGGCTCTTGGCCTCGAACCGTCGCGTGACGGTTTCGAGCAAGAGCAGCGTGTTGACCTCGCCAAGGTCGATCAGTTGCTCAACTTCGGATGCCTGCTCGTCGAGCATCGGCACAAGGTCACGCTCGAACGCATCTCGCTGCGTTCGCGAGGCGTCGTACGCGGCACGGGCCATCGAGAGCTCGCGAGTCAGGCGCTCGAAGGTGGTCTCCGCCGCGGCCCGAGCCACCTCGCGGCGAGCCTTTGCTTCCGCGATGCCCGCCCGGTTGGCGTTGAGAATCGGTATCGGAATCGACACGCCAAGCAAGAGTCGGTCGTCGTTGTCCTCGCTCCCATAGCCCGTGCCGATGGTGATGTCCGGATACTGCTTGCGGACTTCCAGGCGGAGTGTCTCCTCGGCGACCTGATACTCGGCCCGCCGCACCGCGAGGGTGGTGTTCGCCTCGATGAGTCGCTCGATCGCATCGGCGATCTCGGCGATCGACGCGGGCGGAAGCGCCGGCAGCAACTCCACCGGGGCGTCCGGCGGAAGCCCCATCAAACCGAGAAGTTCGACACGGGCCCGGGCTTCTGCGAACACCGCCTCGGCGACATCCGCACGGGTCTCGACCAACTCGGCCCGCAGGAGCCGAGCCTCGACCCGCGTGAGTTCTCCCGCCGTCTCCAGCCGGTCGGTTATGGCGGATATCCGCTCGACCTGACCGATCACCTCTCGCAGCAGGCGGAGCCGCTCGGATTCCGCGGACCAGGACGCCCAGGCCGAGCGAACCGCGGCCCGCGTGCTCCACTCGGCGTCCACGATCCGGCGGAGCTCGGCCTCGTACGCCGCTCCGGCCCGATCCTTCTCGACGCCGAGCCGACCCGAAATCGGGATCGTCAGGCTCAGCGTGAGCCCGTATTCGAACGGCCCCGACGGCGAGAGGATTTCCGCCCCGTCGAAACCGAACTGCGGGTCCTCCCACAGCCCCGCCGTCTCGAAGGTCGCGAGTGCGACACCGGCATCGAGGCGAGCGAGCCGGAGGTCGGGGTTATAGAACAGGGCGAGCACTTCGCCCTCGGCGGGTGAGAGCCCGTCGTTCGGGTCGAACCGCTCTGGCACCTGGTTGCCGGCCTCGGAGAGCCGCTCAACGAAATCCGAGATGGGTTCAGTGGCAGCGAGCCGTGCGTCGAGCGCGGCCCGATGGTCGGCCAACTCCAGCGGTACCCGCTCGTAGGACTGGCAGCCCGCCAGCGCGATCAGGGCGAATGTCGAGCCGAGGCCCGGCAGCATGACCCGCGTTCGACGCGGGCGTTTCAGATTGTCCATTGTTTGTGATTCCTGTCTGGGTCCAAAGCGATGACAGCCGCAACGGACAACGCCGCCGCGGCACGCGCGAAGGAACAGACAGAAATCAGATGGTCAGACGAACGCTCGCCACGATCGCGAGCCTGTGGACCCCGCCGGGGTCAAACCAAGGCGGCGGCATCGGCGGGCCGCGGCGACCAAGGCCGGTCTCCGCAAGGATGACGCCCCACGAGGGAGACATGACGATCGCGGGCGGCACATCGCTCCCAGTGTCACTCCGGGGCAGTGTCAGGAGTTCCGCGGTCGTGATCTCGACATCGGTACAACCGCAGTCGTGCTCATGCTCTCCCGCGGGCACGGGGAGTGGCCATGACGCATCGTGGCTGCACGAGGATTCGCAGTGATCGAACTCTGCGGGTGCGTGTTGATGGCCGCCTCCGAAGCACAGTACAGCCACGCCGCCAACACCGCCAGCGAGGGCGTTAAAGGCGATGATCGCGGTGAGCAGGATGGCGAGCGGGCGATACTTCACGCGTTTAGTATACCTCGGCTCTTGCCGAGCGTTGCTTGAGATCCGGAGACCTGACCGAGACGGATCGATTGCCGGGACATCCCTGACACTGCCAAGATTATTGGGGGTTACCGAGGTTCAGTGCGGTTGGACCGTTCAAGGGATTGCCGGGGCCTCGGGGAGCCCGTTCGCAGGACCCGCCATCCGGTGCCCGAGTCTCACCACCAAGGCCAGCCATGCCCGTCGGGCACCCGGGGGTGAGGGGGGACACCTACCTGAAACCGTGAGAGGATGTACCTACAGCAGAAATCAGTTCCGGACCCCTGCGTCTCTGCTTGAGTCCGCCCAGATTTGAACGCCCCCACGAATCACAACCGCGGCGACAATCGAACCGACCAAGAGATCAGGAACGCGGCTACCCAATGCCATCACGAGAAGCCCCGCTACGATCACGCCAGTGTTCGCGATGACATCGTTCTTCGAGAAGATCCAAGACGCTCGCATATGCGCACCGCCCTCGCGATGCTTTGCGATAAGCCGGAGACAGATCAGATTCGCAACAAGCGCGACAGTCCCAGCTCCAATCATCAGATGACTCGTCGGCTCGCTGCCGAACACCGCCCGGCGGATTACCTCGACCAAAACTCCAAGACCCAGCGCGATTTGAAGGACGCCGCTCACTCGCGCTGCAGTCCGCTGTGCGCCGCCGGACCGGCTCGCCGCGTACAACGCGATGCCGTACACCGTGGCATCTGCCAGCATGTCAAGCGAGTCGGCCAGCAGCGCGGTGGACTCCGCGATCCATCCAACCATCACCTCGGCAACGAACATCACGCCGTTGATCGTGAGTAGCGCTATGAGCGTTCGCTGCTCCAGACCAACGGCATCCTTTCCACAGTCGCAGCCGCTCACTGATCACGCTCCGAGTCAGCAACCTGCGCACTTTCTTTCATGAAGACGGATGCGATGACCGGAAGCACAAACAAGGTGAGTAGCGTCGACGTGACCATGCCGCCGATTACCACCGTCGCCAGCGGTCGCTGGATCTCGCTCCCCACCCCCGTTGCAATCGCCATCGGGACGAACCCAGCGATATCAGTGATCGCCGTCGCGAGCACCGGCTGGAGGCGGGTCTTCGAGGCCGCAATGATCGCGTCCTTGCTCTGCTGGCCGGTGTTGAGTGTGTCGCGGATCGCGGTGATGAGGATCTGCCCGTTGAGCACGGCGATGCCCGTGAGAGCGATAAACCCGACGGCGGCGCTGACGCTGAAAGGGATGTCGCGCCACCACAACGCGAAGATAGCACCGACGGCCGCAAACGGGATGCAGGTGTAGATGATGACGACATCCCGTAGGTTTTTCAGGCTGAAGTACAGCAGAAAAAACACCATAAGCAAGACCGCGGGCACGACGATGATCAGGCGAGTCCTGGCGCGTTCCAAGTTCTCAAACTGCCCACCCCACTCAAGCACATAGCCCTCGGGCAATGTGACCCGTTCATCAATGGCTGCCCTTGCTTCACTGACAAACGATGCGGGGTCTCTTCCGCTGACGTTCGACTGCACACGGATGAGTCTTCTGCTCCACTCGCGGTTGATCGTGGCCGATCCTTCCGAGAGATCGACCGAGGCCATCGACGAAAGTGGCACCGCGACGCCCCCTTCGGTCGGAATGCGTACTGATGACACCGCTTCTACATCTTCCCTGAATGTCTGCGGGAGTCGGACGACAAGCGGGAAGACACGCTGGCCCTCGAATACCTCACCGACGCGGATCCCGCCGATCGCCTCAACGAAGTCCAACACCTCGCTGGCGGCGACGCCGTAGCGGGCAACACGGGACTGATCGACAGCAACTGATAGCGATGGTTGCCCCGTGATCTGATCGACCGAGATATCTGAGGCACCCGGGATGTCCAGAAGCACACGCTGAACGTCGTCGGCGATCCGGAGCAACTCGTCGAAGTCGTCGCCGAAGATCTTGATCCCGATATCGGATCGGATGCCCGAAACCATCTCGTTCATGCGCATCTCGATCGGCTGCGTGAACACCATGTTGACGCCGGGAAACTGTGAGATGGTCTTCTCCATCTCGATCACGAGACCCGCCTGCGTGTCCGCTTGCGTCCACTCTGCACGTGGCTTGAGCGTCAAGAAAATGTCTGTCAGTTCGATCCCCATCGGATCGGTCGCCACCTCGGCGGTCCCGATGCGGCTCCAGATGTGCTCAATCTCATCTGGGAACTCATCGAGCAGGACCTCCTCGATCCGTGTGTTGTACCGCACGGACTCATCGATCGAGACGCCAGCGAGGCGGATGGTGTTCAGGACCATCGAGCCCTCGCTCAGGCGCGGGATGAACTCGCCGCCCATCTGCGTGCTCCGGTAGCCCGCGACGCCTAGCAGAGCCACGGCCAGCAGCATCACGACCCACCGGAGTCGAATCGCTCCGCCGACGGCCCAGCCGTATGCCCCGGCCAATCCACGTAGCAGAATGGCGTCCTTGGGTTTCGCGCGACGCGGAAGGAAGTAGTACGACAAGACCGGGGACAGGAACACCGCGACCAGCAGGGCTCCCAGGAGCGCGAATATGAACGTCCACGCCATTGGCCGGAACATCTTCCCCTCGATGCCTTCAAGCGTCAGCACGGGGGCAAAGACGAGCGTGATGATGCCCATCCCGAACACGATCGGTCTTACCACGCGCGCACTGGATTTCGCAATCGATTCGAGCCGCTCGGAAGGCGAGAGTTTCCGGCCAAGCTCTCTCTGGCGTTCCTTCAGCGAGCGGAGATTGGCTTCCGTCATGACCACCGAGCCATCGACAAGGATGCCGAAGTCGATCGCGCCGAGGCTGAGCAAGCTTGCTGCGATCGCGAACTCGTACATGCCCTGCACGGCGAACAGCATTGAAATCGGGATGGCGACTGCGACGAGCAAACCGGCTCGGATGTTACCCAAGATGATGAGCAACACGACGATCACCAGCACGGCACCGATCACGAGGTTGTGCTCGACCGTCTTGATGACCTGCTCGACCAGCAGGGTCCGGTCGTACACCACATCCACGACGACATCGGGCGGCAGCGACGGCGCGAGGGATTCAAGGCGTTCGCGGAGTTCCTCGGTCACCACACGACTGTTCTCACCCATCAGCATGAAGGCCAGGCCGAGGACGACCTCGCCCTTACCGTACGCCGAAACCGCGCCGCGGCGGATCTCGCTACCGATTGCAACCTCCGCGACATCTTGAATCCGCACCGGCGTGCCGTCGCTGGAAGCAACCACGATGTTCTCGATCTCACCGATCGTCGCAACACGCGCCAGTCCCCGCACCACCCTCGCTTCACCGGAGGTCACGATCTGCCCGCCGCCGACGTTGGCGTTGTTGCGGCGCAGCGCATCCAGCACATCCTCAAGCGTGAAGCCAAACTTGATCAGTGCTTCAGGTTTGACGACGACGTGATACTGCCGCTCCAAGCCACCCCACGAATTGACCTCGGCCACACCCGGCACCTTGCGAAGCTCGGGCTTGATCACCCAATCATGGATGGTCCGGAGTTCTTCGATAGAGTGTTCGCCGGTCTCCGACCGGATGACGTAGTGAAAGACCTCACCGAGACCGGTCGCGATCGGGCCGAGCTCCGGCCTTCCGACACCATCTGGCAGTTCGACTGCCGAGAGCCGTTCGGTAATGTACTGCCGCGCGTCGATAATGCGGATGTCATCATCGAAGGTCGCCACGACCTGTGAGAAGCCGAACTTTGAGACGGACCGCACGTTCTGGAGCCCGGGCAGCCCGCCGATCGAGAGTTCGACAGGAAGGGTGATCTGTTGCTCGATTTCTTCCGGGCTGAGCGCGGGGGCCACCGTGTTGATCTGCACCTGGATCGGCGTGGTATCTGGAAACGCGTCGATCGGAAGCTGGATCATCCGGTACACACCGGCGGCGCACGCGATCGCGAACAGCAGAATGACAAGCACTCTGTTCCTGAGCGACATCTCGATAAGACGGGTCAGCATGGTGGCTCCGGATCAGTCGTCGACACATCCCGCACCGAGGCGAGACTTGAGGAACTCGGTCTTCATGGTGAAGCTGCCGCCGGTCACGACGGACTCAGTCTCTGTGAGGCCCGCCAGAATGGCGATCGTGCCGGAAACCGTGCGCGGCCCGACATCAACACGCCGAACCGCGAACAGATCCGGTTCCTGCCGCACAAAAACGAAAGGCGAGCCATCGATCTCATGCACCGCTTCGCCAGGGACAAGCAGCGAGTTCGAGGTGCCACCGATCATCGCGGAGACTTCGGTGAACATGCCGTGGCGAAGGATGCCACGATCATTTTTAACCGTCGCGCGGGCCCGTACCATCCGGGTACGTTCATCGATACGCGGGCTGATCCATGTGATCTGCCCAGGGATCTCTAACTCGGGTAGAGCCCGGACGCTCGCGATGATCTCTCCGCCGCGCTCGATCTGAAACGCCTGCTCTTCCGGGACCGCGAGCTCGATCCACATCGTCGACAAATCAGCGATCTCGAAGAGTGAGCCCTCTGAATCCGCTGCCTCGCCAAGAACCGCGGTCCGCTCGACGACGCTGCCAGCGAAGGGTGCCCTGACGTAAAGGTCCGAGGATGACGACTGCTCCGCCGCGATATCCGCGACTTCCGATTCAGTGAAGCCGAGATTGATGAGCTGCTGATGCGTGCGACGCACTTCCAGCTCAGCGAGCTTGAGCGCTGCCTGGGCATCCTGGAAGTCCCGGCGTGCAGCAATGTTCTCGTTGACGAGCTTCTGCTCACGCTCGAACACGGTGGTTCTCGCTTCGACCTCTGCGATCTTGGACAGGTACGCGGACTTCGCTTGTGCCACCGCCACGGAGTTGATGACCGCGAGAATTTGCCCTTCTTCAACCTGGTCGCCAACATCGACACGGATATCAGTGATTACACCGGGGGCCAACGGTGTGAGCTTGGCCAATCTGTTCCCGTTGTAGCGGACCTCGCCCAACAAGCTGATCGTTGCTGAAGCAGCGCCTCGATTCGGTCGCTCAAGCGTCAGCCCGGCAAGCTCTGCCGATCTCGCGGAGGGCATGCGGACGAGCAGCGACTCGCCAGCCTCAAGCGTCCCAGCGAGCTGAGGCTGGCAGATTCCGCATTCGATCTCATCGACCCCGTGCTCATGACAGAAGAGAGAGGGGGCACCATCGCGGGAGGGCGTCGCCGAGGCGTCCCCCAGCAGAGCGGGATTGCACAGGTGGCATTCGTCTTCGTAAAGGAAGTGCTCCTCGCAATACGCCCGGTCCGCGTCTTCCAACTGTGGTTGGCAGATCCAGCACCGGTCTTCATAGCGAGCATGCTCGCTGCACCACAAGCGGCCCTCATCACGCTTGGCCGGGTCACAGATGAAGCAGGTCTCGTCAGCGCTGTGTCCATGGAGCCCGCCCGACGACTCGTCGGATGTGTTCTCCGAGGCATCGAGTGCCGGGTTGCAGAGATGGCATTCGTCCTCATACAAATTGTGTTCGTCGCAATACGGTCGGGACGAATCCTCAAGCTGCGGCTGACAAATCCAACACCGGTCCTCGTACCGGGCATGCTCGGTACACCACAAGCGGCCGGCGTCGCGCTTCGTGGCGTCGCACACGAAGCAAGTCTCGCCGTTCTCGTGCGAGTGAGCGACCTGTGTCACATCAGATGCGCGTGATCCGTTGGATGACGATGATGCTTCCTGTTCGCCATCGCACCCGCCAAGCAGGAGCGTCGTTGTGAACAGGCAAACGAGTGAAATGACGCCGCGTGATGGTCTCACGGTGTGTCTCCTTGATTGGGGTGATCAGAATGTTCGTGGAGCGAATGGGTGTCCAGCGGCTCTGAGATGAGCCCCTCAACCTGCACCTTCGCGGCGTGGTATTCGGCGAGAGCTTCGAGCCTTTGGGTTTCAGTATCGAAAAGGGTGCGCTGCGCATCGAGGACATCGAGGTACGGGAGCTTGCCTTCGTCGTAGGCCCGACGCGTCGCGTCGTATGCGTCCTTCGCCGCGGGGAGTAGGGCGGCATCAATCGCCTGGGCCTCGTGATACGCGGCGGTCAATCGGGCGTGTGCCCGAACAAGTCGGGTGGCCAAATCGCGTCGGGAAGCCCGCCCCTCGTCGATCGCTTGTGCTGCTCGGAGCCGGGCGGCCAGTACTCCTCCCTGATTGCGATCGAAGATCGCCAATGGCACGGACACGGCCACGACGAGACCGACATCTTCGCTCTCTTCGGCATACCGAATGCCAGCACCAGCCGTCACGTCGGAGACGGCTAGAGCCCGTTCGAGAGCGACCACCGATGATCGTCGCTCGGTCTCTGCGATCCAACGCTGAACTTCCGGATGGTGCTCAACGAGATCCGTCAGAGCATCGAGCAACGGCACAGGCATGAGGTCATCCAGCGATCCGATGGCCGTGTCAAAGCCGGGGTCGGTTGCATCCCACATCGCACTGAGTTCACGCCTCGCGGCCTCAAGTTCCCGGCTGAGTCGATCTGCGGCGATGCGGGTGGATTCGCTTTCGAGCCGGGCCTTGATCTCGTCGATGGGTGAAACATCTCCGGCCTGCACCCTCCGATCGATGACGCGCCGGTTCTCCTCTGCGAGTACTTGCGCGCGAACGGCGAACTCAACACGCTGCTGGAGCTCCAGTACCCGCACGAAGCGGGACGCGGTGTCGGTGAGCACGGCCAGCCGCTGTGCTTCGTAGTCGAGAGCAGAAACAGTCCACTGCCCCTCGGCGACCCGCACGCGGCGGTCTCGCTTCCCGCCAAGCTCAAGAAGCTGGCTAAAGGCTATGGTGGTCTCGACAGAATCAAAGCCACTCAAGCTTCCAGAGCCCGCGAAGTCTTCGACCTCGATTCCGACGCTTGGATTGGGGGAGAGCCCGGCTTGCAGACGACGCGCTTCCGCAATCCTCGGCTCCCAGGCAAGCGATCGAAGTCGCGGGTTGCGTACGAGCGCAGCCGCGAGAGCCTGGCGAAGGGTCAACTGCTCACCGATGGTGACCACATCTGATCCTGGTCCGACTCGATCAGGATCCTCCGGTGCTTCGTAACGAGGCATATCGCGCAAGAGAGGCCTTGCGGCGGGGGGGTCGAAGTCGAATGGTGACGGCGCGCAACCGCCCAACAGAGTGACGACGCCCAGGCAGCAAAACAGCTTTGGTTCAGTAAATCTCATGTGTTCTACTCGGATAGAGACATTGCCCGGCGCACACCGAGCCTTTGGGAAATACGAACGCAGTACACGTACTGCGCAGAATCCCAGGTCGTCCTAAACGAGCAGAATTACGCTGCGAAGATGGCAAGCAGAGAATCCGACTCCCGATAGCACCGGAGGTCGGACGGCGGAGGACGTTTTTGCCGATCTGTCAGTGAGGAACTCGAACCAAGGGAAGGGCAGATCATCAGGCCCACCGAGAGACCAGTCTTCTACCGCGTCTTTCTCGAAGCGGTCAACGGCGACGATCAACTCGGATTCCACCTCGGTGGACTGGCATCCGCCGTCGGGGCAGGCAATGCGGTGACTCGATTCTTCGCTGTGCTCTGAGGGAACCGGGCACGGGTCCTCACCCGGCCCGTCGCAGCAGAATTGGTCGCCAAACTGGGTGGTTGCGGTCCCATCAGCACAAATGCAGAGAAACCGCGGGCCGAGGCCAGCTCCCACGGCCAACAAGAGGGTGAGCAGGATCGAGATGGCTTGGCGGTGTTTCATGGATGCGGGGATGCGGGTCAATCAGGCCAGCGACATCTTGACTATTACACCATGTCGTGTAATAGTCAAGCGCGGTTCATCGCTTTTCACAAATCCGAAAGGGTCTCACATGGAGTCTTGCCGCCCAAAACTGCCTCTGGCCGCGCGCCCGCTCATTGGGGCTCTCGAAGCCGAGCGGGTCGGCATCCTCTTTAAGAGCTTGGCCCATCCAACCCGACTCCGTCTGCTTCACGCCCTAATCCGGGTGGACGAACTCAGCGTGGGAGATCTCGCGGATGAAAGCGGGATGTCGGTTCAGGCGGTGTCGAACCAGTTGCAACGACTTGCTGAGATCGGCGTAGTTGGCAAGCGTCGCAATGGGCTTCAGGCAATCTACTGCGTGATCGATCCATGCGTTCCCGTGCTGCTGGAACGCGCTTGGTGCCATGTGGATGAGTACGTCGAAGCAGGTTTTACATCCGCCGATCAACGGGACATCCGATGAGCACTTCCGTCTTAAGAGCTTCTCCGACCCCAGGCTTCCGGATGACAAGGGGGCTGGACTTGACAAAAGAGACCCCCAAGTAAAATGCGAACAGCGTGGGGGTATGGGCTCTCGAATGGCTCATGAAACTGCCGATTACTCCCGGGTAGTTGTGCAACCAAGTCAAGAGAAAATCGCGTCGCGACCAAAGTCCAGCCAGCACTATTCCCAAGCCGGTTGCGAAAGCAGCCGGCTTCGTGGTTTCTAGGTTGGGCGGATGAGAGACACCCGTTCGAGTCGGCACCTTTAGGCCCCGTTCCCGCGTCCGTGGGGCCGGTGGGCCAACGCTCCCCAACCGTGACGCGGTCTCTGGCCTGGACGCTGGGATAACCGGCACACCTTTGGGATCCAGCTCGCGCAGCGCGGGGTCAGTCTATACAAGATCACGACGCTGCTCGGGAACTCGCCGGAGATCTGCCGGAGGCACTACGCGGCGATGATCCCAGAGGCGATGGCGGCGGAGGTGGAACTCCGGCCCGACTCTCGCGCCAGAGATAACGGCCAGCAGCGTACGGGCTAACTCGTTTCCGGTACTGAGATGAACTCTTACGCCTCAGCCGCGCTTGCTTCGGTATGGATACCCACGAGCACATCGATCATGCCTATCGCAGATCGATGCTACCAACATGAGTCGATCCATCCGGCTGGGTCACTTCGATCCACCACGCCGCGCCTTCGGGAAGCGGGTCCGGCGCGACGGCGTGGATGTCGTAATCATCGTGCGACGCCGCGTAGTCGCCCTTGCCGACGACCGACGCGAACCGATCCTCGGTGCCGATCCACGCGCGGACCTCGGATGCGCCGCTGTCGTTGTACGGAAGCTTGACAACAAGATGCATCTCCTTGCCGGGCTCGGTCTCCCCGTGGCCCTGGAAGGCCTCCACCTCGAGATCACCGACCGTGGCGGTTCCGAGCGCAACCTCTTCGCCGTGGTCGTGATCGTCTTCCATGCCCCCGGTCGTCTCGGTTTCACCCGAGCCGCCGGAGGTGTTGGAAGGACCATTTTCCTGCTCCGATTCACTTCCGCAACCGAGACCGGCCACGCCGAGCGAGATCATCAGGGCAGCTGCGGCCAACAGTTTCATACCTTCAAACATGTTCAGACTCCTTCAAACGATGTGTGGCGACTATCGCCGTCTTGGGATGAAGACTTCAGGGTAGCATCGCGCTGGAAGACCAGCGAGAAACCAGCGGGAACGACAATCAAGTTGAGGAACGTCGAGGTGAGCAGCCCGCCGAGCGTGACCACCGCTAGTGGGGCGAGCAGTTCGCTGCCCGGCTCCCCGGCGGCGAGCGCGAGCGGGGCCAGGCCGAGCGCCGCGGAGATCGCCGTCATCAGGATCGGGACCAACCGCTCCATCGAGCCCTGCACGATCGCGTCGGAGAGCGTGGCACCCTCGTGCTCCATCAGGTGGTTGTAGTGGTTGATCAGGAGGATACCGTTGCGCACGGCGATCCCGAACAGCGTGATGAAGCCGACCATGCTCGCGATGGAGATCACCGGCGGGATGTACTGACCTCCGAGGCCGAAGAGCGCAAGCGTGTTCGAGATCGCGCCGCCCCCTTCTGTCAGGTAAATGGCCGCGATGCCTCCGATCAGAGCGAGCGGCATATTGAGCATCACGAGCACCGCCGCCCGCAACGAGCCGGTCGAGATCTGCAGCAGCATCAGCATGATCACGGCCACGGCCACGCCGGCGACGAGAATCGTCTTTGACGCGGACTGCTGCGCCTCAAACTGCCCGCCGTACGACACTGTCATGCCCGCGTCCTGCACGATCGGGTCGATGCGCTCCTGGACCTGCGCGACGAGGTCGCCCAGATTCGATCCCTCCGCGACATTTAGCGACACCACCGCCTTGCGCTGCGCGTTCTCGCGGGCGATGAGGTTGCTCGATCGCTCCGGTCCGATGTCGGCGACATCGCTGAGGCGGACCGTCGCGCCGCCGCGTCCGCGCAGAAGCAGATCGCGCACCTGTTGAATGTTCTCCCGCTCTTCCGGGGCGAGACGAACCACGAGGTCGTACTGGCGCACGCCCTGGTTGACGGTGTCCACGACTTCGCCGTAGAGCGCCTCGCGCACCTGTTCCGCGGCATCGGCCGGGCTGAGGCCGACCGCGGCGAGATCCTGATGGCGATAACGGATCGGCAGCGATGTGATCAGCACCTCCCGGTTGGCGTTCACATCGCGCGCGCCGGAGAGGGCTTTCAACTCAGCTTCGACTTCCTTGGCGACCCGTCGCAGTTCGTCGAGATCCTCGCCAAAGATGCTGATCGCGATGGCGGCGGGCGTGCCCGAGAGAATATGACTCAGCCGGTGCTCGATCGGCTGACCGATCATGGTGGTGATTCCCGGTACCGAATTCAGCACCCGATCGACCCCCTCACGCACCTCGAGTCGGTCTCGCCCGGCTTCGACGGTCACCTCAATCTCGGAACTGCTCACCGGTTCCGCGTGCTCGTCGCGTTCGGCCCGCCCGGTCCGGCGCGATACCGATCGAACGCCGTCGATCCGGATCAGTTGCCGTTCCACTTCCGTGGCGAGCCGGTTGCTCTCCACGATCGAGGTGCCCGGAGGCGCGAGCAGGAAGACGGTGTACGTGCCCTCGTTGAACGATGGCAGGAACGACGTCCCGAAGGTGCTCGCCAGCAGCAGCGCCGCCGCGGTCACGAGACCCGCAGCGCTGAGAACCCACAACCGCAGACGGATCGCCAGGCGCAGCGACGGCTCATACGCGCGTTTCAATATTCGCACGAGGAAACCGTCACGGTCTTCGTGACGACCACCGAGCTGGCCTTTCAACAGGAAACGGCACATCGCTGGCACGACCGTCAGCGCGACGAGCAGCGACGCGAGGATCGAGATCATGTAGGTCAAAGCGAGCGGTTGGAAGAACCTGCCTTCGAGCCCCTGCAGGAACAGCAGAGGCACGAAGACCATGACGATGATCACCGTCGCGAACACCATCGCGGGTCGGATCTCGTTGCTCGCGTCGAAGATGACCTGCACGGTCGGTCTCCGCTCCGCTTCAGGCAACCCCCGGTTCTGCTTGAGACGCCGGAACACGTTCTCCACATCGATGATGGCGTCGTCCACGAGCACGCCAATCGCGACGGTCAGCCCGCCGAGCGTCATCACATTCAGCCCGAGGTTCAACCAGTCCATCATCAGCAGCCCGACCGCGAGCGAGATTGGGATCGCGGTCAGCGTGATCAGCGTCGTGCGCAGGTTCATCAGGAACAGGACGAGGATCACCAGCACGATGATGACCGCCTCAGCGAGCACCTTCGTCACGTTGCTGACCGCTCGGTTGATGAAGTGCGACTGACGCATGACATCGCGGTTGAGCACCATACCATCCGGCATCGACGGTTCGACCTGATCGAACAGCGTGTCGAGCTGATCCGTCAACGCGAGCGTGTTCGTACCCGGCGACTTCTGGATCGAGAGGATCACCGCCGGCTCGCCGCCTTCCGAGGCGGTGCCGCGCTTCATCGCAGCGCCGAGTCGAACATCGGCCACCTGACCGATCGTGACGGGATTCCCGTCGTGGTACTTGATGATGGTCTCGGCGATGTCGGACGGCTTCGTCACCCGGCTCTGCTGACGGATCGGCACCTCGAAGCTGTCGACATTGACGAGGTACCCGCCGCTCGCCGTGCTGTGCGCGCCACCCGCCGCCTCGACCACATCCGTGATCGTCAGATCGAACAGTCGCAGGCGGTCCTGATCGACATTCACCTGGTACTCGGGCAGCTCGCCGCCGATCGCGACAACCTGGGCGACGCCGGGCACGGACAGGATCTTGTTCCGCAGCTCGAACTCGGCGTAGGACCGCAGGTCCATCGGGTTGACCGAGCCGTCCGGAGAGGAGATCGCGATGAGCATGACCTCACCGGCGATGGAGGTGATCGGCGTGATGAACGGCTCGACGCCCTCCGGCAGATTCTCCCGAGCCGCGACCAGACGCTCCGCCACCAACTGGCGCGCGTCGTACAGATCCGCCCCCCAGTCGAGATCTACCCACACGATCCCAAGACCGATCGCGCTCGCGCTGCGCACGCGCCGCACACCGGTCATGCCGTTGACGGCGGTCTCGATCGGGAAGACGACATACTGTTCGACCTCGTCCGCCGCGAGCCCACCGGACTCGATCATGATCGTGACCGTCGGCGCGTTCAGTTCGGGGAACACATCCACGCTCATGCGCGGCAGGCGAAAGCCCGCGTACGCGACGACGAGCGCCGCCGCGATGAGCACGAGCGACGAATATCGCAGCGAGAAACCTATGACTGCTTTAAGCATGACTCAGTGGTCCTCCGCGTGGTAGGTGCCGTCGGCGTGGAAGTGACCACCCTTCTGGATCGTGCCGCTGGTCGCGAGCATCAATTGAAACGCGCCGTCGAGGACGATCTCATCACCCACGCCCACGCCGCTGGCCAGAGAGATCCAGCGTCCGTCGTCCCGACCGAGGTCCGCCTCGGTCCGGATCACCTCGTTCGGATTGCTCGGGTTCCTTCGGAAGATGACCGGTGTCAGCCCGTCGCGCTGGACCGCCGAGAGCGGGATCGCGAGCGACTCGCGCGAAGCGGGGTCGGTCACGATTTCGAGGTGCGCCGAGACCCCGGCCTTCGCCCACGCGAGCAGCTCGTCCGGGACGACATACAGGTCAACCGTTCGTTCCAGCGGGTCGCCCGAGAGCCCGACCGAAAGTGTCCCCTCCATCGTCTCCGTCAGCGCCACCGATCGCCCGGTAGCGGTGGGCGTCGGAGGCACGATGCGCGCGGGAAGCCCATCCCTGAGCACACCGAGATCGCTCTGCAACCCCGACGCGCGGAACCGCAGCCGCTCCGGTCGGACCACCGAGATCACCGGCGACTCCTGCGTCGCCCAGGCACCGCTTGTCAGGTCAATCGATTCGACGACCCCTGGAGCATCGGCCAACACCTCGATGGAGTTGATTCCTCTCCAGATCGGGCGCCCGTTGTCATCCGCGGTGAGTTCCTCAACCGGCACGCTCAGAATCGCGGACGCGGTGTCGAGCAGGAACTGCACGCGCGACTGCGCCGCAGACAACCCCGCACGAGCCTCCGCCTCGTCCGCCTCGAGCGAGGCTTCCTTCTCCAGCACCTCCGCGAGTTCCGCCTCCGCCGTCGCGAGGCTGTCGCGCGCGGTGATGAGGTCCGGGCGACGCCCGCCGCCGGCCTCCGCGAGACTCTCCAGATACTCCACACGCTCGGTGCGGATCTCGATGATGCGATCGAGCTGTGCCTCGTGAGCCCGGTGCGCATCACGCAGAGGACCGTAACTATCAAGCCGAGTGCGAAGGCGCTCGACGGAGGCCATCGCTTCCGTCAACTTCTCCTGATAATCACGCCACGCGGGCGAGTCGATCCGGTACAGCGGCGTCCCCGCTTCGACTCGGTCGAACTGCTCGACCAGCAGCTCGATTCGGCCGGGAAGCATGGTTCGGTACTCGCGATGCGCGGTCGGGAGGTACTCGAACCGACCGGGTACACGCAGCGTGCGCTCGATCCGACGGCGCTCGACTTCGACGAAGCTGATGCCCAGATTCGATCGCACCGCAGCCGGGATCGCCACGATGTTCGGGTTCGTCGGGGCCTCTTCTTCCGCCTGCATGCCGACGGGCTCCTGCTCCCGATCACACGCGCCGAGCGAAAGGAGACTCCCGGATGCCAGCAAGGCTACAAGTAGAATTCGCGAAGTGCTCATTGATCCATCTCCCCAGCGGCGCTCTCGGGAGCGGCCGCGTGCAGTGATTCGTGTCCAACCTCGGTTGCCTGCGGCGCCTCGACCGGCGCCGGAGTCTGGCGCTCGACGGGGCCGAGCAGGTGATCGATCTCGATCGAGACCAGCGATTCCTGCAACCGAATGTCCAGAAGCCTCGACTTCGCGTTCAGCCGGCTGGTCAGCGATTCCAGCAGCAGCAGCGTGTCCACCTGACCGAGGTCCATCAGTTCTTCGACTTCCTCGAGTTGCTCATCGAGCAACGGGATCAGGTCGCGCTCGAAGGCCTCACGCTGACTCTGAATCAGTCGCTGCCTCTCGATCGCCAGACCCAGTTGTCGAGCAAGGCGCTCGAACCCCGTTTCCGCTTGCGCACGAGCCATGTCACGGTCCGTACGCGCTGAGGCGATACCGGCTCGATTCGCGTTCAGCACCGGGATCGGCATCGCGAACCCCAGCAGCAGGCGATCATCGTCCTCATTGCCGTACCCGGCCCCGATCGTCAGGTCCGGGTACTGCTTACGGATTTCGACACGCAGCGCCTGTTCCGCGACCTGGTACGAAGCCCGGAGCGCATCCAGCGTGGGGTTCGATCGGATGAGCCGGTCGATCGGATCGCTCGGGATCGCCGCCGAAGCAGGCGACACGCCCCCGACAAACTCGATGGATGCGTCCACTCCGAGCCCCATCAACCCGAGCAGCTCGCTTCGTGCCTCGGCAAGCGCGAGCGTGGCGCTCGCGAGCTCGAGGCGCGCCGACTGCAAACGACCGCGGATCGCTCGGCTTTCGACGCGCGGCAGTTCGCCGGCCTCCTCGAGCCGGTCCGTCAGATCCACCACACGCTGCGTGCCGGTCACGAAGTCCTCGAGAAGGCGATGGCGCTCGAACGCATCAGTCCATACCGCCCATGCCCGGCGCACTTCCATGCGAACCGACCACTCCGCCGCCACGAGACGCGACAATTCGGCCTGATAGCGGGCCGCTTCGCGATCGCGCTCGGCCTGCAGACGCCCCGACACCGGGATCGTCGCTTCGAGCCTGAGCCCGAACTCGAGCGGGCCCTCCGGCGACAAAATCTCCGCGGCGTCGAAGCCGAACACCGGATCCTCCCACAGACCCGCAGTTCCGAGCGAAGCCAACGCCGAGGCCGCTTCCAGACGCGCCAGCCGCAGGTCCGCGTTGTAGAACAGCGCGAGTACCTCCGCCTCCGACGGCGCTAGGCCATCCGAAAGGTGAAATCGTTCGGGCACCCCAGGCCCCAAGGCTCCGAGGCGCTCGGCGAATCGCCCAACGCTCTCTGTCTCGGACGACCGCGCCTCGACCAGCGACGCATGCCCCGACAGATCAAGGGCCTGCGGCGAGTAACTCTGGCAGCCGCCCAGCGCGCCCATCAACAACGCGGTCGAACCGACCGCCGCGAGAGACGTACGCCTTCGCAGATTCAGATCATGTCTCAAAGCCACCGCTCCGTTCTGTGAACGCAATAACAGCCAACCGCGACGCCACAGCAGCGTCGCGCACAGCGCGTTACACAGAACGGACTACACGTTCAGGCGGGTACTCTCGACGAAAACAGATCGTCCGGAAAGCGCATGGTCGACCACGAGCACTGCTCGAGGCGGCCCACGGAACGACGGCACCCGAACATCCCACGCGACCGCGTGGTGCCAGTCACCGACCGTTGTCGCACCAAAGTGCTCAAGGTCAGCTAATCGGGACGGAGCGGTGAACTCCTCGCCGCCGACTTCTTTCTCGTCGACCGTGCACTCACAATCGAGATCGTGAAAATCGGCCGGCACGGGGAACCACACGGCCAATCCGAATTCGCTGTCGTGCGGATGAGTATGCGAGCAGACCAGACCATGCTCGTGATGCCCGGAATCGCACCAGACAGCCTCCCCGCCGGAAAGCCCGAAAAGGGCTCGAATCACGAGCAAGACGATCAAAGGAATGGCTGGATAGACCTTCATGCCGACGTAACGCTACGACCTGATCTGGAATTTGGCAAATGGCAATTGGCTTCGGAGGACTCGAAAATCCGGCCACAGCCCGCTTCTTCTCCGGCGTTCTGACCTTGCGTTTCAGCCGGCAGAGTGCAAATTCGTACGACCAAGAAACTCCGCGTCAGCTGCAGCAAGCGTTGCTCCAGTCTCTAGTCTTTGAGACTCGACACGCGAAGTCTTCGTCAAAGAACTGCCATGAGACACCGCCCCGGGGACTTGCGGTCCCGGGGCGGCGAACGGGGGTAAACCGTTTGTGATGGATTCACCGGGTCAGATCCACCGCGATTCTTCGTGATGCTCCACCGCCTCCCGGATGGAGCGGACCGTTCCGCGGCAACCGGTGCCCAGGTTCAAGCGTTTCAAGCCGGCTCGCTCCCGTCCGCTTGCCTCTGGCGCGGGCTAGCGTCGGTCTCATTCTTGCTCACGGGTGATCAACCGATCCTGATCCGTAGCCCAGGTGTTCTCGTCGTCCCAGCACTTGCTGGCCGACGCCTCGCGGGCCGCCTCATCGAACGCGACCGAGGTCTCGTCGAGGCTCCGGTTGTTCGTCCAAGCGGCGAGAGAGACCAGGCATCCAAGCCTGAAGTCGAAAGGCGACTCGGCTGCCGCGGTGCTGACGACGTGCTGGAAGCGGGCCGGCCAATCCGCATTCTTCAGAATATCAGACGAACTCACTCCCACGCGAACCGAACGGTCCAAGAGGTGAGGGTGGCCTCATCCTCGAACGATGCACCCAATTGATCCGAAATCCGCCGGATTGGCTCGAGCAGTTGGGGTGGTTGAACAAACCGGCCGCTTGCGGTCATCCGCACCGAAGTCGTCGGGATTTCATCGCAGTCGATATCGAATGCGCCACCGCTACCTCGCTCGGCGTGGAGATCAACCGCGATCATGACGGAAAAAGCGAGATGGGTGAGCCCGCACGCTGAGATCGGAAGCGCTCGATCTCGCCGTGTCGGCCCCGTAATTGTCCAGGAGCCATTCGGAACCGCGCGTAACAGGCTCTTCGCGTGCGTCCACCATTCTGCTGCGATCACTGCGGCGTCGCTATCACTCGGATTGAGTGGACCCAAAAATGCAAGGGCCGCTCTGTTCGCTTCCATCATCTCCGTCAGGACCCTGACACGATCGCCGAGCTTCCTGCCGGCTTCGCCCTCGTACGCGGCTTTCTCCATCAGCGATCGACTCGGGTAGACCACATTGCCGAGGTCGTGACGGATCACACGGGACCACCGTTGCAGGAGTTCCATTCGCTCCCGCAGCCTGTCGCCAAGTTGGGCACGATCAAATTGCACATCACTCCTTGAAAGCCCGCATGCGCGATGCATCGACGCCACGATCGCCAGATTATCCAAGTTTAGCACCGTGATCATTCATCGTGTTCGAGCCCTCTGATTCCGCAATGATGGCGGTGGCGCCTCGGAGGCTTCGGTGCGGCACGTTTACGAGTCTTGAGTTGGCTCGATTTCGATGGTATCGGTCACGCCGCCGTAAGCACGCGTTCCGTTCAGGCGGGTTGTGCCGAAACAGGACAGCAGCACACCCAGATCGGCAGACTGGTCGGCTGGCACACCAGCGCCCGGCATCCCGCGGAGCGCAGTTCGTCGGGACCCGGACCCATCGACAGACGCTCGGCGTTTTAGGGGGACGCATTGAGCAGCCTCAACTGGGCTCGGATCGCCGCGGCCTGCTCGCTCGTTTCGCTGAGATGACGAAGGCAGTCGAGCAGAAGTTCCTCCGCGCGATCCGTCTGCCCGATCGTGATCAACACGCCCGCGAGGTCACGCTGGATCGGGATGACGGTCACTTCGGCGTCGGCTCCGGCGGCGAGTGCCAGTTCAAGTGCCCGGTCGTACTGCTCGGCGGCTGCATCAGCCTGATCCGACGCGCGGAGAGCATCTCCGAGCAGACGCGTGGATTGCGCGATCCGTGGATGCGATTCCGGCAGGACTTCATTGAGAATTCCCAAGCTGGAACGAGCATGATCGACCGCCCGAGAAGAGTCTCGTCGGGTGAGCGCCAACTCGGCGAGTGAGCCGTGCACGACAGCTGTGCCAAAGTTCGGACCGTCGAAGATGTCCTCATGCAGTTCCAGGGATTCCGTGAGGATCTCATTGGCCTGCTCAAGGTCGCCCCGGAGCATGAGCAGGCGACCGAGGTTGGCGAGCGTGGCGGCGACGTCAGGGTTCGGTCGCAGATCGACTTCGTTCCGCACCCGCAGACTTTCCCGGTAATAGCTTTCGGCATCAGCATTTCGACCGTCCCGTCGGGCCAAAACCGCGAGCGAGTTCAGGACAACTGATTCGCCGAAGCGCTCGCCCACATCGCGAAAGAGCGCGAGTGCGGTCTGGTACTCATCCTGCGCCTCTGTGAACCGCCCCATGCGCCGAAAGATCGCACCCCGAAGCATCGAAGAGCGCGCCCTCTCGGCCGCGCCGAGCAGGCCCGGCTCGAACCCGTGGCCGTCGAGCATCTCGATCGCTGCGCTGGTGTCACCCTGATCCATGAGAAACTCGGCGTACAAGCGCCGTCCCGAAGCGATCACCCCGGCGTCCTTCGAGGACTCGGCGGCATCGATCGCACGATCGAAGGTGGCCCGTGCCAGATCGGGTTGCCCCGTCGCGGTGTACGCGTCAGCGAGTAGTTGAAGAACGAACGCCTTCTCGGTCACGGGTGCCGGATCGAGCGTTCCGAAGAGCTCCGCGGCCTGTTCGAGCTGTTCCACGGCCGACGCGTACTCGAAGATGGAGTGGTACACCCGTCCGAAGAGCGCTGCGGTCTCGGCCCGAACCTGCTCGTCCTCGATTGAACCGGTGTTTGTGGCGGCTCGATCGAGCATGCTCCGAAGCAGCGTCGTGTCCATCGCTTGCGTCTGCGTCGGGCTCAGCCCGAGGAACACGCGTTCAAGGATGTCACGCGACGACAGCGCTCGCTCGGTTTGCTGCTCCGCGAATCGTCGGGCATCCGCTTCTCTGCTGAGGGCAAACGATGTCGCAATCAGTCCGAGGACGAGCGCCACAATTACACCGCACACGCCGCCGACGAGCGTCTTGTTGCGTCGCGTGAACTTGCGGAGTTGGTAGAGCGAACTCGGGCGTCGCGCGACGATCGGGCGGTCGTCGAGAAAACGACGGAGGTCGTCCCGGAACTCTCCGACGGACTGGTACCTCCGATCGGGCTCCTTCTCCAGTGCTTTGGCAATCACTACCTCAAGATCGCCACGGAGCGTCGGGACGACCGTCCCGAGCAGCGTGGCGTCTGCATCGCGGATCAGTCCCAGAGCGTCAGGCAGAGGCAGCCCGTGCACCTCGTGCGGAAGCCTGCCAGACAACATTTCGAAGACCACCGCGCCGAGCGCGTAAACGTCGCTCCGCTCGTCGATCGCTTGAGGGTCGCCCGACGCCTGTTCGGGACTCATATAGGCGGCGGTCCCGAGAATCTGCCCGGTTTCCGTCTGCAGTGTGCCCCGGTCGGGTTCACCTTCCGTGATTCTTGCGATGCCGAAATCGAGAATGCGCGGAGTCCCTGATGTATCGACGAGGATGTTGGCGGGCTTCAGGTCACGGTGCAAGACTCCGCGTGCGTGCGCATGATCGACTGCATCGCAGATCGCGATGGCGAGTTCCAGCCGCTCCCTCGTTGACCGTGGGCTTGCCCCGGCGTAGGCCGTCACCGGCACACCGTCCACAAACTCCATGGCGATATACGGGACGGGGCTTCCGAACGCGTCGGCGACGCCGACCTCGAAGACGCGAGCGATACCCGGGTGTGAAAGTTTGGCCAGTGCCTCGGCCTCTCGCCGGAAGCGACGCGCCACCTGTTCACCGACAAGACCGGGCCTGATGGTCTTCAGCGCAACCGTTCGGCGCGGGCTGCACTGCTCTGCGAGGTAGACCGTCCCCATGCCCCCCTCGCCGATCGGCTTGAGTATCTCGTATCCCTCGACCTTAAGCCCCCCTGCTCGTCCAAACTCCGCCGGCGATGATTCTGCGAAGCCGGAATCGGCGCTATCCATCGCACGGAGCAGGCGTTCAACCTCTCCTCGGATCTCGTCGCGGCCCTCACACATCGTGTCCAGCGCCGCGGTACGCGCAGAACTGGGCAGTTCGCAAACACGATGAAATACCTCTCGAATCTCGGAGTAGTCGGCGCTCATTGGTCCGATGCCTCGTTGAGCTCCGACCACAGCCACGCCTTGGCCATTTGCCAGTCGAGATAGACAGTGCGTTCAGACACGCCGAGAGCGGCCGCCGCCTGCTCGACCGATAGGCCCCCGAAGAAACGGAGCTCGACGATCTGTGCCTGCCGCCCGTTCAGTTCCGCTAATCGCGTGAGCGCATCGTGGATCTCCAGCACATCCCAATCAGCCTGGGCTCCGATTCCGGACAGGGTGACGCGATGACCGGCGTCGCCCCCTCGCTTGAGAGCCCCTTTCTTCCGCGCGTGGTCCACCAGAACTTGACGCATCGCGCGTGACGCGAGCGCCAGGAGGTGCTCCCGGTCAGCTGGCATCGCCGAGTCTGACTTTGCCAATCGCATGTACGCCTCGTGGACGAGGGCGGTTGGCTGGAGGGTGTGGTCGCTGCCCTGAGCCCGGAACTGAGCTCCGGCGAGGGCACGGAGCGTGGCGTACGCCTCCTCGAATCCGAGGGCCTCGGGGGGATCGGGATGTCCGCTGTCGCTGGACATGCGTGGGCTCCGTCAGGGTATCAGGAGAATAGTAGGAAAATTCCGACAGAATCCCACAGATTCGTTGCAGGTTCCGCCTCAGGAGTGCGTGGGTGGTTCCGAGGTCTCCGCAGTCGCGCGGAGAGCCGCGGAACACCGAACGTCAGGAGGAACCAGACATGAAACGCCGCACATTCGCCCTTATCTCGCTCGCCGGACTCGCCGTCTCGGCCCCCGCATCGGTCGCCAACGATCTCGCGCTCGACTTCGGCATCAGCGATCAGGCCTCCTACGAGGCCTTCCGCGATGCCGTTACAGCGAGCGAGTATGTCCGCTACGACTACATCTACGATCGACGCCCACGGGTGGTGGGCACCGCGACCGCCCTGATTGCGTATGCGACCCGCAACCCGCTCGCCACGGAGGCGCAGTTGGCGGCGTTCCGGGACGCGTACGACGCCGCGCTCGCGTCCTACGCCCCCGGCGATGCCGATCTCCTGCGGCCGGCCAACCTGCTCCCCGCCATCCGGTTCACGGATCTGCGCGGGACCGAAGAGATCTTTGAGGGTACCGACACCGCTGTCGGCGGGGACATCCTGCGCGAGCTCGGTATCTCGGTGCCCGAGGCCCGCAACTTCGAAACAATGCGTACGCGCATGGTCGAGTACGACCAGGCCATTACTCGCGGCATCGCGAACAGCGCCGAGTGGTCGACTGTCCTGGTGCTAGGTTTAGCGGGTCGTGACTTCAAGGGTCAATCCAACCCACATCTAGCCGGGGTGTTCAAGGACTACTTGGTGTCACAGGGCTACGAGCCCGAGCCCGACGGCATCGACGACGAGCGGTTCGAACCGGTGGATCTCGGACTGGCGCTGGCTTTTCCGGCGGACTACGCGTCATTCGAGTCGGCACTCGCCCAGCCGGTTGAGAGCTCCGATCTTTGGTTCGGAGTGAACGAGGCCGGGCTCGAGGTCATCACGGCTGAGAACATGGAACGCGTAGGCGAGATCCAGGACGCGATGGACCCCAATACTGGTACGGAATCGTCTCTGATCGAGTCGGTTGCGAACGCCAACGACCCGGCGTACGTGGACCAACTCGCCGAAGAGATCCGGTCGAGCCTCGATGAGTACGCGGAAGCGCGGACGCGGTTCAGTGTCAGCGCGCTGCTGCTTGCGCAGAATGAGGACCCCGCCATCCGGAGTCTCGCGCTCCAATCACGGAGCTTCGGCGGCCGCCAGTTGCAGGTCGGCGAATCGTTCGAGGGCGTTCTGGCAGGGATCAGCTACGCGCAGGGCGCGGTTGACTTTGTCGGAGGTATCCTCTCAAAGGACCCGGGAAAGGCCCTCAACGGGCTGCTCGATGTGGTCGGCGCGAGCATCGAACTCGCCGAGATCTACGGCGGCAACAGCGAACTTCCCAGCCAGGAACAGCAGATCTTCGACGAGATCACCGCCCTGCGAGACCAGGTCGAAGACATGCGGGCTGAGATGAACCAGCGGTTCGATCGCATCGAGTCGCAACTGAACACGATCTACGAGACCGTCTCGCAGGGCTTCAACGCGATCGGCGACCAGATCGGCGACCTGAGCGCCGACGTGCAGGATCTCAACGAATCACTGGCGATCGCTCGTGCGTCGTTGGATCGCATCGAAGCGGCCCTGTGGGGCGTGGCTGAAGACATTCTGCTCGCCGACATGGTCGCGCTGGCCAACGAACTGCTCGATTATCGCGGCTCCGGCTCAGACCTGCCCTACTCCAACGGCGCCCCAAACTTCGTGTCCGGGACTTCCGAGTTCTTCGGCTGGGCGACCTCTATCGCAAAGAACACAACGTTCGCAGGGGATCAGTCATCGACCCTTACCGTGCTCAACGCCGCGGATCGGCTGAACGGATCGGCGATTGGCCGGAATATCAATGACCTGCGAGTGCAGCCGACGCAGTTCGGGCTCAGCCCGCTGTGGCCGTCCCGTCTGGCCGCTCCGGCCCCGTGGGCGCAGGCCGCCAGCGCGTACCGTCAGATGGCGGCCGAGAGTCCGTGGTACTTCGCGTACATGTTCGAGCAGCAAGGATTCGGCTCATCGGACCTCGACGATATCATCGCAACCGGCGAAGCGATCGACGGCGCCGCCGCGAACGCTCGCAGCCAGGAACTCTTTGACCGGCTGTTCGACGATTACGAGAGCGCGATCACCGAAGTCGGCACGCGGGCCGACGAGGTCGTCAGCGATATCGCCGTGCCGGGTGTTGACCCCTTCGCCGGACTCGAGCAAAACGCGAACGACGCCGCCCCACCCTTCACGGTGCTCGACGGCTACGCCGGACTCTCGGACCAGCAGCTCCCCCCCGGCATCGGCGGAGACGCGTGGAGAATCTACGGTGACACCAACGCACCGGCGATCGCGTACCTGATGTATGAGCAGGAGAACCAGCAGGCGAACCTCAACGACGCAGCGGTTCGGCATCGTATGACCGCACTCGCCGGTCCCTCATCGATCAACGATGTGAACCTTGAGTTCCGGTGCGAGATCGGACGTCAGAGCGGTGGCTCCTTTCAGGCGTTGTACCTGCATCGACGCGATATCACATTCGAGATTTCCTTCGACTCGTCGCCGATGCCGATTAACAACTCCAGCGAAGCGCAGGCGCTGATCGAAGACGACTTCATATTCTGGACTCAGCTCCGCACGATCCTGCTGAACGGTGCGAACCTGGCCGGTTCCAGCTATACGCTCACCAACATCAACAACGATATCGTCATCGTCGACTTCCTCAGCGACGCGCCTGGCTTCGTGAGCAACGCCGCGGCGTACGCCGAAGCCGAACTGGACGATGCGCAAGACGCGATCTGGACCGCACTTTCCGAAGACCCGATCGTCCAGCTCTACGCCGACCAACTCTCCGGTCTGGAAGCCTTGATCGACGGCTACGCAACGCTCGGCCTGCCCGAACTCTTCGAGCGAAGCACGATCGCCCGCGCCGGACTGCGTTCAAACCCGGAGAGCGGCGAACTGTCTCTGGCTTTCCCGATGCCCGTCGATGAACTCTTCGCGAGCTTCGTCGGCGACGGTGATGACGGTGAGTTCTACGACATCGAGTCCGAGATGATGCCCCGCGTCGAGATCATCCGCGACGAGTTCAACACCGTGCTCGCGTTGCCCGCCAGCGGCCACAGTTTCGTGGACTGGACGCTCGCCGAACTCCGGGACCTGCGGGATCACGCGTTCGGCCTCGCGATCGACGACGCGTACTCGGCTTCGCCGGGCACCACGCTCGTCATCGACGCCGAGAACGGCCTGCTTGCGAACGACATTCCGCAGGAATACCGGGTAGTCCTCGTGGACGCCTCGTTCGTCGGCGACCCGATGTTCGACGCCCCTGATTTCGGTTCGCTTTCGATAAACGACGACGGCTCATTCGCGTACACCCCCGATGCCGGCTTCACAGGCACCGACTCGTTCACCTACCGGGCGTTCACCGGCGTGGGCGACGGCGGCACCGGCCCGTTCGTCTACAGCGATCCGGCGACCGTCGTCATTCGCGTCGGCGGCGACTCAAACCCGGTTTGTCCGGGCGACGTGACCGGCGACGGCGCGACGGATCTGGCCGACCTCAACTCTGTCCTCGGCAACTTCGGTTGCACAGACGGTGGGTGTGCCGGCGACGCAACCGGCGATGGCACGACCGACCTGGCAGACCTGAACGCCGTGCTCTCCGCATTCGGCACCAACTGCTCCTGATCGATCTTCCGGTACTCGAGTGGCCAAGCCCCGCATCCGCAATGGATGCGGGGCTTTCAGCCTGCGCCAAGGTCCCGATCGCCGCGCACGGTTCTCCAGCGTCCAAGGACTACTACCGGTCTGAGGGATTCCATGCCACGATCCCCCGTCATTGACGATTGGACGCTTCGAGCCAGCAGGTGATCGCATGAACGCTCGCCTGCCGACTACGGGCTTTAGCGACCTCGTGGGCGCCAATTCGGCTGTTCATCGCGTCCGGCCTCATGCACAACGCGTCGGCGCTCGCTGCCGTCCGCGTTCATTACCCAGATGTCCAACGGATCACCCGGACCGCGGGAGAAGGCGATGCGTGAACCGTCCGGTGACCAATCCGGCTGCCAGTCCGGCTCGAGGTCGTATGTGAGATTCACGAGATCGCTCCCGTCGGGATTGATGCGAAAGATGTCCGCACCCGCGAACCCCTCGCCCACGTTGCCATAGAACGCGATCGACGTGCCATCGGGTGACCATCGCGGGGCCGAGTTGTGCCCCGGTAGCGATGTGAGTTGACGCTCGGTTCCGTTTTCCAAGCCTACGACGAAGACCTGCAAGAACTCTCCACCGTCCGCAGACGCGGCGAGTGCGCCAAACGCCAGCAATCGCCCGTCAGGCGACCACGCGGGGACCTCTTCGTATCGCTCATTGAATGTGACCCGAGTAATCCGAGAGGCGCTCAAATCCATCACGTACAGTTCGCCGCGTTCCGAATCACGCGTGGAAACGAAGGCGATCCGCGAGCCATCGGGAGACCAGGCCGGCGCCTTATCCGCTGCCGGATGGTCCGTGAGCCGAACGGGTTCGGTTCCGTTCAGTGACATGATGTAGATATCACGGTTTCCATCCCGCGCGCACCCGAAGGCGATGCGTTCGCCGCCGGGCGACCACGAAAGCCCATACTCATCGGCATCGGTCTGCGTCAGTTGCCGCGTCGTCCCCGTCGTGAGATTCAAGAGGTATATGTCGTAGTTGCCGTTCCGATTCGACAGGTAGAGCAGTTCATCACGGGTGGAGCCGGCATCCCCGATTGTTGTCGGGGCAACGGCGGCGCAACCGGTCAATGTCAAGCACCCGACGAGGCACAAGAATCGGCTACCGAGTTCCATTGGCCGTCTCCATTTCTCTTCAGGACGGAATTTCGTCGACACTCAAAGGTACCTCCAAGCTTGCTGGCGTGCAGGCCCCCGGGGGTCCGTGTACATCAAGATCAGGCCGAAGCAGCCCATCGCGATGCGAGGCAGGCCGGACCCCCTCGGAACGCTCGTCGCGGTCTTCCCAATGCTCGGTTCCGGCAAACCGTCACCCGAAGTGCGCCCAAAAAGAACGCCGCGAGCGTTGCTGTGCATCCGCTCGCGACGTGGAAGAGATCGGGCTGTCTCGAAGTCCGCTTACTCGCAGGTATTGCCGAAGTTCGAAAGAACCAGGTTGAGGTCCGCGAGGTCAACGACACCGTCGCCGTTCGCGTCCCCGTTGCACGGGCCGCCGGGGCCGCCGCCGTCGCAGCTATCGCTGTTCAGCACGACGGTGACATCCGATCCATCGCTGTTGGCAACAACGAAGTCGGGGCTACCGTCACCGTTCAGATCACCGATCGCGATGGCGTCGGGGCGGAGGCCGGCGCTGACCACGACCGCTGCGCCGAAGGTTCCCGCTCCCGCTCCGGGGATCACCGACGCGTTGTTGGAATCCTGATTGGCGACGGCAATGTCAACGAAGCCGTCACAATCGAAATCGCCCGCCGCGATGGCACCGCTATCGATGCCGCCGGTGGCGACCAGCGACTGGGCACCGATGCCGCCAACGCCGTTGTTGATCATGACCACCACGAACCCGCCGGAGCTCACGAGCAGGTCGGAATCGCCGTCCTGGTCAACGTCCGCAGAGGTGATGCCGTCCGGGCTGTTGCCGCCGGCAACCACGACGGTTCCGTTCGCGCTGAACACACCGGCGTTGTTCGTGAACAGTGAAACCGTGTCGTTGTCGTTGTTGCCGACTGCGAGGTCGAGATCGCCGTCCAAGTCGGCGTCGTACCACGCCGCACCGCGCGGATCGAGTCCGGTCGCAACGGTGTTGGACGAGAAGGTCAGGCCGCCGAGGTTGGTGAGAATCGTCGCGTTGTTGCTGTCGCGGTTGGCGACGACCAGGTCCATCCCGCCATCGGCGTTGTGGTCTCCGGCGGTCAGCCCGCGCGGATTGGCCCCGGTTGCGAATGAACCGGACATGGCGAATGTGCCGCCGGTGTTCGCGAGGATGCTCACGCTGTTGCTGTTCTGCAGCGCGACCGCGATATCCATGTCGCCGTCAGCGTCGAAGTCCGCCGCGACGAGCGAACCCGCACCACTGTTCGCACCGGTCAGGATGATCTGGCCGGCGGTGAAGCCACCGAGGCCATCGCCGAGAAAGATCGAAACCTTGTCCGGCCCGTCACTTGTGGCCGCCATGTCCGCGAAGCCGTCGCCATTGAAGTCCGCGATCGCCACGCCCGAGGGCTGGCTGCCGACGATCAGCGACGACGGTGCGTCGAAGGCGATCTGGGCGTGGGCTGCGCCGGCGAGCGCCAGCACTGAGAAGAGCATTGTTGATTTGGTCATAGCGTTCATTCCTGGTCTCCGTTCTTCATCTCTGAGTGTGATGCCGCGGACTCCGGCCGCGATCACCATGAAGGAGCGGGCTCCTGCCGCTCAGATACAACCACGCTGAAGAACTTCCAAGAATCGTCAAAAAAGCAAGACGGGTCGCCCCCGAAAGGACGACCCGCTCACTCCCCCTCTCTCTTTCATCTGGAATCGTCAGGGCGCCTGTTCGCCGAAGACACTGAGCAGGGTATTGAGGTCCGTCAGGTCAACCTGGCCATTGCCATCCGCATCGCCAACCGGACCGAGTTGCCCAAACGCGCCAAGCACCAGGTTGAGGTCTGCGAGGTTCACGGCCGAGTCGAGGTTCAGATCACCCTCGAGAAACGGACCCGTAGACCCAACGGTTGCGAGCGCCCCGGAGATACTCAATCCACCCGCTCCGTACAGACCCTGCGGATCGTCGAGCGGATCCGCCGAAGACTGCAGGCGGGCCGCAATCTCGCCCGGCAAAAGCGTTGGGTCAACGGACAACATGGCCGCGACGGTTCCGCTCACAAGCGCTGTGCTGAAACTCGTACCGCTGGAGCGGCTGGTCCCGTCGGGCGTCATGCCCACGAGGTCTACGCCGACCGCGCTGATGGTGACGTGCGGTCCGTAATTCGAGAATGTCGCCGGCCCAAGACTGTTATCCAGCGAAGCGACGGAGATGACCCCCGGAGTCGCCGCGGGAAAGACCACGAGTTGCAATCCATCGTTCCCAACCGAGGCGACCACCGTGATTCCGAGCAGATTGGCTTCCTCGATCATGTCTTCGACGGCCTCGACATTCGCCGTCGAGCCGAGACTGACATTGATCACATTCGCACCGGCGAGCACCGCGGCCTCGATGCCCTGCGCGACCCTGAACATGTTGCCCTTCCCGTCCGGGTCGAGCACTCGGATCGGAAGGATCGTCGCCTCCGGAGCCACCATCTGGATGACACTCGCAACGAAGGTCCCGTGGCCGACGAGCTCATCCGGCACGCCGTCGCCGTCGGTGTCTTGCCCGTCCCCAGTGTCGGCCGCCGAAACCGTATTCGGCACGAACGTCACACCCTCCAGGATCGGGCCGCCGCCAAAACCGGCAAGCTTTGGATCCACTCCGGTGTCAACCACGGCGACCACAACGCCGCCACCGAGGCCGTCGGTTGGCGCAGGAGTCGTGAGCGAAACTCCAGGTCGCACCGCTTGCGATGGGCGAAGTATGCCGGCGACGGGGAAAAAGAAGCTCTGTGTACTCGGGTCGGGCGCAGCCGCGCTGAAATTGAGACCCGCATCCTTGATGCGCTCGTCCTGCTCGGCGAGCGCCAGGAACTGGACCTCGGTGATGCCTTCCGGAAGCCCGAGGAGGTAGTTTGGACGGCTCCCCAGCGTCACCACCGCCTCGAGCGTGGCGTTGTACGTCACGAGGACATCTTCGATGGCGAAGCCGTCCTCGAGGCGAACGATCGCTTCCTGCGGCACCGGCTCGTTCCCCGCAAGCAACCGCGGGGCGCACGTCAAAATGATAGCGCTCACCAGCGCGACCAAAGTCGCAAGACTGGCCAGGCGCCCACGAAGAACGGCCGATACTCTGAGCGTCAATGTCTTCATGATTCGGATCCGATCACGGAAAAAGTTGCCCAACGGGCGGGATGCGGGTGTGCGCGGATCAATTCGCGTTGGGCGAGCGTCAGCGCGCGCCCAAGGTCGCGTCGTTCGTCAATCCGATGTTTGGCGTGCAGCCGGAGCATGAGTTCCTTTGTGCATGCGTCGTGCGCGGGCCAGAAACCCGCGACCACACCTGACGCGCCACCGGCGAGGATCGAGCGGAGCATGCCGAACAGTTCGTCGCCGTTCTGAACCCGACCCCGCCCGACGTCACAACAACTCAGTATGACACAAGCACCGTTGATATCAAGGGTTACCAGTTCGCGCGCCGTAACCCTGCGGTCCGCGAGCCGGATCCCGGCCGATAACGGGTCTTTGCTCCCGAGGTCGCCGTGGCAGGCCAGATGGACCATCTGCCCCGGCTTCAATCCCGAGAACACTCGATCCGACGTCGCCGCTGCTCCCAGCAGGACTTCGCATTCAGGCCCGTAGAGTTCGGCAATCGCAGACGCTTCCGCCTCAATCTGGGGGGCGTTCGAATCGCCGATCCCGACGATCCGCACGGGGCCGATTCGCCGGGCGGACGAGGCCTTCATGGCATGGAGCACGCTCGCGCTGGGGGCTACCGTCGAAGTCAACCGTTCGGCCAGCCAGCCCTGTCCGTCGTGCAGCGCTGCAAACGGGAAACCGTGGAGGCAACCCGCGGGAACAAAGGTGCACCTGTCTGCGGCGCAAAGGGCGCCGTCGATCGGACGGACGGCCAGGTCATAGACCGTCTGGAACGCGGAAACAGCGCGGGCAAGAAGACGACGGCCACGTTCGCCCGTGTGATCCGCTCCGACGCCCCGGTCGATCTGAAACCGCGCCGCATCAACGGCCCTCGAGAGCTTGCTCAAATCACACACATCGGACACCGCGGTCACGCCATGAGGGGTGATGACGAACGCACCCAGAGAGCCCCGGCTCTCGAAGTACTCAATCATCACATGATCCCCGGAAACGAGCGCACCGGCGTTCTCGATGCCGATCAAATCAGACAAGATTGCGCCGTTCTGCTTCAGAGCGGAGAGCCGGCCCTCGAGTTGCGTGAGCTGTCGCTCGAGTTCGGCTGCCCGTCGCTGGCGAGCCGCCCGGGTCCGATCGATCTGCGATTCCTCCCGCTCAAGACGGTCCCATGTATACAGCGCGTTGAGTTCACCGCGAGTTTCCCTGTATCGGTTGAGCAGGTCGCCCGTGACCGAGTCGTCGACTTCGAGGTGCTGGTCCGCGATACCCGTCCCCGACTGCAGCAGTTCCAATAGGGATCTCGACTTCGCCCGTTCCACGCTGTTGAACGCAGCCCCAACCGATCGTGAGTCCCGTAGCCGAAGCGCAACATGGCACAGGTCCTCGTAAATCCGCCGGTGGCCGCCGGTCCAGGCCGATCGCGCTCGGTCGCTCTGGATGAAGCCGCGCTGTCGCTCCGCCAGCAGCATGGCATCCTCCAGGTGGCCGAGCGCGTGCTTGAGGTCCCCCTCGGCTTCCGCTTGCAGAGCGCGTTCGTGAAGCACGCGGGTTTGCATCGGCAGCGAGGCTATCTTGGCGGCGATCTCAGCAGCTTCGATGACCGCTCGGGCAGCCGCGGAGGATCGCCCGGAACGACGGAACACTTCAGCCTGCAGCAGCACCGCCCCCGCCCGATCCTGCGAGTCGGAAGACAGATCGCGCACCGCATCTTCCAGCAGTCGCTCCGCCTGACGCAGATCGCCCCGGTCGATCGCGACCCGCGCCGCCTCTAGATTGGCCCGTCCCACACCGGTCCGCCAACCGAGTTCCGCGCTGATCGCCGCGGCTCGCGTGAGGCAGTCCATGGCAACCGGTAGATCGGGAAGCCGGCGTGCGACGGAACCCTGCACCAAAAGGGCTCTGGCGGCCTCCCTCCGCATGCCGTGCGCGAGGAGAACTTCCGATGAACGCGCCGCGGCGGCGAACGCGTCATCCAATAGACCGACCACGCCGAGCACTTCCGCTGATTCCGATTCGATCCGCGCCGCGTCGCCCACGGCTCCGCCCTCCGCGAAGGACGCGCGAGCCCTCTCGAAAAGCGCCATCGACTCGGTCAGCCGACCCTGCTGACCGAGAAGATCCGCCAGGTTGCCCCCGGCGATGGCGGCGGCCCGCGACATACCGGCTTCCTGAAAACTCGACATCGCCGCCCGAAACGCTTGCTCTGCTTCCCGGAAGTCGACCAGATCGAGCAGCGCTTCAGCGCGGTTGCTTTGCACCTGCGCGGTCGCCGCCTGATCAGCCTCCATGCCCGGAAGGGCTCGATCGAAATGCGTCAGCGCCTGCTCGGCCTGGCCAAGCATGCGATGGACAACACCGAGATTGGAATGAGCCCTCGCCACCGCTGAGGCATCCCCCGCTTCTTCGTAGAGCCGGATCGCCCGCTGCGCTGACTCGATCGCGTCGCGATAGCGCCCGAGGCGGACGAGCGGCTGGACCGCGGTTTGTGCAACTCCCGCCTGTGACTTCGCATCTCCGAGGTCCTCGGCGAGCCCCCTCGCTCGATCGAGCGTGCGCATCGCTTCGTCGAACTGATTGGCTACTGAAAGCACAAACGCTCGAAGGCACAGCACGCGACAAAGAAACGGTTGATGCCCGGAGTCTTCAGCGGCGTCGACCAGCCACGCGCTGATGGACTGTGCCTCGTCGGCATCGGTAAAGCACAGGGTTTGAAGCTGCTGACCGATGGCATGATGAACCGACTCGTCGGCGTGCTCTCTGAGCCACGCCCCTCGGTCACTCGCCGGCAGGTCCGCAAGCGTGCTCAGAGCGGTATCGACAAGTCCGTTCATGACTCAGCCCACTTCGATTCCGGCCAGCCGGACCGCTCGAGAACCGCTGACGATGGTCAGGTCAAACACACCCGCATGAGTCGCGATACTGAAGAATCCATCCGAATCGAACGGCTCACGAATCGCCTGATCGGCCCGTGATACCTGGACCAGGAACGCCTCGCCGGAATCGAACTTCTCTGCCGCGTCCTCCGGCTCGATCTGGCAGCGGATGATGTACTGGTCGCCCGTTCCGACCGGGCTGATATCCAGCTCAACCTCCCCAATCTCGGATGTAAAGATGAGACGCTCTCGCTGACCGGTTCCCCGGTAGCCGAACTCGAAATCTGACGCGTCAGATTCAGCGACCAGCCGGGCCAAGCCGACCGACGCCGGCTCGAAGCCGGGCGGCACCCATTGCTCCCGCAGCGCGAGGAGTTGGTCGAGGCTTGCCCGAAGCCGACTCGGCAGATCGGGCCGCGACATCAAAGCCTCGAACGATGTGGCAATCGACCGGAAGTACTTCACCAGCGGCCTGAGACGCGGTTCAATCGGCGAGTCCCCGAAGGCACCCTCGATGGCGGTCTCGTAGTCGTCGGACGTGAAGTCGCTCAGAATGGGGAAATCGCGGTTCCGATCCGGCATGTTTCTGCTCCGTCAGTGGTCTGCTAGCAAGGAGTCGCCGGCTCCCGGTCTGATACCACGGGCACTACAGATTCATTCATTTTCCGAGAGATCGGAACCGAAGTCGACCAGAAGGTCCCGCCCGGCGGGTTCGTCGGCCAAAGTTCGGCTCAGACGCCTCAGGCATCTCGCCCTCGTCGGTCCGATGCTCCCGACCGGCATGCCCGTGGCCTCGGCGACCTCCTCGTACGCGGGCTTTCTGCCGGATCTGGCCTCGAAGAGGGCACGCAGGAGTCGCTCACACCGCGCCCCGATCGAGCGGAACGCCTCACGAATCGCCTCGGATCGGTACTCTGCCTCGGAAACAGTCTCTATTTCCGTGTAGGGATCGGTGCCGGATACCGATGCCTGCGTCTCTCGCGCCCGACGGGCTCGCCCGGAGCGGATCTCGCGCCAGCACGCTCGCTGGGTGGTCACGGAGAGCCATTTGGGCAACGCTTGCGGGTCCTCGATGGAATCCAACTTCCGGACCAGCAGGGCGAAGACGGTCTGGACAATGTCTTCCGACTCCTCTTGCGAGAAGCCACTCCTCATTGGGATGGAGTAGACCAGCGGCGAGAACTCAGTGATGAGCCGCGACCACGCCGATTGATCGCCGTCGCGACAGGCGTCGACGAGTTCACAAACGTCATACTGTGCGCCGGGCTCGGGCACGTTCTCTCCTCGGCCGCACCGGGGCACATCCGATGATGCGGCGTATCGCCCGCACGAAGGAGGCCACCGCTGAGGCACAGATACAGCTCAACCTCAGCAGCATAGCCATTTCCTCCTCCGGACCGACGGACGTGTCATTGCATCCGATCCTACTGGCGTGCAGTGATTCTCCCCCGCGCGATCTCAAGGGCTACGGTCTCGTGTGAAGACGCACTCGCTCGATGTCATCCTGCAGCAAGCCAGAGAATGCCGGCTCTGTGAGGACGCTTTGCCGCTTGAGCCGCGCCCGGTGCTTCAGGCGTCGGCGGAGGCACGGATCATGGTTATCGGGCAGGCACCGGGGCTCGCGGCTCACGAGACCTGCACGCCTTGGAATGATCGGAGCGGGAACCGGCTGCGCGACTGGCTGGAGGTCTCGCGCGAGACTTTTTACGACCGGTCGGTCTTTGCCCTGATGCCGATGGGGTTCTGCTACCCCGGCACTGGCAAGGGGGGCGACTTCGCCCCGCGCCCGGAATGTGCACCGGCGTGGCACGACCGGCTGCTGGCGGGGATGCCGAAGATCAAGCTGATGGTGTACGCGGGCAGTTACTCGGTGAACCGGTATCTCAGGGGACGCTTTCGGACGCTCACCGATGCGGTGGCGTCGTGGCAGGAGTTGCTTCCGGGAGAGATTGCGCTGCCCCACCCCTCGCCTCGGAACATGTTGTGGATCAAGCAGCGTCCGTGGTTCGAAGCGGAAGTGATCCCCGCCCTGCGTGAGCGCGTACACGAGTTGCTGGACGGGTGATGACGCTTACTGGAAGTCTCTGGACATCGAGATGAGACTCGGCATGTGGTGGTCGAACTGCTCGAGGTGGTGTGCGTGCACATGGATCACCTCGCCGGCACGTTCGACCACGCCGCGAGCGAGCAGGATCGTGCTCAATCGGACGGGTTTGCGATAGCGCTCGAAGACATCGCGCCAGACGATGAGGTTCACGATCCCGGTCTCGTCCTCAAGGGTGATGAACGTGACGCCGGACGCGGTGCTGGGGCGCTGCCTACAGAGGACCAGCCCGGCGACGGTGACCTTTCGCTTTGAGGGGAACACTCGCTGGTCCCGCATCCGGACGGACGGGACCGCGCCGAGGCGATCGAGCCGGGGGCGGAGGAACGAGACCGGATGCGCCTTCAGCGAGAGCCCCACCGCGCCGTAATCGTGGAGCACCTGCTCGGCATCGGATACGCACGGCAGACGGTTCGGCGCCGGCTCACCCGGCTCAGACTGTTCCTCGAACAGGGGCATGGGCGTGTCCTTGAGCGGTTTGATCTCCCACAGCGCCGTCTGCCGATCGAGGCCCATCGAGCGAAACGCATCGGCCTGAGCGAGGCACCGGAGGGCACGCACACTTGCGCTGGAAGCCCGCCAAAGCGACTCCACTGAAGCGAACGGGCCGCACCGGCGTACCGCCGAGTCGATCTGGTGTGCGTCTGCCTCGGGCAGTCCTTTCACCATGCGCATGCCGAGGCGGATGGCGGCTCCCTCGTCTTCGAGCGTGCAGTTCCAGCGGCTGTGGTTCGCATCGACCGGCCGGGTCTCGACACCGTGTTCCTGAGCATCGCGCACGATCTGGGCTGGCTGGTAGAAACCCATCGGTTGGCTGTTGATCAGCGCAGCCGCGAACGCCGCAGGGTGGTAGTGCTTCAGCCACGCCGAAACATAGACCAGGATGGCGAAACTCGCGGCGTGGGATTCGGGGAAACCGTACTCGCTGAATCCCTTGATCTGCTCGAAGCAGCGTTCGGCGAAGTCTTTGGGGTAACCCTGGGCGATCATGCCATCGATCAGCTGCTTGCCGTACTCGTAGATAGCGTTGCCCTTGCGCTTCCAGGCGGCCATGGAGCGTCGGAGGCCGTCTGCCTGGTCCGCCGAGAAACCCGCGGCGACGATGGCGAGTTGCATGGCCTGCTCCTGAAACAGCGGCACACCGAGCGTGCGTTCCAGCGTCTCGCGGATCTCTTCGCTCGGGTAGTGCACCGCCTCCTTGCCCTCACGGCGCCGGAGGTACGGGTGGACCATGCCGCCCTGGATCGGGCCGGGGCGGACGATGGCGACCTCGATGACCAAGTCGTAGAAGCAGCGCGGCTTGAGGCGCGGGAGCATCGACATCTGCGCCCGGCTCTCGATCTGGAACACGCCGAGCGTGTCCGCGCGGCTGATCATGGCGTATACCGCGTCGTCGGACGCCTCGTTGGCCATGACATCGGCGATCGTCAGTCGGCCGCCGGCTTCCGCTTCGACCCCGATTTCTTCGAGGAGTTCGAAGGCTTTGCGGATACAGGTCAGCATCCCGAGCCCGAGGCAGTCGATCTTGAGCATGCCCATCGCGTCGATGTCGTCCTTGTCCCATTCGATGACCGTGCGATCGTCCATCGAGGCGTTCTCGATCGGCACGAGTTCGCAGAGCGGGCTGCGGGTGATGACGAATCCACCAACGTGCTGGGACAGGTGTCGCGGGAAGCCGATGAGTTCGCGTGAGAGGTCGATCACGCGCCGGATCACGGGGTTGCTCGGATCGAGGCCCGCTTCTTTGGTCCTCTCGTCGCTGGCGGACTCCCCCCACCGGTCGAGGTTCTTGGCGAGCGCATCGACGCAGTCGTCGCTCAGCCCCATGGCCTTGCCAACCTCGCGGATCGCGCTCCGGCCACGGTAGCTGATGACCACGGCGGTGAGGGCGGCGTGGTCGCGCCCGTACTTCTCGTAGATGTACTGGAGCACCTCCTCTCGTCGCTCGTGCTCGAAATCGATGTCGATGTCCGGCGGTTCGTTGCGCTCGCGGCTGACGAACCGCTCGAACAGCAGCTGAAACCGCGAGGGATCGACCTCGGTGATGCCGAGGCAGTAACAGACCGCGGAGTTGGCGGCGCCGCCCCGCCCCTGACACAGGATGTCGCGGGCTCGCGCGAACCGGACAATGTCGTAGCAGGTCAGAAAGTACGGCTCGTAGCCGAGTTCCTGAATGAGGCACAGTTCGTGCTCCAGCGCCCGCTGCGTTTTCTCTGGAACTGGCCCCTTGTATCGCTGCGCTGCCCCTTCGTAGGTAAGTTGACGCAGGTAATCGGTGGGTGTGATGCCCTGCGGCGTCGCCTCGGCGGGGTACTCGTAGCGGAGTTCATCGAGACTGAACTTGGCGGCGCGGTCGGCGACCTCGATGGCCCGGTCGATCGCCTTGGGAAACCGGGCGAACGCCCGCCGCATCTCCTCGGGTTCCTTGAGGTGGCGTTCGGCGTTCGCTTCCAGCCGGAATCCGGCTTCCTCAACCGTGCAGCCGCTTCGGATGCAGGTCAGCACATCCTGAAGCGGGCGCCGATCGGGTGTGTGGTAGAGGACCCGATTCACCGCCACCATCGGCAGGCCGGTGTGAGCACAAAGATCATGGATCCGGTCGAGCACGCGATCATCGTCCTGCGCGTAAGCACGCCATGAGGCGATGGAAACGCTGCCTTCCTCGAACGCTCGGCGCAACCCCGCTATGGATTCGATGGTCTGATCGTTGATGGTTTCGGGCGGCTCGATGACGGCGAGCATGCCCTCGGCGTGTTCGAAGATGTCGTGCAGCGTGGTGTGGCACTGGCCCTTGGGGGCTCGGCGTTTGCCGATGGTCAGCAGGCGACACAGTCTCGAGTACGCCGGTCGGTCCGTCGGGTAGAGACAGACGGGGGGTCCGTCGGAGGGCGTCAGGCGACAGCCGACCACGAGCGGTATGCCGCAGCGCCTGGCCTGCACATGTGCGCGGACGATGCCGGCCAGTGAGTTGGTGTCGGTCAGCGCGACGGCGTGGTAACCGAGTTCCGACGCTCGCTCGACGAGTTCCTCGGGGTGGCTGCCGCCATGCAGAAAGGTGAAATTGCTGGTGGCGATCAGTTCGGCGTACTGATCGGAGCGGCGACGGGGCGTGCAGGGCGTGCTCGACCTGGCGGGATGCGGGCGCAGTTTGGGGAATTCGCGATCGGGCATGGTTTTGACCTCACGCCCAGATGCCGTGTACGAACCATCGCTTGCGATCGATCGCTCGCGCGAGCCAGAGCCACTGGCCCTGATCGGTGCGGACCGCGAAGTAATCACGCGTCGAGCGATGCCCTCTCCACCACTCGCCTTCGATGCGCTCGGGACCGATGCACGAGGTGATGCGGTGCTCGCTACCGCGCCATGTCAGCCGGGAGACCGGGCCGTCGGGATTGAGCACGAGGACGGCCGCGCGTTCGGGAGGCGACAAGAGGAGGGTTGGTCGCTCGCGGGGAGCCGGATCGCTGGTGTTTCTGGATGTCGAGCCGGCGGTATCTTCGACCCATGCGCAGGCTCTCTCCGGGATGTACGACTCGCGGGGCATCGCGCGCGCGACTCGGTGGTTGCCCAAATGGTTTCGCAAGGTGTCGAGCATGGCCTGAAACTGGTGATCGTCGGGCTCACGGTCCTGCGTGTCATGAAGCAGTTGATCGTGCGAGATGCGACCGATTTCAGAGGCGTGCACGCTGACGCCTTCGACGCCGAAGCCGAGGTTGGCCCGCTCGACTTTCGGGCGGATCAGTTTCCAGATGCGTTGCGGATCGCGGGAAGGTCGCCCGAGCGTGATCTGCGTGTGCAGAGGATCGAGATCCGAGCGGACGAGTTCGATCCTGAGGATGCGCACGCCGCATTCGCGTGTGGCGAGATCGCTGCAGAGTTCTTCAAGAAGCTGCTGCAGGATGATCTCTACGGCTTCGAGGCGGTCGGTCGGTCCTTCGAAAGTCCGCTCTCGCCGGGCCGGTGGCACGGGGCGGATCGGACGGATGACCTCGATGGCCTGGCTGAGGGCCTGATCCAGACGGAGCAGCGGCTGCTCGCCGAATCGCGCCGGGATGGTGGACCGCGGCAGGTCCCACAGATGGGCGATGCGATCGAGACCGATGGCGCGACACTGTGCGCAGATTTCCGGATCGATGCGCAGAGACTCCAAGGGCAAGTCACGGATCGCTGTGCGAACGCCATCACCGGAGACGATGGACGTGTCGCTCGAACCGAAGCGAGCCACGGCCCACGCGCAGCCGATCGTCGGCGCGATGGTCACGCGGGCTTCGATGCTCAGCAGTCTCATGCTGTCTGCGACCGCGTGAAGCAGTGAAGCTTCTCCGGACCAGACACGATCGCACCCCGTCACGTCCAGCAGCAGTGTGTCCGGGCGTTCGGTGCTGTCGTCGACGGCAACCAGCGGCGAGAACCGCTGTGCCCAGACCGCCAGACGGTGCAGGGATCTTCTACTGGTCTTGGGCTCGAACGGCGCGATACAGCCTTGACCGGCTGGCAGCAGTGCTGTGGCCTGCACCAACGGCATCCCTGAGCGCACGCCGTGACTTTGGGCGCGCCGGCAACACTGCACGACGACCTGACGCTGGCGCTGCTTCTCGATCAGCACGATCGGTTGCCCGGAATCACGCCGTTCGCGACTGCGCCGACGGACGGTGTCGACGTGCCACCGCGTCATCCAGATCGCCATCGCGCGACGCGGGACCGACGATCGGCTCCCATCTGGCTTGGTTTCCTGATCCATGCTCGCGGCGCACACACCATCGGCGCGCCCCCCCGGCGTCGGGCTGCATCCCCTTGCAGCGCAGCAGTTCGACCGTCCATCCCTGCGTGCGGTCGTCGTGTTCCTTTGAAACTTCGGTCGTGACACGCCACCGGCTGCGCGATGCCGAAAGCACGCCTCGCTCATGGGCGGATCGCACGATCTGGATCGGTGTCCCCCCGCGCTGCCGGTCCCTCTCGGCGGCGATCTGCAACCGCCGAGACTCGGCCATGGTCAGTCCGGAGCCGTCGGCGACCACCGCCCGGACACCCGGGCATCGCGCGGCCTGCTCGATCGACCAGACGAGGTCGGCGCCGGCGGATCGCGATCGCCCGGCATCGATGAAAACCGACGCGTCCAGCAGGTGCCGATCAGCAACCGTGTCGGTGTGACGGACCAGCGAAAGCGGATACGGCCAGCAGGACCGGCCGATCCACAGCACCGGACCGGCCACCCCACCGGGGTGATCGTCGAGTGACTGCCAGAGCAGGGCGATGAGAACCGTCAGAGGAGGCGGTCGCTCCGGTTTGCTGGGGAACCACTCGTGCAGACCAGGGGCGAGCCCGAGACGCCAGCCCTCCGATCCGGGGGCCGAATCCTTATCCAAGGCCGGATTCGCCTCGGAATCATGCGAAGCGAGGATTCGCCGCGCTTGTTGCAATCGATTGTGCTGAAGCGAGAGCCCATGTACAGTTCGCATTTTGATAGGGTACCATCGGCCAGAACCCTGTCAATACCCAAACACGTAAATCTTACTCCGCGGTCCGGACCGCAATCGTTGCTTCGGGGAATGCATCGCGGAGCGTCTCCAGACCGTTTTCACCGAGGACGCACGCGGCACTCGCCAGGGCGTCGGCGACGGCCGCGCCCGGAGCGATGACCGTTGCTGCGCGGCGCTGCGTCAGACCGAGGCCGGTCTGCGGATCGATGATGTGTGAGTAGCGGACGCCATCGATCGCGACGAACTGCTCAAGGTCACCGGACGTTGCGATGGCCTTGTTGGCGAGGTCGATCGCCCGAGGATCGCCCAGACCGTCCTGGATCGACACCCTCCAGCCGCTCGGTTGCTCCGGTGGAGCGCCGCTCGCCAGCAGATCGCCGCCGAAGTCGATGAGGGCCGAATCGATGCTGTGTTCACGCAGCACGGTCATGGCTTCATCCATCGCGATGCCCTTGCCGATCCCGCCGAAGTCGAAGCGGACGCCCGCAGACGCGAACCGCACGCGGCGGTTGACCGCATCGAACTCGACAAGGCGAAAACCGGCGAGAGACCGGGCATCTTCGAGCGTCTCAGGGCTGCTGAGTTGGCCCGACGCTCGGGTCTCCCGCCACAATTTGGTCAAGGTGCCGAGGGTTGGGTCGAACGCTCCGGTGCTGGCCTGATGAACTGTTCTACTCATCTCCAGAGCGCTGGCCAGATCCACCGAGACGCTATGCCAGATTCCGGCCTGTGCATCGGCCAATCGTGACACCTCTGAGTCCAGGCGATAGTCGCTGAGAACCGCTTCGAGCTCGGCGATTCGGGAAAACGCGGCTTTGCTCGCATCAATCGCGGCGGCCTCATCCGGCGCATAAAGCACGATCCGGCAGGGTGTTCCCATCAAGACCCTTGTGAAAGCGAATCGCTGACCGGTAGTCTGGGGCGTGGAAGGCGGCTCACCGACCCGAGTCCCGGAGCAGCCGATGGCGGCCAACAGAACGGAGAGAACACCGATGCTGAGAAGGCCCAGGGATCTTGCGAGTCTGATGTGCATCGTGCCGGCCTCGCTCGTTCTCGCGGCGCCCGCTCAGGTGACAGCGCCGGCTACTCATACCGTTCGTGTTCCGGGCACCACCGTTGAGTTCACGCTCGTTCGGTGCGATCTGGATCCCGCAGCCGACTCCGAACAGCCGCTCTGGGTGCTTCAGACGGAAGTGCCGTGGGAACTGTACGACATCTTTGTCTACCGGCTCGACGAAACAGACGCTGAACCCGATACCGACGGCATCGCGCGTCCGAGCAAACCCTATGTCCCGCCGGATCGCGGCTTCGGGCACGACGGGTACCCGGCGATGGGCATGACACACACCGCCGCCGAGGCGTTCTGCGAGTGGCTGTCGGAGTCGACCGGGCTGACGATTCGGCTGCCGACCGAACGCGAGTGGACCGTTTTCGCGGGCCACGCCGACGCGCCGCTCGACGAGGTCGCCTGGCACGCCGGGAATGCGGAGTTCACGACGCACCCGGTCGGGCGCAAGATCGCTAACCCCCACGACCTGCACGACACCCTTGGCAATGTCGCCGAGTGGGTGACCGCCGAGTCACGACGCCCGGTTGCGATGGGTGGCAGTTACCGCGATGCAGCGGAGAAGTGCACACCAACGTCGAAACAACAACAGGAACGCTCGTGGAACGCGAGCGATCCGCAGATCCCCAAGAGCCAGTGGTGGCTCGCAGACTGCAGTTGGGTCGGATTCCGGTTCGTCACGGAGTCCATTGAGCCCGAAGCAGAGGAGCAACAGGATGATGAGTGATCGACACTGGACACGCCGGCAATTCAACGCCGCGAGCCTTGCGATCGGCGCTGCAGGCCTGCTCGGATCGAGCGCATCGCTGCTCGCACGCCCCACCCGTTCCATGCGCGATGACCAGCAGCTCCTGCGGGTCGGGGTCATCGGTTGCGGCGGTCGCGGCACAGGCGCGGTGATTCAGGCCCTCAGTGCCGATCCGAACGCCGTGCTGTGGTCGATGGGCGACCTGTATCGAGAGCGATTGACCCCCTGCTTGGACGCCGCGAAGAGCAACATCGGTGAGTACGCCGATGATCCGGAGGCAACGCTCAAGCACCAGTTCCGCGTGACGCCGGAGCGCCTGTTCGACGGCTTCGACTGCTACGAGAACGTCATCGCTTCCGGCGTCGATGTCGTCCTCCTGACCACGCCGCCCGGGTTCAGGCCTCAGCATCTCAGAGCCGCCATCGATGCGAACAAGCATGTGTTCTGCGAGAAGCCGGTCGCGGTGGATGGCAGCGGAGTTCGCTCGGTACTTGAGTCGGCCCGTATCGCAAAGGAGAGGGGTCTCGCCGTGATGTCCGGGTTCTGCTGGCGCTACCAGGACCAGGTCCGTGAGACGTTCGCGCGCCTCCACGAGGGCGGCATCGGCGATATTCGGGCGATCCAGACCACGTACAACACCACCGGCTGGATCAAGCCCAAGCCCCGCAAGGCCGAATGGTCCGACGCCGAGTTCATGACGCGCAACTGGCACTACTTCCACCCGCTCTCGGGTGACCACATCGTCGAACAGGCGGTACACGCCATCGACTGGCAGGCCTGGGCGATGCGCGATGCCCCACCGGTCCGGTGCTGGGCCGTGGGCGGGCGACAGGCCAGGCCCGATGTCCCGGAGACCGGCAATGTGTACGACCACTTCTCCGTGACCTACGAGTACGAGGACGGCGTGCGCGGCTACCACATGTGTCGCCACTGGGAGAACACGCCCTCGGACAACTCCGCCCTGCTGCTCGGCGCCGACGGCGTCTGCACGATGCAACCTTGGCAGCAGAATCACACCATCGACGGCGCGAAACCTTGGCGGGGAAGCGCTCCGTCGAACGACATGTACCAGCGCGAGCACGATGTTCTGTTCAAGTCCATCCGGGAAGGCAAGCCCGTCAACGACGGGGTCTTCATGGCACACTCCACCCTGCTCGCGATCATGGCCCGCGATGCCGCGTATACCGGCCGGATCGTGACGTGGGATGATGCCCTGAACGACGCCGCGGATCTGCACGCCGAGCCATGGGCCTTCGGCTCGCGCGCCATTCCTGGCATGGCTATACCCGGACGGAGCGATTCCTGATGGCGACCGGCGTATCTCGACGCGAATTCCTCGGGCATGTCGCGATCGGCGCGACCGCCGCGTGCATTCCGGGAACGGTTGCCTTCGGCGCTGGCAGACGATCTCAGCAGCCCTCTCCGATTTCTATGGCCCTCAAGATCGGCATGATCGCCGGCGGCACGACGATGCTCGAAAAGTTCCAGATCGCACGTGATGCCGGCTTCGCCGGAATCGAACTCGACAGCCCGGGACCGTATGAACCCGATGATGTACTTGATGCTCAGCGCGAGACGGGCCTCGAAGTCCACGGCGTCGTCCTCTCCACGCACTGGTCCAAACCGTTCAATCACCCCGATCAGTCTGTCCGCGATGAGGCGAGAGTGGCACTGCAGCGGGCCATCCGTGACTGCCAAGCGTTCGAAGCGACTACCGTGCTGGTCGTCCCTGCGGTCGTGAATCAGACCATGGCGTATGCGCAGGCGTACACCCTGTCACAGGAAGCCATGCGAGCGTCTGCCGACCTCGCGGACGAACTCGGCGTGCAGATCGCCTTCGAGAACGTCTGGAACAACTTCCTGCTCAGCCCGCTCGAAGCAGCGCGGTACTGCGATGAACTGAACGACGGACGCGATCGACGCACGTTCGGATGGTATTTCGATATCGGGAACGTCGTGAACTTTGGTTGGCCCGAGCAGTGGATCGAAGCACTCGGCGAGCGGATTCTGAAACTCGACGTCAAGGAGTTCAGCCGCAAACGCCGTGACGATGAAGGCCTCTGGAAGGGATTCGGCGTCGAGATCGGCGAGGGAGACGTCGGCTGGGACCGAGTGCGCGAAGCGCTGCAATCCATTGGCTATTCCGGCTGGGCGACGGCCGAGGTCGGCGGCGGCGATTTCGAACGACTAAACGACATCTCGCGCCGTATGCGCGGCGTGTTCGGCACAGACGGAGGATGACATGAGCATCACCAGACGCGACTTCATGAAGACCGCCGCCGTGACCGGGGTCGGCGCGGCAACATTCCCAGCGTTCGGGGGGGCGTGGCATCGCTCCAACGACGAGACCATCCGCGTCGGCGTCATCGGTTGCGGCGGGCGGGGCACCGGAGCGGCGATCAACTCGCTCGAAGCGCACAACTCCACACGGATCGTCGCCATGGCCGATCTTTTCGAGGACCGACTCAACGGGTCGCTCGGCTGGCTGAAGAACGCGGATGAACTGGGCGACCGCGTCGACGTCGGGGACCGCCGGTTCACCGGTTTCGATGCCTACAAGCAGCTGCTCGCGCTCGACGAGGTTGACCTTGTCATCCTCGCGACCCCGCCCGGCTTCCGACCGATTCACTTCGGCGCCGCGATCGACGCGGGAAAACATGTTTTCCTTGAAAAGCCGGTCGCTGTAGATCCGGCGGGCGTTCGAGCGGTGATCGAGGCATCGCGCCGTGCTGACCAACAGCGCCTGTCGGTCGTGACAGGCACGCAACGCCGTCACGAACCGAGTTACCTGCAGGCGATCGAGCAGATCCGAAGCGGCAGCATCGGCGATGTCCATTCCGCGCGTTGCGCGTGGAATCAGGGCGGGCTGTGGGTGCACGATCGCAAGCCCGAGCACACCGACATGGAGTGGCAGTGTCGCAACTGGCTCTATTTCTGCTGGCTCTCCGGTGACCACATCGTCGAGCAGCACGTGCATAACCTCGACGTGATCAACTGGGTGATGGGAGGTCCGCCGGAGCAAGCCTACGGCATGGGTGGTCGTCAGGTACGGACGGACGAGAAGTACGGCGACATCTTCGATCACTTCGCCGTCGAGTACGAATACGCCGGCGGCCGCCGCTGCCTGAGCTTCTGTCGACAGCAGGACGGCACAGACGGGCGCGTGGAAGAGTCTGTCTTCGGCACCCAAGGCACACTCACGACGCGCCCCGGTTTCGCGGTGATTGATGGCAAAGCCCGTTGGCGGTTCACCGGCGATAACGGAAACCCGTATGTGCACGAGCACGTCAACCTGCTCCGCTCCGTGCGAGGCGATGGTCCCTACCTCAACGAAGCGAAGCGGGTCGCCGAATCCACGCTCACGGCCATTATGGGCCGCATGAGCGCTTACACCGGCAAGGCGGTGACTTGGGATCAGGCCATGTCCTCGCAACTCGATATCGTGCCGGCTGAGTTTGCCTTCGGCGATCGACCCACGCCGGAAGTGCCCGTCCCGGGACGCACTCCCCTCATCTGACCTCGCGAGAAGGAATCAACCCAATGGATCGTCGTATGTTCATGGCATCGGCCGGCGCAGCGAGCCTCGCGGCGATGGCCCCCGCCCTCAGCGGCGAGGGGTCGCGTCAACGCGAGTCAGGCCGCTCGTTCACCCTTCGCTACGCACCCCACTTCGGCATGTTCCGCCATCTTGCGGGAGATGATCCGGTCGCACAACTGGAGTTCGCGGCGTCTGAGGGCTTTAGCGCATGGGAAGACAACAGCATGGCCGGCCGGTCGGCCGAAGATCAGGTGCGGCTCGCGAAGGCCATGGAGCGCCTGGGCATGACCATGGGAGTATTCGTCCTGAACCCCGGCACGGCATGGGGCCCGCACTTCTCACGCGGCAACGCGGACGACCTCGGAAGGTTCCTCTCGGAGACGCGAAACGCGGTCGATGTCGCCAAACGGGTGAATGCCACATGGATGACGGTGGTTCTGGGAACGCGCGAAACGCGGCTCCCACTCGGCTATCAGACGGCCTATGCCATCGACGCGCTTCGACGGGCTTGCGATATCCTTGAGCCGCACGGCCTCGTCATGGTTCTAGAACCACTCAACCCGCGCGATCATCCGAACATGCTGCTTGCCGAGATGGGCCATGCCTACGAAATCTGTCGAGGTGTGGATAGTCCGTCTTGCAAGATTCTGTGCGATGTCTACCACCAGCAGGCCACCGAGGGGAACCTGCTCGACAACATCCGGCGATCGTGGGACGAGATCGCGTACTTCCAGGTCGGCGATAACCCCGGCCGTCGGGAGCCGACAACCGGCGAGATCAACTACAAACGGATCTTCGCCGAACTGCACAGTCGCGGATTCGAGGGGATCATCGGGATGGAACACGGGAACGCCGGTGCGGGCCCCGACGGTGAACGCGCTGTCATTGACGCGTATCGCGGTTGCGACCCGCGCGGCGACGAGTGAATCGTCGCGTCAGGGGCAGGCCTGCCCGAACTGCGACAGCACAGCGTTCAGGTCGATCAGATTCACCAGGCCGTCATCGTTCGTGTCGCCGGCACCCGTCGTCAGCCCGAAGTTGCTGAGGACCAGGTTCAGATCAGGAAGACTGATCATCCCGTCACCGCTGACATCGGCCGGGCACGGATTCGGCTCGCTGCTGCACCCGCCCCATGTCGCCAGATAGTCGGCGGGCTCGCCGCCGGCCTCGGTAAACATGCCGCCGACGAATAGCGCTGGGCTGCCGCCGCGGACCCACGGCGTGAGCGTCCAGATGTCGTCGTCGGTCCCGAAGTCAAGGTCCCGCCAGATTGTTCCGTCCCATCGGCCGGCAAACCACATCGCCAATCCACCGGCGATCTCGAAATCACCCGCGATGTGGATCTGGGGGCCTTCCCCGCTGTCGAACAGGGTCATCGCGCGAATGCGTTGGTTGGTTCCGCCGCCGACTTCTTCGAGTGACGACCCATCCCAGCGCACGATCCGCTTTCCCGGGAACCCGAAAGCGATCGTGAACTGTCCGGCGATGAACATCGCCTCACCGTTCCCGTCGTCGTGAACGATGATCTTCTCGATGCGACTGTTGAAACCGTACTCGTCATCGAACTCCACACGCTCCCAGTTCGTGCCGTCCCACCGAACGAGGCGTTTGATCTCGACGCCGCCGACCGAAGTGAAGTCTCCGCCGATGTAAAACGCCTCGCCGGTACCGTCGTCGAACGTCACGAACGTTCGCGGGGCCCCGTTGAATCCGGGACCGAACGCCTGCCACTGCGCGCCGTCCCACGCAGCCAGCGACAACGCCTGCTTGCCCCCGGCCTGGGTGAAGTTGCCGCCGACGAGAAGGAGCGGCGTGCCGCCATCGTCGTACGTACCGAACCCGCGGACCGTACCGTTCAGTCCTTGCCCGAGTGGCTGCCAGTTGCTTCCATCCCATTTGGCGATGTGTTGGAGCTCTGTGTCGCCGCTCATCGTGAAGGAACCACCCACGAACAGGGCATCGCCGCCTCCATCGTCGAACACACCGAATGCGGTCACCTCGCCGTTCAAGCCCTCTCCCAGCGCATGCCACGTCTCGCCATCCCAGCGTGCTACGTTCAGCGCCGGCAGTGCGCCGATGTTCGCGAAGATGCCCCCCACGAACAGCGATTCGCCGTTCCCGTCATCGAAGACCAGCGAGGTAAACACCCAACCGTCAGGTGACTCGTTCAACGTGCTCCACTGGGGGTCACATTCGCCCGCCCGTGCCGGGAGGACCGGGCTTGATAGCGCTACGAGGACGCCGAGGGCGACGGCAAAACGACTGAACAGGGACATGGCACTCCTCCGATCCCGCATCAAAGCGGAACCCACATGCTACGTGTTTGTCGCCGATTGCCAAGTCATTTCTGGGAGGAATTCAGGGGATCGAGATGGATTCGACGTGCTGGCTCCAGCACGGAGCAAGCCGGTCGATCTTGCCACCGCGGACTTCTCCTTATCGGTCCAGATCCGCCGGTCGGAGGGGGCTGTTGGCTCGACGGTCAATCCTCTCCGGTTCGTCGGCCCGGCTCCTGTCGCAGCACGATCGGCACGTACCCCACCTCCAAACCGTCCGGTGGCGTCACGATCAGCGCGGGGTCCAGCGCCGCCAGCTTCCCAGTCGTCGGGGGTGGCAGGTAGGTCCCGTCCTTTTTCCACACCCGGTGCAGCATCTCCACGCGCCGCTGCGCCTCCTCACGCGCCCCCGGGCTCAGGTCCGCGTTCAGCATCGCCGGCTGATCAGCGAATCGGTACCACGCGTAAGTCACCACGCTCCCATCACCGAGCGTCACTTCAAAAGGCCCCGCCACAGGGCCCGGTGACCAGAATGGGCTCTCCGGCGCATCCGGCGTCACATACGCGCCGGGATCCGGAGCCCGGGGCGCTGCGAAACGCCCGGCCTGCAGCCCGGTACTCAGCGGCACCTCCGCCTCCTTCACCGGCGTCCACCGCATCCGCGTTCCCTCGTTCTGCTCCAGCCTGTAGTACTCCGGCAGGCGCACGCGCGCTCCGGCACCGTCTTCGACTCGGTGCACAAAATCGCGGTCCCACTCGTATCCGAATGTGAACGCATCATGAGCGATCGGCGTCCCGAACTGCCCCCAGTCGAGCTCGCGCCGGTCATCTCTCTCCTGTCCATCCGGGAAGATCCGCCACGTTGAGCCGCCCCCCTCCCCGAATCGCTGCACGTGCGCGGCTTCTGGATCAATCCGCCCGCTCGCCGCCGCGCCGCCCGAGAACCACCCCCGAACCGGCTCGGTAAGCGCCTCCGGCCCGTACACCGTGAGCCGGTGCAGCACCACCGTACGCCCCGTATCATCCACCGGGAACGACACCGGCGCACTCCGCGCGTACACCCCGCCGGTTGTTTCCGGCGCGGCTCCGTCGTCTCCCATCCCGCTCACCAGCGCCGGCACCCACTGCGTCTCCATCTGAAACGCCTTGTTCGGGTTCGACGGCCGCGAGTCGAGCAACTTCCCCGCCAGTTCCGGCCGCTGCACCGCCGCCTTGGACCAGAAGTACGGCGTAAAGAAGCAAAGCGGCCCCTTGAAGTTCTCCGTGTTCAAAAACAGCGTCCAACACTGATCACCGGTCGGCACCGCAGTGCCCGCCGTCGACTCCTTCGCATCGATGAGCGGCAGCGGCAGGTACCCGTATCCGAAAAGTTCGCCGCACGTCCCCTGCCGCAGATTCAGCCCATCCGGTGGCCAGATCACCCACGGGCTCAGTTGCGCAATCGCGTACTTCCCAAGCGGCCGATCCCAGTCGCGACCCTTCCCCGCGCCCGGCCCATTGGCCCACGCGGAAAAGTTCGGTGCCACCCCTCCCATGATGAACTTGGGCGTCGTCGTCGCAAACCGCGTATCGCGCCACCACCCTAACCCGCCCTCGATATCCGAATAGAGATCCCTCGGCGCCTCCCCCTCGTGCTGCGCGAACATCCACGTCCCGAACAGCCCGGTCTGAAACCGCGAACCCGGATACCGCTCGACGATCGGCCACGCCGCCGAATAGAGCGAGAACCCCGCGTTGAAGCGCTCGGGCGCTCGCTCCACCGGCACCAGCATATAGCCGGAGAGTTCCCCCTCCGCGACGTTCGACGGCACATCCGGCACGAACGGCTCGGCCCCCTCCGCAACCAACGATCGCATCGCCCGGCCCAGCGCATCACCCACCAGCAAGCACGTCTCGGCGTTCCCAAACTCATGATGCCCGTGTGTCGGATTCGGCGATTCCTCCGGGGCTCGCACGAACGCCGCCGTCGGCACAAAGACCACACTCCCCGCCCACTCCTCACGCGCGGCGGCCGCGGCCTGCGCCTTTCGCAGCCGATCCCATTCGCGCGGCGCCTCAACCCACGGCCCGGTCAACTCGCCGATGACCACCGGCAGCCCGGGCGCGGCCAGATCACTTCGCAGATCGCGGATCAGGTTGACTAGATTTGCTTCGTACTCCGGCACCGCGTTTTCTGGATCGCACCCGTCGTTCCATCCGTGATACCACACAAACCCGGCAAGCTCGTACTCAGCCCCGTTCTCTTCGAGCGACTCCAGACCCTCTCGAACCTGCGCAATCATCCGCGTGTAATACGGACCCGTCGGTCCCTCCGAGGACGGGGGCCGGAAGTCCTCGTACAGACTCTTCCCGCCCCACGCCGTCTTGATGATCAGAATGTCGTGCTCAAGCGCATCACCGAGCACGTGGCCGAACTCCAACTCCGGCCCAAAGTGGTGACGCCCCTCATACGCCGTAAAGCCGATCGTCAGCGCTCCATCCCGAAGGCCCCCCCGGCCAGGACGGAACCGCACGCGAACATCCTCCCGCTCGCTCCACGCGCCATCGGAATTCACCAGGTGCTGGTATCGCGCCCTCTCAACCGGATCGCGCAGCAACGCGGCGAGTGTCCCCTTCCCGCCGTTGTACGACTCACCCTCCAGGTCCGCCACCGCCTGGCCTTCCATGTTCGACTGCCCGGCGAGAATGAACACCTTGACGGGCCCCTCCGCTCTCGCCGCGGCGGCTACCACCGAAGCGAACAGCAAAACGCGGATCACGAGGATCGTCCGAAGCGTCATAAAGCGTTCTCCCAAATGCTTGGCGCGAAGAATCGACCGCAGGACTACTCGCTGAGCCTACCAGACCCGTGGGCGTCGACCACCGCTATCTCGCGATACGCGAAACCACCGCACGCGCGGGCCGAGAAGACCGCAGCGAGGTCGTCGCTGCTGCATGTCAATCCGTATCTGGGAGGGAGTCAGACGATCGAAGCCGATTCGAAGTATTTGCCCCAACACGGAGCCAGCCGGTCGATCTCGCCGCCCCGGATCTTGTCCTTGTCGGTCCAGATCGCCAGCCGCAGGGCATCATGAGCGGGGCACTCGACGCCCTCGAGTTCATCGGCCCGGCTGAGAGCTGCCTCGATCAGTCCGAAGGCGGCCTCGGAGGCCTGCTCGAGATTCGCCATGATCTCCTCGATCAGCGAAGACGAATCGCCCTGTGCCGAGTCGCCGGTCCGCCAGCAGTCATAGTCGGTGGGCAAGCCGATCAGCGCCAGCGGCAACTCCGCCTCGCGGGCCAGCCGCGCCTCGGGCATGGCGGTCATTCCGACAAGATCGCCACCCATCGTGCGATGCATATGCGACTCGGCCCGCGTTGAAAAACTCGGTCCCTCGATGCAGACGTAGGTGCCGCGCTCGTGCAGAGCCGTTTCGAGTCCGGCCGCCGAATCCAACAGCCATTTGCGCATGACGGGGCAGAACGGATCCGCGAACTCCACATGCACCGCCGCGTCATCAAAGAACGTGCGGGCGCGAGTCGCGGTGCGGTCGATGACCTGATCGCAAAGGACCAGATCCCCGGGCTTGATATCTTCACGCAGCGAGCCCGTCGCGCCAGTCGAGATCAGATGAGTTGCGCCGATCTCCTTCAAAGCGAAGATGTTTGCCCGGTACGGAAGACGGTGCGGCGGGATCTTGTGCCCGACGCCGTGTCGGTTGAGCAACAGCACGCTCACTTCAGTGCCGCCAACTGTCCGAACCGTGCCCTCGACGATCTCCGCCGACGGCCAGCCGAACGGCGTGTCCGGGCGATGGCACGAAATGCCCTCCGGCTCCATGCGATTCATGAGTCGCTCGCCGATGCCCGTGCCGCCGATGATGCCGATCTTCATGACCGAATCCTAACGGACCGCGCGGACCATGGGCTACCCCTCGTGGTGCCAGTTCGCGAGCCGGACGAGATCCTTGACTGAGAGTTGCTCCGGGCGGAAGTTCGAGTCGATCCCATCCGGGAACGCTCGGTCCCGCCCGAGAACGGCGCCGATCTGCTTCCGGCGTTGGGTAAAGAGCGTTCGACAGAGCGTTGCCAACGCCTCGTACTCCTCCTCGCTCGGGCGCTGGGCTTCGGGGCGCGGGCGGATCGCGAGCATTTCGCTCACCACTTTTGGCCGCGGCCAGAAGCACTGTCCGGGCAGCGTTGCGATCTTCTCCGGCACGGCACAGGCCTGCACGAGCACGCTGAGCTCGCTGTAGTCACGCGTTCCCGGAACCGCTCTTACCCGCTCGGCGACCTCACGCTGCACCGTTACGAACTGTCCGAGGCAATGCCGATCGCGCGCCATGTGGATCATGAGCGGGCTCGATGCGCCGTACGGCAGGTTCGCAACCAGCCGGAACGCACGCCCTCCGAGCGCCTCCCGGAGATCGGCGTTCAGCATGGACTTCCGTTCCAGGCAGTCGCCGTGGATCAGGCGGAGCCGCCCGTGTTCCAACGCCCCGGCGAATCGGTCCCGGAGCAGGCCGACGAGGCCGTCGTCGAGCTCACAGGCGACGACGTCAGCGCCCGCTTCGAGCAGTTCCTCGGTGAGCGTCCCGGTTCCGGGACCGATCTCCAGAACCAGGTCACCCTGCGCGACTCCCGATGCTCGCACAAGATTGCTGATCAGGTTCTGGTCGATCAGGAAATTCTGACCGAGCGACTTCTTCGGGGCGAGACCGTGCGCTTCGAGCAGTGATCGGATCTCAGCGAGCGTTTGCACGGCTAGTTGTTCTCCGCACTGTCAGCAACGAGTACGGTCCGTTCGGCCACAATGTCGTCTTCCGTACCGAACTCGGTATCGGGGCCGGCACTGCGTACGCTAAGGGTCCTCGCTCCGTCGGGTTCGCTGCGGGAGTCAAAGACGAACCCCGTCCCCCACTGGTCTCTGCCCTGCGAAGTTTCGAGCCGCTCGAGCGATGCAAGATCGGCGTAGCCCGTGGGGGCAACTCCGGCTTCGCGTTGGTACTCCGCGGCGAGATCAGCCAGATCATCGACCTGACGCTCAGTTACACCAATGAGCATGCTCTCGTGTCGCGCCACGATGAAAGGCCTGAGGACTGTGTTCCCCAGAATGACAACGAGCAGCACACCAGCAAGGATTCCACCGATGATCATCAGCGCGCGACGCCGGTCGTCCGCGTCGTTGGCGGCCCCCGGCTTCCGCGCCTTATCGGGGCGGTCGTCGATCGCGACTCCGAGCGGCACTTCGGGACGCGGGGTTCGATCCTGATGGTCTTCCGGGTTCATCCGTTGCACGATGCTACCACTCCCCAGTCAATATCCGCTCGATCGCGTGGGCGACGCCATCGTCGGCGTGGTGTAGGGTCTCGCGCTGCGCCGCTTTCGCAACCTGCGGGATGGCGTTCCCCATCGCGATGCCCAGACCGGCCCCCTCGACCATCGCAAGGTCGTTGATCTCGTCACCGATCGCCGCGACACGGGCTCTCGGGATGCCCTGCTCAAGCGCCAAACGGTGAATCGCCGTCCACTTGCTCACCTGCGCGTCGAAGACCTCAAGCAGGTGGATGTTCTCGTCCTTTCCCACGAGCGGACGCCCGTCGGGACCGACGCGGTCCTCGACGCTCGATACGGCGGCAAACGCGTGAATCACGGCCCGACGACCGAAGCGTTCCCGCACCGCGTCGGACATCTGGCACATCGTCTCGGTTCCGGCGGCGAAGCCGACCCGTACCGTATGCTCCGGATGCTCGTCCTCCGCCAGAGATGACACGAACCGGACCTCGACGGGCATGTGCTCAAACCACCACTGCGTCGGCGGCTCGACCGGGCCGGAGTTGATCACCAGATAGTCGAATCCCGCCGCGTCAAAGTCCTTGAGCAGAAGGGGCGCGCGTCCCATCTCGGCGAACAGTTCGCAGAGTTCGCTCGCGAGAGACTCTCCCAACGGCCAGCGGTGCATTGTCCGATCGCGACTGGCGTCTACGATCATCGCACCACCGGAGACGACGACGGGAGCGATCGATCGACCGGCCGCGATACGATCGGCGCGGATCGCGTCGATGGCTTCGCCGGATTCGCGATACCCCCGACCGGTGCAGAGCACCACCTCGATACCCGCCCGCCGGGCCTCGTCCACGGCATCGATGTTGGCCTGCGAAACGGCGCCGTCCGGTCCGAGCAGCGTTCCGTCAAGATCGAGGGCGAGGATGTCGTACTTCGGGCTCGGCATGGGAGGCAAAGACTAGCACCCGATGCAACGAATCAGGCGTTCGCCCAAAGGATTTTGTTCGACTCCCCCCGGACCGTCTGCTACTTTGTAGAGGTCGTTTCGGAAGGAGGCACGCCGGTTGACCGAGGAGCCACAGAAGCCCGGAAGCTCCCTCGGCCCAGCGCTGCTCCCGCAGCTCAACGAGGCCTGCGAGAATCGCCTTCGCGATGTTCGGTGGTTTCGGACCGACTGGCAACGGGGCGGTGCAGCGACGGCGTACGGCACGCTGGACGGCCGATCACCGAGCGAAGACCCGCGCGATGTCGTGATCAAGTTTCCCATCGGCCCCCGCGAGTATCGCGTGCTGGTCGGTTTGGGAGCGGTGGCCGCACCGACGCCTCGGATCGCGTACCACGGCACCGAACTCGGATCCTTCGACATGGCATGGGTCGTCATGGAGCGGATGCACGGTGAGCCGCTGAAGTCGGACCCGTCGAAACACACCTTCCGTCTGTGCGCCGGCGCGCTCGCGCGGTTCTACCGCTGTGCCGAGCGGTGCTGGCCGCTCCAAGAGCACGAAACGACGGCAGACTGGCCCGACCTGATCAGCAAGGCTCGCGAGTCGGCCAAGGTCAACGCGATACCCGACGCGCAGCGTTGGTCCAACACCATCCACCAGGTCCAGCGCGTGCTGGATCGCCTGCTCATCAAGTGGCACACGAGACCCGTAAACGCCTGGTGTCACGGGGACCTGCACCTCGCAAACCTCATGCTCCGAGCGGCGGACTCGCCGTGGCGTGAGGGCGGCACCGAGCAAGCGGGACCGGAAGCGATTCTGTTCGACTTCGCGGGCGTCCGTTGCGGGCACTGGATCGAGGACGCGGTGTACCTCGAGCGTCAATACTGGGCGAACCGCGATGTCATGAAGAAGGTGAAACCGGTGTCGTTGATCGCCAGAGCCCGAAGGGATGCGGGCCTGCCGACGGACGACTACACGCAACTCGCCTGCATCCGCCGGATCCTGCTGGCGTCGTGCGTGCCCGCGTTTCTCGACCGGGAAGGCCACCCGACCTACCTCGCCGCGGCGCTGGACACGCTCGAACACCAGCTCGAACTGCTGTCGCTCTGATTCAGAAAAGGTCGAAACTCTCCATCGCGCCTTCGTTCGCCGGCGTCTGGAGCAATTCCATGAGCGACCATCGATCGTGCCATTCGACATGACCGTCGGCGAAGCCGACCGCGGTCTCACCGATGAACTCGAGCGCTGAACGATCGATAGCGACGACTACATCGGACGCGAACTCTGGCATCTCTTTGAGGTCTGACCGGAGCACGATGTCCGGGCGTCCGTCCATCATCGCGCCGAACGGCGATTGAACCGCTGCGGAGTCCAAGAACTCTGCCTCCACGAGGTCCTGCACCGACGACGGGAAACGCCCGTCATTCTCTTCGGCGTACATCACGGCAGCCATCAATACCTGACGAACCTGCGAGGACGAAACCGCCTGTTTCGCACTGCTCCTAGCCTCAACGACTGCCATCGGAGCGGACGAGGCACCCCCGGCGATCATCATCGGCAGGAACTGCCCCGCGGCAGCGCCGAGGTTCGCGCGACCGAACCCGGCCGCCAACTGCACGGTGACCGAGCGGTCGGCGGTCGCGGTGACAACAAGATCCTCGCCGTCCCAGCGGGTCACGGACACCGTCGGAACCACGCCTTCCATCAGTTCGTTGTACGAAGGCATCATGATGCCTCGCTCGTACGGCTCGCGATCGCTGGAAGGTGATCGAACGCCGTTTACCATCGCCGCGACGACATGGTTCATCGTGCCGTAGCCGCGCCGGGCGTAGCGTTCGGTGTCCATGAAGTTAAATCCCGCGATGCCATCGAGAGAACCGCCGACGAAGTCGAGCAACCCTTCTCGATCGACGATCGATCGGTCCGCAGAGGCCTGTCGAATCGCCGCCATCAGCGAGGGGACCGACATCGCGAGATAGACCCGATCGCCATGAATCGCGAGCGTCGGCTCGGCCGGGAGCGGCAAGCCCGGCGAGGTCAGGCTGTACATCGTCATGCCCGCGGACTCGCTGGATCGCACGCGGACGTACCCGTTGCCTTCCTGCGCGCCGAGCGCATTGGCTTTGCCAACCGCGGTGGCCAGCGCCTGCTCGAAGTTGGCACGATCCCGAAGGGTAACGCTCATGATCGCCGAGGAGAACTCGCCACCGCCGGTGGAATCCGACTGGTAGTACACCCAGACATCGCCGATGCTTCGAACGAACGCCTCGATCGTCGCGGGGTCGATCTCGGCTTCCTCACGCATTCCTCGCTCGAACTCGTCCCAGACATCTAGCGATTCCATCACGCGCCGGGCCACGCCGAGCGTCTTGGAAGCGTCGTACAGACCGAGCGATGCGACCGTCGCGTCCTCCGGGACGATCGCAAAATCCGCAACGGAGAGCGACCGCTCGGGATCGATCGCGAACAAACGAGCCGAACGCGCAGCGCCGGTCATACGAACAGTCGCGTGTGAGAGTGAGTCGTCGTGACCGATGGCCATGTCAAAGCGGGTCGCGTCCCAACCGACCAGCCCCGCTTCCATCAGGAGTTCGCCGACGACGGGCGGAGCCATGCCGATCGGCATCCCGATCACCGGAGTCAGTTGCCCGAGATCGAACCGAAGCCCGAATGTCTGCGTCGCCCCCTCGGGGAGCTCTGCGTAGCGGGCGGTCATATCCGGCATCTTGCCCTCTTCGGTGCTGAGGAAGATGACCGGGCTGCCGTTCGCTCGCTTGGCGCCGAAAAACACCGGGATGGCCGGCGTATCTGCGATGAATACACCGGGCTCGTTGGACATCCGGAAATCGATCGGCGCATCACGAAGCGCGTTTCGGAACACACCAACCGCGTTCGACGCGCTCGTCAGGTCCGCCGCTGTCGCGGCCCATCGCACATCGACCGGCACGGACTGCTCACGCAGGCGGTTCAGGTTCAGACGGAGTTCGAAAGACTGCGGTCGCGAGAGCACTTCCCATGCCGAGTCAAGAAAACCCGCCGGGATCTCGTCGGCTTCATCCATCCCGAGGCGCGAGAGTTCCGCCGGGAGCTCGGAGAGCCGCGGCCCGACCAGCCGAAGCAACTCGCGTAGCGCACGGTCCTTGTCGGAACTCAGCCAGCCGTCCAGGCCAGCCGAGTTGACCGCCACGACGGGCGGCGCGGACTCGGCGTTCTGCTGATTGTCTTGAGCGGACGCGAGCGGAGTTGAAACGACGGCAGCGACGCAGGCCACGGACGCCAACGAACTTGTACGAAGCGGTCTCATGGTTCTCCTCCTCAGGGACCGGGAATTTGCTTGATCACGGACCGGGGTTGGTCTAGACGCCCGCTCCGATGATGTTGATTCCGCAATCGACATAGATATTTTCACCGGTGATGCCGGCGGACAGGTCGGAGACCAGAAAAGCCGCGGTGCCGCCGACATCTGAGCCTTCGACATTGCGGCGCAGGGGCGCGTGCTTAGGCGTTTCGTCGAGCATCGCATCGATCCCACCGACGGCAGAAGCGGCCAGAGTACGCAGCGGGCCCCCTGAAATGGTGTTCACTCTGATCCCGGACTCACCGAGCTCCGCCGCCAGGTAGCGACTCGTGCACTCGAGGGCTGCCTTCGCGACACCCATGACGTTGTAGCCGCTCACGACCTTTTCCGAGCCGTAGTACGACATGCCGAGGATCGAGCCGCCGGGATCGGGCTTCGCATCCGAAGTCCTTTCCATCAGCGGCTTCGCCCGCTGCGCGAACGCGCTGAGCGTGTAGGCCGAAATGTCGATGGCCGAAAGGTACGCCTGACGCGGCGTCTTGTTGAACATGCCCGGACGCAGCCACTCGCGATCGGCGAATGCGATCGAATGGATCACAAAGTCGAGCCGCTCGAAGTCTGAGGCGTACTTGTCGAATGCCTTGTCGATCGAGTCGTCGTCAGCAGCATCACACTCGCACAGCCACGGGTCGGAGATACCGAGTTTCTCGACCGCCTTGGACGTGCGGCGTTCGTTTTTGTCACCGGGCAGATGCCCGAACGCGCAGGTCGCGCCGTGCTCAACGAGTGCGGCGGCGATGTGTGTCGCGTACGAACGGTCATTCGCGACGCCGAAGACGAGACCGGTCTTGCCGGCGAGAAGTGATGACATGAAAGAGAATCCTCGCGATCGGGGGATGTTTAGTTAGTGCGTCCAGTCAAGGACGATGTTTCCGAACTGGTCCTGGGCCTCGAGGCGAGCCCACGCATCAGGGGCGTCGCTCCACTTGAAGACCTGATCAACGACGGGCCGCAGATGCCCGGCGTTTAGCAAAGCGACGACCTCGCGGAACTCGTCCGGCGTGCCCATCGTCGAGCCAAGGATCCGCAACTGGTTCCAGAAGATCCGGGCCTGATCCGATTCGATCCTCGGTCCGCCGGTGTTGCCCGGCGTGACGAACGCGCCGCCCCGGGCCAGCGATTTCATGCAGTTGAGGTGGGTCGGCTTGCCGATCGAATCGACCGCCATATCAACGCCGCGTTTGCGAGACCAGGAGCGGACTTGCTTGGACCAGTCTTGCCCCTCGTCAAGTATGCCATGATCTGCGCCGAGTTCCGACGCGCGGTCGAGTTTCCACTGATGCCGGCTGGTCACGACCGTTGGACAGCCCATCCACTTGGCGATCGCGAGCGCCGCCAGCGCGACGCCCCCACCGATACCCGTGATCAGCACCGTCTGCCCCGGACGCAACTGCGCCTTGGTGATCATCATGCTGTACGCGGTCAGTGAGGTGAGCCCGAACGCCGCAGCGTCGGTATCCGAAACGCCCTCGTCCACCTCGGCGATGTGCGTCGCCGGGGCCTCAAACAACTCCCGATGGGCTCCGTGGCGGTGCTCGCCGATCAGTTCGTACTCAGGAGCGAGCGTCGCCCCGGTCGGCTCGCCAGGGCTTGGGCTGCGATGGACTTCGACCGCGGCGTTGAAGACCACCCGCTTGCCGATCCATTCTTCGCTCACACCGGCTCCCACCGCTTCGACGGTGCCGCAGGCGTCGCAGCCGGTGACTCTGGGATAGGTCAGATCGACACCCGGAATACCCATGCCGACCCAGATATCCATGTGGTTGAGCGCCGAAGCGTGCGTTCGAACCTGCACGGCCCCGGCGCTGATTCTGTCCAGCCCCTCGACAATCGTCGAAGCGTCTTCCTCCGCACGGATGTTCGGGGCTACCGGGGCCCCCTGTTTCTCGATCAGAACAGCTTTCATGGCGACATTGTAGTGAGTTTGCCCGCCTTGCCCGGCTTCGCACCAAAGCGCCATACGGAGCCGGCGCGTTGTGCCGTTCCGCTCCGTTGGACAGCGTTGGATGAGGCAAACTACAGATGAGGAAGGCTCGTCTGGCTACCAGCGAGACGATGCGAGTGCGGACGGCGCGGTTCGTCTCGGGGGGTGAGCCCGGACTCCGCAAGATCTCGTGGGGCGCACGAGATCTTGACCCGCCATCCGTCCCTTGTGGTTATCAGTTCATCGGGTCGCCCGAGATGTTCCGAAGGTACACATCACGCAGCGAACGCCCACGGAGGGGCATTGCGGAAAGCACGGAGGCAAGTCGTTATGGTGGCCCAAACAGAAGTCGGCACGGCGTTCGTTCGAATCACCAAACGGTTCGGCACGCTCTCTCGAGAGCAACTGCTCGAGCAGATCACTCGGATGAACCGCTCCGTGAGCGTCTCCTGGCTCGATCGATTCGACCAGCCGACCCTCCTGCAGTATCTGGAGCGACTGCTCCGCCAGGACGAACCGCGCTCTTCCGAGTCGGTGTGGGTGCGCGATCCGCGAAATCCAGCCATCACGCAGGCGGTCCCATCGCTGTACTAAGGTCTCGCGCCGCTGATCTGCGTCAGGCCTCGTCGGGTCGCTCGGCTCGCATCTGCTTCATTTCGTCGAGCGTTGCTTCGAGCTGGCGGCGCAGCAGACGCACTCTCAGGAGCGATTTCACGCGTGTCATCAGTTCCACGCGATGCACCGGTTTGGTGAGGAAATCGTCCGCACCGGCTTCCACCGCACGCTCCACATCTCCAACCTCGGACAAGGCCGTGACCATCACGATGGGGATATCACGGGTCTCGGGAGCCGCTTTGAGTTTCTCGCAAAGTTGGAACCCCGACATCCGAGGCATCATCACATCGAGCAGAATCAGGTCGGGCTGGTCGCGATCGATCGATTCCTTCGCCGCCACGCCGTCGCGGGCGGTCGAGATCCGGCAACCGAGGTCTTCGATATAGGCCTGGAGCAGGTCGAGGTTCTGTTCGTGGTCGTCAACCAGTAGAACATGGGCGCTGGTGAGATCGAGTTCGTCATCGAGCGATTGGGTCGCGGTCGACTTGGCTGCGTCGTTCACGGGTGCTCCTCGTGTAGTAAGCAACGGGCATCGTATACGAACACGCCGGCGGATTCCGCGTTCCGGGCCGACACGAAGCAGTGGGGTTGCTATCCGTACAAAATGCGAATAGACTATATTCTGAACCTCTCGGGCTCTCCAAGCGTCTGGAAAGTGCGCTTCAACTTCGCCCGCCCAGTCTCTACGAAAGAGGTGCACCATGGTGCAGATTGACGAGAAGGCTCGCTCGCTCTCCGGTGACCGACTGCCTTGGACCGACCGATTCTCAAAGCCCGACCTGAAGCAGTTGCGCTCGCACTACGATGCCGCCGCTACCGACCTCTTTGACGAAGCCCGGCGATCCGTTTCCGAGCAGAACGCGGTTGAAGAACGACTCGCGTGGCAAGGGCTGCCCTGGCGATGGACGCTCGTCTTCGAGCACCCGAAGGATCCGACCCGGGCGTTCGCATACCTGGTGCCCGATCCTGACAATGTCAAGATCTCCGTTCCGTTGACCACCGACATGATCCAGCGTCTTCCGCTGCGCAAAATGAAGAAAACCATCCGCGACGGTATCGAGAGCGGGAACCGCATCGATTCCGTCGTGTGGGCATGCTGGGATGTCGCGACGGAAAACCAACTGCAGGAGATTATGGACATCGTTTCCACCAAGCTGGCATACATCGAAGAAGAGATGAGTTAGTCGCCGCCGGGCAGTTCGTGCCACGACCCGGCGAGGGCCGAGTCGCCGCGCGAAATCCAGTACGGACGGCGAGCATCCACCCCGTAGCGATCAGCCAACCCCGACGGGTCGAGATCGTTGAGCGGCTCGCCTCCACCGACCAGAACCTCAGCGGTCCATGTCCGCGGCTTCGCGTTGAGCAGTCGCGCCTCGATGCCCAGAAGTCGCCGGAGGTCATCGCCGGACAAAGGCGGATCGGGCTCCGGGTTGCCGAAACATTGGGGGCAGAGCGACTGCTCCACCGATTGATCCGGCGTCCCGGTGCGCACGAGTCGCTGGTTCCTGCATTCCGGGCAGTACGGGCGTTGCAGACCCCGCTCGAGCAGCCCCATGACCCAATCCGCATCCCGCTGAGGCACACCTGCATCGACCATTTGGCGGCGCACGTCGATCCGGCGCATGATCACCGACAGCGGTCGACGCTCGACTGCGCGGAAACGCCCGATGGCCTCGGCGGCATCGAGCCGCGCTCGGTCTTCAGTCCTGCCGGCACCCCGCTCCAGTTCGATCTCGGACGAGCCCGCCTGGCCGAACGACGCCGCAATCGCGAGCAGCCAATCGCGCTCCTCGGGCGGAGCGAGGTCTGCAAGCGCGAGGCAAACACTGGGGCCGAGCGAAGAATCCCCGCCGCCCGCTCGCTCGAGTTCGTACGCCAGCACGTACAACTGCTCGGCCATACGAATGGCGGTCGATCGTTGATTGGGTGACACCGCAGACAGGTATGCGAGTTCCTCGGCGAGTCGAAAATAATCCATCGGGCGTGCAGGGGTGAGCGAGGCGAGTCGCTCCTGCAACTGGAACACGCCGCCTTCGAGCGAATCGGTCGCAGGCTGGATATGGCCGAACCCCAGCGCGCCCGCTCCGAGGCACAAAGCCGCGGCCAACATCGCGGCGACGGGCTTGATCGTTCTTCGAAGCGGAACCGTCAGCATCACCTCACCGCTCCCAGTCGAATCATGTTGAGTCGAAGCATCGCGCGCTCGTTGACAGCGATCTGTACCCAAGCGCTGGCCGCGAATCGACGAGCCGACGCAGCCTCCTCGATGATGTCGCCGATGCGCTCAGCATCCGCCGGGCGTTCGGCGGTGGTCGCGTACGCGAGGAGTTCGAGCGAACTGGTGCTGCCGGAGACGAACTCGGCGATCGCGCCGGTCGCCAGGCGGTCGCGCCATCGGCGTCGAGACTCCAGTTCGGTGAGGGTGGCAAATGCCTGCGATCGCTGCGGGTATCTGCGGCAAAGAGCGAGCAGCCGCTCGACATACGACTCCATCACCGGAACAGAGTCGCTGTCGTCTGCGATGCCGATCGAGTCGATCCCTCCGCCGCTGAACGTATCGGGACCGGGGCGCGCGGGCGGGGGCGGGAGCGCATCAAGCCTGATCACCACAGCCCGTTCGAGTGCGGTTCGCGCGATGTCAAGAAACCTACGATCCTCTCGGGCAAGCAGTTCGAGTGATCTCGCCACGAGAGCTTGGCGTGCCTCAAACTCCCAGTCCTGATCCTCCACATCCGGGAGAGAGCGCCCGGTCGCATCCGCGATCATGTCCGAGACACCGCTCTGGGCCGCGGCACGCGGGAGCACCTCCAGCAGTCCGAGGATGACCTCTGGTTTCCCGCTGTAGGTGACCACGATCTGCTGGGCTTGCCGGCGCACCTCAATCGGCGTCGAGTAGCTCGCTGCTTCGGCGAGGACATCCGCATCCGCAGCGCCGGCCGGGCCGCCGGTGTTCTCGAGTTCGTACAGAAGTCGCGTACGGTCGTCGGCGCTCCGTCTTGCCCGCAGATACCGCGCCGCCCATTCCCCGTCCGCTCGTGCAGTACGCTGAGCCCCGAAACTCACCGGGCCGCCGGCACTTGCGATGAAACCCGAAAGACCGTTGCGGACATTGGCCAGATTCGCGCGCGCGGCTGCTTCGTTGGAATCGAGCCACAAAGCTGCAGACGCATTGAGGAACGCCGCCCGGACCGCCGCGTCGAGCGCATCGCGGTCGGCGTCCGCAATCTGCGTATCGAGCTGCTCCTCAGCGAAACCCGCCCATTCGGCGACGAACAACCGGCCGTCGCCGATCTGTGGCAAACCGAAGCGAACCGCGTACCGGTCGCGGAGCGCGCGCCTCGCATCCGGGGACGCGCTCTCGCCGAGTTTCATCTCCGCCCCAAGCATCGGCAGGTGTGCTCCGTCGACCAGCGCCGCCGTGATCACGCGCAGCGCCTCATCGGTGATCCTTTCGCGATCATCGAACCACGCCAGCAGCCTTGCTCCGAGTTCGGACGCGTCTGCCGCCCGCCAGTCCATAGAGCCTACGAGCGACTCAAGAGCGACCGACGTGGGTCGATGAAAGGTGGGGTCTTCCCCGCGCTCAACGATCGCCTCAACCGCCGCGAGTCGGATCGACCTGGCCCGCTTCGCCTCGAGCGAGTCGGCGACGCGCAGCCAGGCGCTCCAATACGTTTCGGTGCGCGGTGCCGAAGAGTCCGCTGCACGGGGAATGCCGGCTTCAGCCAGTACCGTCAGCGCGATCGCCGCGAGCGACTCAAAGTCGCGGACTGTCAATCCCAATCCAACCGTGCTCGCGATCGAGTTCAGCTCGCTGCGGAGGGTCCGTTCGAGTCGCGGCTCGATCGGGGTATCCAGCAGGAGTCCGGCCACGCCGAACGCGAAGACGGATCCGGGTATCGCGTCGCTGGCGGGGAGGCCGGCATTCGGATCGAACACCTCGAGTCTCGCCCTAAGTGCTTGGATGACATCCGACGCTCGCTCTGGGTCGGCTTCCGAACCCGCGAGGATCGCGTCCCGCGCCGCGAGCGGAGCGATCGATCGAACCTCGGGGGCAAGTGCCGGCCAGGCCCGAGCCAACCGATCGATCGCTTCGCTGAGCCCCGCAAACGACTCATTCGGAGCCGCATCGAACGCTTCAACGGTCAGCGCCTGAAGGAATCGAACCAAGCGAGGTCCGTCGGCTTGCAACGGCATCGTCGAATCTGCATCCGCCCCAGAGTCGGCAGACTCCGTGGCGTTCGCATCGCCGCCTGAAGGAGATGGTCCGCCGGACGACGTCGACGGACTCGGCCCGACCACGCGTGTCGTGATGGGTGGCGCGGTTCGGAAGGCCTCCTGCACGATGACCGTCACCAGACTGAGCCCGATCGTGATCGATGCCGCGAGCATCAGAAACGTTCCGATCGTAATCCACGCTCTCGCTCGCGGGCTTGCGATGCGGTGATCCAACTGGCGGTCGGCGGATGTCGACCGCGAGAGCGAACAAGCCTGGTTGCTCGGTGTCGCCTCCGAGGCACTTGCTGGGAGTCCGAGCGAATTGCGTGTACTCGGCGAGGATCCCTGCTCGTGCTGGCGCGTGATATCCACCAAGGCTCGTTGCAGGATCGAAGCGTCGACCGAAGCCGAGCGAGCAAGGTATCCAAGCAGCCTCTTCGACTCCGCGTTCCAACCACCGCAGGAAGCCAGGACGTGCTGCGCCGCAGTAACGAAACCCGGGTCGATCGAGACCGGCTCGGACGCCGGTGGGCGCACGGGTTCCGCGTTGGTTAGAGCGTCCGTCGGCATCGGGGCGCGGAGCGGATCGCTGGTGCCCTCGCCAGTGACCGTTCCCGTCCCGGACTCACCGGCGTGTGACGATTCCCCGAGCAGGCGTGCCCGGACGGAAGGATCTTTCAGCTGTGCCGCGGCAACATGTAGAGCCACGCGCAACTCGTCGGCCTCGGGCGTTCGTGCCTGCGGATGTTCGTCGATGCGCTGCAACTGACCGACGAGCGCCCGACCGATCTCAGCAGCTTGCCACGACCGCGGATCGTCGCGCAATCCGAGCAGCTTTGCCGGTTGATCGGCGGTCGCCTCGACGCCGAGGAACCGGCTGGCGGACAGGCCGATCGAATTGGAAGACGCGCCGTGACTCAATCGGAATCCTCCGATGTGATCTCGACACCGAGTTGCTCCGCGAGCGAAAGCAGCCGCGTTCGGTACGGTTCCGGCCCAAGCTCCGGGTAGAGCACGGCGTGCTGGCGCAGCACGGCTCGGGCCCGTTCGGCATCGACCATAGCGAGTACTTCAAGGTGCTTCGTCCGCGCTTCGAACCACTGCTCGGACCCGGCGCGTTGGCCGGTCAGCAGCACGCGCCAAGCGTCGAGCGCGCGCTCCGGCTCTCCGGCTTCAACGCCGAGTTCGGCGACCCCGCGCAGCGCATCGACGTTTCGCGGCTGAGCGTCGAGCACCTTCGAGAACTGGCTGAAGCCGAGGCGCAGCATCGCGGAATCATTCTGAATTTCGAACAGTCGCTTGGCCACATCCGCGATGCGAACGCGAATCCCGATCTCCAAAGCCGCAGCCTGCTCAGAATCGGCGTTCGTGATCTGCTCAAGCAGTTCCTGCCCGACGCTCAGCAGCCGCTCTCCCGCAGCAACAATCTCGCTCTCCGCGGCACCTCCTTGTACCGCTCGCTCGAAAGCCAGCGCAGCGTCGCGGTAGAACACTCGGACCGACGAGTCGGCGTACTCCCCGCCACGCTCGCGGAGCCGGTCCACAATCTGCTCGGCGCCCTGCTGATCACCTCGGACGAGGGCGAGTTGTGCCGCTCGGAAGAGGATCTCGTCCTCCGCTTGACGCGCACCGGCGAACTCGTCGCGAAGCATTTGGCGAAGGGCCTCGACGACGCGCTCGGCCCGTGCCAGGTCCGGCACGCGCATCGATAGGATCGCTTCGGCGACCTGACGCGCACGCGCTACCGCAGCCCGCTGGGCAGTCGCGTCGCCGCTCGCCCCCCGCTGCTGATCGATGGCGATGAGAGGTTCCGCGATCTGACCGAACTGAGTGGCCGCGAAATCGCGTTCGTCCTCCGTGGCAGACCGGAACACTTCATATGCGAGAGAGGCGGCGTACCGCAGGGCTGACTCTCGAAGCGGATTGGTGTCCGGCACTTCGCGAAGCAGACGCAATCGCTCCTGAGCCGGGATGCTCTCGGACTCAGCAAGCCGGATGATGAGCGCCGCGGCCTTCTCATCGCTGGGGTACTCTCGGAGGAATCGACCGATGAGCGCTTCTCGTCGCTTTGTCAGCGCGGCGTCATCATCGCCTCGGAGATCCGTCTGGGCGTCGATTGCTCTGATCGCCATCCAGAGCGCGTCGGCACCGCGTTCTGCATCGGCGAACTCCGACGCCGCACGCTCGAGGCTATCCACCGCATCCGCAAAGACGCTCGTCTCGTCGCCCACCGGCCGGCCGCCATAGAACTGGGACAATCCGATCAGCAGGAGCGTATTTGCCCGGGCGGACTCAAACTGATCGGCGTCGAGCGCTTTGAGGGCGTGCAGAAACAGCTGGGCCGCGTCGCGATACTGATCCGCGAGAACAGCGTCGTCGGTCGGCGCATCGGTCTCTGTCTGCCTGTCGCGTGCGTCCTGATAAAGCGCGAGGCCGCGGACGTACAACGAGACGAAGCTTTCGTCGCCAAACCGTTCGGTGCTGTAGCGGTTCGCGAGATCGATCACATGACCGAGCTGCCCTTGCACGACAAGGTCACCCAGCGCGATATCTCTCAACCGGGCGATGCGCCAGTCTCGGTACGCCCCGCTGTCCAGTCGGGCGATCGTCTCAAAGGTCTGAACCGCGAGAAGGCGGGCGTTCGGAACACTCAGCGGCGTCGCGGACTGATAGCCGGTTTTCTGCTGCGACAAGGGTTCCGTCCGGCGCCGATCCGACACGAGCGCGGCAACCCCGGCCCAGTCGTCCGCCTCCGCTCGAATCACCATGCGGCGAGCGAAGACCTGCGAACGAACAGCGTCCGGAACACCCTCCGCGGCTTCTATCGTGGATAGCCATTCCTCAGCAGTGGCCGTCTGACCCCGGAGCGCGTAGCAACTCGCCGCGGCGACCGCGGCTCTCGCCACGTGCTCGTATCGCAGCGACGCGAGGGGTAATGTGGCAAGCGTCGCCTCATCGCCTCGGTCTGCTCCCAGAAGCCAACCGAAGTACTGCAATGCATCGCCGGCCGGAGCGGTCGCGTTATCGGCCAGTTTCCCGAGAAAGTACGAAGACCAACCCGCGAGGTAGTACGCCATCGACCGCTGTCGCCGGGCCTGCCCCAGTGCTTCGGCGAGCCACGACGATTCCAGCCTCGGCGCTCGCTCTTCTTCGCGTTCAAGTTCGCGCACGCGCCTGTCGGCGTCCGCGCCGATCGAGGCGAAGCGGGATTTCAGATCCGTCAAACGCGCGATCGCATCGATCCGTTCCGGCTCGTCGATCATGCGGAGATCAAAACGCTCGGCAACGCTCTCGACCCTGGTGTACGCCGCTCGAGCGAGGCTGAGGCGCAGCTCGATGGTGTTCGCCTCCGGCACATCCTGCAGCAATCGCGCCGCCGCGGATTCCCAGCGGCGCTGTTCCGCTGCGCCAGAAGCATCGGAGAGCAACCGCGCGTAGACGGATGCGAGCCGTTCGGCGACATCCGTCCGTGCCCGGGACGTGCGCTCCGACGCGAGCCGCTGCTCCAACTGCCGGACGAGCAACTCGAGCATGCCACGATCCAGCAGATACGCTTCGAGCCGGTCGGCCGGCTCGTCCGTCACGTCGTCGGCGCCGTCCTGCCATGCGGGACGCGCGGGAGCCGGGGCTGCCCACAACAAGACTATTGCCAACAGAGCGGCGTTCAGCGAAGCGAGTCGGCTTCTGGATGTCGATTCAGCGGCTCGGGACATATGTCACTTTCTCGAACCCGGCATCTCGCCCGGCCTGGATCGCCGCGGCGGCCCACCGGACACTCACAGCGTCGGCTCCCTCGATGAACACGCCGCCCTCTTTCGGCAACTCGGCCAACACGCCGCGTAGGGTCTCGGCATCGCGAAACACTTGCTCGGCGAGGCGGAAGCCGGGTTCACCGCCGAAGAGGTCCACGCGAACGATCTGGGGCTGCAGGTCCGCTGACCTGCCTCCCTCGACCTGCTCGGCCTGCAGCGCCGGTGCTAGTTCCGCCTCCGGGGGCGTGTAACTGGTCGACAGAAGAAAGTAGATAAGCAGCAGAAAGATCACGTCGATCATCGGAGTGATCTGCAGCGGCGACGGAAGGCGGCTGCGCTTCGACTTCTTGAGCAGGTAGCGAGCCATCAGGAACCGCCCCCCGCCGGTACCCGCGTCGCAAGACGCCACGACTTCACGCCAAGGTCGATCATCCCCTGGGCGATCTCATTGACACGGGCCAGCGACGCAGCGCGATCTGCGCGCAGCAGCACGTCGAGGTCATCCACTCCGCCCGCACGCTCGATCTCGACTCCGACCATCGAGAGCACACGGGCGACATCCGCCTCCACGCTGTCGACCACGATTCGGCCGTCCGCCTCGATATTGATCACGAGACCCGGCGACTCGTTCTCTTCAATCGACTGCCCCTTCTCCTCCGGGAGATCGAGGGGCACACGCGTCATCTGCACCAACGAGGAAGTCGTCAAAAAGAAAATGATGAGAAGGAACACCACATCGATCATCGACGTGATGTCGGGAAGCCCGACTCGTTCCGAGTTGTCATCGCGGATGAACTTCAACGGTCTACCGGGTCAGTGGTTCGTGGGGGAGGCGGGGCGAGGTGCCGGCTGCGGCGTCTCGGGACGCGCCGGCGGCTCGGCCGCCGTTTGAGGCTTTGCGCCGACGCGCTGAGGAGGTATCTCGACGTACAACGCGAGCTCATCGACAGTGGACGCGATGTCGGCGGCGATCTTCTCGATCCGATTGCGGAAGTAGGTGACCGCCGAGGTTGTTGGTATGGCCAGCGTCAGCCCCATGATCGTCGTCACCAGGGCAAGGGAGATGTCACCGGCGAGTTGGTCGGGACGGGCGAACCCCTGCGCGCTCGAAATCGTGCCGAACGCCCCGTTGATGCCCACAACCGTACCCAGCAACCCCAGCATCGGCGCTATGGAAGCGATGAGCGCGAGGGCATCCAGCGATCGCGACAGACGCGAGATCTGTGACTGCCCGGCCTCCTCGAGAGCGGCCTTCAGCTCGAGTGCTCCGAACGGCGAGCGACGGTACCTCGTCAGGCCGGCGTCCATGACCTCCGCGAGCAAACACTCGTTCTGCTCGTCGCGGCAATACGCGATCGCCTCGTCGATGCGCCGTGAGCGGAGAAGATCCGTCAGGTCGTCAACAACGTACTGCGGAGCGAGTGCCGAGGCACGGATGCGCAGCAGGTGGAGGATCAGCAAAGCCAACGCTCCGAAGGACAAAAGGATGATCACGACCCCAATTGTCCCGCCGGCCCCCAGGAACCCGAGCGCTGTTCCGCCGCCGTCCTGCGCCGCAGAGTCCGGCGCTTGCGCCAGCAACTGTGTGAGCTGCGTGGAGATATCGAACAGATTCCGCATGGTGTCCCTTCAGTTGGCAACGACGGCGTCGAGCCAGGCGTTCGCTTCGTGTTCCGGATATCGCGTCCGCAATTCGTTCCGTACGAGTTCGAAAAGTTGGATGTTCCCGCGAGCGTGCACCTCGCGTCCCACCTCGGCGAGCGCGACCGCCGCGAGGTGAGGCTGGGACCGGGCGAACCGGGCCGGCAGGTGCAGCAAGTGGAGCACTCCGGCGTCTCGCTCGCGTTCGTCCGTCTCCATGAGCAGCGATCTTCCGATCGCGATGCGAGCCCAAGCCTCTTTCCATGAACCGGAGGCCGACGCGGTGAGGTCGAGAAGCTGCGCGCGAGCCGTCGCGCGAGCATCGTCTTCAGACCCTGTGGCCCGGAGCATCTGCGCGACAAGTTGCGCTCCGGCGTCGCGGCCTCGCGGCACGCTCCCCTCATCGGGTAACCACGCTGCGCCGTGCTGCCATCCGATAGAGTGCAATCAGCGAGCCATCGCCTTCCGCCGCATCAACGGATCCCTCACCAAACCGGCGTGCGTCGACCGAATCGTCGAGCCAGACCGGCGGGAGATTCGGCACCAGACCGGTCTCGGCATCGATCAGGCCGCCCACGGCTGACTCTCCAGATTGCCGCTGCCCGGTTCCGCGGATGTCCAGCGCGACAGACCACGCCTCGATCGCGTCGGTGTGGCGTCCGGACGCAACGCGGCACCGTAGGGTTCCCTCGGCGATCAGGAGCCCGGTCGGCCCGGAGATTCCGGTGATTTTCTGCTGCTCAAAGAGTTCTTCGAACAGCGGCCCGGCGAGGCGAAAGTCGCCGCGCTGGAGGCGAGATTTCGCACGCCAGACCGTATCGGAAAACTCGGAGTAGAGGGCAATGTCCGAGTCGCCTTCTCCGCGCGCGTAGTACACGAGATCCCAACCGAGTGTCCGGGGGGCGTCGCCACCGATGGTGACCCCATCGAAAGCCACGGTTTCGACCGGCGCATCAACGACCTGGCCGTTGCGCAGCACGATCTCGGCCGCGGATGCGCAGCCGATCACACACAGAGAACCCAAAACGACAGTGAGGCGACTCACGGCCCAGCCCCGGTGACGTGGGTGTAACTGCCGCCGGATTGGCGGGCGATCTCCTTCATCGTCTCCTCCGCCTCCCGCTCGATGAAAGTGATGCAGTGGATCGGCACGACGCGCCCCGTTGATCGATTGAGCCGTGCGATCTCCGCGGCTATCGCCTCAGGGTTCACAAACGCGCCGTCGGTCATGAAATAGATCGCATCGGGCCTCGGACGCAGTTCGAACAATAACTCAAACGCCGGGAGAGGGATGGTTGTGCCGCCCGCACGGATGTTTGCGATTTCAGATCGCGCGTTGCGTTTGCTCTGGTCGGTCGCGTCGCGCCAGCCTCCGGTGCCCACCTGGTACGCGCTGCTGCTGTAGAGCACGATCGCGAACTCTGATTGCGACTGGAGCCCGACGATTGAGCGAGTCAGTTCTCGCTTCAGCGCCTCGATGCGCTGCCCCTGCATCGAGCCCGACACATCCACGACGTACGCGAACCGGTTCCCACCGGCCTCGACACCGAAGAACGACGCCGCGCCGCCAGAGCCGCTCTCGAAGACCGACGAACCGGCCGCTTCGTCGATATCCCCCGCGCCCCCGATCTCCCCAAGATCGCTCAGATCAAGAGCGCTGAAGTCGATCGAGGACGCCGGCATCTCAACCGCCGGCTGATCGAACAACTGGTCGAGCTCAAGATCCGTCGGCGTCGGCGACTCGCTCGCCAGGGACACTTCGGCCGTTTGCTCCAACTCGCTCTGCGAGATGACCGCCAGCGGTACGTCGCCGTTGCCGACCGATGCCGCCGCCGGCGGAGCCGGGCGGATGATCAGAGCGGCCACGAGCAGCAAAAGCATGTGCGCGAACAACGAAGCCGACAGGGCGAACAGCGTCGTCTGACGGCTCCACCCGAACCGCTCGCCGATGCGATCCGACAGCCGCTCGACCCAGCCGGACGCGACCGTCTCACGCTGGCCGCGCGTCCCGAGTTGTTCGCTGCTGTGCATCGACCGATCGTTTCCCTCGAAGCGGGCGGGGAGAGTCCGTCCCAATCGTATTATCGGCACTTCGCCGCTTCCCTATATAGACTCCCAAAGACCCAAAAGGTTCCGGCGGTCAACTGAATTCGGTGTTTCGCGGCTTGACGCCCCCATGGCGGGCGGTTGCAATCCCCGCCACCCCCCCTGAGCACACCCCCAGCGGAGCACGAACCGATGTCCGACCAACCGTTTCGCTACCAGCGCGTCCTGCTGAAACTCTCCGGGGAAGCGATATCCGGGGAGGGCGAACTCGGCATCAACCCCGCCGCACTCCGCTCGACCGCCAAAGCGATTGCCAGGTCAGCCCAGGCCGGAATGCAGATCGCCGTCGTTCCGGGTGGCGGGAACATCGTCCGCGGCGCCGCGCTCGCCGACGCCGGGCTCATCAGCCGCGAATCCGCCGACCAGATGGGCATGCTCGGAACCATCATCAACGGCGTCGCGCTCACGCACGCCATCAGGGAAGCGGGCGCCCCGGCGGTCCTGCTGAGCGCCGCCGAAGTCCGCGGCATGGCCCCGCTCTACAGCACCGTCCAGGCCGAGAACGCCCTCAGCCACGGCTCGGTCGTCGTGCTCGCCGCCGGCACCGGCCAGCCGTTCTTCACCACCGACACCGGCTCGGCACTCCGGGCCGCCCAGCTCGGCTGCGACGCCATCCTCAAAGCCACCAAGGTCGACGGCGTGTACTCCGCTGACCCGAAGATCGATCCGAACGCCGAACGCTTCGAATCGATCCCGCTCGCCGACGCAGTCGCCCGCAAACTGCGCGTCACCGACATGACCGCCCTCACGCTCTGCGAGGAGCACGACATCGACCTCGTCGTGTTCAACTTCAACGCCGAAGGCAGCCTCGACCGTGTGCTCCGCGGCGACACCTCCGTGGGAACCCGCGTCACCGCCTCGAAATAGGGTGCTGAGCGGCCCGAAACCGGGCAAACCCGCCTTGATTCCCGTATTCTTGCCGGACCAAATTCACGACAGACGGCGATGCCCGCCGCAGGAGTACCCGATGACGCCGGACAGCATTCTCAAAGATGCCGAAGTTCACATGACCAAGCCGGTCGACTATCTCCGCAGCGAGCTCAAAGGCATCCGCACCGGTCGCGCCTCAACCGCCATGCTCGAGTTCATCAAGGTCGACTACTACGGTTCCATGACCGACCTCAAGTCGCTGGCCGCGCTCAGCGTGCCCGAAGCGACCCAGATCGTGATCCAGCCGTTCGATCCTCAGTCCGTGGGCGAGATCAAGAAGGCCATCGAGAACGCCAACCTCGGTCTGAACCCGTCCGTTGATGGCAAGGTAATCCGGGTCAACGTCCCACCGCTCTCCGGCGACCGCCGCAAGCAGCTCATCGGGCAGGTGAAGAAACTCGGCGAGGAAGCCAAGGTCGCCTGCCGAAACGCCCGTCGCGATGCCAACAAGCACGCCGAAACCCTCGGCAAGGACAAGTCGGCCGGCATTCCGGAAGACGAGATCAAGACGCTGAAGGACGAGATTCAGGAACTGCTCAAGAAGTATGAGGCCGAGATCGACGAAGCGGTCGCCAAGAAGACCGAGGACATCTCCCACGTCTGAACCGACAACCGCAGATGGACGAGCAAGGCGACCCGTCGGTCGCCTTTTTCATTGACCGGGATCAACCGTCCGTTCAAAATGACAAATCCCCCGGGCGGTGGTGGGTCCGCCCGGGGGACAGGCAAAGTGGAGGGTCGTTTCGTGCAGCCCGTTGCAGGCCGCGGACCCTCCTCTGGTGGGTCTTTGAGTTGTCACCCGGGTCCGCAGCGGGATCCGGAGAGTCGGGGCCGGGCTCGGTCGCGAGGGTCCATGGCGCGTGCGCCCTCCTCGCTCGTTGCCGTGGCTGCCGGTTGGGCTCGGGCATCCTTCGAGCCCAACCTCGCGGAGGTTCCCTCCCCCGCGGCCACCGAGTTGGCGTCCCCGATCTCTCCGAATCCCGATGCGTCACCGGGCGGAGATCAGTTCCGCCTCAGGAACAACCCATGCTGTTCCCGCAGTTCAGGCACTTGTAGCAGGTGCCACTTCGGACGGTGACCGTGCCGCAGACGTCGCAGGTCGGCGCGTCTTCCTGGCACTCGGACAGCGCCGCCGACAGCGTCGATGACTTGGTCGCGACCGCGGTCGAGGAACCATCCGCACCCGTCACCCGAGTGGACGACGACGAAAACGACGCCTTCACCTCGGTCACCCTTTGGCGTGCCTTGTGCACCTCGGTCGCTGGGATCTCCCCGTCGTCATCCGAGTCGGCGATCGCGAACCCGCGACCGGCGGAGCGAAGGGTCGGGGCGGGCGACTTCACTTCATCGGTCTTGCTCGCACCTCGATCCGGAGCGTTCGCCTCGCGATAGCCGGGAATGAACTGCATGCCCATCCAGCGGAAGATGTAATCCACCAGCGACTTGGCGAACGGGATGTCCCGGTTCGTGGTCATGCCCGCAGGCTCGAAACGCTGGTGAGTGAACTTCTTCACAAGCGACTCGATCGGCACGCCGTACTGCAGCGAGACACTGGTCGCGGTCCCGAGCGAGTCCATCAGGCCACCGATGGTCGAACCTTCCTTGGCCATGGTGATGAACAGTTCGCCCGGCTGGCCGTCCTCGTACAGGCCGACGGTCAGGTAGCCCTCGTGTCCGGCCACGTTGAACTTGTGGGTCATCGAGTGGCGCGTGTCGGGCAGGCGACGACGCATCGGGCGATGCACGATCCGCTCCACGATCCGCTCGGCGGCCTGCTTGTCGCCAGCAGCCGACGCCTTGGCCGCCTCGGCGTACTGTTCGGCGATCTCCTCGCGGGCCTCGGCGACCGAGTCCTCGTCCTCGTCGATCCCGGCGACCAGTTCCGCTTCTGCCTCGTCCGCGGCCGATGACTGCGAATCCTCGTCCGCATCCTCGGACTTGGTCGACAGCGGCTGGCTCAGCTTGCAGCCGTCGCGATACAGCGCGTTCGCCTTCAGGCCGAGTTCCCAGCTCAGGCGGTACGCGTCCTTGATGTCGTCGACGCTCGCGTCCGACGGCAGGTTGATCGTCTTGCTGATCGCTCCCGAGATGAACGGCTGGGCCGCCGCCATCATGCGGATGTGCCCGTTGGCGTGGATGTACCGCTTGCCGGTCTTGCCGCACTTGTTCGCACAGTCGAACACCGGCAGGTGCTCGTCCTTGAGGTGCGGCGCACCCTCGATGGTCTGCGAGCCGCAGATCGTCGAGCCGAGCCCCTCGATCTGCTCCTTCGTCAAGCCCAGGTGCTTGAGCAGGTTGAACGAGAAATCGTTCTTGACCTCCTCGGGGTTCAAGCCCAGCCGCTCCAGCGCTTCGTCGCCCAGCGTCCAGGCGCTGAAGCCGTAGTGCAGTTCGAACACGCCCGGCAGCGCCTTCTCGATTTTGTCCAGGTCCTCATCGACGAGGCCCTTCTCCTTCAGGAAGTCCGCGAACGACGAATCGTGCATCGTCTTGCCATCCGGCGACAGCATCGGCACATCCAGACGCAGCGTGCCGAGGATGTGGTCGATGATGTCGGATATCTCGCCCTTGCCGTAGCCGAGCGCTTCCAGCGCCGGGCGGACCGACTGGTTGACGATCTTGAAGTACCCGCCGCCGGCGAGCTTCTTGAACTTCACCAGCGCGAAGTCCGGCTCGACGCCCGTCGTGTCGCAGTCCATGAGCAGGCCAATAGTCCCCGTCGGCGCGATCACCGTCGTCTGGGCGTTGCGGTAGCCGTGCTTCTCGCCGATCGAGACCGCCTCGTCCCACGCCTGCGTCGCGTGCTTCAGCAGCGACTTCGCGTTGGCGATCGACACGCTCCCGTTCTTCATGACCTTGTGATCGATCGGCACCGGGCGGATCTTCAGGTCTTCCCAGTCGCTCGCATCGCGCTTGATGCCGTGAGCCGCGCGACGATGGTTGCGCATCACCCGGAGCATGTGCTTGCGGTTGCGGTCGAAGCCCTTGAACGGCCCGTGCTCCTTGGCCATCAGCGCCGACATCCGGTACGAGCGCCCGGTCAGGATCGCCGTCAGGCAGCCGCACACCGCGCGGGCCTCATCGGAGTCATACGGGATGCCCGCCTGCATCAGCACCGCGCCGATGTTCGCGTAGCCAAGGCCCAGCGTCCGGTACTCGTAGCTCAGGCGCGCGATCTCCTCAGACGGGTACTGCGCCATCAGAACACTGATTTCGAGCACCATCGTCCACAGGTCGATCGCGTGCTCGTACTTCTCAACGTCCAGCTCGCGCGTCTTGGAGTCGTAAAACTTCAGCAGGTTGAACGACGCCAGGTTGCAGGCGGTGTTGTCGAGGAACATGTACTCCGAGCACGGGTTGCTCGCGTTGATCCGGCCGTTCGCGGGGCAGGTGTGCCACGCGTTGATCGTCGAGTCGTACTGCACGCCCGGGTCCGCGCACCGCCACGCCGCGTAGCCGATCTGGTCCCACAGATCGCCGGCTTTGACGGTCTTCACCGCCTCGCCGGTCGTCCGGGCGTACATCGTCCAGTCCGCGCCGTCGTCGACCGCCGTGAAGAACTCGTCGGGGATGCGGATCGAGTTGTTGGCGTTCTGCCCGGCAACGGTCTGGTACGCCTCGCCGTTGTAGTCGTAGGTTAGCTTGAGCCCGATCTTCTCCGCGGTCTCACGCAGGTCCTTGCGGACATGCTTCATGCCCTCGACCAGCGCCGCGACCTTGATCTCCTCACGCACCTTCCAGCTGATGAAGTCCTCGACGTCCGGGTGATCCATGTCCAGGCAGACCATCTTCGCCGCGCGCCGGGTGGTCCCGCCGCTCTTGATCGCGCCCGCCGCCCGGTCGCCGATCTTCAGCCAGCTCATCAGCCCGCTGCTCTTGCCGCCGCCCGAGAGCTGCTCGTTCTCGCCGCGAAGACGCGAGAAGTTCGTGCCCGTGCCCGAGCCATACTTGAACAGCCGTGCCTCACGCGTCCACAGGTCCATGATCCCGCCCGGGTTCACCAGATCGTCCTCGACGCTCTGAATAAAGCACGCGTGCGGCTGCGGGTGGGTGTACGCGTCCTCGCTCAGACGCACCTCGCCCGTCTCCGGGTCCGGGTAGTGGTGCCCCTGGGCCGGGCCGTTGATGCCGTACGCCCAGTTCAGCCCCGTGTTGAACCACTGCGGGCTGTTCGGAGCGCACATCTGGTGCACCAGCATGTACGACAATTCATCATAAAACGCCTGCGCATCGGCCTCGGTGTCGAAGTAGCCGTGCGTCGCGCCCCAGTGGCGCCAGCAGCCGGCCAAACGGTGGATCACCTGACGCGCGCTCCGCTCCGGACCGAGCACCGGCTTGCCGCTCTCGTCCTTCAGCGCCTTGCCGTCCTCACCCTTCTGCGGCACGCCGGCCTTGCGGAAGTACTTGCTGACCATGATGTCCGTCGCGAGCTGCGACCACCCGGCCGGCACCTCCGCATCGTTCATCTCAAAGACCACGCTGCCATCAGGGTTGGAGATCCGCGATTGACGCTTCACCCACTCGGTGGTGGCGAACGGGTCCTGGCCTGCTTTGGTGAACTTCCGTGTGATCTTCATGGCGACGGCGATTCCTTGTCAGATGTGAGGCGTCGGAGGAGAGAGACGCGGAATAATCAGAATGAATGAAATGAATGCAAAGACATCCGGTGAGCGATCGAAGTCAGTCGACCTTCGGCAGCGTCAGCCCAAGCTGATCCTGGTACTTGCCCGCCTTGTCGGCGTAGCTCACCGCGCAGGTGCGGTCGCCCTTGAAGAACACGAACTGGGCGATGCCCTCGTTCGCGTACACCTTCGCCGGAAGCGGGGTCGTGTTGCTGATCTCGATCGTCACCTTGCCGCGCCACTCCGGCTCGAGCGGCGTGACGTTCACGATCAACCCGCACCGGGCGTAGGTGCTCTTGCCCACACAGATCACCAGCACATCGCGCGGCACATCGATGGTTTCGACGGTCTCGCACAGCGCGAACGAGTTCGGCGGGATGATGATGTGGTCGGTGCCCTGCTCGGCGGTGTCCACCTCGACCATCAGGTCCTCGCTGAAGGCCTTGGGATCGACCACGGTGATGCCGCCGGTCCGGGGCGTGGGCGTGAAGATCTTGAAGCGGGTGCCGACCCGAACGTCGTACCCGTAGGAGGACACGCCGTAGGACACCCGCCCGGCGCGCTTCTCGTTGTCGGAAAACGGCTCGATGCCGATGAGTTCGCGGATCTGCGTGTCGCACAGGACGGCCATGGCGTCGTGCTCCCTCGTTGGGACGACCGCTGCCGTTCAGGTCCACCAGGCAGGCGGGTCGTCGAGCCCGCTGCGTCCGAGAACCGCTCGCGCGATACACTCGGGACACAGCCACCGCGCCCGGGGCATGCTCGATCGCTCCCCGCTCACGCGGCACTCAAATCGTGTTGTCCGGCATCCCGTCGATGTCGGGCCCACTCGCCCGCCGGGATGACCACCGAAACGGATACTACCGCTAGATGATGTGTACTCAAGCACAAACACATCAAAATGCAGGGTCTTTTTGCCCCACCCTGCACCAGATTGCGCAAGTACCGATAAACACTGGACTTGCGCTATGAGCAAAATTTCAGGCACCCCCACCGGTCGTGTGAATAAGCTGTCAGGGCTTGTTCGTACTACACCATATAGTGGGTACAGTCCTCAATAGGGGCTCTGCCCCGCCCGGAACCCCCGCTCCTCGCGTCCACACCCGTTCGACACCCCCAATCGCCTCCGACTCGACCTGCTCCAGACCATGCCCGCCGACACCCGTCTCTCGCTCACCGACGATCTGACACCCGCCCAGCGCGAGGCGGTCGAGTGCACCGAGGGGCCGCTGCTGATCCTCGCCGCGGCCGGTTCGGGCAAGACCCGCGTCATCACCCGGCGGATCGCCTATCTGCTCTCGATGGGCATCCCGGCTTGGCAGATCCTCGCCCTGACCTTCACCAACAAGGCCGCCGGCGAGATGCGCGAGCGCGTCGGGCGCATGCTCACCGACCACCCCGAGCTCGCCCCCCTCGGCCCCGAACGGGCCATGCGAGGCCTGACGGTCACCACCTTCCACGCCCTGTGCGCGCGCCTGATGCGTCGGTACGCCGACTCCATGGAAGGACGCCCCCACTGGCGGATCCGCTCGGACTTCACGATCTACGACAGCGATGACCAATTGGCCCTGATGAAGAAGACCCTCAAGGCCATGGAGCTGTCCACCAGCAACTGGGCGCCGCGCTCGGTCCTCTCGGCGATCTCCAACGCCAAGAACGAGATGATCGACTGCGAGAAGTTCCTCGCCAGCGCCAGCGACTTCCACGAGCGGACCATTGCCAAGATCTGGCAGCGCTACGAGCGGGCCATGCGCGATGCCAACGCCGTGGACTTCGACGACCTGCTCGCGTTGACGGTTCGCATGCTCCGCGAGTCTGACTTCGCCCGCTCCGAGGTCCAGGGACGCTGGAAGTACCTGATGATCGACGAGTACCAGGACACCAACCGCGTGCAGTTCCTGCTGTCCACGCTGCTCGCCGGGCGTTCGGACGGGCAGCCGGCGGCCGACTACGAGCCGCTCCCCGGCGAGGAATCGCCGGAAGCGTCCGAGGGCTCGATGCCGCCGAACGTCTGCGTGGTCGGCGACCCGGACCAGTCCATCTACGGCTGGCGCGGGGCCGACATCCGCAACATCCTCGAGTTCGAGGAGCACTACCCCGGCACGCGCGTCATCGCCCTGGGCCAAAACTTCCGCTCGTCCCCGGAGATCCTCGCCACCGCCGACGCTTTGATCCAGCACAACAAGCGACGCAAGCACAAGGACCTGTACACGGAGCGGTCGGAGGGCGAGAAGCCAACGGTCGTGCTCTGCCGGGACGAGCACCACGAGGCCGACTTGGTCGTGGACTGGTTCCAGCGACTCGCCAGCGGCGAGGATGTCGGCCCGATCCTCGAAGGCATCTGCCCGCTCCAATGGAAGGACTGCGCGGTCTTCTATCGCAACAATGCGCTTTCACGCGTGATGGAAGACGCCCTGCGCAAGGCGAACATCCCGTACGTGATCGCACGCGGCACCGCGTTCTACCAGCGCGAGGAGATCAAAGACGTCCTCGCCTACCTGCGCGTCGTCGCCAACCCCGCCGACGAGGTCTCCCTGACCCGCATCATCAACAAGCCCGCCCGGAAGATCGGCACCAAGTCGATCGACCAGCTCGCCGTCTACGCGGGCGTGAACCGGATCACGATGTTCGAGGCCGCGAGGCGCGCCGAGCAGATCGAGGGCGTCTCGTCGATGGCGACCAACGCCCTCGGCAAGTTCGTCGCGATGATCGACGGCTGGAACGGCTCGGGCACCTTCATGGGTGCCGACGTCAGCAGCTCGCTGTCCGAACTGGTCGAGCGAGTGATCAAGGAGTCGGGGCTCGAGAAGCACTACTCGACCTACAAGAACCGCTCGACCGGCGAGGTCGACCCCGAGAAGCTCGACAACATCGCCGAACTCGTTTCCGCCGCCGCGGAGTTCGAGCAGGAGTTCGATCCGAGCGACGACCCGGCGATGGTCGAGCTGCCCGATCAGGAGGGCGAGGCGGTCATCGAGGAGGCCCCCGCCCCGCCGCTCCTGGCGATGCTCCGGGCCTACCTCGAGTCGGTCGCGCTGGTCGCTGATGCCGACAAGGTTGATCCGGAAAACGGCGCGGTCACGCTCATGACGCTTCACGCCGCGAAGGGCCTCGAGTTCCCGGCGGTCGCGATGATCGGCCTGGAAGAAGGCCTGCTCCCGGGCATGCGCGCCATGGACTCGGACGAGAGCATCGAGGAAGAACGCCGGCTGGCGTTCGTCGGTATCACCCGGGCCATGCACACCCTGATGATCACCAGCGCCCGCTATCGCACCCACCGGGGCATGCGCGAGCGATCGATCCCCAGCCGCTTCCTCGGCGAACTGCCCGCCGAGCACATCCTCACCTCGGACCAGGCCGACGACTGGGGTGGCGATGCCGATTTCCTCGGCGACGACGACGCGCCGCACGCCTTCGACGATTTCGAGTTCGACCAGCGCGACCCGGCCGAGATCGCCATGGAACGGGCCCGAAAGAAGACCTCGCAGCGATCGATGCCCCGGTCATCCGGCAAGACGGAAGTGAAAGTCGGCTCGCTGGTCCGTCACCCGCAGTTCGGCCTGGGGCGGGTCACGCGCGTGATGGGCCTGGGCATGAACCGGCGCGCCAGCATCGACTTCATGGATGTCGGGTCCAAGACCCTGGTTCTGCAGTACGCTCGGCTGTCGCCCGTCGACATCGACGCGATCGACGAGCCGCCGTTCTGACCAGTCAGTCGCCTTCGACCACCTTGAACTCGGAGACCAGCGGCGTGCCCTTCGCATCCGCCCCGAGGGCGTTCAGCCAGTCACGGACCTCGTGGTTGCAGTGGCGACCGAGCGAGTAATCCCGGTCGTCGATGACGAAATCGAGACCGACAACCGGGTTCGCAAGCGGCCCGCCCCGCTCCCGGCCCGCCTCGAACCGTTGGTCCAGCGCAGCCAGCAACTCAGAAGCGGCCTCTCGCGACACGACGAGCGGGATCACGCGCTGCACGCCGAGCGTTCGCTCGATCCTCGCCGCTGGTTCGATCGGTGCCTCATCGGATGCCGGCCCGAGGCCGGGCAGTTCGCGACGCCCGAGCGTGCCGCTGGATCGCCAGAGCATCGCTCGCGCCCCGTCCCGGATCGAGTCCCGGTCCTGGGCGTAATAGATCCAGTCGCCAAAGGAGTATTCCCGGAGCGTCGTCCGAGAAGAGAGGTTGGTCTGCCCGTCGGCGTCGACGGGCAGCAGGAGGCTACTGTGGCGACCGTAGTCGACGACATACACCGCGACCGGGTCCTCAACGGCTGCGGCAGGAGTGATTCGGGTCGCGCAGCCGAAACCGTGGACCAAGCAGCCGAGCAGGAGAGCGATGGCGAGCAGGCGGAATCTGATCATGTCGTCACCATACCGACGATGAAGGTTCCCGGCACCGGGGCCGCTTCGGGAAGGGCCACCAACGTGAGGATGCTGATCGCGCTCGTCATCTGGATCGCTTCATGCTCGCTGGTTTCCTTCACGCAGTACGGCGTCGACAAGGCGCGGGCCGGCACCGCCAAACGGCGGATCCCCGAGAAGGCCCTGCTCCTGACCGCACTGCTGGGCGGCTGGCCCGGCGCACTTGCCGGTGCGAGCGCGTTCCGCCACAAGACCCGGAAGCAGCCGTACCGGCGTCTGCTCAAACTCTCCATCGCGGGCAATCTGTGTTTGCTCGGTTGCGTCATCTGGATCTTCTGGCCGATGCTGGGGGATACCCCGTCGTAGCAATTCACTTGACCAGTCACCGTTCAGTGACCAGACTCTACTCAGACCCATGCCAATGTCCTCCGAGTCCACCTCGAAACCGAAGCCTCGCCCGGAGAAGAAATCCGAGCGGGCCCGCGATCGCGGTCGGACCGAACACAAGATGATCCGGGCCGTCGGCACCCTGCTCGCACGAGACGGTTTCCAGGGCATGGGCGTGAACGCTCTTGCACGCGAAGCAGGCGTCGACAAAGTGCTGATCTACCGCTATTTCGGATCCCTCGACACACTGATCGACCGGTACTGCCAGGAGGTCGATTTCTGGCCGACGGCCGACGAGTTGATCAGTTATGACGAGACCGCAGCGATGGAGATGCCGCCGAGCGAACGACTCGCTCTGATCGTCAAGAACCTCGGCCGGGCGCTCCTGCGACGCCCGCTGACGCAGGAAATCATCGCCTGGGAACTCGCGGCTCCGAGCGAGTTCTCGCGACACCTGAACGCCGCACGAAAGCGCGTGACCGCCGAGACCTTCCAGCGCTTCTTCCCTGACATCAAGATCCCAGACGAGGGACCGAGCGGTGACCCGTATCGGGAGGCGTACTACCTGCTGATCGCCGCAGTCGTGCTGCTGATCGTCAGGAACCGGCATGACCTTCTGTTCGATCGGCGCGATCTCAACGACGATTCGCACTGGCAGGCCTTCGAGCGAACGATCGAACGAATGTGCACCTCGCTACCCGAATAGGCGATTTTCCGCCCGATTCAGGGTGCTGCTCCGATACAAAATTCGCACAATCTGCGAAATTGTCACCGTCAAGTGACGTAAAGCGAACTCGAAGGGGCCTCGGGACGAATAGACTCTGGAGCCGCTGTTTGCGGCCGCACAGGTAAAGCGGTTTATTCGCTTGCCCACCGTGCCCGGACGCACCGACAACCAGTCTCTTTCCTCCTACCGGCGACGCAACCGGTCGGTCCGGGCAACACCTCCTCCGTTGCCAGGCGTCTGTTCAAGCCACCTCACGGACCGACCGGTCGCCGGTGTTTTTGGGCCTGAGACAGTCCGCGTACAACTCAGAGCGGCAGCCGTTCGACGTGCACGATGTCGTCGTCGTTTCCCAAAACGCCGTCGGATCCCGGGCTCCGAAGCTCGATCGCGTCGACAGACCGACCGTCGCGGATCAGCGTCATCTGGAACGGCTGGTCCCAATCGTCGACGTAGGTCGACGGATCGAAATCCTCGATATCGCCCAAACTTTCCGGGTACCGACCGGTCGCCATCTCCTGCTGTGCGACGAGCATGGCGATCTGGCGGGCCTGCATCGTCATGGCCAGGTTCTCGCCGTCTTCGCGGGTCTCCTGGACCTTGTCCATGTAGCTCGAGCCGCCCGGACCGGTCTTGCCGAACATCAGCCAAAGGCCGATGGCCACCGCGATAACCACCACCAGAAGCCCGATGCCCGCGCCGCCCCGACGTGTATGAGCGTGTGTCATGGTTTCATCCTACCCGCAAGCGCCCGTTTCACAGCGGTTTGCGTGATGGGAACAGCCCGTTCGCCAGTAGGAGCCCGAACACCAACGACACCGCGACGAGGAGCATGCTCGCCGCGGAGTCGACGCCAGCCAGCGTGTCTGCGTTGTCCGGGCTAATGAACGAGTACACACTCCGCAGGCCGAGCGCGCCGGGGACGAGCAGGATCAACCCGGGAAGCATCGTGACCGCAGCGGGCTGATCACGCAGGCGCGACCACAGGTTGCTCACCACACCGAGGGCGAAGGCCCCCACCGCGGCTCCGAGTTCGGCGCCGAACATGACCAGGCCGAGGCGTCCGCCGTAGAACCCGACTGCGCCGGCGACGGCGATCGGGATGTAGTCGCGGGGTCGAGCGCGGAACAGGATGGTGAAAGCCGCGGCGGCGATGGGCACCGCGAGCGCCTTCGTCCAATCCGCGGGCCGATAGAAGTCATCAGGCGAGCCGCTGGGCACCCCGAGATGGCCCTCGAGCCGGATGCCGATGCCGATGCCGATCGCCAGCGAGACGAGCACCGCGATGGCCCCAATCAGGCGTGCGGACCCGGACACGAGGTTCAGTGTGCTGATCTCACTGACGGCGACGGTCAGTGTGAGCCCCGGGATCAGCACGATGATGGCGCTGAGCGTCACCGTCGTCGTGTCGATCGGGAACAGGTATCGGTTGACGAACACAGAGGCCCCAGCAGCGACACATCCGGCGAGGAAGTCGGCGACGCGAGCACTCCGCTCGGAGCGCTGGAATCGAGACACGATGAAACCAACCCCGATGCCCAGAAACCCGGCGATAACGCTTTCGATACAGGTCCCGGCGAAGAATCGGGCGGCACAGGCTGCGGCGACGCCGAAACTGGCCAGCATGATCGAAGCGCGATACGGCGCCCGCTCGGCGGCGATCCGAGCCAGTTCTCGCCGCCCGGCCGAGAGCGACATGTCGCCTCGGGCGACCTCCGAAGCGACTTCATCGACCTCGACGAGTCGCGCGAGATCGGCTTCGCCGGGCGACACCCGGCAGAGCGCGAGGCGCTGCTGACCGGGTTCTCCGAGAGCGATGGTGAAGGAGGTCGGGGTGCTGAACACGTGAGCTTCGTGACCGTGCGCCCTGGCCACCGCGCTCAGCACGGTTTCAAGACGCCCCGCAGTCGTTCCAGCCGAGTGAAGGGCGCGTCCGAGCATGACCAAAAAAGCCATGAGGACACGCTCCCGGCGTGGAGCCGGTTCGCTGAAATGGATGGGCGTTTCGTTCACGTCTGCAGGGTATCCATCGGGGTCCGCATCGGCGCTCGGGCGCGAGAGAGAACTTCGCTAGGATGTCGCGGTGACCAGAGTGTTCAGCAGCAAAAACCGCTTCGACTTCGAGCCCGGCAAGGTCATCGGCGCAAAGTACACCGTGGAGAGCAAACTCGGCGGGGGCACGGAGGGCGAAGTCTACCGAGTCGTGGAGCGCGGCACGGACATCCACCGGGCGATCAAGGTCTTCTACCCGAAACGCGCCTCGACCGAGAAGGAACTGCGTGCGCACGCTCGTCGCCTGCACCAACTTCGACACTGCCCGGCGATCGTCCAGTACATCCACAGCACCAAGGCGGTGGTCAAGGGCCAGACCGTTATGTGCCTCGTCAGCGAACTCGTCGAGGGCGAACCGCTGGACCGGATGCGCCGCCGGCGGGTGGATCGGCGGCTCCCATTGTTCGAAGCCATGCATGTGCTCCACGCGCTCGCGGTAGCACTCGAGCCGATCCACAAGGCCAGGGCCTACCACGGCGATATTCACGCCGAGAACGTGCTCGTCCGGCGGTGCGGCATCGATTTCAATGTCCGTCTTCTCGACCTGTGGGACTGGGGACGCTGGTCGAAGGTTCAGGTCGCCGAGGATGTCCGGCAGGCAATCATGGTCTTCCATGAAATGCTCGGCGGGACGCGCGAATACGCTTCGTTTCCGGTAGAGGCCAAGACGATCTGCAAGGGCCTGCGAAAGGATCTGCTCAAGAAAGCCTTTCCGGACGCCCGGGCCCTCCGCGACCATCTCGAAACCTTCGAGTGGGTCACCGATGCGCCCGAGGACTGAGCGTCAGTCACGCGCGGCGAGGTCCGGAACCGGAGCGGCCTGCCAGGCGATGTCGCGCCGATAGGTCTTGCCGACGAATGAGATCCGCTCGGCCGCCTCGTTGGCCCGGTCGCGGGCCTCAGCGATGGTGGAACCGGTCGCGACGACATTGAGCACTCGACCACCGTTGGTCTTGAGTTCGCCGTCCGCACGCGTCGTCCCTGCGTGGAACACGGTCACACCCTGCACCTTCTCGGCGTCCTCGACGCCTTCGATCGGCACGCCCTTCTGGTAGTTCAGCGGGTAACCGCCCGAGGCGAGAACCACGCAGCAGACAAACTTCTCCTCCGGTTTCTCATTCAGCGTGAAGTCCGAAGGCGTGAGCAGGTCAAGGCGACCGGTGGCTGTCGCGTAGAGCAGACGCCCGAAGTCACCGCCGATACGGCGCACGAGGCACTGGCACTCCGGGTCGCCGAAGCGCACGTTGAACTCGATGACCTTGGGACCAGCGGGCGTCAGCATGAGCCCGACGTACAGACAGCCGCGATAACTGATGTCCTCACACTTCAGAGCATCAAGGGTCGCGATGACGATGTCCCGCGCGACGATGTCGAGCTGCGCCTCGGAGATCACCGGCGTCGGGCAGTACGCGCCCATGCCGCCGGTGTTCGGGCCGGTGTCGCCCTCGCCGAGACGCTTGTGGTCCTGGCAGGGTTCGAGCAGGATCGCGTTCTGGCCGTCGATCAGGGCGAAGACCGAGACCTCCGGCCCGGACAGGCGCTCTTCAAGCAGCACCCGCCGTCCGGCTTCGCCGAACTTCTTCTCAGAGAGCATCTCGCGGATGGCGGTCTCGGCCTCTGATCGTGACGAAGGCACGACGACACCCTTGCCCGCCGCGAGTCCCGCGGCCTTCACCACGGGCAACTCCTCGCGGGTGCGGATGAATTCGATCGCGCCGCGTTCGTCGGTGAACACGCGGGCTTCTCCGGTCGGGATAGCCGCCGAGCGCATCAGCTGCTTGGCCCAGGCCTTGTCGGATTCGAGCTGGGCGGCTTCAGCGCACGGTCCGAAGATCGCGACCTCCGGGCCAGGGTCTTTCTTGAGCAGCTTCTCGAGCGTGTCGACGAGCCCCTGCGCGAGCGGCTCCTCGGGCCCGATGACGACCAGATTGATGTCATTGGCCCGGATGAACTGGGTGACTCGGTACGCCTGCTTGATGTCGAAATCGAAGTCCAGCGGCTGGGCAATCGATCGGATTCCGGCGTTGCCACTCGGCTCGCCCGGCTTGCCCGCGTGCGTGGAGTAGATCGCTTCGACCGATTTCGACCTCTTGAGACGCCAGACCAACGCGTGCTCGCGTCCGCCTCCGCCGATGACGAGGGCCTTGATCCGGTCGGGGAGGGTCCGCTTGTTGCCCTTGGGCTTGCCCATGCGCTGAAACCTGCTGATCTGCTGCGTGAATGAGAAGGCCCGCCGCTGGATCGCCTTCGCGACCGACGCCGGCGGGCCGGAAAGTCAGGGTGACAGGATTTGAACCTGCGACTTCGGCCACCCAAAGACCGCGCTCTACCAAGCTGAGCTACACCCTGATCCGCCGGACTCCCGGCCGGATCATGATAACGGAATCGGGGTCGGCGTCGGGTTACTTGAGGTCCTTGAATGCCTGAATGGCGTGCCCGCGTGCTTCGGAGTGGTCCACGATCGGCTCCGGGTAGTCGAGCTCGCTGAAGCGGTCTGCGTCGAGTTTCTCGAACGGGGCATGGATCTGCTTCTTCGACAGCCCCTGCAGTTCGGGAACCCACTCGCGGATGAAGTCGCCCTCCGGATCGAACCTTTCGGACTGGCTGGTCGGGTTGAAGACGCGGAAGTACGGCTGGGCATCGGTACCGGTAGATGCGGACCACTGCCAGCCGCCGTTGTTCGAGCCGAGGTCAAAGTCGACGAGTTTGCGAGCGAAGTACGCCTCGCCGCGGCGCCAGTCGAGGAACAGATCCTTGGTCAGGAACATCGCGCTGACCATGCGCAGGCGGTTGTGCATCCAGCCGATCGAGTTGAGTTGCCTCATCGCGGCGTCCACGATCGGGTAGCCCGTCCGGCCCTCGCACCACGCCTTGAACGCGTCGTCATCGTCTTTCCACCGGATCGCCTCGGTGTCGGCCTTGAAGGCACGCCCGCGACTGACGCGCGGGAAGCCGGCGAGGATCGACTTGTAGAACTCGCGCCAGATGATTTCCTCCATCCAGATGACCGCGCCGGTTTTTCCGGAATCGATCTTGTTCTGGTTGGCGTCGAGCGCGGCGTGCAGGCATTGGCGCGGCGAGACGACGCCGCAGGCGAGGTACGGCGACAGCGTTGAGGTGCCGTTGACCGACGGGATATCCCTTCGGTCGTCGTAGTCGCTCAGGCGATCGCTGATGAAAGACCGCAGACGGGATCCGGCGTGCTTCTCGCCGGCCGGCCAGGTGTCGTTCAGGCCGGGGTCGTCGAAGCCGTCGATCGAACTCGGCAGGCAATCGGATTCGAGGTCGAGCTTGGGCTGACGCTTGGGGGGCGGGTGGCACTCCGGCCGGTCACCCTCCTTCCATCGCTCCCAGAACCGTTTCTTGAACGGCGTGAAGACGGTGTAGACCTTGTCCTGCTTGGTTCGTACGGATGCGGGTGCGTAGATGGTCTGATCGGTCTTGGCCTGGATCGAGTAGCCGGCTTCTGAGACCGTTGCGCTGACCGACTCGTCGCGTTGCTGCTCGTAGTGCTCGTATTCTCGGTTGAAGAACAGGGCGTCGCAATTCGCATCGCGCATCAGCTCGACGATCGCCTCATCGAGGCCATCGAAGGTCGGCTGCTCGATCACCCGGACCGGGATGTTCAGCGACTCAAGCGATTCGGCGAGCGCCCGCATGCTCCGAAGCACGAAGTCCGCCTTGGCATCACCCCATCCGAACTTCTCGCGCCACTGCTCCGGTGTGACAGTAAGCAACGCGACCACGCCGTCGTCGGACTGGAGGCACGCGGCGTGGAGCGCCGTGTTGTCGCGCACGCGGAGATCGCTTCGGAACCAGACCAATGGACGCAAAACGGGGCCTTTCTCAGGAGCTGATCGCGCCGATGCCAAGCTGCTTGCGCAGTTTACGCCCGTGAACCGTGATCTCCGTACGATCATTGTCCGACATGCGATCAACGTTCTTGAGGATCATCGCCATGCGGTTGTTGTCGCGGAATCGGTCGCGGTTGCGGATCAGGAAATCCCAATAGAAAGTATTGAACGGGCAGGGCGGCCTGCCATCGTCGTCGGGGACTCGCTTGTTCTTGTCGAAGGCGCAGTCCTTGCAAAAATTGCTCATTCGGTCGATGTACTTGCCCGAGCCGGAATAGGGCTTCGTGCCGACGACGGCGTGGTCGGCGTGCATGCCCATGCCGATCGTGTTCGGGGTCGTGACCCAGTCGACGGCGTCGGCGTACATCTCAAAGAACCAGTCGCCGATAGCCCGCGGTTGGACGCCGGAGATCAGAGCGAAGTTGGACAGCACCATCAGGCGCGGGATGTGGTGCGACCACGCGTGATCGATCACTGGCTTCAGGCATTCGGACATGCAGCGAATGTCGGTGTCGCCGGTGTAGTAGAACTCGGGCAGGTCGCCGTACTGCTTCAGGCCGTTGCGGTCGCGGTAGTCCCGGCCCTGCGTCCAATAGACACCGCGGATGAACTCGCGCCAACCGATGAGTTGGCGAACGAATCCCTCGACGGAGTTCAGGCGTGCCTTACCGTCCCGGTAGGCTTCGATCGCGGCGTCCACGCACTCGCGGGGGTTCAACAGCTTCAGATTCAGCGGAGCGCTCAGGACGGCGTGGTACAGGAACGGCTCACCCGCCCACATCGCGTCCTCGTAGGGACCGAAGTCGTCGAGACGAGTCTCGATGAATCGCTTCAGGGCCCGCCGGGCCTGATCGCGTGTGACCGGCCAGATGAACTTGTCCAGGGAGCCGGGGTTGTTCGGGTACCGTGCCTCGACCAGTTCGATGACCGCTTTGGTGATGTCGTCTGTCTGGGGTTGATAGAGACTTGGGATGTCCGGGGCTGACTTAAACGTCTCGCGGTTGTCCTTGTCGTAGTTCCACTCGCCGCCCTCGGGATCGTCGCCGTCCATCAGGTAGCCGAGTCGACGCCGCTGGTCGCGATAGAAATACTCCATCGTGAGGGACTTGCGACCCTTGGCCCACTTCTCAAAGTCGCCGGGAGTCGTGAAAAAGTGACTGTCGTCAACAATCTCAAGTTCGGTATCCGCCTCAGCCGCGGCGTCCTCTATCTCATCCAGCACACGCCATTCGCCCGGTTGGGTCATCCGGATCAGTTTGGGAGAGAGCACGCGGACAGCTCGCTTGAGTTCCGTGCCAAGAGCGTGCGTGTTCTGCGGTGCGTCGAGCTTGATGTAGCGAACTCGGATGCCGGCGTCCATCTGCCCAAGGGCGAAGTGACGCATGGCACTCAGGAAGAAGGCTGTTCGCTGCTTGTGGGATCGAATACCGGCCCCGCTGCCGGCTGCCTCGGCATCGACCTCCATCATGAGGATCGCATCGAGTTCCGGATCGAGGTCACGGAGGACGGCTGCGCCGTGATCGAGCTGGTCACCAAGTACCACGATCAGGTGACGCACGGCACCGTTGAATGACGCGTCAAGGCGTGGCGAGGACGACATCGTCGGCTCCCAGTAAGAGCAGCGCGAGTACTCCGCGCGTGCTCCAAGCGATCGTACGCGCCCAGTTGGACCGGACCAGCAAGCGTATGCGGGCCTCATCGAAACCGTCTCGTGCGAGGCGAGTGTGCAGCGGCCCTTGCACGGTCGCGGTGAGAATCCAGATGATCAGAAGCAACGCCGCACCGGACCAAACGAAGGCGGATTCTGGCTGCCGAAGGATCACCATCACGGTCGAGCACGCTTCAAGAAGCATAAGTGGCCCCACAAGCCAAGTGATGCGCCGCATGTGCTCGGTTTCGTAGCCAACGAACGCCTCGGGTGGCACCCTCAGGAAGAGCGGGTAGTGGACCAACTGAATCGTCCAGATCAGTCCGACGAGCGCGACCGTGGAAATCGCGTGAACGAACAGCACAGGGTCCAAATCGGTCATAGCGTCTTGTCGCGCTCTTCCCGATCAACTTCCTTCGCTCCGTCCACGGTGTCATCCACGGTATCGGGCTGCTGCACTTTGCGGATCGGAATCTGTACCTCGCCCCAGCGACGGTTGCGAGACACGCTCGGACCGTTGTATCCGAAAGACCGGGGGTCGCCAACGATCTCCCATTCGTCCTGACCTTCAATCCACTTGTTCAGGCGGAACACCTCGGCCCGGACGCGGAGCATCGTCGAATCGCCGGTGTATCCGACCGAGAGGACCGTCACCGGCTCGGAGTCAACGATCACGACCCGATCGTCGGACGCGTCGGTCCCGGTGGGATGAAGATCGCGGGTGCGATACAAAAACGCCATGGTCCAGGACTCGAGGTCGCCCTCGCCGTCCGGCCCCATGCCCGTGTAGTCCATCTCCACGGGAGCGGTCATCGCGATCCCGTTGGCCTCAATGTGCCGGAAGAGCGGCCAGAAGCCGGAATTCTGGCGCCGCGCCGTGCCCTCGCCGCCTTCCAGCGTGATCTGGGCCCGGCGAACGGACGGGTAGTGCTTGATCTCGATCGCTCCCGGTGGCGTTGGCGCGGGATAACCCTCTGGCAAAGGAGTCGTGATGGAAGCGTCTCCCGCGAAGTAGGAGAAATCTCGCTTTTCGACGGTGATCTCCATGTCTCCGCCGACACGCTGGTTGGTCCGCGGAGCAGCCGAATCCTGCGATTCCGCCTCGTCGGAGGGCTCGGGCGATGCGGCGACAACCGCCGGAACCGCGGCCATAGCAAGTCCGACCACCGCGAGCCAGAACAGTTTTCCGTGAGTTCCTCGACGCATATCCGAGCCTCCTTTGTCCAGATGGTCCTGTATCCGAACAGGGATTCGCCCGGCAGCCCTGCCCGGATTCACTTGGCGTGCACGCGAGACAAGCCCCCATCGACCGCCAGCACCTGACCGGTCACATGGGCCTGATCCGCTTGGAGGAGGAAGTCGATCGCCGACGCGACCTGTTCCGGCTGGCCAGCTTTCCCGTTGGCGTGCATCGCCAGGGACGCCTTCAGAGCCGGCTCAGACCCGAAGATCTGGCTGGCCAGCGGCGTGTCGGTCAGGCCGGGGGCAACGCAGTTGAAACGGACGCCCTTGCTCGCGTAAGTGGACGCGGCCGACCGGGCGAGGCCGATGACGCCCGCCTTGGCAGCGGAAATCGCCTCATGGGCCGGGTAGCCATGCTCGGCTACGGCGGATGTCATTAGGACGACTGATCCCCCGCCGTTCCTGCTCATCGGCTGGGCCACCGCGCGGACCAGGTGGAACGCGGTCATCAGGTTCAGTTCGATGGTCTCGCGGAACTCATCCGGCGAGGTGCTGTGCGCGGGCTTGAGCAGGATGGATCCGGCAAGGTTCACCGCGCCGTCGATGCGCCCGTGCTCCTTGACGATGGCCGAAACAGCCTCGGACACCGCGTCGGGGTCTTTGGCGTCCAATGTCAACGTGGAGGCGCAGTGCTCCGCCACGGACTTCAGTTTGTCCTCGGAGCGACCGACACCGATCACTGTGGCCCCCCGCTTCGCGAGGCGTTCGCAAAGCGGTTTGCCGATGCCGCCGCCGGCTCCGATTACAAAGATCACCTGAGAGTCGCTCTCGCCGGACATAGATGCCTCCAGAGTCCTGAAAGCAGATCTATACGCCGCCGCGAGCGATTGTCAGCCGTTTGCTCCCGCTTCGAGGGCAACACCGGTTGCCCCTACCAACTCTCCCGAAGCGGTCCCGCGCTGGATCGGGATCGTCTTCGAATCGCGCAGATCTCTCGCTCGGCGCGCGCCGGCGTGAACATCGAGGCGTGCATCGCGACCGGCGTAGTCGAGTCCGAGTTCGTCGCACAGCAGCGAAGCGGTGATCTGCGAGGACAGGAAGATGACCGGTAACCCGGAACCGGGGTGGGTGCCGCCACCGACCATCCAGACGCCGTCGAACCCTTCGAGCCGGTGCTGCGGACGCTTGTGGAGCATCTGGCCCAGGTTGTGCGCGAGGTTGAACGTCGCGCCAAACTGGATATTCATGCCGCGCCAGTCCTTCGGCGAAAGCGTGTGCTCGACCTCGATCCGTGATTCGAGGTCCCTGATGCCGAATCGCTTCTCGAGCTGCTCGATGCACTGCTGGCGTGCCTCGGTTTCGCGCTCCGCCCAGTTCAAAAGGCGGGTCCGGTCGGTCACCTGCAGGTTCGGGGTGGGCATGAGCACGTACAGCGAACTCTTGCCCTCTGGAGCGAGAGACGTATCAACCGCCGACGGGTTGTGGACGTAGACGGACGGGTCTTCGCTGAGATCACCGGCCGACGAGATATTGCCAAGGTTCTCCTGGTACTTCCGGCTGATGTAGATCGTGTGATGCGGCAGATCGACCTCACCATCGAGCCCGAGATACATCATGTAGGTTGAGCAGGAATACTTCCGATCCTGCAGCGAGATATCGCTGTAGGGCGACCGCGCCGCGGCTCGGACGCCGCTCGGGATCAGGTTCTGCAGCGCCCAGGAGGCATCGGCGTTGATCACCACATGCCGGTGCGGGATCGTCGTTCCGCTCGCGACGACGCCGGTGGCCCTCGGGGTCGTGCCGTTAAATGCGATGCGCTCAACGGGTGAATCAGTCAGGATCTCGACGCCCAGCTCCCGACACCGGGTCGCCATCGCGTCCATCAGGGCATTGCAGCCGCCTTTCGGATGCCAGATCCCGTACTCGTACTCGATGAACGGCAGGATGGTGAACAGACTCGGGCAGTCGTAGGGCGACATGCCGAGGTACTTGCTCTGGAAACTGACCGCGAGTTGGACCGCCGGGTGCTCGAAGTACTTCGACAGCAGCCCGTGCACGGTCAGATGCGGCTTGATGTGCATCGCGGCTTTCATGCCGTCGGGTCGCACGAGATCGAAGACGCTTCGGATGGGCCGACGCAGGATCGGTTCTGCCGCGGCCAGTTTCGCGCGATTGTCGCGGATGAACCGGGTGAACGCCTGACCGTCGGGTGCCGAAACCTCTCCAATCCGCCGGGCCATCTCCTCGATGTCCTGCGTCGCGTCGATCACGGTCGGATTTTCGGAGTCTCGATCGCCGACGATCAGGCGGTACATCGGGTCCAGCGGCATCAGTTCCGCATAGTCGTGCAGGTCGGCACCGGTCGCCTTGAAGATCTCCTCGAGCACGTAGGGCATGAGGAAGAACGTCGGTCCCATGTCAAAGTGGTATTCGTCGCCGTTCGGAGCGGTTTTGGTGATCCGACTGGTCCGCCCGCCGACCGTTGGCTGCGCTTCGTAGATCCGCACTTTCGCACCCGAGGCCGCGAGGAGCATCGCCGACGCGAGCCCCCCCGGCCCGGCGCCGATGATGGCGATGGTGTCGTCGGTGGTCGTCGCTCCGGTATCGGCGGTCTGGGTCACTGCGTCATGCCTCTCGGGTGGTGGATTGGCACAGGATAGGACACCCCGCTCTCCGACGGGCCTCATTCGGGCACGGATCTATACTTGCCGCCATGACCTCAGGCGAAGCGACACGGGAAGTCCCTGATTCGGTCCCGGACCTTGCGTGGTCTCGCACGCCTCTGTCGGATCGCCTTGTGTGGCTGCGCGGCTTCCGTCTCCGCCTGTTCGATGCGACGGATCATTTCTGCGATCTGATCGGCGAAGAAATCGGCAAGCCCGAGCATGAGGTCGTAACCGGGGACCTGCTGCCGCTGCTCGCATCGTGCAGGTGGCACGAGCGGCACGCGCGCCGACTGCTTCGCCCCCGGCGACCGCTGGGCCAACCGATCTGGATGCTGGGGCAACGCCACCGAATCGTCCGGCAGCCCTTGGGTCACGTCGGAATCATCGCGACATGGAACTACCCGGTGCAGCTGCTCGGCATCCAATTGGTGCAGGCGCTGATCGCCGGGAACCGCGTGACCGTGAAGCCGAGTGAACGCTCGCCACGCACGCAGGCGCTGCTTCTTGAATTGGCAGCCCAAGGTCTCCCGGAGGGCACACTTCAAGCACTCCCCGCCACGCGCGAAGCGGGAGAGCAGATGCTCGAGCGTTTTTGCTTTGACCATGTCGTGTTCACCGGATCGACCGAAGTCGGCCGGGCGATCGCCCGGAGGCTCGCCGGCACCCTGACGCCGAGCACGCTCGAACTATCCGGGCGCGACAGCGTCTTCGTGCTGGACGATGCGGATGTCGAGCTCGCTGCCGAACGGATATGGAATCTCGTCGAAATGAACAGCGGGCAGACGTGCATGGCTCCGCGCCGTGTGCTCGCTCACTCGTCGATCTTCGATCCTTTGTCGGAGGCATTGCGCGCGAGCGCGTCCGCCTCGCTGCGGACGCTGATCGACGAACGGGCATCTCGGAGGGTCAGAGAACTCGCCGTCGCAGCACAGCGGGCCGGAGCAGAGGTCATCCCGACTCTTTGTGAAAACGATCCCTCGCACTCGGAAGCGCGGATCGTGATCGGTGCCGATCCGGACGCCGCGGTTGTCGCCGGGGACCACTTCGGACCGCTTTGCGCGGTCGTGAGATGTGAGACAGAAGACGAGATGCTCCGCGTCCACCACGGCTGCACACAGCACCTCGCGACGTCGGTGTTCACCGCGTCACGGAGTAGGTTTGAGTCGCTCGCCGGGCGCGTCGCCAGCTCGACGGTGATCCACAACGACGTTGTCCTGCCGACCGCGCACCCCGGGGTGCCGATTCAGGGCCACGAGGACAGCGGCTGGGGCGCGTCGCGAGGGGAACCAGGGCTGCTTGCCATGACGAGATCCATCCACCTCGCGAGCGTGCCCAAGCGCTTGCGTGCGCCGGCCGGCATTCCGCCCCCCAAACAGCTCGCACAACTGCGCAAGGGCCTCAAATGGCTTTACGGGCGCGGCAGGCGTCCGTGACGCGTACAATTGCAGGTCAACGGCGGCCCCGCCTGCCACCGAGCCTGATTCTCATCCGACAGGAGCCGATCCGAATGGACAGCGTGCCCGACGCCTCACAGAACAGCCGCAAGATCGTGGTCATCGGAGCTGGGCTCGCCGGCCTGTCCACAGCCGTGGAACTGCTCTCGCGCGGGTTTCGCGTCACCCTGATCGAGAGGAATCAGCACCTCGGCGGCAAGATGAATGTCCTCGAGGAACGGGGCTTCAAGTTCGACATGGGTCCCACGATCCTCACACTGCCGGCGGTCGTTCGCGGGATCATCCAGCGGAGCGGGCGGAAGCCCGAAGACTACATCGACCTTGTCCGTCTCGACCCGCAGTGGCGCTGCTTCTACGACGACGGAACGGTCGTTGATCTGCGCGAAAATGTTGACACGATGGCCAAGGCCATCGATGAGCAGTTTCCCGGCAAACAGGGCGGACGCGGCTACCGAGCGTTCCTGGAGCACGCCCGACGCATGTTCCGGCTCTCGGAATCTGTGTTCTTCTACAAGGACCTTGGCGACGTCAAGGACCTGATGTTCAACCCGCCGAAGAACCGCCCGGAAGGCCTCATGGGCGATGTTCTGGCGATGCGGATGCACTCGACTGTTGGCGCGACCGTTGAGAAGCACATCCCCGAGCCCCACATCCGCCAGCTCTGCGAGCACTTTCTGCAGTACGTCGGCTCATCGCCGTTCCTCTCGCCGGCGATCCTGACGCTCATTGCCGCGGCTCAGACCGACCAAGGCTGCTGGTACTCCATGGGCGGCACGCGGAGTGTCGCCCGCGCGTTGGAACGGATCATCCGTGAACACGAAACCGACGGCAGAGCAACGGTCATAACCGGCCAGGGCGTCTCGCGGATCACAGCGACGGGCGGCAAGGCCAATGGCGTGACGCTTGAGGACGGCCGAACCATCGAGGCCGACGGCGTGGTCTCCAACTGCGACGTGCAGCGGACTTACCGCGACCTGCTCGGCGATGCCGTGGCCGCCAGCGAGCAAAAGAAGATCCGCGGTAAGTACGAACCGGCCTGCTCGGGCGTCGTTTTCTATCTCGGCCTCGACAAGCAGTACGACCACCTCGCGCACCACGACTTTCTGTTCAGCGGTTCCTCGGAGAGCGAGTTCGGCGACATCTATCGCAAGGGCGTCCCTGCCAAGGATCCGACGCTCTACCTCTGCGTACCGTCGAGAACCGACCCCGACCAGGCCCCGGAGGGCTGCGAAGCGCTCTATGTGCTCATCCACACCCCGTACCTGCGCAAGGGCCAGGAATGGGGCGAGCTCGGCGACGGCAAGATGCTCGACGAGTACCGTCCGATCGTCATGGAAAAGCTCAAGACCTGCGGCGGCATGCCCGACATCGAAGACCACATCGTCGTCGAGCGTCACCTCACGCCGAACATGATCGATCGCATGTACAACGCCGAAGGCGGCGCGATCTATGGTCTCGCTTCACACGGCAAACTGAAGGGCGGGTTCAAGCCCAGAAACACCTCGCGGGTATACGACAACCTCTACCTCGCCGGCGGTTCGGCCAACCCCGGACCGGGCGTGCCGATGGTCCTGATGAGCGGGGTTACAACAGCCCGGGCGGTGTGTCGCGACTTCGGCATCGAGACCGGCGACGAAGAATTCACTGCCGACAACGCCAAACAGCAGTGGGACGTCGAGCCACGAGCCTTCGGCGCTCCGCCCGTTCATGCTTCCTCACCTCTCGCCGGAGCCGCTCAATGACACACACCGCCGACAACACCCCTCCCGTCGCCGGCCCGGATACGCGTGTCGCCACCGATCGGCTCGTGTTAATCCCGGCCAGCGGTAAAATCGCCCGAGCCGACGCCAGCGATTCAGACGATTTCGGTTCGATGCTCGGCGTCGTCGTACCACGATCGTGGCCTCCCGAACTGTTCGGCAGGCATCGTGATCGCCTCGCCGACCTCCTTGAAGAGCGCCCGAACGAGTGCGGTTGGTGGAGTTGGTACATCACCTACTCCATCGAGGGTCTCCCGGCCGGAACGCTCGTCGGGAGCATCGGGTTCGCCGGTCCGCCGGATGCCAACGGTCACGTGCAGATCGGCTACGCGATCCTCAAGGACTACCGGGGCCAGGGCTTCGCCACGGAGTCGCTGGGCGGGCTCATCGACTGGGCCTTCGAGAGCACCGACGTCCAGCGCATCAGCGGCGAGACGTTTGCCGACATGCCAGTCTCCGTCTCGGTCATGACCCGCAACGGCATGCAGCACGTCGGCGACGGCGTGGAGCCGGGCACCGTCCGGTACGAGATCACCCGGGCCGACTGGGAGGGATGACAGGCCGCTCGTCTCACGAAAAGGTCCGCGTGCTTGAGGATCGGTACTCCAACCGTTTCTTCGCGGTCTTCTCGTGGTACGTCTCGCGGATGTTCCGCAAGTCGTTTCACGCGGTGCGAATCGAGCCGGCGTCGATCGACGTGCTCCGCGCCATCAACTCGCATGAGGGCCCGGTTATCGCGCTCGGGAATCACCCCGGCTGGTGGGACCCACTCGTCGCGGTGCTTCTCAGTCGCGTGTACCTGCCGGACCGCCCGATGCTCGCCGCGATGGACAGGTCTGAACTCGAACGATTCGGAATCCTGCGCCGCGTCGGAGTGTTTGGCATCGAACCGGACGAACCCGATTCACTGCCCGCTCAGGTCGACTTCCTGCGCAGGCGTTTCGCGGAGCGTCCGAAGGCGACATTCTGGATCACGCCGCAAGGCAGCTTCACCGATGTCCGCAGTTCGATCCGCCTGCGCCCCGGGGCCGCCGCGGTCGCATCTCGTTTGGATTCCAGCCCCCTGGTGATCGCCCTCGCAATGGACTACTGCTTCTGGAACAACCGCCGGCCGGAGCTGTGCATGCGAATAGTGGCGGTTGACGCGGATTCGCGATCGGGTGGGCGACCGAGTACCACGGACTGGCAACGCGCGATGACCGACGCCATGCAGGCCAATCAGGACGCATTAACCGAGCGAGTTCTACGGAGAAACCCTGACGACTGGCAAGTGGTGCTCGCGTCGCGTCAGCATCGACAGACGAATCCCGTCTACGATCTGTGGATGCGCCTGCGTGGTCGCTCGGGTGACCTTGGTAGCGCGCGGAATCGATGATCCGCTGACCCGGTCATTCTTCCCGTTTGGAGTCTCTCCGTGTCCCTGTTGGCTGGTCTGGCGATCTTCGGCTTCCTAATCGCGTCGCTCGCGAGTGTGATGACCGCTCTAAACTTGCGTCGGTTGCCTCGCTCCCCAAGCGGCGACGCGTCGGCGGTCGTGGATGACGAGCAACTCAGCGTGGCGGTCCCGGCACGCAACGAGGCTGCGAACATCGAGGCTTGTGTTCGCTCCGTGCTCGCGGGGGGCTTGCGAAACGTACGGGTCTATGTCTACGACGATCAGTCGGACGATGAAACGCCCGCCATCGTCGAGCGTCTCTGCGCTGGAGATCCTCGCGTCCGCCTGGTACCAACCCAACCCATGCCCGCCGGCTGGTGCGGCAAGCAGCACGCCTGCTGGCGCCTCGCTCAGGCCGCGATGACCGACGACGCGGCCGATGGCTGGATGCTGTTCATCGATGCAGACGTGCGCATCGAGCCCAAGGGGCTGCGACGGACGCTCGCGCACGCTCGAGAGTTGGACGCCGACAATCGCCTCGGCTTGCTCTCAACGTTCCCCAGACAGGTCACGAGGTCCCTCGGCGAGGCGCTGCTGGTTACCTCGATCTTCTTCATTCTGCTCAGCTACCTCCCCTTCGGCCGGATGCGGCGCACGCTCGATCCCGCCGCGTCCGCCGCGTGCGGACAGTTCATGCTCGTCAAACAGTCCTGCTACACCGCGTTCGGCGGCCATGAGTCGCTCAAGGACTCGATGCACGACGGGGTGAAGATGCCTCGGCTCGCCCGTCAGAACGGGTACCGGACCGACCTGTTCGACGGCCCCGACATCGCGAGTTGTCGGATGTACGACAGCTTCGGCGCGGCCTGGTCGGGCTTTGCCAAAAACGCATTCGAGGGCCTGGGGTCGACCGTGCTCCTGCTCATCCTCACCGTGCTCCACCTGCTCGGGCACATCCTGCCGCCGCTGGTTTTTGCGACTTCGGTCGTGTTGGGCATCACTGGCCCGAGCGTGCCCTGGCTCGCCATCGCCGCATCGGGCGGCGCGACGCTGCTGGGTATCGCTCAACGATTGGTGATAGCGGCCCGCGAGCAGCACACCTTCGCGGCGTCGCCGCTACACGCCGTCGGCGTCCTGCTCATGACCGCCGTGCAGTGGTGGAGTCTGTACCTGCACCTGACCGGTCGGCGCAGTTGGCGTGGACGAACGCTGCAGCAGGTCAGCCCGCAGTAGCCGTCAAGCGACCAATTCGATCGCCCGAACGACGTTGCGTTCCCAGTCCTCCCGATCCACGTGCTGACCGAATTCTTTAGCACGCTGCACTGCTGACCGGTCGAAGACGTCATCGAACCGAGCACTGTATGTTGTCTTCGGATCACCCTCAACGTGATCCTTCGGCTTCAGCACACTCGCCACCCCGAGACGCCGCAGCCGTCGCGCATTGTCCGGCTGGTCGTGCGTGAACGGAATCGCGATCGACGGGATCCCGGCGCGAAGCGCGGCGGCGCTCGACCCGATGCCGGCGTGGTGTACCGCAAAATCCGCGAGCGGCAGGATCGCGTCGTGGGGGAGGTACGACCGGCTCAGGAGCCCTTGCGATCGCAGGATCTCTGATGCTTTCTCGTCGCCCGTGAGCACAACCGGGCAGACGTCCCGCTCCCGGCAGGCGTCGACGAATCCGTCGCGCAGCGCTGAACCGCTGTGCACCGCCGTCGTGCCGAGCGTCCAGACGCCGACCGGCTGTCCGCCGGACCGGGCCGCTTCGATCGATGCCAGGATGTCCTCGGGCAGCGACAGGTCGTCCGGCAAGCGCGGGAAACCAGTGATGACGGCCCCCGACGGATCGTCCCCTGCCGGAGCGCGAAAGTGCTCCGACCACAGCCCGAGGTTCCGCACTCTGCTGAACTGGTCGCCCAGCATGGTCCGCTTCTGAGGCGCCAGACCGAGATCCCGACGCACGCTGTTGATCGCGGGATCGATCGCCCGATCGATCACCCGGCCCGCCACCGCTGCTCCGAGCCGGATCGTCCAACGCGGATACGACTCGCGATCTGGCATGCCCGGGTAGAGGTTCGGATCATCCACGCTTGGCCAGGATGATGGCGCCACCGCACACATCACCCACGGGACGCCGGCCTCGTCGGCAACCCACGGCAGCCCGAAACTGATGTGGTGCCCGATGATCACATCCGGCTTGAGATCCGCGCAGACGCGCCGGGCGACCTCGACCAGATCACCCGTCCTCGGAATCACCAGTTCCCGGAGCATCCGCACGGAGCCACGTTTCGGGTCCAGCCACTCCGGACGCCTTGCGATCTCCGCGCTATCCCACGACGCACCGAAGGCCACCGCTTCGACGTCGAGAGTTCGCCGCGCCCGCTCGCACCACGCCGGATCGAGCAGACACACCACCTCGTGTCCCGAGTGCTTGAGCGCCCAGGCCACGCCAAGTAGTGGACGCACATCCCCGGCCGAACCGAAACTCGAAACGATCGCCTTCATCGCACGACCGCCTTCGGCTGAAGGCGGTCAGTTCCCCGACTCGCGCAGGCGCGCCAAAACGCTGAAATCTTCCAGCGTCGACGTGTCCTGCCCCGGCTTCTCCTCGCCGGACGCGATATCGCGGAGCAGGCGGCGCATGATCTTTCCGGATCTCGTCTTCGGCAACGCATCGGTGAAACGGATCATATCCGGCTTGGCGATCGCCCCGATCTCGTGGCTGACGTGCGCGGTGAGTGTCTTCTTAAGCGCCTCTGCCGCGTCCTCGTCCGCCGGCTGGTGCGACGTTTCGAGCGTCACGAACGCCGCGATCCCGGTTCCCTTGATCTCGTGCGGCATGCCAACAACCGCCGCTTCCACGACGGCTTCGTGGGACGCCAAGGCCGATTCGACTTCCATCGTTCCGAGCCGGTGTCCAGAGACGTTGATCACATCGTCGATGCGACCCATGATCCAGAAGTACCCGTCCTCGTCCCGCCGCGCACCGTCGCCGGCGGTGTAGAAGCCCGGCACGGTGGACCAGTAGGTATCGATGAACCGCTCCCGGTCACCGTACACACCCCGCAGCATCGCGGGCCAGGGCTTGCGCACGACGAGCAGACCGCCGGAGTTCGCGGGGACTTCTTTGCCGTCGGCGTCGACCACCGCCGCATCGATCCCGAAGAACGGCAGCGTGCACGAACCGGGCTTGGTCGGCGTCACGCCCGGCAGCGGCGTGATCATGTGCCCGCCGGTCTCGGTCTGCCAGTAGGTATCCACGATCGGGCAGACGCCCCGACCGACCTTCTCGCGGTACCACATCCACGCCTCTGGGTTGATCGGCTCACCGACGGTCCCGAGCACCTGCAGCGACGACAGATCGTGTCCTTCCGGGTGCTTGTCGCCCCACTTCATGAACGCCCGGATGGCGGTCGGCGCGGTGTAGAACTGCGTCACCTTGTGACGCTCGACGATGTCCCAGAACCGGTTCTCGGCCGGAAAGTTTGGAGCGCCCTCGTACATCAGCGTCGGCACCCGGTTCGGAAGCACACCGTACAGAATGTAGCTGTGCCCGGTGATCCAGCCGACATCCGCAGTGCACCAGTAGACCTGCCCCTCATCCGGGATGAGATTGAACGTGTACTTGCTTGTGAGGTACGTGTGCACCATGTACCCGCCGATGGTGTGGGCGATGCCCTTCGGCTTGCCCGTCGATCCGGAGGTGTAGAGCAGGAACGACATGTCCTCGGAATCGAGCGCCTCGCACGGGCAGTCGTCGCTCGCCTTGTCCATCTCCTCGGTCCAGCAGCGGTCCAGTTCGCCCCACGCGATGTCGTTATGGCAGCGGCCGACGCAGAAGACGTGCTCCACGATCGATTCGCCCCGCTCCTTGAGCATGCCGATCGCCTCATCGACATTCGCCTTCAGCGGCACGACTTTGCCCCGGCGCCACGATCCGTCGCATGTCACGATGACCTTTGACTGCGCATCCACCACCCGGTCCACGATCGCCTGGGCGCTGAATCCGCCGAAGATTACCGAGTGCACCGCGCCGATCCGGGCGCACGCAAGGACGGCTACCGCGAGTTCGGGCACCATCCCCATGTAGATCGTGACGACATCACCCTTCTTGACGCCGTGCGACCGGAGCACGTTGGCGAACTTCGCTGCCTGCCTCTTCAGGTCGGCGTAGCTGATCTGTTTGACCTCAGGCCCGCCGTCCCCGACCGGCTCGCCCTCCCAGACGATGGCGGTCTGGTCGCCGTGCCCGGACTCGACGTGACGATCGACGCAGTTGTAGCAGAGGTTTGTCTTGCCGCCGACGAACCACTTCGCGTCCGGCGCCTCGAACTCGACCACAGAATTCCACTTCTCGAACCAGTGCAATTCCGCGGCGACCTCGGCGTAGAACCCCTCCGGATCGTTGACCGATCGTTCATACATCGTTCGGTACTCGTCCATCGACGAAACCAGCCAACGAGGGGCCCCGACCTCCGAAGCCGCGGGCGCGTCAAACTTCCGGTCCTCATGAAGTACCGACTCGATCGAATTGCTGTCCATGGGTCGCTGCCTTTCCGAGAATCACTGATCTGGCATCTAAACCTACCCGCCCGGAAGCCCGCCGGCACGTCCACCCGGCTCAGAGTTGGAACGGGTAGATGCTCCCAAGCCCGAGCAGTTGTGTCAGTTCGTCGAGCGCGGTCCGCCCTTCGGCGAGCAGACGCGGGTCCGACAGATCCTTCGGATCGAGCGCATCGCGGTAGTGCGTCCCGACCCACGCGACCAACGACTCGTACAGCGAGTCCGTGAGCAGCACCGAAGCGTTCAGACGAGCCAGTTCCGCATCGTTCAGCACCACCCGCAACCGCAGGCACGCCGGCCCGCCGCCGTTTCGCATGCTCTGGCGGACGTTGATGTACGCGATCTCATCGATCGGGTTGTCCGCGGCGACGATCGCCTCCAGCGTCTCACGCACCGCGTCGTGCTCCCGGCACTCGATCGGCGTGACGAACAGCATCTTGCCATCCGGCTTTGTGACCAACTGCGAGTTAAACATGTACGTAGAGACCGCGTCCTCGAGCGAGACCTGCTTCTCATCGACTCGGATCGGGACAAACTCGGCGCCAACCGCTTTCATGCGCCTATCAAGTTCCGCAATCACCTCGTCACTGCCTACAAACGCACCGGCGTGGTACATCAGCACGTTCTCGTTGCCGACCGAGATCACATCGTTGTGGAACACGCCCGCATCGATCGCGTCCGGGGACTGCTGCGCGTAGACGATCCGATCCGGATCAAGCCCGTGCGAACGCGCGATCGCTCGGCTCGCCTCGTACGTCTGTCTTGCGCGGAACCTTTTGGGCAACTGCTCTGGCGAACCCGCCGCAGCATCGGCATCGATGGTGTAGTTCCCGAATACGAAGAACTCGACCCCTGGGTCTTGGTGTCGCTTCGCCAGGCGCGTGTGGTTCGCGGCACCCTCGTCGGCGAACATCGTGATCGACGGCAGCGGATCGTGTACACAAAAGAACCCGTCGTCGGCGAAGATCGACCGCAGTATCCGCCCCGTCGTCGGTGCCTCGATCTTTCGGTGGTAGTGGCTCATCATGTTCGCCACAGTGATGTGCACCCGCCCGTCCCATGTATCCGTGCTCGGGCTGACCGTAGCGGCGTTGGCCGTCCACATCGCCGACGCGCTCGAGCACGCCAGCAGGAACGACGGCGTCTCCTTCGCGGCCGCCTCCAGAACCTCCGCGTCACTCCCACGATGCCCAGTCAGTCGAAGTTCCGTCAGGTCCGGACGCTCGTGCGGCGGGAGCACCGCTTGCGGGATGCCCAGATCCGCCAGCTTCTTCATCTTCGCGAGCCCCTCGAGCGCCGCCGATCGCGGGTTCGAAGTCTGCAGTGCATTCTTCGCGGAGGCCAGATTCCCAGAAGCGAGCCCTGCGTACGAGTGCGTCAGACCCACCAGACCGTCAAAGTTCACTTCCCGCGCGTTCACCGAGGCCTCCTTCGTTGCCGGCTCAGGCAGACAGGGTACGATCGGACTCCGAACCCTGCACCCATGAACCGGAGCCAACATGCCCAGAGGCGAACCGCTCAGCCGCCACCAGAAGAAGATCGTCGACCGGTACTACGACCACAAGGACACGATCATGGCGACCAAACTCGGTGAACTGGTCACCGAGCTCTACCTCTGCGATTCGGACCGCAAGGCCCAGACGCTTTGGAATCGCGCCGAGACCGCGCTGAAGCAGACGGACATCAAGCCCGCGGAAATCGATCGCGTGACCTCCGCCAAGGACGTCAAGGCCCTCGCCGAACTCGTGCAGAAACTCAACTCGCCTCGTTAGGGCGTCGCCCCCTCGTGCATCCACGAACAGAAACTCGGGTAACCGCACCCGTGGCAGCCGAACTGCGCACCGGTTGCTGGTAGGTTCGTGTACCCCACCCCCGGCTGCTCCCAGAACATCCGTTCGCGCTCGCGAGGGTGGTTGCCGAGTTCGTGCATGGTCGTCGCGTCGAAGACCCTCCCGTTCGCGATCGTGAACTGCACAAATTCCGTGTCGCGGATGTTCTCACGCGGATCCCGGTCCGGGTGGAACACCACGAGGTCGGCCAGTTTGCCGACCTCAACCGTGCCCAGATCGGCATCCATTTTCAGGTGGCGCGCCGCGAGAATCGTGCCCGCCCGAAGCACCTCGTGGTTCGACATGCCGCCGTGTGACATCGCCCACATCTCCCAGTGCGTGTTCAGGCCCTGAAGCTGCCCGTGCCCGCCCGGCTGGACATTGATCCCGATCCCCACAGCGATGTCACAGATGCGGGCGGTATCAAAGTGCGCGTAATCCTCTTCGGCAATCTTCATCCGACGGCGCGTCCGCGAGAACAGCAGCTGCGGCGGGAACCATTCCGCGAGCTTCGGGTGGTTGTACAGGTCGTCACGCTCGTAGAAGAAGTGCTCCGCACCGACCCCGCCGTACGCCACGCTCAGCGTCGGCGTGTACCCGACACCGTGCGTCTGAGGCCAGGCATCCGTCGCCGGGGCCCAGAGGTCTTTCACATCGTCGTAGACCATCTCCACCGGGAAGGTGTGCTCGATGCCCGTGTGACCGTCCACGATCATCGTCAGGTTGTGCATAAACGTCGAACCGCCCTCGGGCACGACCAGCATGCCCATTTCGCGCGCCGCCGCGACCACCTGCTGACGCTGATCCCGCCGCGGCTGGTTGTAACTCTTCACACTGAACGCCCCCACCGCCTTCATGCGCTCCAGATGGAACACCGCGTCTTCGAGCGAATCGACCTCGGCCTTGAAACCCCCGGTCGCGCCGTAAAGGATCGTTCCCGTTGAGAACGTACGCGGCGCGATCAGGTCGCCCGCCATCGTCATCTCGCGGGCCGTGTGGATCGCGTTGGTGTCGTTCGAAGGGTCATGGATCGTCGTCACGCCGAACGACAGCCGGATCAGGTCCACCCAGTTCTGCTCCGGGGTCAGCCCGCTGGTCGCCTGCGCGCCGTGCGCGTGGGCCTCGATGAAACCGGGCATCACCACCTGACCGGCTATGTCCATGACATGGGCGTCCGCCGGGATGCGCACATCGCCTCGGGCCCCCACGCCGACAATCCGGTTGCCCTCTATCACCACCACGCCGTTCTCGATCACGCCAAGGTCCTGATCGAACGGGTCGCCCGCCATCGTCAGCACGGTGCCGCCGACCAACGCCAGCGCGCCCGACGGCACATCGTGCTCCACGCTGAAGCCGAGCGATGTGCGCACCGGCTCTGGAGCCTCGGCGTCGGCAGCCCGTGCCATCGCCGCATCGACATCCGCCTCGAACAGGTCCGGACCGAGTGACCAGTACAGCGCCGAACCCTCACGGTCGAAGGCGATGTTCTCACCAGCCGCCTTCGAGACGCGGCGCACCGGCAGGTTCGACGCGTCCGGGCCCACCGCGACCGGTCTACCCGAGTTCACGAACGGAGCGACGAACACGTGGAACCGCTCGACGAACGCCACGCGCCCGCCGTCGGGCGAAACCACGAAGTCGCTCGCCCAGGTGCTCGTGTAATGCGTGCGCTCGTTGGCATCCTCGATCTGGTTCGCCGAGGCGTCACGCGACAGTTCGATCGAGACCAGTGAGGTATTGTCCGCATCCTTGCCGGGTGATCGCCGGGTCACGAACACGCGGCCATTGGAATCGCCGAACTGCGGCTCGGACCCGTTGCGAGTCACGAGTTGCTCCTGCCCCTGCTCGCCGCCGAGGACGCTCACCGAATAGATCCCGGGTTCGCGCCCCCACAAGGGGGATCGGATCCAACCGCCCGCCACCCGCTCGTAGACAAGTCGCGTGCCGTCCGGTGAGAACACCGGATTCGTGAAGTGCCCCGGGGTGGGGTTGACCTGCCAGGACCGCGTCACGCGTCCAGACGCGTCCAAACGTCCGACCCGGATCGACCCAAGTTCTTCATCGTCCCAAGTCACCCACGCGATCATCGAGCCGTCGCGGCTGAACGCCGGATCAAACTCGAAGTGCTCGGTCTGCTCGGTCAGGCGGTACGGCTCGGCCTCCGCCGATCCAGCGGGCGAGAGCGGTTTCAGATACACACGCCCCAGCGCGCTGTACGCCGCGTGACGCCCGTCCAGCGAGACCGCGACGTCCTGAAGCACACGCACATCGAAACTACCGGGCGCCGGATCCTGAGGCGTTTCGAGGGGTCGGCTGATCTTCCGCGTGTCGCGCACGCGGAAGGGGATCTCCGTCGCCTCGCCGCTTTCGACATCGACCCGCTTGATCGTCCCGCGCGCCCACAGCACGATGCTCTCGCTGTCGGGCGTCCACGCCATCGTCGGGTACACGCCGTGAATCGCCCACGCCTCCTGCATGTCGCGCTCGAGATCACCGAACACCGGCTCGACCGCGCCCGAACTCGTGTCCATCACGAACAGCGTCGACTGCGGACCAACCCGGCGAACGAACGCCAGCTTGGTGCCGTCCGGCGACGGCGTCGGGCGACACGCCCCGCCGGGACCGGAGACGTATCGCTCCTGACGCCCCGTCACCGTGTCCAGACGGTTGATCACGTAGATCTGCTTGTTCGAATCCTTGTTGTACTCAAACGTCGAACCCGGGCTGGCGTCTTCGGAGAAGTACAGGTACCGCCCGTCCGGCGAGAACACCGGTTCGTTGACATCCTTCTGCTCCGTCGGCCGGTCGGTCATCTGCAGCCCACCCGAAGCCCCGGCATCCAAGCCGGCGCTCGGGTACATCCACATCTCGCCCGCGCCCAGCGATCGTCGCGAGGTGAAGTGCTTGCGCGCCACGATGAATTCGCCCGACGGGTGCCACGCTGGGCCATTCAGCAGGCGGTAGGTCTCGTTGGTGATCTGCGCAAACGCGTCGTCCTCCGTTCCCCACTCACCGTCCGACCCGATCGACAGCGTCCAGATGTTGTCGCCCGACTTGCCCGATGCCCCTAGGCGGTCGCTCGTAAACGCGATCGACCGCCCGTCCGGGCTGAACCGCGGCTGCATGTCCCACGCCATCCCCGTGGTCAGCTTGGTCACCTCGCTGCCGTCGACCGAGCCCCCGATCGGCATCACGTACAGATCGCCGAGCAGATCGAACGCGATCAGCTCGCCGTCCGGCGAAACATCCACCGAAACCCACGTGCCCTCCGTCGTATCAATCTGCACCTCATGGGTCTCACCGGGCGGGTTCTCGATGTCCCAAAGCTGGTCCTCCCCGCGCGCTCCGATCGCGATCAGGGCGAGGGACAGGACACTGATTCCGGCGGTTGCGATGTGGTGCGGCATGCGTGCTCCGTGGTTGGGCGAGTCAGAATAGCCGGATCCACCCTGCATTTGTGCCAGCAGAAGACGGATGTTTCCCCGCGCGAATCTCCAGAAATGAAGGAGTTTGGCGCCTCTTCTGGCCAGAACACGAAAATTGACCTATCATGAGTCCGAAACGTCTCCGGTCCAAACCGGTTGAGACGATGTTCGTACGGAAACGCAGCAGCGCGGCTGAGAAGGCCCTCGCCTTCGATGTTCGTCGAGCCGACTGCCTGGAAAGGATTGCATGACGAAGCAGGACGACAAGTTCACACTTGAGGCGAAGGTCACGCAGGCCCTCCCCAACGCGATGTTCAAGGTCGAGCTCCCCAACGAGCAGAAGACCGAGATTCTGGCCTATGTGTCCGGCAAAATGCGCCGCCACTACATCCGCATCCTCCCTGGTGACACCGTCACCGTGGAGATGTCGCCTTACGATCTGACCAAGGGCCGAATCACCTACCGCGGGCGTTGATACGCCAGTCCAGCCCAGTCTTCATCTATGACGGCCTCCCGCCCTTCGCGGGAGGTTTTTCATTGATCGTCAGACGATTACGCCTCCGTGCCGGCATATTGTTGAGCAGTAAATTTTCCAGTTTCCCGCCTCACACAACTGCGACTCAGTCTCAACACAGATACAATCTCCATCATGCGTTTCCGAACCTCACACCGCGTCAGCATCCCCGTTGCGTTCTTCGCGGCCTTCGTGGCTCCGGCGATCGCCTCGGCGTCGACCGCTGACCGCGTCGTGCTGACGCTGACACCGCCGGCCGAGGATGTCTGGGTCTACACCTTCGGCCAGGGCGCATTCGCCACCGCCGCACCGACATTCGCCGGCGACTTCTCCGACCCCTTCCCGGATCGATTCGGCACGCTGTTCCTGACTTTCGACGCAACGGGGTTCGTCCCAGACTCGGACCGCCCGATACGCCTGACCGGTTTCTCACTTGAGTTGAGCATGCTCAACTCCTCGACCTTTGACCAGACCGACGGCGTGTTCTACGACCCGACCTACGATCCGGTCGCGTCCTATGTCGACCCCTCCACCGATACCGACCCCGGACGCCCCATCGAACTCTACGCCGTAGGGTATCGGAACGGATTTACATTCGAGACCTGGCGCGATGCCAACTACCCGGTCAGCGGCGCCGATGGCTACAACGCGGTCCCGATCGACTTCCCCAGTGATTCGCACCCCGGTCGCCGGGTCGATGAGAGCGTCAGCGATGGGTTCGACACCATCCCACTCGCGATCGGCACCACCCCAGACCTGATCGAAGCGACCGACGGCACGCTCCGCGTCCTGGATCTCGCTCGCTGGACCTTCGAGGCAGCCGATCTGACGCGCGCCGAGAGCGACTTCTTTACGGCTCAGATCGACGCCGGCTCGATCAGTTTCATGGTCTCGTCGCTCCAACTGGCCGGATTCGACGGGATGGGCGGCGAGGAGATCTACCCCCGCTTCGCCACCCTCGAAACCGCGTTCCCCATCGAGGACGCCAGGGTCGAACTCAGCATTGAGGTTAGTGCTCCGGCCGATGTGAACACCGACTTCACGGTCGACATCGAAGACCTCTACGCCTGGGAGCAGGGGTCGGGCCTGCGTGATGTTGACGAGGACGGGTCCGTCACCGCCGCTGACCGTTCCGCACTGATTGCAACTCTCCGCGAGGACGAACTCGCCGACGTCGCCCCCTGATCGAACGCCCTTCCTACTCCGGGATCTCTTCACCCCATGCGTTGCCCTTTCGCTTCACTCACCGACGGATCCGGACGCTGCCCGCTGCGGCGCCTTACCGGCGATCGCGCGTTCACGCTCATTGAGCTGCTCGTCGTTGTCGCGGTGATTTCCCTGCTCATCGGCATCCTCTTGCCGGCGCTCGGCAACGCCCGGGCATCCGCTCGCGGCCTCGCCGAACTCGCCGCCGGACGCTCGCTGATGCAGGGCATGAACCTCTACGCCAACGACCACAACTACAAGACGCTCCCCGGTTTCCAGGACCCCGGCCTCCTCTACGACGAACTCGGTCGCCCGATCACGTTTTCCGAAGTCCGCAAGCGCTATCCCTGGCGCCTGCTTCCCTACATGGACTACCAACTCGAGGGAGGCGTGCTCGTCGGCGAGCAGACCGCCCTGCTCGATCGACGCGGGAGCGAAACCCAGGCCGGCGTCCCCGAGTTTGACTACTACTACGGCGTCAGTGTCTACCCGAGCCTCGGCTACAACGCTCGCTATGTCGGCGGCGATGCCAGTGAGGTCGTCGGCAACCCGCAGGCGTTCTACAACCTCACGAAACCCGTGTTCCGCATCACCGGTGCTCGCAGCGGTTCAACACTGATCACCTTCGCCTCGGCCCGCAACAATCAACTGGTCGACGCAACTCAGGGCTTCCACAAGGTGATCGCCCCCGGCCCGGACGCGACCTTCGATCGCGGGCGTCAGCCTGTCACCTTCGGCCATGTCGATCCGCGCTGGTCCAACCGCGCCGCGGCGGCGTTTCTCGATGGGCACGCCGGATACCTGAAGGTCGACCATCTGACCGACATGCGCTACTGGGCGAACGAAGCCCGCAGCCGGAACGACCCGGACTGGTCCCCGTTCTGATCGATCGGGCTGGCGCCGTCGCAGGAGCCGACTTTTCAACGCCGGCTGTGATTGTCCGCTGATGGACCGGCTATGGCGCGCGGAGCAATGTCGCCCCCACGGGCGGCGTCAGGTCCTCGTTGCGGTACCGCACCGGGTAGGCGTTGCCCTGCCGATCGATCACGAAGTACTGCTCGTTGGGCCCGCGGACCAGCGCGATGCTGCCCTCGCTGATCTCGATCGCGGGGATGGCCATGCCATGACCCTGCCCGCCCAAGCCGGGCACCTGCGCCTCGGCCTCGGTCATCCACTGCCCGGCCACGAACGCGATCGCGGCGCCGGCGATCACGCCGGCCACAATCCCCACTGACTGCTTCGAACTGCTCACGGAGCACCTCCCTTGGGTTCAGGTTCACTGACTTGAACCACCAAGATACCCCGGGCGATGCGACTTCAGGCGAGCGCGTTCGCGAAGTACTCGGCCTGAATGGGCGCAATGACGCTCAGAACATTGCTGAGCACCTGCGCCGGGCTGCCGATCGCGTTCACCTCGGCGATCAGGCCGCTGGAATAATGGTCGAGCACCGGCTTGGTCTCCGCGCGATAGACCTCGAGCCGGCGACGCACCACGTCCTCCTTCGCGTCGTCCGGACGCCCCGAACTCTTGGCCCGCTTGATCAGGCGATCGACCATCTGCTCATCGTCCGAGCACGACAAATGCACGACCTTCAGCACCTCGATCCGCGAATCCATCATGCCGGCCTGTTGCACGGTCCGAGGGATCCCGTCGAGGATCAGCAGGTGGATGCTCGGGTCGAAATCGCCGGAATCCACCAGTTCCTGCATGTGCTGCTCCCAGAGCCGCACCGTGAACTCGTCGGGCACCAGCAGCCCCTGCGTTGAGTACTTCAGGAACTCCTTGCCCAGATCCGACTCCTTGTCGAGCCCGCGAAACATGTCGCCGGTCGAGAGGTGAAAGAACCCGGGTACCCGCCCGAGGATGGCCCCTTGCGTGCCCTTACCCGTGCCGGGAGCACCGAAGAACAGCACGGACTTGTAGCGGACATCAGACACGGCAACTCTCCAGCACTGAACAGGGACACGCCGGGGTCCAGCCCCGACAATCTCCCGCCAATCGGCGGCTTTCGGACCGACCAGAGTACAGTACCCTGACCGCACGCGTCGCCTATCGACCGTTCTCGGACCGAGCCGCCAATGACCACCCCCGCCCTCCACACCGACGGACTGACCAAGCGTTGGAGCTTCCGTTCCGTCGAACCGGACCGGTCATTCCAGACGCGTCTCGCCGCCGCCATACAGGCCGATCCGCTCGTCGCCCGTTTCCTCGAATCCCGCGGCTTCACCGAGGTCGAACCCGCCCTCGCGTTCGCCTCCCCGGCCCTGACCGCGCTGCACGACCCGTCGCTCATGCCCGGCCTCGACAGGGCCGCGTCACGCATACTTGAAGCCATCCGGGGCGGCGAGCAGATCGCCGTCTACGGCGACTACGACGTCGACGGCATTACGGCCACCACCATCCTCTATCACGCCATCCGCGCGATCGAGCCGAACGCCAACCTGCGTCCCTACATCCCCCACCGCCTCGAAGAGGGCTATGGGCTCAACAGCGCCGCCCTCCGTCGCCTCCACGACGAAGGCGCCGGTCTTGTCGTCAGCGTGGACTGCGGCATCACGGCCTTCGACCAGGCCAAAGCGGCCCGCCAACTCGGCCTCGACCTCATCATCACCGACCACCACAACATCGCCGGCGAAGAGGATGAGCCCGACAGCAGACTCCCCGACGCCTACGCCGTCGTCCACCCGCGCATCCGCGTCGGTGGCGAGATGCCTTACCCATTCGGCGAACTCTGCGGCGCGGGCGTCGCCTTCAAGCTCGCCTGGCGCGTCGCGACGCTCGCTTACGGCGGCGATCGCGTCGGTCCGGAGGTGCGAGCGGTACTCCTCGACCTGCTCGCACTCGCCGCCCTCGGCACCATCGCCGACATCGTGCCGCTCATCGATGAGAACCGCGTCATCGCCTCCTTCGGGCTCAAGCACATCCGCTTCACCAAACTCACCGGCCTCCGCGCCCTGCTCGCGGCGTCCGACCTGCTCGACGAGTCCATCGACGCCGAGAAGGTCGGCTTCATCCTCGGCCCCCGCCTCAACGCCTGCGGCCGGATGGGACACGCCGCCGAAGCCGTCGAGATGCTGACCGTGGCCAGCGAGCCACGAGCGATGGAGATCGCGGAGCAACTCAACGAACAGAACAAACAGCGCCAGGCCACCGAGCGCAAGATCTTCGACCAGGCCTGCGAACTCGCCGAGCAGGGCGGCATGACCGGCGATACCGGCCGGCGTGCGATCGTCCTCGCCCACGAAGGCTGGCACCCCGGCGTGGTCGGCATCGTCTGCTCGCGCATCGTGCAGCGCTACCATCGCCCGGCGATCCTGATGCAGCTCGAGCGTGACGACGCCGGGCGCGTCACCTGCAAGGGCTCGGCCCGCTCCATCGACGGCTACAGCATCCACGCCGGACTCAGTGCCTGCGCCGATCTGCTCGAGAAGTTCGGGGGCCACGACATGGCCGCCGGCCTCTCTCTCGACGGCATGAACCTCAACCGCTTCCGCGAAGCGCTCTGCAGTCACGCCGACGAATCCATCGATGACGAACTCATGGTTCCCGCCCTGACCATCGACTGCGAGGCCAACCTGAACGAGCTCTCGACCGCCACCGTCGAAGCCCTGCTCAACCTCGGCCCGTTCGGTCGCTCCAACCCCTCCCCCCGCCTGCTGATCCGCAACGCGACGATCGCCGACGAGCCAAGGGCCATGGGCGCCAACGGTCGCCACCTCAGCTTCTTCGTCGGCGACCCGGAGAACCCCCGCGCCCGCCAGCTCCGGGTCGTCGGCTGGTCCTGGGCCGCTCACCGGGAACAACTCCATCGCGGCGGGCGCGTTGATCTGGTCGTCAGCCCCAAACTCAATCGATGGAACGGGCGGGTCTCCGTCGAGCCCGAACTCCAGGATCTCCGCCCGCGGTAGCAAGGAAGAAGGAGCAGATTGCAAGACATTTCTGCCCGACCTCCCACACGCGAGCGCCAGCGCGGCATCCATTTCGTGGCGTCCGTCCCGACACCGGAGTTTGACGGAACGGCACCGGAAACCGACAGGAGAACACGATGTCCGACCGACTGCTTTTCAAACCCATCCTCACCCTGCTGATCGCGATCGCCTGCCTCTCGCCGATCTCGATCGCCGCCGAGGCCGACCGAAACGCCGCCCTCCGCTACTGGCGAGCGGTCTGGCTGATGGGTGAGGACTCCCCGAGCGCATCCATCGACTACGAGGGTCTCTATCAGCCGAACTACAACCATGCGCCCGAGGGCGAGGCACCCTACTCCTCGAGCAAGCTTCTCGAAGACCAAGCAGAGGTCATCGAACTTCTCGTCGAGGCCTCTCGCTTAGAGGAGTGCGATTTCGGTGTGGACTACGACAAAGGCGTCGAGGCTCTGCTCCCCCACCTCAGCCCGATGCGCCGCGCCGCTCAACTTCTGGTCCTCGACGCCCGTCGCCTCCTTTCTGAGGGCGACAAAGACGGCGCAACCGAACGCGTCACCGCCGCGTATCGACTCGCCGAGCACATGACCGGCGACCTCACGCTCATCAACTCGCTGGTCTCGATGGCCTGCTTCTCGCTCGTCGACAGTTTCGTGGAGACCCACGAAGCGTCCTTCGACGACGCCCATCGACAGGCCATCGCCCAGGCCATCGCACGCTTCGACGCCGACGACCCCTTCGGATGCGCCAAGGCGGTTCGGGGCGAAGCCACCTTCTTCGGCGGCTGGATGCTTCGGCGTGTGGGCAACGAGTGGTCCACACCTGACGCCTTTGTCGCGGATCTTCGGACGCTCTTCGACGTCGAAACGGCTGAGAACCTGCGTGCCGAGATGTTCGCGGCGGAAGCCGGCACCGGCGAGGCGTTCCGCCAGAAACTGCGTCGCGAGATCGAGAAGTACGCCACGGCATTGAACCTTATGGCCGACGCGTGGACGACGCCGGACGCCGAGAAGTCCCTCGACGCGATCGAGAGCCAGATCGTCGATGGCGGATTCGGCGCGGTGGCTCAGGTCATGGCCCCCTCCCTCGGTCGCTGCCACGCCAGCGACATGAAAGCCCGTGCCACGCTCCAAGCCCGCCTCGAATGGGCCCGCGACTGACCCCGGAAGGACACGCATCTGCATCGCGCCGCGAGCGACAACCCGAACGCAGAGCTCCGCGAGCTTCTCAGAGCGTGCCGCGCCGGTGACAACCGGGCGGCTCGCTCGCTTTACCAGTCGCTCGCACCGGGCCTGATCGTGCTCGCCCGGAGCATCATGCGTGACGACGCCCTCGCCGAAGACGCCGTGCAGACCGCTTTCTGCAAGATCATGAGCGCGCGTCGGAAGGACATCCGCGCCGTCGAGCATCCGCGTGCCTGGCTCGCGACCGTCGTCCGCAACGAGTGCCGCATGAAGCTCCGCACCGATCGCAGGGCCGCGGCCCGGGCCGAGGCACACGCCCAATCAGCACCGCCAGCGCGCAAGCACCCGCCGGACGACCCGTTCGACCTCGACGCCGTCCGCCTCGCCGTCGATCGCCTGCCCGATCACCTCCGCGAAATCGTGCTCCTCAAACACACATCCGGGCTCACATTCGACCAGATCGCCGAAGTCACACAACAGAACCGCAACACCGCGGCATCTCGATACCGGGACGCGATCCAGAAACTCAAAGCCGAACTCGCCCCAGCCCTCCGTCCCGACCCGACCACCTCGCCGCAAGGCGCACGCCCATGAACGATCAGCACACCAATCTGCTCGAACAGCGCCTCGAGGCATGGGGACGCGCCGAGACGCACACCGTCTCCAAGCAGCTCCCCGAGCCGCCCCCGGCGTTCCGCAACGCGGTTCAGGCCGAAGCAACACGCCAACGCGCGATCGCTACCGCCGCCATCGTGTGCGCCGTCGCGGTCATCGTGGGATCGCCCGCGTGGATTGCATGGCAAAACCGACCGGCTCCCCCGCCGCCGCTCATGCAGGACATCACAACCGAGGTCGACATCCTCGGCTCCGATCGCCCCCTACCGCTTATAGGCGGCGCCACCCCGCGTCGACATCTTCGATAGCCGGTTGTTCACGTACAGGTATTCGAGCACCAGTTCGCCCGCGCACACCGCCGCGTGATCGTCTGCCGGGTCGAGCCCGACGCTCCGAGCAAGCCGGTCCGACGCCTCGCGCAGGCCGTCCACGCATCCAAGCGACGCCAGCGTCTCCGAAGCGCTGTTCGTGTCGCTGAACTCCAGGCGCAGCCCGCCCGCGAAACCCGCGGCGATCTCCTCCAGATCCTCCACATCGATCTTCCGACCGATGACCTGCTTCAGCGCCTCACCGAAGATCGCGTCGATCAGCCGGTCCTCGGTCGCGACGCCGTCCGAGGAGTCCTCGGCCAGCATCAGCTCCACCTTGCCGCGGAACGCCGCGTGGATGTGCGTTGTGTCGCTCGGGCGGACAAGCGTCCGTCCATCGCCGCTGCGCAGCGCCCGCATCTCCGCCGCAGAGACCATCGTCTCCAGCGCCGCGATCGACGCCCGCACCGAGACGCCCGACGTCTGGTTGATGTGCGAACTCGTCCGCGCCATGCCGATGCAGGTCTCGAGGATCTCGTGCATCACACGCGGCACGACCACGTCCGGCGCCTCCACCGGCTTCTCGAAGCGCAGCGCCGCCGCATCGAGATCCGGGCGACCTCCCGACCGGCGCACCGCTGTGCGCGGCTCGGTGTTTTTCCGCTCCACGTACGCGTTCTCGCGCGTGATCCGCATCGCCTCTTCCAGATCGCTCGGGTAGTGCGTGCGCACCACCGATCCGATCCGGTCCTTCAGCGGCGTGACGATCCGCCCGCGATTGGTGTAGTCCTCGGGGTTCGCGCTGAACATCAGGGCGAGGTCCAGTTCCAGGCGCACCGGGTAGCCGCGGATCTGCACGTCCCGCTCCTCGAGCACGTTGAACAGTCCGACCTGGATGCGCGGCGCGAGGTCCGGCAGCTCATTCATCACGAACAGCCCACGGTTCGAGCGCGGCACCAGCCCGAAGTGCATCGTCGCCTCGTCCGACAGGTACCGCCCCTCGGCGTGCCGGATCAGGTCGATCTCGCCGATCAGGTCCGCGATCGTCACATCCGGGGTCGCCAGCTTCTCGTGGTACCGGTTCGACCGGTGCAGCCACGCGATGGGCACCTCGTCGCCCAGTTCGCTCACCGCACGCCTGCCCGCGCTGGTCGTCGGCGAGATCGGGTCGTCGGGCAGGTCCGTGCCGCCGAAGCGGGCCAGGCACGCCGGGGCGATCACCGGGATCCACTCGTCCAGCAGCGCCACCATCGCCCGCAGCATGCGGGTCTTCGCCTGCCCGCGCAGCCCCAGCAGCAGCGTGTCGTGCCCCGACAGGATCGCGTGCACCATCTGCGGCACGACCGTGTCCTCGTACCCCACCACACCGGGGAACAGGGCGCCGAGGTTGCCATCGCCGAGTTCCGAAAGCCGGCGGATCGCGTTCTCGCGCAGTTCGGCCTTCACCGAACGGTACCGATACCCCGCGCTGAGCAGTTCTCCGGCGGTTCCCGGAGCCCCGGCGACCGGCTTGACGAAGACCTCCGAGCCCACGGCAACCTCCCCGGAAACGGCCATCGATTCACCGCTAGCAGCACTCGTCATACACATCCGTTCGACAAAGAAAACCCACGGGGCGGTCCGGCGTGGACGCCGCCCAGACAGTAGGCAGCCGATCGACAAAGCGAAGCCGATCCCGCCGGATCAGGGCCGAGCGGCCCTCGCCATTGACGCCCCACCAAACCGGGCTATCATTGCCTTCCCGACGGCCCCATCGTCTAGTCTGGTCCAGGACACCAGGTTCTCATCCTGGTAACCGGGGTTCGAATCCCCGTGGGGTCACTTCCAAAACGACAACCGGCCCGGTTCGATCCGGGTCGGTTGTCGTTTTGGGGACGAGACGGTGCTGGCATAGCCGGTGCGATCTCGGCTCATCGGGTGGCCGGTGCGTACGTAAGCGACCAACTCATTAGATACTGCTTGCACCCGACAAACTGCCGTGTGTTCAAGAGCGTGAACGGCGCTTCGGAACGAAAACTGTAGAGAACTGGCAAGCGAAGGGCGCCAAAGCAGCGCCGGTTTCAAGGCCTTTCGCGCTCACCTAGCCGATGACGAGGTTTCACTGCAGAGACGAACGCCTTGCCCCGAGCCGTCGACGCCGCCTCGACAAACCGCCTCAGTCGCTTTGGTTGCCACCTTCGTTCGGACCGCCCAGTTCGTAGTGCACCTCCGGTAACACATGTATACCCTTCAGTTTCGCCGACCGGAGAACCGACGCCGCGGATTCGCCTGCGATGAGCAGTGGGTGCTGTTCATCGAGCGTCGAGAAGTGGAGGTCGGTCCACACAAAATCTCGAGGACCAATATCGTCGTATAGGATTAAGTGCGCTGGCAGTGCGCCGAGGACAGACTCATAGTTCCCGCATATTGGGCAGCGATTCTCAAATCGAGTACCGGATCGCATTGCATCGAACTGAACCACCCGAGTGCACTTCACAACATGGAACGAGTTTCCCAGCGAGTGAAACTCGAGATTGCCAAATCCTCCTTCTCGGCAGATGCGTACAAAATTCTCCGAAGCGACCTGGAACCCATCTCTCGACTCCGACAGGTCCCACTTCGCCGAGAACTCTGCTGACTGCAGGTTGAAGACGTCCTGCTTGTTCAGAATTCGTCCGCAGTGTGGACAGCGCTCGATTCTGGGCAGGCTGTCTGATAGGTCTATACCCGTGTCGCCGCCCCCCACTCGATAAAGTTGCATCTGTTCAATTCCTCCTACCTGCGTCCGAACTGCCGAAAGAAATCCTCGGCGGCATCCCGATACCGGCGATAGTAGCGTGGAGTGTTGTAGAAGTCGCGCATCGCGTTTCGACGTTGCCGTTCACTGAATGCTTCGCGAATCTCGACTCCTCTATTGGATCTAGTTGGACGCATGTTTCTTCCTGTTGGATCTGTGTACTTGCGACCCTGAAGATGTCGATTCAGGTCTCGGTGCAGCCTTCGATGGCGGCTCTTTTCCATCGTCGTCAACTGTTGTGCCTTCGGCCCACCCATGAACAGCGGATATGAGTGGTGCCGTTCGTACTGACGCACGAAGGGGAGCGCCGTGCCAGAGCCGTTTCTCAGCCCAAACCTTACCCCCTGCGAAGCATTCCCCCACCCCGGCACCATGGCTGACGCTGACCAGAGCGCGCGGCTCCAGTTGCCGCGGACGAGCGAGATGGCCAGGTTCATCCCGTCGGCGATGATGCCGACGCCTGGGGCCATCCCACCCCAATCCAGATAATCTTGCACCTCGTTCCAGTGCTCTGGATCACCCGTGATAAAGCCGTGCGCGGACTCCTTCAGCGCGTCGATAGCGATCTCGCCAAAGTCAGTCAAAACCGGGGGCCCGTCGCAACCGTTGTTCGCGTACGCGGCGTGCAGGTTCGCCTTCTGCTCTTCCCACTCCTCCTCGGTCTGACACTCCTCGTCGCGTCCCATTCCAAGACGCTTGCGGAAGTTGTCGCAGATGTTGTAGTGATTGTCGGTCTGCTGCTCGTGAACCTCCTCGATGTCTGTATCGAAGAGCCAGTTTCCTATATCGGACTTCGCTTGCTGGAAACCCTCGCCAATCATGTCGAAGAATCCGCCGATGAGGCCGGAGGGGTCCTGCAGTACCACCGGATTCCCGTTCACATACTCGTACAGGTTCTGCCCGCCGCCGGCGTAGCCGATGGGGTCGCGGTTGGCCCACCTGCCGAGCTCAGGGATCTGCCAGCGGTGGCGGGCCAGCCACATGCCCGTGGCTTCTTCGTAGAGATAGCCGCACCAGCCGACGATGTTGCCGCGATCCGACAGCTCGCCCGCGCCCAGCGAGCGGCCGCGGAGCTTGCTGACCACCCCCGAGTCCTTCGAATCCACTGCGCCGTCCATGTTCACATCGAGGTCGGCCTGGTAGCCGGACGCGAACATGATCGCGGTCGTGTCACCGCTGTTGACCGCGCCGTCGCGGTTGACATCACCGGCCGGGAAAGCCTGGAACGTGCCGTAGGGGTCGTAGCGGACACGGTCGCCGACCTCGCCTGAGGTGAACCCCGTGCCGATCACGCTGAAATTGCGGTCTGTCAGCGCGTAGTCCAGTCGCGCGAACGTCGGATCGGTCGCGAGCGTGCCATCGGCGTTCAGCGACGCCGCGGTGTCGGACATGAACGCGACCAACTCGTCGATGTACCGCTCGCCCCAGATAAACTGACGCGTGTTCGAAAGGGTGAACGGCGCGGTGGACGCGGGGAACGACCAGCTGGCCGAGCCGGTTCGGTCGGAGCGGATCTCGAGCAATCGCCATGAGGCGTCGTAGAAGAACAGGTTCAGTTCATCGGGTAGGATCGGACTGGCGACGTCGGTGTCGACCAGCGAAGCGGCCCGCTCGCCGCCGGGGTAGTACCGATAGCGGACGCGGTCTTGCACGCCGGAGCCGGTGTCGTAGCCGACCTGGACGAGGCGGTTCCAGGCGTCGTAAACGAACTTGCGGCTGGAGCCGGCGCTGAGCTGCTGCTCGACCATGTTGCCGGCGTGGTCGAAGGTGAATCCGACCGGAGGCTTGGTCCCGATGGTCTGCTGCGCGAGTTCGTTCGCCTCGTTGTGCGTCCGAACATCCTTGAAGGCGAAGGTGTGCGAGGGGCTCGGATCAGGATCTTCGTTGACAGTCCACTGCTCCCAGTTGCCGAAAGTGTCGAGCTGCCAGTCAGTCTGGTAGATGTCGAGGCCCGGCGCGGGGGTGAGCGTGCGCTGGGTAAGGCGGTCGAGTTCGTCAAACTCATAGGTCTCATCGCGGAACATCGCGGCCGCGCCGATGCGGTCGTCGGTGCGCGCGGTGATGTTGCCTATGCGGTTGTACTGGTAGCCGACTGAGACGGCGGCCTGTTCTGTGACGGGGTTGCGTCCGGGCTCGATCCACATCTGGTTCGTGACGCGTCCGAAGCGGTCTAGGCCGCGATACTCGTCAATGGTCGAGAATTGCACGAGCGGGTCGGCCTGGACGCGGTCAAGCCGGAGCCCGGGCACGGCGTAGTCGATGGTGATCGGAGAGGTGAGGCCGAGTCTCTGCACGGCGACGGTTTGCGTGGTCCCGGAGACACCCCGGTTCCACTGGAAGCCGGTGGCGCGGGAGATGATGTCGTCGATGGCACCGGCGGGCCCGTAGGTGTTGGACAAGACCGTTCGGGATAGTGAGGCGCCATGCGCGCCGAGCGGGTAACGCAAATCGGTGGAGCGGGAGACGTTGTGTGTGCCAAACGGACTGGAGGCGTCGAACGCAACATCCTGGTACGCGATGTCCACGATGCCCGTCGTCGCGGAGAGCGCGACGTCGCCGAGCGGGTTCTGCTGCAGTTGGACGAGCCGCCATAGCGAGTCGTACGTGTACTGCATCGCGTTTACGGTGTTCGCGGCGTCGGGAACTGGGCCGCTGTGGGAGGAGACTTTTTGGAGCCGTCCCGCACTGTCGAAGGCGTACTTCAGAGCGCGGATGCTCGTGTCAATGTCAGGATCAAGTATGGCTGACGCGACGTCGAGGGTGACGCGGCCGAGGTGGTCACGCGTGAAGTCGTGCTGCGTGCTGTTCTGATCGAGTTTTGACGTGAGCTCGCCGAGCCGGTTGTAGGCGAACTCCTCTGAAAGCGAAGCGTCGGACGGGTCGGGTTCGCCGCTCGACTCGTCCGGGTAGTTGACCCGGCGAAGGAGCCAGTTCACGGCGAGATCCGTGGCGAGACCGGCGCCGGCGATATCGTGATCGTATTCGTACGAAGTAACCTGCGCGTTCATCGCGTCGCGCCACGCCATCCGCTGGCTGACTTGACCGATGGGGTTGCGATTGAAGGAGATCGCGCGCGAGCGCTCGCTGGAGTACTCGCCGTGGCCCGCGACCGGGGCGTAGCGGCCAGTGGAAGCGTTCCATGCGATCGCGGGGTCCCCGCTGCTAGCCTTGGCGTTCTCGATGGTGCCGACGAGCTCGCCGAGGTCGTTGTAGAAGACGAGCGAACGCGTTCTGGTGTCGGGTGTCGAATCGGTCCGCCACGGCGATAGGGTCTCGGCGACGCGGCCCCGGCTGTCGAACTTCGTACTTGTGATGAGTGCGTGCTCAAGCTCGGCAGAGAGCGAAGTTGGAACGGACGCGAACAGGTTTGGCGAAGCCGCTTGGTCGATCGTGGGCGCGATAGAGTCGGCGGTGAGAAGACCGCTCAGATGCTCGTTGGTGCCGAACTCGGCGGTGTGAACGAGCCGGCTCGCGGAGTCGTAGTAGTAACCAGTGAAGGAGTTGATCGATGGAACACCGCCTTCGCCGAGCGCCCCAGTGCTGGTGTCGGGGGTGCCGTGGAGGCGCGATCGGTTGGTGACGAGGTCCAACTGCCCGAGGCCGACGGTGCCGGTGCTCACGAACCGGTACTCGGACTGCTCGAACACAACGTCGCCGAAGAGATTCGGCGCGTGTGCGGTTGAATCAAACGTATCGGCATAACTGCCGCTGACGGTCGGGTTGAGTTCATTCGGGTCAGCGGTTGCGTACGAGGCGGTCAGGCGACCGAGGCCGTCGTAGCGGAGCTTCAACTTGGGCGCCGAGGGAGACTGGCTTGCGATCGCGCGGCCAGAGGCGTCGAACCAGACGAACTCGTCGATCGTGTCCGGCGACGCGCCCGTGGGATCGATCGCCACCGAACGTCGGTACTGGCGGCCGTGCGAGTCGTAAGAGAAGCTGACTTTGCTCAGGCGTGCGGACGAAGTCGGTGCGGTCAGGCCTGAGGGTATGCCTGCGGACTCGTCGAAGAGGACTGCCGTCACCGTGCGGTCGAGGTTGTCGTACTCGAAGTGGGCGTGAGGCGATGCGGGGTTGATCACAGTGACGAGCCGCCCCCGGAAGTCGTAGCGCATCTCGGTGTCGCGGTCTTCAGAGGCAAGATCGGACGGCGACTCGCGAACGAGGGTCAGGTGGCCGTCACCGACGCCGCTGGTGGTCGTCCCGTCGCTGTCGTACCACATTCGCCGGACGGTCACCATGTTCCCCATGCCAGGGTCGGTGTCTGTGCCGAGCGCGATCGCGATGGGGCGGTCGAAGTCGTCGTACTCGACGGTCTGGATCGAACCGTCGGGTGACTGCGACTCGACGAGGTTGCCTCGGTAGTCGTGGGTGAAACGGCTCACGCGTGGGCGCACCGATTCGGGCTGCAGCGCTGCCTGGCTCAATGGGCCATCGAACGCGGCGAGATCGGGCCAAACCGCGGTCAGCTCGACGCGCCCGAAGTCTGAGAGTCCGGTGACCGAACGCGCAACCGCCCCCCCCGAGAACCCGAACGAGAATCGGAACGCTTCACGCTCCAGAACGCCGCCGGTGCCAGCGTCCGCAGCGCTACCGGGATCGACGAGGTACGACTCGGATCCGATGGCCGTACCACCGGCGTTGAACCACGTGCGCGTTGCGGCACCGTTGAATTCCACGACACCGCCGTCCTCGAACGCGTGCGGCAGCACGATCTCGGTGTAGTACCCGTACGCGTGCGGCGTCGCGGACTCCGGATCCGTGAAGTCCCACGGCTCCAGCGATCGGACGATCGACGAATGCACGCCTCCGGGAGCGGTCACGGTGGTGATCCGTCCGAGTGCATCTCGGGCGATCTGTGTAGTGAGACTGCCGCCGTCGCTGAAGCGCCCGGTAAAGCCGGTGTAGTAGGGATCGATCTGAGCGCCGAGCCCGCTCGGCAGGCTGAACTGGGACGGGTCGGCGTTCGCCGTGATCTCGGTCACGCGCCCGGTCGACGGCTGCCGGTCGTAGTACGTGAGGCTGTCGGATGGGTCGATGACAAATTCGACTTCGCCGCTCTCGTCGAAGAGGACGATGGAGCGTGTCGCGTCGGCGGGGCTCGATCCTCCGGGGCCGTTCTCGCTCGTCAACACCGGGTCTTGAACGGTCGCGATCGCCTTGATGCGGCTGCCAATGCTGTACCCGGGTACCAGTTCGAGCGAGTAGAGATAGGACACGGTGGATTCCACCGCGCCGGAGTCGTCGTACAGGACCTCGCCGGTGGGAAGGGCCTGCACGATGGATGTGCCGAAGCCCTGCAGGTACTGTTGGTCCAGTTCGGGGCGGGTGATCGCTCGCACCTGCTTGTACGCGTCGAGACCTTCTTCGTAGTCGGTGTCGAGGATCGGCGACCACCCTTCGCGCACACGCTCCTGGGTTAACCGGCCGTCCTCGTTGTGGTTGAACGCCGCGACCAAACCTTGGTTCGTGTGAGGCGTGTAGGTCGGCTGAGACGCGCCGGCCGGCGAGTACGATTGCATCGCCGATGGGTACAGCACCGCCTTTAGCACATTGCGGGGAAGCTGGAGTGTTCCGTAGGTCGGAGTCCGCCAGTCATACTCAAAACGCGTCACCCAGTATCGGGTTGGATTGGCACCGCTCGTGATGAAGCCACCGCTGGGTTCATCGATCGGCGCAGCGAGCCCCCGGTGCTGAAGGTGCAGCCGCTCGTCGTTCTGATCGCGCTGCACATAGTCAAAGAGTGTCTTGGTCTGGGCACGCCAGACGGTGTCATCGAGGTGCCACTCGGTTTCGTGGACGGACCAAGCGATTTCCCCGTTGAAGGATGCGGGTAACAAGTCGCGGTAGTCGAAGTAGTCGTACGTCAAACGGGTGACCCCGGACGAACTGCCGCCACAGCCGCAGTCTTCGAGCAGGATTTGCTCGCGAACCCGGAACGGTCGGTCGTAGTCAACCGAGGCGCCGTCGAAGACAGGCTCGTACTTGGTAATCAGTTTGCCGGCCCACGCGAGCGCCCCGGACGGGTTGCCAGCTTGATCGTCCATGGCAAGGAGTGATCGCGCCGCGTCTCCGATGTACTCAATGCTGGACGAGCCGGAACGTGTGTAGGCAAACCGTTCGACCTGGTCCGGGTAAAGCACGGCCTTCAGAGCGTGCTGGTGGCCGTGGAGAGCCCAGGGATCAGCCTGTGAGAGGTCGAGCGGAGCGGACGCTATGTAGGTGCCTGTGTGGTACCTGTACTGCGTGATTTGCGTTCGCCAGAGCTCGTCGTCGGGGTTGTCGCCGTCGAGCCTGGTCAGTTTGGTGACTTGAATAAGGTCACCGGCCGAGCCGAGATCTGCACTCAGAGGCTGCCCTGATCCTGCGTAGTTCACATCGAAGTAGGTGTAGAGCACACGCTGGGTCACAATCGTCGGGACGCTTGCTCCGTTCTCGAAGCGCACCACGCGGGCTTCGCGCAGGCGACCATAGTTCTCGTTCGGCGCGGTGCCACCAGCCGGCAGGACAACGTCCTCCCGCCCGTCCCAATCGAGTTGGAGTTCTGCCATCGGCACGAGATCGGTTGATCCGTCTGCCGGTGCCCGGAGGAAACGGATGCCGATCGGACGAGAATCGAGGATCTCAAGACCGCTGCCGCCGTCGTGGTGGTACTCGTCGTAAACGAACTGCCAGACATTGCCGGCGGCGTCGATCCGGCGCAAGAGCCGGCCGGCTTGAGCGGACTCCGGATTCCAAATCGTACCGGACGGAGCCGTCTCGCCTGGGATCGACTGCCCGCGCCAGAACTCGAGCGTGTAGCCACCCGGTTGAATGAGGCGCCATACCGGAAGATGGTCAGCGGTCGCTTCACGCCCATCAAGGCTCCACGCCGGTGAGAACGCCGCGATGAACCGTTGCGTACGCTGCCCGCGCCACTCGCCCCATGTGTTGGCACCCTGCGTGTGGATCCGAATCAGCTTCGGACCGTCGATCGAATGCAGGACGACGTGCGGCTCAAATGCGGTGACGCCCGACTCATCGATCCACTTCGCGAGGGGCAAACTCCAGTAGTTGCCAACGAGGTTGCCGCCGGTCGCCCCGTCGAACGCGGTCGAGGCTTGGGAAGTGTCTTGCAGCGCGCCGAGGCTCCGGTAGTTGCGTACGAGCCGGAAGTCTTTGCCCGCCAGCGGAATGACGAGGTCCACTGCCGACTCGAGTTTCTCGCCCGTGGTCAGCCGGATCGGGTTGTCCGAGTTGTCCGCCTCGGCGGTTCGGGCCCCACCGCTGGCGACCACGCTAGTCGTTGCGGGCTCTTCGGCCGGAGGGCAGGTCTCGGCAACCGTCGCGTCAAGATCCCCATCGTCCCCGCTGGCTTCATCTTCACCGAGGACCTCCACTTTCGACTTCAGCGGCTCATCGGGCACCTCCTGTTCGCAGGGCTGGCCGCCTGTCGTGGTGCCGTCTTCGTAGATAATGCCGCCATATGGTTCGCCGTTTGGCACCGTGCGAGGACGGCTCCACTCTTCGACACCCGGTGGGAGCGGGTCGTAGTCGGGAGGGAGATCGAGTTCATCTCGGTATGACTCGAAGAGATCGACGAAGTCCTCGATGAACTCTTCGCGAACACCGCAGTTCGATAGACCGCAGGTCGAATCATGTTGGGACGTGTTGATCAGGAATTGATCGGCCCAGTCGTAGGTGCTGAACGCCCCGAAGATCTGGCCGTAGGCACCACTGCCGTCATCGCACGGAGAGGACTTGATGGCCATACCCATCAGACCTGGATCGGCGGCGTCCTCGTCGCCTCGCATCGTGGAGCGGGCAAAGAGGAGTGCATCCATGGGCGTGACCTGTCCGTCACCGTCCCGGTCACAGCGAAACGAGCCATTGTCAGAGCCCATATGGCCGGCCGGCACGTTCGGATCCAGCAAACCAAGGGCGGGAAGCGTCGGGACGACACAGTCGTCGCAGCCGCCGAGTTGCTCAAGGAAGTCGAAGTCGGCACCGCTCATCGGTACATCGAAGTAGTCGTAGACCTCGATGAATCCCATCGCGGCGCCACAATCGCGGTCGGGGCAATCGGGAACGAGTTGGAAGCGCTCGGCCATTTCGAGGGCGATGGTGTCTCGAATGCGCTGGTTCGTGTCTCCCTCTTCCGAACAGCCCGGTGAGCACGATGCGAAACTGTAGTCACGGATGATCGTGGTGTACGCGTCCTTCGCCGCGGTCGCGAAACAGCCCAGGTCACCCGATCCGAACAGGTCATTGGGACAGGCCGGCAGTCCGTTGTCTTCCATCACCGGCGGACTTGAGTCGCAAAGAGGCAACTGCGCGACCGGCAAATACGCCGGGCAGAGGTCGAAGTTGTTTGGGACCGCGGGATCGTCCGGGTTCTCCGCCGGGCACGGACAGATCGCATCGAAGATGCTCGGGATGTTGTCACGCAGCGAGCCCGGAGTCGTCCCGTCGTTCGGGTAATGGGCGAGCGACATGTTCAGGAGCCACGGGGTCACCTCTTTGCAATCCGACGCTTCTTCCTCGAAGAAGTCGTCAAAGTCGTTGATGTCCCACTCCTCGACGGCCTCAACGGGGTCTGGATCCGGGTTGACAGCGAAGCCACCGCCGCTGCCCTCGCCGATCCCGCCACCGCCGCCGGGATCCCCTCCCCCACCGGGATCGCTTGGATCGGCGAAACAGTCCGCGTACTCTTCGTCCGCGATCTCCAGAGACCACTTCAGAAGCTCTCGGAAATTCGCTTCGTACGCCAGCTTGTTCGTTCCCAGCCACGCCATAAACGGCGTGTCACTCGGCGGGACCAAGTCGCCCGGGATGTAGATTGCCGGATCCATGGCCGCATCCTCGATCCAGTGATCGATAGCGTGCGACAGGCGGTTCAGGCACGGTGACGTGACGGGGAAGTAGTGGTTCGACGGAACGCTCGTGTCGCCCTCGTTGACGATCAGCGTCCGCAGCGCCGAGAGCGGGATCAGAAACTCATCGCCGTCGTCTCCGAATATGTTGTTCTGGTTCGTATCGGTTTTCTGAAAGATCGTCCCCGGGATGTGCACGAACCGGTCCTCGGGTATCGATGCAACCGCGTCTGGTGCAGTCAGAATCAGGAGAAGCGCCGAAACTGAAGCTGAAACGAGGTAGGAGAAACGATGCATGGGTTCTCTCCGGCAGCGGTGGTGAGTCACATACTCATTGTTCGCCGAGGCGCGAGGAACCCCTTGATCTCCTCCAAGAGCACACATCGGCAGCGGCGAAGCTACCGAACTTCAAATGCTCGTCAACAACAAATCTCAGATTTTGTGGAAGCAATTTGTTTCTGAGTGAGGATTCGCGCTACGCCTATCGAAAAAGTCCCGCTTACCGCCGACTTACCTCTTGAACGACTGACAGCGTCTGGTAGATTCAGGCCGCCCGCACGGAGTCGGGCGTGTCCCTACCAGCGACCGGCCGAGACCACGCGCTCTTCACGAGGAGTCTTCATGCAAGCCCGTCCCCTCACCCGACTGATCATTCCCATCGCTGCGGTAGCATCGATTGGCTCGCTAATGGTCTTCAGCGCGACGCGCACGCTCGCATTCCCACCGCAGGAGACCGTTCTGACCCGAGCGATTGTGATCGATGCGTTCAGCAACGGCCTGACCGTGGACGCCGTTGCCACGAGCGGAGCGACTCCGTCACAGGTCGCCGCCATTCTTGAGGCCGTCCGCAGCACAAACAACGAACTGCAAACGGCTGTCGCCGCATCCGCCGCCCGAGAAATTACTCATCGGTCTCACGAAGCGGTCGTTGTGCAGATCAAGAGTTTCGGGCTAACAGACCAACTTGACACCGCGCGGACGGCCGCGTCCGATGCGCTCGATCAAGCTGAGGATGCTCTTGAGAGCGCCCGGCAAGCTTGGATCGACGCTATGGAGCAAGAACTCGACGGCGTGATCGCGTCGACGACGCTTACGCGACTGGCTAACGCGACCCTGAATCATTCACGCGCCGTGCCGCCGGCGATGCGCGTGCTCGATCCGTCGACAACGGACTGGACGACGCTCGAACGCGCATGGTCTGAACTCGATGCGGTCGAGGTTGCGAGCCTGCCAGCATCGCTGCAAACAGCGTGGCAAACGGCACTTAGCAACCCTGATGTGGTTGCCGCCAGTGCGAGTCACAGCGTGAATCTTGAGGGCATCCGCACCGCCTTCGTTCAGGTCGTGCAGCAATTGCCCGCGGAGTAAGAGACCAGGCCTGTCGGAGCCGGATATCAGCGAATCGAGCGCCGCGCGTCACTCTCGCCAAGATGCTCTAGCGACAGAACCAAGCCCTTTGACGCCGTGCGGCTCGTCGGATCGAGTTCCAGAGCCCGCTTGAACGCGTCCGCCGCGGCTTCGAAACGTCCGGTCTGCAGCAATGTCGACGCGATGCCCAGTTGCGGCCCAACCGCCTGCGGCATCAATTCAGCGGCTCGAGCAAACCGCTGCGCGGCGCTGTCAAATCGCCCCTGTCGAAGGGCGAGGACGCCGAGGTTGTAGTGCAGACGGCCGTCAAACGGGTTGGCCTCGGCGGCGAGCTCCAAAGTTCGCTCGGCCCCTACTAGGTTGCCCGCTTCGAATTGGGCACGGGCCTCCGCCAGCAACTCCTGCGATGCCTCGGCATCGATGAAGCCCCGCGGCGACGAGGTCTTCGCGTGCGTGGTGGTTGATCCGCAACCGCCGGTCGTCACTGCGGCGGTCAGCGCCGTGAGGATCAAGGCAGTCGAAATGCGGTTAAGTTTGGTCATCTGCACAGCCTTAGCGCTCTTCACGGGGAACTTCAAAGCGGTTCGCAAACACGATCGTCGCACTGTATACCGGATCGCTGTCTCTTCGGCTCGACAGCTCCATCACAAGCGAAACCGATCGCCAATTCGAGCGTAGCGCACGCCATGATGCGAGGAGATTCCAAACCTCAACCGGGCTCATCGGCTGCAGCACGACCGACACACGGTCTTCGTAGATCTCGTAGGCAGAGTCGCTGGATCCTGCGTTGATACGGATCCTGCCGCTCCCCGACAATTGCTGCTGACGCGCAGTCGGAAGCCCAGCGTCGTCGAGTGCCTGGAAGATCATGGCCTGAACGTCTTCATCCGGCCTTTCGCTCGGCCCGCGGTTCGCCGATCGCTCGCGATAGTCTTGGATCTGCCGGACCGCTGCCGCGGTCTGGTCAAATCTTGCCCGAGCATCCGCTACCGACCGGTCCGCCGCACGGCCGCGGCTCAGGTTGATCACTCCTGCGAAGCTAAGGAAACACGCTCCAGCCGCGACAATCAGACCAGATCTGAGTCGAAACGAGTGAGCAGAATGTCCGGTCCTTCGCGGCATCAGCGCCTTTCCTTGTCGTCAGTCGGTTGCAGTTCGAGACTGAGCAGTGACTCCGCGTCGGTCGACGTTACCGACGGCGTGCCGGTCGTCCAGCCGTCTAAACTCCTGAACGCTGACGCGAACGTTGCCGCTGCGGGAGCGTCATCGGTTGCGGTGTTAATCAAGATCCTCTCGGGCAGGACTTCGAGCCGACGGACTCGACGAGGCGGCTCATCCGGCCAAACCTCCGCGAGCGACGCAAAAAGGTCCGTTACGTCTGCGGGATCGGCTTTCGGCTCCCGCTTGCCATCCGTCCGCCTAGCCTGATTCAACTCGGATTGAAACAGAGCGAACACCGGCTGCCCCGACGCGCTCGCCTGCTCACCGACCACTGATCGCATGAGTGCTTCCGAACGCGTATTCAATTTTTCAACCAGAGTGCGGCCCTCGGCGATCCGACGCTGCGTCCCGATGAAGAGTACGGCGACCGCGAGCGCCCAACACAGCACTGACGCCGTGATCAGCTGCGTTCGCCTCCGTCGAACGATCGGCGACTCGAATGGGCCGGTCATCAGATTCAACTCTCGCGGATTGAAGATTGAGGACACGCCAACGTCCGCCGGGACGCGATTGGGGAAAACCGCCAAGCATCGGTCCGCGGCTGCTGCCTCGAGCGTTTCCCTTGGAGCAGCACATCCCACAACCTGTCCGCCCGCAGTTGCAGCGTAAACGGCATGGACCGCCTCAAACGCACACGGGAGGTCCTCTTCGAAGAGTGCGTCGAGGGCCTCCATCGATTGCTCAATGTCTCGGCCTGATCGGACCCGCCGCGGCAGCGACCGGGAATCCACTACGCACCAGTAGAGTTCCTCGGCGGGCAGGATCAGCTGCCTATTTTCGATGGATCTGGATTCGCCGGGAGTCGCCATGTTCACAAGGTCCGAGCAATCTCACGCGGATCCGGGACTACACCGTTGCCAATCCGCAGTCGGATGGTACATTCGCGATCTGGGATCCGCGAAGACCTTTCTGGCAATTGGCGAGGGAATCTGTGCAACGGCGCACCAGCATCAACAGACTTTGCAAGGTGTCGCCCCTGCGACATGGCCTTACGCTGATCGGCCTGATTGCTTCGGTTGGATTTCTCGGCTCGACAGCCGATGCGCGGGACCCAGCGCGGACCGAACCGGCCACCATCACGCTGGCCGACCGGATGGAACTCCCGCGGATGGTTGACCTCGCCGCGGCGGAGTTGTCCGTACCGATCGTGTACTCGCAGAGCGTGTTCGGCTCGCAGAGTCGGGCTGCGCCGACGTTCCGTTTGCCGGGGCCGATCACCGAGAGCGAATTGTGGGCTCTCCTGCACCAGGCACTCGCGGATGCGCAGCTCACGACAGTCAAACAGCCCGGCAGCGATGTGCTGCACGTGGTGACCTTCGCCGACGCTCGGAACAACGCCCGCGTCTCGGAGATCGCGCCGGAGTCGTTCTTGGTTGGTGACGCCGGCTTCGTACGAATCCGCTACACGCCGAAAGAGGTCGCGGCATTGGATCTCGTCGCCAGACTCAACGGACTGATGGCCAATCGCCGAGGTGTTGCGCTGCAGGCCATCGAGATCCCCGGCACCCACGGCGAGATCATCGTCTGCACGCCCACTACCGAAGCCCAGAGCGTGCTTGTCGATGTGCGACGGCTGGATATCGCGGGCACCGAGGTCGTCAATGTCATCTACAGTCCGCAGCATGTTGATGCCGTGACGCTGATCGCTCGTGCGACCGAGATCGCGTCAGCCGCCGGCCAAGCACCCGACGCCGGTTCGGGCCGATTGATCTCGCTCTCCGAGGACGGCCGGATCATGATCGTCGCCCCATCCGACCGCGTGGACACCTGGATCGCGCGATTGCGATCCATCGATGTGCCCGGGTCGCGATCCGCTCGACTGTATCGTGTCGACAACTACCCGGCCGAAGAAGTCGCCTCGCTGCTGCGCAGCCTGGTCGTCCCTCCGTCCACGCAGCGCGGCTCCGCGACCTCCATCGACATCCGCGTCGACACGATCACGGATTCGCTCACGATCGTCGCGACGCCGCGCGAACACGAACAGGTCGAGGAGATCATCGCACGGGTCGAAAGCGCTGCCCCAAACGAGTCCGCGGGGTTCTGGTCGCGCCAGATCGAGCACCGAGAAGCCGACGAGTTGCTCGCCAAGCTTCGCGAGTTGGTCGATGCGGGCGTGCTCGATGTGGACGCCGGGTCGAATGACACCGCGGAACGGCGTGGCGGCCTCAGCGGCGTGTCTGGGGTGCCCGCAACCGTTGCCGGCAATACAGCCGCGTCGAGCCAACCGACCGCACGACAGACTACCCGTACCGCGCGTCAGAGCACATCCACCGGTGAGCTCAGACTCGCCAGCGATCAGCAGACCAACCGCGTGCTGGCCATTGGTGACCGGCGCATGATCGCACGGCTCGACGCGCTCGTTGACGAGCTCGACGTCCCGCTCCCGCAGGTGCAGATCGAGCTCCTTGTGGTCTCCCTCAACGAGGGCGACTCGCGCAACCTCGCGTTCGAGCTCCAGTCGCTGACCAACGCGGGCGACACGATCGTTCGCCTGTCCTCGCTGTTCGGCATTGGTGATCCCGGTCTCGACGATCCGGGGCCACTGGCGGGCTCTGGGTTTTCCGGAGTCGTGCTCAACCCGGGCGACTTCGGCGTGCTCATCCGCGCACTCGAGACCATCTCGCAGGGCCGCTCCCTCAGCCGCACGACGCTTCTCGTGGCGAACGGCGAGGACGCGCGGATCGACTCCGCGGTCCAGCAGCCGTTCCTGCAGACCACCGTCCGCTCCTCGGAATCCGAGATCACCGGCTTCGGCGGCTCGGTCGAAGCGGGCCTGTCGGTGAGCGTCTCCCCGCAGATCGGCCCGGCCAACACCGTCCGGCTGACGTACGACGTCGAGCTCAGCGCCTTCATCGGCTCGTCTGCGGTCCCAGAACTGCCGCCGCCGACGCAGCGCAACACCGTCTCGAGCATCTCCACGCTCCCCGACGGCTTCACCGTCGCGGTCGGCGGGTTCCGACTCACCGACCAGAACGAGGGCGAGTCGCGCGTGCCTGTGCTCGGTTCGATCCCGCTGCTCGGCGAACTGTTTAAGAGCAGCACCGAGAGCAGAAGCGATGCGCGGTTCTACGTCTTCATCCGGCCTAAGGTGGTTCGCGAGCGCGCGACCGAGCAGCTCAGGGGCCTGTCGGACGAGCAGCTCCGCGATGCGAACCTGCCGCCGAACCCGCCCCTGATCGACCTCCCGATGATGTGGTGAGCATGCTCCTCGCTGGCGACCCATCCCGACATCCGACGGCGGACCCCTCGCAGGCCAGCGGGCCGAGCAACGAGTTCCTCGACCTCGTGCCCCGCGCGTTCGCACGCCGGCACCTGCTGCTGTCTGGCGGACAGATCGGAACCGGCGACAGTCCCGCTGAACTCATCCTGTTCGCAAAGGATCCCTCGCCGACGGTTCGCCACAACCTGCGCGTGCGCCTCGGCCGCCCCATCGAGTGGCGCGAAGCCGATGCGGAACAACTGGCCGTTGCGATCGACGAGGCCTATGCCGCGCGCAAGGCCGCGACGGTCGAGAGCCGGACCAGGTCGGGCGACGAGCCGGTCATCGAGATCAAACCGGCATCCGACGAGGTATCCCTCGACGCCGCCCTCCGCGAAGTCGAGCGCGATCTGCTCTCGACCGACAACAAAGCCCCGCTCGTCCGGTTCGTCGACACGCTCCTGTTCGAGGCGATCACACGAGGCGTGAGCGATGTCCACATCCAGCCGCTCGAGTCCGCCGCGCTGATCCGCTTCCGCCTCGACGGCACGCTCGTCACCGCCAAGGAGATCTCGGTCGAGCTGGCAACCTCCATCGTCAGCCGCGTGAAGGTGATGGCCCACATGGACATCGCCGAGCGCCGGATCCCACAGGACGGACGCGCCCACGTGACCATCGGCCGGCGAACCTTGTCCGGCCAGCGCCGGATCGACCTGCGCGTCAGCACCCTGCCCACCGCCTACGGCGAGCGCCTCGTGATGCGCCTGCTCGACCCCTCCAAGTCGGACCACCTCGCGAGCTTCGAGGCGCTCGGCATGCCGGGCGATGTCCGCTCCCGCCTCCTCGCCTGCGCTTCCCGCTCCAGCGGCATCGTGCTCGTCACCGGACCAACCGGCTCGGGCAAGACCACCACGCTCTACGCCACCCTCCGCTGGCTCGCCGGGGGCGGCCACGGCTCGACCGCGCGCGATCTGAACATCATGACCATCGAGGACCCGATCGAGTACGAGCTCGGCTCCAGCCAGCTCGCGATCAGCCAGGCCCAGGTCAACACCAAGAAGGGCGTCACCTTCGCTTCGGGCCTGCGCCATATCCTGCGCCAGGACCCCGATGTCGTCATGGTCGGCGAGATCCGCGACGCCGAGACGGCGCGCATCGCGATCCAGGCGAGCCTCACCGGCCACCTCGTGTTCTCAACGCTGCACACCAACGACGCCGCGAGCGCGATCACGCGCCTGGCCGACCTCGGGATCGAGCGATACCTCATCAGCGCCTCGATCTCCGCGGTCCTCGCCCAGCGGCTGATCCGGCTCGTCCACGTGCCGTGCAAGGGTGCGGGGTGCCCGGACTGTCTGCACACCGGGTTCACCGGCCGCCGAGGCCTGTTCGAACTCATCGTGATGAACGAGTCCATCCGCGAACTCGTAGCGTCCGGGGCCAGCGACGAGTCCATCCGCCGTGCCGCGACGGAGGCCGGGACGCGGTCGCTCACCAGCGAGGGCCGCGCGCTCGTCGAGCAGGGGCTGACCTCACTCGATGAGGTCCTGCGCGTCACCGGCGGCGTCGGGGAGGACCCGGTGTGAGCAGTCTGACCTATCTCTACAAGGCTTCGCGACGCGACGCCCCGCAGACCATCGTGAAGGGCCGGCTCGAGGCGTCCGACCCCGCGCAGGCACGGGAACTGCTCCGCGACGGCGGCCTGCTCCCCCTGTCGGTCCGCCCGCTCCAGACCGCACAACTCGCCGTGTCCCTGCCGAAGCCGATCGAGCAGTGGTGGCACGGCCGCCAGCGCGCCCGCAACGCCGCGGCCCGCGCCGAGCTGCTCGACGCGTTGGCCACGATGCTCCAGACCGGGCTACCGCTGACGGAAGCCCTCCGCTCGCTTGAGAATGCTGACGACCAGAGCCACCCATCAAAGCAGGACCGCGCCCTCATCGGCATCCGCGCCGGGGTCACCAGCGGCAAGCCTCTCAGCGAGTGTCTTGACGCCCTGCCCGACTGGTTCACGAAGTCAGAGGTCGCGCGCGTTCGCGCGGCCGAGCAGCGTGGCGAGCTCGCGAAGACGCTCGCCAGCCTTGCGGAGTCCAGCCAACGCTCAGTAGAACTCGGACGGCGGCTTCTCGGGGCGTTGACTTACCCCCTCATCGTCGCCGCCGTCGGCCTCGGCGTCGTCGTGTTCCTCAGCGTGCGGACGCTCCCCGAGTTGCTCGGCGTGCTGTCCGGGGCGGGCGTCGAACCGCCCGGTCTGTCCGTGGCCGTCATGCGCTTCGGCCAGGCGCTCGTCGCGGCGCTGCCATGGCTGCCGCTGGTCGCGATCGGCCTGATCATCGCTGCGACGCTGGTTGCCAGCAGCGCCGGGGCTACCGCGAAGTTAGGCTCCATGCTGGATCGGTGCACGCCACGGTTCATTCGACGCATGCGTCTCGCCTCGGTCTGCGAGGAACTCGCCTCGATGCACGAGAGCGGCATCCAGATCGTCGAGGGCCTGCGCCTGATCGCCGCATCGCACACCGGCCTCGGCGGCGCGAGCCTGCGCGGCTATCTGGACCGAGTCATCGCTTCCGTCGCCGACGGCGAAGACCTCGACCGCGCGCTGCCCGACCCACGCTGGGCCGACACCGAGTTCGTGCGGCTCGTGGCCGCGGGCCAGGCCTCCGGCGAGCTCCCGCGCGTGCTCCGGCGCATCGCCGACCGCTACCAGCGCGACGCCGCGCGCCGAATCGACCGGCTCAGCTCACTGCTCGAACCCGCGGTCATACTGACGCTGGCGGTGCTCGTCGGCACCGTCGTCATGGCCGCCGTGCTCCCCCTCATCCGCCTGCAGGAGGTTGTGTGATGTCTCGCAGTTCATTGGTGATGCGGCGACCCTCGTGGCGACGCGGCATGACACTCGTCGAAGTCCTCGCGGTCGTCGTCATCCTCGGCCTGCTCGCCGGCACGCTTGCCGTTGGGTTCTCCGGTGCATTCGGCGAGAGCCGCGTCGAACTCGCCAGAACCGGGGTGACGATCATCAAGGAGCGGGTCGAGATGTACGATGTCTCGACGGGCAGCCTGCCCAGCCCGTCGGAGGGCTTGACCGTACTCACCGGTCCGGACGCCATCGGCAAGTCTTACGAACTCACTCAGGATCAGCTAACCGATCCTTGGGGCCGGACGTACCTCTACATCTCCCCGGCAGCCGACGGCTCTGAGTTCGAAATCGTGAGCTACGGTGCCGACGGCCAGCCCGGCGGTACCGGGGAGAACCAGGACATCTCGTCCCGCAACCTGCGGGGCAGCGAGTGAGCGGCACGGGCGGGACATCTTGTCGCCTGATGCGCGCGTTCACGCTAATCGAGTTGCTCGCGGTACTGGTCGTGCTGGGCATGGCGGTCTCCGTCGCCGCGGTCGGCCTGTCTTCGCGCTCCGAAGAATCGCGCCTGTCCGACGCGGCATCGTCGATCGCCGCCCTCGACGCGACCGCGCGGGTGCTCGCCCGCAAGGGCCGGGTGACCGAACTGGTCTTTGACGAGGCCGCAAACACGATCTTGATCGTCGATCGCAGCGTTTCCGATGCGCCGACCATCGAGCGGGTCCTGCCGGATGGCATCACGCTGGAGGCGTGGCAGCGGCCCTCGGGCACCCCAATCGACCGCCTGATCGTCGATGCCCGGGGACAGTCGGCGGACTATCAGGTGCGTGTGTCCAGCGGGTCTGCGTCGGTGACCGTTCGGTTCGCCGGGCTGACCGGCTGGCACGAAGTGATCCGGAGCGCCCCGTGATCGCAGCAAACCGAACAAGATCGGGGCTGACGCTGCTCGAGGTCGTGCTCGCGACCGCCTTGCTGTCCATTGCCGCCGTGAGCCTGCTCAACTGGCTGGACGCGTCGCGGCCGTCACCCCAAGCGACTGAACAGGTACTTGTCGGCATTTCACCGCTCGACCGCGCCGCCGACGCCATCGTCACCAACCCGAGCCGCTTCGGCGTTCCCCGGTCCACCAAAGGCGGCTACCGCTGGGACACCGCCGACACCGTCGAAGACAAGCGCCGGCAGATCGAGGGCCGGTTCGAAGTGGAGTTGGTTCGCGCAACCGCGGAGTTCGATCGGCTGCGGATCTCGCAGGGCGACCGATCCGTGACACGGTGGTACATCAAGCCGCCCAAGAGGGAGGGACGGTGAAACGATTCACTCGTCAAAGAGGCATGACCCTCGTCGAGGTGCTCGCGACTCTCGTGCTGTTCTCGGTGCTGATCACCGCAACGTCGTCTCTGATGGGGTACATCGCGCGAGTTTCTGCAGAACGGCAGTCAGCAATAACCGCGCAGAGTGCTCTTGCGGCCGCAGCCGATCTGATCGCCGCGGACCTGGACGCATGGAGCGCTAAGCACGTGTCGGCCGCGGATGACGACCAAGCACAGGGTCGTCTCAGCGTCAACGCGGCGGGCTTTGAGCTTCGTTTCCCAATCTCTGAGGGACGTGAGGCAAGAACAATCACTTATCGCTTCGACTCGTCGGCTGGGAAACTGAGCCGCTCCGACACGTATGAGCAAGATTCGGAGCCCCGAACTGTACTGGGTGATCTCGATGGGTTTGATCCGAGAGTGCAAGGCCAGGAGGCATCGGGTCGAGGACAGGTCTTCGTCATCGATCTGATCAGCCGACTTGCTGGAAACCGATCAATGTCTGCGATTCTACCGCTGCTGGAGCAACGTAATGGCTGAGTGCCAATGCAGAAAACGCCGCGCCGTCGCACTGCTCGCCGTGCTCGGCTTCATCGTGGTCGCGAGCACTGCCGTCATCGCTTCCGCACGCATCGCGGCGACCAGCGGTTTTGCTATGCAGCAACACGAGGCCTCGCTCGAATCAACATCTTTCATGAATGCCATCCGATCGACATGTTTACAGTGGATCTTGACGCGCGGGGACACCGCCCTTGCTGAGGACAGTCTCCCCTACGCGGCCATCGTCGTTCTGGACGACGAGTTTGAGCTTGCCAACGAATCCGCACGTATCCGCATCTTCGCATACGACCAGGACACGCGTCTCCGGATCACTCCGCAAAACTGGAGCGCGTCCGGCGCAAACTGGGATCGCGTCCCCAACGACCGGCTCGACGAACTCTCGATTAGTGACTTGGAAGAGGCCGCCGTTCGAACTGCGGGGATCGCGCGAGTTTTTCCTCAGACTCGAGCAGGTCAGGCCTTGCTGGGAGTCATGCGAAGCCCGTTGCAGCAATCCCATCGAATAACGCCGGGCATCACGCTCAATCCTCGGACCGTTCCATACGAAGTTCTCGCGATGCTCTTCGGCGATTCCGCAAACGAACTCTATGAACGCATTCGCGCATGGCGTTCCGAACGGTCCGGCCGATCGAGCGCGTTCCCTCAAGGATTCCAGAAACAAACCGGATCACTTCGTGGGCGGGTCGCGTGGCAGACAAAAACGTCTGCTTGGGCGTTTCGAATCAACATCGAGTTGGAGGCGGCTCTAACGCGTTCGTTCTGGGCCGTGTACGCAATTGACAACGGTGAGTGGCAGTTGGACACCTGGCACATCATCCGGGACGGTGGACCATGAGCGGAGACTCCATGCGAGGCGTGCATTTGATGTTGGCTGTTTCCGTGGCCGTGCTCATTGCTAGCCTTGGCTGGGCGCTCTTGCCATCGAGAGCGGAAAGGGCGCCAGCAGAGTATGAGCCAACCGAACCAACTACGAGCGCACCAGCCGGTGCCGACGACGAGCGCGAACCATTGCCCGAGTTTCTTGGCATCGAACTCTGGACGAAGCCCTCTCCAGTCGCGACTCCACCACCACCACCGTTGCCGTTACGTCTGAACGCCGAACTGCTCGCGGTTCGAAACGGAGAGAACAAATTGGACGCGGTTGCAACGCTCTACCTCGCCGATCGCGGAGAAGTCATTCGGCTGAAGCAGGGTGATGAACTGAACGGCATGACCGTTCAGCATGTCAATGAGTCGTCGATTCGATTCGTGAAGGGCGAGCAGTCGCTGACGATTTCTCGCAGTTCAGGGTGACCAATAGAGGTGTCTCCCCCGTGGCCCACTCCATGCGACCGAAATCCCACGTCGCTTCCGAACGATCAAGAATCACCCATTTCATTGGACCCACGCTGCTCGGTCGCTCTCTAGCCACGCCAGACCGGACAAGAATTCCCCCCGGCCACCGAACACCAGCGGTGACAGTTGTTTCAGGGCAATCGCCAAAGGGACGATCGGGCCGGTTTACTCCCGGCCGGTTGTCGCTTTGGGCCTGGTTCGAGTCGGACTCACTCAGCCCTCGGTCGACGCGCTGTCCATCTCCTCCGACAGCTCCATGAACAACCGGAACGTCGCCTTCGCCGCGTCGAGGCAGGACTCGCGCTCGGCCTCGGTCATCTGCAGCTCGTCCAGCATGCCCTTGAAGGCCATCCAGTTTCTGCGCTGCTCCGAACCGTGCGGGTCGAGATAGTCCAGCGCGAAGTCCTTCTGCAGACCCAGCCCGTCGCGGATGCGCTTGGCGACGACCTTGTTGCCGTTGGTCGCGCCCTCGTTGACGTACAGCACGCCGATCAGCGCGACCGGGCAGGCGTCCGACATGCGCTCGACCGCGCTCAGGAACCGGCTCGTCGCCCCCAGCGGTTCGGCTCCGATCGTTCCGCCCAGACGCTCGATGTCCGCTTCGATCTTCTCTTCGCGATGATGGACGGGATGGAACATCGTCGCCACGCGGTCATCCGCCGCTGCGGCTTCCGACAGCAGCCCGTCGAGCGTCCGATGCACGAGCAGCACCTGATTCAGGAAGTCGATGAACTCGGCCCGGCTCAACTCCCCGCTGACCATCCGGGTCTGGAAAGCCGCGTGCTCCGCCTGATCGTGCAGCGAGGCCGTGCCCTCCTTGAGCATCTGCGCGAGGCCGATCGCGGGCTCTGGCTCTGGCTCGACCGATGACGTCTTCCGGCCGGACGCCAGCGCTGCAAACGGGCAACGCGACGGGTTCGCCGCACGCTCAGGACCATTCGATTCGCTCACAACCGCAACCTCACATCTCGGCAGCCGGCCAATCGGACCCGTCTTCGGACGGATGCGATCCGGGCGGAGCACAATGTACCCCAACTGCGACTCAGTCTCAACAAACAGCCGATTTGACCAGCTTCATGAAACTCAGCCCGTGAACGGCAGATCCGACAACTCCACATCCTCATTCCGATCCCGGAAGAACCGCAAAGCCCACTCGTCCGCAAACAGCATCGCCGGACGGCCGCGATCGTCGAACACCAGCCGGGAGCCATCCGGCCGGTACGGCAGCGCATCGGGGTCCAGCGTCGCCTTGGTCAGGGGTTTCTGGCCGGTGTAGCGCCACCACTTGGTGATGGTCCACGGGGCCGACTCGATGCGGGATTCCGCGCCGTACTCGTGCTCCAGCCGGTGGGTGAACACCTCGAACTGCAGGGGCCCCACCGCCGCGAGCAGCGTGACCGCCGGTGACCCGCCGTAGACCTCGAACCGGCGCGCGACACCCTCGCGCAGGAGCTGGCTCAGCCCGAGGTTGTAGCGCTTGAAGTTGCCCGGTTGGGGGTTGATGAGGTTGGCGAAGCACTCGGGGGCGAAGTCGGGCACCTCGTGGTAGACGATGGTTCGATCGTCCGTGAGGGTGTCGCCGATGCCGAACAGGTCGTTGCCGACCAGCCCGACCACGTCCCCCGCGACCGCCTCGTCCACGGTCTCACGCTGGTTGCCGAACAGCTTCGTCGCGTTGCCCAAACGAACGCGCTTGCCGCTCTGCGCGTGGACCACGAACATGTCGCGTTCGAATTTTCCCGAGACGACTCGCACGAACGCGATGCGGTCGCGATGGCTCGGGTCCATGTTCGCCTGGATCTTGAAGACGAACCCGCTAAAGCGTGGGTCGCCCGGAACGATCTCGCCCGCCTCGGACTCCCGCGCCGTCGGCGGGCTGGCGTAGCGCAGGAACCCCTCGAGCAGCAGTTGCACGCCGAAGTTGTTCATGGCGCTGCCGAAGAACACCGGCGTCAGTTCGCCGCGAGCGACGGCCTCGCTGTCGAGATCCGACCCGGCGCCGCCCGTCTCGTCGAGCAGCCGGATCTCCTCGATGGCCTCGTGGTGGACCGGCTGGTCCAAGCGCTTCAGCAGCGCCGGGTCGTCGAGGCCGCCCAGTTCGACCGGCGCCGCGTACGCGCCTCGCGGCGTGCGCTCGAACAGGTGCAGGCGCTGGTCCCGGCGATCGTACACGCCCCGGAACTCCGGCCCCGAGCCGATCGGCCAGTTCATCGGATAGGCCCCGATCCCGAGCACCTTCTCCAGTTCGTCCACGAGCTCCAGAGGCGGCCGCGTCGGACGGTCGCACTTGTTCATGAACGTGAAGATCGGGATGCCCCGCTGCCGGCACACCTCGAACAGCTTGCGCGTCTGGGGCTCGATCCCCTTGCCCGCGTCGATGACCATCACCGCCGAGTCGACGGCTGTCAGCACGCGATACGTATCCTCGGAGAAGTCCTTGTGCCCCGGCGTGTCCAGCAGGTTGATCCGGTACCCCTCGTAGTCGAACTGCAGCAGCGTGGAGGAGACGGAGATGCCGCGCTGGCGCTCGAGCTCCATCCAGTCGCTGGAGGTCGACCGCTGGTCCTTCCGGGCCGTTACGCTGCCGGCGAGCTCGATCGCGCCGCCGTAGAGCAGGAACTTCTCGGTGAGGGTGGTTTTGCCGGCGTCGGGGTGCGAGATGATCGCGAAGGTCCGGCGTGGCAACTTGGTCGTATCGCTCATGGGGAAACCTATCGGGGGACTCGGGTGCCGGGCGGAAACCGGCGAACAGACAGACCGGGAGCCCTCCCCGAAGCGCAGGCCACGACGAGCGTTCTGAACGGTGCGGAGTCGAGGGGTGAGGAGTCTAAGGAAGAGCGCCCGGGACCGCTCATCACGGCCGCGGAACGCCCGATCGGGACGCGATGAAACCCCATGTGCTCGCCCCTCTGACTACACTGGAGATGCCCCCCAGCACGGAGAGAATCATGACGCAGACCCCCACCGCACCCGCCGGCCGCACCATCCGCGCCCCTCGCGGCACGGAGAAATCCTGCCAGTCCTGGGCCGCAGAAGCCGCGATGCGGATGCTGATGAACAACCTTGACCCGGAGGTCGCCGAACGCCCGGAGGACCTGATCGTCTACGGCGGACGGGGCAAAGCCGCCCGATCCTGGGAGGCATTCGACGCCATTGTCGACACGCTCAAGCGCCTCAAGCCCGATGAGACACTGCTCGTCCAGTCCGGCAAGCCGGTCGGCGTGGTGCGTTCGACCACCGACAGCCCGCGCGTCATGATCGCCAACTCCAACCTCGTCCCCCACTGGGCCACGCAGGAGCACTTCGACGAACTCAGCGCCAAGGGCCTGATGATGTACGGCCAGATGACCGCCGGCTCGTGGATCTACATCGGCACCCAGGGCATCCTGCAGGGCACCTACGAAACCTTCGCCGAAGCCGGCTTCATGCACTTCCCGAAGCAGAAGGACAACCCCAAGGGCCCGCTGGTCGGCACGCTGAGCGTCACCGCCGGCTGCGGCGGCATGGGCGGCGCCCAGCCGCTGGCCGTCACCCTCAACGGCGGCACCTGCCTCATCGCCGACGTCGACCCCAAGCGCCTCGAACGGCGCCTGCACGACTCGTACCTCGACGAACTACTCCCCTCCATCGACCAGGCCATCGACGCGGCCCTCGACTACAAGGACCGGCAGATGAACGTCTCGGTCGGTGTCGAGGCCAACGCCGTCGACCTGCTCGAGCGCATGGTCGAGCGCGGCATCACGCCCGACCTGCTCACCGACCAGACCTCCGCGCACGACCCGCTCGTCGGCTATGTCCCGACCGGCGTGACGATGCATGAGGCGGATCTGTTGCGGGCCGAGGAGCCGGAGGAGTATGTCCGCCAGTCCATGGCGAGCATGCACCGGCATGTCGCCGCGATGGTCGAACTGATGGACCGCGGGGCAATCACCTTCGACTACGGCAACAACCTGCGCCAGCGTGCCAAGGATCACGGCTTCGACCGCGCGTTCGACTTCCCCGGCTTTGTGCCTGCGTATATACGCCCCCAGTTCTGCCTTGGGCGAGGACCGTTCCGGTGGGTGGCGCTCTCCGGCGATCCGACCGACATCTACAAGACCGACAAGGCCCTGCTCGACGCGTTCCCCGAATCCGAAGGCGGCTACAACACCCGACTGCGCCGCTGGATCCTCGGCTGCCACGCCAACCCCGATGCGCTGCTCGCCGGCGACTTCGAGAACTGCAAGCCGAGTTTCGCCTTCCAGGGCCTGCCCTCGCGCATCTGCTGGTTCGGCTACGGCGAGCGCGACAAGGCCGGGAAGATCTTCAACGACATGGTCGCCTCGGGCGAACTCTCGGCCCCGATCGTCATCGGGCGGGACCACCTCGACTGCGGCAGCGTCGCCAGCCCCAACCGCGAAACCGAATCCATGCTCGACGGCACCGACGCGGTCAGCGACTGGCCCCTGCTGAACCTGATGGTCAACGTCGCCTCCGGCGCGAGTTGGGTCAGTTTCCACCACGGCGGCGGCGTCGGCATCGGCTTCTCCCAGCACGCCGGCCAAGTGATCTGTGCGGATGGAACCAAAGAAGCCGCAGCCCGCATCGAGCGGGTTCTCACCAACGACCCGGCGATGGGCGTGTTCCGACACGCGGATGCGGGGTATGACGACGCGATCCAGTGCGCCAAGGACCGCGGCGTAGACATCCCAATGCTGGACGACTAACTCGACGAGGCGCCATGCCGATGTTCCGCTCACTCACGCTCGCCGTGCTCTTCCTCGCTACAAGCGCGGGACCGCTACTGGCTCGAACCGACGTTTCGGTCCTGTGCTTCAACATCCGCTACGGCACCGCCAACGACGGCGAGAACAGCTGGCCCAATCGCGACCACCTCGTCAAACAGGTCATCCACGACCACGACGCGGATGTCGTAGGCCTGCAGGAAGCGCTCGACTTCCAGCTCGCCGCGATCACCGATGCGTGTCCGGAGTATGCCGTCATCGGCGTCGGTCGTGACGATGGCAAGACCAAAGGGGAGTACAGCGCGATCCTCTACCGAGCCGATCGGTTCACCGTAGATTCCTCCGGCACGTTCTGGCTGTCCGACACGCCAGACGTGATCGCCACAACCTCGTGGGGAAACTCGATTACGCGGATCTGCACCTGGGCCCGACTGATCGACCGTGAATCCGGCCAAGCGCTGTATGTCTTCAACACCCACTTCGACCATCGCTCCCAGCCGTCGCGCGAGCGTAGTGCTCGCCTGATTGCCGAACGTATCGAGGACCGCACTCACGCCGATCCGGCAGTGCTGATGGGCGACTTCAACGCCGGCGAGACAACCCCCGCCATCACGTTTCTACGCGACGATGCGATCGGCCCTGGTCTGGTGCATACCATCCGCGCAGTCCACCCTGACGAATCCGAGGTCGGTACCTTCAACTCTTTCCGAGGCGAGTCCAATGGTGAGATGATCGACCACATCTTCGCCACATCAGACGTCGAGATTCTGAGCGCCGATATCGACCGAACGAACGACAACGGTCACTACCCCTCCGACCACTTCCCGGTGTGGGCGAAACTCAGGATCAACTGACCGAGGCCTTACCGACACTGATCGCCGACCCCTGCGCCAGCATCACGCTCAGCGGCCGCGCCTCGTTCATCGCGCTCCACGCCTCGCCGTAGATCCGCCCCCAGTCCACCTCGACGCTCCAGTCGTGCACCCGGTGGCACGCCCACACCGGGTGCTCGACCTCGTACCGGAGCAGTCGCCCGCGCCGCGTTGTGCCGTAGCCCCACTGGTGCTCCTTGAACCAGTGCTCGGGCGAGTCCCCGGGCGGCACCACCGCCTCCGCATCGGCGCGCACGCTCATCCGACCCGTCGCTCCGCCGATCTCGAACCGATACTCGACGCGGCGCTCGCCGTCGTTCTCCGCGATCCGATCCGAGATCCGCGCCTTCGAGTACGGCTCGTTGTACAGACCACGCGCCACCCACGCCACGAAACGGCTCCTGACCAACTCGCGCACGAACACCACGCCCCGGCGCCCGCTCTCCGACTCACGCACATAGAACCGAAGGTTGATCTCCGGGAAGTTCACGAACCCCGGCCACTTCACGCCGAGCACGCGCGTCTCGAGAAACTTAAAGCCCACGAGGCTGCACACCGCGTGCCCGTCGAACCGGTCCGGCTCGAGCCCGGGCGGCAGACGCGACTCCAGCAGCGCCGGATCCACCGCGTAGGTCGCCAGAATCAGATCCCGCCACTCGGCTCTGAGAAACACCCGTTTCATGTGTGCAGCGTATGCTCCGGCGTGGACCAGCACGAACCGATCCAGCGCATCGCCTCCTGGCTGAACAACGCCCGCTCCGTCGTCGTCCTCACCGGCGCCGGCATCTCCGCCGAGAGCGGCCTCGCGACCTTCCGCGACCCTGAGGAAGGCCTGTGGGCGAAGTACGACCCGATGGAACTGGCCACCATCCACGCGTTCAACCGCGACCCGGAACTCGTTACCCGCTGGTACCACTGGCGATTCACCAAGGCCCGCGATGTCGAGCCGAACCTCGGTCACCACGCCCTCGCACAGCTCGAGCAACGCCTCAGCGCGCTCGACCGTTCCATGACCATCGTCACCCAGAACGTCGACGGACTGCACCAGCGTGCCGGATCGAAGCGCGTGATCGAGATCCACGGCACGATCCTCCGCTGGCGGTGCACGAAAACCGGAGCCGAGCAGCCGCTCGACGATCTCGCCTTCGATGTCTTCCCCATCCCCTCCGACCACGGCGGGCTGATGCGACCCTGCGTCGTCTGGTTCGGCGAGATGCTCCCCGAGCGGGCCCTGGCCGACACCTTCGATGCGCTTGAGCGCTGCGATCTCTTCCTCAGCGTCGGGACCAGCGCAACGGTGCACCCGGCCGCGAGCTTCATCGAGGTCGCCCGCGCCGTCGGGGCGAAGACCGTTGAGATCAACCGCGACCCGACGCCCATCAGCGAGATCGTCGATTGCGCTGCCCATGGCCCCAGCGGCGAGATCCTGCCCCAGATCATGGACGAACTCGGCCAACTGGATGATTCCTGACCGACCGGCGATACTGCTCGCGTGCAGATTCCATACACACAACCCGGCGACTGGCCCGACATCCGCCCCGGCAGCATCGCCGACGAACTCGGCTCCGGGTGCCGTGGTCTAAGCGAAGCGCAGGCCACGCCGGACCCACCAACCACCCCCATCGCCCTCATCGGACTCCCTGACGACACCGGCGTGACCCTCAACAACGGTCGCCCCGGCGCTTCCGGAGGCCCAACCGCCTTCCGCGCCGCCCTCGCACGCTTCGGCAGCCCGTTCGACGCCGAAACCGGTCGTGCGCTCTCGTCCCGCTTCCTCGACTGCGGCGACATCACCTGCTCCGATCACCCCGACCCCGAATCGCGCCTGCACGAAACCCACGACCGCGCGTCCGCAGCCGTCCAGGCACTCCACGAAGCCGGCTTCGTCACCGTCGGCATCGGCGGCGGGCACGACGGCACCTTCGCCTTCGCGCGCGGCCTCGCGCTCCACCTTGAGTCCCAATCGTCCGACGCCCGACTCGGTGGCCTCAACCTCGACCCCCACCTCGATGTCCGCGAATCCACCGGCTCCGGCATGCCCTTCCGTCAGCTCATCGAGCGGGGTCTCATGGATCCCGCACGATTCGTCGAACTCGGCATCGGTCGCTTCAACAACTCGCGCGAGCACATCGAGTACCTGACCGCCCGCCACACCCACCTCGTCACGATCGACCGTCTCCTGTCGAATCCGAAGATCGAGATTGACCGTGCGTTCGAGCACGCGTTCGGCTCCGGCGCGCCCGGCTTCGTCACCATCGACCTTGACTCACTCGACGGCTCGTTCGCCCCCGGCGTCTCGGCGGTCAATCCCATGGGCGTCACCCCGGCCATCGCCGCATCGGTCGCCGAACAAGCCGGATCGAACCGGATGGTCCGGCACTTCGACATCATGGAACTCAGCCCGACCCACGACGACGGCCGCACCGCGCGCCTCGCCGCCCTGCTCTTCATTCACTTCCTCGCCGGATTCGAGAGGCGATCCCACGCATGACCGCCTCACTGATCACCAACGCCCGCGTTCTCACCCTTGACGGCTCGAACGCCGCCAGCGACCTCGGCGCGCTCGACCACGCCGATGTGCTCATCGACGACGGCAGCATCCGCGCCGTCGGACCCACCGCTGCGGCGAACGCGCCCGCAGGCGTGCAGACGCTCGACGCCGCCGGTCGCGTGCTCATGCCCGCCTTCATCGACGCCCACACCCACGCCTGCTGGGCCGGCGATCGCCTCGACGAGTGGGAACGCAAGCAGGCCGGCGCAACCTATCTCGAGATCCTCGAATCCGGCGGCGGCATCATGTCCACCGTCCGCGCCGTGCGCCGCGCCAGCCAGTCCGAACTCACCGAATCACTGCTCAACCGGCTCAACCACATGCTCCGCGAGGGCACCACGGCCGTGGAGGTCAAGTCCGGCTACGGCCTCTCGACCGAAGCCGAACTCAAGATGCTCCGCGCCATCGCTGATGCCGCGGGCCGCTGGCCCGGCCACGTCACCCCCACCGCCTGCATCGGCCACGCGATCGACCCCGACACCGACCGCGACACCTTCATCGACACGACCATCCACGAAACGCTCGACGCGGTGCACGCCGAGTTCCCGGGCATTGCCATCGACGCGTACTGCGAGACCGGCGCGTGGACCTTCGACGAAACCGTCCGCGTCTTCGAACGAGCACAGAAGCTCGATCACCCGCTGCGCATACATAGCGACCAGTTCAACGAGCTCGGCATGACCCGCTGGGCAGCCGAGATCGGAGCAATCAGCGTCGATCACCTCGAAGCCACATCGGGCGACGAACTGCGCCGCCTCGCCGAGTCCGACACTTTTGGCGTCATGCTCCCCTGCTCCGGCTTCCACGTCGACGGTCGCTACGCCGACGGACGATCCTTTCTCGATGCCGGAGGCCGTCTGGTCATCGCCACCAACTGCAATCCGGGCTCGGCCCCGACCTCGTCCATGCCCTTCGCGATCGCGCTCGCCGTGCGTCATCTGGGCATCACCGCAGCAGAGGCCATCCTCGCCTGCACGCGAAACGCCGCCGATCTGCTCGGTCTGCCTGAGCGTGGGCGCATCGCCCCCGGCCTGCGAGCCGACCTCATCCTCCTCCGTCACACCGACGAACGCCAACTTGGCTACGAGTTCGGCGGCAACCCCGTCGACGCCGTCTGGTGCGCCGGCGAACCCGTCGTCACACAGGCCTGATAGCCGCGCCGAATCGGGTACCCTGTCGCGTCCATGTCACGCATCCCTACCCTCAACGAAACCGACGCCGAGCGGGCCCGCGCCGCGGCAGAGTGCGTCTCGAAAACCCACGAGCACCTCGGCAACTTCCTGAAGGCCGGTCAGACACTCGCGGAGATCGACGCCGAGGTCGCGCGCACGCTCGCTTCCCTCGACTGCAAGAGCTGCTTCCTCGGCTACCGCGCCGGGGGCCTCCCACCCTTCGCCAGCCACGCTTGCCTCAGCGTGAACGACTGCATCGTCCACGGCACCGCCGCGATGTCGCGTACGCCCCTCAAGCCCGGTGACCTGATCTCGATCGACATCGGCGTGTCGCACAAGGGCTGGATCGGCGACGCCGCGTGGACCTACGCCGTCGAAGACTACCCCTCCGAGCAGGCTCGCAATCTCATGGACGCCGGCAAGGAATCGCTTCGCCGCGGCATCGAGACCATCGCCCCCGGCAAGCAGTTCCTCGACTGGGCTGTCGCCGTCCAGACCGTCGTCGAGCAGGAGTACGGCTTCAAGTGCGTCCGCGGACTCGGGGGCCACGGCTACGGCCGGCGCCTCCACGAACCGCCCTACATCGCCAATGTCGCCCCGACCTACCCCGGCGAATGGCCCGAGGCGTTCGGTCGCTGGGAACCCGGAATACTTGTGGCTCTCGAACCCATGCTCGCCATCGGCACCGGTCGCACCAAGCAGGATCGGAAGCGCTGGCCGATCTTCAGCGCCGACGGCTCGCTCAGCGTCCACTACGAGGCGGATATCCTCGTCACCGACGACGGTCACGAGAACCTCACCGCCGATATGTGGAACCTTCCCGACATCGTCGGGGCCTGACCCGCTTCACTTCAACGGCTGGTGGATCTCGACGATCAGCGAGTCATCCTGCGCGGGTCCGGCTCGGAACCCGTGGACATACTCCAGAAGCGCCGCCGGCAGGTTCCTCTCTCGCTGCTCGGCTTTGCAGTGACCGGCGAGGAACTTCTCCACACCCTCGATGCGCAGCATGCGTCCGTCGATGTTCTTCGCCTCGATCGCGCCGTCGGTGTACGCGAGCAGCGTGTCACCCTTGCGAAAGGGCAACGTCTCCTCGATGCCCGTGAAGTGCTCACCCCGAGTCGCACCGAGCACGATCGTCGTGGATTCCACCGCGCGAATATTGCCGTCGAGCGTGCAGATGAAGCCCGGAGGGTGTCCTGCAGAAGCCCAGACGACCGTCTGTTCGTCCGGGTCGAACTTCATCACCATCGCCGTGGCATACACCGAATGCGCCGCGAGGGTGTGGTGCAGATAATCATTGAGCTCGCTCAGCACCTTGCCCGGCGATACCGCTCGGTTCATGCTGACCTGCCGCTCGATCTCCCCCTGCAGCCGGTTCACGGTGAGCGCCGCCGTGATGCCGTGCCCGGTCACGTCGATCAGGACCACCATCAGCCCCCGGTTCTCGCCGACACCCGTGCTGACCCGATGAGCGAAGAGGTAGTCACCACCGATCTGACGCATCGGCTCGTAGGCGTATCGCATGTGGATCGGCCCATCCTCGATCGGCGCGGGAAACATCGCGTCGTGGATCTGCCGCGCTGCGTCGAGTTCGTCTTTCATTTCGCCGTACCGGCGAGTAACCATCTTGAAGTGGAATTTCGAGCGGAACCTCGACGTCCGCAGCCAGCACACCGCCAGACCCGGTACCGCGATCAGCAACGAAAGCAGAATCGCGACCGCGATGCCCTGAGGCTCGCTCCATGAGTAGAACACCGCGACGCCGAAGTTCAGCAGCGCCAGCGGCAGGATGGGGCGAAGCGATTCCCGCGGCGTCCATGGCAGAAACAGCGACGCCAGGAAGTGCGACAGCATCACGCCGATCAGCGCCGCACGCCCCGTTTCGCGAGCGAAACCCACCTCTTTCAATGCTTGATAGTCGTCCGGCGCGATCCACTTGAGCGACTCGAATCCGATGATCAGACACACCGTTCCGGCCGCACCAGCGTAGATGATGAGTCGGGACACGAGCGACAGCAGCTCGTCTCGAGACATCGAACTCCGCTTGACCCGACGGAACGCGTTGAAATACAGCACGATCGCGATAAGCAGAGCCGGAATCGAAGCGAACTGCTGCACCAGCGCCCCTCGGAAGCCCAGCGCCCGACGCTGCTCCGGGCTGCCCGCGCCCGTTTCCGTCGCATCGTCGCCGTCGGTGCCCTGCACCGCACCATCGGCCGGGACCAGCCCGTCATTAGGCGGGCCGGGATCGTCCTCAGTTGTGCCGGTCTCGACCGAAAGGTCGGTGCCCCCGTCGACGGACTCGACCGAAAGCGTCACGCCCGTGGCCAGAATGAAGACGACCAGCGCCGTGCTGAACAGCAGCCCGATCAGGTTCAGCCCGATCGACACGCCCGCGTACCACAGAAACCGCCGACGCAGCCAGCGCCCGCGCTCCTGCTCGTACTCGTGTCCGAACTCGGTCGTGAATGTCGATGTCACGCCAGCGTGTCCCCTTCTGCGCTTAGGGTACCACCGACCGCCCAGCCCTGAGATGTCTCGATCGCTGATCTATCGGTCGCGTGAGGAGCCGGGAACCCACAGCACATCGCCGTCGCCGCCGAACTCCGCCGTGTTCGCGATACGGGCCAGCACGAAGAGCAGGTCCGAGAGCCGGTTGAGGTACACCATCGCCAAGGAGTTCACCGCGTTTGGCTCGGCGTGGAGCAGGGCCGCGACCGCCCGCTCGGCCCGGCGCGTCACCGTCCGAGCCAGATGCAGATCCGCCGAGGCCTGCGTCCCGCCGGGAAGAACGAAGGAGTTCAGCGGCTTCAGCTGCTCGTTGTACGAATCGATCTGCTGCTCCAGCCGATCGACCTGACGCTGCACGATGCGCAGCTTCGCGCCCTTCTCGCCCTCCGACGGCTCATCGGGCCGCCGCGGCACGCAGAGGTCCGCCCCGCAGTCGAACAGATCGTGCTGGACCGAGGTCAAGAGTTCCGCCATCGCGCTGGGATCGTCGCCCGACATAGACCGGATGCGAGCGATCGCGATCCCCAGCGTCGCGTTGGCCTCGTCGACCTCGCCGTAGGCCTCCACCCGCAGCGACTCCTTGGGCGTCATGGAACCGTCACCGAGCATCGTCTGCCCGTTGTCGCCGGTCTTGGTGTAGATCTTCGAGAGTCGGACCACGGCTGCTCCTCCGGTCGGGTGGTGGCAAGTCTAGGCCGACGGCGGCGCGGGTGCGATCCGCCACCGGCAACCGCACTCCGGACAGACCGTGAGGTCGCTATCGCTGGCCGGGATAGAGTTCAGGTCAAACCCGCAACTCGCGCAATGTGATCGCGCAAGAAGTTCTTTGACCATCGTCTCATGGGTCAGACCGTGCGTTGTGAACGCATAGAGCCCGATGAGGGTGAACACGACAAGCCAGATTCCCTGCTTGATCGTGTCCAGAGTGATGCCAAACTCAAGCGCATCCATGACGACGATCGGAGCCGTCAGAAAGATCAGCAGAACCATCAATCCGCCGATGAACTTCGTCCAAGCCGGCTCTGCGCTGCGCCTCCGGACATCACGCATAAACGCGTTGTACCTATCGCGCGTCATGCTCCCAGTCCCGGCGTCCTTGCCCCGCCCGATCGACGACGGATTGAAACTGGTCGTCCGCTGTCCGGCGTGGTCCGACATCCGTCGCGAGCCATAGACACGCATGAATCGTGGCGCAAAGAGCGATGACCGCCATGACTCCGGGTGAAAGAACCGCATACCAACAAAATAGGGGCTTCCCGATAAATCGGAAAGCCCCTTCAATGGACTTGCAGAACTCAGCCGACCCGATCAGCGGGCGTCGACGACTTCCTTGACCAGGTTCGGCGGCATCGGGCGGTACTCCAGCGGTTCCATGCTGGAGGTCGCGCGACCCTGGCTCATCGAGCGCAGCGTCGTGGTGTAGCCGAACATCTCCGAGAGCGGAACCTCGGCGGTGATGATCTGGGCGTTGCCGCGCTTCTCGGTGTTCACGATCATGCCGCGACGACCCGACAGGTCGCCGGTGACGTTACCGAAGTACTCGTCGGGCGTCGTGATCGCCACCTTCATGATCGGCTCGAGCAGCGTGACCTTCGCCTTGGAGCAGGCGTCGGTCAGGGCCAGACGGGCGGCCTGCTCGAACGCGACCTGCGACGAGTCGACCGGGTGGTACGAACCGTCCACGAGAGTCGCCTTGATGTTGATCAGCGGGAAGCCGATGAGCACACCCGACTTCGCCGTAGCCCGGATACCGGCTTCGACGGAGGGGATGAATTCCTTCGGGATCGAGCCGCCGACGACCTTGTTCTCGAAGGCGACGCTGTCCTTGAAGTTCAATTCCGCCTCGGTTGCCTGCTCAGCCGTAAACGGCTCCAGATGGATCGTCACGTCACCGAACTGACCGCGACCGCCGGTCTGCTTGACGAACTTGCCGCGAACATCCTTCGCGCTACCCGTGATCGACTCGCGGTACGCGACCTGCGGCTTGCCGACCTCGACGTTGATCTTCTCGTCGCGAGTGAGCTTGTTCTTGATGATCTCGAGGTGAAGCTCGCCCATGCCCGCGATGATGGTCTGGCCGGTTTCCTCGTTGTACTCCGAGCGGAAGGACGGGTCCTCGCGCCGGATCTTGACGAGGGCATCGCCGAGCTTGCGCTTGTCGTCGGCCGTGGCCGGCTCGATGGACATCGAGATAACGGGGTCGGGGAAGGTCATACGCTCGAGGATGATGGGGTCATCAGGGCTGCAAAGCGTGTCACCGGTGATCGAGTCCTTGAGGCCGACCACCGCAACGATCGACCCAGCGGTCGCCGCGTCAAGCTGCTTGCGGTCCTTCGCGTGCATCTCGAACATCCGCGAAGCGATCTCGCGCCTGCCGTTGCCGGGGTTGAGCACCCGGGTTCCCTTCTCGAGGGTGCCCGAGTAGATGCGGACATAGGTCAGGTCGCCGTGCTGGTCAGGGACCACCTTGAACACGAGGGCCGACAGCGGTGCATCGGTGCTGTGCGGGCGAGTGAGCTTGGTCGCGGGGTCGCGCGGATCCGTACCGTTCACCTCGGGGACCTCGATCGGCGCGGGGAGGTAATCCACCACACCGTCGATCAGACGCTGCACGCCGATGTTCTTCAGGGCCGAACCGGTGAAGACCGGGTTGCACGCGCGGGCGATGCAGCCCTTGCGAATGGCGGCACGGATCTCTTCGTTGGTCGGGGTCTCGTCGTTGAGCACCTTTTCCATCAGATCGTCGTCGAAGTTGCACGCCTGATCGATCATCTCCTGACGGTGCTTCAGCGCGAGGTCCTTGACGGAATCGGGGATCTCACGCTCCTCGACGACCGCACCCATGGACTCCACGTCGAAGTAGTACGCCTTCATGAGCAGCAGATCGACGATGCCTTCGAGTTCGTGACCCGAGCCGATCGGGATCTGCATGGCCACCGGGTTCGCGCCCAGGCGATCGCGGATCGAGTTGAAACTGAACTCCCAGTCGGCCCCGATCTTGTCCATCTTGTTGATGAAGCACAGTCGCGGGACGCGATACCGGTCGGCCTGACGCCAGACGGTCTCGGACTGGGCCTCAACGCCCTCCTTGCCGTCGAACACCGCGACCGCGCCGTCGAGCACACGCATCGAGCGCTCGACCTCGATCGTGAAGTCCACGTGGCCGGGGGTATCGATCAGGTTGATCTGGTAGTCGATGTCGAACCGGGTCCACGGGCAGGTCGTGGCCGCAGACTGGATCGTGATACCGCGCTCCTGCTCTTCCTGGAGGAAGTCCATGGTCGCGGTGCCCTCGTGGACCTCACCGAGCTTGTGGCTCTTGCCGGTGTAGTACAGGATGCGCTCGGTGACCGTGGTTTTACCAGCGTCGATGTGGGCGCAAATACCGATATTGCGGGTCTTGGAAAGGTCCATGATTCTCAGCTTCCGTGATGGCCCATCGAGGGCTGTTGCAAGGACGAATGCAGGTGCAAACGGTTTGGGAAAACAGGTGCCACACCTCTTCTTCGGTGCGGTCGATCCGGCGGGCGGCCGCCGGGAAACTTCTTAAAACCAAGGATCCGGTCGCGAGCGACTCCGGATCCGTCTCTTTGTAGTAGTGCCGACACGAGCGTCAGGCAAAGCATGCCGGAAGAGTCCAAAGGCTCTTCACGACCGCCCGGTGATCACAGCGGATCAGCGAATCGAGCGGTGAGGGAGTGCAGGACGAACGCAGCCGTCCTCGTCGTCAGAATCCATGGCAATGCTCCGTTGAGGACACCTCGGCAGGCGAACCCCGTGAGCGGAGGGCGAACCGATAGCCCACAAATCTCCGCAGACGAGTAGTGTAACAGCGCGGACCACGCGGTCAAATGCCACCGGCCCGGTCGATCAAGTTCGGTCATCCGCCGCCCGCGGCTTCACCCGCGGTTGCGCGACCGTCCGAAAACAACTCCGGAAACTTCCTACGCAGGCGCAGGAATTGCTCCTCACGGAGGCCGGCGAACGGGTCCATCGCTCCCTGGCGGCTGTTCGCGATCGAACGCTCCGCCCATCGCAAAGCGTCGTCCATTCGCCCGACCTCATGGAGCATGATCGCGGCTCGATACGCCGGCTGTGCATCGTGCGGGGCCAGGCCGGCGGCAAGAGCCGCAGCGTCGGCCGCGCGGCGCCTGAACTCCGCGCCGGCGACCGATCCGTCGCCGAGCGACCAGAGGGTCACGCATACGGCGCTCTGCGTCTCAACCGACCGCGACCATCGCTCGCTCAGGCGTGCCGAAGGCAACAAGACGTCATCCGGCCGCTCCCGGACCATGGCGGTCCCAACCTCAAGGCGAAAAGTGACCAGATCGAGCTTCAGCCAGCCGGGACCCAAAGATGAAGCGCGATTGAGCAGATCCAGGCCGACGGATGAAACGTCGCCCTCGCGAACCGCCCGTTCAGACGCGTGCAGCAACGGTTCGATTCTCGTCACCTGATGCACCCCGACCCAGCCGACCGCTCCGGCCAGCGGAAGCCCCGCGACCGCCGCCAATATCAGCCCCCTGCCCCGCGGCAGCGGAGTGCCAACCAGAGGCCCGACGCCAGCCCCCACCAACACCCAGAACAGGATCGCCGAACCGGCGCGCGCCGGAGCGACATCGAACATGCCGTGACCGATCAGCACAGACGCTATCCCGATCGCGCCCCACGCAAGCCAGGTCGGGTGGCGACGCCACACCCCGAGAAGGACGCCGAGACCGGCTCCTCCAACCCCGATGCCGATCGCCAGCACCAGAAGCAGATCCGCAACACCACCAACGACGCCCCACTGCACGCCGAGCGAGGTGATCAGGACGGCGGCTCCGACCAGCACGCACCACGCGAACTCGCCGCGAAACTCGCCCGCGTCCCGCTCTCGTGGGTGCCCATCCGTCGCTGCAACAGGCTCCGCACGCCAGAACCAGAACATCAGCCCCGCGACGACGATCAGACCGATGAGGCCGAACGCCCCGACCCAGTCCGCGATGAGTGCGTGGGGCGACTGGACGTTCTCCGGCGAGATCGGCGGTTTGAGTCGGGTGTACGCGTCCTGAAACCCGCCCGGCCCCGCACCGATCAGCAGATTCTCCATCCACACCCGCAGCGTGCCGATCAGGTAGTGCCAGCGAAACAGCACGCTCCGCTCGATCGACTCGGGCAGGAGCAGCCCTCGAACAGTGACCCCGACCAGAACCAATCCCCCCACCGACGCGACCGCTCGCCCGGGGTGGGTCTGCACCCAGCCCTTCACACGCGAGTGTCGCCACACGATCGACGCCAGGACCAGCACCATGAGCCAGACCCCCATCGCCCCCTTGGAGCCGGTCAGCCAGAGCGCCAGAGCCGACGCGCCGAACAGGAGCACCACGAGGCCCGCTCCACCGCTCGAGCATCGGCCGGTCCGCGCGTCCGCGACCGCCCGCACCGCAGATGCAAGCAGGAACAGGGTCATCGCCGCGACGAAACTGGCGAGCACGTTTGCCAGCCCGAACCACGCCGTCGGCTGCTGGCTGCGCAGTCGCCGTTCGTAGATCTCCGCAACGGCCGTCCCTGGCTCCAGACCATTGGCGAGCAGCACCGAATCCCGTTCGCGCTGGAACATCGCAATTGTCCGCGGCAGTTCGACAGAGCTCTCGAAAAGCGCCTTGGCGACCATCAGCGCGCCGAGCACGACGAAGGCCCCGAGGACCAGACGCAGCACTCGATCCCGCGGCTTCATGGACGCCACCGCCAACCCGGCGAGGATCCCCGCGACCCAACTCGCCCCTGTGACCAGGCTCTCAAGGTCCCCGTGTACCGAGACGGCCGACCCACCGGCCGCGACCGGACGAAGCAGGACGCCGTGGAGAATCACACCGACCCCGGCAATCGCCACGGCTCCGAAGACGATCGACGTCAACCGGCTCAACTCACCGCGCCGGACACTCCCGACCAGCAACCCGGTGCTCGAGATCAGGCCGACGCTGCAGATCAGCAGCACCTGCCCGGGCGTCAGCGATGTCTCGGGCAGGTCGCTCAGCAGCGGGTCGGCATCCCACCACGGGACTTCGGCGATCGAGTTCGTCGCAAGCACACCCGCGCACCATGCCAGCGTGCCGAGCAGCCACCAGCGTAGGCCCTTCACGGCGTGCCCGATTCCGAATGCGAGCGCAGCGCTCCTCGCTCATAGACAGCAAGAATCACGAGCACCAGCACTACCTGCATGCCCGCAACCGGTGCGAGGGTCGGGGCGAGCGAGAGCATGAGCAAACCGGACATGCCGCTGATCACGGCGCAGCCCAGAACCACGAAAAGCGTCCGGCGATCGGACAACCCCCGCTTGCGGATCCGGTGCGTGAAATGCTGCTGATCACCGATGAACGGACTCTTCCCCTGCGACAACCGGATGACGATCACCGAGGTCATGTCGTACACCGGCACCGCGAACACCGCCAGCGGCACGAACACCGCCGTCCACGGGCTCTCATCCGCGCCCGCATCGAAGTATGTCAAACGGACGGAAACAACCGCGAGCAAAAATCCGAGAACCAGCGAGCCCCCGTCGCCCATGAAGATCCGTGCTCGCGGCCGATTCCAGACCAGGAACCCGATCGCGCTCCCGGCCGTGCAGCCCAGCATCAGTGCCGAAGGCAGGTCGCCGCTCCGAAGCGCGATCACGAGCAGCACCGACGCGATGATCGCCGATAGCCCGGCGCACACGCCGTCCATGTTGTCGAGGAAGTTGATCGCGTTCGTAATCGCGAGGATCCAGACAATCGACAGCACGGTCGAGAGCAGCACCCCGCCCGGCTGAGCGTCGAGGAACGTCAGCAATCGGATGTCCAGCAGCGCCACCGGAACCGTCGCGACGAGCGCCATGGCCGCGAGTTTCGGTGTGGCCGGAAGCGGATGCCGATCATCGACCACGCCGAGCGTGTGCAACGCGAAGATCGTGAGCATCAGTACAAGCACAACCGCCGCTTCGGCACGCAACGCGACAGCGAGTTCGTGCTGCGCCCCAACCACCGACCAGACCATCAGCACCGCCAGCGGGAGCACGATCGAAGCAAAGATCGCGATCCCGCCGATGTTCGGCACGGCTCGCAGCGCCTTCTCGTGCCCGAATCCGGCAGGGCCGTCCAGCAGTTCATGGCGATGGCCGTAGCCGATCACCAGCCGGGTCAACGCCACAGCCAGCGCCGTCGAGACGCCGCAGACGATCAGGACCAGCAGTTCAGCCCGGAGCACCCGTTCACTATACCCTGACCGGCCGGACGCTCCGCACGATCAGGGGCGTCGGTACTTCTCGGGAAGGTCCATGTTCAGGTACCGCGCAACGAACGAGTAGACATCCGCGTACTCCTCGATCACCTTGCTGATCGGCTTGCCCGCCCCGTGCCCCGCCCCGGTCTCGATGCGGATCAGCACCGGGTTTTCGCTTCGTGGGTCGTGGGCGGCCTGCAACGCCGCGGCGAACTTGAACGAGTGGGCCGGAACGACGCGGTCGTCGTAGTCCGCAGTCGTGATCAGCGTCGCCGGGTACTCGGTGCCCCTCACCGTATTGTGCAGAGGCGAGTACGCGTACTGGGCCATGAACTCGTCTTGGTTCTCGGACAGCCCGTAGTCGTTGGACCACGCCCGGCCGATCGTGAACAGATGGTAGCGCAGCATGTCCAGCACCCCCACCGCCGGCAAGGCCACCGCGAAGAGTTCCGGTCGCTGCGTCATCGCCGCCCCAACCAGAAGCCCGCCGTTGGATCCACCCTGGATCGCCAGCTTCTCCGGCGAGGTGTATCGGTTGTCGATCAGGTACTCCGCCGCCGCGATGAAATCGTCGAACACGTTCTGCTTCTGCAGCTTCGTGCCGGCCTTGTACCAGGCCTGACCGTACTCGCCGCCGCCGCGCAGGTTGGCAACGACGTACACGCCCCCCATCTCCAACCACGCTGCTCGGGTCGTCGAGAATGAGGGTGTCAGCGAGACATCAAACCCGCCATAGCCATAGAGCAGCACCGGGTTCTGGCCGTCGAGGCGGAGAGCCTTTGGGCGGGTGATGAACATCGGCACGCGCGTGCCGTCCTTCGAGGTATAGAACTTCTGCTCGACCACATAGTCGTCCGGGTTGAAATCCACACCCGCCCGCTTGAACAGTGTCGACTCGCCCGTGATCAGGTCGTAGGCGTAGATGCTCGGCGGCGTGGCGTACGACGAGAACGAGTAGAACGTCGTCGTGTCGGTCCGTTCGCCACCGAACCCCGACGCCGTGCCGATCCCGGGGAGTTCGACCGAACGCACAAACGACCCGTCGGGTCGATACATCCGAACCCGGGTCGAGGCATCTTCGAGGTACGAGGCGATGAACTGGTTGCCGACGAAGTTCACACCGGTGAGGACCGATTCAGTCTCCGGAACCACCGTCTCCCAGTTTTTCTTGGACGGATCGCGGATGTCCACCGCCACCAGCCGTCCGTTCGGTGCCTCGTAGTTCGTCACGAAGTAGAAGATTGGCCCATCGTTGCCGACGAACGAGTGATCGTTCTCGAAGTCGCCGATCAGCGTCACCGGGTACCCCAGCGGCTCGCTCAGATCCTTGTATAGGATCATGTTCTTCGAAGTGGCCTTCGAAACACCGATGACCAGGTACCGACCGTCCTCGGTCGCCGAGGAATAGAAGTTGTACTCGGGCTGATCCCGGTTCTCGTAGACCAGCACATCCTCGCTCTGATCCGTCCCGATCCGGTGGAAGTAGACCATGTGATTGGTGTTGCGACCGGTGAACGCCTCGCCCTCCCCTGGCTCCGGGTACCGCGAGTAGAAGAAGCCGCTGCCGTCGCGCTTCCAGGATGCGCCGGAAAACTTGATCCACTCCAGGCGGTCGTCCAGATCCTTACCGGTCTCCAGATCGCGCACAAAGCCGGTCCGCCAGTCCGAACCGCCCTCCTGCACGAAGTACGCCATGTAGCGACCGTCCGGGCTGAAGAACGTCCCGGCCAGCGCGGTCGTACCGTCCTCGGAGAACGTGTTCGGGTCGATCACGACCCGCGCCTCGCCATCCAGCGACTCGCCGGTCGTGTACAGCACCGAGTGGTTCTGCAGACCGTCGTTCTTCGTGAAGTAGTACCGGCCAGCATTGATGAACGGGGAGCCGTACCGCTCGTAGTCCAACTTCTCCATCAATCGCTCGCGGATCGCGTCGCGATACGGGATCTGTCGGAGAACGCCGAAGGTCACCTCGTTCTGCGCCTCGACCCAGGCCGCGACCTCCTCGGATTCACGCACATCCGCTTCCAGCCAGCGATAGGGGTCGGGCACCTCGACACCGTGGTACACATCCACGACGTCGACCTTCTTCGTTTCGGGATAGTCGAGCGGTGCGCTCGCTGCGCACGCGAACGCCAAACCCAACCCCAGAATCCCGGAACCGAGCAGCACGCTGTACTTCATCACTCGCATCCTCCTTGAACAGTCGTTGGTCTCATTGGACCAATCCCTGCGTGAGTCTCATGAACGCCGTTTCGAGATTCACCGCTTCCTCGCTGAAGCTCGTCAGCCGGAACCCCGCGTTGATCAGCCGGTTCGGGATGTCCGAGATGCTGTGCACCATCGAATCATCAACGGTCAGATGGATCACCGTCCGCTGGTCATTGCCCCGAGCGAACGCACCGCTCGAATCCTCCTCGACCAGATCCACCTGCTTCACACCCGGCACCTGGTGCAGCATCTTCGCCGCTTCCTCGGTCCGGTCCGCCACCGTGATGTGCAGCACGTGCTGCAGCTTCGCCTTCTGCATCACCTCGCGCACCGAGCCGTGGAAGACCATGTTTCCCCGCTCGATGATCCCCACGACGTTGCACAACTCCGCCAGCTCCGAAAGGATGTGGCTGGAGATGATGATCGTCTTGCCCATCCGCTTCAGCTCTTTGAGCAGCTCTCGGATCTCAATCCGCGCCCGCGGGTCCAGACCCGAGGCCGGCTCGTCCATCAGCAGCACCTTCGGGTCGTGCAGCAGCACGCGCGCCACCGACAACCGCTGCTGCATGCCGCGCGAAAGACTGTTCACCTCGGCATTGGTCTTATAGGTCAGATCCGTGAGGTCCAGCACGTCCGCGACCACGCGCTTGCGCTGACCGCCCTGGATGTCGTACGCCGCGGCGAAGAACTCCAGATACTCGCTGACCACCATGTCCTCGTACGCACCCATGAAGTCCGGGACATACCCGATGATCGGGCGGATCTGCCGGTTCTGGTAGCCCACGGTCAGCCCGTCGATCATCGCCTGCCCGCGCGTCGGCTTCAGAAGCGTCGCCAGGATCTTGATCGTGGTCGTCTTGCCGGCACCGTTCGGTCCGATGAACCCGAAGCAGTCGCCCGACTCGATCGTCAGATTCAAGTTGTTCAGCGCGACCAGTTCGCCGTATTCCTTGGACAGGTTGATCGTCTCGATCATCGCCATACTCAGTTGCCCCCTCCGGTGCCGCGGGAATCCGCATCGACCACAAGTCCCTCAAGACGAAGCGGGTCATCCTCCAGCGGGAACACCCAACGCACAACCGTCCGCCCGGACATCTCGAATTCATCGCCGCCCACGCGCAGCGGCGTCGGGCACGCGTCGACCACTTCGCCCGTGATGATCAGGCAGGGGCGCATCAGATGCTTCGTCAGATCCAACCCGTGCGTCGTCCGCTGCAGCGCCACCGTCGGGCTCGGCATCGCCAGGCCCGCCAATTCCGAACCGGGGATGTGACCCAGCCAGTTCACGAGCGATATCCCCGGTGCCGTATCGACGGTCGGCACCGAGACGATCGACGTCGTCGGCAACTGGTTGCGCAGCCGCTGCTGCAGAAGTTCGTCGCCGACGATCCGGTACACGCCAAGGTCCATCGGCTGGCCGGGGGCCCAATCGGCCCCGTCGGTCAGCGCCGGATTCTTGCGCCACGCGTAGGTCCGCGTCCGCCGATCCTGCCCACGCCCCTCATCCTTCGTGTACGAATCGAGCATCGCCTGCTCGCTGACCGGGCCGAGATTGAGCACGACCGTCACGTTCGTCAGCGCGCCCGGCAGATTGTGCACGAGGCTGCCCCGCAACCCCTGCGCCGTCGCGCTCGGCCGGTCCGCCGGCGTCGGCGGGAACGGCATCTCCCACACCGCCGGCCCCAGCCAGTCGGCGCGGAACTGCTTCACCGTCGATCGCGTCGGCACCGCGAGCCGCCACGGGTCCGAAGCGCTCATCACATAGCTCCGGGCATCGGGGAACGTCACCGCCGTCGTCTGATCCGGCGAATTCCACGGCATGATCGCGTTCGAGTTCGCATCGTCCGCTTCGCCCACGGAAACCGTGCGCTCGCCGTAATCCGGCAACAGAACCGAGACCCATGTCCGCGTCCGCTGCACCGACTCGCCGTACACACCGTCGATGAAGGTGATGTGCTCGCCGCTCACCCGCACAGGGCTGAGCGCACGCGCACCAACCCAGCCGATCAGCGAAAACACCGCGGCCGACGCGACAAACACCACCCACGCGAGATGACTCTTCCCACGCCCCTTGAGCAGCGCAAACCCGCCGGGTCCCGCGACGATCCAGTACACCGCGAAAACCACGATCGCCAGCAGCAGACCGACACCCACCGCCGTCGACCGATTGATCGCGTTGGCGACGAATGTATCGACGAACACTTCCTGTCCGCGCGTCGCCAGCCCCTGCAGACGACGCCGGATGTCCTGGTTCCCCACTTCCGTCGCCGCCGGGATCAGGAACCGCTGCGAGAACAGCCGGTGCCAGAACTGATCCGCCCGCAGGTCCGAGCCGCCCCCAAGAGCCCGATTGCGAAGGTCCAGCCCGATCACCGTCACCAGACCGGCGCCGAGGTTCCGCGTCGCCACGACCGGCCCCTCACGCCCCTCGATCACCACCCCGGCTTCCGAGCGCTGCGCCTCGTCGTCGGGCGTGAAGATGTAGCCCACGGTCCGGGCCGGGAACTCGCGGTCGTTCTGAGGCCGTACGAACAGGTTCCGGAACTGACCGAGATCGATGTCCTCGCGGCGTTCGAACTCGCCCATCGGGAGCACATCCGCGAGTGGGTTGTCTGGTGAGAACCAGGCCGGATTGATGATGTCGGGCACCACGACCAGGTGCCCACCCCGACGTACCCATTCGCGCAGCGCATCCGCTCGACCGCCGGCCAGCGCCCGCAGGTCGCCCTCGCCCCACACCAGAATCTCGAACGGCGCGAGCCCCATCCATCGGTCCGGCAGGTCCGCCGGGGCGAGCCCCGACACCAGCCGCCACTCACCGTGCGCAGTCCGAACCCGCTCCGGCTGAGAACGCAAAACAGTCAGAAGTTCGTACTGCTCCAGCCCGAATGTCTCGATCCCGATCACGCCGATCAGCGACTCCGTCGCCCGTGCAACCTCGCCCGGCAGCAGCGCCGTCGCCTCTACCTGAGAGCCGACCGTCACTTCCTCACCCGTCGCCTCTTCCGGCAGCGCCCGCACCGACACCGTGAACTGCTGCGAGTTGCGCACATCCCAGTCCTGCGGCACGTACAGCCACACGCTCCGCTCCGCACCCGGCACCAGCGACACCTCGCGCCGCACCAGCAGCGTGTCGCCGTCGGGATCGCGCCGATGGATCTGCACCGCCGCCCGCAGCGGCCCGCCGCTCGAAGTCTGCTTCAGCGTCAGTTCGACGCCCGACCAGTCGCCGGGCCGGACGATCCCGCCCACCCCGAACTGCCGGGCCGAAACCTGCACCGCCCGCTCGCGGACCACCCCGTCCACCGCCTCACCGGGCGCCAGGACGGCCCCATCCTGCGCCCGGGACATCGGCACAAGAACCAAAGCGATGAGCAAAGCACAATAAGATGGCAGCCACCGGGCGATCAGGCCCGGCAGACGCCGGACCAGCCACCCTCCTCGGGCGTGGAAACAGCGTTCGGAGGGTTGTCGCGTCAGAAAATCACGCACTGGTCCGCAGTATACGCCTTCACCCGCCCCGCCTCCCGGCCGATAAGCCCCACATGCCCACCGGCCAGTGGATCAATCTCCTGTTCATCGGGTGCGCCGTCGCCGGCGTCGGTGCTTTCCTGTATACCCTCGCCGCACGCATCGCCTGGGAGATCGGCCTGCACGATCTCCGCGTCGAGGCCCACCGCCTGCGCGCCGAGTACGCCAAGCGAATCGCCGCACTCCAGGGCGGTGATGTCGAACTCAGCGACATCAATGTCGACATCCTCGACGACGACGGCAAGGCCATGGACCTCGAGGAAGTCATCGAAGGCGTCGAGGTCGAACCGGAGCAGCGCAAGGCAGCCTGATCGCGTCAGCGCGAGGCAAACTCCCCAATCAACGCCGCGTGCGTCCGCATCCCCAGCGTGAAGCAGTCGATCTCGAACTTCTCGTTCGGCGAGTGCACCCGATCGTCATCCAGCCCGAAGCCGATCAGCAGCGTGTCCAGACCGAGTTCCGCCTTGAGCAGGCCGACAACCGGGATCGAGCCGCCGGACTTGATCAGGTGAGGCTTCGTCCCGCCAGCGACCTCCAGCGCCTTCATCGCCGACTGCACGTACGGCGAATCCGCCGACACGTTCCCTGGGTGACCGCCGTGGAGGTCCGTCAGTTCCCAACGGCAGCCCGGCGGCGTCCGCTCCTCAAGCCACGCAAAGAACTTCTTCGTGATCGCCTCCGGATCCTGATCCGCCACCAGTCGAAACGACACCTTCGCGCCGGCGTACGACGGGATCACCGTCTTCGCGCCCTCGCCCTGGTAGCCGCCCCAGATACCGTTGATGTCGCAGGTCGGTCGTGCCCACTCCCGCTCCAGCGCGCTGTAGCCGGCCTCCCCGACATCCGCCTCCGGAGTCAGACCGATCTTCTTCAGAGACGCCGCGGCGTCTTGCGGCACGCGCGACCACGCCCGCTTCTCCTCATCCGAGATCGGTCGCACATCGTCGTAAAACCCCGGGACCGTGACCTTCCGGTCCGCGTCCCACAACTGCGCGAGCACCTTCGTGAGTTCATTGATCGGGTTCGGGCACTTGCCCCCCCACATGCCCGAGTGCAGATCCTGGTCCGGCCCGTGCAGCACGATGTTCGTATACGCCATGCCGCGCACGCCCGTTGTGATCGCCGGCTTACCACGACCCAACTGCCCGGTATCCGAAATCACGCAAATGTCACACTGCTCGAGCTTCGCCCGGTTCGCACGCACGAACTGGTCGAGGTGCACCGAACCGGACTCCTCTTCGCCCTCCAGCAGGATCGTGAAGCGCACCGGAACTTCTCCGTGCTGTTCCTTCCACGCGCGCAGCGCTTCGAGACAACTCGCGACCTGCCCCTTGTCGTCCACAGCGCCGCGCGCCACCACACGCCGCTGTGGCACATCGTCCTCGATCGGTCCGTCCGCCTCCTTGATCACCGGCTCGAACGGCGGCGACTCCCAAAGTTCCAGCGGCTCCGGCGGCTGCACGTCGTAGTGCCCGTAGAACAGCACATGAGGCCCGTCATAATCGTCCGCGCCGGCGTACTCCGCCCACACGATCGGGTGCCCCGGCTTCTCCGGCGTGCCCGTCTCTACCAGTTCCGCCTCGATCCCCGCTTCCGCAAGACGCTCGACGGCCCACTTGGCCGCCTCGCGACACTGCGGCCGGTACTTGGAATCCGTGCTGATGCTCGGGATGCGCAGCCAATCAATCAGTCGGTCGATCGCCGCCTGTTCGCCCTGCTCAAGTGCTTTGAAAATGCCGTCAAGATCGATCGCCGCTTTGCTCACGCCTGCCTCCGGGGTCGGGTCCGCTTCGAATCAAAGAGAAACGCCCAGCATACCCGCCCGACAGATTGACGAGCCTGCCCTACAGGGCCCCGCCCGTGCCGCGCAGCGCCGCCACGATGTTCGCCGACGCGACCACCAGCGCCGTCACGATCAACAGCACGAACAGCCCCACTTCGAGCACGCGAAGCGCCCTCGTCCGCCCGCGGACCGACGGCGACACCGCCGGTCCCGACTCCGGCTCGGCCTCGACCACCTCGTCGATGGCGAAACCCTCAAGCTCGGCGTAACTCTGCGGCGGACGCTGCGACCAGTCCATCCCGCACCTCGGGCACAGGTCACGAGCCGACACGTCGACCCGTGACGAGTCCGCTCGAAGTCCGCAGCCGACGCAGCGGCGTTGCAACATCCAAGGCGTTTTGGTCGGTGTGACCAGCGTCATACGGCACTTCAAGCATAGAGTCCGCATCCCCGAAAGCGAGCGCGAACCCGCGCGTTCGAGAATTTGGGCTCCGGAATCACCGCCCGATCATGCCGATGCTTTCCACTATCTCTGACTGGGCAAAGCTGCTCGACGCCATGGCCTCAAGCGTGGACGGTCCCGACCTGACAGACAAACAGCGTCCGTTCGCCGACGAATTCGGCCACCGGCGCCCCGTGGACCGCCCCTTCATCGCATGGCTGAACGAATCCGAAACCGGAGGCGACTCGGTCGCGTCCCTCGTCCACGCCGACTCACCCGATGTCGCCCTCTGGGCCGCCCTCGCCTCGGTGCAGCCCGTCCCCGCGCCGGTCCTTGGCCTTCACAGGCGATCCGACTGGCGAAGCAACTTCGACGCCGGCAGCCTGTTCCCGCAGCGCAACGAGTCCGGCCCGATCGCCATCGAGGTCTGGACCGAAGTCGAGTTGAGTTCCCTCCACGCCCTCGCCTGGCTCGCCGGGCGCGATCCCTCGCTCCGCCCGCTCGTCCGCAACACCGCCCGCTGGCTCATTGAGAACCTGCAGCCCGACAACGCCACCAACCATCCTTGGGCTGTGCATCTCTTCGCCGCCATCGGCGTGCTCGACAGCGACCCCGACGCCTCGATGTACGCCCAGACCCTGCTCCACAACTGCCAGGTTTCACAGGGTCGCCCTGACGCCTTCTCCGCACTCATCCTGCGCGACAGCGCCGCGTCCCTGCGCAAGGGCTCACTCGCCGATTGGCTGGTTGACGCAGATCAGGACTGACCGGCGGCGGAACGCACGAGCTCAGTTCCCCTGAGGCTCCGGGTCGTTACTCGCCGGGTGCTTGGGCACAACCGGCTCCTGACTCACGCTCCGGCTGTCGGGCTGGACCATGTCCGTCCGAGCGCTGGAACTGGGCAACTGCTCCGGGTCCTTGGCCTTGCTGGCGCTCGACTTCTTCGAGGCCTCATCAACCTCATCCTCGATGCCCTGAATCCCTTTGCGGAACTCGACAATCGAGCGTCCCACGCCGCGGCCGACCTCGGGCAGACGGCGCCCGAAGAGCAAGAGACCGATGATCAGCAGAACGATCCACTCCATGTTCCCCGGCATGCCCAGGAATGCAAGTGTGGCGTGCGAAGCAGTTTCAAGCGTGCCGATCATCAATGCTCCCGATCATTCAAAGCGAGCCGACGCCGGGTCCGGGGAGGAGGCGTCCTGAGTAAGCCAGTTCGGACATCGGCAGCAGACCGCCGGGAGCCCGAACTTCGACTCAGGATTGTACCGCGACCCGGCTCAGCCGGTTGAGAACGGGCTATGGATGCCCCGTACTCACGGGCACGGCACGCCGAACGCCCCCAGCACGATGTTCAGATCGACCAGATCCACGCTCCCGTTGCCGTCGGCGTCACCTTCCGAGGTGCTCTCCCCGAAGTTCGCGAGCACGAGGTTGAGGTCCGCCAGATCGACGCTGCCGTCGCCCGTGACATCACCGGGACACGGCACACCCTGACCCTCGACGACCCCGAACGCGTCGATCACCGTCGCCGCGCCGTCGTCGTTCGCGAACGAGATCGAGCGTTGGCCGAGCGGCGCATCCGTCGCAACATCGAAGAACAGCCCGGTCACCTGCGTGCCCAGCGCGTTCGGGACCGGCGTGCCCGTCACGCTGACGCCCAAGCCGCTCACGCTGAACTCCGATGCCGACTCAACGTTCTTCAGGTTCGTGCCGGTCAGCACGACCTCCACGCTCGATCCCTGCTCGATCGTCGACGGACCCTCGTACGCCAGGGAGGTCTCCGCACCGAACACCTCGCAGACGATCGTGTCCGTCGCGCGCTTGCCGTTCGAATCCGTGATCCGAAGCGCCACTTCGTAGGAACCATTCGAAACGTATTGCGTCACCGGCTTCGGAGTCCCCAACGTCTCGAAAGTGCCGTCGCCGTCGAGGTCCCAATCAAAGTTCACGATCGTCGCCCCCGGCTCGGTCGCCTCGGAGTTGATATCACCGATGAACCACGCGTTCGTGTTCGCTTCGACTCGCTTGCCGTTCAGGCCCGCGTTGGCGTACGGCTCCGCGGGAACCGGGTTCGGGAAGAGCAGGTTGCCGATGTTCGCGACGCTCAGATCGTACATCTGCACGATCTGATCCGAAGTCGGGTTCGGGCCGATGTCCTGCACACGAACAAAATAGGTCCCGGGCGCCAGTTGACGGTTGATCTCCTCCGCCAACCCGGGCCCGTTCGCCGATGCCTGAGCAACCTCGCCGAGCGCATCGAACAGCGTCAGCGTCAGGTCCCCGGCCGACTGCGCATCGACCGTGCTGTTCGAACCAAAGCAATTGAAGAACTGCTGACCGTTCGAGTAGCTCCCGCCGGTCGGCTCGATCCGCAGACGCACCGCGGTCGGCGCCGTGAGCGTGAAGCTGAACCAGTCCTGGTCCGTGTTGTTGGGTCCGTTCTCGCCGTTGGTCGCCAGTTGCAGCAACCGGACAGACCGCCCGCCGTCGTCGTTGAGGTTCCCGAGCGGCGCGGCGTCGTTCTGGCTGTGGTTGCCCGCGAAACGGTCGCCGTAGTTCCGGCCCGTGTTCCGTCGCTCATCCACACCCACCACATCGAACTCGGTCGAGATGAACGGCTCCATCAGCTTCGTTTCGTTGCACGGCGTGACATGGATGAAGCCCAAACCGTGACCGTGCTCGTGCGCAACCGTGTTCCGCAGATAGCGGTAGTTGTCGGCCGGATCACCGAAGTTGCTGCTGCCCCAGAACGAGTTGTTCATCACCATGTCGCTGCCGCCGATGCTCGCAAAGTCATTCGACGGGAACGCGTTGTACGCCAGAAACGTGCCCGTCCCGAAATCACGCCCGCCCATGCGGATGTCGCCGCGGGTCGGCACTCGCGTCGTGCTCTGGTTCATGGGCGCACCGTCATCGGCGACCTCGAAGTACGTGTTCCCCGAATACTTGCGCCAGCTCGCCAGCGCCTGCCGGAAGTACTCGCGCCCCAGATCCAGATTCTCGGATCCGAACTCGGCGAGCAGCCGCGCATCGAGGTTCGAAGGGCCGGTCGGGGCGACCTCCGACAAACCCCAGATCGTCCCATCGGAAGGGAACGAGTACGTGAACCGCGCCTTCGAAGCCTGCCCCGAAGGACCCTGCGACAAATCGCCCACCCACACCGTCGGCGCGGTGAAGAACCGGAATGCCTCGGGATCGCCGAAGAACGTCGGAGGCAAGGCTCCGTACCGATCAAGAATCCGCTGACGCTCTTCCGGCGTGATGTTCGACGGGTAGCACAGCACTTGCTCCATCCGCGCACGCCGCTCCTGCTCGAGCGCCGCCATCGCATCCGTTATCGACTCGACCGACGCCTCGACGCCTTGCTCGCTCGCGACAGCGCTCACGCTGATCGACGCGCCGCACACCATCGAAAGGGCCAACGCACTCCACACGCCATTGCTCATCGGTCGCTCCTCACCTGCATCGTTGTTCGAGTCGGAACACCTGCCCGCCTCTCTCCTATCACAGTACGGGCGTTATCGCAGCGCGGCCGCTCACCGATTCAAACCCACCGGCCCAAATCCGGGCCTGCAACACCGCTCTCGGGCCGCGCGGGGCGCTTCACTCGATGATCCGAGACTTGCCTACTTTGCCAGATACTCAGCCCTGACCCCCGCGAACTTGTCCGGACGCGAGTCCGCCAACCAACGCCCGGCCGCCTCATCGCCCCGCAAATGCCGCTGCAGAAACGCCAGCGTGGTGTGGCTCGTCAAGGCTTCCATCCGCAATGCGTCCCCGTTCGGTGCCGCCCCGCCCTGGTACGCGCTGTGCGTCGCCCCCTCGATGAACACCAGGTACTTGTCACCCGCTGGGGCAAACTCATACGGATGCCGGCGCGACTCGGGCGTCTCGTCCGACACCCGGCTCACATCCTCCGACCCCGCGAACACCAGCGTCGGCTTCGTGAAACCCTTCCAGGACGTCTCGCTCAGCGACGGGCGCGTCGTGCCCTGCCCGGAAATGACGATGTACGCATCGAACGACGATCCGTCAGAGAACGACCGCTCGCGACCCGCCCACCCGAGATGGAACCGCAGGCCCGCGAGCGACTGCGTCGTCATTGCGCCCGCCGAGTGCCCGGCCATCGCCGCGAGGTCCCGATCCACCAGCCCGGGCTGAGCCAGCTCCGCCTCGATCCCGTCGAGGTTCGCGAGGATCCACTCACAATCTTCAACCCGCGATCGCAGGTCGACCACGCTCGTCCCCTCGCGCGTGAACGTCCGGCGCAGACTCTCCGCCGACTCCCCGGCCTCGCGGCGCAGACGGACCGAGTCCGTGTGCGCCGGATGCACCACCACGTACCCGTGCGAAGCCAGATGCTCGCTCAGGTGCTCGAACGCGTCCGTGAAGCCGCCCATGCCGTGACTGAACACCACCAGCGGAAACGGCCCCGCCGACTCCTCCGTCACCACCGGATACCGCACCTTCAACACCAGTGGCAGATCCCGCCCCTCGCGCTGGAAACGAAGCTCTTCCGCGACCGCAACCTCGTGCGCCCCGGCGGTCAGATCGGCGGCGAACGCCTCAGCAATCGGTGTCGGTCCGGGGTCCCAACCGGCCTCCAGACGAACCGAGGCGACGAGGCAGATCACGGCAACGAACGAGCAGACAAAGCGGGACATGCGGCGACTCCTTTCAGAGGATCTCCCACGCAATACGCGGGCTCCGGATGGCGATTGCATCCCCCCTTTCTACCCGCTTCTGACGCCCCCACAGCGCCCTTGGCCGCTGGTACACTGCCCCTCCCCCACGCCGGAGTGGCGGAACTGGCAGACGCGGTGGATTCAAAATCCACTGCCCGCAAGGGCTTGAGGGTTCGAGTCCCTCCTCCGGTACTTCACCCGCCGCGAACAGCCGCAGCGGGCTCTTTTTTCTTCAGTTTCCCCGCAAGCAACAGCACAGAGAGGGCATACCCATGGCAGATCCGCAGCAGGGCCAGCAGCAGGTCCAGATCCGTATCGACGAATCCAAGATGGTCAACGTTTACGCCAACACCATCCGCACCGCGACCACCTCCGACGAGATGGTCATGGACTTCGGCCTCAACCTCCCCCAGCAGCAGGGCCAGGGGCAGCAGCCGAGCATGGTCTTCCAGATCGGCACCCGCGTCGTCATGAACTGGGCCGGCGCCAAGCGCCTCCTCGGCTCGCTCAACCAGGCCGTCCAGGGCTACGAGAAGGCCTACGGCGAGATCGACCTCGGCCCCAAGAAGATGAACCAGCCCCCGCAGGGCTGAGCCCATCCCACAACTCGACCAACCACCAAGGCCGCCCACACAGGGCGGTTTTTTCATTACGCAAAGCGGGTGGCATGGTCGCCCCTTGAGGCGACTATGCGAGTCCGTCGAACGGGTGGCATAGCCACGCCCCATGGGTGCCGGGGTCTGAGCGCAGCGAAGGCCCCGCGAGGCGCGCAAGTCCGCCCCGGCGCGCGCCGAGTGGGCTCGGGCGCATGTCCACGTCCCGACTTTTGAAGAAAATTTTCCGCCCGTCTTTCCTGCGAATTCCCACGATGCCTTTTCGCATCACCACCTCCTGCGCGCGCCGCGTGGGCCCGCTCGCCTTAAAGGTGAAAGGAGTGTGTGTTATGCACGCCACCACCGAAGCCCGTCCCGAACCCACCAACTTCAACCCCCAGACCCCCGAGGAAGCCCTCGCGCAGATCAAGGCCGTCTATCGCATCAAGAGACTCGAATCCGAGGTGACCATGGTCGCCGCGCAGACCAAGGCACTGGAAGCGCTGGTCCACTGCATGAAGCCGGTTCAATCCACCGGCGACACCAAGCTCGACGCGTTCTACGCCCGCGAACGCAACCGCCAACGCCTCGCCGCGATCCAGACCCTGCTCCACATCCGCACCGTCCAGCGCGAAAAACGCCTTCGCCGGGCCATGCGCGCCAAGGCGAAGGCGAAAGCCGAACGCTCAGAGCCCACTCGCGCAAGCGATGGGTCCCAAGATCCTCCCAAGGGTGCCATGGTCGGAGCCGAAGGCCATGCCGACAACGGATCGACTGCTCCTTCTCCCCTCGCGGGAGAAGGTGGCCGCGATAGCGGACGGATGAGGGGGCGGCCCGAACCTTCCGACCGTCCAAACGCAGACGCTCCGCCTCCGCAGCAGCCCACACCCCCGATGCACCCTCACGATGCGCGAGTGCAGGAACTCAGGCGCCTCCGCGCCGAGAAGATGGCGCGGCGGCAAGCCGAAGCCCTCGGTGCGGAGCAGAACGCCAACGGGAGTCCTGAGCACGAGTTCAGAGCCCCACGTACCTGACCACGACAGGCGGCCAGCGAAACGTCGTCAGTCAGTAGCTTGGTAACCGTAGCCACACAAGCCTCCGGCAGGAGCATCAAGCAGTCTATTGACTTTCCTAAACCATTGTCCATAATAGCCTTACAGTTACCCCTGCCCTCCACAAAGAGCCACTCGATGCCAAGCCACAATCGCCGTTTTACCTCGTTCGTGCTCGCCGTGTTTGTCGCACTGACTGTCTCACTCGCGTCGACGGGCGTGGCGTTTGAAGCACGTACGCTGGTCAATTCCGGTAACGGCTGCGTCCTCGAATGGTCTCCTCTCGGAACGGGCCTGACTGGCTTTAGCTTCATCGAGTCGGTGTCGGTATTCGACGATGGGAACGGGCCGGCACTCTACGTCGGGGGCTTGTTCTCTGAGGCGGGTGGGGTTCCTGCGAACAACATTGCCCGGTGGGATGGCGAGACCTGGACCGCACTGGGGATGGGCACGGATGATTGGGTTTTCGATATGACCGTCTTCGACGACGGAAGCGGACCAGCACTGTACGCGGTCGGTCAATTTACGAGCGCAGGTGAGGGGACTGCGAATCGGGTCGCCCGATGGAATGGTTCGATATGGACTTCCGTCGACGAAGGAATGAATAACAGAGTCTATGCGACGACTGTGTTTGACGACGGCAGCGGACCAGCACTGTACGCTGCAGGCCTATTTTCTTTCGCCGGGGGTACCCCGGCGAACTGCATTGCACGATGGGACGGTGAATCATGGTCCGCTCTGGAGTCTGGCGTGAACAGCTTCGTTTTCGACTTGGCGGTTTTTGATGACGGGACCGGCCCGTCGCTTTATGCTGCTGGCATGTTCACGGAAGCGGGCGGTAGCTTGGCGAGTAACATCGCTCGTTGGGACGGCGCGCAGTGGTCGCCACTAGGAAGCGGTGTGAACGAACGTGTTTACGCGCTTGCCGTCTTCAACGATGGGAGCGGGCCAGCCTTGTACGCCGGCGGCGAGTTCTCCGCGGCGGGCGAGGTCGAAGCAAACCGCATCGCTCGATGGGACGGCACGTCTTGGTCAGCACTCGGGACAGGTATAGGCGGCCCTTCTTTCCCGACGGTCTCGGCCTTGCAGGTGTACGACAACGGAAGTGGGCCCGCCCTTTTCGCAGGTGGTCAGTTCAGCCAAGCCGGCGAGCACCCCGCCAGTAACATCGCGCGATGGGACGGCAATGCGTGGTCGAGGCTCACACCGGGTTTAAGCAATAGGGTCCGCGACTTGACGGTTTTTAATGAAGGCAGTGGTTCAAGTCTCTACGCCGGTGGCGATTTCGTCACTTCTTGCGAAAGGCAGCTGAACAGAATTGCTCGCTTTGGTTGTGTGATTTCTCGCAATTGTGCCGCCGACATCAACCTCGACGGGGCAGTAAATCTCGCTGATCTCAATCTAATGCTGTCGAACTTCGGCAATGAAGTTTTCTGCGGCGACACCAACAACGACGGCGTAGTCAATCTCGCCGACCTCAACGTCGTGCTCGGCGCGTTCGGAACCGACTGCCCCTGATCGCTCTACAGCACCCGCTGCGCCCGCGGATAGCTCCCCAGCACCACCAGGTCCGAGCACAGCGCCCGCGCCGTCTCGATCGCGCCCGCCATCCGCTCACTATCCCGGTGCCCCAGCGCATCGATGAAGAAGGTGTACTCCCAGTTCGTCCGGCCGCTCGGGCGCTTGTCGATGTGCGACAGGTTGATCTGAGCGTCCTGGAACACACGCAGCACGCTCACCAGCGCGCCCGGCTTGTCCGGCGTCGTGAACATGATGCTCGTCTTGTCGTCCGCGCTCGGCTTCGCGCTCTGCTTGGAGATCACGAAGAACCGCGTCACGTTATTGGGATCGTCCTCGATGTTCTCGAACAGCACCTGCACGCCGTAGAGCTGGCCGGCGAGTTTCGAACCGATCGCCGCGCTGCCGGCGTGCTCTTCCAGCAGCCCCTCGGCCTTGGCGATCTGCACCGCGCGGCTGGTGCTCACCGCCGGGACGAGTTCCGCCTTGGGGTACTGCGTCGCCAGCCACTTGCGGCACTGGCTCAGCGCTTCGGGCTTGGAGTGGATCCGCTTCACCTCGCTCGGCTGGCAGTTGGCGAGCAGGGCCTGGCGCACGCCGAGCTGGACTTCCGCGTAGATGTTCACATCGCTGGCGTAGCGCCGGAATGCGTCGAGCGCCTCGGCCACGCCGCCGTGCGCGGAGTTCTCGATCGGCACCATGCCGTAGTCCACGTGCCCGCGCACCACCTCGGTGAACACGCCCTCGATCTCGCGCAGGTCCTCGAAGGACACGCTGGAGCCGAACTGCTTCTGGGCCGCCTCGTGGCTGAAGCTGCCGGGCGGGCCGAGGTAGCCGATCCGCAGCGGCTGCTCCAGCGCGAACGAGCCGGACATGATCTCCCGATACACCGCCTCGATCGTGCGACTGAGCATCGGCCCGCGACTCGCCTCGAGCACTTTCTTGAGCACCGCCTGCTCGCGATGCGGCGCGTAGATCGGCGTGCCGTCGCCGCGCTTGACCTTGCCGACGTTGACCACGAGCTCGGCCCGGGTGTTGAGCAGTTCGATGAGTTTGGCGTCGACTTCGTCGATGCCCTTGCGCAGGTCGTCGAGCGAGAACGGCGGCGGGCCACCGGCGCGGACTTCGAGATGCGACAGATCGCCGGTCGCGCCCGAGTTTTCGGACCTGCCGTTCGGCGACTTCTCGGGTTGTTCGCTCGATCCTTCCACGCCTGCCATCGACCGCTCCGATACATCTGACTGAGCCGCGAAACCTGTTCGGACAGAATCCGAATCGGCATATAGTGAAGCACACGATACCCAGATCTTCATCTGCGCCCGCGAGAGCCGAATCCGAGACATGAACCCCCCACCCCTCGACAACCCGTCGCTGGAGCCGTCCCGGCTGGCGATCCCCGACGGGTTCGAGGATCTGTTCGGCGCGGGGGAATCGGTGCTGCAGCAGTTCCAGGAACTCGGGCTGTCCACCCACGCGGTCATGGGCATGGTGTTTTTGGGTGGTCTGCTGCTCTGGCTGTTCGGGGGCAAGTCGCTGCGGATCGGCTTCGGCCTGCTCGGCGCGCTCGTGGGCGCGCAGGTCGGGCTGCTGGTGCCGGCGATGATCGGCTACGACACGCCCGCGGTCATCGTCGCGATCACCGGGGCGGCGCTGGGACTGCTGATCGGGCTGGTGGCGTTCCGCTTCACGGTGGCATGGACGATGGCGGTGCTGCTCGGTGTCCTCGGGCTGATCGGGACCGCGGCGTACCTCGACGTGAAGCCCGATTTCTCGCAGCCCACGGAGGTTGAGGTCGAGGCGCAACGGTCCGTCTGGGACGAAATCTACGCCGAGTACGAGCGACTGCGCGAGCAGGCGACCGGGTCGCTACCGGGAGAGAACTCGCTGGTGCCGGTGATCCCGGAGGAAGCGTTCCCAGACGACCCCGAGGCCCGGGAGCGGTACCAGCGCCGCATCGACTCGGCGAAGGAGGGCGCACGCAAACTCAGCGAAGTCTTCCGCTCGGTCCGCGAGCGCCTACGCCCGACATGGGAGCAATTGCCCACGAAGGAGAAGGGGCTGATCATCGTCGTCGCGCTGGCCGGGAACATCCTCGGCTTCGGGCTGGGGATGATCGCGACGAAGAAGTCCGCGGTGCTGATCACCGCGTTCGCCGGGCCTCTGATCTGGGTGCCCGCGCTGATCTGGCTCGGAGCGGCGTTCGGAGCCCCGGGGCTGGACCGGCTGCCGAGCGAGCCACTGGTCTGGGTCTTGGTCTGGTTTGTGTTATCGGTGCTGGGTCTGCTGATTCAGTGGCGACGCCGCAAACAGACAACCGATAAATCCGGCTGAGCCTCTCTTCCAGCGCGGTTGTCGCGCGGACGGGGAGTGTTTCGTCGCACGGCTGCGACGACCGATTTTCCACGGAGGGATGCCCTCATGCTCTTCAAACTGCTCACCGCCTTACCGCTCGCGCAAACGGCACCCGAAGAGGGCGCGCCCGCGCTGCCGGACCCCGGCCCGTCGCCGATGGCGATCTTCTCGGACTCTTCGCTGCGTCGCGCAGACCTTCTGAACCACCCGGAGAAGCTGGCGCAGGCGCTGACGGAACTGAACATCGTCTGGGCCGTGATCTTCATGGTGCTGGGCGCGATCTGCGTGTTCAACGGGTACCGCTGGCACAAACTCGTGATCGTCCTGCTCGCCGGCCTCGGCGGTGTGTGGGCGGGTGTCGAGTACGGCGACAGCATCGGCGCGCAGACGATCGTGGCAACGAGTCTGGGCCTGCTGACGGCGATGCTGGCGTGGCCGCTGCTTCGATACGCGGCGAGCCTGTTCGGCGGGCTCGCCGGAGCGTTCGCCGGTGCGAACGTGTGGACGGCGATCGGCCAGCCACCGGAGCAGCACTATGTTGGCGCGATCGTCGGGCTGATCATCGTGGGCATGCTCGCGTTCCTGGCGTTCCGGGGCGTGGTCGTCATCCTGACGACGGTCGGAGGCTCAACGCTGCTGTGCCTGGGGGCGATCTCGGCGATGATCGAGGTCGAAGCGTGGCGGACCGCGGTGATCGACGGCATGACCAAGCACCCGACCGTGGTGCCGTTCATCGTCGGCTCGGTCGCGATGATCGGCGCGGTGCTGCAGATCGGCGGCGGGCTGAAGGGCCTGAACACGCTCTCGAACAACGCGAACACCGCGAGCAAGCCAGCGGCCAAAGCGGCCTGACCGGGGCGCAGCACGATGTGAAACGACAACCGGATGCCGAGGGCATCCGGTTTTTCTTTGTGCTGATTGGTCGTCGGCTTAGCGTTCGCTGATGGAGCGGACCGGTTCGATGATCATCTGCTCGCTGTTGAGCGAGGCATCGCCGGGCTCGGTCGCTGTCACGATGATCGGCTCGGCGAGTGTCGCGGCGAATTCGGCCTGCGTCCAGAGGGTGTGGGTCAGCGGGATGAGGGCCAGGACGCCGCCGGCGGAGATGACCGAGGCGATGGTTCGCGAGAGGTACGGCGAGGTCTGCATGGGCTCGGCGTCTTCGTCGCGGGATTCGAGCAGCGGGAAGAAGGCGAGGCGGAGGTAGTAGTACGCGGCGATGGCGGAGTTGATCGCCATGACAACGACCAGCGCGATCTCGCCGGCGGAGATGCCGGAGGCGAAGAGGAAGAGCTTGCCCATGAAGCCGAGGAGGATCGGCAGGCCGAGCAGGCTCAGCGAGCAGACGACCATGGTGATGCCGAGGGCGGGGCGCGAGCGGACGAGGCCTCGGAGGTCGTCGATGTCCTCGACTTCCTCTCGCTTGCCGTCCTTGTTGTATTCGAGGCAGGCGACAACGCCGAAGGCGCCGAGGTTCATCACGCCGTAGCACAGCAGGTAGAACAGGATGGCGGCGAGGCCGCTGGTGCCTTCCTGCGGGCCGGCGATCAGGCCGACGATCATGTAGCCGGAGTGGGCGATGGACGAGTAGGCGAGGATGCGCTTGACCGAGCGCTGGAGCAGGGCCATGACGTTGCCGACGATCATCGTGAGCGCCGCGATGACCCAGAGCAGGACGCGGATGGACTCGGGGAGCGCGGCGGCTTCGGTGCTGTCGCCGGAGGTGAAGTTCCAGCCGATGGCGCTGGCGAGCAGGATCAGGGCGACGAAGCCGGCGGTCTTGGGCACGAAAGCGAGAAAGGCGGAGACGGGGGTGGCGGCGCCCTGGTAGACGTCGGCGGTGTAGAAGTGCATCGGAACCGCAGCGATCTTGAAACAGACACCGACGATCGAGAAGACGGCGCCGAGCGTGGCGATCGCTCCGATGGACCCGGTCTCCGAGGCGTACGAGCGGAGGACTTCGGCTATCGAACCGTCACCGAAGAGCGTGGTGGTGCCGGTGGCTCCGTAGAGCAGGGCGAAGCCCATAACGAACATGGCGGCGCCGAACGCGCCGAGGAAGAAGTACTTGACGCCGGCTTCCTGGGCCCGTGCTTCGCTGTTTGCGCCCGCTCCGGAGATGCTGACCATGACGTAGGTCGGGAGGGAGGTCAGCTCGAGGGCGAGGAAGAGCCAGATGAGGTCATCGGCGGTCGCGCAGAGCATGAGGCCGGTGAGCGAGAAGAGGAAGAAGGCGTAGAACTCGCCCCGGTTGGAGCGGATGGCGTCGAAGGCGCGCCCGCTGGCGACGGAGGCTTCGTAGTCTCGATCGACAACGCCGGTCATGAGCATCGCGAGCAGGATGCCGACGATCGCGGTGAGCACCTTCACGAACCCGGAGAGGTTCGGGAGAAGCGAGGTCTCCATCGCGGGCGAGGAGAACGCGGCGATGAGGCCCGCGACGGCGAGCGTGATGATCGTGACCGGTCGGCAGGCCTTGCGGACCGCGAGATTCTTCGAGAGCCCGAGCATCATGACCACGCACGCGCCGACGAACATGGCGAGTTCGGGCACGACGAACTTGAGCTTCTCGACGATCGCGGGGGTCTGCTCGGCGCCGGTCTGGGCGAGCGTGTGCAGCAAGAGGTCGTTCATCGGGTGGCCTCCTCGAACAGAACCGAGGGGGTGCGATCGACGGGCACGAGAGCGACGGTCATCGGATCGTTGGCATCAGCGAGCGCGGGGTCCTCGCCCGTGTAGATGTCGATGGTCTGCTGGAGCGGTGCTTCGAGCGAGTCGGTGATCAGTTTCGGGTAGAGGCCGAGGACGACGCAGGGGATGGCGAGCGCGACGCAGATTCCGATCTCGCGGGGGGAGAGGTCTTCGGGGAGCGGGCCGTGGTGCTCGTAGCCGTCGGGCTCGCGGAAGGGGCCGAAGACGAGTTTGCCCATCATGAACAGGAGGTAGATCGCGGCGACGATCATGCCGGAGCCGGCGATCGCGGCGTACCACGGTCCGAGCGGGCCGAAGGTGCCGCCGATGCCGTCGGCACCGGACTGGAAGGTACCGATCAGGCAAAGGAACTCGGAGACGAAGCCGTTCAGGCCGGGCAGGCCGACCGAAGCCATGGTGAAGAAGCCCATGAAGAAGGCCCAGATGGGCATTTTGCGTGCGAGGCCGCCGAGGTCGTTGAACGAGCGCGTGTGGTAGCGCTCGTACATCATGCCGATGCAGAAGAACAGGGCGCCGGTCGAGAGACCGTGGTTGATCATGTAGAGCACCGAGCCCTGCAGGCCGGTCATGTTCAGCGCGAACAGGCCGAGGATGCAGAAGCCGAGGTGGCTCACGGATGAGTAGGCGACGAGCTTCTTGACGTCGCGCTGCACCCAGCAGATCAGGCCGGCGTAGACGATGCCGACGATCGCGAAGACGGCGATGAGCCAGGCCCACTTGAGGACCGCGTCGGGCGCGAAGGGCACGACGAAGCGGAGGATGGCGTAGGTGCCGAGCTTGAGCAGCACGCCGGCGAGGATGACCGAGCCGGCGGTCGGGGCTTCGGTGTGGGCCAGCGGCAGCCATGTGTGGACGGGGAAAAGCGGCACCTTGACGGCGAAGCCGGCCATCATGGCGAAGAGCACGAGGCCTTGCTGGGCGACGGGCATCTCCTGCGCGGCTTGCTGCAGGACCGCGATGTCGAAGTTCCACTCGCCGGCGCCCGCGAAGGTCGCGGGGTCGAGGTTGAGGTTGAACACCGCGACATAGACCAGACCCGCGAGGGCGATGATGGAGCCGGTGAAGGTGTAGAGGAAGAACTTGGTGGCGGCCTTCTTGCGGTTGGTCGATCCGAAGCTGGAAATCAGCACGTACATGGGCACGAGCGTGAGCTCGAAGCACGCGTAGAAGAAGATCAGGTCGCGGGCGACGAAGACGCCGACCATGGCCGGGAAGAGGGCGGTGAGCCAACCGTAGTAGGACCGCTTGTTCTCGGTGATGGCGGTGGACGAGCCCCAGACCATGAGCGGCTGGAGGAAGGCGGCGAGGATGATCAGCCACAGGGCGATCGCGTCGACGCCGGTGGACAGGGTCACGCCGAGGGCGGGGATGAGCGGGATACCCGACTCGGTGCCGAGCTGCATCGCGCCGGAGTTCGACCAGTCGAACTGTGCGGCGGCGACGAGGGCCAGCACCACGCCGACGAGCGACGAGAACATCGCGATGGTCTGCGCGGATTTCTCGGTGCGCATCGCGATGAGCACAGAGGCCGCGGCGGGGATCAGGATGAGCGACCACAGGATCACAGCGAGAACACCCATACGACGAGGAGAATGATGCCGAGGCCGGCGGCCATGCCGGCGGCGTAACTATGGAGCACGCCGGACTGGAGCGGACGGATCGAGCGGGCGAACGCCTTGGGGAGCGATGAGATGCCGTCGACGAGCGCGCCGTCGATGAGCAACTTGTCGATGGCGTGGAAGATGTTGGCGAAGACCCAGAGTGGCAGGCGGATGGTCGCCTCGTAGAACTCGTCGACGTACCACTTGTTCTGCGCCCATCGCGGGAGCGGGCCGAGTTTGGGGAGCAGCGCGTCGGCACGGCTGGTCGCGGCCTGCGTGCGGTTGCCGATGAACAGCCCGGCGGGGCCCTTCGGGCCGTGGAGGTAGGCGGCGATGAGGATGCCGATGAGGCCGAAGACCGCGGAGATGTAGTACATCGCCTTGTGCGGGTCCATGCCGAGGATGGAGCCGGCTTCGACCTGATCTCGGACGGGCCACGCTTCGGCGGCGGGGATTTTGCCCTTCGCGGCGCCGGCGGCTGCGGGCTCGTCGGCGAAGCTGGCGGGCAGGACCACGGGCTCGGCGGGGACGAGGGTCGCGGTCTCGTTGCCGTGCTTGTCGGCGTGGCCGGCGGGGCTCTTGTAGAAGGCCGAGGACGAGTACAGCATGTCGCCGACCCAACCCTTGGACTTGTCGTTGCCGTCGGAGACGAAGTACGGGATGGCGGCGAGGATCGAGCCGATGGCGAGCACCGAAAGGACAAGGTTGATGGCCCAGCCCGGCGGGTGCGGATGGAAGTGGTCGGCGTGGTGGTCGCCGTGCTCTTCGACGGGGTGGTGCGACTCCTCGCCGGTTTCATCGCTGTCGTGATCGTGGGCTTCGTCACCGGGCTCGTAGTGCTCGGGGCCGACGAAGACGCGGAAGAACACGCGGAACGTGTAGTAGGCGGTGAGTCCGGCGGTGAAGAGCAGGATCCAGCCCATGAGGCCGGAGAAGTGGATGAGCGAGTCGGGCGTGTAGAACGCCTCGGCGAGGATCATGTCCTTCGAGAAGTAACCGGCGGTGAGGGGCAGGCCAGCGAGGTTGATGCAGCCGACGAGCATGGCGACGGAGGTGATGCGCCAGCCGGGCTGCGACCAGAGGCCGCTGAGCTTGCGGAGGTCGAGCTGTCCGGCGAAGCCGTGCATGACGGCACCGCAGGCGAGGAACAGGGTTGCCTTGAAGAAGGCGTGGGTGAAGACGTGGTAGGCGCCGCCGGTGGTGGTGAGGAAGCCGAGGCCGGCGAACATGTAGCCGAGCTGCGACACCGTCGAGTACGCCATGATGCGTTTGATGTCGAACTGGGCCATGCCGATGGTGGCGGCGAGCAGCGCGGTGAAGGTGCCGATCCAGGCGACGGCGTGCAGGGCGTGCAGGTCCGGGTCCATGAGGAACAGCGGGAACATGCGCGCGATCATGTAGACGCCGGCGGTGACCATGGTGGCGGCGTGGATAAGCGCGGAGACCGGGGTCGGGCCTTCCATGGCGTCGGGGAGCCAGACGTAGAGCGGGAACTGGGCGGACTTGCCGAACGCGCCGATCATGAGCAGGCAGGGGATGGCCCAGGACTGCCACATGGTTGCGAAGTCGAGCGGGTTGCCGGCGGCGTCGGTTCGTTCGGCGACGGCGCGGAAGAGTTCGTCGTACTGGACGGTGCCGAAGGTGGTGTAGATGAGGTAGAGGCCCAGCGCGAGGCCGAGGTCGCCGATGCGGTTGACGATGAAGGCCTTCTTGGCGGCGGCGACGGCTTCGGGCTTGGTGTAGAAGTAGCCGATCAGCATGTAGCTGCAGAGGCCGACGCCCTCCCAGCCGAGGTAGAGCATGACGAGGTTGTCGCCGAGGACCAGGCAGGACATGGAGGCGACGAAGAGGCCGAAGGCGGCGAAGAAGCGTGCGTAGCCCTTGTCGCCGCTCATGTACTCAGATGCGTAGAGGCAGATCATCGACCCGAGGAAGGTGACGAAGAGCATCCACAGGAACGAGAGGCCGTCGAAGTAGAAGCCGAAGTTCGCGATGAGGCTCTGCTCGCCGTCACCGGAATTCCAGGTGATGTTGATCCAGTCGAAGAGCGTGACGATCCACGCGGGCTTGCCCTGTCCGTTCCACATGAGGAAGCCGGAGAGGGTGAGTATGAACGAGAGGGCGAGGAAGCCGAGGACGAGGTAGGCGGGGCCTCGGCTCTTGCCGCTGGCCATGCCCTTTCGGGCGAGGAAGAGCAGGAGCAGGCAGATCAACGCGGCGATGGCCGGGAGGACCGGGATCAGGCCGAGCCAGCCGGGGCCGCCCGATGATTCCTGATAGGTGAACAGCGACTCCCCGCCGCTCGCGCCGAGCAGCGTGGTGATGTTCATCAGATTCGAGGCGAGCTCCTGCACGGAGAACACTTCCTCAGATCATGTCGCCGGTTGGGCGACGGGTGGTGACGGTCGGACCCGCCAGCGACGGGAGTCGCTAGCCCTTGAGCATGGCCCAGGCAGACGCGTCGAGCGTCTCCTTGCGCCGGAACAGAAGCACGACGAGCGCGAGCGCGAGGGCGGCCTCGGCAGCGGCGATCGTGAGCACGAAGATGACGAACACTTCCCCGTCGGGGTTGAAGTGGAACTTGCTGAACGCGATGAGCGCGATGCCGGCGGCCTGGAACATCATTTCCGTGCACAGGAACATGATGATGAGGTTGCGGCGCGCGATGAACCCGATGACGCCGAGGCCGAAGAGCACGCCGGCGACGAACAGGTAGTGGTAGAGCTCGCCGAGCGGCATGCCCGCTGCGATGGCATCTTGTGCGAGGGTGGCGATGGTCATGACGACGCGCCTCCCCCTGAGACCGAATCCATCTGATCGGTCGGACCGGTGTGGATGCCGAGTTCGGCGGCGCGGGCAAGCTTCTCGTCCTCGCCGATCTCGATCTGCTTGCGGGCGAGCACGACCGCGCCGAGCATCGCCATGAGAAGGATGACGCCGGCGATCTCGAGGGCGAGCGGGTGGCCAGCGATGAGCGACCAGCCGACGGTGTCGAGGTTGGTGACGCGGACTTCGGGCGCGACGGCGAAGCGAACGCTGCCGCCGGCGCCTGACGCGGCGCGGAGGTCAGCGAGCGTGGTTCCGTCGCCGATGAGCAGCTTGGCGACCTGGCGATCCTCGGCCTCGGCGCGTTCGAGCAGGTCGGTGGCGGCTTCGGGGGTAACGGTGAGCGTCATCGTGCGAGAAGCGGCGTCGATGGTGTAAAGCTCGCCGATGTCCTCGGTTTCCGGGCGGTCCATCTCGCGGAAGACGCGTTTGGCGTCGAGATCGTCGAGCACCTTGCCGGGGAGTTCGGCGAGGAGCATCTGCTGGTCGGTCTCTTTGCCGGCGGGGCGGATCTCGGGAAGGCCCTGGGCGATCATGCCGGTGAGCACCGCGACGATGGCGAAGCCCATGATGGTCGCCCAGAGGGGCTCGCGAGCGAGGGCGTCGTACGGGCTGAGGGCACCGACCTCGGTTTCGGATGGGGCCTGGGTCGCGAGCATGATCACGAAGAGGTAGGTGATCAGGATCGCGCCGGCGTAGATGATGATCAGGGCGAAGGCCATGAATTCCGCGCCCATGAGCAGGTAGAGGGCGCTGGAGGCGAGGATGGTCAGGATGAAGTACAGGGCCGAATAGACCGGCTGCTGGTGGGTGACCACACGGATCGCCGAGAGGATCGCAATGGGAGCGAAGATGTAGTAGTGCGGGTTGGGCAGGCCCGCGGCGTCGAGCCCACGCAGGGCGAGGGCGATGATGACGGCCCCGAAGCCGCCGGCGGCGAGGATGAGGCCGATGAGCTGCGGATTCACCCGCTCACGCGGCAGCGCAAGCAGCACCCCGAGGGCGCCGATCGCGAGACCGACGTACAGGATGACTGGGTTAATCAGCAGGTCCAAAGGGCCGACTCCGTCTGCGAAACGCGTGGAAAGACCGACGCGGACGCATCTTCTCGTGCCATTTCGCCCCTCGGGGTGGGACGCAAAACCGGGCCAGGAGGACACCCTCGCGACGCGGGACAGGGGCGGAGGATAAGGCCCGCACTGGTTACCGGCAACCGATGCGGGCACCGGATCCGGGTCGGGGGTGAGTTTTCCCCATTGGTGTTTCGACTACAAGATGTATTGCCTCTCTACGGAGCGTCCACCACGACCAGCGTCGGGGCGCTGGGAGTCCCCTACCGCGATGGGGTCGCGCCGGGTACCCTCGTGTCATGGGCGCGAGGACCGAAGCAGAGACCGTCATCCCGCTGTTCGGACCGCCCGGACTGAAGGGTAAGTTCCCGAACGTGCTGACGGCGGCGCGGCTGGTCTTCGCGACGGTGTTCTTCGTGGCGCTCGCGATGTTCGAGGCGATCGATACCGGCTCCACCCGCTGGACCCTTCCGCTGGCAATGGTGCTGTTCATCGTCGCGGCGATCACGGACTTTTTCGACGGCTACCTGGCCCGGAAATGGAACGCCGTCTCGGTGTTCGGTCGCGTGATGGATCCTTTCGCGGACAAGATCCTCGTGCTCGGGGCCTTCGTGATGCTGGCCGGTCCGAACTTCCGGTTCGAGGCCGACGGAACGATGCTCAGCGGCGTCGCGCCGTGGATGGTGGTGGTGATCATCGCCCGGGAACTGCTGATCACATCGCTGCGCGGGCTGTGCGAATCGCGGGGGATCAACTTCTCGGCGACGCAGGCGGGCAAACTGAAGATGATCGCTCAGTCGGTGAGCGTGCCGCTGATCCTGCTGCTGGCGTGGTTGGCGACGGGCCGGGCGGGCGATGCCGGGGCGCTGTTCGGGGCGAATTTCTGGATCGCGCTGGCGACCACGTTGCTCACCGCGCTCTCGGCGGTGCCCTACCTCACGCGCGGCTTCGCGGCGCTGCGCAAACAGTCGGAGGTCGCATGACCGACGCGCCGGGCCTGAGCCACAAGAACAAGCACCGCGCGCCGGTGAAGCCGCTGAACGCGCCGACGCTCGCGCTATCCACCTTTGGGCTGGGCTTCCTGCGTCCTGCGCCGGGGACGTGGGGCTCGATGCCTCCGTGCGCGCTGGTGTTCGTCATGCTGCTGGCGGGCGCAAGCGCATCGAGTGTGAACGGCGCGGCCGCGGGAGTGCTGCTGCTTTCGTGTGTCGCGTGCGTCGCGTTCGGTCGGTACGCCGAAACCCGCTTCGGATTGAAGGACGCACCCGAGGTGGTGGCCGATGAGACGGCGGGCGTGTGCCTGCCGCTGCTGTTCTGGCCGGTGATGCCGTCGGGATTGTTCGAGGCGGCGCTGTACTGCGGTGCGGCGTTCGTGCTGTTTCGCATCGCCGACATCATCAAGCCGTGGCCTGCCGGTCGGCTGGAGAAGCTGCCGCACGGCTGGGGCGTCTTGTTGGACGACTTGATGGCGGGCGTGTACGCGATGATCGCGATGCAGATCGGCTTGCGCGTGCTGCTCCCCGCGCTGGGCGCATGAGAACGCCCGGGCGCGGTGCCCGGGCGCGTCATGCGGATGTCGGGATTGCTTTACGGGCAGTCCTGCCCGAACGCCCCGAGCACGGCGTTGAGGTCGGCGAGGTTCACTTCGCCGTCGCCGTTGGTGTCGCCGGAGTCGGTGGTCTGGCCGAAGTTGCCGAGCACGAGGTTCAGGTCGGCGAGATCGACCGAGCCCGAGTCATCGACATCGGCGGGGCAAGATTTCGTCAGCGCGCATCCGTTCCAGCGGAGGATGCTCCGAGACAGGCGCAGAACGCCGTCAGATGTCACGTAGTCGAAGTCGCCGCCGATGTAGAGCGAGGGGCCAGGGCCGATGGTCGCAGCCCGGAGCGCGTTGACCGTGCCGTAGATCTCGAGATCGATCGGTTCGCAGTCGGCGCCCTGCCACTTGAGGACACGTCCGACGAGGATCGGCGGCTCGGGCTCGTTGGTATACCCGGCGATGTACAGCGCCGGGCCTGAACCGTCATCGAAGACTTCGATCGCCGTGATCGCGTCGAGTTGGTCGGCGCACGTGATCGGTGTCCAACCGAACCCGTCCCATCGCGCGAGCCCATCGGCCGCGAGCCCATCGGCTTCGCTGAAGGAGCCGGCGGCGATCAGTTCCGGGCCGTCTCCCGAATCGAACACGCGCACCGCGCGAACGCTCCCGTTCAGGCCAGACCCACTCGGACCGGTGAGCGCTGACCAATCGGTACCGTCCCATCGCGCGACGCCGATCGCGGGCTGGCCGTCGGCCTGTTGAAAGTTGCCCGCAGCGTAGAGCGCTTCGCCGGTCCCGTCGTCGAAGCGTGCCAGTTCGAGCACGGGCCCGCTCAGGCTGCCGCCGTTTGCACCGACGAGACCTGACCACTGCGATCCGTCCCACTGCGCGATGCGCGACGCGGGCGAGCCGCCGGCCTGGGTAAAACTGCCGCCGACAACCAACTTGCCGTCGTAGCCGATGACCGCCGCGGCGCCGTTGTTGAGCCCGCTGCCGAGCGGGGCCCACGACTGCGCGACGGAGTCCCAGTGCGCGATCCGACTGATGGGCGCTTCGCCGGAGAAGCGGAAGGTGCCGGCGGCGAAGACTTCGGGCCCGTTCCCGAGATCGACTGAAGCGGTGTCGAGGACCTGTTGGGCAAATCCTGCGCCGAGCGAGGTCCAGCCGTCGCCGTTGAATGCGGCGATCGACGTGGAGTCGGGCGCATCGGGGCTGGTGAACTGGCCGCCGACGATGAGGGTTGGATCTCCATCCACCACGAGTTCTTGAATTGTGCCCACGCTGCCGAACAGATCATCCGCAGGCTGTGCCCGCAGAGGACGCCACGACGAACCGTCCCACCGGGCGATGTTCGACGCATGGACTCCGTCTGCTGCCGACAAGACTCCCGCGACGACCAGTTCGTCTGTGCCATCAATCGGGAGCACGCAGGATGAGAAGAGACGGACATAGGGCAGAGCCGGGATCGGATCAATTTCACCCGCGCTCGGCGTAAACCACGAACCATCGCGATAGATCGCGATCCCGTCCGTTGGAAGCCCACCGACGGAAGAGAAATCACCGGTGGCAATCAATTCCTGCGCACCGTCACGGCGTACAGAAAGCAGATTCTTGACCTGTCCATAAACGGTTGGATTACCGAATCCTTCAACAGACGACCATGTATTGCCGTCCCATCGCACCATGCCGTAGCGAGGGTTCGGATTCTCAACGAGACGGAAGTCTCGGCCACCAAAGTAAAGAGCATCTCCCGTCCCATCGTCGTGAACCGCCATAGCAGTCACCTTGTAGTTCAATACCTCGCTCGAATCGGGGACCATCTGCCAAGTATTGTCTGAACTCAACCTAATGAGAGCGCTAGAGCCACCTGTAAGAAAATGACCATCGCTAGTGAGCAGGTAGAGTTCAGATTCGCCACCATGCCCAAAGAGGGCGATGTTATCCACAAACGTAAACCTGCTCCCCGCCGGCAACTCCGGAAATCGGTGCCACTGCGTACCGTCCCACGCACCCAGCTTTCTGGTGAGCCCGGATTGAATCGGCAGCATGTTACTTCCCCCCGCAAGGAGCACGGGCCCATTTCCGAGATCCTCAACACTGAGGTGGTAGACCGGTTGATTCACGGGCACTTGGATCCACTTCTTCCCGTCCCATTTCGCAAGATGCTGGATGGTCGTACCGTCACCTGAAGTCCACTCGAAATCGCCACCCACGTACAGAGCGGGTCCGGACCCGTTGTCATAGATCACAGCGCTCGTCCCGAAGGTGAACGTGTAATCAGGGTTGGTGGGAATCGTGGAAAGGGCGAGGCCGTCGTTGAAAGATGACCACCCGTCCTCATCCCAGCGGGCGACTTGGAAGGCTGTGTCTGAACCGGCGGAATAGAAACTTCCGACCGCCACGAGGTCAGGACCGCTGCCGTCGTCCCAGACCGTTAACTCGAAGATGACGCTTTCGGTCCCGGGTATCCCGAACGCATCGGCGTCGAGGCTCGGGCGGCAGTCCTGCACCGAAGCATCGGCGTAAACGGGGAACAGTGCAGCGCAGCACGCGAGACGGGAAACTGTGTTGATCGAGGACATCGCGGGGCCTCCAAAGCGGTATCGAGAATGTGGGTCGAATACCTCTTGGATGCCCCGGCGGATGTCGTGTTCCCGGGAATAGCAGATTTTCTGCGGCCGACGCGGCTGCGCCTACGGACAGTCCTGCCCGAACGCCGCGAGCACTGCGTTGAGGTCCGCGAGGTTCACTTCGCCGTCGCCGTTGGTGTCGCCGGAGTCGGTGGTCTGGCCGAAGTTGCCGAGCACGAGGTTGAGGTCGGCGAGGTCGACCGCGCCCGAGTCATCGACATCGGCGGGGCAGTCCGGTTCGAGCGGCGTGATGGTGATGTTGTCGACTTCGAAGTCGTAGTTGGTGAACCCGTAGAAGAAACCGGGGACGAAGGTGGTGAACTGAACCTCGTCGATGCTCTGGAGCATGTCGGTCCAGGTTCGGTTTTCGGGGAGGATGGGCTCGAATGTGTCGGGGTCTTCGTCGCCGGTGCCGCCCCAGCCCGCTGGAAGTTCGGTGTCGTTGACGTTGTCGATGATGAACTCGTAGGTGACCCAACCCTCGCCCGGTGCCGGCAACTCACCGGCGAGGAACCAAACCGAGTTATAGGGGTACGGTCCGTCGACGTCATAGTCTCGCAGTTCGAGCACAATGTCACGCGGGACCTCGCTGCCGAAGAAGGTGATCGAGTTCACCTTGAAGTCAACGGTGATGCGGACCGGACCGGTCTGGGTGAAGTCGGTGACGAAGTCCGTGTTCGAGTCGGTGCGGATGTTGCAGCCGAAGGTGTCGGTCTGGACATGGCGAAGGTGGGCGCCCGGGTTGCCGCCCTCGGGGACAATGGTGGCCTGGCCGTTGATGGACCATCCTTCGGGCCCGTTGTCGAAGGTGACGGCGGCCCCGCCACCGGCGATGGCGCTCGCGCTCAGGGCCAGTCCGGCTGCGGTGCTGATCAGTGCGGTCTTCATATCTGGTCTCTCCGGTTGTCTTGGGGCCCTCGAACTGTGCGCTCGATTCGTGAGCGGAGTCGGGCCGGTGGTGAATTTGTGTGATTTCGCACCCGAGATCCGCAGCGGGCGGGTTGCACGGGTGCCGATCCGTGCTACAGTGTTCGGAACACTGTTCTGAACATATTGTACTCGGCCTTCGAGCCCGTCAAGAGCATGCCTCGAGAAATCCGCACAATCCGCAAAACCGACCCCGATTCCGGCGTCAGCCCCCGGCGCGGCAGGGGGATCCATACCATGCCGATCAGCATGGCGATCGCAGGACCAAAGCGGAACGGACGACCCGACGGGCTGGAACCGGGAGCGCTGCAGAGCGCCGACAGGGTCGCCCGTCGGCTTCACGAGAGCATCCGGACGTTTCTCAACGCCTGCCCGGGGGAAGCACAGAACGCCAGTGGGCTGTCGCGCGTGCTCGGAATCGATCGCACCACATGCCAGCGCGCGGTGTTTGCGACGGGCTCGGCGTACGAGGGGCCCGGGATGATCGAGCGACTGCCGGGTCTCAAGGGTCTCCGGGCGATGGTGGATGCGGCGCGCGGTGTCGGCGCGATCGACTCGGATGCGGTCGATCGGCTGGGCGCCGCGGTCGATCGGTTCGCCTCGCTGATCGAGAGGGAGGGTGGCTCGGTGGCGGAACTGCTTCGGCGGATCGAGGCGACGCCGCTCGCATCGGATTCGGTTGCGACCGGGCGCGGCGCGGACGCGCGTGAAGCGTTGTTTCGTTCGGCCGCGGAAGTGACCGGTCGGTGCTCGGAAACTTGGGTCGCGGTGTACGCGTATCACCCGGTCGCGGGCGATACGAAGTCTCTGCACATCGACCGGGTCAATGGGTTGGTCGGGCATGTCGCACGACCGGATGCGGTGCCGCTGACGTTCCACAATTTCACAAGCAGTTCGCGGGAAACGGAAGACGGGACTCTTGCACACGGCCAGTTCACGCCGCTGGTGGCTGATGCCGACCCGGGGTCTCCGGCGACGGTGCTCCGGGATTTTTCGTCTTCGCCGCTTCCGGTGGTTTCGACGCGTCAGCCGAACGAGTTCATGGTGCAGGCGATCGATGCGGACCCGGAGACGATCGGGCAGCCGGTCGATTTGATGTTCGGGACGCGCGGGACCATGGTGCACCCGCGCACGCAGAAGCCGCCGCTGGAAGAGGCGTGGGCGCTGGTGAATTTTCCGACGCGCGCGATGATCTTCGACATCTACCTGCACCGGGATGTGGCCCGCGGTTGCATTCCGTCGCTCGATGCGCATCTGTGGCGGCCGGATTTCGCGCAGCAGGTCGGCGACCGGTGGCAAACGAGGTTCGCCGACGGGCCGCGCCTGCAGCTGCTGGGGAGTGGGCTGAGCAACGCGGCATCCCCCCACTACGCGCGTCACCCCGATCTGACGCGGTTCCTGTTCGAGCAGATCGGCGCGGACGCTTCGCACTTCGTCGGCTACCGCTGTGAGGTCGAGTACCCGATGTGGCGGACGGGCTACTGCGTTGGGCTGGACTTCGGCGAGCCGGACAACGACTGACTGCGCCGCGTTCAGACGCGACGGTCGAGCAGGCGGTACTGCACGGCTTCGGCGACATGGGCCTCGTGGACATCCGGTGATTCTTCAAGATCGGCGATGGTGCGGCTGACGCGACGGATCTTGTCGTAGGCGCGGGCGGAAAGGCCGAGTTCACTAATCGCCTGACCCATGAGGGATTTGGCGCTCTCGGTGAATCGCCCGATGCGGTCGAGTTCCCGGCCCGGCAGGTCGGCGTTGAGGATGGGCCCCTGTCGCTCGTGCTGGACGCGCCGGGCGGTCTCGACGCGCTGGCGCATCTCGGCTGTGGAGGTGCCGGGAGGCATGTCGGTCGCGGACAGCTGCTTCCAGGGGACTGCCGGAGCCTCGACGTGGATATCGACGCGATCGACGAGCGGTTTGGAGAGTCGGCCGAGGTATCGCTCCATCGCGGCGCGGCTGACGGCGTCGGTCGGCATGTCGCCCTTGGGCGTCGGGTTCATCGCGGCGACGAGCATGAAGTTTGCCGGGAAGCTCGTGGAGGAGTGGGCGCGGGAGATCGTGACATCGCCGGATTCCAGCGGCTGGCGGAGCGTGTCGAGCACGGGACGGGGGAACTCCGGGAGTTCATCGAGGAACAGGATGCCGCGATGGGCGAGGGAGATCTCGCCGGGCTTGGGGATCGCGCCGCCGCCGATGACCGCGGCGGCGGAGGCGGTGTGGTGTGGGGTACGCACGGGGCGCGTCGTGACGAGGCCGGCGCAGGAAGCGGTCATGGTTCCGCCCCCGGCGTGCTCGCTTCTGGGCGCGTCGGCGAGGCGACCGACGGCGGAGTAGATGCGGGTGACCTCGAGCGCCTCGTCGCAAGTCATGGGCGGGAGGATGCCGGGGAGGGCGCGCGCCATCATGGTCTTGCCGGTGCCGGCGGGGCCGAGCATGAGGATGTTGTGTGAGCCGGAGGCGGCGACGGTAAGAGCTCGCTTGACGGATTCCTGCCCGCGCACATCGGCGAAATCGACGCTGGGAACGGCGCCGCGAATCAGTTCCTCGACGTCGATGGGCGGGTGGGGCTCGGCGGGGAGCGCACCGTTGATCAGTCCGACGACTTCGGCGAGCGTGGAGACGCCGAAGGCGGCAACACCGTCGACGACCGCGGCTTCCGAGGCGTTCTCCATGGGCACGACCACGCCGTCGAGGCCGAGGGATTTGGCCAAGGTCGCCATCGCGATCGCGCCGCGAACGGGGCGGACGCGACCGTCGAGGGCGAGTTCGCCGGCGAACAGGAACCGACGCGGGTCCAGACCGGCTTCATCGGGACGGCGCGGCGGCCGGATGATCCCGTCGGCCATGAGCAGACCGATGGCGATCGGGAGGTCGTAGACCGGGCCTTCCTTGCGGACATCGGCGGGAGCGAGGTTGATCAGCAGGCGTGCGGCGGGGAACGAGTAGCCAGCGTTGTTGATGGCCGAGCGGACCCGCTCCATCGATTCGCGGACGGCTGTGTCGGGGAGGCCGACGATGGTCTCCTTGTAGATGCCGTCTTCGGTGATGTCGACTTCCACCTCGCAGCGCTCGGCGGAGATACCCTGTAACAGGAACGTCTGGACATGTGCGATCATGCCCTGACGCTACCCAAACATCGGCACCCGAACAAGAGCCTTTTCTGACTTCTGAACAAAAACCTATCTTTTTGCTGGTTCTGAATGGCTGACCTTCCCCGACCCCATGATCCAGGCCCTGCATATGGGCCCGATAACCTTCCTTACGACGCGATCGGCGGCGATTCCGGTGTTCGCGGCCTGGTTGACGCGTTCTACGACCGGATCCGCGACGAATCGACGCTGCTTCGAGACATGCACCCGCCGGATGACCGCGAGTCGCGCGAGAAGTTGTACGAGTTTCTCAGCGGGTGGCTCGGTGGCCCTCAGCTCTACATCGAGAAACGCGGCCATCCCCGACTGCGGATGCGGCACATGCCGTTTGCTGTATCCCAGGAGGCGGTGGACGAATGGCTGCGGTGCATGGGGCTGGCAATGGACGACCGGGGCATTTGCGGCGACCTGCGCCGGTTCCTTGAACAGCGCTTCTCGCACACGGCGAACTTCATGCGAAACCGCTAGCGCGGGGAACTTCCGTCGAGATCGGGCGACAAACCGAGGGAGGGCACCCGGGCCTCGTAGAATGCACGGACGCACACCCTCAGGAGGGTCCTCGCATGCCATGTCGCTCTTCTATGCCGCGGAACCCGCGGATTGCTCGTGCTCTCGTATTCGTCGGCCTCGGTGTTTCGACCCTCGGCGCGATCGCTCTCGCCCAGCCTTCGACCCAGACCCCACGACCGGCACCGGTTCAGGCCGTGCCGTACGAACCGCTGGTTCTTCGGATCGACGCTGATCGCCAGCAATGGACGCTGAACGGCGAGATTTTGCTGCTCGGCCTGACCAGAGAGCGCCGCGACATCAACGTGGACCAGCCGGTCTATCGCACCGATCCGTTCAAGATCGAGGCCGCGGTCATCGCGTACCCGCTCCCGACCGATACGGCGTTCACGGTAATGGATGAAACACTGACGGAAACGCGTCTGCAGATCGGGAGCACCCAGATACAGGAATCGCCGCGGACTCTTGACGGCTACCAGTCGGGGCAGCGTTTGCTTGTCTGGGACGTGAAGAACGTCGAGGCCACGAGCCTTCGGCTCAACGTGCAGACATCGATGCAAGCGTTCAAGACTGTGGTCGATGAGGAACGTGCGTTCGCGGTGGATTGGCCGAAGCAGGAGTTGCCAGAAGACCTGAATTCGTCGCTGGGCCCGCAACTGTATGTGGAGGCGGATGCGCCGGAGATCAAGCGGCTCGTCGAAGTCTGGACGAACGGCAACGCGAAGCGAGTGAAGCCCTACTACCTCGCGAAACACCTCGCGGCACGGGTCATCGAGTGGTACCAGCCGTCTGAAGGGCCGTATCTCGCCGAGCGCGATTCGGACAACTTCCGTGCCGGCAGCGGTGCGGCCATGACCGCGGGCTACAACGTGCGTGGTGCGGTTCGAGCGGCGCGGGACCAGCGCGGGTCGAATCTGGACATGGCGAATCTGCTGTGCGCGGTCTATCGCGCGGCCGGTATTCCGGCTCGCGTCGTGATCGGGTACGACCACGAGGCGCAGCGCCAGGACGACCGGCCTCCGGTGATCGCGTGGGTGGAGTTCTTCCTGATGGTCGATCAGGAGAACCAGCGTGGTGAATGGATCCCGGTGGACATCATTCGGCAGCGCGAGTTCGCGAGCCGCGCACCCGATGTGACCCGGTCGTGGAAGTACTTCGGGAACCACGACCTGAGCCACAACTACTCGGTGATCTCATTCCACTGGCACCCGCCGACCACGGTCGTGAATTCCGGGCCGCCGGCGTTCTGGGGTTGGCTGCCCAAGCCGGTTGCGCCGAATGTGGACCAGGGTGTGCGGTTCCACGCGTTCGCCACGCCGATGACGGCGGAGCGCCAGCGTCGGCAGCGCGAGGGTCGCTGACATGCATGAACACCAGGGCGTGTGGAGATCGATTCGAAGCGGAGTGGTCGGTGTTCTCGCGGGGATCGGCCCGTGCGTCTCGACGATGTCGGCGCAGCCGGTGACACAGACGCCGATTCCGGCACCCGTGCAGACGCAGGGCTACGAACCGCTTGTGCTGCGGATCGATGCTGAGAAGCAGAATTGGACGCTGAAGGGCGAGATACGAATCTACGGCGCGAACCCCGAGCGCGAGAGTGATCTCCGCGCAACGCGGTATCGGGTCGACAAGGCGGTGTTGCTGTATCCCATCGCGACCGACACCTCATCAACCCGTTTCTACGACGTTGAGATCAGGGCGGTCGCCGGATCGGACGATCTTGGGGACTTTGGTGCATCACGGCGGCTCGACGGATATCAGGCCGGCCAGTCGTATCTCGCGTTTGATGTCGAGGACTATCGCGGCACGACGCTTGGGATTGACGTCACCACCACCATGACGTCATATCAGACAACGATCGACGAGGAACGGGCCTTCGGGGTCGACTGGCCGACCGGCGACTACCCCGAAGCGATCGCTGCTTCGCTGAAGCCGCAGACGTTCGTCGAGTCGGACAGCGACGAGATCAAGCGACTGGTCGATGCGTGGACGAACGCTGCGCCGATGCGTGCCAAGCCCTACTTCCTCGCGAAGCATCTGGCATGGCACGTCGTCGAGTGGTACACGCCGAACGAGCGGCCGTTTGTCCAAGGGCAAGTCGCGCCCCCGCCGCCGGAGCACCCCGACGTTGTGCCGCTATTTGACGAGCGCCCGGCACCCACTGGTTACTACCAAGGGCTCGATGTCAAAGGGGCCGCCCACGCCGCTCGCGAGCGACAGGGTTCTCCGCTGGATATGGCGAATCTGCTCTGCGCCGTCTATCGGGCGGCCGGGCTTCCGGCGCGGGTGGTAATCGGCCATGACAACCGGGCGTACTTGGAGGAGGAGCGCCCGACCGTTACGGCGTGGGTCGAGTTTTACATGATGGTCGATCCGGAGCAAAACCGTGGCGAGTGGATACCGGTCGATATCGTCCGGCAGCACGCCTTTGCGACGCGTGCGCCAGAGGTGACGCGGCCGTGGAAGTACTTCGGCAACAGTGACCACAGCCAGAACTATTCGGTCATCGGGTTTCATTGGCTTCCGCCGACGTTCGTGCTGAGCCCTGCTCCGCCGGCGTTGTGGGGCTGGCTGCCGCACCCGCAGACTCCGGCGATTCGCTCCGGGATGCGTTTCACGGCGCATCGGACGCTGATGACTCTTGAACGCCAGCGCCGACGCACGGACAGCCCGTAGGATCCGTTGGGGAGGGCCGGTCCCGCCGAACCGCGCCTTCTGATTCGGCGGACGCTACAATTGCGGACCGGCCTCGGGTCGGTCCCTTTGCTCGTTTTGGAACAATCGACCCCGGCGATGGGGCTTTCCCCCGCCGCTCACTGATGGTGAAGCACACCCGCGATGGCCGAAATCAAGCCAATTCTCGCTCTCGATCCGTCCCTCGGCGAAGAGGGCTCGTGCCCCGAGAACCCGATTATTCGGAACTTCTCGATCATCGCGCACATCGACCACGGAAAGTCCACGCTGTCGGACCGGCTTCTGCAGTCGACGAACGCGATCACGGAGCGCGAGGCGCGCGAGCAGATGCTCGATTCCATGGACCTCGAGCGGGAGCGCGGGATCACGATCAAGGCTTCGGCGGTCTCGGTTCGGCACGTCCACAACGGCAAGCACTACCTGCTGAACTTCATTGACACGCCCGGGCACGTGGACTTTTCGTACGAGGTGAGCCGGGCGCTGACGGCGTGCGAGGGAGCGGTGCTGGTCGTGGACTCGACGCAAGGAGTTGAGGCCCAGACGGTCGCCAACACCTATCTCGCGGTGAACAACAACCTCGAGATCATCACGGTCATCAACAAGATCGACCTTCCGGCGGCCGAGCCGGACGAGCGGGCCATGGAGGTCGAACAGGTCCTCGGCTTTCCGGCCGAGGAGGCCATCTTCGTCTCGGCGAAGACCGGCCAGGGTATTCCGGAACTGCTTGAGCGGATCTGCGAGGTCCTGCCCTCGCCGCGTGAACAGCAGACGAAGCGCACGCGGGCGCTGATCTTCGACTCGCACTACGACGACTATCGCGGTGTGGTGGTCTACACCCGCATATTCGACGGCAAACTCAGCGTGGGCGACAAGGTCCGCATGATGGGGACCGGTCAGACGTACGCGGTGACGGAACTCGGAAAGCTCACTCCCAAGACCCAGAAGGTCAAGACGCTCGGGCCCGGGGAAACCGGCTACCTGATTGCGAACATCCGTGCTCTCGCGGACGTGCGCGTCGGCGACACGATCACGCAGGATCTCGAGCCGGCGGAGAAGGCGCTGCCCGGCTATGAGGAGCCGCGGCAGATGGTGTTCTGCGACTTTTACCCCGCGACCACCGAGGACGGGAAGGGTCAGAACTTCGAAGACCTGCGCGAGGCGATGGAAAAGCTCGCGCTCAACGATGCGAGTTTCACGTACCACGCCGTGCACTCGGAGGCGCTCGGTTTCGGGTTCCGCTGCGGCTTCCTCGGCCTGCTGCACATGGACATCATCCAGGAGCGGCTGGAGCGCGAAGGCGGTGTAGAGGTTGTTCAGACCGCGCCCAACGTGACGTACGAGCTGCTCAAACGCGACAAGGAACTCGTCGAGATCTCCAACCCGGCGGACCTGCCGGACCCCTCGTTGTGGCTGGAACTGCGCGAGCCCATCGTCCGCGTCGAATTGATGATCAACACGGATTCGGTCGGCGACATCATGGCGCTCTGTCTGAGCCGGCGCGGCGAGTTCAAAGCGCAGCAGGCGGTCAGCGAGATGCGTCAGTTCATGACGTGGGAGATGCCGCTGGCGGAGATCATCTATGACTTCTACGACAAGTTGAAGTCGATCACCCGCGGCTACGCGACGATGGACTACGAGATCATCGGCTTCCGCAAGGAGAACCTGTCCAAAGTGGACATCCTGATCAACGGCGAGATCGTCGAGGCGCTGTCGTTCATCAGCCATCGCGACACCGCCGACAAGCGCGGGCGCGCGCTTCTGAACAAACTCAAGAAGCAGATCGATCGCCACCAGTTCGAGATCCCGCTGCAGGCGATCATCGGTGGCAAGATCATCGCCCGCGAGAGCATCAAGGGCGTGCGCAAGAACGTCACCGCCAAGTGCTATGGCGGCGATGTGTCGCGGAAGCGCAAACTGCTGGAGAAGCAGAAGAAGGGCAAGAAGAAGATGAAGTCCATCGGGAGTGTGAACATCCCGCAGGAGGCCTTCATGGCGGTGCTCGATACCAGCGAGTGAATCGGGCTCGCGTTCCGATCAGGGCGTGAGTTTCACGGCCCCCATCCCCAGTTCGATTGCAGGCCAGAGCCACGCGAAAATCGCGCCGGTCGCCAGTCCGTAGGCCACGCCGTCCACGAGCCCGGTGATGATGTTTCGCAGCGGCACGGAGAACCAGACGGTGTTGAGTATGCCGCTCGCGCAGTAGGCGAGAACGCCGACCGTCCCGGTGATCTGGAAGACTCGGAGGGAGTCGGCGCCTCGCCCGAGCGACTCGAAGCCGACGTACGCGATGAGCGCACTCACGATCAGGAAGTACACGAATGTGATGGCGAGATTGCGACCCATGTTGGGCTTCGCCGGCCAGAGATTCAGCACGCCCCATGGGCCCTTCGCGTAGATGCTCTGGAACTCCGGTGTGCCCATGGCCTTCTGGTCCTCGCAGTACGGGAACATGTATTGCCCGGGCTGGATGCCCTGCGCGTTGAGTGACGCGACGAATGCGTCGAAGTCGGGCAGCGCTTTGAAGTCTTTGTTGTGATGCGGAAGCACGGTCCAGGCGAGCGAACTCAATATGAAGCACGCCACGGACGCGAGAAGAATCGCCAACCAGAGTTCGGTGAGAAACGCCATTGACATCTTCCTCTCGTTTGGGGCACCGGTGCTCGTTAACCAATCTTCGGCGAGGCGATCCGATCTCCGCAAGTGGCTGACGCGAGAGCCCCCCCGTTCGAGGCGGACGATCGACCGACGTTCGAAGGCGGCGTCCCGGACGGAGAGATCGACGAAAGCGGCCGCGCAATGCTCGGGAAATCGCTTGACGAGGGCCGGGAGAACGCTACATTGCGTGTGCAGCAACAAGGTGCCCGGAGCGATGTCGCACCGGGTGAAAAGGGAAGTGTGGTGAAAAGCCACCGCGGACGCGCCGCCGTAACGGGCGCTGATCGGTTCCTCCGAAAGCCACTGCTTACGTCGCGAGACGGGCGGGAAGGCCGGAACCGTGATGCCCGGAGCCGGAAGACCTGCCTGGTTGCGAGCTTGGTTGCCCGCGCGGAACGGGTGGCTGGCGATGCGGCGTGCGCTCCCGAGCCCCGCTTCTCCGACCACACCAACTGAACCGCCCGGGATTCGCGAATCTCCACGGGAGTCCCTGCGCGATTTCAGGGAACAGGAAAGGTCTTCCGAATGGTGCCCCTCAGTGGTCCTCGTGCGCTGTGCGCACTTGCTGTCTCGTTGTCCTGCTCGGCTGTCGCGAGCGCCGGTCCGGCGTACTCGCTGGTGTCCACGTTCGAGCTCCCTGTGGGGATCGATACGTTCACCGTCGCGCCGTCGGGCCTGCTCTACGCCGCGTCCGGGAGCGACATCCTGATTCAGGACGCGATCAACTCCGGCTCGTTTTCGCTCGCAGGCTCTTTGCCGACCGGCCAGATCTCGAGCTTCGGCGCCTCGTTCATCTCGGTGAGCCCTGACGGTGGCACCATCGCCCTCGGGGACAACAACCTCGGTGCGAGCGCGAACGTGCTGCTGCTTCCGGCTGCGGGCCTGGACCCCGGTTCGATCACGCCGACGACGGCCGTCCCGGCACCCAACTTCAACGCGGCGTGGGGCGACGCCTCGACGCTCTATGTGACCGGCGGGGACTTTGGATCGCCGAGCGTGGTGACCGCCATCGATACCGTAAACGGAACCTCCAGCGTCGTGATCGACGGCATCGACGGCGCCTCCAGTGGAATCACCGTCGCGGGCGGACGCCTCTACACCGGCAACGGCTTCGCGTACGGCGGGGGCACATCCACCGGCGACATCTTCGCCTACGACCTCGCAGACCTCGGCAACGGCGCAATCGGCTTCACCGACGGCACGCTCGTCGCCAATGTGCTTTCCGCAGGCTCGCTCGGGTTCGACGCGCAGGGCAACCTGCTGGTCGGAGGCGGCGACGGCGGCGGGCAGATCGGCTTTGCGTCTGTGATTGCGTCCGGCGCGGTTGAGGGCGCTCTTGCCGGCGGACCGATCGCGGGCCCGCTCGATGGACAGCAGCTCAACCCCACCGGCGACCCGAACTCCTTCTACTCGATCCGCTTCAACCCGGTCACCGAAGAGCTCTACGTCACGACGTTCGGCAGTTCGACGGTCTTTGTGTACGCGATTCCGACACCGGGCGGCGTAGCGCTGGTCGGGCTCGCCGGGTTGGCCGCTTCCCGTCGCCGCCGTGGCTGATCTCGCGTCCACAGGCTGCTCGCGCGGCACCGCTGCCCTGGGTGGGTTGGCAGCGGTGTCGTTCTTCGGTGCGATCGCCGCGGCCGGTCCGTTCGCGACGGTGGTGCTGGACTACACGCCCGCGCCGGGCCAGTTCGTGAACAATCCGGCGTTCAACGATCCGAGCAACGCTCTTGGTGCGCCGTCGGGGGGCGGGACGGGGTCTCCGAACAACGCGAGCGTGGTCACGCTCGGCGCGTTCGGCGGCTCCATCACGCTCGGATTCGACGCACCGATCGCTGACGATCCGCTCAACCCCTACGGGCTCGACCTCATCGTCTTCGGGAACGCGCTGTGGACCGGCGGCGATCCGTCACGCCGATTCGCCGAAGCCGGCATCGTCGAGGTGTCGTGCGACACGAACGGCAACGGCCTTCCCGATGACGAGTGGTATGTGATCCGCGGGTCGAGCATTCCGGCAACGCCGCTCGATGCGGCGTTCACGCAGGACTGGGACGACGACCCGAACACCGATACGCCGCCGAGCAATGCCTCCTGGTATCCCGACAGTGCGATGTTTCCGGAGATCCCGTCGAGTTACGCGACCTCGGGATTTTTGCTGCCGGCGCCGTTCCAGTCGGTGCCGCTGGTCAATCCCGGTGGATCCGGGGCGGTTGCAGAGGCCTACTTCGGGTATGCCGATCTGAGCCCGACGCTGCTTCTCGGCGATCTGAACGCCGACAACATCATCGACGAACCGGACGCTACGCCGGAGGCTTTTTATACGCGTCCGGACAACCCGTTCCTCGTCGGCGTGAGTGTCGGTTCCGGCGGCGGCGACGCGATCGATATCGCGTGGGCGGTACACCCGACGACGGGCCTGCCCGCGCGGCTACCCAGCATCGACTTTGTGCGCATCTCGACCGGACCGAACTCATTGATCGGGATACTCGGCGAGATGTCCACCGAGATCGATGCGGTCGCCTCGGTCGCGCCGCGCCCGCTGTTTTACGACCTCGACGGCAACGATGCTCTGGACCTCGAAGACCTCTATGCGTGGCACGACTCCCCCACCGACTTGACCGGCGAAGGCATGGCGAACGACCTGGATCGAGAGCGGATCCAGCGCGCGGTGCGTGCCTTTGAGACTCAGGATTCAGTGGGAGGCACGCGATGAAGCAGCCCACCCGCAGCGCGTTCACGCTGATTGAACTGCTGGTCGTCATCGCGATCGTGGGCATCTTGACGGGACTGCTGCTCCCGTCGCTCTCGGTCGCCCGACGCTCGACGCAGGCCGTTGTCGGACTATCGAACCTGCGACAACTCCAAGTGGCCAACCACGCGTTTGCCAACGATCACGACGATCGTTTCCTGCCCGCAGCGGAAGCCATGAGCCCGGGCCAGGGGCAGCCGGAGAACCTCAAACGCTGGCACGGCACACGCGGGTCGCAGAGCCAGGCGTTCACGCCAGACGGTGCACCGATCACGCCCTACCTCGACTCGGCCGGATCGAGCGAAGCGGTGCGCGTGTGCCCGGCGTTCGAGCCGGTGCTCGAGGAAATCTCGAGACGCCCGAACGCTCAGGCAGGGTTTGAGCGGTCGTGCGGTGGCTACGGCTACAACATGGACTTCGTCGGCACCGCGACCGGCCCGATCGTGAACGGAGTTCCCACCCGGAACGATCTCACAGGCGAGCGGCGGTCGTTGCTCGGCGCTCCCACTCGGACGATCGCCTTCGCGGACGCCGCGTTCGCCGCGAGTTCGATCATCGAGTACTCGTTCGTGCACGCGCGGTTCAGGTCCGACTACCCGGACTATCGCTGGGACCCGAGCATCCACTTCCGGCAGGTGGGAAAGCGGGCGAATGTGGTTTGGCTCGACGGGCATACCACACAGGAAGAGCGGACATACACTTGGTCCAGCGGGCTCTATGCGTCCGATCCGGCCGACTTTGATATCGGCTGGTTCGGCCAGCACGACGACAACCGACTGTTCGGTGCCCGGTAAGTCCTTCCCGAACCGCCGCTACGCGGTTCCCCTCAGCTCAACGGTTGCCGATCACGTCGGCGCCGAACGAGCCGACAAACAGTTCTGGGCAAAATGTCCGCGCTTCGTCCGAAAGCAGATGTATGGCCGTTGATCGATGTGTATGCCACGACGTTGCGTTCCGGGAACTCGTCCGTCTCAATCGCGAGGACGGTCTGGATCTCGAACAGCTGATGGACCGGACGGGCTGCTGCACGGGCTGCACCAGCTGCGAGCCCTACGTGAAGATCGCGCTGGCCACCGGCGAGATCGACCTGCCGGTGATGAACGGCCGAGAACTGCACGAGGCGCTCAAGGATGCGCAGTCCCGGACCGGTCCGACTGACGCCTGAGCCGGCTTCCGCTACCCTGTCGCGCATGAGCGGCACACCCGAATCCCCATCCTCCGGCCTGACCATCGCGGATCTCCAGCGTCTGATCCGTCAGCGGTACCACGACACCGATTCCGCACGGGGCACACCGGGGACATTCATGTGGCTCATGGAGGAGATCGGCGAGCTCGCCACCTCGCTCCACGAGTGCGCCCCGGACCAGTCCCCAACGCCCGAGCAACGAGCGAATCTCGAAGAGGAGTTCGCCGATGTACTCGCTTGGCTGGTCACCCTCGCCAACATCAACGGCGTCGATCTCAATAAGGCCCTGACGAAGTACACCGAGCCGGGGCGCGTTGAAGGCGTGAAGCATTGAGCGATCGCCCATGAACCGCATCGAGTCCATCTTCAGTTCCGGTCGCGAGTCCGGACGCAAACTCCTGATGCCTTTCGTCTGCGGCGGCTCGCCATCGCTCGACGACATGCGGGAGACGCTCCCGGCGCTCGCCGAGGCGGGCGCATCGATCATCGAGGTTGGCATCCCGTTCAGCGATCCGATCGCCGACGGTCCGGTGATCGCCGAGGCGATGCACCACGCGCTTGAGTCCGGGGTGACTCCTCGGTCAGTCATGGACGTTGTCGCCTCGGTGAGATCCTCGCTCTCGGCGGGGATCGTCGCGATGACCAGCGTGTCGATTGTCGAACGCATGGGTCGCGACCGCTTCGTCGGCATGCTCGCCGATTCCGGGTTCGACGGCGTGATCTTCCCCGACGCCCCTCTGGAGGAAGCCGGACCACTCGCCCACGCCGCGGCCGGACGGGGGTTGACGACGAGTCTGCTCGTCGCCCCGACCACACCGGTCGAACGGGCCAAGCAGATCTGCGACGGGTGCACGGGATTCGTCTACGTGCTCGCCCGAGCGGGAATCACCGGGGAAAGCGGCGGCGGGCCGACCCGAGCGATCCGCGAGCGGATAGAGGCACTGCGATCCGTGACCCATCTGCCCCTGGCGGTCGGCTTCGGCATCGGTTCGCCCGAGCATGTGCGAACGGTCGTGTCACCGAAGGCGGGCGATGCGGACGCGGCGATCGTCGGCACCGCCCTCGTGCGACGCATGACCGACGCCGGACCCGGCAACGCCGCGAACGCCGCAGCCGCGTTTTGCAGCGAACTGGCCTCGGGGCTGGTCTGATCCGGATAGGGAGGCTCCTGCCCACGCCCGATGAACGCATCTTCATGCAAAGGTAAACCGTTTTAGTAGACTATCCCCCACAGCGGACCGGCGAGTACCCGAGACCATCTCGCCCCCGGCGGCGGCAGTCGGGGCTGGATCTCGTAAGCCATCCGCGGCCCTCCTTCTGTGGCGCCAAAGCGCGCTGAGGAAACCGTGAGTGATATGAGTAGCCGGATCGAAACGATCCAGGCCGTGGCGGGATTCCATGAAATCAAACCTGTCCCGGCGAAGTCCTACGACCAGATCGGCGAGGGATACGGGCGAGACGCCTTCGGCATCCGCACGATGCGCGAGCGACTGCCAAAGGATGTGTTCAAGAGCGTGATGCGAACCATCGAGCTCGGCGAACGCCTCGACCCGTCCATCGCCAACACCGTCGCGAACGCCATGAAAGATTGGGCGATCGAACGCGGCGCCACCCACTACACCCACTGGTTCCACCCCCTGACCGGTGCGACCGCCGAGAAGCACGACAGCTTCCTGAGCCCCGACGGCCAGGGCGGCTCGCTCGCCGAGTTCAGCGGCAACCAGTTGATCCAGGGCGAACCCGACGCCTCCAGCTTCCCTTCCGGCGGCGTGCGCCAGACGTTTGAAGCGCGTGGCTACACCGCCTGGGACGCAACGAGCCCCGTCTTCATCAGTCGCGGCACCGAGTCCGCGACGCTGTGCATCCCGACCGTCTTCGTCTCCTACACCGGCGAAGCGCTCGACAAGAAGACTCCGCTGCTGCGCTCAATCGACGCGGTCAGCAGCCAGGCGATGCGCATCCTGCGCCTCTTCGGGACCGATGAGGGCGTCAGCCGCGTATTCGCGACCTGCGGCCCGGAGCAGGAGTACTTCCTGATCGACCGCCGGTACTACCTCTCGCGTCCCGACCTGCTGATGTGCGGGCGAACGCTGTTCGGTGCGGCTTCGCAGAAGCACCAACAGCTCGACGACCACTACTTCGGCTCCATCCCCGACCGTGTGCAGAGCTTCATGGTGGAGGCCGAGGCCCGGCTCCACGCGCTCGGCGTTCCCGTGAAAACGCGCCACAACGAGGTGGCGCCGGCGCAGTACGAACTGGCCCCGGAGTTCGAAACGGCCAACATCGCCGTTGACCACCAGCAGATGACCATGCAGATCCTGCAGACCAGCGCCCCGAAACTCGGCCTGCAGTGCCTGATGCACGAGAAGCCGTTCGCCGGCGTGAACGGTTCCGGCAAGCATGTCAACTGGTCGCTCTCGACCAACACGGGCACGAACCTGCTCGACCCGCGTGATGACACGCACACCAACATGCAGTTCCTCGTTGTTCTCGCGGCCGTGATCCGAGCGGTGGATCTCCACGCGGACCTGCTCCGCGCCTCGATCGCCTCGGCGTCGAACGATCACCGCCTCGGTGCCAACGAAGCCCCGCCGGCGATCATCTCGATCTTCCTCGGCGACATGCTGACGGATATCGTGCATCAAATGGAGAAGGGCAGCGCGACGAGCACGAAGAAGGGATCCGACATGGATCTCGGCGCTCGTACGCTGCCACAGATCCCGCGCCACTCCGGCGACCGCAACCGAACGAGCCCGTTTGCCTTTACCGGCAACAAGTTCGAGTTCCGCGCGGTCGGATCCAACTCGTCCATCGCCTGGCCGAATGCGGTCATCAACACGATCGTTGCGGAATCGCTCGACCACATCGCGTCAGAACTCGAAGAGTCGGTGGGCGCGAACCCGACCGAGGCCAAACTTAAGGCCGCTGTCAAGAAGCTGCTGAAGCAGATCATCAAAGAGCACAAGCGCGTGCTCTTTGACGGCGACAACTACGCCCAGGAGTGGCACGAGGAGGCCGAGAAGCGAGGCCTGCCGAACTTTAAGGACACGGTCGAAGCACTCGACGCGCTGAAGACCAAGAAGGCGAAAGACGTCTTCAAGAAGTACGGCGTGCTCAACCCGGTCGAACTCGAAGCCCGGTACGAGACTTACATCGAGCAGTACGCCACGAAGCTTCGGATCGAGGCCGACACCATGGTGTCGATCGCGTCCAACATGATCCTGCCCGCGGCGGTTCGCTACCAGGGACAACTCGCGACCGCCGTCGCGCAGACCTCTGCCGCGGATGTTGGCTGCGAGGAACTCCGCGCATCGTTGGAGGAGCTGTCCGACCTCGTTTGCCAGTTGCGTGCCAACTGCAGCGAACTCCAGCGGCTTACGCACGAGCAACGGGCAATGGAGGGCCACGACGCCGCGAAATTCCTTCGCGACAACGTGATCCCCGCGATGACCGAACTGCGATCCGTCGCCGACACGCTGGAGAACATCGTCGCCGACGATCTCTGGCCGCTGCCGAAGTACCGCGAGATGCTGTTCATCAAGTAGCGGCTGCTGCCCGAACGCAGATCGCGGCCTCCGAAGCCGCGCACCACAAGTGCCGCTTTCGCGGCACTTTTTCGTTCCCCCCCGACGGGCCCGATCCCCACGCTCTCGGTACCATGACCTCGCCGGCCCCGTAGCTCAGCGGTTAGAGCAGACGACTCATAATCGTTTGGTCCTCGGTTCGAATCCGAGCGGGGCTATTCGCCGGGAAGGTCCATGCAGACCGTTCCAAACCCGTTCCTGTGCCGAAAGACGATGCATCTCCTCCGGTCTTCCGGCATCTGTTTGCCCCATAAATCTGTGGATGTAGACTGCACAAAGGAGCGTGTCGCAAGAGTCCCGCTCCCAGGAGGAGATCCCATGCGCCACATGACCTGTTTCTTCGTGGCCGGAGTGCTCAGCGGACCGCTGGCCGCCCTCGCTTCGGACTGTATCGGCTTTCTGCCACCGACCGCCACCTATCCGGTCGGAGCGGTCCCGACACAGGTCCGGTTCGCCGATCTCGACAACGACGGCGATCTGGACGCGATCACGACGAATGTCGGCGCCGACTCCGTCTCGGTCCTGCTGAACTGCGGATTCGGTCTGTTCGAACCCGCGGTTGATTATCCGACGGGTCCGCAGGTCGCCGGTTTGGCGACCGCCGATATGGACGGCGACGGTTTCCAGGACATCCTCGTTGTCAGCGCCGACAAGTTTCAGGACCTGATCATCTTCTTCAACAACGGTGACGCGACCTTCGGTGCGCCGACCACCACCGGAGTGCTCGACGATCTCGCTGCGCTCGCCACGGCCGATGTCGACGGAGACGGAGATGTCGACGTCGTGGCCGCGAACCGCGGCGGAACGCTGGACATCTACCGGAACAACGGGACGGGCGGCTTCTCCGGGCAGACCAACATCAATGTCGGAGGCCAGCCCGAGGATGTCCTCATCGCCGACTTCAACAACGATTCTCGCCTCGACCTCGCATGCATCGATGTCGCCAATTCCGCCATCATCCTCCGGATCCAGAGCTTCAGCGGCGGGTTCTTGCAGTCCGTCACCCTGAATGTCGGCAACACGCCGACCCGTTTGCACGCCGACGATCTGGACGGGGACGGTAGACAAGACCTGATCGCCTCACAGTTCGGCGCAGGCGAGATCAGCGTGTTCTTCAACGAAGGCGACTTGAACTTCTCGTTGGAAGACGTCATCGGCGTTGCCGACGGACCCGTTGGCATCACCAGCGCGGACTTCGATGCCGATGGGGATACGGATCTGGCGGTCGCCAACGAGCAGTCAGCACAGATCGCTGTGCTCCGCAACGAAGGCGCCCGGACATTTAGCGCGCAGTACATTGACCTCGGCACTTCTCCCTCGGCTATAGCTTCGAGCGACATCACGCAGGACGGGCTTGCCGAGCTCGCGGTGACCGACCCGACCGATGGATCGCTCACGTTCCTGTTCAACCGAGGCGGCGATCTCAATGAGCAACTGCAAGGCGATCGCCCCTTCAACATCGCCTCCGGTGATTTCGACAACGACGGTGATCTCGATGTCGTCGCCACGGCGGCCGTAAATCCCGTGGTCAGTATTTATGAGAATGTCGATGGGTGGCTCCTCGCCGCCAACATGCTCGCATCGCCAGCTGCTTCTCTCGATGTCAAAGTCGCGGACTTCGATGATGACGGCAACGAAGACCTGGTCCTTGTCCATCCCACGGACCCACCCCTCGTCAGTATTCTCCTCGGCAACGGTGACCTCACGTTCCAGTCTCCACAGTCCATCGAGTTCGGCGCATCCTCGGGCCAAGCCGCTGTCATTGCCGACTTTGATGGGGATGAAGATCTTGACATCGTGGCCACTTGTTTGTTCGGCGGCGGGGATGTTTTCAATGCACAACTCTTCCTGAACGACGGTGCCGGCGCGTTCTCGCTGGCCGGCGGCGTGCAAGACGCATACCTGCGAGAGCTTGATGCCGGGGACTTGGACGGCGACAGCGACATGGACCTGGTCATCGCGCGACAACGCGGCCCAGGACTGAATGAAGCTCCTGGAGGTGTCGACGTGTACCTTAATGATGGCGATGGAAACTTCAGCCTCAACGCGACGTACCTGATGGGATCCCTCGGCTACGGCCTCCGTGACGTGGTCCTTTCGGACTTTGACGACGACGGGATACTTGACATGGTCGCATTGAACCGCGAAGCAGGTGTCGAGACTGTGGAGGCGTGGATCGGACTCGGGGACGGCACGTTTTCCAGTTCGATCACACTCGTCGCGGGAGGCAGCCCCTTCGCCGTCGAATCCGGAGATTTTGACGGAGACAACGATGCCGACGTGGCGTTTACATGCCTCGAAGAAGGCGCAGTGACGGTTCTCGTCAACGATGGGACAGCGAGTTTCGGCTTGCTCGACCACTACGATGTGGGCACGGACCCGCGCGGTGTGCACGCCGCCGATATCAACGGCGACGGCGCTACAGACCTTGTCGTAGCGAATGACAACAACGCCGAACACGCGCTGACCGTCCTCTACAACGCCAGGCCCGGCTGCCCGGGCGATCTTGACGGTTCCGGCTCAACCGACCTCGCGGACCTGAACGCCGTGCTCGCGAGTTTCGGCACCGCCAACGAAAGCGCCGACACCAACGGCGACGGCATCGTGGATCTGCAGGATCTGAACCAGGTGCTCGGCGCCTTTGGGACCGCCTGCCCGTAGTTTCTCGTCACCCACGATCACACCGGAGTCACCTGGGGATCGACTACCCAAAGCACGGAGCACCATGAACCCGCAACCGAGCGGACAGTCCGGCCCCGGAGCGTTCACAGCGCTGCTCAGCCGCGCCTCCGACGGTGACTCTCAGGCGATCGAGTTTCTGCTGCCCATCGTCTACGACGAACTCCGCTCGCTCGCGTCGGCGTATTTCGCCGAAGAGCGGCGCAACCACACCCTTCAGCCGACCGCGATCGTTCACGAAGCATTTATTCGGCTCGCGGGAGCCGGCGACTTCTCATGGAGCGACCGCAGCCATTTCTTCCGTGCCGCCGCGCTCGCGATGCGCCGGGTGCTCGTCAACCACGCCCGAGACCGAGGCAGGCTCAAGCGCGGAGGCGGGCAGAAGCCTGAGCCCCTGAGCGACGAACCTGAGTCCTTTGAAGCGCTGTCAAGCCTCGACCTGCTGGCCCTCGATGATGCCCTCACGGAACTGGGCAGCGTTGACCCTCGGAAAGAGCAGGTGGTGCAGTTGCGGTTCTTCGGCGGTTGCTCCACCGAAGATACGGCCAGACTGCTCGAGATTTCTGAAGCCCAGGTCAAGAGAGACTGGGTTGCCGCGAGGGCATTCCTGATCACTCAACTCAAAGAGTCCGAATGATGCATCCCGAGCGTTGGAACGAGATCAACACGCTCTTCGACCGAGCGCTCGATCTGCCCGCCAACGCGCGAGCTCAGTTCGTCGCCGAAGCAGCCGCGGATAAGGAGATTCGCGATCAAGTGCTCGCGATGCTCCGCGCCGAGGCTGAGAGCTTCGAGGTCTTCGACGAGGGACTCCCGCTCGCAAATCTGGTCGAGACGCTGAAGGCGGACACGGACGATCAGTTCCTCCAACAGGGCGACATCGTCGGCAGCTTCCGCATCGAACGACTGATCGCGACGGGCGGCATGGGTGCGGTGTATCTGGCTCACCGGTGCGACGGAGAGATCGAGCAGCGCGTCGCGATCAAGCTGATCCGCCGGAGCCGCGTTCGGAAACGAGACCGCGCCTCGGATGCCATCCGCCGGTTCCGCATCGAAAAGCAGGTCCTCGCCTCGCTGGAGCATCCCTGCATCACCCGCCTCATCGATGTTGGCGTCACCGCCGATGAACAGCCGTTCCTCGTCATGGAATACGTCGAAGGAAAACCGATCGACGAGTTCTGCCGCGATCGATCCCTTTCACCTCGCGAGATCGCGGCGCTGATGGCGCGCGTATCCGACGCGATCCAGCACGCCCACCAGGCGTTGATCCAGCACCGCGACCTGAAGCCGCAGAACATCCTCGTCACCGACGGCGGCACGCCGAAGGTGCTGGACTTCGGCATCGCTCGCCTTCTCGAGCCAAAGAACCCGTGGGAAGAGATGAACACGAGATCGGGCGAGTTTGTTGGCACGCTGTCGTACGCGTCCCCCGAGCAGCTCCGTGGCAGTGGCGGTGCGGACACGCGAAGCGATGTCTACGCGCTCGGCTCGATCCTCTACCACCTGCTCACCGGCAGACTCCCCCACGGCGATTCCACGAGCCTTCCCGCGTTCCTTGATCGCCTCGAGCACGGAGGCATCACGCCTCCTTCCGAAGTCGATGCGCGGGTCTCCGCGGATCTGAGCGCCGTCGTGATGCGTGCGATCGCGACCGATCCGAACCGCCGGTTCCAGACCGCCGCCGAACTCGCCGCCGACCTGCGCCGCGTCGCAGCGGGAGAGCCCGTTCTCGCCCGGGCCGACAGCAAGTGGTACGTCCTGCGGAGCGAGGTCTGGCGTCGACGCGTGCCGATCTCGGCAGCGCTGACGGTGATCGTGGCGAGCCTCGCGTTCGGATCCATCGCCGCGTGGCAGGCGGATCGCCTGCAGCACCGCACCGCCGAGCTGGAGCGCTCGCTGCACCTGAACAGCATCAGAGAGGGCAGACTCCTCTCCCGAGCGGGCAACGTCTCGGCGACCGAGTCAGTCCTTTGGCAGCGTCTCGAAGCCGAGGCGAAGGATCAGAACCTGCCGAAACTCGCCGAGTGGGGCCTGCGAGAACTCTACTCCCGGTACCCGATCGCTGGGACCGCGCGGTTCGACCCTGAACGCTACCGCGCTGTGAGCGCGACCACCACGGGCGACATCATCCTGCACGACATCGCGAAGGCGACTCTCCTACGCGCCGGTGGACCGGGGCAGCACACCGAGACACTTCAAACCGGAATCGACGCCGTCACCATCGCGGGCTGCGATATGGGAAACCGCTTCGCGTGGATCGACGGCAGTGGGCTCCTCTGGCACTGGTCGGTGGACTCGAACTCGCCGCCGGTCACCCTCGGACCGATCGATCCGGGTGCGAAGCTGGTCGTGCCAGCCGACGGCACGGCCGTCTTCGTTTTCTTCAGCGAACGGATCGTTCGTCATCAGACCGACTCCCCTCCCCTTGTCATCGAGGTTGGATCCGCGGTCGAAGGATTGGCGATAAGCGCGTCCGACAGGCTGTTCTCGCGGAGCGCTGACCACACGGTTCGGGAGTGGAGCCCGCACGACGGCCGCGAACTCGATCGGTGGGAAGTCGCTCTCCAGACCGGCAGAAATGTGATTGATGCCGACGCCGAAGGCGCACGCCTTGCGTGTTCGGCCGGGAACGAGATCGTGATTATCGACACTACTTCTGGCGAGATACAGCGCTTCGAAGCCGCACAGGGTTGGGTCGAAGATGTGCGGTTCATTCTCGACCCCGATACGCGCGGACACATCGCAGCAATCTCCGCTGATTACGCCCTTCGCGTGTGGGATGTGCAGCACAACCGTCGCGTCCTCGAGGCCACGGCGCATACCGAGCGGCCCCAGGTCCTCATCCCGATCAGCGGTTCCGCCGGACTCTGGTCCATGGATCGAGGCGGCTTGTTCCGCTGCTGGGACTTCGGCAGCCCCAAACGCGACACGATCGTGTTTGAGGACAGCACCACCGTTCTCGACTTCACCCTGAACAGGAATGGCGGGGCGCTGTACGCCGCGCTCGACGGTAAGCCGTCCTGCGTGCGATTCGTCACCCTCGACGGTTCAGCCATGTCGCGCAGCCCGGCCTTCCAGACTCCCGTTGGCGCCGTGGTTGCCGCACCGGACGGCGGCGGATGCTTCGCCGGGACCTACTCGGGCGAAGTCGTCCGCCTGGACCGAACAACGGACGATCTGAGAGTGGTCTGGAGGCGGAATCTCGGAGATGCGGTCAGCACGCTGGCGATGTCTCCGAGCGGCGATCAACTGGCCGTCGGTCACGGGCGAGGCGTTTCTTTTCTCAGCGCTTCCAGCGGCGAACCGCTGGGTCTCGTCGCCCTCGGCTCCACACGCGTGCCTCATGTGATCTGGCGTGGGGAAACGGTCTACGCCGTCAGTTTCCCGGCCTCGGAGATCACCCAGATCGACCCGAGGACCGCTAAAACCTCCCCCGTCCCACGCCACCTGCTGCCGTCCAGCGGCCTCCGGACGGTCGATGTCAGTCGCGACGGGAACCTGCTCGCCTGCGCTGGCGACGACGGCGTCATCCGCGTTCTCCGACGAACCGCAATCGGCTGGGAGTCGCACGCAACGCTAACCGGCCATCAGTCGGGAGTCTTCGATGTTGCATTCGGCCCCGACCGCTTGCTGGCGTCTGGAGCCCGAAGCGGCGTCGTCATGATCTGGGACCTCGATACGAAGTCCGAGATCGGCCGGTACGAGATGCTCGACGGAATGGTCTTCGCCGTCGATTTCGATGGCGAAGACCTGATCGCCGCCGGAGCGGACGCGATGCTCCGACGCCTGCGCATGAGTACGGCGGACGAGCGCATCTCGCGCAATCGCCCGCCGACACCCGAGTGGTGAAGAGAGTTATGAACGGCGCCGACGGACAGCCGCGATCCCGCCGAGCCCGATCAGCGCGAGCGATCCCGGGGTCGGGATGGGCGCGTGGAGGCTGAATGTCGAGAACGTGGTCGATCTCTGCACCTCCAGACCGGTCAGCGCAATGTTGTTGCTCAGGTAAAACGCGACATTCGGGTTTCCGACCACCGATGTGCCGTCGAACGTGTACGCACCGGTGACAGCATCAAAGTTCCACGCCGGCATCGCCGAAGGGGAAAGCCCGCCGCCGGTCGCACCCAACGGAACATCCAACCACGGTGCGGTCACGACGCCGGAGGAGTCGAACGCCTGGAGCACGAACGTCTCCGTCAAGGACGCTCCGTTGTCGACATCCCCGAAGCGGAAGTAGGTTCCGGTCGGAAGGGTACCGGCCGGCATCGTGCTGAAGTCGTACAGCGTCGCCCCGGGCGAAGAACTGCTCGTGCCCGGCACCGGCCCGATCGCGCTGAAGGTGCCGATCCAGGGAGACAGCGCCGGCGCCGTCCAGGTCCCGGTGAAACCACCGGAGTTCAGGGTGACCGAGCGAACCTGGTTCGCGGGTGCGCCGGGATTCGGGTTGGGAATCGGCAGGTGAGAGCCGGACCCGGTCAGCGGCTGAGCCGATGCCGACGCGGTAGCGAGTGCGAGAACCGAGATCGAGATTGTCGTATGCAGTGCCATGAGATTTCCTTTCGGCGATGCGTGAAGATCTGATCGTCGAGGGCCGACGCGCCCTCGCTTCACAGGGAGAAGCACCGTCCGAACGCCGACCGGCTCAGGGAATCTGAAAAATTTTTTCACACGGGCCCCGAGGAGCACCCGGCTCCCGCGCGGGCCGGGCACTCCAGGCGGCCCGCGCTCGCCCCCGGGGCAGGCAAGAATCAAGAGAACCGGCTGGGTTACCGGTCCTGAAACGGACACCCAACTTCACCCCACCCCACAATTCGGCTTGGAACCTCGCAGACTCACGATACCCTTGAGTTGGAGGGCCCCCGGATGAAACCAGTCAAGCACCTCACCGTTGCTTCCGGACTCTGCATCGCGCCGTTCGCACTCGGCGCGCCGGTGTTCTCGGTCGCCCCCGGAGGCCCGTCCGGGCTCGATCCGGACAAGATCTACATGGCCGGGCCCGGTTCACCGACGCCCGTCGGCGGCGGGGCGGGTTCAGGGCTGGGGATGCCCGGCGACGACCTCGACGGCCTTTCTTCCGGCATCCCCGACGAGGAATGGGTCTTCTGCTGGGCGGTGGCGCCGGGATCGACCGGCACCCGCACAGCAGTCATCCGCGGCCCGCTCCCGCCGTTCGATCTCAACAACCAGGCCGCGAACAACCAGCAGACCGGCGACGGCTTTCTCTCCACCGAAGCGTGGGACCGACTCGGACCGGTGCCGTCGCTCGGACTCGGCTTCTTCACCAACGTGCTCGCCATCAACCAGGGCGGCGACTACTTCACTACCCTCGGCCTGCTGCCCGATGTCGACCCGAACGTCTCGGTGCCGGGCGGGACTCCGCTCGACGATCTCAACGCCGAGATGGATCCGATCGACCCGGATCTGCCGATCCCGCCGATCTACTTCTCGGTCTCCGGCAATTCGCCCTCTCTGGGTTCGCTCCCGCCGAGCGCCATCCCGTCCGGCGCGGACGTCTTCTTCGATCCGGACCCGACCACGGGTGGCGATGAGATCCTCTACGCCGCGGGCCAGCAGCTCGGACTCATCATCACCCCCGACCCTGCGATACGCGACGACATCGACGGCCTGTCTGTGCATGACGCGATCCCCGACGGCATCTTCGACCCACTCGCCGGAGAGTTCGTCATTTTCTCGCTCCGCCCGGACTCCCCATCGCTTGATGTGCTCCCGGCGAGTCCGGCAGACATCCTGATCTTTGACATCAAAGGCCTGCGCGTGCTGGCCCAGGGCATCGACATGGGTCTCGCCGACGGCGACGACATCAACGCGCTCCGGGCCATGCCGCTGATCGGACCCGATGTCGCCTCGACGTTCGAGGCGGTCTTCGCTTCCCCCGATTGCCCCGGCGACGCCAACGGCGACATGGTGGTCAATCTGGAGGATCTGAACATCGTCCTCGCGAACTTCGCCAAAGGCCCGGACGGAGACGTCAACGGAGACGGCGTGGTCGATCTGGCCGACCTCAACCTCGTTCTCGGCCACTTCGGCGAAGAATGCGTCGATCCCGCCTGAGCGCGCAAGACGGCCCGCGCCTCAAGAGACGCGGGCCGTTTCGTGCCGTTTGCACGGTGAGTGCGATCAGCACCCGAATCCAAACCGTGACAGCACGATGTTCAGGTCCTGCAGGTCCACGACGCCGTCGCCGTTCACATCACCCTCGCAGGGCCCCTGCTCGTTCTGGAACATCTGCCAGCTCTGCTGCTCGACCTGCGAGCCTTCGTTGAACCCGTCGTAGGTCACGATGAACGTGAAGCCCGGCTCGGGAGGAAGGGGCAGGTTGGTGAGCTGCAGGACGTCGCCGGGCAGGATCATCACACCTTCGGGGTTGTGGAACTCCGGAAGGATCGCATCCGGCGGCAGCGGCTGGGCGAGGTCGATCGCCATGTCGATCGGCAGATCGATGATCGTCGGGTCAGGACTAACGAACACCTGCACGTTGCGAACCAGCTCCGGAAAATCGGTCTCGTTGGTCATGACGAGCGCGTTCCCGGTGTCTCCGCCTGGCAGCGTCGCCGCACAGAGAGCCTTGTTGACATCGACGTCTCGTCCCCAGCCGTTGAAGTTCACATTGCCGTCCTGCGTGATGTGAACCTGGACCCGTTTCGCCTTGCTGCCAACAAAGCAGACCCGCCACTTGATCTTCTGGTCGTTTGCCTCGTCCTGATCCGAACCGTACGACACGCGTTTGCTGCCGCCATGGTTGTTCGAATTCGTCCAGTTGATCTCGGTCTCCGTGCCGTCCGCGTTGATCTTCCACACCTTCACGCTCTCGATCGCGCTTCCGCTGCCGAGCCGCTGGAGGTGGAAGTCCCGCATGTTCTTCTCGCCTGCCGGGAAGGTCGAGAGGTCGATCGTCCCGCCGGCACAGTTCTTGACCTGACCTAAGCCGATCGGTGCCGTGACAGCGATCAGGGTGGTACCGGCCAGAACCGCGAGAGTGGAACCCTTGAGCGACTTCTTGATGGTGTTGGTGAACATGACGTGCTCCTTCGTGCAGTGGCGGGCTTTCCCGCCGTCCGTGTGATTCGTGGTGTCCTCGACACCCTCCACCCACAGAGCGATATCCACTTCGCCCGCTCACGCGCTTTGCAAAGAATTTCTCGATTCCTATCCCCTACCGCTATACTGGACATTCGTGGAGACACCCGCACCGTTCAGCACGCTGCTCGCGAACGCCCGCTCGGGCGACGACGCGGCTCTCGCGGCACTGCTCGAGCGGATCACGCCCGAACTCCGACGCCGGATCATCCCGCGGATCGGACCACGCTACCGGTCGTCCATCGACGAGGACGACGTCCTGCAGGTCACGTTCATCGAGGCGTTCATCCAGTTCCCGGCGTTCGAGGATCGCGGCGAGGACGCGTTCATGTCCTGGCTGCTGCGTATCTCCGAGAACAATCTCCGCGACGCCATCCGCGCGCTCGAGGCGGCGAAGCGACCCAGCCCGAGTGCCCGCATCCGGCGCGGCGCCCAGACCGACTCCTACGACACACTCATCGACGCCATCGGCGCGACGCGCACGACACCGAGCCGCATCGCCGGCAAGGACGAGGCCGTCGAGCACCTTGACACCGCCATCAACAGGTTGCCTCCGGATTACGCGGAGGTCATCCGTGCGCTCGACATCGAGCAGCGCCCCGCCGATGAGGTCGCGATGGCGATGGGCCGGTCCACCGGAGCCGTGTACATGCTCCGCTCACGCGCCCATGACGCGCTGCGCAACGAACTCGGTTCCGCCTCACAACTCTTCAGCTTCGAGGGTTGATCGTGTCCGAATCCGGTGAATCGAACCAGTCCGGAAGCGATCAGGACCTCGTTGCCAAAGCGCTCGCCCAAGCCCGAGCCGCGCGCGGGCAGGGGCACGCCGCCAAACTCGACGCCGCGAGCATCAAGATCCCTGGCTACACCATCCTGAGCGAGATACACCGGGGCGGGCAGGGCGCCGTCTACAAGGCCGTCCAAGACGGCACACGCCGGACGGTCGCCGTCAAGCTGATGCTGCGCGGTGCCTTCGCCGGCGATCGCGAAAGGGCCCGGTTCGAGCGAGAGATCCGGGTGCTCTCGCAGATCCGCCACCCCGGTGTCGTCTCGATCTACGAGTCCGGCGAGGCCGACGGGCGCGTCTACTTCGTCATGGAGTACGTCTCGGGCAAACCGCTCGACGACTACCTGCGACAAGCCGCGCTCCCGGTTCGAGATCGGCTCGACCTGTTCGCACGGGTCTGCGGGGCAGTCCACGCGGCACACCTGCAGGGCGTCATCCATCGCGACCTCAAGCCGGACAACATCCGCATCGATGCCTCGGGCGAGCCGCACATCCTCGACTTCGGCCTCGCCAAGGTCGCCGGCTCGCTCCCCGAGAACACCGACGGCCAGCCGGTCATGATGACCATGACCGGCCAGTTCGTCGGCTCGCTGCCATGGGCGTCGCCGGAGCAGGCCGAGGGCGTCGCGTCGCGGATCGACATCCGCACCGATGTGTACTCCCTTGGCGTCATTCTCTACCAGATGCTGACCGCGCGGTTCCCATACACGGTCGAAGGCACCACTCGCGAGGTCCTCTCGTCGATCGCCGAGGCCAACCCGCAGCGTCCTCGTTCCCTCGACCGATCGATCCCCGCCGAAGTCGAAACGATCGTCCTCCGCGCGCTCGCCAAGGACCGCGAGCGCCGGTACCAGTCCGCCGGCGAACTCGCGCGCGATATCCAGCGATACCTGGGTGGTCAGCCGATCCTCGCCCGTTCGGACAGCCTCCCCTACGTCCTGCGCAAGACGCTCAACCGACACCGCGTGGCCGCCGCGACCGGGGCGATGGTCCTGCTGCTGATCGTCGGCTTCGGCGCGGGCATGACCGTGCTCTGGAACCTCGCATCCAATCGCGGCGATGCACTCACCGTTGCCCTCGAACAGCGAGAAGCCGACCTGGATTACGTGCTCGATATCATCTTCGGCGAAGGTGATCTGCGCCAGTTCGCCCGCGACCGATCCGTCCGCGATGTGGTCGAAACGCTTTCCGAAACCGCGGACGATCGGTTCGCGTCGGACCCGATCCGGCTCGCCACGCTGCACGAGATGCTCGGACGATCGTTCCGGGCTTTCGATCAACCCGATCGTGCGGAGGACCACCTCCGAAGAGCCCTCGAGTTGCGGAACGATCTGCACGGCCCGGACCACGAACTCACACTCGGCACCCGCAACACGCTGGCCGAGGCTCTCAAGGATCAGGACCGGTTCCAGGAAGCCGCGGAGCACTACCATCAAATAGAGACCGTGCTCCTGAACCAGAAGCCGACGGGTGCGCAGGCGCGTCGGCGCCTCGCATCGGTCATGTCCAACCGGGCGCGTCTGCTGGAGCGGATGGAGCGTTGCGTCGAAGCCACCACGATCATGCAGCGGTCCATGGACCTGCTCGCGACCGATGAGAGCGACGAAACTTCGCGCCGGCTCCTGCTGTTCGCCCGCGGACACAGCGCGGGGCTGGACGCGAAGATGGGTCGGTGTCAGCGGGCACTCCGTGACATGCGTGACATCCACCGAGGCATCACCGACGCCTTCGGAGCGAGTCACCCCGCCACGACGACCAGCGCCATCAAACTGGCCGGGCTCTGCATCGACGCCGGTCGCCCCGAGGAAGCCTCCGAAATCCTCGAGGCGCTCCCGTCGCGCGAGGACGTGACCCGACTGCAAGCCCGCGCGCTGGCAAGCCGCGGTGATCTCGACGCCGCGACGGAACGCCTGAGAGAGCTGGAGCAGACCCCGGAAACCCGACTGCTGCACGCGCAGTTCCTTGTGCACGACGACCAACCAGAGAACGCGAGCGCGGTATTGGATCTGATCGACGAGAACGGTTCCTCGGATCTTCAGCGCTTCGATCTGGCAGTCCTGAGGGCCCGGGTCGATCAGTCCAGCGCTGAGCGGCTGCGGGAACTGGCCCTGCGCGCGTTCGGACCCGATGCACCAGCACTGCACTACGCGACCGGGCTGGATGCGGCGTTCCGGGCACAAACGCCAGCGCAGCTCAGCGAGGCGGCTGCCGAACTGGAGTCCATCGCCGCCGGACTTGCCCGCGAGTGCGGCGAGCACCATCGGTGGACGGTCGAAACGCGCTTGCTTTGGGCAGGAGTGCTCGATGAATCCGGCGATTCTGCGGCCGCACGGTCTCTTCTCGATCCCATGCTCGACTGGTCCGTTTCAGAACACGGACCGGATCATCCGATGACACGGATGATCCGTCGCGCGATCGACGGTTGAGTTACCACAATCCCCCGAAGGATTCTCCGTGTCGTACACCCGCATCAGCCGGCTCCTTGAGATCCTGACCCTTGTTCAGTCCCGACGGGGCCTCAAGGCCGATGCGCTCGCCGACGCCTGCGGCGTCGATAAGCGAACGATCTACCGCGACTTCAAGGCTCTGCAAGACGCCGGTGTGCCCGTTCGCCACGACGCGGCCTCCGATGGCTACACGGTGGAGGGAGACTTCTTCCTGCCGCCGGTCCACCTTTCGATGGACGAGGCGCTCGCGCTCGCCGTGCTCTGTGAGGATCTGGTCGAGGACGGGCGCATCCCGTGCCTTCGGGCCGCGATCCGCGCGTTGGCAAAAGTACGCTCTCAGCTGCCGGAAGATGTGCGGGACGACCTCGACCGGCTCTCGCGCCACATCGCCATCCGGACCAGCAACGCCGAGGGCGACGACGGCACGCGCGATGTGTTCCAGCATGTCCAGCAGGCCATCGCATCCGGCACCGCCCTTCTTTGCCGGTACGAGTCGTCCTCGGATCCCGACGCGGACGAGTCTTTTCTGTTCGAGCCGTACTCGTTGTTCTTCAGCGTCCGGGCCTGGTACGTGGTCGGCTTCCATCACGGCCGGGACCAGGTCCGAAACCTCAAGCTGAGTCGGTTCGTCGCGGTCGAGCAGACCGGCGAGCCGTTCGCCGTCCCCTCCGGCTTCGACATCGACGACCACCTCGGCAACGCCTGGCGGATGATCCGCGGCGAAGACTCGCACGATGTCGAGATCGTGTTCGAGGCTGAGTTCGCAGACAACATCGCCGAGACGACCTGGCACCGTACGCAGTCGGTGGACTATCTCGACGACGGGCGCGTGGTGTTCCGATGCACCGTCGACGGGCTGGACGAGATCGTGTGGTGGGTGCTGTCGATGGGGCCGATGTGTCGCGTGGTGAAGCCGCGCGAACTCGCCGAGCGGGTGCAGGAACTCGCAACGAAAACCGCCGCGAACTATCGCGGCGGGGAGTGATTCGGTCGGTTGACGCAAGCCGGTGCTTACCAGGGAGCGCCGAGCCGACGGGGCCACGCGTCCTTCGGGTGCTCGGCGTCAGGATCGGTCGGGCGAACGTGAGCGAAGATGCCCTCGGCGTCCTTGTCGTAGGCGATCTCGCCGTCGATGATCGAGTAGCGGACCAGCATCATGTAATCGAGCAGCGGGCGATCGGTGATGATCATGTCCGCGTCCTTGCCGACCTCGAGCGAGCCGAGGCGGTGATCAACGCCGAGCATGCGGGCCGGGTTGATGGTGAGCGTGCGGACCGCCTGCTCTTCGGTGAGGCCGCCTCGAGCCGCGAACGCCGCCGGCATGTTGATGTTGAGCATGTCGCGACCGCCGAGGCCGCTGAGGCCGATGCCCGTGCCGGGTCCGAAGTACGGTCCCGGCGGAAGGACCGCGACCGGGATACCGTGGCGTGTGAGGATCGCCGCGTTCTCAATGGTCGCGCCGTTCGGACGGTTGGTTCGCTCATCGGCGAGCGTCCGGTCGCGGGGCACCACGATGGCCGACAGCTTCGCCTGTGCGATCCGCTCGGGAACGGTCCAGCCCTCTGTCACGCCACGGACGACGATCTCGAAGCCGTACTGTTCGGCCAGATCCGCGAGCGCGACCAGCGAAGCCGCGTCGTTTGCGAATGCCTGCGCCTTCGCCTGGCCTCGCAGCAGCCGGAGAGCGGAGCGCGCCTCGCGGCTCAGATCGCGCTCCTGAGGCGGCTGCGCACCCTCTTCCTTGTCGTCGTCCTGACGGAACTCCTCGACGCTTCGCAGGAAGTCGCGTGCGTCTTCGAAACCCTTGCGGACCTCGGCACGGCGTCTGGGCTGGTTTGTGTCGTAACGCAGGTCCTCGAACATGTTCGAGGCCACGATCATGCCATCGAGCGTGCCGTTCTTGATCTTCGCGACGGCGTTGCCACTGACCAGGGTCGTCAGACCGGCCGCCCGGGCGAGGGATCCGGCGAGACCGTACACATCGGTGGTGTCGGCCGGGTTCCCGCGGCCGATGATGTTTGAACTGTCCATGCCGATCAGACCGGGATAGACATGGTGGCCGGTGGCATCGATGACCTTCGCGCCTTCCGGCACGGTCACACGATGACCGATCGCGAAAATCTTGCCGTCCTTGCAGAGCACGGTCGCTCCGTCCATCTCCGGACCGGTGACCGTATGGACGATCGCGCCGGTGATCGCGAGCCACTCGGGCTCCTCGTCCTTGGCCTCGTCGTCTTTCTTCTCCTCGTCGGCCTCCTCGGCCTCGGCCTCAGGAGCTGCGGCCTCGTCTCCCCCGCCACGACCGGGACGCCCTTCCGGGGGCCGGCGGCGCGGGCGCGGCGGCGGGTCCTGCACGACCTCCGGAGCGATCTCCGGGTCCTGTTGCTGCTGGACGTCGGGCTCGGGATCGCCGGGCTCGATCGAGTGGGCGGTGCCCGCGACCGAGCAGACCGCGAGCAGCGAGCAGGCAGCGAACAGATTCAGGCGCCTCGTGTGTCGTTCAATCACTGATCGTCCTCCCAGACCATCTCGCCGCCGACCATGACCGCTTTGACCGACGAGGTCGGGTCGAGCGGATCACCGTTGAGGAACACCAGATCGGCGCGTTTGCCCTTTTCAAGCGAGCCCGATTCATCGGAAAGCCCGAGCAGCGTCGCCGGGTTCATCGTCACGGACTTGAGCGCGTCCTCGCGGCTCCAGCCGGTGCGGATCAGGTCGGCCATGCGCAGTCGCATCGCTTCGTAGCCCGCGGGCGCGTCGAACGGCGGAACCGTCGTGACGGTGCAGCCGGCGGCGACCAGCGAAGCCGGAATGCTGTACCGGACCGTGGTCGATGGCAGGAACGAGATCCCCGGACGAACGATCACGTGCGCGTTCTTCTCACCGAGCCTCCCGATGACCTCCTTGAAGTCGCCGTTGGTACTCGCGAAGCTGTACGTCGTCCCGAACATCTCCGCGTTGTCGCCGAGCGCATCGAGGAGGTGGATGTAGTCCGACGCGCTGCTCAGTTCGAACACCGCCGGGATCGTCGCCTCTTCCCGGAGCACATCGACAAAGAACTGGGCGTCGCGAGGAATCTCCGGCGGCTGGAACTCGGCGGGCTTCTCTTCACCGTCGCCGTTCTTCTTGTCGCCGTTCTCCGCGTCTTTGCCTTCGCCGTTCTGCTCGGCCTCCGCCTTCTTCTTGGCTTCCTCGGCCTGCTTCTTGTCGAAGTCTTCCTTGGCCTTCTTGGCCTTTGCGATCTCGGCTTCGGCCTGTCGGATGGCCGCTTCGAGCTGCCCCTTGTCCCCGCCGGGATTCGTCATCGAGATCGGCACGTAGGCCGACTCGTTGAGCAGTTCCGGTCCGTCTGGACCCGCGAGTCGGTAAACCGACGCCCGACCGGGCATGTTGTTGCCGGTCGGGACGAACGCCGCGGTGACGAAGCCCTCGCTGATCAGCGGCTCGAAGTCGAACAGCGAGAGTTCGATTTCTTTCGCGGCGGTCTCGCCGCTGTTGTTGCCGCTGCGCCGGAAGCCGTCCATCCCGAAGCGGGTCTGGGCGTTGATCATGCCGGGCATGACGACCTGATCTCGAGCGTCGATGACGGTCGCGCTCTTCGGGAACTCCAGGTTCGTGCCGATGAGATCGATCTTGCCGTCGATGATCACGATGTCGCCGCGCGGGATCTCCTTGCCGGAAACCGTGATCACGGTGCCGGCTCGGACCACGACCATTTCTGACGCGGCGCCGTAGGCCGGAGCGACCGCTCCGGCGCTGGTCGCCAGCGCCAGCCCGCCGCCGAGGATGCTGTTTCGTACTGCCGCTAAAGCCATTTCGCTCCGCCTCGCAACCGGCTCACGCCGGGAATGTGTCAGTTCTCGCAACGCCGGATTCAGAACCGGCGTCCGTCACGCTCCGCGTCGTACACGACCTCGCCGTTGACGATGGTCATCTTGACCCACGACATCGGATCGACCGGGTTGCCGGTCCAGATACCAAAGTCAGCGTCCTTGCCGGCTTCGATCGAGCCGATCTGGTCTTCGGCCATCGCCGCCTCGGCGCCGACGATCGTCAGACCTCGCAGCGCCTTGTACGGTTCCCAACCGAGCCAGACCGCGAGCGCCGCCTGGTTGGTCAGTTCTTCCTGCGGCACGACCGGGGCGTCGGTGTTGATGCCCAGACGGTTCACGCCGCCGAGGTGCCAGCGGGCGACCTCGCCGAAGATCCGGCGGTCCATCCGGTCGAAATACAGTGCACGCGGGCCGACCATCGTGATGACGTTCTCCTCGCCTGCCTCGGCGACGAGTTGGGCCGTTCGGAATGCGCCGATCGTCGAGTGATCGAGCACGACGCGGATGCCGAGCTTGTTGGCGAGCATGTCGATCGTCGTCATGACCAGTTGGTACGCCTGCGTGTGCACCGTCGCCGGGTACTCTCGAGCGAACAGGCCTCGGAAGTCATCGAAGACGATGCTGTACTCGGGCTTCTCTTCGCTCTCGCCGTTCTCGTACGCGACCCACGCCTCGTGGTAGGCCTTGGCCTCTTCCAGCGTCTGGCGGGTGTTGTAGTTCATGAACGAACGCCCGACGCCGTACCAGTACCCCTCGGGGTTGCCGGCCTGGGCGATCTTGATCGATCCAGGGGCACGCATGACAACCTCGTCAACGGACGAGCCGCCCATCTTCACGAGCGTGCCGAAGCCGCTCATGTTGGTGCCCGAGCCGGGGATGAGCATGGCAGCGGTCACGCCGCCGACCTGAGCGCGACGCACCTCTTCGGTCTCCGGCGCGACGATCTCGAGGGTGCGGAGGCCGGGGTTGGTCAGGTAGACGCTGTCGTTCAGGTCCCGCAGCGCTCCGGCCGTGTGGTTGTGCAGTTCAACGATGCCGGGGACGAGCCAACTGTCGCGAGCGTCGATGACCTCCGCGCCCTCGGGCTCCTTGTAGCCCTTGGCCTTGCGGACCTCCACGATCTTGCCGTCTTCGACGACCACGACCGCGTTGTTGATGACCCGATCGTCGCCGTCCATGGTGGTGACTTTGCCGGCGTAGATGACGAGCACATCGGTCGCCTCAGCCTTCTGAGTCGTGACGCTCGTCGTCGTTCCGACGGACTCGGCTTCGGCGGTTGAGCTGTCGGCGGAAGCCGTGAAGCACGCGGCGCCGATCGCGGCCGCACCGATCAATCTTTGCAGCCGGAATTGGTATCGATCGCGATTCATGGTTGAACCTCCTGACCGTTGATGAGAACTCGGCGAACGCGTGTTGACGCATCGAAAGGGTGACCGTCGAAGATGACGAGGTCACCGTCGAGTCCCGGCTTGATCATGCCGACGCGATCGTCGATGCCGTACGCCCAAGCCGGAACCTCGGTCATGGCCCGCATCACGGCGCTCGGAGACATCCCCTGCTGCAGCGCGAAGAGCGCAACCGAACCCAGATTGCGAGCGCCGTCCTCGGCCTCGCTCTGGAAAGCAACAGCGACGCCAGCGTTGCTCAGGACCGTCGGCAAGTGCAGTTCGTCGTTGCCGCGGCGGACGAACCGTCCCGGGCTGGTCAGCACGACAATGTCGCGGCCGCTCAGCGTTTCGGCGCGAGTATCCGCAAACTCGGCACCGAGCAGGACCAGACGCAGCTCGTTCTTCTGCGTAACCGTCTCGACGACCGCGTCGATCTCCTGGGGCGTACTCGCACCGACGACCAAGGGCGCTTCACCGGCGAGGACCGCGCGCCAGGGCTCCAGCGATTCGTCGATCGGAGGCGGCTTCGGACGGCCGTCGTCGCCGGTTGCGCGACGACGCGTCACGCGGAACTGCACCTCTTCGGTGCTGGTCCGCTCGCCGCTGAAGGTGGCCGTGATCGGGCCGAGGGTAATCGTGCCCTCCATCACGCCGTCCTTGACGGTGCCGGTGAATGTCGGTGTGCCGAAGCCTCCGGTATCGATTTCGATGCTGCCGCTGATGTTCTCGCCGTCGAGCGTGCCGACGATGCGGTGCTCGACTTCCGCGGCCTCGGGGGCCGTCGCGCGTCCTTCGAACTCGCTGCCGTTGAGTTTCAGGGCGACTTCGCCCTCGATCGGCTCGGGGAGCATCTCCGATTCGGCGCGCATCTCCCATGTACCCGTGATCGGGTCGGCCTTGGGCTTGTCGGCGGCTTCGTCGACGACGACTTCCGGCTCGGCCGGCTTCTTCACCTTGCCCTCGGCCTGCGCCTTCTCCCACTCGGCGAGGTCGTTCTCGTACTTCTTCCACTTCTCGTCGTACTGCTTGGCCGGGCCGAGACGTTGCTCGATCTGGCGACCGATCGTGATCGGATCGGAACCGCGAACATCCAGCGCGATCGCGGCGGAGGACCGGATGAGCCGGTCTGCCCGGCCTTCGCCGAATGTCTTCACTGCCGACAGGCGTGACCCGCTGCGCCCGAAGTTGTACGGACTCATGACGACGCTCGTCACGCCCGACGAGGCGACGCGGCGCTCGGCCGGACCGGGGACTCCGACCAGATCCGAGAGATCGTTGTTGGTACCCGTTGCAGAACGATCGCCGTCGAGGCCAAGATGGCTGCGTCCGTCGACGAAACCGGGTGTCACAAACGCGTCGGGACCGGCGTCGATCACAACCGCGCCCTTTGGACGCGCGACGCGAGGTCCGACTTCGGCGATCTTGCCGTCGGTGACCAGAACCTCCGAGTCGCGGAGATACTCACCTTCGCCCGTCCAGACCGTTCCGGCACGCACGACAACCGAGCCGGCGTGGTCGGCCTTGAACGCCAACTGGCCGTTCATGTACACGCGCTGAACCGACGCGGTCGGGCTCAGCGGGTCGTCGCTGTACACCACGAAGTCCGCCAGACGACCGGGAGCCAGCGAACCGACGCGATCGCCCACACCGAGAATCCTCGCGGGGTTGGATGTCAGCGCCCGCAGGACGAAGTCGCGATCGAGGCCGTGACGCAGGGCGGTTGCCGCGGCGAGGCGCAGGTCGCTCAGCGGTAGGCCGCGGGCGGGCGCGAACGCGACCGAGTCGGCATCGAACAACGCCAAGAACGAAAGATCGGGATCGGACAGGCGTGCGTCGTCGCCGAAGTCGCGTGCCGCGTTGCGGACCGGCGTCGAGAGCCCGAAGACCACAGACGTCCCGCTCGCGGCGAGCATCGACGCTGACGTATCGAGGTCGAACGAGCCGACAACGTAGCCGTCGCGTCCGGCAAGGTCGAATACTTCGACGGCTTTGCGTGCATCGAGGGCGTCGTCGGCTTGCACGCGCATCGGCAGGTTCGCGTCCAAAAGGCGACGCAGCGCAACGAGGTGCGCCGAAGCATCGGCGTGGGTTGATTGCTCGATAGCGTCGCGCAGGGCCGGCCACTCTTCCATGCGGGACGACGGGCGCTGCGGCTGGGCGGGAACGATCAGGTTGTCCGCCGAAGGCTGCGACAGCGGGTCGAGCAGGTTCGGTGGGTTGCGGGCGGCGTTGCCCAGGTTGACCGTGACATCCGAAGCAGCGTTGAGAACGCGATCGTTCCAGTAGCCCGACAGGCGGACCACCGCCCCCGCACCGCTCACGAGCCGATGGTCGCCGGGGTTCAAGTGAACGGTCGTGACGCCCTCGGCGAGCAGCGGGCGGTAGTCGCCGAATCGGTTGAACGCGTCGATCGCGTGGTAGAGACCGCTGACGGACTCGTCGCCGGCGTGGCGGCCGGCGAGAACGGTATCGGCGATGACCATGCCGGGCATGATCGTCGCGCCGCGTACGTCGATGACCGGGAGGTCGCCGGGGATCACGGTCGACGAATCGCCGACGGCCACTATCACGCCGTCACGAACGATGATCACGCCGTTGTCGATCGCAGTCGACGAACCGTCGGCCATCGGAAGGATGCGAGCGCCCGTGATCGCGATGGAGCCTCCGGCCTGAACCGGAGCGACTCCGAACGCGAGGGCGACCAGGACACCGAACAGCAACGCAATGCGCGAGAGTGCGCTGGGCATCAGCGTCCCTCCCCGTTCCCGGAGCCATCACCGTCGGATTCGGCATCGCCGCCGGTCTCGGCGTCAGCCGGTGCTTCAGCGGCGACCGCCGCTTCGTCGCCGGTTTCCTCGGCGTCGTCGTCCGCTTCCTCTTCCCCGGATCTGCCGGCGTCGAGAAGCTGCTTCAGGCGCGTGTCCTTCTCACGGTCGTACGCGAGGATGCCGTCGATGAACGACTTCTCGACCCACGAGTTGAAGTCGAGCGGATCACCGGAGAGCACCACGAGGTTCGCCGTCTTGCCGACCTCGATCGACCCGAGCGCATCGCCCACGCCGAGCATGTTCGCCGGGTTGATCGTGATCGCCTCGAGCGCCGTCTGGCGCGGGATGCCGTTGCGAACGCACTGGGCCGCCTGGAACGTCGGGTACCGCTCGGCGAACGCGCCGGATTGGCTGGGGAGCAGCGCGAAGGTCACGCCGGCGTCGTGGAACTGCTTCGGAACGAAGACCTCGTCGAGGCGCCCGGTCATCGGATCACGCTCGCGGTACAGCAGGTTCGGCCCGAGCACGACCGGGCGGCCGGTCGACGCGATCTGGCCCGAGGCCTTGTGGGCGTCGCCGCCAACCACGAAAACCGTGTTCTCGAGGACATCCTGCGAGCCCATGATCTCGATCGCCGGTGCGACGTCCATCGCAGCACCGGTGTACACCCAGGGGGAAAGCTCGCCGCGACGGAGACGGACAAGGTTGTAGACACCGTCGTTGTAATCCTCATCGCGGATCAGTTCACGACCGAGGTCACGCGCTTCCTGCGGGCTGACGTTGACATCTTCGTCCTTTTTCTCCTGCTCCTCTTCATAACGACGCTCGGCGAGAGAATCGATCGCGTTGTCGAGGTCGATGAACGCCTCACGGAGCGTCGCGAGCTGGGCCATCCGATCAAAGCCGTTCCGAGGCGAGGTCGAAATGACCATCGCCAGGTCGCCGCGGATGGACATCTCGTCCATGCTCAGGCCGATCGGTCGCACGAGCCGACTCACGCCGCCGATCACGGTGTTCGGACCCTGGATGACGTGCACGGCGGTGATGCCGCTCCGCAGCGCCTGCTCGAAGAACAGCGACGAAGGGTCCACCGCGTCGTACACATCGAGGTACGGCGTCACCGGGAGGCTCTCGTTGTCGCGGTCCAGGCCGTCCGCGCTCGCGGCGTGGATGAACCCGGGCATGATCACCATGCCTTCGAGGTCCATCTCCATCGCGTCGAACGGGATATCGACCTCACCCATGACCCCGATCGCCGTGATCTTGCCACGCTCGATGACGATCGTGCCTTCCTCGATCTCGTCGCCGACGATCGGGATGATCCGGGCGCCGCTGAGGGCGATCTTCGACGGCGGCATCTGCGCCAGGGTCGAGCTGCTCATGGCACACACAGCGATTGCGGCGGCCAGCGGGTACATCAGCTTCATAGGTCGTCTCTCTCGATGCTCCCGCTTCGTCGCGGGCTTCGTGATTACGGGTCTGGGTCGGTCGGAATCTGCTGAAAAGCGGCGTGCCGATCAGCACCCCGCGAGAGGATCAATCGTCGGTTTCGTTCATCGCAACGCGCCCGCCGACAACGACGACCGCGGGCTTGGTTGTGGCTTCGAACGGCTTGCCGGTCCACAGGACGATGTCGCCCCGCTTGCCGACTTCCACGGTTCCCATCTGGTCCGACAGGCCGAGGACTCGCGCCGGATTCACGGTCACGGCTCGCAGCGCCTGGTCGAATGAGACACCGGCCTTGATCGCGAGCATCGCCTGACCGGCGAGGCCCTCTTCGTCACGCATGTCCTGCGCGGAGAGCGCCGGCTCGAAGCCGCGCTCGAAGAGCTCGCGGATGGTGCCGAGCCGCGTGAGGTTGTCATCGCCGCTGAAGCGACGCAGGCCGACCGAGGTGTCGCTGATCGGACCGAAGATGATCTCCGGGCGAACCTGTTCGAGCACATCCCAGCAGTCGTAGGCCGCGACGGGTTCGACCAGCGTGAACTTCAGATCGAACTCAGCCGCCATGCGGACCGCGCCTTCGATGTCGTTGCGGTCGCGAGCAAGAATGCGAAGCGGGACCTCGCCATCCATGATCTTTTGAAGAACCGGGAAGGCTTCGGCGGGCGGCTGATCGGAGCCGGTGACTTCCTGGCCCGCGATCCAGTCCTGCGTGTCGGCGAACGCCTTGCGGAACACCCACGCCACGCCCATCCGGGTCGTCGGGCGTCGCGTGCGAGAGCTCACGAACTGGCCGAACGGACGCGAGTTGCGAAGGCCGACCGCGTACGGGTCGGTTCCGATCACCGCCTGCACGTCGCCGCTGTCGTTGAGAATGCGGTCTCGGATCGAGCCATAGGTCGTCACGATCGCGCCTTGGGGTCCGATCACCGCGGAAGTATCCGGCGCAACGAACACCGTGGTCACTCCCGAGTTCGCGAGCCAGCTGTAGTCGGACGAGCGAAGGTTTGCCACATCCAGCACACTCGTGTGCGGCACGACCTCCGACGAAGACTCCGTGGACGTGATCGCCGGCTGCACACCGGCCGTCAGAATCGACGCGATGTTGTGCGAAGGCCAGCCGCAGCACGGGCAGCCGAGTTCTTCTTCGAGGTCCTGGTCGGTGCCGGACTTGAACTCACCGTGCAGGCTGGCGAGCGGGCACATCGCAAAGCCGGAACACGTCACGCAGGCCGCGCCGTCGTTGTGGAACGACAACTGACGCACAAAGAAAGTGCTCAGATCGCCAGCGGGCCTCGCCTCTTCCGGGAGGAAAATGTCCTGACGCTCCAGGCGCGCGTTCGCGTCGATGAGCCCCGCGGTGATGTGCCCCTCTTCGAGTTCGAAGACCGTCGCGTCTCCGGGGATCGGGATGCCCGGTCCCACCGCGATGATCGTGCCGTCCTCGATGATGACGATGCCGTTCTCGATCGGATCACCCGTGCCGGTGTGCAGCGTGCCCGCCTTGAGCGCGACCACATCCGCCGAGAGCGTCGAAGCAGCGAGGAGCCCCGCTCCGATCGCCGCCGATGCCAGCCGTCCTGACCAGTTCGCGTTCTTGAACATCACCGTGCCTCCGATTTGCGTGCTGACTCCGACATCGTGTCGGAGAAGTCGAATTCCTCATCTGCCGGCGCCGGTGACGACGGACGCGCCACCCACTCGCCGCCGACCATCACCCACAGCACGCTCGAGTCGAGTCGCAGCGGATCGCCGCTGAACACGACCAGATCCGCGCGCTGCCCGCGCTCGATCGAACCGACCGTGTCCTCGACGCCCGCGTACTCCGCCGCCGCGCCGGTCATCGCCCGCCGGGCAGCATCAGCGCTCAGGCCGTAGCGGACCGCGAGCGAGGCCGTCGTCCGCAGCGCACGTCCGGGATCGGTGCCGTCGCCGCCGATCAACGCGACGCTCGACCCGGTCTCGGCGACCTGCCGGGCGCCGGCGATCTGCCACGACGGAGTCGTGAAACCGAACGGCCCCATCGCCACCATCGTCGGCGTGCTCTCGAGCGCCTCGGCGAGCAGCCGGGCCTCTTCGTTGTGAATGATCTGTGTCTCGACGCGGTACCGGTCGAACACCCGGAACGCCGCATCGACGTCGTCGATCGCCGGGCAGTACGACACCGCCCGTCGCTCGCCGTCGAGAACTTCCTTGAGCCGGGAATCACCGTCGCCGTTCTTCGCCGCCTCGAGCGCGTTGCGGAGCACCACCAGCGCACCCGAACGCGAGGTCGGCCCGAGGTTCAGGTCGTAGACCGGCGGCCCGAACGAGAACACCATCGCGCCGTCGCGGTCAATGAACCACTCGCCATCCGGCGCGTGCGTCGTGATGAACGCGCTGCTCCCGCTGACCACATTCGTCGGCGACGGGATGATCATCGCCCCCGTCACACCGGACGCGACCGCCAAGGCAAGGTTCGGGTCGGTCGGATCGAAGGAGTCCGCGACCATCAGGTCCGGCAGCACCGTCTCCGAGGTCGCGTTGGCCCCGGCAACGCCGAGCGACGACGCGAGCGAGATGAGCCCGGGGCTGAGCACGCCGTCGATGCGGATCGCATCGCCATCGCTTTCAAACGCAGACGCCTCGCCGATCCGGACGATCTTGCCGTCTTCGACGACGACCGCTCGGTCGGGGACGAGCGAACCATCGGGCGCAACCATCTGCGTCGGAATGAGCACATACCGCTCGGCGAGCGCGGCCGAACCGCCGCAGAGCGCGAGCAGCGCCGCCGCGAGCCCGGTGCCGAGGCGCGATTGGATTCTGTTGGACACTCGCATCAACGCCCTCTCCTGCCGCTCCGCGCCTCGCGCTGACGCGCGGACGGATCCATGAATATCAGGCTTCCGCCGACATACACCCGCTCGACCGTTGCGTCGGGCTCCATCGGATCAGCCGACCAGACGACGACATCGCCATATCGACCGGACCGCAGAGAGCCGACCTCGTCGTACACACCGAGCAGTTCCGCGATCCCAGCCGTCGCCAGGCGAACCGCATCCGCCGCCGGATCAACCGACTGGGCGATACGGGCGTTGTCGAGAACGAAGCGCGAGCCGCTGCCGTCATCGAGCCCCGCCGACAGCGCGACCGAAACGCCCGCATCCTGAAGGATCCGGAACGCCTCAGCGCCGTACCGAGCCCGTGCGCCGGTCTCACCGCCGCCGCTGGTCAACGGAGCCAGGATTACCGCGGCGTTCGCGGACGCGATCTGTTCCGCGACCAGGTGCGCCTCAGCGCCACCCTCGATCGTCAGATCCAGACCGAACTCCTCGGCCAACTCCAAAGCGTTCAGGATGTCCGCGCTTCGATGCGCTTCGATGCGAACCGGCAGTTCCCTGTCAATCGCGCGAAGCAGAACCTCAAAGTCACGGTTGGTGCCCGGCTCGCGCGGCTTGTTGATCTCTTCCTTCTTCTTGTCGCCGTTGGACTCTTCCTTGCCGTCCTTCTTCTCGGCGTCCGCCTCCGCCTTCTTCTTGCGCTCGGCGATCTTCTCGAGGTACTCCTCGAGTTGGACTTCGTACGCCTCCTGCGACTCCCGATACGCCAGCGCGTCACGGAACGCCCGGCGAACGCCGTCGAACACATCGAGCCGTTGCGTCGGGCGACCGTCCGAGTTCAGATTGATGCTCAGGTCGAGCTCATCGACGAGCACGCTCCCGCGTGCTCCGCCGTCTCCGCCCTCAAGCCGAACGAGAGCCGACATCCCGCGGATGCCCGAACCCTGCCCGGGGATCAGCCGAACCGCGGTCACGCCGTTGCGGGCCGCTTCCCGAAGTTCGCTCGTCGCGAACGGATCGAACGCGTCCACCGCACGACGGGTCGCGCTGGCGCTCCAGCCCCCGCCGGGGTTCATCCCCAGGAGGCTCGCCCCGTCGATCAGCCCCGGCGTCACAAACTTGCCGGCAACATCGATCTCCTGCGAGAACCGGGGAACCTCGATCCCCGGACCGATCCGGGCAATCTTCCCCTCGACGATCAGGATCGTGACGTTCTCCAGCACCCCGCCGTCGGTCGTCCGCACGTTCGCGCCCGTCAGCGCGACCGGGCGGCTCTGGGCCGCGGCGGTGGGCGAAAGTCCGAGAACACACGCCACGGCAAACAGCGTCGCCACCAGCGAGATCACTCCCCGCCAGTTCGCGACGCTCGACACAGACGATCGTTGCATGAGTACGAAGTCTCCCTTCCGTCCCGCGAATCCGGAACGCTCCCGCCCACCTTACCAGAGTCCTACGCCCCCACAGCAAGTGGGTTGCGGATTTCCTCCCCCGGAACCGCTCCCAATCCCCTCGCGGCCCGACCCAGATTTGGGCCAATCCATCAATGCCCCCTTTGTCAGCAAGAAGGGCGCGACCCGGATGTCGCCGGGACATCCACAGCCCGTCGGTGCGATTAGCGACGCCGACGGGCCGCCGCCACACCGGCAATCCCGCCAACCCCAATGTGCCCGGCGTCGGGACCGGCGTGCCGGTGGAGCTGATGGACGCGACAAGGAGGGCGGCGGCCCGAACCTCCCCTCTGTGCGAATCCGCTTGTGGATAACCACAAAAATCTCGCGCGCATGTACCACCCCGGCGCGCAACCTTGAGGACATAGACCGGTTTCTGCGGAATCGCTCTTGGAGCCATCGCCTCCGGCAGGCACACTCGGGCCATGCACACCACACCCACCGATACCGTCCCGACCCAGACCATTCTCACCCAACTCCGCGAAGCCCAGGCCGAGGCACGCCTCGTCATGGAGCGCGTCCAGATCAAAGCGCTCGAAACGCTCGAAGCGCTCATGGACGAGCCAGAGCCCACCGGCAACGCGAAGAAGGACGCCTTCATCGCACGCGAGCGCAACCGACGCCGGATGGCCGCGACGCAGGCGCTGACCCATATCCGCTCCGTCCAGCGCGAAGAACGCAACGCCGCCAAGGCGCGCGCTAAAGCGGAGAAACAGAAATCAAACCCGGCCGACGCTCGACTGGTGCCACTGGCGGCTCGCCCGCCAGTGCCGGGCCGTGAGATCCCGACCAATCCACCGGACGAGTCCGCACCTCCAGGCCTCACGACTCTCGACCTTCAACAGGATTGGCTGTGCGAACGCCGCGAGGCCATGACGAAGGCACGCGCAAAGCGAAAGGCGAAGCAGCGCCGCAAGCGATGACCACCGGTTGAGCATCAGGACACGCAGCCGCGCTACTGATGATGCAGTTCCGCCGCCGTCACCACGTTCTCCAGCAGCATCGCCACGGTCACCGGGCCCACGCCGCCGGGGACCGGGGTCAGGTGGCCCGCCACCTCGGCGACGCCCTCGTCGACATCGCCCACCGTCCGCATCTTCGTGCCGTCGGGCTTCGGCTCGTTCAGCGGCACCCGGTGGATGCCCACATCGATCACGATCGCGCCCGGCTTGATCCAACTCTTCTTCACCAAGTGGGGCACGCCCGCCGCCGCGACCACCACGTCCGCGCTCGACGCCAGTTCCGGCAGGTTCTCGGTGTACTTGTTGCACGAGATCACCGTCGCCTCGGGCTTCATCAGCATCACCGCGATCGGCTTGCCCACGATGTTCGAGGCCCCCACCACCACGCAGCGTTTGCCCTTCAGGTCGATCCCCGTCGAATTGATCAGCTTCACCGCCGCCATCGCCGTGCAGGGCGCCAGCGACGAGCGGGCGTAGACAATGTTGCCGATGTTCGCCGGGTTCACGCCCTCGACGTCCTTGTCCGGGTCGATCAGCGACTGCACCCGGAACGGGTCCACCCCCTCCGGCAGCGGCATGTGCAGCATGATCGCGTGGACTTCGATGTTCTTGTTGAGCAGCAGAACGCGCCCGGCGATGTCCTCGTACGTGGACGAGCCCTTGAGCTCGTGGAGCACATAGTCGATGCCGAGCTGGTTACAGGATCGCTTCTGGTTCTTGGCGTAGACGTGGGCCGCGGTGTTCTTCTCGTCGGTGACGAGGATGGCGTCCAGCCGGACATCGAAGCCCTTGTCGTTCAGGGCCTTGACCCGGCGCGCGATACCGGCCTTGACCTGGGAGGCGATGGCTTTCCCGTCGATGGTGATGGCCCTTGGCATAGGGCGTAGAGTAACCGCCCGAGAGGACCGTTGCCGATGCCCAGCAAAGACGTAACCGAGCGCGTGAACGAACTCCGCGAGCGCCTGCACCGGGCCAACCGGGCGTACTACAAAGAGGCCAAGCCGTTCATGTCGGACCGCGAGTTCGACGAGCAGCTCGCCGAACTCAAACGCCTCGAAGACGAGCACGACCTCCACGACCCCAACAGCCCCACCCATCGCGTCGGCGGCGAGCCCGTCGAGGGCTTCAAAACAGTCAAGCACGCGAGACCGATGCTCAGCATCGACAACTCGTACAGCGAAGAAGACGTCCGCGACTGGGCCAAGCGCGTCGCGAAGCGAGCCGAGAGCGAGGACAGCGCCGGAGACCTCTTCGCCGGCGAGGACCACACCGTCTTCGCCTGCGACGCCAAGATCGACGGCGTCGCCGTCAGCGTCCGCTACGAGAACGGCGAGCTCAAGCAGGCCCTGACCCGAGGCAACGGCACCGAGGGCGACGACATCACCATCCACGCCCGGCGTGTCCGCTCGCTCCCGCTGGTCCTGCCCGCCGAGGCCACGGACCGCTTCGAGGTGCTCGAGGTCCGGGGCGAGATCTACATGCCCAACCCCGAGTTCGAGCGAGTCAACGAGAAGCGCGAGGCCGACGGCGAGGAGCCGTTCATGAACCCGCGCAACGCCACGGCAGGCACTCTCAAGGGCCTCCGACCGGACCTGGTCGCCGATCGCGGCCTCGGCTTTATCGCCCACGGCTTCGGCGAAGTTCAGGGCGAACTGCCCGACACCTACTCGGAGTCCATCAAACTCCTCGACGGCTACGGCTTCCCGGTCAACGAGACCATCACCGTCGATTCCGTCGACGCGGTCATCACCGCCATCTCGACCTTCGCCGAGAAGATGAAGGTCCTGCCCTACGCCGTGGACGGCATGGTGGTCCGCGTGGATTCGTTCGAGTTGCAGAAGCGACTCGGCACGACCAGCAAGAGCCCGCGCTGGTGCATCGCCTACAAGTACCCGGCCGAGCGCAAGCCGACGCTGCTCAAGGACATCGAGATCCAGGTCGGCAAAACCGGCAAGATCACCCCCCGCGCGGTCATGGAGCCGGTGCTCCTCGCCGGCACGATGGTCAGCCACGCCACGCTGCACAACTTCGGGCTGCTGGCCGAGAAGGACATCCGCATCGGCGACACGGTCATGGTCGAGAAGGCCGGCGAGATCATCCCGCAGGTGATCGAGGTGGTGAACCCGGATTCGAAGGAGCACAAGTCGCGCAGCAGGTTCGAGCCGCCGACCGAGTGCCCGAGGTGTTCGGGGCCGCTGGAGGTCGAGCGCGATGAGAGCGATCGCGAAACCGCGCGCCGATGCATCAACCCCGAGTGTCCCGCCCAGATCCGCGAGCGCCTGATCTGGTTCGCGGGTCGGACGCAGATGGACATCGACGGCCTCGGCGAAAAGACCATCGACCAGATCCTGGAGACCGCCGAGACTGAGGAAGTCGAGACCATCCCACTCGAACACTTCGCCGACATCTTCCGACTCAAGGACCATCGCGACGCCCTGCTCGCCCTCGACCGGATGGGCGAGAAGAAGGTGGACAACCTCCTGGCGAGCATCGAGGAGGCCAAGGGACGGGGCCTCGCCAAGGTGCTCGCGGGCATGGGCATCCGCCACCTCGGCGACTCGACCGCCAAGGCGCTGTGCAGCATGTTCCGCGACATCGACGAACTGCTCGATGCACCCGAAGATGCGCTGCGCCCCAAGACCCTCAAGAAGGATCGCGCGAAGGAACTCGGCCTGCCCGAGGACCCCAAGGAGCGTCCCAGCACGAACCTCGGCAACGACACGGCCCCGATCATCCACGAGTGGCTGCACAGCGCCACCGGCAAGCACGCGCTCGATGCGCTGCGCGAGGTCGGCGTGGACCTGACCTCGAAGGACTACATCGAGCCCGGTTCCGACGCCGCCTCGAAGATGGAAGGCACGCCCGTCTCGGGCAAGACCATCGTGCTGACCGGGACGCTGGAGAAGTTCACCCGCCCGGACCTGACGAAGAAGCTCGAGTCGCTCGGCGCGAAGGTGACCGGCTCGGTGTCGTCGAAGACCGACCTGGTCATTGCCGGCGAAGAGGCGGGCTCCAAACTCGACAAGGCGAAGAAACTCGACATCACCGTCTGGGACGAGGCGCAGATGTTCGACCAGATCGGCGACCTGCTCGACGATTGAGACCGGACGCGTTCTCGGACTTCACCGATCCCCGGATCCGGTCGATAGACCCGGAGAAGGCGGAACGCGGTGCAGAACGTGGACTTCAAATGTGAACTGCGCGACCCCGGGCTCGCGCGACTGGCGCTCAATCGCTTCGGCGCGGTCTGCGCGACCACGGTTCACCATCGCGACACCTACTACCGCGTCCCCGACGGGCGCCTGCTCCGGCGCGAGGCCGCGGGCGAGCCGGTCGAGTTCGTGCTCTACCATCGCGTGGACCGGGCCCACCCGACCATCAGCCGCTTCTCGATCTTCACCGAGGACGAAGCCCGCCTCCGCTACGGCACGCGCGAACTGCCCGTCTGGGTCGAGGTCACCAAGGACCGCGAGATCTGGCTGGTCGACAACGCCCGCGTCCACATCGATCGCGTGGATGGCCTCGGCTGGTTCATGGAGATCGACGTGCTCGTCTCGCGCGACTTCCACATCGGCAAGTGCCACGACCTCATCGGGCGTATCCGCGAATCCCTCGCGCCCTGCCTCGGCGGCCTGATCGCCACGAGCTACGCGGACATGGTCGCCAGCGAGTCCGACGCGGCGTGAGTGCCGCACGATCGTGGCCAGAACTTGGTCCGGCAATCTCCCTTGGTGAACCGTTCAACCCGGCGGATTCGCGTTGCCCGAGGCCTTGATTCCCCGGATGATGGGCGGTGATCCGGCGGACGCCGGAGGGAGGCCCGATGCATGGTCAAGCACCCGATCTACCTGGATAACGCGGCGACGAGCTGGCCCAAGCCCCCCAGCGTCGCGACCGCGATGGCCGACTTCCTCACGCACCACGCCGGGAACCCGGGTCGGGGCGGGCATCGGCTGGCGCGCGAGGCCGCGTCGGTGATCGAGACGGCGCGGGACCAGATCGCGCACCTCATCAACGCGACCGAGCGGGAGCGGGTGATCCTGACGCACGGGTGCACGGACTCGGTGAACATGGCGATCCACGGGATCATCGAGCCGCTGCGCCGGTGCAACGGTGTGGATCGGAAGGGGTCGCGCCCGCATGTGGTGAGTTCGGCGGTGGAGCACAACGCGGTGACGCGCTCGCTGCACCTGTACGCCGCGGACGGGATCATTGATCTCACGATCGTCGGCTGCGACGAAGTCGGGCGGACCGACCCCGAGGAGATGCTCGGCGCGTGCAACGAGCGGACGGTGCTGGTGTGCCTGTCGCACGCCTCGAACGCCTGCGGCACGCTGCAGCCGGTCCGCACCATCGGGCACGCCCTGCGCGAGCGGTTCCCGGAGGCGGTGTTCCTGGTGGACGCCGCGCAGACGGTCGGGCACCTGCCCGTCGATGTGCAGGCGGACGCGATCGACCTGCTCTCGGTCGCGGGGCACAAGGGCCTGCGCGGGCCGACGGGGACGGGGGCGCTGTTCGTCGGCGAGCGGGCCCACAGCACGGACTACGGCGACCCTCGGGCCAAGCACCTCTACTGCTCGCGCGCGGGCGGGACGGGCGCGGTCGCGCCGGGGCAGGGCATGCCGACGCAGATGCCCGATGCGCTCGAGGCCGGCACGACCAACGCCGTCGGCTGGGCGGGGTTCGTCGCGGCGATGGAGTCGCCGCACGAGCACGGCGTGGAGTACGAACTGGACCTGACGATGGCGGCGATGGATGGTTTGCAGGACATCCCCGGCGTGACGATCCACGGGCTCAAGCAGCGCGAGGAACGGACCCCGGTGCTGCTGTTCACGCTGGAGGGCCACCTGCCGCGTGAGATCGGCGGCTGGCTGGACGCCGAGCACGACATCGCGGTGCGGGGCGGGACGCACTGCGCGCCGCTGCTGCACGAGGCGATCGGTACGGGCGAGCAGGGCGCGGTGCGCCTGAGCCCGGGGCCGACGACGACGATGGAGGATGTGGGGAAGCTGGTGGAGGCGGTGAAGATGTTGGCGGGGAGCACAACCCGTGTTAGACAACGGGTGTAGCAGACGTATTCTCCGCAGCGCAAATTGAAAGTGCCTACGGCTTTTTGGTAGATGTACTCAGCCGCTGACCCAACGAACGACATGCGAATTGCAGTTCGCCAATTCGCCGCAAACCATCCGAACAAGTATCGCCGTCCACACCGATCAGCTTGTATATACAAAGCATGCAAAAATATCGCAGGACGATCTCAGCTCGATAGGTATATTCTGCGGGAAGAATTGGCAACGACGAACTTGGATCATTGTGGACGATCTGGTTCCTTGTATTTACAGCGATAGATATAAACTCCTTAAAGTCGATGCCAAACGACTTGTCAACAGTCTTCGGTCCAATGAAATCGTAAAGTGTACTAATGCGTTTTCGAAGCGAATATTCATTTCCGTAATGAATCTTCACCTTGACCGCCTGACGCAAAGAGGATGGCACATGACTCGGAATGGAAGAAGCGATATCATCCCTCACTTTTTCATACTCAGAATCCGATAGATATTTTCCCCGAACCGGAAACAGTCTATGAAGCGATTCAACCGCTTGCGTCGTCAGAAGGAACGATGGCTCAATCAGATGCTTCTTTATTGCCTCCGCACTTGAGCACAAACTATACGGCAATGCGATGACGTCGTAATTCCGCGCCCACTCAAGCCACACGGTTTCGAGACAGTTTCGATCGGGCCGTCCGTTCTTATTTTTTAGTGCCGAGTACGGCAGAACCAATTCGTACCAAGAGTAACTGCGAGATATCTCACGCGGTTGTGAGTGATACACAATGTAGCCGTCACAGTCGCCGAGCGAAGTCTGATGCTGGCCGAGGCGGTGGACTCCAACTTTTAGAATCGGAATTTTGGCACAGACAAGCGACGACAGAAATTCTAATCCGCAGTAAGTTGCGAACTCCAAATCTTCGAAGGAGAATCCTGTTTCTCTAAAGACAGATGAATAGAAATTGCTTGAAATTTTAGCACTCCCATTCAACTGCTGATCGATATCTGCTGTATGTGTGAGAAAGAGCGAAACCTTCGAGTTGAGAGACGAAACACCTACAGTCGGCGCTAATTTTACGTGGGCAATCGCCCTGCCATGCGCTACGTGATCATTTAGTCGAGTCGATCCAAGCATCTCTTGAGGACCGTACCAGTCACCGACCCCATCTAGCTTAAATGAAAATCCATATAGTTCTCGCGAGTCTTTTGACCTTAAGTGAAAACCAACTATTAATGCGTTGACGACGAACCGATACCCTGCGGCTTGCTGACTTCCAAATTGTGAGGATGTAGCGAATACGTCTAAGGCTGTTACTTTGGTGCCGTCCGAAAGTTCGCCGGGCACGGCCTCAAACATGACCGGAGCATTGCCGCTGCCCATGATTTTCTTGAATTCGAGGTCGTCGCCAGACAGCTCGATTGATATGCCGGATTCTGGTTCATATCGCAGAAATCCAACCACGACGTTCGCGAAGCCCGGGAACTCCAAGCGTACTATCGATGCGCTTGATTTTGTCAAATACTCGAACTGATGCATTGAAGTCATCTGCCGCCTCGGCCATCTGCGGGTCCAGTCTGCTGAACACTCAATACCATCCGGCACCCCGGAAATCCCGAGCACCCCCAAAACTGATTGCCCGCGTTCGGGCCTTTGCGTGCGGTTCGGAGGACCATCGGGGACTGACAGGCGGGGCAGGTTGGGGCGGTGGTGGCTGCGACGGGAGCGGGTGTGGGTTGGGGACGCGGCGGCGGAGGCGGCATGGACTGGGGCTGCATGTTCCCGGAGCGCTGGACTTCGGCGATCATGCGGGTGAGGTCATCGCCCTCGATGATCTGGACGCCGCTCTTGGTGGCGAATGCGCGGGCGTCTTGGGTGAGCGTGCCGCTGGTGACGAGGATGGCGCGTTGGGCTTTGGAGGCGTGCATCACGCCGCAGAGTTCGCGGACGACTTTGACGCCGACTTTGTAGACGCGCCAGTTCTTGGCCTGAACGAGGGTGGTTTCGTTGTGGCGTGTGAGGGTGAGGTCGATGCCGCCGTCGGGACCGGGAGGGTTTTCGCGGACGGCGTACCCCTGACGCCGGAAGGCCTCGGCGAGGAGTTTCTCGAAGTCGTGCCATGTGAGGGAGCGGATGCTGTCGAGGTTGGTTTGGCGTTCGAGGCGGTGGGACGCGATGGCTTTGTTGGCCAGCGAGATGAGCCAGAGGAGCAGGACGAGGATCGCGACGAGCGGCGCGACCTTCACGAGCATCGGCGCGAGGAACTTCTGGGCGAACTGGGTCTCATCGCTTGTTGCCGCGTAGATCAGACCGGGGAGCGCGAAGCGGAACAAAAGCCACGCGAGCAGGATGACCGGCGGGCCGACCCACCACGGGGTGGACCTGAAGAGGTCGAGGAGGGCGTCTGCGATGCTCGGATCGGATTTCTTGCGCGTCATGGCTTCTCCCGTGTCATGGCGGGTGTTGTCGCTCAGATTACCGGGAAACCCGATGCGAAGGAAGCCTGAATCTCAGAATTGGTGCTGTGGCGACGCGGGCCGTTCGACATTGGCTCGCGGGATGCTCGGGACCCATCGCTTGCGCGATTGGGCTCTCAACAACGTGCGCACGGGCGTGGGTGCATGCCATGTTCTCGCCAAATGCTCGGGACCCTGAGCTCGCGCTCAGGGTTCGCATGAGTGCTTCTACGGTCGGTGGCTGGAAGACTCGGACCGCCCCTCATCCGTCCGCTACGCGGCCTCCTTCTCCCGCGAGGGGAGAAGGACGGGTCGGGTCAGCGTCGGTCGGTGGGGCCGATGTTGACGCTGGGGCGTCCGTTGGCGACGACGGGGTTGCCGCCGGTGGGCGTGAAGGTGACGCGGAGTTGGGTGCGGGTCGGGCGGAAGCGGTCGGTGCCCTGATCGAGCAGGCTCAGTTGGAACTGGTGGCTCGGGCCCGGGAGGGGTCGGGTTCGGGCTCGGCGGACATCGTCCTCGGAGAAGTTCCACTCGATGACCGGGCGCTCGTCGCGGTCGAGCAGTTCGAAGGTCATGGTGCCTTCGGCGTGGATGGGGAGCGGGAACTCGTCGGGGCGCGGGAAGAGGAAGACGTTGACGCTGAAGGTGTCGACGAAGCCGTTGTTGTCGACATCGGCCGGGTACTGGTCGGCGGCGAGGACGACGGTGTGGACCTTCAGGCCCTCGGGGATGGAGACCTCGCGCGGCTCGGGGCGCGGCGGCGGCTGGGGGCCGTCGGCTACGCAGCCGAGGATCGCGGCGGGAACGAGGAGCAGCGCGATGGTGACGAGCGGGCGTACGGCGGGCGGGAGGGTCATAGCGGGAGTTCGAATCCGTCCTGTTTCGGTGCACGCTGAGCGGGGTCCGGTCCGTTGTCGGTCTGGACGGGCTCGGCGGGGAGCGGGCTTGAGCCGTTGGTGCTGGTATCGCCGCCGGACCTGAGGGTGGAATCGGTGCTGATGTCGTTGCGCCGGAGCTGGAGCTTGGTCTCGTCGGGCAGCGAGAGGCGGTCGATCTCCTCGTTGCTGAACTCGAGAAGGTCGGTGTCGTTGGTGATGATGCGCGGCGTGAGGATGATGAGCAGTTCGGTTTTGGTCGTGGTGGTGCGCTCGGTCTTGAAGATCTCGCCGACGAGCGGGATCTCGGAGAGGAGCGGGACCTTGGACTTGCGGGTGTCGAGGAGGTTCTGGATGAGGCCGCCGATGACGATGGTCTCGCCGTTGCGGACGGTGACGGTGGTGTCGGCGCGTCGCTGGGAGATGATCGGCGCGGCGAAGTCTTCTGAGATTTGGATGGTCCGCGTGGTGAGCTGGGAGATCTCGGGGGTGATGTCGAGGCGGACATAGCCGTCGGGGCTGATGGAGGGCGTGACATCGAGGATGACACCGACCTCGCGCGGCTCGACGCTGGCGTTGAGGTTGCCGTTCTCGGTGCGGTTGGACGAGGTGACCACCCGGATCTCTTCACCGACGGAGATCAGGGCTTCTTCGTTGTCGTTGACGAGGATCTGCGGGCGGGAGAGCACTTCGAGTCGCCCCTGGACTTCGAGGGCGCGGATGAGCAGGTCGAAGTCGAGGCTGGCGACGGCGAGGTTGGGCACGCCGATGGCGGTCTGGACGCCGGTGCCGACGGCGGTGAGGGCGCCGGTGAATTGGTCGTTGCCGAATGCGCCGACGCCGAGATCGATGCCCCACGACTGCTCTTCGTCGAGCGTGACTTCGGCGAGGAGGACCTGGATGAGGACCTGTGCGGGGGCTCGGTCGAGTTCGTTGACGAGGGATTTGACCTTGTCGATGTAGCGCGGGGAGGCGGAGATGATCAGGCGGCTGGAACCGGGGACGCCGACGACGCTGACCTCGCGTTCGAGCTGGCGGATGATCGAGTCGGATCGGTCCGGACCGAGGGTCCGCGAGATGCGGGCCTGCTCCTGATCGATGAACTGCTGGAGGGCGACGGAGACGTCTTCGACGCGGGCGTTCTTGAGTTCGTAGGCGATCTGCTCGCGCTCGGTGCCGACGAGTGCGTCGAGGCGTTCGATGATCTCTTCGACGCGCTCGAGGTAGATCTCGCTGCCGGAGACGAGCAGCGAGTTGGTGCGGGCATCGACGCCGATGAGCAGCTGCTGGCGTTCGTCGGGAACGGTGGAGAAGGTGAGGTCGCTGCCGAAGTCGGCGTTCTGGTTATCGTTTTCGCCGTCGACGCCGTCCACGGTGGACGGTGCGCTCGAGGGGACGAGGACGAACAGGTTGCCCTGCTGGCGGAGCGAGAACAGGTCGCCGAGGAGTTCACGCATGGCCGAGGCGTCGGCGTTGACGAGCGTGAACATCTTGAACTGGCGGAGGCCTTCGGCGGAAGAGTCGAGGTCGTCGATGAGCGACTCGATGAGCAGCATCATGGGCGGCGGCGCGCTGACGACGACGGCGTTGGAGCGGAGGTCGGGCTGGATGGAGACCTGCTCGCGGATGGCGGAGGAGACCTCGGCTTCGGTCGGCTTGGCACCGAGTTCGTCTTCGAGGCGGCCTTCGGCGAGGCGGTTGGCGAAACGGAGAATGGTGCCCTGGCGGGAGGACTGGTTGCCGCCGCCGAGGCTGCGTCCGCTGAGGACGTTGTTGAGGAGGCTGACCATCTCAAGGGCGTTGGACGACTTGAGCGGGATGATCTTGATGTCGCGGACGGCGGTCGGCGTCTGGCGGTCGAGGCGTTGGATCAACTGACGGATCTCGGCGATGTCGGAGGCGTTGCCGTTGGCGACGATGGCGTTGAGGCGTTCGTCGGCGCGGACGCGGATGGAGCCCTCGCCTCGTGTGCGGTTGGCTTCGCGGACGTAGAGCTCTTCGAGGAGGTCGACCATTTCGTCCGCCGCGGCGGAGGTGAGCGGGAAGACCTCGAAGCCGCCCTCGATGTCGGCCTCGCCTGAGTTGAGCAGCGCGATGAGTTCGCGGATGACGACGAGGTTCTCGTCGCTGGCGGCGACGATGAGCGAGTTGTTGGCCTCGTTGGGCTGGATGGAGACTACATCGCGATCTGCGGGGCGGCCGTTGGAGTTGGCCTCGAGACGGTCGCGCATGATCTGCTGGATGCGTGGGGCGAGTTGTCGGGCGTCGTTGGCGCCGGCGGAGATCACGGTAATGCCGACGGTCGGGTTCACATCGGACGAGTCCAGCGTTCTGAGCAGGTTCTCGATGATGGCGAAGCTGCGCGGGCTGGTGGCCATGATGAGGGTGTTTGTGCGCGAATCGGCCTGGACGGTGAGCTGGTCCTCTTCGCGCATGTTCTCGTTGCGGACCTGGTCCTGGAAGAGATCTTCGAGGACGCCGGAGACGCGCTCGGCGGAGGCGAACTGGAGTGGGTAGACGCGGACGAGCGCATCGCGCGAGGCGGCCTCGACGTCGAGCATCTTCACGAGTTCGGAAACGACTTCGACGTTCGCGGTGGAGCCGACGGCGATGATGGCGTTGAGCTGCTCTTCGGGCAGTACGGTGAGGCGGGTGAGCGGTGCGAAGATCTGCGATTCGGTGAACGAGGCGGGGCGGCCGTCGCCGGGCTTGCCCTGCATGAGGCGGAGGCGACCGACCTGTCGCTGGAGGGCGATCTCGTCTGGGGTGTCGCCGATGCCCTCGATGAGGACCTCGTTGATGGTTTCGGCGATCTTCGCGGCGTCGGCGTGGCGGAGCGTGATGAGGCGGGGCTCGATCCAGTTCGCGGTCTCGGAGGAGTCGAGCTGCGAGATGAGGACTTCGGCGAGCGCGACGGCTTCCTCGCGACCGGCGACGATGAGCGCGTTGGTGCGGTCGTCGACGGTGACTGCGATCTCGCCGACGAGGGCCTTGCCGGTTTCGGTGGTGGGCAGGCCCGAGACATCGCGGGTGCCGGGTGCGCGCTGGAGGGACTCACCCTGGCTGAACAGGTCATCGATGACGCCGCTCAGGCGCGAGGCGGAGGCGTTGGAGAGGTGGAAGATGCGGATGACGACCGCGTCGCCGGCGGGCAGGCGGTCGAGCATGCCGACGAGTTCGGTGATCGCGTCGAGGTTGCTCTCGGTGGTCGCGATGATGATGGAGTTGGACTGCTCCTCGGCCTCAACGCGCGTCGGCACGCTGAGATCGATCTGCAGGTCGGGGTCGCCGATGCGTTCGGAAGCGATGTTGAGGCGCCGGATCTGCTCGGTGAGCGAGCGGGCGAGTTGGGTCTGGGCATCGGACGATGACGGGTTGAGCAGACGCTCGAGGGAGCCGACGATGCGGTCGGCGTTTGCGAGCTTGAGGGGGACGATCGCGACGCGCTGTTCGGCGCCGAGCGGTTCACGGTCGATGGACTCGACGAGGTTTCGGACCGCGGCGAGGTCGGCCTTGCCGGCGAGGATGGCGATGGCTTTGCGGGTGTCGAGGGCGACGGCGGTGACCTGCTCGGAGACGAGGCCGGGTCGGTCGAGGTCCTGCGGGCGGGTCACGCCGAGTTCGTTGAGCAGGTCGACGGCCTGCTGCGGGCTGATGTTCGTCAGGTCGACGATGGCGAGGTCCTGGCCGGGGAGGCCCCGGAGGGGCGCCATGGCGTCGTCGGGGTCGTCATCGGGGGCCGGGCCGTCGAGTTCGCGGACGACGGCTTCGATCTCGTCGTAAAGCCGCTTGGTTGACGCGATGACGAGGGCGTTGGACTGGCGATCGACCTGCACGGAGAGCGTTTCGCCGTCGCGCTGCGCGGCCGAAGCGAAGGTGGACTGGATGGTCTGGGCGAGGCGGGATGCGGGCTGGCGGTAGACGGCGAGGACGCGTGCGGTGGTGCGTGCGTCGTCGCCCTGCTCCTGCAGCGACTCGGCGAGTTGCCTGATCTGGTCGAACTCTTCGTCGGAGGCGCGGACGATCAGGCTGTTGGAAGTGGCGTCGCCGAGGATGGTGACGCCGCGGCGGGCGTTGTTGCGTCCGCGCTGGTTGCCGGTGGTCTCGAACAGGGCGCGGAGTGACTGGGCGATCTCCTGCGCTTTGCCGCTGTCGAGCGCGATGATGCGCGGCTCGGGGAGTTTGGAGTACTCGGGGACATCGATCTGATCGATGATCTGGCGGATGCGCTCGAGGTCTCGCTTGCCCGCGGAAACGACGAGGCTGTTCGTGAGCGGCTCGGCGCTGACGGAGACGACTTCGTTGCTGTTGATGAGAAGCGCCGGGGCGTCGATGAAGGACTCGCCGAAGGGTGACTGGTTGCCGCGGCCACGGTTGGCGGCGGCGCGCTGGCGTTCTCGTTCGAGTTCGGCGCGGAGCGGCGCATCGAACGCGGCCTGGATGGCTTCGGCGACGGATGATGCGTCGGCGTGATTGAGGGCGATGACTTCGAGCCGACGCGAGGCGTCGTACTCTTCAGAATCGAGTTTGGCGATCAGCTCCCGGATGCCTGGCCACTCGACCTCGGCGGCGGAGATGACAAGCGAGTTGGTCGTCGGGTCGGCGGTGATGGAGACGTTGCGGGCTTCGGGGGTGTCGGCGGCGGAGGCAAAGGTGCCGTAGAAGACGGAGAGCGCCTCGCGCACCTGTGCGGCGTCGGCGAATTCGAGTGCAACGAACTCGGTGACGCGGTCGGACTCGGGCTTGACATCGAGTTGGGCGATGAGTTTCTCGATCTCCACGAGCTGGTCGGCGGTCGCGGAGATGACGAGTGTGTTGTCGCGGCGGGAACTCGTGACGGACGGTGACGGAACGCCCTGAGCACGCGGGAGTGACGATGCGAGGCGGTTGAGCGCGATCGACACATCGGTGGAGAGGGCGTTCTCGAGTTTGACGATGCGGTACTCGATGGCGCTGACCGCGGGCTGTTCATCGAGGGTCGCGATGAGGTCGGCGACGACGCGCATGGACTTCTCGTCCGCCGTGACGAGCAGCGTGTTGGACCGCTCATCGGCGGTCACGGATGCGCGGACGACGATGGGGTTGCCGTCGGCGTCGAGGACGCGCTTGGCGTCGCCGTCGCGCTCGCGGTTGCGGCGCGATGCGGAGTCGGTGAGACCGAGCGTCTCGGTGATCGTCGAGGCGACCTCTCGGGCGCGGGCCGACTCCAGCGAGAAGGTCTTGAGCTGGACAACCTCGCCGGCGGGCTCGGTGTCGAGTTGGGCGATGAGGCCCTCGACCTGCGGGAACAGTTCGGTCGGTGCCGAGACGATGATCGAGTTGGTGCGGACGTCGGGCGACGCTGTCACGGGCATGCGCCCAGACGTGCGCGAACGCGGGAAGAGCTGACCGATCGCGCGGCTGATGTCCTGCGCCTCGCCGTTGGAGAGCGCGTAGACCTCGATGCGCTGGTCGTCGCTCATGTCGGGCTGATCGAGGCGTGCGGCGATGTCGGCGGCGAGGGGCAGGTCGTCGGCGGAGCCGGTGACGATGAGCGTCGAGCCGCCGCGGGAACCGATCGCGGCGACGCTGGCGTCGCGGACACCGGCGAGCCGGGCGCGGTCGCTGAAGAAGCGGTTGAGGCTGCTGGCGACCGTCTCGGCGTCGGTGAAGGAGAGGGTGATGGTCTGGGTTTCCTGTCCCGGGCCGCCGACTTCCGAGTCGAGGCGTGCGATGAAGCGGCCTGCCTCCTCGACGCGATCCTCAGGGCCGATGACGACGATTGAGCGCCCTCGGGCGTCGATCTCGAAACGGAGCTGGCTCGGGTCGGCGGGTTCCCACCAGCGCTGCGACGCGTTGGGGTCGTTGAGCGTCTGCTCAAGCGTGCTGCGCACGAGCTCGATGTCGGCCTTCTCGATCTGGAAGACTCGGGCGACGGTCTCGCCGGTTTCGGCGGTCGCGGTATCGAGCGAGCGGATGACCGACTCGATGGCTTCGAACGATTCGCCGCTGCCAAAGAGGAGGATGGAGTTCGTGCGTCGGTCGGACTGGACGGCGAGTTGTTCGGTGTTGCCCTGACTGCGCCGGATCTGGCGTTGGAGTTCCGAGGCGAGGCTCTCGATGCTCTCGAAGATGTCGCCGACCTTGGCGTTCTGGAGTTGAACGATGCGGAACTCGGGCGCGCCGGACGAGGCCTGCTCGTCGAGACCCGCGACGAGGGACTGGATCTGCTCGAAGTCGGCATCGGAGGCGGCGATGAGGAGTGTGCCGGACTCGCGGTCACCCACGACGGAAACCCTGCGCTCGACGCGGCGCTGGCCGGGGCGGGTGGAGGTGCGGGCCCGATCGTCGAGGAAACGCTGGATGGACTGCGCGACGGACTGGGCGTCAGCGCTCTTGAGCGCGATCGTGCGGATCGGGAGTTCAGAGGCCTCCGGTCGGTCGACTTCGGCGAGGAGCGCGCGGATTTCTTCGACATCGTCCTCGGGTGCGCGGACGATGAGCATGTTCAGGGCGTCGTCGGCGGTCACGCTGACACGATCGCGTTTGGCGGGGTCGCGGCCGATGAGCACATCGTTGACGATGCGCTCAACGGTTCTTGGAGCCACGGAGTCGATCGGGAGGAAGGTGATCGGGTACGCGTCATCCTCGACGGACACGTCGAGTCGTGCGAGGAGTTCCTCGATCTGCTGGTGCTGATCGGTCGATGCGGTGACGATGATGGTGTTCGTACGGCCGTCGGCCTCGAACAGGGCTCGGTTGATTGCGTTTTGCGAGACCTCACGGCGGAGGCCGTCGAAGGTTCGCTGGAGGGTGCGCCGGACGTCTTCGGCCTGGGCGTTCTCGACTTCGTAAACTCGGAGCACGCCGCTGTCGGTGACCGGGTTCTGGTCGAGCATCGACACGAAGCGGTCGATGAATGGGATCGCCGAAACGGGCCCGGACACGATGACTGACTCGCCTGCAGGTCCGAGCGACGCTTTGACGGAACCAAACGCGAGATCGGCGGTCTGATCGGTGTCGTCCTGATCGACGAGGGTCAGCGAGATTTCTTGGCCGCTGCGGAAGCGCTGGGCCTGCCGGCCACGGGGCTGCTCGGAGAGCAGGTCCTGGATCGCGGTGACGACTCGGTCGGCGCGGACATTGGTGAGGCGGTAGACCTTCACGCCGAAGTCGGCGGCGGCGCCGGGCGAGGACACGGCTCCGATGATCGCGGAGACCGTCTCGAAGTCGGTGTCGTTTGCGCTGAGGACCAGTGACGAACTGTTGCGGTCGGCGATGACCGCGACGCGACCGGTGAGACCACCCGGATTGGTGTTGGAGAGCTGTCCGATCTGGCGGACCGAGGCGTTGACGAGGTTCGCGATGGCCTGGGCATCCGCGTTCGGGTCGAGCTTGATGATGCGGACTCGCCCCGGCTCGGCGGGCAGTTCGTTCTGGATTCGCGCGGCGAGTTCGGCGACGCGCTGCGTTGCACGCTCGGAGCCGATCAGCACGAGAGAGTTGGTTCTTGGGTCGACGGCGATCGTGATGTCCGCTTCGTCGCCGGCGAGGTCGTCGGTGGCGGCGGGATCGGTCTTGGGCTGGGCCGTCTGCCGGGACTCGTTCTGGATCGCTTCGGCCTCATCGGCGGCGTTGAGCGACTCGGCGAGCATTTGCTGGGCGAGGGCTGAGAGTTCGGCGAGTTGTTCTTCGGTGACTCCGCTCTCGGACTCGCTGCTGTCCTGCCCGTCTTCCGCGTCTGCCTTTGCTTCGGCCTCTTCGACGTCCTCGCTGATGGAGGCGATGGTCGTCTGGGTGTAGCCGATGATCAGCTTGACGCGCTTGGGCAGGAGGATGCCGCGACGGCTGAGTTCTTCGCCCTGGAGTTCGTACTGCCAGACCGGGCCGACGGGGTCAAAGAAGAGGTTCCCCTGCGGTTCGGGCTCGGCGGGGGCATCGCCCTTGCGGAGTTCCGAGGCGTCGATGACTTCGACGGCGTTGCCCTGATCGGCGAGCAGGCGTCGGAGCGTCTCGGCGAGCGCGACGGCGTCGATCCGCGAGCGGTCTACGGCGAGGGTTCGGATCTCTCTGGTGCCGGCGAGGGTTGCGCCGTCGAGTTCGGCGGCGAGGGACTCGACCTCGGCGATCTGCGCAGCGCTCCCTCGGACGATCAGCGAGTTGGATGCGGCATCGACGCGGATCGTCGGCGCGGGGACGGTCGAGACCTGCGTGTCGTCCTCGAAGAGAAGCGTCGCGTTCTGCGCGACCGACGCGGCGTCGGCGTTTCGGAGCGTGAGCACACGGACGGTGCGATCGGTGCGCCCGATCTCGCTGGGCGCGACGTCGAGCTGCGTGATGAGTTCCTCGGCGATGGTGGCGATCGCGCTCGGCGCAGTGACGATGACAGCGTTGACGCGTGGCTCCGCGGCGACGCGGACCTCGGTGAGTTCGTCGAGTGCGTTTGGGTTGCGACGGAGGAGCTCCATGCGCATCCAGCCGTCGATGCGCTCGGAGGCGAGGAGTTGGTCGACGACCGGTGCGACCAATTCGGCGCGGTTGTTCTTCAGGTAAACAGTGCGGACGGTGACCGATTGGTCACCGGAGGGGACATCGATCTCTTTGATGATGTTCTCGAGATACTCGATGTCGGACTCAGCGCCGGAGACGATGATCGCGTTGGATCCACCGGCGGCGGTGACCTCGACGCTGCCGCCGGAGGGCAGGTCGGCGGTCGAGAGGGTGCGCGAAAGCGCGGGAGCGGTCTGGGCGGCATCGGCGAAACGGAGCGGGATGACGCGGAGGACGTCTCGTCCGACGGTGTTCTCGCCGGAGTCGAGTTGCGCGATGATCTCGCGAGCGACATCGACGAGCTCGACGGGGGCGGTGACGATCAGGGTGTTGGTCTGGCGATCGGCGACGACCTCGACGCTTCCGGCGACTGCGTCCTCAGAGAGCCCGGCCTCGCGCCGGAGTTCTTCGAGGCGAGCGTTCAGCAGCTTGGCCACCGTCGGCTCGATGCGATCGGCGCGGGCGCTGGTGAGGTTGAAGAAGCTGAGCTGGGTCTTCGGTGCGCCGGAGCGAGAGTCGACCTCATCGATGATCTTCTCGATGCGCTCGAATGCCTCAGGGACCGCGGAAACGATGAGTGTCTTGGAGACCTGATCGATCTCAACGGTGAACGCGGTGTCGCCGGAATCGGCGTTGGCAAGGCCACCGGCATCGGCGAGGTTGCTCAGCGTGCGTGAGAGCGCGTCGAGATCGGCGTTGGGGACGCTGTAGGTTCGGAGTTCACGGCTTCCTCGAACCTCGGTGCGGTCGAGCTGTTCGACGAGCTGCTCGAAGCCCGCGAGGCGGTTGGCCGGGGCATCGACGATGATCGAGTTCGTCTGCTGATCGGCGCGAACAACGACGTCCTTGGGCTCGCGGAGGTTCGGCATGGGCCGGCCGAAACGATCGACGGGGACCGGGGGCTCGGGGAACATCTGATCGAGCGTTCGCGCGAGCTGTTCGGCCCGCGCAACGCGGAGCGGGAAAATGCGGATCTCGCGTCCGTCGGAGTCGTAGGACTGCGCGTCGTTGAGTTCGGTGACGAGGCGCTCGACCTCGGGCAAGACGTCGGGGTGCGCGCTGACGATCAGGGTGTTGGTTGCGGCGTCGGCGCGGATGGATACCGGCTTGGCGGCGCGTTCCTCGGCCGGGCGCTGACCGAAGGCCTGTGTGAGGACATTGGCGATGCCGGTCGCCTCGGCGGTGCGGAGTCTCAGGATACGGAGCGGTCCGGCCTGGGCGTCGGACGGGACATCGAGAGAGCGGATGAGCGACTCGATGATGGCGTGCTGACCGGGTTGAGCAGCGATGAGCAGCGTGTTGTTGCGTTCGATGGGCTCGATGACCGGATCGACGACATTGCCGGCGCTGAACGGTCGCGAGGACTCGATCAGGTCGGTGAGGAAGGCGACGATCTCGGCTGCCTGAGCGTGCTGCAGTTCGACCATGCGGAGTTCGCGCGGCGGGCCGGCCTGCTCCTCGAGCTGGTCGATGATGCGCATGAACCGGCTCATCGCTTCGGCTTCCGCGACGACGAGCAGGCTGTTGGTGGACTCGTCGACGGTCACATCGACGGAGGTTGCGCCGGGGAGTTCGGCGGTCTGCTGGACGTAGATCTGTTCGGCGCGGGAGGCAACATCGCGCGGATCGGCGTTGTCGAGGCGGATGACACGGAGCTGACGCTCGACCGGGACCGCGGACAGGTCGCTGAGGATCCGCTCGACAATGGTGTGGGTGGCGTCGTCGCCGGCGACGATCAGCGTGCGCGAACGCGGTTCGCTTTCGATCGTGACGGGTACCTGCGCCGCGCCGGGCTGGGCGGGTCCGTTGAGCGAGCCGCGGTCGGCGAGCGAACGGAGCGTGCGGGTGATGGCGTCGAGGTCGGCTCGCGGGATGGAATAGGTGCGCAGTTCGGCTTGGGGCGGGAGTTCAACGCGGTCGAGTTTCTCGACGAGCGCGGTGAACGCGGGCATGCGTTCGGCGGGGGCGTCGACGATCAGCGAGTTCGAGGCCTGGTCGGCGGTGACCTGGACTTCGCGCGGCTCGCGGAGCCACGGTTGCGGGCGACCGAACCGGTCGACGGGGACGGGCGGCTCGGGATAGAGCGTGTCCATCGCGCGAGCGACGTCGGAGGCCTTGGCGACCTTGAGCGGAAAGATCTCCGTCACACGATCAGCGGTGTCCTCGTTGGACTGGTTGAGTTCGGCGACGAACGCTTCGATCTCGGGGAGGACATCGGGGGCTGCGCTGACGATCAGGGTGTTGGTCGCGGCATCGGCCTGGATATCGACCGGCGATGTGCGCCTGATCTCCTGCGGGCGGCGCGCGTACTGGTCGGTCAGCATCCGCGCGATCGCGCTCGCGTCAGCGGCGCGGACCTGGATGAGTTTGAGCGGCGGCAGTTCGGTCGGTTCGAGCACATCAAGGCGACGGATGAACTCGGCGATGACCTGGTGCTGGAGCTGCTCGGCGTTTACGAGGATCGAGTTTGTGGCTTCGACCGCCTGGAAGGTGGGCTGGGCGGGTGTGCGTCCTGGCTCTTCGGGCAAGAGCTTGGCGACCTGTTCGGGGAGCACATCGAGGATCTCGGCGGCTTCGACGTATTGGAGGTCGATGAGCCGGGTGGTGCGTTCTGGCGGGCCGAGACGCTGGGCCTGATCGAGCAGCGAGGTGAAGCGCTCCATGCCGACGCGGTCGGCGGTGACCAGTAAGTTGCCGGTCTGGGCGTCGAACGAGTAGCGGACGGTGCCCACTTCCTCGGGCTCGAGCCCCTGACCGAGCTGATCGAAGAGTTGCTGGGCGCGGTCGATGGTCGCTTGCGGATCGGCGCTGCGCATGCGCACCACGCGGAACTGCAGGCGTGTCGGCTCGGCTTCGTCGAGCACGGTCACTAATTGTTCGAGCACGGCGAACTGGTCGCTGCGGGCGCGTATGAGCAGCGCATCGAGTTCATCGATGGGCGTGATGTCCGGTGCTTCGTAGGCGCCGGCGTCCTGCGCGGCGAGCATCGGACGAGCCAATCGCGAAAGCGTCGAGGCGACCGATGACGGTTCCGCCTGTTCGAGCGTGAAGCGGCGGGTCTCCATCGCGGGGCGGCTCGCCTCGCGGACCTCTTCCAGGGTCCGACTGAACGTGTCGAACGCCGCGCGCGAGCCGACGATCGTGATCCGGGAGGCATCCGAGCCGGCGGGCTCGACGAGTTCCACCGTTTCGGTCTGGGGGGTGGCCGTTGCGTCGATGAGCGAGATGGCTTCGGCGATGTGCTCGCGCGTGAGGTCGCCGTCGAGCCGGAAAAAGCGGATCTCACGCTGGGTGGGTGTGGCGACATCAATCGAATCGGCGAGCGCCTGAACGAGTTCGATATCGACCGGCGAGGCGCTGACGAGGAGCGACCGCGTGCTTGAGACGGGCGCGAAGCGGATCATCCGCTGCTGTCGCGTGTCGAGCATGGGCCGGATGGCGTTCAGCGCGGCACCAGGGTCGGTATGCTTGAGTTCGATGACCCGGACGATGGTCTCGTTGCGGGTCTCTGCATCGACGCCGCCGTCGATCTCGTTGAGCAGGTCGCGGGCCTGGCTGACCGCGCCTTGAGAGCCAACCACGGCGATTTTGCCGACCATCGCGAGAGGGACCAGCGTCGGACGCTGGGCCTGAGGCATGCTCCGGAAGAGTTGGTCGAGCGATCGCATCGCTTCGTCCACCCCGACCGCGCCGAGCGTGAAGGTGGTCATGTCGCGGCCGCCGCCGGCCTCGGGAACGTCGATGATCTCGACGAGGCGTTCGATCGTGGCGAGCCGACCTTCGGGGCCGATCGCGATGATGGAGTTTGTGCGCTGATCAGCTTCGAGGCGGATGCCCGCGACCTTCTCGTCCTGCACGACCTGCCGGTTGCCCTGTCGGTCGAAGACGACAGTCACCTGTCGCTCGGCGACGAGCACGCTCAGGCTCTCGCGCGCGGTCTCCGCGTCGAGGTGTTCGAGTTTGTAGACCTTGACCGATTCCTCGAACGCCGGGCGCGAGTCGATCTCGCTGATGATGCTTCCGAGTCGCCGGCATTGGTCCGCGGTATCGGTGAGGATGAGCGCGTTCTGCTGCGGGAGCGCGACGACCGAGCCGTAGCCGCCGACGAGCGGTTTGATCTGATCGGCGACCTGCCCGGCGGTGGCGTTGTTGAGCGGGAAGACAAGCGTGATGATCTGCTCGCCGGTGACGCCGTCGGGGATCTCGCCGTCCGTGAAGGTCGGAACGGCGCTGCGCTGCATGTCGTTGATCGCGCCGAGATAGAGAAACTCTTCATCACGACGCAGTTGCACGCCGCGGGTCTTCAGGATGACGTTGAGCACGCGCAGGGCTTCGGGGAGGTCGTAGGCCTCGGCGCTGATGAACGTGACGGTGCCTTGGGGAACCTGCGTTTCGCGGATGACGGGCAGCCCAGTCTCGCGCGCCATGAAGTCGACGACTTCGTCGATCGAGGTGTCCTTGAAGGTGAAGCGGACGCGCGGCTGAGCGGACTCGGGGGCGTCCTGAACCGCTCCGGGCAGGAACGCGCGGCTGGCTTTGAGCAGGTCGGCCCCGCCGTGGAAGGGCCCGGCGATGTCCGGAGACTGAGCCGCGTGGGCCGGCGGCCCCGCTGTGACGGCGGTGGCGAACAGCGAAAGGCCGACCATGCGTCCGAACATCGGGTAATCCTCCCTGAAGTGACCCCCGCGAGGGAGATCCGAAGTCGCCACCGCTCCGTTGGTGGTGTGCTCAGTCTACTGGACCGCCTCCGGGTTGTCGCGGGTCGCCAGATTCTGGCCGACCCCGATCCGGTAGCGGTCTCCCTCGAGTTCAAAGATGGCGTGAATTCGGTTAAACCCTTTGAACTCCATGGCATGGAATCGTTCGCCGACCCGCAGAACCCGCGTTTCGTTCGAGCCGGTTCTGCGGATCGTGAGCTCCTGCCCGGCCGATCCGTCGCGCAGAAACGAAACGAACCAGTTGGCGTAGGGCGGCGGTGGCGGCGGCTCCGGATCGCGCTGGACGACCGGCTTGGGCTCCGGTTTGGGTTCGGGCTTGGCCTGTGGCGGGTCGGGAGCTCGGAACGGCGATCGCGCGAGAACCGCCGTCGCGAGCGACGCCCGGTCGGGCTCCGCCTGGGCGACCTCGGGCCCGGATTCCGGCGATCGATCGGGGATGTAGACGGTCTCGATCTCGAACACGAAATCGATCCGGCGTCCCTCATCGCGCGGCTCCAGACGGACCCTCACGACGCGCTGCAACCACTCCTGCGATTCGAGCAGCGAGAGCGCCTGGACGACCTTGTCGGTCGCGGCTTGACCGGAGAGGGTTGCGGTCATCCGTACGAAAGCGGGTTCGGGTGTGGATCGCAGCCGGCCCCGCTCGTCGCGTCTTTTGAACGCGTCGAGGCGCGCATCGCTCGCGGGGTTGACGGTCATGTTGCGGTCGACTCTCGTGTCGACTCGCACGCCCTCAAGACCGGCCGCCCGGATCATGTCGTTGAGTTTGGAGCGCAGCGCGGCCTCGGCGGTCTGTGCAGTTCGGCCCAGCGTCCGGCTCGCAAGCGAGTCCAGGTCGCGCTTTGCCCTGATCATGTCGGCTGTGCGCTCACGCAGGGAGCGCGTGCGCTGCTGGACCTGCTGCAGTTCCACCTGTTTCTCGCCAAGCGGTGCGGCGTACCAGTTGCGATACGCCCAGAAGTTCGCGCCGCCGATGATCGCGACGCCGACCACAACGGGGATGAGCGGAGACCGGCTCATGATTCGGCCTCCGGTTTCTCATCGGTGGTCTCGGCTGGCGGCGGGTCCTTTGAAGGACGCCGCTCGCGCGACTCCATGACGAGTTCCAACTGCTCCGGGTACTTCTCGTTGTTCGCACGGGCGCCATCGGGACCAGCGGTGCGCACGGTGTAACTCGGTTGCGCGACGAACGTCGCTCGGGTCGCGTCGGCGACCTCGCGACTGGACGCCAGGAGGTCGAGCCCGATCGTCACGACGACGCTGTCGTGCCAGTTCGACGGGGTGTACCCGGATTGACCGCGCTCGCGCGGGTAGTCGACAAGCGCCCGCGTACCCCAAGAGAACGACTTGACCAGGACCGCCTCATTCGACGGGAGCAGGCCGATGACCTGCTCGAGGTGCTCCAGCGGCGAAGCTCTGGCGTCGTTCCACCGATGCAGGTACTCGGCGGCGGCGTGCTGGCGGATAGCCTCGTGGTAGGTGGCCTGCACCTTCTGCTGGCTTTGCCGAAGGGCATCGATATCCGCCTCGACCGATCGCACCTTCAGGTTGCCGAACGACTTCACGGCGCCGAGGGAGACGATGAGCAGGAGGATCGCCGCCATGATCAGCTGACGCGCAGCCGCGGACTTGTCGGCGGGCTTGATCGGGTGGGCGAGGTCTATCTGGTGCATCTGGCCAGCGGTGCCCGACGATGCCTTCGCGGACGCGATGGCGAGGCCGATGAGCCCCAGCAACCGCTCGGACTCCCATTCCCCTTTCACGGACAGCCACGGCTGAGAGCGCGGATCGACGACTTCGGTGATGACGCCGAGCACATCGCCTACTCGAGTGGCGATCTCCTCGTCGTCGCCGAAGACGCCGCCGGGTTCGGAGAGGATCAGCGCGGAGTGGATCGCGTCGCTGTCCGGAGTGAGTTGGTGGCTCATGCGCGTTCGGCGCGCTTCGGAAACGACGAGTTCGGTCAGGTCCTGCTCGCTCGTCCGGTGCTGCGTTTCGATCCACCGCGACGACAGCACCCGGCCGGCCTGGTGAATCGAATAGTCGATGCCGTCGAGCGTCGGCGCGATCACCAGTGTCGGTCCGACGCGATCGGCCATAGCGCTCGCCGCGATCTCGGCCAGCCCGAGTGAGAGCACGGCGATGCGCTGCACATCGAGCCCCGCGTCCTCGCAGACCTTGCGCAGGTGATCGACCCTCGCGATGGGAGCGGTCGCAGCCAGCACCTCGGCTTCGCCCGTGACCTCCTTGAGCGATCGGACCTTGGGCTGGAGCAGCATGAAGTCGATCGGCGCTTCATCCGTCTGGAACGCGACCTGGCGCATCAACTGATAGCGGACCATGCCCGGCAGATCGACATCGCCCCGTTCGACGCCCTCGAGTTTCAGTCGTTTGGCGACAACATCGCTGCGCTCAAGAACAAGTGTGGCGCCCTTGGACGAGCACCCGGCCTGCTCCAGGCTCGCCGCGAGCCACGATGCAAGATCGCGCTCGTTGGCGGGATCGATGTCGTGCGGGATGCGCAGCGTCCTCGCGACGCGGGTCTTCAGCGATGCCTGACCGGCCCGGTCGGCCTTCGCGCCGTCGAGTTCGAGCACACCGATACTCTGGTGACCGATGCAGATGAACAGCTTTGGCTTGCCTCGGGCCATCAATCGCCTCCCGAGCGGGGTTCGCCGTTCCACCGACCGATCCTTCGGTCTTTACCTTCTGCCTGCGATCCTGCTGGCATCTGCTGCTCCGGTTGAGGCTGGCCTGCGTTTGGTCGGCGCCGGTTTCGCATTTCACGCCGCTGCTGATCGGCTCGCTCGCTCGGACGAACGAACCCTTCCATCCCGGCGTCCGCGGGCTCGTCGTCGAACTCCATCGGGGCGAACGGGTCACCGAAATCGTACCACTCCTCCGGCTCCGCGGCCCGATCCCGCAACCCGGCCGAGTGAATCTTGATCGCGTCGGCGAGCCACGTGACATCCCGGAAATACGCGATCCTCGGCTGCTCGCCGGAGATGTCGACCACGATCTCGGCGACGATCCGTTGGTCGAGTTCGAGTTCGGCGAAGTCGCCGGAGCGCGCCTGCTCGGTCGGAACCTCGTAACCGGCTTCGATGATCAGGCGGAACTGCAACGATCGGTTGGTAAGCCACGGGGCCATTTCGACGAACTGCGCAGCGGTCACGATGCCCTCTTCGACCGGCCATGTCACCCGCGCGAGCACATCGTCGGAAAGCTCGTTGCGACGCTGCACGATTCCGGCCACGCTCTCTTCATCCAGGCCGGGCAAGCACGCGAGCACTTCAGCCGGTGCGTTGGTGAGATCGACCCGCCCGAGCAGGAACGGATCGGGGTTGAGCGTGAGGGAGTCGAGGAGCAGTGCCCATCGCTCGATCTCGATTGCGTTGGCCATGCGGCGCACGAATCCGGCTTCGTCGGTTGCACCGGCAAGACGGTCGGCCAGCGGCCCGGTGAGTAGGTCCGTCGCCTGCTGGAGAATGAGGATGCTGTCCTGCTCTCGCTCGAAGACCTCGTCAGGAAACAACAGGCGCGGTATCGGTTCGAACGACGAATCACCGGAACTCGCGCGCGATCGCACATTCGGATCGGCGCTGAACACCGTGACGAGATCGGCGAGAACTGGCTCCGCGCCCACGGCTTCGACCGGGGCACGCTCTGCGAGGGCTTCATCGGCGGGGCGATACCGTTCGGCCCAGAGTTCAAGATCGCCGAAGAGGAAGTCGAGGCCGACACCGTCCACGCTGAGGATCTCCTCCACCGCTTCGAACGGGCGGGAAGCCCGGCGTGCGATGATCGCGTCGGCGATGGCCTCCGTCATCCCGGGCAGAGCGAGCAGCATGTCGCGGTCGGCGCGGTTCAGATCAATGCGCGTCGACTCCGGAACCACGAGCGATCCGGAAGGGTGCGCGAGCAGACGCACGACACCTCGGCGCCTGCCCGTCTCGCTGATCACGTGGCCGTCGCTGACGCGCACCGGGTTGATCGCTGCGCCGGTGCCGTTGATGCCGAAGCTCAGCCCGCCTCCGAGAAGTTCCGGCCGGGCTTCGGCGAGTTCGACGAGATAGACGCGGATCCCCGACCGGAGCAGCGAGCGCGAAGCGTCTTCACGGATCGAGGCACGAACGATGTCGCTGTTGTTGCGCACGCGGAACATCGCGGTACTGGCGACGAGCGTCGCGAGCACGACTACGAGCAACACGCCGAACAGGATGGACCCCCGTCGCGATGATGTCACGGTGAGAACCCCGGCACTGGAATGGTCGGCGGGGCGGTCTGATCGATGCGCGGGCCGCCGAGCACGGTGAAGATCCGGAAGCGGTCGGGGCGACGCTCGATGAGCGGTGGCTCCTCGTCGAAATCGCTGCGAACCGGTGCACCCATGCCCTCGAAATCAAGCGGATCGGGTCCCGAGGCGTCGCCGTTGCGATCCAGAGCCGTGCCCGCCTCGGGCGGTTGCGCCCGATCGTCGAGCGCGCTCGCGAACCAGATCGAGACCTCCACCGCGACGGGTAACGTGCCAGCGCCGCGGCTGTCGAACGAATCCGCCCACTGCTGGCCGTCGTGATAGCGGAACCGCATCTGCTCGATTCGCTGCGAGACCGGCTGCATCTCGGCCGATGAAGAAGCCTCGCTGCGACCGATCCGCAGTTGAAGCGCGTCCGGGTCGAACTGAATTCGCAGACGGGTAAGCCCTGACATCGCGCCGGCGTCGCCGTCGAGGTCAGCCAGCACACCTCGCGAGACGATCTCGATTGAGTCGCCCGTGCCGCGGATGCCCGCCGAACCGTTTGTCGGATCGAGGGCGACGCTGCTGGTCATGGAGGCGTCGATAAGCTCGAAGACACTCGTGCTGACCGTGAGATCGTCCGAGGCTCGCCGGAGGACAATCGTCTTTTCTCGCATCTCGCGCACGGCCCAACCGATGCTCCCGGCAAGGATGAGCAAAATGACCACACTGAGAAGTACCTCAACAAGCGTGAAGCCGTGTGATCCGCGAGCGTGTTGTGCGCGGGGGTCGTGTTTCATCGCGCCGCTCCGATGACGACCCGACGCTTGTCAGCGAGCGAAAGGGCGCGAGGTTCCGTCAGCGGGACGAGTGACTCGCGCGTCGCCACAACGCCCGGCCGGTCTTCTCGACTGACCGTGACAATGATCGAGGTGAAACCTGGCACGCCCGCTGCAGCGGTCTCGATCTCGATGATCCAGAACTCGGTGGCCGATGAGAATCCCATGGCGCTGGCACCCGACATCGCGCCGTCGAAGTACCCGGTCTCCGGATCCCATTCGGGCAGCGGCCCGGCAAGGTTGTCGGGGGATTCGATCCCCGACTCGACCATGGCGAGGACGGAGGATGCGAAGTCCTCGGCTCGGAGCAGGTCCTGAGCGTTCCGCGTCGAAAGAAGCGCTTGACGGATGGTGGACATGATCAGTGTGCCGACCGTGACGAAGATGGCCAGAGCGATGACGAGTTCGAGCAGCAGCAAGCCTCGCGTTCTGAGCGAAAAGTCCGAGGGGGACGCCTTCATCACGGCCCCTCCGGCTCGTCATTACCGTCGTTCGGCCCGGCGGGCGGAGTGGAACCCGATTGATCGGGCAGCGCAGACGCGGCGTCGTCGTCGAATTCGGCCTCCTCGTTCACGAGCGAGCGAGCAATGATCATCCGAGGGCCGGTCACGATGGCGTTGCCGACACCGCTACCGACCTCCACGCGGAACATGGCCCGCTCGTCGGAGAGCCACAGCGGGCTCGACGCGAGGATCTGGCCCGACGCCGAGCAGACCGCGATTCTGATCCGCTCCGCCGGCCCTCCAGTGGCGAACGCCTCGCCCGCCGTCGCGGGGCCGATGGAACCGCCGCCAACTAATGAATTCAGTTCAGCATCCGGCGGCTCGGTGCCGAGTACGAACGGACGCTCGGCTTCGAAGATGCGCCTCATCGGGGTCTCGCCGGCCTCCGACGGGCCGCCCCAGCCGAGGGGTCGATCGCTCGGGAGGCGAACCGACTCACTTTCGTCCGACGCAAGCGGTCCGATGAAGAGCGCACCACCAAAAGCACCACTCGCCGGTTCGAGGAACAGAGCGAGCGTCTGACGCTGACGGACGGCTTCCGCGCGCAGGCTCGCCATGGTCGCGCCGAGTCGCTCGGCTTCCGCTTCCAGATTCCGATCGCCGAACGAGAGCACGATGGTCGGCACGGCGACCGCGATCAGCGCCACGACAACGCCGATCGCGACCAGAATTTCGATGAGCGTGAACGCCGCCCGCCCCGGACGCGACGGACCCGTCCGATCGGGATGGGTCGCGAGCGGATGCATGGCGATCACTCCGAGGGCGGAGCACCGAAGCCACCGCCGGCCTCGTCCTCAGCGGTCCAGTTGGTGATGTCGTCGTCCGTGCCCTCTTCGCCGTCGGGGCCGTTGGACCAGAGGTCGTAGCGCAGGCCGAACTCGGACTCGGGGCGGTAGCCCCACGGGTTGCCCCACAGATCGTTCGGGACGGGCTTGGTCAGGAAGCGACGCCACTTGGCCTCGTCTTCCTCGGTCTCGACCTGGACGGCCTCAAGGTTCCAGAGCGCTTCGAGGCCCTCATCCTCGCTGGGCAACCGATTGAACGAGACCTCGAACTCGGTCAGCGCGTTCTCGATGTTGCTCATCTGAATCCGAGTCGTGTTCTTGTTCGCCTCGTCGCGGTTACCAAGCACGTTGATGCCGACAAGCGCGATCAACGCCACAACGATCGCGATCGCGATCATGACCTCGATCAGGGTGAACGCACGCCGGCGTGAGGTTGAAGACTGTCGAGAGAAAGTGCGCTGCATGAAATACTCACTCCGTTGAATAGGCGCGACGCCTCTGGTCTGCTGGGAGATACCAACCGCCCCACGGTCCTCGTGGGTGATACCGAATGCTTGACGCTCAGATGCCCTGCGTCAACTTCAGCATCGGCAGAAGCAGCCCAATCGCCACGAAAACGATGGCGACCGCGATCGTCAGCAGCATGATCGGCTCGATCATCTTCACCGTCGCGGTCAGAACGCGGTCCACTCGGCTCTCCAGCGTCTCCGCGACCCCGACCAGCACCTCGTCCAGGTTGTTTGCCGACTCGGCCACCGAGATCATTTCGAGGACATCATCCGGAAACAGGCCGGATTCGCCGAGTGGTTTGGCCAGCGTGTCACCGCTCCGCACCGCCTCGGTGGCCTCTTCGATAGCGGTCGCCATCGCCTCGAAACCCGCGGCGTCCTTCGAGATCCGCAGGGCCGCGAGCATCGGGACCCCGCTGGCGAGCAGGGTGCCGAGGATGCGGGTGAACCGCGCCACCGCGAGGTCCTTGAGCAGACCGCCCACTTTTGGGGTTCGGATGACGGCCCGGCCGAACCTGGCTCGGAAGTCGGGGTTCCGCGCCGCCCACCAGGTCGCGCCGATCAGCGCGGCCAGAACGGCCACACCGATGTACCAACTGGACGTGACCGCTGCCGAGATCGCCATGAGGACCTGAGTGATCGCCGGGATCTGAGGCAGGTCCGAGTAGAGCTCACGGAACTGGGGGATGAAGAACACGAACACCGCGAGCAGGATCATCATGCCCACGATGGCGATCATGACGGGGTACACCGCGGCCCCGACGATCTTTCGCTTCAACTCAACTTGGCCCTGCACGAACGCCGCGAGCCGTTCGAGGGACAGCTCGAGGAAGCCGCCCTTCTCGCCGGCACGGATCATCGCGATGTGGATGGAGCGGAAGACCTCGGGCCGCTTCTCCATCGCCGTCGCGAGTTCCACACCGTCTTCCACCTGATCGGCGAGCTCGGTAAATGCCGCGGCCAGCTTCGGCGCACTGCGTCGGCGACCGATGAGCCGGATCGATCGCAGCAGCGGGACTCCGGCCCGGAGCAGATCACCGACCTGGCGATACGCGAGAGCGAGTTGCGCTGCGGGGACGCGGCTGCCGCCGGAGACGGCGCCCTTCGACGGCGTGATCTTGATCGGCGCGAGATTCTGCCTCGAGAGTTCGGCAACGACCGCCTGCTCCGATGGAGCGGTCAGCACGCCCGTCGTGCGCCCTGACGGGCCCGTCGCGATGTAGCGGAAAGTCGCCACAGTCGAAATATACCGCGATGACGCGGGAGCGCCCCGTCTTCAGCCTCGAGCGGGCTGGGCGAGAAGCGATTCGACCTTCGCGGTCAGTGATTCGTCGGTCGGCTTGGTCCGCGGCTCGAACCGCTGCACAAAGTTGCCGTCGCGATCGATGAGGTACTTCGTGAAGTTCCAAGTCGGCTCTTCGCTGAGGGCGTTCAGCTTGGCGTAGAGCGGGTGGGCGTCATCGCCCTTGACCGAGACCTTGGCGAACATCGGGAACTCGACGCCGTACCGGGCCTCGCAGAACTCGGCGATCTCGTCGTTGGCGCCGCGCTCCTGATTGAACGCGTTCGACGGGAACCCGAGGACGACCAGGCCCTCGTCCTTGTGAGCCTCATACAGAGCCTGGAGTTCCTCGTACTGCGGCGTCAGGCCGCACTGGCTCGCGGTGTTCACGACGAGGATCACCTTCCCTTTGTAGACCGACAGGTCAACCGGTTCGCCGAGGATGGTCTCAGCGGTGGCCTCCAGCACATAACCGTCCGTCGCCGGCTCGTTCGAGTCATCCGGTGAAGCCTCGGAGGCCGCCGTCGCATCGGCAGACGAGACCGCCTCGCCGGCACCAGCGCTCTGATCCGGATCGGCGCAGCTGCACGCAAGCACAAGCGGAACCGACGCAACAAGAACGAGCGGGCGGGCGAGCATCTGCATGGTGGTCTCCGGCGAATCCTGAGTGAGGAAGGGTTGGTGCCTGGATGGGGCAATTCACTGTAGGTCGTGTTCGCGGACTCGTCCGGACGGTTTCATGACGCTATCAATTGGTTCTGTATGGTCAGGCTCAAGCGAACAGTTCGATTCTGCATCAATCCCGGCGACGGCCCCGATCCGCCCGTCGAGGGAACGAACGGGTTCGGCGGCAAGCCGGCCATGCGGGGTCTTGGCCGATATTACGAACTCACCCTGACCGTCGAGGGCACCCCCGACCCGACGACCGGTTACCTGATCAACATCAAGTCCCTCGATCAATTGGCCAGGGACCACCTCATTCCGGTCATCGCCTCGTGTTGTGAAGACGCCCCCGACACGGAACCTGCGGTCCTCATCCCCGCCCTGTTCCGTCAGGCCGCGGCGGCTCTGCCGATTGTCACCGGCGTCCGCTGGAACCTCACTCCCACCTACAGCGTTGAAGGACGGCTCTCTGACATGCCAAACGCCATCATCCGGCAACAGTTCGACTTCGCCGCGGCCCACCGGCTGCACTGCCCGTCGCTCGGCGAAGAAGAGAACCGATCCGTGTTCGGACGGTGCAACAACCCCAGCGGGCACGGTCATAACTACCGCGTAGAGACCGCCTTCCGTGTCGACACCAAGGCCACCCAGCCAGTGACCGTGGCCGCACTGGAAAGCCTCGTCGACGAGGTCGTCATCGATCCGTTCGACCACAAACATCTCAACGAGGACACCGACGAGTTCGACACCGATGGTGGCGTAAACCCATCGGTCGAGAACATCGCCGAGATTTTCTACCGGCGGCTGGAGGCGGCATCTCGTGACGCGTTCGGCGGTACGTGTTCATTGCACGAGGTCACGGTCTGGGAAACCGACCGAACCTCTGCGACCTACCCCGTTGCGGGCACTTCCTGAGCAAGCCCGATAACGGCCATCGCTCGAGAACGACGCTCCGGAAATCATCGGGCTGATCCGGCGGGGTGCGTTGATACGATAGGAATGCCATGGGAATCGCCACCATCCTGCTCGACCAAGGCCTGATCACGAGCGAACAGCTCGAAATGGCGCTGATGGAGCATCGGGAGACCGGCGAGCGTCTCGATCAGGTGCTGATCAAGCGCGGGATGGTCCGCGACGACGAGGTCACCCGGGCCATCGGCGAGCAGTTCGACCTGCCGGTGATCGACCTGACCGAGGTCTCGGTCACCGACGAGGTCCTCAAGGCGATCCCGCCCCAGATCGTGTTCCGCCAGCGCTGCGTCCCGATCGAGCGGCGACCGGCCTCCAACGGCTCACCCGGGGCCCTGCGCGTCGCCACCGCCGACCCGTTCGACCTGAGCGTCTTCGACGAGCTCCGCCTTATGGTCGGCTGCCCGATCGAACTCGTGCTCGCCGAGGAAGAGGAACTCCGCAACTTCATCCGGACGCACTACGGCGTGGGCGGCGACACGCTCGAAGCCATGTCGCGCGGTCGCGGCGACACCGACATCACCGACGACCAACTCGACGCCGAAGCCAGCGAAGCAGAAGCGGCTCAGGAAGCCTCCGTCATCAAGCTCGTCAACGAGCTCTTGTTCGAAGCGATCGACAGCCGAGCGACCGACGTCCATATCGAGCCCTACGAGAACAAACTCTCCGTCCGCTATCGCGTGGACGGCGTGCTCCAGCGCGCGAACGTGCCGCCGACGATCCACAGCTTCGGTTCGGCAATCGTCAGTCGCATCAAGATCATGGCGAGCCTGAACATCGCCGAGAAGCGCAAACCACAGGACGGTCGCATCACGGTGCGCCGCAAGGGCCAGGAGTTCGACCTTCGCGTGAGCGTCATCCCGATGCTCTTCGGCGAAGGCATCGTGCTCCGCATCCTCAACAAGTCGGCCGTGCTCATGACGCTCGACGATTTGGGCATGCCCGAGCACATCGTCACGACGTGGGACAAACTGATCAGCCGGCCCCACGGCATCCTGCTCGTCACCGGTCCCACCGGCTCGGGTAAGTCCACGACGCTCTACGGCTCGCTCAACCGCATTGTCTCCGAAGAAATCAAAGCGATCACCGTCGAGGACCCGGTGGAGTACCACGTCGGCGGCGTGAACCAGATCCAGGTGAACCACAAGGTCGGCCTCGACTTCGCTGCCGGTCTCCGCTCTATCCTGCGTCACGACCCCGATGTCATCATGATCGGTGAGATCCGCGACAAGGAAACCGCCGAAGCCGCGGTGCAGGCCTCACTCACCGGCCACCTTGTGTTCTCCACCCTGCATACCAACGACGCCTGCGGAGCGCTCCCCCGCCTCCTCGACATGGGCGTTGAGCCCTATCTCGCCGCCTCGTCGGTCGAGGGCGTCCTTGCCCAGCGACTGGTCCGGCGCGTCTGCGACCAGTGCGCTGAGAAGTACACCCCCGAAGCGTCCGAACTGCCCGAGGGCGTCACGCTCGAGCCGGGCGAACAACTCACCCGGGGTACCGGCTGCAAAAACTGCTTTCAGACCGGCTACCGAGGCCGCGTCGGCGTGTACGAACTGCTGCGCATCAACGAGCCCATCCGCGAGATGGTCATGGACCGGGCCAACGCCGCCAAGATCTCTCGCCAGGGCCTCCAAGACGGCGTGCTCTCGCGCCTGCAAGACGACGGGCTCGTCAAGGCACGTCGCGGCCTGACCACCGTCTCCGAGGTGATGCGCGTCACGACGGTCTGATCCGACCCACCGCCCGGCGGCGTCGGGGTACCCTGTCCGGTCGATGGCCTTCGAGCGAATCCTCATCATCCGCCCCAGCGCTCTCGGCGATGTCTGTCGCAGCGTCCCCGTACTGGCCAGCCTGCGCCGGGAGTACCCCGATGCGCGGATCGACTGGCTTGTCCAGTCCGAGTTCATCGACGCCATCCGCGCTCACCCGGACCTGTCGAACGCAGTCCCCTTTGCCCGGCGTGATCTATCGCTCGGCCGGCTGCACACGGGCCGGGCGCGTCGCAAGCTGCGTGAACTGGTCAGATCGCTCCGGGAGCCTCGCTACGACCTTGTGCTCGACTGCCAGGGCCTCGCCCGGAGCGGCCTGCTCGCCCGACTGACCGGTGCGCGCACCCGCGTCGGTCACGCCGACGCCCGCGAACTGGCGTGGCTGCTCTACAACAGCCGTGTCCGCCCCAGCGGTGCGACGCACACGGTCGATCGGATGCTCGACTTGGTCCGGGCGATCGAAGTGCCGGTCGTCGACGACATGCGTCTCTACGCCCCGCCCGACCGACGCGACGAACTCCCCGCGGAACTGCTCGGCGCGGCCCCGCTCGTCATCGCCCCGACCAGCCGATGGCCGGGCAAGCGCTGGCCCATCGAGCGCTTTGCCGAGGTCACGCGCTGGGTGCTCGACCACACGGCGCACACGATCGCCATCGTCGGAGCCTCGTCCGAACGCGACCAGTGCGCGGCCCTCGCCGATGAGTTCGCCGGCCACGCCCGCGTGACGGACCTCATCGGCGCGACATCGATCGGCGGGCTCATGCATTTGATCAGCGACAGCAGCGCGGTCCTCGCCAACGACTCGGCCGCCCTGCACATGGCCGTCGGCTATGACAAGCCAATCGTCGCGCTGTTCGGCCCCACCGACACCCGCAAGGTTGGCCCCTACCAGCGCGATGAGAGCGTGCTGCAGCACGCACCCGACCTCAGCGGGATCAGCCACAAGCAGGAACACGCCGGGTTGGAACTCATGAGGCGGATCACCGTCGGAGAAGTCATCGAGCGACTGCAACCGATCCTCGAATCACCCACACCGACGGGAAGCACCGTCCCGTGACCACCCAGACGCCCCGACTGATCCTCGCCAGCACGTCCCCGAGGCGTCGCCAGTTGCTCGCCGAGTACGGGCTGTCCCACAGCGCGATGAAGCCGCCGATCGACGACGGCGAGCTCCAGCGCGGGCGCGTCGGAGCAACCGGCTGGGTCGCCTCGCTCGCGTGGTTGAAAGCCCGTTCCGTCTGGGACCAACTCGGCGATGCGCAGCGCGAGTCCGGCGTGGTCGTCGCGGCCGACACCGTCGTCCATCGCGACGGCGAGATCTTCGGCCAGCCGAGGGACGCCGCCGACGCCCGGCGCATCGTCACCACACTGACCGACGGCACGCATCGCGTGCTCACCGGCGTCTGCCTCCACGCCAAAGGCGAGCGGTCCTGGTTCGTCGATCGGTCCGAGGTCCATGTGGGCCCGGTCTCCGCCGAGCAGATCGAGCGCTACCTCGCCACCGGCGACTGGGCCGGCAAGGCGGGCGCGTACAACCTGCACGAGCGCATCGCCGACGGCTGGCCCATCGAGTACTCGGGAGACGACACCTCGATCATGGGACTTCCCATGGAGCGACTGCTCCCCGAACTCGAGCGCCTTGGCATCCAACCCGACCGGGAGGCGGTCCGGTGAGTCGAGACCGTCGCAGCCGCCCACCGGTGCCGATGCCGATCGGGGCCCTCGTCGAGCCGGTGTATCGGCGCGTCGTCGCGCAGCGCAACCGATCGTTCGATGCCGGCAGGCGCGTTGAACGCGTCGATCGCCCCGTGATCAGCGTCGGAAACCTCAGCGTCGGCGGCACCGGCAAGACGCCCGTCGTGGCGATGGTGGTGCGCATGCTGCGTGAGGCCGGGCACAAACCCGGGATCGCGATGCGCGGCTACAAAGCCGGAGCGGGTCGCAAGTCGGACGAAGAACTCGAATACAAAGCGAGTTGCCCGGGCACTCCGGTGGCCGCTCAACCGGATCGGGTGGCGGGCGCGACGAAACTGATTGACACACACGGCTGCTCGTGCATCGTGCTCGACGACGGGTTCCAGCATCGTTTCCTAGATCGCGACCTGGACATCGTTCTTCTGGACGCGACGCGTGACGTCTTCGCCGACCGCTGTTTGCCCGCCGGGTGGCTGCGCGAGCCCGTGGACTCGCTGGACCGCGCGGACATCGCGATCCTGACGCACGCGGAGGGTGTCGACGAGCCGCGGCTTGAAGCCATGACCAGCCGCCTGCGCGAGCGATTCCCGCGGCTCGGCGTTGTGGTTTCGGAACACGCGTGGACCGCGCTAATCGATCTCGAGGGACGCCGGCAGTCGCCGGCCGGGTTCGAAGGCGAGACCGTGACACTCGCCAGCGGCATCGGCAATCCCAGCGCGTTCGAGGCGATGGCCCGACGCAACGGCCTCGAAGTCCGCTCGCACATGATCATGCCCGATCATCACGACTGGTCGCCGACCGATCTCGACCGCCTGAGGCGCGCTGCACCGGAGGGAGTGATCCTGACGACCCGAAAGGACTGGGTGAAGATCGAGCGGCTGAACCATCCGCTGCTCGATCGCATGCTGGTGGCCGAGGTTTCGATCGCTGTGCGCGACGAAGAAGGCGACCTGCGTGATGCCGTGCTCAAGGCGGCGGCCTCGCCCGATCGGCTACAATCCCCTCGTGGATGAACTGCTGAACAAACTCGCTCACTGGAAGCCGATCCGAGCGCTTGTCGTCGGCGATTTCATGCTCGACCAGCTCGTCTACGGCGATGCCGAGCGCCTCACCAACGACGCCCCGGTCCCCGTCCTGACCGCCCGGCGGACCGTCGAGACCCCCGGCGGGGCCGCCAACGTCTGCATGGACCTTGTCGCCATGCACGCCGAGGTCCGCTGCTTCGGCGTGATGGGCGACGACCGCGAGGCCGACCTGCTCTCCAAGGCCCTGGCCGACTCGGCCATCGACACCGTCGGCCTCGTCCGCGATCCGTCCCGGCCCACCACCGTCAAGCGGAACCTCATCGGCCTCGCCCAGCACCGCCACCCGCAGAAGATGTTCCGCGTGGACTTCGAGTCGCGCCAGCCGCTGGCCGACGAGGTCGTCGACCGGATCGTCGAGGCCTTCACCGCCGCGCTGCCCGAGGCCGATGTCGTCGCCATCGAGGACTACAACAAGGGCGTGTGCTGCCCGAACCTCTGCCGGCGCGTCATCGAAGCCGCGCGCGAGGCGGGCAAGCCGATCCTCATCGACCCCGCATCCATCGACGACTACACCAAGTACGCCGGCTGCACCGCCATCACGCCCAACCGCACCGAGGCCGAGCGGGCCACCGGGCTGACCACCCTCACCGAGGGCAACACCGACGAACGCGCTGCGCACAACGCCGCGCTCGCCAAGCGCCTCGCGTCTCAACTCGACTGCGAAGCCGTCGTCCTCACGCTCGATCGCGACGGCGCCCTGCTGCTCGAGCGCGATGCCGAACCCTGCGCCGTGCCGACCATCGCCCGCCAGGTCTACGACGTCACCGGCGCGGGCGACATGGTGCTCGCCGCGCTCATGGCCGCCCGGGCCAACGGCATCGACTGGGCCGACTCGGTCCGCTTCGCCAACGCCGCGGCGGGGCTCGAGGTTGAGGTCTTCGGCGTCCAGCCCATCCCCTTCGAGCGGATCTACCACGCCGTGCTCGTGCAGGCCAAGGACCTCATCGGCAAGCGTCGCACCCTCGACGAGGCCCGCATCGAGATCGAGGCCGCCCGGCGCGAGGGCAAGAAGATCGTGTTCACCAACGGCTGCTTCGACATCATCCACGCCGGCCACATCTCGCTGCTCCGCAAGGCGCGCGAGCACGGCGACCTGCTCGTGGTGGGCCTCAACTCCGACGCATCGGTCCAGCGCCTGAAAGGCCCCGAGCGCCCCGTTCACGACGAAGACGATCGCGTCACCGTCCTCAGCGAGCTCGAATCGGTCGCGGTCGTCGTGGTCTTCGAGGAAGACACGCCTCTGAAACTCATCGAGACGCTGCGACCCGATGTGCTCGTCAAGGGCGCGGATTACACCAAAGACCAAGTCGTCGGCGGAGACATCGTCGAGTCCTACGGCGGCGAGATCGCCCTCGTGGAATTGCTCGCCGGACGCAGCACCACGGGCGCCATCGAACGCATCCGATCGGTCTGATCGCATGACCTCCCGCACCCCCTCCAAGCCCCCCACCCGGCCCTCGACCGACTGGAACGACCTGTCGCTCGACGATTATGCGTCGCGCGTGCTCGCATCGGGACACGTCCAGCGACTCCTCGAACTGTGCGTCGATGAAGACCTCGGCACCTCGGGCAAGCCCGGCGATGTCACCTCGCTGCTCTGTGAGCCGGAACGCGAATCCGACGCACCGGTGAGCGCGGAACTCCGCAGCCGCCACTTGGCCACAGTCGCCGGCCTCGCCTTCGTCCCGGCCATCTGCCATGCGTTCGCGCCGGGCACGGTCATCTGGCAACCGGCCATCGCCGACGGCACGCGCATCGAGCCCGGCGCCCTGCTCGGCCGACTGTCCGGCCCCCGCGCCGGAGTCCTCGCCATCGAGCGGACCATGCTCAACCTCGTCTCGCGCCTGTCGGGCATCGCGACACTGACCGGCCGATACATCGACGCCATCCGCGATGCCGGCGCCGACCCGAACCGCGTCCGCCTGCTCGACACCCGCAAGACCACGCCCGGCCACCGCCTGATCGAGAAGTACGCGGTCCGCTGCGGCGGCGGGTACTCCCACCGAATCGGCCTCTACGACGCCGTGCTGGTCAAGGACAACCACATCGCCATGGCCCCCGGCGGCCTCGCCGGCATCCTCGAGAACCTGCGCACCGCCCGCGATCGCTTCGCGCTGCAGTTCGTGGAGGTCGAGGTGGACTCGCTGGAGCAATTCGAGATCATCCTGAAGGCAGAGGGAGCGGCCCCGGGCCTCGTGGACATCGTCCTGCTGGACAACATGCCCCCGGAGACCCTGCGCGAAGCCGTCGCGATGAGAGACCGGGCGGGCAGCCGCATCCTCCTCGAAGCCAGCGGCGGGATCACCCTCGAGACCATCGGCGCCGTCGCGTTGACCGGCATGGACCGCATCAGCACGGGGGCGATCACCCATCAGGCGCGATCGGTAGACTTCGGGCTGGATGCCGGGTGAGCCCCCAATGGTGCCCCCAGGGGGTGCCATGGTCGGAGTCCGGCGCAGCCGGGCGCAGGCCATGCCGACGACAGGACCCGATTCCGAGCCCCTCGTCGGCTTCGTGGTACGACGACCACGCCACCCGAGGGCGACACCCACGACTCGATTTCTTTCTGACTACTAGGAATGTGTGTCAGTCAGAAAGAAAGTCTGAGTGCGTTGGCCTGTCGGACTTTCTTTCTGACTGAATCAAGATCAGGGGGTCCGGGGGGAAAGGGAAACGCCGCCCTCACCGAAAGTCCGCCTCCGCTGGCGAGTAATCCGGATCGAGCTGCTCGATCAGGCGCTCGATGTAGCGCCAGGCGTTGAGCGACTCGCGGATCTCGTCGCGCCGGTCATCCGACTCGCTGTGCGCTCGGAACAGTTCGTCGACCCGCTCGATCCACATGGCCCGCTGCTGGTCGGCCCACTCCTCGAGCCGGGCGATGTCCTCGGGGTCGCGTGACCGCTTGGCCTCTTCGAGCTGATCGCGGACTTCGAGCATCTCCATCAGGAACCCGTCGGGCAGGGCCTTGTGTTTGTCCGGCGTGGGGCCGCCGAGGCGGGTCAGCAGGGCCCCTGCCGCCCGCTCCGGGTCCGACAGGGTGCGATAGGCCTCGTTGACCTGGGCCAACTTGCGATGGGCCTCGTCCGGGTCCGACGCCCGATCCGGGTGGTGCCTGGCCGTGGCCTTCAGCCACGCCTGGCGCAGCGCGCCCTCGTCCACCGGAAAGGACGCCTCGATGCCCAGAACGTCGAACGGATCGGAACTCATGAACAACACCCCGTGTCAGGTAGACTACTGGCAAGCCGGTGCAAAGCGGCGATTTCGCTCGAATAGGACGCGTGTCTCGGCTACCCTAGGGTCCCGACCGAGACTCACGGAGGAGGCACCTTGGCCAAGCACATCGGAATTGTAGGTGTCAGCCCCGAGGGCTCGTCGATCTGCTATCGCACGATCGGGCGTCGCGCCTCGGAAATCGCCGATCCGGCCCAGCGCCCGGCGATCACGCTGCACAACCTGCCGTTCTCGAGCTACGTCGAGGCCATCAAGGCCGACGACTGGCCGATGGTCGGCTCGATGCTCCGCGACTCCGCCACGGTGCTCCAGAAGGCCGGGGCCGAGTTCTGCGTGCTCCCCGACAACGCCACCCACCACGCCCTCCAGCTCGCCGAGGCCGGCTCCCCCCTGCCCTTCATCAACATGATCGGGCTGGTCGCCGACGCCATCGAGGCCAACCGGTGCAAGCACGTCGGCCTGATCGGCACCAAGTACGTCACCTTCGGCTCGACGTACCAGACCATGCTCGGGCTTCGCAAGATCAAACTGCACGTGCCCGATGAGGAAGACGCCATCGCCATCGACCGGATCATCTTTGGCGAGGCCATCTACGGCCGCGTCCGCCCCGAATCCATCGAACTGGTCAACGGCGTCGTCGAGAAGCTCGCCTCCAAGGGCTGCGAGGCGATGATCCTCGGCGCCTCCGAAGCGACGAACATGCTCAACCCCCGCCAGCTCCGCCTGCCGCTGTTCGACCCGGTCGAGCTGCTCGCCGAGGCGGCCGTGGCGCACGCGACGCAGACCGCCGAAGTCGCCTGATCCCTCTCACAGACGAACCCTCCGCAAAGGACACCCGCCGTGCCCATCAAGTTCGCCATCACCATGCTCGTGTACGCCGTCTGTCTGTTCGTTTCCGGGTTCGTCACGATGACGGTCGCGCCCCCCGGCGCAAAGCCGGCGACAGCGCTGATCATCCCTTCGATCGCCGCCGCCCTCTCGGTCGCCGCGGCGGTGCTGTCACTGATGATCAAGAGCAACCGCAAGCTCGGCATGATCGGCATCCATGTCGGACTGGTGCTGCCACTGATCTTCGCGGCCGGCTCGTTGCTTCGCGTCTCCGGTTCAGTCGGCAAAGCCCAGGAGTTCAACGACCAACTCGGCCAGATCCAGACCGCGCTCAGGCAGACCGAAGGACGCGTCGACCTGCGCCTGGTTGATGATCCCACGTCGGATCGCGAGCGCGACCGCCTGATGGAAGCGGGCTGGGTCGATGGCCAGACGCCGACCACGATCATGACGCCGGCCCCGTGGAAGCCCTACGGATACCAGTCGGTCGGCATGATCTCCATCGCCATGCTCAGCGTGCTGGCCTTCGTCGCGCTGCTGCTGCACCGCCCCGAGATCCCCAAGGCCGAGAAGAGGGACGAGACCTTCGACGCCGACGAGTCGTGAGCGCATCGAAAAAGCCGGGCGAACCCGGCCTTGGTCGAGAGCAAACTGGTCGATCAGATTACTTGGCGTACTTGACGCTGCAGCCGTACGGACGGGTCTCCGTCACGGTGACGGTCTCGCCAGCGAGGATCTCGTTGAGGGCCTGGCGGACGTAGTTCACGTCACCGATGCCGCGGGCGCTGCTGTCGTTGTCGAGGCCACCGGCGTAGCGCAGGACACCATCGGTGTCGATGATGTACATGTGCGGCGTGGTGCGGGCGCCGTAGGCCTTGCCGACGGTGCCGTCGGCATCGACCAGCATGGGGTGGTTGATCTTCCACTCCTCGACGCGCTCCAGATTGCGGTCCTTGCTCCCATACGGGTGCCCCCCGTGCGCCGAGTTCATGGCGAGGAAGACCACGTCTTTGTCCTTGAACTCCTTGACCAGGTTGTTGACCGTGGACTTCTCGGTGTTCTGGTAGTGCTTCACGACGTAGGGGCAGTCCGGCGCGAACCATTCCAGAACGACGATCTTGCCGTCCTTGGTGTAGTCGGTCAGGGTGTGCTTCTCGTCGCCCTTCAGTGCGGGCAGCGTGAAGTCGGGAGCCTTCTCACCGACCTTGGCTTTCGCGTCGCTGCTCTGGGCGGCGACCGCCACTCCGGTCGCGGTCGCGCCGAGGGCGGCGATACCGGCAACGAGCAATCCGGTGAATCCCAGTTTCGTACGCTTCTTCATGCTTCACTCCTTTTCGCCCATCGAAGGGCGTTGGTCGCCGGTGGCGGGATTGCCCCGGCGGAACAGACGACGCGACCGATGAACGGTCGCGCGTGATTCAATCTCGATCGGTTGGTGGAACCGGCTCCTCGGTTCGAACCGGGACGCGAACTTCGATCGCGTAGGTGATGTGGTTGACCGCGCCGGGGTTGCCCCGCTCGAACACGAGCACGCCCTCGAGGTGCTCAACACCAGACGCCTCATCGCGATACCGAATCCTGAGCGTGTCGCCCTTGGCCTCGGCCTCGGCGAGCGCATCGACCGGCAGAGCCAACTCCTTTGAGGGCGCGGGGAAGAACGTCATGCGCGTCGCACGCGGAACCGAAAGCGTCAACACCCCGCTCTCAAACCGGGCGCGATACATCTGCTCCGGCACGTCCTCCCACGGACGGGGGATCGCTCGACGAGCTTCAGAGAACGCCTGGAGGGCGTCCCGGTTCTTGTAGGCGGTCTCTGCGGTGACGGGCAGTTCAAGCGACACCGAGCCCTCGCCCAGGAGGCAGATCTCCTTGCAGACGAACCACTCGCAGTTCAGGTCGAACGCGAGCGTCTCGGGCTTGCCCGCCGCCTCCCATGCCTCCGCGTCCACGGTCAGGTCGGTCAGCAGGATGACGGTGCCTTCGTGGACAAAGTCGAGCAAATCGCCCGGCGAAACGTATCGCTTCGGCGCGGGCCAGTGGATCTCGCCCAGGCTGGCCCATTCCGGGCCGTCGTAGACGATGCGCATCTCGGCACCGGTGTCGCCGGGGTTCTTCCAATAGGTGTGCCAGCCGTCCTCGATCTGGAACCGGACCGCGAGCGAGACCGGTTCACCGGCCCGGATCGCCTGATACTCGGCGATCGCCGAGACTCGAACTAGGCTGTTTCCGTCCATCGCCGGGGCCGGTTGAGACGCGCCAAAGCCGGTCGCTGTGAGCCCGAGGACGAGGAAACAGGCCGAAACGATCTGTTGGATGCGGGGCATGACTCCAGATCAAACGCCCGAACCCGGCGTTGATTCCAGTCTGCCCCGGAAAAAATCCAAGTATGCTGGAACCATGGCGAAACTCACTTCCGTCGGAATCCGGGCAATCCCGTACCTCGCGTGTGCGATCTTGGTTTTGGCGGCCCCCGGCTGCTCGAAATCGGTTTCGGACAAGGCGATCACGAACATCGCGATCGCCGACGCGTCGAAGAAGATCGAGGGCTCCGCCGGCACGGTCTTCGTGGATGCCCGATCGGCCTCGGAACACGCCGAACGCCGGATCCCCGGGTCGATCCACATCGACCTGCGAGACTTCGACCCGAAAGCCCCTCCCGCTGTTCTGCGTCGGGCCCGAGAGATCGTCGTCTACGGCAACGACCCGGGATCGGCCACGGCGATCGCGCTCACGAAGCGCTTGCTGCGAGCCGACCTGAAGCGGGTGTACTTCATGCGGGACGGGCTGAACGGCTGGGTCGCGCGGTCCCTGCCGACCGAGCCCTGAACCGCTCCCCAACGAAAAACGACGCGCCCCGGTCGGGACGCGTCGCCTGAGTGTGACCCGAGACCCGACGACGAATCAGTCGTACAGGTTGAAGGTGTTCGGGAGTTCCGCGGTGCGGAGGTTCAGCGTGGTTTCCACGCGGAAGTTCGAGCGGGTGGTGTGGCGTTCGGCGAAGAACAGGGTCAGCGTGCATCGTTGGCCATCGTCAAGGCCGAGTCGAGAGAGGTCGATGGTCTGGCTGACCGCGCCGTGGACGCCGCCGAGATCGATGACCAGTTCGCCGTTCACGAAGACCCAGACATCGTCGTCACCGACGAAGGTGAAGGTCTGGTCCTGACCGCTCTGGTAGACGAACTCGGTCTCGAGTTCGAAGGTCAGGAAGTAGTTGTGACCGAGGTTGTGGTTGTGGTCGTTCCAGAGTTTGCCGTCGGCGGGGAAGAAGCCCTGGATGCCATCCTGACTGCGATCGTCGTGCTGGTGGAAGACATACTTGTTCGTGCCGGGTTGGCGTTCGAGCACGATCGAGTGGATATCGGAGAGGTTGTAGTTGGGGTCGTCGCGGAACCAGACCCGGAACGATTCAGCGGAGGTGATCGACTTGCCGGACTGGCTGTTGAGCGAGCCGGCGCTATCGCCGAGTTCCGGTGAGTACATCGCGGGGTTGATGTTGTTGCCGTTGCTGTCGCGAAACTGGCTGCTGACTCGTTGGCCTCGGGTGTCCTTGAGGACCGGCTTGCCGTCGTCGTCGAGGTAACTCTCAACGAGCCCGACGGTGTGTCCGCGGTTGTATTGCTGGAAGTCCGGGTGGGCGTTGCTGGACGAGTTGTACGCCTTGAAGTCGCGGACGACACCCGTCAGTTCGATGGACATCGGGAGGTTCTCGAAGTCGTCGACCATGACCGCGGCGGCTCGAGCGTCGGCCTTCTGGGGGATCAGCGCGAGCGTGAAGCCCGCGGCGGTGATGAGGCCGAGCGCGGTAAGGATGGTCTGTTTCATTGAATTGCCTTTCATACCAACCTCCACCTGAATCGAGCCACGGCGCAGGGTCCGCGGTTCCAGATGCAATGAACACTTGCACCTGAACCGTACGATTCACCGCCGCACTTCCAAAGAAGCCGAGAGACTCCCGGCGCTCTGAACGGCCGGGTTGTGACGGCTGGGGAACCCCTCGATCGGGGACCGCACGGGATTGGGCCGGAATCCCGCCAAAGGCCGATATGATCGGACGCAGGGTCGGCAGTTCCGCCGGCCGGTTTGCAGGGAGAGCACCGACGCGATGGACGCATTCGTAATCAACGGCGGAAACACCCTCAGCGGCAGCATCGAGATCAACGGCTCGAAGAACGCCTGCCTCCCGCTCATGGCCGCGGCGCTGCTCGGAGACCAGCCGATAACCCTGCATCACGTCCCCCGCCTCGCTGACATCTCCAACATGCTGAACCTGCTCGAGCGTCTCGGGTGCTCGATCGACGAGCACGACTCCGGCGACGGTCGGAGCATCACTCTCTACGCCGAAGACGAATCGCTCTCGCTCGCGCCCTACGACATCGTTCGGACCATGCGAGCGAGCATCTGCGTTCTCGGACCGATGCTCGCCAAACGGGGCGAGGCCCGCGTGTCCATGCCCGGCGGCTGCGCCATCGGCGACCGCCCCATCGACCTGCACCTTCGCGGCCTTCGGGCCCTCGGTGCTGAAATCACCCTGGACGGCGGAGACGTCGTCGCTCGCGTTCCCGCGTCGGGCCGGCTCAGGGGCAACACGGTGTTCCTCGGCGGTGCGTTCGGCCCCACCGTGCTCGGGACCGCAAACGTCATGTCCGCAGCCACCCTCGCCCAGGGCACGACCGTCATCGAAGCCGCGGCCTGTGAGCCCGAGGTGGTCGATGTCGCACGGCTCCTGAACTCAATGGGTGCCCGGATCGAGGGCGCAGGCACGCCCCGGATCACCGTCCACGGCGTCGAGTCCCTCGGCGGCGCCGAGCATCGGGTGATCCCCGACCGGATCGAAGCCGGGACATACGTACTCGCCGCCGCGATCACCGGCAGTCGCCTCCGGCTGACGAACTACCCGGCCGATGCCCTGATCGCCGCGCAGGACCAGTTCGAGCGCATGGGCGTCTGCGTGCGCGCCGCCGACGGTCCTGATGCCGACCCGCTCAGGCGGACCGTGGATGCCTGGCGGGAAGGGCCCGTCCGCCCGACAACTGTTTCGACCCAGCCGCACCCGGGATTTCCGACCGATCTGCAGGCCCAACTCATGGCCCTCGCCTGCCTCGCGGATGGCAACAGCGTCATCACCGAGCGGATCTACGAACAACGCTTCCTGCACGTCGCCGAACTCTCACGCATGGGCGCGAGCCTTTTCCGTCAAGGCTCCACGGTGGTTGTGTCGGGAGTCGAGCAACTCGTCGGCGCCCCGGTCATGGCGTCAGACCTGCGGGCTTCGGCGTCCCTCGTCCTCGCGGGACTCGCGGCGGAGGGCGAAACGGTCATCCGCCGGGTCTATCACCTCGATCGCGGATACGAGCAGATGGAACAGAAACTCCGAACGCTCGGGGCGAAGATCGAACGGGTTGACGAACGGGATCTGGCTCCGGTACCCGGGTGAGATCCGAGCGGCTGCGCGCTCACGACTCCCCGAACCCGCTTTCCACGAGGGCTACCAGCGCGTCGCACGCGTCCGGCGCGTCGTCGCCGTCGCACGCGATCTCGAGTTCCGTGCCGACCGTCGCGGCGAGCAGCATCATCTGCATGATCGACTTGCCGTCCACGGTCTCGTCGCCGTCGACGCGTTTGACCGTGACCGCGCACGCGAAGGTGTTCGCCTTATCGACGAACTCCATCGCCGGGCGCGCGTGGAGCCCCAGGCGGTTGGGCACGGTGACACGGGATGTCGCCGACTGCGACATGGATCACTTCCACAGGACCGAGGGGCTGTTCGCGACGAACGAAGAGAGGGGGCGCTCAGGCGGGCAGATCGTTGTTGTCCGCGTCCTCGAGCAGAGTGACCACATCCTCTGTCGAGGTGGACTGGCGAAGGAATCTACGGAAGCTGTCCTGGTTCAGGTTCTTGAAGATCACTTCCATCGCCTGCAGGTGCTCATCCGGACGATCCAGCGGCGAGAGCAGGAGGATGAACGAATAGACCGGTTGCTTGTCGAGCGCATCGAAGTCGACGCCGTTCTCGCTGATGCCGATCGCCGCGGCCATCGTGTCGACATCGGGATGCTTCACGTGAGGAACCGCGACACCCTTGCCGAATCCGGTCGAACCGCGACGCTCGCGCTCGAGAACCTTCGCCGTCAGGTCCTCACGCATGCCCTCTTCGGCCTTGCCGGCGCTGATCAGCGCGCCGACAAGCTCCTTGATCACGCCGTCGCGCGAATCGGACTCCAGTTGGGCAACGATGGCGTCCTTGGAAACAATATCCAACATCTTCATCAGTTCGGTCTCCGGCACCCCTGAGGCGATCGGTCCTCGCCTCGCTCAGCGCTTGGTGTTCTTCAGCTTCTCTTTGAAGTCTGTCAACTGTCGGGTCATCTTATCGATGCACGAGTCCAGGCACCCGTACATATTCGACCCCTCCGATTTGGCCACGAAAGTGTCGTGCTTCTCGCTGTCCACACGCACCTCGACATGGAACCCCCCGGGGTTGGACTGCTCGATCACGATATCGATCTCCTGCACGCCGTCGTAGTACTTCGGGAGCCTGGAGGCCTTTTCCGCGACCTGCTCTTTGATCGACTCCGTCAGATCCATGTGCCGGCCGGTGACTTCAATCCGCATCGCGTGGGTTCCTCCGATGACTCCGTCCATAACCGCGGAGCGGATCACAAGTGTAACGACGAGTCCCCGTACTTGCCGCTATTCACGAGCGGTGCCAGAATCCGAATCAGCCTCGTCTGACCCGTTCTGACCGCTGGCTTCGTGCTCAGCGTCGCCCGGTAAACGCCCCGAATCATCGACCTGTTCACGGACCGGCACCAGGACGCCGGCAGAAACGACAAAGCGGATGGCCTCGTCGAAGCTGATGTCGATCGGAAACACCTCGCTCGCCGCGAGGTTGATGGTGTACCCGGTGAAAGGGGTTGGGCTTGAGGGGATGAACACGGTCACACTCGGCTCACCGGCGACCCTCTCGATCGACTTCAGCGTGCCGCCGGTCAGAAGCCCGACGGTATAGATCCCCCGGCGCGGGTACTCCACGAGGACCACGCGTCCTGACGTCGGCAGTTTGCTCGATGTGTCCTCGCCGATGAGGAAGTCCACGATCTGCTTCACGCTCGGATAGACCTGCTTGATGATCGGGATTCGAATCAGCCAACTCTCAAAGCGGACGTAGAGCTTCCGACCAAGGTAGTTACCGACAAGCACGCCAGCGAGATACACCGCGGTGATCGCGACGACGAACCCGATTCCCTGTAGGTACCAACGCTCGCGCCAGTACTCCCGGAGCTGCTCGGACCGGATCTGGCGTGTGATCGATCGGCGTTGCCCGGCGGGCAGATCGGCGTAGTTTCGATAACTGCTCGGGGCGCGGCGGATAATCTCGTCGCGGTCAGCGAGGTACCAGCTCGGCCGGTCAAGTTCGTTCGGATACACCTGCGGGACCGCCTGAATGACGACTCGCTGCACCGCCCAGTTGATCGGCTCGGCAATGTTGGACTTCAGGAAGTTGTAGGCCCAGAGCAGGATCGCCAGGGTCAGCAGCGAGGGAAGCAAAATGACGAGGCCACGGACGAAGAATGTCCGGAAGTCGTGCCAGAATGAGCGTTTTTGCCGTCTGAACATGGCGAGGTGGGGTCGCGAGAGGTGCGTGGGCGAGAGTGTACCGAGTTCCGCGCCGTGGACTTAGCCCGTACGCTCGGCGAAAAGCTTGGCGAGCGCCTTCGGGTAAAGATCGGTTTCCAGCTCGAAGACTCTGGAGGCGAGCGTCTTCGGCGTGTCCTTGGGGAACACCGGGCAACTGGCCTGTGCGATGATCTCGCCGCGATCGTACTCACCGTCAGCCAGATGGACCGTGCACCCGCTCTCGGCGTCGCCGGCCCTGAGCACCGCCTCGTGGACCCGCTGCCCGTACATCCCCCGCCCGCCGTGTAGTGGAAGCAGCGACGGGTGAATGTTCACCACTCGACCCCTCCACCGGTCTGGGATCGGCAGCAGGCGGACGTAGCCCGCCAGCACGACCCAGTCGGCCCCAGAGTCGTTGAGCAGTCGCTCCACCTCGTTCACGGCGTCCAGACGCCCGTCGACGACCGTGGTGTACCCGCGCCGGCGGGCGAAGTCCGCGCCGGGGCACTCCTTGGAGGCCACGACGAGTTCGATCGTGGCCGCCAGATCGCCGCGGCGGATCGCGTCGTCGATATTCTTGAGCGTCCGACCGCCACCGGAGATGAACACCGCAATCGGAACGCTTCTCGAGGGCCGGGGCGCGGAAGTTTCGGGCAAAGCGTCGATTTCCTTGGCGATCCAACGAGAGAGCGGGAGGATGACGCCAGCATCATCCGCGAGGGCGTATCCTAAGAACAATGACCGCCCATGCCCAAACCACCCCGAACGGACCGATGCCGGCCGCGAGCCCGCCTTGCCGGGAACTCTTTGAGTCCCTGCCGCTCCTTCAATTGATCGAGCGATACCGGACCGCCAGCCATGTCCTGGATGCCCGCGTGCTCCAACTGGATAACACAGCCCTCGCGCGTACCTTCGAGCCCTCTGAAAACGCCGGAACATGGTCCTGCCGAACGCTGCTCGGCCACCTCGCAGATGCCGACCTCGTGTTCTCGACCCGGATGCGCCGGACCGTGGCCGAAGATCGGCCGATGCTCACGCTCTTCGACGAGCACGCGTTCCTGAACTCGGGCATCTACGAACCGACGGCCGAGCAGATCCCCGGGAGCCTCGCAGGCGATTCAGTGCCCGCCGGTGGGTACGTGGCCCTCCTTCATACGCTCCGACGCTGGTCCGGTCAGTGGCTCGCCACCCTTCCCGAGCCGATGTTCGAACGCACGGCGCTCCATCCCGAGCACGGCGAGGTGACGCTCCGCCGCTTGATCGAGTACGCAGCGTGCCATGTCGAGCACCACGCGTGGTTCCTGAGACGCAAACTCGATCGGATTCTCGGCGAACAGCAGGACTCCGCGTCGGCCTCCGGGTGCGGTCCCGGCTGCCGCTGCGCACCGTGAGTAGGAACAAGAGCGAACACCCATGAACGCCCTCCCCGGCCAGCGTCGATACCTGATCCCGTTCCGCTCGACGCTGCTCCCACAGATCTTCACCGACACGCTGGTGATCGGCGCCGGCGCAGCCGGTCTGACCGCCGCTCGCATCGCGTCGCAGCGAGGCGAAGTCATCGTGGCCTCGAAGGGGCGACTGCATCAGAGCAACACCGCGTGGGCCCAGGGCGGCATCGCGGGCGTTCTTGATAAGGCCGACTCGCCAGAACTTCACACCCAGGACACGCTCGCCGCCGGTGCCGGGCTGTGCGACGAAACCGCGGTTCGGCACATCTGCGAGGCATCCACCCGGTCGCTCCGAACGCTGCTCGACATCGGCTTCAGGGTTGACCGGAAAGACGACGGGGGCCTCGAACTCGCCCAGGAAGGCGGGCACTCGACCCGGCGCATCATTCATGCCGACGGCGACGCCACCGGAGCCGAACTCGGCCGAGCGCTCGCCGCGGCGTTGGCTCCCTCCCCTGAAGTCCGCATCTTTAATGACTGCTTCGTGCTGGATCTGCTCACCGCGAGCGACGAACCAGGGTCGCCGTGTCTCGGCGCGATCACATACCACCGCAAGTTCGGTTTGCAGGTGATCTGGGCAACAACCACGATCCTCGCATCGGGTGGTTGCGGGACGGTCTGGCGCGAGAGTTCCAATCCGCCCAGCGCGACCGGCGACGGCCTCGCGCTGGCCTACAGAGCCGGCGCAACGCTCGCCGACATGGCCTTTATGCAGTTCCACCCGACCACGCTCTACATCGCCGGTGCCGAGCGGCTGCTCGTCTCGGAGGCGGTCCGGGGCGAGGGAGCCCACCTGCTCGACCCGTCGATGAACCGCTTCATGGTCGGGATTCACGAACGCGCGGAACTCGCGCCGCGAGACGTCGTCGCCTCGGCGATCTACAACACACTCCGCACGACTGGCGGCTCGCACGTCTGGCTCGATGCGCGTCACGTCGAGGACTTTGAAACTCGGTTCCCCGGCATCTACTCGCGCCTCGCGCAGTTCGACCTGCACCCGGAGACCGATCTGATTCCGGTCAATCCCGCCGCGCACTACATGGTCGGCGGCGTGCACACGGACCTCGAAGGTCGGACCGATGTCCCGCAGCTGCTCGCTGTCGGCGAGGTCGCCTCAACCGGACTGCACGGCGCGAACCGGCTCGCCAGCAATTCGCTGCTCGAAGCCATTGTCATGGGTGAGGCGGCCGGGCGCGTCGCGTCCGAAGCGAGCAACGGAAACGGCGCGGGCCCCGCGCGAAAGCCCACGAAGATCGTCTCGGATGTGCCCTCATCGAAGCGAGGAGAACTCGATCTGACCGACGTTCGCAGTTCGTTGCGCTCGGCGATGTGGCGGAACGTCGGCATCGAGCGGAATGGCCCCACGCTCGGCGATGTGGCGGAAATGTGCGACTTCTGGAGCCGTTACACCTTGGACAAGGTGTTCGATGACCCGTTCGGCTGGGAGACGCAGAACATGCTGCAGTTGGCGAGCGTGATCGTCACCTCGGCGCTCGAACGCGAGGAGTCGCGCGGCTGCCACCGGCGGACGGACTTCCCGCAACCCGACGCCGCGAGCCCGCTCCACGATCTTCGCAACCGTCGATCCCCTACCGCCGAGTGGACAGCAAACCTTCAGCGGGAGACGAACTCGGAGCGCGATTCACGAGTCATACCCACATGATGCGGAGCACTTTTCGACATTCAGATGCAGCCGCGATCGCGGCGGCGATCGGCATCATCTGCGTCGGCTGCGAGACGACCACGCGAGTCGTCTCCGTGCGAGGGGGTCTGCAGAACATCGAAGGCGCCGAGGGGGGGATCCGTCCCGACGCTCCGAACGCCCAAACAACGGCGAGTCTTGAGGCCGTGGCATCACGCCTCTACGGGCCCCTTCCGGGGACGCCGATCGAGGGGAACACCCTCCGGCGCGAACTCGAGAACGGCGACATCCTGCTCGTTTCGCGCTCGCCGGCGGAACTCGTCTTCCACCTGCGCCGAACGATCCGGGACGAGGAGTGGGAACTGCTCTACGAGCAACTGCTGAGCAAGCAACTCAAGGAAGCCTACGAGGAGCGTGGCCTGCAACCGACTGCGGCGCTGGAGTTTGTCAAGAAGTACGCCAGAGACATCACGGAACTGCTGATCATGATCCCCGCGGGCGATCAGACGCCCGGCGCCGGCTTCGAACGCATCGGGCGAAACGCCTACCGCATCACGATCCCGGGCGGCCGGCTCAATGAGACCACGTTCGTGAGCATGGACGTCGTCTACGAAGACAAGAGTTTCAAACTGCGCATGCTCGACTGAGGCGGACCAGCGTCACGCGTAACTGTGAAGCCCCGAGATCACGAAGTTGATCACGATCCAGTTGAACGCCATCACACCTGCGCCAACGAGCCCGAGCAGCGCCGTCCATAGACCTTTGTCTCGAGCTTTCAGGCGCACGTGCAGCATGATCACGAACACGAGGAAGGTGTTCATCGCGAACACTTCCTTCGGGTCCCAGCCCCACGGGCGTCCCCACGAGTGATCCGCCCAGATCGCGCCCATCACGATGCCCGCCCACAGCAGCACGAACGAGAACTCGACCAGAACGAGCGTCGCGCCGTCGAACACTTCGCCGAGGGAAGCACGGCGTTTCTTCGCGACCGACGCTTCGCCCTCTGCCGCGGCTTCCATCAGCATCTCGGTGCCGCCGACGCGGGCGTAGTCCGGCCCGCCGCCGATCATCCGCCATCCGAGGTAGAGCAGGCTCGACACCGCTGCCATGAAGATCAGCGCATAACTGGCGATAATCACGTTGGTGTGGATGTACAGCCACAGGTCGTGCAGCACCGGCATCATGTTGTTGATGCTCGCATCGAGTTTCGACGAGAAGTTCGCCGACATCATCGCGACCATGCTCCCGACCGCGCCGGTCAGCAGGAACATGTTCCGGAATTGCGTCTTGCGACCCCAGATCTCGAGGAGAACCGCCGCCGCTGCACCGAACCAGAACGCGGTGGTCACTGCCTCGAACATGTTCGAATTGGGCCAGCGACCGGATACCCACCAGCGAAGCCCAATGGAGGCGGTGTGCAACAGGAAGGCGACGCCGAACACGCCGACGCCAAGCCCCCGCGCACCGTCCCAGCGGAAAACGATCGCCATGAGCAGGAAGATGCACGACAGCAGATAGACAAGCCACACCCAGGTTAGGTTCTTGAGTTGGAAGTACAGCCCCTCCCACCGCATGCGAGCCGGCTCCGGATAGATCTCGGGCGAGACCCGTGGAAGCAACTCCGCGAACCCGACCATCGCGTCGTTGGCCTGCTCGGCGTTCTGGCTCACCCACGCCTCGACGAGTCCACGCCACTGCACCAGAAGATCGTTGCGGAGGTCGTCCGGCATTGTGTCGAAGACGCGTCGCGCCTCGGGACGGACCTGATCCGGGTTCACGGACTCAACCTGCAGATCGCGAACCGAAAGCCACGGCTCGTTCAGATCGCCCGACGGCGGGGGAACGACGCGCAGCAGCCCCGCCAGTGAATTCTGGTCCACCAGACCCACAGCCGATTCCATCCGGTCCACGAATTTCGCGGTCTTGATCAGGTCGGATCGCCACCCAGCCTTGAGCGCCTCGACGCGCGGATCGCTCAGCAACCGAGCGGAGATCAGCCCGGACTCCATGAAGCGGTCCAGACGCTGACCGAGCCCTTCCTCCACCGGGGCGTTGAAACCCGCGGGCGTATCGAGGGCTTCGACGATCTGCTCGCGCATCGACTTGTTCTTGATGTAGATCAGGTCCGCGTCCTGGTAGTTCGGAGCACGGAACATCATGTCGAGGTACAGCAGGTCGCGCGGCAGATCGTTGAACTTCTCCCGTCCCGACACGAAGCCCAACAGCTCGTTCGCGAACGACTCGAAGGACTTCAGACGCCCCTGGTGGTACACCGCCATGCGGTCCAGCGGCTCGAGTTCGACCTCCGCCCCGAACGAGCCGGGCTCGAGCGGTGCGGGTCGTGTCACCATCGAAACGATCAGCAATGAGAACGCCGCGGCGAGCAGCGCACCGACCAGTACATGCAGCGGACGGGTATTCACGAGACGCCCCCTTCTTCTGAAACCCCGAGCCCCGCCAGCACCAGCTCGCGCCTCCGGCGCCGGATGATCGGCTTGACGTAGAACGTGTAGATCATGCCGATCACCGACAGGCACGACCCGATGAGCGCTGTCCAGACGCCCTCCCGGTTCCCGATACCCAGCCCGGTGAAAGCCATGCCCGCTGACGTCGGACGACCCTGGCTCGCCCGCGGCGCGTCCCAGAACGACTGAAAATACGCGAGCCCGCCGAAGTGCTTCGGATTGTTCACGGAGATCTCTCGCTCCACCGGCTCGCCCGATTCGGGCAGGAAGCGCAGTTCGCTCGTCCAGTTCCGGATCTGACCAGCATCGCCTGAAAACCCACCGATGTGCGCTGTGAGCACGAAGTCCTCCAGCACGACCGGGGCCGGGAGATCGCGACGCTGGCGCCCGAACATGACCTCGATCCGGCGCCCATCCGACGTCTCGAAGACCGTCGGCTCGTAACGCGTCAGCCCGGCGAGCGACAGCGCTTCGGACATATCCGTGTACTTGTGGAACGCCAGCCACTCCCGCTGCTCGCCGATCTCGGCCTTGATCATCGCGTAGTGATGCGAGCGGTCGACATCCGCATCGCGCTGCTGATCCGGAACAATGACCGGCTTGATCTGCGGCCGTGCGTTCGGAGCGAAGCGCGTGATTCGAAGCGTGTTCCCGTCGCCGAGGTCGATGGTGTCGCCGAGGCCGACCGTCTGCTGGCGCGTGCTGCCGTTGCGGAGACGCTCGACCATCGTGAACCGACGCTCGCCATCGCGACCCACGAAACTGATCGCAGGCATCTGGACGCGGTCGTAGCTCACATCGATGGCCGGATCTGGAAAGACGTACGGCGGGTCGGCCATCGCGTCGATGTCGCGCGTCTCGTTCGGGTTGGTCGCCACATACCGAAGCACGCGCTGACCGGACGGTGAAACCAACTCGACGATCGCGAAGTTTGACGCTACGCCGGGATTGATCTCAAGACCATTCGCCACCGCTTGAACCCGGAACTCCCAGCCCGTCGTTCCAACGGGCTTCATCGCAGAGTCCGGATTCTCCAGTTCCAGTTCGGTGATCCGCGTCGAGACGACCACCGGGTCACCTTCGCCGCTCGGAACCGAAAAAGTCAGTCGTGCCGGACCGGCATCGTCGAGTATCGCGTCGAACTGCTCCTCCGAATCCGCCCAGAAGAAACCGAGGTTGCCCTCCGCCGCGGTACGCCGAATCGGATCCATCGCGAGCAACTGAAACGTCGATGCCCGCCCGTCCGACGTGTTCAACTGCAGATCGAGCAAGGGATTGAACTCATCCCCGCCCGCAGTGAATCGCTCCTGAGCCACGGCATACCGAAGATACCCCTGCACGCGGATCGCCTCACCGAGCATCGGATCATCCTCGGAGACGGCAGGCACCGACACCGAAAGCGACTGGATCGGGTAGCGGCGCCCGACCGTCGCCCAGATGTCCTCGATGGCCGGGAGGTAGTCGTTGTATCGCGGCAACCACTTGATCGGGCGCTCGATCCACTCGTCCGCGCCGACCTCACGCAGGTGCAGCGCCCAACTGTCGCGGATCCAGAACGAGTCCTGGGCCAGATAGTCCAGCCCCATCTGGATGTCCTCACGGAGTAGAGCGCGCCCGTCGTACTGTTCGAGGTTCTTCACCCGCTGCATCGGACGTCCGCCATTCGAGGCGGGATCAACCGCGATCGAGTCTTCGGTGAACTGCGGGTAACTCGCCAGCAACTGGCGGTAGAACTCCGTGCCATCCGGCGGCTGCACGCGCATGGTCACCGCGAAGTCTTCCTCTCCGGCAAACTCACCGGTGAGCAACTTGTACTGCGGGAGCACCGAGAAGACCTCCATGGTCAGGGGCCCCGACTCGGTCTCGATTGTCCTGCTGACTCCGGGAAGCGCCGGCATCGACGCCGTCTGCCCGCCGGGCAACTGCACCACGACCTGGCGCCGGATAACCGGCGCATCGCCCTCGATCTTCGTCGAGAAGTAGATCACGCTCCCGATCGCCATGGTGATGATCCCGGCGTGGATCATCCAAACCCCGGCCTTCAGGGCATTGAACGGAATCCGCAGAACAGTCGCCAGCGTCAGATTCACGCAGATCGCGGCGCACAGCGCGACGAAGAACCAGGTGTGGAACCACTGGAACTCGGTCATCTCGAACATCCGCCACTGGCGGACCATGTCGTGCTTCCACTGGAGACCGTCCGCTCCGAAAACCGGATAGACGATGCCGGCAGAGCCGATCGACGCGTAGAGGAACAAGACGGTCAACAGGGCGATCCCAAGCGGAACACCCGAGATGAACCCGACAACTGGGTTCTTCGGCCCACGCTTCGGCTTGCGACGCTTCGTCCCGACACCGGGGGCGGAAGCCTGATCTCGCTGTTCAGTCATCATGATGGTCCCGGAAGCAGTGAGCGAACGGAGAGGGCGATCGTTAAACGAGAATTCTCTCTCGATTATTCTTGGCAAACAGGAATTTTCCCGAAATCGCAGTACGGGAGTATAGCCCTCTGAATGGTCTCTTATCGACAGGGATCTCCCTCACGCAGGACGATCGACGATTGCCCGTATACTGACCGCGCCCGTCCGGGCCGTCCCCTCCACATCCCCCGCCGCTGGCCGCGGCTGCACCGGCAGTCTCCGAAAAGGTTCCAGTCTCATGGTAAAGCGTTCTACTAAACCGGTCACCCGCTCCAAGAAGTCCACGCTCGACCGAGCAAAAGACCTCAGCACCAACCTCCGATGGAGCTGGCACCCGCGCTCGAAACGCTTGTTCGAGTCGCTCGACCCGGCGATCTGGGAGGCCACCGGGCACAACCCCATCCTGACCATCGAGCAACTCGCGCCGACGCGCAAGGAAGTGCTCGAGTCCGACCCGGTGGTCGCCGCGGAACTCAAGGCCTGCGAGGAGGAACTCACCGCGTACCTCAAGTCCGACAGCTGGTGGAAGCGTCTGGCAGAGAAGCAGCCGAAGGCCAAACGCATGAAGGTCGCCTACTTCTGCATGGAGTACGGCCTGCACGAGCACCTGCCGCTCTACTCCGGTGGCCTCGGCGTGCTCGCCGGTGACCATCTCAAGTCCGCGTCTGACCTCGGCATCCCGCTCACCGCGATCGGCATGCTCTGGCGCAAGGGCTACTACCGTCAGGAACTGACCAACGACGGCGAAGTCCGCATCCTCTACCCCGAGTACGACTTCGCCAAACTCCCGGTCATCGACACCGGCAAGCAGATCGAGGTCGAGATCGGCACGCGGACCGTGCACGCCAAGATCTGGAAACTCCAGGTCGGTCGCGTGCCGCTGTACCTGCTTGACACGGACTTCGAGGCCAACAAGCCCGCCGATCGTCAGCTCACGCACCACCTGTACGGCGGCGACAACGAGTTCCGCATCCGTCAGGAGGTTTTGCTCGGCGTCGGTGGACTCAAGGCCTTGGACGAACTCGGCATCAAGCCGACGGTCTTCCACCTCAACGAGGGCCACGCCGCGTTCTGCCAGCTCGAACTGCTCACCCGCGCGGTCGAGAAGGGCATGTCGTTCGAGAAGGCGGTGGAGAAAGTCCGCTCGAACTCTGTGTTCACCACGCACACCCCGGTGCCCGCGGGCAACGACCGCTTCGATGTCAAGCTCTTCAGCAAGTACATGAAGTCCTACGCGAATCGCCTCGGCGTGAAGCCGGCCGAGGTACTCGCCCTCGGACGTGAGGACGTCAGCAACACGGAAGAGTCGTTCTGCATGACCGTCCTTGCCCTCAAACTCGCCGAGCGCTGCAACGGCGTCGCCAAGCTGCACGGCGCGACGGCTCGCGAGATGTGGACCGGCGTGTACGGCGTGAAGAACCCGGACGAAGTTCCGATCGGGCACATCACCAACGGCATCCACCCCGAGACCTGGATCGCCGACGAGTGCCGCCCGTTTTACGACAAGTATCTCAAGCCGAAGTGGGTCGGCGCGGGTCCCGAGAACGACTGGTGGGCCAAGGCCGGATCGGCCCCCGACGCCGCACTCTGGGGCCTCCGTCACCGCATGCGCCAGAAGCTCATCGCGGGCCTGCGCCATCACCTCCGCGCGCAACTCATCCGCCACGGCGCCGACCAGGACCAGATCAACGCGCTCTACGACACGCTGCACGAGTCTGCTCTGACCATAGGTTTCGCTCGGCGATTCGCGACCTACAAGCGGGCTCCCTTGATCTTCAAGGACGCGAAACGCCTCGCGAAGATTCTGAACGATGCGGACCGCCCCGTGCAGATCATTTTCTCGGGCAAGGCACACCCGCGCGACGCCGAGGGCAATGCATTCGTGCGCACCGTTTACGAAATGACCAAGCGGAAGCCGTTCCGCGGACGCGTCTGGTTCCTCGAGAACTACGACATGTCCATCGGACGTCTGCTCACCTCGGGCTGCGATGTCTGGCTCAACAACCCCATCCGCCCGATGGAAGCCTCCGGCACCTCCGGCATGAAGCCGCCGCTCAACGGCGGCGTGAACTTCTCCATCCTCGACGGCTGGTGGCCCGAGGGCTACAACGGCAAGAACGGCTGGGCCATCGGTCGCGAGAAGCCCGAGTCCACCCGCGCGAAGCAGGACAAGGTCGATGCCGAGTCGATCTACTCGTTGCTGGAAACCGAGATCGTTCCCGAGTTCTACAACCGCGATAGCGCGGGCGTACCGACGAAATGGGTGAAGCGGATGCGCGAGTCCATGACATCAGTCTGCGCGGAGTTCAGCAGCCACCGAATGGTCGCCGATTACGTGAACTCCTCGTACCTGCCCGCCCACGGCTGAATCGCCGGCCCGCTCGAGAAGCCCGCCTCGGAGCGGGCTTTTTTGCGCCCCCGCCGGAACTTCTGGACCGGAATCGGGAATCGCCCGAAACCCGCTCGACGCACGCACCGCCGCGACTACACTTGCAGGACAGCGATGAGCCACTCCGACGCCCCAACGCCCAGACGACCCGTGACGCTCAAGACCATCCGCAAGATGGTGGAGCGCGACCAACCGTTCGCCTGCCTGACCTGCTACGACGCCACGACCGCCCGCTGGCTCGAAGCGGGAGGCGTGCACATCCTCCTTGTCGGCGACACGGCGGCGGAGATCGTGCTCGGCTACGACTCAACTATCCATATGCCGCTCGATATCGCCATCGCGCTGACCGCCGGTGTCAAACGGGGCGCGCCGCGCACGATGGTCATGGGCGACATGCCGTTCATGAGCTATCAGGGCTCTCCTGATCAGGCCATGGTCAACGCGGCGCGATTCCTCACCGAGGGCAACGCGGACATCATCAAGATCGAAGCCGATCGCACGCTCGCGCCGCTCATCGAGCGGATGACCCGCGCGGGCATCCCGATCTGCGCTCATGTCGGTGCAAAGCCTCAACAGGTCGGCCTGACCGGAGGCTACTCATCCGCTGGACGAACTCCCGCCGACGCCGACGCCGTCGTCGCCGACGCGATCGAGCTCGAGCGAGCCGGCGCCGTGATGCTGCTCGTGGAAGCCGTTCCACCGGAGGTTACCGATCGAATCCTGGAGCAGACCTCGGTGCCGCTCATCGGCATCGGCGCCGGCCCGGCCCCCCACGGCCAGATACTCGTCGTGCAGGACCTGCTCGGGCTGACCAGTTGGCAACCCGGCTTCGCCCAGCCGGTAGCGGACCTTGGCGAACGCATCCGCGATGCCACGGAATCGTATGTTGACCGTGTCGCACGCCGAGCGGTCACCGAACATCGGTTCGAGATGAAACCAAACGAGCCCCAGAGGTCGAATACGAAATAGAACGTCGCCCGGGGCGTTCTTGGCTTATAGACGGACCGAAAGCGAAGAAGGAGTACGACAGCGTGAGACGGTTTTACACCTACGGCCCCGCCCTGCTCGTCCTCCTGACCGCCACGATGGCGATCGTTGCCGCTCCGCCGGTCCTCCGGCAGATCCAGATCGCACAGATTCAGGCGGATGTGACCCGGGCACGTGCAGAACTCGACGCGTCCTCCCTGCTCGACCAGATCAACGCGGAGAAACGCGCCGTCGCCAACTCGGTGCAGCCCTCGGTCGTGCATCTCGATGTCACCTTACAGGGCGAGGGCAACCGTCGCGGATTTCGTTCGAACGGTTCCGCGTACGTCTACGACAACGAGGGTCACATCGTGACCAACGCCCACGTGGTTCGCGACGCGGTCGCGATCCGTGCCGAGTTCTTCGATGGTCGCGTCATGCGGGCCGAAATCGTCGGCAGCGACGATCGCACCGATATCGCGGTGTTGAAGGTCGACGCCGGCAGCGGCGTCATCCCGATCCGACGCGCCACCGGCGAGCCGCTGTACGTCGGCGACCAGGTCTTCGCCTTCGGATCTCCGTTCGGCATCAAGTTCTCGATGTCCGGCGGCATCGTCTCCGGGCTCGGGCGTTCCGACGGCGCTTCGTTCGTCAACATGGTGCAGGGCTACACGAACTTCATCCAGACCGACGCCGCCATTAACCCCGGCAACTCCGGAGGCCCGCTCGTCGATGTAAAGGGCCGTCTCGTCGGCATGAACGCCGCGATCGCCAACAACCGCGAGCAGTTCGACCGCGATTCCGAACAGCCGGCCGTGCAAGGTCAGTCGGCGGGCATCGGCTTCGCCATCCCGCTCGAAACCATCGAAAACGTCGTGGACCAACTGATCGAAAGCGATGTCGTGCTGCGCGGCTACCTCGGCGTAATGCTTGGCAACTACGAGTTCGTCCGTCGACGCCTCGAATCGGAAGGATTCATGGGGACCGGAGTCCTCATCTCACAGACACCCGGGAACCAGCCCGCGGCGGAGGCCGGACTGCGCGACGGAGACGTAGTCATCGCCATCAACAACCGCGACACTCCGAACATCGATGTGCTTCGCTCGATCATCAGCGTCCAGCAACCCGGACGGGCCGTCGATATCACGGTCTGGCGCGACGGCGAGCCCGTGACCTTGAGCGTGCCGCTCGGCGCTGCGTACGACACCGATCCACGCGAGACGGGCTCGACGCTGCAGTACGTCCCCGGCAGCGAGGACATGACCGTTGAACAGATCCGCGAACGGGTCGGAAGGCGTGCATCGTCCGACGACGACGATCGCAGCTGATCAGCCGGGCGATTGCTGCTCGGGTTCGTTGGGCGGCTGCGGGTCATCGGTTGCGGGCCGTTCGGCCTGCTGATCGACCACGTAAAGACGCACTTTCACCGGCGTTTTGAACTCGGGAACCGTGTCATTGTTCGCCGTCCAGACCGGCAGGTTGATTCCGGCCTCGTGGTGGATCGGCGTGTTCCACGACAGGACCTCGGTCCCGAACGACGCCAGCCCGACGAGTGTGCCGCTCCGGTCGGCGTCGTACACCTCGCCCGCACCGAAGTCGACGAACAGCGAGCCCGCGAACAGCCAGTGCCCGTCGGGGAACCGTTCCCCCGTAGACTCGTGTCGGATCCAGTCCCGGGGCGTCGCGGTCCGTTCGATTCCGTCGGCGTCCGTCCAGATGAACTCGACGCGGATCGGTGGCCCTTCCGGCTCGTGAGCCTTGATCGAGCCGTCCTCCTCGGTGGTCCAACTGACCGGTTGGCCAGGTTCCAGACCGAGCAGCAAGAGGCCGGCGTGGATATGCGAGCCCTTGGCGTTCGTTGCCACGAGCGACTCGTGTTCCTTGCCGGCGGCGATCTCCGGCGATTCACGCCCGCACACGACCTGCTCGAGGTACACGGTCGGTGCGTCAGGGTCGTCCACTGTGATCGGCACGATGCCGTCGAGTTCGAGCCACTTTTCCTGCGTGTTGATGCGCAGGTGAGGGAAGATCGCGCGGGTCGCTGGGGGCGTCGACGCCTCGGCCGGCCCGCTCGGATCTTCCGACTGCGGCTGGCCGGTCCCGGCCCCTGCGATCGACAGCACCAGCACGCTTGTGGGAAGCAGTCGCATGCGAAGACTGTACGCGGCTGTCTGGAGTGCGGCGCAGCAAAAAGCCCGGCGTCCGGCCGGGCTTGCAGAATCGGCTTGCGATTGGTCCGGTTCAGTGGACGGTCGACATGCCTTCGACGTGCTTCATGCCGCGACGACGGTCACGCAGGCGACGCTTCTTGCCGATGCGGTCACGGAGGAAGTAGAGCTTGGCGCGACGGGCGTCGGCGCGACGGACGACTTCGTACTTGGCGACCTTCGGGGAGTGGAGCGGGAACACACGCTCGACGCCCTGGTCCGCGACGATGCGACGGACGGTGATCGACTCCCGGATGCCGCTGCCGCGACGGGCGATCAGGACACCCTGAAACACCTGAATGCGCTCCTTGTCGCCTTCGACGATTCGGTAGTGCACGTTGATCGTGTCACCGATGTCGAAACGGGGCATGTCGGTCTTGAGCTGCTCGGCCGTGAGGCTTTCGATGAGTTTCTGCGTATCCATGGGATCTTCCGTTTGCGCAAAGCGGCGGCAACCGGCCGCCGAGTCGGGTCGGAGAGTGTACCTCAATCCTCATCCGGCTGCACGGGCCGGGAGGCGGGCTTGGCAGGAGAATCTGCCGGATCTGCCTCCAGCAGGTCGGGACGGCGTTTGCGCGTCCGCTCGATCATGCGTTCAAGACGCCATCGATCCACCTTGGCGTGGTCGCCGCTGAGGAGGATCTCCGGGACCTCCCTCCCCTGCCACTCGCGGGGACGGGTGTAGTGCGGGCAGTCGAGCAAACGGCCATGCTCCTCGTGCTGGTGGGAAAAGCTGTCCTGTGCGGCCGAGTCCAGGTGCCCGAGTGCCCCGGGGAGGAGGCGGACGATGGCGTCGATGAGGACCATGGCCGGCAGTTCGCCCCCAGAAAGCACATAGTCGCCGATGCTGATCTCCAGCGGGTCCAGCGCGTCGATCACCCGCTCGTCGACCCCCTCGTAGTGACCGGCGATCATGAGCAGGCGGGGTCGGGACGCGAGGTCCTCGACGAGTGGCTGCGTCAGCGGGCGCCCCTGGGGCGTGAGGAGGATTCGGGTCGTGGGCCCGACCTGCGGGGCCTGAGACTCGGCATCGGCGACGGCGTCCCAGAGCGGCTGACACATCATGACCATGCCCGGCCCGCCGCCGAAGGGGCGATCGTCGACCTTGTTGTGTTTGTTGTTGGCGTGATCTCGGATGTCGTGGACAAACCAGTCGACCAGCCCGGCGGCGCGGGCGCGACCGGGAATGCTGGCGCTCAGCACCGGCTCGAACATCTGCGGGAAGAGCGTGAGCACGTCGATACGCACGATCACCCTCCTCCATCGCAGAGTCCGTTCCGGCTCGCGTCCGGGACGATCACATCAGGGATGGCCTCAGCCTTCGGCCGGGGTTTCCTCGGCGGCCGGCTCAGCAGCTGCGGCTTCGGCTTCGGCCTTCTTCGCGGCGGCCTCGGCTTCGGCGGCGGCCTTGTCGGCGGCGGCCTTCTCCTCGGCGAGCTTGATCGCGGCGGCGCGGTTCTTCTTGGTGCGCGACTCGCGCTCGGCCTTCCAGGCTTCTGCGTCGATCACACCCTCGCGGGCGAGGATGTCGTTGACGGTGTCGGTGGCCTGCGCGCCGAGCGACAGCCAATGCTTGACGCGCTCACCCTTGACGGCGAGTTGCTTGGCCGGGTCGGTCGCCATCGGGTCGTACCAGCCGAGGTTCTCGAGGATCTTGCCGTCGCGCTGGGTGCGCTTCTCGACGGCGTTGATGCGGTAGAACGGGCGGTTGCGACGGCCCATGCGCTTGAGGCGAATACGAACCATGATCTGAACTCCGTTTCCCCGACGGGACGGGGTGTGGAGCCGGGTGGATTGCCCGGCTGGGGTGAAAGCGTGCACGGATCGCCGTGCAGCAGGGCGCACACACGCCTGCGGATCCGCCGGGAGGCGGGCCGAGCATTGTAGCGATCGCCGCGGGTGTCGCAAGGGACCGTGGCGAACGGGCTCGGAGCAAAAAAACCACCGAGGAGCTTTCGCTCCTCGGTGGGTTGACCCCGGAGGGTCAGTTTCGAGTCAACCGGAATCTCCGGTCAGTCGTTGGTCTGCTATTAGCAGGAACCGCCGAACTGGCCGAGGACGAGGTTGAGGTCAGCGAGGTCAACGACGCCGTCGCAGTTCGCGTCACCAACGTCGGTGGTGGAACCGAAGTTACCAAGCACCAGGTTGAGGTCAGCGAGGTCGACGTTGCCGTCACCGGTCACGTCGCCGCAGGTCGGGTCACAAGCATCGCCAGCTTCGACGAGCACGTTGTACTCGAAGCCGCAGGGAACGCCGGTGAAGTCGGCCGTGGAGACGAAGACGATGTAGGTGCCAGCCGGCAGATCACCGCTCAGGGTGACCGGCGTGCAGCCTTCGGTGAAGCCGACGAAGTCAGGCAGGAACGCGGCGGAGCCACAGTTCGAGCCGTCGGGCAGGACGTTGAGGACACCGGTGAGGGCATCGAACCCGGCCGAAGCAACGGTCAGGGTCATGGTGCCGCCCGGGTGCTCAACCGCGTACCAGTCGGTGTCACGGTTGCCCACGCCACCGACGGTGAAGGTACCCGTGGTGCCACAGGTGGCTTCGTTGATGGTGAGCGGGCTGGTCGGGAAGGAGCCATCGCCAGCGTTGCAACCGGAGTTGAACAGGTCGACGTACTCGTCTTCGCAGATCTGCTCACCTTCAGCGTTCTCGCTGCCGTCGCAGACGACGCAGCAGGGGCTGTCGGCGCAGAGGACGCCAACGCCCTGCGGGATACCGCCAGCGGCGGCACAGTCGGGACCGAGGAGGTCTTCGCAGGAACCGTCGCCGAAGCAGCAGGCCTGGGGCTCGGGCTCGATGCAGATCAGTTCAGCGACGTAGGGCGCGTTGGCCGGGACGCCGGTGAAGACCTGAGTCGACACGAAGAGGAAGTAGGTACCCGGACCGAGCGTGGCGATGTTGTCCACGGGCGTGCCAGCGGGGCCGGTGGCGGCCTGCTGGAGCGAACCGAGGGTGCACTCATCGCCGGGGGCGCCGGCTTCGAGGATGAACGACAGGACGTCGAACGTACCGGTCACGCGCCAGTTGATTTCGGTCGTCTCGAAGACGTCGAACTGGTACCAGTCGGTGTCGCGGACCTGGCCGCCGGCGGAGTTGAGGTGAGTACCGGAGGTACCGCACCACACGTCACCGCAGACGGGGAAGTCGATGATGGCGATACCGGCAGACGCGTTGCAGCCGGAGTTCAGCTCATCGTTGTAGCCGTCGAACAGCTCTTCGCCGAAACCGCCACCCTCGATGAGGGCGCCGTCCGGGCAGTCGACGGTGATGCACTCGACATCAGCGCAGACCGCTTCGGGGGTGAAGAAGCCGTCGCACTCCGCTTCGATGGTTTCGAAGCAGTTGCCGTCGAAGTCACAGCACGCACCGGGGGTGAGACCACCCTGCTGGAGCGTGGCGTTGTAGAGCAGCGAAGTGCCGTTGGGCTGACCCGAGCCGGCGGGGAACGCCGCGAACGCGACGTAGGTGCCGGGGGCGAGGTCGGCGGACACGACGATCGGCTGGCAGCCGCCGGCGGAAACGCCGTTGCCTTCACCGATGACGGCCGGAGCCGAGCAGTCGCCGGCGTTCACGAGGAGCGCCTGGACGGGCAGTTCGGAGGTCACGACCCACTCGACCGCGGTGGTCTCGGTGATCGTGAACTGGTACCAGTCGGTGTCGCGGACGGCGGTGCCGGCGCTGTTGGTGTACAGGCTGGCGGTGCCGCAGACGGTCTCGCCGATGCTGATGGAACCGAAGACGTCCGGATCGCTGTTGCAGCCACCGTTGGTGATGTCATCATCGCCGTCGACGAGGATGGGCTCGCCTTCGGGGGTGCTGCCATCGACGCAGGTGTCACACGGCTCGATGAAGAAGCAGTCGACTTCGAGCGTGTAGGTGCTGACGGTCGCGGCCGACCAGGCACCGATCTGGATGTAGTAGGTGTCGCCGACGGTGAGGCCGGAGACGGTCGTCGAGCTGTTGAAGCCGGACGAACCGCAGGCGTCATCGCTGCAGCCGATTTCGACCAGCGCGCCGCAGGCACCCGAGAACACGTTGACCGTGGAGTCGGTGCCGACCGCGGAGTTGCAGGTCTGGATCGTGGCGGCGTTGTCGGTGGCGACGAACGAGTACCACAGGGTGTTGGTCTGGCCGGTACCGATCGCGCACGAGAACGGCGAATCGATGCCCGGGGACGCGGTGGTCAGGTCGGCTTCGACCGAACCGCCACACTCGATGGCTTCGGCGTTCTCGCAGGTGTCGTCGCCGACTTCCTGGAAGAAGCAGTCCACCTCGAGGGTGTAGGTGCCGACGGAAGCGGCATCCCACGCGCCGACCTGAACGTAGTAGGTCTCGCCTTCGACGAGGCCGGTCGCGGTGGCGGAGCTGAGGAACCCAGCGCCGCAGCCGCCGTCATCGTTGCAGGCGATCTCGACGAGCGAACCGCACGCACCTGAGAAAATGTTCAGGGTCGAGTCGGAACCGCCGGCCGAGTTGCAGGTCTGGACGGTCGCGGCGTTGTTGCCGGCCGTCACGGTGAACGAGTACCACAGGGTGTTGGTCTGACCGGTACCGATAGCGCACGAGAACGGCGAATCGATGCCGGGCGCGGCCGTGGTGAGGTCGGCTTCAGCCGAACCACCACAGTCAACGTTGCCAGCGGTTTCGCAGGTGTCGTTGACGCCACGGTTGGCACCGACCGCAAACTTCGCCGAGGCGTTGTTGCTGGTCTGGTTCACAACCTTGGTCGACGACGCCTTGCTGACGCCAGTCGAGACCGCGGGGGCCTCGTTCGAAGTCGAGGGGCTGGCGACGGCCGCCGACGAGATCATCGCGATCCCGCCCGCGAGGGCCACCAACGCCTTACAAGAACACTTCATAGTCACAGCTCTCACTCCTTTCGAATCACACTCAAGAGCATCCCAAACCGGTCGTCTGCAATCCCGAGAGCACTGGGACCCATCCGATTACGGCCGGGGAACGAAAAAATAAACGCACAGGACGTCAGTCCCGCACGTTCATGCTGGTCAAATCACCGTTTTTGGCGGTACAGGTACACAAAGTTCGATCTCTCTCTTCTCTTTCTTCCAACGAACACTCCCTGCCATTACGGCGGATCGGGAGGACTCGTATCGTCATTATCCGCCCACAATCCGAGGTTGCAAGGAAAATCTGCACACAGTTCTTCTGGTTTTCTGGATCCGTCCGGTTCCGATAACACAACAACCCCGACTGACCCGCACGAGTTTGCGAGGCAATCGGGGCTATTCGGACCAACTTGCGATGATGATCGCGATGAACCTGACGCTCGGTGCGCGCTCCGCCCGAAATCGGTGACCCGACTTGATCAGCAGCCGAAGTTCGAAAGCACCGCGTTCAGGTCCGCCAGGTCAACGAAGCCGTCGCCGGTGACGTCGCCGGCATCGGTCTGGTCGCCGAAGTTCCCGAGCACAAGGTTCAAATCCTCGAGATTCACCGTGCCATCACCCGTGACATCGCCGGTGCACGCCGGCGTGCCGGTGATGGTGATGTTGGAAACGCTCTGATCCGATCCCGAGAGAAAGTTGCCGTTGATAGCGGTCACTCGGATGCGACCCTGGGTCGTCCCGATGTCGGGGACGGTCCAGAAGAACACGCCGTCGTCGGCCTCTCCGGAGGCGACCGGGATATCGAAGGTCTGCCCGGCGTCGGTGGACAGGTCGACGGAGATCGTGAGCGGCTGCGGCGTCGGGGTATCGGTCAGCCAGCGGACGGCGACGGTGTCGCCGGGATCGAGCGTTTCGCCCCCCCGGAGCGTTTCGAGGTACGCGGTCGGGTTGTCACCGCCGAGGTGCTCGGGGATGTGCATGGTGATGCAGTGCATCACGCCGGACGCTGTCACGATGCCCTGGCAGTTGAGCGGGACGATCGTTTTGTCTGGCATGGCCGCGGCCCAGGCGTCCAGCGCTTCCTGATTGTGCTGGACGACACTGCTGTTGGTGTACGTCGGGACGAGGACGATGTCGTTGCACATCACAACGTTGGTGTAGGTGTAGTGCGTGCCCCCGACGCTGCGAGCGGGCACACGAGTGATCGTCCAGCCCTCGCTCGCGAGTTGCTGAGCGAGTCCGTCGGCGACCTGATCCTGTGTGGAGCCGCTGTTGAACGGCCAATCGCTGATGACCGCGGCCTGAGGACCGGTGACCTGCAGCCACATGTCGATGTGCTGCGTGGAATCGACGAATGACGGGTAAGCGTCGGTGATCTGCGTATCGATTCCCTGATAGTCCTGCCAGATGTCGACGATTTCTGCCTCGGTCAGTGCCGGGTTCTCGTCTTCGATGAGTTCGGTCGCGAACCCGCGGAACTGTGAATTCAGATGATAGTTTCCGCCGCCGTGGACAAGCGGGAGCTCGTAGTAGGCGTGGTCGAGCTGCTGCGCGAACCACGCGTTGTAAGCGTTGTCGTTCGGGCGTGGCCGGTTGTAGGTGTGGTCTACGACGGCGCGAACATCACCGATGTACATGTATCGAGGGCCGTAGTCGCGGATCCAGATCGTGTCTGTGCTGCGGATCATGGTCCGGACCTTCGACATGTCGGCTCCGGCGCTGCTGAGCGATGAACTGACGGAGTTCGCCTCCGACGCGTTGTCGACCGCGATGTACACGTGCGCGTCGCCGGCGGTCGTGATCTGCACTGCCATCTGACGCAGGATGTTCGTCCATGAAGACGGCCCTTCCCAAGCGAGGCAGATGCCGTGGACCGGCTCGTACTCGGCGGTCGCTCGGAAGTCGGAGCCGGGCGGCGGCGCGGTCGCGCCCCGCTCGGGCGCGACGATCGGGTTCTGCTCGACGAAGCGCTGCTCGGCCGGCGTCATCGATCTCGGGACGGCCTCGCCCTCCGGATACGACGGGCGCGGGGCGGAATCGGCGAGCACGCCGGAGCCGGCGAAGGCCGTCATCAGGGCGGCGGCGGATGCGGTGGCGGTGGCGGTGAAGCGGGCTTTTTGGGCGGCCATGCGAACTGTTCCTTCGTCGGCGGGGTATGTGGTCCGGGGGTCGCCCCTCGCACAGGATCGGAGAACTCCCCTACCATCATGGCTCCGGTGCCCTTGAGGTCAAGATCGCACCGAAGTTGGTTCGGTTCTCGGACGGGCCGACTAACGTCAGACGCTTGCGGACAGGGACTCATCGCGATCATGACGACAAGCGACCCTCGATCGGATGAGCAACTGGCAGAGGACTACCTCGCGGGCGACATTGGCGCGTTTCAGCAGATCGTCGAGCGGTATCACGATGATCTGATGCGGTTTCTCCGGCGTCTGATGGGAGATCCGGCCTCCGCGGACGACGTGTTCCAGGACACCTTTCTGCAGGTCCACGAGTCACTCTCGACCTTTGATACGTCCCGTCGCCTGAAGCCGTGGCTCTTCACGGTCGCCGCCAACAAGGGGCGCGATGCCCTGCGCAAACGCAAGCGTCGGCGGGCGATGAGCCTGAACGCGGAGATCGGCGGGGACGACGGGGCGCAGTTCGTCGACCTGCTCGAGATCGACCTGCCGGGACCGGACAGCCGGCTGAACGACGAGGAACGCTCAAAGATGGTGCAGCGGGCGATCGACACGCTTTCGCCCAAGCTCAGGGAAGTGTTGCTCCTCGCGTATTTCCAGCGTCTGAGTTACCAGCAGATCGCCGACATGTTCGACATCCCGCTCGGCACGGTGAAGAGCCGGTTGCACTCGGCGGTCGCAGGGTTCGGGCAGGCCTGGCAGGTGCAGGTGGAGAAGGCGAAGGCGGATGGAGTGTGGGCGTCCGAGAATCGCGGTCGCGAGACCGGGGGATGACGGGATGAAGGAGCTCGCGACGCCAGATCGACAGTTCATCGATCCGCGACCGAACTCGCGGATGGGTGACGGCGTAGGACCTCAGGCATGAGCGAGAGTGATATCGACAACGCTGTGAGTTACCGCTTGAGCACCCGTGACGCTCGGTTGGTGGACGGTTGGGTGTCGGTCGAATCGACCGGGTCTTCCGGCGGCGAGGTCCGATTTTCAGAGCTTTTGGACCTGCTTCGCCTGTCCAGCGGCGAAGAGCGCTTGCTCGACTCAGAACGCACCGCCCGGGTCGCGGAAGCGTCGGCCGTGGCCAGCCGGCTGTCCCCCGCCGGCGAACGGGTGATCGACGCGTTTGTCGCAGGTGAAGAGCCGGCAGAAGGCGTCCGGGTGCTTGAACTCCTTGATGAACCGGCCTCCGGTGACGAGTCGTCACGGATCCGGCGCATCGAGCGCCTGATGGAGGCGGTTCGCAAGCGCCACCGGAACGCTGGTGAAACTTCGTTTCGACTCCCACCGCCGAGTGCGGACGAGGTTCGGAACAGCCGCCGGATTCGCTTCAGCGACCTTGTTGCGATCGCCGCCGTGCTCCTCGTCGGAACAGCGGTGCTGTTCCCGTCGCTGTTCTCCGCCCAGACCATGGCCGAAGAGATCCGGTGTGCCCAGAACATGCAGCAGGCCGGTCTCGGCTTCTCGCTGTTCGCCCGGGATCACGACGGGCATCTTCCGGCAATCTCCGAAGTCGACGGACCCACCGAAGAGAAGCCCGCAGCACGCTGGTGGCTGGTCGGCGACCCCTCGAGCAGCCACTCCGCAAACCTCTTTGTACTCGTCCGTGAGGACTATGTGCCGCTCGAGGCGCTCGCCTGCCCGGGCAATAAGCGTGCTCAGGTTTCCCATTCGCATTCGCTCGAGAGAGACTGGCGCAGCGCGGACGAACTGTCGTACAGCTACCAACTCTTCAACGGCGAACCACCCCGTTTCTCAGATCCGAACGTCGTGTTGGTGCTGGCCGATCGGTCGCCGGTGGTCGAGGCGGCGATGCGCGGCGAGACCGTGGATGCGACACGCAACAGCCAAAACCACGGCAGCCGGGGCCAGAACCTCCTGATGCCCGACTTCTCGGTGCTGTTTGTGAGTTCCCCGGATCTGGCCACGGGAGACAACATCTGGATCCCGCGCAGTCGCGAGGATCAGCCCCGCAGGGTCCGCCTCAATGGATCCGAGCGCCCCGCCCCGCGCGACGCGTTCGTAGGCCCCTGACAGCTCCGCCGGAGCGACGACCGGCGAATCTGGGGCGTTGCGGCTCGTCGGCACTCTCGGTACACTTCTCGGCCCGACCCAGCTAACCGGCTGGGCGGGCGTTGTATTGCCTGCAAAGACAAGGGATATCCCCATGCCGAAGATGAAGACTCACAAAGGCCTGCTGAAGCGCATCCGTCTGACTCGGACGGGCCTTGCTCGCCACAAGAAGGCCGGCAGCAAGCACTTGCGTTCGCACAAGTCGCCGAAGCGTCTGCGTCGCCTCCGCAAGGACTCGTACGCGTCCACCGCGGTGACCCGTCGCCTGACTCGTCTTCTCGGCACCAAGGTCCGCGGTCGCGAGCAGTCGTCGAGCAGCGTTCGTCGCAGCCCTTCGCCGGCCGAGCGTCGCGAGATGCGCGAAGCCGCCCGCGCCGCTGCCAAGGGCGAGTGAGACTCGATTTTTTCTGCCCGGCGGCGACTCCGATCGCGTCGCCGGCCGGTGCAGACCGTCCCCTGATTCGTACTAGTTGACTTCACCGTCGTCCGGGATCTGAAGACGAGTTTCCCTCGCCCCGTCCGGCATCGAAGAAAGGATTGATCCATGCCCCGCGTTCGCAAAGGCTCGGCTCGCAAGCGTGCTCACAAGCGCGTCCTCCGCGAAGCCCGCGGCTACTACGGCACCAAGTCCCGTCACTTCCAGCAGGCCAAGGTCGCGCTGACCCGCGCCGGCGCGTTCGCCTGGCGTGACCGTCGCGCCCGCAAGCGTGACATGCGTCGCCTGTGGATCACGCGCATCACCGCTGCCTGCCGGATGCGCGGCACGCGCTACTCGCTGTTCATGAACGGCCTCAAGCACTCGGGCATCACGCTCAACCGCAAGATGCTCTCGCAAATGGCGATCGAAGACCCCAAGGCCTTTGACCAGCTCGTCGAGACCGCGGTCAAGGCGTCGAAGGCGACGCCGACCAACGCCGACTGAGTGCTGCACTGCTGCGCTTGACCTCTATCGCCCCGCCACCGAGCGGGGTTTTTTGTTCGCCAGGCATCACGCCGACGCGAGCACCGAGACCAGTGGCCCCGGACGCAGCGATGGTGCGACGAATGTCTCCGCCGGCACACCGCAGGCGACAGCCGCGGCCATCTCGCCCGAACGCACCGCTCCCTCCATCGTCGACGGCCATCCGGTTTGCACATAGCAACCGGCGAGGATGACACCGGACTTGGAGACGGACGACGGGCGCAACGATCTCGCCACGGGTGTCGGAGCAAACGTCGCCCTTTTCTCCTTGACCGCGCGGAACGATGTCAGGGACGCGCCCAGTGAATCAGGGATGCACGAGTGGATGTCCGACAGGACACGCTCGACGATGGTTTGCTCGCCGAGCGCCGTCCACTCGTCGGCTCCGCTGATGACCGCGTGGATGACGCACCCGTCCTGATCCTTGCGGAACAGCCACTGCGTGCCCTGATCGACCAGCACGGCGTGCGGGTAACGCAGGACCGGCCGATCGAAGGTGAGGTGCACGCCGAGGATCGGGCTGTGCGAGAGCTTGTCAACCTTTGCGAGTTCCCGATCGCTGTCCATCGCATCGTCGCCGAGCACCGATCGCAGCCGCTCGAACGGCACCGCGCAGATCACCCGGTCGGCTTGATGTGTCGCACCTTGACGCGTCACCGCGATCCGACGGTCGGCCGTTACCACGCTTGTGCCGGTAATGATGCGGCCCCCTGACGCTTCGATGATGGAACGCGCCGGCTCGTAGAGGTCCATCAAGGGGACGCGGGGCACCCCGATCATCGAGGACCAACGGGTCGCGAGGAAGCCCTCCTGGAGCACGTGCAGCGCGACCTGCTGATCGACGCGCTCGATGGACGAGTTGCATGCGCTAATCACGAGCGGTTCCCAGAACCGGCGTCGCGCGATCGCGGATTGATCGTGGCGATCCAGCCAATTCGAGAACGGTTCGGGCGCGAGCGCCGCTCGATCCTCACGCGCCGCTTCGAGCATCGCTCGACCGACAGCGAGCCGATCGCGCAGCGAGAGGAACCGAGCCCTCAGCAGCAGCGTCGCGCCGTGCAACGGCGCCGGGAGCGGCACCGGCTTGGTCACGCTGTGGCGACCACCCGGTTCAAGCCAGTGGGTCTCGCTATACCAGTGCAGCGCGTCTCCCAGACCGAGGCGATCGAGAAAGCATCGGTAGTTCGTGCAGCAACCGAGTGCCACGTGCTGGCAGTTGTCGATGCGTTTACCCGAGCGGGAATCATCGAAGCTGGTGGCCCGCCCTCCCAGTTTGGGGCGCGTCTCCAGAACCGTGACCCGAGCGCCGAGCCCCGCCAGCCGAACCGCAGCGCTCAGGCCAGCCAGTCCGGCTCCGATGACGATTACGCTCTCCGGTACGCGCCCCCCACCACCCGGAGTGTTCATGCCCGTCTGGCCTCGCCGCGACCGCGCAGCATGGCGCCCGCGAGGATCGACAGCTTCGCGCGGGTCGAGAGCGACATCGTGTCGGGCTGGGCGACGCTGCTCGGACTGTCGGTCATCCTGTCAAGCATCGCACGATAGGTTCTGGTCATGGCCCATAGCGGACGCGCTCCGTCGGGATGGATGATCTCGTCGAGACGCTCCGAACGGTCATAGAACTCTCGCGCCTTTTCCGCCACAGCGCGGACGCAGGAAGCGCAGGCCGCAGGATCGGCCCATGTCGCGAGTCGCAAGCCGTTCAAGCCGTGCTCGCTCAGCAACGACTCCGGGATGTAGACACGCCCCTCTTCGTAGTCCTGCCGGATGTCGCGAAGAATGTTTGTGAGTTGGAACGCGTGGCCCCGGTCGATCGCCAGCGGGCGCGCCTCGTCCCAAACCGCGTCGTCGCGGATACCCCAGATCCTTGTGCAGATGATCCCCACGGTGGAAGCCACGCCGTAGCAGTACTGCTCAAGACCCTCGAAGGTGTTGAAGCGAGGACGGATCGTGCTCGGGTCGTCTCGGTCGACGCCGGCGTCGGCGTGGATATCAAGTTCAAGCGCGTCGAGCGTGTGGATGAACTCATCGGTGCGGAGCCGAAACCTGTTCACCGTGTCGATAAACGCCAACCACACTAGATCGCTCGCCCCGGCGCCGCGTCGGAAGCCGCCTCCGAGAACGGTGAGCGTCGTCTCGCGGAATTCCGCCAGCCGTTCGTCGGACCGGGCCGGATCGATCGGCGCGTCGGCGATGTCGTCGGCGGCGCGCATCCAGGCGTACACGGCGAACAGGGCCGAACGCTTCGGCTCGGGCGTCAGACGCAGCCCGAGATAGAAGTTCTTCGCGCGCTCGCGAACGATCTGCGCGCACATTCTGTAGCCCTGCTGCGTGGCGAGATCCCGGTTGGCCGGGACAGCACCGGGAGGCCCATCAGCGCGGCCCATCGTTCGAGTTGACCCGGCTCCGGACATACCTTTCCATCGTACGCCCACAGGTGGATCGTCGCGCGGAAAATTCAGCCGATTCGCTTTGCCTTAAAGACCGCTCGTAGAACGAGGAACGATTTGGACAGGCGACTGAGACGAGGACGCTTCCAGAGGGTCGTGCACCCGAGACGCTCGATCCTCCGCAGCGTCGCTTCGCCGCCGGATCCGAGCAGCCAGACGGTCGGAGCGAGCGGCCGGGCGGCGGTCTCGGCTATGGCATCCGGCAGCTCTCTGGCATCGAGGTACATCTCGTGAGTCCGCGTGACCAGCGGCCGCAGCGCCCGGATGTACCTGACACGAAGTTCCGGCTCGTCCGGTGAGGCGATCATCTCACGGAGATCGGTGTCGGTGAGACCGGTGTCTTCGGAAGGCAGGTACACGCGGTCTCGCTCCAGCAGATCGCGCCGGACATCCTGCCAGTGGTTCGTCAGTTGCAGCGCACTGCAAACCATGTCCGACCACCGAACAATCTGCTGGCTGGCATCGTCCTGTGTATCGATGCCCCCGATCTCCAGCACGATCCGCCCCACCGGGTTCGCCGAGCCGCGGCAGTACTCCATCACTTCGTCCCACGTCTCGTACCGGTGCTTTACCTGGTCCTGTTCGAAGGCGTCGAGAAGATGGTGGAAGTGCTTGTGCCGGATCGAGCGTCGCTCGACGGATCGGGCGAGTTCGGCGAGCATCGCGTCGTCCGGATGAGTGGCATTGTCGGCGGCTCGTCCGGGATTGAGATGCCGGTCCAGAGCTTCGCGGAGCGCCCGGAGTCGTTCCAGGGCGAGCGCGCGTCCCGTTGGCGTCGGATCGACATCGTCGGCGAGGTCGTCGGCGCGGCGGCAGAAGGCGTACACCGAGGCAAAATCGCCCACGAACTCCTTGGGGAGAAGTGGTGAGAGGACCGTGAAGTTCTCGTCGGCTCGGCCGGCCTCACGCCGGAGCCGCTCGTTCGTGCTTCCCGCAAGTTCCTGATCGTTCCCGGTCAATTTAACCTCGTCGCCTCGCGTATACTGGGGCGTTCTCGCTCTGGAGTCTTTCGAACGATGCGGATCGTACTCGCCAATCCTCGCGGCTTCTGCGCCGGTGTCCACATGGCCATTCAGGTCGTGGAGCAACTGCTCGACGTGATCGAGGAGCCGGTCTATGTGTATCACGACATCGTGCACAACACCCACGTCGTCCGCCGGTTCGAGGACCAAGGGGTGGTCTTCGTGGAAGACGTGAACGACGTCCCTGAGGGCTCGTTCGTCGTTTTCAGCGCCCACGGGGTCTCGCCGGAAGTCCGGGCGAAGGCCGCGGCCCGGAACCTGCGCGCGATCGATGCGACCTGCCCACTGGTCACCAAGGTCCACATGGAGGCCATCCGGTACGCCAAGCGCGGCTACCAGATCCTGTTGGTCGGACACGAGGATCATCAGGAGATCATCGGTACGCGGGGGGAGGCCCCCGAGCGGACGCAGGTCGTCGAGTCGCCGTCGGATATTCCGAACCTCTCGGTTCACGACCCGAAGAAGCTGGTCTACCTCACCCAGACGACGCTGAGCACCGACGATGCCGGCATCATCATCAACGCGCTCAAGGAAGCGTTCCCGGATATCCAGGCGCCCCCCACCGAGGACATCTGCTACGCCACCACGAACCGCCAACACGCAGTCCGCGAGATCGCACCGGACTGCGACCTGACGATCGTTGTCGGCTCGACGACATCCAGCAACTCGAAACGGCTGACTGAGATCTCGGCCAACGTCGGTACACCGGGTGTGCTGGTTGACGATGTGACCGACCTGAACCCCTCACTGCTCGAGAATGTCGATCGAGTGCTCGTGACCGCCGGCGCTTCGGTTCCGGAAGATCTGGTGCAGCAGTTGTGTCGCGTTCTCGTGCGCGAGTACGACGCGGAGATCGAGGTGGCCTCGCTTGTCGACGAGTCCACCGAGTTCCAGTTGCCCAAGAGCCTGCGTGACGTGATGAAGAGCCGGGATGTCGACCCGCAGCACCGACGCCTGCAGATCGGGCAGTGGAAGGTCACGAAAGATCTCTACGGCGCGGTTCCCGTCACGGTCAGCGCTCCGAGCGGCTCTGCGTCGTGAAGCACCCTCCTGCTCACATATTCCAGTTCACGCCGCAGACGCTGGCGGACTGGTGTACGCAGCGCGGCTGGAAGGCGTTCCGCGCCAAGCAGATCCTCGAATGGGTCTACGCCAAGGGCGTGATCGATCCGCAGGAGATGTCCAACCTCTCCAAGGCCGAGCGCGAGCAGCTCGAAGCCGAGATGACCTTTCTTTCCGGCGATGTCATTGCGCACCAGCGTGCGACCGACGGCACGCAGAAGCTGCTCGTGCAGTGGAGCGACGGCTCCGTGTCGAGGCCCGCAAACGCCGCCGACCCGCTCGCCGGCACGCTCTCCACCTCGCTGCCGGTGCTCAACTCATCCGGCTTCGACTACGAGGCCGGCGACCCGTCGCGCCAGACCGAGTGCGTCATGATCCCGATGGGCGCGCCCGGCGAGCCGGGGTACCGACGCACCGCCTGCATCTCCAGCCAGGTCGGCTGCCCGGTCGGCTGCAAGTTCTGTGCGTCCGGCCTAGGGGGCCTCGACGGCAACCTGACCACCGGACGCATCGTCGAGCAGGTCTGGCGCCTGTCGCGCCTCGAAGGCGTCGGGCGGATCTCGAATATCGTGTTCATGGGCATGGGCGAGCCGCTGGCGAACTTCAAGGCGGTCACCGGCGCGGTCCGCACGCTCGCCGCGGACTGGGGCATGGGTATCGGCGCCCGCAAGATCACGGTGTCCACGGTCGGCCTGCCCCAGGCGATTTCGCGCCTCGCCGACGAACTCGACCTTCCGGTCACCCTCGCGCTGTCGCTGCACGCCCCGAACGACGAACTGCGCCGTCGGCTGATCCCCTGGGCCGAGTACACGACGATCGACGACCTCATCGCTGCCTGCAACAAGTGGTTCAGCAAGACCGGGCGCGAGATCACGCTGGAGTACATCCTGCTCCGCGGCGTGAACGATCGCCCGCAGCACGCCGAGGAACTCGCGGTCGTCGCGAAGAAACTGCGGGCCAACATCAACCTCATCCGCTACAACGAGGTCGCGGGTCTGCCCTTTGAGCGTCCGTCGACGCCGGATGTCCGCCGCTTCCAGGACATCCTGCGCGAGCGTCATCTGAACGCGCACATCCGAGCCAGTCGCGGGCGCGATATCGCGGCGGCGTGCGGGCAGTTGAGGCATGAGGCGGTCGGGTCCTGAACCGACCACATCTCAGCAGTTCGCCTCAAGAATCTCTTTCGAGTGCCTCGGATCGACGCTGATGCGGTAATCGCCGCTGTAGCAGGCCGTGCAGTAGTGCTCGGGCTCAACCGTCTCGGACTTCGCCACATCGAGCAGCCCCTCGAGCGTGAGGTAATGCAGACTGTCCACTCCGAGCATCCGGCGGATCTCTTCGAGGTCGTGCTGGGCGGCGATGAGTTGGTCTCTCGAGGCGAAGTCCACGCCGAAGTAGCACGGGTGGGTGATCGGCGGGCAGGAGATGCGCAGGTGGATCTCCTTCGCTCCCGCGGCCCGCAACTGGTCCATCTTGGCCTTGGTCGTCGTGCCTCGCACGATTGAATCGTCGACGATCACGATCCGCTGGCCCTTGACGACCTCGGAGATCACGTTGAGCTTCAGGCGGACCGCATCCACGCGCTCGGCGGTGGTAGGTTTGATGAAGGTTCTGCCGACGTAGCGGTTGGGGATGATCCCCTCCCGGTACGGCAGGCCCGACCGGCGTGCAAAGCCGGTCGCCGCGGACCGACCCGAGTCGGGCATCGGGAGCACCGCGTCGGCGTCGACGGGTGCCTCGATCGCGAGTCGCTCGCCGAGCTGCTCGCGCACGCGCTGGACCGTATTCCCGAAGACGTTGCTCGCCGGACTGGCGAAGTACACGTGCTCGAACACGCAGTGCGCCCGGCGCGGCACCGGATCGCAGAACCGGCGCGAGGTCAGCCCGTCGTCGCCGATCGTGACAATCTCGCCGGGCTCGACTTCGCGGATGAACTCGGCCCCCACCACGTCGAGCGCGATCGTCTCGCTGGTGATGACATACGCGCGATTCCCGGACTCGTCTTCGGGTAGGCGACCGATCACCAGCGGGCGCCAGCCCCACGGATCGCGCGCCGCCTCGATGCGATCCTTGCCGAGCAGCAGGATGCTGAACGCGCCCTCGAACTGGGCGAGCGCGTCGGCGAGCGGGTCGTCCGAGCCGTCCTGCGAACTCATGGCGGCGATGAGCTGGAACATCACCTCGGTATCGCTCGAGCCGTGGAAGGCGTGCCCCGCATTTTCGAGGTCCTTCCGGATCCGGATCGCGTTGGTCACGTTGCCGTTGTGGGCGATCGCGACGGGACCACCCCGGTAATGCCCCGTGAAAGGCTGGGTGTTCGCGTCCGCGGATGCTCCGGTTGTGGAGTACCGGTTATGACCGATGCCGCCACCGGATTCACCCGCGATCGCGATGCGATCGCTCGCGAATTCGTCGAGTTCCTTCAGATCGGTGGGCGTAAAAACGCTCGCGACAAGGCCCATACCGGCCTTGCGCATGATCCGGCGTCCGTTGGTGGTGACGATTCCGGCCGACTCCTGGCCCCGATGCTGCAGACTGAAGAGACCGAAGTAACTGAGTCGGGCGGGATGCGCCGCTCCCCACACCCCGAAGATGCCACACTTTTCGTGGGCATGGGCGGCCTCACCACTCCCGAAACGCTTTCCGGGGGTCAGGACACCCGCTTCCCGGTTCAGGACGGGCAGGGAAACAGAGGCGTTGGGACGGTCACCAGCCATACGCGAGGAGTCCGATAGAGGGGGCTGAGGCGGGAGACGAAACGGTCATCGTAGCGACGTCCGTCGCCATCCGCTGGCACCGGGTCAGATTGACATTTTCCCGGTTTGTCGGTGTAATGCTCCGTTCAATCGGACCGGATCCGACCCCACGCACACTCCAATGTGGAGCCGAGCGGGAACCGACCGCAGTCGCGGCCACCGGTTAGTTGATCGCACGCCACCGTCGGCGTCGATCAGCGCGGATCGCCTTACTGTTGCACCCCGAGGGCTGCGTACCCCCGGGAGACGGAGAATTGTCATGGCCCGTTACCTCGGCCCCAAGGTCAAGTTGTCTCGTCGCGTCGGCGCTCCCATCGCGGACATCCCGAAGCACACCGCCAAGCGTCAGCTCAACCCGAACGGTATCCACGGTTACCGTGGACGCCGCCTTCGTGACTACGGCCTGCGTCTCAACGAGAAGCAGAAGCTCCGTTACCACTACAACATCCTCGAGAAGCAGTTCCGGCGCTACATGGACGAGGCCAAGCGCCTCAAGGGCAACTCCGGTGAGGTGCTCCTCCAGCTGCTCGAACTGCGTCTGGACAACGTCGTCCGCCGCGCGGGCGTCGTCCGCACGATCTGGGCGGCCCGCCAGATGGTCGTCCACGGCCACGTGCTCGTGAACGGGCGCAAGGTCGACCGCCCGAGCTTCAAGATCAGCGTCGGCGACACGATCACCTTCAAGCCGCGCATCCACGCGGTCATCCGCGACAACATGGAATCGATCGTCGGCCACATCGTGCCCGAATGGCTTGACTTCACGCCCTCGGAACTGCAGATCCGGCCGACCTCGATGCCGACTTCCGACCAGGTGCCGTTCGATGTGAACACGAACCTGATCGTCGAGTTCTACCGCTAATACCACGGCTTTCGCTGCGACCGGGCCCGCTGGAAATCGGCGGGCCCGGTGCTTTGAATCTCACAGATCCCGCGTCGCCCGCGCGTTCGGTAAGGCGAAAGCACCATGCTGAAGTTCCTTCGCAAGTACAACACACTCATTCTCGTCGTCGGCGGCTCGCTGCTGATGGTGGTGTTCCTCGTGCCGCAGGCGATCGAGCAGATCGGGCGGAACCCGGCGAACATCCCGTACGCGGAGGTCGAGGGCGAAACCGTCACACAGCAGGACTTCCTCGATGTCCAGCGTGAGTGGCAAATGATCAATCAGATCGTGCCGCTCGTCGTTGGCGTGTTGCAGATCGAGAGCGTTGACCACTACATGCTGCTGACGCACGAGGCCGAGAAGTACGGCCTGGTCGGCGGCGCCAGCGACGGCGCTTCGAGCGTCGGGTTTTTCGCGGAGTACACGGCGCAGGCGACGGTCAACGAGCGCATGCGCATGATGCCGTGGTCCATTCAGACCAACGAGCAGTACTTCGCTGCGATCGAATCACAGGCCGAGACCGCACGAGCGAACATCCTCGCCCGCCTCGAGCAGCAGACCAGCACCGGCCGCTCCGAAATGGCTTATTTCCGAGCGCTCGCCAAACTCCGCGGCGTAACCCGCCTGCTGCAGACCTACACAGAACTCGCCGGCCTCTCCATCCCCGAGACGCAGCTCGCCGCCGCCGAGATCTTCGACCGGGTGACCGCGGATGTCGGCATCGTCCCCGCGAGCGCGTTCCGACCGGAGCCTTCCAGCCTCGACATCGAAGCGGTGCGTGCGCACTTCGAGACCTACCGCACCGTTGCGTCGGGCGAAGGAGAGTTTGGCTTCGGCTACTTGCTCCCCGAGGCGGTGAAGTACGAATGGCTGCGGATCAACTCTTCGGCAATCACCGAGACGATCGAGCCGGAGCCCGCTGACCTGCTGGAATACTTCCGCCGAAACGAGGGCCGCTACCCCGGGCAGCAGTTCGAAGCCGCGCGCAGCCGCGTGCGTGCTGACTATGTGAACTCGATCGCCCGGCAGCGCATCGAGAGCATCACCAAAGAGATCCAGCGCGAGCGCCTTCGGGCCTCACAAAGCCTGCCCCGGGACTCCCAGGTCGAGCGGTACCGCGTCGTTCCCGAAGACTGGACCGGGCCGGAGTTGGAAACTTACGCGACCGTCGCTCGCGAGGCCTCAGGGCTCACCGGACAGGCCGCGGAGGACTTGGTCACCATCACTCCGGTCTCCGAGGAGTTTGTGGACTTCCGATCGATCGCGACCTCCGAGATCGGTTCGACGCGTTACGAGTTCACCCAATCCGAGATTCTGACCCTCCCGCAACTGCTCTTCTCCGCGAAGGAGTTCGGCGGCGACGAGCGGATCGATCTGCAGCGCGGGCTCCTCTTCGGTCCGGTCGTGAACCCGCGCTCGGGCGGACTGCGTGACCTGATCTTCGTCCGCATCACCGAAGTGCGCCAGGAGGGCCCGGCGGAATCCGTCGAAGCTGTCGAAGAACAGGTCCGCGAAGACCTCGCCACGCTTCGCGGCTACGAGGAACTGAGCGAGCGGGCCGAGACCTTCCGCGAAGCGTTCGCCGATGGCGGTGTGACATGGTTCTTCGAAATGGAGTTCTCGAATTCGAATCAGGCGAAGACCTACCTCGACGCGGTCATCGGCAACGATACGGTCCAGACCAACCTTGGCGACCCGCTTCCCGATCTCGCGGCCTCGGCCCTGCCGTCAGGCGTGATCGAGCACGCTCGCACGCTCGACCCGACCCAACCGCTCGACGGAGTCGCGGCCGACGCACGCACAACGTCCGTGCTGATGCCCGAGCGGCTGAGCCTCGGCCTCGTCACCGTCAAGGCGTTCCGACCGACGACCGTCGATCGCCTGCGCGAGGGCATGGTGCAGATCGAACGCCGACTCAAGGATGAGGGCCGGGCACTTTCGACCCAGGCCCCCTACTCATTCGGCTCCCTCGCCGAACGACTCGGCTTCGAACGCCTCGACCGAGAGGAAGAAGAGTTCTGAATCGGGAGGCCGGGCCGGTCAGGAATCGAGTTCTTCGAAGCCCAGTTCGAGACGGATCTGATCATCGAAACCACGAATCGACCGCCGGAACCGCGCCGCGTCGAATCGTCGCGGGAGTCCCGCGAGATCGCTCGCACGCCCGACAACCTTGAGAATCGCTCTGGCCACATCGACCGGTCGAACGAGCCCCCTTCCCCAGTACTCGTAGTCCGCCCACGACACCAGCATCTCCACCGACGATAACTTGCCCGAAACCGTGGCCTCGCCGCTGAACAGCCAGCCCTTCTCGGTCTCGGATTCATGCAGGTCGAAGATCATCGCGTTTGTAACTCCGTAGTCTGGTCATCGGGGCAAGCCCGGCCGTCGCACGAATCATCGCAGCCATCTCCTGCTCGCTCCCGTTCCTTTCGATTCCACGCACCTTGGAGCCCGAACATGCCACACCCCTCTGATTCCGGCGCACCGGATTCCCGTCGCGGACCCCAGCGAAACAAGCCACGTCGAAACGCCGTCGGCACCCCCACGGAACGCGCCGCCCGCGCCCGCGACAGCAGACGCTCGCGCGATTCCGGCGATCGCTCTCGCGTCCGCCCCGGCAACTGCAGCCCCGCTCGTGAGCGGGTCCTGACACTGGTGACGAAGCAGGTCAGCAAGTTCCCAGACCTGGCGATCGCCACGCCCGGGGAAGAGAACCTCAGCGATCGCGATGCCGCGTTTGCCCACGCGCTCTACGACATCGTCATCCGGCGCTGGAACACCCTGAAGTGGTGCATCGAGCGCCACCTGTCGCGCGACTGGTATCGCACGCCCGATGAAGCGCGAGCCGCCCTGCTCTGCGGAGCGGCCCAGCTCTTCTTCATGCGAAGCGTCCCGCCTTTCGCCGCGGTCAACGAAACCGTCGAATGGACCAAGTACAACGGTAGCCGAGCAGCCGGAGGCATGGTCAACGCGGTGCTCCGCAAATTAATCAGCGACCTGCGTCGCGCCGAGCCGGTGCAGGCCGCACCCGAGAACCCGGACGCGCTCTTCGACGATGACGGTCGCAAGATCAATCCCGCCCGGCCCGCCCCGGAGGCCTTTGACGAAGACACCTTCGGTCGCCTGTTCCGACCGACCTGGTCCAACCAGCGCGACGAGCTGCCCGTCGGAGACGGCACAGCGCTCGTCCTGGTCGGCCCCCTACTGCCCTCTGACCCGCACGATCGTCTCGCGATCACGACCAGCACGCCGAGCCCGCTGTTGCGTGAATGGGTCAAATCCTCTTCGCTGCGCGAAGCCCGCCCGCTCGCCGAGCACGGATTGATCACACCCCCGACGATTCTGAACACTTCGGCCGCCAAAGAGCCGCTTCCGGAGACCTGCATCGTCCACGACGCGCCGGGCCATCACGTCTTCACCGGCTCGCGAGCCGAACTGAGCGAGATGCTGAAGTCGCGCGATGACATCTGGGTCCAGGACCCCGCTTCGTCTCTCGCGGTCCAGTCGGTGCTCGATCTTGAGCCGGAGGTCGTCATCGATGCCTGCGCCGGACTCGGGACCAAAACGCGCCAACTCGCCGCCGCCTTCCCGAACGCGACCGTGATCGCGAGTGATATCGACCGTCCCCGGTTCCAGAGCCTCGCCAAGTCGATGGCGGACGTCCCGAACGTGCGGGTGGTCCCGTACACCGAACTCTCGGCTCACCACGGCACGGCCGATCTCGTGCTGCTGGATGTCCCCTGCTCGAACACGGGCGTGTTGTCCCGGCGCGTCGAAGCGAAGTACCGCACTTCCGAGCAGCGAACGGCGGAACTGACCGGGCTGCAGCGCCAGATCATCGCCGACGCGATCCCGCTCCTCCGCGCCCGAGGCCAGGGCCGCCCCGGCGGTGCCCTGCTCTACTCGACGTGCAGCCTCGACCCGAGAGAGAACGAAGAGATCGCACGCTGGGTCTCCAAGTGGCACTCGTTTGATGTCGAACGCGAGCACCGGCGCGTGCCATCGGGAGGCCCCGGGCGCCCTGCGACCGAGTATTCCGACGGCTCGTACGCCGTTCTGCTGCGATAGCCGGCATCGCCGCGGATGCGTTTGCATCCCCGCGCCGCTATGATGACACGGTTGGAGCCCGGTTCTGACCAGACGATCTGACCGACCTTCTGCTTCCGAGAGAGCCCATGAATCTGTTGGACATTCTGTCGCCGGACTGCATCGCGGTGCCGCTCAAGGCCACCGACAAGCGCGGCGTGATCAATGAGCTCGTCGATGTTCTGGCCGAGTCCGGAAAGGTCACCAACCCGGAACAGCTCAAGGACGCCGTCTGGACTCGCGAGTCCACCCGGACTACCGGCATCGGCCACGCCCTGGCGATCCCACACGGCAAGTGCGAGGGCGTCAATGATCTGACAATGGCCATCGGCAAGCCCGCCCAGCCGATCGATTTCGCGTCGATCGACGGCAAGCCGGTCAAACTTGTCGTCCTTCTCGCCAGCCCGCTCGATCGCACCAGCGACCACATCCAGGCGCTCGCGCGGATCAGCCGTCTGATGTACTCCGAAGAGTTTCGCGAGAAGATGTACAACGCCGAGAAGCCGCAGGAAATCTACGATCTCCTGCACCAGGTCGAGACCGCGTCCGCCGCGAACTGACGGCTAAGCCTCAACTTTGCCGGCCTTCGTCGGAGCCGGCGCGTTCGCCTGCCCCGTAATCGACGCCGCAACGAGCCGCTCGATCTGCCCGATGCACCGATCGGCCTGCGCGCGGAACACCATCCACGGGAACAGCGAGATCAGGGCGACGATCAGCCCGAAGGCGGTTGTGATGAGGGCCTCGGCGATGCCGGCCGCGACACCCGAAATGTCCCCGACCGCCTCACCGCTGCCAAGCAGATCGAACGACCGGATGATGCCGAGTACGGTCCCGAGGATTCCAAGCAAGGGAGCCGCCGTCACAACCGTGGCCAGCACCGCGTTGAAACGGTCGAAGTCGGGCCGGAACCGCTCGGTGAACTCCACGGTGGCGGCGTCGGCCACCCACTGACGATCGACGAGTTCTGAACCCACGGCTCCGTAAAGGGTCCGATCTCGCGACGTCTCGGTTTTCGCCGACTGAATCTGCCCCGAGCGGAGCAGTTCGGTCAACCGCTGCATCCGTGCCCGGTGGCCCCGGTTGTGGAGCCGGAGCCAGAAGGCGGCGCGTTCCAGCGAAATCGCCACGGAAACCACGCTCAGCACCAGCAAAGGCCACATGACCCAGCCGCCGCGGTTGAAGATGCTGATCATCTGTTGGAGCGCATCGGACACGCGAGGATGATACCCCCTGCGGGCGAATGGCTGCATCGGAGCGTTGTGATCGGGCGAAACCATCCATATCCTCTCCCTTGGGCCGGTCGTCCGCGCCCCTGGCGATTTGAAAGACCCATCAGCGATGACCAGCATGCAGACCGAGCCCGATACCGATGCAAATCAGATCCGGCAGGCCGTCGACGCGTGCCTCGAATCGTTTCTCGACCGGCGGCAGCTGCCGGCGAATCTCGACGAGGCGGTCCGATACGCGCTGCTGGGCCCCGGGAAGCGAGCAAGGCCGCAGTTGGCGTTGGCGTGGTGTCGGGCTCTGGGCGGATCGGACGATGACTCGCTGTCCGGTGCCAGCGCGGTCGAGATGATCCACGCATTCAGTCTCGTTCACGACGACCTGCCCGCACTGGACGACGATGACCTGCGCCGCGGACGCGCGACGACGCACATCCGCTTTGGCGAGGCGATGGCCCTGCTTGCCGGCGATGCGCTCATGAGCCTCGCGTTCGAGATCGCGCGCGAGTGCAGCGAGCCGGATCGCGTGGTCCGAGAACTCGCGACCGCCTGCACCGAGATGATCGCGGGGCAGGTGCTCGACACGCTCGGCGGCGAGGGCGATCGACAGTGGGCTCAGGCCGACCCCCTCGACCGCCTGCGCCGAGTCCATCGGGGCAAGACCGGAGCGCTGATCCGGGCCTCGTGCCGGATCGGAGCGATCTGCGCCGGAATCGCGGACGAGTCCGCCGAACTGCGCGCCGCGACAGACTTCGCCGACGCCATCGGCCTGATGTTCCAGATCGTGGACGACCTGCTCGACGAGGAGCAGAGCCCCGAGCATGTCGGCAAGGCGACCGGCAAAGACCGCGAAGCCGGCAAACTGACCTACCCCGGAGTGGTCGGAATCGAACCCGCGCGGGACGAAGTGCGTCGTTTGAAGGAGCAGGCGTTGCGGTCCCTGGAATCGCTCGGGCCGAAGGCCGAACCACTCCGAGAGATCTGCCACACCCTGTCGGTTCGCACCCGCTAGGGGACCAAGGAGAACGCTGACGCCCGCCCCGACGTGGGATACAATGTTTCAAGGAAGATTGAAAGTTCGATTCGGCCGCTCAACCCGAACTCGAACGCCTCAGAGGACGGGACAAGCACTTGACCATTCTGCCGACCATCGCTTCGCCCGCCGACCTCAAGGCGCTCCCCATCGATCACCTGCCGGATCTTGCGCAAGAGATCCGCGACACGATCATCGGCAAGGTCACCCAGTCCGGCGGGCACCTCGCGCCAAACCTAGGCGTCGTCGAACTGACGATCGCGCTGCACTATGTATTCGACTTCGGGCACGACCGCTTGCTCTTCGATGTCGGGCACCAGTGCTACCCCCATAAACTGCTCACCGGTCGCCAGAACATGATCGCCGGCCTGCGCACGCGCGACGGCATGGCGGGTTTCCCGGAGCCCAAGGAATCTTCGTACGACCTGTTCAGCGTCGGCCACGCCGGGACGGCGATTTCCACGGCCGTGGGCATGGCCCGGGGCGATGCGCTGAACGGAGATGCGTTCGATCCGGCCAAGAACGCCGAGGGACGCCGGGTGGTCTCGCTCATCGGCGACGCGTCGATCGTCAACGGCGTCGCGATGGAAGGTCTGAACAACGCTGGCACGCTCAATCGCCAGTTCCTGATCGTGCTCAACGACAACGGTATGTCCATCAGCAAGCCCCAGGGCGCGATGGCGGCCTACTTCGACCGGATGAGGATCAACCCGCTCTACGGCGGCATGAAGCGTCGCGCCAAGCGCATGCTCAACCACGTCCCCGGCGGCTCGCGGGTCGCTGAGGCGTACCACCGCATGACCGAGGCCATGAAGGCCGGCGTCGCCGAGCACTCGTGGTTCGAGAACTTCGGTCTGCTGACCGTCGGACCCGTTGACGGCCATGACCTGCCCTCGATGATCGAGTTCCTGTCTGAGATCCGTGACTTCGATCGCCCGATGGTGCTGCACGTCAAGACTGTCAAGGGCAAGGGCCTCGACTACGCCGAGAAGGACGCCACAACCTTCCACTCCCCCGCCGCGCACACCTACGACCCGGCGTCCTGCCGCGTCGAGATCGTCTCGAAGGGACGCTCCTTCACCACCGCGTTCGCCGACGGGCTCATCCGCGTGATGGACCACGACGACAAGGTCGTCACCTGCACCGCCGCAATGCCCGGCGGCACCGGGCTCGACAAGGTCGTCGTCGAACACCCCGATCGCACCTTCGATGTCGGCATCTGCGAATCGCACGCGATGGACATGATGGCAGGCATGGCCAAGACCGGGCTCAAGCCGTTCTTCGCGGTGTACTCGACCTTCCTGCAGCGGGCGTTCGACCAGGCCTTCCAGGAGGTTTCGCTGCAGGGGCTACCGGTCCGGCTGTGCCTCGATCGCGCCGGCCTCGTCGGCGGCGACGGCGCAGTCCACCACGGCTTCTGCGACATCTCTATCCTCGCGACGCTTCCGGACTCGGTCCTGATGGCTGCCATGGACGAGCCGTCGCTCAACCGCGCGCTGGACTTCATGGCCGGCTGGGACAAGTCGCTGACCAGCGTCCGCTACCCGCGCGATCCGGTCTCCGACCGCTTCGCCGGCGAGGACTGCCCAGGGTTCGAACTCGGCAAAGCCCGTCCGCTGATCACCTTCGACAAGCCCGATATCGCTCTGCTCGGTTTCGGCGTGATGGCCCTGAACGCCGCGGACGCCTCGGACCGGCTCAAGCCCGAGATCCGCGCCAACGTCTACGACGCCCGCTTCGCCAAGCCCGTCGATGAGGATCTGCTCGCCGAACTGCTCGGCGCGGGTGTGCCGGTGGTCACGATCGAGGACCACTCGATCAAGGGCGGCTTCGGCACGCAAGTGCTCGAGGCCTGCAATCGTCTCGGCCTGGACTCGCGCCTCGTAACACGGCTGGCGCTTCCCGACAGTTGGGTCTACCAGAACAGCCGCAAGCAGCAACTCGAAGAGGTCGGTCTTGACAGCGCGTCGATCGCCTCGCACGTGCGCGAGGTGCTCGCGTCCCGACCTGCGGGCGGTGCCGACCGTCAGGTGGAAGCCCGTTCCGTTGAGCCGCGGGTTCAGTCGTGAGCCGATCGGTCCTGCTGCTCGTCAACCGTTCGAAGCCGAACGTGCTCGACGCGCTGGACGAGGTGCGTTCGATCCTCAACAGGCACTCATCGATCGTCGCCGAACTCGACACCGAAGCCGACGAGCCCATCGACGATGCGATGGGCGCGGGCCTGATCATGGTGCTTGGCGGCGACGGCACGCTGCTGTCGCAGGCCCGCCGGACCGTCCACCTCGGGCTCCCGGTGGTCGGTGTGAACTTCGGGCACCTGGGCTTCCTCGCGGAGTACGACCTCGATGGTCTGCGCACGCAGGCCGATTACCTGTTGGATTCCGATGCGCTCGAGTGTCGCAACCGTCTGATGCTGTCGGTCTCGGTGTACTCCTCCGATGATTCCGAGCCTCGATTCAGCGGCGTGGCGCTGAACGACTGCGCCATCACCGCCGGGCCGCCGTTCCGCATGATCGAGATGCACTTGTCGCTCGACGGCGTCTCCGGCCCGCGCATCAAGGGCGACGGGGTCATCGTGTCCACCCCGACCGGCTCCACGGCGTACAGCGTCTCGGCGGGCGGCCCGATCATCTCGCCGTCGGTCGAAGCCATGGCGATCACGCCGATCGCCGCCCACTCGCTGGGCTTTCGCCCGCTGGTAGTCGCCGGCAAAACACAGATTGTGCTGGACATGCTTGTGGCCAACTCCAGTCTCGACTGCGCCGACGAAGCCGTCGAGGGAACAACGCTGGTGCTCGACGGGCAAGTCATGCACTCGATCCGAACGGGTGACAAACTCCGGTTTTCGCGCCACGAACGCCCGCTCCGGCTGGTTCGCAATCCGAAGCGGAGCTACTGGTCGACGCTGATGCACAAGATGCTCTGGGCCGCCCAGCCCGGCCAGAACGGCGAGATTTCGCCTGAGGACAGCGAATAGCCGGCTCGGCAAACGCCGGGCGGCGCGGGTACCATCGCCGCCCCATGATCGATCTCAAAGCCCTCCGTGAGAACCCCGACCGCTTCAAGCTTGGCGCCCAGCGCAAGGGCGTGAGCGTGGACATCGACCGCGTCATCGAGCTCGACTCGCACATCCGGTCGCTGACCACCGAGCGCGAGACGCTCAAGGCCGAGCAGAACCGCCTCGCCAAGGAGAGCGGCCCGAAGATCGGCCAGCTCATGGGCAAGATGAAGGCCGCGAGCGGCGACGAGAAGGCCGCGATCGAGGCAGAGGTCAACGAACTCCGCTCCAAGCCGGCCAAGCTGAAGACGCAGGTGAGCGTGTTCGAGGAACAGCTGGCCCTGCTCGAACCGGAACTGCGGGAACTGCTGCTGCTGATCCCCCTGCCGCCGGATGACGATGTCCCGGTCGGCACCAGTGCGGATGACAACGTCGAACTCTCCACCTGGACACCGGACGGCTACGACTTGAGCAGGTCTTTCGAAGAAAACCGCGGCTTCACCCCCAAGACCCACATCGAACTCATCGAGTCGCTCGGGCTCGTCGACTTCGAGCGCGGCGTGAAGGTCGCCGGGACCCGCAGTTACGTCCTCACCGGCGACGGCATGCGCCTGCACCAGGCCATCCTGCGCTACGCCTTCGACCGCATGGTCGATCAGCACGGCTTCCAGCCCATGAGCGTGCCCGTCCTCGTGCGGGGTGAGGCCATGGAGGGCACCGGCTTCTTCCCCGCGGGTCGGGACCAGACCTACCACATCGAGGAATCCAAGCGCGGCGCGGGGCACGACATGTTCCTCACCGGCACCGGCGAGGTCGGTCTCATGGGCCTGCACGCCGATGAGATCCTCGACAAGGCCGACCTGCCCCTGAAGTATGTCACGGTCAGCACCTGCTTCCGGCGCGAGGCCGGGGCCGCGGGGCGCGACACCGCCGGGCTGTACCGCATTCATCAGTTCGACAAGGTCGAGCAGGTGGTCATCTGCGAGGCCGATGAGAAGGCCAGCCGCGAATGGCACCGGCAGATGATCGCGATCGTCGAGGACCTGCTGCAATCGCTCGGTCTGCCCTACCGCCTGCTCCAGTGCTGCACGGGCGACCTGGGCGTGAAGAACGCCGACATGATCGACATCGAGTGCTTCATGCCGGGCCGCGGCGACCTCGACGCAAACGGGCGCCCGACCGGCGCGTTCGGCGAGACGCACAGCGCCTCGCGCCTGTACGACTTCCAGTGCCGCCGTCTGAACATGCGTTATCGCGAAGAGAGCGAAGACGGCAAGAAGCAGACGGTGTTCTGCCATTCGCTGAACAACACGGTCGCCGCGAGCCCGCGGATTCTCATTCCGATTCTGGAGATGTACCAGAACGAGGACGGATCGGTGACGGTTCCGGAGGCGCTGCGGGGGTATATGGGTGGGAAAGAGCGGCTGGGTTAAGCGGGTCGTTTTCGATCAGCAAGACTCGTCGATCGAGACAGTGCCGTCGTCTTCGAGTTCGAAGTACATCCCGCCAGCATCGCCGACGAGGAATCTGTACCCCGAAGAAAACTCAGCCGCCCAGCCCGTGACCACGCGATCGGTGTGTTCGAGGTTCGTGAATGGCCAGACTTTTGGCGGCTGCAACGAGTACAGGCAGCCGACTTCGTTGGTCGGTGTTTCACTCCATGTTCTTTGAGGGTGGAATGCTCCTGGCCCAACCCGTGTCGCAGCAAGAGAAGGTAACAGATGACCGCCTCGATCAAAGACGTCATAGAGGCAATCGATGTCCTTCTCGGTGACATAGTCCGCGGTTCGGTGAATCTCGCCGTGCGCAACGAAATCTAGGTACGAGTCCAAACCTGTGGCCAATCCGCCTTTCGACACTTCGTCACGAGTCACCCACTCCGCTGCCTTTGGCTCAGTGAACGAGTAGTAGTCCTTGTGCGCTTCGTCTGGCGACCACGAATCAAAAACGACAAGAGTGTCCCCCGGCAGCTTCTGCTTGATGATGTCAAGCGAATCGAGGAAGCAGAGTTGGGCGATGAACCTCATCGGTTTGCCGCTTGGATCAGTGGGCACCGCACGACCCTCCGGCCAGAACGGCCGCCCGCCAAACTTTGTGAGATACGGCCTATGCGGCTCGCCCTTCGCAAAAACGAATATGTCCGCAGGTGTACCCGACAACTTGTGTTTGGCGGCTAGGTATTGGCGCAACTGCTCAGTCTGGGCAAGCATGACGGGTGAACTGATCGGCTCAAGCCGAATCTCGCCGTCGTACCGCTCAGCCCTGAACTTCATGCGCGAAGCCTTAACAGCCTTTCGCGGCTCTATCGGAAAACGACTTACCCAACTGTCCAGATCAAAGCGTCTGTGATAACTCCGCGCATCGATCATGAATGCGTTACCACTCCGGCCCACCCGAGTACCGCCCGTAGATGTCCGCCATCGCCTGCACCATCTCGCCGAGGGTGCAGCCGTCGTGGGCACCCTGGATGAGTTGGGGCATGACATTGGCGTTGTCCTGGCAGGCCTTCCGGATCGCGTCGAGTGACTTTTCGACCTTCGCGCCATCGCGCTTGGCCTTGAAGGCCTCGAGCTGATTGACCTGATCGACCTCGACCTGGTGCGGGATCTCGAGGATGTCGATCGGGCGGCCTTCCTCGGTGTCCACATACTCGTTGACGCCGACGATGATCCGGTCGCCCGCCTCGCACTCCTCGCTGAAGCGGTACGCCGCCTCGGCGATCTGGCGCCGGAAGTAGCCCTTGTGGATGCCCTGGACCACGCCCTGGCCGTAGCCGTCGCGCTTGGCGTAGGCCGGGTGCTCGGCGTTGTCGCCGGTGAAGTCGGAGCGCCCAGGCTGGGAGGCGAGGCCCATTCGATCGATGTCGTCGATGAAGCCGAGCGCTTCGGCTTCCATCTGGTCGGTGAGGGCCTCGATGAACCACGAGCCGCCGAGCGGGTCGGTGACGCGGGTGACGCCGGTCTCGTGGGCGAGGATCTGCTGGGTACGCAGAGCAACCGTCACCGCCTGCTCGGTGGGCAGGCCCAAGGTCTCGTCCATCGAGTCGGTGTGCAGCGACTGGCAGCCGCCGAGCACGCCGGCCATCGCCTGGTAGGCGACGCGCACGATGTTGTTCAGCGGCTGCTGCTCGGTCAGCGAGCACCCGGCGGTCTGGACATGGGTCTTCATGTACCAGGCCTTGGGGTTGGTCGCGCCGTAGCGGTCGCGCATCACGCGGGCCCAGATGCGCCGCGCGGCCCGGAGTTTGCAGATCTCCTCAAAGAACTCGTTGTGCGAGTTGAAGAAGAACGAAAGGCGCGGGCCGAACTCGTTGATGTCCATGCCGCGATCGAGGCAGGCCTCGACGTACTCCATGCCGTCACGCAGCGTGAAGGCGAGTTCCTGCGTCGCCGTCGAGCCGGACTCGCGGATGTGGTAGCCGGAAATGGACACGGAATTCCACTTGGGCATGTTCTGCGACTGGTACTCGATGGTGTCGACGACCAGTTTGACCGAGGCCTCGGGCGGGTAGATGTACTCGTTCTGGGAGTGAAACTCCTTGAGGATGTCGTTCTGCAGCGTGCCGCCGAGCGAGGCGATGTCGATGCCCCGCTGCTCGGCCATGGCGATGTACATCGCCCAGATGACGCAGGCCGGGCCGTTGATCGTCTGCGAGACCGTGACCTGATCGATCGGGATGTCGGCGTAGAGCCGGTGCATGTCCTCGATGGTGTCGATGGCCACGCCGCAGCGCCCGACTTCGCCGGCGGACAGCGGGTCGTCGGAATCGCGCCCCATGAGCGTCGGCAGGTCGAAGGCAGTCGACAGCCCGGTGTTCGCGGCGGTCTTGGTCTTGGCCTGCTGGAGCAGGTACTTGAACCGCTTGTTGGTGTCGTCGGCGGAGCCGAAGCCGGCGAACTGGCGCATGGTCCAAAGCCGGGTGCGATAGCCCTGCGGGAACAGGCCGCGCGTGTAGGGAAACTCGCCGGGGGCGGGCAGGTCGCGCTCGATGTTGTGCAGCGCGGTGATCTGGCTGGGTTCGACGGCGGCCCCGGGGCCGTACGACGGGTTCAGCACGAGGCCGGAGATGGTGACGGCCTGCGGGTCGACCGGGGTCTGGTCGATGGTGACGCGTCCAGTGGGGTCGGTATCGATATTCGGGCCGGTGAGGTGGGTGGTCATCGGTCGGGTGTCCTTGGTTGGCGGAAGTGCCTCATGATAGGGAATCCGGGGCGGAATTCCCACGATTTGGCGACGGAACGGGCGCGAGCGGCTTTCGCCACCCGAGGCGGCGCGAGCGCGTAGAATCGGGCTTTGCCCGCCCGAAACCCTTGAATTCCCAGGAGGACGGATGTCCGCCTCACCCGCTTCGACCGCCACGACCGAGCCCGGCCTGAACCCGTTTCAGTTGGGCAGCCGCACGTTCACCAGTCGCCTGATCGTCGGGACGGGCAAGTATTCCGATAACTCGGTCATGAAGCAGGCGCTGGACGCCTCGGGGGCGGAGGTGGTCACCGTCGCGGTGCGGCGCGAGCGTCTGTTCAACGACCGAGGCGAGTCGCTGCTGGATTTCATCGACACCGACCGGTACACGATCCTGCCCAACACCGCCGGCTGCTTCAACGCCGAGGACGCGGTGCGCGTGTCGCGCCTCGGGCGGGAACTGCTCGAGCAGCTCGGGAACCCCGGGGCGTCGTGGGTGAAACTGGAAGTGCTCGGCGACAAGAAGACCCTGCTCCCCGACCCGGTCGGGACACTGGAGGCCTGCAAGGAACTCGTGGCCGACGGCTTCGAGGTCCTGTGCTACACCTCCGACGACCCGATCAGCGCCCAGCGCCTGAAGGAAGCCGGCGCGACCAGCGTCATGCCCGCCGGCTCACCCATCGGCTCCGGCCAAGGCGTGCTCAACCGCAACAACATCCGACTATGCCTCGACCTGCTCAAGGGCGGCGAGGCGTCGATCGACTCCAAGCCCGGCGATGCGGAGTACCCGGTGATCGTCGACGCGGGCGTCGGCTCGGCGTCGGATGTCTCGGTGGCGATGGAACTCGGCGCCGACGGCGTGCTGCTCAACACCGCGATCGCGCACGCGAAGGACCCGGTCATGATGGCCCACGCGATGCGTAAGGCCTGCGAAGCGGGTCGGCAGAGTTACCTCGCGGGCCGGATCGCCAAGCGTCTGTACGCCACGGCGAGTTCGCCCTGGGAGGGTGTGATCAGTTATATCCCAGGGGAGTGAGGGCTACGGATGGGGTTTGGGTGCCGTGGTCGGAGCGAAGCGCAGGCCACGAGGAGCCTTCCGCAGCATCGAACGCACCGAGAACTCTGCCACTCCGAACCGCACTCCGTCGTCCGCGTGGCCTGCGCCCGACTTCGTCGGGCTCCGACCACGGCACCCAATGAGAAGTCCCACTTACGCCGGCCGAATACCCCGGTAGAACATCTGCACCCGCTCCGACTGCTGCTTGCGCACCGTTTCAAGGGTCAGGCGTGGGATCTTGTAGCCGGTGTCCGCATCGTCGCTCGCCTGATCGCGCGTCGTGTTCTGGCAGTGCTCGCTGATGCACTGGTACATGAGTTTGAACGCGTCGCGCGGCTGGTGCATCTGGTCGAGGGCGTCCACGATGTCCTGCCGGCTCACATCGCTGGCGAACAGGTCCACCAGCGCAACCGGCTTCTCGGTGTCCACGCGGCAGGCGTTGAGCCTCGCGGTGCAGAGGTCGTAGAGCATCGAGCCGGTCCAGGTCAGGCGCTCGACCAGCGACTGCTTGTCCAGCCGGGCCTCCTGGAAGAACGCGCTCGACTCGCGGAACAGCTCGTGTCGGAGTTCCAGAGGCAGCAGCGCCTTCACGCCGATCCGCGGCATCTGCAGGAACTTGTTGTTGAGCAGGGGCCAGACCACCGGTCGCATGCGCTGCGGGTCGCCGCTGATGAGCGTCGGCTCGTCCATGCGGTCCACCAGCACGATCGCGCCGGTGAACTCCATGGCGCCGAGCACGCGCAGCAGCGAGTTCATCAGGGCGTAGCGCTCGTCGTCCTGGCCCGACAGCGGCAGTCGCGCACTGTCGGAGGCGAGGTTGGGCACGAGGTCGAGAGCCGCGGCGATGGACTCGTGGTCGCGGGCGCAGGTGCGGATCTGGCGGTGCAGTTTCTTGGCGGTGCGGCTGAGTTTCAGGCGATCCCATGCGTACCGCTTGAGGATCAGGACGAGCCAGAGGCCGATGGTCGCGCCGAGGGCGTACATCCACCAATTCAGGTATTCGCGGTCCGGATCGAGTTGCAGAGCCGCGGCGATGACGAGGATGGTCGGGATCCAGCCGAACCACGCCGCGAGGGTCCACCAGCGCTTGGGCCAGTCGGCCGAGGCGCGGAGGGTCCGCTTGAGTTTGCGCACCCGATCGACCGCCGAGGGCGAGCGGTCGTACAGCGCGGCGAGCAGCAGCATCTGGCGCTTGGTTTCGGCATCGGCCTTGCGCAGCGCGGTGATGCGCTGGGGATCGAGCATGCGGTCGTGGTCGTCCGAAGCGCTGACGCTCTGCCCGAGGATCTCGTCGGTGAGTTTGGTGACCGAGGTCTGGAGGATCGCGTCGATGTGGTCGACGAGGCGGAGCTTGGAGAACGCCTTGACGACCTCGGGGGTCGGCGAGCCGGTGCGCAGGCCGGCGCGGGCGGCGAAGCGGTCGAGGATCGGGTTCAGGTCGTCGTAGGGGATCAGGAAGACGCTGCGATCGGGGTCCTTGGCGTTGTGACGCCGGATGCGATCGGCGAGCTGGATGCGGATGGCGGTCTTCCCGCTGCCTTTTTCGCCGAAGACGATCGAGGAGGACGGGCTGGCAAGGTCGCCGACGATCTTCTCGAAGTCGGGGTGCGCGGTCTGTCGCTCGTCGAGGCGCGCGAACACGGGGTCGTGGCGCGCTTCTTCGGCGTGGAAGGGGTTTTCGGTGATGCCCCAGTGTTCAAGAAAACTGGCGATGTTCATGCCGGTTGTGCCCTCCCTTGGCCCAGTTCACTCGGATCCTAGCCGAATCAGGCGCTGGAAACCCCCAGCGACGCCCGGCGATCGCGGATGAGCCGTTTCGGCTCCCAGCCGAGCAGGTGCCGGGCCTTCGAGAGATCCATGAACGAATCCCGGGCGACAGCGTCCTCGACGCCCTCGATGCCCCGGAAGTGTTCTTCGGCGATCTCCTCCACCGATTCCGCCACACGCGGGTCGGGCGCGGACACCCAGACCACTTCGTGCCCTGCGCAGTCGGCATCCAGCGCCGACACCATCGCCTCGGCGATGTCGTCGAGGTGGATGTACGAGTAGCACTCGCAGCCACCCCAGCGGTAGTCGTGCCCGCCGCGAGAGCGACCGGACCACGCCTCGAAGCTGCCCTGATCGAGCACATAGGGCATGCGCAGACTGATGGCGCTGGTGCCCTGCTGCTCGTCGTAGAGGTCGGAGGTCAGCTCATCGAGCATGCGCTCGGAGAGCAGTTTGCTCAGCCCGTAGCCGTTGGTCGGTCGGGCCTCAGTCTGCTCGTTGATCGGGAAGCGAGGCGGCTTCGTGGATCGCGGATCGTCGGTCGGTCGACCGATGCCGCCGAGGAACGCCTGGACCGAACTGGCGAACACGATCCGGTTCACCCCGCGTTCAAGCGACGCCTGGAACACCGACGCGTTGATCGCGAGGTTCTCGCGCAGCACCTGCTCGGGGGACGCGGCGTGGACATTGGTATGCCCGGCGAGGTGGACGACGGCATCGACTCCACCGAGTTCGCGTTGCGCGGTTTCAAAGACGCGGTGGATGGCGTACGGGTCGACCAGGGTGTCGGCGGCCGACGCCCAGCGGCCGTGCGACGACGCACGCCGGTCGAGACCGAACACACCATCGCCTCGCTGGACCAAGAGGTCGCAGAGGGCGGTTCCGATTTTGCCGTGGCAGCCGGTGACGAGTACGCGCACGAAGACTCCGGTAAAGGGGTGCGGACCGATCAGTGCGCGACAGGTTCGCCGAGCATGGCGGCGATCTCTTCGACCATCTTCTCGCAGAGCGCCGGCGTGCGGGCCTCGAGGTTGAGGCGGAGCAGCGGCTCGGTGTTGCTCTTGCGAACGTTGCACCACCACCCCTCGCTGTCGAAGCAGTCGATGGTGACACCGTCGAGTTCGTCGATGTCGCCGCGATCGGCGTAGGTCTCCTTGAGCTCTTCGAGGGTGAGGTCTTTCTCCTCGTTCTCGAAGTTGCGCTCGCCGGACTGGGCGTATCGGGCGATGGGGGCGATCATCTCGCTGACGGTCCGCCCGCTGCGCTTGATCTCGGCGCCGAGCGAGAGCATGACCGCGAGAGCGATCGCGCCCGAGTCGGCGTTGAAGTTGTCGCGGAAGTAGAAGTGGCCGGAGAGCTCGCCGCCGAAGACCGCGCCGTGCTCGGCGAGGGCCGCCTTCATGAACACGTGCCCGACCCGACCGCGCACCGGCTTGCCACCGGCACTGAGGATGTCCTCCTGCAGGGCCTTGCTCGAACGCAGGTCGTAGACGATCGCCGAACCGGGGTTGTCGGCGAGGAAGGACTTGGCGACCAACGCGGTCAGCAGGTCGCAGCCGACCATCTTGCCCTTCTCGTCGACGAGCATCAGCCGGTCGGCATCGCCGTCGAAGCAGATGCCGAAGTCGGCGCCGGTCTCGACGACCTTCGCCTGCAGATCGACCAGGTTCGACGCGACCAGCGGGTTTGGCTCGTGGACGAACTCGCCCTTCGAGTTGTCGAAGTAGAGCTCGATGATCTCCAGACCCTCGATGCCCGAGCCTTTCTCGCCGAAGACCTTGGGCACCATGGTGCCGGCCATCCCGTTCGACGCATCGATCACGATCTTCAACGGCTGCCCGCCGGTGTCACAGAACTGCAGAACATGTTTGCGATAGGCGTCCCACAGGTCCTTGTGATCGATCCGCCCAGACTTTTCGCCCCGCTTGCGAATGTCCGACAGGGCCGCGGCCTTGCGGATCTCAGCGAGGCCGTTCGCCTCCCCGACGGGCTTGGCGTGCCGTCGGCTGATCTTGAAGCCGTTGTACTCGGGGGGGTTGTGCGAGGCGGTCACCTGCACGCCGCCGGCGCACTTGAGGTGATTGATCGCGAAGTAGACGAACGGTGTATCGACCAGTCCGACATCCACCACATGCCCGCCGCCGTCGATGATGCCCTGGATCAGGCTGTCGCGGAGCGAGGGGCTGCTGGTCCGCATGTCGTGGCCGACCACAAGGTTTTGCATCATGGGCGTGGTCTGACCATCAGCGGCGGCCTCGCCGAGCAGGAAATCCGCGCACCCAAGGCCGATCTGCCAGGCCAAGTCCTCGTTGAGGGGGCTCGGGTAGGTGCTCCGGATGTCGTACGCCTTGAAAACCTTGCCCAGCATGCCTGTGGCTCTCCCTGCTCGCGTTCTTTGGTCGGTTCAGCGAATGGGCAGGATACCCGCTCCGCCGCCCGGCATGGGTCGGGTTGGTCAGCGGATCTGGGGCTCTATGCCCTCGGGCAGCGCATCAAGGAACGCGCGGCCGTAGCGGGTGGTCACGATCCGCGGATCCAGCACCACGACCCGGCCGTGATCGGTCGCGCTGCGGATGAGCCTCCCGAAGCCCTGCTTGAAGCGGATGACCGCCCGGGGCAGCGCATCATCCATGAACGGGCTGCCGCCCTGTCTCTTGATGACCTCGCTGCGCGCCTCGATGACCGGGCGATCCGGCGGGTCGAACGGGAGCCGGGTGATGATCACATTGCGCAGGTTCTTGCCCTGCACGTCCACACCCTGCCAGAAACTCGACGTGCCGAGCAGCACTGATCGCTCGTCGGATCGGAATCCATCCAGCACCGCGGCCCGGCTGCCGTCGCGCCCCTGCACCCACAGCGGCATGCCGCGTTCGTGCAGTTCGTCTTCGAGCAGCCGGGCGAGCGTCTGCACCATGCGGAAACTCGTGCAGAGCACGAACGCGCCGCCGTCGGTCTCGCGGATGTGCTCGGCGACGACCTCGGCGAGTTTCGCATCGTGGGACGGGTCACGCGGGTCGGGCAGGTCAGGATGGACGAACAGTTCGACCTGGCTCGGGTAATCGAACGGGCTGCCGAGCGCGAGGGTCTGCGCATCGGCGCAACCGAGTTTGGACTTCGCGTGGTCGAACACGCCGCGCGTGGTCGTGAGTGTGGCCGATGTCAGCACCACGCCGAACTCGCGCCCGAAGAGGTGATCCTCCAGTATCGGGGCGACATCGATGGGGCGACAGGCGAACGAGGAGCGGATCGACCGGCCTCCGGCGGCTCCGGATGTCTCGATCCAGTACACGCAGCCCTCAAGTTGCAGCTCACAGAGCATCTCCGCCTCGTCGGCGATCGACGCGGCTCGTTCGGCGTATGAGTTCAGCTCGTACCGGTCTTCCTCGACGCTGCAACACTCTCGGAGTTGCTTGAGAGCGACCGCCAGCGAGCCGAACGGGTCGGTCAGCAGGTTCTCGACCTCGCCGGGCTCGTGGATCCGGCGCGTCGCGCCGGGGACCGGCTGGGCGGGCAGGCCGGAGTTGGTGGAGCGTTTAGTCAGATCAATCAGTCGATCGAAGAACGCCGCGGTCGCGCGCTCGGCCGCCATGACCCGGGCGACGGCCCGTTCATGCGAGCCGGCGGCGTCTGCGCTGACCTTCAGCGTCGCGAGGTACCCTTTGCCGCGCTTCGAGCTCATCAGGCTGTTGAGCAGGTAGCGGACCTTCGCTTCGCTGAGCGTCACGCCGAAGTGCTCGCCGGCGACTTCTTCCACGTTGTGGGCCTCGTCGAGGATCACGTGGTCGTAGGCCGGCAGGAAACCGACATCGCGACTGCGAAGCGCGAGATCGCTGAAGAACAGAGCATGGTTGCAGATAAGCAGGTCCGCGCGTTCGGCGCGTCGGCGGGCCTGCTGGTAACAACACTGCTGGTACGACGGGCAGCGCCGGCCCATGCAGTTGCCAGAATCGCTCTGCACCTTATCCCAGACCGACAGCCGCTCGACCGCCGGCAGCGTGCTCAGCGTGCCGTCCTCGGTCTCGTACGCCCAGTCCTCGATGATGTGCAGCGAGCGGCGCATCGCTGCATCCGCGAACAGCCGATCCTGACGCTTGGAGGCCATGCCGAGGCGTCGAATGCTGAGGTAGTTCCCCCGGCCCTTGACCAATTCAGCTCGAAACGGGGGTTCGTCGCCGGATGAGCCGTCGGCGAATACATCCATCATCAGGGGGATGTCCTTCGAGAGCAGCTGCTCCTGCAGGGCGATTGTGTTCGTCGCCACAACGACCCGCTCACCGTGCTCGATAACCCGTTTCAGCGCGGGGAGCAGGTACGCGAAGGACTTGCCCACGCCGGTGCCGGCCTCGACGAGCAGGTGCGAGCGAGCCGCGAGGGCCTCGTCGATCGCACCGGCCATCTCCACTTGCTGAGGGCGCAGTTCGAATCGCTCGCCCATCGCCCCGGATACACGCCCGCCCGGCGAGAGCATGCTGGCGAGATCCGCGCCGGTCACGTCCTGACGCCGAGCGGCGACCGCTTCGGCTCTCCGACAGCGCGGGGGTAGGTGCGGGGCGTCTTCCGCAGTTTCTCGATCACGACCAGACGCCCCGTCGGCGTCTCGACCGTCCCCGCGTGGGCGCAGTGCAGCATGTGCATCGCCTGCTTGGCCTCGGCGATTTCCTCGGCGGCCTTCTCGCCCTTGACCAGAACGATCAGCCCGCCGGGCGTGTCGCCCTCCGGCGTCTTGGCGAGCGGCACGGTGAGTTCGAGCAGCAGGGGCAGGCGCCCCACCGCGCGGGCCGTGACGGCGTCGTACACCTCGCGGTGAGCCCGGAAGTCCTGCCCGACCACTTCGGCCCGCTCATTGAGCACGCTCACGTTCGAAAGGCCGAGGAACGCGATCGCGGCGGACAGGTAGTCGGCTTTCTTGCTCGTGGACTCGACCAGCGTGAACCGCAGTTTCGGGAGCACGATCGCCAGCGGCAGCGCCGGAACGCCCCCGCCGCTCCCGATGTCGATGACCTTCGCTTCGTCCGGCAGGTCTGACAGAAGCGGCAGAAGCGTGAGCGCATCGAAGATGTGGCGGGTCCAGGCGTCCTCGACATCCCGGATCGCCGTGAGGTTCATCGTCTTATTCACTTCGAGCATGAAGCCGAGGAACTGCGCAAGCCGATCGACCTCACCCGGCTCGAACGCGAGCCCGAATCCCTCGCAGGCGCTCAGGAACGAGTCGGGCACCTGCGGCGTTTCAACGTGGGCGGGATATTCGATTGGGGCGGGGTGCTTTGGCATCGGAAGAGAAGAGTAGCACGGAGCGAGCGGACGGTTTCCGGCTCAGTCGTCGAACTCGAAGGATCTTCGCCACAAGCGTCCCGGCGGGCGGATCGCTATGTTCAGGATGAGCCCGACCACGAGGAAGGCCATGAGCAGGCTCGACCCGCCGTAGCTCACGAACGGCAGCGTCATCCCTGTGATCGGAAGCAGGCCCAGCGTCATCCCGATGTTGATGGTGGCCTGCGTGGCCATCATCGTGGTGCAGCCGATGACAACCAGCCGCCCGAACGGATCCTTGCAATTCGCCGCGACGATCGCTGCGCCGCCAATCCAGAGGGCGTAGAGCAGGATGATGCACACCGCGCCGGTGAAGCCGAAACGGTTCACCAGAACCGGGAAGATCATGTCGGTGTGCTTCTCGGGCAGCTTGCTGTACTGGATGAGCGCGCGGCTCTTTTCTTCCTGGTGCCCGGAGAGCCCACCCGCGCCGATGAGCATTCGGGCCTGTCTTCCCTGGAACCCGCGGCTTTGCGAGAACCGCTCGTCGCCCTGGAACTGCTCGATGACCGCCTGTATCCGCTGCACCTGATGGGGACGCAGCAGCGGATAGCGGTCGACCTTGGCGAACGACAGGCTCAGCACCAGCACCACCGCGGCGAAACCGATCGCGAGCGCACCCGTTACCAGCAGGTGACGGATCTTCGCGCCCGCAGCGATGAGCATGGCGAGCAGCGTCGGGAGAAACAAAAGAGCCGTGCCGAGGTCGGGCTCGACGAGGATCAGCCCCACCGGGACCATGGTGATGATCGCCGGTTGGAAAAGCCCAAAGAAGCGCCGATGGCTCACGGAGAAGCGGAGATAGACCGCCATGACCATCACGTACGCGACCTTCGCGAGTTCGCTCGGCTGAAAATCCGCGATGCCCAGACTGATCCAGCGTCTGGCCCCGTTCCGAGGGGTGACCAGCACCTCCGGGACGAACGGGATGAGCACGAAAACCAGCAGGGCGATCACCCCCGCTGCGAGCGCCCACGCGAAGTATGCGTACCAGCGATAGTGCACAAAGCAAACGGCGGTCGCGAGGAGCAGGCCGAGACCGGCGTACGCGACCTGCCGGGTCAGAAGCGAGGACACCACCAGGCGCCCGCTCATGCCGTTCAGCCCGCCGCTGAGCGAGACGCCGTACAACCCGAGCGCACAGAGCAGAACCGACGACGCGACGACCACCCAGCCGTATGTCGCCCATTGCCATCTCGGTGCGGCCTCGGCGCGAGCGGTCTCGTTGAGCCGGCGCTCGACGGACCTTCCCTCTGATCGCATCCGCTCCAACGCCGCGCGACGCTCGCGTGCCGACTTCAGTGCCTCGCTCGCCTGGCTCGGATCGGCGCCCGGCCCGATCACAGGTAGCCCTCGGCCTTGAGCGCATGGATGACCTGTGCCGCGACCGGGGCAGACGATCGCCCGCCGCTCCCGCCGTACTCGATGAGGACGGAGATCGCGTAGCGGGCGTGGCGTCCTTCCGGCCCGGCCAACCCAACGAACCAGGCGTGATTTCCCTTGCGCAGCACTTCTGTTTCGGACTCGCCGTTGTCGTTCTCGACGGTCCGGACAATCGGGTTGGCCTGCGCGGTTCCCGTCTTGCCGATGACCTCGACGCCTTCGATATCGATGAACTGCTCGAAGCCGGCCCCATCGGTAAACTCGGCGTAGCTCTGGCCGTGCCCGGTGCCCCACCGCTCATTGAGGGAGCGGGCAAGACCGGCAAGCGCAGAATCCACGGAATCGGGATCAAGGCGCAGATCGGTCGAAACGGGACGCGCCGATCGGTCGATCCGTGGACGGATCCGTACGCCGCCGCGTTCCAGCGTCGCGAACGCGTCCGCCGCGTGCAGCGGGGTCCACGCAATCGGGCCCTGGCCGATCGCGTTCATGATCGCTTCGCCCTTGGATGTCGGGCTCACGACGCCCGGGTACTCGCTCCCGACGCCAAGCTCCCATGCTTCCCCCACGCCGAACTTCGCGTACCACTCCTTCATGCGGTTGACGCCGAGCAGCTCCCCGAGCGTGTAGAAGTAGATGTTGCAGGATGAACCGAGCGCCTCGTCAGCGTACAGCCCCCGGCCGAACTGACCGGTGTGGGTGTGGAACTTGCCCTCGTTCGGGCGCCAGCCCCAGCAGCGGAGTCGCGCGACGGTCGGATCATCGAGGAAGTGCCCGCGACACTCGACGAGGGTACTCAGCGAGTGAACGCCAGAGGTCACGGCGGCGCACAGCACCATCGGTTTCACGATCGAGCCCGGCGCGTAGGGCACGCTCACTGCGCGGTTCAGGTACCGGCGAGCGACCTCGTCGCGGAACACATACTCCGGGCGCTCCTCCAGATCCTCGCGTGTAAAGCTCGGGGTCGAGACCATGGCGAGGATGTCGCCCGACTCGATATCGAGTACGACGACGGACGCTGCGAGTTCAGTGCCGTCCGGTACCGGATAGTCGGAGTTGGGGTGATGCCATGGCTGCACGCGCGCCAGTCCTATCGATGGGTCGAGCACCGCCTGAATCCGTGCCTGGAGTTGGGCATCGATGGTGAGCACGACATCGCGACCGGGCTGGAAGGGCGTGAAGTCGACCTCACCGGTGTCCAGATGGCGGACCTCGCGACCCCGGAGACCGCGGAGGATGTCCTCACGAGAGGATTCGATACCGCTCCCGCCGACCAAATCGCCGGGCCGATAGTGTCCGCGATCGATCGCGCCGGTCTTCGGCTCGCGCAACGGACGCCGCTCGGTGTCCAGCAGCTCTCCAGCGGGCACGCGATCCAGTTCTCGCATCCATCCGATCAGGTGCGTCGCCACTCCCCGGACCGTCACTTCCCGAACGGCTTCCTCACGCAGCGGCGGCGGAAGCGTCGAGAGATCCACTTCGACATCCACTGTCTCGTATGGATACTCACGAGCGCCTGAAAGTCGCAGCGACACACCCTCGAACCGCTCCGCGATCAGGCGCACCCGCAGCGAGCGGGTGTCATCGATACCGCTCACGAGCGGGTGCTGGATGCGCTGTTCGCGAATCGGTGTGCTGACATCGGCGAGGGTGACCTCCACCTCCGTGCCACCCGGGCCGACGTCGCGGTTCAGCTCTTCCCAGCGTCGTTCTCGCCATTCCGTCCAGAGGTGCCCGGCGAGCGACTGCACCTCGGCTTTGATCTCGGCCTTGCGGCCTTCGAGGTCGTCTCGGGAAACGCCCGTCGCGTCAGACAGGTCGGCCCAGAGCGACTCGAGTTGCTCCCGATAGTGGACGGCGTATCGATCGACGAGCGCCGCCCGCTCAACCGCGCTGAGCTTGGGCCAATCGGCCCGCTTCTCGCGTCGAGCCACGGCACGGGCTTCGAGCTCAGCCCATTCCCCCGTGATCAGGCGGTAATCCACCATCACGTCGAAGGCCGGGCGGTCCTGGGCGAGGACGCGGCCTTTGCGATCGAAGATTCGGCCCCGACTGGTCGGGGTCCACTCCGATTCGACCAGCGTGCCCTCGGCGGTGGTGAGCCACTCTGAGCCCTCCACGATCGTCACCCGCGCCGCCTGAAGCGTGAGCACGCTGACACCGGCGATCACCCCCGCGAGAAGCAGGAGTAACCGACGCTGAAACATGCTGGGTATGAGCGATCGGATCATGCGTAGCCGTCCCTGCGAGCGCACCGGAAACCAGACGGCCTCATGCCGCCAGCCCTCTATCTGCATCGTATCCCGAGAGGGTCCGCCACGAAAAAACGCCGGACCGCTGCTCCGGCGTCGTCGATCTTCTGAATCGCCAAGGGTCAGGATTCGCGCTTGTCGCGGGTGATCTGAGCGTACGCGTTGTGATTGTGGATGGACTCGTAGTTTTCGCTGTTGATCCGGTACCAGACGATGTTGTCGTCCTCGTCAAGGCCCATGGCGAGGTCGCGGACGATGTCCTCGACGAATTTGGGATTGTCGTAGGCGGCTTCCGTGACGTACTTCTCGTCCGGACGCTTGAGCACCGCAAACACCTCGGTCGATGCGGCGGACTCCAGGTGCTTCACCAAATCCTCAATCCACATAGGGGATTGCACCCGAACGCTCGCCTCGATCTCGCAACGCTGGTTGTGAGCGCCATAGCGGCTGATTTCCTTCGAGCATGGGCAGAGGCTTGTCGCCGGAGCCGTCACGGACATCACGAAGTCCTCGACCGCGTTCGCCGACACCATGAACTTCACCTTGTAGTCCATCAGCCCTTTCGAGCCGGTGACCGGGGCGCGCTTCTCGATGAAGTAGGTGAATTCGACCTCCAGATGGGCGTGGTCCGCGTCGAGTTTCTCGCGGATCTGGTGGGCGATGGTCGTGAACATTTCCGGGGTCAAAGGATGAGCGTTGTCGTTGAGCACCTCAAGAAATCGGGACATGTGCGTCCCCTTCTGGTGGTGCGGGAGCGAGACATACATGTTGAGCGTGGCAACCGTTGGCTGCTCGCCACCGTCCGCGGTCTTGAGCGTGAGGGGGTAGGTCACTCCCTTGACGCCGACCTTGTCGATAGCGACCTGCCGCTCATCGCGGGTGGCCTGGATGTCGGGCATCTTCTGGGGAGACTGATCGGACATGCGAGTTCCATTCGAAGTGGTCTGAATCATGCTCAAGTGTTCGCTCCCGGCTGTGATTTCGATGCACTCCGGACGACAGCAGCAACGAGAAAGAACTCTAGGACCGGTCAGACCTTCCGCCCATCACGATTGGGAAGGTTCGCCCAAGTACGGGCAACCCCGAAACGGTGTGCCGGTCATCATCCTCATGCGCCCATCAAGCCGGGCGAGCAGTCGGCTTCGCGTCCGTCTGGCGATCAACCATAGAGTTGGCCCACATCTCGCCCAGCGGGGCACCGACGAGTACACCGGCGAGCCAGTCGAACGGCGTGAGCAGGCCGAGACCGGGCCATTCGCCCGCGTACAGCGTGGCCAGCGGGTCGGACACGGTAAAGCGGGCAACGAGCGGCCCCACGACAGCGAGCAGGAAACCCCCGATCAGGATCGGGAGGATCGGGGCTCGGACAGCCACCGACCGGCCCGCGGCGCCACCGGCTATACCGGCGGCAACGGCGGCGGCAAACACCTGACCCTGCAGCGGCGACTGGGCGATCAACCACGCCCCGAGAGCTCCGGCGATGGCGGCGGCACCGCAGGCCAGCGCCCAATCGACCGGCTTGGACGAATCGGGCTCGGCCGACGGAAGGACCGGACGACCGAGTTTCAGGACGAAGAGACATGCGAGTGTGCACGCGATCGCGAAGAGCGTGCCCTCGAACGCGAAACTCGATACCGGTGACAGGTCGCCGGCATCGCGGATCAGGTCTGAAACCCGTCCGAATTGCCAGGCGGGCCATGCAAGCACGAGGCCGGTGCAGATCAGCCCGAGGCGGACATGCGCGATCCGCCCGACCACCACGCCGTAGACCCCGGCAAGCGCGACGACCGCCAGCCCGATCACGATGCCGACGAAGGGGCGGGAGGCGGTCAGCGGCGTCGCGCCGTCCAGCCCGCTCTGCGTGCGAAGCTGATCGGCCAAACCACCGGCCAGCGGCCCGACCAGGAGCAACGCTCCGCTCACTACGCCCCAATCCCGCGCCGTTTTGATCAATTCAGAACTCATGAGCCCCCTGTTTACCTTATTTCGACCGGATCAGCGACCGGCTCGCCTTGACCGGTCGGATCATGACCGGCGACACTTCGCGCATGCCGACCCAGCCCACTTCAGACGACTCGGATCACGGTTCCCCACTCCCGATCACCGGTGCCCGGATCGCGCCGTGGGAACTCGAGCAGGTAGCTGTCTTTGGCAGGCCCGTCGAGGTCGCGGCCGAGGCTCGGGGCCGGCTTGAGCGGTCGAACCGGACCCTGCTGGAGGCGATCGGTAAGGGCGTTGCTCTTTACGGTGTGAACACCGGCTTTGGTTCGCTCGCTCGACAGCGCGTGCCCGATGACGAACTGGCGGATGTTCAGCGGAATCTGCTCCGATCGCATGCCGCGGGAGTCGGCGATCCGCTCCCGGACCAGACGGTTCGGGCGATGATGACCCTGCTGGCGTGCTCGCTCAGCCGCGGGCATTCCGGTGTGCGCCCCGTCGTCGTGACCACCCTCGCGGAACTCCTGAACGCGGGCATCACGCCGCTCGTCCCGGAAACCGGGTCGGTCGGTGCATCCGGCGATCTCGCTCCGCTCGCGCACGCGTGCCTCGCGCTCATCGGCGAGGGCCGGGTGCGGTTCCGTGCGGAGACCATGGACGCCGCCGAGGCCATGAAACAGGCGGGCATCGAGCCGATCGAACTCGGTCCGAAGGAGGGCCTCGCGCTGATCAACGGCACGCACCTGATGGCGGCCAGAGCGGCGCTGACCTTCACCGGCATCCGAAGGTTGATCGACGCCGCCCTGTGCGCGACAGCGATGTCCATAGACGCCGTCCGCGCTACCGACTCGTTCCTCGATGATCGCGTCCACGCCATCCGCCAGCAGCCCGGCCAGCGATCCGTCGCGGCACGCCTTCGCGACCTTCTCCGGAATTCACAGATCATCCCCTCGCACCGCGAGGATGACCCTCGGGTGCAGGACCCTTATTCGTTCCGGTGTTCGCCCCAGGTGCTCGGCGCAGCGATCGACCAGCTTGAACACAGCGCCCGGGTCATCGAGCGTGAACTCGAAGCGGTGACCGACAACCCGCTGATCTTCGAACGCACCGATGACAACGACGCTGCGCGAACGGTCGTGTCGGCCGGCAACTTCCACGGCATGCCACTCGCTTTGACGATGGATACGGTCGCCGTGGCACTTTGCCACATCGCGGGCATGGCCGAGCGGCGTGTGTTCTTCATGCTCGCCGCTTCTGACCCGCAGAACCCGATCAACCCACACCTTTCGCGCCACCCCGGCGTTGAGTCGGGCTACATGATCACGCAGTACACCGCCGCCGCGTGCTGCAACGAGATGATCACGCTGGCGACTCCCGCCAGCGTTTCGAACATCAGCACCTGCGCGGGCATGGAAGACTACAACTCGTTCGGCCCGCGCTCGACCGCGAAAGCCGAGCGATCCCTCGATCTGTGCCGGAAAGTCGTCGCAATCGAGCTCCTCTGCGCCGCCGAGGCGTTGGAGTACCAACGCCCGTTGAAGTCCGGCGACGGCGTCGAACGTGCGTTCAGCCTGGTTCGCTCCGTCGTGCCTCGATTGCAACGGGACCGATCGCCAGCCTCGGACATCCGCGCGATCGAAGAGCTCATCGCGGGCGGACGGTTCGGCTGAAAGCCTGAAAATTCATCCCCGACCGGGAATACGCGGGTGGCGATCACAGTTCAACGGTCCGTTGAATCCGCACACGAACCACTCGAAAAGGTCCTCATGAATATCCAGATCCTCGCCTCTGCCGTCTGCACCGCTTCCTTTCTCCTTGGCTCAATGGGCTGCGCAAACACCACAGCAGCCCCAGCGACCGAGGCGGCGACTTCGATCGGTGCGAAGGCTGGAGACCGGATCGACGCGTCGTCGGTCACTCTCCGCACGGCGTCGAACTCCGCGGTCGAAATGGACACCCTCCTGAACGATGGGCCTGTTGTGGTCGTTTTTTACCGGGGGAGCTGGTGCCCCTATTGCGAGCAGGCCCTCGACGGCTGGGACGAGCAACTCGACGAATTGAATGCCGCCGGTGGACGCCTGATCGCGCTCACGCCGGACGCGCCGGGCAACGTCGCCGAAACACTGACCAAGCAGGATCTCGGTTTCACCGTACTCTCCGACGCGAACGGCGAGGCCGCGAAGGCACTCGGCGTGAACTTCGTCGTCGACAGCGCGACCCGCTCGAAGTACATCGGCTACGGCATCGACCTCGAGAATTCGAACGCGAACGGGCTCTGGCAACTGCCGCACCCCGGCACTTTCATCATTGATCGCGACGGGACGGTTCGGTACGCCAACGTCAGCGCGGACTACCGCAACGGACGAGCCGATCCGGCCGAAGTCATCGCGGCGTACCGTCGTATCTCCGGGTGACGCCGCTCGACTCAGGGCTTCGCCGGCAGCGACGACATGATGTTGACCAGGGCTGCCGCGTGCGTCGCGATCGCGAAGCGCTGCGCGTGCTCCGGCCCGGCCAGGCTCATCGCCCGGTAGTGCTCCGCGTCCGCAACGGTTCGGAGCATCTCCTCGGCCAGCGCCTGGGGATCTCCGGGCTTCACCAGCACGCCGTTCACGCCATCGGCAACCGAAGCTCGACAGCCCCCGACGTCAGAGGCGATGACCGGCAGCCCGAGGGCCGCGGCGGAGACATTCACGCGTCCGAACCCCTCGCTCTTTGTGGAAAGCACGAAGACGTCGGCGACCCGAAGCGAGGGCACCACATCATCGACCCAGCCCGCGAACTGCACACGATTCGCCACGCCGCACTCGTGAGCAATCTTCTCAGGCGCTCTCTGTCGGGGCCGTCGCCGAGGATCTGGAGCGTCGCGTTGGGTAGTCGCTGACCGAGCATGCTGAACGCGCGGATCAGCGTCGTGGTGTCTTTGTGCGTCTCAGACAGTCGCGTGGCGGTCACGAACCGCGCCCAGTCCGGGTCCGGGCAGCGCCGATCGAGATCGCTCGGGATCGCTCGCGGCAGTCGCATACCGGCATCGATAAAGAGGTAGTTGCTCGACAGTGAAGGGATGAGTTCGGAGAAGAGATCGACCATCGCCGGTGAGAAGCCAACGGCCCGGTAGAAAGCCTTCGGACGCGACCGGTAGAACAGCTTGCGCCCGAGCCCGATCTTCAGGCGCCGAGGGATCGCGTGGATCGACTCCACGATCGGCAGCTTGCTCCGCACGATCAACTTCGCCACGCGTGTGTCCGGCGGGAACGATCCCGAGAGCAGTTTGATCGCCTCGGCTTCAGATTCGCGGATCGCCCGGTTGATGGATGAGGCGGTCAGTTCGTCCGCAAGACTCACCTGCACCCCGGCGTTGAGTAGTTCCTCGCGCACGCCTCGGACGCCATCGCCATCCACCGTGTGGAGCATCACACGATGCCCTTGCTCCACCAAGGCAACGGCGAGGTCGCGCGTGTAGTCGGCGAGACCACCGGCACCGATCCGGGCCGAGAGCATAAGAATGCTCATGAACGGACGGCCGGCGACAGGCTCCACAGCGACGGACGCCACTGGCTGCGCGGGTTGTCCGGTGGCCTCGGGCACGCCCTATGGTACTGACCGGACGGGACTTGGCGAAATCCAACGGTCCAGCGTCGCGGGGTAGTACGGCAAAGAGCACCGGCTGTATCGTGTGCAACACCTACGAGGAGAGGATGCGAAGTGCCCGATATCCCGAACGCCGAGATCCTCGCGAGTGTGGCATTCGCCGATGTCCGGGAAGCCGCGGATCGGCTCGCGGGCGTGGCCAACCGCACGCCGGCGCAGACCTCGCGGACGCTTGACTTGATGCTCGGCGCCGAAGCCTGGTGCAAATGCGAGAACTTTCAGCGGGTCGGCGCATTCAAGTTTCGCGGGGCGTACAACGCGATCGCGACGCTTGAAGAAGAGTCGAAGCGTCGCGGCGTGCTGACGTACTCGTCGGGCAATCACGCCCAAGGTATTGCGCTGGCAGGTCGCCTGCTCGGCGTGCCGACGACGATCATCATGCCGACCGATGCGCCGCCCGTGAAGATCGAGGCCACTCGGGGTTACCTCGGCACCGGCAGCGAAGTCGTGCTGTACGACCGCAACGAGACCACTCGCGAGGAGCTCGGCGAACGCATGAGCCGTGAGCGTGGGCTCACGGTCATCCCCCCCTACGACCACCCGAAAGTCATCGCCGGCCAGGGCACAGTCGCGAAAGAGCTCGTCGAGCAGATGGCCGAGACGGCCGGCGGCCCGCCCGACCTGCTGTTCGTGTGCTGCGGCGGCGGAGGCCTACTCAGCGGATGCGCGATCGCGACGAAGGCGCTGGCGCCCGGATGTCGCGTCGTCGGAGTCGAACCGGCCGAGGCCGACGACGCGACGCGAAGTTTCAGGACCGGCAAACTCCACACGGTCCACAACCCGCCGACCATCGCCGACGGCGCGCGCACGCCGTCGCTGGGCCGGTTCACCTTCCCGCTCGTCCGCGAGCATGTGGACGACATGATGACCGTGAGCGAAGCAGAGATCGCCTCCGCCACGCTGTTCGCGATGGAGCGGATGAAGATCGTTATCGAGCCGAGTGGTGCCCTCGCCCTCGCCGGGGCGCTGCGGGTCGCTCGCAACACGCCCGAAGCGATCCGCGGCAAGCGCGTCGGGATCGTGATCAGCGGCGGGAATCTTGATCTGTCGATCGTCCCTGAACTGAAGCGACTGGCCGGAGATGCGGAGTGAACCGGGTCCACGACGATGGTGTGTCGCGATGCGCGTGGTGCACCGACGACGAGATCTACCGGCGGTACCACGATGAAGAATGGGGCGTGCCTGTTCGCGATGACCAGCACTTGTTCGGCATGCTCCAACTCGAAGGAGCTCAGGCCGGGCTGAGTTGGGTAACGGTCCTGAAGAAGCGTGCCAGGTACGAGCAGGTCTTCCACGGATTCGATATCGAGCGCTGCGCCGCGATGACCGATCGTCAACTGGAGCGGCTGCTCGAGGACCCCGGGATCATCCGCAACCGCTTGAAAGTCTACGGCGTGCGTAAGAATGCGAAGGCCGCGCTGCGATTGATGGAGCGCGAGGGCTCGCTTTCGGAATACCTCTGGTCGTTCGTCGGCGGTGCTCCGATTTTCAATCGGCCAGCGACGATCGACCGCGTTCCGACCACCACAGCCGAGTCCGACGCAATGAGCAAAGCACTCAAAAAGGCAGGGTTCACGTTCGTCGGATCGACGATCTGCTACGCCTTCATGCAAGCCGTGGGCATGGTCAACGACCACACGGCGGGCTGCTTCCGGTCAGCCGCAAAGTGAACAGACCCCGACGCCAATGCGCCGAGGCCTGTTGTTGACCCGGATTGAGGAATCGGTGATCAGGCCTCGGGCCCGGCCATGCGACGCGTCATCCGTTGTTCGGTGACCGCGGTGTAGGCGGCGTCGAGGGCTCGACGAAGGATCCACGCGCTCTCTTCGGCGTCGTGCTCGGCGCGGGCGGCGGCGAGGGCTCGCGTGAGGACCGGGCGGAGGTGCCCGGGAAGTTGATCGCCCGTCAGTTCAATCAGGCTCTCAACGGCGACTTCGTAGATCGCGACGCAGGCATCCACTTCGCCGTTGTTGAACAGTGGAGCGCCGCGTTCGATCGCGGACTCGATGACGCGAGCCGCGCCGGTCGGGCGCGCCATCAGGCTGTCGGGGATGAGCACGCGATCGATGACGTGGACCACACCGTTGGAAGCCTCGATGTCGTTGGCGAGCACGCGGGACTCATCGACAAAGAGCGCGCCGTCTCGCAGTGACGTCTCGACCGCCTCGCCGTTGATCGTCTTGGCGGACCGGGCCGCGATGGCGTCGGACGCAAAGACCGGCCCCTCGACGACGTGGTAAAGAAGTAGAGACTTCAGCGCTTCGCGGTTCTCCGGGCGGAGGAGGCTCTCGACGGTGCCGTCGGGCAGGTTGGCGAATGCCCCATCGGTTGGAGCGAAGACCGTCAGTGAACCCGCCCCGGAAAGCGTGTTCACCAGACCGGCCGCCTCCGCCGCGGCGAGGAGCGTCTTGAACTGCCCCGCTTCGCTCGCGACGTCCACGATTGTCTGTTTGGTCGGGATTAGAACACTGTCGATCACATGGATCACGCCGTTGCTTGCGCGGATGTCCGTCGCTGTGATGACCGAATCGTTCACGCGAACCTCTCCTTCAGCGATTCCAACGCGGATGCGCTGGCCGGAGAGCGTGGTGAGCGTGCGTCCGCCGATCAGGTCCTTCGCGAAGAACTCGCCTTCAACGACGTGGTACTTCAGGACCTGCTGCAAGCGCGGGCGGGACGCGGGTTGGAGCGTGTTTGCCAGCGCGTCCTGGTCGAGCTTGCCGAACGCGTCGTCGGTCGGCGCGAACACCGTGAACGGACCGCCGGACGCGAGCGGCTCGACGAGCTCCGCCGCGTCGAGAGCGGTGGCGAGTGTATTGAACGCACCGGCCTCGACCGCGGTCTCGACGAGGTTAGAACCGGGCTCGTGCACCATCGAAGTCTGCACGATCCGGGCGTTCGGCGCGGATGACACCGCTGACCCGACTCCAAAGACGAGCGCACTGATCGCGCCCCACGCAGTAACTGCAAGGTTCATGGCTGACTCCTTCGAACCTGTTTGGGATGAAAGGGCCGCCGAAGGCCCCGCATGGGAGAGTTCGGACTGTCGCGTTGCCCGGATTCAGTCAACCCGATCGATTGATAGATCCTCAAAACGAAAACACCCCGCCGAATAAGGCGGGGTGTGCTGTTCGATTGGTCGTTGGACCGGTTAGTTGAGACCGATCAGTGCACCGATCTCGGGGCCGTACTTCACGAACAGTCCGGCGAACACGACCGAGACGATCGAGATCAGCTTGATCAAGATGTTCAGCGCGGGCCCTGACGTGTCCTTGAACGGGTCGCCCACGGTGTCGCCGACCACGGTCGCCTTGTGGTCTTCCGAACCCTTGCCGTAGACGATCGTCGCGCCCTTGCCGGCGGCGACGAACTCCTTCGCCCGGTTCATGATCGCGTCACGCACTTCGGCGGGAACCTTCGAAGCGTTGCCGGCGCCATCGACCATCTCCTGAGCCGTGGTCGTGCCGTAGGACTCAAGGAGCTTCTTGGCGTTATCCCAGGCACCGCCTGCGTTGGCCATGAAGATGGCGACCGCGAAGCCGGAGGTCAGGCCGCCGGCGAGCATGCCGACGACACCGGGGACACCGAGGATCAGGCCGACGCCGATCGGAACGAGAATCGCGAGCAGCGACGGAACCACCATCTCCTTCTGAGCACCGGCGGTCGAGATGGCGACGCAGTTGGCGTAGTCGGGGTAGTGGTGGCCGTCGAGGTCGACGCCGGTCTTGGGCCAGTTGTCCGGGTTGGCGACGTCCTCCTCGCTCATGCCACCCTGACGGAGGGCTTCGCGGATCTTGCCGAACTGGCGACGGCACTCACCCATCATGGCGTAGGCGGCGCGACCGACCGCGTTCATGGTGAGGGCGCAGAACAGGAAGGTAAGCAGCACACCGATGAACAGACCGCCGAGAGTGCGGGGGTTCAGGGGGGTGACTTCGTAGAACGAGAGAACGTCGGTGATCTCGGCGTTGCCGGTCTTGATGACATTGAAGGTCTTGGCGTGCGTGTGGTTGCCGTGGGGAAGATCAACCGTGATGCTCACCACGCGGCTGTCCTGGACGGTGGCCTTGTCGACCGCGGCGATCGATTCGGACATCACGCCGGGCTTCATGAAGTCGTCGTAGTGCTTCCGGTCGTTCCCGGTGAACTGCGTGCGATCGACGAGCATGGCACCGTCGACGTAGTCTGCACCGTCTTTGCCGGCACCCGGTACGACGATTGCCCACTTGCCGTGGCCTTCGTAGACCCCGTAGGCCGCGTCGCCCGCCGGCGCACTGATCGCGTCGGCGTTTGCCGCCACATAGGACTGCGACTGGGTGGTGATCTGCACCTGGACGACCTGGATGAACGCCGCGAACAAAGCCAGGGCGGTCAGGGCCGCCGAGCCGATCGCGAAGCCCTTGCCGGTCGCGGCGGTCGTGTTGCCGAGCGAGTCAAGCATGTCGGTCCGCTCGCGGACGTACGGCGGCTGACCGGTCATTTCGGCGTTGCCGCCGGCGTTGTCGGCGATCGGACCGTAGGCGTCGGTCGCGAGGGTGATGCCGAGGGTCGAAAGCATGCCGACGGCGGCGATGCCGACGCCGTAGAGGCCCATCAGGAAGTTGTCGCCACCGCCGGCGAAGGTGAAGGCGGCGATGATCGCGACGACCACTGTCAGGAGCGAAGCCCATGTGGACTTCATGCCCTCGGCGATGCCGGCAATGATCACGGTCGCCGGACCGGTCACGGCCTGCTGGGCGATTCGCTGGGTGGGCTTGTGCTCGTAGGAGGTGTAGTACTCCGTCGCGTACGCGATCACGTTGCCGGCAACGAGACCCGACAGAATCGAAAGACCGAGGCCCCACCAGGTGAACGGCAAGTCGGCGGGCTGCTCGCCGCGACCGAAGATGAACCAGAGGATGCCGAAGGCGAGGACTGCGATCAGCGCGGAGGCGATGTATACGCCCTTGTGCAGACCCTTCAGGAGCTGCGCGAAGGTCGCGTTCTCCTTGGCCTTGACGGTGAAGATGCCGAGCACCGAGCAGAGGATGCCCATGCCGGCGAGCGCCATCGGGGCGGCGGCGAGCGCGAACGCAAGGGTCGAAGCCTCACCGCGACCGATGCCCATGGTGAACGCCGCGGCGGCACCGAGTGCCATGGTTGCGAGAATCGAGCCGTAGTACGACTCGTAGAGGTCGGCACCCATGCCGGCGACATCGCCGACGTTGTCGCCGACGTTGTCGGCGATGGTGGCGGGGTTGCGGGGATCGTCTTCGGGGATACCGGCTTCGACCTTACCCACGAGGTCGGCACCGACGTCGGCGGCCTTGGTGTAGATACCGCCGCCGATACGGGCGAACAGCGCCTGGGTGGAAGCACCCATGCCGAAGCTGAGCATAACCGTCGTCAGGGTGGTGATCATGTCGAACGCGCCGATCGCGTTGAAGATGAAGAACCACAGGGAGATGTCGAGGAGGGCGAAGCCGACCACGACCAGGCCCATGACCGCGCCCGAACGGAACGCGACCTTCAGGCCGCTGTCGAGCGAGTCCTTGGCGGCGAAGGTCGTGCGAGCCGAAGCGTCGGTCGCCATCTTCATGCCGAACCAGCCGCAGAGGCCGGAGAACAGCCCCGCCACGAGCACACCGACCATCGACCAGGCGTTCTGCAGGCCAAGGAAAGACATGAGCCCGAGGAAGGCGAGCAGTGCCACGAACACGACGGCGATGACCCGGTACTGGCGGGTGAGGTACGCCATCGCGCCCTCGCGGACCGCCTGCGCGATGCGAACCATGTCGTCATCGCCCTCGGAATACTTCATCACCGACTTGCGGAACACGAATGCCATCACCAACGCGACCAAAGCTCCGATCGGAGCAAGGAAATACGCCGGGTGGATTTCGCTTACGGCAGCCAGAAACTGCGGACTCAGCATGTTCACCTCTTGGACTCCTGAATTCACTTCGCCAGTTCCCGGCCAAGCCCCGATGTTCAGCACGCGCCGAAGGCCGATTGCTGAACCTGAAGCGGGGCCCGAACCGCACTCTCGGCTCGGGATTCGATCAGGGAAAACTGCGAATCATCGGGTTGTGGGTGCCGCAACGGGAAACCGAATCACCGTCCGGGCACCGGACGACGGACGAACTTGGGCGGGCAGTCTAACGATTTTTTCAAGCGGTATGGGCCATCACCGCCGCCAAACCCAGCCTGTTCGAGCGATTTTTGATCCGCCTACAGGCCTCGGGAGCGGTACGCGGTCAAAACGACAAAGCCGCCGAAACCGGCGGCTCAACGGTCGAAAGCAATGGTACTGAATCGCTGGTGCGATCAGCGTCCGGACGGGCGGGCAGCGCGACGGCGTGCTCGGCGCTTCCGCTCGCTGGGCTTCTCGTAGAAGGCACGCTTCTTCACGTCCTTCGTGAGGCCTTCTTTCTCGCAGAGCTTCTTGAAGCGACGCATCAACTGCTCAACGCTTTCGCCGCCGCGGGACTTGATCCGGATTGCCATATCTTGCCTATCCTCAACTCAGACTGCGATCTCCCCGAAACCATGAATCGGAACCGGGGTCGCCAGCCACAACCGGGGCTTGGGCGAGCCGCGTAGTATGGCGACCCTCTCGGACTTTCGCAACCTCAGCCAGCCCGCCCTTCCCGGATGACCGAATGCACCTGATCGTCGACGCATTCAATGTCCTCCACTGTTGGGGAGGAGGACCTGAACCGGGGGGATTCGCTGAACTGGAATCGCTGGCCGGGCTGATCGGTCGCAGCCGTTTCGCTTCCGGGCGGGTGTCGATCGTCTGCGACGGGCGTCGGTTTCGAGATCGCAAACCCCGAATCCCTCCTCCGAGCAAGATTATCTTCGCGGGTGCCGGCAAAGACGCCGATGATCTCATCGAATCACTGATCCGTCGCGATTCAGGGCCGCGCGAGCTCGTTGTCGCCAGCTCGGACCGGCGTCTTCAGCGGGCCGCTCGTCGGCGCGGCGGACGCTGGGTGGCGAGCCCGCAGTTCCTCAACCAGATCGTCCGGGACAGCGCTAGCCCGTCCGCCGAGCCGCTTCGCCCGGCGTTTGCCCGGAAAACCCCTCTTCCCGCGGACGCGGTTGATCGGTGGCTCGACGAATTCGATGTCCCCGCAGATTTCGCGGGCCCCGGAGCCGAACCGCTTCCCGCCAAACCCAAGCGTCCGGCGGAGGGCCGATCCAAGCCGAATCCGCGGCGCGGAGCACCGGTGGAGCCCTCCGAGTTGAAGCCGAGCGATCCGCTTCTGCGTGAGGCTCTCGAGCACTGGCGAGACCAGATCGCGCCGGGCGACCTCGACATGCGAAAGTGGCTCAACAGTCCAGATCGACGGAATCCTGATCAGTAAGCCCTGCCCAAGTTGCGAACGGTGCCGATGCACGCCTACGCTCGCGTCCCATGAACGAGTCTTCCCCAGAACCCAGCCGCCATTCCGGCCAACAGGCCGATCGCACCAAACCCACCGACCGGGAGAAGGCGCTCGGTGTTTCGAGAGCGCCCGCCGAAGATGGGCACTCCACGAACATCAGCCCGGAGGCGGAGGAAGCAGCCCGGCGGTTCGCTCTCGCCGCGGCCGAGTCACTCAAGGATGACAAGTGCGAGGAAATCCTCGTGCTCGATCTGCGTGGCCGATCGCAGGTGACCGATTTCTTTGTCATTGCCAGCGGCACCTCGGAAGTTCAGATGAGAGCCGCCTCCCGCGCCGTGATGGAACTGGGTGAGGAGCGGGGCTTCAAGGCGCACGCGAACAACCTGCGCGAGGGCGATGCGGAGTGGTTCCTCATCGACTTCGTGGATGTCGTCGTACACGTCTTCGAACCCGATACGCGGGTGTACTACGACCTCGAAATGCTCTGGGGCGACGCCCCACGCCTGGACTGGGACGGCGACGGTGGTGAATCGCGCAACCGGGCCAACCTGCGACCGGATGAGAAGCCCTCGGCCTCGGATGAGGAAGAGTGAGAACGACCGGCCGCGTGCGGGAGGTACACTCCTAGGGCATGGTCCGAGGTATCTCGCTCGCCAACAAGTGCTTGCTGCTGTTCAGCCTCGCGGTGCTGGTGATCGTGTCGGTCGCGCTGATCGTGCCCTGGCTCCGGCTGGCCGACATCATTGATGAGGCGCAGATCGAGACTTCGCGCCAGTTCGTTGACGCGATCGGGGCGAGCGAATCAGACAACGAGAGCAGCGGCCTGACGGTCTATTCGCCGGCTCGGTGGATCGTGCTGCCGGTTCGGGAGGGGAGCGAGCGCGACTTCAAGTTGGCCGCGAAGCGCACGCTCACGCCGGATCTGGACCCGACCGCACCGGCGGACGCCGAGCCGCAGACCGAGTACTTTCAGGTCATCCGTGAGGGGGCCGCGCGTCGCTACGACTACGCCCGGGCGTTCCGAGACGCATCGGGCACCCTTCAACGCGTGGTCGTGCTCTCTCGCCGCTCCGAGGTCGCCGAGAGCCAACTCTTCGTGAACCGCATGCTCCTGCTGGCATCGGGCATGCTGGCGTCCGCGGTCGCGGTGGCGGTGTTCTACATCATCACCACGCGCATTATCCTGAGTCCCGTGCGCGAACTGCGTGACACCGCCGAACTCGTGCGCGAAGGCAACCTGAACATCCGCTCGGACATCCGCACGCGCGACGAGTTCCAGGAGCTCTCGGACACATTCAACGACATGCTGGAGGCGATCTCGAACCAGCAGAACCAGCTGCGAGCGATCAACACCTCGCTCGATCTGAAGCTTACGGAGATGGCCGAGGCGAACATCGCGCTGTTCGAGGCCGCGAAACTAAAGGGCGAATTCCTCGCGAACGTGAGCCACGAACTGCGCACGCCGCTCAACTCGATCATCGGATTCGCGGAGATTCTGCAGGACATCGTTCGCTCGGAGCGAGATTCGGACGAAGTGCAGCCGCCGACTCCCGAACAGCTCGCCAAGCGCCAGCGCTACACCGACCATATCGTGAGCGCCGGGCGCTCGCTCCTTGAAATGATCAACGAACTGCTGACGATGGCGAAGCTCGAGGCCGGACGGATGGAGCTCCAGATCCGCCCGGTCAACATCCCCGACCTGTGCGAGGCCCTTCTCGCGCTCATCCGCCCGCTCGCCGAGAAGAAACACATCGACCTGACGCTGCAACTCGGCCAGTCGCAGTTGCCTTCGTACGCCGGCAAGCCCGGGGCTGACATCCCGTTCGTCCACACGGACCCGCAGAAGCTGCAGCAGATCGTCTTCAACTTCCTCAGCAACGCCGTCAAGTTCACGCCGGAAAACGGTCGGGTCACGCTCCGCGCAGAGCGGATCGTCTCGGCCGAGGGCATGCCGCGGGTCCGCATGAGCGTGCTCGATACCGGGCCGGGCATCCCGGCGGCCCAACAGCAGGCGATCTTCGAGAAGTTCCGTCAGCTCGACTCAGGGCACACGAAGTCCGCCGCGGGCACGGGCCTCGGGCTGGCGATCGCGCGCCAGTTCGCGGAGATGCTGCAGGGCGAGATCCACCTCGTCAGTGAGGAAGACCGCGGTGCGATGTTCAGCGTCGTGCTGCCTGTCGAGTACGACCCGAACAAACTCACCGAGAACGAACAGGTCGTCGCTGAGGCCGAGCGGCTCGCCGGCAGATCGTGACGGCTCAGAGCGTGACGGCGTTCTCGTGGTGCCGGATCGCAGGCCGACCGTCAGCGCCGACATCGATGGCGACCAGATCGATCCGGACCGCCCGCCCGACCCACTTCTTGCGGCGCGCGAGGTCCTGCGCGACGGTGATCAGTTTGCGCCGCTTCGCGCGGTTGAGCGCCAACTCGGGAGCGACCTGCGGTGCTTGCCCACCCCGCGCTGCGCTTCGGGTCTTCACTTCGACGATCACGATCGTGCGACGATCCGGCGCGAGACAGAGCAGGTCGACCTCCCCTACCGCTGTCCGCAGATTTCGCGCAATGACCTTGTAGCGCTTGCGTCGGAGGTGCTTCGCGGCCCAGCGCTCGCCCCGCGCCCCGGTGTCGAGGTGCGCAGCGCGAGGTCCGCGACGGAATCTCGCGAGCAGTCCTGCCCGCATCAGCCGTCCGTCGTCCCGTCGCCGAGATATCGATCGATCGCGAAGTCGATCAGCCGATCACGCATCTCGCCGAGTTGCTGTTCGGTCATAGTCGAGGAGCCGAACAAACGCTCGAAGTACCGAGCCCGCTCCGCCTGCTCGCGCTCCGCTCGGATCGCCTGCTCGATCCTGTTCTGAGCATCGTAGAGCGAGACCGCCTCCGGCTGCACGACCGCCTCGAGGTACAGCCACCAGATCGAGCCGTTGAACTCGATCGGCGCGCTGAGTTCGCCGGGGCGCAGTTGCGTCGCCGGATCGTTCAGTTCCGGTGGGCCGAAGAACTCGGCCGCTTCCAGCCCATCGGAGCCGAGCTCGAGTTCGATGAGCCCGCCCTCGGAACTTCGGAAGGTTGTCTCGCTCGAAATGATCTGGCTGCGAGCGGGTTCGTCGGCCAACGCGAGCGTGAGCCGGTCGCGATCGGCTGGGGCGACTCGAAGCACCCGCAACCGCGCCGTCGACGGCGGCTGAAACACCGTGATGTTCTGGTCGTAGTACCGCTGGATGTCGCGCCAACTGACCTGGACCTTTCGGGTTACCTCGCGGCGTAGCTGCTCGAACACGATCTCGCGATTGAACTCTTCCTCGGCCTTACCACGGAGCGAAACGTTCTCCTGGTCTCGCAAACGCTCGTCCGCGCGGGCCGCGGAACCGAGGTCGCGATCGATGATGCCCTGCTGGATCTGGTCGATGAACGCGAACAGGCCGACGCGCTCCTCGAATGTCAGCCCCGCGTTGAACTCGGCGATCAGCAGTTCGTCGCGGACGCGCTCGAGCAACTGGTTCTGGATGAGCCGTCCTGCCAGACTCACCCACTCCTCTCGGCTCTTTTCGATTGCTTCAGCCCGGAGCAGGTCGTCGAGGCTGCTGAGGAACTGCGCGGCGTAAACGGGGCGCCCATTGATCTGGCCGACCATTTTGTCGACGACAATGCCCTCTTCTGCAACGCCGGGACCCGCAGCGACCGAGCCGCTGTCAGCCGACGAGTCCGAGCCGATCGGCACTGTCGGCGACGGCCGGCGGATCTGAGCATCGATGTTCGCGGGGCGGCCGACGAGGGTGAGCACGTCGGGATCGCCGCCTCGGGCTTCTCTCGCGGAAATGACTCGCGGGGAGTCCGCGGGCGTGGGCGAGACCTCGATCGACGGGGCATCGGCCTGCACCTCGCCCGCATCGCGGAAATCCGACGGCGAAACCGTTTGCGTGCCCGCCCGGAGCGATCCAGAACCGCCGGCGCAGCCAGCGACACCGAGGGTCGCGGCGAACAACGCGGAACTCGCGGTCGCCGCTCCGGCGCGCACCCAAAGGGGTTTCGTGCTCGGTACGTCCATGACCGATCTCCTTCCGACGCGCGTTCTCAGTGGTGGCATCGGGGAACATCCTAGCGAGAGGACGGCATCGACTCACTCGGAATCGCTCGCGAGTGGTCGAAAACCACGCCCGAACTGATAGACTTCCCCGGAACCATCACTGTACGACGAGAACCGCGAGCCCCGAAAGGACCGCGACATGGCCGACGACTCCGGCGAAGCCCCGAAACTGATCATTGACTCCGACTGGAAGAACGAAGCGCAGGCCGAGCGCGAGAAACTCGCGCAGGCCGAAAAGGCGACATCAGATGCCGGGTCCGACGGCGGCCAGGGCGAGATGCCCGAGGCCGACTTCCGTGGCCTCATGGGCATGCTCGCGACGCAGGCCCTCATGTACATGGGCGGCATCGCCGACCCGAACACCGGCAAGCCCGTCTTCGACCCGATGTACGCCCAGCACATGATCGACCTGCTCGGCGTGCTGGAAGAGAAGACCAAGGGCAACCTGACGGACGAAGAAGCCGGCGAGATCTCCGGCGTTCTCAATGAACTGCGGAGCCGGTTCGTCGAACTCATGCAGATTGTCGCCAAGCAGCAGGCCGGCGCAGGGCAGGGAGGACCCTCTGGTCCGACGGGGCCGATGCCGCCGCAGCAGTAATCGCGGAATTCAGAGCACGATGAGACCGTGTCTCATCTGACCCGAGAGTGATGGGCCTGTCGCCCGACGATCGATGACCTGGTGTATCTAGACAGGTTGTTCCGGACGAACCCGGAACGCACTCACGAACGGGCGTCCGCGGACGCCCAGCCCCCGAGGAACCCGGTGCCGTGACAAACGACCAGTCCTTTATGAACAAGCATCACTTCCTGCTCCGACGCCTGCACAGCCTGACCGGCATCGTCCCGATCGGACTGTTTCTCATCGGGCACCTGACGACGAACTCCTCGATCATTTGGGGAGCGATCAACGGGCGTGCCACCCACGCCATGGATCCGGAACTGGTCGAGGGCGTGGGCAAGGCGACCGCCGGGCAGGTTGGCACCTTCCAGCACGAAGTGACGTTCATCAACGAGTCGGTGCCATTTCTGATCCTCATCGAGATCACGCTCTGGCTCTCCATCGCCTTCCACTCGATCCTCGGCATCTACTACGCCCGGACCGGCAAGACAAATACGAAGCGCTACGAGTACCAGGGCAACTGGCGGTACACGCTGCAGCGGATCTCCGGCTATGTCGGCATCCTGTTCATCGTGTATCACGTCGCAACGCTCCGCTGGGGCTGGGACTGGCTGATACCCGGCGGCACCAAGTGGGACTACGAGTACGCTTCGTCCACACTCGCGATGGCGCTGAAGGGCTCGGAGACCGGCGACTGGACCTTCATGGGCGTTCTGGTCTCGCTGCTTTACCTGCTGGGCGTGACGATGTTGGTCTTCCACTTCGCCAACGGGCTCTGGACCGCCGCGATCACCTGGGGCGTGACGATTACCGCCAAGGCCCAGCGCAACTGGGGGTATGTCTGCGCCGCGCTTGGGGCGGGCCTCATGGCCGCCGGGTGGGGTGCCCTCTTCGGGTTCCTGTTCGTCGACGTTCAGGCGGCCAAAGATATCGAAGAAGAAATGCTTCGAAAGAAGAGTGCTGACATTGTCGAACCTGAAGCAGTATCGATGACCCCCGCGACCGAGCACACGCTTGTCGCTATCGAAGCCTGAATCGGCCACACGGAACCAAAGGACCGAAACCACCATGGTTACACCATCCGCACAGCAAAGAGTCATCGTCGTCGGTGGCGGCCTCGCCGGCCTCGCCGCGACCATCCGTATTGCCGAATCGGGAATGCCCGTCGACCTGTTCTCGCTCGTGCCGGTCAAGCGTTCGCATTCCGTGTGCGCTCAGGGCGGTATCAACGCGTGCAACAAGATCGCGCGTCAGCAGGGCTACTCCGAGTACGAGCACTTTGACGAGACCCTCTACGGAGGCGACTTCCTCCAGCACCAACCACCGGTCTACGAGATGGCCCAGTGGGCTCCGAAGATCATCGACCTTTTCGATCGGATGGGCGTGCCCTTCAACCGCACGTCTGAGGGCCAACGAGCCCTCCGCCTGTTCGGCGGCTCGCTCTACAAGCGGACCCACTTCTCTGGTGCGACGACCGGACAGCAACTCATGTACGCCCTTGATGAGCAGACGCGTCGTTACGAGGCCGAGGGGAAGGTCAACAAGTACGAGTTCTGGGAGTTCCTGCGTCCGCTGATGGACGACCAAGGCGTGTGCTGCGGCATCGTCGCCCAGGACCTGCGCACCATGCAGATCCGCGCCTTCCGGGGTGATGCGGTCGTGATGGCGACCGGCGGGCCGGGCCTCGTCTTCGGAAAGTCGACCAACTCGGTCATGTGCACCGGCGCCGCGGCCAGCCGCTGCTACCAGGCCGGCGCGAAGTACGGCAACCCCGAGTTCATCCAAGTCCATCCCACCGCGATCCCCGGCGCCGACAAGCTCCGCCTCATGTCTGAGTCGGCTCGCGGCGAAGGCGGTCGCGTCTGGGTCCCCGCCAAGAAGGACGCCGAAGGGCGCTGGCAGCCACACCCCGAGTCCGGTCGAGACCCGCGTCAGATCCCGACAGAGGAACGCTGGTATTTCCTCGAAGAGAAGTACCCCGCGTACGGCAACATCGTGCCGCGAGACATCGCGACCCGCGAGATTTTCGACACCTGCATGAAAGGGTTTGGCGTCGGTGGCGGAAACATGGTCTACCTCGACCTGTCGCACAAGTCCCGCGAGGAGCTCGAAACCAAGCTCGGCGGCATCATCGAGATCTACCGCAAATTCGTCGGCGAGGATCCGGTCGAGGTCCCGATGAAGATCTTCCCCGGCGTCCACTACTCGATGGGCGGCCTGTGGACGCAATACAGCCCGAACCGCAAGTACGACGAGATCGCGAAGAAGCTCCGTGAGATCAACGACCCGATCGAGGCACGCAACCTGCCGGTCCAGAAACGCAACAACGAGATCCTGCAGCGAAACTACGAGATCGACCAACAGATCGCCGACCTCCGCGACAAGGGCGGCAGCGACGATGAGGTCCAGAAGCTCGAAGACTCGAAGCAAACGCCCGAGAAACTTGAGCCGTACGTCTCGCTCGCCGACCTGCACGGCAAGGACGCGCTCCCCGTCGGCATGGACCCCGATGCGCCCAACAACATGATGACCAACATCCCCGGGCTCTACGCCTTCGGTGAGGTGAACTACCAGTACCACGGCGGCACACGCCTCGGCGCGAACGCCCTGCTCAGTTGCACCTTCGACGGTCTGTTCTGTGGCCGAAGCGTGGTCAACTTCGTTCGAGAGCGGGCACACACGCCGGCCGCGTCGCTTCCGAGTTCGATATTCGACAAGGGAGTCGAGGCCGAGGAAGGGCGTATGAAGGAACTTGTCGAGTCCTCCGGCGGCGAGAACCCGTACGAAATCGCCAAGGAGCTCGGCCTTGAGATGACCGCCAGTTCGACGGTCATCAAGACCGGTCCGCGTCTGGAGCAATCGCTCAACAAACTCGAAGAGCTCCGCGATCGCTACAGCCGGATCAGCCTTTCCGACAGCGGCTTCTGGACGAACCAGAACCTGTCGTGGGCGCGGGCCGTTGGTGACATGATCGCTCTCGCCGACCCAATCGTCCGGGGTGGTCTGGCCCGCGAAGAGTCACGCGGGTCTCACTATCGCACGGACTTCCTCGGGCGCGACGACAGCCGCTTCCTGAAGACCACGGTCGCCGAATTCGATGCTTCGACCGGGCGCTCCAAGATCAGTTTCGAAGAGGTCGAGCGCGGCCTCGTCGGCCCTCGAGTCCGCGATTACTCCACGACGAAGAAGTCGAAGGCGCAAGTACCCGCCCCCACCTCCGCGGACGATCCCAAGCAGTCGCCGCGCGTTTCCGATCCCAACGCTGACGTCTCCGGCGCTCGCGATGTGCGTGCACCCGGCGACTCCGAGAAGGTGAGCAGCTGAACAATGATCCAGTCAAACGACGATACCGACCTCGCGACCGACACCCGCGGGCACGCCGCCAACGGCAAAGGACCGTCCGGAGCCCGGACCATCCGAGTCCGGATCAAGCGGGCCGACTCGCACGGCAAGAACGTGCGCTGGGAAGAGTTCAAGGTCGACCTGCCGTCCGCCGGTGAGCGAGACGGCGCGATCAACGTGATCGCCTGCCTTCAGCAGATCGCCTCGAACCCGGTGACTGTCGACGGCACACGCTCGACGCCCGTTACCTATGAATCCGGGTGCCTCGAAGAGGTGTGCGGTTCCTGCACCATGGTGATCAACGGGAAGGTGCGCCAGGCCTGCTCGTGCCTCGTCGACGACTACGCCCCGAACGACGGCGACATGATCACGCTCGAACCGATGAGCAAGTTCCCGGTCGTGCGAGACCTCTGGGTCGATCGCAGCCGCCTGTTCAAGGCGCTCCAGTCCGTGAAGGCTTGGGTGCCCATCGACGGCACATACGACCTCGGCGAGGGCCCCGAAGAAACGCCCGACGAACAGCAGACCCGCTACAAACTGAGCACCTGCATGTCCTGCGGCTGTTGCCTCGAGGCGTGTCCCCAGTACACGCTCGAAGAGGACGAATCGAAATTTGACGAGTCGTTCGTGGGCGCAGCGGTCATCTCACAGGCCCGCTACTTCAACATGCACGAGACCGGCGCCACGATGAAGAAGCAGCGTCTCGACACGCTCGCCGGCCCCGGCGGCATCAACAACTGCGGCAACTCGCAGAACTGTGTGAAAGTGTGTCCGAAGGAGATACCCCTGACCGAATCCATCGCCGCGATGGGCCGGTCGGTGACCCTGCACCGCATCAAGGAGTTCTTCTCGGGCCGATAAGCGAATTCCGCGGAGGAAACGTTCAACGTGGCCGGCCGCCCCCCGGCCATGTTTCATTTTTGAACCGACGCCGGGGTACGATGGTAGAACGTCACGAATCCCGCCCCGGATCCGTTGAAACAGGAGACTCGATCCAAATGCACGGCTTCGATTCACGTACACCGCGGCTTCAAGGTGCCCGACTCGGGAACACACAGGTGCTCACCCTCGTCGTGATCGTTCTGGTCGCGGTTGTAGGGGTTCTGCTCTTCGTCAACCCGGCTCCGAAGTCGGCTCTCGATCGTCTGAAGGACGAGCAGTCCTCGAACGCGAACCAGCAGCCCGCCGAGCCGAAGGCGAACGAAACCGCCCCCGACTCCGTGTCGACGCCCGAGCCAACGCCGCAAGCGCAGCCTCGCGAGCCGCGCCCCCAGGAAGTCCCCCTGCGGCTTGAACCCGCAGAAGTGGACTACGGATACGTGCTGGTCGATCAGACCCGTCGGGCGGAGGTTCTGATTCATAACGACAGCGACTACCCCGTGACCGTTGAGGCGATCCACACCGCGTGCCCGTGCACCGATGCCGAGGTTGTTCCTCGCACGGTCGCGTCCCGCGGAACATCAGTCCTGACGCTGACCTACACAGCCCAGTCTTTTCCCCACGTCGCCCCCCTCCGCTCGGTTCGTCTGCAAACCCGCGAGTACCCCAGACAGGTCACGAGTCTTCTGATCAAGGCGACCGTCGGCCGGGAAATCCGCCTCAACTCCGATCGCGATCCGCTGATCACGGAGTTGAGCGGAGAGCTTCTGGTCGAGAGCTTCGACGGCGAACCTTTCGAGGTGCTCCTCGTGGACGGTCGCGAACCGGAATTCGTCGACTTCGACCCGGCCTCGGATACCCCGCGATCCTCGTATCTCGTCCGCTACGACTTCACGCAACGGCCCGACAGCGGCATCCCCCGGTACCTGCACGTGGTGACCAACCGTGAAAGCGATCCGCTGGCTGAGATCCCGACTCGTTTCAGCGATAACTTCCGCGAGCAACTCATGGCGCAGCCGCTCTCGTGGCTCGCCGAGAACCGGATGGTTCACCTCAATTTCGACGAGGGCAGAGACACCATCACCCGTCGCATCAAACTGAAGCGGACACGTACCGAGGCCGGCGAACTCCCAGTGGTCGAGGCGGATATTCGCCCCGCGACTGGGAAATCGGTCATAGGCACGGCCATCGATCGCGATCCGGCCGGACCGGCCGCCGCGACCGTCAGGGTCACATCCGTCGAACCGGACCCGCGCAAGTCGGGTGACTTCTTCGTCGATGTGGAATTCACGCGGAACCCGGACACCGAGCCGGGGCTTTACCACGGCATCCTGACCTTCATCCGTCCCGACGGGAGTTATACGGAACTGGACGTAGTCACCTACCTGACCGACGGCTCCTGAGTCGGATCAACCGCCCTCACAGCACGACTGACCGGCACGACTTTCGAAATCTTACCGGAAACCCTTGCGATCACTGAGTTTACGGATGAAGATACATCAACGGCAGTCGCGCAGCCGCGCCGCGCCCTCCGGTGAGTGGTGTCGGAATGGTGGCGACTCCGATAAGTTGTCTCATGCCGACGCAGGCCAAGACGCTCTTGGTGCGTTCGCGTCAGGCACCGCTCGTGGTGGAGACGTGACCGATGAAAATGAAGACGAGTTCGAACGATCTCATCGACCGCCCTCGGGCGTCACTGGCCGACATTGCGCAGTTTGAACAACTTGAGCGACGGGTTCTGCTGACCGGCGATCTCACGTTCATCGAGTCGTTCGAGGCCGACGATCGCGGCAATGTATTCCTGCAGATGTCGCAGGCTCTCGACGGCAACACCGTCAATTCGTCTTCCGTGCAGATTCTCCTCGCCGGCCCCGATGGCCTTCTCGGCACGGCCGACGATGTGGTCGCCGACGTCATCGTCTCGTACGACGCGCTCAACGACCGCATCGTGATCGAAGGCAACTTCGCGGAATCGACCCGCTACGCCATCCGGGTTGACGGTGACTCGATCCGCGACGCCAAAGGCGATTTCATCGATGCCGAGTTCATGGGCATGGGCAACGAGTCCGGTGACGGAACGGCCGGCGGTGAGTTCCTCGTCTTTACCCGCCCCCCCCAACAGGACCTCGTCGCGCGGATTTTCACCGAGTTCGGCAACATCGACATCCTGCTCTTCGGCGACACCACGCCCGTGACGGTGGCGAACTTCCTCAACTACGCCCAGTCGGGTCGCTACGACGAGACGTTTTTCCACCGCCTCGTCGAAGACTTCGTCCTCCAGGGCGGCGGGTTCTACGCCGACGACGACTTCACGCCCGTCGATGCCGACGCGCCGATCATCAACGAGTTCGAGCTTTCGAACCTCTTCGGCACGATCGCGATGGCCAAGCTCGGCGGCGATCCGAACTCCGCGACCAACCAGTTCTTCTTCAACCTCGCCGACAACTCCGAGAACCTCGACAACCAGAACGGCGGGTTCACCGTCTTCGGGGAGATCACCCCGGAGTCGTTCGACGTGCTCGCGGCGCTCGCCGGCCTGACGACCGTCGACGCTTCGGCTCAGGCCGGTGGGGCTTTCACGGATGTCCCGGTCGTCGATCCCGACGCGGTCGATGGCGACCTCACGCCGAGTGACCTCGTCATCCTGACGCGTGTGTCGATCATCCAGGATGTCTCGGGGCAGCCCTTCCAGCAGCTCGGGGCGGAGGACACGCGGGTGTTCTCCACGAACATCGCCGGCAACAACTCCAAGGTCTACGTCTACGATCTCGACGGACTCAACAGCGGGAACATCGACAACTTCGTGAGCGTCGTGTTCTCACCGTACAGCAACGCCGTTCAGTCGATCATTATCCACGACGGCTTCGAAGGCCGCATCGGCATCTCGATCGCCGACGCGAACAGCGTCGGCATTATCCGAGACCTGCGAACCACCGCCCAGGGCGAGTTGGCCTTCATCGCCTCCGAAGCGCTGATCGGCTCAATCTACCTCCGCCACTCCGTGGTCGGGATGGACCTGGCAGGATTCACCCTCGGCGGCGGACTGGAGATCGGCGAGGACGTGGCCCGCGACGGGCTCGACATCGAGAACCGCCTCGGCGTGTACGTCGAGAACGGATTCGTCGGCAGCCTCACCGTCCTCGGGAACGTCGAGGCCGACATCGTCCTCGAAGGTGGAACACGCCTGATCCGCGTGCTCGGCCAGACGATCGATTCCACGATCCGCATCGGCAACGATGGTGTCGCCGACCTCGCCAATCCGCCGGCGGCGACGAACATCGTGCTGGGTCAGGCCGACAACACCGGGATCTCGAGCGCGATCCCTCTGGGCCTCGTGCGTGCGACCAACTGGACCAACTCGTCGGACCAGATCGCCGAGATCGTCGCCCCGACCCTTCGGGCCTTGGTCGTCACGGGCAACCCGAGCGCCGGACTCGCCGGCGACTTCGAGGCCAACCTGACGCTCGCGGGCGACGTGGAGAACCCCTTCACGCTGCTCAGTGCCTTCGTGCGCGGCAGCGTCTTCGGTTCCACGTGGGATATCACCGGCGACGTCAATCTGCTCCGCTTCGTGACCGGCTTCTCCAACTCGACCGCGACCTTCAGCGCGGATGTGAGAAACCTGGTCGCCGGAGCGGTTTCCGGCTCGACCATCGAGGTCGAGGGCACGATGAACATGGTCCGCTCGCTCGAGTGGGACGCCTCGTTCTTCACCAGCCAGAACGTGGTTCGCAGTTTCTTCGTGCTGGGCAACGCTCAACTCGGCCTCGCCGGCAACTTCAGCGGCGAAGTGGTCATCAACCAGTCGCAGTTCGACGCACCGGTCTACAACATCCGCATCAACGGTGCCGCGACCGACGGCACCATCGGCGTCGGCGGCGATCTCTTCACCGCCGTCATCGTCGGCAACACCGACAACTTCACACTCCTCGGCTCCGGCGATGCGCGCAACATCATCTTCTTCGGGGATTCCATCGAAACCACCGTCGAGTGGCTCAACATCACGAACGTGCTGCGTACCGGTGACTTCATCGACGGCGTCATCGGAACCAACGACATCGACCGCCTCATCGTGTTCGGTGATCTCACCGGCGACGTCGAACTCCGCACCGCGAACCTCGTCGCGATCTACGGCGACGCGAGTTTCGATTACTTCTCGAACTCGACCAACACGCTGTTCATCCAAGGCGATGTCATCAACAGCAACTGGAACTTCGAAGGAACATCGTTCTCCGGCCCGGACAGCATCGGCACTCTCACGGTCAGGGGTTCCCTGCAGGATTCGATCATTACCGCGGACCGGAATATCACTTCGATCACCGCCAAGGGCATGTTCAACTCGGAACTGTATGTCGGCGCACCCGAGGGTCAGTTCGGTCTTCCCGACTCGCCCGAGGGCATGGACCTCGACGCCACGATCGGCTCGATCCAGATCACCGGTATCGGCGGCAACCAGGAATCGCTGGTCAACAGCTTCATCGTTGCAGGACGAATCGACTCGGCGTTCGTCTTCCGCCCGCAGACGAGCAACTTCGGGACTCCGTTCGGCATCGCCGCCGGTTCGATCGGTCAGATTACGACCGTCTTCCCGAACTTCACGGTCAGTCGCTCGAACCCCAACGCGATTCTGCCACAGGGCGATTACGAGGTCCGCATCGGGTTCGTCCCGGCCTGATCGCGACGCGAATCCTTCACTTTGCAAACCGGCGCTCCGACGCCGGTTTTTTGTTGAGCCACGGCTGGGCAGGACCAACGCCATCTATAATCCGCTCAACCAGGCCCGGAGGACTCCCAGCGCATGCAGGAACACGACGCGTCATCGCGCCCCGAGGGCGATCTCAGGCCAGAGGAACGCAGACCGGCGAGTTGTCGCATCGCGGCGGTCGACATCGGCTCCAACAGCATCCGGCTCGTCGTCGCCGAGGCCGCGTCAGCGCGCCTGTACCGCCTGCTTACCGACGAGAAGGCGCACATCGCCCTCGCCGCCGGTGCGGCTCGCGATGGCACGCTCCTGCCCGACGCCATCGAAGGCGCGGTCACCGCGATCACAAGCATGGTCTCCATCGCGCAGGGTTTCGGGGCAGAGCAGATCCGCCTCGTCGCGACGGCCGCCGTCCGCGACGCCCCCAACAAACAAGACTTCATCGATCTCGTGCAAGCACGAACCGGGATGCATACGGAGATCCTCAGCGGCGACGACGAGGCGAGACTCGCCCACGAATCCGTCGCCCACGCATTCGACCTTTCCGCCGCTCGGGCAGCCGTCCTTGATATCGGTGGCGGGAGCACCGAACTCGCTCTGTCCGCAGGAGGTGTCGTCGAACGGCTGATCTCGATCCCCATCGGCGCGGTACGGCTTACCGACCGGTTCGGCCCCGCCGACCGAACCGACCCATCGGGCAACCAGGCGATGTACAACTTCGTCCGCAGGACCCTTCGCACGCGCATAGAGAAAACGAGCGTCCAGCCGCAGGTCATGTTCGGAACCGGCGGCACGTTCACCACGCTCGCCACCATCGCGATGAAGCGAGCCGAAGCGGAATCCTCGACCGGTCCCGCCGAGAGCTCGGGCGCTCCCGCCCGCGTGCGCGGCTACGAGATCTCGCGAGCCGAGGTGAAGCACATCCTGCAGTGGCTCCGTTCGATGGATGTCGAGCAACGGCGCAGCGTCCCGGGGCTTTCTGCCGACCGCGCCGGGATCATCGTCGCGGGCATCACCCTTGTCGAAGGCGTCATGCGCCGCTTGGGGGTGAACAACCTCAGAATCCACGATCGCGGCGTTCGCGACGGCATCCTCCTCGAAATGCTCCGCGATCGATTCGAGACCCAGATGACAACCTCGGGCTTTCCCGATCGGCAACGCGGCATCATTGAGTTCGGCCGGCGATGCAACTTCGAAGAGTCCCACAGCAAGCATGTCGCCGAGCTCGCCCTGTCGATGTACGACCAGCTCGCCGCGATCGAGTCATCTGAATCGGGCAGCCTTCCGTTCTGGGCCTCCGACGAGTCCCGCGAGATCCTCCATGCCGCATCGCTCCTCCGCGATGTGGGATACTTCATCAACTACACCGGCCACCACAAGCACAGTTACCACCTGATCGTGCACAGCGAGCTCCCCGGGTTCTCTCTGCGCGAACTGGAGCTCATCGGAACGGTCGCGAGGTATCATCGCAAGGCTCGCCCGAAGAAGAAGCACGCCCACTATCGGAATCTCGACAGCGACGACAAACCGATCGTCCGCCGCCTCGCCGCGATCCTCCGCATCGCCGACGGGCTCGATCGCACCCACACGCAGCTCGTCGAATCGATCGTTCTGACGCGATCCGCGCACCGGTACACGCTCATCGCCCGCTCGTCACAGGATATCAGCGCGGACATCCTGGGCGCGCAGCGCAAGGCGGACGTCTTCGAGCGAGAGTTTGAGATGCCCATGGAGATCATCGCGTCGGGACACGCTGCGCCGTGAGTGCTTCGGTCCAATCGATCCTCGAGTCCCGCTTCGGTTTCCCGTCGCTCCGCCCGCTGCAACAGCGGATTATCGACCGCGTGATGTCCGGCAAAGATGCGCTCGTCGTGATGCCGACCGGCTCCGGCAAGAGCCTGTGCTATCAACTTCCCGCTCTGTCGCTCTCCGGACGCGACGGCACCGGTCCCGGCGTTGCCCTCGTGTTCAGCCCGCTCATCGCGCTGATGGAAGATCAGGTCGCCGCGCTCCGCAAGAAGGGAATCCGAGCCCAGTACATCAACTCAACGCTCTCGCGGACCGAACGGGACCGCCGATACCAGCAACTCGCCGAGGGTGAGTTCGAACTGATCTACGCCACGCCTGAGCGGATGGAGAAGCCGCCGTTCGTCGAAGCACTCGACCGTGTGCCCGGCGGCGTGAAGCTCCTCGCCGTCGATGAAGCTCACTGCATCAGCAAATGGGGCCACGACCTCCGACCGGCGTACCAGCGCGTCGGCGAGTTCCGCCGGCTGATCGGCTCCCCCCCCACCGTCGCCCTGACCGCCACCGCGACCTCGCGCGTCCGCGAGGACATCCGCGATACGCTCGGCCTCTCTGAATCCCAGATGCCGCTGTTCGCAAGCGACATCGATCGTCCGAACCTCACCATCCGCGTCCACGAGTGTTGGGACGACGCCGACAAGGATCGGCGCATCGTCCGTACCGCAACGGACATGGGTGGCACCGGCATCGTCTACTTCGCACTGATCAAGGATCTCGAACGGGCCGCCGACCGGCTCCGTCGCAAAATGCCCGACCGTCGCATCGAGATCTACCACGGCCAACTCGACCCGCACCGCAAGAAGCGCGTCTACGACCGGTTCATCGACGCCAAACCGGACGACAACCTCCTCCTGCTCGCCACCAATGCCTTCGGCATGGGTGTCGACAAGCCCGACATCCGGTTCATCCTCCACGCGCAGATCCCGGGCTCGGTCGAAGCGTACTATCAGGAGATCGGGCGGGCCGGTCGCGACGGGCTGCCCTCGCGCTGTGAGCTGCTCTACTGTCAGGACGACCTCTCGATCCAGCAGAACTTCATCGAGTGGGCCAACCCCTCCGCCGACCTGCTCGCGCAGGTCGCGTCCACCATCGAAACGCGTTTCGGCGACGATGGTTCCGGGGACTCGACCTTCACCGAGGACGATGTCCGCCTTCTCGTGCTCGGCAAAGGGCGCGGCGATGGCCGGATCGGCTACGCCCTGACCACCCTCGAGAAACTCGGCGTCATCGAACCCACACCGTTCGTGGGCCACTTCCGTTTCGCCCGACCGCTCGACGACCGTTCCCTCTCGGCGGACGAAATCGACAGCAAGAAGCAGCGCGACCTGACCCGTTTACTCGACCTGGTCAACCTCACCCGCAGCGAGGAGATCCGCGCGTTTATCCGAGACTATTTTGATCTGCCTACCGACGAATCGGGCGTCGGGTGATCGCCCGCGGAGGCGCGCGTTGCTACGCTTGCCCCCTTGACCAGCGCACTCTCAACATCCTTCAGGCCTCGCTTCTACTACGGATGGACGATGCTCGGCGTCGCGACGGTCGCGACCGTCTCCACATCCCCCGGCCAGACGTTCCTCGTCTCCCAGTTCTACAGCTCGTTTCAGAGGGAACTGGGGCTGGACGAAGCCGCTCCCCTCGCGACCGCCTACGGCATCGGCACACTCGGCGCGGGACTGCTCATGCCGCTCGTCGGGTCGCTGTCGGACCGATTCGGCACGCGTGTGATGATGGGCATCGCCGCCGCACTGCTCGCCTTCACCTGCGCGATGATCGGCTTCGCCGAGAACATCTATCAGCTCGGACTCGCGTTCTTCTGCCTTCGTGCGTTCGGCCAGGGTGCGCTCGGCCTCGTCGCAGGTCACACACTGGCCATGTGGTACGAGAAGCGTCTGGGAATTGCAGAGAGCGTCCGTCACACCGGTATGTCGCTGGCCAACGTACTCCTCCCACCCCTCGCGATCGCCCTGATCGCGTGGCTCGGCTGGAAGAGCGCCTACGCGCTGCTCGGCTTGGGTGTATACCTCGCGGTCATCCCACTGGTCGTCATCGTCTTCCGCAACAAGCCCGAGGACATCGGCCAGCATCTGGACAACATTGCACCCGAGGAGCACCACAGCCTCGAAGATGCCGAACCCGACGCCGCGGCGGAGATCTCGCGCGACACGCACGGGCCGCGAGCAGGGAGCCCACTCCCGCCTGACTTCACAGCAAAGCAGGCGATCCGCACCGGCGCATACTGGATCGTTACCGGCGCGCTGGTCGCGAACGCCGCGATCTTTACCGCCATCGCGCTCGAGCACCAGGTCATCGTGCAGGACGCGGGGCACAGCCCCGAAGTCGCCGCCAGACTGATACCGCTCGCCGGCCTCGTCGCGATGCTCGCCGTCCCGATCAGCGGGATGCTCGTGGACCGCTTCCGCGAGCGCATCCTTCTCGCGTGCACCACCGTCCTTCTCGGCCTCTCCTGCACCTGCGTCGCGTTCGCGTCGGCGCTGCCCGCCCTCTACGGCGCAATGGTGCTCATGGGCATGACCCAATCGCTGATCTTCGTACTCGCCAGCCCGATCTTCGCGCGGTACTTCGGCCGCAAGCATCACGGCGCCATCCGTGGAACGCTCACGAGATCGATGATCATCGGCACCGCCGTCGGCCCGGTATTGCTCTCGCTGGGCGCAAAGTTCTCAGACGGCTACCGACTCCCGTTGCTCGCCTGCGCGCTGCTGACCATCCCGCTGACCGTTGCGGCCCTCTCGATGAAGCAGCCGGCGCATCCCGAGTCCACGAGCTGAGGCCGCGATCGCACCGCCTTCAGCAGTCTGTGCCGAACTGCCCCAGGACAAGATTCAGGTCCGCGAGATCCACCTCGCCACTGCCGTCGGCATCCCCTTGGGTCGTGGTCTGGCCGAAACTTGCCAGCACGAGATTCAGATCGGCGAGATCGACTGCGCCGTCACCTGTCACATCGCCGTTGCAAGGCACCGCAGCTGGCGTGATCGCGATACAGACCGAGTTCACCACGCCCGCGTCGATCACATGGTGATCCGTCACCGTGATCGTCCAATCGCCGGCGATCGACGATCCGGTGAATACACCCAGCGATTGGGCGGGGAGAATCTCGCCGAAAAGCATCGGCGTCGGCCCTCCCGGGCTGCAGAGTGCGTCGGCGCTGGTCGTGGCAGCGTCGGTGAACGTGGCGTCGATATCATCGCCTCCGCAACCGAACGACCATGTGCCGATACCGACCCGGTCGATCAGGATCGCTGACTGACCGCCGTGGGAGACCGAGATGGCCAGATCTCCGAGCCACTCGTGCGCCACATCGACAGACACCGTGACGCCCTGCACCGTACCGACGGCATCCGGCGGCACGGTCAGCACCACCGATACGCTGGACGAACCGTCCGGGATCGGCAAGTTCGCGCTCGAGCACTGGACAAGATCGGCGGACGCACTGGCCGTGACCAGGGCGCCAACGGTGCAGGCAATCATTCGATCAGCGAGCGGCATTGGCATTCATCTCCGAGTTTCGGCTGGCGTCCTGATACTGCGGCGGGTTGCTCATGCCGGTCGTGTGGCATTGCCCCACGGTGTTGCCCATGCTGTTGGCGCCCGGGAGTTGTCCGCGTGCGACCTCCACGACACCGTCCTCCGGGTTGGTGAGGAACAGCCCGCTGAAAAAATTGCACCAGGCACCGGATGCCGAGGTGGTCCAGAAGTACACCCGCGAGCGGGCATCGTTCGGAATCCCGCTCAGCCACGCCGCGGCGCCGTCGACGGACAGGTCCGCGTTCTCCCCACAGCCGCTCCCGAAAATGTCGCCCAGCGCCGCGAGGTTGCCGGCCAGCGGGGTGCCCTGGTACGGCGTGCCAAGCGACTGGATCAGCCGCGGCCCCTCCGCCCAGTCCAGCGCACTGAAGTAGTAGGTGTACAGGTGAAGGGCCGCGCAGCCGCCCTGACTGTGCGCCACGACTCCGGACGACTTCGTCGTATCGGCGAGTGCATTGAGCAGCAGCGCGAACTGATCGTGGCTCCGATTGGCTCCGGGATCCGAAAAGACCTCGATCGCTCCGGAAAAGTTCCCGAGCGGCCACGGATTTCCGTCGGCGCAATACCCATGGACCAGCAGCAGGTTGTGGCCACCGGCCACGCGGTTGATTCCCGGAACATCGACGTCAACCACGAAGCCGAGATCCTCGCTTCGGCGAGCAACGCGCATCTCCTCAAGGATCCGGCCGGGGTTCGCGATGCCGGCGACATCCGCATCGATCCGAAGCGGCATCGCGTCGGAGCCGGAGAGCAGGGCCAAACTGCGCGGACAACGGACCTCGACATGCCGAAGCTCGAACGGCCCGCTCGCCCCCGCTCGCCCGATCCAGCGGGCGTCGACATCCAAGGGCAGCGAATCCTCGCCGTCAGCGCTCGCCTGCAGCATCGTCATCCCGCCGATCCAGCAGATCGGGACGGCGTTCCCACGGCCGTCGGTGCCCCAAAGCTGCGCGGTGACGCGGCAATGCTCAAGACGCCCGCGATCCAGCGCCCCGATATCGATCCGGAGCGTTGGGCCTTGCCCGGACATCCTGGCAAGCGCACTACCTCCGACGATCACGTCTTCAGCAACAACACCGAGCGTGTGCTGCGCGGTCCGCAGGAGCGACCCGCCGCGGGCGACAATCTGAACGCGGTGCTCACCCGCCTTGTCCGGCGTGAAAAATCCCGACGACACGCCGCCGTCGTTCGCCGTCATCGGGATCGTGACTCGGCGCCCGTCCGGCGTCGAGACGATCATCTCCATAAGTACATCGCGAAGCACTGGCCCATTTCGTGTTTCGTGGGCCGAGGCGCGGAACTCGATCGGGCGGCCAACGACCGTCCGATCAGTGACGCGAGCCGATAGCAGCCCCGCCGGGCTTTCGGTGGCGAACGCGAGGTACGCGACGCCTGTTCCAGCGGGTGCGTCTATGGATGCTTGCCACCGGCCGGGCTGGCGCGCCCGCACGTCATAGCCCGTGAAGAAGCCGATCCCCTGAATCTCAACGGTCTGCGCGACTGCCGACCCCATGGCCGGAGTCAGCGGGACTGGCGCACGACCGCTTCCATCTTCGAGCGTCAGCACGAGATCGTCTCGGGCCTGGGATACCGGAACGATGCGCAGGTCACCGCCACCGTCAACGGGCAAGACACCGTGCCAGCGACCGTCGGCATCCAGCTCCACCCGCATCATCGCGCCACGCGACCAGAGCGGGACGTCCGCCGGGCTGACCGGTGCAAGCGGACCGCCGAGCAGCATCTCCTCGGGCGGAGCCGCCCGGTGCTTCGGCATCACCAACACCGGCGCCGCGTCCGTCGCGATCGCACAGACCAGCGCGAGTGCCAGTACCAGAAACCGATGCATGAGCCGCTCCTCCATCTGGAGACCCTACAGCCACAACGCGACGGAGCACAATGAAAAGTCGGTGAAATCACCGCGTGCAGCGGTCCGTCGTTCCCACACCATGAAAAAAGGCGGCCCCGACCAGGGCCGCCCTGCGAAGGCTTCGATTGGCGAGATTCAGCAGCCGGTGCCGAAGTTCGCCAGCACGAGGTTCAGGTCTGCCAGATCGACATTCCCGCTGCCGTCGGCATCGCCGTCGCTGGTCACCTGACCGAAGTTCGCGAGCACAAGGTTCAGGTCCGCCAGATCGACGGAGTTGTCGCCGGTCACATCGCCGGGACAGTCGGTCTCGCACAGGGCGATCCACTCGGCCAGCCCGGTCGCACTGCCGGAGCCCGGGCCTTCACCGTTGCCGGCCTGGGTGAACGCGCCGCCGATGATCAGGCTGTCGTCGGTCGAGGTGATCGCGGCCGGGTTGTCGGCACTCGCACCGAGCCCGAACCCACCGCCGACCTCTTCCCACGACGTTCCGTTCCACTTCGCGAACTTGCGGGCCTGTCCGAGATCCGTCTGCTCGAAGTTGCCCACGGCGTAGAGTTCACCGTTGAACACTTCGAAGTCGCGAACTTCGCGACCGGCCTGCGGGAAGCCGGGCATGGCCTCCCACTGCGTGCCGTCCCAACGCGCGACAGCCGGGGACACGGTGCCGGACTGCGAACCGAGGCGATCGAATCGTCCGCCCACGTAAAGCTTCTCACCGGAGCCGTCATCGAACACCTGGAGCGCGAGAACCTGCGACACGATGCTCGTGGCGCGGAACACGCCGCCACCGACGCTTGAGAAGTCGGTGCCGTCCCACTTCATGATGTTGTTGGACTCGACGAGCGGGTTGTTCGGGTCGTCCAGGTCTTCATCGAAACTCGAGAAGCGGCCGCCAAAGTAGACCTCGCCCTGGTATTCGGCCATGGCGATGATGACTGGGGCGACCAGACCGCCGAACTCGTCAGACCAGGTGTTCCAGGTCGTCCCGTCCCATGTCGCGAACGTCGGCTTCTGAACGATTGTGCCGCCGTCGATGTAACCGCCGTTCCCGCCGGTGACGAGCAGCCCGTTGTAGTCAAGCCCGTCCCACATGAAATCGAATGTCCCAGTGAAGGGGCTATTCGGGATGGCGCTGACCTTTACGCCGTCCCAGCGAACGAGACCACGTGAGTTAGGAAGCGTCTGACCGTTCACGGTCACACTGTTGAACGACCCCGCGATGTACACCTGTTCGCCGTTGCCATCGTCGTAGGTAAAGAACCCGGCGACAAAGTTATCCGGCGAAGAGTTCCCGAGGCCACTGAACTGCCCCGTACCGATGTCGTATCGACCCCAGCGGGTCGTGCCGGGCTCGCCCCCGAGCGAACTGAAGCCACCCCCGATGAAGACCTCGTCGCCGATCCGCTCGACCGCCGACACCGACCCACCGACCGCACCCGGCTGACCGATCTCGAGGTCCCAGATCGGGCAGATCAGAATCGGTCCCGCCGACGCCACTCCAGCGACCGTCAGGCCCGCCATCGCGGACAACAACATCCCACTCTTCTTGCGTTGGTTCATTGCAATCTCCAGTTCTCTTCTGACTCAAACTATGCGTTGCCGGCTGGTACACACCCCGGAAGCCGGCCATCTCTTGAATCACAGTACCCGCGGCTGGTCACGCCGAATGCACCGCCGGTTCCGAACGGACGAAATACCGGAAATGGCCTACAGGATTCCCCACATCCGGCAGGCCCAAAACGACACAAGCCCCGGCGTTGCCGGAGCTTGTCAGTACCCCCCTCAGGACTCGAACCTGAAACCCGCTGATTAAGAGTCAGCTGCTCTACCGATTGAGCTAGGGAGGCAAAGGACCGGAATGTTCGCCGGCTAGCCCGGCGCGGCCCAGAGTATATCGGGCTCGGATCGAGCGAGCAAGACAGATTGACCCCCCTTCTGGCCTTCGCTACACTGCTTCGCTCGCCACGCTCCGCGGCAAGGAGCGGGCCACATCGCACCGTTGACCCCCCGCTTCCGACGCCTTCCAGCCGTCCGGAGCGATCCGACTTTTCCGAGGTAGCCATGCACCCGACACATCGCATTTCATACGGCCGTACCCGTCGTCGTCGCAGCCACCTCGCGCTCCGCCCCAACGTGCCCGGTGCCTGCCCCCTGACATCCCTCCCCAAGCAGCACCACCGTGCCTGCCCCGAATCCGGCTACGTCCGCCCGGGCCTGCGCATCACCGTCCGCAAGCACGGCATCGGTCTGGACAACTGATCCACACCCGCGCTCTTTCTTCCCGCCGCCCTTTCCCCGGATGACGCTCGATGCGAATTGCCATCGATGCCATGGGGGGTGATCACGCCCCCGACGCCATCATCAAAGGATCGCTCGACGCGCTCGATCTCCTGAATGAAGGCGATCAGATCGTGTTGGTCGGTGACCGCGCGATCATCGAAGAGCACATCCACGAGCGGGGCATCTCCGACGCCCGCCTGGACATTCACCACGCCGCCGACCAGATCGCCATGGACGAATCGCCGGTGGATGCCGTGCGCTCCAAACCGGATTCGTCGATCGTTCAGGCCATGCAGCTCGGCTCGAAGCGTCACTCGGACAATCCGGTCGATGTGGTCATCTCAGCGGGAAACACCGGCGCCTGCGTGTCCGCCGCAACCATGTACATGCGTCGTCTGCCCGGCGTCCACCGCCCGGGCATCGCCACGGCAATTCCGACCTTCCACGGCCCCGTCATTGTCTGCGATGTGGGCGCCAACCCCGAACCCCGAGACACCCACCTCGCGCAGTACGCCGTGATGGCCGAAATCTATGCGAAGAAGGTGCTTCGCATCGCTTCGCCGCGAGTGGCGCTGCTCAATATCGGCTCGGAGGAGGCGAAGGGCACGGGCATGGTCAAGGCCGTCCGCGACATGATCCGCGACATCCACGACCTGAACTACACCGGCTTCATCGAGGGCCGTGAGGTCTTCGAGGGCGGCGCCGACGTCATCGTCACCGACGGCTTTGTCGGCAACACGATGCTCAAGCTCGCCGAGGGCTTCGCCAAGTCGCTCTTCAAGGCGATCGCCCACGAAGTCTTCGAGGCCGATCCCGATCTCGCGATGCGGCTTCAGCCTGTCGTCGAGTCGCTCATGAAGAAGAACGACTACCACGAATACGGCGGCGCCCCCCTCCTCGGCGTCAACGGCGGCTGCATCATTTGCCATGGCTCGTCCGAAGCCCGCACGATCCGGGCCGCGGTCCGGGCGGCACGCGAGTACGTCGCCGCCGGCGTCAACGACGCCATTGTCGAACGCGTGACCGCGATCGATGAGCACGCGTCCAGCGTCGAAGCCGCCTCGGCGTAATCCCATCGGATCCCGCGGCAGACACCGCTCGAAACGCGTACCATCCTCGTTTCGGACGCCCTTTGGGCCATAATTTCGCGCGGACTCGACCCGCCCGAGGATGTATGAACCAGAAGAATCCCTCACACCAGAAACTGACCCACCCGTCCATCGGAGTGGAGATCATCGGTACCGGCCAGGCCATTCCCGACAAGGTTCTGTCCAACGAGGATCTCAAGCAGTACATGGAAACCTCCGACGAGTGGATCCGCCAGCGCACCGGCATCCGCGAACGCCGCATCGCTGATCCAGCCAAGGGCGAGGATGTGGTCTGGATGTGTTCCAAGGCGCTCCGGGCAGCGATCGAAGACGCGGGCATCGACCCGAGCGAAATCGACCTCCTGATTGTCGGGACCGTGTCGGGAACCATGACCTGCCCGTCAACGGCCTGCCGGGTCGCGGCGGAGGTAGGTGCCATCGGTGCGGGAGCGTTCGATGTGCTCGCCGCCTGTTCCGCGTTCGTTTACGGGACCAACCTGGCCCATGACCTGATCCGGGGCGGCAACTACAAGACCATCGCGGTTATCGGCTGCGACATCATGTCCAGCATGCTCGACTACTCCAACCGTTCCGTCTCGATCCTCTTCGGAGACGCCGCGGGCGCCGCAATCCTCCGGGCCTGCGACGACCCGACCAAGGGCACGCTCACCTCCGTCATGCACGCCGACGGCCGCGGATGGGCAGACCTCTTCATCCCGACCCGCGACCACGATTTCCCCGCCGACACCGAGCCCGACGAGTACAAATTGGGCACGCTGCGGATGAACGGTCGGGGTGTGTACAAGTTCGCTGTCAGCAAATTCCCGCAGTTGATCCAGGAAACGCTTGATCGCGTGGAAATGAACGCTGACGACATCGACCTCTTCCTCTGTCACCAGTCAAACCTGCGCATGCTGGAATCCGCACGCGAACGGTTCGGCATCCCAGAAGAGAAGATGCCGATCAACATCGACCGCCTCGGCAACTGCTCCGCCGGCTCTGTCTCCGTGCTGCTTCACGAGTCGCGCCAGGCGGGCAGATGCAACGACGGCGACCTCGTCCTGTTCCTCGCGTTCGGCGGCGGCCTCACCTGGGCCTCTTCCCTCTGGCGTTTCTAATCCCGACCGAAAGGAAACCCGTGAGCAACCAACCAATCATCCTCTGTCCCGGGCAGGGCGCTCAGGTCATCGGCATGGGCAAGTCGTGGTCCGACGCCTCGCCGGCCGCGAAACGGATCTTCGACCGCGCCGACGAAATCCTCGGCGATCGCCTCGGGGCACCGCTTTCGCAACTGTGCTTCGAAGGCCCCGCCGAGCGTCTGAACCGGACCGACATCGCCCAACCAGCGCTCTACGTCGCGGGCGTGGCCAGTTTCCATGGCGAGTTCGGCGGCCTCGGCCCTTCGGAACTCGCCGCCGCCGCCGGCCTCTCGCTCGGCGAATACACCGCCCTGCACATCGCTGGTGCGTTCTCGTTCGAGGACGGCCTGGAGCTCGTCACGCTCAGGGGCCGGGCTATGCAGGACGCCGCGGAAGCCGCCGACTCCAGCATGGTCGCGCTCATCGGTGCCGACGAGCAGCAAGCAAACGCGGTGTGCGAGGCCGCTCGAGGCGACGGCGTGCTCGTCCCCGCTAACTTCAACGCACCCGGCCAGATCGTCATCTCCGGATCCATGGCGGCTTGCGATCGGGCCGTCGACGAAGCCGCAAATCACGGTCTTCGCGCCACGAAACTCGCCGTTGCCGGGGCCTTCCACTCCCCGATCATGCAGCCCGCCGCAGACCGCCTCAAAGAAGCCCTCGACGGCGTCTCTGTCGCTGAACCCGGCTGCCCGGTCGTCTCGAACGTCACAGCGACCCCGCACGCCGCCGATTCTGGGGAAGATTTCGGCGCACGCACGCGACGCCTCCTCGTGGAACAACTCACTTCTCCGGTAAGATGGGCGGAGAGTTGTGTCTGGCTCAGCCAGAACGTCTCAGGCGATTTCCACGAACTCGCCCCCAACAAGGTGCTCAGCGGGCTCATGCGTCGCATCGACCGGTCCGTCAAAGTCACCAACCACGATGCCCCACGGGAGTTGGCCTCATGAAGTTTGCTCAACGACTCATCGCGTTTGCTTCGATTTCCTGCCTCTCGCTGACATTGGTCAGCGTGCCCGGTTGCGGCGAAGAAGAGGAAGAGGTCGCCCCGCCGCCGGTCGTCAACACGAAACCGCGCTGGTTCATTCAGGACCTGAGTATGGACCTCAAGGTCCAGTTCCCCGAGAAGTACGCGCCGGAGTCTGAGGGCCTTGCTCAGGCCATCGCCGACTTCGCCTCCGCGATGGCTCGCGGCGACCACTCGGCCTTCGGTTCGATGCTCGCGCCCGCCGACGCCGGTTTTCTCAACGACTTCCTCGTCCCCACGGGCGAGTGGCAGGAGCGCACCGAACCGATCCGCGCCGTGCGAATCGTGAATCTCAGCGATGGTGAGTCCATCGCGCAGGTTGCGATCGCCGTCGGGACCGAGAGCGAGGCCTACCTGACGGCGTGGACCGCTTCACGCGTCCAGGGCGATCAGTGGCAGTTCGCAGCGATTCCGGTGGGACCGCGCACAACGTCTCGCGTGGCGCAGTTGGATGACGCACCCTTCACCCCTGATGCCGTCGTGATCTCCTCTCCGGAACTGCCCGAGCCCGCCGGCAGCCCCGACGGCGACGACGACGGATTCGGCAACCCCGGTGGTGATGATTTCACGCCACCGTCCCCGTCCGGGCCGGGATCGCCGTCCAGCCCGAGTTCTCCGTCGAGCCCGGGATCCCCGTTCGGCAACTGACCCATCGGTCAATTACGCTCCGCTCCGCAGCGTCGCGAACGGCCAGCGACGCCGGCTATCCACCGCCCCCTCGAGGACCGCATGAACGAATCCGCCCCCACCCGAGTCGCCCTCGTCACCGGTGCCAGCAGAGGCATCGGCAAAGCCATCGCACAGCGTCTCGCCGCTGACGGACGCAAGGTCGTCCTCGCCGCGAGATCCGAGGGAGCGCTCAACGAGGTCGCCGACGAGATCCGCAGCGCCGGCGGCGAAGCATCCGTCGCGACGCTGGACGTATCCGATGCGGAAGGTCTCGCCTCCGGGATCGAAAAAATCATCGAAACCGAAGGACGCCTGGACATCATCGTGAACAACGCGGGCATCACCCGGGACAACCTCGCCCTCCGCATGAGCGATGAGGACTTCATGGAGGTCTTGCGCGTAAACCTGCTTTCGGCGTTCGTCGTCTGCAGGACAGCGGCCCGCTCGATGATGCGGAACAAGTTCGGTCGAATCGTGAACATCGCCTCGACCTCCGGCGTCGTCGGGAACGCCGGCCAGTCCAACTACGCCGCCGCCAAGGCCGGTCTGATCGGCATGACCAAATCACTCGCCCGCGAGCTCGGCGGCAAGGCCATTACCGCCAACGCCATCGCTCCCGGCTTCATCGAAACCGACATGACCGCCTTGCTCGGAGACGACATCAAGAGCCGCATCATGGAAAGCATGGCCCTCCGTCGCCTCGGAAAACCCGAGGACATCGCCGCCGCCGTGGCCTACGTTTCGTCCGACGCGGCGGGCTTCCTCACCGGACAGACCATCTGCGTCGATGGCGGCCTCACGATGTGCTGAATCCGGTCCGATCGCCTCATTACCCCACCCGAATCCCCCCAGACCCTGCCGGGGGGTCCCGAATCGCCGAAATTACTGGCAGTCGGGCCCTCGGATCGCTATATTCACCCCACTGCCCCCGCCCGGGGTCGCGTCGTCGCGACACGCCCGCGTCGGGAGCAACCAGACAGCCCGGAGAGTTCACTCGTGGTCGAATCAGAAGTTGAATCCAAAGTCATCGATATCGTCGCTGAACAGATGGGCGTGGACCGCTCGGAGATCACCCGCGAGACCAGTTTCGTGAACGATCTCAACGCCGACAGCCTCGATACCGTCGAGTTGGTGATGGAGTTCGAAGACAACTTCGACACATCCATCCCCGACGACAAGGCTGAGCAGATCAAGACCGTTGGTCAGGCCATCGAGTTCATCTGCCAGGAAAAGGGAATCACCGCCGGTTGAGCGGCTCCTGATCCCTCATGGCTTTCGCCGGCCTGGTTCAGCATTCCATCCCCAAAGCACCCGCGGGCCGCTCCGGCGGTCCGTGCTGTGTATTGTGGGGACTCTGCAACCCCGGTTTATCTCCGCGCCCGCGACTGAGCGGAGCACCCTGCGAGGTCTGATCCACGATGAATACGCCTGCCCACACCCGCGAACGCGTCGTCGTCACCGGCATCGGTGCCGTCACAAACCTCGCCCACAACGCCCGCGACACGTGGGCCGCCATGCGCGAGGGCACGAGCGGAATCTCGCCGATCACCGGTTCGTACTTCGACGAATGGTCCGACGACCAGTGGGATGTCAAGATCGCCGGTGAGGTCCGCGACTGGGATCCCGGCCTGCACATGGACAAGCGTGAGGCACGCCGGATTGACCGCTTTTGCCAGTTCGCGATCGTTGCCGCCAACGAGGCCGTAGCCCAGGCGGGCATCGACTTCGCCTCGCACCCCAATCTCACACGCTGCGGGATCATCATCGGCTCGGGCATCGGCGGCATCCAGACCATCGAGGACGCGGTCAAGGTCCTCTGGGACAAAGGCCCGGGACGCATCTCTCCGTTCACCGTGCCCCGCCTGATGGCCAACGCCGCCTCCGGCGACATCTCGATCCGATTCGGCCTCAAGGGCCCCTCCGACTCTCACACAACCGCCTGCGCATCGTCCGGCCACTCCATCGGCGATGCGTTCAAGCTCATGCAACGCGGCGAAGCCGATGTCATGCTCGCCGGCGGTTCCGAAGCCGCCATTTCCCCGCTTTGCGTCGGCGCGTTCGCGAACATGAAAGCCCTCTCGACCCGGAACGATGAGCCGACAAAGGCCTCACGCCCGTTCGACAAGGATCGGGACGGATTCGTCCTTTCGGAGGGAGCCGCGGTGCTCGTCCTCGAAACGCTCAGCCACGCCAAAGCCCGCGGCGCGGAGATCCTCTGCGAGATTCTCGGCTACGGCGCATCCTCCGACGCTGGCCACATCACCGCCCCGGACCCCAACGGAGGCGGGGCTCAACGCGCCATGGAACTCGCCATCGGCTCCGCGGGCCTCAACCCCGGCGATATCGACTACCTGAACGCCCACGGCACCTCGACCCCGCTCGGCGACGCCGCAGAGGTCAAGGCCGCGACGACGCTCTTCGGCGACCACGCCCGCAAGTCCAAGGGCGGAAAACTGCTCATGTCTTCGACCAAGTCGATGATCGGCCACTGCCTCGGCGCCTCCGGCGGCGTCGAGTCGATCGCGGTCATCGGCGCACTCCGCGAAGGCGTCGTGACCCCCACCATCAACTGCGAGAACCCCGACGAGGAGTTCGACATGGACTTCGTCCCGTCCGAGTCGCGCGAGGTGGATGTCCGCTATGCCCTGAACAACACGTTCGGCTTCGGCGGACACAACGTCTCGTTGCTTTTCGGCCGCTTCGAGGGCTGATTCCGGGCCGTTCCGAGGTTCTTCGGGAGACGCGCCGATTCTGCCGATGAACCTTTCATGAAACGCTCGGTCGAACAGATCCTCCGCATCGAAGTCCCGCTGCTGGTCCAACTCGCCGAGCGCAAGCTGACCCTCGGCGAGGTCCTCGAACTGACCCCCGGCTCCATCCTCGAACTGCCCAAGACCGCCGACGAGGAACTCGAAATCCTCGTCAACAACAAGGTCATCGGCACGGGAAACGCGGTGAAGGTGGGCGAGAACTTCGGCATCCGCGTCAGATTCGTCGGTGATATCAGCCAGCGCATCGCCGCCATGGCGCCGAAGAGAGCCGACACCGAGGGGGAGGAAAGCGAAGACGCCACCCCTGCCGAGACGCCGGACGAGTAGCGCCCTTCGAGCGGCCGATCTTCATGAGAACTTGTCACCCCGGCTCCAAGCGGTCACCATGTGCCCGCTCAGTGTCCCCCCATCGACGCCGGAGGTAACAGCCGTATGGAAGAGCCGACCACGCCGGGCATGCCCGACACCCGCGAGCCGGGACCAGCCGAGGGCTCAGCGGAGCGCATCCCGCAGCCGGTCAAGTACCGAGAGGTCACGCTCGCAGCGATCATCCTCGGCCTGCTGATCGGCGCCGTGATGAACGCCGCGATCACCTACGCGGGACTCAAAATCGGCTTCACGATCGGCGGTTCGGCGATCGCCGCCGTCATCGGCTTCGGTCTCCTGCGTGGCCTGCTCCGCAAGGGCTCGATCCTCGAAACCAACATCGTTCAGACCATCGCCTCCGCGGTGAACACCCCCAACTCCGGCGTCATCTTCACCGTGCCGGTGCTGCTGCTGCTCGGCTTCCAGCTGTCATTCGACGGCCTTGACTTCTGGCTGCTCACGCTCGCGTGCGTCTGCGGTGCGATCCTCGGCGGCGCGTTCATCATCCCGCTGCGCAAGCAGATGCTGGATATCGAACGCCTCCGATTCCCCTCAGCAACCGCCGTCGCCGCGATTCTCAAGTCGCCGGGCGCCGGACCGAAGAAGGCGATTGTTCTCGCCGTCGGCATCGTGATCGCGATGCTCATCGGCCTGCCCGCCCAGCTCCCCCAACTCCGGGCCCCCGCCGATGTCGGGCAACTCGATGAGCTGGTCCAGCAGGAGCGGATCTCCCGCGCCGACCTGCTGCTCACCCGGCAGATCGACTCGTGGATCCAGTCGGGTGAGGCACCGCAGGAACTTGTTAACCACGGACGCCTCAACGCCGAACTCGTGGAAGCCAAGGCCGCCAACAGCCCCGAAGCTCGCAAAGGACTTTCCCCAGACCAGATTCGCGAGCGACGCGAACGCGTGCGTGAACTCGAGGCCCAGAAGGAAGACGCGAAGGCAATCGCCGTCGCGACCATTCAGAACAATCTGGAGGACCCCTCCGATCGCGCTCGACTCACCGACTACCCGCTCGAACTGGCGGTCCGCGCCCATCTGGCAGCCACCGGAGAGGGCGAGTGGTCGGATCTCCGGGATGTGAAAGCCGGCTGGGCCGCCGACCCGATGTTCGGCTACGCGGACCTGCAGATCCGACTCCCGCGCGAGATCGACGAGAGCGCCGGCGAACCGATCGACTTCGAGTTCGACGGCCTGGGGAATCCCAAACCAGTCCTGACCAAAGGGGTCGACACCGATCGCAACGGCCAGCCGGACCTGCTCGTCACCGACGACACGATCGATGTCGGACGCATCCTCGGACTCCCACTCCAGATGCAGCTCCTCTTCGCGATCGCGCCCTTCGCGATCGGTGCCGGCTATCTGACCGGCCGGGCGGGCCTGCTCGTCCTCGCCGGCGGCATCCTCGCCTACCTCGTCCTGAATCCGGTGATCTATGCCATGGGCTGGATGCCGGCGACCGTCGATGCCGCCGGGGCTCCGGGCTACGGCTTCTCCAACGTCAACCGACCGCTCGGCATCGGCCTGCTGCTCGGCGGGGCGCTGATGGGCGTCATCGCGTCGCTCCCGGCGATTAAAGAAGCGTTCAAGTCAATCGCGATCGCCAGCAAAACCAAAGTCGCGGGCGGAGGCAGCGACGAACTCGGCTTGAAGGTGCTCATCGCCGCGGTCGCCGGCGCGCTGCTGTTCCTGTTCATCGCGGCGGACTTCACGAGCAACGAGCCGATCAATTCCGTCTGCCCGGTCACCGAGCGTCAGGTCGAGACCGAGTCGTACACCACCGAGTACAACGGGTACATCATCGCCTTCGCCGACGACGAAGCGCTCAGCACCTTCGAGAACGCCACACCAGAGCAGCAGGCCCAGGAAGTCGAGCCGCTCTCGGCCAACAAGAGCGGAGTGCTCTCGGCCCTCAACCCGCACCTGCGCGCAGCGATCATCGCGATCGTCGGCGCACTCTGGATCTGGTTCGCGGGCATCATCATCGCCCAGTGCACGGGCATGACCGACTGGTCACCGATTTCCGGCATGGCGTTGTTGACCGTCGTTCTCGTGATGGTGCTGTCGGGCCCGGGCGGCGTGCTGGGAGCGGTCCTGATCGGCGCAGCGCTCTGCGTCGCCATCACATGCGCCGCGGACATGATGGCCGACCTGAAGACCGGTTATCTCGTCGGCGCTGTTCCGAAGCGCCAGCAGACCGTCGAACTCATCTTCACCGGCATCGGCCCGGTCATCACCATGATCGTGCTGCTCGTGATCGTGGTCGGGAATCAGGCGAAGTTCGGCGTGCCCATCGGCCCCGGCACCGACACCTCCGCCCCGCAGGCTCAGGCCCTGCAGGCGGTCATCACCGGTGTCCAGGGCGGCGCCATGCCGTACGCCCTGTACGCCTTCGGCACCGTCCTCGGCGCACTGCTCGGCCTCGGGGCCTTCTCCGGCCTCGGCGTGCTCGTCGGCCTGTCCATGTACCTCCCGTTCGCCTACATCGCGACCTACGGCGTGGGCTGCGTCATCAACATCATCGTCTCCAAGATCAAGGGTGCCCGCTGGGCCGAGGAATGGGGCGTGCCGCTCGCGGCGGGCTTCATCGTCGGCGACGCCGTTCTTGCCCTCGGCATCAACGCCATCGTGCTGCTCGGCGGCTGATCCACTCGCGAACACCCTCCGGGGAGATCAACACATGAAACTCATCGCCTACCTGATCATCACGGCCTCGGTCATCGCGGGATCGCTCGCGAGTTCCACGGCATATCTCACCCCGCTGGACACAGCACAGGAGCGACTGTCCGAGCTTTCGCTCAACTCACCCGCCGGCGCGTTCGATCCCGAGCAAGCCAGCGAAGCCTTCCTCGAACGACTCGAGAACGTCCGCGAGAAAATCGCCGCCAGCACCGAAGAGACCGAGCGTGATCCGCTCAAGCCCGCGCAGCCCGAGCGGCCGGCAGCGGACATCCCGCAGGTAACCACGGCACCCACCGGCGAAGCCGCGCTCGCCGAACGGGAAGCCGTTGCGCCGATCGGACGAGCCGGCGACAAACTGGTCCCCGAGCTCGTCGAGTTGCTCCGCGATGAAGGCGTGCGTTACGTCAAGACCAGTTCCTTTTCATTCGCGACCTGGCCCCACTGGTGGCTGTTCGTGCTCGCTTGCCTCGGTCTCGGAGGCGGCGCGCTGCTGGTCCGCAGCGCTCAGAAGGCCGAGATCGCACGGGCCAACGCCCTACAGGTCGGTACGCCGGAAAACGCCGCCGACGCGAAGACCGTCTTCGCCCGCCTGTCGGGGCGTCTCAGCGAACTCGCCGATGACCTGGCCCGTGCCAAGTCCGACGACGAGAAACTTGACGCGATCGTTCATCGAATCGGCAACATCCAGCGCGACGACGTCCCGGCGTTCGTCGCAGATCGCCCCGCGCTGGTCAGCAGGATGGGCCTCGCTGGCTACGCGGAGCTGATGGACCACTTCGCCGCGATGGAGCGCCAGCTCAACCGAGCCTGGTCCGCCGCAGCAGACGGGCATCTGCCCGAGGCCGAGTCCTGCCTCGCCGCCGCGCAGCCAATGCTCCTCCAGACTCTCGAGAAGCTCAAGGGCTGATCGAGTCGCATACGCTCATTGCGTGATCGCCGAGCGGGCGAAGTCGCTGGCCGCCTCGTTGACGAGACCGGCCTTCGACGCCCCGGTGCCGCCGCCCTGCGCCGAGTCGGGCTTCCCGCCGCCCTTGCCGCCGCACGCCTCGGACGCCGCCCGGACCCAGTCGCCGGCCTTGAGCCCGCGCTTGATGAGCGAATCGGGCACCTTGGCGACAATGGCGATCTTGTCATCGTCGGCGTCGACACCGATCAGCAGGACACCACTCTCGGGATGTCGCGAACGGAGCGCGTCCATCGCCGCGAGCAGGGCCTGACGGTCGGTGCCCGCCTCGGGCAGTTCGGCAACGATCAGTTGGGCCGTGGTCTGCTCGGCGATCTCGCGGGCCTTGGCGACCGCCTGATCGCGACCCGCCGCGGCCCTGGCCTTGTTGGCTTCCTTGATCTTCTCCTGCAACACCTCGATCAACGCACGCATCTCGGTGCGGGCGACCAACGGCAGTTCCGTGCCGTCGATGTCGTCGGTGATCTCCTGCAGTTCCGCGTTCAGGTGGGCAACCGGCAGTTCGGCCGCGCCACGGAGTCGTGAGAACAGTTTCGTCGCCCGCTCACGGGCCTCGACCGCCGGCGTGCCGGTAATCGCTCCGAGACGCCGGACGCCCTTCGAGACGCTCTCCTCGCCGGTGAGGATGAACGCCTCGGCCTGCCCGGTGGACTTGAGATGTGTCCCGCCGCAGAACTCAATGGCCATCGCCCGCCACGTATTGCTCGCCGGTTCTCGAAGAAGATCATCGATTGGCGCGCCGACGCTCACGACCCGGACCGGGTCGGGGTAGGTCTCGCCGAACACGGCCCGGAGGCCGTTGATCCGTTTGCCCTCTTCGAGCGGCACGGTGTCCGCGTGGACCGCCAGGTCGGCGTCGATCTTCTCCTGCACGAGGGCCTGAACGCGGGCCGCCTGCTCTTCGGTCAGCGGCTTGGCGTGCGAGAAGTCGAAGCGCAGCCGGTCCGGAGCAACGAGCGAGCCCTTCTGCTCGACGCCCTCGCCGAGCACCTCGCGAAGCGAGTGGTTGAGCAGGTGCGTCGCGGTGTGGTTAGCCTCGACGGTCGCGCGCCGGCGCTGGTCGAGTTCACCGATCACGCCGTCGCCGACCCGCAGTTCGCCCTTGCGCATGCGCCCGATGTGCACGATGTACCCGCCGCAGTTGTGGGTGGCCTCGACCTCGAACTCGCCGTTGCGCGAGTTGCCGCCCATCGGGCGCGAGACGCGGATGCGCCCGGTGTCGCCGACCTGGCCGCCCATCTCGGCGTAGAAGCAGGTCTTGTCGAGCACGACGGCGTAGCGGGCGTTCGCCAGGTTGTTGCGAATCGACACGTGTTCGTCGAAGTCGGTGCCGTTCCAGATCGCCTTGATGGTGCCCGACTCCTGGCGCGCGTGGAACTTGTCGCCGTCGCGCGTCGGCTTGATGTGCAGGTGCTTCAGTCGCGCCACGGCGTCGGTCGGGAGCAGCAGGTTGGTTCCGCCGGCCGGTCCGGAGGCCTGACGCGACCGCTCGCGGGCCTCCTCCATGAGCCGGTGGAAGCCCTCGACATCGACGGCGAGCCCCTTCTCCTCGGCCATGAGCTGCGTCAGGTCGATGGGGAAGCCGTAGGTGTCGTGCAGTTTGAACGCGTCCTCGGCGTCGATCCGGACGCTGCCTTCGGCCGCGTCGTCGAACAGCTTGATGCCCTGCTCGAGCGTCCGACCGAAACTCAGTTCCTCCTCGCGGATGATCTGCTCGATCTTGCCCTGATGCTTCACGAGTTCGGGATAGAACTCCCCCATCGCTTCGGCGAGCGGGCCGACGAGTTTCCAGAAGAACTCGCCCTGCACGCCAAGTGTCTGGCGACCGTAGCGCACCGCGCGGCGCAGCACACGGCGCAGCACATAGCCGCGCCCCTCGTTGCTGGGCTCTGCGCCGTCGGCGATGGAGAACGACAGCGTGCGGATGTGGTCGGCGATCACGCGATACGCGATGTCGTGCTGGTCCTTCAGGCGACCCGTGTACCCCGGCGCGCCCGTGACGCGCTCGATCGCGTTGAACAGGTGCGTGAACAGGTCGGTGTCGTAGTTGGAGTTCTTCCCCTGCAGAACGCGCACGATCCGCTCGAGGCCCATGCCGGTATCGACGTGCTTGTCCGGGAGCGGCTTGAGCCCGTTCGGCTGGCGATCGAACTGGATGAACACGAGGTTCCAGATCTCGATGACGTCCGGGTTGTCCTGGTTGACCAGCGAGGCACCGTCGACCGCGGCGCGGTCCTCATCGTCGCGCCCGTCGTAGTGCAGTTCGCTGCACGGGCCACAGGGGCCGGTGTCGCCCATTTCCCAGAAGTTGTCTTTGGTGTCGCCGGGGAGCACCCGCTCGGGGGGCAGATACTTCAGCCAGAGTTGCTTGGCCTCCTCATCGGGCGCGAGGCCCTGCTTAGCATCGCCCTCGAAGTACGTGGCGTACAGCCGGCTCGGGTCGAGCTCCCAGACCTTGGTCAAGAGTTCCCACGCCCACTCGATGGCCTCGGCCTTGAAGTAGTCGCCGAAGGACCAGTTGCCGAGCATCTCGAAGAAGGTGTGGTGGTAGGTGTCCTTGCCCACATCGTCGAGATCGTTGTGCTTGCCGCCGGCCCGGATGCACTTCTGGCTGTTCACCGCGCGGCTGAGTCCCTCCAGAGGGCTGCCCGGCTGGATCTGCCCGAGGAAGGCGGGCTTGAACTGGTTCATCCCGGCATTGGTGAACAGCAGCGTCGGGTCATCGTGCGGCACGACCGGCGACGAGGGCACGAACGAATGCCCGGCACGCTCGGTGAAGTAATCGATGAACTGCTGGCGCACCTTCGCTGAGGTGTAGGCGGTCTGGGTCGATCCGTGGGATGACATGGACTGGCGGCTCCGGGCTGGGATCAGAGGCATCGCGAGGCAGAAAACCGCCCGCGCAGAGCAGCCATCCTACCCTGTTCGGAAGATGCCGACCGACGCCCGGCTTATCTCGAGTCAGTAGGAAAACGCCCGCTGCACGGGGTTCGAGAGCGTGCCGATGCCCTCGATCTCGATCTCGACGGTGTCGCCGTCCGACAGAAAAACCTGAGGACTCCGGGCCATCCCCACTCCGCTGGGGGTGCCGGTCAGTATGACCGTGCCGGGGAGCAGCGTGGTGCCGCGACTGATCTCGGCTACAAGTTCGGCGACCGGGAAGATCATGCTCGCGGTGGAATCGTCCTGCATGACCTCGCCATTGAGCCGGGTAGTGAGGCGCAGATCGTCGACGGGGCTGTCCAGCGCATCCAGCGGGACGACACCGGGCCCAAGGGGACAGAAGGTATCGAAACTCTTCCCCCGGCAGAACTGGCCGCCGGAGCCGGACTTCTGCCACCAGCGAGCGGAAACGTCGTTGGCGCAGGTGACTCCGAGAATCGGGCCGCCGGCATCGAGGATGGTCCCGGGATCCAGATCGCGACAAGGCTTGCCGATCACGATGGCGAGTTCACCCTCGAAGTCGACCTGTTCTCGTTCGCCGTGGGCGTCTGCGCCCGTCAGGACCTTGTCCGAGCAGACGCGCGGGATGCGGATCGGCTCCCCGGTCAGGCACGCCGCGGCGGGGTTCTTGGTGAACAGCATCGGGCGGTCGGGGACGGCGGCGCCCTGCTCATCGGCGTGTGCCTTGTAGTTGCGTCCGACGCCGATGATGTGCCGGATCGGGAGAACATCGTTGGACCGCAGACGCACACCGACCGTCGCGCCGAGCGACGGATCGAGCCCGACCAGATCCATCGCGCCCCGGCTCACTGCTGCTCCAGCCGATCCATCGCGGCCTTGCGACCCTCTTCCTGATCCTGCAGCTTGCGGCTCAGTTCCGCGCGATACTGCTCCATTCCGGGGGGTTCGGGGAACATCTCTGCGAGGAGTTGGGGCGGGACGCCCTGCTGGGCGAAGACGCTGATCAGCGCGTCGTAGACGACCCGCTGGATGCTCGACGGCACCCGCTGGTACATCAGCGAACTCTGGAAGATCTCGATGTCGCTGTACGCGAGGATCCGAAGGAACACCTCGCCGGCGGCGATGGCGAAGTCCGGGTGCATCTCGTCCATGCGGTTGCGATCGCGATCGACGAGCGTGACCTGGTCCTGGAGGTCGAAGTACCGCTTGTGAACCTGCCGGGCGTACTCGATGTTGCCCTCGAAGGCTTGGCGATCGCCGTTGAGCAGGCCGTTCAGGAATGCGCCGCGGAGGGCCATTTCAACTTCCGACGCGGCGACGTGCGGGATCGTGAAGCGGTCATCTTCTTCGAGCTGTTTCCGCACGAAAGTGGCCAGGTCGAGGCCCAAGTCCTCGAAGAGTGCAGGATCGTTGACGTTCAGACCCGGGAACTCGCGCAGTTCGGTGAACCAGTAGTTGGCTTGCTCGACATCGCCGAACCGGTAGGTGGTGCGGATCGCGTCCTTCAGGAAGTTCTGGAGGCCCTGGATGTAGGTGCGGAACGCCCGGCTCTCGTCCTGCGACCGCCCGCCGCGTGCGGCGACCTCGAGGACAATCTCCGCGTACGACGGGATGTAATGCAGCGACACCATCGTCAGGTGGGTGTCGCGGATCGGGTCGTACATGACCGTGCCGGAGCGGAAGAGCTCCTGCAGTGAGTGCATGGTGATCCGGTCGGTGTTGAGCGTATTGAAGTTTCGGACGCCTCGACGCTGCAGTCCGAGTTCGACGCCTCGATGCGACCAGTACACGGCGTGCGACGACGGGTGGCGCCAGTCGAGCGGACCGAACTTGGCGGTGTACCGCTGCATGCGTGTGGGGGACATGTTGTACTCGTCGACGAGCACCCGCTTACGGACGTGCGGGATCAGTCGGGACCACGCACCCGGCATGATGACTTCGCCGTCTTCGCCGACCGTGTCCGCGTACTTCTCGTTCCGGTAGAGCTCGGTGAACACGGAGTTCGAGTCCCCGCGCTGCGCGAGTTGGCGCTCCGCGCCTTCGCGGGCGAACGGGATGCCACCCTCTTCAGCCGACTGCGTAAACCATGAGTTGTCGAGCGCCTGCTGGACCGCGTAGAGCTCAAGCAGGTCGTAATTCAACTCCAGCCCGGCTTCGTCAACGATGCGCGTCGCCAGTTCGTTGACGAGCGAATCCTCGATGCCGATGCGGTTCTCTTCGATGACATCCCGGTTGCGATCGGCGAGTTCGCGATCGATCACGCCCCCGAGCGTCTCGGGCGCTGACACGACCTCCTCGAGCCAGTCGACCATCTGCTGCGTCGCGGCTTCGTTGCCCGACGGAAGCCGCGGCGGCTCGCCGAGCAGCATGTGCCATTCCCGCGCGAGCTGCTTCTTGTAATAGCGGTTCGCATCGTCCATGAACCCCTGGACCTTGTGATTGAAGATCCACGCCAGTTCGCGATGCAACTGCACATCGTTCGGATTCTTGGGGATGCCCTCCTGGCGGAGCAACTCGATTCCGGCCTTCACCCACTGCCATCTTTCCTCGCGGGTCGAGGTCGCGACGGAGATGTTGTAGGCCATGTTCCACGCGTGGAACGACCACACACGCGGGAACCGTGGTTGGAGACGCGTGATCGCGGCGGAGAGCTCGTAGGCCTCGTGGAACTTGCCCTCCTGCTTCAGCCGGTCGGCGCGCATCCAGAGGTAGTTCACGAACAGGCCGCGGAACGCGCCCATGGCGATGCCGGCAGCGACCTCGGGCGGATCGCCCTCGGTGGCGTTGTCGGTGTAGGTGAGTTGCGCGCGTCCGGCCTCAGCGCTGACCTGCGTCGCGACCAGCCCCGACCCGACCAGACAGACGAGCAGGATGACCGAGCAGATGCCCTGCACCATGCGGTTGGATTGGTTCACGAGACCAGACTCCTTTCAAGGGCGCCGAACGCCCCTGATCAACACTACGCACGAGCATCCGATTCGTTCGAACGCTCGCCGAGCCGTCAGTGGCCCGAATAGATGCCCAGTTCGCGCTGGCGGAACACCAGCGTGCCCGACGCCAACGCGACGACCGTCCAGATCCCGATAACCGCGACCGTCTGCAGGAGGTCGCGCCACCCGAGCAGGCGCCCATCCGACAGGCTTTCGATCGGTCGGAGCGAGACGTACGGCCCGGTCATCCAGACAACCACTTCGGTTACGCCTTTGGCGATCATCTGAAGAGGCAGGATGTTGCCTTCCGGCGTCGTTGTCGCGAAGGATTCGAGCGACTGAGCCATGTACCCGGCGCTCTCGGTCGCGAACAGCACGCAGAGCGTGACGACGACCGCGACCGGGAAACTCACGAATGTGGCCATCGCGATCGCGACCGCGGCGATGAATCCCAGCTTGATGAGCAGGACCGTGCAGATGCGTGTGAAGTTCAGCTCGTAGCCGCCGGCCGGGTACAGCAGTTCGAGGCCGTCAGGAGGGAAGACGAAGGTCTGCGGGTTCTCCGGGAAGTTAAAGACCTCGACCTGCAGCAACCCGTCGCCGCTCAGCGCTGCCGAGGGAATGCGCATGAGTTGTGTGACCTTCAGGCCGACCTGGCGAACACCCGCCTGCTGACGCTCGCCCATGGGGGGCGGCCAGAGCTGGCCGTTGACGCGAAACCCGAGGCGGTACAGAGCCGACGGATCGTTCGAGCCGGCCTGGATCTGGTACCGGAGGGTGAAGTCGATATCGCTGCCAACGAATTCTTCGAGACCGGCGAACGTGAAAATTCGGGCTTCGCCGAGGCGTACCGCTCGACGAAGGGTTTCCGCCTCTCTGCGAAGGTCCTGGCGGAGGGCGGATCGCAGGTCCTCGTTGATCTCAACCGACGGATCGTTGGATTTCATCTGTGCGAGGCGACGCTCGACGGCCTGCTCAAGCCGCTCGTCGTCGATGACCTCGAGCAGCGGCTCTCGCCCTACGCGGGCGACCAGCACCTGGTCTTCGAGCAGGCGTCGGTCGAGCGTCCGAGAGTCCCTCCCGTCCTCCATGATGGAGGTGTTGCGGATGCCGCCCTCCACGGACTGATCGACCACGCGGTGGTACGCGACCTCGCCCTGGGCCGGCTGAAGTTCGAGGTACTTCGTGAAGAGGAACACGCCGCCGGACACGACGAGCAGCAGGATGGCGTTGAGGATCATCACGCCGACCCACTTGCCGCCGACGTACGCCCACGCCGGGACCGGTTTGGTCGCCGTCTGCCAGATGATCTTGTCGCGCTGCTCGAAGGCGACCGAGGCCGCGCAGAAGAACACCGTCATCAGCGCGAGGATCATGTAGCCGAAGCCTGCGCCGTACTGCATCCACTGCTGCACGCGGTAGCGCAGCGGCTGCTCCTCGTTGAGCACGCTCGGGATAAACGCCAAGAGGACCAGCAGGATCACGATGAAAACCAGGCTGATCTTCATCCGGACCGCTTCGTTGAGCAGGTTGCGCGCGATCGCGAAGACCGGGTGCGACGCCCCCAGCAGCAGGCGGGCGAGTTCGAGCATGGTCACGAGAATGAAGACGAGCGGAATCACGCCCAAAGCCAGTTTGCCCAGCCCAGAGACGCCGGGAATCAATGACATCGGGAACGCGATGCCCGCCGCCAGCAACGCCAAGCCGAGGTAGGTGATGGCCAGACCGAGCCAGATCGCGGCGAGGATGAACAAGGTCGCCACGACGAAGACAGCCGCCACCACGACCTCGATCGGGCGCTCCTGCTGTGCCGCGGCGATTCGCGCCTCAAGACGCTGCTCAAGCAGTTCCGTGGTGTCCCGCCCGATCCGGTCGGACTCGGGGGCCTCGGTTTCGGGCGCGGCCTGCTCTGACTGCGTCTGCTCGGGCAGCGCCGAGTTCATCGAAATCACGATGCCGGCGTACGTCCCGATCGAGACCACGAGCACCGCAACGGTCGCGATGATCTTGAACCGCAGCGTCTTCTGCAGAAGATCGAGGCGTTGCCAGAGTTCAGAAAATTTCACGACTGCTTGCCCTTGTCGTCATCCGAGTCGGACTCGCCGAGCAGCCCTTCGATCACGCTGGAATCGACGTCTTCAGAGCGCGTCTCCTCGCTGACGTCAGCCGATCGCCTGGGTTCGGGCTGGGGCGCGTCATCCTCGTAGAGATCACCGAGCAGTTCGTCGATGACGGCGTCGCCCGCGTCTTCGGCACCCGAAGGGCCTGCTGTCGCGGCCGTCGCCTCGGTCTTCATCTCCTCCTCGGCTTCGGGCTTGGAGGCGTCGGTGAGGCTGGAGATCAGTTGCTCGGCATCAACCTCGCCGGACGCCGACGCGCCGCCGAGGAACGCCGCGGTCGAACCGCCGTGCTGGGCACCGGACGTCGCGGCCCGCTCGGTGCGTGCACGCTCCACGAGTCCAACGAACAATTCTTCGAGCTTCTGACGCGCCGGATGGACACGATCGAGGTGCTTGGCGCGACGTTCGAGAACCGCACGGATCTCCTCGATGGTCTCCTCGTCCAGAGCCTCGGTTTCAATGACCGAGCGGGTCCGGCTTGCGAGAAGCTCGTCGCAGGTGCCGGCCGCACGGATCTTGCCGCCGTAGAGGATGACCATGCGATCGACCACGTCTTCGACGTCGCTGAGCAGGTGCGAAGACAGCAGGATGGTTTTGCCGCGCTCACCGAGGTGGCGGATCAGGTCGTTGACCTGTTTGGTCCCGATCGGGTCGAGCCCGGTGGTCGGCTCGTCGAGGATCAGGAACTCGGGGTCGTTGATGAGCGCCTGGGCGAGCCCTATGCGGCGCTGCATGCCCTTGGAGTACTCGCGGACCTGCCGGTGCTGCACGCCGGCGAGCCCGACCATGTCGAGCAATTCGTCGATTCGGCGACGCCGAACTTTGTGCTCGAGCTTGAACAGTTTGCCGTAATACTCGAGTGTCTCGCGCGCGTTCAGGAACGGGTAGAGGTACGACTCTTCGGGCAGGTAACCGATGCGCTTCTTGATCGTGACATCCGACGGCGGCTTGCCGAACACCGCCAGACGGCCCCCACTCTTCTTCAGCAGGCCGAGGATCATCTTGATCGTCGTCGACTTGCCCGAGCCGTTCGGGCCGAGCAGACCAAAGATCTCACCGGGGCGGATCTCGAAACTGACCTCGTCCACCGCCACCGCGCGGCTGCGCATCCAGAAGTCCTTGAAGGTCTTCGAGAGGTTGTGCGCGATGACCACCGGCTTTTCGCCGGTGCGTGCGCTGGTCTGGTCCTGCTCGGTCTGGAGTTGAGTCATGCGGTTTCCGTAGGGTGTGCCGGACGCTCCCGGCGGAGACTTACTGGAAGCGACTTTCGGCTCGCTCACGCGCGGCCTCGGCGTCACGCTGGTTGCGTGCGCGCTCGGCACGCCTCGCGATCGCCGGGTCGTCGTTGAGCAGCAACTGAACGGAGTTGGAGCCCGAGGGCAGCATGAATCGCTCGACGAAAGACCTGCTGTTCAGCTGCGCCATGGCGTTGCCCCAGCGGTCGGTCACGAAGAGCGCCGGGTTCGCCCGGTACTGCTCGAGGGCGATCGCGAAGCGGTTCTGCTCCTGCTTCGCCCTGTTGACGACTTCGACCCGATACGATTCGGCATCGCGGATCTGCGTGGCCACCTGCCCCTGAACCGTCACATTGCCGAAGTTCCTCGGCTCGTCGGTCCCCGCGACGGTGATCGGCTCACCGGTCAGCGGATCTTCGATCCGAAGCGGTTCGGTGCGGTACTCGCCGTCGATGACCGCGAAGATCGTCTGCAGCGTCTGTTCGGCCTCTGCCTCGCGTCCGAGAGCGATGTACGCCTCGTAATTATCGATGAGTTGCAGGAGCGTCTCCGCGGCCGGACCCGCCGCCTGTGACAGGATGTCCGTCCGGTCACGACGGGCGTTCTGGCTCTCGGACTCGGCCTGAGAAACCGCGTTGTTGACCTCGTTGAACTGCTGCACGACCGGGAGCGGCGGGTACGCCTGCGTGAGCTGCACCGAACTGATGTCGATGCCAGCCCCTACCGGGATGCCGTCGGCGTCGACGCCGCCGATGCGATCGAGGTTGTTCTGCGCGATGCGCCGGATCCGCTCTTCGATCAGGCTCGTGCGAGCGGATGCGGAACTGCTCTCGTCGCTTGCCGAAGCCCCGCGGCGCAGAAGGTCATCGATCGAGACCTCGGCCACCGTCTGCACGATCGCGGAATGGATCGCGCTCTGCACGATGGCGGCCTCGTCGTCGGGGTGGACGTTTGCCAGGAAGGTGCTCGGCTCGCTGCGCGAGTAGTTCACCTCGAACCGTGCGTGGGCGAGGCTGCGATCCGCTGTGATCAGCGAACCGTCCACTCCGGGCGTCAGCACGCCGCGCCCTCGCCCGATCTGGGTGAAGTCCTGTGCCTGCTGGGCGGCGGTCAACCTCGGGAAGAACCAGTCACGGACTGTCACGCGAACCGTGCTCACATCAACCTTCTGGATCGAGCCGAACGGCCGCGGGAGCGCGAAATGGAAGCCGGGCTCGAGATCCGTTGCAACGATCCGACCGAAGCGTGTTTCGACACCGCTTTCGGACTCGCCGACGGACTGAAAACCGTTCAGCACGAACAGGCCGACGAGCACGAACATGACGATCTGCAGGACCCGATAGGTTGCCTGCAGCGCGTCGGCGAGCGATCGGTTGGCCATCGCCATCGACGCGGACCGCTCGGTGCGGGCATCGCTCTCCTCGGTGAGCGTAAGCGACGCGCCGCGCCGTTCCTCGACCTGCATCTCTTCAACAGACGCGTCGCCGAGGTTCAGCTCGCTGTCCTCGGGCAGGTCATCCGGCGGGTTGGGCGTGTTCTGATCGTTCATCAGTTCGCGCCCTCGCCGGAGCCGCTCTTGTTCGCTTCCCCGTGGTTCACGACCTCGCGCAGATACTCGCTGTTGAACATGTCCCAGCCCATCAGGCCCTGGTCGGCGATCCAGGTGATGTTGGTCGACAGACCGTTGGCGATGAAGTCCACACGCTTCAGGAACTCGGCGAGCACCGGGTCCTCAGCCTGGATGGCGAGGAACTCGGTGGCTTCCTTGTCGCCCTGCGTCCGAATCTCCGAAGCCCGGAGGTTCGCGAATGTCAGGATGCGATCCGCCGCGGCCTGCGCGTCCTTGCGGATCTGCTCCGCGCTGGCACGCCCCTCGGAACGGGCGTCCGCCGCGATGCGGGTCCGCTCGGCCTCCATGCGCTGGATGACGTTGCGTGTCACCTCTTCGGGCAGCGTGACCTGCGTGATGTAGACGCTGCCCACCTCGACGCCGTAGGCGGTGAGAGGGTCATCCCCGCTCGATGTGTTGATGCCATCGAGGATGCGTTGTTCGAGTTCCGGGAGCTTCGATTGCTCCGGGTTGAACAGATCGACGAGCGAGTAGTCGCTGACCGCCGACAGCGAACTGCGGAGCTTGCCCTCGAGCATCTCGCCGGCCCGCTCGTACTGCTGCTCGGGATCACGCCCGGCGACGCCGGCGTTGAACCGGCGGTAGAACGTTCTCGGGTCGGCGACCCGCCAGGTCACGTTCACATCCGCGATGATCTGCCGGTTGTCGGCGAGTTGGAACTGCTCGGCGACGGCGTTCAACTGGCGGACGCGCGTGTCGTAGATGGTGACCGACGAGAACGGAGCCGGTGCTTTGAACTTCAGGCCCGGCTCTTCGATGACGCCGTTGTCGGAAACCTTGCCGAAGTTCGCGACCACCGCCCGCTCCGTGAAGCTGAGTTGGTAGGTGGATGATTTGGCGGCGAAGAGAACGACAAGCACGCCGGCGATAATGACATAGACCCACTTATTCACTGGCTGGCTCCCTCGGAGTCATCGGAAGAACGGAAGTCGAGCGACTGGTTGATTTCGGTCTGGTCGATGCGGACATCGAGCGACTCGGGAACGACGAACACGCGGGCGTCTTTGGTCGCCGTGACCCACGCCGCGAGGAGGCGGTCGGCGAGAAACGCCGCGGGGGCTGCGCGATACGCCGCGAGTTCACCCTCACGCCGGATCGCCCGAGCGCGCTCGCCCATGTGGCGCGACCAGCGGTTCGAGCGGGCCTGGGACAACCGGGTCGCCGCCTCGCCGCCGGCTTCCTGGATCATCGCCATGATCAGCGCTTCCTGCTCGGCGATCGCCTCGGAGTCGGCGCCCGATCGGGACATCTGGTCGAGTTTGTCGAGTTCGGTGATGACGCGGTCGGCAAGTTCGATGTCACCGACGGCGCGAGCGAGTGTCGCGATGCGTTCGGCTTCGGCGAGCTCAATATCGCGGAGACGATCCTGGTCGGCGGCCACCACATCTTCGAAAGGCGTGGCGACGTCGCTGGAAGGATGCACGCCCGCGATGCCCGCGAACATCACACGGACCCCGGTGTCGTGCCGATCGAAGACGGTCTGGATCACATCGCGGAGCCCGTCGGCGATCGACGCCCGCTCGGCACCGAGCACCTGATCCTCGGCAAAGGTCGATATGTACTGCGTCGCCGCGGCGGAGGCCATCGTCGTCAGCACGTCCCGGCGGATCGCCTCACGATCGCGGCGCGGTCCGTCCTGCGCGAGCTCGTAGTACGAGCGCAGGTCGTCCACGACATACTGCACCGACATCTCGAGCGACAGGATCGACAGGTCGCGGAACCGCGAGTTGCTGGCGATCGACCGGCTTGGCTGGACCAGCATGAACTGCTCGCCGGGTTGATTCGGGTTCTTCCAGAGCAGCGGGCCGCCGTCCCCGCCGTGCGACTTGCGCGTGCCGATGACGATCTCGTTGACGGCGGTCGAGGAGAACGTGACCACGCGACTGAACGGCCACGGCAGTTTGACCACGAGGCCGGGGTCGAGATCGGCGGTTTCAACGGTCGTGCCGTCGGGCAGCGTTCGCTCGTAGGTTTGAATCTGGCCGTGCGTGATCTTCAGGCCGGTCTCGTCGGGCTTGATGACCACGAAGCAGGTCATGCCCCACACGAGCAGCACACCGACGACGAGTGCCGGCACCGCGAACCGCTTGAGCAGTTTGAAGAACCAGCCGTCGGTGACGGAGAAGCCGAACTGGTAGTTGATCGCTCCGCTAATGGACTCGGTAATGCGGTCGGGAGCGGCGGCGAGCGCGAGGATGCGAGAGTCGAAGCCCGGACGCAGGTACTCGCCCGCGCGCCGAGGCTTGTAGAAGTTCAGGACCGTGTTCGCGAGCACCTCGATGCCGTAGACCAGCAGGAAGATGCGGAACACCGTCGGCAGAGTCTCGAGCAGGCCTCGTTCGTCGAGGGCCATGTCGAGGAAGTGGCCGATGGCGAGCAGCAGGCCGATCAGAGCACCCGCCATCGCGATACCGGCTCCGCCGTTGAGCAGACTCCAGATGGGCTGGCGAGCCATGCCTGCCACGAAGCGGGCGAACACGAAGCCGAGGAACGCACACGCCACGCCGATCGCGATGCCCCAGCCCGAGTTCAGGTCCGCGGCGAGTTCGACCGGACCAGTCCGGAACAGCAGGATGAGCCCGAGCACCACCGCAACGATGCCGATGACCACGCTGAACACCGGCAGCAGCAGGCGGTGCATCCACGCCAGACGCGAGGCCTGAACCACCTGGTCCGCGCCCACCTCGTCGAAGACCGACGCCTGCGACGCATCCGAGGCGCGGAAGGCCTCGGTCTCGATAGCTTCGAGCCGCTCCAGTTTGTGCTGATGGAACACCAGCAGCAGAGCGATCCAGATCGGCACGCCGAAGAACATCGGGATCGACCCGTATGTCGCGGCGTAGTCTCCGCCGAGCACGCCGTACACGAGCATGGCGACGGCCAGCGCGAGTTGCATCGCGAGACCGAAGGCACTGATCGTTGATGCGCGCTGGTACGAGAGGTGGTCAGCGTTTTTCGGCATCGGGGGGAGAGATCCTCTTTGGGCCGCTTCAGATCGGCCGGACAACCGCGGCGGACGCCGCCAAATGCAGACTCAGACGCACGGAGCACCCCCGCGAGAGCCGGGAGCGCCGCCCAGAAACCGGTGTTCGGGGCTTTCCGGGACAGGGGTGCGTATTCTCGCCCCACCGTTCCCTTCTGTCCACCGAACACGACGCCCGAGCCTCGAATGGGAATCGACGCATCGCACAGTACGAAAACCAGTGGCTTCGGTTCGATAAAAGTCCGCAACTTCTGGCACGCGCAGAAGTTGCCGGATCGCAGTCCTCGGGACTTCCCGCGCGAAGCGACAGGATGCGGGGCGAACCGCGGCGGCGTGGCGGACGTATCCTGTGTCCTGCGACAACGCCCGCTGAGGCGTATCCTGTAGGCCACTCTGGCCCCACCAGCGAGCCCCCCCGGGAGAACGAATGTTCGGACAAACGCTGTCGATCGCCCGCAACACGTTCGTCGAGGCGATCCGCCAACCGATCTATTTCGTGCTGATCCTGGCCGGATCGCTCCTGCAGGTCTTCAACGTCCTGCTCTCGGCCTATTCCATGGATTACACGGAGGAGGGGCTGCAGGTCCAGAAGGACAACAAGCTCCTGCTCGACATGGGCCTCGCGACCGTTCTGGTCGTCTGTACGCTCCTCGCGGCGTTCATCGCCACCAACGTCCTCTCCAAGGAAATCGAGAACAAGACCGCCCTGACGGTCATCTCCAAGCCGATCGGTCGCCCGGTCTTCATCTTCGGAAAATTCCTCGGCGTCTCGGCCGCGATGGCGATGGCCTTCGTCACGCTCATGGCCTTTTTCCTGCTGGCGATGCGCCATGAAGTGATGTCCACCGCCCGGGACAACCTGAACTGGTCCGTCCTCGTTACCGGCGGCGGTGCATTGCTCATCTCCGTCGGCGCCGGTGTCTGGGGCAACTTCTTCTACGGCTGGGTCTTTTCAGCGACCACGACCCGCCTGCTGGCCCCGCTGTCGATCGGCGCCTGGGGCATCACCCTCCTGATCGAGCGGAATTTCACGCTCCGCGACTTCTCGTCGCCGGACTACATCACCGAGGTTGTTCAACCTCAGGTGCTGCTCGCCTCGGGCTGTGTGCTCCTCGCGATGCTCGTGCTGACCGCGCTCGCGGTCTGTGTGTCCACGCGTCTCGGACAGGTCATGACGATCGTGGTGTGCGCAGGTGTCTTCGTCGGCGGGCTCATGTCCAACTACTTCCTCGGACGCTACGCCTTCGTCAACGAGCACTTCGCCACCGTGGATACCGTCACCACGGAGTTCGAGGACGACACGATCACCGAGCCCGGCGACACGGTGGCGATCACGCTCACCGCGATCCCCACCGTCGACATCAATGTCGGCCAGCCGGTCTACTTCGGCCCGGCTCCGAGCGGCGTGGCCCTCGCCGTCCCCGATCATCAGCCGTTCACGGGCGACGTCTCCCGCCCGAACGACGTGGTCGATGCGGACCGTTACGGGCGATCCCTCGCGGTGCTCAGTTACGACGCCGAAGAGCGCGAGATGGTGCTCATCAACGCCGGCGGTCTCGACGTCGCTCGTATGCCGCGCGAGGGTGACTTCCTGTTCGCGCAGCCGACCGAGCACTCCGTGCCGGCCCTCGCCGCCTGGAGCATCGTCCCGAACCTGCAGTCGTACTGGCTTGTCGACGCGATCACGCAAGGCCACAGCATCCCGGCGCGATACATCGGTCTGGTCGTGCTCTACACGGCACTGCAGATCACAGGTTTGCTCAGTCTCGCGGTGATGCTGTTCCAGACGCGCGACGTCGGCTAAGCGGCCGAGTCAGATCTGACTCAGGAAGCGGATGTCGCCCTCGTAGAGCAGGCGGATGTCGGGGATGCCGTAGCGCCCCATCGCGATCCGCTCGATGCCGAACCCGAAGGCGAAGCCGGTCCACTCTTCCGGATCGATGCCGACCGATTCGAACACCGCCGGGTCGACCATGCCGCAGCCGCCGAGCTCAACCCAACTGGCGGGCTTCGCCGGGTTGAGGCGGATTTTCATATCGAACTCGGCGCTCGGCTCGGTGAACGGGAAGAAGCTCGGGCGCAGTCGGATTTCGGCGTCCGGGCCGAAGTACATTTTGGCGAACTGGAAAAGCGTGGTCTTCAGGTCGCGCATCGTCACCTTGCGATCGATGTACAGACCCTCGATCTGGTGGAACATGAACGAGTGCGTCGCGTCAACGGTGTCCGGGCGGTACACCCGTCCGGGAGCCACGATCTTCAGGGGCGGCCCCCACCCCTTGGCGACGGCGTCCTCCATCACGCGGATCTGCACCGTCGAGGTCTGGGAGCGGAGCATACGCGGGCGACCGCCGGCCTCGAAGTGCGCATCAACGCTGTCAGCGCCGGGCTCGTGGACGTAGAAGTTGTCGATCGGCTCTCGCGCGGGGTGATTGTCTGGGATATTGAGCTTCACGAAGTTGTGCTCGTCGTCCTCGACCTCGTCCCCCGCCGCCACATCGAAGCCCATTCGTCCGAACACGTCACAGAGTTCGTTGCGAACGCGCGTGATGATGTGGCTCTTACCCATCGGCATCGGCAGCGCGGGCTCGGTGACATCGATCTGGACGCCGCCCTTGGGAGAAGCGCCACCGCTGGCGAGTCGCGACTTTGCTTCTTCGAACGCCGCCTCGAGGGACTGCTTCGCGCTGTTCATCCGCTGACCGACGGCCGGCTTCTCGTCCTTCGGGACGTCCTTCAGGCCGGCCATCGCGCCCTTGAGTTTGCCCTTGGAACCGAGGTAGGACACCCGCCACGCTTCAAGAGCCGGGGCGTCATTGACCTGCGCGAGTTCGGCGAGTGCGCTGTCTTCCAGTTGCTGGATCTTTTCGAGCATGGGCGAGAGTCTACCAAGGCGTGCGCGCGGCATCGGGCATGAAAAAGCCCGCTCGTGGAGCGGGCTTGCGAGAATCGATCAGTCGCAACTGCGACGCGGACTCAGTCCTTCGACTCGGCCTCACCGGCGTCATCAGAAGACGGTTCCGTTTCGGTCGCCACCGGGGTTTCTTCGGCCGGCTTGGCGTCGGCACCCCAGCTCTTGCGGACCTGGGCGGCGAACGCGGTGCGGCGGTCGGCCTTGCGACGGCGACGGCTTGGGTTGCCGCCGATCTCGGGGCCGTCCTCGGCGCCGACGAATTGCAGCACGCAGAGTTCCGCGGCGTCACCAATGCGGCGCTTGCCGATGCGGACGATGCGGGTGTAGCCGCCGGAGCGGTCCTCGAACTGCGGCGCGACGTTCTCGAAGATGTGCTTCACGATGCGCGGGCACTTGCGGAGTTCGCCGTAGCGGTTGCGCTCGACCGAGTCCTCATCGGGGATCGACGCGAAGAACTCTTCGGCACGCGAGACCATCGCCTGCTGCGTTTCACGCTCGGCGTCGGTCGCGTCGGCCGGGAGGTAGAGCCAGGCGAACGCGCGACGGTCGTGCCCGAGCTTGCTCATGACCAGACGACGCGAGTGCAGGTCGCCCCGCTTGGCGAGGGTCACGATCTTCTCGACGTACGGCTGGACCGCCTTCGCCTTGGGCAGCGTGGTCACGATCTGCCCGTGCTCAAACATCGCGACAGCGAGGTTCCGCAGCGTGGCTGCGCGGTGCGAAGTGGTGCGACCGAGTTTGTGTCCGCCTTTGCGGTGACGCATGGCTCTATTCTCCGCCCCGGAGTTGTCCCGCCGGCTTTCGCCCGGGTGCTCCGGAGTTGTCTTCGCCGGTTGGAGTCGAACAGACTTCCCGGCTGGTTCGTGCTGAAATTCCTCGTCCGGCTCGCGCCGGTCGGTTGATTCGACACCGGCTGATCAGCCGGCGATGTGGACGCCTTCGGGCAAGGGCATGCCCAGAGAGAGATCGAGATCGGCGAGCTTGCGCTTGACCTCACGCAGCGAGGTCTTGCCGAACGAGCGGACCTTGAGCAGGTCGGATTCCGACTTGCTGACCAGTTCCGCCACCGTGTTGATGCGGGCCGACTCCAGGCAGTTGCTCGCCCGTACCGAGAGGTCCAGTTCGGAGATCGGCATGTTGAGCTTGCGGACCAGCTCGTCGTCGACGGACGCGGCGGCGGCGGCCTCTTCCGAGACACGCTCCTCGCCGGTGTCGAAGTACTGGACGAACGGGTTGAGGTGCTTGCGCAGGATCTTGGCGGCCTCGACGAGCGCGAGCTCGGGAGTCGTGGTGCCGTTGGTCCAGATCTCCAGCGTCAGCTTGTCGTAGTCCGTCTTCTGGCCGACGCGGGTCTCTTCGACCTTGTACCGGACGCGCTGCACGGGGCTGTAGATCGCGTCGACCGGGATGATCCCGACCTCGACCTCTTCCGCGGCGTCTTTGTACTGCTCGGCGGCCGGGACGTATCCGCGTCCCTTGCTGACGGTCAGGTCCATCTCGAAGTCGACCTCATCGGTCAGCGTGCAGATCACCAGGTCCTTGTTGAGGATGGTGATCGCCGTGTCGGCCTCGATCAGGTCGGCGGTGACTTCGCCGGGGCCGGTCGCGGCCAAGCGCATGGTCTTGGGCTCGTCGGAATCGAGCTTCACAACGAGGTTCTTGATGTTCAGGATGATGTCGGTGACATCTTCCATGACGCCGGGGAGCGAGGTGAACTCGTGCTCGGCGCCGTGGATCTTGACGGACGAGACGGCGGCGCCTTCCAGCGACGAGAGCAGCACGCGACGGAGCGAGTTGCCCACGGTAGTGCCGAAGCCGCGCTCGAAGGGCTCGACCATAAAGCGGCCGTAGTCCTCGGAAGAGAAACGGGTGTCTTCAATTACTTGTGCGGGCAGTTCGAGCCCACGCCAGCGAACACGCATGTTCGACTCCTCGGTGTTTCGGCAGGGTGCCAACGGTGACGTCCCGGCGGTTCACAGTGCGGGGCGTCGCTGCCGATCGACGCTCCGAACTTTCTGTCCGACGAGAAAACGGGAAACGCCGCGATGGCCTGTCGACCATCCCGGCGGTGAATCGATGCGATCAGACGCGGCGCTTCTTGCGCGGGCGGCAGCCGTTGTGAGGGATCGGCGTGCGATCTTCGATGGCGGTGACCTTCAGCCCGGTGGACGAGAGGCCGTTGACGGCCGACTCGCGTCCGCCGCCGGCGCCGTTGATCCGGACTTCGAGCTCGACCATGCCCATCTTCCGGGCCTTGGAGCCGGCCGACTCGCCGGCGCGGGTCGCGGCGAACGGGGTGGACTTGCGTGAACCCTTGAAGCCGATGGTGCCGGCCGAGTCCCAGCAGACCGCTTCGCCGTTCATGTCGGTGATGGTCACGATGGTGTTGTTGAACGTCGCCTTGATGTGGGCGATGCCCTTGACCACGTTCTTCCGGACCTTGCGCTGCTTCTTCGCCATCTCGCTTGAATCTCACTATCTGCCAGCCGAGTTGTCCCCACCGAAGAGGTGCTCGACCGGGAATGAAAGGTGCTGTACGCGTCGCGCGGCGCTCGCCGCGAAACTGAAGGGGTCGGACGCCGGACGGGACCGGACGCTCGCGATCGGACGGACCGACGCGAGCGGCGGATCAGCCCTTGACGCCCTTCTTGCCGGCAACGGTCTTCTTGCGTCCCTTACGGGTGCGGGCGTTGCACTTGGTGCGCTGGCCGCGGACGGGGAGGCCACGACGGTGGCGATCACCACGGTAGGCCTTGATGTCGCGGAGGCGCTGGATGTTCTGCTGCACCTGACGACGGAGGGCACCCTCGACGAGGTACTCGGAGTCGAGGAGCTGCGAGATCGAGGCAACCTCGGACTCGGTCAGGTCCATCGCCTTGGTCGTCGGGTCGAGGCCGAGCTTCGCGATGATCTCATCGGCGTACTTCGGGCCAATGCCGTGGATGTAACGGAAGGCGTATCGGATCGCCTTCTTGTCAGGAATGTCAACGCCAACGATACGGGGCATGCTTAAGAACTCCGAGAGTATGCGTCAGGAGAGTGAGCGGCTCTGAACTGTGATCAGCCCTGAACCTGCTTGTGCTTGGGGTCGGAGGAGCAGATGACGCGCACGACGCCCTTCCGGCGCACGATCTTGCAACCGCTGCAAATCCGCTTCACGCTCGAACGAACCTTCATGACTGACCGCCTTCACAATCGACCGGGACCGCGCCGGGAGGACCCGAGACGCGTGAATCCGTAGGAAACTTCAGGGTTCGCGACTCTGGCGAGAACGCCAGCGATGCGACCGCGCACGGGTCCCACAACCCGAGCGGGTCGAGCAGAGTATCAAAAACCCGGCTGGCGTGCTGCAGACTGGGGCGCAGACTCAGAATTTTTCAAGAGCAGAACGTCCAGAGACGCCGCCGATGAGCCCGAGATAGTCCACGCGTGGAGTTCCGAGGGTCAGCGGCTCTGGTCCCGATTCCCCAACCAAAACCATGTATTCTTCATGGCAGGCGACCGCCCCGCTCACGGTCCGCACCGTCCAGCCGTCTTCGCCGGTCACGATCGCGGCCCGCGGGTACGGCAGGCCCGATCCGTTCACGCTCGGTGGGTCCGGCCAGCCGGTCGCGTCACGGATGACGAGCATGGGCTCGATGGCGAGGATCATGCCGGGCTCGAGGACGAAGTCCTGGCCGACAAAGCCGCTCCAGTAGCACGGCACCTTCGGAGGCTCGTGGAGGACCGCGCCGATGCCGTGTCCGACGAACTCGGTGACAAGATCCCGCTCCATCTCCTGCGTCGCCCGCTCCATCCAGCGTCCGATCTCCGACCAGCGACGCCCCGGTCGGATCAGGTCGATGGCCCCGTCGAGGAGGGCTCTGGTGTCGTCGATCAGGGCGGCCCGCTCTCGATAGATCTCCCGCTGCTCCTCGTCGGCATCCGGCGGGGGCGGGACGAGAAACGACACCGCCGAATCCCCGCAGTAGCCGTCCAGGCGAACGCCGACATCAACGGAGACCAGGTCGCACGGCTGCAGCACACGATCGCCGGGGATGCCGTGGACGACTTCATCGTTGACGGAGATACAGGCTTCCGCGGGAAACGGCGGCGAGTCGCTCTGGCGGTAGCCGCGGAACAGGCCGGTCGCGCCGTTCGAGCTCAAAACTTCGCTGATCGCCCGGTCAATGTCGATGGTGGTCGCGCCCGCGACGCAGGTCTGATGCGCGGCTTCGAGAGCGGCGATGACCACTCGCCCCGCGGCGCGACAGCGCTCGACCTCGTCGGCGGCCTTGATGCGGATGGGCGGACCTGACCAGTGCGGGTTCAACATGGCGAAAAAGTGTAGCCGAAACGCAATCGGGCCCGGCGCATGGCCGGGCCCGTAGTGGATGCGAGGGATGGAGATCGCTCAGCTGCGGGTGCCGCGGATACGCGGGCCCTTGCCCTGGTCGTTGCCGCCGAGGAAGCCGGCGTAGTTGCGCATCAGCAGGTTGGCTTCGATGCGCTGGATCAGGTCGAGGCCGACGGACACGACGATCAGCAGGCCGGTGCCGCCGAGGAACGACGCGACCATGAAGTCGACGTTGAAACTCGTCTGCACGACCATCGGAATGACCGCGATGATCGACAGGAAGCCGGCACCGACATAGGTGATGCGCTCCATGACCGTCTCGAGGTACTCGGCGGTGCGTGGGCCGGGACGGAGGCCCGGGATGAACGAGCCGGAGTCTCGGAGCTGCTTGGACATGTCTTCCGGGTTGAACTGCACGGTCGTCCAGAAGTAGCTGAAGAAGTACACCATGCCGATGTAGAGCAGGATGTAGGGGTACTGGCCCATGACGAAGTTGTCGCCGAGGAACTGCATCAGCCCGCTCCACCAGCCGCCCTCGCCCTGTGACTGCTGAGCAAGGGCTCCGAAGACAACCGAGGGGAAGATCATGATGGAACTGGCGAAGATGATGGGCATGACGCCGCCGTGGTTCACGCGCAGCGGGAGGTAGGAGCGCTGGCCGCCGAAGACGCGACGCCCACGGGTGTGCTTGGCCTGCTGGACCGGGATGCGGCGCTGGGCGACGGTGATGAGCACCGCACCCGCGACCACGCCGACGAAGGCGCCGAGCAGCAGGATGAGCTGCATCCAGGTGAGTTGGGGATCGGTCTGCGGGATACCGAGCAGCGAGCCGATGAAGCTGATCTGACCGACCGGCGAGTTCTGGACAAGCCAGAGGAACGCCCCGGGCATCTGGGCGAGGATGCCGGCGGTGATGATGAGCGAGACGCCGTTGCCGATGCCGTACTTGTCGATCTGCTCACCGAGCCACATCAGGAACACGGTGCCGGCGGTCATGGCGGTGATGGCCATCACCCACCACATGGGGTTGCCGGCGTAGGCCTCGTAGACGATGCCGCTGCTGGTGATGAAGGTGAGCCAGCCGAACGCCTGAACGATGCAGAGGCCGATCGTGGCGTAACGGGTCCACTCCTGAATCTTCTGGCGACCGGAGGGGCCCTCTTCCTGCAGCTTCTTGATGGCGGGGACCGCCGACTGGAGGAGCTGGAAGATAATCGCGGCCGAGATGTAGGGCATGATGCCCATGCCGAAGATCGTGGATTGGCCGAGCGTGCCGCCGGAGAAGATCGAGACAAACTGGGCGACGCGACCGAAGGCCGAGCCGTCGGAGGTTTCCTGCTCGAAGAAGTCTTTCAGGATCTGCTGGTCGATACCGGGGACCGGCACCCAATAGCCGATTCGGTAGACCACCAGCATGCCGATGGTGAACAGGAGCTTCTTGCGAAGATCCGGGATCTTGAAGCAGTTCATCAAGGCGTTCAGCATCGTGTTCGGCCTGGCCTCGGCTCGACGGCTCCCGAGAGGGCTCGGGTCATCGGGCGGGTTGGAGTTCGGGGACTTGCGGGCTGCTTTCCAAAGAAAGCGGGCGGTACGCCGGACAAACCTTCTGGAATGCCCACGAACCGCCCCTCACAGTATCACTGACGCGACCGGGAAGCGAGCGACCGGAACGGCTGGTCGCTCGGTGCCGCCCGGCGGGTCACTTCTTCTTCTTGGACCCGGGGCTGGTGCGCTTGAGCTTCTTGCCAAGGTTCTTGGGAGCCCGGTCGTCGGAGTTGCGGTCAACCCCGCGAACGATGTCACGACGGGTGCCGATTTCCTCGACGGAGCCGCCGGCATCGGTGATGTGCTTCCGGGCGGAATCGGTGACGCGCTCGACCTTGACGGTGAACTTCACGCCGACCTTTTCGTGGTTGCCCAGATCGCCCAGGATCTTGACGGCACGGTCATCTCCACGGACGAGCCCGGTTTCGGCCAGGCGCTCTTTGGTGACCTCGCCGCCCTTGGCGAACTCGGGGTGATCGAGCAGGTCGCGGAGGTTGACGGTCCAGAAGGGCACCGTGAAGTTGACGTTGGTGAAGCCGCGCTTGGACATGCGCCGGAAGAACGGCATCTGGCCGCCTTCGAACTGGTGGCGGGCTGAGAAGCCCGAACGCGAGCCGGCGCCCTTGTGACCGCGACCGGAGGTCTTGCCGACACCGGAGGCGCGGCCTCGGCCGACGCGCTTGCGCTGCTTGTACTTGCCTGCGAGGGCGGTGATTTCGTGAATCATCATGGCGGGTATCTCCCGTCGCCTGTTTCCGTTGTGAACGGAGCGTGTGTTTGGATCTTTGTACGGGTGGGCTGGACGGTGAAGCGATCAGGAACCGCTGGACTCGGGTGCGGACTCGGACGAACCCGACGACGACCCCGAAGAGCCGCTGTCCTGTCCGCCGCCGCTGCGACCGCGTCCGGGGCCGCCGGAGCGACCGCCGCGTCCGCCACCACGACCACCGCGTCCGCCGCGACCACGCGAGTCTTCGCCGACGCGGTTGACCGGGCCGCGCATCTTCTCGGCGTCGGTCGTGCTGGTGGGCATGAAGGCCGAGCCGCGGTCGATGCGTTCGTCAACCTCGGTATCGCCAATCTCGACGCCGCGAAGCGTGGCGAACGTGTCCTTGGAGCGGAGTTGGATCAGCCCATCGAGAACAGCCTTGGCGAGGTTCTTGGAGTTGTTGGATCCGGAGGACTTGGTCATGCAGTCGGTGATGCCCGCGAGTTCGAGCACCGCGCGGACGGTGGCGCCCGCGACCACGCCGGTACCCGGCGAGGCGGGGATGAGCTTCACCGACGACGCTCCGTAGCGACCCTGGACCTCGTGGGGGATCGTGCCGCCCTGAAGGTTGACCCGCTTGAGGTTCTTCTTGGCGTCCTTCTGGGCCTTCTCGATGGCCGCGGGGACCTCGTTGGCCTTGCCATAGCCGAGCCCGATCCGGCCGCCTTTGTCGCCCACGACGACGAGCGAGCCGAAGCTGAAACGGCGGCCACCGGCCATCGTCGCGGCTGAGCGGAACACGCCGATCGTGTTGCTTTCGAGTTGGTTTGTGTCGTCGAGGAATTCGACCATGGCTGCTTACCTGCTATCGGTGAGGGGCTGTCGGCCCCGGGGGTGTGATCCTGTGAGTCGATACGAAGCGATCAGAACTGGAGGCCGCCTTCGCGTGCCGCGTCCGCAAGAGCCTTGATGCGCCCGTGGTACTTGAAGCCGGAGCGGTCCATCGCGACATTCGTGATGCCGGCGGCCTTGGCCTTCTCGGCGATCTGCTTGCCGACCATGGCCGCGGCTTCGGAGTTGCCGCTGGTGGACGAGGAGACGCCCTTGTCGCGGGTCGAAGCGGAAACGATGGTGCGACCGTTGATGTCGTCGATCACCTGCGCGTAGATATGGTTCAGCGAACGGTAGACCGCCAGACGCGGGCGCGTCGGGGTGCCGCTGATCTTGCGCCGGATGCCGACGCGGCGTCGGTTGCGTCGAACGGCTTTTCTTTTCTGCCTGTCCATCGGAGTGACCTCTTGATTCGGTCCGGGATGCGTTCGAGCCCGGTGCAAAGTGATCTGTTGAAGAAGTGGATTGTTCCCTGGCGAGCCTGATCAGCTGCCGAACGCCTTGCCCTGCTTGCGGACGACGGTCTCGTCGGCGTACTTGATGCCCTTGCCGTTGTAGGGCTCGGGCTTGCGGGTGGCTCGTACGACGGCCGCGAACTGGCCGACCTTCTGCTTGTCAGCACCCTTCACGGTGATGTTCTGCTTGTCGACGGTGACGTCGACGCCCTGCGGGATCGGGACCGCGATGGTGTTCGCGAAACCGACCTTGAGGTTCAGGTTCTGCCCGGCGAGCGTCGCGTTGTAGCCGACGCCGACGACTTCGAGTTTCTTCTCGTAGCCCTCGGTCACACCGACGACCATGTTCGCCAGGATCGCGCGGGTCGTTCCCCAGAGCGCGAGGACGGGCTTGCTGTTCATGTGCTTGTCGTCGACCGTCACCTCGAGCGTCTTGTCGTCCTTGTTGTGGGAGACGATGACGCTTGGGTGATGCTCAAACTCGAGCGTGGCGTTGCCGCTGGAGATCTTGATCTTGCGACCGGAGATCTCCGCGTTTGCCTTCCCGAGTTCGACTGGCTTCTTTCCGAGGCGGGACATGGTGTCGTTCCTTCTCATCCGCCCGGGCGGGCGGGGGTGCTACTCGCGACCGGTGGATTTCGGCTCGCTGAGAATCACGGGTTGTCCGGACGGTCCGTCCGGTGGAAATCCTTCGACGGTTGCTGGATCAGTGGACGTAGGCGAGAACCTCGCCGCCGACCTTCTTTTCGCGGCACTGGCGATCGCTGAGCACGCCCGACGAAGTCGAGACGATTGAGATGCCCAGACCCTGCAGCGGGCGGTCGAGTTCGTCGACCTTCTTGTAGACGCGGCAGCCGACCTTCGAGACGCGCTCGATGCGGTTGATGATGGTCTCCCCGCGCGAGCCGTACTTCAGTCGGATGCGGATCTGGCCCTGGCGGCCGTCCTCGATCACGTCGAAGCCCTCGATGTAGCCCTCGCTCTCAAGGATCGACGCGATACCGCGGCAGACCTTGCTGTTGAGGACCAGGCAGTCCTTGACGTGGTTCCGGGTGGCGTTGCGGATGCGGGTGAGCATGTCCGCGATCGGGTCGTTCATCGCCATGGTGGTTGTTCTTCCGGTGCTGTCTTGCGGGCTGCGGGCCCGACTCAGTGGTGTCTGGTGTGGCGTGGGTCAGTCGGCTCGGCATGGTTGCCTGCCCGATACCCGACGCCGTCAATGGCCACCTCGATGGCCGGCGATCAGTGGCCGGTGGGTTCCGGCCGGTTCCTTACCAGCTGGCCTTACGCATGCCGGGGACCTTGCCCTCGAGTGCGAGCTTGCGGAGCATGATGCGGCTGACGCGGAACTTGCGATACACGCCTCGGGCGCGACCGGTGATCTCGCACCGACGGACCTTGCGTGAGCTGAACTTGGGAGTCCGATTGCTTTTGGCGATCTGAGCTTTGGTTGCCATATCAGTTTGCTTTCGGGATTAGTTTTCGTCGCTCTTGGCGAAGGGGAATCCGAGTTCGGTCAGCACGAATCTGCTGACTTCGGCGTTGGAGTTGCTGAACACGAAGTTGATGTTCATGCCGTGGGTGAACGTGGCGCGGGCCATGTCGATCTCGGGGAACACGCCCTGCTCGTTCAGCCCCATGGAGTAGTTGCCGGCCTTGTCGAAGGAGGTCGCGGGGAGACCGCGGAAGTCCTTGATACGCGGGGCGGCAAGGTTGATCAGGCGATCGAGAAAGTACCACATCCGCTCGCGGCGAAGGGTGACCATGGCGGCGGTGTCGTAGCCCTCGCGGACCTTGAAGTTCGACACCGACTTGCGGGCCTTGATCACGACCGGCTTCTGGCCGGTGATCTTCGTCAGCGTGTCGATGATCTGGTCCTTGATGTTCGCGGGGACCTTGGTGCCCTCGATGTGGCGACCCATGTTCACGTTGATGACGATCTTCTCGAGCTTGGGCCAGGCGTTCGCGTTGGTGATGCCGAACTGATCCTTGAGCTTCGGAGCGACTTCGCTCTTGAACTGATCGCGCAGGCGCGGCGCGACGGCCGGGCCGTTGTCTTTGGGATCAACTGTTGCGGACTTCGCCATTGGTGGTGTCCTCTTCTCTCCCGGAGGGGCCGGGAGTCCTGATCAAACGGTGCCGGGTTCGGAATGGAGCCGGAACGACTGGTGAACTGGTTACTTCTTCGCCTTGCGCAGCGGGTCGCCGATCTGCTTGCCGCCCTTGACGGCGACGCGGACCTTCGAACCGTCGGACTTGGTCTCGAAGCGAACCCGTGAGGGCTTGCCATCGACGGCCGGCGAGACGTTGGAGATGTGGAACGAACGATCGACGTCGACCTGGCCGCCCTGCGGGTTGACGCGGGTGGGCTTGACGTTGCGCGTGATGCCCTCGATGCCGGGGCCCTGGACCACGACGCGGTCGTGCTTGTTGATCATGCGGACGACCTTGCCGGTCTGGCCGCGGAAGCGCCCAGCGGTGATGACAACGTCGTCGCCTTTACGGATATGGCTCGGCATGACTCAGACGACCTCCGAAGCGAGAGAAACGATTTTCATGTATCCGCGATCGCGGAGTTCACGGGCGACCGCACCGAAGATGCGGGTCCCCTTGGGGTTGCCGTCGGGCCCGATGAGCACGACGGCGTTGTTATCGAAACGGACATAGGAGCCGTCGGCGCGACGCGTCGGGTAGGAGGTCCGAACGACCACCGCCTTGACGATGTCGCCGGACTTCACATCCGCGCCCGGGAGGGCCTTCTTGACGGAGCAGACGACGCGATCGCCCACGCCGGCCTGGCGACGGGTGAACTTGCCGCGAGCCGTCGAGCCACCCAGTACCCGGATGACGTAGGCGATCTTGGCACCCGAGTTGTCGGCGACTTCGCACCGTGATTCTTGCTGAAGCATCGTTAACCTCGAACTTCACTCGCAGCGGTGTGACCCGCTGATGCGGCGGCTGCCGCGGATATCTGACGAACGGTCATGACCCGGACCCGGGCCTCGACCGGGGTTGATTAGTTGCCCGGGGCCTTCTCGACGATCCGGACGAGTTCCCAGGACTTGGTCTTGGAGACGGGACGGCACTGCTTGACCTCGACGCGGTCGCCGCGATGCGACTGGTTGTCCTCGTCGTGCACGTGCAGCACGGTCCGCTTGCGGACGTACTTGCCGTACTTGGGGTGCTTGGCGAGGAACTGCACCACGACGCGACGGGTCTTGTCACGCGCATCGGACTCGACGAGTCCGATCTTCGTGCCGGTGATTTTTTCCGAGTCGCTCATGAGGCGGCCCCCTGCTTCTTCAGTGCTCGCATGTGCTTTTCAGTCTTCAGCCGGGCGACGCCTCGGCGGGTTTTCTTGAACAGGCTCGGGTTCTCGATCTTCTCGGTCACCGCCTGCGAACGGAGGTCGAAGAGCTTGCGCTGCATGCGATCGATTTCGACATCGATCTCTTCGTCTGTGAGTTTGCGTACTTCTTGAGCGTCCATTTCCTGGTTCCTTGTGCGTTCGTAGATCAGACGGCGAGGCGGCGACCGACGAAGCGGCAGCGAACGGGCATCTTCCGCGCGATGCGGACGAGGGTGCCACGAGCGACTTCCTCGGGAACGCCGGCGATCTCGAAGAGCATCGTGCCGGGCTTCACGCGAGCCGCCCAGTAGTCCGTGTCCGCCTTACCCTTACCCATGCGCTGTTCCAGCGGCTTCTTGGAGACGGGCTTGTCAGGGAACACGCGGATGTACACCTTGCCCTGGCGCTTGAGGAAGTGCTGGGCAGCGATACGACCGGCTTCGAGCTGACGCGCGGTCAGCCAGCAGGGCTCGAGCGCCTGGAGACCGAATTCGCCGTAGGCAACGTAGTTGCCCTTGGTGGCTTTGCGGTCGCTGACGCGACTGGCCCGCCGGAACTCTTTCCGGAACTTCACTCGCTTTGGCATGCGGGGCATGGGTTAAACCTTCTCAATCAGGACTTCAGTGATCCGTGGGATGATGCGCTCGGCAAGCCGGCGATCAACGGCGTCCGCGAGCGCGGGGGCGGGCCCCGGCGGCCTTGGACTCGGTTTCCTCGGCAGACTCTTCCGAGTACATGCCTTTGTAGATCCAGACCTTCACGCCGATGGCGCCGTAGGTCGTGAACGATTCGGCGAAGCCGTAGTCGATGTTCGCCTGCAGCGAGCTCAGCGGCATCGAACCCAGACGCGTGTCCAGGCGGCGGCTCATTTCGGCGCCGCCGAGACGACCGGCGAGCAGGATGCGGGCACCCTTCGCGCCTGACTGCATCGCGGCTTCGGCACGCATCTTCACGATGCGACGGAACGAGGCACGCTTCTTGAGCTGCTCGGCAATGCCTTCGGCGATGAGCTGGGCCTCGAGGTCAGGGTTCTTGATCTCCATGATCGAGATCGAGACCTTACGCCCGGTCATGTACTGGAGCTCTTCGGTCAGGCGGTCGACCTCGGCGCCCTTCGGGCCGATGACCAGACCCGGACGGGCGGTCTTGACGATGACCTTGAGCTCTTCACGCGTACGCTCGATGTGGATGTCGGCGACCGCGGCGAAGGGGGGAGTGCGGTTCAGTCGCTTGTCGACGAACTGCCGGATGCGGTAGTCCTCGACGAGCAGCTCGCCGTACAGCGCCTTCGGGGCGTACCAGCGGGAGCGGTGCGCCTCGGTGATGCCAACGCGGAAACCGAATGGATGAACTTTCTGGCCCATATCAGTTGGCCTCCTCGACGCTAACGGTGATGTGGCTGGTGCGCTTCTGGATCGGGTGTGCCCGGCCGCGGTCCTTCGGCTGGAACCGCTTGATGATGACGGCACCATCGGCCTTGGCTTCGGAAACGACCAGGCGGGCGACGTCGGCGTTCGCGGCCTCGGCATCGGCGACTGCCGCGTTCAGAACCTTGCGAACCATGGTGGCGGCACGCTTGGGGCTGAACTGCAGGAGCGCGTCGGCTTCGGCGAAGCTCCGCCCGCGGATCATCTCGACCACCAGCATCGACTTGCGCTGGCTCGAGCGAGCGAAGCGGAAGGTGCTCGTGAAGCGGGCAAAGGACAGCGGCGGGACGCCGAGCGCCCCGGCGAGCGCGTCGACCTCTTCGGCCTTCGCGCTCGGGTGATCCTTGCCGGCCATCCAGTTGCGAACCTTCTTGAGCGCGAGCCTCTGCTGCTTTTGACCGTCGTTGCTGCGCGGGAGCGCGGCGGCGAGGGTCTCGACATCGATGCCCGAGTCCTTGATGGCTTTCTTGAACTTATCAGCGTTGATCTTCACGATCGTCGCCCCAATCCAATCGGCGGATTGCTCCGCTCTGTGCTATCGACGGCTCGCGCCGCCGGGAAACTGTCTCGAACACGCTGGCACCTGCCGATCGCGATCAGCGACCGGACTTGATGCCTTCCTTCTTGTTGGTGTGGCCTCGGAAGGTTCGCGTGAGAGCGAACTCGCCGAGCTTGTGACCCACCATATCTTCGGTGATGAACACCTCGTTGAACGCACGGCCGTTGTGGACCTTGAACGTGTGGCCCACGAACTCCGGGACGATCGTGCAGGCCCGCGACCAGGTCTTGATCGCGTCGCGGTTGCCCGACTCCTTGGCCTTGAGGACCTTGTTGTAGATCCGCTCGTCGACGAACGGGCCCTTCTTGAGTGATCGAGCCATGGCTCGTTCCTTTCGATCTGCAACGGCTGTCGCCGGTGTCTGTCAATCCTGGCCGGAGCCGGGGGAGTGTTCCTTCGGGACGCCGCTCGCGATCAGCGGAGCTGACCGTAACGCTTGGACTTGCGACGACGGATGATGAGCTTCTCGGAGAACTGCTTGCGATCGCGGGTGCTGCCGCCCTTGGCCAACGTGCCGGCACGGTTGACGGGAGCGCGACCGCCCTTGGACCGACCCTCGCCGCCGCCCATCGGGTGAGCGTTGTGACTCATGGCCATACCGCGGGTCTTCGGGCGACGACCGAGGTGGCGGCTCTTGCCGGCCTTGCCGAGGCGACGCAGGGCGTGGTCGGCGTTGCCGACGCTGCCGACGACCGCCTTGCACTCGATGCTGACGCGACGGATTTCACCGGAGGGGAGCACGAGCGTGGCGTAGTCGTCTTCCTTGTTGGTCAGACGGGCGCTCATGCCGGCCGAGCGGCACATCTGTCCGCCCTTGCCCGGCGTCAGTTCGATGCAGTGCAGGTCGAAGCCGGTCGGGATGTACTTGATCTTGAGGCAGTTGCCGACGTCCGGCTCGATCGAGTCGTTGGAGGTCAGCACCGTGCTTCCATCCTTCACGCCTTTGGGCGCGAGGACGTAACGCTTGACGCCGTCGGCGTACTCGACCAGCGCGATGTGGCAGGTGCGGTTCGGATCGTACTCGATGCCGATGACCGTGCCGGGGATGTCGTTGCGATCCGAGCGACGGAAATCGATCTTGCGGTACATCCGCTTGTGACCGCCGCCGCGACCCTTCACGGTGATCTTGCCCTGGTTGTTGCGACCACCGGTCTTGGTCAGCGGCTCGGTCAGTGACTTCTCCGGCCGGGTCTTGGTGACCTCGGCGTGGATGTTGACCGACGCGTTGCGTCGCCCGGCACTGGTTGGTCTGTATACGCGAATCGGCATGGTGTGCTCACTCTCGACCCATTCGTGCCTCGCCTCAGCGGGCTTTGCGGGTCAGTTTCTGGATCAGAGAATCTCGATGGTGTCCTCGGGGTGCACCTTGACGATGGCCTTCTTGACCGACTTGCCGCCGATCATCCCGTAGCGGTAGCGGCGGTTGCGCTGCTGCGTGGTCACGGTGTTCACACCGAGCACGCGGACGCTGTAGAGGTCCTCGATGGCCTTCTTGATGTCGGTCTTGGTCGCCGTGCGGGAAACAACAAACGCGTGGCGGTTGTGCTCGCCCGACGCGAAGGTCGTCTTCTCGGTCAGCAGCGGTTTCTTGATGATGTGGTGGGCTTCCATTACTCGGCCTCCCCGTTCTTCGCGGCCTTGGACTTCTTCACCCGGCTCGCGGTCTTGTCAGTCTTCGAAGAGGGACCGGCCAGCCACGCCTCGAGATCGGACTTGGCGATGACCAGGTAACGGTGGTTGAGCAGTTCCCAGCAGGTGAGTTGCTCGGAGTTGCAGAGGCCGACCTCGAGGTTGCGGGCCGCCAGGCGGGCGTTCAGGTTGTCCGGAGAAACCGCAACGACGCACGAGCGGTCCACGTTCAACTTGCCGAGCAGGTCGGCGAACGCCTTGGTCTTCGGCGAATCGAAGTTCAGATCGTCCACGACGCGCACTTCGTTGTCGATGAGCTTCGACAGCAGCGCGTTGCGGTTGGCCTTGCGACGCATCTTGACCGGCATCGAGAGGCGGTATTCCTCGCGGGTCTTGGTCTTGGCAAACGCCACACCGCCGCCCTTGCGGATCACGGTGCGGTTGTTGCCCATGCGAGCGTTGCCCGTGCCCTTCTGCTTGTAGAGCTTGCGGGTCGAACCCTCGACCATGCTCCGGCCCTTGGTGCGAGCGGAGCCCTGGCGCTGGTTGGCGTGGTACATGACGAAGGCCTGCTTGATGAGATCGGGGTTGATCTCACCGCCGAGGACCTGCTCGTCGATGGCGAGCGTCGAGACCTGCTCGCCAGATTTGTTCAGAATGGGGATTTCCATAACTTCCAGAAAACCTTCCTGCCGCCTCGCCCTTCCGGGCTTCGCCTTGGCTGGTGTCACACGCGGAGTTTCGCGTGGAGGGCCAGCATTGACTCGGCAACACTAGATCTGACTTGTGTGCGCCCCGTGGTTCCCGCTTTGTCGGGCCTGCGAGGCCGAATGGCGGAGATCGCTCCACCACCCGATCGTTTCTTGATGTATCACCGGCACCAGGCCGGACGACGATTCTCTCTAAACGCGACTCAGCCGGCCTTGGCCTTCTGCTTCGCGGCCTTGCCGATGTACAAACGGCTTGGCTCGGTGATCTCGACAAAGCCCTTGTTGGCACCCGGGACCGACCCCTTGACGAGCAGCAGCCCCTGGTCGGCATCCACCTTCACGACCTCGAGCGAACGAACAGAGACCCGCTCGTTGCCCATCTGGCCGGCCATTTTCTTGCCCTTCTTGACCTTCGGACCGGTACCACGGTTGGTCGCATGGCCGCCGATCGAACCGGCGGAGCGGTGCTTCCGCTCGACGCCGTGAGAGGCTTCCTGACCGGCGAAGTTGTGACGCTTCATGACACCGGCGAAGCCCTTGCCCTTCGAGGTTCCGGCGACATCGACGAACGCGAACTGTTCGAGCAGGTCGACGCCGAGCTGCTGACCGAGTTCGTACGACGAGACATCGTCTGTGCGGAACTCGCGGTGCAGCCGCTTCGGAGCCGTCTTGGCCTTGGCGTCGTGCCCGATCATCGGCATGGTGGAATTGCGGGCCTTGAGTTCGCCGAAACCGATCTGAACCGCGTTGTAGCCGTCGGTCTCTTCGGTCTTGATCTGCGTAACCACGCACGGACCGACCGAGATGACGGTCACCGGAACAGAGACACCGTCTTCGTTGAAGACGCGAGTCATGCCGAGTTTCTGGCCGAGAAGCTTGAGTGCCATTGCTCTTCCGTTTCTGCCGTTGACTCAAACGAGTCGCAGGGTTTGCCTTGCGGCGGTTCGTACCATCAGACGGGCAGAGGAACCTGTTGAACTGTCTCGCTCGCTCGCACGAGCACGAAAAAACCGCCCCAGAAAGGGCGGCGGGTACGGCCGGTCAGGCCTTGATCTTGACGAACACACCGGCAGGAACGACGAGGCGGTTGAGCGCTTCGACAGTGCGGGCGTTTGGTTCGGTGATGTCGATGATGCGCTTGTGCGTCCGGATCTCGAACTGCTCGCGCGATTTCTTGTCGATGAACGGGCCACGCAGAACGGTGTAGCGCTCGATGCGCGTGGGCAGCGGAACCGGACCGGCAACCTTCGCGCTCGTGCGCTTGGCGTGCTCGACGATCTCGCGCGCAGACGCATCCAGGGCCTGGTGGTCGTACGCTTCCATCCGAATTCGAATCTTGCCGCCGGTCATTCGATCACCGCGTCCGATCTACGAGTTCAGGCCGGCTCTCGCGAGCCGCCGTTCCAGACAAAGATGCTCCCGAGACTCCGGCGACGAGGCGGGTTCAACACCCCCCAACGCCATCGCGGCCTCGGACTCCCGCTCCGAACCATCAGTTCATGAGGGAAAAAGCACCACAACCCGACTGCAGACGACACCAGTTCGCCCGAGGCGGAAGGGCAAAGATAGAAACTTCTCGCCGCTTGTCAACTCGACCCGGCACAGAACCCGGGTACAGGCGGTCAGAAGCCCGCTTTTTGCACATCCGGTCGATGGCGCACCCGGCCTCGCGAAACCTGATCCGGTGATGTGGCTATGACCCATGCCACGCCCCCTGCTCCGACGATGCTCCCAAGGGTCCGAATTCGGTTATCGGCCCAAGTCTCCATGTATCATGCCGATGAACCCAACGGCTCGGAAAACGTCTGATTGTCGTCGAGCCAGCACTCTCCCCGCACCGAAGCAAAGACCGCCATGCCCTATATTAATGCAGATTTTTGTGCCCGCTGCCTGACTGTTTGTATCGCCTGCACCTTCGCGCTCGCCTCGGACGCCGCGCAACCGGCCCCCGAGCCGAGCCAGCCCCAAGCCGTCGAAGCCCCCGCGGTCAGCGATCCATACTCGCTCGAGGACCTCGGGGTCACCGTCCTGCTCCCGGACGACACCGTCGTCGACACGCAGTTCGTCCCCGGCGGTCGCACCAAGGCGGTACTGAAAGCCCCGGACAACACATGGGTCGTCCAGATTTTCAACGCCGTTTCCTCGAACACAACGCTGACCATCTCAGAAGTGCTCGACAACTTCGAGGAACAACGCCGCTCCGGTCTTCGTGCCTACCAGAACGCCAACCCCAACTGGTTCCGGGGCGCGAATCCGAAGTTCTTCACCGAGGATGACCGGGGCCGGAGCCCGCTCGTCGTCTCCGGTCGTCTCGATCCGGAGCAACTGACCATCGGGGGTCAGCCCGCCGGGCGTTTCTACTGTGACACCCCGCTCATCGAACCGAACATCGCGACGGGCTACACCGTGTTCCGTCGCACGCCCGGCACCTTCATCATTTTCCAGCTCGACTGCCTCGATAAGTCCTTCGCACGCTCTCGCCAGGTCTACGAGACGATCGTCGCCAGCGTCACCTTCGAGGACCCCGAACAGACGAACGCGGAAAGGGCCACCGCGCTGCTCGCCGGGAAGAGATTCCTTGAATCGGTAAGCAACGAAGACATCGAGGCGGTGCTGTCCGATGAGCCCGCCTTCTACCGGTTCTACAAGCCGGCCCCCACCGGCCTCCCTTCAGACGCCACGGAGATCGGTTGGCAGCGAGTGCAGATGCGACGCGGCCAGCGAGGCGAACTCGAACCCGGCAAGCCCAAGTCCAACTGGACCGCCGCAGATCGCGAGGTCGGATTCCTCGTCAGGATCGACGGCGAGTTCACATTCGGAAGAAACCAGATCGAGATGTACGCGGCGTATTTCCTCGATCGGGAGCGAACCAACGAAGCGATCTCCACCATGACCCGGAACCGAGTCAACGGAGAACTGGTGGCCGAACGCGTGGTGACCGTGATTCGACGCGACCGAATGATGACGCTCAGCAGCGTACAGACCGCGAGCCCGGCCGAAACCCGGGACTGGTCGGTGCCGGAGGAGTACATCTCGCGTGTTGAACTCGAACTGCTCCCGCGACTGGTGGCCCTGAAGACCCCCGCCGATTCCCCGACCGAGTTCGACTTCGGCTACTTCCACTTCAACGTGGAAAACCAGCGGCTGCAGCTGCGCCGTGACAAGTTCTCCAACCTGAACCTCGTCAAGGGGTGGGAATACCGATCAGAACCCGGGCCACGCATCAAGGCGGTCGAGGCCACGCTCGACACCGAAGGCAACCTGATCCGGCGCGAACTCGCCGACGGTACGGTCATGGAATCGATCGAACCCGAACGACTCCGCGAACTGCAGAGCAGCGCACCGACAAATCGGTAGGCCTGATCAGCCGTCCACGCCGTCGTCGGCCGGCATCTCCGGCTGGGAGGGCTCTTCGCCGCGGAGTTCCATCGCGCGCGCCTCGTAACGCTCGCTCAGAATCGCCGCGACATCACCCGTCCCGGCGAAGCTGCTCGACGCCTCGCTGTAAGCGCTCGCGGCCTCTCCGGAGGCGCGCTCGGCCTCGGCACGGAACTCCTCGGCAACGGACGCGAATCGTTCGACGCCTTCCGCCCCGGTCTGAACGAGGTACTCAGCGCTGGCGGCGATTCGCGCCGCCGTCTGCGCCCGCAGTTCGAGAGCACGGGCCTGCGCCGCGAAGTGTTCGCCGGCGGCAGAACGGGCCAGGTCGCCCATCCCACGGGCCTGACGCGCCATCGAGGCGGCGCTGCCCAATTCGGAAGTCGCGCCCTCGACCGCTTCGACGAACTCCGCGCGGTATGTCTCGATCACCGCGTTCAAACGAGAGCGGTAGTCTTCAAGCGTCTCACGAGTGACCTGTTGGCGCTCGGATCGCTGCTGATTGACCTGCGCGTCGATGAGCGAAATCCGCTCCAAACCGTTGGTCTGAATGGCTCGCAGCCGCCGCTGATCTTCGATGATCGATTCGACCTGCGCGATCGCCGCTTCAAGGCTGTTGACCGTCAGTTCCTTCTCTGCCGCGGCACGCTCATACGCCTCCGCGCCGCGCGCCTTGGTGACCGCCTGGCTAATCAGTTCGGCGCGGCGCATCGGCTCCGCGTCAAGCGACTCATCGCGCAGATCCGCCTCTTCGAGGCGCTCCGCACGGGCCGAGCCCATGAGTTGATCGATCTCGTTCTGGACCTCGGCGAGTTCTTCGGCCAGTTCGTCGCGGTCACCCTCGAGTTCCCGGATCTCGGCATCGATGCCGCGGATCTGCTCCTCGATGCCGCTGATCGCCTCGCTCGCGTCCGGGCCGACCAGAGTGATCGCGAACGCCTTGTTCGAGTTGTACTCCCGAGCGACCGCGTCGGCCCGGGTGAGGTCGAAGCTGATCTGAGCCGCGAGAGCGCTCGCCCTGTTCAGATCGATCTCGGCGAGCGCAGAATTCGCTCGGGCCAGCATGAGTTGTGCCGGGGCCTTCGCGTCACCCTCGACCTCGCGCATCGCGTTGTTCAATTTCGTGACGACCGCTTGAAGATCAGCCTGCCGGGTCTCCGAGCCCGCGGTGATCACCGTCATCATGTCGCGGGCTTCGCTGATCGCCTGCTCGTACTGGCTGTCGGCGCGTTCGCAGGCGCCCAGCCCGAGCGCGAGCCCGGCGAGAAGCGAACACATCGCGGCACGAGAAACGGCGGAACGATGGAAAGCGAGTCGAACGGAGCGCTGGATCATGCGAAAGTCTCGTCTGGCGTTGGTCGAGGCAAGCATCACACCGATGCCGCAGAACGGGCCTCCCAGCCCTCGCGGGCGGAGGCGGCTGGCAGTGTAGCAAAGGCCCGGCAGACCCGGCAGAGGCCCAGAAAACGGTCAGCCCGAGAGGGCAGCACCTCGGCTTCAGCGTTCGACCGGCTGTTCGCCGGGATTCGGAGACGCCGGCTGCCCATCCGACTCCTCGAACGGGTTGTACTCGATCGGATAATCCGGTCGGGGCTGGTACATCATCCGCATCCAGGCCACCGCCGCCCGATACTGGGGCGATCGGTCGTTCACGAACACCGGACGCCACCCCTTCACGTCCGGGTGCGGATAGAGCACGTCTTCGCGAGGCAGGGCCATCTGCAGCAGGAGCGAATCCGTCGGATTGGTGTAGTCGATCATCGGCACCGGGCGTCGCGTGTCGAAACGGTCAAGCAGAAGGAAATTGCTGTAAACCGTGGGCTCCGAGTTCGGCGAGCGGTTGAGCAGACGCAGCCGCCCCGCCTCGCTGCCCCCGTGGCACCGGGTCGTGGCGCACCGATTGGTCAGCCAGCGCGCGCTGATGTCGTTGCGGAACTTCTGCATCGACTCCGGCTGCCCGAGCACCCGCACCTCCTTGTACAGATCGCGGGCACCCACGCGGAACATGATGTCCAGGATCTCCACCGGGGTCTTGCGATAAAAGGCCTCTTTACCCTCGCGCGTGATGGGTACGAGCGGGTGCTCGGCGTACCGCTTCAGAATCTCATCAACGGTCGATCGCTGAATGATCAGGCGAGGCTCGGCCTTGAGGTCGATCTCATAGACCTTGATCAGGTTGATCTGCTCTTCCGAGAGCGTTTCGAAGTTGTTCCGGTCCGGCATCGACGAGCGATCACGCGGCGTCTCCGGAGCCTCGATGGGGTTCTCGCCCTCACCGGAGCGCTGGCGCTGCTCTCGGAGTTCCTGCAGAACGATCAGTTGCTCGACGACCTTCGCAAGTCGCCGGGCCTCCTCGTTGTCCGGGTCTCGGCTGAGGATGCCCTCCAGCTCTCGCATCGCCTCGTCATAAAGGGTGTGCCGCTCGAGATAGCGCACGAGCGCGAGCAATCTCGGCAGATCGTCGTCGCGGATCGTGGGCCGGATGTCCCGATACCGCTGGGCGGGCGTCAATCGAACGGTCACGGATACGACGCGCTCACGATCGAGCGGGAGCAAAACGCCACGAATGCTGAGAATCAGCTGATTCTCTGTCTGCGCCTCAAGGGTGCCGTCGAAGAACGCCTCGCCCTTGTCGACGACGACGCGGACATCGTCGCCCGGTTCCGGCACCGCGTTCGGGTCCAGCGAAACCTCGTCCTCTTCGGTCGGAGCCGCCGCGTCCTGCGCAGCGCCTGATGCCACCCAGGCGCCGCCGGCAAGCAGCGACAGCACCATGAGGCCGATGCCCAGCCCGAGCGCGACCTGGCCGCGGCGCCATCGCGCCAAACGCGGAGCCCCGGTGCATCGCGGTCCAGGTTGGCGGCTGCTCAGCATCGATTCTCGCTCCTCAGCCCGGCAGATCGGAGACCCGGGCACCATTCTTCAGACGCCCGGATAGACCGGAAGTTCATCGGCTTACACGCCCATTGACCACAACCAGACCCAGCAGACTCTGGGAATCCGGATCGGTCTCAAACTGCGCCAGCACCACGTTCTTCGGCCGCTGGGTCGCGAAGAACCCGCCCGCACGGAATCTCGCCCCGTACCGATTGCGGAACTCGTGCAGATCGATCCGGATGGTCTCTCCGACATCGATCCCGTCAACGACATAGGAAAACTCTTGGTTGAGCCAGACCCTTGTGGTCTCGAATCGCTGGGCGGTGGTGTTCGTCAGGCTGATCGCGTCCGCATCGCGGATCGCCTGGATGTTCAGCACCTCCGACTGGTGCTTCTCGCCCGGATAGGCGGGGAACTCGTTCAAGCCGACCACCCGCTGATCGCCCGCGCACGACGCCAAGCCTCCGATCATGGCGACAATCAGTGCCGATGCCAGCCCAATCCTCAGCCCGAGTTGCATGCTCGATCGCTTCATGCGTTCTCCATTGAATCCGCGCGAACATCTCGCTCGCACCTGACGCATACTGTACCCGGAATGAGCTGCGAAACCGCCTCACGCAACGCCACACCGCCCCAGCGGGCCTCCGCCGAGCACCTCGCCCCCGGCGCGAGCGCGATCGATCCGCGCGAATTCGCCGCCTCCTACACGCCCGACCCACGCCTCAGCCAGATCATCTCCGGCTTCGACGCTCCCTTTTTCCAGGCCGGGCTCGCCGGGTACTCCGACGCCGCCATGCGCATCGTCGCACGGCGCCACGGCTGCCCGATGTGCATCACCGAGGCCCTGCTCGATCGCACGCTCATCGCCGGCGGACGCGGCTTCGCCAAGGCCGACCTCGGCGACATCGCCGACAACATCCCGGGCGGCGCCGAAGACACCCCCCTCGTCGGGCAGATCATGGGCTCCAACGCGGACGAAATGGCGGCCGCCGCCGTCAAGATGGTCGAGCAGGCCAAACGCCCCAACCACGAGTACCGCAAACTCGCCCAACGGGGCCTCGCCGGTGCCCCCGAGGGCAAACAGGTCACTCCCGGCGACGACACCCCCGGCTTCGCCTCCATCGATGTCAACCTCGCCTGCCCCGTCAAGAAGATCTCCAAGAAGGCCCGGGGCGGGCATTGGCTGCGCGAGCCCGATGGGGCCATCGACATCCTCAAAGCCGTGCGCGAGGCCCTGCCGCCTGAGCAGGTGACCAGCGTCAAGATGCGCCGCGGCTTCGACGACACCCCCGACGCGGAGCGAAACTTCTACCGAATTTTCGACGCGGCCTACGAGATGGGCTACGGCTTCGTCACCGTCCACGGGCGCACCGTCGAGCAGAAGTACATCGGCCCGAGCCGCTGGCCCTTCCTGAAGTCGCTCGTCGAGGCCCGCCCAGATCGGCCGATCTTCGGTTCCGGCGATGTCTGGGACGCCGACGAGATCTTCCGCATGCTCGCCTACACCGGCGTCCACGCCGTCTCGGTCGCTCGCGGCTGCATCGGCAACCCGTGGATCTTCCGCCAGGCCCGCCAGATGCTCGCCGGCGAAGCGGTCACCCGGCCCACCATCGCCGAGCAGCGCGAGGTGCTGCTCCAGCACTTCGACCTGTCGGTCGCCGTCAACGGCGAGAACCGAGCCGGTCCGATGATGCGCAAGTTCGGGATCAAGTTCGCCACGCACCACCCGACGCCCGAGGCCGTAAAGCAGCGATTCTGCCGGGTCAGCAACACTGATGAATGGCGAGCAGTCCTCGACGACTTCTACGCCGGCGAACCTGCCGGCATGCCCACCTGATCGGGCTGTTCTCGGACCCGACTCGCGTTGCCCATTTTCCCCCGTAGGTATGTCTACCCCCTCATTTCCTTCTTTCGGGTGGTCTATCCCGAGCAAACGCTCGGATCCGGCGCATGCTTCCCTTGGAGCAAGCAAAGAGCCGAACGAGGACCCCCCCGTGCGCCAACCAGTCCGAGCCTTTTATACAGAGACCCCGGTGGACAGCCTCCCGTCCTCCGACCTGTACGCCCCGGCTCGGACCACCTTCGGCGAATACCGCTTCCAGCACGCCTCCGACCCCGGCCCCCTGCTCTCGGGCGATCTCGTCGATTTCATCCCGTCCACGGACGGTCTCGCCACGGTCTGCTTCGGCGACGCGTCGGGCCACGGCTTCCGTGCGGCGATGACCAGTTCGCTGACCCGCACGGTCCTCCGCGCGAAGGACGCCGACGCCACGCCCTCCGGGCTCGTGCGTCGAGCCAATACCCTGCTCACACGACTCCGCAGCCGTCCCCGCTTCGTGTCGCTGTGGATCGGCAGCTTCGGGGCCAACGGTTCCATTTCGTTCATCGACGCCGGGCATGGCCACTGGTTCATCCTCGACGCCGAGGGCCAACTCCGTGCGATCTCGGCTGTGGGCAACATCCCGATCGGCATCGATCCCGCGATCGATTACGCCCCTGAGCAGATCACGCTGGACCACGGAGATCGTCTGGTGCTCTTCTCCGACGGCATCGTCGAACAGCGCAATCGCACCGGCGAGGAGTTCGGCCTGCGCCGGCTCCTCAGCGCGGTCCGCAACGCCGCGTCCGACGCCGCGGAATCGGTCATCCGAGCCGCGCGTCAGCACAGCGAAACCGCTTCACTGCTCGACGACGCGAGCATCGCGATCGTCGAACGAATCTGAAACCGGATCACACGCGATCGTCGTCCGGGGTCGCCGCGACCACGCGCGGGTTGTGCCCGGACGGCTCGATGTGGATCAGCACCGACGCGACCGCCGGCATCTCGCGCCGCACCACATCTTTCACCTTCCCGGTCAGGTCGTGCGCATCCTTCACGGTCATCTGCGGGTCCACCTCGGCGTGCATGATCACCCGGTACAGGCGCCCCGTCTTCCGCGCCTCGCAGCGCTCGACCGCGGTGATGCCCTCTACGCGCATCGCCGCCTGTGTGCATCGCGTGGCGACCGATGCGTCGTTGCGATCGATCAGTTCGTGGTACGGCTCGCGCAGCAACAGGACGCCGTTGACGCCGATCGCCAGCGACGCCGCGAGGGCCGCCCAGTCATCGGCGACGGCCCATTCTGGCCCGCCGATCAGCGCGATCGAGATCCCGATGAAGGCCAGTGCGCTGGTGATCGCGTCGGACCGGTGGTGCCAGGCGTCGGCGTGTCCCGCGCTGCTCGCGGCACCCTTCGCCGCTCGGCGCGTGACCCGGAACATGGTCTCCTTCACCACCACCACGACCACCAGCACGACCAGCGTGAATGAAGCCGGCATCTCGTGCGGCGTGCGGATCTGGTGGATCGCCTCCGCCGCGATCCCGATACCCGCGACGATGATCAGCACCCCCACCGCGAGCGCGGCGAGCGCCTCGGCCTTGCCGTGCCCGAACGGGTGCTCCTCATCGGGAGGCCGACGCCCGTAGCGCAGCCCGCCCCAGATCACTGCTGACCCGGCGATGTCTGCCATGGATTCGACGGCATCGGCCACCAGCGCGAACGAGTTGCCGAGGATGCCCGCGAGCAGTTTGGCCCCCGCGAGCATCGCGTTGACGAGGATGCCGACGAGTGCGATCCGCTGGGGCGCGTCGAGGGGGTCAGGCGCGGGAGATTTGGGAGCCGGGGCGGGCATGGTGGGCAGGGTATCGGGCGGCGCTCGGGTTTGGCTTGACGAGTCAGACGGCACGCGATCCGGCCTCTGGCCTCTGCCGGCCTATCAACCGGATGCTACGATGCCCGTCCCCCGGTGCGGTGGCCGAGCGGCTGAAGGCGCTCGACTTGAAATCGAGTAAACCCGAAAGGGTTTCGTGGGTTCGAATCCCACCCGCACCGCTTCTTTCGCCCCGTTCCGGCCGAATCCCGAGGCCGCGTCAAGGATGCACGCATGGACCCGGCCGAACCCGCCCAGCCCGAGACGCCGGACACCCCCGTCGCGCCGGATTCCCTGCCGCCCCACCCGACGCTGACCGAGTATTTCCGCCAGCTCGGCCCGGTCGTCGGCTTACTGATCCTGCTCTCGCTGTCGGCCCCGGCGATCTTTGGCACCTTCGTGCTTGGGTATGGGGCGGTGAGCGCGTTCAGCGCGAACGCCAACCCCAACGATCCAAACGCCCCCGACTACCACCCGCTGGCGGGCGACTGGGCGGGCGAGGGGCTGTCGCTGAAGATCCGCGTGGACGACGACCAGGCACCGCCCGTGACCGGCGAGGCGTCGTGGAACGACATCGACCTCGCCTTCGAGCTCGCGACTCGCGACCTGCCAGCCAGCGCCGAGGCCACCACCGAGCAGGGCGCCACCTACGAAGTCACCCTGCGCGAATCCGAGCGTGGGGCGTCCATTGCCATCGGCTCACCCGATGCGCAAGCCCCCGCCTTCGAGCTCACGCGCCAGCAATCGCTCGTCGGCGAACTCATCGACACCGCGGGCATCGCCCTCGCCGCCCTGATCATCGCCCTGCTCTTCGCGCTCTTCACCGGCTCGGCCCTGCTCCCGACCTACGCCCTCTCCTTCGCGTCGGGCGTGTTCTTCGGCCCGGTCTGGGGCTCGCTGGTCGCGATGTGCGGCGTAACGTTTGGCGCGCTCGTCGGCTACGGCTGGGGCATCCTGCTCGCACGGAAGCGGGTCATGCGCGTCGTCGAGGCGAACCCGCGCGTCAAGCTCATCCGCTCGGCCATCGTTGATCGCTCGCTCAAGGACGAGACCATCGCCGTCACGCTGATCCGGATCCCGCCGAACTCCCCGTTCGCGCTCACGAACCTGATCATGTCCTCGCTCCACGTGCGCTTCGTGCCCTATTTCGTCGGCACGCTCGTCGGCATCGCCCCGCGCACGCTCATCGCGGTCTTCCTCGGCGTGGGCATCGGCGAGATCGCTGAGGCCAAGTCCGCGGGCGGGCGCCTGCGCATCGGCATCAGCGTGGCCGTGGGCATCGCGGTGTTCTACTTCATCTACCGGCTGTTCAGTCGCTGGGTGAAGGAACGCCTTGCCCAGACTGCCGCGCAGGCGATGCCCGAAGCCGAAATTCGCCCCGACTCCGCGTAAACCGCGAGTGGCACCGCTGGTATCCCACGCTAGGATCGGGCTTTCGTCCGACCATTTCCGTCTGTTTGCGAGGAGATCCCACCATGCGCCGATCGATGTCCGTCCTGCCTCTCGTGCTCTGTGGTCTGCTCGCTCAGGACATCGCCGCCGCAGCTGGCAACCCGTCCTCGCTCCCGTCCGCCTCGCCCGTCCCCGCCGGTGAACAGCCCTTCAACTTCCGTTTCGACGGCATGACCGGCAACCTGACCTACAACGACGCGGTCCCCAGCGTGCAAGACTTCCTCGGCTACGCCACCGGCGAACACTTCACCCGCCACAGCGACACCATCGCCTACGCCAAGGCCCTCGCCGATGCCTCCGATCGCGTCCTCTACACGCCCTACGGCCAGACCCACCAGCGCCGCGAACTCGGCATCCTGACCGTTTCTTCGCCGCGCAACCTTTCGCGTCTCGACAGCATCCTTGAGCGAAATCGCTCGCTGGCGAACCCCGACGACATCGACTCGGCGCGCATGCTCGAGATCGCCGGCTCCAACCCCGCCGTCGTCTGGCTGAGCTTCAACGTCCACGGCAACGAGGCCTCCTGCACCGAGGCCGCGCAGGAAGTCGCCTACGCCCTCGCCGCCTCGACCAACCCCGAGGTCGAGCGCGTGCTCGAAAACGTCGTCGTCGTCATCGACCCGTGCCTGAACCCCGACGGACGCTCGCGCTACATCAACTGGTACGACCAGATCGTCGGCGTCACGCCCGACCCGAACCCCGATGCGCGCGAGCACGACGAGCCGTGGCCCTCCGGTCGCGCCAACCATTACCTGTTCGACCTCAACCGCGACTGGGTCTGGGGCACGCAGCCCGAATCGCGCCAGCGCATGGCGATGTACCGGCAGTACATGCCGCAGGTCCACATCGACTACCACGAGCAGGGCACGCACTCGCCCTACTTCCTCGGCGCGGGCGATACGCCATACAACGTGAACATCCCCGCCGAGTCCAAGGACTGGTTCGACCGCCTCGGGCGCGCCAGCGCTGAGGCCTTCGATCGCAACGGCCTGCCCTACGCCACCAAGGAACGCTTCGACTACCTCTACCCCGGCTACGGCAAGGTGACGCCCGTCTACCACGGCGCGGTCTCCCTGCTCACCGAGCAGGCCGGACACGGGCGGGCCGGCCTGACCATCGACGTCGAAGCCGCGAACACACCCGGCTACAACCTCTCCCTGCAGGACCGTGCGCGGAACCACTACATCACCGCGATGTCCTACATCGAGCACACCGCCCAGAACCGTCAGGCCCAGATCGAACGATTCGCCCGCTACTTCCGCGATTCGAACGCCGGCCCCTCCGACACCATCGCCGGCTTTGTTTTCGACGCCGACAACGACCCCGCCAAACTCGCCAAGCTCTGGGACCTCTGCTCGCTCCACGGCTTCGAGGTCCATCGCCTGACCCGAAGCGTCGAGGTGCCGGGCGAGACCGTGCGCACCTATTACCCGCCGTTCTCCACTGACCAGCAGAGCGTCTCACTCGATGCGGGCTCCTGGTTCATCCCGACCGCGCAGCCGATGGGTCGCTACGTCCTCACCACCCTGGAACGCGAGACCTTCGTGGAGGACCGCGACACCTACGACATCACGAGCTGGTCCTACCCGGTCATGCTCGGCCTCGACGCGATGGAAGTGACGCATCCGCTCGACCCTGGCACCCTCGAACGCGTGGAGTCCTACGACCCGTACGCGTATGTCGGGCTCGTCGACCCCGTCGACTTCGCGAGCTACTACGCATTCTTCATCGCCTCGGACGACCACCGCTTCCCCGAGGCGCTCGCCATGGCCGCGGAGCACCACCTCGTCGCGCGCCTGACCGGGGACGCCATCACGCTCCGCGCCAGCGGCACTGTGCCAGCCGGATCCCTTCTAGTGATGCCCAGCCGCAACGACACCGAGAATGTCCGCGAATTCGCAAGCCGCGCGTTCAGGGCCGGCTTCAGCATGCACGCCACCGACACCGGCTACCCCGCCTCCGGCCCCGCCGTCGGCAACAACGCCAACCGGCGCTTCATGCCCGCGAAGATCGTCCTCGCCTCCGGCTCGCCCCTGAGTTCACTGAGCTTCGGCCACACCTGGCACATGCTCGACCATGTCTCCCCCACCGACTACACCGCCGTCAACGTCGACAGCCTCGGCTCGGTCGACTGGGAAGACGTCAACGTCCTCGTGCTCCCCAGCGGCTGGCTCGGCTCGACCATCTCCGGCTCGACCCTCGACGCCCTGAGGTCCTGGGTCCGCTCCGGCGGCACCGTCGTCGCCCTCAGCAGTTCGGCCCGCTGGGCCTCGTCCGAACTCGTCGGGCTCGATTCCGATGAGAACGTCGACGCCGACTCCGACGCCGATCCGCTTCCCTGGGACACCACCGACCAGACCAAGTCCGCCGATGTGCACACGCTCACCTACGCCGAGCGCGAGCAGCGCGGCGTCGACCGGCGCGTCCCCGGCGCCCTCCTCGCCGCGACCATCGACACCACCCACCCGCTCAGCGCCGGTCTCGACGAGCGCGTCGGCTTCCACGTGTTCTCCGGATCGCCGCTCCCAGTGGACTCCGGCGGCTACGTGCTCGCCCGTTTCGACGAGTTCACCCCGACCGACGACATCGAATCGCAGACCTTCTCCCCGCGCATCGGCGGCAGCATCTCCCCCGCCAACCTCCAGCGCCTCTCCGGCCAGCCCGCCGTCACCCACCATCGCGTCGGTCGCGGCAACGTCGTCTGCTTCGCCAGCGACCCGACCAACCGCGGCATGAACCACGCGGGGATGCGCGTGCTCCTCAACGCCATCCACCTCGGCCCCTCGATGTCCGGAGCCCAGCCGCTGGGCGAGGATGACGATTCCGAAGTTCAGGGCGACTGACCCGCAGCGCGTACACTGCCCACATGCCCAGCGTCATCATCTACGACGACGGCGCAGCCGATCTGCGCCCGCTCACCGACCTCCGCGCCGCCTTCGATATCCGCACCGGTGCCCTCACCACACGAGAGCGCCTCACCGTGCTCCTCGAGCAGGTGGCCGAGTGCCCGGTCGCGGCCCTGATCGCGCCCACCGCCATCGCACCGCTCGTCGCCGAGCGCTCCCGCTACCCGGTCAACCCCGACGACCTCCGCGCGGTCTGCGCGGATGCCTCGGACGACGACTCGGTCTTCGTCATCAACGGACGGGCCGTCCTGCCCCCCGCCAACCTCGGCGAACTCGAGGTCGGCCAGGCCTTCATCGACGAGCACGAGGGCGAGTCCGGCTCACTGATCGGCGCGCACCTGTCGATCGACGACGCCATCGCCTTCCTCGAAGACCTCTCAACGCTCCCCGCCGACCTCGAAACCGCCGCGTCGCTCGAGCGCGTTCTCATGCGCCATCCGTGGGACGTGATCGCCATGCGCGACCACGCCATGCTCATCGACCTCGCCATGCTCCTCTCCGGCGAGTCGCAGGAACTCCCCGAGGGCGTCGTCGCCATCGAGGGCGACGACGAACCTTCCATCCGCATTGCGCCCGACGCGATTATCTACCCGACGGTCGTCCTCGACGCCTCCGAGGGCCCGATTGTCATCGACGACGGCGCGACCGTCCGCCCGCAGGCCATCATCCGAGGGCCCGCCTACATCGGCATCCAGTCCACCGTGCTGGATCGCGCCCTCATCAAGCCCCACACCGCCATCGGCCCCATCTGCAAAGTCGCTGGCGAAGTCGGCGGCAGCATTTTCCAGGGCTTTGCCAACAAGGCCCACGAGGGCCACCTCGGCGACAGCTGGGTCGGCGAGTGGGCCAACCTCGGCGCCGACACCACCAACTCCAACCTGCTCAACACCTACGACCATGTCGTCATGCAGACCGTCTCCGCGAGCGAAGGCGGACGCAAGCAGCGCACCGGCCTGCAGTTCCTCGGCTGCCTCGTCGGAGACCACACCAAGACCGCCATCAACACCACCATCATGACCGGCTCCTGCTTCTCGACCGGCACCATGATCGCCACGACCGCCGCGCCGCCTGCGTTCACCGAGCGCTTCGCCTGGTGCACCGACACCGGCATCCGCCGCTTCCGCATGAACAAGTTCATCGACATTGCACGCACCGTCATGGCCCGTCGCGGCATCGAACCCTCCGAGGACTACATCGCGCGCCTGAACGCCCTCGCAGCCGCAAGCGGAGGCGACGAATCGTGAAGACCCTCTACGTCATCGACGCCTACGCCCAGTTCTTCCGCGCCTACCACGCCATCCGCACGCCGATGACTTCCCCGGTCACCAAGGAGCCGACCAACGCCACCTACGGCTTCGTCGGCATGCTCCTCAAACTCCTCGCGAACCACCACCCCGACTACCTCGTCGTCGCCACCGATGTCTCCGGCGATCGCGGCACCTTCCGCTCCGAGCTCTACCCCGCCTACAAAGCCAACCGCTCCGAGCCGCCCGACGACCTCAAGCCCCAGGCCGAGCGCTGCGTGTCCATCCTCGAAACCCTCGGCGTGCCCGTCCTCGGGCTGGAGGGCTACGAGGCCGACGATGTCATCGCCACCATCGCCCGACGCATCGGCGAGGAAACCCCCGGCGTGCGCGTGCGCATCGTCTCCAAGGATAAGGACCTCCAGCAGCTGCTCACCCCCACCGACGACACCATGGGCGGTGTGGAGATGTTCGACGTCCACACCGACGAGCACATCGACGTCGCCAAACTCCTGAAAAACAAGGGCGTCACCCCCGAGCAGGTCGTCGACATGCTCGCGCTCATGGGCGACACGGTCGACAACGTCCCCGGCGTGCCCGGCGTCGGCCCGAAGACCGCCGCCCAGCTCATCGCCGAGTTCGGCACCCTCGACGCCGTCATCGCCGAGGCCACCTCCGACGCCCCGAAGAAGGATTGGAAGATCAAGGGCAAGCGCCGCGAGAACATCGCCGCGGCGGCCGAAACCCTCCCGCTCTCAAAGCAGCTCGTCCAGTTGCGCGACGACCTCGACCTGCCCTTCGACCTCCAGACCGCAGCGACCGCGCAGTTCAACATTGTCGCGCTGCAGCCGCTGCTCGAGGAACTCGGCTTCGGGCGCTACCAGAGCGAACTGAAGTCGCTGCTCGGCGGAACACCGTCCGATGCTGCTTCAACCGTTGAGGCAAAGCCGACGGCGAAATCCAAAGCCGCAACCCGAGACGAGGCCGAGGGCACGCTCTTCGCCGCAAGCGATTCGGAAGAAGTCAGCGAGACGCTCAACGCGCATCGCGCTCGCGACACCAACTACGAAACCGTGGCCACGAAGACGCAGCTCAAGCAACTCGCCAAAGCCCTCAAAGCCGCCGACCTGATCGCCGTCGACACCGAAACCACCTCGATCCACGCCATGCAGGCCGAACTCGTCGGCCTCAGCTTCGCCACCGAGCCCGGCAGCGCGTGGTATGTCCCCGTCCGATCGCCGGATCCCGGTAAGCACCTCGACGCCGACACCGTCCTTGATACGCTCCGCCCGATCCTCGAATCGGACAAGCACCCCAAGACCGGTCACAACCTCAAGTACGACCTGCTCGTCCTCCGGCGCGCCGGCATCCGCCTCCGGGGCATCGCCTGCGACACCATGGTCGCCTCCTACCTCATCGACGCCTCGCGCTCCTCACACTCGATGGACGCTCTCGCTCTCGCCGAGCTCGGCCACTCCTGCATCCCCATCAAAGACTTGATCGGCACCGGCAAGAACCAAAAACGCTTCGACGAGGTCCCGCTCGATACCGCCGCCGAGTACGCCGCCGAAGACGCCGATGTTTCCCTCCGCCTCTACCACGCCCTGATGCCGCAGCTCTCCGGCGACCTGCGCGAACTCTTCGACGACGTCGAGATGCCCCTGGTCGCGGTGCTCGCTGAACTGGAGTTCAACGGCATCCTCTGCGACCCCGACGAACTCGATCGCCAGCGCGAGCGCCTCATCGTCCGCATCGAGGAACTCCGCGCCGACCTCGAAGCCGCGGCACCGCGCCCCTTCAACCCCGACTCCCCGAAGCAACTCTCGGCCATCCTTTTCAACAAACCCGATGACGCCGAGCCCGGCCTCGGGATCAAGCCCCTGAAGAAGATCAAGACCGGCTATTCCACCGACGCCGAGACCCTCGAAAAGCTCGCGCTCGACCCCACCATCGACAGCCCGATCCCGGCCCTCATCGTCGAGTACCGCCAGCTCACCAAGCTCGTCTCCACATACCTCCTCGCATTGAAGGAGGCCATCCATCCCGAGACGCACCGCATCCACCCCAGCTTCAACCAGACCGTCGCCGTCACCGGGCGCCTGAGTTCGTCCGACCCCAACCTCCAGAACATCCCCATCCGCACGCCCATCGGGCGCGAGATCCGGCGCGCTTTCGTCGCCCCTGAGGGCTCGGTCCTCATCTCTGCCGACTACTCCCAGATCGAACTCCGCCTGCTCGCCCACCTCTCGGGTGACAAGGCCTTGATCGACGCCTTCCACGCCGATGCGGATATCCACCGCGCCGTCGCCGCCCAGATCCACGGCATTTCGCCCGAGCAGGTCACCGACGAGCAGCGGTCCGGCGCCAAGATGGTCAACTTCGGCATCGTCTACGGCATCACCGCCTTCGGCCTCGCCCGTCGCCTCGGCATCGGCAACTCCGAAGCCGCGACCATCATCGAGGAGTACAAGGCCCGCTTCCCCGGCATCACCACCTTCCTCGACCAATGCGTCGACGAGGCCAAAGCCACCGGAGCCGTCGAAACCATCCTGCACCGGCGTCGCCCGATCCCCGACATCACCAGCAATCAGCCCGCTCGACGCGCCTTCGCCGAGCGCACCGCCATCAACACCGTCGTCCAGGGCTCCGCCGCCGACCTCATCAAACTCGCGATGATCAACCTCTACCGCGACCTGCCAGAATCCCACCCCGACGCTCGCCTGCTCCTCCAGATCCACGACGAACTCGTTCTCGAGACCCCGGAAGCCCGGGCCGAAGCCGTCAGCGCCACCGTCCGGCAGTCGATGGAGACCGCCATGGAGCTCGCCGTTCCCCTGAAGGTCGACATCGGCTGGGCGAATTCGTGGTACGACGGCAAGTAGCCCGACCGGAGCCCCAAAGCCCGGCCCAGTAATCCCCAAACCGCCCGAATCCGCCCCTTCAGACGCCTTCGCGCCTTGACACCCACGCCGGATCCGATACATTTCCCTTCCCGCTCGCCCCGGCGATCGGGTCCCCTTTGGGGCGGTAGCTCAATTGGTTAGAGTCCCGGACTGTCGATCCGGTGGTTGCGGGTTCGAGTCCCGTCCGCCTCGCTTCGTAGGACCCCCGCTTATGCGGGGGTTTCTTCGTTTTGGCTCCTCGACGCTCGTGCCCGTAGGGCAATCAGCGGCGCGGCGTGACCGCCCGGCTCCCTCGGTCACCTTTGGCGAGTCTCGCGGAGAGCGTATCCGTACTTCGGTGTGATCGGTGATGGCGTCTCGGAGTTCAGTTCGACCCACGCACGCGCCGGCCAGTGTGGTTCACGCAGGAGTTGACGCCCCAGCAGGATCAGGTCGGCGCGGCCTTCGGCGATGATCGCGTTCGCCTGGGCGGGCTCGGTGATCAGCCCCACGGCTCCCGTGGCGATCCCGGCTTCACGCCGGATCCGCTCAGAGAACGGGACCTGGTAGTCCGGCCCGACCGGGATCCGGGCGTTGCGCGTCGCTCCGCCGGTCGAGCAGTCAATGAGATCTACGCCTTCCTCTTTGAGCAGCCCCGACGCCTTCACGGAGTCGTCCAGTGTCCAGCCGCCCTCGGCCCAGTCGGTGCACGAGAGACGCACGAATAGCGGGACATCCTCGGGAAGCGCGCCCCGAACGGCGCGGGTCGTCTCGAGCAGGAACCGGACCCGGTTCTCGAACGAACCGCCGTAATCGTCCGACCTATCGTTCATGAACGGCGACAGGAAGCTGTGACCGAGGTACCCGTGCGCGAAGTGCAGTTCGATCACCTGGAATCCCGCATCGATCGACCGCTCCGCCGCCGCCGCGAAGGACCCGGTGATGGCGCGAATCTCGTCGACCGTCAGCTCGTGCGGCACCGGACCTCCTCGGCCGTACCGCTTCGCGCTGGGACCGACCGGCATCCAGCCACCTTGATCGAGCGGCACGAATCCGTTCCGATCGCGGTCGAACGGGCCGTACCGAGAAGCCTTGACCCCGGCGTGAGCGAGTTGGATCCCGGGCACCGCGCCATGCTCGCTCACGAAGTCCGTCACCCGGCGCAGCGCGGGAACATGCTCGTCCTTCCAGACGCCGAGGCAACTGGGCGTGATGCGTCCCTCCGGTTCGACCCCGGTGGCCTCCGCGATCAACAACCCGGCGCCGCCGACCGCACGGGCCGCGTGATGGGCCAGGTGCCAGTCGTTGGCGAAGCCGTCCTCGCTCGAGTACTGGCACATCGGCGACATCGCGATGCGATTGCGCAGCGTCACGCCACGCAGCCGGAGCGGCTTGAACAGATCCGCAGTGTTACCGTCTTGATCCGCACGGACTGTCTGGCCAAATCCCTGCCGGCTCGCCGTGGCGATAGTGACTCCAGCGGCGAGAGCGGTCTGGCAAAATGTACGTCGGTCCATGGGGTGTAAATCCTCTCGAGACGGGGCGGGAACAGGAGACACCTGACGGGTCGAGCAGGCCTGATACTAGCGGGCACGGCGTGCGTCGGAAGCCGCCGTCTTTTGCCGGTGCGACCCGACGTGCAGTTCGGCGTTGGGGTAACGTGTCCGTGAGGAGCCACATGACCAACATCCGCCGGATCGACACGATGCTCTATCGAACCTTGATCGCCATCCTGCTCGCGGCCGTGGCTTTCGGCTGCGCTGGACCTTCCCAGGGCCCGACGCTCATCGTGCCGACCATCGACGTGGGATCACACGACGGCGCGCGGGTCGCCATGCCAACCGACAACGGTCGCGTCGAGCTGCTTTACCTCGCCGCATCGATGTCCGATGCGGACCTGTCCGCCCTCAACGCCGTCGCCCCGAATGTGCGCTGCGTGGTACCGGATTCCCCTGAGGACGCGCTTCGGCTCGCGCCCGCAGCCCACGGTGCAGACGGGCGACTCTGCACGCCAGAGTTCCTCGCCGCGGCGGATCAACTGAAGTGGGTTCAGTCGCCGTCGGCCGGCGTCGCCTGGCTGCTCGAGCGCGAGGGCATGGATGACCCGGACATCGTGCTGACGAACATGCAGGGGGTTCACGGCCCGGCGATCGCCGAGCACGTCTTCGGCATGCTGCTCTCCCTGACGCGTGACCTGCGTTACTACCAGCAGCCCGAGCAACAGGGAACCTGGAACCGCAGAGGCAGTTCGATCGAGCCCGTTGCCCTCAGTGGCCGCACGATGCTCGTGGTCGGACTCGGTGGCATCGGTCAAGAGGTCGCCCGGCGAGCCAAGGGCTTCGACATGACCGTCCTCGCGACGCGACGCAGCCGGACGCAACCGCCGCATTACGTGGACCGACTCGGGACCGCGGACGATCTCGATGAGTTCCTTCCGCTCGCCGATGTCGTTGTGCTCTGTGTCCCGTTGACGGATGAGACTGAGGGAATGATCGACGCGGCGGCTCTCGCCCGGATGCAACCCGGGTCGTATCTCGTCAATATCGCTCGCGGGCGGATAGTGGACCAAGACGCCCTGGTCGATGCCCTCGATCGAGGCCATCTCGCCGGCGCATGCCTGGACGTCACCACGCCCGAGCCGCTCCCAGCGGATCATCCGCTCTGGGGCATGCCAAATGTGGTCATCACGCCGCACGTCGCCGGTCGCGCGTCCCTTACCGGCGCCCGGCAACGGGCGCTGCTGTTCGAGAATGTCCGTCGCTTCGGTGCCGGCGAGCCACTCCTGAACGTGGTCGACAAGGCCGCGGGATACTGAGGACCCCTCCGCCGTGACGAAGCGCAGCGAATCCGGGAACGATTCCGACGCATCGCGCTCACTGGGCGGTCGCCTCCTGGCGCTGATCAATCTGCGTCCGTCCGAGGTCGCCCCGGTGCTGCTCGCCGGGCTCATGTTCTTCTGCATCCTGTACGGCTATTTCTTCATTCGCCCAGTGCGCGAAGCCTTCGGCGTCGAGCGGGGAATGGACGAACTGCGGTCGCTGTTCTTCGCAACCATGGCCGCGTCGCTGGCCCTGAGCCCGGTCTTCTCGTGGCTGGTCGGCCGCTTCGACCGGCGCATCTTCCTGCCGGTCGCATACGGATCGATCGTCGTGATGTTGCTGGGCTTCGCTTTCTACCGCGCCGCCGGCGGCGACGAAGCGGTCACCGCCTGGACCGGTCGGATCTTCTTCGTCTGGCTCAGCGTCATCAACCTGTTCATGGTCGGGCTGTTCTGGTCGCTGATGAGCGACTGCTTCCGGCCGGAGGATGCCCGACGGGTGTTCCCGTCCGTCGCCGTCGGCGGCACGCTCGGAGCACTGCTCGGCTCGGCCTCCGCGTGGGCCGTGTCCGGGTATCCATTCGAGATGTTCGGCCGTGATCTCTTCGACCTCGGCATCACGCTCAGCCCCCCAACAATGATGACCGTCGCCGCGGTGTTCGTTGGGCTGGCCGGCGCCATCTCGGTGGTGCTCAGCCTGATTCGACCTCATGCCGATCCGGGTGGCGACGTGGTCGACGACAGCCCGAATCGTCCGCGCCGTTCCGCCCTCCGCGAGGCCGTCGACGGTCTCTGGCTGGCAATGCGCTCGCGCTACCTGCTGGTTATCGCCTCGTACATCGCGCTGCTGGCCGTCCTGACGACACTGCTCTACTTCGAGCAGGCCGAGGTGGTCATCAACGCCGAGGACTCCGAGTCTGGCCGCGTCGGGATCTTCGCGAGCATCGACTTCTGGACGCAGTTCGCCACCCTCGTGCTGCAACTGGTAGTGACCGCGCGTCTCCTGCGCTGGATCGGCGTCGGCTGGGCTCTGGCGCTGCTACCGATGATCGCGCTGGGCGGCTGCATCGTGCTGGCCATGGGCGAGCAGGCGGGCTGGGCCGCGGCCACCATGCTCGGCATCATCACCGTTGTGCAGGCGGTCTTCCGCGCGGGGCGCTACGCCATTGCCCGGCCGTCTCGCGAGACGCTGTTCACAGTCCTCGACCGTGACGAGAAGTACAAGGCGAAGAACCTGATCGACACGTTCGTGTACCGCGCCGGCGACTTCGCCGGGGTGGGCGTCGACGCGGCGTTGGCGAAGATTGGGGTGGTGTCGATGATGGCCTTGGCCGTGACAGTTGCCCCAATCGCGATCGTGATGGCGGGGCTCGCGCTGTGGCTCGGCAGCGAGCAAACGCGCCGGGCGAACACGGATGCGTGATCCGGCTCAGAACACGCGGATGCACGCGTGCCCCAGGCTCTCGATGAGGTGGTTGCGGGTTCGAGTCCCGCCCGCCTTGCTTAAAACTCCGCCTAGCACGGAGTTTCTCTACGCCCACCGGGCCAATGCACCACCCAAAGGTAGGTATTTGCTTTCCGTTTGGAATGGTCCAGTTTGCGCGGGGGAACCCGCGCTGCCCATGCTACGATCACCGAGTTGTCCGATCGCGAAACCATAAAGATGACCGGCAACGGATCGCGTGCTCGTATCCTCGTGGAAAACGATGATGCCGCGACCGCGGACGCTATCGCGCGGGTGCTCCGCGAAAGCGGCTTCGCGGTCGAGTCCGTCGCAGAACGATCCGAACCGGCAAACGGTACCAACGCTGTCATCGTCGAATGCGACCAGCCTGAGGCCATGCGTCGGGCAGGGAAGACGCGGCAGGAATCCGAGGACCGCTGGGCGTTCGTCCGCCGCGCCACCGGTGTCGGGTACTGGTACTGCGACCTGCCATTCGATGCGCTCCACTGGGACGAACACGTCAAAGCCCACTTCCACCTGCCGGCCGACGCCTCCGTCACCATCGATACCTTTTACGATCGCTTACACCCGGACGACCGGCAGCGCACCCGCGACGCTATCGCGCACGCGATCGAGCATCGCACCATCTACGACATCGAGTACCGCACCGTCGATCCGGACACCGGCGCTATCAAGTGGATCCGCGCCATCGGCCGCGCGGACTACGCCCCCGACGGCACTCCCAAGCGCTTCGACGGCGTCACGATCGATGTCTCAAACGGCAAACGGGCCTCGGAGCAGGCGGCTGAAGCCGCAGACCGTCTGACGCTGATCGCTGACGCGATGCCGGCACTGATCGCCTACGTCGACGCCGACGCCCGCTACCGGTTCAACAACCGAGGGTATGAACAGTGGTTCGGCCACGACCGCGACGATATCCACGGCCGCCTGGTGAGCGAGGTAGTCGGCGACGACGCGTACGCCGTCATCGAACCGCATGTCCGAAAAGCCCTGGACGGAGAGCGCGTCAGTTTCGAGGCGGAGATCCCATTCTCCGATGACCAGCGACGGACCGTGCACTGCGACTATGTTCCTGACGAACGCGCCGACGGATCCGTCGCCGGGTTCTACGCCCTGATCACCGACATCACGCTGCGCCGCCAGCACGACAGGGCCAGCGCCCGTCTCGCCGCCATCGTCCAGTCCTCGAGCGACGCGATCATCAGCAAGACGCTCGACGGCGTGATCGAGTCATGGAACGAGGGCGCAGAGCGGATATTCGGCTACACCGCCGAAGAAGCGATCGGTCGCCCGGTGACCATGCTGATACCCGAAGATCGATTGGGCGAGGAAACCCAGATCATCGGCGCCATCCGCACCGGTCAGCGCATCGAGCACTACGAAACAATCCGCCGGCGGAAAGACGGCTCGCTGGTGAACATCTCGCTTACCGTGTCCCCGGTGCTCGATTCGAACGGTCGCATCATCGGCGCTTCGAAGATTGCGCGGGACATCACCGAGCGCACGCGATTCGAGAACGCCCTCCGTGAGAGCGAATCCCGGTTCAAGGCCATGGCCAACACCGCACCGGCCATGCTGTGGGTCACCGACGCGGACGGAACCGCGACTTTCCTCTCTCGCGGCTGGCATGAGTTTACCGGTCGACCGCAGCACGGCGGCCTCGACGCCGACTGGTTCGAAGCGGTGCATCCGCAGGACCGACGCGAGTTCCAGCGGTCGCTCCTCGACGCGAACCGTCGGCGGGAAGCGTTCTCGATCGACTACCGGTTGCGACGCCACGACGGGATGTACCGGTGGTGCATAGCGCACGGCAGGCCTCGATTCGACAACGACGAGCGGTATCTCGGCTTCGTCGGCTCCGTGATCGATGCGCACGAACGCAAGAAGGCCGAGCTCGAACGGAGCGCGCAATCGCGCATCCTCGAGATGATCGCGAGCGAGGAGCCGCTCGCTGAGATCCTGAACGAGCTCGTCCGCTCCGCCGAGCAGCAGATACCCGGCACGACCGGATCGATCCTCCTGCTTGATCCCGATGGCAAGAGACTCCGTCACGGCGCCGCACCAGGGCTCCCCGACGCTTACAACCGCGCCATAGACGGCGTCGAGATCGGTCCGGCTGTCGGATCCTGCGGCACCGCGGCATATCGTGGCGAGCGTGTCATCGTTGAAGACATCCAATCCGACCCACTCTGGGCAGACTATCGGAAGACCGCAGAAGCACACGGCCTCCGCGCCTGCTGGTCGCAGCCCATCCTGTCCGCCGACGGTCGAACCATCGGCACCTCCGCGATCTACTTCAACGAACCCAAGCGCCCGATAGATGACGAACTGACGACGCTGCAGGCCACCGCGCAGTTCGCCGGACTCGCCATCGATCGACATCGCACACTCCAGGCCCTGCGCGACAGCGAAGCGAGGTTCCGCGCATTCACCACCGCGACGTCAGACGCCGTCTATCGGATGAACGCGGACTGGACCGAGATGCAGCAGCTTCAGGGACAGCAGTTCATCCCCGACACGCTCGAACCGAGCAGGTCCTGGCTCCAGAGGTACGTGTACGCCGACGATCGACCCGGCGTCCTCGAAGCGATCGACCGCGCGATCCGAACGCGTGAGATGTTCGAGATGGAGCACCGCGTCATACGCCTGGATGGCTCCATCGGCTGGACGCAGTCTCGCGCCGTACCGATCTTCGACGATCAGGGAACCATCCAGGAGTGGTTCGGTGCCGCGAGCGATGTGACCGCGCGGAAGCAGGCTGAGGAATCGCTCGAACAGCAGCGACGGCTCTACGAGGGCGTGCTGACAACCACGCCCGACCTCGCCTACATCTTCGACCTCGACCACCGTTTCATCTACGCCAACGAAGGCCTCCTCAGGATGTGGGGAAAGACCTGGGATGAAGCGATCGGGAGGAATTGCCTGGAACTCGGATACGAACCGTGGCACGCGGAGTTGCACGACAAGGAAATCGAGAGAGTCGTGGCCACGAAAACGCCCATCCGCGGGGAAGTACCCTTCACCGGGACCGCGGGCCGTCGAATCTACGACTACATCTTCACACCGATCCTGAACGACGACGGTGAGGTCATCGCTGTCGCGGGCACAACTCGCGATGTCACCGACATGAAGCTCGCCGAGGAGGAGATCCGCGAAGCTCGCTCACGCCTGGAGTCCACCCTCGCCGCCGCAGAGATCGGCACGTGGGAATTCGACATCGTCAAGAATGCCGTGGGGGCCGATCGAAACCTGGCATTCCTGTTCGGCATGACCACCGAGGAAGCCGACCAGGCACCGGTGGAGCGTTATCTTGAGGCGATTCACGCAGAAGATCGCCCGCGGGTTGAGCGGTCCATCGCCCGCGCGATCGAATCCGAAGACACCTACGAAGCCGAGTACCGCGTCGTTCCGAGTCCCGGCCAACCCGTTCGCTGGGTGGTCGCGCGCGGTCGCGTCGAGCGCGATCCCGACGGGACCCCCGTCCGCCTCCCGGGCGTAGTCGTAGACATCACGGAACGAAAGCGTTTCGAAGAAGCGCTTCGCGAGAGCGAAGATCGGTTCAAGGTGATGGCGAACGCCGCCCCGGCAATGCTCTGGGTCACCGCTCCGGACGGTTCGGCGACCTTCCTGTCACGCGGCTGGTACGAGTACACCGGCCAGACCGAACTCGAGGTCGATGGTTTCGGCTGGCTCGAAGGAGTACATCCCGACGATCGGGAACATTCCCATCGCATCTTCGAGGAAGCGAACGCGAATCAGGACCCGTTCTCGCTCGACTATCGGCTCCGCCGAGCCGACGGCCAGTACCGGTGGTGTATCAGCGCGGGCAAACCGAGTTTCGATGAAAACGGACGGTTCCTGGGGTACGTCGGATCCGTGATCGATGTCCACGAACGCAAGCAGGCCGAGACCGCCTTGCGCGCCGCTCACGATCAGGTCAAGCAAGCGCGTGACTACGCCGAAGCCACCCTCCGGACCTCGCCCGTGCCGCTGCTCGTCCTCGAGAGCGATCTTCGGGTGAGTTCTGCCAACGAGGCCTTCTACGAGATGTTCGACATGGGGCCGGACGACACCGAGGGCCGCTTCCTCCACGAACTCGGCAACCGCGAATGGGACATCCCCGAACTCCGCGAGCTGCTCGGAAAAGTCCTTGAGCAATCCGACGGCTTCCAGGGCTTCGAGGTCGAGCCGCACTTTGAAACCATCGGAACCCGCTCCATGCTCCTCAACGCGCGTCTTATGGACAACGAGGAGGGAGAACCGGACCGCGTCGTGCTGGTGATGGAAGACATCACCCAGCGACGAGAGCACGAGGAGCGCATGGCGACCGTGATGGCCGAACTGAACCATCGCGTCAAGAACACTCTGGCCGTCGTCGACGCGATCGCCAGCCAAACGCTGCGCCACGCAAACAGTCTGAACTCGTTCAAGAAAAGCTTCGGGGAGCGGCTCCGTGCCATCGCGAACGTCCACAGCCTCCTGACCGGCACCGACTGGACGGGATGCTCTCTCGAAGAAATCGTGCGGAGCGAGATCGATCCGCGCCGCGCCTCGCCGAATCAAGCATCGATCCGCGGCCCCGCGCTCACGCTCTCGCCGAAGCAGTGCCTGGCGCTCCACATGGTCGTCCACGAACTGGCCACGAACGCCATGAAGTACGGTGCGCTCAAGGGCGAGTCCGGACACATTGATATCGCGTGGGAAACGCAAAGCCGCGACGGGGTCCGCTGGCTCAAGTTCGAGTGGCGGGAGCGATGCGAAGGGAATCTGACCACAAGCGGCGAACCCGGCTACGGCAGCAGCCTGATCGAGCAGACCGTGAACTACGAACTGCGAGGTGAGTTGGAGAAAGAGCTCGCTCCGAGCGGATTGACATGCACCATCAGCTTTCCGCTCTCCGCGCATGAGCTCCCCGTTCCCGAGAGTCCGTCCGGAGCAACACTCCAGACGGATTCCACCGAATCGAAACCGCGCGTGCTGGTCGTCGAAGACAACGGCACCATCGCGCAGGTGCTGGTCGACGAACTGGAAGAAATGGGCGTTGACGTGGTCGGCCCGGCCAACACACTCGAGAAGGCGATGCAACTGGTTGAAGGGAAGCCCCCCGCCGCCGCGCTCCTCGACGTCGACCTCGACGGAACGAAGGTATATCCCCTCGCCCGCCTGCTGCGAGAACGCCAGGTGCGTTTCCTTCTACTCACGGGCTACGACAAGGCGGACCTCCCCGAAGACCTTCGGGAGTCGACGATCCTCGGCAAACCAATCTGTCCCGACGAACTCAAGGCCATGCTCGGCCAAATCGGGCTGCACTCGCGGTGAGAGCCCCGCCCATCGAGAGCCGATGATCCGTTGGCTCGCCTTGGTACGCTGGCGGCATGGAACCCCTGCGATGCTACGATTACCTCTTGGCCTCACGCGACCGCGTTTTCGGGTGGCTCCGCGAGTTGAACGACGACGCGTACAGGTCGGTGCACCCGATCGGCCTCGGATCGATTGCCCGCACGATGCACCACCTCCGGGGCGCTGAGTGGGCCTACATGCACCGGATTCGCGGCGTCACCGGGCTCCCTCCGAAGCCCACGCCGGAACTCGACCCCGATTGCGACCACCAGACCGCCCTCCCCTTCCCACGCCTCGAAGCGGCGTGGCGCGACCAGAGCGAGCGTGTCCGCACCGATCTTGAGTCCGTCTCCGACTGGTCGACACCGATGGTTTGCGAAACGAAGTCGGAGGGCGATCCGTACTTCTACCGCGCCTCTCGCAGCGATTTTTTCACGCAGCTTGTCATCCACGAAGCCCACCACCGCGCTCAAGTCATGCACATGCTCAAACGCCTCGAAGTGGAGACCGGCGAGATCGACTTCAACGCGCTGATGTGGCAGCGTGTCGAGCCATAGGGACACATCTCGCAAACCGGAGCACCGGACACCTCGCTACCGAATCACACGCAGTTCCGTCTGGCGACCGTCGATGTACTCCACGCGACCATCCTCAAAGACCGCGTCCTCCTCGAGCATGATCCGCACTTCCTGACCGCCCCATTCCGGCACCTCCTCGACAATGCTCAGTTCGATCGCGTACGCCGTGTTCGCCCGGATCGGGTACTCCCCCGTCCCCGGCACGCCGTCCTGCTTGTCCCACATGCCGATCGCCGGACCCGCCGCGTGTCCGTGCAAACCCACCGGGTGGCTGTAGACCATCGCGTTGATCCCGCGTGGCTCCGCCTCGCCCAGCGCGAGCTTGAGCACCTCGTTGCCCGTCCGCCCCTCCTTGAAATGCGAGGTCAGGATGTCCTGCATCTCGTTGCCACGCGCGAACGCCCGGCGCAGCCCCGCCGGCGGCTCCGTCTCGCCGCGCTTCAGCACATACGCCATCTGCTGCGTGTCCGTGTGCAGACGCAGGTAGCGGATACCAAGATCCAGATGGACCAGATCGCCGCGTCGGATGACCTGCTCGCCGCCCGCCATCATGGCCATGAAGTCTCCCTCCGCCGATGCACGCTGCACCGACACGATCGGGTGGAACCAGTCTTCAAGCCCCAGTTCGTTCACCCGCTCCCGGCACCACCACTTCACATCATCCGTCGTCGTCACCCCCGGCTGGATCACCCGCTCCGACAGCGCCTCGCCGATGATCTCGTGCGCAATGCGGCACACCGAAGCGTAGACATCCATCTCCCGCTCCAGACGCGTCTCCAGCCAGCCCACCGCCAGGGGCTCCGCCGACACGATCCGCTCGCGCAACCCGCTCGGCAGCGCGTCGTGCAGCGCTTCGAACTGCGAGTGCGAAAGGCCGTCCGCGTGCGCCCAGGTCTCGGAGATGTTCAACCCGATCCGCTCGGGATCGCGGCTCTCGATGATCTCGACCAGCCGCGCCCACTGATCGGGCTGCTCCGCCGGATCCCACGACGCTTCGAACAGGTCCCCCACCGCATACCGCGAAACCGCCAGACGCTCGACCCCCGCGGGAGCGCCCGGATCGTGGAACACCAGGATCGTCCGCCGGCGCGCCGAGTGCCAGGTCGCCGGCAGCATCGTCTTCAGTACCGGATCCTCGTTGTACTCCCGCCCAAGCACGATCCACATGTCCACTTCGTGCTCGCGCATCAGTTCCGGGACGATCCGGTCCAGACGCTCACGCAGCAGCCCGTCGACCACCGCCGCACGCTCGCGCATGGGCAGGATCACGCCGGGCTTCGCAGCGAGCACGGTGGTTGCCGCGATCAGACTCGCGGCAGCGGTAGTTCGGATCATCGGCGGGCTCCTTGTGCCTGAGAACAGGTCCAGTGTACGAGTCGCAGCGAGTCGGAGACGCATCGCTCGGCATCATCACAACTCCGCACGGATCACCATCGCATCCGAAATCAGACAAAGCCCCCCGTACCGCTTCAGCAGCGGCTCGATCGCCGCCGCGACCGCATCCACCTGGTCCACGCGGCAGGTCGTCAGAATACAACAATTCACCTGCGCGTCCGACAACTCCCCCCCGCTGCGCTCCCCGCGATCGCCGTAGCCCGCCGTCGCCTCGAACACCGTCAGACCCGGCACATCGAGGCCCTCCAGCACCCGACGCACCTTGCGCACATGCGGCTTGTCAATCACGATCTCGATTCGCTTCACGGTGTGCACGAGTGTCGCTCCGATCGGTCAGCCGCCGATGCCCATCACTCCGATGAGCAGGTGGTACATGGGGATGCCAAGAATGATGTTGAACGGGAACGTGATCGCCAGCGCAAGCGTCACATAGATCGACGGGTTCGCCTCCGGCACCGCAAGACGCATCGCCGCCGGCACCGCGATGTACGACGCCGAACCGAACAGGATCGCCAGCAACAAAGCATCGCCCGCGCTCAACCCCAGCCCCCAGGCCACGAGCACACCGACCAGCCCCTGGACCACCGCCCCGATCACACTGAAACCGATCAGGAACCAGCCCGCCTCACGAATATCACCGATCCGCCGGGCAGCAACCAGTCCCATGTCCAGCAGAAAGAGGCACAGCACGCCCTTGAACGGGTCGTACATGAACGGCTCGATCGCTCGCCAACCCTCTTCACCGGAAACAATGCCGATCAGCAGAGAGCCCACGAGCACCAGCACCGCCCCATTCAGCAGCGACTCACGCCACACGCCGCCGCCATCGTCCGAACCGGCGGTCTGGTCTGGTCCGGTGCGTGACCGGTCGCGCCCCATCGACAGCCGAGCCAGCAAGACGCCGGACACCACCGCCGGTGACTCCATCAGCGCCATCGACGCGACCATATACCCGGAGTACGCGATCTCTTCCCGGTCCAGAAACGCGATCGCGGTGATGAAAGTCACCGCCGAAATCGAACCGAAGCACGCCGCCACCGCCGCGGCATCCGGCCCGGTCAATCTCCGGCGAAGCACCGCGAATGTCGCAAAGGGCATCGCGAACGACGCCAACACCGACGCACCCATCGTCGCCCACGCCCGAGCGTCCAGCCCGCCCAGCGACAGCTTGTAGCCGCCGTATGTGCCGATCGCCATCAGCAGATAAAGCGAGAGCAGACGCACCACCGGCTTCGGCACATCCAGATCGCTGCCGACGAGAGACGCAAACCCGCCGAGCACAAAGAACAGGATCGGAGGGCTCAGCAGAAGATCCACGCGGTGCGCTTCCTCCCAGATGCGGCTACCGAAGGTACTCCACCACCCCGCCGGAGTCGAGTCTGGCCCGGTGCCAGCGAGCGCCGCGTGCCCGTCCGTTCACCACCGCGCCCGCCCTGAGCTCCCGCCAGCTCGCATCGTGGGCATAAAAAAACCGGCGCCCTCTCGGGGACGCCGGTCCATCGATTCAATCCAACGATCGTCGATCAGCGACGACGACGAACCGCCGCGAGACCCGCGAGACCGAGCAGACCGGCGGCACCCGGCGTCGGGATGATCACCGCGTACGTCCCGAGTACCTGCGCCGACGAGAGGTCGTCGACCGTATCAGCCGGGAAGTACAGGTTGCCACCCGCCGGAGCGTTCAGCATGTCCGCGTACTCGTTCGGGTCGAGCGTCCAAGTGCCCGAACCGGTGAAGGCGAGCGAACCCGCCGTGAAGGTGACGGTGATGTCCGTCGACCAACTCCACATGTTCAGGCCGGGATCGGTCCCCCCTCCGCCACGGAAGAGAGCCGGGCTGTTGTCGGCCGGGTTCTCCGCGTTCGTGATATCTCCCGCGACGAGAGGCGCCGAAAGCGCGCTGCCCGCTCCGCCGTAGAAGTTCTCAAAGTACACGCCAGTGGTATCGCTGCCCGACGCGTTGACCAGCGAAACACCGTTCGTCGCGCTGATAGTCACCTGGTTCGGAACCGACAGATCCACAAGCAACAGGTGATCGGCCTGAGCGACGCCCGCAAGCATCGACAACGAACCACCGGCGCAGAGCGCCAACTTCCAAGAAGTCTTCGACATTTCCTTCTCCTCTTTCCTGACTCCGTGTAGCCGCTGTGCAGGCGGCGGCGAACCCCGCAAAGTCGCGGATCGCCTCATGCAAACTACTCCGAAGCCTGTTCCGATCGAAACACGAACTCGAAAGAATCTGTGAATCCTGCAGTTGAAGCACGACCGACTTAGGCATTCATACTTGCTCTCCACCCCGTTTCGGGCAGCCCGCGTCGATGAGCGCTCGCCGCCCCTGTCATCCCCAACCGCGATAGCTCCGCCATCCGCCACGCCCAGCGCACAATGGCAATCCCGGTCATCGCAGGACTTCAGTCGGGGTCCGCACGCCCGCAGTCAACAGTTCCGGTACTTGTCGTGCAGCCCGACCCCCGCCTCGACCATCGGCAGGATCTTCTCGATCCGGCTCTGCTTCGTCGCGTCGCGTTTCGCCTCGGCGATGTAGTTCGCGTACTCCCGCTGCTTGCCCGGTGTCAGCGCGTCGTACCCCTTCCTTGCTTTCGCCCGCTCTTTGAGCGCCGCCGCGAGCTCCGGCGGCAGGTCCACCGACCCCTTGGTCACCGGCCGTTTCGGCTTGATCTCCTTACCGGCCTCCTGCAGCGCCATCGCCTCCTTGGCGTACGCCGCGATCGCCTTCGCCTTGATGTCCCGTTTGGACTCCATACGCCATTGGCGCAGTGCCTTGGTCTTCCCTTCCTGCGCATTCGTCAGCACGCCCTCCGGATCGCTGAGCAGCGCGCCCTGAAAGAACCACAGCCCGAAGTGCTCCTTAAACGCCCCAATGCCAACGAGGTTCTTCCCCCCGTGCGTGTACACCGGAGCCCCCCACTTCACCGCCTCTTCCATCCCGGTCCTCAGCAGGATCTCGCGCAGACGCGCGACCTCTTCCCCGAACCGGTCCTGACGCTCGATGTACTCATCCACGGTCTTTGGTGCAGCCATACCGACATCATGCCGCGTTTCCGACCAGACTCCAAGCGCCACGATCCATCCAAACGCATCATCCCCGCTCGATCACCGCCATCGCCATCCGCTTCGCCAGACGGGCATACACCCCCGGATCGGAACCGCCGCCCTCGACCTGACCGACCACCCGCGCTGCGACAATCGAACCCTCGAGCAGGATGTTGAGCTGCTCCGCCAAATCGGCGGGGTCAGTCAGACTCGCCGCGACGCACAGCTCGCGCAAGTACCGAACGATCTCCTGCTTGTGCTCCGATGCCAGCCGGCGCGGCGCCGAGTCCGCAACCGAGAACTCCGCCGCCGCGTTGATGAACATGCACCCGCAGAACTCCTCGCCGGAGAACCACTGCTCGTGAAAGTCGAAGACCGCCGCGATCCGTTCACGCGGCTCCTTCGAAGCCGACTCGACAAACTTCATCAGCCGGTTCCGAAAGATCTCATCCCGACGACGCATCGCCGCCAGGATCAGTTCGTCCTTCGACTTGAAGTGGTTGTACAGCGTCATCCGGCTGATCCCGCCCTCTTTCTGGATGTCGTCCAGACTCGAGGCGTGGAAACCGCAGCGATAGAAAACTCGCATGGCTGCGTCGATCAATTCATCCCGGCGACTGGGGGGCATAAAGACTCCTGACTGAGAAACTACATACGGACCGATCAGTATAGTATCCGTCACAATCCGGTGCCAGCATCGACACGCCGAGACTGAGAAAACAGACGGATTGAGGCTGCCGAAAGAGCAAAGTCAAGGATTTTGGGAAAAAGCATTGAACTCGCTTGACCTATACTTACCGGTCAGTATACTTGTCGCGAAGAGCATCGGGTTCCGGATCAGATCCAGCCCCCGCTCACCACAACCCGCGCCATTCGCACTCGGCGACCGTTTCGCCCGAGCAGGATGTCGCACCGCCTTCCCAAAGGAGAACCCCATGTCCCGTTTCCCGATCCACACCGCTGAAACCGCCCCCGAAGCAAAGCCGCTCATCGAGGGTGCCCAGAAGGCGTTCGGTTTCGTGCCGAACCTGCTCGGCATCATGGCCGCAGCGCCCGCCCTGCTCGAGGGCTACATGACCCTCGCGTCCATCTTCGACAAAACCGATCTCTCCCCCACCGAGCGCCAGATCGTCCTGATGGTCAACAACCGACTCAACGGCTGCACCTACTGCATGGCCGCGCACACGGCGATCGCAAGCTCCCAGGGCGTGTCCGATGAGGTCATCGAAGCGCTCCGCAACGGCTCGGAACTCGCCGACCCCAAACTCGAAGCCCTGCGCACCTTCGCCATCCGCATCAACGAAACCCGCGGCTGGCCGGACCAACAGGACATCGACGCTCTCCTGAGCGCCGGCTACACCCAGCGCACCGTCCTCGAGGTCATCCTCGGCACGTCGCTCAAGGTCATGTCCAACTACACCAACCACATCGCGGGCACGCCGCTCGACAGCGCCTTCAAGGCCGTCGAGTGGACCGATGCCGATCTCGCCTGCCCCGCTCGCTAACCGCACGCCCGGCGCTGCTCTCACACTCCAGCGCCGAAGCAAGGAACCCAACCATGAAACCCGAAACCTGCCCGGCGACCCCGCGGGCCGCGCGATCGCCGCGCCCGCTCCTCCCGCCGTTCACCACCGAAACCGCACTCGCCAAGGTCCGCGCTGCGGAGGACGCCTGGAACAGCCGCGATCCCGATCGCGTCGCGCTGGCCTACTCCCCCGACAGCGAATGGCGCAACCGCGACACGTTCATCCAGGGACGCGACCAGATCCGCGCCTTTCTTCAGAACAAGTGGAACCGCGAGCTCGACTACCGACTCGCCAAGTCGCTCTGGGGCTTCCGCGAGAACCGCATCGCCGTCCGCTTCCAGTACGAGTGGCACAACCCGGACGGCAACTGGTTCCGCAGCTACGGCAACGAGCTCTGGGAGTTCGACGAAGACGGCCTGATGCGCCGGCGCGAAGCCAGCATCAACGACGTACCCATCGCCGCCGACGATCGACGCTTCCACTGGCCCGCCCCCGGACCACGCCCCGCGGATCACGAAGGCATCCCGAACGTGCGCTGACCAGCGCACCGAACACTCCATTTTCACCCATACCAAGGAAAGAGAACATTCCAATGCAACGCTTCACACTCATCGCTCTGACCGCCATCATCACCACCCCCCTCGCCGCGCTCGCCATCCACGGCGAACACGACGGCCACGACCACGCCCCCACCGTCCACTACATCGACGGCCCGCGCCCCGACGCACCCATCCCGCGCCCCGGCGTCGAACTCACCCGAGGCGACTTCGCCCTGCTCGTCATCGACCCGCAGAACGACTTCCTCAGCCCCGACGGAGTCGCCTGGGGCGTCGTCGGCGAGAGCGTCACCGAGAACGGAACCGTCGACAACATCGAACGACTCTTCAAGGCCAGCAAGGACGCCGGCGCCCAAGTCTTCGTCAGCCCGCACTATTACTACCCGCACGACCACAACTGGCAGTTCGAGGGCGCACTCGAACGGCTCATGCACGACATCGGCATGTTCGACCGCCAGAGCCCCCTCAGCGTCGGCTCGCTCGAGGGTTCGGGTGCCGACTGGCTCGACCGCTACAAGCCCTACATCAACGACGGCAAGACCATCGTCGTCAGCCCCCACAAGGTCTACGGCCCCGAATCCAACGACCTTACGCTCCAGCTCCGCAAGGCCGGCATCAGCAAAGTGGTCGTTGCCGGCATGTCCGCCAACCTCTGCGTCGAGTCGCACATGCGCGACCTCATCGAAGAGGGCTTCGAGGTCGCGATCGTCTCCGACGCCACCGCCGCGGCCAAACTCCCCGGCTACGACGGATTCGAGGCCGCCTTCGTCAACTATCGCATGATCGCCAGCGATGTGTGGAGCACCGACGAGGCCGTCGCCAAGATCGCCGGTGCCAAGGGCAACCTCGTCAACGTTTCCGGAGCCAGCAACATCGGCCTCGACGGCTTCGACCCCGTCAGCTTCTTCACCGGCGACACGCCGCGCAACGGATCCCCCATGATCCGCGCCGACCACGCCGGAGCCACCTACCTCTTCGCTACCGAGGCCAACCGGGACGCGTTCGCCGCGAACCCCGAACGCTACGCCCCGCAGTACGGCGGCTTCTGCGCCTACGGCGTCTCGCTCGGCATCCTCCTGCCCGTGGACATCACCACCGCCCAGGTGCGCAACGGCAAGCTCTACCTCAACGTGAACTCTGACATCCTCAAGAAGTTCAACGCCGACTTCGAAGGCAGCGTCGAGCGGGCCAACACCAACTGGCCAGCCCTGTTCGACGAACACGCCGAATAACCCCCCGCTCTCTCCCTTTCCGGCCGTCGGGGTGGACACACTCCGTCGGCCGATTCGCAGAAGCGCGACCGCCCCACTTGCCCGCGCGCGACCCGTCCACCAAGGCACGAAGGAGATCCCCATGACTGTCCTGCTGCGTATCGATGCGAGCGCTCGCCTCAACGGCTCGATCACCCGAGAAATGGCCGACCGGTTCATCGACGGTTGGCGCACAACCGAACCCAACGCGAAGACCCTGTCCAGAGACGTCGGCCGCGAGCCTCCGTCGATCGTGACTGAAGCATCGATCCGTGCGGGCTTCACCCCTCCCGACCAGCGCACCGCCGACATGAACGACGCCCTCGCGGAATCCATGACCCTCATCGACGAGCTGCGCCGAGCCGATGTGCTCGTGATGGCAGCGCCGCTCTACAACTACGGCCTCCCGGCATCCTTGAAAGCGTGGATCGATCAGATCGTCCGGCCCGGTGAAACCTTCTCGTTCGACCTGGAGCGAGGAGATTTCCCGATCCGGAGCACGCTCAGCGGGAAGTCACTGGTCGTGCTCTCCTCCCGAGGCGAGTTCGGCTTCGAGCCCGGCGGCATCCGTGATGGCTGGAACCACCTGAACCCGAACCTGCGAACAGTGGCCACACGCCTGCTCGGCATCGCCCCGAATGACATCCACGAGATCGCCTCGGAGTACCAGGAGTTCGGCGACGAACGTCACGACCGCTCGCGTGAGCGGGCCCTCCACGATGCGTCCGAACTCGGTTCTCGCCTCGCCGCCGCCAGACGATCCCCGTGCAGCAACGAGAAAGTCCCGGCCTGAACGCTCGGCGGATTCGCGAGCAGCCCGTATCTCCGACGCTCTCTCTCTGGCCGCCCGCCCCGGCCCGTCCCCGGCGGGCGGCTTCTTCGTGCGCAGCGCACATAAGAGCGGGCCGCGAAAGGCCCGCCGTACACAAGGCCCAGTCTCACCCCGCCCTCAACGCCTGCGTCGCGCAAACGCCAGACCGCCGAGCCCGAGCAGCGCCGTCGCGCCCGGAGCCGGGACCAGCGTCATCCGGTACGCCCGGATCTCGCCGTCGATCAGCGCCGTGCCGACGATCGTGCCGTCCTCGGCGATACCGAGCGCGGACGAGCTCGTGTTCATCGAGATGTCCCAGCCGCTGTCGGCGGGGATCAGGTCCTGCAGGCGATACGTCTGATCACCGTCGTACAGGAACGGTACCGCGAACTGCCCGCTCCCGATGCCCACGACCCAGCCGTCCGAGTTCACGCCACGCGCGCTCGCCATCGACGTCCCCGCCGGCAACGGGATCTCCTGGCTCGCGCCGCGACCAGCGCTCCAGATGAACGGCGTCGAGCCGGACTGGTTGAACGAACTCGAGCCGACCACATGCCCGGCTTCGCTGATGTCAAACGCGATCGTGCCGTTGTCGCCCGGCAGGGCCGGCACCTCGGTCAGCGTGCCGTTGTTGATGTTGTAGAGCAGGCCAACGTTGCGCGAGAGCATGTTCGGATCGGTGCCGTTTCCGACCGCGAAGCCCGCGTTGTTCACCCGAAAGGCCGTCGTCATCGAGGCGCCGCCCGCGGTCGTCGCCGTGATGCGGTTCACCGCTCCGTTGTTCCAGTACGCCGCGACCTCCAGACTGCCCCCGCCGAGCGAGCCGACCACGAAGCCGCCGTCGTTCACATCGTTGGCGCGTCCAACGCCCAGTCCGTCCATCGAGAGCTGCGTCAGCGAACCGTTCGTCCACTGCAGCGGGATCGCCCCCGAGCCGAAGAAGGTGTCCGCGCCGACACCGACCACCACGCCGCTGTCGTTCGCACCGTTCGCCACGCCGTACGGCTTGCCCGCGGCGTTCGGAAGCGCCGTCAGTGCCGATCCGGGGTTCGCGAAGAAAGGCGTGTTGGTCGTGCCCGCCCCCCGCCCGAACGCCACCCCGCCCGGCGAAACCCCGAAGCCCTGCGACGCAAAGTCCCCGCTCTGCACCAGCCCCAGATCTTCGATCTGGTACACCGGAGCCGCCACCGCCGCCGAAGCACCCAGCCCCGCGGCGAACAGCACTGCAAACCCATTCCTGATCATGCTTCAATCCCTCTCTCGCGATGCGTGAACCGACGGGCTGACGCCGAAACCCGGCATCCAAAGAAACCCTACACCTGATCCGCCCGAGCGTAAGCCTCGGCTTTCCGTTCCAACAAAAAACCGAGGATGGGCCAAAGATTGGACGCGGGCGATCGTTCGGTTCGCGCACGAAAAAGGCAGGCGATCTGCCTGCCCGCACCGAGCCATCCAGTCCCCCGCGGTCGCCTACCGCCCTACAAACTCCAGTTCCAAGAACCGCGCGATGTAGTCCACCAGGCTCATCGCCTCGGGGATCTGCGGGTTCGAGGTCGCGCCCATCGGCTCGAAGCGCATCCCCTTGAAACGAACCACCGCGTCCTCGACGCTTAGCCCGTACTGCAGCGCCAGACTCATCGCGCGGCAGTACGCCTGGCACATGCCGCTGATCGTCGAGCCCTCCTTGCTCATCTTCAGGAACAGCTCGCCCGGCTTGCCGTCCTCGTGCAGGCCGATCGTCAGGTAGCCCTCGTGCTTGCCGATCGAGAACTTGTGCGTGAGCGAGCGGCGGGTCTGGGGCAGCGAGCGGCGGGTGGTCTCGGCGGCGGCGGTGGACATCGACGAAGGTCTCCTCAAGAAACGCTGGCGAAGGCCCCGAGTCTACACACCGGGTCCGAGAAAAACATCGGCAACGATCCGGAGAACCGCCCAGAATTCACTCCGTGCGAGCCGGAGGGCTTCCGCTCAGCCCGCGCCCAGCCACATCCACCCCGCCTGCGCCAGCGCCACCACCCCGATCATCGAGGCCATGGCGATCCGGCGCGTGCGTCCCGCTCCGGGGTCCAGCCCCAGCACCGCCAGCAGCACGCCGATGATCAGCAGCATCACGTCCGGAAGCAACGCGCCGAAACCGGGCACGTAGGGTCGGCCCGACAGTTCGAGCGCAATCGCCTGCGACCGCTGGCCGGACCCCCACTCCGGCTGAGCCATCGCCCCACCGACGATCCGCGTGATGTTCGCGCAGCCGATGGCGATCCCGGTCGCGATGACCGCGCCGGTCGCCACCGTCGCGACATCGCGCTGGCGCAGCGCCCAGACGATCAGGTGCGCCGAGACCAGCCCGAGCGCGACGAGCGCCGAGGCGCCGTCCAACACCGCCCAGCCGATGCACACGCCCGATACAACGCCGAGCAGACCGACCAAGGCGTCCGAGCCAGTGCGCGGGGCATCACCCGATCGGCGAGCGCGGTCCTCTTCGCTGTTGACCACCCACCACACCGCGAGCGCGAGCAGAAGGAGCAGTTGCCCGTTGAGCGCGTCGACGCGACCGACCAGACCGGCTCCGCCGAGGATAGCGACCAGCCCGGCCAGCACGCCGACGCCGAGGCGCCCGCCGGTGACCGCACTCTTCGCGAGCGCGACCAGCAGCGCCAGCACCATCGGCGCGACGATCAACTCCGAAGCGCCGATCGGTACGGCACCTTTACCAATGCTCAGGGCCGCCGCGCACGAGGCGGAAACGCCGAGCACGACAATCGGCGCGCCGCTGCTGCGAACCGATGCACCAGCACGCTGGGACATCGCGGCGAAAACGAGCGTGGTCAGGATGGCCAGAGAAAGCGAAAGCACGAACCCACGAGTGTATCCGGCTGCTGGACCACGCGGATCCTTCCTTACTCACGCCCCGCGAAGCCCAGCGCGTCATCCAGCCAGTCATCGCCCTTGAGTACCTCGCGCCGGCGCGAATAGGCAATCGCCTCAGCCCGGCGCTGGGCCGATCGCTGCACCAGCGTGACCAACCGCTGGCCCGCCCCGCTGCGAGCCAGTTTCGCCAGCACCGTACGCAGGCGCGGGAAGAAGCGGCGGGCCAGTTCGTCGTCCAGACTCGAAAAGATCACCACTTCACCCGGATCGCCCTGACGCCCGCATCGCCCGAAAAGCTGGCGATCGATCCGCGCCGAAAGTGCTCGCCCGGTGGCGATGACGCACAGCCCGCCGCGCTCGACACTCTCGGGCGCGAGCCGGATGTCCGTGCCGCGACCGGCCATGTTGGTCGCGACGGTGACGCGCCCCGGCTCGCCCGCCCGCGCAACGATCGACGCTTCCTCCTCGTGGCGCACCGCGTTGAGCACTTGGTGCTCGACGCCCCGCTCCCGAAGCAGCACGCTCAGTCGCTCGCTCTCAGCAACGCTCGACGAACCGATCAGGACCGGCTGGCCGGCCGAAGCGCGGCGGGCGGCTTCGGCGGCGGTCGCCTCATCGCGCTCGATTGCGCCGGTAAACGCGCGGTCCTTCACCACGCGCCGGCGCGAGGGCCGGTGCGTCGGCATCGGGACCACCGGCGAGCGGTAGATCCGCACGAACTCGCGGCGCGATTCGAGCGCGGTGCCGGACATGCCCGCAAGGTACGGGTACATGCGGAAGAACCGCTGGAAACTGATCCGCGCAACCGTCCGCTTGGCGCTGCGCACCTCCAGCCGCTCCTTGGCCTCGACCGCCTGGTGCATGCCGTCGCGCCATGTCCGATCGGGCATCGTCCGTCCGGTACTCTCGTCGACGATGACCACCGCGCCGTCGCGGACGATGTAGTGCTGGTCGCGCGTGTACAGGTGCTCGGCGCTCAGGGCTTGCCGGATCATCGCGTCCCGGTCACGCGGCAGCCGCGCTCCCAGCGCGCCACCCGAGGCAAGGCGATCGATCTCGCCGTTCGCGCGGGCAAGGAGCCGGATCTCTCGGTGCGCGCGATCGACGCTGAAGTGTTCCCCCTCCGTCAGTTCGAGCGCGATCTGACGGGCCTGCTCGTAACTCTCTGCCCCGGAGGCCGAGCCGTCATCGGCGGAGATCAGCAGCGGCGTGACGGCGTCGTCGATGAGCACGAAGTCGGCCTCATCCACGATCGCGCAGTGCAGGCCCCGCTGCAGCGGCTGGGCGACCGCGCGGGGACCGGCGATGAGCACGCGCAGAGCATGCGAACCGACGGCGCGGACCTCCCCGAGCGCAAGGCGGTCGCGCAGGAAGTCCGCGGCGAGTTCGCGGCTGGTCGAGTAGGTGACATCGGCCGAGTAGGCACGCCGGCGATCATCGGTTCCTGATTCGCCGGTGATGGCTTCGACGCCGAACCCCAGTCGCTCCAGACACGGCCGGGTCCAGTCAGCGTCGCGCGAGGCGAGGTAGTCGTTCGCCGTCACGACGTGGCAGCCTTTCCGCGCCGCGCCGAGCAGCGGAGACGCCAGCAGCGCGCTGAGCGTCTTGCCCTCACCCGTGGCCATCTCGACCACGCAGCCGTCGACCATCGCCAGCGCCGCCGCGACCTGCTCGCGGTGCGCCAGCAGGCCGGTTGTGCGCCGGGCGACTTCGGTCACGAGCGCGAGCGCGGCGACCCGCTCTTCTACCGGTGCGTCGGCGATGCGAGCGGTCAGTGTCGACCGGGCGCGCGTGTCGAGGTCGGCGTCGCTCAGATGTGCCATCGCCTCGTGCTCGCGGAGCACGCGCTCGCCGAGCGCGAGGTAGCGACGGGTCCGCGGCAAGCGGCTGCGCACGATCGCGCCCGCTTCACGCGCGAGAAAATCCAGTCCCTCCGGCTCGCGAACCGGCTCGATGGGCGATCCCAATGCCCGCCAGGTGGCATCCATCGCGCGGGTCATCGCGGCGCACCGAAGCGTTGCTGGAACTCCTGGCGCACCGCTCGGAGCAGCTGAGCACCCAGCGGCTTGGGATCTCGCACGAGTCTCACCTGCACACGCTGACCGACGAACAGGCCTTCCGACGACTCCGGGTCGAGGATGATCTCGAAGATCGGTTCCTTGGAGGCCGTGCCGCGCTCGTCGGTCGGGTCGGTTTCCAGCGAGCCGCCGGCGTTCAGCCCGAGTGACGAGGACGGCAGGTCGCGCCGTCCTGCTTCGCTGATGGAGACAACACTGCCTGCCAGCTGCTGAGCCGGTCGCATGACGGGGCGGATTTCGACGGGTCGGTCCAGCGCCTCGACGGTCAGCGATGCGGCGGACGCTTGGGTGACCACCGCGCGGATGCGCAGGTCGGCGGGGTCCACGATCTGACCGAGTTTCTCGCCGCGGGTGACGTACGCGCCGAGTGCGCGGTCGCCCACCGGTGAGACCCATATCCCGTCGAAGGGCGCGACGGTCGTGAGTCGTTCGAGTTCGTCGGTCGTCTGCTTGTACTGACGTTCGAGGACGCGTTCACGCTGAGCCATGATCGAGGCGGTGGCGGGGTCGTCGAGACTCGCAAGCCGCCCGGTGCGCGTCGCCTCAAGGCGGGCTGCGACCTGGATAAGCACGGCTCGGGTCTCGTCGTTGGACTGCTCCAGCAGCGGCTGGCCGGCTTGTACCCGAGCCGCGTCGGCTTCGATCCAGTGCACGAAGCCATCGGTACCGGCAAAGACATCGGCGGCGCGGCGGGCATCGACCACGCCGTCGATCCGTACCCGGTCTGGCAGCGGGATGGCTAGGACGACCAACGCCGCCGCAGCGAACGCACCGCCGGTGAGAACTGCAGCGCGCCGGCGGGTCCGGGCGATCTCGCCGGCGTTCGCGAGGTACTTAACGAGCTGGGCGAAGGGCGCGGAGAACAGGATGACCGCCGCGACCAGCGCCAGCACCAGACCGAGCGCGAAGAGCTGACCGGCGACGAAGCGGATGATGACCAGCAGCACAACGACGCGGTAGATCGCCGAGGACACGCCGTAGAACGCGAGCCAGTTGCGGGCCCGGGTGGAGCGCGCCGGGTCCTTCGGTTCACGGGCCTTGAAGGCGTATTTCTTGACGTAGTAGTAGATCGCCTCGCGGCTGCGCTGGTACAGGTTCGGCGCTTCGAAAAGATCGGAGAGGATGTAGTAGCCGTCGTAGCGCAGCAGCGGGTTGGCGTTGAACAAGATCGTCGTTACGCCCGCCAACAGGACGGCGTTGTAGGCGAGCGTGTTGACCTGCGAGCCCACGCCGGTCGAGGCCCAGACCAGGGCGGCGACCGAGGCGATCGCCACTTCGAAGTACATGCCCGCGCCGTTGACGATGATCCGGCGCCAGCGGCTGCGCAGCGTCCAAGACGAGGAAGCATCGACGTACGGGATCGGGAGCAGCACGATCAGCAGCACGCCCAGCTCGTGGCACTCGCCGGCGGCGCCGGTCGATCGCTCGCGCTTGCCGAGCACCTTGCAAGCGAAGCCGTGGCCGAGTTCGTGGGCGAGTTTGATCACGATGAAGGTGCCGATGAGCCAACCGAGGTTGGCCGGCGCGAGCACCTGCGAGGACGCCTCAACGAACTCGCCGGCTCGGCGTCCGACGGCGAGCAGCGCGGTGATCAGCAGCGCGAGCCAGGCCATCGCGCCCCAGCGCGTGAACAGCGGCGACGCGAGCCACGCCCAGCGATCGAGAAAACCGTCGGGGTCGACGAGCGGGAGCTGCACGAACAGGAAGCTGCGCAGGCGTCCCTTGATCTCACGCGCGGTGCGGCGCCTGCCGCGACGGAGCAGGGCCTCGGCGTCGGCGGGCGCATCGGCGCTGAGCAGGTTGTTCGAGTAAAGCTGACCGAGGACCTGCACGGCTTCGCCGCGGGTCGGGGCGTGGTCGCCGATGACGCGCTCGCACTCGGCCAGAGCGTCTTCGACCGTGCGCGAGCCGTCGAGCAGGCCGACGAAGCGGTAGGCGCTCTCGGAGATGCGGTAGTACTGGCTGGACGCGGCATCTTCTATGACGAACCACAGCCGGCCCCGGAAGCGCTGGCGGGTGACATCAACGCCGACCCGAAGGCGCGGTTTGAGCGGGGCGAGGCGGTACCATGAGTCGTGCGATGTGCGGCGCTCGGTCGTCATCGCTACCACCAGAGTCGCATGCGCAGCCAGTCGGCGAGATCGCGGAACAGCACGCCGCCGAGGTTCGTTCGACCGGTGACGATGCGGGCCTCGCCTCCCATGCCCGGGCGCAGCCAGTCGGGCGGGTCGATCAGACGCACGCGCACGCGGAACACGTTGCGACCATCGACGACCTCGGCGACCGGCGTGATCCGGTCGACTTCGAAGGCGATGCGCCGGTCGGGGTACGACGCGGTAGCGAGCCGTCCGGTCTGGCCGACTTCGACATCGGCGATGCGCGATTCGGGCACGCCGACCTCGGCGTAAAGGCGCGACAGGTCGGCGATCTCGAACAGCAGTTGCCCGGTCTGGACCGGCGCGCCGACGAGGCGGTCGATGTCGCCGGAGATGACGGTGCCGGAGATCGGTGCGACGAGGCGGGCGCGCTCGAGTTGCTGTTCCAGCAGTGCAACGGTGGCCTCGGTCTCCTCGGCGCGTTTCAGGGCGATGGCGGCTTCGGCGAGTTTGCCTTCCGAGCGGGCCTTGTTGGCCTCGGTCCGCGCGGACGCGGCTGCGGCTTCGTTGGCGGCGAGTTGGAGAGCGATTTGCTCGGTGGAGAGCGTCGCGAGGACGGATTCACCGGCCGTGACGCGCTGGTCCACTCGGACCTCAACCGAATCGATGAAGCCGTCGAACGGGGCGGGCACGACCTGACGCTGGAGCGGCGCGATGCTGAACGCGCCTTTCGCTCGCTCGGGGGCGGGGACGACAATCAGGGCGAGCACGGTCAGGGCGACTGCCGCGGCCGCGAGCTTGATCCAGGTGTGGGTCGGTCCGAGCACGCCGGCGAGCGTGCGGCGCGCGCTGTCGGCGATCTTCGCGCCGATCCAGCGGTCGCGCTCGCGGGCGTCGAGCAGGCGGGGCGTCACAAGTTCGCAGAGCACGCGCAGGCCGGCGACCTCGTGATCCTGGAACGGTCGCTCGGCATCGCGCTCGACCAGCAGGACCCCCACCACGCGTCCCGCGCTGCGCAGGGGCAGGAGCGTCGCGGCCATGGGGCCCGAGTGCTCGGCGTGGGCGCGGAGGGCGCGGGTGATGACCGGCTGCTCGGGATCGAGGGGCCAGCGCAACTCCGTGTCCTGATCGAAGCACTCTTCCATCGCGCTGACAATGTCCTGCACGAGACGCATGCGCGTGGAAACTTTCTCGGTGCCGGAGAGGGCCGCGAGTTTGATGTAGGAACCCCGCGAGGCATCGGCACCGTCGGCCGTCTGGTCATCGCCCTCGGTGGCGACCTGCGGGGCGATGTCGATCATGCCCAGCGCGACGCGGTCGAGGTTCAGGCGCGAGGTGAGGTCGTTGACGATGCGATACGCGATCGAGCGGAAACGGTGGAGCGGCGAGACCGCGGTCGCGATGTCGAGCGCAGCGGTGAGTCGCTCGGTGCGTGCCTGCTCGGCGCGCTCGGCGCGGCGCGACTGGCGCAGCGCGGGGACGAGCGTGAGCAGCTCGAACCTGTCGCGCAGGGCGCGGGCCTGGGCCGGCTCCACATAGGGGAGCAGTGCGGCGAGGTACAGGTTTCCGGGCGCTTCGGGGAGCGGCGCGGCGACGACGGTCGCGCGCATGGGTCCCTGGGCGGTGTCGAGGTTGAGGTCCCGCTGGAACCACTCGTGGTCGGATGTGTGGAGTTCGATGGCGGCTTCGGCGGCGCGGTCGGCCCACGCCGCGGCGGTGGCGGCTTCGGGCCAGATGGCGATCACATCCGCGCCGCGGGCATCGGGGTTGACGCGGACAACGGCGACGGCGGATGCGCCGCAGGTGCGTGCGGCGAGCGAGGCGAGTTGATTGAAGTATGCGTTGGGAGCGCCCTCGAAGTCGACCAGTCGCTGCACATCTTCGGGCAGTTGGTCGGCGGTCTGGGATGGGGCGTGGTACTGGCTCATGGGATCACGGGGCGGACTGCCCGGCGTGTACCAGTATCGACTACTCGGGGCTGATTATCCGAGCGCGAGAGCCGGAATGCCCGGTTTGCGGGCAAAAAGACCGGTCTGAGAGAGGATGGGGCGATCAGGCGGCCTGCAGGCCGACGCTGTCGCGGAGGATTCGAATCGCTTCGTCGTGGTGGCGCTCGACCTGCTCGGCGGTCATGTCGACGGCACCGGCGATCTCGGCATCGGTCATCTGCTCGGCGTAGCGGAGCAGGATGATGAGTCGTTGCACTCCGCTAAGCGACTTGAGCATCGCGTTTCGGAGCAGTTGCGTCGGTTCGGCACCGGTTGAGGCGTGCTCGACGGATGGCGGTGAGTGTGGGGCCATGGGCCTGGTCCTTCCGTGACCGCTTTGGATGTGCGTGCCGCTGAATCCATTCCGCGGCGTCGGTACGATACCAGCCCCGATAACTCACGCAAGTGTTTTCGTTCTGCCCACCGCTTGCCCACTTTTTGCGCCTTTGCACACCCCCCGGAACCGGGCGCATGGGCTTCACACGATCCGAACCAGCAGGAGCACGCATGGCCCGCACGCCCTCGACCATGGCCGAACTCGGCACGCCCGCCAACCACTTCAACCTGACCGACACCGTCAGCGGCGAGACGGTCTCGCTCTCGACCTTCGCCGGGAAGAAGGGGCTGCTGATCATGTTTATCTGCAACCACTGCCCGTTCGTGGTGCATGTGAAGGATCAACTGGCCAAACTCGGCGAGGACTACAAGGATGCGGACCTCGGGATCGTGGCGATCAGTTCGAACGATGCGGAGAAGTACCCGGATGACAGCCCGGAGAAGATGAAGGCGTTCGCCGCGGCGAACGGGTTCTCGTTCCCGTATCTGTTCGACGAGGACCAGAGCGTGGCGAAGATGTACAAGGCCTCGTGCACACCGGACTTCTTCCTGTACGACGAATCGCGCCTGCTGGCGTATCGTGGTCAGCTGGATTCGTCGCGACCGGGCAACGACGAGCCGAACGACGGCGCGGACCTGCGCGCGGCGATCGACGCGGTGCTGCGCGGCGAGACACCGAGCGCGGAGCAGATGCCGAGCATCGGTTGCAACATCAAGTGGAAGCCGGGGAACGAGCCGGAGTACTTCGGCTGATCGGAGGCGGGATCAGCCGGCGCGGTTGAGCTGATCGGGTTCGAGCGCGAGCTTGAGCGCCTGCGGGAGCGCATCGTGGGCCGTTTTGGTGCGCGATCGAGCGTGCGAGAGCGCGGCGCGTGCGGCTCTGGCGGATTCGATGCGGTCCTTGGCGCGCTGGGCGAGGACCGCCTTGGCGCGCTTGAACTCGGCGATGCGGGCGCGGTCGGCGGAGGATTCGGATCCTCGGAGGGATTCGATCTCGTCGTCGATCATGGACTGCTCCTGGCTGATTTCATCGAGGTCGTCACCGACGGAGGCGAGGTTCTGTAGCGCGGCGGTCTCGGTAGAGAGCGCGACGATCTCGGCGCGCTGGGTGAGGGCAGTGCGCAGGCGCTGGAGGGATCGCTGGACCTCGGGCCTTTCGATGAGTTCGAGCAGGTCGGCCATGCTGAGCTGCATGCGGGCGGCGATGCCGGGAAGTGTGGCCCCGTCCTGGAGAAGGGCTTTGAGGAGGGTGTCGAGGACGGCGGGGTCGGTTTGATTGGTTTTTGTTTGCATGGGGGCATTGTGCAACGCGGGCAGGGTCGAGGCAAGGGGCTTGTTTGGGTTTTTGCAGGGTCGGCGGCAGGGTGGTGTCACTGGGCGAGGGTATTGAATGGTGTGATTCAAAATTGAATTTTGGATTACACCATATCTGCCGATAGAATGCCCATATGGTCAAGCGGAATCTCACACCCCGACTCCTTGCCGCGGCGGCATCCTTCCCGGCGGTGACGCTGACCGGGCCTCGCCAGAGCGGGAAGTCCACGCTGTGCCGCGCGTTGTTTCCGGACCATCCGTACTCGAACCTCGAAGCGCCGGATGTCCGGGAGTTCGCCACCAGCGACCCCAGGGGGTTCCTCGCCCAGTTCCCGAAGGGCGCGATCCTCGACGAGATCCAGCGGGTGCCGAACCTCGCTTCGTACCTGCAGCCGATCATCGATGCCGACCCGAAGCCGGGGCGCTGGATCCTCACCGGGTCGCAGAACTTCGCGCTGCTGGAGTCGGTGAGCCAGTCGCTGGCCGGGCGTTCGGCGGTGCTGCACCTGCTGCCCTTGAGTTACGACGAGATCGCGCGGTTCGACGGTGCCCCGACGGATCTCGAGACCGTGCTGCTCTCGGGCGGGTATCCGCGCATCTACGACCAGCGCATCCCCCCCACCGACTGGCTCGCGTCGTATGTCGCCACCTACATCGAGCGCGATGTGCGCAGCATCACGAATGTCGGCGACCTCGTGACCTTCCAGCGGTTCGTCGAGCTCTGCGCGGGGCGGACGAGCCAGTTGATCAATTACTCATCGCTCGCCGCGGATGCGGGCGTGTCGCAGCCGACGGCGAAGTCGTGGCTGTCGGTGCTGGAGGCGAGCTTCATCCTGCATCGGTTGCCGGCGTGGAGCGGCAACCTGCGCAAACGACTGGTCAAGATGCCCAAGATGCACTTCCACGACTCGGGCCTCGCGTGCTGGCTGCTGGGCATCCGCAGCGCCGACCAGCTCCGCACGCACCCCTTGCGCGGCCCGATCTTCGAGAGCTGGGTGGTCGGCGAGATCCTCAAGCATCGCACCAACGCGGGGGAACGGGGCGGGCTGTCTTTCTATCGCGACCAGCGCGGCCTGGAGGCGGACCTGCTGGTGGACACCCCGGACGGGCTGCGCGTGATCGAGGCCAAGGCGAGCCGCACACTGGCCTCGGATGTGTTCGAGCCAGCCAAGCGGGTCGCGGCCGCGCTGAGGGACGCGGCGGCCTCTGTGCCGCTGGTGGTGTACGCGGGGGATGAGGCGCAGACCCGATCGGATGCGCGGGCGGTGGCGTGGGATGGGATTGCTGGGGCGGGGTTGGGGTGGTGAGGGGGGCGGGCGATGCGGCGGACCTGATCCGGCTGGGCGTCCCGGCCTGGGCTTTCGCGGTGCCGGGGATTGTGGTGTTTGGGGCGGGGCTTTGGGTTTGGAATGGGTTGGGGGAGAGGGAGATATTTCAGTTTTGCAGCACATAGTTCGATGGCGATTTCAATTCCCCAACCTTGAACGGCGAGTACACTGACTGCATCATGTCACACATGAATCGACTCAAGAAATTCCAAATTCATGTCGCGACCCGCAAGCAGAAGCCGCCTGCGACGCTTTACAAATACATGACTATTAAGGGCGCGAAAGCGATGCTCACAAATCGGACGCTTCTTTTTCGATGTCCGACTGAGTTCAATGATCCATTCGATTCGCAGTGGGATCCGTTTTGGCAGATGCGAACCTCAGAGTATCAAAGTATCGAAAGAGATCTACTTCGCCGAGCGCTGATCGACCCTCACTCTTGGACCACTGAAGCTGATCCCGAACACCAGATCGCTATTTTTGAACACCGCATGAATGTTTGGGCCCAACCGCGAAGTTTCAGAGAACGGGCGATCAACAGACTTCTGGATGAGTTTCGACGAGATCCTGACGAGGCCATATGCGACGAAGCTTTGGACCTTCAGCGCCGCCTGCGAATACACAGCTTCACCGAGTCCTTCGACTCATTGTTGATGTGGTCTCACTACGGAGAGGACCACAAAGGCCTAGTCTTTGGCTTTGACACAGAGATATTAGAGAATCATTTTCTTACCGGGATTGAGCCGGTCACCTACAGCGAGTCGCTACCGCCTATGCTTGACATGTACGCGCTCGCACATAATTTGATCTACGGCACTAATTTGGACGCGTTCGCAAGCGATGAAGAGCGAAAAATTGCCTTGTATAAACACGAGGGGTGGTCGTACGAGAAAGAGTGGCGAATTGTGTGGGTCAACATAGATAAATCGCAGGCGGAACTTCTTACAGAGATCCCGAAAGAATCTATTCGATCGATCACAATGGGATGCAAATGCTCAGAAATCGATGCTACGGAAATAACAGAATTAGCCGCCCAGAATTTTCCAGACGCAGAAGTATACCGAACTCAACCCCATCGCTTCCAGTTCAAGATCGAACGACTGGATTGATCCACTTGCAACTACTTGTCAGATCTTCATATACCAGGAGGCCCCTCCCCTCCCCTCCGGTCGCGGCTCGTACAAGAGAAAACCCTCCGGCCAAACCGGAGGGTTTTTCAATGCTCAGGATCTGTCGCTCCACTCACCCATCGTTCCACTTCTTCAGCTCCGGGCCGACGTACTCGGCGATCGGGCGGATGAGGCGGTTGTTGGCGTGTTGTTCGATGATGTGGGCGGCCCAGCCGGTGATGCGGGCGGCGACGAAGATCGGGGTGTACTGCGGGACGGGGATGCCCATGGTGAAGTAGGTCAGGCCGCAGGGGAAGTCGACGTTGGGGTAGATGTTCTTCTCGGTCTCCATGATCTTCTGGACCTCTTCGCCGAGCTCGAACCAGGCGAGCGAGTCGTCGGTGGCCTTCTCGGCGAGCTGGCGTCCGAGCTTGTGGAGGATGCCGGCGCGGTGGTCGCCGTTCTTGTAGACACGGTGGCCGAAGCCCATGAGCTTGCGCTTGTCGGCGAAGGCCTGGTGCATCCAGTCCTGGATCTTCTTGGGGTCGTTGTCTTTGCCGATGTCGGTGCGGATCTCGCGGAGCATCTCCATGGCGGCCTCGTTGGCGCCGCCGTGGAGCGGGCCCTTGAGGGCGGCGATGGCGCCGGTGACGGCGCCGTGGATGTCGCTGAGGGTCGCGCTGATGACGCGGGAGGCGAAGGTCGAGGCGTTGTAGTCGTGCTCGGCGTAGAGGATGAGCGAGACATCGATGACGCGGGCGTGCTCATCGCTCGGCTTGGTGCCGGTGATCATGTAGAGCAGGTTCGCGGCGTGGGACAGCGATTCGTCGGGCTTCACGATCTCGCGCCCGTCGATGACGTTCTGCATGTGCCCGATGATCGTGGGGATCTGGGCGGTGAGGGTCTTGGCCTTCTCGAGATCGGCCTCGGGGGAGACCTCCTGCGAGTTGGGGTCCATGTTGCCGAGCATGCTGACGGCGGTGCGGAGGACATCCATCGGGACCGCGCTGCCGGACTTGAGCCACGGGCCGGCGGTGCGGAGGTAGTCGATGACCGCGCCGGGGATGGCCCGCTGGGAGGCGAGTTCCTTGGAGAAGGCCTTGAGCTCGCTCTCGGAGGGCTTGTGGCCGACGAGCAGGAGGTGGGCGACCTCTTCGAAGGTGGCGTTCTCGGCGAGATCGGCGATCTCGTAGCCGCGATAGATGAGCGAGGTCTGGTTGACGGCGCAGATGGCGGTCTTGCCGGCGATCATGCCTTCGAGGCCGGACGACTTGAGTTCTGCGGTAGCGGACATGACGGCTCCGTATCGTGAAGGGGTGGGATGAGGACGTTCCGGCCCGTTTTTGCGGGCTCGATCGGGCCGGGCATTGTAGCCGATCGCGTCGATTCGACCGGGAAATCGCGGCTGTTGGCCAACTCAGGCAGATGGGATGCTCAGGCGGAGGGAGCGGGCTGGGGCGCGCCGGGGGTGGAGCCGAAGGCCCACTGCTCGCCGGGGGTGTAGCCGAGGGCGTTGTAGAGCTCTTCGCGGGTCTGGACGCGATCGAGGAAGGCGTTGACGTCGCCGTCGCGATGGAGGTCGGCGAGGATGCGCGCGGTCTCGCCCATGGCGGCGCGGAGGGTGGTGACGGGCCAGATCACGCAGGAGTAGCCCATGGCGGCGAAGCGCCTGATATTGATGATCGGCGTCTTGCCGAACTCGGTCATGTTGGCGAGCAGGAAGGCGTCCGGCTTGTGGGAGCGGAGTTCGTCGGCGACGCGGGCGAAGTCGTCTTCGCTGCGCAGGCCCTCGGGGAAGATCATGTCCGCGCCGGCGTCGAGGTAGGCCTTGGAGCGCTCGATGGTGGCGTCGATGCCATCCACACCCGCGGCGTCGGTGCGGGCGCAGACGACGAAGCCGTTGCCGAGCGCGTCGCGGGCCGATGCGGCGGTGGCGACCTTTTCGGCGAAGTGATCGATGGGGACAAGGGTCTTGCCGTCGAGGTGGCCGCAGCGTTTGGGGAAGACCTGGTCCTCGATGTGGAAGCCTGCGGCCCCGGCGCGGGTGTATTCGTGGACGGTGCGGGTGAGCATCTCGGTCTCGCCGAAGCCGGTGTCGGCATCGGCGAGGACGGGCAGGCCGGAGGCGAGGGAGACCTGCTGGATGATGTTGCAGAACTCGTTGAGCGTGAGCAGTCCGATGTCCGGGACGCCGAAGCTGGCGGTGACGGCGGCACCGGAGACATAGAGCCCCTCGAAGCCGGCCATCTTGGCCTGGCGGGCGACCATGCCGTTGAAGGCGCCGGGGAGACCGACGCAGCGGGCGGACATGAGCGAGCGGAGGCGGTTGCCGGGGGTATCGGAGGGGCTGGTCATGGGGACCATGATAGAGATCGGGACGAGGCGGACCAGCCGCGAGGGACCCCGAACGAGGCAATGGAAGCCTCGAGGCGGCGGACTGATAACCACAACGCAGGTCAGAATATGGGGAAATTCGTCGATTCTGCTGGGATTTTAGGTGACCGATGGTACGTCCCAGTTACATTGAATCCGGCTGCGCCGCCTGTATCGGTGGTGCGGCGGGAAAGAGAAACTGGAGATTGAGGAGAATCCGATGACCCGTAAGACCGCTCTCGTCGGCGCGGCGATGCTCGTCGCAGCGTGCGCCGGCTCGGCCAACGCCCAGACGTACGCCTACAACGTCGACTTCAACGCCCCCGGCGCGCCCAGCGTGAACAACAACGGCGGCACGTTCGACAGCCTGTCGACGACGTTCAACCACTCGACCAACCGACTGACCTTCTCGGTCACCTTTGCCAACCAGGTCACCAAGGGCTTCACCCTCGCCATCAACGGCGGGGCGAACCCCAAGGGCCACGGCGGCGAGATGGCGCTGTTCTACTTCGATGCCAACAGCCTCGCCGCGCCGAAGCTGACCGCGTACAACTACAACGGTCAGAACAACATCACCTCGTACTTCGACGGTGACGGAGCGACCGCCGGCATCCAGGCTCCGGACAAGATCCAGAGCAACGGCGATCTCGGCGTCGGTGACTCGGTCTCCGCTCAGGATTCCGGAGGCAAGCGCACGCTGTCGTTCTCGATCGACGCGTCCACGATCATCGGTCACAACCCGCTGTACGGCACACCCGGCGACTGGACGGGCGCGCAGTTCGCCGAGAACTTCGGCATCTGGATGCATCCGTTCCGCACGTTCAACCCGACCTACAACGCGAACGGGGACATCACGAACCTCCAGAACGGCGGCCAGGGCTGGTTCGACGGAACCTACCTCCAGACCACGCTCATCCCGCTGCCCAGCGCCGCGGCGATGGCCGGCGTCGGCCTGTTCGGTATCGGCCTGCGTCGTCGGCGCTGAGACCACCCCAGATCACCGCGATTGAAAAGGGCGTGCCGTCTGGCACGCCCTTATTCGTTGGCATTCTGTGGCGCGAGTTACTCGAAGCGTCCGCGATCGACGAAGGGGATGTCGTAGAGCGACTGCATCGCGTTGGCGTCCTGCTCGCGGAGATCGGACAACTTGTCGATGGCGGGCTGGACCTTGTCCTCGCCGACGGCGATCTCGCCGAGCAGGCGGAACTTGTGATCGAGGATGCCTTCGAGGTCGGCGCTGGTGTTGCGCGCGTGACCGGCGGGGTACATGACCATGCCCGAGTCGTGGGTCTTGCCCTGGTCGTCGGTGATCTTGATGGAGGTCGGGATGCCGTCGGGGTAGTTGCGGTCGAACTCGGGTCCGCCGTGGACGAACTTGATCTTGGCCATGAGCGAGCGGGTGAGGTCGTTGAAGATGGCGGTGTCGTCGACCTTGTAGTCGTATGGCGAGAGCATGAGGGCTTTCCAGACGGCGTCGTGAGAGCCACCGGAGGTGTCGAGTGAGCCGTTGGCCTTGGCGAGTTCGAGGGCTTTGCGCAGCTTGGTGGAGACGATGTAGGCCATGGAGTGGTCCGCGCTCTGGCGGGTCTTCGGGTCCATCTTGGCGGGGTTGCCGATGATGCCGAAGGCGGGTTCGTACGCCGCGATCTCGATGGTGTCGATGGCCGAGCCGTCGTGCTTGGCGAGCAACGACGGGTTCGCGCTGACGAGGTCGATCAGGCCCTGCAGCGCGCCGGCGGACTGGTGCTCGTAGAGGCCGAGCTTGAAGTGCATGCCCATAACGGCGAAGTCTTCGCCGGAGTGCGAGAGGTGCAGGTCGAAGGGCGAGGGGGCCATCTCGGTCCAGCGCTTGTCGCCCTCGGTGGTGGGTTCGAAGAAGCGGAAGATGGCTTCGGGGTTGCGGAAAATGTCACGCGGGCCGACGAAGCCGGCCATGGAGCGTTTCAGGCTGAGCACGGCCATCTCGGTGGAGATCGCGGCGCTCGCGCCCTTGGAATCGGACAGCTGCTTGCCCGCGCGGATGGCGCGCCAGGGGATGTAATGAGCGACGACCATGCCTATGGCCGACTCGATCTGCTCGGCGGTGGCCCCCACCATCGCGCCGAAGGTGGCGGCGCTGGCGATCGCGCCGTGGACGACGTGGTCGATCTTGTAGCTCTTGAGACTGAAGCACTCGGCGAGGCGTCCGCGGATTTCGTCGAGACAGATCATGCCGCGAAGGGCGTACTCGCCTGTGCCTCCGGCGTCGGGTCCGAGCATCTGGGCCGCAGCAACGCAGACGGGGTAGAAGTCGTTGTGCCCGAACTCACCCGCCACGTTCCCGCGTGCGGGGTCGTAGCCGAAGTTCGTGCCGTTGGAATCCCACTCGCGCACGGCGGACGAGTTGGCGACGACGGCCTTCTCGGCTTTGACGCGCTGGCTGGTGCCGAAGGGGGTTGCTCCGTGCATCGTGGAGCGTCCGAGGTACCCGCCGACGCCGGCCGAGGGGTAGCTCAGGGCTTCGTCGCGGAGCAGGGTCGGGGCGTTGGTGCCGAGGGCGAGGGCGGACAGGCCGCAGAACACGCTGTCGGTGTGGAACAGTTCGGTCTTCTTCCAGACCAAGTCGGCGGGGCCGTCTCCGAGTTTGCCGGCCATGAAATCGATGGCGTACTGCGCGATGCCGAGGGCCTGGTTCGAGTCGGCCGGGAGGTGGACGAAGGTGTCTGCGGAGGTGGCGGGCATGAGGTTTCCTGAAGAAATGGTGTCTCTGGTCTCGATCCGGCCCGGAGTGTCTTCGGGCTGGCCCGATAGGGTAACGCGGGCCGACGCGGACGGCGTGAACGGTGGATTCAGGACCAAAAAAGCGGGGATTCGGACGAATTCTGGTCGGAAATTCCGAGCAGATGCCGGCGGCGTTCGGTGGTTTCTCGTCGTACTCTTGAGACTGGGAAATCCTCTATCCCGCCAAACCAGATTGGAAGGCCTCATGATCCGCTCCACGACCGCTCTTATTCTTGCTCTCGCCGGCAGTTCCATGGCATCCGGGGCGAGCGCCCCGCTCGCCGACGGGCTGCACCGCACCGACGACGGGTTTGTCCGCGTCTACCAGGGCGAACGCTTCGGAGTCGACGCGTCGATCGTCTCAGTCAAACTGGCCGATCACGCGATGTCGTTTGGTGAGTTCCAGAACACGCTTCCCCCGGCAAACGCCGGTGACGGGCAAGCATCACGCCTTCAGGAACTGACGCTGATCCGCTCCAACCGGCTGGGCTGGCACGATGTCCGTCTGCCGGAAGGCGCCGACCTCCTCGACGTCATGAAGTCGCTCCGCGCTTCGGGGCTCGTGGTCGCGGTCGAGGAAACCGTCCATGGCGTGTACACCTCGGTCCCGAACGACCAGCTCTTCGATGAGCAGTGGGCGATGCAGAACACCGGCCAGACCGGCGGCACCGCCGGTGCCGACATGAACGCCGTCGAAGCGTGGAGCATCAACCCCGGCTCGGACGAGGTATTCGTCGCCGTGGTTGACTCCGGCGTGAACTACAACCACGCCGACCTCGAAACCAACATGTGGAAGAACGAGGGCGACGCCACCTTCAATGGCGTTGATGACGACGGCAACGGCTACATCGACGACTACCACGGCTGGGACTTCGTCGACAACAACAACGACCCGCAGACCAGCGGCAGCCACGGCTCGCTCGTGGCCGGCTGCGTCGCGGCGGCTCGGAACAACGGCATCGGCATCAGCGGCCTCGCCGGCGGCGACGGCGCGACGCGCGGTTGCCTGATGATGCCCCTCGCCGTCGGCAGCGCGTTCCCGGTCTCGTCGGCCATCGATGACGCCATCATTTACGGCGCCGACAACGGTGCTCGCGTCATCACGATGTCGCTGAGCGTCGGTTCGTCGGGCGCGATCGCGGACGCCGTGGAGTACGCCACGAACGTCAAGGGATGCCTGGTGCTGTGCGCCGCGGGCAACGGTGGCAGCAGCGTCGGGTTCCCGGCGAACCTGCCTCTGGTCATGGCCATCGGCGCGACCGATCACGACGACGACCCCGCGAGTTTCACCAACCCCGGCCCGCAGGTCGAGGTGTCCGCGCCCGGCGTCGACGTTCTCACGACGACCATCAGCGGCGGCTACGACGAAGCCTCCGGCACCTCCTTCGCCGCTCCGTACTCGGCGGCCCTCGCCGCGCTGATCTGGTCCGAGGCCCCCTGCCTCACCAACGCCGAAGTTCGCCAGCACATGATCGACACGGCCGATGACGTGCACACGGGCGGATTCGACAACTTCACGGGCTGGGGACGCATCAACGCCGGCGCAGCTCTCGCCGCGCTCGCGGATGCCTGCTGCCCGGCGGACAGCAACGGGGATGGCGTCGTTGACCTTGGCGACCTCAACGAGGTGCTTGCCCACTTCGGCGAGGGCACCCAGCCGCCCATCGGGCCGGACCCCGTCATCCCCGAAGCCGGCGATCTCAACGGCGACGATCGGGTCGACCTCGAAGACCTGAACATCGTTCTCGGTGCATTTGGGCAGCCCTGCGGCTTCTGATCCGCACGCCCACGACCGGCATCTCGCCTACCCTTCGAACGCCTGCATCACGCAGGCGTTTTTGTCACAATGCCCCGCCCGGCCCGGCGTCGATCTCGTCGCGCGGCCGTTTCCTGAACCTTTCACCCGGAGCCCCTGACCGATGTCCGACGCCTCGACCAGCCCTGTCATTCTCGCCGCCAAACGCACACCCGTCGGCCGGTTCTTTGGGGGACTGTCGTCGACCCCGGCGACCAAACTCGGCTCGTACGCGATCCGCGGCGCCCTGGACGCGGTCGACGCTCTGTCGGGTGACCAAGCGAACGAGCACGTGGACGAGTGCATCATGGGTCACGTCGTGCAGGCCGGCTGCGGCCAGAACCCCGCTCGCCAGGCCGGCCTCGGCGCCGGACTCCCCGACACGCTCAACTGCATGACCATCAACAAGGTCTGCGGCTCCGGCCTGCAGGCGGTCATGCTCGCCGCCCAATCGATCAAGGCGGGCGACAACCAGCTCGTCGTCGCCGGCGGTCAGGAGAACATGACCATGGCCCCCCACTTCGCGCACGTCCGCAACGGCGTGAAGTTCGGCGAGGCCCCGATGAAGGACTCGATGGCCCACGACGGCCTGTTCTGCGCGTTCGAGAGCTGCATGATGGGCAACTCCGCCGACTGGGTCGCGCGGGAGTACGGCATCACGCGTGAGGAGCAGGACGAGTTCGCCGCGAAGAGCCAGCAGAAGGCCGCCAAGGCCCAGAGCGAGGGCTGGTTCAAGGATGAGATCATCGCCCTGACCGGCGAGCAGGTCGGCAACCGCAAGGTGCCCGGCCCCGAAGGCGGCGTGTCGCAGGACGAGGGCATCCGCGCGGACACCACCGCCGAGGGCCTCGGCAAGCTGCGCGCGGCCTTCGAGAAGGACGGCTCGGTGACCGCGGGCAACGCCTCGACCATCAACGACGGTGCCGCGGCGGTGGTCGTCTCGTCGCAGGCCAAAGCCGATGCGCTGGGCGCGAAGCCGCTGGCCCGGATCGTGGCGTACCACACCTCGGGCGTCACGCCGAAGGCGATCTTCACGGCTCCGGCTCTGGCGGTTCCGGCGGTGATCGAGAAGGCCGGCCTGAAGCTCGACGACATCGACCTGTTCGAACTCAACGAGGCGTTCGCGGCGCAGGCCCTGCACAACATTAAGGATGCGGGCATCGATATGGCGAAGGTGAACATCGCCGGCGGCGCGATCGCGCTGGGTCACCCGATCGGCGCTTCGGGCGCTCGCGTGCTGGTGACGCTGCTGCACAACATGATCCGGACCGACGCGAAGCGCGGCCTCGCGGCCCTGTGCCTCGGCGGGGGGAACGCGGTGGCGATGATTGTGGAGCGGTGAACTCGTACCCATTCTTCCTCGCCTTGACGGCCAGCCTCCTTGTCGGGGGCTGGCTTTGTTACAACGGGTACGGCTTTATGAAGACGTACTGTCTGATGCGTCGCCATCGCTTCAAGTCAGACCGCGTCCGACTCGAGTTGGTCGCCGACCGCTCGGTTCTAGAAACCGAAGAGACCGATTTCATCGCGCGGATCGAGCGATGGTTCACCGACTTAGGGTTGGAGCACGTGTTTGATTTTCGCGACAAGGAAAGTGCGACTTCGCCAATAGTTTCAGTTTGGCGTGTGGCGGGTTCCCGGCTGTACATCAGCGCCTACCCGACAAGTTGGCCGCCGCATCAGACCGAAGCGCTTGGCGTTTACATACGGAACGGCGCACCCAAACGGGTTTCCGTCACCACCGACTGGCTCATGGCGTACTTCCCCGTTCGGTACCACTCAGAGTTTGGCACCCGCGTCATGTGGTCCGCGTGGCCACTGCCATTCCTTATCGGCTACGTATGGGCGCTCGGCGTCAAGGCCGGCCATTCGTTCGAAGATCCGCTACCGGTGGAAGATCATTTGGCAGAACTGGAATCCGCTTACATGGATCATCTCAAAAACTTGATCGGCGACGGCCTCTGCGTTTCGGATGGCCCGGATCAATACCGACCATCGATAAAGTCGTCACTCCTGGTCGCAGCGAACTACACACCGGCGATCGCTCGCTTCGCGATCGCGCATCGTTCGAAGCAATGGCAGCAAGACCTCGACAGCGTGCGCGATCTGCTGCCCGCAGAGTTCTACGAGGCGAAGTGGATCATCCCGGCTGTGCAAGACCGAGTGCGGACCGGATCGACTGCTCCGCTGACTCGGCCCTGACATCCTTCTTGCCGAAGCCCGGCAGCGCACCCGCTTCCTTGGCGGCCTGCTGCGCTTCGGGGAAGTTGCTGATGACGATGCACGCTGGCGCGTCGTCCTTCTCGCCGAGTTCGCGCACGAGTTCGATGCCGTCGCCGTGCTCGCCCATCGGCACGCCGAACGAGCCGTCCAGTTTTCGGTTGACGAGCAGGAGCGCCGCCTCGCTGAGTTTATCTTCGAGGGCCTTGCGGCTGTTCACGCCCTCGACGCGGGCATCGGGAGCCGCGTTGCGGACCGCTCGCTCGAGGCCGCCCGAGTCGAAGCCGCAGTGGCCGACGAGCAAGACGAGGGGACCGTCGGAACTGCCTTTGTCGCTCGCTTTGTCTTTGGTGAAACCAAACATGAAGCGTCCTTCAATCTGATACTCGATTGTGCCGCGTTTATCGTATCAGTCGATGGCATCGCTGGCGGTTGGTGCCGTGCCAAGCCAACTCGGTTGAATTTGTATGGCTGAACCAGCACAGTCAAAACGCAGACAGCCGCGTCGAACAAACGCGGCTGCCTGCAGAGATCGGGCCGGGAGGACGGCCCGATCGCTCGGGGGTCAGCGTCGACGGCGGGCGGCCATGCCGGCGAGGCCGGCGAACGCAACCAGCGAAGCCGGAGCCGGGATCGGCGTGATCGAGAGGTTATCGATCATGCCGCGCGGGGCGGTGAACTCGCCATCGAGCGTCGCGTAGAGATTCAGGGAATCAAACTCGACGCCGCCGATGTTGAAGGTGTGGAACGCGATGTTGTCGCGTCCGTCGGCGCCGGCGATCACGAACGATTCCGACGCGACGACCTGACCGTTCAGCAGGGCATCGAACTGGTAGACGATACCGCCCCAGGGGCCGTTCTCGTAGTACGCCAGTTCCACCGACGCGGCATTCGCGGGCGTGTCGAGGTCCATCGTGACCGTCGAGAGCGCACCGATCGAGAGGTTCTCGCCCGGAACCAGCACGCCGCCGAAGGTCATCGCGTTCACGGGGCTGCCGAACTCGGGGAAGTCGTTGTAGAGCAGGCCCGCGTTCTCGATGACAACCTCGCCGCTGAGATCACCCGCCTCGAACGCTTCACCGTCGGGGTAGAAGCCGGCCTGGTTGTTGACGTTGCGGTAGGTCACGCCGTTGTGGTTGAATTCGGTGCCGTAGAAGCCCTCGTCGAGGTCTTCGTAGTCGCTGACGACGGGACCAGCGAGGGCCGCTCCGCAGGCGCCCGCGAGGGCCGTGATGGCGATTGCAATCTTCATCTCAATTCCTTCCAGTACAAAGAGGAGGTACACACTCAAAGTCGGGAACCGCGGGCCATCCGGGCACTTCACAGCGGTTCGATTTGGTCCTTGGGCAGAAGCGTGTGGCGCAGCATCACCGTCGCCGGGAACGGCGGGTACGGGATGCGGATCCGGTACAGTTCGTAGTCGCTCGGGTCGAGCGACAACCGCTCGAATATGTCGCTTGCCAGATGCTGGTAGCCCGGCAGGTCGGGCGCGTGAACCATCGAGAGGCCGCGACCAAGCCTGCTGATCGAATCGCCGACACGGAGTTCGTCCGACTCGGCGAAGGCGATCGACGAAGCGACATCCGAGAACACGCAGAGTTCACGGTTCACATCGCCGAACAGCCCGGCGCGCACGAACATGTCGAAGTGCAGCGTTTCGGTCGGAGTGCGTATCGCGCTACCGAAATGGGCGGTCTTGTCCTGTTCTGTGGCGTGGGTCGGCGCGACATCGCGGAGCACTTCGGCGGTGACGAGCGTCCGCTCGCCTTGAAGCCCGACCTGAGCGGAGACGAACTCGTCCTGCATCATGCCGTCGGGCAAGGGCGTTCGCGCGAGTTCGGGGACCGGGTCAGAACAGTACTCGGGGAGCACCGGGACGCCGTTGTGCTTCCCGGCGGCCTCCGGGTCGAGGGCCTCGCGACGCATCCCGGACTCCGGGCGTTTCTCGTCGTCGACCGCGACGGACTGGTTCACCACCCATCGCACGCCGGGGCGGGTCTGGCGGAAACCCATCAGACCACGGATCTGAGCCATGTCGAAGTGGCGGTCCCGCACCCTGGATGGCGCCAGGATGCTCAGGGCGAGCAGCGTGGTGCAGTGGGCGCCCCAGGTGTACGAGTTGCCCTCGTAGGACTGCTGACGCCAGCGTTCGTCGTCGCGCTGATCCTGGTCGGCGCAGTGCGAGTCGATGAGCATGTCGAACTCGACCTTGTCGGCGGCGTGCGCGCTCATCAGCGCCTGAAAGCGGTCGCTCGCGCTGCGGATGGCGTCGAGGAGGCCGACATCGACGCCCCGCTTCTTTGCGGCTTTGGAAAGCGCCTCGATGCTCCGAGCCGAGGGCATGTGCTTGGCCGCGACGAACGGGTCGTCGCTGTACGCGACCTTAATCAACTGCCACGCGAGCTTGCGATGGATGCCGAGCGTGTCCGCGACCGCGGAAACCGCACGGGACCCGGGGCTCTTCATCTCGATGATCTTGCTGCATGCGTCCCGGGCGACCGCGACCGTCTCGACGGTGTCGCGAGCGAAGGCGTCGGAAGCCGCCTTTCGGGTTGGAACGGGTCGGGGCACGAACCCACCGTACTCTGTTTCCGAAACAATGCAAGCAATGTTTCGGAAACAGAGTGAAAAGCCTTTTGTCAGCCGAAAGTGGGACGTAGAACCCCAGATACAGAAATCGCCCCGCGACCGTGCGGGGCGATTCCGCGAATGAAGCGGAGAGGGGGGGATTCGAACCCCCGAGCCGGGTTACCCCGACTACACGGATTCCAGCCGTGCTCCTTCAGCCGCTCGGACACCTCTCCGTGCAGGTCAGGATCGGCCGGAACCGACCCCGAGCGGGTCGGACATTCTAACGATTTCGGGCGTGGCGTGGTGACACTTAGGGAGTTGGCGGGCCGATAGACTGCCGCCAATGGGAATTCGCAACAAACGCCCGGACCTCAACGGCGTGCTTCACATTGACAAGCCGCTGGGATGGTCGAGCGCGAAGGTCTGCAACCTCGTGCGTCGGCTCAGCGGAGGGGCGAAAGTCGGACACGCGGGGACGCTCGATCCGCTCGCGACCGGAGTGCTTGTCGTTTGCCTGGGCAAAGCGACCAAGCGGATCCCGGGCTTCATGGACGACACGAAGGCATACCGAGCGGAGGTTGACCTCTCCGCGTTCAGCACAACCGACGACGCAGAGGGCGAGCGAACTGTCGTCGGAGTCGACCACCCCCCCGCTCTCGAGACGATCCAGCGCGTGCTCGGCGAGCGGTTCATCGGCGAGGTCCAGCAGGCTCCGCCTCGGTACAGCGCGGTCAAGATCGACGGGAAGCGGGCGTACAAGATGGCTCGGGCCGGCGAGGAGTTTCAGACGCGGACGAAGTTGGTGCGGGTCGATTCCATCGAGATCGAAGCGTACGACTGGCCGTCGCTGACGCTGATCATCGAGTGCGGCAAGGGGACGTACATCCGTTCCATTGCTCGGGACCTGGGCGTCGCGTTGGGGACCGGTGGGATGTTGACGGGCCTGGTGCGGACGCGGGTCGGGGCGTTCGATATTCGCGATGCGAAGTCGGTGGAGGAGCTGCCGCGGGACGCGTCGTCGTGGACGCCGGAGTTGCTACTGCCGTGAGGGGACATCTCTCGCGAGCGAACGGGTCCGATTCCAAAAAAAGACAACCGCACCGGGAGAACCGGTGCGGTGTCGTTATTCAGAGAACAGTTGGTGAACTTTCATCGGTCGTCGCCGACCGGCTATCCGCAGCACCTTTTCAGTGCGGTTTCTTCCGAGGAAGAGTGCGGACGAGAATGAGCTGACGGGATCCGACTGGAGATCTCTCTCCGTCCAAGGACATTTTGTCCGAGGCACAGGTCGGTCTAAGGTATCCCTTAGAAAGGAGGTGATCCAGCCGCAGGTTCTCCTACGGCTACCTTGTTACGACTTAGTCCCAGTTACCGAACTTGCCGTGGGCACTCCTGAATCAGAGCGACTTCGGGCACTCCCGGCTTCCATGACTTGACGGGCGGTGTGTACAAGGCTCAGGAACGTATTCACCGGAGCGTGGCTGATCTCCGATTACTAGCGATTCCGGCTTCATGGAGTCGAGTTGCAGACTCCAATCCGAACTGGGGCGTGCTTTTTGCGATTTGCTCCATCTCACGATATTGCATCGCTTTGTACACGCCATTGTAGCACGTTTGCCACCCTGGGCGTAAGGGCCATGAGGACTTGACGTCATCCCCACCTTCCTCCGGTTTGACACCGGCAGTCTCGCTAGAGTCCCCGCCATGACGCGCTGGCAACTAGCGATAAGGGTTGCGCTCGTTAAGGGACTTAACCCGACACTTCACAGCACGAGCTGACGACAGCCATGCAGCACCTGTGTATGTTCCACCCAAAGGGCGTCACTCATGTTTCCAAGAGCTAATCCATACATGTCAAGCCCAGGTAAGGTTCTTCGCGTTGCTTCGAATTAAGCAACATGCTCCACCGCTTGTGTGAGCCCCCGTCAATTCCTTTGAGTTTTAGCCTTGCGACCGTACTCCCCAGGCGGTGCACTTAATGATTTCTCGGCGTCTGGCAGAGAGTCAGATCTCCACCAAACTAGTGCACATCGTTTACGGCGTGGACTACCAGGGTATCTAATCCTGTTTGATCCCCACGCTTTCGTGCCTCAGCGTCAGGTAAGGCCCAGTCACCTGGCTACCCCTTCGGCGTTCCGTACGATATCTACGCATTTCACCGCTCCACCGTACGTTCCGATGACCTCTGCCTACCTCAAGACCAGCAGTTCACTCTGCAATTCCTCGGTTGAGCCGAGGGATTTCACAAAATGCTTACTGATCCGCCTACGCACCCTTTAAGCCCAGTGATTCCGCCTAACGCTCGGGCCTCTCGTATTACCGCGGCTGCTGGCACGAGATTAGCCGGCCCTTCCTTTGGACTCGGTCAGTTCTTCCTAAGTCCTGACAGTGGTTTACACGGCGTAACCGCTTCATCCCACACGCGGCATTGCTCCGTCACGCTTTCGCGCATTGCGGAAGATTCGTTACTGCAGCCTCCCGTAGGAGTCCGGACAGTGTCTCAGTTCCGATGCGGCGGGCCATGCTCTCACACCCGCTACCCGTCTTCGGCTTGGTAGGCCTTTACCCCACCAACAACCTGATAGGACGATCGCCGCTCCCAAGGCGCCGGAGCTTTCTTCCTTGGAACTTATAGAGTATTACCCGCAGTTTCCCACGGCTATCCTCTACCTCGGGGCACGTTCGATCGCGTTACTCGCCCTTTCGCCGGTGTCCAGGGGCCGAAGCCCCCTTCTCCCTCGACTTGCATGTTTTAGCCATGCCGCCAGCGTTCAGGCTGAGCCAGGATCAAACTCTTCACTTGAAATTTATTGCTTACGCCGGCAAGCCGGCGATCGCTTCAAATAAAGGGCCAGTCCTGGACAACCCACCCTGCGTTCGCAGGGTGCCGGTCCCACCCGATCCTGACGGTCAAGCCAGTCTCGGGTGCCCCCGCGTCGGCTAGACGCGGGAGAGAATCTTTACTCAATAGGGCGCCACCCGGTCGATTGACCGAATGGCATGAATTTTCGAGGAACCTATGAGAAGCAACTGAGGCTGTGAAGCACTCAGATGCAGCTGTTCGACTCAGCCAACCCAGCTACGGGCTTTAGGTCTCGAAAACCTAGACTGAGCCGCACATTCTCGCGGTTCACCAACTGTTCACTTTTCAAAGAAGCCCTGCATACCAAGCCGTCCGGCGAGGCGTGCAGATACCCGCTGAGCCAGCCGTGCGGCTCGCTCTTGGGGGTCCGAGATTGTATCAACCTCCAAGTTGGTGTCAACGGGTAGAGGTTCGCGCTTGAAGATTTCCTGCGGTTTTCGTTTCCGTGTCGCCAGAAACCCCGAAAAACCGGCGTTTTGGACCCCAGAATCGCGAGCTCACTTTTCCACAGATCGTTCCGAGCGATTCGATCCTACTCGGCTGATGCGACAACAGCGCTCCAAACCTCGGACGCTCCCCATGGCGCCGGTCGGAATCGGGCGTCCGGTTGCCCCTTCAGGGCCAGGGCGACGGCCCGAGCAGTGGCACCGCTGGTCATCACATCGTCGATCACGATGACGCGACGCCCGGTCAGATGCCGTTGGCCCGCTTTGGTGATGCGAACGCTGCCCTGCGCGTTGGCCCAGCGATCCGATGCCGCCACGGATCGCTGGCTGCGCCGGTGAGTCCGGCGCAGGAGCCGCACGCAGGGAACGCCGATTTCTTCTGCGCAGGCGTGTGCAAGGACCGAGGCGTGGTCGATGCCTCGCGACCAACGACGCCGGAAACTGGCCGGCACCGCCTGGACGACGACTCCGCCCGGTGGCGGGCTGTGCAGGGCCCCCGCTTCCCGCAGCGCGTGGCCGAGTTCGTTACCGAGCCGCAAGCCGAAACTGCGGATCCGCTGGAACTTCAGGCACCAGATCCACCGATCGAGCGGGGTGGAGTACTCGCCGAGGCGTACGGCTCGGTCGAACGTGAGAGCAGACCGGCGACACGCGGCGCAGCCGAACTCGTCCTCCTCATGAGGGCCGATGGAACGGCCGCAGCGTTGGCAGTAGGCATCGAGCGAGTCGCGTGACCAGCCGAGCTCGGCGATCTGGCGGTCGATCGGTTCGACGACGGGGCGGAGCAGCTCCCGCTCTGCGCCGACGAGCAGGTCCCGAAGATGGCTCGTCCGCGGCCGGCCCGTCGGAGCGTTGCCCGCGGAGGCATCTTTCGTCGGAGCCCCTTCGACTTCGACCACGCGAGGCGGCCAAACGAAGCGGTCCGCGTCGAGAGTCGAATCCGTTGAGTTGTGGTGGTCTCCCGTCACGTCAGGTACCAGCATGGCTGGCCGGCCGCGGGCGGGCAAGAGATTTCTACTTACGCCCTGTCGGGGCGGGCCGGGGCCAATCGCTCGCGGACCAGCGACGCCCGCTGGATGCGTCGTTCGGCCTGGTCCATCTCGCGCCCGATGGTCCGCTGCAGGTGACCGGGCTGAGAGACGAGGATCAGCTCGTTGAGCGTGCGGACCGGCACATCCTCGATCAGGCCGAGGGCTACGCCAAGCCGGACATGGCTGATCAGTGCAAGGGCCTCATCGGCCTTGAGCAGACGGGCGTTGCGCAGCACGCCAAGGGCCCGGTAGACGTGGTCCTCAAGGAAGACGCGCCGTTTCTCGAGCAGGCTGCGCCGGGCGACGCGCTCGTACTCGATGACCTGCGGGATGATCTGGTTCTCGAACTGGTCGAGCAGGTCGTGCTCGGACTTGCCGAGGGTGGTCTGGTTCGAGATCTGGTACATGTCGCCCGAGGCCTCGGAGCCCTCGCCGTAGATCCCTCGGACGGCCAGAGACATCGCCTGTGCGGCCCGACGAACCTTCTCGATCTCGTTGGCGAGTTTCAGCCCGGGCAGGTGGAGCATCACCGAAAGGCGGATACCGGTGCCGACATTGGTCGGGCAGGCCGTCAGGTAACCGAATTGCGGGTGGTAGGCGTAGTCGATGCGCGATTCGATGTCGTCATCGACGGCGTCGATCCGCTTGAACGCGTCCTGCAGGGCGAGGCCGGGGCGGATGATCTGGATGCGGAGGTGGTCCTCCTCGTTGACCATCACGGAGAGCGACTCGTCGGGGTTGCTGATGGCGACGGCGCGTGGCAGTTCGCCCTTGGCGTGCTGTCCGGAGATGAGGTGACGCTCGACGAGGACCTGGCGGTCGAGCTGGGACATCTGGTGCAGCGGAACCCAGGTCATGCCGGGGGCGACGCTTTCGCGGAGGAGACTCTGCTCGGCCAGTTCCATGACGCCGCGCAGGTCGGTGGGGACACAGCGGCTGACGAACGGGATGCCGGCGACGTTTCGGGCCAATCGGACGCGCGATGTGATGACCACATCGGTGTCGGAGCCGTCGTGCGTGAGCCATGAGGTGCGATCAGGCGGTTGATACTGCTCCATCAGTCGCCCTCGCCTTCATCGGACGAGCGATGGCTTGGGGCGGGCTCGCCCGAATCGGAGCGGTGGAGCCGTTCGGTCGGGGCGGACTCAATCTCGGCGATCTCATCGCGGATGGATGCTGCTTTCTCGTACTGCTCGAGATCGACGCACTCCTTGAGCTGCTTCCGGAGCGCCGAGAGGCGTTCCTGCTTGGCGAAGCAGGTGCCGGCTCGCTTGGGGACCTTGCCGACATGGTGGTCGCCGCCGTCGTGAGCCCGACGCAGGAGCGAGACGAGTTTGTCGGCGAACGCCTCGTAGCACTTCGAACAGCCGAGGAGGCCGTCCTGGCGGAACTCGGCGAACGACAGCCCGCACTCCGGGCAGGAGGACCGAGAAGACTGGGCCTGCTCGGCCAGCCCGCTCTGCGACATGACCACTTTCTTGACGACCTGTCCGGCGGCGGAGAAGGACTGGGAGGTGAACACCCCCGCTTCCTTGGCGTGGTCCTCGCAGAGGTGGCGCTCGATCCGCTGACCGTTGCGCACGATCACCTCGTGAACGGTGGCCTCGTTGTCGCACATGTCGCATTTGGGCATACCGCGAATACTAGCGCGTCCGAGGCGGGCCCGGTCAAGCCGAATCTGAGATCCGACCCGGATCAGGCGATCGCGTCCCGAACCGCTTTGAGGCGAGAGAGGAGGGTTGGCACCGTTTCGAGGCGGAGCATGGTCGCCGCGTCGGAGAGCGCTCGCTCCGGGTCCGGATGGCATTCCATAAAGACAGCATCGACACCACAAGCGACGGCGGCGGTCGCGAGCATCGGGATGCGATCGCGCCGGCCCCCGGTCGTCTTGCTCGCGCCGGGCAATTGGGCGGAATGGGTCGCATCGAAGCAGACCGGTGGCGTCGATTCGAGGGCGGGGCCGCCGTCGAACTCGGTATCGAGCGCCATCAGGTCGCCGAGGCCGATGACATCGGTGACGAGTCGGTGGTAGCCGAAGAAGGTGCCGCGTTCGGTCAGCATGAGGTTGGAGCAGCCGGCGGCGGTGCACTTGCGAACGGGGCCTCGCATCTCCTCGGGGGAGAGGAACTGGCCCTTCTTGATGTTCACCGCCTTCGCGCGCGCCGAGGCGGCTTCCGACGCGGCGACGAGCAGGTCGGTCTGGCGGCAGAGGAACGCGGGGATCTGCAGGACATCGACGACTTCGGCGACGGCCTCGGCCTGGGCGGGCTCATGAATGTCGGTGGTGACGGGGACGCCGAGCTCGGCACGGATGGCTTCGAGGTCGCGCAGGCCCGACTCGAGGCCGGGGCCCCGCTTCGAGTCCACAGAGGTGCGATTGGCCTTGTCGTATGACGCCTTGAAAATGTAGGAGAAACCCATTTCGGCGCAGGCATCTCGCACGGCCTCACCGATGCGCAGTCCGAGATCGCGCGATTCGAGGGCGCACGGCCCGGCGATGATGGTCAGCGGGCGATCCGGTCCGATCTCGATGGCGCCGGCGGGTCCGGCGACGGTGCAGAGCGATTTCATAGCGGAAGGGTAACTGGCGGGCGGAGGGGCCGCCGACGACAGACTTCAGTTCGGACCCGGCTCGTACCGGATCACCTCGGCGACTGAGTTGTCGGCGTTCATCAGGGCGACGCGAGGGCGGTTCGAGGCGTACTCCTCGTCGCTCATCAGGGCCATGTGCATGATGATGACCATGTCGCCGGGCTCGACGAGGTGTGCGGCGGCTCCGTTGATCTCGATCCTCCCGCTCCCGCGTTCGCCTTCGAAGATGTAGGTCTCGAAGCGGTTGCCGTTTCGACAGTCGGCGACGAGCACGGCGTCGTTCACTCGCATGCCAACGGCGTCGAGGATGTCCGCATCGATGGTGATCGAGCCCACATAGTCGGGCAAAGCCGCCGTCACGGTGGCCATGTGGATTTTGCTGTGGAGGACTTTTCGGAGCATTCTGTGGGGTTCCTGACGAGCGGGCGAGAGTCTAGACATCGGGAATCCCCGGAATCCACGCATCCGGTGCGGATTTCGGGTGACCCTTCGGCGATAATGCCCAGCGACCTCCCCGCACCGAAGGCACCGATGGCCCCCCTCCCTGATCTGACCCAGTTTCTCGCTGACACGGCCAATGTCAGCGTGCTCATCACCGACGCGTCCGGCCGCATCGTGTGGGCGAACGCGGGCTTCCGACGGATATCCGGATACTCGTTGCGCTCGATTCGCGGGCGTAAGCCGGGTGAGATCCTCCAGGGCCCCGACACCGACCCGGACTGTGTGCGGTTCATGAGCGAGCGGATCCGTTCGGGCCTGGGCTTCGACCGTGAGGTGCTGAATTACAACAGCTCGGGCGAACCGTACTGGGTCAACCTCGAGGTCACGCCGATCAAGGACGACGCGGGAGAGCTCACACACTTCATTGGCGTCCAGCACGATGTGACGCGCCACAAACTGGCCAAGGCCGAAATCGAATCACACGAGCGTCTGAGCGAACAACTGCGCAAGTCACAGGCCTTTCTCCAGTCCGCGCTCGACTCGCTCTCGGCACACATCGCGATCCTCGATGAGAACGGGACGATTATCTCCGTGAATCAGGCGTGGCGAGACTTCGGCGCCGGGAGTTCCAACGGGGAGGTCATCGAAACGATCGGCGTGAACTACCTGGAGGTCTGTGAGCGCTCGTCGCGATCACCCGATGCACCGGAAGCGGCGCTGATGGCGCGCGGGATCACGGAGGTGCTGCAGAAGAAGCGAAAGAACTTCTACCTGCAGTACCCCTGCCACGCCCCGTCGGACGAGCGGTGGTTCCAGGCGCGGGTCGCCCGGTTCAGCGTCGGCGACGAGGACCGGCTCGTGATCTCGCACGAGAACATCACCGAGGCGAAGATCGCCGAGCGCCGGCTGCGCGAGCATCTGGAGCGACTGAGCCATGTCCAGCGCCTGGAAACGATGGGCGAGATGTCCGCCGCGCTCGCCCACGAATTGAACCAGCCGCTGTCGGCGGTTGCGAACTACACCTCTGGGTGCGTGCGACGGATGAAAGTCGGTGGCAGCGTGACGCCGGAGGTGCTGGAAGCCATGCAGCACGCGCTCGACGAGGCGAACCGGGCAGCGGAGATCATCCGGCGGATGCGTCGGTTCTCGCGCAATGCCGAGTTGCAACGAGAGCCGAGATGCGTCAACGACATCGTCGAGGAGGCCATCGGACTGGTGGGCGAGGATACGAGGCGTCGATCCATCCGCATCGAACCGCGGTTGGGACGCGATCTGCCGGTCGTGCTCGCCGACGCGATCCACCTCCAGCAGGTCCTGATCAATCTGGTGCGCAACGCGGCGGATGCGATGGATTCGGTGCCGGAGTCCGAACGATCGGTCCTGATCGCGACCGACAGTCCGGACGCGCACCGGGTGGAGATCCGGGTGACGGATCGCGGTCCGGGTATCGCCGATGAGGCGTTTGAGCACCTGTTCGACCCCTTCACGACGACCAAGGCCCACGGGATGGGGCTCGGGCTGGCCATCTGCCGCTCGATCATCGAAGCCCACCACGGCCGGATCTGGGCCGAAACGAATCTCGATGACTCCGGTCAAACGACGGGGTCGACGTTCGGGATCGTTCTCCCGGCCGCAACGATGCATGTCGATCCCGAAGCGGGCGCCTCGGGAGAGATCGCCTCGCCGGGCAGTTCGCCCGATCCCGCGTCCTGACTCGTCAGCAACTCTCTCCGAACGAGCCGAGCACGAGGTTCAGGTCAGCCAGATCGACCGATCCGTTGCCGTCCGCATCACCCTGCAGATCCGGGCCGCTCTGACCGAACGAACCGAGCACGATGTTGAGGTCCACGAGATCGACGTTGCCGTCGCCTGAGACATCCGGCGGGCAGGAGGTGATGCAGCCGGTCTTGCAATCGGTCAGCGGACCGGCCCACTCGCCGTCGGCGATCAGGCAGTCCGACTCGATGAGTTCGATGCAGAAGCCGGTGTCGAAGCAGCAAGCGCCGAACGGTTCCGGACAGTTCACGGTCGAGCACTGCACGTTGTCACCCTGATAGGTGCCGCCGGCGATCGCACAGTCCTCCGGCGAGAGCGCGTCCACGCACGCTCCGTCTGGAAGGCAGCAGGCACCGGTGGGGTTGCAGTTGAATGTCGCGCAGACCGAGCCCGGCCCTCCCGGCGTGCCGCCGGCGCCGATGCAATTGGTCGGCGTCAGGTTGACGCAGCCGGCGGGGAAGCAGCAGGCCTCGACCGCTTCGGGACAGGTCACATCCGCACACGCGGTACCGTCGCCCTGGTATGTCCCGTTGAACTCGGTCTCGCAGATGGACTGGAACACGCCGTCGAGGCAGCTCCCGTCGGGGAGGCAGCACGCGCCGGCTACGCAGTTGAAGTCGGCGCAGACGGTCCCCACGCCGTTGAAGACGCCTTCGACGCTCAGGCATTCCGCCTGCGTCAGTTCGAAGCAGACGCCGTCGCTCACGCAGCACGCGCCGAGATCATCGGTGCAGGTCGTGGGCGTGTAGGTTGCGCGAATGACCCAGTCGCCGCTCGGGCGGCAGAGGGAGTTGAGGCCGGCGAAGTTCACCCAGCCACCGTTCGGCGGGCATCCCAGCGGACCACAATTCAGCCCGAAGAGCCAGTTGCCGGTGCTGTTGGCCAGGCCCGAGGTGTCCGTCACCGGGAACGCGTTCGACGCCTGCGGCGGAGCGAAGAAGCACGGGTTCTGCGTCTGGTTGTTGTGCTCGTCGATGCGGTATCCGACCGTGAAGGTGTTCGACCCGTTGTTCGTCACCACGATCTGATCCGGATCGCCGGGGTCCACCTCGACCAGCACGTTCGTGCCGTTGTTGCCGGGAGGCATCACGATGTGCGGAAGGATCTGGCCGTCCGAACTGAACAGCGCGACGAGCGTGCCGTTGTTCGGCGTGCCCTCCCACACCCCGACGGACCACTCGGTCGTCGTCGTCACGGTCGTGCCGACGGTCGCGAAGATCATCTCGATCCGGTTCACCGTGAGCGGGAACTCGCTGGGCGCGATCGTGTACGACGCCGCGGCCCATTCGTTCTCGGAAAAGCCCCCCTGCGCGGTGAACGACCCACCCTCGAAATCGGCGTCGGTGTGGGTGACGATGTCCTGGCAGTCCCCGCGATTGAGTTCCACGATGCCGCCCTCGATGCGCTCGCCGCGCGTCGTGACGTGCAGGCGCTGCATGGAATCGAGCTGGACCGGGATCGGCAAAAGGCGCGACGCCGCGTCATCGGCCTCACTCTCAATGCCGAGACAAGGCTGGGACAGGGCGGCGCCCGCGAGCGCCACCCAGAAACCGAAACGAAGATTCACCATCGAACTCTCCCAAGTGAGGTCGGAACCGCAGAGCGCGACGGATCGTCGCGATAAGTTCTTTGTACACAAGGGATTCTGACGATTTTTCAGCCTAATGCAACGATCGTGTCCGAGAATCTGTCGGACTTTCTGAGAGCAGGGTCCAGCATTGCCGAAACGGACCGCTCCCGGACCCAACCGGCGGGATCATCATCGGTACCCTGTCTGGGCGAGAAACGACCCGGAACCGCAAGGAGAGACGCACCGTCATGGCATCAAAGGGAAAGCGCAAACTCACGGCGGCCCAGCGGGCTCGGATGGGGCAGGCCAAGTCTCAGGGTCCCTCTTCGACGAAGAAGCCGGAGATCAATTCGCCCAAATTAACACCGATGCCGGCGTGGGTATTCTGGTCGGGAGCCGTGCTCATCCTTGCGATGCTGGCGCTGAGTCTGAACCTCTCGCTCAGTCACCTCGGCTACGCGACACCGGGCTGCGGCGAGGGCGGCTCGTGCGACGCGGTCAAGCAGACCAAGTTCGCCTACCTTCCGTTCATGTATTCCACCGACAACGGGCGAGTCACCGGTTGGCCCGTGGCGTACGTCGGCTTCGCGTACTTCGCGTCGCTGCTGATCGTCTGGGTGATGTCCAGCGGAGCCGGGCTCAACAATGTCGTGCGCAACGTCGTCCGCGTTGGTGCCGCCGCTTCGCTGTTCTATGTGATCGTGATGCTCGGCGGATTCGCCGGCGGCGTCTGCCCGCTCTGCCTTTCCACCCACATCCTCAACTTCGCGCTGCTCGGCCTGATTGAGTTCGCGACACCGGCGACCGCGGCCTTGCGTGGGCGCTCCATCGGCATCGGGCTCGCGGGCCTGATCGTCGGCAACGGCGTCCTGATGGGTGTGCAGTCAGCGCGCAGCAATGAGCTCGCGCGCCAGGCCGATGCAGACGGACAGAATCTGATCAATGAGATCATGGGCAGCGGCAACACGCCGTCGCAGCCCGGCGGAGCGCAACCCACGCCGAGCGTGACCCGGGTCGATTTGGACCTGCCCGGCCCCACCTTCGGCGACGGTCGCCCGGGCTTTACCGGTCGCTATCTCATCGGCCCGGAGGACGCGCCGATCCGCATCGTGACGGTCGCCGGCTACCAATGCGGAGCGTGCCAGACCGTCGAGTCCGAGGTGAAGCGCCTGCTCGAAACGCGCACCGATGTCTCGCTCTCGATTATCCAGTTCCCCGCGCAGAGTTCGTGCAATCCGACGCTCGAGAATCTCAACATGCACCCAGCGGCTTGTCGCACAGCGCAGATCGCGGAAGCCGCAGGCATCCTCGGCGGGCCGGACGCGTTCTGGGCGATGTCGTTCCGGTTGTTCGATTACATGTCGCAGCGGGACAGCGTCGGGCGTACCCCCCGCGACGTTCCCGACTCCGTGGTCGACCGGTGGGCGCGCGAAACGGGCATCGATCCGGCCGAGCTGCGGCGCGTGATGGCGACGCCGGAGGTCGCCGACCTGATCGCCGGTGACGCGTACCTCGCCCGTTCGGTGGGCACGACGCAGACGCCGATGGTGTTCATCAACGGCGTGGAGTTCAAGGGCTGGAACTCGCAGGGCGCGCTCACGCGAACGGTTCGCACGCTCGCCCAGCAGAATCCGCCCCGGTCGACCTCGGCGAACGATCAGCCGCCGACCAGCAGCGAGCGCCTGGCCGACAACTGGCGTGCGCAGCGCACGGTCCCCGGAGTGCTCAGCGATCGCGACTGGATGCGCGGCGGCGACTCGTCCTCGCCCGCGCGCATCGTGGTCTGGGGCTGCTACGACGAGCCGAACTCCCAGCGGGCGGACGAGATCGCGCGCGACCTCGTCGCGCAGTATCCCGGCGCGTCGTACGAGTTCCGCTTCTACCCGATCAACAGTTCCTGCAATCCGCGCGTGGACATCTCTCGCTATGCGCAGGCATGTCCGAAGGCCAAGGCGGCGATCACCGCGGGCCTGCTCGGCGGGGCGGATGCCCACCGGGCGATGCACGACTGGATTATGAACGCGGGCCCGTCGTTCAACCCGTCGCAGCTGCCCGGACAGTTCGCCGCGATCGGGCTCGACCCTGACGAGGCGATCGACATGATGGAGTCGCAGACCGTTTCCGAGATCATCGTTCGCGACAGCAACGCCCTCGAAGCGATGGAACGCCTGGGCATCCGGTCTCGCCCCGCCGTGTTCGTCAACGAGAAGCCGACGCCCTGGATCTTCGGCACCGATCAGATTGTGCTGCCGGATATCGTCCGTGCGGCTCTCGGTGAGGACGGCGGCTGAAGCGCGATCTAGAGTACGGCCGTGGCAAAGCTGCTGGTCGAACCAACCGAGAAGGGCCTCTGGTGCGAGAGCGCCGGAGTCCATGTGGACCCGTGGCGCGCGGTGGACGTCGCGGTCGTCACCCACGGCCACGCCGACCACGCAACACCCGGCTGCGGGCGATACATCGCCAGCCCGGAGACCGCGAGCATCCTGCGCATGCGCTACGGCATCAAGGCGCCGATCGACGAACTCGCACCCGGTGAGTTCCGCGATCTCGGAGCGGCTCGCATCTCCCTCCACCCGGCGGGGCACATCCTCGGCTCCACGCAGGTGCGGATCGAGGCATCTGGATCGGTCACGGTCGTCACCGGCGACTACAAGACCGACCCGGACCTGACGTGCGCGCCGTTCGAATGCGTCGAGTGCGATGCGCTGCTGACCGAATCGACCTTCGGTCTGCCGGTATTCAAGTGGCCATCCGATGAGGATGTGTTTGATGCGATGAACCGCTGGTGGCGCGGGAACGTCGAGCAGGGCATGAACTCGGTGGTGTTCGCGTACTCGCTCGGCAAGGCCCAGCGGGTGCTCGCCGGTGTGGATGCTTCGATCGGGCCGATCCTCGTGCACGGCGCGGTGGACAGCATGCTTGCGCCCTATCGCGAGGCTGGTATCGCGCTGCCCGAGACCCGCAAGGCGCTGGTCGAGGCAGCCAAGGAGAGCGCCGGTCGCGCGCTGATCATCGCGCCACCGAGCGCTGCCGGCACGCCGTGGATGCGCAAATTCACGCCCTGTTCGACCGCCTTCGCCTCCGGGTGGATGGCCGTCCGGGGTACTCGTCGGTGGCGCGCGGTCGATCGCGGCTTCGTCATCTCGGATCACGCCGACTGGGACGGGCTGCTCGACACCGTGCGACGATCCGGCGCGAGTTTCGTCGGTGTGACGCACGGCTACACGCGCCAGTTCTCGCGCTACCTGCGCGACGAGCTGGGCATCGACGCCGAACCGGTCGCGACACGCTATTCCGGCGAGGGCGAGTCGGAGTCGGAAGACGAACCGGTCGGTGCCGAAGAAACCGCTGCGTCCGGCGGTGCCTCGTGAAGCGCTTCAGCCGGCTCATCACCGAACTCGATTCGACCACCAAGAGCAGTGCGAAGCAGGCGGCGCTCGCGTCGTACTTCCGCGAAGCCGATCCGGCCGACGGCGCGTGGGCGGTCGCGATCTTCACCGGGCGCCGGCTCAAACGCGTCGTGCCGTACAAGGAACTGCGGGCGCTGGCGTCCGAAGCGTCGGGCCTGCCCGAGTGGCTGGTGCGCGAGTGCCACAGCGCGGTCGGGGATCTGTCCGAGACCATCTCGCTCATCCTGCCCCGTCCGGAAGCGGGCGAGGGCGCTCCAGACCGATCGCTGACGGACATCTTCGAGCAGCGGATCAAGCCGATGCAGCGGCTCGACGCCGCGGGCAAGGCACGCCTGCTGCGCGAGTTGTGGTCCGAACTCGACGCCGACGAGCGCTATGTCTTTCACAAGCTGATCTCCGGCAACTTCCGCATCGGCGTGCAGAAGCGATCGGTTGTGCGTGCGCTCGCCGAGGCATTTGAGGTGGATCCCGGCGTCATGGCGCACCGGCTGACCGGTCGCTTCGAGCCTACGCCCGAGGCTTTCGACGCGTTGAAGGCCCCCGAGGGCGAAGACCCCGGCTCGGACGCCGCGCGCCCGTACCCCTTTTATCTGGCCTCGCCGATCGAATCGCTGCTCGGCACCGGTGCAAGCTCGATCGACACCGTGCCGGTCAAGACGATCGAGGCGCAGCTCGGCCCGGCGTGGGGCTGGGTGGCCGAATGGAAATGGGACGGCATCCGTGCCCAGCTCATCCGGCGTGACGGCCTCGCCACCGACTCGATCCACAAGGCGATGCTGTGGTCTCGCGGCGAGGAGGAGATCGGCGAATCGTTCCCGGAGATCCTCAGCGCGGCGAGCGAGTTGCCCGACGGCACCGTGCTCGATGGCGAGATCGTCGCTTTCGAGCACGGCACCCCCCTGCCGTTTCAGGCTCTGCAGCGCCGCCTGCAGCGCAAGCAGCGTGAGGCGCTGCTGTTCCAGGATGTTCCGGTCGTGTTTATGGCCTACGACGTGCTGGAACACGAGGGCGAGGACCTGCGCGAGCGTCCGCTCTCCGAACGACTTGAGGTGCTGGGCCGCTTGCTCGATCGGGCGCAATCCGATCTGCTCCGGCGCTCTGAGCCCGTCGAGCACTCCACATGGGAAGAACTGGAGCGAGCGCGGTCGGAATCGCGCGAGCGCAGCGTCGAGGGGCTGATGCTCAAGCTCGCCGACTCGCCCTATCGCGTCGGTCGGGTCCGCGGCGACTGGTGGAAATGGAAAGTCGAGCCGTACACGCTCGACGCGATCATGGTCGGCGCGCAGCTCGGGCACGGGCGACGGGCCTCGCTGTTCACGGACTACACCTTCGCGCTCTGGGACCGCGACCCACAAGACAAGGACGCCGAACTCGTCCCCATCGCCAAGGCGTACAGCGGGCTGACGAACCAGGAGATCAAGTCGGTGGACAAGTTCGTCCGGGACCATACCGTCGCGCGCCACGGTCCGACTCGGACTGTTGAGCCCGAGATGGTCTTCGAGCTCGCCTTCGAGGGAATCCAGGAATCCAGCCGACACAAGTCCGGGCTCGCGCTGCGCTTCCCACGCATGGCGCGGATCCGTCCGGACAAGTTGCCGAAACAGGCGGACACGCTCGAGACGGCGCGAGCGCTTCTTGAGGGCTATCGCAGCCCACCGGGACTGACGCGATGAGCGATCCCTCGTCTTTCCGATTGCACCCGCTGCTCGAATCGTGGTTTGACCAGCGTGGCTGGGCACCCTTCGACTTCCAACGCGAGGCGTGGCACGCGTATCAGGCCGGCCGCGACGGGCTCGTGCACGCGCCCACCGGGATGGGCAAAACGCTAAGCGTGTGGCTGGGACCAGTTTCCCAGTGGCTCGACGAGCACCCCGAGCACGATCCCGAAGACGACGACGTTGATCGTGCTCAGGCCGAACCACTGCGTGTGCTGTGGATCACGCCGCTGCGCGCGCTGGCCAACGACACGCTCGACGCCCTGCAGCAGCCCATCCGCGATCTCGGCCTGCCGTGGACCATCGAGAAGCGCACCGGCGACACCGCCCAGTCCGTCAAGGCCAAGCAGCGCCAGCGCTACCCCACCGCGCTCGTGATCACACCCGAGTCGCTGAGCGTGCTGCTGAGTTACCCCGACGCTGCCAGGCGCCTGAAGGGCATCCGCTCGGTGGTCGTCGACGAGTGGCACGAACTGCTCTCCTCAAAGCGCGGCACGCAGACCGAGCTCTGCCTCGCGCGACTGCGGCGATGGAACCCCGGCCTGCGCACGTGGGGGCTGTCCGCGACACTCGGCAACGTCGAGCAGGCGGCATCCACGCTCGTCGGGAGCAGGCCGACCTCGAAACCGGTGCTCATCCGGGGCCAGCACACCAAGCGCGTCGAGATCCGCAGCATCGTGCCCGACGACATCGAGCGGTTCCCCTGGGCCGGGCACCTCGGTCTGAAGATCCTGCCCGAAGTCATCAGCGCGATCGAGGGGGCGAACTCGACGCTGGTGTTCTGCAACACGCGTTCGCAGGTCGAGATCTGGTATGGCGCGATCAAGCAGGCCCGCCCCGACTGGCTCGGGCGCGTGTCGCTGCACCACGGCTCGCTGGACAAGCAGCTGCGCGACAAGGTGGAGGCCGGCCTGCGCGAGGGCCGGGCCAAGTGCGTGGTCTGCACGAGTTCGCTGGACCTCGGCGTCGATTTCTCGCCGGTCGACCTCGTGCTGCAGGTCGGTTCGCCGAAGGGCGTGGCCCGCCTGCTCCAGCGGGCCGGGCGCTCGGGCCACCAACCCGGCGCGGTCAGCACGGTGCTGTGCGTACCAACGCACGCGTTCGAACTGATCGAGTTCGCCGCCGCCCGCTCGGCGGCGACCGCCGGGACGATCGAACACCGGATCCCGCTCGACAAACCGCTCGATGTTCTCGTGCAGCACCTGATGACCTGCGCCGTCGGGGGCGGGTTCGAGCGCGAGGCGATCCTTGATGAGGTCCGCGGCGCGAGTTCGTACGCCGATCTATCCGCCACCGAACTCGGCTGGGCGATCGACTTCCTGACCAAGGGCGGCGCAGCCCTCGGGGCGTACCCGGAGTTCAAGCGTGTCGAGATCGATGAGTCGGGCGACACCCCTCGTTATGTCGTTCGCGATCGCTCCGTGACCATGAACCATCGCGTTGCCATTGGCACGATCACATCAGACAGCGCGATGACGGTCCGCTGGGCCAGCGGCGGTGGGAAGTCACTGGGCACGATCGAAGAGTCATTCATCTCCAAACTCGCGCCGGGCAACCGGTTCGTATTTTCCGGTCGCGTGCTCGAACTCGCCCGCGTGCGCGAGATGACGGCGTATGTGCGACGGGCGAAGTCCAGCAAGGGCATCGTCCCCCGGTGGGGCGGCGGACGCAGCCCGCTCTCGACCGAACTGTCTGCCGCGGTGCGCGAGAAACTCGAAACCTTCCGCCTCGGTGACGCGGATGAACCGGAGCTGCGTGCCATCGCCCCTCTGCTGAACCTGCAGACCCGCTGGTCGGTACTCCCCGGGCCCGACGACCTGCTGATCGAGACCACGACCACGCGCGAGGGGCATCACACCTTCCTCTTCCCGTTCGAGGGGCGACTCGTTCACGAGGGCCTCGGCGCGCTGCTCGCTTTCCGGCTCACGCGCGATGCCCCGCGATCGCTCGCGGTCACGGTCAACGATTACGGCGTCGAACTGCTCAGCGAAACGGCGATCGATCTCGACGATGCCCGGTGGCGACGCATGCTCCAGCCCGAGGACCTGCTGGCCGACCTGCTCGAATGCCTGAACTCCAGCCAACTGGCCCGCCGACGCTTCCGCGACATCGCGCGCATCGCCGGGCTGATCCACCCCGGCTTCCCGGGACGCCAGTCCAAACCGTCTCGCCACTTGCAGGCGTCGAGCGAGCTGTTCTTCGACGTGTTCGCCGAGTTCGACCCGGCGAACCTGCTGCTCGACCAGGCCAAGCGCGAGGTACTCAGTGAGCAGCTCGAAGTCACCCGCCTGCGCAGCGCCCTCGAGCGGGTCGCCGGTGCCCGGATCGTGATGGTGTCGCCGGAGCGTCTCACGCCACTGGCGTTCCCGCTCTACGCCGAGCGTCTGCGCACCCAGACTATGAGCAGCGAGAGCTGGCGCGATCGGATCGAGCGGATGGTGCTGCGTCTCGAAGTCGCCGCGTCGCGTGAGCGGGATACACTTCGCCGATGAGCGTTCCACCGACGGAAACAGCCGGATCCATCGGCATCGAAGTCGCCGGCGAGCACCTGCTTCTGCGCCCCGAGCGGGCGGTCTACTGGCCTCGTGAGCGAACGCTCTTCATCGCCGACCCCCACTTCGGCAAGGCCCAGACGTTCCGCTCGGCCGGAATCGCCGCCCCTGAGCGGTCGCACAGCGCCGACCTCGAGATTCTCTCGCTCCTGATCGAGCACACGGATGCCGCGTCGCTCGTCGTCCTTGGCGATCTGCTGCACTCCCGCTCGGGCGTCCGGGATTCGGTCATTGATGCCCTGGGCTCGTGGCGCACGCGACACAAATCGCTCGGCGTCACGCTGGTCCGAGGCAACCACGACCGCTCGGCGGGCGATCCACCGGCGCAGCTCGACATCGAGTGTGTCTCGCCCGGCGAACGACTCGGCCCCTTCGAACTCGTCCATGAACCCGACGAAGCGAGCGGGGATGGCTACGCGCTGTCCGGCCACCTGCACCCGGGTCTACAACTCGGCGGAACCGGCGGGCTGGGTCGGAAGACGGCCGCGAAGCTCCCGGCGTTCGTCTTCGGGGCCGACTGCGCCGTCCTGCCCGCGTTCGGGCGGTTCACCGGTCTCGCCAGCGTCCGACCCGCCGAGGGAGATCGCCTTGCCGTCATCGCCGACGGCGAGGTCATCGCGTTGAACTTCGGACGCGATGGTTAGCGCGGCGGCTCGACCGGGCGCATTTCGACAAGCGTCAGCGAGCGCGGATCGCGAGCGCTCGGACCGACGAGGATGAACGGGCGAACCGGATCGGTCGTCGCGCGCGGCACCCAGACCTCATCGGACACACTCGAAGCCGGCAACGCTTCCAGCACCCGTCCGCGACGCACCAGCGTCTGGTGCTTCAGGCCATCGGGGGTCGTAAGGAACACCGCCCACACCGGCTCTCCGCCAGAGGCGCGCCGGACGTGCCAAGCCCCGGCGATGGACTGGTTCTCCAGCAGCGTGACCGCGCCGCTCGCGATCTCGAAGACCGCCATGCGCCCGGCGCTGGGGTGGAAGAACAGCACCCCCGGTGGTTGATCGTCGCCCGCCTCGGGACTGAGCGGCATGGGCGACTGGAGCGGCGACATCGCCTGATAGGCGACCAGCGGATCCGATGACGAACTGACCGGGCGCCGTGCCAGAACAATCGAACGGACCGAGGCGTCCGAAGCCGACTCCAGCCGGATCGCGACCAGGTCCGACCCTGCGGTCGACTGGGTCATCGCCAGGAAAATGTCGGGATCGCTCGTCGCAGTCGGCATCTGGTACGAGACGCCGGGCTCGGCTCGCTGGTCCGAACCGGCCCCGCTGCGTACCAGCAGGCCCCGGCGTTCGCTGAGGCTCGACCGCTGGGTGCTCACGAACGCGCTCTTGGGCCCGGCGCCGGTCAACGTCGCGCTGGATGACACGACGTCAACGGAGGTCAGCCAAGTCACTCCGCCGCTCGCCCAGTTCACCTTGCCGATTCGACGTTTGCCGTCGGGCATGATCCGCTCGATCAGAAACCCGGCGTCGTCGGCCGAGCGCCCGAGCAGGCAGCCCGGAGGAAGGTCCTCTACCCAACTGATCCGTCGGGGCGGCGTGGTGCTGAGGTCGTAGGCCTCAACACCGGTCCGCATCGAGACCGCTTGCCCCGGCTCGGCGAGCAGCGACGCCCACTCCGGTGCCTCGCCGGTCTGCGTCGCAAGGAAGCGGCCATCGGGCGAGAACACCGGAAGGACCTGCCCGTCGAACGGGATGTCCCCGAGCGCGCGCGTCGCCAGCACCACCCGCGAGTTCACGACCGCCGCGACAGCGGAAGTGTCGAACGGGATCTCCGCGGCTTCTCTCGAAGTCCCCGGCTGCGTCGAAGCGCTAGCACGGGTTGGCGTGACCGGCTTGACGTCGGTCACTGTGCAACCGGAGAGACCACCGAGAAGGCAGAGACCTGCCGCGATCAGTCGCCGTACCACGAGGAGTCCTCCTCGGACGGCTTCTCGGGCTTGTCGTCGTCCTTCAACTGGTTCAGTTGCCGACGCAGGTCTTCCAATCGCTGGCGGTACGGCTCATTGAGGTTCTGAACCTCTTCGTCGTTCTGCACCACGATCGGGGTGATGAACGCGACGAGCTCGGCGTTCTCGGTGCTCCGCTCCACCGAGGTGAACAGCGCACCGATGATCGGGATGTCACCAAGGAGCGGGACTTTGCGTGTAATGTCCGACTCCTCGCTGCGGAGGATGCCGGAGATCACGACGGTCTGGCCGTTCTGCACGATGAGCTGCGTGGTCGTCTCACGCCGATCGAAGATGAAGAAACCGTCCGCGGTCTGCGTCGGCTGGATCGAACTCAGTTCGAGGTTCACGCGGAGGTCCACCGCGCCCTGCGTCGTGATGCGCGGGCGCGTCCGCAGACTGATGCCGACAGCGCGGTACTCGCGCGTCGCGATGATGTTCCCGTCCTGCGTGGTGTTCGTGTCGGTGACGATCGGCACGTCCTGGCCGTCGAAAAACACCGCCTCCTGGTTGTCGGAGGTGAAGATGCGCGGTTCGGAAAGGATCTTGACATCGCCGTCCTGCTGCAGTGCCTGGAACACCAGGTTCAGATCCGCTTCGGCGCTCAGGACAGACGTATCGAACAGATTGCTGAGGAAATCGTTCTGCGTGCCGGTGGTGTTGGTCCCGACGGATATGGCGTTGTCACCGTTGGCCGGGTTGATGTTGCCCGAACCCCAGCGCAGGCCCAGCGAAAGGTCGTCGCTCACCGAAACCTCGGCGATGACGGCCGAGATCAGTACCTGACGCCCCGGCTTGTCCAGTGAACCGATCAGTTCGCCGATCGACGAGCGGTATTCCGGCGGCGACAGCACCATCACCGCGTTCTGACGCCAGACCGGCACGATGCGGATCCGACCGATCAGGTTCGACGAGTTGCGCACATCCGTCGGCGGCTGGGCGCGCTGCCACCAGAACGTGACGAGGTTCGCGTCCTGCTGCGTGTTGTTGTTGGTCGCCGTGTCGTCGCTGCTGGCAAACGGGCTCGAAGTCGCGCCGGTGCTCGACAGCCCCGACTCCTGACGCGGCAACTGCGCGATCGTGTTCTCCTGCGCGAGCAGCGTGTTGAGCTGCTCAGCCAGTTCTTCGGCGTTCGCGTGCTTGAGTTCGATGATCTCCGGCAGGCCCGCATCGACCGGCTGGTCGATGTTCGCGATGATCTCGTCGATGGCCACGAGGTTGTCCGGGCTCTTCGCGATCACCATGATCCGGCCCGCTTCGGGGATCGCGACGAAACTGAACTGTCCGGCCAGACGCCCGACGCCCTGACCCGAACTCGGGGCCGACGTTGCGTTCCGACCGGTCCCGGTTGTCGCGGTCGTCCCGCTGCTGGCTCCGAAGAGTTCGGTCAGCAGATCCGCGACCTTCACCGGGTCCGAGTGCTTGAGTTCGTAGGTCTTCGGGACGACATCGTCGGGCTGGATCGGCAGGTCCCACTCGTTCTCGATCTGGGTCCGGATCTGCTGCACGACCGTTTCTTCGCCGAGAACCGTCACGGAGTTCTGCTGCACGTTGACGGTGACGCGGAGATTCTCGGAGGTTGAAGCGCTCGAATCTTCATCGTTGTCTCCGCCGCGTCCGCGCTGGCGGTTGAAGAACGATCGAGCGATCTCCTCCTCGCTTCGATCGTCGGCCTGGAACAGTTCGGTGATGTTCTCGGCGAGCTGCGTTGCGTCGGCGTAACGCAGGCGGAACGTCGCCGAGACAAGGTTCGCGGTCGCGGGCCGGTCGAGGGCGCTGATCAACTTCTCCATGCGCTGAAGCAGCGCGATGTTGCCGCGGACGACGACCGAGTTCGAGTCGGGGTCGAAGGCGATCCGCGCGTAATCCGGCAGCGCCTGGTCGTCGGTCAGCACATCCTCGAGGTTCTCCGCCCTGGAGTAGTCGAGCTGGTACACCTTCTCGGCGATCGTGCCGAGGTCGGTGCGTCCCAGCACCGACTCGTCCGGGCCGATGACCGGCACATCCTGCCGATCGATCTCCTCGATCAGCCGAAGGATGATCAGGTCTTCCGTCTCGACGATGCCGACGCCGTCCTGCTGCAGCGCGAGGAAGACGTAGTCCAGCGCGACGTTCTGAGGCAGCGGCTTGTCGGAGATGACCGTCACCCGGCGGGTCAGGATCTCCGGACGCGGGAGCACGACCTTGCCGGTCGATTCCACGATAAACGGGATAAGACGGCTCACCGGCACGTTGTCAAACGCGAGCGTCGTCGTCTTCCCGTCGGTCATGCGCCGGCCGTTCGGACCGGTCTGCGCCGGCTGCTGATTCTGCTCGGCCTCCGGTTGCCCCGACGGCGGGTCAGCGTCCTGAGCGGACGCCGGCGCGACGGCGTACCCGGCGAACGCCGTGAGCATCGCGGCGGCGGATATCGAAGCAACGTTGTTGCGGAAACTGTTACGGATCATTCAAAGGTCTCCCGACTGGTCTTCCGCCGGCTCGTCTTCGGGCTTGACCAGAAAGTCGGAGGTCGTTCGTTCAAAGAGTTGCACATCAAACTCGACGCCGCGCCAGCGGACCTTCACGGACCACGGCAGATTCGTCGAGAGAACTTCCACACCGCTCTGGCCTTCGCCCCCGGCGGTGAGGGTCATGTCGTTTTCGAAGGTCACCCGGTCGTCCCAGACGTAGGCGATGGACGGCCCGCCATAACGGCTGGGCGGCGGCGGCTCGCGCGGAACCACGGGTTCCGGGTCCTCTTCCTCATCACGAGGAGGCGGAGGCGGCGGAGGCGGTGGGATCGGGGCAGGTGGCACGAAGAAAGCAGAGCGGTTCGTGAATCGCGTCGCGTCTCGTTCGAGATCCGAACTGAATCTCTCCAGGCCGCGCTCGCGCAGGTTCGCGTCGATCGACACCGCGGAACTGCTCGTGCGACCGAAGAAATCCTTCGCGGCGGGCACGACCGAAGCCACGCCCGCATACAGCGCAAGCCCGAAAGCGACGACAGCAAGCCAGCCGAGCCAGCCGAGTCCGGACGCGAGCCCGCGATAGTCAACGGTTCGTTCAGTCATCGCAGACTCTCCTCGCCGGTGTGCGCCCAGGACTCGGTCTCGATCTGGGCACTCAGCACGCGCTGGTCGGCGGAGTTCAGCCGCAGGCGAACCGAACTCACCGAGTGGATCAGCGGTGAAGCCTCGAGCCGGCGCACGATGGCGATGATCTGTTCCGGCGAGGCATCAAAGTTCGCCGTGAATCGCACGCGCGACAGCTGCGCGCCGGGCGGAACCAGAGCGTTGCGGATCGCGTCGCTGCTCATTCCGAGTTCACCGCTCTGCAGGCGCACACCAGTGACCGATTCGAACTCCTGCTGCACTTCCTGCCAGAGCGCGTACACGTCGGGCTCGACGTCTCTCAGCGGGCGGGGAGGCAGCACCTCGCCGTGGCGGGCAAGGCCGCGCTCGAAGTTCGAAAGGTCCGCCTCGCGGTCCTTCACCTGCTCTTCGAGTTCAGCGAGGCGAAACTTCGCCCCCTGCACATCGTCGTCGAGTCTCGTGTACAGGCCGAGCGCCGGTTCGACCACAGCGAAGTAGAGCACAAACGCAACGGACGCGAAGATCGCCCATCGCATCGCTCGGGGCAACCCGGTGAATCGCTCTTCGAGAGTCACGCGCCACCTCCTGACTGCTGCGCCTCGCGGGCACGGTTGCGGAGCTTCGTGACCTCTTCGTCGAGGCGACGCTTGACGTCGTCGGCGATCCCCTCCTGGCCGGACGCACGCCGTCTATTCACCATCTCGCGCATCGCCTCCTGCTGCCCGAGGGCGGCGATCTGGTCGTCGGTCAACGCCTCGGGGATCGGCGGAGGGGCTTCCTCGCCGCCGGATCGGCTGCCGCCCTGGAACATGTCGCGACGCTCGGTCCGAGCGTCGGAACCGCTGCTCCCGGCCGAGGCAACCTCGGTCCCGCCACCTGCGTCAGTCCCGGACGACGAACCACCGCTCGGGCGCGTCGGCGTGCGATCGGTGTTCGATACCGTGCGGGGAGTCGATGCGCCGCGTGGCACACCGCTCTCGGTGCGCGTGATTGCGCTGACGATCGGAGCGCCGCGACGCCAGACCTCCGCGCCCTCTTCGCCGTAGATCTTTTCAGCGAGGTTCCGCTCGGCGTAGTTCACATCCGCCGGATACCTGGGCGTAAAGAACGGGCGCGAGATCAGCCCTTCGAGCGTGAACTCGACCCCCGCGCCATCGCCGAGGCTCTGTGTCGTGGGCGTGGTGACCGATGCGAAGACGCTCGACTCATTGAGCAGCCGCGTCATGGACGGCACCAGCGACAGAGAGTCCGCGATGCCGCGCACCTTGAACTGCTCGGGTGCGGTGATCTCCAGATCGCGCACGAGCGTCAGTCGATCACGATCCGTCGCGGGCAGTCCCGCGCTCAGATCGGCGAGGAGTTTGGCCATGGGCAGGCGAGTGCGGTCCAGCTCCGAATAGAGCGCGAGTTGTTCTTTCAGCGTGAGCACCGCCAGCGGCTCGCCGTCCTCATCGGCACCGACGGCTATGACCGGCGCAGATTCGGCGAGGAACGACTCGGCCTCGGCGATGCGAGACCGCAGCCCGTTCAGATGCAGGTACGAGATCAGCAGCGGAAGCAGCAGCGCCAACGCGAGCCCGGCCGCGAGCAGCGCAGCTGCCGATCTCGGACGCTGCAAGGCCAGCAGCACTCGCTCCACCCCGCCTCGCTTGACCGTCGGCGGCGTCGTGCGCAGGTCGAACAACGCAGCAGACGCCAGCCCGGACCGCAGCGCCGCACAGGCAACGCCGAGCGCGACGCCGAATGAGTCAAACCATTCGTTGTCGTCGCGAGCACCGGCGACTGATGTTGCTATCGCGCCCCGCGAATCCGCATCCAGCAGAAGTGAGCGATTCAGACCGGCCGCAGGAACCGAGCCGGCGTTGATCTTCTGGCCGAGGCCGCGAAGGCAGCGGTCGGCGGCGTCTTCGAACGACTCCGGTTCCGACGCGTCTTCGAGGACCGTGCGGATGGCGTAGGCATCGACGCCCGCACCGACCGCGCCGATGCACCCGTTCTGCCGATCGAGACTGGCAACCGCGCGAGGACCGCCCGCACCGCCAACCCGTGCAACCAGCAGCAGTTCCGCCAGGCCAACCACCTCGGCCGACCACGATGTCCAGGGAACCGGCTGGTCCGCCGGGTCCGACCGATCCGGCCATCCGACAAGCAGCGCGGTCCGGAATCCGGGCGAAGCCGGAAGCGGCACCGTCCCGCCGACCTTGCGGTATGACGAAATCGACGGTGGCAGTTCGGCATCAGCAAGCAACGCCGATGCGTCTGCCAGTTCGGCATCGTGCCCCTCGGGAACTTCGACCGCCCGGCAGACCGCATCGCCCGAGGTCAGCACCCCGATCGTGGCGTCCGGGCGATGGCGCTCGGTCATTTCCGTGACGGCACCAGCCAGATCGCCCGGAACGGTGGTGGCCTCCAAAACGCGGGCCTTGCGACCGTCCGGGCTGGCGGCCTCGGCGACAAGAAGGCCCCAGACGCCGTTTCGCTGATGGGCGACCAGCACGCGCCGGGCGCGCGGAGAGCCCTTGGACGAGGCCGATCGCTTGGAAGATGTCGAATCTGAGCGGGAACTCACCGGATGGTCATCTCCGTAATCACGATCGGAAGGCCCGTACGAGCGACGGTCGCCTGAATCTCGACTTCGAGGCCGGAAGCCACATCCACCCCCTTGGAGGTGACCACGTAGGCGTTGCTCTGCACGTCGATATACCGACGAATCTGTGCGAGTTGTTGCGGGCTGGGAAAATATTGCAAGAGATCTGTGAAGTGTACGAAGCCCTGGGGACGCTGATTGCGGATGAACACAATTTGGTCGGCGAATCCCGGCGCATCGCGGAAGATCGAGATGTAATCCAGCGTCTCGCGCCGAACCAGGTTGATGTTGACCTTGCCCGGTGCAGGACCGTCGAGCGGATCACGCATGGTCGCTTCCGCCAACAGATCACGCTGCTGCTCGGTCGTCAGCGCGATGATCGCACGCAGTTCCGCCTGATTGAACTCTCCGGTCTGCTGCGCGAGGGTCTGCAGCGGGGTCGCCAGAAAGTCATCAAGCGTCTCGGTCGTCCGGGCGTGGGCGAGGATCGCCGCAGCCTGCAGGCTCGTGATCCCCGGCACACGCTGCTGCAGATCGCTTTCAGCCGCCTGCGGCAGGTAGAGTCGCGGTTCACCCGAAAACGCCAGCCCCTCGTCGATCGACGCAGCCGTGATGAACTCCGACCAGCCGGCGTCAAGGATCCCATCCCCGTCGTCCGGCGGCCAAGTCGCATCGCCGTCATCCTCGTTCGCGTCGAGACGCCCGTTCAGGTTCCAGTCCTCACCGCGCAACAACTGCGGATCGACATTGATGATCAGTTCGAGTTCGCGGATCGAACGGAAGTTCGCGTTCCGCGGCGTGATGTTCAGCGACTCGTACCCGCCGAGTTCCCCCGCCTCCGGGTCACCGCCGCGCCAACGCACGATCGCGTCGGCGACGTCCTCGGTCATCCCCTGAAGCTCCATCAGGTCGTCGAACTCCATGAGGTTCACGTTGACCTTCGCGTGCGGATCCTCAGGCCCCTCGTACCGGGTGTCACCCTCCCAGTGCTCGATGCTCCAGGTCACGCCCTCGAGTTCGCCGATCGAGACCTGAATCAGGTCGTCGTATGTTCCGTACCCCGACGCTTCATTCGGCGACTGGGTCGCGTTGCCGAGCCGGGCGATTACCGCCTCGAGACCGGCGCGTGCGGCCCACTTCGCGCGGACCTTCGACACCGCCTCGCGACCCGACATCGCCTGGCGCAGCGCGCTGACCTGCAACGACACCAGCACCACTCCCGCGATGCCGATGGCCAGCAGCACCACCACGACCGCGAAGCCGCGATCGGCGCGCCGGGATGTGCGAGGTCGGCGACTCACTCTTCTTCCTCCTCCACCCGATCCTCGGGCGAGAGGAACACGTAGGGAAGCGGAACCCGGTCGATCGCCACCGTCCGGCGCGCGTACGCCTCGCGCCGCGGCGAGCCGTAGGTCCGGGGCTCGGTCACGCGCACCGTGATCCGCAGCGCGTGCGGGTAGCCCTGCTCATCGGAGTCCCAGTCCGCGACCCATCGGTCGACATCGAGCGCTTCAACCGAAAACTCGGTCACGCCCTCCATCACCGGGAACACCACGCCGCCGCCCTCGGGCGTGTCGTCCGGCTGCGGGTCGACCCGTCGCCACAGCACGCCGGGTTCGCCCTCCGACTCGTCCTCGTAGAACACACGCCCGCGATCCGAGAACTGCCGCCCGCCGACACCCGTGCTCCGCGTCGCGAGCCGGTACTGCACCTCGAACTCGCCGCCCTCTGACCGCTCCCCGAGTTCGCCGCGGTTGCTGCTCCGCGCCGCGATCGGCGTCTGCGTGAACAACAGCAGTTCATCGGCCCGAACGACTTCGCGCCGACCGTCAAAGCCCCGAACCTCGGCCTCGCCGTCGGTCAGCAGCACCCGCGCGTAGTACAGGTCGCCGTCGCGCAGCACCCCAGCGACATCCTGCGCGACGCGTTCCACCGCGAGGTTGGCAGCGTTCCGCACGCGCTCGCGACTCTCCGCGGCGCCCGACGCCTTGACCGACTGGCTCACCGCCGCCGCCGTCGCCATGCTCACCATCGCGATGATCACGATGCCGACGATCAATTCGAGCAGCGTAAGACCCGAACGGTTCTTGGATCGAGTGCGTCTGGTCATCACGGACGCTCCATCGACTGCTCGGGCTCGCGATCCGGATCCGGGTCATCGCCCAGACGCGGCGCGACGAGCGTCTGCACGACGAGCCGCCGCGTCTGCCCCAGATCGTCCCAGAACACCGTCGCCGTGACCTGATACGGATCCCCGGCACCGACCGAATCAATCTCAACCTCGTACCAGTACGACTCAAACGGTGGCTCGCACTCGCCCCGCAACCCAAACACCCGCCGGAACTGCTCCGGGCCGACCGCGATCACCTGTTCGAGGAGCTCGTCAGTCAGCATCGCCGCATCCTGAAGGTGCTCGCCATCGCGCTGCGCCCGGATCGCCGATGAGTTCAGACCGATCACGGTCACCAGCGCGATCGACAGCAGGATCGTCGCCACGATCGCGTCGAGCAGAACGAAGCCGCGTCGAGATGAACGCCGTAACCGTCTCACCAGTCCTGTTCCACCCGCCCGAGCTGATCGAGGTCGATCGGTTCTGGCACCTCGCGTGCATTCGGTTCCGAGATCAGCCCGCTGACCACCGGTCGCAGCGCGTACGACGGCAGGTCGATCTGCCAGGTCCGCCCACCATCAACCGTCGTCCGCGTCGCGCCGCTCGTCGCCTCGGTCAGCGTCATCGAGATCTGCGGCCTTGAAACGCCCGGTTCAAAGACCAGTCGGAACGAGTCCTCAGAAACCCGCATCCCGTCGGTCACAAAGGAGCTCACCCGACAGCCGCTCAGCACGACCTCCGGCGCGAACGGGTCTCGACGCCACACCCGCTCCGTCCGGTTGTAATCGCCCTGCTGCTGCCGGAGCACCTCGACCGAGAGCGTGCCTTCTTCGTGGTCGTACACCAACGCAGACAACTCCGAAGACGAGGCCGCCCGCTGCGCCACGATCGCCAGCATCGACGCCGCCGCGCGCACCGAGTTCTCGGTCGAGCGCCGAGTCGAGGTTGACACCCGAGGCGCGATCAGTCCGACCACGATCCCCGCGATGAGCAGCACCGCGATCACCTCGATGAGCGTGAACGCGGACCGGAACCGGGTTTTCGGGCTGTACCTGCGCACCGCTTCCTTCCGCAATGACCCGAATCAGGGAACGATGATGTCCGCGGCCTCGCCCTCGCCGCCGGGCTGGCCGTCCGCGCCGTAACTGATGATGCTGAAGTCCTTGCCGTCTCGTCCGGGGTACTCCAGCATGAACTCGTTGCCCCACGGATCAACGATGTCTTCAGCGCTCTGCAGCTCCGCCTGGTAATCGGCCTCATCGATGAAGCTCGGGCGCTCGACCAGCACGCGCAGCGTAAGCGTCTCGCGCCCGATCTTGTTGCTGTGGTCGATGAGGAAGCGGTCCATCGCGCCGCGAAGAACGCTCGCACGCTGCTCGGCGACCGCCGATCGCGCCTGACCCAGGCGACCCAGCAGACGCGGCGCGATCACCGCCGCGAGGATCCCGAGGATGACGACGATCACAATCGCCTCGATCAGGGTGAAACCGCGCCGGGCCGCGCGTCGCTTGATGTGCTTTGAGTGATTCAAGAAACGATCTCCTGGTGCGAAAGGCGGACATCTCGCCGCCGTGAAAGAATGGTAACTCAGGCCCCGCCGATCGCGTTCTGCATCTCGATCAGCGGCAGCATGACCGCGAGGATCACAAACCCGACCACGCCGGCCAGCACGACGATGAGCAGCGGCGGCAGCACCTGCGTAAACAGTTTCACGCTCGCCTGCGTCCGTTCCTCAAACGCGTCCGCCGCACGCAGCAGCATCTCGTCGAGCGTGCCGGTCTTCTCGCCGAGGTTCATAAGTTGGATGAGCAGCGGCGGGAAGTACCCGCTCTTCTCCAGCGGCTCGGAGATCGTGCGCCCGTGGCTCACCTCGTCGCACACATCATCCATCACGCCCTCGAGGGCCTTGTTGCCGAGCGTGCCCTTGGTGATCTTGAGCGAGGTGATGACCGGCAAACCGGCGCCCGCGAGCGTACCGAAAGTCCGCGTGAACCGTGCCACCGCGATGTCGCGCAGCAGCCGCCCGAGCACCGGTGTCCCCACGAGAAAAGTATCGATCTTGAGTCGCGATGAGGGCGTGCGCATCGCCTTCGAATAGAAATACATCGCGAACGCGACCAGCAGACCAAGCAGCCACCAGTACGAACCGATGAAGTCCGCAACGCCCATCACGATCACCGTTGGCAGCGGCAACTGATCCGGCGGCAGGTTCACCGAACTCATGATGTTCGGGACGATGAACGTCACCAGAATCACGATCGCGATCACGATGAACGTCGTCAGGATCGCCGGGTACATCATCGCCGAGGTCAACGCCCGACGCAGCTTCAGGTCCCGGTCCAGAAGCACCGCCGCCTGACCCAGCACCTCGCCGAGCCGCCCCGACACCTCGCCCGCCTGGACCAGATTCGTCACGAGCGCGGTGAACGGCGGGCCGACCGCGCGCATCGAGTCCGCCAGCGACCGACCGCGCTCGACGTCCTGAATGATCGTGTCCAGCATCTTCTTCTGCGCGTCGGTTCGCCCCTGTCCGGCGATCGTGCGCAGCGCCGGCACGATCGGGAGCCCCGCCTGCACCGCCGTCGCCAATTCGCCGATGAACGACGCCATCTCGCTGCGCGTCATCGGCGAGTTGCCGATGCGAAGCGAGAGTCCAGCGCCCGACCTCGCCCTGGCGCGAGCGCCCGCCCGCGCGCTCCCCGGCTTGCCCACCGGCTCCACGCGCGTCGGCGTGATGCCTTTGGCCATCAGGGCGCGCACCGCGGCCGCGCGATCCGGCGCGTCGATGGTCGCCGGCCCCGCCTCGGAAGACTTCATGCTCTGGTACTGGAAGGTCGGCATCGGTGGCTCGCGCGATGGTAGCGGATCAGGCCTCGCCCATGTCCGCGTCCTGCGTCGCACGGAGCACGTTGTCCACGGTCGTCAGACCGCGCGACGCCTTAAGCAAACCGTCCGTGCGCATCGTGCGGTGTGACTTCGGCGCCAGACGAAGCAGTTCGCCCGCGTTCTTCCGGTCGCTGATCGCCGCACGCAGCGGTCCGTTCAGTTCCAGAAGCTCGAAGTACCCGATACGCCCCTCGTACCCGGTATCGCCGTCCTTGCCGGAGCCGCGCCCCTCGTACCCGACGTACCGCCCGTCCTCACGCTCGAAGAGTTTCAGTTCGTCGGGCATGAGCCGGTGCTGCGTCGCCTCGTCGAGTTCGATCTCGTGACGCGCATCCGGCCGGATCCGCCGTCCCAGACGCTGCGCCAGGATGCCTTCGAGCACGCTCGCCAGCAGGTACGGCTCGATGCCCATGTCGATCATGCGACCAACCGCCGACACCGCATCGTTCGTGTGAAGCGTGCTGAACAGCAGGTGACCGGTCAGCGCGGAGCGCACGCCGATCTCCGCCGTCTCGCCGTCGCGGATTTCACCGACCATGATCACATCGGGGTCCTGGCGCAGGATCGAGCGAAGCCCTGTCGCGAAGGTCAGACCACGCTTCGGATTCACAGGAATTTGGTTGATCCCGCTCAGCTCGTACTCGACCGGGTCCTCGATCGTGATGATCTTCTTCGTTGGTGAGAACAAACGCATCAGGCTCGCGTACAGCGTCGTCGTCTTGCCCGAACCCGTGGGACCCGTAACCAGCACCATGCCGTGGGGCAGGTTGATCATCCGGTCCATCGTCTTGCGGTGGTCATCGCTCATCCCGAGGGCTTCGAGATCCAGCTTGATCGCGTCCTTGTCGAGGATACGCATGACGACCGACTCGCCGTAGATCGTCGGAACCGTGCTCACGCGGATGTCGACCTTGCGTCCTTCGAACCGGAGCGTGATGTGACCGTCCTGAGGAACATACCGCTCGGCGATGTTCATCCCCGCCATGATCTTGATGCGACTCGTGATCGCCGGCTGCAGTCGCTTCGGCGGCGGGTTCTGCTCGTACAGCACGCCGTCCACCCGGTACTTCACGCTCAGCGTCTGCTCGAACGGCTCGATGTGGATATCGCTCGTCCGCGACCGGATCGCTTCCAGAATGATCAGGTTCACGAGGTTGATCAGCGTCGGCTGCTCGGCCATCCGGTGCAGTTCGTCCGCGTCGATCGCCTCGAGGTTGGCAAGCGTCGAGTCCATGTCGGCGGATTCTTCGCCGCCGAGTTGGGCAGCCATGTCCGCCGCCGTCGTGCCGTACCCGACCCGAAGCAGTTCGCGGAGCAGGTTCTCATCGACGCGGTTGCGCGTGATCGGGCGCCCCGCCGTGACCGATAACTCGTCCGCCGCCGCGTCGTCGTCAGGGTCCAGCATCGCCACAACCAGACGCGAGCCGTGCAGACGCAGCGGCACCGCACGCAGTCGCATCGCCTGGTCCGCTGTGATCAGCGAGGTCGCCTCGTGCGAAAACTCCGGAAGCTCTTCGATGATCTCGTAGACCGGTTCTGACCCCACCTGCGATTCCTCCTGAGCGGACAGAGGCTGGGAGAGTACATCAGGTCGGGAATCAATCGTGGTCACTCGCGAAATCCTTTCGTCACCGTCGAGATGCCGCCCGGCGCCAAATCATTGGGCCCAACCCAACGGCACTGTGCAATGGCACAGATCCCGAATAGCCGTCCGAGGCAGACCGCAGAACGCCCGGCCATTCCTGATATTGCACGAGGCGGGCGAAGTTGCCGGATCAACGACCCGGACTCGAGACGCGACACGGCCCATTATTCGTGCCCTCGCCTCGTTCCGATTCGGGATCGCTCAATTTCCTCCCGATGACTCGGATTCATCGATCTCGATCGTGATCACTTCGCTCTCTTCGCCCGTCTCCGGGTCAAAATCAGAGAACGTGGTGACGAACGCGCCGCGAGGACGACGCGGGGCCGGAACCCGCTCGGCCTGCTCGGGTCGCAGCACGCCCCGGACTCGGTCAATCCATTCCCGATCGAACGCCCGCCGTGCCGCACGGGCCTTGGCCACATCCGACTCCGACCCGCCTCCGGCAATGAAGATCTGAACATTCCCCGCCGGCATCGGCGAAGACCCGCCGCCGTCGGCAAACTCCGCATCGATCGCGTTCATCCAGGCATGATCCAGCCGCGCCCGAGCCTTCGCGTACTCCGAGGCCATCCGCTCCATTTCCGCCTTCTGCTCGTCGTCGAGGTCCTCGAGCGCAAGAATTGCCTCGAATTGACGGTCCACCCCCGACTCGGCGAGCACACGCGGGTAGCTCAGTCGCATCACCTCCTCCTCGAACGCCGCCCGAGACGGCGCGTCGAGCAGTTCCGCGATCTGTCGGGCGTACTTCTGCTGGGCCCGCTGCAGCCTCTGAGCCGCCTCCCGATGCTCGCTCTCCCAGTCTTCCATCGCATCGCCATCGATCTCGATCGCAAAGGTCCCGCGATCCGCACCCGCCGACAGCGGATGGCGAGCCCCGACCTCCAGACGAGCAACCAGCAGCCGATCGACCTCGTGCTCGTACCGCCCGAGCACCTCATCGAGGGCCGCCTCGCCGCCCTCCGAGACCCGCTCCGGATTGAAGCCGAGTTCCATCTGCTCGCACAGCGCGATCAGGTCGATCTCCTCCCCGGGAAAAGTGCCGGGTGCGAGCTCGCGGTCACGACGGCGCATCCGCTCAATCGCGGGCCACTCCTCCAGTTGCCCCGGTGTCAGAATCAGCTTGTAGTCCTCGAAGAACGACTCCGTCAGCGCGACCCGCTCGGCCCGGATCGCCGCCCGCTTGGTCTCGTTCTCCTCGATGAGCCGGCGCATCTCTTCCGGATCGGGCATCTCGACCTCGCCCGGCTCCCGCGCCTTGCTGAATCGCTCCATGAACGCCTGGTCCAGCGCCTGCTCCGAGCCGTTGAGTTCGGTCAGCCGGACCTGAAACTCCGCGAACAGCTCCATCGTGAACACGCTCTGGGCCACTTCCAGCCCCAGCCGCGCGTTGTACCGCTCCAACTCTTCGGCGGTCACCGGCTGAAGACGCTGCTGTTCGCGTTTGCGAACCCCCTCGAACCCGCCCTCGAAGGCAAAATCCATGTCGGAGAGTTCGACAACGAACTCTCCCATCGGCTCACCCACAAACTCGATGTCCTGCGCAGAGGCCGACGGCCCAGGAGCCCCCAACCCGGCAAAGACCGCGAGCGAACCGACAAAACCGAGCGTGCGAAGCGATGGCATAGGGCAGCCCTTTCCGGTGTGTGGGAACTCGACAGCCATTATGACGCGCCGCTGGCGGGAGCCCGTCAAGGATCTGAAACGAATCTTTGGTCGTCAGGACGAGCGAAAGCGAACGCTTGTCCTTCCGGGCATCAATCCTCGCCGCGATCGCGCATCACCGGCGGCGGCAGGCGACTCGCCTGCTCCTCGGTCAACACCTGCAGCACCTGCTCGTACGACGCCTGGTCGAGGTCCCGACGCGCCGTCCGCGCTTCCTGCGTCGCCTCCGTGCTGGGCTCGATGCCCATCACGCGCATCACGTCGCGCTCCTCTTCCTGCTCGGCGATCGCCCGCGCCCAGTTCGCGTCCAGACGCTCGCGGCTCTGCTCGTACCGCGTTCTCGCCTCCAGCACGCGACCCCGCTGCTCCTCGGTGAGGTCGTCGAACGACAGAATCGTCTCAAACGCCCGGTCCGTCGTCGACGCCCGGTACACGCGCGGGAACACCAGCTCGTTGAACCGGTCCTCGAACTCCGCGCTCTGGTCCGGCGGCAGCGCACGCCCGATCGTCGCCGCGTACTTCAGATTGATGTCCCGCACCCGCGCCGCCTGCTCCATCGCGTCGCCGAGCAGCTCGCGGAAGAAGTCCATCACCGAGTCCATGTCGTCGAAGCCCTCGGCCGTAAACCGCTCGAACGCCTTGTTCGTGGTCTCGTCGTACACCTCGTTGCGTTGAACCAGCGCCCGGTCCAGTTCCGTCACGTACTGGTCCTCCAGCGACCAGATCGACTCGCGGACCTCACCGTCAACACCCATTTCGTCGAGCAGGTCCACCAGGTCGACCGTCTCGCCGCTGAGCAGCCCGCCCTCGTCGATCGTCGCGTTGCGCCGCAGGTCGCGCTCGAACCGCGTCCACCGCGCATCCTGCTCAGGCGTCAGCAGCAGGCGCAAATCCGCCATCAACTGCTCGGTGATCGCTTCTTTGCGCTTTTCGAACTGCTCGGTCCGCTCGCGGAAGTCGTTCCAGACCGCGATGTCACGCGTCTCCTCAAACTCACGCTCCGCGGCATCAAGAACGATCGTCATCTGCTCGACGCCCACCGCCATCCGCGTCAGGTACTCGTTGACCATCTCCCCGGCGATGTCGCGCTGCACCTCGTCGAAGCCGAAGAGCTGCGCAGCGTGTTCCAGATCCTTGGTCGTGAACCCCGGCTCGAGGAAGTCGCCGCCGGGCCGGAACACCTGAGCCGAAGCAGAGGCGGTCAGGAAGAACCCGACAAACGCCGCGAACACAGTCCACACCAGTCGCCGGGCCATACCTGTCCTCCAGTCCCGAATCACCGGATCAGCGCCGGATCAGAAATCAAAGTCGCGCTCGCGCCAGTCCGTCGCCGGGCGCTCGGGCAGGCCGACCTTCTGGTCCTCGCTGAGCACGCCGAGAAGCTCGTCGTAGTAGCGAAGCTGCATCTCGCGCAGTTCCGTCTGCGCCTCGCGTGCCTCCGGGTTGCGGTTCCCGCCCCACATGTCCTGCAAACGCATGCTCTCCTCGCGTTCGCGCTGCGCACGCACTAGGGCTTGGCGGAGTCGCTCCGATTCCTGAGACCAGTTCTGCCTCAGCGCCGTCACATACTCGCGCTGCTCATCGCTCAGGCTGTCGAGCTCGAGCACCTGGCGCAGACCGTTGTCCACGTACGAGGCGCGATAGATGTCCGGATACGCGGCCTTATTGAACCGCTCCATCAACTCCGCACTGGCTTCTTCACCGAGCATCGCCGTGAGCTGCTTCAGGTACTTCTCATGAATCGCACGGACGCCAACGAGCTCATCGCGAACCGTCGTAAAGATCTCGTTGTACTCGTCCATGTTCTGCATCCAGTTGCCGTTCTGGCCGAGCTCCTCGGCCTTCTCGGCCTGCTCATCCGCGATCCGGCGGTACGCCCGCAGCTTCCGGTCCAATTCGACCTCGTACTGCGTCATCGTGGGCTTGATCAGTTCCTGCTGCTCGGGCTGCAGTTCCATCTCCTCGGTCAGGATCACCAGGTCCACCCCCACGCCACTGAGCACCTGCTCCTGGCGCGAGATCGCCCGCCCGCGGAACCGCCGGCGCTCGAAGTCTTCCCACAAGGGCACCTGCTCCTCGGTCAGCAGGATCTTCACATCTGCCCAGAACTGCTCGCCGAGTTCCTCACGCCGGTCCTCGAACCGCGCCATCCGCTCGCCGTACTCGCGCCACACCGAGGGGTCGCGATTGCGCTGAAACTCCTCGCGAGCCCCCCGCTGCATCTCCTGAGCGACCGACGACATCTCGCCGAATTCCTCTTCGAGCACCGCGAACATGTCCGTCGCGATCTCCTGCTGCACCTCGTCGAAGTTCAGCATCTTCACCATCAGGTTGAACTCCCGCTGGCTGACCGGCGGGTTGTTGACCGAGTCGCCACCGCGGAAAAACTGTGCCGCAGCCGTACCGGGAAGGCACAACGACGCCAGAATCGCAACCAGAAGCCCAAAACGGGCGATTTTGCTCTGCATGACCTCATCCCTCGCGAAATCCGAGTTTCGTCAGCGAGGACCGCGCCCAGCGCGCTCCTCGCACACAACCTACCCACGATAGCGCACGCGGTTTCAACGATTCACCCGCCCGCTCCGAGGAATTCGTCGCCTTCTATCGGGCGGATGCACGCCCCAACTCCGCACCGCGATCCCGCGCCGCCTCGACCGCACCCGCGATCACCGACGCGAAACCGCCCTCCGCCAGAGCCCCCAGCCCCGCCGCCGTCGTCCCGCCCTTGCTCGTCACCGCCTCACGAAGCTCCTTCGGGCTCAGCCCCGACTCCTCCAGCAACGCCGCGGCCCCGATCGCCGTCTGCATCGCCGCCCCGCGCGCGACCTCACGCGGCAGCCCGACCCGTTCCCCGGCCTCCCCCAGCGCCTCCACCATCGCGAAAAAGTATGCCGGCCCCGAACCGGCCACCGCCGTAAACGCGTCCATCTGCCCCTCATCGATCGCGTAGACCGCGCCGATCGCCTCGAACACCCGACGCGCCAGCCCCTCGTCCCCCGCTTCCGCGCCCTCGCCCAGAGCCATCGCCGTCGCCCCTTTGCCGACCCGCGACGGCGTGTTCGGCATCAGGCGCACCACCGACGCCTTCCCCCCGCACCGCTCGCGCACGATGGCCGACGGCACCCCCGCCAGGATCGACCACACCACCGGACGAGCAACGCCCGCCAGCACCGCCCGAAGTTCCTCGCTCGCCCCCGCGAGCGCTTGCGGCTTCACCGCCAGCATCACCTGCGTCCGCTCCCCGATCGATTCCGCGAATTCCCCGAGCGACGCCCCGACGCGGAACCCCGCCGACGCGAACGCTTCACGCTTCTCCTCGTTCGGATCCACCACCCCCACGCGCGCCGAATCGAACACCCCGCGCTCGGACGCCCCCAAAAGGATCGCGCTCGCCATGTTCCCGCCGCCGACACACACCAGTTCCAACGCTTCGCTCATATCGTCACGGTATCACGTGATCGCGTGGCATGGTCGCCCCTTCAGGCGACTATGCGAGGCCCGTCAGCGCGTGCCATGGCCGCCCTCCTCAGGCGGCTACGCGAAACGTTCCATTGGGTGGCATGGCCACGCAACGCGTGGCTATGCGGAGTTCCTGTTGGCGCACACGAACCCGCACATCCCGGGTGCCGGGGTCTGAGCGCAGCGAAGGCCCCGCGAGCGCAACAAGTTCGTCCAGGCGCACAGAATTCAGGACATAGCCACGCTGCGCGTGGCCATGCCACCCAAGCCCACCAAGCGCCGAAGTCCGCCCCGGCGCGCGCCGCGTGGGCTCGCGCGCATCGCCACTTTCCGACTTTCTCAAAAAAATTTCCGCCCGTGTTTCCAGCGGATTCTCGCGATGCCTTTTCGCATCACCACCTCCTGCGCGCGCCGCCCGGGCTCGCTCGCCCTAAGGGTGAAGGAGGTGCACCTATGCACGCCACCGCGAAACAGCCGTCCGAAACCAACGCCGCCAACACCCAAACCGCCGAGGAAGCCCTCGCCCACATCAAAGCCGTCTACAGGGTCAAACGCCTTGAGTCCGAACTGACGATGATCACGGCCCAGACCAAGGCGATGGAAGCCCTGATCTACTGCATGACACCGCTCCAGAGCACCGGCGATGCGAAGATCGACGCCTTCTACGCCAAGGAGCGCAACCGCCAACGCCTCGCGGCCACCCAGACTCTTCTCCACATCCGAACCGTCCAGCGCGAGAAACGCTTGCGCCAGACGATGCGCGCCAAAGCAAAGGCGAAAGCGAAAGCCGAACGATTAGAGCCCAATCGCGCAAGCGATGGGTCCCAAGCAACCAGCCAGGAAATGCCCAGTCCTCCTTCTCCCCTCGCGGGAGAAGGTGGCCGCGCCAGCGGTCGGATGAGGGGGTGGTCCGAACCTTCCGACCGCTCCGAGTGTGGCATGCTCAAGCAACGCTTGAGCATGAACCCATCCAAGGTCCCGGACCATGCTCAAACAAGTTTGAGCATGCCACCCGATTCTCCATCTCAGCGCAAACGCTCCCGCTACAAGACCCGCAAGCCCAAGCGTCCCAAACACCCACGCAGGCGAAAACGCTGACCGTCGTGAACCCTGAGCGCGAGCTCAGGGTCCCCAGCGTCCAACGAGAGCATGCTCGCATTATGATCGAGGCCGGCTCAGCCCCAAACCGCGACGAATCCATGACGATGCGAAGACTGCTAGAGATCGCAAGCGACCCACTGGTGACCCAGCCAATCGACAGGCTCGGCGCCCCGGACCTCGTCACTCGCTTCGGCGGGCTCGGCGCAGGACTCGTTGATCTCCTCACCGAGCGCAACGGGTTCTACGCGTTCGAGTCGGCGTTGCTTGTCCGCCCACTCGGCAAGTCGCCGTCTCCGCTGGATCTGGCTTCGTGGAATTCCGCGAGTCTTTGGGTCAGCCAATACGCTGCGTTCAATCTTCCCGACCTCTTCTTCTTCGCCGAAGACATCTTCGGAAACCAGTTCGCGATCGGCGACGACGGTGTGGCTTCTTTCGACCCAGAGACCGGCGAGTCGACGCCGCTGGCGAGTTCGTTGAAATCGTGGTGCGATGTTCTGCTCTCAGACTTTAACTATCACACCGGATACCCTGTCGCGCACGATTGGCAAGCGAAGCACGGACCACTCGAACCCGGCCATCGCCTGACCCCCCAGGTCCCGTTTGTGGCCGGAGGTGAATTCAGCATCGACAACCTCCTCGCCATGAATGAGTCGAAGGGCATGGAGTATCGCGCCGACATCGCGAACCAGATCCGAGAGTTGCCCGATGGTGCCAAGATCCGCATGAGATTCGAATGACGGGCCAATTCGCCGCCCCCACCCCTCCCCCTCCCAACCGGGTAAACTCAACCTGAACACTCCCACCTGACCTCCCCACAGGCCCCGGAGCGATCCCCTATGGCCATCCCCTACACGCTCGAGTTCGAAAAGCCCCTCACCGAGATCCAGACCCAGATCGAGGCCCTCGAACTCGCCCAGAACTCCCCCGCCCCCGGGGCGACGGTTCCCAACATCTCCAAGGAAATCGGCGAGCTCCGTAAATCGCAGTCGCAGATGCTCCGCAAGATCTACAACGGGCTCTCCCCGTGGGACACCATCCGCGTCGCCCGCCACCCCGAGCGCCCCCAGTTCCGCGATTACATCTCCATGATGGTCAAGGACTTCGCCGAACTCCACGGCGACCGGCGCTTCGGCGATGACCCGGCCATGGTCACCGGGCTCGGGCGCATCGGCTCGATCAAGTGCATGCTCATCGGCCACCACAAGGGGCGCGACACCAACGAGAAACTCTCCTGCCACTTCGGCTGCGCCCACCCCGAGGGCTATCGCAAGGCCCTGCTGAAGATGCGCATGGCCGAGAAGTTCGGCCTGCCCATCGTCACCTTCGTGGACACCCCCGGCGCGTACCCCGGCCTCGGGGCCGAGGAGCGGGGCCAGGCCGAGGCCATCGCCTTCAACCTGCGAGAGATGGCCAAGCTCAAGACCCCCATCGTTACCGTCGTCATCGGCGAGGGCGGCTCCGGCGGCGCGCTCGGCATCGCGGTCTCGGACCGGGTCGCCATGCTCGAGCACGCCTACTACTCGGTCATCAGCCCCGAGGGCTGCGCCGCCATCCTCTGGAAAGTCGCCAACCCCCAGACCAACTCCGCCGCGGCCGAAGCCCTGTGCCTCACCGCCAAGGACAACAAGCGCCTCGGCGTGATCGACCATGTCATCAAGGAACCCGTCGGCGGCGCCCATCGCGACCGTGCCAAGACGGCCGAGGCCATTGAGAAGTGGATCGTGGACCAGCTCCAGGAGCTCAAGCGCCTCAAGCCCGCCTCCCTGCCCAACAAGCGCTACGAGCGGTTCCGGCGGATGGGCAAGTACGGCGAGACCGCCCCGGTGGACGCCTGAACCCGCGTCTGGGACATATGCCGCCCGGGCCGCCGATCATTGACAACGAGGCCCCTGACCGTACAATGCGGGGCTGCATCGCCTCCGGACGCCCCTAAAGCCCGTGCAGTCACGGACTTAGGCGCAGGTGCCGGCCCCTGCTGGAGCACGCCGTGGCCAAAAAAACCGCCGCCAAACGCACGCCGTCCAAGAAAAAGACAACCAAGAAGGCACCCGCGCGCAAGTCCTCGAAAAAGAAGACCAGCGCCAAGTCATCTGCTTCCAGGAAGACCACGAAGAAGAAGACGACCGCCAAGAAGGCGCCCGCTCGCAAAACCAGCAAGAAGAAGACCTCGACGACCAAGCGGACCACCTCCAAGAAGTCACCCGCCAAGAAGTCGGCATCGAAGAAGACAACCACCAAGAAGGCCCCGGCCCGCAAGCCCTCCAAGAAGTCAACGACGAAGAAGGCGCCCGCCCGCAAGCCGTCCAACAAGAAGACCAGCACCAAGAAGACGACGACCAAGAAGTCTTCGTCGAAGAAGGCGCCCGCTCGCAAGCCGTCCGCGAAGAAAGCCGCCTCGTCTGGCAAGTCGACCAGCAAGAAGTCCTCCTCGAAGAAGACCTCGGCCAAGGACCGCTGGAAGGGCTCGTACGAGAGCGACATGAACTCCTCGGTCAGCGCCGCGTCGAAGCTCGCCGCCGCCGCCGGGCTGCGACCGCTCCACGAGCGCCAGACCACGCTCGCCGCCAGCGAGGACTACACGAAGCTCACCAAGACGCCGTTCAGGAAGCGCGAGCTCGACAAGTTCAAGGAGATCCTGCGTCTCAAGCGGGCGCAGGTCACCGGCGACGTCACCGACATGGAGACCGAGGCCCTGATCGGGCGCGGCTCCGGCTCGCTGTCCAAGCTCCCCCAGCACATGGCCGACGCCGGCAGCGACACCTACGACCAGTCGCTGAACCTCGACCTCGCCGCGGGCCAGCGCAAACTGCTCAAGGAAATCGACGACGCGCTCGCGCGGATCGAGAACAGGACCTACGGCATCTGCGAACTGCTCGGCAAGCCGATCAGCAAGGAGCGCCTGGAGAACACGCCGTGGGCCCGGTACAGCATCGAGGGCGCGCGTCGCAAGGAAATGCTCGGCTACTGAGCGTCCTTCCCCGCGCCGCTGGCGCCACGCAGGACGCGTTGACCGACGGAGCGTGATGTCTCGCAAGCCCAAACAGCCCAAACCGGACGCGTCGCCTGACGCGCTCTCGGACGCTCCCAAGCCCGTCCACATCCCCGCCGGGCGCAGCCGCAAGGCGTGGATCGTGCTGCTCGTGACGATCCTGATCGCGCTCGGGGCCGACCTCGGGAGCAAGTACTGGGCCTTCGCGCACATCGCCGACACGCCGGTCCAGCTCGATCGCGATCGCGTTCTTGAGCGGATGGCAAACGGCATCGACCTCAACGACCCGCGCCCGCCGGACCGGCTGATCCCGCTGCACGACCCGGTGGTGGTCGTGCCGTCGGTGCTGGAGTTCAAACTGATTCTCAACGCCGGCGCGGTCTTCGGCTCGGGCCAGGGCAAGCGCTGGTTCTTCATCGGCTTCACGATCGTCGCGCTCGGTTTCGCGCTGCTGCTGTTCGCCAGGTGGTGCGACCGGCGCGAGTACGTGGCGCACACCGCCATCGGCCTCGTCATCGCCGGCGGCTTGGGCAACCTCTACGACCGCATCATGTACGCCTGCGTCCGCGACTTCCTGCACCCGTTCCCGGACGTGGAGTGGCCCTTCGGCTGGAAGATCTTCGGTCGCACTGAGGTGTGGCCCTACGTCTCCAACGTCGCCGACGCGTTCCTCCTGATCGGCATCGCGGTGCTGATGATCAAGCTGCTGAGGGACGACGGGGGTGCGGGGGCAAAGAAGGATGGAGCGACTCCCAAAGACAGTCTCTCAAACCTCAACGAAAGCTAGCAGGAGCGCGTAGATGCCCGACCACGTCAAAGTCGTCGTCGCGATCGACAAGTACTTGAGCCGTCGCAAGACAAAGCCTACAGACGCTTTCCTCGTCGAGAAGATGACATCGCACATGTCTTCATCGGGATGGGAGTCGCTCACAAGAATGGCGAGTTCCACATGGTGCCCAGATATCGTTGAATTGCAAACCCAAGATAAACTTGACAACGAACCACCCAAACGGTCTTCGCAGCCCCGCGCCTACACTGATCTCCTGATCAGGAAAAATGAAATGTGGTTCGTAGATGTTGAGCTCGGCAGACATGGCCAAGGCAGGGTCATAGAAATTGATGTGTTTTGTCCACATCACTCGCACTCAATCACAGATGACGCGGTTGACGCCGTGATTAAATGCTTTCGCCTTCCAGCATCCACAAAAGCAGAGCCAAGCGAAGGATCGTTTATTCGCAACACCGTTTTCGGAAAACTTCGCTCGAGTAGATCCACCGTTTCGCAGGGAATATCTCAATTAATCCCACAGCACCTCGATCTTCTCATGACTATCAAGCAGCGAGGCAAGATTCTACGCTCCGACCTATTGCAATCCATGCCAGGACTGAACGACCGCGAGAATCAATCCACCATCGCAAAGCTTTCTCGTGGGAAGCACCCACTTCTGAGTAGAGAGAAAGCGCTAATCTGCAAAGCAACCAACGAGATCGTTTTTATTCTTGATGAAGAACAAGAATCAGATGGAATTGGGCCTGGCCTTCGTTGCCCTAAATGCAAGTCACTGATTAAAGATGAGAAACGCGAGGACATCTTTGAGTTGAGCCCAAAATGTCGCGAGGCGATCGATGGCAATTCCTGGATGCCTGCACTGGCAGTCTCGACCCTCGTTCAGTCCGGTGTCCCCTCAGACTGCGTGTTGACGGAGGTTTTTCACGGCAAAGACGAGATTGATCTCGTAATCAGCTGGGGACGAAAGATCATTGTCTGCGAAGCGAAAGCCAGAGACTTTAGTCTGAATGATGCGTATAAGTTAATGTCTAAAATTGAAAGACTCAAATCTAAAATCGCAGACGCGATGACTGGAGGGCGGAAGCGGGCAACGCATCAATCGCGCCGCACTGCGATTGATCCACGCAACCTCGCAAGGGCGAGTGCTTACGGGTCATTTGAGATGCTCCCCATGGTCCTATGCACCGGAAAAGTCTCTGCTGATGCAAAAGACTTAATCTTGGACATCAATCCAAGCGCCGTTCTTTACGAAGAGGTTCAGCCTCCATTTAGCGAACTTTCAGACTGGTATAAAAGTATCAGATCCGAATACGTCTCAGAAAAATTCGAAATGATGCTCAGAAGCCCCGACTCGTTTTCCGCACTGCTGGCAAGGCTCGTTAGCCAATCGTTGAGGGAAACCTTCTACGAGTACATGTAAGCGATCAATTACAACTAAGAGTCAACTGCCCGGCGTCTCGCCGCCGCAGTTTCGTTCGACGGGGACGAGGCAGAGGAAGCGCATGCCGTCTTTGCCGGCTCGGAACTGATGTTCCTCGTCGGCTGGGACGTAGACCACGTCGCCCTGCCTGAGGGGGCGGTACTCGCCTTCGAGGAGGACCTCGCCGGTGCCGCTGATGATGTAGACCTCGTGCTCGTAGTCGTGGCTGTGGCGGGGTGAGTGGCCCTCGGGCTCGACGGTGAAGCTGCGCAGGGCGAAGTGCGGAGCGCCGTCGGCGCGTCCGACCATCATGCTCATGGTGATGCCCTTCACGCCGTCCATCTGTACGGGCGAGGCGGGTGTTTCGTCGATATTCCGGATCAGCGCCATCGATTTTCCTTTACATAGTGAACTACACTGGCAGGATTATGTCCCAAGACGCCCCGACCAACACCATTCGTGCCCAGGCCTTCGCGCTGGGCCACTACGCCACGAACTGCTACCTCGTGTTCGACGAGGATACCAGCGAGGGCTGGATCATCGACTGCTCGTGGGGCCCGAAGCCGATGATCGACAAGGCCCGCGAGCTGGGGCTGAAGATCACCAAGATCATCCTGACGCACGCCCACGTGGACCATCTGGCGGGCATCGACGAGGTCCGCAAGGCCTTCCCGGACGCGACCGTCTACCTGCACGAGGACGAGGCGGACTGGACGAGCAACGCCGAGAAGAACCTCTCGGCGGGGCACGGCCAGCCGTTCACGACCGAGCCGGCGGATGTGCTGCTCAAGGACGGCCAGACGCTGGATCTGGGGACGACGACCTGGACCGTGCACCACACGCCGGGGCACTCGCCGGGCTCGGTGACGCTGCACTGCCCGGCGCTGAACGCCGCGATCGTGGGCGATGTGCTGTTCCACCGGAGCATCGGTCGGGCGGACTTCCCGACCTCGGACTACGACCGGCTCAAGAAATCGATCACCGGGGTTCTGTACCGCTTCCCGGACGAGACGGTGTGCATGCCGGGGCACGGCGAGCCGACGACGATCGGCGATGAGCGCCGGTACAACCCGTTCGTGCCGGACCCGAGCGTCGCCGAGCGCTAAAACTCGGCATGTCCAGTGATGATCCCCATATCCCCCCCGCTCCCACCACGGTGACGCTTCCGGCGGGGCTGCGCAAAAGCGCGGTCACGACGCGCCTGATCACCGAGACCACGCCCTATGACGACGGCGGCGTGCCCGCGCTCCTGACGCACCCGGAGGACGGCTGGGACGCAGAGGGAGCGTCGCCAACGGCCGCGCCGGTGTGCCTGTGGTTCCACGGGCGGACGGTGAACAAGGAACTGGATGCCGGGCGGTACCTGCGCTGGAAGCGGATGGGCATCGCGGCGTGCGCGATCGACCTACCGGGGCACGGCGAACGATCTGGGGATCCGGAATTGCAGGCGCCGGGCTCGACGCTGCTGCTGGCCGAGCAGGCGGCGCGGGAGATCGATCTGGTGCTGGAGGATCTGGCGTCGGAGCGGTTCAACGGGGCGTTCGATCTGGAGCGCGTGGCGATCGGGGGGATGTCGGCGGGCGGGATGGTGACGCTGCTGCGCCTGTGCTCGCTGGGGCTGGAGAACCGGTTCAGGGCGGCGGTGCTGGAGGCGACGACGGGCGACTTCGCGTCGATGCGCTGGCCCAGGGTGAGCGCGGAGCGTGTGGAGGCGATGAGCCCGGTGAACCATGTGGCGGACATGCCGACGGTGCCGCTGCTGGCGGTGCACAGCAGGTTGGATGAGGTGGTGCCGTTCGGGCCGATGGAGGCGTTCGTGGAGAAGGTGCGTGAGGAGTATGCGAGCCGCGGCGTGGACCCGGAACTGGCGCGGCTGCACGCGTGGGACGAGACTGGCGCGCCGAGCGAGCACATGGGGTTCGGGCGGGTGACGAATGAGACGAAGAATTTGGAGAATGGGTTTTTGGGGGAGTGGCTGGGGTTACTCTAGGCCGCGGAGGAACCGGTCATGCTGACGGCTGAATTGGTCTCAAAGTTTCTGACTCGGCTCGACGAGGGGTTCGCTCGCTTCCGCGTTCGACCCGAAACCGCGGACGGCGAACCTGTCACAGCGCTCGAACTCCATCAAGACCAATGGGCCGTGACGTTCGGGGGTGAGAAAGGTGAAGCAAGGCAACCTCTCATCACCTGCTCGACTGAGCAAGACGCGTGCTTGGCATTCCTTGCGTGCATCGCCGATTTAGAAGCCCGTTGGAAAGGGCACAATCCCGTCGAGCAGATCAGGCCCTGGTCGAAAACCGAGCTCACCGTGCAGAAGGTCGGGTGTATCTTTCGCTTGTGCGGGTGGACTGAGCGGTTGCCGTTCCAAAGAGTTGAACCGACCCGATTCGGCGATCTAGTCTTTGCCACGCAGTACGACTGTGCCAACAGGTCGCGCTCGATTCGGATCGGGTTGAATCGAAGTATCTGGCGTGCTGAGGAAGAAGTCGACGCACGGTTGGTTGTGATTGCGGAACACGCGTCGGAGCACGGGGCGTGCAGCGCTGCGGTCGCGCGGATGCTTGAAGGCCAGTGCTGAACTGGTTCTGGCCGTCGCACCTGCGGTGCGAACCCCTCACCCCGGCCCTCTCCCGCAAGGGGAGAGGGAGGATCAGTCGCGAGCGATTAGACTGCCTCTCTGCGGTACCCCTGCTCGATAGGAGTCGGAGATGGACGACAAGGCGAAGCGGATTCACTCGATCAAGCGGCTTGTCTGGACGCTCGGGATTGTGAATGTGATCGCGCTGCTTCTCCTGTTCTCTTACCACGGTGTGATGACAAGGTATGCGTGGGCGTCGGTCGCCGAGATCCGACCCGAAGCCGAATCGACAGAGGTGGGACAGCGCTTGGTGCAAGTCTATGACGGCTTGAGCGATCGCTACGCGCGGGCGACATTGTGGACGTGCGTGGTGCTACTCGTGCAGCTCGTGGTCCTTGCCGTGATCGACTATCGGCTGGCGAAGGAACTTCCTGAGTTGCCGAGAACAGAGACGATTGAGACCCCATCCGATCAGTAGGGAGCATGCTCAAACCAGTTTGAGCATGCCACACGAACCATCCCACCTGCGGTGCGAACCCCTTCACCCCGGTTCTCTCCCGGCTGGCTTTCGCGTTGGGGCGAGGGAGGATCAGTTGCCTTCGGTTCCCGTTTGGTTCGGCGCCTCGTCAGTCTCCACAGCCTCCACGGAGACTTCGGGGCGGTCGCCGTCGATGCCTGTCTTGCGGTCCACCACCACGGTGCAGACGGCGGTGATGACGAACGCGCCGATGATGTTGAGCCAGAAGCCCTTGCGGACCATGTCCTTGATTTCCAGTCGTTCGGAGCCGAAGACGATGGCGTTGGGGGGCGTGGCGACGGGGAGCATGAAGGCGAAGCTGCAGGACAGGGCGGCGGGGATCATGTAGGTCGCGGGGTCGAGTCCGGCGGCGATGGCCATGGCCGCGAGGATGGGCATGAGCAGGGTCGCGGTGGCGGTGTTGGAGGTGACCTCCGTGAGGAAGGTCACGCCGAGGCAGAGGACGAGCACGACGAGGATGGGCGGCAGGTCGGTGATGGCCTTGAGCGATGTGCCGATGGACTCGTCGAGGCCGGTCTGCTTGAACGATGCGGCGATGGCGAGCCCGCCGCCGAAGAGGATGAGGATGCCCCAGGGGATGTCGACGGCGGTGTCCCAGTCGAGCAGGCATTTGCGCTCGCCCTCTTCGGTGCGTTCGCCGGAGGGGATGAGGAACATGGCGACGACGCCGAGGAGAGCGACGGTGGCGTCGGTGACGAGGTCCATCTCGAGCCAGGCCGACCAGCCGCCGTACGGGGCGGTGCGCGTGATCCACCCAATGGCGACGAGGGAGATGACGGCGAGGACGCGCTTCTGGGCGGGTGTCCAGGGAGTGCGCTTCTTCATCTCGAAGTCGCCGTAGGGCTCGAGGCCGCGCGTGAGGTAGAAGGCGGCGATGGCGAACATGATGACAAAGACCGGGATGCCGACTTTGAACCAGTCGAAGAAGGTGACCTCGACGTCCACGCTTTCTTTGTAGATCGAGGCGAAGACGCCGTTGGGAGGCGTGCCGATGAGGGTCGTGACGCCGCCGATGGACGCGCCGTAGGCGATGCCGAGGAGCAGCGCGACGGTGAACTTCTTTGCGTCGGGCTTGTTTTTGATGACGGCGATCGCGGCGGGGAGCATGATCAGCGCGGTCGCGGTGTTGGAGATCCACATGCTGCAGAAGGCGGTGGCGAGCATGAAGCCGATGACGATGCGCGGGCTGGAGGAGGTGCCGACGAGGCGCAGCATGCCGCGGGCGACGCGGAGGTGGGTGTCGGACTTCTCGGCGGCCTTGGAGAGCATGAAGCCGCCGAGGAAGAGCAGGATGAAGGGGTCGCCGTAGGCGCGGGCGAGCTGGGAGTGGTCGAGAACATCGAGGAAGGGGAAGAGCGCAAAGGGGACGAGGGCGGTGGCGGGGATGGGCAGGGCCTCGGTGCACCACCAGGCGGCGCAGAGGACGGTGACGGCGGCGGCGGCGGCCGGGGCGTGGTCCATGGAGCCGAGGTCCCGGCAGAGCAGGTAGACCAGGCCAGCGAGGAACGGGCCGAGCACGAGGGCGATGCGGCGCAGGGTCATGGGTAGCGGGCTCCTCCGGAGGGTAGCAGCGCGCACACTCTACTCCGCCGGGGCGTGGTTGCGGGTACCTTGCCCGGCGTGAAGCTGGCGAGGCTCAATCCGTTCCGAGGGCTGGACGACCCGGTGCGCGTCTGGGCGTGGGGTATGTTCGATCTGGCGAACCAGTCGTTCACGCTGCTGATCAACACGCTGCTGTTCGCGATCTTCTTCAAGGAGATCGTCGTCAACAACGAGCAGACCGACGACTTCCTGTGGTCGCTGATGGTGGCGACCTCGCTGTTTGCGGTAGTGCTGCTGGGACCGGTGCTTGGCGTGCTGGCGGACTACAAGGCGTGGAAGAAGGAGTTCCTGGTCGGGTTCGGGATCGTGTGCGTCGCGCTGACGTGCGGGCTGGCGCTGGTGCCGTCGGGCGCGAGCACGGGGTGGGCGCTCGCGATCGCGATGGCGATCTACATCCCGGCGAACATCGCGTACAACGTCGGGGAGAACTTCCTGGCATCGTTCCTGCCGGAGGTGGCCAAGCGGAGCAACATGGGGCGGGTGTCGGCGACGGGGTGGACGATGGGGTACGTGGGTGCCCTGCTGCTGCTGATCATCACGGCGCTCCTGATGAAGTTCGTGATCCCGTCGGGCGGCGCGGACCACTGGCGTCCGCTGTTTGTGTTCGCGGGGCTGTGGTTCCTGGTGATGGCGCTGCCGACGGTGCTGCTGCTGAAGGAGCGTGCGGTCGCGCGCCCGATGCCGGAAGACCGGTCGGTGCTGTCGATCACGTTTGCGCAGCTGAAGACGACGGTGACGCACGCGCTCGCGTTCCGCGACCTGACGGCGTTCCTGAGCGCGTTCTTTATCTACGGGTTCGGCGTGCAGGCGATCATCTTCTTCGCGGGGGTGATCGCCAAGGATGACTTCGGCTTCGACGACACGAAGCTCGTCATCTTCATGCTCGTGAGCACGCTGTGCGCGGGGGGCGGCGCGATCGCGACGGCCTGCTTTCAGGACCGGGTTGGGCACCGGCGGACGGTGTGGTTCTGGCTGGGCGTGTGGACGATGGTCGCGCTGTCGCTGGCGGCGCTGGCGTGGGCGCGGGCGACGAACCCGGGCTTCCCGGTCTGGCCTCTGTGGATCGTGACGGGGATGATCGGGGCGTCGCTGGGCGGGATCGGCGCGAGCACGCGCGCGACGGTCGGGTTCTTCACGCCGGCGCACCGCACGGGCGAGTTCTTCAACCTGTGGGGGCTGACCTACAAGCTGGCTGGGGCGATCGGGGTCTTGATCTTCGGGGCGGTGCGCTCGACGCTGGGCTCGGTGCCGTCGCTGCTGGCGCTCGCGGTGTTCTTCATCGTCGGGGCGGCGATGCTGGTGCTGGTGAACGAGAAGCGCGGGAGTGAGACGGCGGACCGTGCCGAGCGCGAGTTCGATCCGGGCGAGGACGACGAGGTGCTCGCGGGCCCGAGTTTCTCGGTGAGCGAGCCGGACCTGCCGGCGAGCTAGTGATCAGTCGGAGGAGTCGTCCGGCGCCTCGGTCTCTTCGGGATCGGCATCGGACTTCTCCTGAGCCTTCTGCTTCACATCATGCAAGGCGAGCAATACGGTCAGGGCGAGTACTGTCAGGACGACAGCGGCGATGTATTCGCGCAGGCCGCAGGCGAGGCCGATGGCTCCGGCGACCCAGATGCCGGTTGCGGTGGTCAGGCCCTTGATGTGGTCCTTGTAGTGAAGGATCGCCCCGCCACCGACGAAGCCCATGCCGGTTATCACCCCTTGGATGATGCGATCGAGGGCGATCGTGAATCCGTCGTCAAGGGCGGCCTGTTCGGTGGCGAAGCGCATCGAAACGGCGATGAAGCCGCAGCAGCCGAGGCTGACGAGCATGTGGGTGCGCAGGCCGGCGGCCTTGCGCGCGGTCTCGCGTTCCCAGCCGATGCAGCCGCCGAGGAGGCCGGCGGCGAGCAGGGGGACGAGGATGTCCCAGAGTTCGGTAAGGATTTCGGACATTCCCGTATCGTAACCGGACGGGATCGACGACCGGGCGGGAGGTCGGATCGGGTCTACACTGGACGCATGACGACGAGTGCAAGTGAATCTGTTTCCCCGCTCTCGGGTGTTCCTGATGGCCGCGGCCGATTCGGGGCGTTCGGGGGGACCTATGTGCCCGAGACGCTGGTCGCGGCGCTTCGCGAATTGGAGCGGGCGTACGACGAGGCGATCGCGGACGACGGGTTTCACGCGGAGTTGGATCACCTGCTCAAGACGTTTGTGGGGCGCGCCACGCCGCTGTTCGAGGCGAAGCGTCTGAGCGGGTTGGCGGCGGAGCGTGCCGGCAAGGACGGGGCTGCGCGGATCTGGCTGAAGCGGGAGGACCTCGCGCACACGGGTGCGCACAAGATCAACAACACCATCGGGCAGGCGCTCCTGACCAAGCGGATGGGCAAGCGGCGGGTGATTGCGGAGACCGGCGCTGGCCAGCACGGCGTGGCGACGGCGACGGCGTGCGCGCACCTCGGGCTGGACTGCACGGTGTACATGGGCGCGGAGGATGTTCGCCGGCAGCACCTGAACGTGGTGCGGATGAAGATGATGGGCGCGAAGGTGTGTCCGGTAGATTCGGGCAGCCGCACACTGAAGGACGCGACGAACGAGGCGATGCGCGACTGGATGAGCAGCGTGGACACGACGCACTACATCCTTGGTTCGGTCGTGGGCCCCCACCCGTTCCCGCGGATCGTGCGCGACCTGCAGGCCTGCATCGGTCGCGAGGCGAAGGAGCAGTTCGCGGAGGTGATGGCGCACGAGGGATCGAAGAAGTCGCTGCCGGACTGCGTGATCGCTTGCGTGGGTGGCGGGTCGAACGCCGCGGGGCTGTTTTACCCGTTCATCGACGATGCCAGCGTGCGGATCGTGGGTGTGGAAGCGGGCGGGCGCGGGCCGGGGCTGGGGAGCCACGCGGCGCCGCTGTCGCACGGCTCGCCGGGGGTGCTGCACGGCTCGCTGTCGTACGTGCTTCAGGACGAGGACGGGCAGACGGCGTCGGTGCACTCGTGCTCGGCGGGTCTGGACTATCCGGGGGTCGGGCCGGAGCACTCGTACTGGAAGGATGCCGGGCGGGTGGAGTACATCGCGGTCGATGACGACGAAGCGCTGGACTCGATGCTGCTGCTGTCGCGGATGGAGGGTGTGCTCCCGGCGCTCGAGACGGCGCACGCGGTTGCGGCGGCGGTCAGGATCGCCGGAGAGATGAGCGCGGACGAGCACATCGTGATCAACTGCTCGGGTCGCGGGGACAAGGACGTGGACGAGGCGGCTCGCCTGCTGCGCGAGCGCGGCGAGCCCGGGTTCGACTAATGCTTACTGCAGCTCGCTGAGTTGGCGCCGGATCTGGTCGCACCAGAGACAAATGCGTTCATCGGTTGCGTCGGACTGGTTGTCTTCGTCGAGGGCGAGGCCGAGGAAGCGGCCGTCCCGCAGGCCCCGGGAACGACGGAAGTCGTAGCCCACGGGATCGGCCTTTGGATCCCAGGTTCCGATGAGGGTGGCGCCTCGGGGTTCGATGGCTTCGGCAACGATGCCGAGGGCGTCGGCGAAGGTGTGCGGATAGCCGTATTGATCACCGAGGCAGACGAGCGCGACGATGGTGTCTGACCAATCGAGTTCGGCGAGTTCCGCGTGGTGTTCGCGCCAGTCGTCCTGGAGGATGCCGTCGTACCAGGTGGACATCGCGAGGACGACGAAGCGGCGCGCCTCGGCTCCGGCGAGCGGCGAATCGTAGAGATCGATGAGCGTCGGGATGCCGAGGTTGGCTGCGATGTGCTTCGCGACGCCTTCGACACGCCCGAGGCTGCTGCCGAAGTAGACCGCGCCGTTGGCGAGGAGTTCGTCAGCCCCGATGCCCATGCGATCAGGGTTGGCTCTGCTGGTCGCGGCCACGCCGGGCCATGGCCGAGCGGTCGGCCGGATCGATGCGGAGTTCTTCGTCGAACGGATCGGGGCCGACTGGGCGGATGCGACCGGCGAGGACGCCGAGAAACTCGACGAAGCGTCCGATGCGGACCGACAGCGACAGACGACGCAGCGCACCGTCGTCCGGGTCGAGGTCGCGGAGCTGTGCGATGTACGCGCCGGCTCGCTTCCATCGCCGTTCCTGGATGCTGGCGAGGGCCATGTTGTGGATGGCAGCGGTGAGGCGTGGGTCGATGCGCAGCGCCTTGCGTGCGGCGCTCATCCCCGCGGCGCGGTCGCCCATCTGGAAGCGGGCGACACTGAGGTAATGCCAGGCCTTGGCATCGTCGGATGCGCGTTCGACGAGTTTCTCGAACACCCTTGCGGCGTCTCGTGCGAGGCGGGCATCGAGGAGGAGTTGGCCGAGGTCGTCGAGATCGCCGGGGGTGAATTTCTTCGGGTCCTCGCTGAGATCGCGGCACTCGCGCCGGAGGAGGCGTCTGGCTTCGGAGTGTTCGGCGCGGTCGAGGGCGAGTTCGGCGAGGCGACGCCGGACCTCCGGGTAATCCGGGTCGAGGCGCATGACGAGGCGGAACGCGGCCTCGGCGTCGCGGCGCCGGTGCTGTCGCAGCGCGAGGTCGCCGAGATAAAAGTGCGCATCGGGGTTGTTGCTCTCGAGTTCCAGCACGCGCCGGAACTTTTCGTGGGCCTCCATCAGGCGGTTCATGTCGACGAGGAGGCAGCCGAGGTCGAGCAGGGTGTCGATGTCGCCGGGGTTGTCTCGGAGTTCGCGGAGGTAGAGCTGGCGTGAGCGCTCGTGGCGACCGGTCTCGCTGAGGGCTGCGGCGAGCCGGGCGTGAACGCGCGGGATGCTTTCGTCGAGGTTGGCGGCTTCGCGGAAGCAGTAGATCGCTCGCTCCCACTCCTGGCGGGTCATCATGGCCTCGGCCATGTTGGCGTAGGCCTGCGCGTGGACGCGGTTGACCGGTTCGCCCTCGTCGACCGGGTCTTCTTCGGGCTCGCACTGAAGGGCAAGGTAGAAGGCCTGTTCGGCATCGTCGTGGCGACCGACGGCGGCGTACGCCTCGATCTGGTGCACGGAAACTTCGGCGCGGGTCGATGGACGGGTCGATTCGCGCTCGGCGATCTCGAGCCACTTCACGGCCTCTTCGGGCTGTTCCAGGCGGAGGCAGATGACACCCAGCAGCAGCGGCGCCTGGTCGTCGTGCTCGTTGAGTTCGTAGGCGGATTTGAGCGCCTCGATCGCCTGTTCCCAGCGTCCGGCCGCCTCGAGCGTGAGCCCGAGGTTGAAGTGCCATTCGGCGCGATACGGATTCAGCGACAGGGCGTGCCGGAGGGCCTGTTCGGCCTCGTCCCAGCGTCCGGCCTCGTAGAGCTCATGGGCTCGCTCGACGTGGTTTTCGGCTTCTGACCAATCGTTCATCAAGCCGTCGATACTCCTGACAGGGCGGCCACGGATGCTCAGAGACAGCATCCCGGGCCGGTGCTTGCCCGTATGATACGACAGATCGGCGGGTTCCGAAGAGTCAAATCAATCCTGAATGCAATCCTGAGCCGAAAGCCCCAAATGCGTCCACATCGCGGCAGGAGTTCCAGACAAATGGCGAACGGCACCCTGCTGGGAGCGGCGTTCGGGCTGTCGATGCCCCTTCTGCTGGCCTCCGGCGCGCAGGAAACGCCGAGCCCGACTCCGATCGACCCTGTCCCCACGGAGAAAACACCGCAGACGGTTCCCGCCGACCAACTGGCGGAGGTTCAGGCCGAACTGGACGCGGTGACCGCGCAACTCGTCGAGGCCTATCGGCGGCTGTTCCTGCGCCTGCCAGAGGCCGAGCGATCAGCGTTTCTGGCCGACATGATGTCGCGCGGCCTGGGACAGGGACCGGACGAGCCGAACGCGGTGTCTCCACTGCCGCTCAAGGTGCGTGAACTGGCTTACGACCTGGCGACCGCCGAGGTGATCAGCGCCCGGCCTCTCGGTCCGGGACTGATCGAAGCGGCATCGCTGGGTCTGGCTGACGAGCGTGCGCAGATCCGGGCCAAGGCCGCGGGTCTGCTCGCTAAACTGGACGCGAGCGACGTTGTGGAGCGGGTGCGCGGAGCGCTCGCCACGGAGACGCACGCCGGTGCCGCGACCGAGATGCTCTCTGTTGTTGCGCGCCACCCGGATGCGTCGTCGCACCCGATCGTGCTGGCGTGGCTGAAGAAGCCAAACCTTCCGGTCGGGGTTCGGATCGCGGCGCTGGATGCGGTGCTGTCGCACCATCGCGAGTTCCCGATCGAGGAGCCGGAATCACTGGACCTGGTTCGCGCGACGATCGACGGGCTGAGCCCGGACGAGCTGACGCCAAACACGGTTCGCCTTCTGATGATGCTCGGCGATGTGGATCGCGTCCGCTCGCTCGTCGGTTCGGAGCAAGCGCGTATCGCCCGCGCCGCGGCGTCGCAGTTGGTGGAGGACGCGGAATCGCTCGACGGTCTGTTGCGTCGCGCACAGGAGGCCACGGCGATCTATGAGTTCGCGGTCGAGGCGGTCCGTCGCCATCAGCCCACCGCAACGGGCTTCCGTCGGGCCAGCGAGTTGCCCGCACCGAGCCCGGAGAAGCGGGCGGAACTGCTCACACGCCTTGCCTCAGCGCTGGAACCCAGCGAACTGCTGACGGTCGCGAGTCTGCCGATGGACCTCGCCGAGCGCGAGCGTTATCTCTCGGCGGTGGCCTCGCCGGAATCGCTCGAGCGCTTCGCGGATGCGGAGTATCGGACGGAAGACCGTCGCCTGCTGCTGGAATCGCTGGTGCGGACGCGTTTGCAGCTCAAGAATGCGACCGGCGCTCTGCGGGTCATTCAGAGCCTTCCCGTCGAAGCGCGGTCCGCGACGCTGGTGCATGATGAGGTGACCGCGTTGATCTGGCTGAACCGCCTCGATGAGGCGGTCACCCGCTCGGAGTCGCTGGGCAGCGCGATCGCGCCCGATGTATGGCTCGATACGCTTGAGAAGATCGAGGCGATGGATCACGCCCCGGACGCACTCGCTCGATTCACGGAAGCATACGCCGCGACTCTGACCGAGTTGCAGAGCGACCGGCTCGCGTCGCTCTCCAAACGACTGGCTTCACTGCACCCGACTCCGGAAGCGCCGGACGACGACGGTGTGGCCGACCAGGAGAGCACCATCGATTCGGACACAGAGGTCGCCGAGGATCCCGAGAACGACAAGGGCGACGCCGAAGCGCCGCCCGTCTCGAACTGAATCGCGTTCACTCGATCAGTGCGACTGCGAGGCCCACCAGCGGAACGGGCGCGACTGGGTCGCGTCGGCGCTGGGGCCGAGTTTCATCTCGACCATCGATTGGCCCTCGAACATCGAGAGCGCTTGTTCGGGGCAGGTGAACCCGCCGCGCTCGTCGAGTCCGACGGCGAACCATCGGTCCCATGATCTGTCGAGTCGCTTGATGACGCGCGAGGCCATTCCGTCGGTGCCGGCGGACGAACCGCCGGTGAGCGACTGGTAGATGACATCGACGGCCGAACGGAGTTCGGCTCGAACAAGCGCTTCGAGGTCCGGGCTTCCCGGTTCGGGGACGTCGCCGCTGAGGCGTCGGTTGAGGCCGTACATCTCGAACATGAGCGAGCCGTGGCGATCGACGAGCAGGTCGCGGGCGTTGAATCCGCCGTGGACGATGCCCCGGGCGTGGGCGGCGGCGATCGCGCTGAAGATCTGGCGGACCGCTGTGCGGGTCTCGAATACGGACAGGCGGTTGTCTCGCTTGGCCCGGCGCAGGCCGTCGAGCGTCAGCACGCCCTCGGACGCGCCGATGTACGGCGTGACCAGCCAGTGCCAACCGGCGCGATCGACGACGGCGTCGGAGATCGGCAGAATGTGGGCGTGCTCGAGAACCCGGATCGGGGCGATCAGTTCGAGAAACCGCTTCGCCTCGCGTCCGTTGCTCCCGGTTGCCGAGCGGTTTGAGAGCGAACGGCGAACGGCATGGAGGACGACCCGTGTGCCGTCGGCGGCTTCGGCGAGGCAGCGCTCGCCACAACTCCCGCGATCGAGCGGGCGGACGAGGCGGTAGCCGCCGATTTGTTCGAGCTGTGCCGGATCGATCCAGGCGGGTGTGCGTACCCGCTGCGTGGTTTCGGCCCGTTGAGTTTGAAACATGCTTCAGAAATCCTGTTCGACACTCTGCGAGAGAGGGGTCGCCGGCGGGCCGGAGACGGTCAGAGCGGGCGGGTCGCGAAGCGGTCGTAGGAGTGAGAGTCTGCGGACAGTGGCGGCGACCGAGCCAGGAAGTTCAAAGGGGAGGAGATTTCCTCGACATGGTAGCAATATCGACCCCAACGGGTCGAGAACTTGGAAGTCCGCGCCGAAGCCCCGGCGAATTACCTGCTTTTGTGTATGCGATCAGGCTTCGTCCAGAACCTCGACGCTTTCGAAGGACTTGCCGGAGAGCATCTCCAGGCTCGCGCCGCCGCCGGTGGAAACATGGCTGAGTTGGCTGGCCACGCCGAACTTCTCGGCTGCAGCGGCCGAATCGCCGCCGCCCACGATCGAGACGGCGCGTTGCTCGCTGGTCGCCTGGGCGATTGCCTCGGCGACCTGGCGGGTGCCGACGGCGAAGAGCGACCACTCGAACACCCCCATCGGGCCGTTCCAGACGATGGTCCGACTCTTCACGAGCGCTTCGGCGAAGCGTTCGCGGGTATCGGGTCCGATGTCGAGGCCCATGAAGCCATCACCGATATCGCCGGAGAAGGTCTTGTGCTCGCCGGTGGATTCGCCAAAGGTCGTTGAGCAGACGTGGTCGGTCGGGAGCAGGATCTCGCAGCCCTTCTCACTCGCGTCGGCGATGAGGCGCTTTGCCTCCGCAAGCATCTCCTCCTCAACGCGGCTGGATCCGACCTTGGTGCCCTGGGCCTTGAGGAAGGTGTAGGCCATGGCGCCGCCGATGATGATCGTGTCGGCCTTGGGCAGCAGGAACTCGATCGTCGGGAGTTTGTCGCTGACCTTCGCGCCACCGAGGACGACGCAGAACGGGCGGGCGGGGTCGGCGAGCGCATCGTTGAGGTAGCGGATTTCCTTGTCGACGAGTGAGCCCGCGACCTTGGGCTTGCTGCCCATAAGTTTGGGGACCGTGTACATCGACGCGTGCGGTCGGTGGCAGGTGCCGAAGGCGTTGTTGCAGTAGACATCGGCGTAGGCGGCCAACTTGGACGCGAACTGCTCATCGCCCTTCGTCTCGCCGGGGTGGAATCGGAGATTCTCCAGCAGCAGGCACTCGGAGTCGGCCAGCCGGTCGATGGCTTCCGCGGCCTGGTCGTCGATGCAATCGTGGCTCGGGAAGCCGACGCCTCCTCGGGCCTTGTCGCCGAGAAGTTCCTCGAGGCGCTTGGCGACGGGTTCGAGCGAGTGTTCGGGCTCGTAGCCGCTTTCGCCGGGTCGCCCCAGGTGGGATATGAGGATCAGGCGCCCGCGGCGCTGGAGCACGCTCTCGATCGACGGCAGGGCCATGCGGATGCGCCGATCGTCGGTGATCTGGCCGTTTTCCATCGGGACGTTGAAGTCCACGCGCATCAGGACACGGCGACCGGCGACGTCGATGTTGTCGATGACCTGCTTTGCCACGACACTGCTCCCTCTGGTGCCCCGGAGAGGTCGCGGGGCCGGAATCTGAGACTCGAAACGGGTTGTGATGCTAACGCGGTTTCCGGTGATCGTGGGTGCGACGGCGAGCGGGAAGTCCGCTTTGGCGGTCGAAGTAGCGCAGCGCATCCGCGAAGCGGATCCGGAGGCAACGGGCGCTGAGATCCTGACGATGGACTCGATGCAGGTGTACCGCGGGCTGGACATCGGCACGGCGAAACCGTCGCACGAGGAGATGGGCGGCATTCCACACCACCTGATCGATCTGGTCGATCCGACCGAGCCGGAACCGACGCCGTTTACGGTTGACGACTGGCTGGGTCGGGCCGAATCGCTGATCGAGGAGATGCGTGAATCCGACCGGGTGCCGGTCGTTGTGGGCGGGACGCACCTGTACGCGAAGGCGCTGCTTGAGGGGCTGTTCAAGGGGCCGGACCCGGATCCGGCACTTCGCGAGCAGCTTGGCGCGCTTCCTGCCGAGTCTCGTCGCGCAGAATTAGAGCGGGTGGACCCCGACGCTGCTCAACGGATCCACCCGAACGATGATCGCCGGACGATCCGGGCGCTCGAGATCTTCCGGTTGACGGGCGTGCCGATCTCCGAGCACCAGCGCCAGTGGGACAGCGCGTCCGGGCCGCGTCAGGATGCGATGATGGTGGGGATCGATTGGCCGGCGGAGGAACTGAGCAGGCGGATCAACGAACGGGTCCGCCAGATGGTCGAGCAGGGCCTGATCGCCGAGGCCCATGCCCTGTACGACGCTGGGGCGCTTCGCCCGGGAACGCAGCCCGCGGAGTCGCTCGGCTACAAGCAGTTGATTCCCTACTTCGAGCACAGGTGTTCCCGGTCGGACGCGATCGAACGAATAAAGATCGAGACCCGCCGGTTCGCGAAAAACCAGCGGACGTGGCTCCGGCGTCTGCGTTCGACGCCCGGATCGGTCTGGATCGATGCGTCGGCTGTCCCTGCTTCCAGCTGGACGAACGTGGTGCTCAACGCGCTGAAACAAGGCACGTAGCCCTGATTCGGTCGGCTCTCTTCAGTCCCGGACGCCGCTCGGTCGAGAGACATTCATTTCTGCTGGCTTTCGGGTCGGCGCTTGACATTCCAGCCCGAGGTCGATCAAGTCCGGTCCGGAACGCACGGGCCGGAATTGTCTTGTCGGCACCGGGAATTCCGTCTTTACCTCTTTGGCGAGTCGCTCTCACACCAACATGGCCAAGAAGAAAACCACCAAGAAAAAGACCGCCAAGAAGTCCACGACGAAGAAGTCGCCGGCGAAGAGTTCGTCCTCGTCGTCGAATGTGAGCGGCAAGAAACTCGTGATCGTGGAGTCGCCGGCGAAGGCGAAGACGATCAATAAGTACCTCGGTGCGGACTATGTGGTCCGGGCGTCGGTCGGGCATATCCGCGACCTGCCTTCCAAGAACCCGAAGGGCGTGAAGCAGCCGGTGCCGGGTGTGGACCTCGAGAAGCGGTTCCAGCCCTCGTACGAGGTGCTGAGCGGGAAGAACAAGACCGTCGCGGAACTTCGGAAACTCGCGAAGTCGGCCAGCGAAGTCTGGTTCGCGACGGATAAGGACCGCGAGGGGGAGGCGATCGCCTGGCACCTCGCGGAGCTGCTGAAGATCTCGCCCGGCGACGCGAAGCGGGTGGTGTTCAACGCGATCACGAAGAAAGACATCCAGGAAGCGTTCGCCAACCCGACGACGATCGACATGGACAAGGTGGATGCGCAGCAGGCGCGTCGCATTTTGGACCGGATCGTGGGCTATCAGGTGTCGCCTCTGCTGTGGAAAAAGGTTGCACGGGGGCTGTCCGCCGGGCGTGTGCAGTCTGTGGCGGTACGCCTGATCGTCGACCGGGAGCGCGAGATCCGGGCGCACATCCCCGACGAGTACTGGGAGGTCACCGGCCGCTTCGCGCTCGATCCGGCCGACGCGGCGAAGCTCGCCAAGGCCTGGCCCGAGTTCATGATCCCCAAAAAGGACGAGCGCAGCGGGCGCGAGAAACTGCCGACGATCAAGCAGCAGACGGCCTGGCTGGCAGAGCATCGCGGCCTTCGCGCCGAACTGATTGAGGTCGGCGGCGAGAAGTTCGCCATCGGGCAGAAGGGGCGCCTCGGCAAGGATGAAGACCCGACCAGCGGCAAGCCGCTCATCGGTGCCGAGCCGTCGGACCTGACCGACCAGGTCACGGCCGTCGCCAGACTCGTCGGGCTCACCGATCTTGAGATCAGCACCGACGAAGACGCGACCGCGAAGGGGCCGGCGCGTGTGAAGCGGACGGTGCGTGGCGACATCGATGTGAACACGCCGTACCGCGTGAAGTCGGTGGAGACGAAGCCGACTTCGTCTCGCCCGCGGGCGCCGTTCATCACCTCGACCCTGCAGCAGGCGGCCTCCTCGTTCCTCGGCTTCAACGCCCGACGCACGATGCAGACCGCTCAGAAGCTCTACGAGGGCATCAGCCTGCCGGGTGAGGGCGAGACGGGTCTGATCACCTACATGCGTACCGATTCGACGTACATCGCCGGCGGCGCGATCGCGCAGGTTCGGGATTACATCGAGGAGAAGTTCGGCGACAAGTACCTGCCGGAGAAGCCGAATTTCTACAGCTCGTCCAACAAGGGCGCGCAGGAGGCTCACGAAGCGATCCGCCCGACCTCCGTGCTGCATCACCCGGACAAGATCAAGTCGGCCCTGACGAGCGACCAGTACCGCCTGTACAAGCTCATCTGGGAGCGGTTCGTCGCCTGCCAGATGACCCCGGCGAAGTTCAATTCGACCACCGTCCTGATCGAGGGCGGGACCGACCCGAAGACGCCCTGCACGTTCCGCACGAGCGGGCGTGTTCTCGTGTTCGACGGGTTCACGCGTGTCTCTGGTCTGCCGTCGAGCGACGACCAGACGCTGCCCGACCTCAAAGAGGAAGACCCGCTCGCTCCGTTCAGCATGGAGCCCGAGCAGAAGTTCACGCCGGCCCCGTCACGCTTCACGGAAGCCGGGCTGATCAAGGCGCTGGAGTCGGAAGGCATCGGGCGCCCGTCAACGTACGCGTCGATCATCTCGGTGATCCAGGACCGCAAGTATGTGGAACTGATCGATCGCAGTTTCTACGCGACCGACCTCGGCGAGGTGGTCACGGACAAACTGGTCGAGGCGTTCTCGTACCTGATGGAACTGAGCTACACCCGCGAGATGGAAGAGGCGCTCGACGAGATCGAGACCGAGCACCGCGACTGGCAGGACACGCTCGAACTGTTCTACGGCCGCTTCAAGAAGCACCTCGACGAGGCCGACGACAAGCTCTCGCACGCGAAAGCGGAGATCACGCCGGCACCCAAGGAGTTCCGCTGCCAGAAGTGTGGCGCGGACACGGTCTACCGGTTCGGCAAGAACGGGCGGTTCCTGTCCTGCTCGCGCTACCCGGACTGCAACTGGGCCTGCCCGGTCGATCGCGAGGGTCGCCCGCTCCCGGCCGAGTACGTGAACATCCGCTGCCCGAAGACGGGCCGCCCGATGATCCGCAAGAACGGTCGTTTCGGTCCGTTCGTGACCACCTACTTCCCGGACGACGCCGACGAGGAGACGCGCAAGAGCGGGATGATCCTGAACATCGATAAAAAGGGGTACGTGAACGCGCCGTCCCCCCCGCCGCTGGAAACGGACCTGCCGTGCCCGAAGTGCGAAGCGCCGCTGTACCTGCGCGAGGGCGTCCGCGGGCCGTGGCTGGGCTGCTCGAAGTTCCCCAAGTGCCGGGCGCGGGGCAAGTGGGCGGAACTCGATGAGGACAAGCAGAAAGCGTTGGAGAAGAAACTCCAGGACCTGCTCGACGAGAACCCGATCCCGGTCATCAAGACGCTCGACGGGCGTTCTCTGACCGACGAGAAGGGCAAGCCGCTCCCGGAAGTGCCGAAGGTCGAGGAACTGCTCATCGACGATCCGTCGCGATTCGAGAACGCGGCGTGAGACGTCGGGCGCATGTGCAATCTGCGTGAGCGCGCGATACCTTTCGCCGGAGCATGGCAGATTCGCCCGCGAGCCCACCCAACCTCCAGATCTGGAAACGCCTGACCGGGCTGGCCGGCAAGGCCGGGCTGCGCGATGACTGGTACCTGATCTCTCTCGGCGCCGCGATCGGAGCGGTCGCGGCTTTCGGTGCGATCGGGTTCAAGAAGCTGCTCGACATCACGACCGGCGGCACGTTCTCGCTGATGCGTGACCTGCCGCTGTGGCTGCTGCCGGTGCTCCCGATGGTCGGCGCGCTCGTCACGGCCATTCTGATCTTCTTCCTCGCGCCCGAGGCACGCGGGCACGGCGTGCCCGAAGTCATCGATTCCGTCTACCGGCGCGGCGGGGTGTTGCGCAAGCGCGCAGCGCTTCTCAAAGCACTCACCTCGATCACAACGATCGGCTCCGGCGGCTCGGCAGGTACGGAAGGCCCGATCGTGATGATCGGTTCGGCGATCGGCTCGGGGATCGCGCAGTTCCTCCGCATCGACCGCGAGCAGGTGCCGACGCTGCTTGGTTGCGGCGCGGCGGCGGGCATCGCCTCGGTGTTCAACGCGCCCATCGCGGGCGTGTTCTTCTGCCTCGAGATCCTGCTCCGTGACTTCTCGCTCAAGACCTTCACGCCGATCGTGGTCGCCTCGGTCATTTCGACCGCGACCACGCAGGCGGTTCTCGGTCGGAACGAGGCACTGTTCGCGGTCACCGGTGAACTCGCCGAGTACAAGTTCACGATCGGTGAGCTGCCCTCGTACCTGATCCTCGGGCTGATCTGCGGGTTGGTGGCGGTGGGCTTCATCCGGATGCTGGATCGAGTAGAAACGGTGACCGCTCGGCTGAAGCTGCACGAGATCGCCAAACCTGTCGTGGGCGCACTGGCGATGGGCGTGCTCGGTATCGGCTACGTGCTGGTGTCGCGGACGCAGGGGCTCGATGCCTCGATCCCGAATTTCTTCGGCAACGGCTACGAAACGATCGATGCGCTCCTTGAGCCGTCGACCTTCAACCCGGCAGTTGCCTCGGACGACGGGCTTGTCGCGAACGAGCTGCGGACCGGCCAGATGGTCTCGACCACGCTGCTGATGCTGTCGCTGCTACTCGTGTGCAAGGGCGTGGCGACCGCGCTCACGCTCGGGTCCGGTGGATCCGGCGGCGTGTTTGCGCCGTCGCTGTTTCTCGGTGCGGCGGCCGGCGGGCTGTTCGGGCAGGCGCTGTCGATGGTCGGGCTGCTCCCCGCGGGCGGTTCGCCGGCGGCGTACGCCCTGGTCGGCATGGCAGCGGTGGTCGCCGGAACGAGCCATGCCCCACTTACGGCGATCCTGATCCTTTTTGAACTCACGCGCGATGTGTATGTGCTGCTCCCGATCATGCTCGCGGCGGTGCTCGCGACGGTCGTCGCGCAGCTCGTCATGAGCGATTCGATTTACTCGTACAAGCTCACACGCCGCGGCGTGAGCTTTGGCACGCGAGCAGACCTGACGATGCTCCGGCGCTTGACGGCCCGTGATATCCAGGCCATCCCGCATGTTGAGGTCCGCCCGGCCGACCCGGTCTCCCGCCTGTTCGAGCTTCGCGATATCTACCGGATCGTCGACTTCGTCGTGATCGATTCGGACAACCAGTATGTCGGGCTGGTCACGGCCCAAGACCTTCGCATGGTGCTGATCGAGCGCGAAGCGATCCCGTACTTGCTGGTGGCGGAACTGGTCCGCTCGGACCTGCCGACGATCGAACCGGACGAACCGCTGGACAGCGTGCTCCGCAAGTTCAGCGACACCGATGTGTCCTCGCTGGCGATGGTCGGGCCGCCGGTCGGCAAGCCGCACGGCAAGGCGATGGTCTACGGCCTGATCACGCGTGGCCGACTGATGCGCCGATACCAGCAGGCCCTCGCCGAACGGTGACGCGCCTGGCGTATGCTGTCTCAGATCATGCCCGAACGCCCGAAGGCAACCCGGATGCTGTTTCGACGGCGCCACCGGCTCACGCACAAGCGCGAGTTCGACGCGGTTTACGCGGCGAAGGTGCGCAAACATCGCGGGCCGCTGACCGTGTTCGCGCTCCCGAACGACCTGCCGAACCACCGGCTCGGGCTCTCCGTGCCGAAACGGGTCGGGACGGCTCCGACCCGCAACCGCGTGAAACGGTGTCTGCGTGAGTCGTTCCGCATGCTGCACGCCGACCTGCCCCGTCACGCAGCCGGCGGCTACGACCTGATTGTGGCGGTTCGCCCGCACGAAACGATGGCCGAGAGCGAGTACCGTGAACTGCTGCGCGCGACGGCATCGCAGCTGCACACCGAATGGTCGAAGCGCGAGCGACGCAGCGCGGGGGCCGACCGATGAACACGAACCGGCGCGATCCGGAGAGGGAGGAACAGTCGCGCCACCCGCTGGCGGTGCTGAACGGGCCGTTCATCCTGCTGATCCGGATCTATCAGATCGTGCTGTCGCCGTTCCTCGGCGGGCACTGCCGTTTCCAGCCCACCTGCTCGCGCTACGCGATCGACTGCTATCGAACGCACCACGCGATCCGGGCGACCTGGCTCACGGCGAAACGGATCGGACGGTGCCATCCGTTCGGGGGGGGCGGATACGACCCGTGCCCGCCACGCGATCGATCGCATTGAACCGGCCCGCGGAGTGGGCGTCGAATCGGAGGAATCGGTTTATCCACCGCCATCCGAACGCCGATATGTTCGCGTATACTAACCTTTGACCCGACCGCGCCCACCCCATCGCCTGCGAGGCCTTGCTCGACAATGACCCGCCTGCCCGCCGCCCAACGACGCGAACAACTCCTCGACACGGCGGTGGCATTGTTTGCGGAGCGGGGTTTTTCGGGCTCGACGACGGCGCAGTTGGCGAAGGCGGCGGGAGTCACCGAACCGATCATCTACCGTCATTTCTCCTCGAAAAAGGACCTGTTCATCGCGGTCATCGAGAAGGCCGGCCAGATGACGATCGACCTCTGGCAGGAGCAGCTCCACAACGCCAAGGATCCCGCCCAGCGACTGCGTCGCCTGATCGCGGCGAACCCGATGATTACCCAGCGAGGACGGGGCGTTTATCGCGTCATCGTGCAGGCGATGACCGAGATCGAGGACCCGGAGATCCTTGATGCGCTCAAGCACCACGTGGACAAGCTCCACGAGTTCGTGGCCCACGAAGTCTCGCTGGCGCAGGAGCAGGGACAGGTCTCGAAGGCGTTCAGCCCGGAGATCACAGCCTGGACGCTGCTGCACCTCGGGCTCGGCTTCGGCATCATGGCCCCGCTGGGCATCGATGGGCACGCGGTCGACGACAAGGGCACGCGTGTCCGTCAGGTCATCACGCGCCTGATGCTGGGTGAGCGGGCCCGACAGATCCAGGACGAGTGGGTGCTGACCGAGGGCGAGGGCAACGTCGGACACGATGTGCCCTGAGCGGAGTCGCCGGACCTCCCCCGCTACACTCCGGGTGGGATGATCCACCTCGACCACAACGCGACTACACAGCCGTGCGACGAGGCCATCGAGGCCGCCGAGGCGTGCATGCGCGAGCACTGGCACAACCCGTCCTCGGTTCACCGCGCCGGTCAGGCCGCACGACAGGAGGTCGAGCGGGCTCGGGGGTCGGTCGCGGAACTGCTCGGTGTGAAGCCAAGAGACATCACGTTCACCAGTTGCGCGACCGAGGCGATCGATCTGGCGCATCGGGGGGTGATGTCGCTGGCCGCGCCGGCCGGGCGACCCGTGATCCTGACGACCGCGATCGAGCACGAGGCGGTGCGGGACATCTGTGAAGCATTGAGCAAGCCGCCTAGCGAGGGCGGCGTCGGGGCCGAAGTCGAGCACATCCGTGTCGATCAGACCGGAACGATCGATTTGGGGCACCTCGACGAACTGCTCGACGCGCACGCCGATCGGATCGGCATGGTCAGCGTGCAGTGGGCGAACAATGAGACCGGGACCCACCAGCCGGTCGACGCGATCGGGCTGCGGTGCAAGGCGCGGGAGGTCGTGTTCTTCTGCGATGCAACGCAGTGGATCGGCAAGATGCCGACGCAGATCGACCAGCCCAGGTCGCCATTCGGCGGCGAGCGGATCGCCACGGACGACGACGCGGTGCACATCGACCTGCTGTGCCTGTCCGGGCACAAGTTCCACGGGCTCAAGGGAGCCGGGGCGCTGTTCGCGTCGCGAACGATCCGGCTGCGCTCGCAGGTCCTCGGAGCGCAGGAGAAGGGGCGACGGGGCGGGACGGAAGCGGTACCTGCCATCGCGGCGCTCGGGGCGGCGTGTCGGCGAGCGGGCGAGTGGCTGCGCGACGGATCGGGCCGGGACCGGGTGGCGAACCTGCGTGATCGGCTGGAACGCACGCTACTCGAGCGGGTCGAAGGGGCTCATCGCAACGGCCCCGGCGAGCGCGATGCACGACTGTGGAACACGAGCAACATCGCGTTCCCGGGGTGCGAGGCCGAAGCGCTGCTGCTCCAGTTCTCCGAGCGTGGGCTCGCGGCGTCGGCGGGCGCGGCGTGCTCCTCGGGCTCTCTGGACCCGTCGCCGGTGCTGCTGGCGATGGGCATCGAACCGGTGTCGGCGCACGGGTCGATCCGGTTCAGCCTGTCACGCGACACCACCGACGACGAAGTCGATCGGGCGATCGAGATCGTGACAAGCTGCGTGGAGCGGATTCGGCGGGCGGGCGTATCGGCCTGAAGGCGGTTCAGGCGTCGGAACGGTCGACGATCTTGAAATGCTCGCGCTCGCCGCGGCCACGCAGGGGGTAGTCCTTGCGGAGCGGATGGCCGGGGTACTCTTCCCAGGTCAGGATGCGGCGCATGTCCGGGTGGTTGTTGAAGCGGATGCCGAACATGTCGAACACCTCACGCTCCGGCCACTCGGCGCTGGGCCAGAGATCGCAGACGCTGTCGATGACCAAAGCGGGATCCTTTTCGATACCCTCGGTCGGGAGAGAAGGGTCGACATAGACCTTCACAAAGAAGCGGTCGGCGGTCTTGGTGTTGACGAGGTTGTAGACCACCGCGAACCGGCCGGGCTGGGGGGCGGGGTAGTCGAGGTAGTCGATGCCGAAGCACTCGGAAAGGAAGTCGTAGGCGCAGCGCTCGTCATCGCGCAGGAAGCGCATGACCTCGTGGAAGTCCTGCGGCGCAACGATGAGGGAGGTCTGCCCGCGATACTCGGTGGCCTTGAACTTCGTCTCGGGAAACTTTTCCTTGACGATCTTCAGGGTCGGGTGATCGAGGTTTGGCTTGTGAGGCTTGGCTGCGGGCATCGGCTCGTGGCTCCGGGATCGGGAGTCGGGGTCAGAGGGGCAGTGTATCCGGGGTGTCAGGCCTCGTCGCCCCGAAGCACGACTCGGAGGGCGTCGAGTTGGGGTCGCGGGTCGCCGGTGATGGGGGCGACATTCTTCAGGAACGGAGCGACCGACCTCAGATCCTCTCCGAGGCGAGTGAGATCGAGCACACCGTCGCCAAGCGGGCAACGCGCCGGGAGGGGTGCGGACTCGAAGTCGGGCTCAGCGTCCTGCTCGGCGGGCTTCACGCTGGAGAGCAGGAGCCAGTCGCTCACCGGACCGAGCACGCGGATCGCGCGGCCGACGAAGTCCTCGGGGGTCGCACCGGCGCCGGACGATGCGTTCAGCATGGACTGTTCGAGCAGCGCACTCGGGTCGAGGGCGATGCCGATGGCTTCGCGGACTGCCCCACCGCTGACTTGGGTCCGCAGGAAACTGACGCAGCGCTGCGGGTCGCAGAGGGCGTGGCGGCAGTGCGGTCGGAGCAGCCAGCGCACGCCGCGCCGACGCAGTTCCGGGGCGAGGTCGCGACAGAGCCTGCCGAGTTGATCGAGGCGTTCGCCGCCCCACGCACCGGGGTCGCGAGCGAAGAGTTCTTCGGCGAGCGAGCCGGACCAGGTGATGACTGTTCCGGCGATCGCGAGGGATTCCAGCCGATCGACGAGGGCGTCGGGATCTTCGTTCAGCGGGTTGAGGTCGGTCACTGACGCCAGGGGTGCGCCGTCCGACGCGTCGAGGAGGCGACCGCCGTCAGCCGGGACCGCCCAGCGGGGCTCGGTCGAAGCAGATTTCTGGGCGGTTTCGACTTCACGGGCGCGCAGCACGCGGGTGAGTTCGCCTTTCGATCCGCCGAACGCCTGGATGAATTTCTCGAACTTGCGGATCGCGTCGCGCAGCGCGAACGACTCGAGCGGGCCGAGGTCGCAACGGCTTTCGAGGGTGCTGGCGAAGTCGCGCAGGTTCGCGACGCTGGGGGCGTGGGTGAGAACGCCCGAGCCCGGTCCTTCGCGGAGCAATTTGGCGATCCGCTTGCAGACCACGCCGTCCAGCCCGGTCGCAACGCCCAGGTCGTGAGCAGTCGGGATGCTGCCGATCGAGCGGATCAGCGCCTCATGGACGCAGGCGCGGAGGCGCAGTCCGACGGCCTCCGCCTCGGCGAGCATCGAGTCCGTCAGGAAAACGGTTTCGCTCACGCGTTGCCCATCAGGCGATCGTAGAGATCGGCGATTCCCTGCCCGTGTGTCGCGACGGTCTCGACGACGGTGCGCTTGCCGGCGATGTCCTGCAGGTCGCGCATGAGTTCGTTCTGGCCCTGGTGGTCGGCCTTGTTGCAGACAAAGGTGTCGGCGATCTCAAGGATGCCGGCCTTGTCCATCTGCACGGCGTCGCCCATGCCCGGCACGAGGACCACCGCGGTGTGATCCACGTGCTGGCGGATCTTGACCTCGTTCTGGCCTGCGCCGACGGTCTCAATGAACAGCGTGTCGAAGGGAGCCATGTCGCCGACGGTGTCGCAGCCGCCTATGAGGTCGATGATGTCGTCGAGGGCGTGGTAGTCCTCGCCGCTGATGGCCAGCGAGCGATAGAAAACGCGCTCCTCGAGGCGGTTGAAGTCCACGCGAAGGCGGTCGCCGAGCAGGGCGCCGTTCGTGATCGGGCTCTGCGGGTCGAAGGCGACGACGGCGACACGACCGAGCGAGGAGTCCTTCTCGGACCGCCGGGCGTGTTCGCTGGCGAGGGCGGCGACGAGCGTGCTCTTGCCGGCCCCGGGCGACCCGGTGATGCCGATGACCCGCTTCGGTCGCCGGCGGTTCGCCCCATCGCGGATGGGCTTGCCGTCGTGCGCAAGCGAGATGTCGCGGGCGAGCTGAGCGGTCGGGTGGTCGGATAGTTGTTGCTGACGATCCTTCACCGCCGAACGGGTCGCCTCCACGACCTCGGCGAGGCCGGTCCCGGTCGGGAAACAGGCGGCGACGCCGGCTTCCTTGAGTTTCGGCAGGTCTTCCTGGGGCAGGATGCCGCCCATGTGCACCGGGATGTCCGAGCGCCCCATGGCCTTGAGGCCTTCGAGCAGTCGAGGCCCCAGAACCATGTGGGAGTTGGACATCATCGAGGCGGCGACCACATCGACATCTTCGTCGCGAGCGGAGACTGCGAGACTGCGCGGCGTCTGCCACAGGCCGGAGTAGATGACGTGGACGCCCGAATCGCGCAGGGCCCGGGCGATCACCTTGACCCCCCGATCGTGGCCGTCCAGGCCCATTTTGCCCAGCAGGACTCGGGGACGGTGCGGCAGGTCGGCGCAGCGATCGATCTTCTCGAACTCGGTCGTCGGGGTGTGCAGGGCGGTGGTCATTGGTCCTCGCGTCTGGCGGATCTGGCCCCAATCGGGCTCTGGGAGCGTCATGCTAGCGTACGCGCGGAACTCGTCGCTGGCCGAGAGTGCCGCCAGAGGACGCTTCCGGCAGGCAAATTTCGTAAATCACTGCCAATCATCGACTTAGACTTGCAACCCCCACCAGTTTGTGTACGCTGGGGACTGCACGGGCGTCCGATTACACACGAGACCCAACGGCCTTATCTATTCATTCGCCATTCCTTCTCTGTGTGTCGCTGCCGTGCGGATTCGGCTGAACCTCCGGTTGTTCCGGTAGGGGTCAATGCAATTCAGCCGCCGACGGTCCGGCGTGCGCGTTCGCCGCGCCACATTGAAAGGAAAGGACGGGCCCATGGCACTGTCCGAGCACGAGAAGAGGCACCTTGCGCAGGCTCTTCGCCTGTACGAGGAGGGGAGCGGCCACCGCGCTGACTACCAGTTGTGGGTGGGCTTTGGCGATGGCTGGACAAAGATGAAGGCTCGGCTGATTAGCCGCGGGTATATCCGTATCGTCTCGTCCGGGGTGACCGAGTTGTCCACGAAAGGGTCGGGATTCTTTGACCAAATTTGTCGCAGCGCCGCCTGATTGAGCCTACATTGAAAGTTGATGCCGGCGCGGGCTGACCGATAATCGGCCCGTTTGCCGGTTGGGATTCTCTTTATTGAACATTTGGAAAGACACTATGAACAGCAAGAAACTTACTGCTTCGGCCCTGCTCGTCGCGTGTGCGACGGGCGGCTCCCTCCTGACCGGTTGCTCGTCCTCGGGCAGCGTCCCCGTCGCGACGACCACCGAGGGCGCGGTCATCACGCCGGAGACGGCGCGTCACAACTCGATTGACTGGGACAACCCCTGGCAGGTCGATCGTGGCGAGCGGAACCGTCCGGCCCGCGTCGAGGCGCCGGCCCAAACCGAGCCGGACATGGACGACCGCCCGGCGCGTCCCGCTCGCCCCGCAGAGACCGTCCGCGTTTCCGAGCCCCAGGCCGCTCCTGCCCGCGGCACGAACGTTGTCTCGATGGCCTACCCGACCGGCGACATGGCGACCTCCGCGGTGCTCGTGGAGAAGATCCTGCCGGCCTCGGTCAATGTCGGCCAGCCCTTTGACTATGAGATCCGCGTGACGAACCTGAGTTCCCTGCAACTCGGCGATGTTCGAGTCAGCGACTCGATGGCCGGCACGATGAATGTGCTGAGCATGAACCCGGACGCCGCCTCGATGAGCGACGGCGTCGCGACTTGGGTATTCGCCTCGATGGAGCCCGGCGAGCAGCAGTCGATCATGATCCGCGGCGCGGCCGAGGATGCTGGCTCGATCGGCGGCTGCGCGACCGTCGCTTACGACGCCTCGCTCTGCAGCGAGGTCCAGGTCGTCGAGCCGGCGCTCCAGCTCGTGAAGAACGCGCCGATGCAGTCGCTGCTCTGCGACGAAATGGTCCTCGAGTACGAGGTCACCAACTCCGGTAGCGGCGTCGCCACCGGCGTCACCATCGAAGATCCGCTGCCGAGCGGCTGGACGACCGTTTCGGGTTCCGGCGACGTGCTCGTAAATGTCGGCGACCTGCTCCCCGGTGAGACCCGAGCCTACGCGGTTCGCGTGAAGGCCAACGAAGCCGGCGAGTTCGAGAGCCGCGCGGTCGCCAAGGGCGGTACGAATCTGACCGACGAGTCGCAGGCGACGCAGACCGCGATCCTGCAGCCGGAACTCAGCGTCACCGTTGAGTGCCCCGAGCAGCGTTACCTCGATCGCAACTCGGCCTTCACCGTTACCGTCGAGAACACCGGGAACGGTCCGGCCAACAGCACGGTGGTCAGCGCGACCTTGCCGACTACGCTGGGCAGCGAGTTCGTCTCGGCGTCCGGCAACGGGACGGTCCGCAACGGCATGGTCGTCTGGGACGCCGGCACGCTCGAAGCCGGTGCCACGCGGACGTACGAGTTCCGCATCAAGGCCAACCAGCGCGGCACCGTGTCGACCAACGTGGTCGTGAACGCCGCCTGCGCCGAAGAGGTCACCGGTTCGTGCAACACCCGCTTCGTGGGTATCCCCGCGTTGCTGCTCGAAGTCATTGACCAGGTGGACCCCGTCGAGGTCGGTCAGCAGACCCAGTACGTGATCGAGGTCACGAACCAGGGTTCGGCCGACGGCACCCAGATCGTCATCACCGCCGAGCTGCCCCCGAGCCAGCGTCTGGTGACGACCAGCGGTCCGACCGCGGCGAGCGTTGACGGGCGCATCATCACCTTCGCGGCCCTCCCGGAACTCGATCCGGGCGCGAAGGTTCGCTGGGTCGTCACGGTCGAAGCTCTGGAGCCGGCTGACGCTCGCTTCCGCGTCTCGATGGACGCCGCGGAACTGACCAGTTCCGTGGACGAGACCGAAGCTACCAACCTCTACCGCTAAGCGCGGCTGAGTTGGTCGGACACAACAAGCGGCGTGGATCTCGCGATCCACGCCGCTGTTCTTTTTTGGCGATCGGTGTGGACCGAACCGGCTTACTTCGCTTCGCTGACGACCCGGACCTGGGCAAACTGGCGATGGCCTTCGGGACCGGAGTGGAAGCCGATACCGGACTGCTTCATGCCGACCCAGGGCGTGCCGCTCGCGCCGCCGAGGCCCTTGTTGATGCCCACCATGCCGGCCTTGATGCGTCGGGCGGCCTGGCTGGCCCGTTCGGGCTCACCGAAGACGGCAGCGCCGAGGCCGTAGGGCGTGTCGTTGGCGAGGGTGACGGCTTCGTCGTCGGTGGTGACTTTCGTGACGGTGACCACGGGGCCGAATGACTCTTCCATGGCGACTTCCATGGCGTGGGTGACGCCGGTGAGGATGGTCGGCTTCACGAAGTTGCCGCTGCCCGCGGACGCATCGGAGCCGTCCGCGACGATGACGGTCGCCCCGTCGGTGCCGGCCTGCTCGATCTGGCGGAGGACATGGTCGCGCTGACCGGCGTTGATCATCGGGCCGATCGAGGTGCCGTCGGCCATGCCGTCGCCGACGACGAGTTTGGCCGACTCGGCGCGGAGCTTCTCGACGAAGTCGTCGTGCAGTTTGTCGGAGACGTAGATGCGCTCGGTCGAGACGCAAACCTGACCCGCGTTGCGGAAGGCGTTGCGTGCGGCGAAGGTCGCGGCGGCGTCGAGGTCAGCGCCTTCGAGGACGAGCAGCGGGTCCTTGCCGCCGAGTTCGAGGAGCACGCGCTTGAGCCCCCCCGCTGCTTCGGCCATGATCTTCTTGCCGACCTCGCGTGATCCGGTGAAGACGATGAGATCGACCTCGGACGCGACGAGAGCCTTGCCCTGCTCGTCGGCGCCGTGGACGGTGATGAGGACATCTTCGGGCAGGACCGCGCTGAGCGCGTCGGAGTAGGCCTGGCCGATGAGTGGTGTCTCCTCGGAGGGCTTGAAGACGACCGTGTTCCCGGCGATCAGCGCGGGGAGCAGCAGCCAGTGCGGCATGAGCATCGGGAAGTTCCACGGCGTGATCGCGGCGCAGACGCCGAGCGGATCGCGGTAGACCGTCGAGCGGGTGTTGTCGTCCTCGACGACCTCGGGTTTCAGAGCCTCAGCGATCTCACGGAGTTCGCTCTCCCAGTTCGATGCGCAGGCCCGGACCTCTCCCGTGGCTTCGGCGAGCGGCTTACCCATCTCACGGCAAAGCAGTTCGCCAAGTTCGTCAGCGCGGTCGAGCAGTGCCGGACCAGCCGAGAGAAGCTTCTCGACGCGCTCGTCGAGCGAGAGCGCTTCCCATGCGGGTTGGGCGGCGCGTGCTTTCGCGACGGCGGCGCGGACCTCGTCGGGTGTTGAAACCGGGACGCTCCCGACCACCTCTCCGGTCGCGGGGTTGATCGAATCAAGCGTTGTGCCGGTGCTCGTCGCGCTGGTGGTGGCAATGGTCATTCTGGATTCCTCTCTCTCAAGTACGTCGGTTGAATCGGGTCAGCGGCGGAGCATCATGGCGGCGTACTGCATGGGGTGCAGCGCATCGCGTCCGGTGCCGTCGTGGACCTGGTGGCGACACGAGGTTCCGGGTGCGATGAGGGTATCGTCGGCGCCGAGGGCGCGGACCATCGGGAACAGGTCGAGTTCGCCGATCGTCATGGATAGTTCGTAGCGATCGGCTGTGTAGCCGAAGGAACCCGCCATACCGCAGCAACCGGTATCGAGCACGACCGTGCGGTCGGCGCCGGCGATGCGTTTGATGAAGTTCGCGGTGGTCTGAGGCCCCCAAAGCGCCTTCTGGTGGCAGTGGGCGTGGACGGCGACCTTGCCGTTTGGGCGGTGGAATGCAGGCTTCGTCGGGTGCGTGTCCCAGTGGGCATCGAGGAACTGCTCGACGAGCATCGATCGCTCGGCTGCCTGAGCGAGTGCTTCGCTCTTCAGCCCTGCGAAACTCTGCCATTCGTCGGCGATGGTGCTGAGGCACGATGGTTCGCATGCGAGGATCGCGACCGGGTTGGCCGCTTCGTTCCACGCGCGGGCGAGGGTCTCAGAGGCCGAGGATGCGCACGACCTCGCGGTGTCGAGCAGACCGGTCGAGACCGGCGCACGTCCGCAGCAGGCGATCTTCGGCAGGGCGACGCGGTAGCCGAACGCGTTGAGGACCTTCGCGCTGGCGAGGCCGATGTGCGGATCGTTGTAGGTGGTGAAGCAATCGGCGTAGATGAGCACCGTCGGTGCGTCGTGCGGCAGGCCGGCGTTGATCGCGTGCTCGGGTCGTTTGATCTGCGCGTGCAGCGACTTGCCGAAGGCCGGGAGCGTACGCTGCTTCGCGAGGCCGAGGACGGGATTCACGATCGCTCGGTTCGGCATCGAGTTCGCGATCCAGTTCGAGATCGGCGCGAAGGCCGATCCGACGCGGTTGAGCGTGCGGACGTTGCCGAAGACTCTCGCGCGGAGCGGGACCTTCCCGGCGTGCTTGTAGGACTGCGCGAGGTACTCGGCTTTGTACTGCGCGATGTCGACATTGCTCGGGCACTCGGTCTTGCAGGCCTTGCAGGACAGGCAGAGATTGAGCGTTTCGAGCGTTTCGTCGTCACCCCATGCCGGATCGCCGTTCGCCCCGAACTGTCCGCTGATTGCAAGACGCAGGGCGTTGCCGCGCCCGCGAGTGGAATGACGCTCGTCCAGCGTGCCTCGGTACGACGGGCACATGGTGCCGCCCTGCTTCTTGCGGCAGACGCCCGCGCCGTTGCAGAGTTCGACGGCGTGGTCGAAGCCGTGCTCATCGGAATAATCGAAGTAAGTCTCGACGGGCTTGAAGGTCAGATTCTCGCCGCGCGGGCGGGTGCGCAGCTGCTCGTGGATGGTCTCGATGCCCTTGGGCTCGACGATGTTGCCGGGGTTCATCAGGCCCTTGGGGTCAAACAGCGCCTTGACCTCGCGGAACGCGTTCATCAATTCGGGGCCGAAGTAGCGTTCGAGCAGCGGGCCTCGCACGCGTCCGTCGCCGTGTTCGCCGGACATCACGCCGCCGAGTTCCTTGGCGAGGTCGGCAACGGATGTCGCGATCTCCTCCATGCGCTGGCGATCTGCGGCATCGCGGGTATCGAGCAGAGGACGGACGTGGAGGACGCCGACGGAGGCGTGGGCCCAGAACGCTGCGCGGGTGCCGTGGCTCTCGACGATTTCGCGAAAGCGCCGGACGAACTCGGCAAGGTTCTCGACCGGGACCGCGTTGTCTTCAACGAATCCGAGCGGTTTGCGTTTGCCGGGGATGGCGTGGAGCAGCGGCTCGCCGGCTTTGCGGAGTTTGAGGGCGTTGTCCATCGCGCTCGCGTCGGTGTAGCGCGACATCGTCGCCGTCGATGCCTGATCTAGTCCAGCGAGCAGCGCTTCGAGCGCGTCGAACTTCAACTCGATCTCCGACGGATCGGAGTCGGCGAAGAACTCAACATAGAGGACTGCCATGAGTTTGCCGGACTTCGGCTGTGGCATGAGCAGGACGTAGTCGCGGTATTCGATGTTGGTGCGCGCGAGGGAGATGACGAGGTCGTCGAGCAGTTCGACCGCCGCGGGATCGAGCGCGAGGATTGGCTCGACGCACTCGATGGCGTCGTCGAGGTTCTCGAAGCCGATGACTGCGAGGCCCTTGGCTCGCGGCTTCGGATGCAGCGTGAGCGTGGCCTCGCTGACCAGACCGAGCGTGCCCTCGGCCCCGCAGACGATCGGGGCGAGATCGATGGCATCAACAGGATTGTGGTCGGCGGCGCGGGCTCTGTCGATCTCCGCGAGATTCATGTCGAGGGCGTACCCCGCGTTACGACGCTTGGTTTTCGGGAAGCGCTCGCGGATGAGATCGGCGTATCGATCGCAGATGTCAACGAGGCCCTCCGCGAGGCGTCGCTCGGTGCCCGTGCGTGGCGAGTCGGGATCGCCCGGGCCGAGCGCCACGGTGTCACCGCTCGCGAGGATGAGTTCAACCGCCTGGACGCTCTCGCTGGTCCTGCCGTACTTGATGGACCGGGTGCCGGCTGCGTTGTTGCCGATGCAGCCGCCGACGTTGGCCTGCTTGGTGGTCGATGGGTCGGGCGCGAAGAACAGGCCGGTACTGGCGATGGCGTCGTTCAGATCGTCGATCGTGATCCCCGGCTGCACTCGACAGCGGCGCCCGGCTTCGTCCAATTCGACGATGTCGCGACAGTTGGCCGAGCAGTCGATGACGATCGCCCGATTCACGCATTGTCCGGCAAGGGATGTGCCTCCCCCGCGCGGGAGCATGGGCAGGTCGTGCTCGGCGCAGTAGGCGACGACTTCACGTAGATCGGCGACGTCGGCGGGGATGACGACCCCGAGCGGCTCGACCTGATAGATCGAAGCGTCGGTGGCGTAGAGCATCCGGTCATGGGTGCCGAAGCGGACGTCGCCCCGAATTCGAGATCGCAGCGCTGAGGCGTGCTTCTCGCGCACGACATCGTCCGCGAGCCCGAGTTGTGTCGTGGCACGGTGCATGGATCTCGATTGTAGGCGATCGATGCCGGAGATCCGGCCGGTCGACTCAGCCTGCCGGGTTGCTCCCGAGGTACGCCTGGAACATCCAGCGGCGCTTCTCGAACTGCTGGATCAGGTCTTCGAGCAGGGCGACGGTGCCGCGGTCTCCCGCGTCGTCGGCGACATCGGCGGCCTTATGGAACGACTCGAGCAGCTTGCCGAGGCCGTCGATCGTGCCCTGAACCATCTCGTCGGGCTTCCAGTTCTTCGGGCTGACCTCCTCGACCGTGGCCTTGGCGACCGCATCGGACAGGGTCAGAACCGGGGTCGCACCGATGGTGAGCAGGCGTTCGGCGATCTCGTCGCCGGATGCGGTGAGGGCGGTGTAGAGCTGCTCGAACTGTTCGTGGAGCGTGAAGAATACATGGCCGGGCACCATCCAGTGGTACGCCCGGACAGACTGATAGAACACGAGGTTGTCGGCCTGGCAGGTGATGAGGGCTTCGGTGGCGTTGGGAGTGGAAACGGCCATGCTGGGCGTCCTTTCTTGGCGCTCGAGCGCGCGTAGGTCGGGGGTTTGACCGATCCGTCGGTCGCCGAGCGCCCGGGCGAATCGGGATAGGATGGTAGGCCGCCGGTTTCGCCGCCTCCAGAACGCCTAGCAGGAACAATGGATTGGTTCAGATCTCAGCCACCGTGTCTCGCCACCTTGACGACCTGGGAACCCGCCACCCGGCACTCGCGGCAATCCGCGACTCCGTGGAGCGGGCCTTTGAGGCGCTTCGCGCGTGCGTCGGGTCGGGCGGCACGATCTACCTGTGTGGCAACGGCGGAAGCGCTGCCGATGCGGAGCACTGGGCCGGCGAACTGGTCAAGGGCTTCGAATCGAAGCGCCCGCTGACGGATGAGGAGCGAGCCGGCCTGTCACCGGATCTCGCCGATCGCCTGCAGCGCGGCATCCGTGCGGTGCCGCTGACGGGCTTCGTGTCGCTGCGGACGGCCGTCGCGAACGATGTCGCCGGCGAGATGGAGTTCGCCCAGCTCGCGTGGGCGTTCTGCAAACCCGGCGACGTGCTGATCGGCATCAGCACGAGCGGGAACTCTCGGAACGTGGTGTTGGCGATGCAGGCGGCTTCGGCACGCGGCGCGAAGACGATGGCTCTTGTCGGCCACGGCGGCGGACGGATGGCCGAACTCGCAGACTGCGCTGTGCGTGTGCCCGCGACGCGCACGCTGCACGTGCAGGAGCAGCACCTGCCGGTATACCACTGCCTGAGCCTGATGCTCGAAGACCACTTCTTCGGCGCCGGCTGACCCGACCCGCGCACGAAAAAGGCCGCTCCGATTGGAGCGGCCTTGAGGGATCAGAGCGGCAGTGCGATCAGTCGCAGTTGGTTCCAAACGCGCCGAGGACGATGTTCAGGTCGGCGAGGTCGACGTTGCCGCTGTCGTTGGCGTCGCCGTCGCTCGTGGCCTGACCGAAGTTCGCGAGCACGAGGTTGAGGTCGGCCAGGTCGACGACGTTATCGCCGGTGACGTCACCCACGCACGGCTCGGAATCGCCGGGGCAGTTGGCGAGGAAGGCCTCGAAAATTGCCACGCGATCGCTGACGCTGCCGATCGCTTCGAGCGGCCACGGCAGGAACACGGCCAGCGAGTTGTCGTCCATCACGACCGTACCCGCGTCGCCCTGGTTGCCGGAGAACGCCAACTCGGCGCTGGCGGTCGGGCCGACGATGTCGGAGAAGTTGGTGAACGGGTAGCTCAGCGACTGAGCACCGATGCCGGAGAAGATCGACGAGCCGGTGACCGAGGTCTGGCTTTCGTCGTGATCGATCGGGGCGGCCATACCGAGGTAGTCGGTCATGAACGCGTTTGGCGTGGTGCCGCCGAATCCGAGGCGGTCGTAGAGGTAGTCCTGCGAGCTCATGAGCAGGCAGCCGCCGGCGTCGAGGAACTGCGCGAGAGCGGCTTCGCCGGCTGGGCCGGGGCCCGCGGCTCCGCCGAACTCGTCACCGGTGAACCAGAGGACGACCGAGTACCCGGCGAGCGTCGCGAAATCGGGCTCGTTGTCGGAGTTGTTGGTATCCCAGAGGTCGTAGTCGATGCCCATCTGGTTGAGCATGGCGACGTAGGCAGCCTGCACGTTCGGGCTGTTGTCATCGTCGTCGACGAGCAGCAGCGAGGGCACGTCGCGGGTCTGGAACGAGCTCACGGCGGACACGGAACCGTCGCCGCAGGCGTTGCTCGCGGTCACGCGCCAGTAGTAGGTCGTGAGCGAGTCGAGCGTGAGACCGTCGAGCGTGTACTCGGAGGCTTCGGTGTCGGCGGTCGCGATCACGTTGCTGAACGCGGCGTCGGTCGCCAGTTCGAACGAGTAACCCGCGGCCTGCGCAACATCGCTCCAGTCGAAGCTGGGCACGAGCGAAGTGCCGGAAGCGCCGTTGGCTGGCGACTGCAGGCTCGCCACGCCGGGCACGCCGGAGGACAGGTTGAGCGTGACGGAAGTCGAACGCTCGATGCCTCCGGACTCACCCATGACGCTGATGCTGTAGACGCCGCCGGCGGCTGCGCCGGTGTTGCCGATGGTCAGCGTGGTAGACGAACCGGGGACGACCGGGTTGGTCGAGAAGGTCGCCGTGGTACCGGCAGGTTCGCCGGAGACCGAGAGGTTGACCGGGTCAGTGAAGCCGAGGATCGAATCAACGTTGATGGTGTAGACCGCGTCGGCCGGAGCGCAGATGACCTGCGTCGCGTTCGGCGAGGTGAGCGCGTAACCGGGCTCTTCGGCGGCGTTGTAGATCACGATCGCGAAATCCTGATCGGTTCCGCTGCCGACGCCGGGGATACCGTCGGAGTTGATGTTCGCCGCGCGGACGGTGATGTTCGCGGCGGCGGTACCGGCGGGCAGGTAGACGCCCTCGGTGTTGTTGATCATGTCCGGCGAACCGCCGGGCGTGGAGAAGCCCGTGGCGCCGATGTTGTTGCCGTAGTAGGTCTGGCCGTTGGCTTCGACCACGAGATCGAGGTCGTTGTTCCACGCCGGGGTCGAGCCGCCGAGGCCGTGCCCGTGGGCATCGGTCCAGACGAGCATCATGCGCATCGGCTGGTTGGTGTCGAGCGCGGAGATGCTGACGGTCCACTCCTGACCGGTGGCGTCGAAGACCTGCGGGTTATCGAAGTACTGGGTTCCGAGCGGATCGGCGGTGACCACGGCTTCGAGGTCCATGCGGCCCCAACCCTGCTTTGAGTCGAAGGGGTGACCGAGGACGCCGCCGTCGGCGTCGAGGTTGCCGGCGAGCGATCGCGCCACCGGGAGGAACGCCGCCTTGATCAGCGCGGGGCTGGGCTCGGCGCTCGGATCACCGAGGATGTTGCGATAGTGCTCGATGAAGAGCGCGACAGCGCCCGAAACGTGCGGTGAGGCCATCGACGTGCCGCAGAGCAGGGCGTAGCCCGAGCCGGACGACGCGGAGTCGACGCGGCAGCCGGGGGCGACCATGTGCGGGATCGTGCGCCCGTCGAGGGCGGGGCCGTGCGCGGTGTTGGACGACAGATCGTCGATGTCGAGGATCTGTGCGCCGCCGGAGGTCTGGCCCTTGGTCGAACCGATGTTGAAGATGTTCTTGGCTTCGTCGGGCGAGCCCTGGGACGAGGTTCCGCCGTTGCCGTTCATGAAGGACAGGACGAAGGTGAGCGGCTGGTTGCCGGGCTCGCTGTCGATCGCGTCGCGGACGCCGATGTCGACCTGCATGGTGTCGTCGTCGTAGCCCTGAGGCGAACCCGAGGGGCCCCACGAGTTGCCGGACAGCAACGCGCCGTTCTCGCGCGACTCACGCATGAGCTTGAGCATGCCGCCGGGCTGCGTGAAGGTCGGGCTGTAGACCTGCTCGCCGATGTTCGCGCCGGGTGCGACGCCGAGGGCGCGGAGGAAGCCGAACGAGTCGGTGTTCCCGGAAGCGCCGTCGGCGGCCATGATGCCCGCGGTGTGGGTGCCGTGGCTGGACGAGGCGCCGCCACCGGCGGTGTCACCGCTGAAGGGGACCATGCGATTGACGAGATCGGGGTGGCTGTCCTGGATGCCGCCGTCGACGTTGGCGATGATGACGCCCTGGCCGCTGAGACCGACGGTGTTGAGCCAGTCCATGTAGCCCGGGAAGGCGGCGTTGGAGCCGTCCACATTGTTGACGTTGATCTGGTTGGTCATCTCACCACGCAGGCCGCCGTCGGTCGGACGGGGCTGCACGGAGTACACGCCCGGGATCTGGGCGAGGGCGCGGAGCTGATCGCCGCCGACGACCATCGACGCGATGGCGAAGCGGTCGTTGAGGTTGCGCGACTCGACGCCCTTGGCGGCGTAGATGCCCAGTTCCTGCGCGATCGCGTCGACATCGGCGAAGCGGGTCATCAGGACGTTGACCTGAATCTTCTCGGCCGGGAGGTTGCGCCAGCGGGGCTGGACCTTGTAGGCCGGAGCGAACGAGCCGGTCCAGCGGACTTCGGGGAGGTTCGCGACGGCGTCACGCGATGCGGCATCACCCCACACAATGTAGGTGTTGGGGTAGATGTACTGCATGATCCGGAGGCCGGAGGCTTCGAGCGACTGAATCCACTCCGCTTTGGTCGGACCGTTGAATTGGACGAGGCGGAGATCGTTGCCGTCACCGGCGCGACTGGCACCCCAGCCGTCGGCGTGGTCGGGCTCGCCATCGACGAGTGGATCGAAGGCGACTTCGCCCAGTCGGAGCGTGAACGGACGCTCGACCTCGTGCGAGGGAACGCCGGCGGCGTTCAGCGCCTCGAGCTGCGACGGGGTGACCTCGACCCATGAGTATGAGCCGTAATCGATGCTGTGCATGTTGGACAGCGACTGCTGCTGCGGTCCGCTCAGGCGCGTGGTATCGATCCGAACGATCTTGTTACCGGACTTCGCGCTGACGCCGAAGTCGGTCGCTGACGCGACCGAGATCGTGCTGCCGGCGGCAAAAAGGCACGCGCCCAGCAAAAGTGACATGGTGGATGTTCTCACGAACAAACTCCCTTCCTAGAGTCGATAATCATCGAGAAGTGCCCTCACGACTTCCCTCGAAGCCCCCTCCCACGGCGACAGCCGTCGGGATCCAGAAGGCCCTCGGCTTCCAGTAGACAGCAAGGTCGGCGATTCTGGAACGACCGATCGGGGAAATACTAAAGATGGTCGGAGGAAAATCGGACCTGACGGCTCGGAAATCGGCGTTCAGCTGCCAGCAAATTCGAGGCGTGCGCGGTCCATCGTGTACAGGCTGACGAGCCATCCGCGAACCAGAAACGGATCCACGTTGAACTTCCCGGTGACTGTTACAAAGCCGTTGCGTCCGCCCATGTTGACGGGCTCATCGAGCATAACTTCCACACTGTCGTAGGGAGTCGGCGGGGCTCCCATATGGCAGCCGTCCCACGGGTTGAGCATGAGCAGAACCTCGTCGGTTTCGCTGGCGACCACGGGAAGGAACGCGAAGCCCGTGAGGCGGACATGCTTGTTGTTGAGAGCGTCGGCCCAACCGGGCAGGTCGGTCATTTCCAGGCGCGGGTTGTAGGTTCGGATCGCAGAGATCAGCACGCCCCAGGGCAGTTCGTAGGGGTCGGCCTCGGTTCCGGAGCCGGGGATCGTGACCCTTCCGATGACGAGGGCGTCGTCGGAAGCTGTCACCTCGTCGTCGGGGCTGATGGCGTTGGCGATTTCACTGGCCTCCTCGACGCTTCCGGACGCCTGAAGGGCGAGTTCAGCGAACTCCGCGGTCGCCTGCTGCGAGAGTGTGCGCGGACCCTGGAATCCGGACGACGCGTCTTCGATCGCCATTTCGGGCGTGATCCGGTTCGGCTCGTCCTCAATGCCGAGCAGGTCGTCGAGATCGAGCTGGGAGTTCTCGACGACTTCGGGCTGGGGGTCGGGTTCCGAAGTCGATGAGGCGTCGGCCAACGGCGTTTCGGGCGCCGGTGCGTCGCGATCCGGCTGGGACTCGACGACGGAGACGGCATCCGAAGGCGGATCGCCGTTCATCGGGGAGGGGTCTGGGGTGGGCTGGGCGGGCGTCGTCGGCTGCGCCGCTGGGCCGATCTGCGCGGCAAGGGGACGGTTGTCGTCGGCGCGGGTAAACACAATCGCGGAAGCGATCAAGAAAGAACCCAGCAGGATGGCCCAGAACACCTTCATCGACGGCCCTTCGGTAAACGCTTGCTCCCAGACACCTATCAACCAACCGGGCGAAGGTTGCGTGCCACGGGGGTCTTGTAGGCCATGATAGACGGCACGAGCCCAGCGATACAGGCAAGGAACACGGTGGCCATGATGATCGAGAGCATCCACTGCGCCCCGACGCTCGGGGTGACGATCACGCCCAGACGCTCACGCATGACTCCCGCGACGACATCGGTGGCGACGGTGCTCACGACGATGCCGACCGCTGCCCCGATGAGGCCGATGATCGCCGACTCGGTCATGACGAGACCGAATATCCGTGGGCGAGAGCACCCGAGCACGCGGAGGATTGCGATCTGACGCCTTCGCTGCTCGGCGGAGTTGTACATCGCGAGCATGATGGCGATGCCGCTGGAGAGCATGACGACGGCGGCCATGCCGAGAAATACCTGATCGATGTTGGAGACGATCGAGAACAGGCGTGTGACCTCGGCGGCGGGCTGTGCGACGTTGATCGATGTGTCGGCGCGGAGCTGGTTCTGGACCGACTGCATCGCGGCGGACACGCCCCGACCGGGGCGGGTAGCGACCTTGGCGTAGATCCCGGTGATCAGGCGGTCATCGTCGGAGACATCCTCGGCGGTGGCGAGGTCGTCTTCGGCTCCGCCGAGCGCGATACGCCGGTCGTGGGCGTGAATGATCCATGAGGACTCAAGCGTGATGAACAGGGCTCGATCGTGCGGGCTGGCGGTCGGTTCGAGGATGCCGACAACCTCGAAGGGGTACTCGGTGTGCAGGTGTGCGCCCTCACCGGTGCCGTGGGTCAGCGCGATCCGGTCTCCGATCTTCAGGCCCGTGATCTCGGCGGCGCGTGCGCCAACGACGACCTCGAAGTCGGCGTCGAACAGCTCGCCCTCGGCGACTCGGAACGGACCATCGACCGTCGGGTGGAACAGGCGGAAGTACTCGCTGGTCGTGCCGACGACGGGGAGCGAGCGGTAGGTGTCCCCCACCGCGATGGGGATGGCGTAGCCGGGAGGAACCTCGACATCGTTGGAGGCGTCACCGTCGGCATCGAAGAAGAAGTAGCGCGGGTTGTTCGCGATCTGCTCATACTTGGCCCAGGGGATGACCTGCTGCGGCGGGTTGGCGTAGTAGACGCCGTTGAGGACCGAGACCAGCGCGCTGGGGTCGCGCGAGATCAGGAAGTCCATGTTGCCGGTGCCGCGCTCGAAGGCCTGACGCCCGGAGTCGCGGAGACTAAGCAAGGTCAGCATGAGCGCGACCGCCACGGCGACCGTCAGGACCGTGGTCACGGTCGAGAACATGCGACCGAACATGCTGCGTCGGATGATGGCGAAGTCGGTGAGGGCCATGGTCAGACGCCCTCCTTCGCCACCGAACGGAGTCCGGCAAAGTCGGTTGATCGGGCGAAACGAGCATCGAGCGAGCGGTCGTGGCTGACGCAGAGCAGCGCGGCGTTTCGTTCCGAGCAGGCCTGCTGGATCAGGTCCATCGCGGTTCCCGCGTTGTCAGGGTCGAGACTGGCGGTCGGCTCGTCGGCGAGGACGAGTTCTGGCTCACAGACCACGGCGCGGGCGACGGCGACGCGCTGCTGCTGGCCGACGCTGAGTTGGCTGATGTCGGCGTTGTGGCGATCGAGGCCGAGCGCGGTAAGGGTCTGTGCGGCGAGGTCGCGATGCTGCCTTGGCGGGCGAGCGGAGAACATGAGGGCGGCCATGACGTTCTCGATCGCGCTGAAGCCGTGGAGCAGGTTGAATGTCTGGAATATGAAACCGACGTGCTGGCCGCGGAACAAATCCGCCTTGGCGCCCGAGAGCGTGGTGATGTCGGTGCCGGCGATGCGGATCGAGCCCTCGCTGGGGTGGAGTAGTCCGGCGATGAGCTGAAGGAGTGTGCTCTTGCCGGCGCCCGAGCCGCCCTTGAGCAGGACCTGCTCGCCGGGCGCGAGATCGAGCGACGCGATGTCCACGACCCACTCGCCGGAGGACATATCGGGGTAGCGGAAGCGCAGGTCCTGGATCGACAGGGCCGATGCTGGTGGATTCTGGTCGGTCATGTGGGCACTGTATACCGCGGGAAAGGGGGGACGAGGCGTCAGCGGAGACGGAATTCGGCGGCCCGCGCGTGGGCTTCGAGGCCTTCGAGACGGGCGAGTCGGGCGATGGATTCGACGGTCTGCGCGCTGGGCGACTCGGTCAGTTCAATCGTGGTGCGGATGCGCAGGAAGTCGAAGACGGAGAGGCCTGCGAAGGAGCGGGCGGTGCCGCCGGTCGGGAGGGTGTGGTTGGGGCCGAGGCCGTAGTCGCCGAAGACCTCGGCGGTGTGGGCACCTATGAAGATCGCGCCGGCGTGGCGGATCGAGGCGGCGAGCGCGGGGGCGTCTTCGGTGATGATCTGCAGGTGTTCCGGGGCCAGGCGGTCGGCGATCTCCGCCGAGTCGGCGTTCGAGTCGGTCAGAACCGCGAAGCCGTTGTCCAGTGCGGCGCGCGCCGTCGCGGCGGTCGGCAGGTCGGCGAGTTGGGACGCGAGTTCGGAGTTGGTGCGATCGATGAGGGAGCGGCTGCTCGAGACGAGGATGGCGGCGGCGTCGGTGTCGTGCTCGGCCTGGGCGAGCAGGTCGGCGGCGACCACGGCAGGGTCGGCGGAGTCGTCGGCGATGACCACGAGTTCGGAGGGGCCGGCGAGCATGTCGATGCGGACCGAGCCGGAGACGAGTTGCTTGGCGGCGGTGACCCAGCGGTTGCCGGGGCCGACAATGACATCGACGGGATCGACACCCACTCCGAAGGCCATGGCAGCGATCGCCTGGGCTCCGCCGACGGCGAGCAGGCGGTCGGCGCCGGCGACGGCGGCGGCGGCGAGGGTGATCGGAGCCGGGCGGGGCGAGGCGACGGTGACACTGGTCACGCCGGCGACGCGCGCGGGGATGGCGGTCATGAGGACGGAGGAGGGCAGCGGGAAGCGTCCGCCGGGGGCGTAGCAGCCGGCGCGTTCGAGGGGGATGACCTGCTGGCCGAGCGTACCGGGGGTTTCAGCTTCGATGCTGACCTCGGTGATGCTGTTCCGCTGAGCCAGCGCGAAGCGCTCGATGCTGGCAGCGGCTCGCTCGAGTGCGGCGCGGTCCTCAGCGGATGTGGCGTCGAGCGCGGCGTCGAGTTGGTCGCGCTCGATGACCAGCTGCTCGCCGGGCTGGCGATCGCCCAAGCGTTCAGCGATAGCGCGGAGCGTGGCTTCGTCGCCGGACTCGACCTGGTCGACGATCTCGCCGGCGGCGAGGAGGGTGTTGCGATCGATCGGGTTGCGCCGGAGCGACGGGACCTCGTCGGGATCGATGACGCGCAGGAGCGGTGCGGTGGTGCGGGTCATGACTGGTCGGTTCCGGTGGTTGTGGCGGGGTTTGTTTCGTGGAACGACTTCTCGCGCGGATCGGCGGACCGCCGGGTCACTTTGAGGGCGCGGCGATCGAGCTCTTGCTCGACCTCGGTGAGGGCGATGCCTGAAGCGGCGAGCCTGGTCAGGGTGAAGTACAGCAGGTCAGCGGCTTCAGCGATCGTGTGTTCGCGGTCGGATGCGTCGCTGAGTTCGCTGGCTTCCTCGGTGATTTTGCGTGCGAGCAAGTCCGGGTTCGCGAGCAGTTTCGCGGTATAGGACCCCACGGGCGGATCGGTCGCGATGCGCTCCAGGCGTCGAACGAGTTCGCCGAGACCCTTGCCTTCGCCGAAGCAGGTCCGCGTGCTGAGATGGCAGAAACCCGGATCGCTCTGGCGAACACGGAAGCGGAGCGCGTCGCGGTCGCAATCGACATCGATGCCGAGCAGTTCCTGCCGGGCACCGGAAGTCGCGCCCTTCTCCCAGATCGCGTTTCGCGAGCGCGACCAGTAGACGCCGGATCGGGTTTCAATGGCACGCTTGATCGATGAATCGCTTGAGTAGCACAGGCCGAGGGCCTGGTCGCGTTCGTCGACGACGACGGTCGGGTACAGCCCGTCGGGGCGATCGCTTCGGAGGCAGGCGACCAAAGCGTCGGCGATGTCGAAGACGCCGGTGTAGAGGGCCATGCCGACCTGGGCGTCGGCGCCGAGTGAATCGATGAGGGCAACATCTTCGGCGGATTTGACGCCGCCGGCGATGGTGACGCGTGCGCCCTGAGCGGCTTCGACGATGGCGCGGACGCGATCGGCATCGACGCCGGTCATGCGTCCTTCGTTCTCGACGAGCGTGACGAGGAATCCGCCGACATACGGGCGGAGTTCGCTCATGCGGTCTTCGATGCGCCGGCCGGTGCGCTCTCGCCAGCCGTCGACGACGACTTCGCCGTCGCGCGCGTCGAGGGCAGCGATGGTGCGCTCGGCGGGGAGTTCGCGGAGGACCTCGGGCGTGGCGGCGGTGCCGAGGATGACCTTGCGTGCGCCGGCGTCAAGCCAGTCGATGGCGGTCTGGACATCGCGGATGCCGCCACCGATGCGACAAGGGGCGATCGCCAGCAGGTCGCGGATCGTGTCGGCGTTGGATCCCTGGCGGAGCGCGGCGTCGAGGTCGATGACGGCGATCTCGCCGACGAGGCAGAAGTTACGCGCGATCGGGCGCGGGTCGCCGGCGTCGAGGGCTTGCTTCTCGCCGCCGATGAGTTGGACGGCGCTATCGGACATGAGATCGATGGATGGGATGATCATTGGCGGACCTCCAGTCCAGCGCTAGCCATAGCGGCCTTGGCCTGCTGAATGGTGTAGACGCCGTCGTGGAAGATCGACGCGGCGAGGACGGCGCTGGCACCGGCGCGGATGCCCTCGACGAGGTGCTCAAGGGTGGACACTCCGCCGGAGGCGATGACGGGGATGGAGACGACGCTGGTGATGGCGGCGACGAGTTCGGTGTCGTAGCCCTCGCCGGTGCCGTCGCGGTCCCAGCTGGTGAGCAGGATCTCGCCTGCGCCGCGCTGTTCGCACTCGATGGCCCACTCGATGGCGTCGAGCGGTTCGCGCTGCGTGCCGGAGCGGGTGACGACCTGCCAGGGGCCGGCGGGATCATCAGCGGGTCGAGCGGCATCGATGGCAACGACGGTGCACTGGGCTCCGAAACGCCCGGCGATCTCGGTGATGAGCGCGGGGCTGGAGACGGCGGCGGAGTTGACGCCGACCTTGTCGGCACCGGCGTCGAGAAGGGTGGCGGCGTTGTCTGCGGTGCGCACGCCGCCACCGACGCAGAGGGGGATGGACAGTTCGGCGCGGACGGCTTCGACCGTGTGGGCGGCGGTGCCACGGGCCTCGGGGGTGGCCGAGACATCGAGGATGACGAGTTCATCGGCGCCCTGGGCTTCGTAGGCGCGGGCCTGCTGGACCGGGCAGCCGGCATCGCGCAGGCCCTGGAAGCGCACGCCTTTGACGACGCGTCCGGCGCGGACATCGAGGCACGGGATGATGCGGTGCTTCAGCATGGCGAGGCGGCTCCCTCCGGGGACGACTGGTTCTTGGCGGACTCGGCTCCGGCCCATCGGGCGAGCAGGCGGAGCCCCCACCGCCCGGAGAGTTCGGGGTGAAACTGGCATGCGAGCGTTGCGCCGCGCTCCATCGCGGCGATGAAGGGGCCGGCGTAGCGGCTGGTGGCGACACGCCAGCCGGCGGGCGCTTCGGTGAGGCGGTAGGAGTTGGCGAAATAGGCGCAGCCGGACCGGAGGAAGCGGGCGTCTGCGGGCGATTGGATTTCGTTCCAGCCCATTTGCGGAACGGTGACTTCGGACGGGAATCGGTGCGCGGATCCGGGAACGACGCCGAGACCGCGGACACCCGGCGTCTCGTCGCTGCGTTCGGCCAGCAACTGCATGCCGAGGCAGACGGCGAGCAGCGGACGGTCCGAACCCGCCCGCTCGTTCAGCGCTCCACGCAGGTTGAGGCGATCCAGTGTGGCAATGCCCGCGCCGAACGAGCCGACGCCGGGCAGAACGAGGAGTTCTGCTTCGTCGATCGCGGCGCGATCCTCGGTAATCGTCGAAGCGACGCCGAGGCGCGTGAACGCTGCGGCGAGGGACGCGGTGTTGGCGACGCCCGTGCGGATGATCGTGACGACGGGGCTCATGAGAGCGTGCCCTTGGTGGACGGGACGGCATCGCCGTCGACGCGAACGGCCTGCCTGATCGCGAGCGCGAGTGCCTTGAAGGCGGCCTCGGCGCGGTGGTGGTCGTTGCGCCCGCGCAGGACATCGACGTGCAGCGCACAGCGGGCGGTGGTCGCGAAGGACTCGAAGAAGTGCGTGATGTTCTCGCAGGCGATCTGGCCGAGGGCTTCGCGGGTGAGACCGAGTTCGACGGTGGCGCTCGGGCGGCCGGAGAAGTCGATGACGACGCGGGCGAGGGCCTCGTCGAGCGGGGCGTATGCGTAGCCGAAGCGCGCGATGCCGACGCGATCGGCGAGGGCTTCGTCGAAGGCGGCACCGAGCACGAGGGCGCAGTCTTCGGCGGTGTGGTGGTCATCGACGATCAGGTCGCCTTCGGCCTTGAGATCGAGGTCCAGTCGGGCGTGGCGGGCGAGGGCGTCGAGCATGTGGTCGAGGAAGCCGATGCCGGTGGTGACGGATGAGCGTCCCGAGCCGTCGAGCTTGAGTTCGACGGTCACGGAGGTCTCGTTGGTCGAGCGTGTTCGCTTAGCGGCGCGCGCCATCGGCGGCCTCCTTCCAGTTCGGGAGCACGGCGTCGAAGAGTTCGAGGATGTGGGGTCGGACGAGGGCGGCGCCTGCGGCGCGGAGGCCGTCGTCGGAAGTGGCGGGTGCGCCTGGGGCTCGCACGCCGAGGGGAATCGCTCCCTGTGCGATCGCGGCGCGAAGGTCGTCGACGGTGTCGCCGATCATCCAGACGGGGCCGGCCTGAGAGTCGTCGAGCGTGCCTGCTTCGCGCAGTCGCTTGAGTGCTTCCCGGAGGGGCTTGGGGCTCGGTTTGGGCTGCTCGGCGTCTTCCATGCAGACGATCGCGTCGAAGCAGTTGCGGAGTTCGAAGCGATCGAGGAACTCGGCGGCGTCTTCACGGGGGCGACCGGTGACGATCGCGCTGGGGAACGCGGAGGTGACCGCGCGGAGCTGCTCGATGGCGAGGAGCATGGTTTCGGTTTCGTTGAGGCCGGGTTGCCCGGGCGTGCCGTGGTAGCGGCGCTCGAACTCGTCGGTGACGGTGTCGTATTCGACCTCCACACCCGCGCGAGTCAGGAGGCGGTGCGTGACGACCCAGTCGTTGTTGGCATTGCCCTCGAGTTTGACGGTCTCGATCTGCTCGGAGGTGATGCGGACACCGAAATGGGCGCAGGTATCGGCGATGGCGCGCCGGTAGGAGCCGGAGACGTCGGCGATAACGCCGTCGAGGTCGAACAGGATGGCGCTCGGTTTGGCCCAGCGGAGGATTGTGGAGCAGAGGCGGTCAAAGTCGGACGGATCGCCGGGACAGGTGATGCGGATGGCGTCTTCGAGGCCGGGCTTGCTGAATGCGCGGATCAGGATGCCCGCGTCCTTCAGTGCGCGGGCCAGTTCCGGGCCCGCGACGGCGCGAGCGAAGACGAAGTTCGCCTTCGATTCGGTGACTTCGAACCCGCAGGCACGGAGCAGCCGGCAGAGCACATCGCGTTCGCGGATAACTTCTTCGGCGACGCGCTGCACGACCGGTTCGCCCGAGTCGAGCATGACCGATGCGGCGCGGAGGGAGGGTCCGGAGGTTGGGTACGGGCCGCCGGCGACGCGCACGCAATCGGCGAGCGGCGCGGGCGTGATGGCGTAGCCGACGCGGAGTCCGGCGAGGCCCCACGCCTTGGAGAGCGTGCGCACGACGATGACGTTGTCGATATCGAGGAGGTCGCGGGTCGGGTCGGTCTCGGCGAACTCGGCGTAGGCGACATCGACGACGAGGACGGCGCCGATGCGCCGCGCTGCTTCGGCGATCTGCTTGAGTTGTTCGACCGGGGCGACAAGGCCAGTCGGGTTGTTGGGGGTGACGACGGTGATGACGCTGATGCCGGGCTTGATCTGCTCGAGGATTGCCCCGATCGGGAAGTCTCCGGTCCCCCACTGCACTTCAACGATGTCCGCGCCGGCGACGCGGGCATCGACGGGGATCATCTCGAAGGTCGGCACGACCGAGAGCAGTTTTCGGTCTCGGTCGAGGAAGCCGGTCATGATGCGGGCGAGGGCATCGTCCGCCCCCGCGGTCACGATGACGCGCGACGGTTCGACGATGTAGCGCTCAGCGATCTGCGCTTCGAGCGGCGCGGGGACTGGGTAGCGCCGGATCTCCTCGGCGGTGGTCTCGCGCAGGGCTTTGGCTGCCAGTTCGGCGACTGCGCTTGGTGCCTCATTGTTGTCGAGGCGCAGCGAGATGCCCGGCTCGTCGGGGCGCGGCTGGTAGGGACGGAGCGATTCGAGGCCGCGGCGCGGGCGGATGGGCGGTTGGTCGGTCATCGGTGCTCCTCAGGCCACGATCTGGGAAAGGCTGGTCACGATGATGTCGGTCCCGCCTCGGCGTTTGAGTTCGGGGATCAGCGTTGCGAGTTCGGCGCGGGGGACGGCGGCCTTGACGGCGTAGCCCGCGCCGCGATTGAGTTCGGCGATGGTTGGGACGCGCATGGCCGGGAGGGCCTGCACGACGGCGTCGAGGCGGTCTGAGGTCACATTGACTTCCAGAATGACCCGCTGGCGTGCGGCGAGCACCGACGAGAGCAGCATGACGAGTTCCTCGATCCGCTCACGCGTCGCCGGCGATTCGAGCGACTTCGGCGAGGCGTACAGACGGGTCGAGGAGGTCATGAGGTCGTCGAAGATCTCGAGGCCGTTGGCGGCGAGGGTCGCGCCGGTGGCGGTGTTGTCGACGATGAAGTCGGCATCTTCGGGCGGGAAGACCTCGGTCGCGCCGAACGAGCGGACGACCTGCGCGTCGATGCCGGACTTCTTCAGCCATGCCTCGGTGAGCCGGACGTACTCGGTGGCGACGGTCAGTCCGGGTCGCTCGAGGCCGTCCTCGGCGAGGAGGCGTGTCGGAGCCGCGGCGACGAGGCGGACCGGGTCGAGGCCGGTGTCGAGCAGTTCCACGAGGTCGAGGTCGAACTCGGCGACCCAGTCGGCGCCGGCGAAGGCGAGATCGCGAGAACCCGCGGCCAGCATCTCGACGGCGTTGTGGGGCTTGAGGATCTTGGTTTCGGTGTTGGCGAGCGAGATGCTGGGCCGATAGCCCCGATCGGAGGCGCGAACGGTGATGCCGGCATCGGCGAGCAGTTTGAACACGCCGTCTTGCATACGCCCCTTGGGCAGGGCGAGTCGGAGCGGCTGAACGGTTGTGTCGGGCGGAGCGGTCGTGGTCACGGGATGGTCCTCGGGGAGTGGGGAAAGGCCAGCACCGGGAATCCGCGCCCAAAAGCAACAGACGCCGGCACGGGGCCGGCGTCGGGTCAGGGCAGCGTCACGAGGACGTTGGAGTGGACCGTCAGCGGGCCCGCGAGAGCGGGTGGATCACATGGTGGTGATGATGCTGGCGGTTCTTCACGACCGAAGCGTAGCAAGCCGGTTCCGCCCGTCAAGGCAACGATGGCATCGATCTGGCAGATTCGGGAAATCACCAGTGCGCTCAGGGTTGGTCAGTGCGAACCAGTTCCGCGGCCAGACGACGGATCGACAGCGGCGCCGAGCCCTCGGCCTTGTTGTTCACGATGACATAGCCGGGCGTGTTTCCGGACGCACGGAGCAGATCGATGATCGCCCGGCGCGAGGGCGTGTCCTCGTCGACAAGCCGGTTGAAGGGTTCGTAGCGGGCCTTCGCGTCGTTGTACGAGAGGCCGACACGTGGGTTGAGCATCCAGCGGACGAGGTTGATGCGCTGGGCCTCTCGATCGATCGCGTTCGCCTGGACCGCGAGGTCCGGCATGCTCGGGTGGACCGCGAAACAGTGGCTCGCGCCGGAGTCACGGAGCGCGCTGGCGTACGCCTCGGTGAGGAGATCACGATCCCGGATCTCGACGGCGTACTCGGGCCCGATGGGCAGCGACGACAGGAAATCGTGGAGCCGGTTAGCGAATCCGTCGGGGCCACCGGCTTGTCGAATCCACGCTGGGCCGAGCGGCGGAAACTGGAAGACGACGGCGCCGAGTCGATCACCGAGACCGGAGACCGCCGGGACTACCACTTCGCGCTCGGCGTGGACATGGTCCCACAACATCGGAGCCGATGGGCGGTACCCGGCTTCGGAAGGCAGGTGCGGGCTCATCAGACGACGATCGGCCTTTACGATGAATCGGAAGGTCTCGGGCGTCTGCGCGGCGTACGCACGGAACTGTTTGGCGTCGATCGGGGCGTAGTAGGTGCGGTCCAATCCAACCGCTCCGAACAACGGGTGTGCGGCGTAGGCGTTGAGGCCTTCGCGCGAGAGTTTCGCGGCGCTCGGGGCACGCGAGCCCGGTTTCCACACAAGATCGCCCCAGCCGGGGAACGACCAGGACGAGGTGCCGAAACGGATGTTCGGGGGCAGTTGCGCTTTGACTCGGGTCAGTTCCGCATCGGCGGGAACCGGCTCGATCCGCGGAGCCGCCTTCGGCCCTTGTTCGACGTCGCCGAAAAGACCCGGCTGTCCAGACGCCCCATCGCTCATCGCTGGCACTTTGCCCACTGTTTTTCGATGCGTTTGGACGACACCGGCACCGAGGTCTTGAGCTCCTGCGCGAACAGCGAGACCCGAAACTCCTCGAGCATCCAGCGGAGTTCTTCGAACGGCGGGAGCAGTTCCAGCAGTTCAGGGCGCTGCTCGGTCAGTTGGCGCACCTTGTCCCAGTGCGGTTTGACCTGGGCCATAAGTTGGGCGTCGCGCGTGCCGCCGTCGCGCCCGCAGCGGTCGAGGCGCAGATCGATGGCCTTCAAGTACCGCGGGTAGTGCACGAGCCATTCGGTAGGCGTGGTGCGGAGGAACCGGTGCGGCACCTTGGCGTGAGCCGGGCGCATGAGCCCGGTGATCTGGCTCTGGATGTCCCTGCGGGCCTCCTCGCTGAGCGTGCGCGGGGCGGGGTCGAGTCGGATCTGCACGCGGTGGTACGCCCGCAAGGTCGCTGTCACATGCTCGCAGACATTATGCGTCATCTCGCCGATGCGATGCCATGCGGCACCGAGCCGGGCGTCGAAGGCCTGCTGGGTGCGGATGTCGGGTCGGGCGCCGATGAACAACCGATCGGCGAGCACCTCGAGCACATCCTCGCGGAGTTCCTCGCCGGGCCCGATCGGGGCGTAGTGGACGACCATCTCCTCGAAGTCGGGAAGGTACTGGGCGTGGTACTTGAGCTCGTCGATCGCGCGAATCATGTACAGGCGGCGGAGACCGTCGCGATGGGCGCGCATAGCCGTTGCCTCGGACTCGAACAGGCGGATGCCCGCGCTGTTGCCCTGGTCGACGAGCCCCGGGAACACATTGACCTGCACGCCGCCACGCTTGAGCTCGACGGTTCGCGGCAGATCGCCGAAGTCCCAGTCGCGGATGCCATCGCGGATCCACTTCTTCTCCGAGATACTCTCGAACGACGAGCGCATGCGTGGGGCGAGATCCCGCTTCAGGGTCGGCAGGTCGCGACCGTCGGCGATGGGTTTGCCGGAGTTATCGACAACGCGGACGCGCATGCGCAGGTGGTCGGGCAACTGCTCCGGGCGGAACAACTCTCGAGGGATGGTGGTTCCCGCGATCGACTGGAGCGTGTCGACGACCGCGTCGAAGAAGGATCTCTTGCCGCGGAGCCCCACGATTTCCTTCGCGCAGCGCCGCGCTGTTTGCGGGGCGGGCATGAGGGTGCGCCGGTAGGACTTGGGGAGCGTGCGGATGAGCGCGACGATCTTCTCCTCGAGCAGGCCGGGAACCAGCCATGTCGTGGTCGCCTCGTCGAGCTGCGCGAGCGCCTCGACGGGGACGGTGATCGTCACGCCGTCGGACTTCTCGCCCGGCTTGAGTTCGTACTCAAGGGGCATGGGCGCGCCGTTGACCTCTAGATCATCGGGGAACAGTTCGGCGGTGACCTCCTCCGGATCGCGCGTCATGAGGTCGTCGCGCTGCATCACCAGCAGATCTGCATCCTCGCGTTCCGCCTCGCGTCGCCACGTTTCGAAGGCCTCGCCGGTGAAGATATCCTCGGGGATTCGCTCGTCGTAGAAGGCGTAGCGGACGAAGTCTTCCACGAGCACATCGCGCTTGCGCTGTTTGGCTTCGAGCTGTTCGACTTCCTCGATGAGGTTTCGGTTCTGCTTCAGGAAGGCCCCTCGTGTCGCCCACTTCTCGTGGACGAGGCCGTGATAGATGAACAGCTCGCGGCTGGTCGCGGAGTCGATCGGCCCGAAGTGCACCGGTCGCCCGGAGAGGATCGTCAGCCCGGCGAGGATGACTTTCTCCTTGGCCATCACCTTGCCGGTGCGCTCCACGAACTTCGGGTCGCTGTAACTCCGTGTGACGAGGTGCGCCCCGACTTCCTCGACCCACTTCGGCTGGATCGGTCCGACCGTCCGGGCGTAGCGGCGCTCGGTTTCCACGATCTCCGCGGCGACGACCCACTTAGGACGCTCGTCGAACAGCGCCGAACCGGGGAAGAGGTAGAAGCGGGAGTTGCCCGGCCCCTCGTACTCGTACTTCTCCGGGCGGTAACCGATGTTCGAGAGCAGCGCGGTCAGCAGTGCCCGATGGATCGCGTCCGGGTCATCACACTTCTTCGCCCCTTGGGCGCCCGCCAGGCCGACCTCTCTGGCGGTGCGTGCGAGCATGTCGTGCGTCTCGATCCACTCGCGCAGGCGGACGTAGTTCAGGAATCGCTCGATGCACCATTTCTTGAGCCTGCTCGACCCGAGCGTGCCCTTCTGCTCGTGGAACGCGTCCCACAGCAGGAGGTAACTCAAGAAGTCCGACCCCTCGTGGGTGAACGGCTCGTGGGCCCGGTCGGCCTGGTCGCGCTTCTCGGCGGGTCGCTCTCGCGGGTCCTGGATACTGAGCGCCGAGGCGATGATGAGCGACTCGCGCAGACACTGCTCGTCAGCCCCGGCGAGGATGATCCGGCCGATACGCGGGTCCACGGGCAGACGCGCGAGTTGCCGGCCCAGGTCCGTGAGCTCGAGTCGCGGGCCGTGCTCGGCGGCGTCGGACTCCCGCTCGCGCAGGGCACCCAGCTCAACCAGCGTCTGCTCGCCCTCGCGGATCATCGATGAGCGCGGCGGATCGAGGAACGGGAAGCGGTCGATCGCGCCGAGATTGAGCGCGTACATCTGCAGGATCACGCTCGCGAGGTTCGTGCGCAGGATCTCCGGGTCGGTGAACTCGGGGCGCGAGCGGTAGTCCGACTCTTCGTACAGCCGGATGCACACGCCCGACGACACGCGACCGCAGCGACCCTTGCGCTGGTCAGCAGAAGCACGCGAAACCGGCTCGATCGGCAGTCGCTGCACGCGACCCCGCGCGCTGTAGCGGCTCATCCGCGCAAAGCCGGGGTCGATGACGTACCGGATACCCGGCACCGTGAGCGAGGTCTCGGCGATGTTCGTGGCAAGCACGACTCGCCTGCCGGTGTGCGACTTGAAGATCCGGTCCTGATCCGAGGACGCCAGGCGCGAGTACAGCGGGAGCACCTCGGTGTTTGGCATGCTCGCCTTGCGGATCGCCTTGGCGGTCTCGCGGATCTCACGCTCGCCGCTGAGGAAGACGAGCACATCTCCGCCGCCGTCGCCCGACAACTCATCGAGTGCGCCGACCACCGCCTGCGGCACGTCGACATCCTCTGGCTCAAGTGACTTCGCGCCCGTTTCGACGACCGGACGGTAGCGGACCTCCACCGGGTAGGTCCGACCAGAGACCATGACAATCGGCACCTCACCGGCGACATCGGCGAAATGCTTTGCGAACGCCTCCGGGTCGATGGTCGCGGAGGTGATGACCACTTTGAGGTCCGGGCGCCGCGGGAGGATCCTCTTGAGGTACCCGAGCAGGAAGTCGATGTTCAGACTCCGCTCGTGGGCCTCGTCGATGATGATCGTGTCGTACCGGGTGAGGTCGCGATCGGACTGGGTCTCGGCGAGCAGCACACCGTCGGTCATGACCTTGACCAGCGTCTCGCCGACAGTGCGATCGTCGAAGCGGACCTTGTAGCCGACGACCTTGCCCAGTGGTGTACGCAGTTCCTGAGCGATGCGCGACGCCACGCTCCGGGCCGCGAGGCGCCGGGGCTGGGTGTGTCCGATCGCACCGTCGATACCCCGACCCAACTCAAGACAGATCTTCGGGAGCTGCGTGGTCTTGCCCGAGCCCGTCTCGCCGCACACGACGACGACTTGGTGATCGCGGATCGCCGCGGCGATCTCGTCGCGCCGCTCGCTGACGGGCAGTTCGGGTGGGTAGGTCGGGGTGACGGCGAGAGCCTGCCGATCCTGCTTTCGGCGCTCGGCCCTGCTCAGATCCTTCTCGAACCGCTCGACATGATCGGCTCTGGAGAGATCCAACTGGCGCAGACGCGACCCGAGCCGCTTGCGCTCGTAGACCGGGCAGGCTTCCAGACGCGAGCGGAACTCGCGGAACCTTGGGTGGTCGCGATCGATGGTCTCGGAGCGGTTCTTCTGGCGGGATTGCCCGCGCCGCCGACGCGAGGAGCGTCCGCCGGACGAGGACGGCGCGTTGCGGGATGGTTCGGACGGGGTGCTCATCGGCAGGAGCGCATGGTATCCGCGTCGCGACGCGTAAACCGGCTAGAGCCCGGTTCGGAACTCATCGCGGAAGCGGTCGAGCCGGCGGAGCGAGGTCTCGATGCGCTGTTCGCCGCCGTCGATCGCTCCGTCGCGGACTGCTTTGGCGAGGTGCTCCGACGCATCGACCGGATCAATCTCGGCGCCGCGATCGGGCATGTTGTTGGCGAGCAGGAGCATGTCCGCGCCGGCGTTGATCGCGTGGATGATGGCCTCTCTGCTCTCGAAGCGCCTGCTGATCGCCCCCATATCGAGTGCATCGGTGAGGATCACGCCGCCGAAGTTCAGTTCTTCCCGAATGCGCCGGTGCCACGCTGGCGACAGGCTGACCGGCCACTGCGGATCGACCCCGCGATGCAGCAGGTGCCCCGTCATCAGCGCGGCTCGACCACTCACACCCGGCTCAGACAGAGCGATGCGAAACGCCTCGATCTCATCTCCGGTGTGGCAGTCAGTGATGTCCGGCAGATCCTCGTGCGAATCGCCGGGAGCGCTGCCGTGCCCGGGGAAATGCTTGAGGCAGGACGCGACTCCGGATTCGGCGAAGCGCCGCACGCAGGCCGCACCGATCCGCCCGACCGACACGGCATCGCGCCCGAACGCGCGCCCGGATGCCTCGATCAGCGAGCCGGAGCCCGAGACGCGTAGATCGACACCGGGCGCGAGGTTCCAGTCGATGCCGGCTCGCCCGAGTTGCGCCGCCTGCCGGTCCCATTCGGCCTCGCGCTGCGTCGCGGTCATCTCACCAACTCTCTGAGGCGACTCGCCGCGATCGTGCCCGTTGGTCTCGTTCAGGCGAGCCACGCGCCCGCCCTCCTGATCGACGGCGATCCACGTTTCCGGGGCGAGCACCTCACGGATTCGAGCGGTCAGCCGGATCAACTGCTCCGGCGACTCGATGTTGCGTGATCTCGCTCCGCCGCCGCTGGCCAGATCGCGATCGAAGAGCACCACTGCGCCGACACCAGCATCGCGACACGACGCGAGATTCGCTTCCACCAAAGGGTCGCCGGGCTCCGCACCCCGAAAGCCGACCATGAGCATCCGCCCGCACAGCATCCGCAGTCGATCAGCCATCGGCGCCACTCTTTGCGGCGGCGTCGCACGACCACAGGGTGCACACCGCGAACGCCACGACCGTGCCGAAGAGCATCCGCCACCCGAGCGAGATGACGAGCGGTTCACCGCCGCTGGTCTCGAGGCCGAGCAAGCCGGGGCCCCACTGCATCAGCGCAACCGAAATAAAACCCGTCGCGAGCGCGGCGACGACCGCGCCGGTGCTCCCGCGCTTCGTGAACATCGCCGTCGCGAACACCGCCAGCATGCCGGTGTAGGCGTACAGCATCACGCCGAGCGCGAAGACCAGCAGCGTGTCGCCGCTGGCTCGCTGGAGACTGACGCAGACCAAGGCGAACAGCGACAACAGCAGCGCCCAGATGACCACGAACCGCCGGCTCATCCGCTCGCGTTGGCGCGGTGTCGCGTGCGGGCGATAGCGGTCGTAGAAATCGCAAACGGCTGTGGTTGAAAGTGCGTTCAGCACGGAGTCCAGACTGCTCATCGCCGCGGCGAACAGCCCCGCAACGACCAGACCACGCACACCCGTCGGCAGTTCCTGCAGGATGAACCCGAGGAAGACCTGCACCCCGGCTTCGGGCGCGACCGGCGGGGCGGCATCGCCCATGACGTCCGGACGCTGGTAGTACACCCACAGCAGCACGCCGAGGATGAGGAACACCGCGACGACCGCGAAGCCGATCAACTTGGACAGGATCGCCGAGAACGCCGCCCGTCCCTTCGATGAGCAGGTCAGCATGCGCTGTGTCAGGTCCTGGTCCGTGCCGTAAGCCGCGAGATTGAACAGCACGAGGCCGGTGAGCGCGCTCCAGAGCGTGAACGTCTCGTTGAGATTGACGCTCGTATCGACGACCTCGGCCTTGACGACACCGCTCTCGGGATCCGGAGTCCGGACCAGCTCGAAAACTTCGCTCAACCCGAGCGGGATCCGGTCGAGGAGGATCCCCACCGCGACGAGCGCACACGAGAACAGGACAAGCAACTGCGCCGCGTCGGTCCAGATGACGGCGCGGATGCCGCCGGTCAGTGTGTACAGACAGGCAACCACCGCGATGATCGCCACGGACAACGCGATGAGCGAGAAATCATCGGTCGTCCCGAACAGGATCAGCGAGACCGCCAGCGATGCGACGTACAGCCGAGCGCCGCTCGCGAACACGCGCCCGATCATGAACATGCCGCTGATCGCCTGCTGCGACGGCCCGCCGAAGCGCTGGCCGATCAGGCCGTAGACCGTGGTCACCCCGGCGTTGTAGTAACGAGGCAGGAACACGAACGCGACAATGACGATCGCGATGACCTCGGACAACTGCCCGATCAGGTATGTCAGGTTGCCGCGATAGGATTGCTCCGGTCCGCCGAGGAATGTCACGCCGGACAATGCGGTCGCCACCAGCGACGCCGCGACCAGCAGCGGCGAGACCTTCCGCCCGGCGAGGAACGGGTCGTGGTCGGCTCTCGTCTTCAACGCCGACCAGATGGCCACCGCAACGATGCCCATCGCGTACGCCGCGACCACGAGCCAGTCCCATGTCTTCAGCGAGCCCGTCATCGCACCCGGCTCGCTTCGATGGCTTGGCGCAGGTGCCCTCCGTACCGCTCTAGGAGTTCACGGCAGTCCGGCGCCGTGCCTCCCGTGATCTCCATCAGGATCGCGGTCTTCGCTTCACCCGATGCCATTTGCAGCAGGCGGCTCGCCCGCTCCCGATCAACGCCCGTCGCCTCACACACGATCCGCTCGGCCCGATCGCGCAGTTTCGCGTTCGTCGCGCGCACATCGACCATCAGGTTCTCATACACCCTGCCCGACCGAACCATGAGCACGGTCGAGATCGTGTTGAGCACCATCTTCGTCGCGGTGCCGGCCTTCATCCGCGTCGAGCCGGTCAGCACTTCCGGACCGGTCCGCACCACGATGTGGTGCCCCACTCCGCGCGGCGTCGACACCGGAGCACAGGTGAGGAAGCCGACACACCCCGCGTGCTCCGATGCGTGCTCAAGCCCCCCTCGCACCCACGGCGTGGTCCCGCCGGCCGCGATGCCCAGCACGGTGTCTTTCTCTGTCAGTTTCAGGCCATCGAGTTCCGCTTGCGCCCCCGCGGGATCGTCTTCCCTGGATTCGCTCGATCGGCGCAGCGCGGGAGCACCGCCGGCAATCAGCCCAACCACGCGGTCCGGCTCAACCTGAAACGTCGGCGGGCACTCCGAAGCGTCGAGCACGCCCAAGCGCCCGGAGGTTCCTGCCCCGAGATAGATCAGTCGGCCACCGTCAGTAAATCGAGGTGCGGCATCGGCGAGGAAGGCTACGATCGCGTCGCTCGCCCGCGCGACCGCTTCGGCCACCGTCGCGTCCGCGCGATTCAGGCATGCCACCAGATCCGGGATCTCCAAGCGGTCGAGATCGACCAGCGACCGATCGCGCATCTCGGTTTCGATTCCGGAGCGGTCCGCGGCGAAGGGCTCGTATTCGCTCATCGAGGCCTCCATACCCCGGGTCCATCGGCGTTCGTCCGCGCGAGGCACCACAAGCCGTCGACCAGTGAAGCATCGGTAGATGCACGTCGCGTCACGCCGGGGAGCGTGATGGAGCGCCCCTCAGCCGCTAACGCACCCAACGTCGCGATCGCCGCCGCTTCCCGCGCCTCCAGCGGCACGCCGAGGTCACTCGACGCGACGGCCGGACAGGACACCCGCTCTGCTATCGCCCGGAACAGTGTCCGATTCTTCGCGCCGCCGCCGGCGAGGATCACGCGATCCGGCGCATGACTTGACACACGCTCGCCGATGATTGTCGCCACGGCGTACGCCGCGCTGGCGAGCAGGTCCTCCGGCCGCGCTTCGGTGTCGCCGAAGAGGTCGACGGTGAGATCATCGCGCGTGCCGAGCGAGCGTCCGCCTGAGGCCTGCGCTCGCAGCTGCGTCGCGATCCGTTCCGCCAGCGACGCGATCGGTTTGCCACGAGCGCCCACCACGCCATCGCGATCGTACGCCTCACCCAGTGCCCGGCGGGCACCGGCGTTCAGGACGTGATTGCACGCACAGATGTCAAAACCCCCGACCTCCTGAACATCTCCGCTCGCCGGGAGCACCGTTGCGTTCGCGAACCCCCCGAGGTTCAGCACCACCTGACGCACGCGATGCTCACCGAACCAGACCAGATCGCTAAGCGGCGTGATCGGAGCCCCTTCGCCACTTACCGCGAGGTCTAATCCGCGCAAGTCCGACACCACTGGCACGCCGAACGCGCTGGCGATCGGCCATGGGTTCAGCAGTTGCCACGACCGCGGCGGTCGATGAAATACGGTCTGGCCGTGCACCGCGATCAGGTCCGGCTCACCAACCTGCGCTCGCAGTTCCTCGAGCGCGATTACATGCCTCGAGGCGAGCTCGGACGAGGCCGACGCGATCACGGATGCCGACAGCGACTCCCCTTCGCACAAGCTCGCGAGCACCTCGCGACACGCCCCGAGATCGGTGGAAACCACTCCCAGCAGGCGGGGTCGCTCCGAAGCTCCGATCGACCAGGAAACCGCCGCGGCATCGAGACCATCCAGGCTGGTTCCGGTCATCGCTCCGAAAACAACGCGCGTCGCTGGTGTCACCGGCCGATATCCTCTTTGCAGGACGACGCGGCCGCATCCGTTCGGCCGATCCCCGAGTGTACACCCTCGCGCTGGAGGCACGCCGATGAACACCACCCGACTCTCCGCCATCCTCGGGACCGGACTGCTGGCGTGCATCATCGCCCTGCCGCTGTTCGCGCAGGCCGGATCGCGCGCCCGCAGCGCCGACCCGCTCGCCTTCGACGCCGTCGTCCGCCCGAGCGAAGACCTCGAACTGGCGTTCAGCATCTCCGGGCGGGTGATGGAAGCCCTCGCCGAGCCCGGCGACTTCGTGCAGGCGGGATCCCCCCTGCTGCGCCTCGACGATCGCGATGCCCGCATCCGGCTGAAGCTCGCGGAGATACGCGCCCGGAGCACGGCCGCACTCGATGCCGCCAAGGCCACGCTCGAACTCCAACGCGACGAACTCGAGACCATCAAGCGAGCCCGCGCCGACGACGGCGTCAACGAGCGCGAAGTCGCTCGCCAGCAACTCGAAGTCGAGCGCGCCGAGGCCACCCTGCTCATCGAACAACTCAAGCGAGAAGAGGCCGAACTCGAGTTCGAAGCCGCGGCGGTCATCCTCGAGAAGTACACCCTCATCGCACCGGTCTCCGGCTACGTCGAATTGGTCATCTCCAAGCCCGGGGAGACCGTCGAGGCTCTCACGCCGGTCCTGCGACTGGTCGCGATCGACCCGCTGGAGATCGACGCGGCCATCCCCGCCGATCTCTCCATGTCGCTCCGCGCCGGAAGCACGGTCTGGGTGTCGCTGCAGCTGCCGGGCGAGACCGTCTACCGCGAGGCATCCGTCAAATCACTCTCTCAGGTCGCCGAGGGCGGGACATCACAGCGCCGCGTCCGTATCTCCCTCCCGAACCCGGACGGTCTGCCCGCGGGCATACTCGCCCGCGTTCGTCTCGATAAACCGAGAGACGACGCGATGACACAGGCCGAATAACCCACGCGCAAAACTTTTCGTACGTCCGACACCGGTTATTCCAATCGGACCCGGCGATCCGACTGCGCGCGACGCGAGATTTCTCGTAGTCTCCCCGCGTCGGCCGAGCGGAGCTCGGCGATCGGCAAGGTCTCAATCGCGCCCACCGGGTGCGGGATCCAAGGAGTGGATTCATGTTTCAGCGGTTCACGAAGAACGACAACTTCACGGTTCGCGTCGAGCGAGTGTCCGGGTCACACCATGTCCTCGCCCGCTTCGCTCTCACGCCAGATGTCGCCAGTCGGCGCGACGACCTCAAGCGACTCGCACAACGCTACAACGCGATGCGACTCGAACGAGCGTCGGAGCTTCGGATCGCGCAATAGGTCCGTCGGTACATCGAGCGCCCGCTCGGCATAGCATGACTCGCGTTTCTGCGAGTCATGCCCCACCCATTCCCTCTCATCTTGAATCCGTACGACCTCGACGCCCGCGGGCTGGTTGCGGATGTCGCATTGCTGATCGGAAATCCGGCGATCACCCTCCTCCCCGCCCCGCTGGAGGGCCACGACCGGGCATCGGTGAGCGCCGCCGCCGCATCCGCTCCGGAGTTTCTCCGCCTCATCCAGCGTTGGTCGTGGCTGCAGGACCTCTGGCGATCCGGCGTACTCCGCCCTGAGTTCGCAGACCAGACTCCGATCGACTACGTGCGCGATGCCGAAGCAGATGTCCGTGCCGACCCCCGCTTCGAGGGCCTCGCGCGCATTATGCGCCGCGGCGTCTTCGACACTTCACACGACTACCTCCGGGCCATCTGTCGCGATCTCTCCGTCGGCGGCGCCGAGCCGGCGGTCAGCGTGCCCGTGAGCGTCGGGCTCGCGCGCATGGCCCAATCGCTGGATATCCCGCTGGTCCAGGAACACGCCAAGCGTGCCTCCGGCTCGGTCGTCCGGCAGCTCGAAACCCGCTCGCTGCGCAACCGCTTCAGCGTCTCGATCCCGCTTCCGCGCGACATCTGCCCCGAGGAGATCGTGGCTTTTCGTCTGCACGCCGAATCTCAGATCGCCGCTTTGATGGAATTGATCGGATCGTCGGAGGCTCCGCCCGATCGCGATGCCATCGACGCTCTGGAGGACGACTTTGCGCGCGCCGTTCGGGACATCGCGAAGCGACTGGGGCTCGACGCCGAGGCGCGGCGCGGACGCAGGCTCTCGGCGGTGCTCGTCAGCCTTGGCACCATGCCCGATTCGGCGCCGCTGGCCGCCGCCCTGCGTGCGTCAACGCTAGCCTCACCCCGGCGTCCCGCCTCTCGCAGGCCCTCGACCGCCTCCGAAGCGGCCCTCGCTCCTCGCCCGCTCAAGGTGCTGAGCGTCCGCGAATTGCCGTGGCAGGATCGCGTCTGAGGCCGGTTTCCCGGCGATCGCACGCTAATTCTGGCCAACCGAATCCGCCCGCTCAGCGGCGTTTGGTGCAGTCATCGGCCGTTTCGGCCGTATGTTAGGGGTAGCGCCCTCCCATCCGAAGGAACCGAGATATGCACCGGATCACCCGAATCGCCTTTGCCTCTGCACTCACCCTGAGCGCCGGCACGAGCGTCGCAATCGCCGACGAAGCGAGCAAGCCATACGAGAACCACAAGCTCGTCGAGGTCATGGTGACTCTCCCAAGCCAACTATCTTCGCTTGATTCGATCGGCGAGTCGCTGCATTGTCGCCCATCTGTCGGCTGGCAGACTTACGCGGTGGATCCCGGCAATCTCGATGAACTCGATGCGCTGGGGCTCCAGTATCAGGTCGTCCTCGACAACGTTCAGTCGCTCGTGGACGCTGAAACGCAGCAGCGCATGGCCGCCCGTGCACAGGCCGGCGCCGACTTCTTTTCCGATTACCGGACCATCGGCGAGATAAACGACTACCTCGATCAGGTCGTGGCGGACTTTCCTACTCTCGCCTCGAAGTTTGAGGTCGGCCAGTCGCTCGAAGGCCGCACTGTCTACGGGCTCAAGATCGCGAAGCTCGACCTGATCGATCCTGACGGCGACGAGGCATCCCGCCCGGGCTTCGTCATCAACGGCTGCCAGCACGCTCGCGAGTGGATCAGTCCCGCCAGCGTGATGTACCTCGCCGACCAACTCGTCAATGGATACGGAGGCGACAGCCAGATCACCGAGTACCTCGACGAGCTCGTGTTCTACATCGTCCCCGTCGTGAACCCCGATGGCTACAACTACACCTTCCCGGCAAGCCAGGGCGGAGCGGGCCAACGCCTGTGGCGCAAGAACCGGCGAAACAACGGCAACGGCACCTTCGGCGTCGACCTCAACCGCAACTGGTCCACCGCGTGGGGCCAGCCCGGTTCATCGTCGAGCCCGTCGAGCGAGACCTACCGAGGCACCGGCCCCTTCTCGGAACCGGAATCGACCAACCTGTCAAACTTCATGCTCTCGCTTCCCAATGTGAAGGCCCACCTCGACATCCACAGCTTCAGCCAGCTCATCCTCGGCCCGTGGGCGTATTCCGAAGACTTCTGTCCGCCACGAGAGGAGGAACTCCGTCTCGCACAGAGTCTTCAGGAAGACGCGATGGACTCCGTGTACGGCACGAACTACGAAGCCGGACTCGGGTGCGACGCCCTGCTTTATGTCGCCTCCGGCACGGCACCGGACTGGTCCTTCGACGAACTCGACGCGCTGAGCTGGACCTACGAGCTCCGCGACACCGGGCAGTTCGGCTTCACCCTCCCGCCCGACCAGATCGTCCCGACCGGCCAGGAGACCGTGGCCGGTGTGCTCTCGCTCGCCGATTTTCTTCTGACCCCGCTGATCATCGAGGCGGACACCCTGCCCGCGCTCGCCGACGCGGATACGCCCGTGCCCGTCGGTATCTCCGTTACCGCCGTCAACAACGAGCAGTTCGCGACCGGCTCAGCCACCGTTTCTTATCGCACCTCGCCCGGCGACGATTTCACAACGCTCGGCCTCGGCGGAATCGGCGGCACCGGCGACCTCTCCACCGACCTGCCCGGCCAGCCTTGCGGCACGCAGATCGAGCTCTTCTTTAGTGCCCAGACGACGAGCGGACAGACCGTCACGCTTCCCGACGACGGCGCCGCCGCACCCTTCGTTATCGACATCACGAACCTGACGACCATCCTCGAGGATAACTTCGACGGCGACCTCGGCTGGATGGTCGGTGCTCCCGACGATGACGCCACCTCCGGCATCTGGGAGCGTGTCAACCCCAACGGCACTTCGGCCCAGCCCGGCGACGCGCTGTTCGGCCCGCTCTGCTACGTCACCGGCCAGCACCCCGGCGGCGGTGACGGCGCGAACGACATCGACAACGGCAAGACGACGCTGTTTTCTCCAGTGCTCGACCTCTCCGCAGCCGGCGACGGCGCGGTCCAGATCCGCTACTGGCGCTGGTACTCCAACAGCACCGGCGCATCCCCCAACGCGGACATCTTCCAGATCGACATCTCCGACGATGCCGGCGCGACCTGGGTCAACGTCGAAACGATCGGCCCCGACGGTCCAGAGACCTCCGGCGGCTGGTTCCAGCACAGTTTTGACCCCGCGACGCTGATCGACCTGACCGACAGCGTCCAGATGCGATTCGTCGCGTCTGATGAAGGTGCCGGCTCGCTCGTGGAGGCCGCCGTCGACGGCTTCGTCGTCCGCTCAACGGGCTGCGAGGATGCCCCGTGCCCCGCCGACACGACCGGAGACGGCTCGGTCGACCTCGCCGACCTGAACCTGGTGCTTGGTAACTTCGGCCAGACCACCGCGGACGGCGACACCAACGGCGACGGCCAGGTCGATCTCGCCGACCTCAACACCGTGCTCGGCGCATTCGGAGCCGCCTGCCCCTAATCCCGGAAGCAGCGACCGGACCTCTGAGAAGTTGATCACCACGCGACCGGCTGGGCCTTACCCAGCCGGTCTTTATCATTTGGGCATTCCCGATCGGTGTTACGGGGTAACCGCACGCACGCCCCGGTGGGTGCCTGGCATACACTCGCCCCATGGTCGAATCCCTGACTGAGCGCGTCCACGCCACCTTGACCGCCGAGGACGACGGGCGAGTGTGCAAGGACATCCCCGACGAGGCCTGCGACGAGCAGCCGGAAAACTTCACGCTCCATGTCGCGAGTCTGAGTTGCACCAAAGCGGGCGACGGTCTCGCCGATCCCAAGCTCGTACTCGCCTGGCTCCTCGAGTCGCTCGGCGCTTCCGCTGGCCTGATCGGCCTGCTTGTGCCCGTCCGCGAATCTGGTGCGCTGCTCCCCCAACTGGTCACCGCCGGCTGGATTCGATCGCTCCCGCGGCGCAAGTGGGCATGGGCCGCGGGCAGCGCCGTCCAGGGTCTCTGCGTCGCCGGCATGGCCATCGCTGCATTCACGCTCGAAGGCAACCTGGCGGGTGGTGTGATCGTCGGCCTGCTCGCCGTCTTCGCGATCGCGCGCAGCGTGTGCTCGGTCAGCTACAAGGATGTCCTCGGCAAAACGGTCTCCAAGTCCACGCGAGGCACCGCGACCGGCACCGCCGCCTCGGTCTCGGCGGGCGTCGTTCTCGCCTTCGGACTCGCGATCACGCTCGGGCTGATCCCGCTGACGGTCACATCGATCGCCATCACGCTCTGTGTCGCCGCGGGACTGTGGCTCACCGCGGCGGGGCTGTTTTCCGGCCTCACCGAAGCCGCCGGCTCGACCGAGGGCGGCGGCAACCCGCTGACGGTTGCGATCGATCAGTTCTCACTGCTCAAGACCGACCCGCAGCTCACGCGCTTCATCGCAACCCGCGGCCTGCTGCTCTCGACCGCCCTCGCACCCCCCTATCTGCTGACGTCCAGCGCTCAGGCCAACGGCAGCGAGGAATCCATCGCGAACCTTGGTCCGTTCGTCATCGCGTCCTCCGTCGCGGCCCTCACGAGCTCATACATCTGGGGTCGCTTGTCGGATCGCTCCAGTCGCAAGGTGCTCATGCTCGCGGGAATCATCGGCGGACTGACCCTCCTCGCCAGCGCAGCCATCGGTTGGCTCGGCGTCGTCGCGCAGAACGGTTCTTCATGGGTATTCGCCGGCCTGCTCTTTGTCCTGATGGTCGCTTATCGAGGCGTGCGTATCGGTCGCTCAACGCACATCGTCGATATGGCCGCGCCCGACACCCGCGCCGCGTACACGGCCCTGTCGAACACAATCGTCGGCCTGCTCCTGCTCATCGCCGGCGGCTTCGCCGCGATCGCCGAGTGGGCGGGGAACGAGGTCGTGCTCGCACTGTTTGGCGCGATGTCCTTCGGCGCCACGCTCGTGGCGCTCGGCTTGAACGAGGTCCAGCAGAGCGATCAGACTTCCTGACCCGACCGACGCGCGATGGCTCTCGCCAGCAGCGCCGCGTTGCGCGCGTTCGCCTTGTACCAGACGTCCGGCACGATGCCGATAACCGGGATCAGCCCGACCAGCCAGTCAATCAGAAGGTTCAACACCATCCGCAGCGCCACGCCGATGCCGAGACGCAACCGCAACGCCTCGAACACCGGGTACAACCCGATGACAAGCATGATTGTGTCGCCGGCCAGCGGCAGCACACTCACGATCGCGTCCCAGCCGAAGCGCACCGACGTTCCGGGCAGTCGGAACCGGCTGTCGAGGAGCTTCGCCAGAACATCGGCCCGACGCTGTGCCCTCTCAAAGCCGGCTCGGTTCAGATGCTGTGGATGATCCAAATCGCTTGGGCCCGTCAAAACAGGGAGTCGGATCGGCCGGATGCACCACAGGCATCCGGGACCATCCTACACTCTGGTTCGGCACCTGCCCTCAGCCACCGCACAACGCCACGGACCACGCATTGACCTCGCCCGACACCACACCGCCCGACATCGAACTCAAAGCCGAGAGCACGCTCCCGACCGAGTTCGGGGCGGTTCGGCTGATGGTGTTCCATAGCCAGGGCAACGAGGACGATCACCTCGCGCTCGTCGTGGGCGAGGTGGCGGATGCCGAAGGGGTGCTCGTCCGGCTCCACTCCGAGTGCATCACGGGCGACCTGCTCGGCTCACTCCGCTGCGACTGCGGCGAGCAGTTCGCCGAGTCCCGACGGCTAATCCACGAAGCCGGCCAGGGCGTCCTGCTCTACCTGCGCCAGGAAGGTCGTGGCATCGGGCTCGTCGACAAGCTCCGCGCGTACCAGTTGCAGGATTCGGGCATGGACACCGTCGAGGCCAACCTCGCCATCGGGCACCAGGCCGACGCGCGCGACTACGGCATCGGCGCCGCGATTCTGCGCTCGCTCGGCGTCGGCTCCGTGCGCCTGCTCACGAACAACCCCGACAAGATCGACCAGCTCAAGCGCTACGGCATGCCCGTCGCCGAACGCGTCGCGCTGCAGCCCACGCCCCGCGAGGAAAATCTCCGATACCTCGCGACCAAGGTCGAGGCCATGCGACACGACATCGAACTGCCCGATGCAGGGGCTCGCGCCGAATCCGACTGATCTCCCGGCCCGGTCGGATCAGCCGTTGATCGCCCGCTTCAGGTCGATCGCGAGTTGCTCGATCTCGTTCGGGTCATCGCCGCGGTACCGACCGACAACCTGCCCGTCCGGGTTGATCACCAGAAACGAGTTCGGGTGGATGATGTTGCCCATCGTGGAGCCGTCCGGCAGCGTGATCAGATTGTTCGGGTTGCCGTCCTCCCGAGGCGGGATGAACCCAAGCGATGACATGAACTCCTGAATGAGTTCCGGCTCGCCGCGAACCAGTTTCCAGCGCTCGTAGTCCACGCCCATGTCGGATGCGTACTGGTTCAGCCGCTCGACGGTGTCGTTCTCCGGGTCCATCGAGACGCTCATGAACCGCACAGGCTCGTCCCGCAGCGTCTGCGACTCCGCGAGCCGGTACATGTTCCCCTGCAGCGTCGGGCAGGCCAGCACGCAGTGCGTGAACATGAAGCTCATGACCGTCCAGTCGCCGCGCAGCTCCGAGTTATCGATCGGATTCCCGTTCTGATCGACCATCGAGAACGGGACGATCTCCATGCTCTCGTACGCCGCGGGGTTCATGAGCGGCGTGTTCGGATCGACGGGACGCGAGCCGGCGGGTTTGGTCGTCAGGATCGTCGCGATCAGCGCCAGCAGCAGCCCCGCTACCGCGGAAACAACCCAGAACATCGGTGACTTGGACATCAAAACGCGCCCCGAAAGCAGGAAAGAAACGCACGCAGAATCGTAGGCCGGTCACGCATCGCCGGCACCGCGTCGCCCGCCGCTCCGACGGATCGTCAGAAGCAGCAGCCCGATGCTCGCGAACGGGAAGACCACCGTTACCGACCACGCAATCGCCCCGGCATCGCCGGTGGCACCGATGCCAGATCCGACGCAACCGTGCACCCAATGCAACGGGTTCGCCTTCATCACGATCGACAGCCAGCCCGACGCACCGTGCACGGGGAACATCGCTCCGCTAAGCACCCACGCCGGAAGCAGCAGGATGTTCATCACGCCGTGGAAACCGGCGACCGAATCGATCCGCCACGCGAGCGCAAGCCCGATGCTGAGCACACCGATCGCGCCGCAGAAGAGGGCGATCGTCGAGGTGATGAGCCCGGCCGCCCCGGCTCCGGTGCCGTCGATCAGGAACACCGACGCCAGCACCGCGAGCCCCTGCAGCGTCGCGAGCACGCACGCCGGGAGCAGTTTCGACATCGCGACCGTCCAGAGCGACACCGGACTCACCAGCACCGCCTGCAGGAAGCCGGAGTGCCGGTCCTGAATCAGGCCGATGGCTCCGAAGATCGTGCCGAAAAGCACGACCATCAGCGCGATACCGGGGAGCAGGTACACCGAGTACGACGAGGTATCCTCTCCGGGGAGCGCCATCGAGCCGGCGAAGCCGCTCGCGGCGAGCAGCCAGAACACCGCCGCCGTACCCAGAGTCGCCACGATCCGCGTGGGCTGGCGCCGGATGCGGACGAACTCGCGTGAGATGAGTTCCCCGAGCGCCGAACTCACGCCGCCACCTCCTCGGATTCGTTCGACCGGGCGAGCATCAACCGGTACGCGCTGACGAAGTCGGGCGAGCGCACCTCAACCGCGACGCCCCGTCGGCTTTGCTTGAGGGCCCAATGCTCGATCTGCTCGCGATCGCCCCCGACGATCGTTGAGTCCCCAGCCCGCCACGATCGGAGCGAGCCGGCCTCCGTGCCACCGCTGGCCGCGACGATTGCTATCAATTCACAGCCGCCGAAGGTTCGGGAAGCGACCTCGTCGGGCTCTCCGGACTCCGCGACCCGACCGGCGTCAAGCACGATCACCCGGTCGGCAAGGCGGATCTCGTCGGGCGAGTGCGAGGACATGATCAGCGTGAACTCTGGATCGCCAGCGATCATCTCGCGCAGCAGACGGAGGAACACGTCCCGGCTCGACGCGTCCAGCCCGGCCAGCGGCTCGTCGAGCAGCAGCAGCGACGGCTCCGACACCAACGCTCGAGCCAGGTCGGCCCGACGCGCAAGTCCACCCGAGAGCGCGCCGACACGATCATCCAGCCGACCCGCGATCCCGACCCGTTCGGCACACGCACGCACGCGATCACCCGCGTCGGTCACGCCGTACAACGCGGCCTGCGCCCGCAGGTTCTCACGGACGGTGAGCAGCCGGTCCAGGCCCGGAGACTGAAACACCACGCCCGTGCGCATCGCGCTCTCGCGTCGGCTGACTTCTGTTCCTTGCTCATCGAGATGTTGCACGGTGCCGCCCTGTGGCTCTTCGATGCGAGCCAGCAGACGCAGCAGTGTCGATTTTCCCGAACCGTTTGCGCCGACGAGCGCCACTCGCTGCCCACGCCGGATGTCCAGCGAAACACCGTCCAGCGCGATGCGCCGTACCGGCTGGCGCCCCGACCGGGTGCGATAGACCTGACGGAGTCCCTCAGCCCGGAGCAGCGGCGAAGTCACCACAGGCGGTGCACGATGAACGCGTCGATCAGCATCGCCGCGAGCACCGCCGGGAGGTAGAGGATGGAAACGATGAATACGACCAGCGCTCGCTTGTTGGTCCGCTCCCGCAGGAACTCAAGCGTCGACCAGAGCATGACAATCCCGCAAATCAGAGCGATGACCACGAAGGTCAGGCCCAGAACCGAGGAATCACCCGCGACGCCGTGACGAGTGATCGTCACCGCGGGGAGAAACGAGACCGGGATCAGCGTCGCCGCCCAGATCACCGACGCCCGTGCTGTCTTGATACCAGTCGGGTCCACCGACGGGAGGACGCGATACCCCCCCGCGGCGTAATCGTCGCGATACTTCCAGCTGATCGCCATCACGTGCGGGATCTGCCACACGAACATCAGCGCGAACAGCGACCAGCCGCCCGGATCGAGCAACCGTTGCCACGCCGAGGTGCCCGGGTCGCCGACCACGGTCCCCGACGCCGCCGCCCAACCGACCAGCGGCGGCAGCGCACCCGGGATCGCGCCGACCAGCGTCGAGAGCGGCGTCACCGCCTTCAGCGGGGTGTAGAACAACACGTACGACGAGATCGTCGCGAGAGAAACGACCGCCGCGGCCGGCGTCGCACCGAACCACAGCATCGCGACTCCGGCGATCGAAAACGCGATGCCCGCGAAGTAACCGACGCGTCGGCTCACGCGTCCGATCGGAATCGGTCGAGAAGCGGTCCGGCGCATGCAGGAATCGCGCTCAACTTCCGCAGCCTGATTGAGCGCGTTCGCGCCCGCCGCCGACAGCGCCGTACCGACCAGGCAGAACACCGCGACCCAGAGGTCTGGGACCGCCCCGATCGATCCGATCAGGTAGCCAACCGCAGTCGCAACAACCACCATGCGAACGATGCCCGGCTTGCTGAGTTCGACCAGAACCGCCAGATGTTCGCGCGCGACGGCCCACCGCGATGCGCGGGCATGGAGCGCGTGGGGAATCATGCTCTGGTCGAACTGGGCCATTCGTCCGGGGCCTCGCGATGCGATTGCGATGACGCAATAAAAATCACTGTCAGCCGAGAATTCTATCGCTTGGGATGGCTTGGAGTATAGCCACGCTCCCGAGAAACCGCCCGGATCGGATCGATCAGCCCGGTTCGACTACTGCTCGGGGTCTGGCAGTCGCAGATCCAGCCAGACCGGGAAGTGGTCACTCACGTCGTAGACCAATGAATCGAGGCTTTCGTGGCTGAGGCTGGACGCGCTCGGGAGGTCGGCTTCGCCCCGTACGATGCCTCCCCGCACGACTATTGACCCCCTGGTGGGCAGGACATAGTCCACGCGCAGGCCGAACTCCGCGGTCGCATCGGGTCGGAGAACGCGACCTCGAAACTCCAATTCCAACTCGCTTTGCGGTGTGAAACTCGCATCCATGAGCGGGTTGGCGAGCAGCCACATGCTGACCGGATTGTCCAGACTGTCCCCGGCGATCGGATCGGAGTTCAGGTCGCCCATGATCACCGCCGGGTCGTCGGACGCTCCTCCCGAAACGCCGCTGTCGTCGACGATCCATTCGGCGCCTCGGAGGTACTCCGCCCAGAAGCGGATCTCGTCGTGGTTCCGACGCCCGTTGCGATCCTCCGGCCCATCGAAGACCGGCGGCGTCGGGTGCGACGCCAGGACGCGCAGGACCGAACCGTCTTCGAGACGCACCGGGACAGCCCAGTGACTCTTCGAACTCAGCGGCAGTTTGGCCAGCATCTCGTCCGTGTACCACGGCTCGGACTCCGGAACCCGCTCGCCGTCGCCCGGAGGGAGCAGCGCGTCTGGCATGGACTGCCAGAGCATCGAACGGAACGTCCGGGCCTCGTCGCGCTCGATTTCGAGGGGGGAAGCGACAAAGAGCCCCATCGCGTAGTGCCCCGGGAACTCGCCGTAGCCGAGCGCATCGTTGCCGTACTCGCGCGAACCCGGTTCGAACACGACCTGGCCGTCCCGATTCAGGTCCAAACCGCTGTGGATGCCGGTGTTCGACGGCTCCTGAAAGACCTGATACTCGCGGTCTCCAAGTCCCAGGTCGGCCCGCTGCTGGCGAATCAGTTGGGCGAACGCCTCGCCGCTCAGCGGTTCGGCGCTGATGAAGTCGTACTCGAGTTCATTGACCAGCAGGATGTCCGGGTCGATCGCCGCGATCAGACGGGCGGCGTATCGAGCCCGGTTCGCGCCTTCGTTGTCGTCGCCGCGACCGGCCGCCATGATGTCGTCGTAGCGCAGATCCTCGATGTTGAAGGTGCAGACGCGCGTCAGCGTGTACGGCTCTTCCTCGATCGCCAGCGCGTCCTCAGCGGGCGCCGGTTCGTCGTTCTGCCCCGCCACGATGTCAGTACGATCACCAGACCCGACCGCGTCCGCAGCCTGCGGTTCGGTCGGTTCCTCGCACCCGAAAAAGGCGAGCGCGAGCGCACCCGCTGTTCCGATCAGTGATCCGGCCCATCCACGCTTCATCTCAGACCCTCGGAAGGAGCATCGACGCCCGCCGAGCGTTCGACGGCCGCCGCCTTCATTCTATTGTGCGACCCGATCAGAGGGCGTACCGTATGCTGATTTTTGACGCCCCTGTAGCTCAGCTGGATAGAGCATCGGACTTCTAATCCGACGGTCGGAGGTTCGAATCCTCCCGGGGGTGCTTTGCGGGCCACAATTCGCGGACGTCGCTCTTGGCGCGCGCCGAAGCGGTTTTCGAAGATCGAACCGGGTTAGGGTGCCGCCAACGTCCTCTCAGGTCGACGGTATAGGCTTGCAGGACGACTCTTTACGAACCCAGCTTCTCGAAACGACCCGCCCATGCAGCGCACCTTGACTTCCGGCATCTGCCTTCTGATCGCGTTTTTGGCGATCGTCGTCTCCCCGGCGCTCGTCACCGCGCAGTCCGGCAACGGGCGTCAGATCACCAAGCCACCCGTCACGGTTTCCGCCGAGGTGGTCGACTTCGGTGATGTCCCGCCGCGCACCAAAGTGATTCGCACCGCGCGGATCAACAACGAGTCCGACAAACCCATCCGCATCACCGGCGTCCGTGTGTCCTGCGGCTGCACGATCGCTGAGTGGCCCGAGGAGTGGATCCAGCCCGGCGGTTTCGCCGAGGTCGAACTCACTTTTGACAGCGGCGACCTGTGGGGTCCGGTGCAGCGGTACGCCCTGCTCGTCGTCGAGGGCTACAACCGTCCGCTGCGCATCACCACGAAGGCGCACGTGAACACGGGGATCCGCGCATCGCGCATGTACGACCCCCCGGGCCAGATGCTCGCCGGTCGCATCACGCTTCACTCAACCGACGGCGTTCCATTTACGGTGCGGAGCCTGAGCTTTGCCACCCAAGCGAACGGCTCGGAAGATGCGCCCGGCACGATCGGGCGCGACGATCTCGACCCCGCACTTGCCACGCCGGCCCTCGAGCACGAGATCGCCTTCGACTTCTCAAAGGTCGATCCGGACCGCCTGCGGCGATGGGTCGCGATCGAAACCGATCACCCCGGCGCCCCGGTCGTCGCGATGCACATCGACAACATCTATGCGGGCGTCGACCGGCGCCGCTCGCTCTGGGCGTATAGCAAGGATCACCTGCTCCTCGGCGTCACCGACGCGGGCGAACCGGTCGAACATGAGTTCATCCTTCGCGGCGTCCGGACGGACTCCGGCGTGCAACGGATCGAGACCGGCACCGACCTCGTCGCCGCGGAAGTTGTCTCAACCGAACTCAACAAGGCGCAGGGCCTGGTCGTCCGGGTCCGGATCACACCCGGCGCCGATGTGCAAGGGCTTGTGCACTCGACGCTTACGGTTCGCGCGATCGACTTCGAAGACAAGGTCGAGTTCATGTTGCGCGTCCGACCGGACTCTGAAGCCGGTCCGGATGAACCGGCCGGCTCCTGAGCCGCACGAAATGCCGAACCCGATTTCCCGTCCCAAAGATGGGTTGGCTGCAGCGCGCACGCGTGCTCACCGGTAAGGTAGCGGACGCTTCAGGCCAGTATTTGTGCCAGAAAGGACGCCCACCATGCCCAGCCGAGGACGACGGATCGCCGGCGCGCTGCTTGTCGCGCTTGCCGGGACCGCGCTCACCGTCTCACCGATCACCGCCGATGCGCGCGCCGCATCCGCCCAGGACCGAGCCAACGTCAGCACGCGAACGCTCGGCCTGTCCAGCGAAGGTCGCAACATCGATCTGATCACGCTCAGTTCGTCGCCCGAGAACGCCGATTCGAGGCCAGCCCTGCTGGTCGTCGCCGGTATTGATGCGACGCACCTATCCGGCATACGAGTGGCTCGCCAGCTCGCCGGGCGCCTCGCGTCCGAGCGCGCGGATCTGCTGAGCGACTACACGGTGTACATCGTCCCACTGGTGAACCCGGACGCCGCCGCCCGCGCCACACGCGTGCCGATCGGCGCCTACGACCTGCGCTTGACGCCGAAACCCATCGACCACGACCGCGACCGGCGGATGAACGAAGACGGCCCGAACGACCTGAACGGTGACGGCGTCATCACGCAGATGCGCGTGCGCAACCCGGCTCCCGGTTCCGGGCTCGCCGCGACCCATGTCGAGCACGAGGACGACCCGCGCCTGATGCGCCCGGCGGATCGCAGCAAGGGAGAGACGCCCGTCTTCGCCGTCATGACCGAAGGTCTGGACGACGACAACGACGGCTCGGTCGCCGAGGATCCCGAAGGCGGCATCGATCTCTCCCGGCACTTCCCCTACCTTTGGGATGAGTTCGACGCGGTGACCGGCGACTACCCGCTGGAAGACCCCGGGGCGCGAGCGCTCGCCGACTGGATGCTCACCCGTCCAAACCTCGTCGCCGTCCTGACCTACGGCCCGCACGACACACTCAGCAGCATCCCCGCCGACGGGAAGTACGACGACACCCGTCGGGTGCCGCTGGGCATCGAGTCCGACGACAAGCGGGCCTACGAGCAGGTCAGCGAGGCGTTTGTGGACGCGACCGGCCTGAAGACAGCCGAGGGACGCTCGAACGAGGGCTCCTTCCACGGTTGGTCGTACGCGCACCTCGGGCTGTACTCGTTCAGCACGCCGCTCTGGTCGGTGCCCGATACCGATTCGGATGACACCGAAGCCCCGGCACCCGCTACGGACAACGCCGGCGAAGCCGAAGACGCGGACACGCCCGCCGGGCCCACGATGGCCGAGATTCAGGAGATGATCCGGATCTACGAGAGCGGCAGCGCGGAGGAGCAGGAAGAACTCATGAAGGAGTTCAACGCCATGCCCGCCGAAACTCAGGCTCGGATCATGGCGATCGCATCGGGCCAGCCCGACCCGCTGGCCGATGCCGCGGCCCCGGAGCCCCCGGCCTCGTCGCCGCGCAAGCGGTCGTCGGACATCAACGCATCGTGGATCGCCTACGCCGACGAGCGTGGTGAGGGCTTCGTGGACTGGCAAACTTTCGATCATCCGCAGTTCGGCGAGGTCGAGATCGGCGGCTTCGTCCCCGGCTTCCGCCTCAACGCTCCGGCGGACCGGATCGAAACCATCGCCGACGCACAGGTCGATTTCATCGCGTCGCTGCTCGGCATGTTCCCGGCGATCGAGGTTGGCGAGCCAAGGGTCAAATCACTCGGGAGCGGCGTGTACGAGGTCGCGATGCGCATCTCGAACACCGGTGCGCTCCCGTCGCGCCCGGCGATCTCCGAGAAGACCCGGCGCTGGCCCCCGATTCTCATCCGGCCGCAGATCGCTCACGATCTCGTGCTCGTCGGTGATCCGATCGAGCGCATCGACCGACTGGAACCGGGTCAGCAGGTTGATCTGGTGTGGACCGTGCGCAGCAGCGACCCGACTCTTGACATCACCATCACGATTCCCGAATCGGGCGAACGCTCGGTTTCGATCGATCTCTCGGAGGGGAACTGATCCATGCATCGTCTCATTACCGCAGCGCTGATCTCGTCGGCCGCGATCTGCTCGACCCCGTCTTTGACGCTCGCGCAGGCGCACACCGAGTCGAAGGTCGACATCGCTTTCAACCGCTACTACTCGTTCGAGCAACTCGTCGATTTCATGTACGCCTTCGAGCGTGAGTACCCCGACCTTGTGACCACCGAAGTCATCGGTAAGTCGCAGGAAGGGCGCGACATGGTTCTCGTGACCATCAACAACCCTGAAACCGGCTCCGACACGGACAAGCCGGCCATGTGGATCGACGGCAGCATCCACGCCAACGAGATTCAGGCGTCGGAAGTCTGCCTGTACACGATCTGGTACCTCACCAAGAGCTACGGCAGCAACGAGATGCTGACTGAGATCATGGACCGCACGGCGTTCTACATCCTGCCGGTGGTGAATCCTGACTCGCGCGTCTACTGGTTCGAAGAGCCGAGCACGCCGAACTCGTCGCGTGCCAACAAGCGACCGATCGACAGCGATCGCGATGGGCTCTACGACGAGGACCCGCCCAACGACCTCGACGGCGACGGTTCGATCACCGCGATGTGGAAACAGGAACCCGGCGGACGCTGGCGGCGCAACGAGCGCGATCCGCGCATCTTCGAGCACGTCGGCCCCGACGAGGAAGGCGGCTGGACCTACCTCGGCTCGGAGGGCACCGACCTCGATGGCGACGGACGCATCAACGAGGACGGGCCTGGTGGCGACGACATGAACCGGAACTGGCCCGGTGGCTGGCAACCGAACTACGTCCAGCGTGGCGCGGGCGAGTACGCGCTCCAGAACCCGGAAACGAAGTCGATTGCGGACTTCATCCTCTCACGCCCGAACATCGCCGCCGCCCAGTCCTACCACAACACCGGCGGCATGATCCTGCGAGGGCCCGGCAGCCCGACCCGGGCCGACATGTACCCACGCGCCGATCTCGCGGTCTACGACGAACTCGCGCGAACCGGCGAAGAGATGATCCCCTACTACCGCTACCTCATTATCTACGAGGATCTCTACACGGTCCACGGCGGCTTCGTGAACTGGACCGCCGAGACGCTCGGCATCATCAGTTTCACGAACGAGCTGTGGACCACCGAGAAGTACTTCCAGCGCGACGTGCGCCGTCCCAACGATGAGCAGCAGTGGCTGTGGCGGGACAAGCTCGCGTTCGGCGACCTATTCACCGACTACACCGAGTACGACCACCCCGAGTACGGCACGGTCCTGATCGGCGGTCCGAACAAGTGGTCGGCCCGCAGCACCCCCACCTTCATGCTCGAAGAGGAGTGCCATCGCAATTTCGCGTTTACCACCTACCACGCCAGCGAGATGGCCGAGCTCCGCTTCGGCGAGACCCGCGTCGAGAAACTCGACGGGGACCTCTGGTCGGTCACCTTCGAGATCCGCAACGATCGGGTCATCCCCACCCGGACCGCGCAGGCTGCGAATCGAGGCATCGGTCAGCCCGACGTCCTGATGGTCGGAGGAGCCGAAGTCATCACATCCGGCACCGTCGGGTCGTGGCGCGATAAGCAGATCAACCGGGCCAACCCGGCCGGCCAGGATCAGAGCCGCCTGCTCAACAACCGAGGCATCGGTGGCAAGGACGCCACGATGTTCCGGGTGGTCGTGGGGGCACCGGCCGGTACCGAGCTGGAGGTGTCCTACTCGGCCGAGAAGGCCCGCGACATTTCGACGACGATCACCCTCGAAGACTGATCTCGGCAGTTGCTCGAGAGAGCGAGCGGGATGAAACGACGCACGCTTTGACGCGTGCGTTTTTCTTCTCTATCCTAAACCCCTGCGACTGAGTCTCAATTACAGGAAAACCGCCATGCTTCGCTCCATTGCCGCATTTGTCCTCATTGCTCTCGGGCTCGGGCAGGCCGCCACCGCGGTCACCGCCGAACAGCAGCCCGTGGTGAACGTCTACTCAGCCCGTCATTACGACACCGACGATGAGTTGTACAAGCGGTTCACCGAGCAGACCGGCATCCAGGTCCGCGTCATCGAGGGCAAGTCCGATGAATTGCTCGCCCGCCTGAAGCGTGAGGGCGAGTTCAGCCCGGCCGATGTTCTGATCACCGTTGACGCGGGCCGGCTGCACAAGGCGGTTGAAGAGGGCGTGTTCCAGCCCATCGAATCCACCGACCTCGAGGCACGGGTGCCCGCGACGCTCCGTCACCCCGACGGCCTGTGGTTCGGTCTCAGTAAGCGGGCCCGCGTGCTGGCGGTTTCGCGTGAGCGCGTCGACGACTCGGTCACGCAGCTCAACTACGAGGACCTGACCAAGCCCGACTGGAAGGGGCGCGTGCTGGTCCGCAGTTCCTCGAACATTTACAACCAGTCGATGGTCGCCTCAATGATCGCCACCGACGGCCCCGAAGCGGCTCAGGCGTGGTGCGGGGCTCTGGTCGAGAACTTCGCGCGGCGCCCGCAGGGCGGCGATCGCGACCAGATCGCCGCCGTCGCTGCGGGCGAGGGCGATGTCGCCCTCGTGAACCACTACTACTACGCTCGCATGCTCACCGGCACGCCTCAGGAGCAGGAAGCCGCGTCCAAGGTCCGCATCATCTTCCCGAACCAGGACGAGCGTGGAACGCATGTGAACATCTCGGGAGCGGGCGTGGTCCGCAACGCCCCCAACCGGGAGAACGCGATCCGTTTCATCGAGTTTCTGGCCAGCGAAGAGGCCCAGCAGGTGTTCGCCGGCGGCAATCAGGAGTACCCGGTCGTCGAGGATGTTTCGATCACCTCGGTGCTCAGTGAACTCGGCCCGTTCCGCTCCGACTCGGTCAACGCGACGGACCTCGGCGTATACAACCGTGAAGCGGTCATGATCATGGATCGCGTCGGCTGGCGATGATCTCCCCGCGCGATGCACCCTCGTCGGCTCACCCCGGCCCCGGTCACGCGCTGAACCCGCAGGCGAAACACACCCGGTGATACGCGCCCGAGGCATTGATAGATGGTGGCTCTTGGCGAGCCTCTTCGTCGCGTGCGTCGTCGCGGTCCCGGTGGCGGGCGTGCTCGCGAGCATCGGCGCGGAGACCGGCGGCGTCTGGGTACACCTCGCCAGTACGCGCCTTCCGGACTATCTCGCCAACACGCTGCTACTCGCTGCGGGCGTGTGCGCGATCGCCGCGGTGCTCGGCATCCCCGCGGCGTGGCTGGTCGCGATGTACGATTTCCCGGGACGCCGAACCCTCTCTTGGGCGCTGCTGCTCCCGCTCGCCGTCCCGGCGTATCTCGCGGCATACGCGCTGACCGACCTCCTGCAGTTCAGCGGCCCCGTCCAGTCTTCCCTTCGCGAACTCACCGGCTGGACGGCCGGTGACTATTGGTTCCCGGAGATCCGCTCGCTCCCGGGTGCGATCGTCATCCTCGGGTTCAGCCTGTACCCCTACGTGTTCTTTGGCGCACGGGCCGCGTTCGGCGAGCAGTCGCAGGGCCTGCTCGATGCCTCCCGGACACTCGGGTGCGGACCGGTTCGAACGGCGATGCGCGTCGGCCTGCCTCTCGCCCGGCCCGCCCTGATCGGCTCGCTCGCGCTGGTCATGATGGAGTGCGTCGCCGACTTCGGCGCGGTGGAACACTGCGCCGTGGACACGCTGGCGACCGGCATCTATCGCACATGGTTGGGCCTCGGCTCGCTCGACGCCGCTGCCCAACTCTCGTCGGTCGCCCTCACGGTGGTATTCGTGCTGCTCGTCGCGGAATTGCTCACACGCCGCAAAGCCAAATTCAATCGCAGTACCGCGAAGCACATCGCGCCGCGCCGCGTCCGGCTCTCCGGTACACGGGGCGCACTCGCCACCGTGTTCTGCGTCGTTCCGCTCACGATCGGGCTGCTGCTCCCGGTCGGACGGTTCGTGTATCTGGCGATCCTTGCCGGCGACGCGAGAGCGGGCGAGTTGTTCCTGCCTCTGATCCGAAACACCCTGCTCCTCGGACTCATCGCCGCCGCGATCAGCGTCGTCCTCGCGATCTGCGTCACCTACGCCTCACGCCTCCATCGCGGACGATGCGGCACCGTGGTGCGCGAGGTCTGTCGTTCGGGATACGCTCTGCCCGGACCGGTCATCGCCATCGGGCTTCTGGGCGTGCTCGGCTGGGTCGATCATCGCCTGAACGATGCCCAGAGCGCGCTGCTGCCGGGAGCCCCGCCACTCGGGCTCGTGCTCAGCGGGAGCATCGTTGCCGTACTCATCGGCTACCAGACCCGTTTCCTGGCGATCGGCGTGACAACCCTCCAGGGTGCTTTCGAACGCGCACCTACAAAGATGGACGACGCCTCGCGCACGCTCGGTGCAGGATCATTGCGCACTTTGCTCACGGTCCACCTGCCCATGATGAAACTGAGCATCCTGACCGCGGGCATGCTTGTCTTCGTGGACGTCATCAAGGAACTGCCCGCCACGCTCATGCTGCGCCCATTCAACTTCGACACACTGGCGGTTCGCGTCTATCAACTCGCTTCCGACGAACGCCTGCCAGAGGCCTCGACCGGCGCACTCGCGATCATCGTCCTCGGGCTGCTGCCGGTCGTGCTGCTCCATAGAGTCCTTAATCCCGAGCCTTCAGACCGGAGGGCGATTTGATGCGCGCCGTCGCCACATCATCGGAGGTGGCTCTTGCCGTCAGCGACCTGCGGTTCGCTTACCCGGGACATGGGCCTGTGTTCGATGGCTTCAACCTGCGGGTCCGCAGCTGTTCCGTTCACTGCCTGCTCGGGCCATCCGGTTGCGGCAAATCGACCCTGCTCCGACTGATCAGCGGGCTCGAGCGACCCGCTGCCGGTGTGATCCGTTTCCGGGACCGCGCGGTGTTCGACCAGAACACCAACACCCCGCCCGAGCGACGCCGGGTCGGGCTGGTCTTTCAGGATCTGGCACTGTTCCCGAACCTGAGCGTCCGGCGCAATGTGATGTTCGGCATGCGCTCCACGCCGCGATCGCAGCGTCGCGATGCCGCCGATGAACTCCTTAGCCGGGTCGGGCTGGCCGATTATGTCCAACGGATGCCCCATACGCTCAGCGGCGGGCAGCAGCAGCGCGTCGCGATCGCTCGGGCGTTGGCGAGCCGCCCGGATGTGATGCTCCTCGATGAGCCCTTCAGTTCGCTTGATACCGGGCTGCGCAAGGACCTTCGTGAAGAGTTGCTCTCACTGCTCCGCTCGAGCGGCGTCGGAACCCTGATGGTCACCCACGACGATCGCGAGGCCTGCGAAGTCGGCGACGAGATCACCTGGCTGGGCCTGCCCGGAGCGGACAACCCGAAGCCGGGGACCTCCCAAAAAGCCGAATCGCCGGCCTGAAGCCGGCGATTCGGTGGAAAATGGGCGTAACTGGACTCGAACCAGTGACCTCTGCGGTGTGAACACAGCGCTCTAGCCAGCTGAGCTATACGCCCGCTCGCCCGGTGGGACGGGTCAGGCAATATACCAGAAGCCCGGACGCAGCAAGGGGCGGTGCTCCGGTATTCAAGCCCCGCAGAGCGTCCGCATTGAGTACCGGGAACGCCCTGTTTCCAAAAAAACCAAAGATTCGGCTTGGATTATCGGCGCAGCAGCGTCACTCTTGACGCGGAGTGTTGTGAATCTGGGCGCTGCATCGCGTGGAGCGCGGAACCGCCCTTTCGATCACCTGTGAGGAGGAACACGAGATATGTGTCGTTTCATCGGGCGAATGCCCAAGTTTGTAGCCGTCGCATCAGCGACCGCCGCGATCGTCGTTGGCGCCGGATCGGCGCTGGCTCAATCGAAAGAAAAGGACGACCAGCGCGGCAAGACCATGCTGAACGCCCAAGCCGCCGCGGCATTCGAGGTCAGCCAGATCGAGACCTTCCGGATGGACCGCATCTTCGACCTCGATGCCCAGATCCGCCAAGACATTCCCTACCAGGGCATGTCGTATGAGATCGTGATCCGGCCCCACTCGGTGCGGACCGACGACATCGTCGTCTACGAGCACGGCGCCGACGGCGTGCTCCGCGCCGTCGATCCCGGGCCCATCACGACCTATCGCGGAGAGATCGCCGGCCAGCCGGACTCCGTGGTCGCCGTGTCGGTCATCGAGGGCCGGCTCGAAGGCCTCATGAAACTCGACGACGGCACGAACCTCTGGTTCGGTTCCGTGGCCGATCGGATGTTCGGAGCCCCAAACGACCTTTACGGCATCTTCGATTCTCGCCACGTGCTCGGCCACAACGCCATCTGCGGCGGCGGCATCGAGCCCCCGCAGGTGAATCCGCAGGCTGAACCCGAAGACAACGCGCAGGCCGCACGTGGCGGTTTCACCTACACCTCCCGTCTCGGCCTGGACGCCGACTTCGAGTACTACTCGGACTTCAACAGCTTCAGCCTCACGCAGGCCCGTATGGAAGCGGTCGTCAACACCGTGAATGTGCAGTACGACAACGAGGTCGGCATCATCCACCGTGTCGCGCAGATCTTTATCCGCACCTCGGACGCGTCGGATCCGTACACAGCGACCGATTCCGGCGATCTCCTGGTCGAGTTCCGCGACTGGTGGAACGACAACGTAACCTCGCTGCGCAGCCACGCGCACCTGTTCACCGGCAAGAACCTCGACGGTTCGATCATCGGGCTCGCCTACGTCGGCGTCGTCTGCAGCGATAACTTCGCATACGGTCTTTCGGAAGCGAACTTCTCCAGCAACTTCTCGACGATCACCGACCTGGTGGCTCACGAGCTCGGGCACAACTGGGACGCGAACCACTGCTCCTGCAGCAGCCCGCCCTACACGATGAACCCGTCGATCACCGGTGCGAACACGTTCAACCCCACCGAGACGCGACCGGAGATCATCGCGTACCGCGATGGTGACGGGTTCGGCTGCGGGTTCTTCTCCGACCCCGTTGACAACGATTCCTGCGCGAACGCCATCCCCGTCTCTGACGGGCTCAACCCGTTCTCGACGATCGGCGCTACGACCGACGGTCTCGCGCACTCATCGTGCCAGCTCGGCGGCATCACGGGCAACGACATCTGGTTCACGTACACCGCGAGTGCGACGGGCGAGCTGGTCATCTCGACCTGTGAAGACCTCGGCGCCTCGGCCGACTACGACACCGACATCGTGCTCTACAACGCCTCGGGCGCCCCCTGCCCCCCGACAGACAGTTTCCTCGTCGCCTGTAACGACGACGATGTGATCAACCCCTGCGGCGATAGCGCAGGCGGCTTCAAGAGCACGATCCGCACGGACGTGACCGCCGGCCAGCAGTTCCTGATCCGCGTCGGCGGCTTCAACCTCAACGATGCCAACGAAGGTTCGGGCCAACTGCTCGTCGAGGTCGTCCCCGCGAACGACGATTGCGATGACGCGATCGCCATCACCTCGCAACTCACATCGTTCTCAACCGAGAACGCGAACACCGATGGCGTCACCCACGCCGGCTGTCAGTTCGGCGGCGTCACCGGCAACGACATTTGGTTCACCTACACCGCTCCGACCGCGGGCGAGTTGATCGTCAGCACGTGCGAAGACGAAGGCGGCTCGGCCGATTACGACACTGACCTTGTGCTGTACGCAGCGGGCGGTGCATGCCCCCCCGGAGATGGCCTTCTCCTCGCTTGCAATGATGACGACCCGGACAACCCGTGCGGCGACTTCGCCGGCGGCTACCGCAGCACGATCCGCTACAACACCGCTGCGGGCGAACAGTTTCTGATCCGCGTCGGCGGCTTCAACGAGGGCAACACCGGCTCGGGCCAACTGCTCGTCAAGGTCGCTCCTCCGAACGACAACTGCGAAGACGCGCTGCCGATTTCGGCTGGCCTGACCGCCTTCTCGACTTTGGGGGCGAACACGGACGGGCTCGCTCACACGGACTGTAAGTTCAGCGGTCAGACCGGCAGCGACATCTGGTACACCTTCACGGCTCCGTGCACCAGTGAGCTCACCATCACGACCTGCGAGCAGCTCGGCGGCTCGGCGAACTACGACACCGATCTGGTGCTCTACTCCGCCCCTGGGGCGCCCTGCCCGCCGACCGACGCGTTCCTGATCGACTGCAACGATGACGACCCGAACAACACTTGCGGAACATCGGGCGGCGGATACCGCAGCACGATCACCGCGAACGTGGTCGCGGGCGAGCAGTACATCATCCGCGTCGGCGGATTCGGCCCCGGCAACCAGGGCACGGGCAACCTGCTCATCGAGTGCGGTACGACCTGCCAGGGCGACATCAACGGGGACGGCTCGATCAACCTGGCCGACCTCAACCTGGTCCTCGGATCCTTTGGGTCCGATGCCGGCGGCGACGCCAACGGCGACGGGGTGACCAACCTCGAGGATCTGAACATCGTGCTCGGAGCCTTCGGCACCAACTGCTGAACCCCGGCCGATAAGAGTCTCACTCACGCACGCGCGGTCCCGCTTCAGGCGGGGCCGCGTTTTCTATTCGCCTGTCGCGACCCCCTGCCCGAACCGATTCTGGTCCGGATTTCGTCCTGCGCCGCCTCTGAACCGAGGTACCTTGCCTGAAGACCTCGGAGGATCCGACGATGCGCACAACGAGTTTGATCGCCGCAGTGGCGACTGGATTAACCGCAGTTTCCGCTGCTCTCGCTCAGGACGCCCTGCCCGCCCCGGCTGGAGGCACGCCGGTCGACGCGCGTATTGATTCCGGCTTCGTGTTCTCCGAAGGGCGCGACGCCGGCACCGTCATCTTCGAGACGCACGTGCACGAGCCCGGAGCGGCTTGGGTCCGCCTGCGCTTCGACGACGTCCAGCTCGCCGGCGCCGCCGGCTCCGACACGCACAGCGTCCTCCGACTGACATCGTTGCTCGACGGCGCGGTGCAGGAACTTGACCCGCTCGAACTCGTCCAGTGGCAGAACTCGTCGGCGTACTTCAACGGCGACACGGTGCTCATCGAGATCGTGGCGCGCGGCGCCTCGGGCATCAACTCCCTTCGGATGAGCGAGTTCATCGCCGGACCCGATGCCGGCGTGCCGGCGGAAGTCCAGCGGTCGATCTGCGGCAGCGTCGACGATCGCGTGCTCTCGAACGACCCCCGTGCCGCTCGCCTCGCCCCGATCGGCTGCACCGCGTGGATGATCGACGACTGCAACAATTGTTTCCTGACCGCCGGCCACTGCACCGGAAACGGCTCGCAGGTCGTGCAGTTCAACGTCCCGCTCTCGAACCCGAACGGATCGTGGAACAACCCGCACCCCGACGACCAGTACCCGGTGGATCAGAACTCAATGCAGTCCAACGGCGGGCAGGGCATTGGCAACGACTGGGCCTACTTTGGCGCCTTCCCCAACAGCAATACCGGCCTGCGTCCGGCGGATGCGCAGGGCGAGGTGTTCACGCTCGCGTCGCCGCCGCCGGTGAGCGGCCAGCAGATCCGCATCACCGGCTACGGGACGGTTTCGCCGCCGGTCCCGGGCACATGGAACTCGGTCCAGAAGACCCATGTGGGCCCGTTCGCGTTGAACTCGGGCACGCGGCTCTCCTACAGCACGGACACGACCGGCGGGAACTCGGGCTCTCCGGTCATCCTGGAGTCAACTGGCGCTGCGATCGGTATACACACGCACGCTGGATGTAACTCCGGCGGCGGTGCAAACAACGGCACTTCGATCTTGCAGCCCGATCTCCAGAACGCGCTGGCAAACCCGCTCGGCGTCTGCTGCGAGGGCGAGCCGCAGCCGCCCGGCGAATTCGACTTGCTCTACCCGGCACCCGATTCGGACAGCGTCGAACGCAACCCCGTGATGCAGTGGGCGAGCGCCGAGAACGTCTGGTATTACACGATCTGGGTCGCGGATAACCCTGACTTCATCGGCGCCGTCGTGGACGGCTTCGAGACCTCGAACACCCAGATCAGCCTCCCGCCGAACTATCTCGACGAGGCGACCACGTACTACTGGCAGGTCCAGGCCATCAGCCCGAGCGGCGCAACCCGCTACGGGAATCCAGAGCTTGCCACGTTCACCACGATCGGCCTCGATGTGCCCTGCCTCGGCGATGCCGACGGGGACGGCATGGTCGATCTCGCCGACCTCAACGCGGTGCTCGCGAACTTCGGCCAGTCCGGGGTCGTCGGGGATGTCAACGGCGACGACCAGATCGACCTGCTCGACCTGAACATCGTGCTGGGCGCGTTCGGCGTACCGTGCCCATAACTCAGATCGTCTGCTGACCAATTGGGCCGACTGACCTACCATGCCTCCTGAAAAGGAGGCATGTGTGCTTTTTGACTCGCTGCGCCAACGCCTGACCAATCTGTTCGCCATCACGCTCGCGGTGTGCTGCGTGCTCACGCTGAACCCGCTCGCGACGGCTGCGCCGGAGCCGGTTTCAGTCGCGGACAGCATCGACCCTTCGCAATATCCCGACCAGAGCGTCGTGATCGTGCACTACCACCGGCCGGATGGCGACTACGCCGACTGGAACCTTTGGGCGTGGCCCGACGGCGGTGCCGGTCAGCGGTACGACTTTACCGGCGAGACCGAGTTCTCCCGCTACGCCACGCTCGTGCTCCCTGAGTCCGTCCCGCTGATCGGAATGATCGTGCGCGAGGGAGAATGGAAAGCGAAAGATGTCGACCGCGACCGCTTCGCACGGATCAGTCGCGGCGGCGTGACTGAAGTCTGGCTCGTCGCGGGCAACGAGCGCGTCTTCCTGACCCCCGCGTCCGTCGACCTTTCGGCCCGCATCTTCGGCGCGTTCCTCGACTCCTCCGATCTCATCCACTTCACCACGAGCACCGCGCTCGATGAGAGCACATTGCGTCGAACCGTGCTGGAGAACCGGCGCGGCGAGGCGGTCGAGTATGAGATCGTTTCGATCGAAGAGGCAGATGCAAACCCGTCGCGCGGCGTCACGTACGCCGCGAGGCTCAGCAGCCCCGTTGACGCGGACCACCTCGGGCATCTCCGTCTGAACCCGCCCGATATGGATGCGGCGACCGTCTTCGCACGCGATGTGCTCACCGAGGACCGCTTCACCGCCCTCGATGCCGAACTCGGTCCGATCTGGAGCCCCGAGTCCACCACCTTCCGCACTTGGAGCCCGGTCGCGGATTCGGTCGACCTGCTGCTGTTCGAGAAGCCCGACTCCAAACTGCCGTTCCTCGCCGTTCCGCTCGAACGAAAAAACAACGGCGTCTGGGAGACCGCGGTCACCGGCGATTTCCACGGCATGACCTACCAATACTGGTTCAAGTCGTACGGCGTGGATCGGGTTACCGCCGACATCCACTCGCTGGCGGCCACGACGGACAGCCTTCGCTCTGTGGTTGTCGCTCCGGATCGGACCGATCCGGACAACTGGGGCCGATTCGAACCGCCGCAGATCGCCAGCCCGACCGACGAGGTGATCTACGAGATCCACGTCCGCGATTTTTCCATCGCGGATCCGTCGCTCGACGCCGACCTGCGAGGCACCTACGCCGGACTGACTCATCGCGGCTCCGTTAAGGTCGACGGCCGGACCGTCCAGACCGGCCTGAACCACCTCGAAGAACTCGGCATCACCGCCGTGCACTTGCTCCCGGTGCAGGATTTCACCGCGCCGCTCGACCAGTACAACTGGGGCTACTGGACCGCGCTGTTCAATGTGGCCGAGTCGAACTACTCGACCGATCCGAGCGATCCGCTGCAAGCCATGCGGGATCTCAAGGCCGCGATCGCCGGGCTCCACGAAGCGGGCATCCGTGTGATCCTCGATGTGGTGTACAACCACACCTCGACCAGCTACGAGCTGTCGCCCTTCGACCAGTCCGTCCCCTATTACTACTTCCGCACCACGATCGACGGCTCGCTCCGCAACGATGCAGGCGTCGGCAACTCCATCGCCGACGAGCGCCCGATGGCCCGCAAGTACATCGCCGACTCGCTCGAGTACTGGACACGCGAGTACAGCATCGACGGCTACCGCTTCGACCTGCTCGGCACGCACCAGCCCGATTCGGTCCGCGAGTGGGTGCAGCGCATCCGCAGCGTGCGACCCGACGCCACCATCTACGGCGAACCGTGGACCGGCGGCGGGCCGATCTACTTCCCCAAGGGCGCTCAGCGCGGCATGGGGATCGCCGTCTTCAACGACCACCTCCGCAACGCGATCCGCGGTGACCTCGACGGCACGGCGCAGGGCTTCGCGACGGGCCCCGCCGGCGACACCGGCTCCATCCGGCGAGGTGTGATGGGCGCGATCGACGACTTCACCGACGATCCCACCGAAACGATCAACTACGCATCTGCCCACGACAACCTCACGCTCTGGGACAAGATCGTGCTGACACAGCCGAACGCCACCGACGAGCAGCGCCGCGCGATGCAGAAACTCTCGCACGCGATCGTTCTGACCAGCCAGGGCATCCCCTTTGTCCACGGCGGTGCAGACTTCGCCCGAACCAAAGGCGGCAACCACAACTCGTACAACGCCGGCGACGAGGTCAATCTTTTCGACTGGCAGCGCAAGGGTGAATACCACGACATCTTCGACTACATCCGCGGCCTCATCGAACTGCGAGCTGCCCACCCGGTCTTGCGACTCAGCGATCGAGCCGAGGTGCGCGAATCACTCCGCTGGCGCGAGTTCCCCGAGGGCACGCCCGACGCCGTCATCGCTTTCACGCTTGATTGTGAAGCGACCGGTGATCAACTCCAGGTCATCTACAACGGCACGAATCGCGAACTGTCTGTACCGCTCGGAACCGGACAATGGGCGGTCCTCGTCGACGATCAGAACGCCGGAGCGAAGCCGCTTCGCAGCATCCGCGGGAGCATGGCACTGCCGCCATACTCGGCATCGGTGCTCCTGTTGGAGCGAGACTGAGCGATCGGAGCGTTACGCCCTGCCGAGCGTCCGGCGCACATGTTCCGAATCGGCGATCCGCTCCCACGGCTCATCGATGATCGCGGCGAGGTGATCAGACGTCAGTTCGTCGGGCCGATCAACCCGGATCGCGCCGATATTCGAGCTGAACCGCACGCCGCGGACTTTCTCGCCGGGCCAGCCGTCGAAGAGCACCTCCGGTCCGTACACAGCGCGATCAGTCGCAGGGTCTCGCTCCAGCATCGCGCGACTGAGGCGGACGTCGTGCAGGAGCACCCACGCTCCCGGCGCGAGACAGGGCCCCAGATCGATCAGGTCCGCAACGGGGGCGGGATGGCCGTGGTTCGCGTCGATGAATGCCAGCCGAACGCTCGCGTTCGGCAGTTGCTCCCCTGCTGTTTTCGCGCCGCCTCGCGTGAGCAGTTGATCGCCGGCCAGGCGAGCCACCATCTCCTGCACCGCCTCACCGACCGCACGGCTCTCGTCGAAGTAGCAGCGCGTCATGATGTCGTAACTGTGTAAACGCGGCTCGTCGCCGGCCCCGATCGTCGAGAGCGCGCTGAGCAGCGCAGCGCTCGACACGCCAGACGCCACCCCCACTTCCACCACAATCTCGGGCCGGATCGCGCGCACGAACAGGTCGAGCACCGCTGCCTCGACAAGGTTGATCCGTCCCTGAGGCCAGTCGGGGAGCGTGAAGTCCCGCGCGAGCCGCTCCGCGTGCTCCCGGAAAGACGCGGCCTCCAGAGAGACGCCCAGGGCCTCTGCGAACGGGTGGAGCACCTCGATGCAGTCGATCAGGCTCCGCGCCCGCTTGGCCACATCCGCACCTCGGTCTGGCGAGAAACCGAGCCGGCGCGAGTCGTACCTCGCCTGTGTTCCCATGGGACTCATGCCTCCTCTATCGACGACCCCGCCCCGACCGCTGTACAGAGTTGCCCCGGCCGGAGACCCCGCCATTGTCGGCCCCTCCGATGTCGGGGTACGATGACGCCATCGCCCACTCAGCCGGAGGACCACCGATGCCGCTCGATCGCAACCAGCTCGCCATCCGCGCCGCGCAGGAGCTCGAAGACGGCTTCATCGTTAATCTCGGCATCGGGATCCCCACCCTCGTCGCCAACCACATCCCCGATGGTATCGATGTCTGGCTCCAATCCGAGAACGGCCTGCTCGGCATTGGCCCGTTCCCGACCGAATCCGAACTCGATCCCGACCTGATCAACGCCGGCAAGCAGACCATCACCGCACGCGACGGCGCCGCATTCTTCTCTTCCTCCGACTCATTCGCCATGATCCGCGGCGGTCACATCGATATCGCCATCCTCGGTGCCATGGAGATCTCCCAGACCGGCGACATTGCCAACTGGATGATCCCCGGCAAAATGATCAAGGGCATGGGCGGTGCGATGGACCTCGTCGCCGGCGTCAAGAAGGTCGTGGTGGTCATGGAGCACACCAACAAGCACGGCGATTCCAAGATCAAGGCCGAGTGCTCCCTTCCCCTCACCGGCCTCAAGTGCGTGGACATGGTGATCACCGACCTCTGCGTGCTTGAGCTCGATCGCGAAGCCGCGGGTGGCGAAGGGCGCTTCCGCCTGATCGAACTCGCCCCGGGCGTCACCAAGGACGAAGTCCTCTCCAAGACCGAAGCCGAGATCCTCGTCGCCGATGAACTCGCCGAGGTTCCGGTGTGATCACCGACCATCGGCCCTGGAGCGAGGATCCGCTTCGCGCCCCGCTCGGTGCCGAGACCATGCTCAGCACCGGCGAACTCGACTTCCTGCACTGGCTCGGTAAGTCGCAGTACTCCGGCGCCGGTCGCGTCGTCGAACTCGGTTCGTTCCTCGGCGGCAGCACGCTCGCGCTCTGCCACGGGCTGTCGCAGAACCCGGCGTGGACGCAGCCCCTGCTCGCCTATGACCGGTTCGTGATGTTCAACGATCAGGAGGGTCGTTACACGCACATCGCCGCACCCGGCGAGTCGTTCCTGCCGGCATTCCGCCGGAATACCCGCGCGTATAGCGATCGCGTCACCACCCGCGCCATGTCGATCCCTGCACCGGCGCCCGGCGTCGACCACACCGACGCCATCTACCCAGAGCGCGAGCCGATCGAGATCCTGTTCATCGACGCCGCCAAGACCTGGCCCGTCCACCTCACGATCCTCGATGTCTTCGGCCCACATCTCATCCCCGGCAACTCAATCGTCATCCAACAGGACTTCAAGTGGGCGACGGTGTTTTACCTCCCGCTGCACATGTACCAGCTCCGCGAGTGCTTCGAGCCGGCCTTCGACATTCCCGACGGCGCGAGTACCGCCTTCCGCTATCTCGGCAACATCGATCGTCATCTCGGCACGCTCTGGCAGCCGACCGACTTCGATATCGCCGGTGCCAACGCCGTCTGGGACGACATCGATCAGTACTGGGTCGAGCACGCCCGGGGTGATCTCATCCACATCATGCACCTCCTCCGCGCCCAGCACCTCGCCTCCCTCGGCGATCTCGATCAGGCCCTTTCCGTCATCGAGTCCGCCCTCGCAGCCGCCATCCGCGACAACGCATCGCTCGCTCTCGAGGCCGTCCGCTACGCCATCTCGGGGCTGCGCAAAAACTCCGATGCCGCGTCGAACACCGAACGCCTCATCGCACTCGAACACACCGCCGCCGCGTCGATAGATGCCCTGCGTTCGGCCCGTCAGGGTGCCGCGGTACGCGCGTTGCTCGAGCGGATCGATCGCGCACCGAACGCGCCTCGTCCGACCGCCTTCCTCTTCGGCGCTGGCCAGATCGCCCGACGCGTCCTCGCACTCGATAAGGCGAAGCTGCCGTTCAAGCCGCTGGCCGTCATAGACGACCACGCCCCACTCGAGCACATCGCCGGCGTGCCGATCATCCGCCCGTCCGACCTCGCGCCGCACGCCGGCGCCGACCTGCTCATCATCGCCTCCGACGCCCACGCCGACGCCCTTGAGCAGCGCGCCCGCGAAACCTTCCCCAGCGACACCCCCATCGTCCGCTTCGACCGACCGGCACCCGTCGCCCACCACGCCTGAAAGCCGCACCACGATGCAGATCTTCGACGCCCACCTCGACCTCGCCTACCTCGATGTCAACCGGCGCGACCTCACGCTCACGCTGGACAAACTCGGCTCGGAAACGACCGGCCCGCACCCCCCCGCCGCGATCACGCTCCCCGAGCTCCGCGCCGCCAACGTCCGCTGGGCCCTCGGCACCGTCTTCACCGAAGCCGGCGGCGACGGCCCGGAGGGCTACGAACCGATGGATGTCGAAGCCGCCGTCCTCGCAGGCGAAGCGCAGGTCAGCGTCTACCGGCGCTGGGCCGATGAGGGCCACATCACCATCGCCAACCACGGGCGTTTCGATTCCGAGCCCGCCGAGTCCGACCCCATCCAGATCGGCATCCTCGTCGAGAACGCCGATCCCATCCGCACGCCAGACGAACTCGACTGGTGGGTCGCCGAGGGCGTCGTCGCGATCGGGCTGTGCTGGGGCAGGCAGTCGAGGTACGCCGCGGGCAACGCCTGCGAACCCGGCCTCGGCCTGACGCCCATGGGTGTCGAGATGCTCGAAGCCATGCACGCCGTCAGCGTCGTCTGTGACCTGTCGCACATGTCCCAGCGCGCCACCGAAGAAGCCCTCGAACGAACCAGCGGCCCGGTCATCGCCTCCCACTCCAACTGCCGCGCCCTGCTCGGCGGCGACGGCGCCAAGAACTGGCAACGCCACCTCTCCGACGAGGCCATCAAAGAAATCGCCCGCCGAGGCGGTGTCATCGGCCTCAACCTCGCCCAGTGGTTCCTCAAGCCCGGCGTGACCGACGACTCCCCCCGCCCAACCATCGCAGACGCCCTCGCCCACATCGAGCACATCTGCGAACTGACCGGCTCCAAGCAGCACGCCGCCCTCGGCACCGACATGGACGGCGGCTTCCACGCCAAACAGCTCTGCGAGGGCATCGAGAAACCGACCGACCTGCACAAACTCTTCGACGTCCTGCGCGAACGCGCCTGGACGGACGAGGAGCTTCAAGGGCTGGCGAGCGGGAACTGGCTCGGGTTTTGGGAGAAGTGGAACGCGGATCGGCTGGCTTGATCGATGGGTGCCGTGGTCAAACCCGACAAAGTCGGGTGCAGGCCACGCCGACAACGGAACCACCGATGAACCCTGAGCCCACTCTTCCCCGCCGCCACCGAACCCGACACGAAATCCCAGGTCACGCCCGCTTCCTGACCTTCTCCTGCTTCAGACGATTCCCGTTGCTGCACACCGAAGCGACCCGCGATATCTTCGAAGCAACGGTCATGCACGCCCGCCAGACCTGCCGCTTCCGGTTGTACGCATGGGTCGTCATGCCCAACCATGTCCACCTGCTGCTCAGACCCAACCTGCCTGAGCATCCCGTCGCGTCAATCCTGAACCAGATCAAACAGCCTGTCGCCAAATCCATCCTCGCCGAATGGCGACGGCTCAACGCACCAGTCATCCCGAAACTCACATCCGCACAAGGCGAGGTCCGCTTCTGGCAACGAGGCGGCGGCTACGACCGCAACATCTTCTCCAAGCAAGAGTTCATGGAGAAACTCAACTACATACACATCAACCCGGTAAAGGCAGGGCTCGTATCTCGCGCCGAAGAGTGGAATTGGTCCTCCGCCGCGGCTTACGCCGGCGATGGCGGGCGAGCCCTCCAGCCAGACCCTCTCCCAACCGTGTAGGCAGACACCCGGGAAACCGCCAAGGGTGCCGTGGTCAAGCGGAGCGCAGGCCACGCGGAGTTGTCTGACAAGAGAAATCCGTAGGAAATGATCGCCCGATTTGTTCGCCAGCGGCACCCCGCGGGGCCTGCGGCCGACTCCGTCGCCCTTGACCCCGGCACCCGACGAGGGAAGGCAGCTACCCCATACCGATGCCCAAGCCCCCCAATGCGAGCACAATCCGTACAACCCCCCCCCCAGAAATATCCTATTTCTAAGCAGGATTTCCAGCCCCCTCCCCGCACCGCCTTGCAGCCCTCGCCCGCTTCGCTACAATCTCCCTTCGCCCGCTGGTGGGCACAAGGTGGAAGTACAGACGCATGCCGACGATCAATCAGCTTGTTCGCAAGCCCCGCAACCCGAAGCCCGACAAGTCCAAGGTCCGTGACCTCGAAGCCTGCCCGTCCAAGCGCGGCGTGTGCCTCCAGGTCAAGACCATGACCCCCAAGAAGCCGAACTCCGCGCTCCGCAAGGTCGCCCGCGTTCGCCTCTCCAACGGCAAGGAAGTCACCGCCTACATCGGCGGCGAAGGCCACAACCTGCAGGAGCACTCGATCGTGCTCGTGCGTGGCGGCCGGGTCCGTGACCTCCCCGGTGTCCGCTACCACGTCGTCCGCGGCGCGCTCGACTCGCTCGGCGTCGACAAGCGGACCAACAGCCGCTCGAAGTACGGCACCAAGCGCGCCAAGAAGTAATCCGCTTCTTTTCGCCACCAGCGTCCACCAGCGCAACAACTCAACCGTTCAACATCCGGGAGCCGCTTGGCTCCCGGCCCTGTCTGAGGGCGAAGTAGCCCGACGACACGCCGCATCGGCAAGTAATCCTCCCGGCCCGGCCGGCCCGGAGGGTGAACGACAGCGTTCCGGTCTCACCGAACGCAGATGAGCCACAGGAGATACCCATGGCAGGCCGCATCACCAAGTCCGAAGAGCAGCTCCGCCCCGACCCGCGTTTCAACAACAAGGTCCTGGCGAAGTTCACCAACTGCATCATGACCGACGGACGCAAGACCGCCGCCATCCGCGTGATCTACGACGCGATGGACGAGCTCGACCGTCGCCTGAAGAAGCAGCCCCACCCCGACGGCTGCGAGACCGCGATCGACGTCTTCGAGCGCGCGATCAACAACGTCAAGCCGCACGTCGAGGTCCGCTCGAAGCGCATCGGTGGTGCGAACTACCAGGTCCCGATGCAGGTCACCCCGCGCCGTCGCCAGTCGCTGGCCTTCCGCTGGATCATCACCGCCGTCCGCGCCGAGAAGGGTCGCCCGACCCACATGAAGCTGGCCGACGAGCTGATGGCCGCCTCCAAGGGCGAAGGCAAGGCGATGGGCACCCGCGAGCAGACCCACCGCATGGCCGACGCCAACAAGGCCTTCGCCCACTTCGCGTAAGGCGACCGACAACCAGACCACACGAGCCCGGCTTCCCGCCGGGTTTTTTCATGGAGTCAGAAGCTCTGCAGAAACAGGAACAGGGCGATGGCGACGCAAAACGCCCCAACCAACGCCGAAGCAAACAGCATCGCCTGCAGACCGTGGTTCGGCTGCGGGTAGTCATCGCGGTACCTGCCGCACTCCGGGCAGCGGTTGGTGTGCATGCGGTAGTTGAACCGGTAGCGACAATGACGACACCGCTTGCGCCGCGGCCGAACTTTCAGGTTCATCATCGGGTCTTCACGCGATTGCTTCGGCGGCTCCGGACAGCGGACGCTCCGATCACGCCGCGCCTCGTGCAGGCGTGAAGCGACCTCGGCAGCCGTCTGCTTCGGCTGCTCAGTCGTCTCCGGATTGTCCCTCGTGCTCGCGTTCATGAACCACCCTGGTACGAAGTCAGCATAGCATCGGTTCATGCCCGAAGGCCACACGATCCACCGGCTCGCACGCGACCACACCAAAGCTCTCGCTGGGCAGAAGGTCGGGGCATGGTCACCTCAGGGGCGATTTACCGACGGGGCCGAGCGGATCGACGGCCGCAAACTGGAACGCATCGACGCGTGGGGCAAGCACCTGTGCTACTGGTTCGAACGGAAACGCAAGCGTGATGAACCGGTCGGCATGCACATCCACCTCGGGCTCTACGGCAAGTTCCGTCTCCATCGGATGACCGATAAGGATGGCAATCCCAAAGAGCTGCCGGAGCCGCGAGGTGCGGTCCGGGTGCGCATCGTTGGCGAAACGGCGGCCTTCGACCTCAACGGACCGAACACCTGCGAGATCGTCTCGCCCGACTCCTGGCGGACCATCACCGAGCGTCTCGGCGAGGACCCGCTGCGCGACGACTGCGATGCCGAGCGCCTCTGGGACCGCGTGTCGAAGAGCCGGGCGGCGATCGGGGCGATGCTGCTGAACCAGTCCGTCTTCGCGGGCGTTGGCAACATTTTTCGCTGCGATTCGCTGCACGCGTGCGGCATTCATCCGGAGCGCGAGGCGCGGTCGCTGAGTCGCGAGGAGTTCGACGACCTGTGGCGGACGATCTCGAGAATGCTGCAGATCGGCGTCAAGCGAAACCGAATCATCACGATCGACGCCGCACTCAACGGTGAGAGGATCGGACGCCCGAACCGGAGTGAATCGCTACGCGTGTATAAGAAGGATCGCTGCCCCACCTGCGGCGGTCCGATCACTTCGTGGAAGCAGGCCGGCCGGGCGGTGTTCGCGTGCCCCGCCTGCCAGCCGATCGACCCGAACTGAGCGATCGATCCGGTCGATCCGGTCCGAAAACCGTGCCGACTTCGCCCAGCCGGTACCGCCGGTGAAGTCTTCCCGGCTTCGCGCCGATGCTCGCGATGCGGACTTCCCGGTACTGTCGCCGGTGTGTCACTCTTCGTCCGCACGAACGCACTCAAGCGGCGCGGGGTGGTGGCATGTCGAGTTCGCCCAGCAGCAACGGCTCACACAAGAACAGCGAAGGCTCCGGTTCCGCGGACGCCCCAAAGGGCGCATCGGGCAAGTGGGACGGCAAAAAGGTCTTCACCACCGGTGAGGCCGCGGAGATCTGCAAGGTCAGTCAGCAGACGATCATCCGCTGCTTCGACGCCGGACGCCTTCAGGGCTTTCGCGTGCCCGGCTCGCGCTTCCGGCGCATCCCACGCGACGAGTTGCTCCGCTTCATGCAGACCAACGAGATCCCGTTGGATCCGCTGCAGCCCGAGGCGAACCCTGACGTGTACCGGATCCTCGTGGTCGAGGACGACCGCAGCATCCTCGAGATTTTCGAGGACACGATCGGTCGCGACGACCGGTTTGAACTGCGCACCGCGGCGACCGGGTACGACGCCGGCATGCTCACCGAAGCGTTTCGCCCGCACCTCATGGTCCTCGACTACATGCTCCCGGACATCAACGGCAATGTCGTGTGCGAGCGTCTGCGGGCCCGGCCCGAACTCGCGTCGACCCGCGTGATCTTCGTCTCCGGCGTCGTCGAGCAGGACGAGGTTGAGAAGCTGATCCGCGCGGGCGCAGACGACTTCCTGAAGAAGCCGTTCTCGGTCAACCAGTTGCTCGAGCGCATCGAATCGCTGCTCGAACTCCCGGCCCAGAGTTGATCTCACCGACCGCGCAGGAGGCCTCGCGTGCACACCGCGTCAGCACCGACAGACCACCGCGATCTCATCCTCAGCCACATCGAGTCGCTGCCGACACTCTCGCCGATCGCGCTGCGTGTCCTGCAACTGTCTTCGTCACCCGACGCCGACATCAGAGAAATCGTCAAGCTCATCGAATCCGACCCGGCGCTGACGGCTCGGGTGCTGCGCCTCTGCCGGCGAGCCGACCGCACTACCGCCAACGAGATCACGACCATCGACCGCGCCGTGGTCCTCGTCGGTCTGGAGGCCGTGCGGGCAGCCATGCTCTCGGTCGAGGTGTACGGCCTCGTCAAGAGCGACGGCGACGCCGCGGCGTCCTTCGACCGAGCCGCGTTCTGGCGCCACTCTCTGGCCGTTGCCTGCTGCGCGGAATTGCTCGCCGAGAAGCACGAACAAGCCGGGATCGATGTCCGTCCGCAGGAGGCCTTTCTCTGCGGCATCCTGCACGATCTGGGCAAGCTGGCGCTCGAGAAGCTGCTCCCGAAGGCGTTCGGGCGATGTGTCGAACTGTGCGAACAGAAGCGCTGCGACATCGCTGAGATCGAGCGGCGGGTCATCGGACTCGACCACCATACCGCGGGCAAGCGTCTGGCCGAGCATTGGGCTCTGCCGCACGCGCTGCAGGACGTCATCTGGCTGCACAACCAGCCGGCGGTGTCGCTGCCCGATGTCCCCCACCGCCGGCTGATCGGCGTCGTGACCGTGGCACAGGCCATCACGCGCAAACTGCTCATCGGCTGGTCCGGCAACTTCTCGCAGCTGCGTCCGATCGAAGTGTTGTCCTCCGAGCACGGGCTCGACCCGCAGGTCTGCGGCGAGATCGAGGGCGAGCTGTTCGACCGGCTGGCGGTGCGAGCCGCCAACCTCGGGCTGGACGACTCGAGCGACTCGGATGTGCTGCTCGACTCGATCGCCGAGGCGAATCGCCAACTCGGTCAGCTCAACAGTCAACTCAACGCACAGTCCGAACGGACAAGCGCTCAGCAGCGGGTGCTCGAAGCAATCGATCGGTTCCACTCGGAGGGTGTGCTTCGCACCGCCCTCCCCGACGCGATGGGCGCGGTCGCCCGCTCGGCGGCGTCGACGTTCGCCACATCGCGTCCCATCTCGATCCTCTGGCAATCGCGTTCCGGCGCTTCGTGGCAGTTCCGTCAGCACCTGTCCTCCGGGAGGCTGATCGCCGACCGGAAGCTCGGCCTGCCTCCCGGCGGGAACGACCTGCGTTCGCTGTCGGACCAGTCCGGGATGGGGTTCTCCTCCGTGGAAGTCCTGGGGTGGCTCAAGAAGACTCTCGGCGACGACTTCGACCCGACCGGCTTCCGGTTCACGCCGCTGCTCGGCTCGCTGCGGCGTGGCGAACCCAGCCCAGCCGGCGTTCTGATCCACCAGATCGGGAAGGAGGCCCGCTGCCTCCTCGATCATCCGGAGATCATCCGGCCCCTCGTGGCGAGTTGGGCGTCAGTGCTCGGCGCCACCGCGCAGTTCGACGGAGCGCGTCGCCTGGGCGAACAGCTCGCTGAAGCGAATCGGCAGCTGGCCGACACGCAGCAGCAGCTCGTGGAAACCCGTTCACTCGCCCGACTGGGCGAACTGGCAGGCGGCGCAGCGCACGAGATGAACAACCCGCTCACCGTGATCAGCGGCAACGCCCAGATCCTCGCCCAGCGTCTGCTGGATGATGAGAACGCGTCGAAGGCCAAGGCGGTCGCGGACGCAGCGCAGCGTTTGAGCGACCTGATTACATCTCTGCATCTCTTCGCCGATCCGCCCGAACCGAAGCCGACGCGCTCGGACATCCATCAGACGCTCGATCAGGCCGTTCGGGCGAGCGTTGAGAAGCGCAAGACCACACTGAGCGCGCTGGCCGCGAGTGCGAAGCTGGACGGCGGGACCGAAACCGATACGGCGATCCCCGAGATCCGCGTGATTATCGGCGACGACCTGGATGTCGCGTTTATCGACCGTCGTCAAATCGTCCAAGCCGTCACAGAGATCATGGTCAACGCTCTGGAGGCCCGCCCGAAGCACCTCATCGAGGTTCGGGCTGTTGTCTCCGACGCGGATGGCCGACTGCTGATCTCAGTGACGGACGACGGGATCGGCATGTCTGAACGCGCCCGACGTCACGCCTGCGACCCCTTCTTCAGCGAGAAGGACGCGGGGCGACAGCCGGGGCTGGGGCTCGCGAGGGCCCGGCGACTGATTGACTTGCACGGCGGCGACCTCTGGATCGAGAGCGGCCGAGGCAAGGGCACCACGGTGACCGTGGCGCTCGAGGACTGGAAATGGGACGCGTCGAGAGAGCGTCCCCGGAAAGCGGCTTAGGCCGCGGGATTCGCGCCGGACTGAGGGAGACCACGCGTGAGCGACGAGAAGAAACCATCTGAGCAGCCCAGCCCACTCCGTGCGAACGCCAGCCAGGACGGCAAGCGTGCGCTCGCGGGGTACCTGCCCAGCGGATCAGCCCGCCCGGCTCGGATTCTGTGCTACGAGGAAGACGCCCGGTCGCGCAAGCGCCTGCGCGACGCCGCGAGCGGTCTCAAGATCACTCTCGACAGCACGGGCAGTACCGAGGAGTTCTCCAAGGCGATCGATGACGGAGACTACGATGTCGCCCTGATCTCGATCGATCGGCACGAAGCCGAAGCGGTACGCCTCGCGACCGAACTGACCAGCGCCGAACAACCGACCTGCGTCCTGTTGACCGTGCGCAAGCCGACCGTCGATCACGGCGTGCTGGCGATGCGCTGCGGCGCGGTGGACCTGATCGCCAAGCCGTTCGATCTGGATGAACTGCGCGAGCGTCTCGCGTCGGCGGCCGAGCGAGCCCAGAGCATGCGTCAGCAGGCCCGGCGTATCGAGCGACTCAAGAGGATCTGCCGGCGGCTCAACAAGCAGCGCCAGCAGGTCAACAACCAGGTCGACGTGCTCTGCGGCGACCTCGTGAACGCCTACCAGCAACTCGCCGAGCAGGTCGACTCGGCGAGCGTTGATCAGCTCGCGATGTCGATCGAATCCGAACTCGATGTCGAAAGCCTTCTCCGCAAGACGCTCGAGCACATGCTCACCAAGACCGGCCCGACCAACGCCGCGGTCTACCTGCCCGGCAACAGCGGCGACTTCAGTCTGGGTGCGTATGTGAACTACGACCTGCCCAAGGACACCGCCGACACTCTGCTCGACCACCTGGCCGATATCGTGCCCTCGCGCTTCCGCGATGAACGGTCGATCGTGGAGCTCGACAGTGAAGCGAAACTCGTGGAGCACCTCGACGACAACGCGTCGTGGCTCAGTGGGAGCAGCGTGATCGCGACCGGCTGCCACAGCCACGACGGCGACTGTCTTGCTGTGCTGGTGGTCTTCCGCGATCGAAGCGATCCCTTCTCGGAAGCGGTCAGCGCGGAACTGCGCACGCTGCGCGATGCCTTCTCTCGCCAGCTCGCCAAGGTCGTTCGCGTCCATAACCGCGCGACTCCGAAGGCCGAATGGCTCGGGTTCGACATCGGCGACGAGCCGGAAGAGGACGAGGGGATGACGGACTGGGGCTGGGCCGCCTGAATAGGCGGGCCTCGAGGGCTACTCCGCCCAGGCAATGTCCAACAGGTCGGTCGGCCCGTCCGCGGGCGCAACGGTCAGTGCGTACCGGCCGTTCTCGTGCCCGCGCGAGGCGGTTTCCGGGGTGTTGCACTGACGCGACAGGTGCAGGAGCACCACGCGCTCGCGCGGCGAGATCGCGTGGACTGCGTCGAGGCACTCGTCGTTGGACAGGTGCCCGCTCCCGTCCATGATGCGGCTCTTGAGAAACTCCGGACGATCCGAGGCCACCTGCATGTCCCGGCAGTAGTTCGACTCGATCGCGAGGACATCGACGCCCATGAGCAGACTGAGCAGACCCGGCGTCGCGCGTCCGAGGTCGGTGGCGTAGCCGACGGAGCGTCCGCCGTGGCGCGCGCAGGGCAGGTCGAAGCGGAAGGACGCGACGCCGAGGTCGTCGTGGGAGAGCAGTTCGGAGGTGACGCGCACGCCTCGGCCGAGTTCGAACGGTTCGCCGGCGCGGAATATCTCTGTGGTCCGGTAGAGAAGCCCGGCCCGGCGCGCGCGATTGCGGTGGCCCTCGCAGATTCGGAACCGGGCGTGCTTCGGCAACGCCTTGGCCCAACTGGGATAGCAGTGGTCGCGATCGAGGTGCGTGAGCACGACATCGTCGATGCGCGAGAAGTCGAGGCCGAGCTGGTCGAGGAGGACGCGCGTGCGTCGGGGCGAGATGCCGCAGTCGATCAGGGTGAGCCGGTGGTTCTGGCCCGAGCCGTGCACGAGCACCGAACAGTTGCCCGAGGAGGAACTGGCGAGGGTCGCGAAGCGGACATCGCGCGGCTGAGGATCGGTGTGCCGGCGGACCCGGGCCGACGCGAGCTTCAGTTCGGACTGGTGGGCGCTGCCGGAGGCGCGCGACAATTCGTCGAACAAGCCGCCCTGCTCCTTCCGCGTCCGAACTGGTGCCTCCGGTGCACGCATGGATGGCAGGATACCGGCTGGGCTGCAAAAACAACAAACGCCCGGGATTCCGGGCGTCTGAGCGTGTTTCGGCTCGGGAGCCGCGAGCGCTTCCGTGCGCTCGATGGGTCGGATCAGGCGGCCTTGCGGATCGGGCGACGGCTGCGACCGACGGTCCGCTGCTCGTCCTCGGCGCGGTGGTCGGGGTAGTCGATCATGACGTGGCAGAGTTCGGTGGGGTCCTCGGCCCAGAGGTCGGCGCCGATTTCCTCGGCGAGGCCCTCGGCCCGGTTGAAGACGCCGCCGCCGACGACGATCTGGATGCCGTCGCACGCGCCGATCTCACGCATGGTGTCGATGAGTTCGCGGATGCCCGGCAGGTCGGCCGGAGCGCTGGAGAAGATGAGCAGCACGTTGGGCTGAGTGGTCTGGACGATCTCGAGGAGTTCGTCGTTGGCGATGCCGCTCCCGGCGTAGTTGACCGCGAACCCCTCGGCCTCGAGCAGGTCGGCGGCCATCTGGCCAGCGAGTTCGTCGGCGTCGGTCGGACCGCAGACGGCGAAGACGCTGCGCCCGATGGGGTTCTTGAAGCTGAACCGCTGGGCGGCCTGGTCGCAGAGCGAGCGGAGCAGGCGGGTGGCCATGTGGTGGGCGAGGGTGGTGAGCTTGTCCTCGCGGAAGAGGGTCTCGATCTGCTCGTAGGTCGGCCAGAACAGTTCGGACACGACCTGCTCCGCCGAAGCGCCGTCGCGGAAGCACTCATCGATGATCGCCCGGGCCGAGGGCCGGTCGCCGTTGGTCAGGGCCTCAAACAAACGCTGTGAGTAGGATTCAACTGACATTTCCCAGCTCCATTCCGCCGGCACGCTCCGGCACAGGTCCCCCACGCGGGGCGTCGGGTCTTGGGTTCGGTTTCGGCCTGCCAACCCGGCAGGCACACGATGTTGGCACCACCATCATCGAGCGAGGTGTGTCAACCCAGACAGCGAATGGCCTTCCGGCGCAGATAACACGTCCGTCGCGGTTCTCGACCGCGCGACGCGAAACGTTTCCGGACATTGCACTCTGCGCCGGGTTTTCGAGTGAAGAAAAATTCAGTCGGTTTGCCCGACCAAGCGCCAGATGTTCGCCGGTTCTCCACCGGCAGCGCGCATCAGGCTTTCACTTGACCCCGATAACACACGCACACCCCGAATGTGAGGGGGTGCGCCTTCACGGACTCGAAGCCCGCGCTCTCGATGGTCGAGACCATCTCGTCGCGCGTGAGGAACGTCTGCACGCTCCGGGGCAGGTACTTGTAGGCCCCGCTCTTGTCCCGGCTGATCAGCGTCGCGGTCCGCGGCATGATCACCTTCGTGTAGAAGTCGTTGCCCCAGCGGATCGGGGGGAACCGGGGCTTGTCGAACTCCAGGATGATCAGGCGCCCGCCCGGGCGGAGCACGCGACGGAACTCGGCGATGGCCACCTCGGGGCAGCTGACGTTGCGGATGCCGAAGGCGATCGAGACCACATCGAAGGATCCGTCTTCGAACGGCAGGTCCATCGCGTCGCCCTCGATGTACTCGGTCAGGGGCGTGGCCTTGCGATCCCGGGCAACATCGAGCATCTCGGGGGTGAAATCCAGCCCGACGACCGGGGATTCCGTCCCCTGCTTCTGCCGGCCCATCCGGGACAGGGCGTCGGCGAAGGCCTTGGTGAGGTCCCCGGTGCCGCAGGCGACATCGAGGACGCGGTCGGTCGACTTCAGGTCGGCCTGTCGCACGGCGAACTTCCGCCACGCCTGATCGCGCCCGAACGAGTGCAGCCGGTTGTTGAGGTCGTAGTGCCCGGCGATGGCTCCGAACATCCCCCGGACCTTCCCCGCCTTTGCCTCGTGGGCGTGCGGATTCTGGGCGAGTTCCTCATCGCTCCAGGCGGCTGGCTTGGGGGTGGTCTGGGTAGTTGTCATGGGGACCAATGATAGGCGCTGCGAGCCTAGGAATGCCGTCTCCCGACAGCTCCCGACTACACTGGAGACGAGCACAAGTTGGAGAGATTCACCATGCCCCAGATCACCCGTCGCCTGACCCGTTCGCTTGCCGCCGCGGCGCTGCTTGTCGGCTCCACCATGCTCGGCGCGTGCACCACCAACGCCGCGACGGGGCGAACGCAGCTCAACCTGCTGTCGCGCTCGGAGGAGATCCAGATCGGGCAGGAGGCCGCGCCGGAACTCATCGTCGCGTACGGCGGGCGGGTGCCTTCGGACCAGCTGCAGAGTTACGTCACCGACATCGGCATGAAGCTCGCAGCGCAGACGGAGGGCGAGAATCCGTCGCTGCCGTGGTCGTTTATCTTTCTCAACAGCGATGTGATCAACGCGTTCGCTTTGCCGGGCGGGCAGGTGTTCATCACGCGCGGTCTGGTCGAGCGGATGGACAACGAGGCGCAGCTCGCCGGCGTGCTCGGGCACGAGATCGCCCATGTGACGGCGCGCCACGCGAACAACCGGCTGGTGCGCCAGGCGGGGCTGTCGCTGGCGGCAGCGATCGGCGGCGTGGTCATCGGCAACGATGAAGACCTGCAACTGCTCGTCAACGGCCTGGTCACCGGTGCGGGCGTGTACGCGCTGACCTTCGATCGCGGGCAGGAGTCCGAGTCCGACCAGCTCGGGATGCGCTACATGGCCCAGGCGGGCTACGACCCGAGCGCGCAGCTGGAAGTCATGCGGATTCTCAAGGACGCGTCGTCGGGGCCGCGCCAGCCGGAATGGCTGTCCACACACCCGCTCCCGGAGACGCGGATCGATCAGATCCAGCGTCTGCTCAACGAGGAGTTCCAGGCCGAGGCCAGCAACCCGGCCAACCAGCTCTATCGCGACCGGTTCCAGAGCGTCATGCTGCAGGGCCTGAACGCCCTGCCGCCAGCGCCGGAAATGACGCTCCGCGATGCGCAGTTCATCGAGCAGTGGATCGCCGAGCACACCGACTGCGAATGCCATGACCATGAGTCGATCAGCGCGAAGTGACCGGCTGAGCGATCAGACTTTCACGTGCACCCAGCCGCCGTGGAAGAATCGGCCCATGAACAGCAGTGATCGCGTGACGTGCTCGGAGCACAGCGCGATCCACAGGCCGACCAGTCCAGGCTCGATGCCGAACAGGATCTCGAGGACCGGGAGGGGGTTCTCAAACGTGCGCCCGAACAGCGTGAGGTCCACGCCCGAGCAGAAGTAGGCCAAGGGCAGGCGGATGGCGTAGGTGCTCACCCAGGTAAGGATCATGACGGTGCGCGTGTCGCCGGCGCCGCGGAGCGAGCCGCGGATGCAGATGGAAATGGCGAAGGGGATCTGCGTGATGCCGCAGATGAACAGCAGTTTCGGCACGAGTTCGAGGTGGGTCGGCTGCTGCGAGAATAGACCGGTGATCTCTTCGCCGAAGAAGATGAACAGCAGGCCGAAGCAGAACATGATGCTCGCGGAGATGGTCGTGCAGCGGAAGATCGCGGTCTTGGCGAGGCGCGGCGAGCCGGCGCCGAGGTACTGACCCGCGAGCGTGGACGCCGCCATCGACATTGCGAATCCGGGCAGGAAGCTGAACGCTTCGATGCGGATCGCCACGATGTGCGAGCCGAGCAGCCCCTGCATGGCGAACGAGCCGACGATCATGATGATCAGGAAGTTGCCGAACCACATGCCGAAGGTCTCGATACCGCTGGGGATCGAGATGCGAACGAGTCGGGCCATGGTGATCTTGTGGGGCTTGATGCGTCGGAGCATGAGGCGCACGCCGTGCGTGCCCCGGATGAGCAGCAGGGCCATGAGGACCGCGCCGAGATTCCACGCGATGACGGTGCCCCAGGCGATCCCGGTCAGGCCCATCTGGAACGCGCCGAAGCCGGGGATGAGCACATCGGTCACGGTCTCGCCGCTGGCGGTGGCGCGGGTGACGCCGAAGTTCGCGCCCGAGAGCAGGAAGCTGGAGACCACGTTTGTGAAGTTGATGATCGCCATGATCACCAGCGGGCGCAGGGCGTCGCCGGCACCGCGACAGGCCGCGATGCCGCAGAGCAGAAAGGTCTGCGCGGGCACGCCCCAGGCGAGGATCCGCAGGTACGAGATCGCCCCCTCGCGGGCCTCGGCCTGGAGTTGGAGCAGCGACGCGATGCCCGGCGCCGCGAAGAAGATCAGCACACCGACGCTCAGACCCGCGCCCAGCGACAGGAGAGTCGACTGGCCGACGCCCGCGCACGCCGCGGCGACCCGGCCCTTGCCCATCGATCGGGCCACCAGAGCGGTCACGCCAACGCCGAGGGCCATACCCACGAGGCTGATGAACCAGAGGAAGTACGACGCGGCCCCGACGGCGTCGGTCGCGGCTTCGGACAGCGAGGCGGCGAGCGTGGTATCCACGAGGCCAACCAGCGCGTTGAGGAAGGACTCGATCAGCACCGGCCAGGACAGGACGAAGATCGCCTGCCACATGGTCAAGCCCTTGAGTCGCCCGGAGCGGATCGTGCCCTCCTTGGTGACCAATGGCGGCTTGGTGTCCGCCTGCGCAGGAACCGAACCCATCACCGCCGGTTCGCCGGGCTTGCCCGGCTCGAGTTTTTCCGACGAAGATCGCGCCACACGGGCTCCCGAGCACAGGTCAGAAGGAGGGAAACGGGTTGGTCCGACTCAGCGGAGCTTGAGCGAGGCGAGGGCCATCGCCGTCAGCAGGATCGTCATGATCCAGAAGCGGGCAACGATACGCTGCTCGGGCCAGCCGGACATATGCAGGTGGTGATGATACGGCGCGCACTTGAAGATCCGCTGCCCCTTGGTCGCCTTGAAGTAGCCGACCTGCATCACCACGCTGAGGATCTCCCAGATGTAGACGGCGCACATGAGGAGAATCACGTACTCCATGCGGATGACGACCGCGATGTAGCCGATCAGCCCACCGAGGCACAGCGAGCCGGTGTCCCCCATGAACACCGACGCCGGCGAGCAGTTCCACCACAGGAACCCCAGACAGGCCCCCACCATCGCCCCGCCCAACACCGCCAGTTCACCCGAGGCCGGGACATAGGGCACCAGCAGCGGCTGGGCGATCGACTCGGTCCCCACGACCACGCAGAGCACCACGATGCCGACCCCGACGATGGCCGCGATGCCGGCCGCGAGGCCGTCCATGCCGTCGGTGATGTTCACCGCGTTGGACATGCCCGCCATGAAGATGGTCATGAAAGCGACGTACACGACCGGGCTGAGGAAGATCAGCCCTTCGGAGACGGCAAAGGCCGGGGGCTCGTAGGTCCGCTGGAGCGGCAGGTTCAGCACATGAGCGATCCGCGGGGCCTCCGCCGCGGCGGTCTGGCCGGCGCTGCCCGCCGAGTACGCGAAGATCGCGATCACCACGCCGAGGCCCAGCTGGCAAACCAGTTTCTCCCACGAGTACAGCCCTTGCCGGGACCCGGTGGCCCGGGAAGCGGCGGTGAGTTTGAGCCAGTCGTCGAAGCCGCCGATGCCCGCGTGGTAGACGAGCACGAACAGGCCGAGCTTGATGTAGTCGTTGGACAGATCGGCGAAGAGCAGCGTGGCGAGGAAGATGGCACCGGCGATGAGCAATCCGCCCATGGTGGGCGTGTTCGCCTTGGACTTCATCATCTCGTTGAGCTGGGCGTGGTTGAACTCCGCGCTGTCACCGATCTTCTTGAGCGACAGCCAGCGGATCACCCGTCTGCCGAAGAGCAGGACGCAGAGGAAGCTGAGGACGGCCGAGCAGAAGACCCGGAAGTTGAGCTGCTCGAAGACCATGAAGTAGCGGTACACCCCGAGCCGGGTGAGCCACGGTCCGAGCTGTTCGAGCAGTTGGTAGATCATCGGCGGCGTTCAACGAGACAGACGCCCGGACACGCCGCGCGACGAAACGGTCATCGGCAGCGCAACGGCCTGAGCGTGATCAGGAACCGACGGGCATGCCGCTGTTTCGCAGAGCGGTGGCGATCCGGTCCAGCCCCACGCCTCGCGAGCCCTTGAGGAGCACAGCGTCGCCGGCCTCGAACAGGGTGCAGACCTCGTTCGCCCGGGCATCGTCCATGCCTTCGAATGCGTGGACCTCGGTGCGAGGGCAGAGCCGGGCCACGGTCTCGGCCACGCGCGGGGCGTAGTGACCGACGCCGATGAGGCACTCGAGTTCCGGTCCGGCGGGCCCGAAGCACTCGACGAGGCATTCTCCGAGTTCTTCGTGGGCTTTCTCGCTGTGCGAGCCGAGTTCGAGCATGTCGCCGAGGACCACGACGCGGCGCCCTGCGCCCCGGGCCAGGTCCGCGAAGGTGCGGATCGCGGCCATCGCGGACTCCGGACTGGAGTTGTAGGCGTCGTTGAACAGGTCGAGCCCGCCGACCCGGTCGTGGCGCAGACGCATCTCGGCGGGGACCGCTCCCGCGAGACCGCGTCCGATGTCCACCTCTTCGAGGCCGAGGCGCCGCCCGACGGCGACGGCGGTCATCGCGTTGAGGGCGTTGTGCTCGCCGAGCATCGGGATCTCGTGGGTCACGCGCTCGTTGATCGTGAACCGGACGCGTGACGGTGGATCGCCGGCGTGCTCGGACGCGGTGAGGCGGAGGTCGGCGCGATCGGACCGGCCGAACATGACCACGTTCGGCACGGGCTTGAGGTACGGATCGAGGTCGGGACAGTCGGCGGTGACGACGGCGAGGCCGTGCGGGCGGACGAAGCTGAGCAGGGACGCCTTTTCGCGCACGATGCCGAGTTGGTCGTCGAAGGCCTCGATGTGGGCCCGGCCGACGGACGTGATCACCGCGACATCCGGTTCGACGATCTTCGCCAGCGGCGCAATCTCGCCGGGGGCGTTCATCCCGACCTCGCAGACGAGGTACTGGTCGCCGGGGCGGGCCGAGAAGATCGTCAGGGGAACGCCGATGTCGTTGTTGTAGCTCTTGATGCTCGCGCGACCGCGGAACTTTGTGCGCAGCACGGCGTCGATCAGCCGGACGGTAGTCGTCTTGCCGTTTGAGCCGGTGACCGCGATCACGCGGACCGAGTCGAGGCTTCGGCGGTAGGCGAGAGCGAGTTGGCCGAGCGCTCGGCGGGTATCGCCGACACGCAGTGCGGCGACCGAGGGGAACCGCCGGGGGAAGTCCGCAGGAAGCGCTGCCGAGTCCTGCAGGATGATCACCGAAGCCCCGCCTTCGGCGGCGCCTTCGATGTGGCGATGGCCGTCGTGGACATCGCCCTTGAGCGCAAAGAACACCTCGCCCGGCTTGATCGTGCGCGAGTCGACGGACACTCCCTCGATGGCGACAGACGCCGGGGTAGCCGGCTTGGCCATCCAGGTCCCGGCGAGGACGGTGCGGAAGTTTTCGAGTGTCCAGAACATCAGCCGGCGAGCTCCGGGGTGCGTTGCCGGAGCGCGCGTCTCGCTTCGCGTCGATCGTCGAACTCGATCTTGCGTACACCGCCGGGCATTTTCGGATCGGGGAGCAGTTGGTAGGGCTCGTGTCCCTTGCCCGCGATGAGCAGCACATCACCGGGGCGCAGATCCGCCACCGCGGCCTCGATGGCCATGCGCCGATCCACATGGACCATGGCGCTCCTGCGTTCGGCACCGGACACGCCGGCGAGGATGTCATCGATGATCGCGCTGGGGTTCTCGGTGCGCGGGTTGTCGGAGGTGACATAGACCACATCGGCGCTCGCGAACACGGCCTTGGCCATGAGCGGTCGCTTGGTCCGGTCGCGATCGCCGCCGCAGCCGAACAGCACACGGAGTTCGCCGCCCGCCCCGACTACCGGGCGGACCGCCTGGATGGCGCTGCGGAGGGCGTCGGGGGTGTGGGCGAAGTCCACGAGCACCGCATAAGGGGCTTGGGGGTTGCTCACGACCTCGAGTCGTCCCGCCGGGGCGTCCAGATTGGGGAGAGCCGCTTCAATCTGGCCGGCCGACAGGCCGAACTCGTGGGCGATCGAGATCGCCAGCAGGAGATTCTCGGCGTTGAACGCCCCCACCATGCTGACTTCGCCGCGGACCGTCCCCCACGGCCCGAGCGCCCGCACGCCCATGCCTAATCGTCCTCGCAAGGGTGTCGCGAAGATCGTCGCCTCCTCGTTGCCGGTGTCCTCTCGTCCGCGCGGGTAGGCGAGCAGGCGGCGCGATCCGCAGTCGGCCAGCATGGTTTCGTGGGCCGGATCCTGCGCGTTGACGACCGCCAGTGCCGACGGCTTGAGCCACGAGAACAATTCGGCTTTCGCTGCGCCGTAGGCCTCCATCGTGCGGTGGTAGTCGAGGTGGTCCTGCGTCAGGTTCGTGAACGCCGCGGCGTCGAAGTCGATCGCGGCGACGCGGCGTTGGTGGATCGCATGGCTGGACGCCTCGATCACCGCCGCCGTGCAGCCGTGCTCGACCATGGAGGCGAACAGTTGGCTGAGCTCGGAACTCGTCGGTGTTGTCAGCTGCGCCGGGAATGATTCATCGCCGTCATCGATCTCGACGGTACCGATCAACCCGCAGCGAACACCCGAGGCATTGAGCAGGCGTCGGGCGAGGTGGGCGGTCGTGGTCTTGCCGTTGGTGCCGGTAACCGCCGCGACCGCGAGCTTCTTTGACGGCTCGCCGAAAAATCGCTCCGCGAGGATCGCGGAGACCAGCGGGAGGTCGTCGGTCACCAGTGCCATGGCCCGGTCCGGGACCGCCCTCGCGCCGCTGGCGTCCGTGAGCACCGCGACGGCACCGGACGCGATCGCGTCGGCGATGTACTTGCGCCCGTCGCTGACCAGGCCCGGACGCGCGACAAAGAGAGACCCCGGCATCGCCGTGCGGCTGTCTTCGGTGAAGTCGCAGATGCGCGCATCGCCGGACGCACGCGCGCCGACGCGGACATCCAGATTCAGACCTCGGATCAGTTCGTTGAGGCGCATCGCTCGCCGACTCCCTCCGCGCTCGCGGGCCGCTCGGAACGCGAGCGGGGCAACACCATGGTATCGGAGCAACGTCCGTTGCCGACACACTTTCGGGGACGCGTCGCGCCTAGGGCAGGATCAGCATCGCGTCGCCGTAACTGAAGAACCGATACCGGCGATCGATCGCCTCCCGGTAGATGGCCAGCAAGCGCTCGATGCCGTCGCGCCCATGAGTCTCGAAGAGCGCCCCGACCATCGCGAGCAGCGTAGAACGCGGCAGGTGAAAATTCGTGACCAGCCCGTCGGTTTGGCGGAACTCGTAGCCGGGTGTAATGAACAGATCCGTGGCCCCGGTCAGGCCGGCATCCATTGCCTCCGCGAGAACCGCTGGCGTCAGGTTTTCTGATGATCTGACCGCCGTCGTCCCGACCATGATCCGGCGACCGCCACGCTCACGAGTGGAAGCCAATCCGCGGGCGGCCGCCGCGGGGATCTCGAAAAATTCCTCGTGCATGGTGTGGTTTGTCAGGTCGTCGGCATCGATCGGTTTGAACGTGCCGGCTCCGACGTGGAGCACCACATCGGCCCGATCGATCCCCTTCGAGGCCAGCGTCTCCAGCAGTTCGGTCGTGAAGTGCAGACCCGCGGTTGGCGCGGCCACCGAGGACGCCTTCGACGGATCGGCGTAGACCGTCTGGTACCAGCGTTCATCGGCCTCCTGCTCGACCCCCTCGCCGCCGGTCTGTCGGGCCCGGTCGATGTAGGGCGGGAGCGGCACCCGCCCAACCCGGCCGAGGACCTCGACCGGCGATGCTCCGGATTCGACCCGGACCAGCCAGCCCTCCTCCGCCCGCTCGACGAGCTCGATCACCGCGCCCTCGGCGTCGTCGCGATCGAGCAGGCCGATGCGGATGCCGGCGCGGAGTTTGCCATTGGACTTGAGCATGGCCTGCCAGAGGCCGTTTCCGCGTTCGCCGAGGAACAGTCCGCCGATCGCGCCGCCGGAGTCGAGGCGTCGCCCGACCAGGCGAGCCGGGAGCACCGAGGTCGTGTTGAACACCAGCGTGTCGCCAGCGGCAAGGTAGTCCGGCAGATCTCTGAACGTGCGGTGCTCGAGCAGGTCCGGGTCGCTCCGCGAGCACACCAGCAGCCGGCACGAGTCACGCGGCTCGACGGGCCTCGTCGCGATCAGGTCTCCCGGGAGCTGGTAGTCGAGGCGGGCGGTCTTCATCCGTGCTTTCGCTGCCCTTTCGCGACGCGAGGTGGATGCCCGGAGGCAACATCCCGCACAGACCGACCTCGGCGGTGTTGCTGGAAAGCCACACGAACGGCCTTCACACACTCAAAACGTGGAGATTATCAGCGGCGCGGGGATCGGTCACGTGCGGCACGGGCGCCGCACGTGTTCTCCCGTGCGTATCGAACCCCAGATCAGTCCCATCGCCCACCAGGCGCTGCGCCTCGTCGCCGACGAGTGCGTGACTCCGGCGGTGCGCCACGCCAAAGGCGCCTGCGAGCAGCGGGTGCTCCGGGCTGATCACTGCGATCGGTACGAACCCTGCGCCGAGGCCGCCGGCTCGCTTCTCTACGCGGAGTACCTCGAACGCCAGAACCGGCGTCGCCCGCTCAACGAGCAACCCGAGCAGTCGACTAAACCGGAAACACAACCGTGCAAACCAAAGACCGAGACCCCACCCGTGGACTCGGGCCTCGGACCGAAGCTCGGCGATATCCCGGCGCCGGACCACGCCCAGCGAACCCACCAACGGGTGCAGACCGCCTACCAAGTCCAGCGTTACACGCCGGCAGGCAGCCTGATCGACGTCGTGCTCTGAGAGCGGTCAGCCCTTCTTGGGTGTCATCGACGCCGCCCTCAGCATCCGTTCGCCGTCTTCCGGCGAAATGGTGCCTTCCGCGACGTAGGCCGCGATCTCGCGACGTGTCTTCTCGCGCTGTCCGCTGGCGAGCGTGCCACAGACGATCGCGATGATCGCGATCGAGCAGCCCATGATGATGGCGATCACCGGGACGAGGATGTCGCTATCGATCCCCAGTCCGCCAGCCGTCGAACTCTCAACCGCACTGTCGACAGGTGACTGGGCAAGCGTCGATTGAACGAGGCACAAAGTTTCCGCAAGCATCTCAAACCTTCCCTGGATCAGCAGCGATCCGATGAGTTCTCAGCAACCATTAGACGCTCGCCCTGCTCGGGGGTCATGCTGCCCTCGGCGATGTAGGCGGCGATCTCGCGCCGCGAGGCCTCACGGGCCTTGGTCCGGAGCACGTCCTTGATCGCCGAAACGACCACGGCGACCACGACGATGACCAAGATCGCGAACCAGAAGAAATTTCTCGAAATCAGTTCGATCAGTTCGGTCAGGACTTCCACGGTACATGCTCCTCTCGGGCGCGGGCCGGCGTCGGCGAATCCCCCCGGCGAGATGGTTGGGAGTTCTGCTGGTCGTCTTTCAGGTTAACCGTTCCCGCGACTCAAAATCGATGATTCTCTGCGCAAGAGCGGGTTTTGCACCCGATTCGCGGTCTCCGCTCGCGCCTGCTATCTTGCGTCGAACCAGAGGAGAACCATGCGACTCGAACCGCTGCTGAACCCCGACCTCGTCATCGTTCTGGACGACGCCTCCGACAAGGACGCGGTTCTCCATGCGTTGGCGACCGCCGCTCGCAAGGTTCTGCCGCACATTTCCGAAGCAGACCTGGTCACCGAGCTCGCGGATCGCGAGCGGCGTCACTCCACCAGCACGCCCGAGGGCGTCGCTTTTCCCCACGCCATGCTGAGCGAGATCGAGAGCACGGTCGTGGTGCCGGCGCTCATCCGTCCCGGCGTGAACTTCGGGAGCGACAGCCACCCGCCCTGCGACCTCATTTTCGGGATGTTCGGCTGCGCCGAGCGCCCCTTCAGCCATGTGCGGCTTCTCGCCCGCCTCGCCCGTATCAGCCGCGGGCCGGGGGCTCTGGACCGACTCCGCTCGGCGAAGGATCCGTCGGAACTCTATTCGACGCTCGTCGAAGAGGACCGCCGGCATGGCTGAGGACCCGAAGACGGCCACCTCACCCCAGGATCCGGGATCGCAGGAAGAGGCCACGAGTTCGGAGCGAAGCCAGTCCCACGCCCCGTCCGCTGAGGCGAAGGGCGCGGATGACAGCATGCGTCTTGTGCTGCTGGTCATGATCGTGGCCAATCAGGGCATGCTCGACGACCTTGTCACGGCCATGCTCGATCTCGGGATCCAGGGCACGATCATCGAGTCCAAGGGGCTGATGTCGCTGCTTCGTGACGAGATGCCGATTTTCAGCGGACTTGCCGCGATGATCCCGCAACGCACCGGCAGCCGGGTCGTGCTTTCGGTCACCGCGGCCGGAGAGATCGATCAGGTCTTCTCGTTCCTCCAAAACGAACTCACCGACGACGAGCGCCCGATGGCGTTCACCGTGCCGATCGACCGGTTCATGTCCGGCTCGAAGAAGTCCTGAGCGCCTGCTGACTTACTACGGGCAAGCCCCGAATCTTCAGATTTCTCTGGAAGTCGGGTCGCGCACCCGCGACAATCCGCTCCCGAACGGCCGCCGCTCTCCTCCCGCCCCACCACCCTGAGAACGACCACTCGACCGCGATCCGAAGCCGAGATGGACATTTTCCTCGCCATCCTGATCGTGATCGGCCTCGGGCTGCTTTCGTCCGGCCGGGTCACCTACCGCCTTCGCCGGAGCCGCCTCATGGTCGTGCTTCTGAGCGGGGGGTGGCTCGCCATCTTCGTCGGCATGCTCTTAGGGCCGAATTTCTTCCCACTCATTGGTGTAACGGAGGCTGAAACGACTCTGGTCAGCCCGCGTGCGCTGCTTGAATCCACCCCATTGTTGATGATGGGCCTCGGCTGGATAGGGGTGATGGTCGGGCTGCAGCTCCGCTGGGAGGTGGTGCGCAGCCTTTCGGCGGGTATATGGAAAGTCCTGCTCGCCGACGCGTCCCTTTCGATCCTGCTGTTCGGCGGCATCGCGCTGGTCGGTATCCACCTGTGGACTGATGCCGACGCTCTCGCACCGATCTGGCCGGGTGTGCTGCTGCTGACGGCTGGGTCGATCGGCTGGTCCATGGAAACGCGTTCGCTGCGGATGGCGAACGCGACGGAGACCGATGCGCGTCTCGACACCTTGATCCGTGCCACCGGGGCGCTCGGAGGCGTGCTGGCGGTCACGGTGCTCGGCCTCGGCTACAAGATCGTGACCCGTGACGCCGACGGAGCGTTCGTCTTTGATCTGACCGGAGCGATCGGCCGGGCCGCGCTCATCGGGGTGCTCGCGGTGCTGGTCGCGCTGCTCGGGCGGTTCGCGATCGGGCTCGCCGGCAAGGACCGGGGCCACCAACTGGTGGTCTTTCTCGGGATCGTCGTGTTTGTGGCGGGTATCGCGACGCAGCTTGACCTGCCGCCGGTCTTCGCGGCGATGCTCACCGGGGTCATCCTCGTCAACCTGAAGGGCAACTCCATCGAGGGCTTTGAGAAGTTCATCGTCAAGGCGGAGTTCACGGTCGCCACGATGTTTGCGCTGCTGGCGGGCATCCTGCTCGACCCGCGCATCGGTTTGCCCGGCCTGGCTCTCGCGCTGGTGATCGCACTCGCGAGGATCCTCGTCAAGCCCGCCTTCACGCGCTGGGCGGCACGGCGCAGCGACGAGCAGGAACCGCGGCTTCCGGCGGATTCGCCGCTGTACCTCGGGGCCGCACGCCAGCACCCGATCTTTCTCGCGCTCGCGGTCAGCGTGGTGCTGCTCGAGCCCTCGGCGTTCAACGCGCGCCTGCTGACGATCGTGATCCTCAGCGGTCTGCTGTGCGAGCTGCTCCCGATCTTCGCCCGGCGTGCCGGCGGCCGGGCGCTCGGCGACGATAACTCGACCGATCCGCGCAGCGCACCCACGCAGGGAGCCCCGGCATGAACGTGCGCCCGACTCTGACCAAACTGGGTGCGATCGCGGCTCTCGTCGCTGTTGCGATCCTTGCGCGGATGCTCGCGGGGACGCCGACGCAGGTCGAACTCCCGGCCTCCGGTGAGCCGCCGACGCAGGCGTCTTCCGAGTCGCCTGCCGCAGAGCCGGCATCGCGCCTGCTGACCGATGCTCTGGGCTTGACCTTCGAGAGCCCGTCCGTCGGGCTTCTCGAAACCGGGACCGGGCTGGGCGTGCTGCTGCTCGGGGCGTGGTTGCTGGGCAAAGTCCTCGCGAGCGTCGGCTTCAGCAAGATCACGGGCTACCTCGTCTTCGGGATCCTGGCGGGGCCGGGGGTCGGCGCATGGATCGTGGGCAAAGACGGCACCTGGCTGCTGACCAAACCGCAGCAGGAGAACCTACAGCTGGTCAACGATCTCGCCATCGCGCTCATCGCCCTGACGGCCGGCGGCGAGATCAAGCTTTCGTTCGTGCGCAAAGCGTTCCGATCGATCTCGCTGATCCTCGCGTTCGAGTTCACGCTGGTTTTGCTCGTCGTGGGCGCTCTCATGACCGTGCTCCTCAACGGAACGGTTATTGCCGAGTACGGCGGGCTGGTCACGGTCATGCTCGTTGCTTCGGTCATCGCCGTCGTCGCGACCGCCAACTCCCCCGCCGTTGTGATGGCGTTGCTCAGCGAGACCCGAGCCGACGGGCCGATGGCGCGGACCGCGCTTTCGATCACGGTTTGCAAGGACCTGCTGCTGATCATCGTCTTTGCAGTCACGCTCACACTCGCCTCAACCGCCGCGACGAACGCCAAGCAGACTCTCGCCGAGGATCTCCCGACCGATCCGCCTCCGACGCTCGCCGAAGCGGAGGCCTCGGACGAGCTCACGGCGCAGGAAGTGCTTCTCGCCCAGGAAGTCGCCGAGGAACTTGAGTCCGGTGAGCTGAAATCCTCATCCTCGAAGCAAAGTTCGATCGCGAGCAAACTCACCCGCCAACTCGGCGGCTCGATGCTCGCCGGCGTCCTGGTCGGCGGGTTGCTTGCTTTCTACGTGCGGAAGGTGAAATCGTTCCTGCCGATCGTGCTGGTGCTCGGTTCGTTCGCCGTCGCACTCATCTCGAAGGAACTCGGCCTCAAGACCCTCATCGTCGGGCTCACCGCGGGGCTTGTTATGTCGAATCTGTTCCATACCATCGCCGAGGACGTGTTCCACACCATCGAGGAGCTCTCCGTTCCCGTCTACGCTCTGTTCTTCGCCGTGGCCGGAACTAAGGTCGATCCGGGCGTTCTCGGGGGCGTGTGGATCTTTGTGGTGCTGCTCGTCACGCTGCGGCTGGGTGCCATCTGGGGAGGCACGGCCCTCGGCTGCAAGGTCAGCGGCATGGAAGCCCCCGCGTCGAAATGGATCTGGACCGCGTTCGTCCCGCAAGCCGGGGTATCTCTCGCGCTGGCCATCGTTGTGTACGAACAGTTCTACGAGTTCAAATTCGCCGACGACGTCTTCAACATCCTTCTCTCGGCGATCGCCATCAACGAGCTGATCGGACCCATCCTCTTCAAGCTCGGCCTGGTCCGAGCCGGGGAAGTCCGATCTTAGGTCGACTGACCCGCGCGCCGAGGCGACAGTCTCTCCAAAGCCCGCCGAAGCAAAGGTCCGATGAAGTTATTCGGATCGGTTCGCGGATCGCCCGCGCGGGCGCCCTGTATTTGTCCGATAGGCACCGGGTTCCGAGGCCTCAGGCCCCATGTTCCATTGATGCGCCCGTACCGGGCCGTCTTCAGACGAGACCCTCGCCATGCCAGACATGTCGCTGCTGCTCGCGGTGTTCGCGCCGGTCATCGCCGGCCTCGCCACCATGCTGCTGCCCAAATCAGCGGTCACCGCTCGTGTGCTGACCATGCTCGCGGGCCCGCTGGCCAGTGCGGGCATCGTGCTGGCGTGGATGGCTCAATACGGGCTGGAGGCCGGGCCGGTCGCCATCCCCTTCGCGCCCTCGCTGAACATGTCGCTGGCGATGAACGTCGACCAGCTCGGCGGCTTCTTCGCCCTGCTGGTCTCGGTCATCGGCGCACTCATCGTGCTCTACGCTCGTGGATACTTCGGCCGTGATGAGGAGTCGCTGTGGCGCTTCTACCCCACCCTCGGCCTGTTCGCGACCGCCATGCTCGGCGTGGTGCTCGCGGATAGTTTCCTCGGCATGTTCCTGTTCTGGGAACTGACCAGCGTGTCGTCGTTTCTGCTCATCGGCTGGTATCGCGAAGACCCGAAGTCGCTCAAGCTCGCCCTGCAGGCCCTCTGCACCACCGGCATGGGTGGGCTCGTCCTGCTCGGCGGCCTTATGACTCTCGGCGCCGCCACCGGCGAGTGGAGCTTCTCCGCCCTCAGCGCACCAATCTCGCAGATGCCCGGTGTCGACGCCGGCCTGCTCACCGTCGCGTTCTTCCTGATGTTCATCGGAGGTGCGGCGAAGTCGGCCCAATGGCCCCTGCACTTCTGGCTGCCCGGTGCGATGGCGGCCCCTACCCCTGTCTCGGCGTACCTGCACTCGGCCACGATGGTGAAGGCCGGCGTCTACCTTTTCGCGCGGCTCTACCCGACCATGCGTGAACTCGAATGGTGGACGCCGACTCTGGTGTTCTTCGGTGCGACCACGATGCTCCTCGGCGGGTACCTCGCCCTCCGCTCCGATGGCCTGAAGCGGATCTTCGCCTACACGACCGTCAGCCAGCTCGGCCTGCTCACCTGCGCTTACGGCATCGGCGGCACGAACTACGCCCACGACGACCACACGATCGCAAACATCATCTGGCCGATTACGCAGATCCTGAACCACGCGGTCTACAAGGCACCGCTGTTCATCATCGCCGGTGCGATCATCCACCTCACGCACCAGACCAACCTTTCACAGCTGAAGGGCCTGTGGCGGACGCACCGCCACCTCGCGCTGATCGGCATCCTCGCCGCGTATGCCATGGCTGGCCTGCCGCTCACCCTGAGCTTCACCGCGAAAGAGGCCTTCCTCTACCAGATCTACCACGCGCTCAAGACCACCCCGCTGTTCTGGGGCGTCATGGTGATGGCGGTGCTGACAGCGATCTGCAACGTCGCGATCTTTGTCCGCATCACTCGCACATTCTTCGCGGACGCCGGCGCCGCCGAGCACCATCGCGATACCGAGCGTGCCGACGCCCACCATGAGATCCACGAGCACGGCTTCTGGGCATCGTGCATCTGGTGGCCGGCCGCGGCGATCCTCGCGGTGCAGTTTCTCGGCGGGATCGCGCCGCGTGTCTTCGAATCGGTCTTCGGATCGCTCGAGACCCACACGCTCTACTGGGATCACCTGCCCGGTCTGATCCACGCGATCACCCACCCGGAACTTCCGCTTTACATGTCCGGGCTGGCGATCGCCGGTGGGCTCGCGCTCGGCTTCTCCGATCTGCTGCGTCGTCCGATCGAGGATGTGCACAACGCGCTGTTCCCGGCGACATACGGCTCGACCGAATCGTTCGGGCACAGCGTCTTCGCTCGCCTGCAAAACGGCAACCTCCGCTTCTACACCGTCGCCACGCTGTCGGCGCTTCTCATCGGAGTGTTCGCCGCCATGTGGTTTGGCGACGGCTCGATGCTCAAATGGCCCTCGATCGCGCCGCTCTCCTACGCCCCGGTGCCGTACATCCTGGCGGGCGTGCTGCTCACCGTGCTCATCTGCGCGAGCGCGCTCATCCTTCCTCTGGTTCAGATCCGCGCGGTCCGAGTGCTCGTGCTCGGGTCCTGCGGCTTCGCGGTTATGGGTATGTATCTGGTTTACCAGGCCCCCGACCTCGCGCTGACGCAGATGATGTTCGAGATTATCAGCGTCGTCCTATTCATGCTCGCGCTGCGGCTGCTCCCGGAGGAGCCGAAGAAGCACCCGCGCATCCCCGCCATGCCTCGGGCGGTGTTCGCATCGCTCGTTGGATGCGTCATGGCGTGGGTCGTGCTGCACGCCGGTTCGGTCGCGGACCAGTCGGCGATCGCGGCCTACGAACAGTCTCAGAAGGAGACCGAACTCGCCGGTATCGGCTACGGCACGGTACTCGCCGCCGCACCGGAGTCCGGAGATGACCACGGCCACACGGAGGCCAAACTCGTCGCGTCCGACAGCACACGACTCGGCGGCTGGTTCCTCAACAACTCGTACAAGGGCACCACGCCCGACTCGGGCGGTCGCGGCGGCGGCGGCGACAACGTCGTCAACGTGATCCTCGTCGACTTCCGCGGCTACGACACCGTGGGCGAGATCACCGTGCTCGCCATCACGCTCATGGGTGTGCTCGCCCTGCTGGGAGCGGTTCCCGCGCCACGCGATCTTGCCGAAGGCAACCCGACGCTTATCAACGGCCCGCAGCCTCACCTGCGTTCCGTGCTGCTTCGCACGGCGATGAAGTTGATCCTGCCGGTCAGCCTGCTGTTCGCCGGCTACATCTTCTTCAAGGGCCATAACGAACCGGGCGGCGGCTTCATCGCCGGTCTGATCGCATCGGTCGGACTCGCGGCGTATCGCATGTCCGAGGGAGGCCAGGCCCTCCAGCGGCTCATCCCGCTCACCCCCGGCGCGATGGGTGCCATCGGTCTTCTGATCGCCCTCGCCACCGGACTCATCCCCATGCTCATGGGTATGCCGTTCTTCACCAGCGGGCAGGGATACATCCCGCTGCCCGGCGCCGATGTCCCGTTCCACTGGACGAGCGTCATGTTCTTTGACCTCGGCGTGTTCATCGTGGTGATCGCCGTCAGCGTCGGCATGATCAACCGCTTCGAAGAGGAGCTCGAATAGTTATGACACTGCTTCTCGGAATCTGCGTGGCGGTGATCTTCGCCGTCAGCGTGTACCTGATGCTGTCGCGCGAACTCAAGTCCGTGGCGATGGGAGTATTCCTGTTCAGCCACGCGGCGCACCTCGGCATCCTCGCGATGTCGGGTCAGCCGGTGCTCCCCGGTGGCGTGGTCAAGGGCGCACCTGTGCTCGGGACCAGCCCGAACGGGATCCACGTCGACCCGCTGCCCCAGGCCCTGATCCTGACATCCATCGTCATCAGCTTCGCCATCATGGCCTTCCTGCTGACGCTCCTCGTCACCACTTTCCGGACGACGCGGACCTTGAACGTGGACAGGTTGTCCGACGAAGACCGCCCCGAATCGATGTCCCACTCCGTTTCGCGGGAGGTGACCGCGTGAATCCGAACCTGATCGCTCTCATCGTGGCCATCCCGCTCGCGACCGGCGTGCTCTGCGCGCTGGCCCGACGCTCGACGCCGCTGTGTCGATTCATCGGCCTGACCGCCCTGCTGGCAAACCTCGGCCTGGTGCTTGCCATGCTCGGTTCCCTCGGCGCCGAGCAGCCCATGTTCGTCTCGATGATGGGCAAGTGGGCGCCGCCGTTCGGTATCGCCATCGTCTTCGATGGACTATCGGGCACGCTGCTCGCCATCGCGTTGACGGTCGCGGTCGCGGCGTACATCCACTCGTGGAACCTACTCCCGCGTCACATCGAGCACGGGGGGTTCCACCCGCTGTTCCACATGCTCATCCTCGGGGTGAACTTCAGTTTCCTCACCGGCGACCTGTTCAACCTGTTCGTCGCCTTCGAGATCATGCTGATGGCCTCGTACGCGCTCATGTGCCTCGGCGGCACACGTCAGCAGATGTCCCAGGCCTTCAAGTATGTCCTGCTCAACCTCGTCGGCTCCACGGTCTTCGTGCTGACCGCGGGGATGATCTACGGCGTGACCGGCACGCTGAACTACGCCGACCTCGCTCGGTTCGTGGCCGAGAACGAGGGCGCGCTCCCCACCGGTTTCCAGGCGCTTGCGGTTGCGCTGCTGTTCGTGTTCTGCCTGAAGGCGGCGGTCTTCCCGCTGTGGTTCTGGCTGCCCGATACCTACCACACGCTCCCGAGCAGCATCGGTGCGGTATTCGCCGCCCTCCTCTCGAAGGTCGGCGTGTACGCCGTCCTGCGGATGTACCCGATGGCGTTCGCCAACCCTGGCGTGGACGATCTCGAGTTGGTCCGGACGATCCTGGCAATCCTTGCCGGCGTCACCATGGTGCTCGCGATTCTGGGCGCGGTCGGCGCGACCAATCTGCGACGCGTGGTCGCGATGATTCTGATCGCCCATGTCGGCTACCTGATTTTCGGCGTGACCATGATGAACGCGGAGTCCTTCGCCGCGACGCTGCACTACATGGCTCAGGAGATGATCATCATCGCGGGCCTCATGCTGTGCATCGGCGTCTTCGAACAGCGGGCGGGCTCGGTCGACCTGCGCGAACTCGGCGGTCTCGCCCGGCGCTATCCCCTGCTCTCGACGATGTTCTTCCTGCTCGCGATGGGTCTGGTCGGCATCCCGCCGCTGTCGGGCTTCTACGGCAAGGCCGTGCTGCTGCGCGAAGGCGCATCGAGCGGCGCCTGGTGGCTCGTCGGCGCGACGACGTTCACCGCGGTGCTGACGCTCGTCGCGATCGCGAGGGTGTGGATCACCGCGTTCTGGTCCGAGCTCAAGGGGCCCCTGCTTGATCTTCCAGAGGGAGCGAAGGCCGGTCCCGATATGCCCCTGCCGCTGGCCTACGCCGGCATCGGCCTGCTCGTCGGCGTCTCGCTGACGCTCGGCTTCGGCGCGGAGCGGTCCTACAGCTGGACCCAGCAGGCCACCGCGTCGCTCGCCACACCATCGATCTACATCGACGGCGTGCTCGATCTGAACCCGATCCGCAATCTCCCGGATCACTCGACGCTCGCGTCGATCGAACCCGACCTGCAACACACGGTGACACCATGAAACAACTCACCTTCAATCTGTTCCTCGCCGTCGTCTGGTGTCTGCTGACCGCGAGTTTCAGCGCTTGGAACTTCGTCGCGGGCGCACTCGTCGGAGCGGCCGTCGTTGCGGTGTACTCCAGCGTGGCGGGGCAGGGCAGCTACTTCAAGCGGGCCTTGGGCCTTCTGGCCTTCGCCGGCCACTTCGTCAAGATTCTGACGAAAGCCAACATCCAGATCGCGTGGGAGATCCTCACGCCGGCCCACAACCAGTCGCCTCGGATCCTGCGCTACCCAGTCGACGGGCTCAGTGATGTGGAGAAAACCACCCTCGCCAACGCCATCACCCTGACGCCCGGCACGCTGGTGGTTGATATCAGCCCCGACGGCAAGTGGCTCTACCTGCACTGCATGTACGCCCAGGACCCGGCGTCGACGCTCGCCGAAATCGATGACCTCGCGATTCGCCTCCGGAAGGCGGTGTTCTCATGAACCTGTTCGCTCCCACCCTCGGCGCTGACAGCGTCATCGAGGATGCCCTGTTCTTGCTGATCGACGCCGGGATCATCCTGATCTCGCTCGCGACGGTCATGTGCCTGTACCGCATCATCAAGGGCCCCACCCTCGTCGATCGCGGGTTGGCCTCCGACACGGTCGCCGTGCAGATCGCCGGGCTGATCCTGCTGCTCTCCATCCGCTTCGAGACGCTCGTGACGTTTGACGCGGTTCTGATCGTGTCGATCCTTGGTTTCGTTTCGACCCTCGCCTTTGCCCAGTTCATCGGGCGCAGAGGAGCCGCGCAATGACCATCGATACCGTGCTGTCACTCGGCGCCGAAGCCGCCGCCACCGGCTCGTCCGACGCGCTCTCTATAAGCGGTATCCGCGATGCGCTGGCGGTCGTCGCGCTCGCCATCGGCTTGTTCTTCATGTTCGTCGGCGTACTCGGTGTGCTGCGCCTCCCTGACGCGTACTCGCGAATGCACGCCGCCTCGAAGTGCACCACCCTCGGCCTGACAGGCATGCTGATCGCCGCGGGCCTGCACCTGTGGACGCTGGACGTCGTCGCCAAGTCGGCGACGGTGATCATCTTCACGTTCGTCGCGACGCCGATCGGCACGCACCTGCTCGCCAAGGCGGCCCATCACGGCAAACTGCCGCAGTGGGACAAGACCCTGTCCGACGAACTCGCCGACGACAAAGCCGACCCGGACATGGCTGCGACCGACGACGAGATCGGCATCCCGTGCGTGGACGCGGACGCGCACTCGTCACGCGCCCGAAGGCTGCGGATGAGCGCCTGACGCTTTCGCCGCGCTCCGGCGCTGCTCGGCCCGCTTGCCGCGGTCGTAGACGAGCATGAACACGAGGTTCAGCGCGAGCAGCGTTGCGATCGTTCCGAGTAGCACGGGTGTTGTGATTCGCTCCCACTCGTCGCGCAGCGTCCACAGGAACTGCACCAGACACAACCCGGAGACGATCAGGAGCGTCACCGTGCGCGGCACGAGGCGCACCATCACCACACCGAGCGGCGCACCGAGCGCGACGATCGGTGCCGCAGCGAGCCAGTTGCCGAGCAACCCCTCCGACAGCGCGTAGGTCGCCGGTTGGGCGACCGAGGCAACCCAGAGCGAGCCGAACCCGATCACCGAGGTGTACGCCATCAGCACCACCGAGGTCGGGATCGCTACTTTCAGATCGGCCCGGCTGAGGAGGACGATCACCACGTAGAGCGCGAGGTCGATGCCGACCCCGGTTGTCGCGGCGATGGTCATTCCCGCGAGAGTGCCGACCCAGAAACCGATCCACTTGTCCTGACGCGCGCTGAGCTTGTGCGACCCTGTCATCGCACCGATCTCACGGATCTTGGCGAAGTGCAGCATGCCGAACGAGGCCCAGAGCGTCGCGAAGATGAGTTTGATCCACAGGTCGGGTATGTGCGGTGCGATGAAGAGGACGCCCAGCGGTGTGCCGACCGAAGTACCGATGATTGACCATTTCAGCAGGCGTCGCTCGAGTTCCTGACGCATGCAGAAGATGAGAATGGCTGCCGAGGTCATGCCGATCGACTGGATCGCGAAACTGAAATCGCGTCCCATCCGCGCCGGCTGGTCGAACAGAAGGACGAGGACCGGGAAGCCGACCGTCCCGCCACCCATCGGGGTCGAGCCGGCAAAGTACGAGCCGACGGCCATGGCGACGGCGATGCCCCAGTGCTCAATCAACGCCGACCAGTGCGACCCGGTACTGATGATGGCGAGCCAGACGCCGTAGAACGCGACGAGCCAGCCGACAAACCAGCGGCATCGGCCTGGTCCCGGTGCCTGCGTTGGTGCGGTTTCACCCACGTACTGCTCTCTCCTCGATACCGTTGCACGGGCGACGACCCGAAAATCCTACATCCGCTCTGCACCCCGGGATGCCATAACCGAAGCCGGACGTGACGCGAACCGCCCGACCGTCCGGCGTGTTCGATCTCGGCAATCTGGGGTGTCGGAGCGGATGACGGCGATCCGGGTCATTGGTATAGTGGTCGCCCCGCTGCGAACGGCCCCCGCCTTCGCAAACCCCGACGGAGGGGTGGCAGAGCGGTTGAACGCGCTGGATTCGAAATCCAGTATGGCCTTCGGGTCATCGGGGGTTCGAATCCCCCCCCCTCCGCTTAAAAAACCCCGCTTCCGCCGGTCAAGACCGGCGGATTCGGGGTTTTCTCATGCGCTTATCCGACGGGCTGATCCAGCCGCTACGGGCTCACCCGCAGCTGAGACCGAAGTTCCCGAGCACGATGTTCAGGTCGGCCAGATCGACGGAGCCGTCGTTGTCGACGTCCCCGAGACCCGAGCCGCCGAAGTTCCCGAGCACCGCGTTCAGGTCCGCGAGGTCGACGGAGCCGTCGCCGTTCGCGTCGCCGGGGCAATCGGCGTCGGCGCAGGACACGCCGAAGACGCGTACATCATCGATTCCCGCCTCTACCACCGAACCGTCGCCGAGGTCGCTCGCGACGAACTTGACGCGGATCGTCGAAGTCAGATCGACAAAGTCACCGACGATGAACCCCGTCTCGATCCAGCCGCCCGACGTCCCGTCGCCGCCAGGCCCGACCGTCTCAACGAGTTGGTAGGTCTGGCCATCGTCGTCCGAAACAAACACCTGGAACACATCCGCGTTCGGTGCGGCGCCGGTGTCGTTGGAGTACCACCGCGCGTACGAGATCGTCGCGGACTCGGTGTTACTCAGGTCGATCTGGTTGCTTACCAGCGAGGTGGTGCCGCCATCGACGTCATTCTCGCCGAGCGTGCCACCGGGACTGCCCTGGCCGGTCACCCACGCGAAGGTACCGTCGGCGGTGTTGTCGTCTTCCGGCTGCGCTTCCGTTCCGATCGGGTTCACGCGGACCCAAATGCCCGTAGTCGCGTCGTCGCCGGGCGCTCCCGCCGAGAAACCGACGGGAGTTTCGAAGTCGTAGAGGTCGTTGAAATCCACCTCGTCCGCGACCAGCGCGCGAAACACGCTCGACGGGTCAGCCAACGCACCCGAAGGTGCAGTGACCGTGGCTCCCGACTGAAGGTCGAACGAGAAGAAGTACTCCACGCTCGACAGGCAATCGGCAGCGGGGAACGCCGCAGTGAAGTTGCTCTGGAAATCGAGAGTCAAAGGGAACTGCTGGAAGCCCGAACCCGTGTCGACATGGAATGTGCCACTGCCCGGGACGATCGGATCCGCCTCGGAGGGTACGACTCTCAGACGAACAGTGTCGCCGCCATCGGGCGACACGACATCAGGCAGGCCGAACGGGAAGAAGATGTCGAGACCGGTGACGAACGCGCCGCCGGCGGATTCGATGTCATCGCGGAAGATCGCCGTGCCCGTCCACCAGGAGATATCGCCGTAGACGCTGGTGTTCGTCGTGCCGCCGGAGAGCACGCCCGCGATCACCCACTCGTTCCCGAACTGAACCAGTACGGGGCCACCGCTGTCTCCGGGCGCGGTCGTCGCTTCAAACTCGACGGGAATGGGGCTGCTGCTCGGAATCGTGTTCGCGCCGCTGGTGCCGTTGTCAAAGTCGGTTGAGATGATGTTGGAACCGCCTGCGTTCGCCGGGCTGCCATAGACATCGATGATGTTTTCACCGCCCCAGCGGAATCCGTCGCCGGAGAAGCCGTGCCCGACGCTACCGAGCCCGTTGTACCCGTAGCCGATGGTCGCGCAGAGCATGCCCTCGAGTTCATCCGTTTCGTCGATCAGCCGCATGGGCTCGGCGATGTTGGCAGGAACCGATGTCGTCAGGATATGAATCGATACGTCGCCGCCATCGAGGAGCGAACCGCCCCCGTCCGGGAGAATCGACGACTGAACCGTGGTGGTGAAGATAGGGCCGTTCGAGTTGTCGCCGAACCTGACGAGAGTGCCGGCACCGATGCCGCAGTGTCGCGCGCTCAGGACGACGTTCGGAGCGATGAGCGTGCCGGAGCAGCCGCCGATCCTGACGACGGCGTCGAACGGGTCGGCGTAGTCTCTCGCCCCTTGCGCGCCGATCGTGTCGTTGATCACAATACGAGGGAAGACCCCGTCGGCGGCCTCGGGTGAGCCGGGAGCGTATGTCTTGATGTCGATCTGTCGCTCGGAGAGCACCCGGCCGGTCGCCGCATCGATAACCATCTCGAAGTGCGTCGGGCTGGCCGGCAATCCGCGATCGGCCAGCGCTGTGGTGACCTCCCATGCCATGAAAGCCTCGTTGCCGATACGGAACCACACCTGTTCAGCCGTGGAGTTGATCGCCGCGGGCAGGAAGCCTTCGGCGAGATCAACGGCCACGTCCTGCGGAATGTTGACAGGGCCGCGGCGCGGCGTCAGATCCGCGGTCGATTCGTCGAAGACTCGCGCGACGGTTCCATCGGGGTTCTCAATTACAACGACACGCCCGCCGTGGAGCGGGAGTTCACCGATGAACTTTTGGAACACCATCGCGTCCGCCGGAGCGAGTTCCTCCGGTGCGATCAACTCGATGCGAGAGTCGCCCTGCTGGAGGTAAGCGGTGGACGCGAGGCTTTCGAGGTACGCTCGAGCGCTCGTTTCGTCCGCGAAGCACAGTCCGCACATCCACAAGCCGCCCGCCAACGCCAACCCTGTCATTCTCAGCATCATCACTCTTCTCCCCGATGGTTTCACGCCGTCTGTGCGATCGGCGACGGTACTCTTGTTCGCGACCTTCGAGCGGTCCGGTCCCTGCCCGTCTCCGGGCGCGCTGCGCGGCGGGACGAGCATATCGCTTGTACAGGTACATTCTGACACCAAAAATTCGGCTTCGGGAGACCTAATTAGGCCGGCGCCTGCGCGCGATAATCCGAGCGTTCACGCAGCATTTTCGACCGGTCGGGAGACGAATCGAACTCCACACGCGACTCGCACGCGACTCGCACGCGACAAAGTAAGTCGCCGCAAACATCACCGGGAACAATGCGGGTGCTGGTACTCATCAGTCCACCTCGGGTTTCCGCCAGGATTCCCGTAGCAGGGCCGGTGTCGGGAATGGAACTCGCATATCCGTGGACTTCGGTGGGAACCGCGGGACCTTTTGCCCGGGCAACGCGATCAACCTTCGTCGAGAAACGTACCGGTCGAGCGCCAGATCGTTTCCAGGCGATCGATGCGTTCGCGGGCCGCGTCGCCGAGTTCAGAGGCCACCTGCGCCACCAGCAGTTCGGCCGCCGTGACCGCCGGGACCGAACTATCGAACGGCCCCATCGCCGGTACGCGGAGTTCACACCAATGCCGAGCGATCGTCGCCAGCGGCGAAAGCGGGCCATCGGTGAAAGCGATCACGGGCACGCCGAGATCGGCGAGCGTGCGGGTCGCCGTCACCGAACTCCGCCGATAACGCGCGAAGTCGAAGACGACGACCGCATCCGCTTCCGTTGCGCCGCTCAGGTCGCGTCCGACGGAGTGGTCGTGGACCAGCAGGACATCCGGACGCACCATGGAAAGACCGGTCTGGAGGACGCGAGCACCAGCCATCGAAGTCTCGCCGGACAGCACATAGACCCGGTTTGCGCGGACAATCGGCTCGGCCATCGACGCCAGTTTGACCGGATCGAGTGCTTCGAAGGCCCGCTGCATGGCCTCTGCGACCGCCGACCGGGCCTGATCGGCTGCGCCGACCCGCTGGCGGATACGGGCACTCGGGCTCGATAGCTGCTTGGAAACCGCCTCGCGGACCCAGGATTGCAGTTCCGTGTACCCAGAGAACCCCAGTTTCGTCGCGAACCTGACGATCGAAGGGCGGCTCGTTCGCGCCCGCTCGGCAAGGTCCGATACCGTCCCGAACGCGAGCAACGTCGGCTCGCCCGAGACGATCTCGGCGATTCGACGCTCCGTGGGGGTCAGGCGATCCCCAACCCCGGCGATAAGGTCCTGAAGGGTCATGTGCTCGTTTCAGAGTCGACGATTTTGGTCATTTCGTTGCATTGGTCGACAAAGAATGTACGCTGTGTTTCAGTCTCGAGCCAGCCCAATCCGAACCTCCGGAGCGACGCATGATCCAGCCCCAGAATCACGAATATGCCCCCACCGAGCGCGAAAAGGCATTCCTCGAGACCATCGAGGATCCCCGGTACGAGCGTGGGATCATCAATGGGCTCAAGCCGTTCTTCGATGAGAAGGCGCCGGACGACATGCTGAACTTCTACGGCGGCGACGAGATCGTTGCCCTGCGGGTCCGCAAGGGCACGGAACGCGACGTCGAGTCGCGGATGCCCGTGAAGATCACTCGCCACTACTACGAGATCGCGAAGAACAGCGCTGCGATCCAACGCATCGTCAAGGCCAGCCCCGACGAGACGGACAACCTTCAGGGCTCCGAAGATCCAGGCAACCAGATGGACTACAGCCCGGTCGAGGGCCTGCTCCACAAGTACGAGATGGGGCTGATGTACGTCATCTCGACGTGCTCGGCCCACTGCCGCTTCTGCTATCGCGAAGAACTGATCGCCCGCAAGGAGATCAAGCGCCAGGACGGCACCGTCAAGAAGAAGGGCCTGGCGAAGATCCCCGAGATCATCCCGTACATCAAGGCGCACAACGAAGTTGTCGCGGCCAACGGTGGCATCCATCCCGAGACCGGGCGTGAGAAGCTCCGCGAGATCCTGCTGTCCGGCGGCGACGCCATGGTGCTCAACAACGCCAAACTCGGCGCGTGGTTCGCCGCCCTCGCCGAGGCCGGGGTTGAATCGATCCGGGTCGGTACGAAGGAGATGGCCTTCTTCCCGCAGCGCTTCGACCAAGCCTTCCTGGACATGCTCGACCGGTTCCACGAGACCTACCCGGAGGTCGGCATGCACTTCATGCTGCACTTCGAGCACCCCGACGAGATCCTCGCCAAGGACCCAGACGGGAACTACATCGAGGACGAGCGCGGCTTCAAGCAGTGGATCCCGGCGACCGGCGAGGCGATGCGCGGGCTCGTCAGCCGCGGCTGGCTCACGGTCGAGAACCAGGCGCCGATCATCAAGGGCATCAACGACGATCCGGACGCGCTGCGCATCCTGCAGCGCGAGTTCAAGCGGGCCGGCGGCGAGAACCACTACTTCTTCTGCGGTCGCGACATCGTTGCCTACAAGGCGTTCAACGTGCCGATCGAACGGGCGTGGCAGATCCTCAACGACTCGCAGAAGGGTCTCTCGGGCATCGAGAAGCACGCGCGGCTCTCGATTACGCACTACAAGGGGAAGACCGAGGTCGCGGCGGTGACCAACGAGCCGATCCCGGGGCTGAAGGGCAGCGAGAACGGCGTCATCATCTTCAAGCTGTTGCGCAACGCGGGTGCCGCGACGGAGATCGGCAAGGTTTGCATCGTCGGACGGAACCCGAACGGGCTCTGGTTCGACGACTACGAGGACCGCGTGCTGTTCGACGAGGCCGGCCTGTTCGATTACTCGCGCGTCAAATCGCCCGGTATGACACCCGGACCCGCCTCCATGCCTCAGACCAGCGGGCCCTGCGGATGATCGACAAGCGCGTCGGCAGCCCGGCAGAGGCCGTCGCGGACGTGTTCGACGGCGCGACGATCATGGTCAGCGGGTTCGGCGAGGCCGGCAGCCCGGTCGAGTTGCTCCACGCGCTGATCGATCAGGGCGCGACCGATCTGACGGTCGTCAGCAATAACACCGGGAGCGGCGAGGTTGGTCTCGCGGCGCTGCTCAAGGCCGGTCGCGTCTCGAAGGTCATCTGCTCTTTTCCGCGGACCGCGAATTCGACGGTTTTCCCCGATCTCTATCGCTCCGGCAAGACCGCGCTCGAGCTTGTGCCGCAGGGAACGCTCGCCGAGCGCATCCGCGCGGGCGGCGCGGGCATTCCCGCCTTCTACACCGCGACCGGCGTAGGAACCCCGCTTGGCGAGGGCAAGGAGCAGCGCTCATTCGATGGCAAGCAATACATCCTCGAACACGGCCTTCGGGCGGACTTCGCGCTCATCAAGGCAAAGTCCGCCGACACCCACGGCAACGCGATCTACAACAAGACCGCTCGCAACTTCGGCCCCCCGATGGCCATGGCGAGCCGAGTCGCGATCGTACAAGCCGAACGGATCGTCAAACCCGGCGCGATCGACCCTGAGGTGGTCGTGTCGCCGGGCATCTTTGTAGATCGCGTCGTCGAAGTCGCGAACCCGGTTCATGAATCCGCGCTCGTCGCGGCAGGGGCGACCTACCCATGACACCCATCACCGCCAGCGAACGCATCGGGCGCACGCGCGAGCAGATGGCCGAGCGACTCGCTCAGGACATCGCAGACGGCTCGTACGTCAACCTCGGCATCGGTATACCGGAACTCGTAGCGAAGTACGTGCCCGACGGGCGCGAGGTGGTCTACCACACCGAGAACGGCCTGCTCGGGATGGGCCCGTCTCCGGCAGAAGGCGAGGGCGATCCGGAGCTGATCAACGCGGGCAAGCGTCATGTGACCGTGAACCCCGGCGGCTCGTTCTTCCACCACGCCGACAGCTTCGCCATGATCCGGGGCGGCCACATCGATCTCTGCGTGCTCGGTGCGCTGCAGGTCGCGTCGAACGGCGACCTGGCCAACTGGTCCACGGGCGAACCGGACGCGATCCCTGCTGTCGGCGGAGCGATGGACCTCGTCGCTGGCGTGAAGAGGGTGTATGCCATCACCCAGCACACGACCAAGACGGGCGATCCGAAGCTTGTTGCATCGTGCAGCTACCCGCTCACCGGGCTGGGTGTGATCGACCGCGTCTACACCGACCTCGCCGTGATCGACATCACGCCCGACGGGTTCAGACTCGTCGAACTCAGCCCGGGCGTTGACTTCGAATACGTCCGGGCTCGAACCGGGGCCCCACTGCTACAGCCATGACCACACACTCCGCCCAAGCGTCTCGCAGCGCCGAGCTCTTCGAACGTGCCCAACGGGTCATGCCCGGCGGCATCAGCCGCAACACTGTTCTCCGATCGCCCCACCCGGCGTATGCGGCGTTCGGGAAGGGTTGCCGGATTACCGACCTCGACGGAGTCGAGCGCATCGATTTCTCAAACAACATGTGCTCACTGATACACGGGCACGCGGACCCCGATGTCGTGCGGGTCGTCACGGAGCAGCTCAGCCGCGGCAGCGCGTTCATGATGGCGACGGAAGCCGAGGTCGAGTACGCGGAATACCTGTGCTCGCGGAGCCCCAGTTTCGAGAAAATGCGATTCGTCAACTCGGGGACCGAGGCCCTGATGTCTTGTCTCAAAGCCGCCCGAGCTCACAGCGGTCGGGCCAAGATCGCGAAGATCGAGGGCGCGTACCACGGCGGGTACGACTACGCCGAGGTGAGCCAGGCGCCGAAACCGGATTCCTGGGGCGACATCGATCGCCCAGCCTCGGTCCCGCTCGTGCACGGCACGCCGCGGTCCGCACTCGACGATGTGATCGTCCTTCCGTTCAACGATGTTGATCGGTCGATCGCGCGGCTGGACGAACATGCCAAGGAACTCGCGTGCGTGCTGCTCGATCTCATGCCCCACCGCGTTGGCCTGAACCCCATCGAGGCTGAATTCGCGAAGGCGTTGTCGGACTGGGCACGAGAGAATGATGTCTTGCTTGTGCTCGACGAGGTCATCACCTTCCGTTCCGAGTACGGCGGCCTGCAGTCTCGGTACGACATCCGGCCCGATCTGACCGCGATGGGAAAACTCATCGGTGGCGGCTTCCCGATCGGCGCGCTCGCCGGACGCGCAGAGGTCATGGACACCATGAACCCGCATGGGAAGCGGTACCTCTTCCCCCATTCGGGCACTTTCTCCGCGAACCCGATCAGTACCCTTGCCGGGCTGACCGCGATGAAGAAGTTTGACGGCGCTTCGATCGAGCGGCTCAACGCGCTCGCCCAACGTGGCATCGCGAGAATCGAAGCAGCGATCGCACGCACCGGTGCACGCGCCTGCGTCACTGGCACCGGCTCGATGTTCCGTGTCCACATGAAGGAGCAAGCGCCTCGGAACTACCGTGAAGCCCACGCGACGCCGGAGGAGAACGCCCGGCTCTCGACACTGCTTGATCATCTGTTCGATCACGGGTGCGTGATGATCAACACCTGCACCGCAGCGTTATCGACGCCGATGGCCGAGACCGAGATCGACCATCTCGTGGGTGCCATGGAATCCGGACTGGCCAAGATCGCGTTGATGCCCTGATCGGTCAGGCGAGTTCGAACACGGTTGCCAGACCCTGACCAACACCGACGCAGAGCGATGCGATGCCGTGCTCTGTTCCGCTGCGCCGCATCTCGTGGATAAGTGTGGTCGCCAAGCGAGCACCGCTGCAGCCAAGCGGATGGCCTATCGCGATCGCGCCGCCGTTGACGTTGAGGCGATTCTCGTCGATGTCGAGCTCACGCTGACACGCGACCGATTGAGCGGCGAAGGCCTCGTTGATCTCGATCCGCCCCACATCGCTCAGCGACAGGCCGGACCGATCGAGGGCCTTTCGGATGGCCGGGATAGGGCCGAGGCCCATGTACGCCGGGTCGACCCCAGCCGCCGCACTCGCCCCGACATAGGCCAGTGGTTTGAGGCCGAGCGATGCCGCACGCTCCGCTTCCATCAGGAGCAACGCCGCGGCCCCGTCGTTCACGCCCGATGAGTTCCCGGCGGTGACGGTTCCGAGGGCATCTTTCGCGAACACCGGCCGGAGCTTGGCCAGTTTCTCCATCGTCGTGTCAGGGCGTGGGTGTTCGTCGGTATCGAACACGATCGGGTCGCCCCGACGTTGGGGGATTTCGACCGGAAGCAGTTCATCAGCAAATCGACCCGCCGCGTGCGCTTCGGACCATCGACGCTGGCTTCGCAGCGCGAAGGCGTCCTGGTCCTCACGGGAAATGCCGTGCTGACGGGCAACATTTTCCGCAGTCTCGCCCATCGGGAACGGTGGGTACATCTCCGCAAGCCGCGGGTTGACGAAGCGCCAACCGATCGAGGTGTCGAAGAGTTCCTGCCCTCGCCCGTACGCTGTCTCGGCCTTGCTGAGCACGTACGGTGCTCGGCTCATCGATTCGACACCGCCAGCGACGAACACGTCGCCCATCCCCGCTTCGAGCATTCGAGCTGCCACATTGATCGCCTCGAGCCCGGAAGCGCAGAGCCTGTTTACGGTCGCGCCCGGCACCGAATCGGGCAGGCCCGCGAGCAGGGCCGCCATACGCGCGACATTGCGGTTGTCCTCGCCGGATTGGTTCGCCGCCCCGAAGTACACATCGTCGATTGACGCCGGCTCCGCGCCCGACCGCTCGACGGCGGCTCGGATGGTGCGGGCGGCCAGATCGTCCGGACGGACGGAAGCCAGTCGGCCCCCGTACCTCCCGATCGGGGTTCGAACAGCAGCGATGATGGCGGCGCGTCGTTTCACGCGGGCAGTTTAGCGGTCGGAGCTGGGGCGTGGGTCACGCGGCGTGAGCAGTCCCGGCCGGCGCAACCCGCCGGCCTCGTGAGCGCGGCCGGGCGCAAGAAAACAGGCGGTCCGCGTCAACGGGCCGCCTGTTCCCGCTCCGCCGTTCGGCGGAACGGGAGGAGGAGAGAAAGAGAGTCTGGAGGTCAGCGGTGCTGACGAGTTTTCTTGCTGAAGCGCCGAACGCATGTCTTCACTCGATCGGCCGCCCGGTCGATCGCGCCGTAAAGATCACTCCCGGATTGCTCGATGATGATCGGCTGCGGGCTTCCGGCGAGTTGGACATGGACATCGCATCGCATGAGGCCACCGGTATGGGGATCGGACATTTTGACGATGACGCGCTGGATGCGGTGGCTGAGGCGGTCGAGCGCGAACCCGAAGCGCCGATTGGCGTGCTCGACGATGGGCTCGGTGGGTTGGAGGTTGACGCCGCGAACCTGGAGATCCATGACTGGTCCTTTCGCTTCAGCCTTCGCCGGTTCCGATCGGCTCGAAAACAGCTCCGAGCGGCTCGGTGCCGGTCGACTTGCGATGCTAAAGGTCAACGCGCCGCGCACAAAGGAAAATCTTCACGGTTCTCCATCGACGGGCGCGGATAACTCATGAGCAGACGGCTTATCCGGTCACAGAGCGCAAAGGACGCGCGAATCGGACCTCCCGCGAAGGCGCAATCTGGGGTCAGCGCGGATGAATGCCGAGTTGGCGAAGCGTCTTGGCGATCTCCGACGGGTCAAGCGGGGCGTAGGGCCGGAACTTCTCGACGACGCCGGACTCCTCGCTGAAGAAAATGGCTCGGTTCGGCCCGAGGCGTGACGCCGCGGGCGAGTCGATGAGTTGGGTCGAGTCGCCAGAGCTCATCTGGAAGAGCACGCGGTTCTCGATCTCGCGCATGGCGTTGCGATCGAGGTACCGCTCGGTGTTGGTGAGGGTGTCGCAGGACATGATGACGTGGACGCCCACACCGGGGCCGTCGCGCAGGATCTCGACGAGCAGTTTGTCGGGCTTGGGCGTCTCGCCCTCGTCCATCGAAAAGCCGAAGCTGTCCTCATCGCGGCGCAGCGAACGGATGCGTTGCATGGAGTGGATCAGCAGGAACACGCCGGGCGCATCGGACTCGTTCTCGGCGATGCGGGCACGGACTTCTTCGGTGATGGCGGTCAGCGCCTGCTCGATATCCCGCGGATTGACCGAGCGGGCGTCGATGGGCAAAGTTGCGGCGAGCGCTGCAAACTGTCCGGCGCGAATGTCATCGTCGGGCGTGGCGTCGACGATGTAGGCCTGCGCCTGGTGGGGTTCGCACTGGGCAGCGAGCGAGACGACGGTGCCCATCATCAGACCGAGTGAGGCCTCCTCGCGCTGGCCGACGACGAGCACGTTCGAGCCGCTCTGACGGCGCATGCGTGCGGCGGTCGGATCTTTGATGGCGATGGCTTCGCCGAGCCAGAGTTGCGGGAACATGTGCTCCGCACGGGCCTGATCGGACGCGGCAATTCGCATCATGTTGTTTCGATCAAGTCGCGCCGGAACGTTGCCCTCGAACACCAGCGCCGGACTGCCGGCGCGGACGCTGGAGGTCTCCGCCCGCTGACAGATCTCCGCAACCGCGTCGTCGCGCTGGGCGTCGGGGAGCCAGACGATCTGGAAGGGGCTGTTGCCTTCAACCATGCCAGCCTGATCGTTGTAAATCGCCTCACCGGGGCGGCTGAGCAGGCGGGCGGCGGAGTTTTCCTCGTTGAGGATGAGGTAGGAATCGGCCTCGTTGCATTGCAGCGCGATGCGGATGGCCATCTGGCCGAGCGTCGAGCGGGCGAGGCTGTACGCGCCGCCGAGAGTCTGCGAGCCGAGGATCACATGGATTCCGAAGGCGCGACCCTGGCGCACCAAACGGTCGAGCAGCAGCGACGCGTCTTGGGCGAGTTTGTCGTCCTCGACGAAGAGTTCCTGGAACTCGTCAATGATCAGCAAGGTTCGAGGCATGATCTCGCCCGGTCTCGCCTGCCGGAACCCGGCGAGGTTCTGCACGCCGGCTTCGCGGAAGAGGTCGCCTCGGCGCTTGAGCTCTTCGTCCACGCGCTGGAGCACGCTGAGGCCGAACTCGCGATCGGACTCGATGGCGACAGCGCGGGCGTGCGGGAGCGGGCCGTGGCCGTCCTTTCCGGCGTAGGCCTTGAACTCGACGCCCTTTTTGAAGTCGACGAGGTAGAACTCGACCTCCTCGGGCGAGTACCACATCGCGAGGTTGGTGATGAGCACGTGGAGCAGGGTCGATTTGCCGGAGCCTGTCTTGCCGGCGAGCAGGACGTGCTGGGCGGTGCCGTGCCCGAGAGCGAGCTCCTGGAGCTTGGTGGCGCCGGCGCGTCCGAGCGGAACGCGGATGTCAGGCGCGCTGCTGCGGGACCAGAGGTCGTCCTCGCCGGGCGCGACGGCCCTGAAAGGCACCTCGACGCGCGAGGCGTCGCGTGAGGCTTCGCCGACGCGTTTGAGCACCTCGGTCATCCGGTCTTCTGCTGGCGGCTGATCGAGGACAAGATCAGCATCGGAGAGCACATCGTCAACGAGTTCATAGCGTCCGTCGCGCCAGACGAGCGTCGTGGCGTGGTCGCGCATGTCCGTGAGCTGGATGCCGGTGGGCAGGGTCTCTCGCGTGTCGCAGGCGATAAGGGTGTGCACGCCGCAGCGGGCACCGGAGGAAACGATGGACGCGAGGCGGCGGGCGGAAGCCTCGTCGAAGTTGACCGGGAAGTCGCTGAGGACGAGGAACCGGTACGGCTCAGCGATCTCGCCGGCTTTCTCGTTGTAGTCGTCGATGGTCTCGAACTCGTTGCGGAGGTACTTCTGGATCACGTTCTCCATGTGCTCGGTGAGCTCGGAGAGGCGCGCTTCGATATGGCGCGGTTCGGTCCAGATGCGATGATTGACGAATTGGTCGTTGTAATCGGCCAAGTGCATGAAGCCGGCGAAGTTCTGGCCGAGGCCCACGGGATCGATGATCGTGAAACGACACTTCGCCGGGGGCAGCGAGGTGAGCATGCGCAGCATGACGGCCTGCAAGGTCTGGATAGCTTGGGCGCGAGCCTCGGAGAGCGACTCGGTGTCGCGCCGAGCCTTGCGATCGTCGGAGGCCGGGTATTCGAGCAGGAGCGAGGCGTGACGCGGCATCTCGAGCAGCGCGGGTAGATCGGCACGGGCGTGTCTGGGGAGCGGGAGATCATCTGAATCGGGCAGGCCGCCGGGGAGTTCGGCGAGGTCGAGGCGGACGCGCCCGAACTTCGCCGCGCCGAGCGATCGGTGCGGAGGCGACCACGCCGCCCAGGCGCTGTCGGACCAATCCGGGAAGTCGGCGTGATCGCGCTTCAGCAGCGAGCCGGCGAGGTCGTCGTAGCGCGCGACGCGCTCCTCCCAGTCGGACGCGAGCCGGGCTTTGGCCTGATCGCGTTCTTCTGTCGCACCCGCGGTCTGTTGCTCGAACCGATCGGTCGCTTCGGCTTCAATCTTTGCGAACGTGCCGTTGGCATCCTCGGTCCGGACCCGCAGTTCCTCATCAAGCGATGCGATCCTGATCTTGTGCTTCCCTTCCATCTCGCTCAAACGCGGCCGGTACGCGGCGGCGAGTTCGGCTCGCTTGGACTCGAAGCGGCCCTTGACGTCGCGCACTTTCTCGTCATGTGAACGATTCGATTCGGCGATCTCCTTCGTGCGTCGGTCGGCGATGGCGCGAGTGGCCTGCTGGAAATCGGCGATGGCCTGATCGCGTTCGCGTTTGATGCGGGTGGTGGTGCGCTGGACTGCGGTCTCGAACTCAGCGTAGAGCTCGTCGAGTCGCACGCGTGCGCGACCACGGAGAAGCAGCGCAAACACGCCGGTGAGCACGAGACCGAGGAACGCCCCGCCGCCGACAAACGGAGCGGGGTTGGCGGAATCGATAGCGAGCCCAATACCCCCACCAGCGAGCGTCAGAACGGTCCCCATGATGATCAGCGAGGAACTTTGCGAGAACTTTGCCGGCTTGCACGAACTGATCGTCTCACTGACCGATTTCGCCTGATCAAGCGCCGACTGCGCGGAAGGCTCTCCCTCGTCCGACGCGATGCCGTTGGCCACATCGGTTCCGTCCGGATCCTGGTCAAAGTCGATCGACTGCGGCGAGATCCGCCGGACCGCATCCGGCTGGAACAAACCGAACTGGTCCAATTCGGCGTGCACGTCCTCAACGGTCTCGTCGAGTTCCGTTTCGAGCTTCTTGAGCCGCTCAGTCATATCCTTCAGGGATTCGCGGGCCTGGCGGATGTCGGACTCGGACACCTCTTCGGCGAGCCAGTTTGTTTCCTTGCGAGACTTCTCGATGGCGTTGATCTTGCGAGTCGCGCCCTCACGGAGAGTTGCTTCCTTGGAGCGGTACTCGCGTTCGAGCGTGCCGTGCTCGGATTGGAACGACGTACTCTCGGCTTCCATGGCTTCGGCGTGCGCAGCCCGGGCCGATTCGAGCATCGCGTCGCGATCGGCCTTGGCCTTGGACAGCACCTTGTCGCGTTCGCGCTGCGCGGACGAGGTGGCGCTGTTCCACTGCTCGTCGATCGTGGTCTGGGCCTCGGCGCGCTCGCGGGTCATGCGCCGGGCGAGGTCAACGGCTTCGCGCAGCGAGGACGCCAGGCCGGAGACGGGCGGGGTGGTGGACCGGTTCACGAGCACTCCTGTCTGGCGCGGGAGGTGACCTCGGCCATCTGTTCCATGGCAGCGATCGCGGCCCGGGCGGCGGGCTGGATCGGCTCGATCACCTTGGCCTCGAAGTCGCGCGAGCGACGGTCGTGCCACTGATCGCGTGCGGCGTCCCAACGGACCTCAAAGGCCTTCGTTGCGTCCTGCAGGCGGTGCATGCCGGTTCTCAGACTCATCGGGCTCCTTCCGTGTCGCTGTCAGGGTGAGGCCCAGCCTCCGGAACGTCCAGCGTATCGCCGGAGAACGCCGAAAGCGGCCTTCCCCGCTCGTCGTGGATGGCGATCAGTTCCCCTTCTCGGACCAGCAGAACGGTTGTTCGTGGGGCGCTGAGGGCGATCGCGAGCTCCCGGTAGGCCTTTATCGCGTCGCCGACGCGGACCGCCACGAGATCCTGAGGGGGTTCTTCGGCGTCGGATCGCACGATCAGCCAGCCCGAGTCGCCGAGCGGGGCGTTCGCCGAGCGAAGCAGCAGCGTCGGAGCTTTCGGGTCCCACGACGCGTCGATGACGAGACGATCCTCGGCGGGCGGAGTCTCGGCGACAGACCCCAGCGACCGAGCGACCTGCGCCGGGTCAAAAGAGCGGATCTCCATCGCGTCAGCCGCGCCCAGCAAAAGCGCAAGTCGGCGCGAGGAATCTTCGTCCAGAAGCGCCCATCGGACGGCACCTGCCCCGGCGTGCAGGACCTCTACGGGGTCGCTGGCCAGCGGGGCACGCGAGCGTTGGCGACGGCTTGGGGCGAGATCCTTCCAGACCCGCCGGCTCGGCGCGTCGGATGAACCGGAAGACGCCACCGCCGGTCGTGATGCCTGTTCCGGTGTACCGTCCGCGTCACTCGAGATCGAAACGTACTCGTCAAGGGTCCGGGCCATCATCTCAAGGTCGTGGCGGGCTCTTGGTATCTCGGCTGCGACCATGCGTTGCATGGGGGCGACGCGCCCCTTGTAAAGGGTGTACTGCTTCTCGAGTTCCCGGAACCAACGCTGGCTGTTTCGGAGCTTGATCCGGGCCTCCTCGACCTCGCGCCGGGCCTTCGCGATCGCCTTGCGTTCGTCTACGGTCGACTTGGGGCCCATCGAGTGATCGGTCATCTGGGCGCGCGCCAGGTCGGACTTGGCCCGGGTGAGCATCTCTTCACGCCGGGTGATCTCCTTCTTCCAGTGCGGGATATTGTGCGCGCGGATTCGGTCGATGGTGCGCACGATGTCGGCCTCCGCCATCGAAAGAGCCGCCGCGGCCTCTTCCTCGTAAACGGCCAGGGCGCTGCGCAACTCGCCCAGCGCTTCAATTGATCTGACGTTGGCGCCCTGATTCATGTGCGCGTGCGGCTCCGGGAGGGATCAGCGCTGGCGGAGGTACTCTTCGGCACGCTCGGCCTTGCGGAGCAGGAACGGAATGTGGTTGTCCGAGGCAGCGACGAATCGCGACAGAACACGCATGGTTTCCTCGAACTCCTCAGTGAATTTGGCCTGCTCCTGGTCGCGCCAGGTTTGCGACAGGGCCTGCAGACGCCCGTGGAGTTGGCGCATCTGCTGGTCGAGCTGGCTGTTGAACCGCTTGAGGTCGGTGGCGAAGCGACGGAGTTCATCGGGATCGACGACGGCTTTGGCCATGGGGCGTTCCTTGCTTCAGAGGCGGGCGGCGGATGCCGTACCCTGCAGGGTAGCGTCTGAGGGCGGTTTCGAGCATCGATCAACGATTTTGGGCGGCCGCGCCGGTATCCTCATGGTGACGGATGCACCAACAGCAACGGCCCGGGCATCCGCTCGACGCCGCCGGAGGGAAGACGAATGAAACTGGGCAAAGTGATTCTGGGCGGGGGCATCGCCCTCGTTGGACTGATTGTTCTGGTCGTGCTTGTGGCGTTCGTGATGATCGACTCGATCGCCAAGACGGGCATCGAGAAGGGCAGCACCTACGCGCTGGGCGTGCCGACCACGCTCGATACGGCGGATGTCAAGGTCTTCGCCGGCGAATTCGACATGGGCGGGCTGACCGTCTCAAACCCGGAGGGCTTCAGCACCCCCCACTTCCTCGCACTCGGCAACGGCGGCGTCAGCGTGGCGCTGGCCTCGCTCACCGGCGAAGTCGTCGAACTGCCGACGCTGACGCTCGATGGCATCAGCGTCTACCTCCAGCGGGCCGACGGCAAAACCAACTATGGCGCGATCATGGAGAACCTCAAGCGCTTCGAGTCCGGCGATCCGAAGCCGGATGCGCCCAAGGCCGAGGGCGGCAAAAAGTTCGCCATCGATCGCGTGCTGATCACAGATGTGACCGTCAACATCGACCTCGCCCCGGTTCCCGGCGGTCTGAGCGAACTGACCAAGATGGAGGTGAAGGTCCCGCAGATCGAACTGACCGACCTCGGCAAGGGCGACGCCAAGCCGATGGAACTGGCTGAGGTCGCGGCGACGATCGTGAAGGCGATTCTCGCGGCGGTCGCGGAGAACGCCGGCCAGCTTCCCGGCGATCTCGGGGCGCAGCTCCAGAGCGGCCTCGCCCAGCTCCAGTCGCTGGAATCGCTCGGCGTGGAACTGGAAGCTGAGGCGACCAGGATCATCGAGGATGTGCAGGGCCAGATCGACGACGCGATCAACGACGGCATCAAGGACATCGGCGACCAGATCGGCGACGGCCTCGACGGCGTGATCCCCGGCGGCCTGCCCGGACGCCCGGGCGGTGGCGGGAACTGAGCCCGCGCTGACGCAACAAGAAAAAACGCACGGCTCATAGCCGTGCGTTTATTTCCGTACTCTCCGGTACCGGCTTACTTGCTGTAGTCGAACACGCCACGCCCGGTCTTGTCGCCGAGGCGTCCAGCGGTCACGAGTTGTTTCAGCAACGGGCAGGCACGGTAGCGGTCGTTGTTCAGACCGTCGGCGAGGACGTCCATGATGAACACGCAGGTGTCCAGCCCGATGAAGTCGGCCAATCGGAACGGTCCCATCGGGTGGGCCATGCCGAGGCGCATGATCGCGTCGATATCCTCCGGCTCGGCGACGCCCTCCATCCACGCGTAGAACGCCTCGTTGATCATCGGCATCAGCACGCGGTTGGAGATGAAGCCGGCCCGGTCGTTGGCGGCGTGGGGCTCCTTGCCCATCTGCTTCGACAGGTCGATGGTCCTCTGTGTGACCTCGGGGCTGGTCGCGAGGCCGTTGATGACCTCAACGAGCTTCATCACAGGCACAGGGTTGAAGAAGTGCATGCCGATGACGCGCTGGCCCGCGCCCGCGCGGGCGACCTCGGCCGACGCCGCGATCTGCGTAATCGAGATGGACGAGGTGTTCGTCGCGAGGACGACGTCGTCGCGATCGAATGTCTGGGCGAGCTTGGTAAAGAGCTCTGCCTTGATCTCCGCATTCTCGACGGCCGCCTCGACGACCCAGTCGGCCCCGGCCATGTCGTCCCACTTGGTCGTGTAGGTGATGCGCCCGAGCGCGGCGTGGGCATCGGCCTGCTCCATGCGCCCCTTCTCGACGGCTCGGGCCATGAGCTTTTCGTGGAGTTTCTTCGCCTTGTCCAGCGAGGCCTCGTGGGCGTCGTAGGCGATCGCGCTGATGCCGGAGGTGGCGGCGACTTGTGCGATGCCGCCACCCATCTGGCCGGAACCGATGACGGCGAGGGTCTTGACGTCGGGCATGAAAGCTCCTCCTGAGCGAAAAAACGGGGTTTGGGGGTGGAAATCGGGGAGGGGAGTGTAGCAGGGCCACCACGCCCCGGTCGCTCGACACAGACCCTTCAGCCGTCCAGATGCAGGTCCATGATCAACACATCGTGGAGCGATTCGAACTTGCTGCCGCAGCGGCGCATCAGGCCGACGGGCTGAAAGCCGGCGGACTCGTGGAAGGCCTTTGAAGCGTCGCTCGGTCCGGCGATGCGGGCGATGAGGACGCCGAAGCGGTTGATCCTTGCGCGCTTGATGAGGGCCTGCATGAGGGCCCGACCGACGCCGCGACGGTGGGCGTCGGGCGCGACGTAGATCGAGACCTCGGCGGTGCGCCGGTACGCGGCGCGGGGTGACCACGGGCTGAGCCCGGCCCAGCCGAGGAGGTCACCGGAGGACGGGTCTTTCGCGACCAGCAACGCGTGCGCGAGCGGGTCGTGGGCGTCGAACCAGGCGCGCCGTTCGGCTTCCGAGCGCGGCTCGGTCTCGAAGGTGGCGGTGGTGTTGAGCACGAAGTGGTCGTAGATCGCGAAGATCGGCTCGATGTCCGCTTCGGTGGCGTCGGCGATGACCGGTGGGGCGCTCACCAAGGCAGGGTCTCGCCGGTGTAGTCGAGGAACGCGCCGTTGTGGGTTTCCGGCTTGGCGCTTCCGATGACTTCGAGCATGCCGGAGATCGACTCGGCCGGGGTCAGCGGCGCCTGCTCGCCGCCCATGCGCGTCTGCACCCACCCGGGGTGCATCACCATGCAGGTGAAGCCCTCGTCTTTCAGTTCCACCGACAGGTGCTTGTTGAGCATGTTCAGCGCGGCTTTGGACGATCGGTAGCCGTAGGACGAGCCGCCGTTGGCGTTCGTGATCGAGCCGAGCTGTGACGAGATGCTCACGACCTGCTTCGCTGAGCCCGCTCGGAGGTTGGGCAAGAGGTGCTTGGTGACGCGCATGGGGCCGACCGCGTTGATCCGCAGGTCTTCGATCAGGCCGTCCATGTCGAGTTCGGGCAGTTTGCCCTTGTGTCCGCCAACCGCGCCGTTGTTGATGAGCAGGTCGATGGCGATGGGCTTGCCGTCCTCTTGCAGCTTGTTGGCGAGGGCTTTGACGGCATCCTCGGAATCAGCATCGAGCTGTTCGAGGCGGTCGTCATCGCCGACCAGCAGTTCCCCGAGTTCGATCGCTTCGTCGGGCTTGCGTGCGGTGCCGATGACGGTGTGCCCGGCCTTCTTGAGCTGGCGGGCGAATTCGAGGCCGAGGCCTCGGTTGGCTCCGGTGACGAGAACGGTTTTGGGCATGGGCGAGCTTTCAGGAGGAGTCTTGAAAGCGGATGGTAGGCTGGAAGACTCCACTGGTAGACTGGTCCTGTGCAATGTGGTTGTCGTAGGAAAGGACGGGCAAGTGGCTTCGGAGTTCGAGCTAATTCTCGGGAGTTTGCCTGCCTCGATGCGGCGTCGAGTCGCGTGGGTCGGGAAGTACTCTCGCGAAGCGGTTCAGGAGCAACTGGAGAGACAAGGGTTGACGCGTACCGCTCAGTCCATCTTTCTGCGCACACATATGCAAGATATTCAAACCGTGGTATTGATTGCGTGTGTGTCGCGCCTGATAAAGGAAGGCATTCAAGCAGCAGAGCTTTCGATACAGTCCGCAGTCAGGCTTGGCAAACGTGGCATTGCGATTGGGAGCACTGTTCTTGAGGAAGGTTCGGCGGAACTCGATGCTTGGCGAAAGATGGACGCCGATCTCGATAAACTCATCCAGACGAGAGATCTTCCTAGATTGGCTTCCAATGACAGTTTTAGCAGTTTAATCTATCGGATCGTGCGGAAGATTGGGACCGATGGATTGGATTGACACCAAGCAGACAGGAGCGCTCTTACGGAATCTGTTCGCGGAGCATCAGACCGCGCTAGGTGACTTCGGATTGCGGATCAATCAGGTGTTCGAGGCGTTCGTGGTTTGCGCCACTATGAACTGGTACCGAAGTAGGGGATGGGAGATTACGATTGTAAGCCCAATCGACTCAAAGACGAAGCAGCCGTACCAACATTTCAAGTTTAAGTTCAGCACGAGAGGAAAGCCTAGCAACTACAGTTACGCCGTATGCAGGGCGAATACAGGTGAAGCTGTTGAGATCCGCCATCAATTACGCGTCTCGACAGAACGAGACGACGGTCAAGCCCCATCCGCTAACGTCTGCTTGGATGTCGCAGTAATTCGGGCAGAAGTCTCGGGGGTCGCGTTCCTCAGTTCTGACGACCCAGTCCCCAACGAGGCATTGGTGACTTTTGGTGAAGCCAAGCATATGTCTGCTTTTGCGGAGCTGATGGCGGGCTTCATCGGCCTCGTACATGAGATGCAATCTAATCGCCTGAAGTGTGTCAGGAGAGGCAACTGGGACACAACCCATCCAGCACCCTTTTTGTATGTGAGCGGCCATCTCTACAGAACAGCCGAAGGTCTAGAGAGGACGATCAAATCGCGAAAATATGATGTGGATATCTACTCGCGTCTCAACAAGTTGAACGAGAACTTCTCTCTTCCGACTAGGCCTCCCGACTGAAATCGCAGGCATCCTTTGACGTTAGATCGCCGCGCTGACCTCGTCGAGCAGTTCGTTCGCTTGCGCCTCGGTCGGGGCTTCGGCGATGAGACGCAGGATCGGCTCGGTGTTGCTCGGGCGGACGTGGACCCAGGCGTCGCCACCGGATGGGAGTTTCAGGTCGACGCGCACTCCGTCAGAGTCGTCGAGTTTCGCGGCGCGGGCGCCGAGGGTGCTGCGCACGGCGTCGAGCGCCTGGGCGGCGAGCCCGTCGCGGATCGGCTGCTTTCGTTTGACGATCGCGTAGGCCGGGATGTCGCCGACAAGGTCCGACAGACTGCGCCCGGTGCGGGTCATCAGGGCGAGGGTGAGGGCCATCGCGCCGATGGAGTCGCGGATGGGGACGATGGCAGGCCAGACGACGCCCCCGTTGCCTTCGCCACCGATCGGGGTGTGGGCGCGATCGGCGAGCATGGCCTCGACGAGGTTGGCCTCGCCCACCGGATAGCGGTCCACGGTCGCGTTGTAGCGGGCGGCGACATCCTCAACCATGCGGCTCGTGGACAGGTTCGTCGCGATGCGTGCGCCCGATGATGCGTGCTCAAGCGACTCGAGCACCGCCCACGCGCCGAGTGCGAGGGTGTACTCCTCGCCGATGTACTCGCCGCTGGAACCGATGATCGCCAGGCGATCGGCATCGGGGTCCTGAGCAAAAGCGATGACGGCGTCGTTGCGGATGACTTCGGCGCAAAGGTCCTTCAGGTTCTCCCTCGTCGGCTCGGGCGTGTGCGGGAAGATGCCGGTGGGCTGGTCGTGAAGGTGGATGAGCTCACAGCCAAGGGCGTCCATCAACAGTTTCGCGCTGCGCGTTCCGGAGGCGCTGACCGAGTCGATGACGACGCGGAAGCGCTGGGCGCGGATGGCATCGATCGGAGCAACGGCGCTGACGGCGTCGAGCACGCGCGCGACGTGAACGTGAGCTGCGGTGTCGTCGGCCTCGATGGTGCCGAGCCCGGCGTGATCGGCGTATGCGGTCTCACCATTCCGGAATCGCGCGATGATCGCCTCTGCGTCCGATGCCGGGGGTGCACAGCCCTGGCTGGTGACCGTCTTGATGCCGTTCCACTGCTGTGGGTTGTGCGAGGCGGTGATGATCAGTCCGCCGTCGGCGCCAAAGTGGTCCACCGCGACACCGGCCGTCGGCGTGGTGGCGACGCCGAGATCAATCACCCTGCAGCCAGAAGCGACGAGCGTGCCGGCGACGAGGTCGCGGACCATCGCGCCGGAGTGACGCCCATCCCGCGCGAGCACGAGCTTCAACGGCTGGCCCGCTCGTGATGCCGGGCGCACGCTCGCCAAGTGCCCGGCGATGGCGTTCGCGTACCGGCAGATAACCTCGGGGGTCAGGGACTCGCCGACGATGCCGCGACAGCCGCTGACGGAGAGCATGAGCGGGACAACAGACTGATCGTTGACGGGCTGGGCGGTCGCCTCGGGCATGGTGGGGATCCTCAATCGGCTCGGGGAGGAGCATGATAGAGGATGCACCGGAGCGGATCAGGCCGCGGCGAGCTGGTCGGGGCTGTCCACGGCCTGGATCACGTGAAGCGTCCACGGCTGGAAGTCGGCGAGATCGATGCGTGGACCCGGCACACTCCGACCCGCGTCCAGGCGATACACCCGGACGATCGGTCGGTCCGGAAACGAGGTGTGAGCCCCGATGACCTGTGCGATTTCGCCGGATGAAAGGCGCACATGCGAGCCGACCGGGAACAGGCCGGTGGACTCGACGAGGGCGCGGATGACCTTGCGATCGTACATACGCTCAGAACCGACCTTGATGAGCTGCTCAAGCACCTCGTAGGGCGTGATCGCACGCCGGAACGGGCGAGGCATCGTCGTCGCGGCGTAGGCGTCAGCGACCGCGATAACGCGGGCGTAGTCGCAGATCTTGCTCCCGCGAAGGCGGAGCGGATAACCGCTCCCGTTCTCCCGTTCGTGGTGCTGATACACCGCGCGGCGCACCGACTCGGGGATTCCCTCGATGTCTTCCATAAGCACCACCGACCACGTCGGGTGGCGGAACACGCGGTTCACCTCGGTCTCGGTGAGCGGGCGTCCGGCGCTGCGGACCTCCTTCGGGATCAGCGCCATCCCGAGGTCGGCGAGCATCGCGGCGAGACCGACGCGCCGGACATCGCGACGGCTCCAGCCGAGGCGCGCGCCGATCGCGATCGAGAGCACTCCGTTGCTGTAGGCGTGGTCCGTGAGGTAGTCGTCGCCGCGCGGGAACAGCAGCGAGAGCTGGGTGTACTGCTGCGGGTACTTCACGAGCAGGTCGATGAGTTCATCGACGAGTTCGAGCGGCTGGGCGACCGGTGTCGGAACGCCCGCGAGGCAGCGGGAGTAGATCTCGCTGAGCGCACCGACCCGATCGGCGCGGAATCCGGTGAGCTTCATCGAGTCCGGCCACGTGTGGTCTTCGCACGGCGAGAGTTCGATGGGATCCACACCCGGAGTGACTCGGAGCGGGATCGACGACCAGATGTGATCCAGATCGGCCACGATCGAGTCGGCGAGTTTCATGCGCGCAGCCCGATGCCGGCGTGTCTCGCGCGACTCCTTGTTCGTGAAGGCGCCAAGGCTGTACGCGCGTTCGTGGACCTGCTCCGCTTCCTGCCCGCGCTCCACAGGCAGTCGTCCGCCAATCGTGACGATGTCCGCTTGCGGGCGTTCGCCGGCCACCGAGGCGCGGTGCTCGGCGAGGATCCGGGCCGATCGCATCTCGCCTGCGGTATCGGCGAAGAAAAGGTTCCACTGCGGCCCGTCCGGACCGTCCGCCGCCGCAAGGTCGCGCAGGGCCTCGCACATCGCGGGCGACAGCGTGATCCCCTTGCCGACGAGCTTGATCCCTTGGCGTGTGAAGATCGGGCGATCGAGCGTCATGCCGCTCTCGATCATGTCGGGCTGGATGGGACGGACTGGCACAGGCTCGCTTACCTCGAACGGAGGGAATGCTCCAACCCTCGCTATCGGCGGGTCCGATACACGGATTGAGGGCGATCGCGCAATGTCCCGGGTCCGCGAGCGGGTTATTCTTGGTCCATGACCCCGAATCCCAGCCACTGCCCGATGCCCAGCCACTGCCTCACGCTCGAAACCGTGTTCAGCGCCGCCCACGCCATCGTCATCGGAGGCGAGCGGGAGCCGGTTCACGGGCACGACTGGCGCGTCGCCGTGCGGATCGGGGGCGACACGCTCGATGCCGACGGCCTGCTCGTGGACTTCCACAAGATTCAGCACGACCTGCGCGCCATCGTTGAGCCGTGGCACAACCACAGTCTGAACGAGGTCGAACCGTTCGACGCGGTGAACCCGACGGCGGAACTCGTGGCGAAAACCATCGGCGAGCGTCTAGCGGAGCGATTGCCCGATGGCGTGCGTCTGGTCAGCGTGCGCGTGACCGAAGCTGTCGGTTGCGCTGCGGAATTCTGGCCTCGCCCTTGAAGCGGAACCGCTTCAACCCTTGCCGGCCTGCTTGGCCCACGAGTCTTTGAGCGAGACCGTGCGATTGAACACGAGGCGATCGTCGGCGCTGTCGTCGTCCAGGCAGAAGTACCCCTGGCGCTCGAACTGCACACGGGTGATGCCGTCGGCGAAGCTCGCCTCGTTCTCACCGGGCTTCCAGTTCGGTTCGAGGTAGCAAGCCTCGAGCACCTGCAGCGAGTCGCGGTTGAGGTTCTCGAAGAAGGTCCAGTCGTCGCCGGCATCCTTGGGCTTACGATCCGGCTTCTCGACCGAGAACAGCCGGTCGAACTGGCGGACCTCCACCTTCACGGCGTGATCGGCCGACACCCAGTGGAGCGTGCCTTTGACCTTGCGCACCTTGCCATCGTCGTCCGGGGGCGGAGAGTCGCCGCCTTTGGTCTGCGGGTCGTAGGTGCAGCGCAGCTCGACGATGTTGCCCGCGTCGTCCTTCACGACCTCATGGCAGCTGATCCAGTAGCCGTAGCGCAGGCGGACCTCGCCTCCGGGCTTGAGCCGGAAGAACTTCCGGGGCGCGTCCTCCATGAAGTCGTCGCGCTCGATGTACAAGGTCTTCGTGAACGGCACCTGACGCGAGCCGGCGCCCGGGTCTTCGGGGTTGTTGACGGCTTCGAGCCATTCCGTCCGCCCCTCATCGCCGCCGTCGCCCCAGTTCGTGATCGTGACCTTGATCGGGTCGAGCACGGCCATGCGGCGCGGGGCGACCTTGTTGAGGTGCTCGCGGGCGGCGTTCTCCAGACGCCCGATGTCGATCATCGCGTCGAACTTGGTCACGCCGATCTCGTCGCAGAAGTTGCGGATGGACTCTGGCGTGTAGCCGCGGCGCCGGTAGCCGGAGATGGTCGGCATGCGCGGGTCGTCCCAGCCCGAGACCACGCCGTCCTGCACCATCTTCAAGAGGTTCCGCTTGCTCATGACCGTGTAGGTCGGGCGGAGCTTGGCGAACTCGATCTGCTGCGGGTGGACGATGGGTTCACCCCACTCGGACCCCGGGCCCCGTCCCTCGTTGATCGCCTCGATGAACCAGTCGTACAGCGGACGATGGTCCTCGAACTCCAGCGTGCAGATCGAATGCGTGATGCCCTCGATCGAGTCCTCGATGCCGTGGGCCCAGTCGTACATCGGGTAGATGTGCCACGCGTCGCCGGTCCGGTGGTGCTTCGCGTTCAGCACGCGGTACATGACCGGGTCGCGCAGGTTGATGTTCGGCGAGGCCATGTCGATCTTCGCGCGCAGCACCTTCGCGCCGTCAGCGAATTCGCCGGTGCGCATCTTCTCGAACAGTTCGAGGTTCTCCTCCACCGAGCGATCACGGAACGGCGAGGGCGTCCCCGGCTCCTTCAGCGTGCCGCGGCTCTCGCGGATCTGCTCGGCGTTCTGATCGTCAACGTAGGCCTTGCCCTTCTTGATCAGTTCGACGGCGTAGGCGTACATCGTCTCGAAGTAGTCCGAGGCGAACTTCGGCGTGCCGGCGAAGTCGAAGCCCAGCCACTGGACATCGTTCGTGATCGAATCGACGTAGCGCTGCTCTTCCTTGGCCGGGTTGGTGTCGTCGAAGCGCAGGTTGCAGGAGCCGTCGTAACGCTCGGCGAGTCCGAAGTTCAGGCAGATGCTCTTGGCGTGCCCGATGTGCAGGAAGCCGTTGGGCTCCGGAGGAAAGCGCGTCCGCACCTGACCGCCCCACTTCCCGGAGGCGTTGTCGGCTTCGATGATGCGTCGGATGAAGTGGGCCGGGGCGTCTTCGGTGGCGGTCATTGCGCGGGTGCTCGTGCGTTGCGGGAATGGATGAACGGGGTGAAGAAACTCAGACGCCAGCCGCCAGCAGGCGCTGGCACTCGACCACGCAGCGGTCGATCCGGTCCAGCGTCTCGCTCTTGCCGAGGGCGGCGAGCGTCTCACCGATGGGCGGGCTCACGGGCGTGCCGGTTACGGCGACGCGGATCGGCTGGGCCACCATGCCCATTCCGATCCCGTTTCTCTCGCAGTAGTCGGCGACCAGCTTCGACAGCGGCTCGGTCGACCAGTCCTCGTGGTCGGCCAGCACGCCCCGGAAGTCGCGGAGCACGCCCAGGCCCGCGGCGTCGTTGCGGGTCAGGTTCTTCTTGACGGCCTTCTCCTCGTAGGCGATCTCCGCGGCGGGCGTCACCGCGAACACGCAGCGTCGAGCCGCATCGAAGAAGGTCTTGCACTGCGGCTGTACCGCCAGTGCGAGCACGCGGAACGACTCGCCGGACAGTTTCTCGACGATCGCCGGCTCGTAATCCTTGCAGTAGCCCGCGAATCGCTCGACGAACTCGTCGGCCGGGAGCTGCGTGATCACATCGGTGTTGAAGGCCATCAGTTTCGCCCGGTCGAACCGTGCGTTGGACTTGCCGATGCGCGAGATATCAAAGTCCTTCGCGAGAAAGTCCATGTCAAACTTCTCGCGGTCCGCGCCGTCCTGCTTGCTGGGCGTCCAGCCGAGCAGGGAGATGAAGTTCGTGATGACCTCGGGCAGGTAACCCGCCTTTCGGAAGTCCTCGACCGATACCTCGGGGAGCAGGATGCCGAGCGCGTCGGCAAGGCGATCCAGAACTTCACCCTCGAGTTGGGCCTTCTTATCGCTCGACCACTCGGCCAACTCGTCTTCGCCGATGATCCCCTCGGGCAGTTCGGCGTACACCTCTTCAACGCTCCGACGCTTGAAGATCTCCTTGACCGTCGAGTCACGCTCGCGCTTGCTCATCTTCGCGCCCTTGTCGTTGAAGATCAGGGGCATGTGGGCGTAGACCGGCGTGTCGAAGCCGAGGGCCTTCTGGAGCGCGACGTGCCTGGGCGTGTTGTTGAGGTGCTCCTGTCCACGCAGCACGTGCGTCACGCCCATCAGGGCATCATCAACCACCACCGCGAAGTGGTAGGTCGGATAGCCGTCCATCTTGCGGATGATGAAGTCGTCCAGCTCGCCGGGGGCGAAACTCACATCCCCCAGCACCTCGTCCTTCACGCTCACGCCCTCATCGTCGGGCATGCGCAGGCGGACGACGTGCGGCTCACCGTTCGCCACCCGCTCGGCCCGCTCGGCTTCGGGGATCTGCATGGCGGCGCGGTCGTAGCGGTACTGCTTCTTGACGCGCTGGGCCGCATCCCGCTTGGCGGCGAGTTCCTCGGCCCGGTCGAAGGCGTAGTACGCCTTCCCCTCGCCGATGAGCCGGTCGATGTGCTCGTTGTAGAGATCCAGACGCTCGGACTGGGCGAACGGGGCGACCGAGCGCGGATCGCCGCCCACGGTGCGTCCCTTGAACTCGATCTCGGGTCCCTCGTCCCAGTCGATGCCCAGCCACGCCAGATCCTCAAGAATCGCCTTGGCCGACGCTTCGGACGAGCGGGACTGGTCCGTATCCTCGAGGCGGAGCAGGAAATGCCCGCTCCTCGCCTTGGCAAAGGCCCAGCAGAACAGGGCCGTTCGGGCTCCCCCGATGTGGAGGTGGCCGGACGGAGAGGGGGCGAAACGCGTGATAACGGGCACGGAAGGGCTGCTCATACGCTGAGTGTAGCCGTTTCGCCGGGCGCGTTAGGATGTTCGGCTCGCGCCGGTGGCCGTCGCCGGTCTGAACCAAACCATCCGAGAAAGAACTCTTCGCATATGCCGCTGATTGTGACCGGAAGCATCGGGATCGACACCATCGAAACGCCCTTCGACAAACGCGAGAAGATCCTCGGTGGCTCATGCAGCTACTTCTGTGCCGCGGCGAGTTTTTTCACCGATGTCCGCATGGTCGCCGCCGTCGGGGGGGACTTCCACGACGACTACCGCCAGATCCTGAAGAAGTTCCCCAAGGTTGACATCTCCGGCCTCGAGGTCCGCGAGGACTCCAAGACCTTCGCCTGGGGCGGCAAGTACTTCGACGACTGGAACCAGCGCGAGACCATCTTCACCGAACTCGGCGTTCTGGCCGAGCACCCGCCGAAGGCCCCAGAGGAGTTCAACGACAGCAAGTTCGTCTTTCTGGCCAACACCCACCCGGCGGTGCAGTACGAGATGCTCCACGCCTTCCCCGAGCGGGTGTTCAGCGTGGCCGACTCCATGAATCTCTGGATCGACACCGCCCTCGACGACCTCAAGAAGCTCATGCGCGACATCGACGGACTCATCATCAACGATGAAGAGGCCCACATGCTCACCGGGATCCGCAACGTCATCTCGGCGGGCAGGAAGATCATCGAGACCATGGGCCCGATGTTCGTCGTCATCAAGAAGGGCGAGCACGGCTGCGTGCTGGTCCACGACCAGGGCGTCGCCATGCTCCCGGCCTTCCCGGTCGAGAAGGTCGTGGACCCCACCGGCGCGGGCGACTCGTTCGCCGGCGGCATGATGGGCTACCTCGCCGCGGCCCACAGCAAGGATATGAACGTGTCCATCGACTCGATCCAGCAGGCCCTCGCCCACGGGACCGTGATCGCCAGTTTCGCCATCGAGAGCTTCGGGCTTGACCGGCTTGCGGAACTCACCAAGGAAGAGGTCGCGAAGCGCTATACCGACTTCCAGGAGATGGTGAAGGTCTGAGGCGGCTCAGTCGAATCGCTGGCCAATCGCCCGATTGATCCGCTCGATCGCGTCCGCCTGCGCGATCGTCTGCTCGGGCGTCGGCCGGAGTTCGGCGGTTCCCGCCATCGCGTCGTTGAAATGCCGGAACATCGACGGGGCGCCGCCCTCCCCGGTCGGGGCGTTCAGCGTGGCCTCGCCGGGGCCGTCGGGGTGGTTCTCGAAGCGGATGAGGTGAGCGGTCAGGTCATCGCCGCCGGGGTTGTAGGGGCGGGTGGTGGTCAGGCGTCCCCACGAGCCGGTGAGCGTCGTCGTCACACCCTCGGTGACTTCCATCGAGGTGAAACTGTGACCCAGTACGCCGCCGGGGAAACGGAAGGCCATCGACAGCGAGACGTCCACGCCCTCGGTCTCGCCGGGCAGCGGCTCGGCGAACCGGCCCGTCGCGCTGACGTCTTCGGGCTCGCCGGCGAGCAGGCGCATCAGCGAGAGCGGGTACACACCCAGGTCCATCAGCGCCCCGCCCTGCATCCGGTGGCTCAGACGCGTGTTCTCCGTCGGCCCGCCGACGAGCGTGTGCGAACGGTCGCAGCGGATCAGGCGAAGCTCGCCGATCAGCGAGCCCGGCGCCTCCCCCGCTGTCGCGATCTCCCGGAGCCACGCGGTCTGCGGGTGGTACAGGTAGGTCCAGACCTCGCCGAGGAGTCGGTCGGCCTTCACCGCTTCCTCGAACGCCCGCTCGGCCTCGGCCCGTGACGGCGTGAACGGCTTCTCGCAGAGCACGTGCTTGCCCGCGCGCAGGCAGGCGATCGACTGCTCGACGTGCAGGTGGTTGGGCGTGGCGATGTAGACCGCGTCGATGTCGTCGCGCTCGATCAACTCCGCGACCGTGCAGCCGATCGCGGGGTCCAGATCGGCGGACTTCGCCAGATCGCCCCCCCGCTTCGGGTCGCGACTGGCGATGGCGCGCACATCGCAGCCGACCTCGAGCATGCACGGCAGGTGCCCGGTGGCGATGCGACCGGTGCCGATGATGCCCCAGCGGGGTGCGGACATGGGGTGTTCCTAAGCGGGCGTCGGGATCAGCTGGCGGACGCCGCGGCGACCTTGGCGCGGAACTTGTCACGCTCGGCGGAGATCTTTTCCATCTCTTCGAAGTCGCCGCTCTTGCGGGCTTCGGCCTCGGCGAGTTCGGCCTTGGCCTCTTGCGCGTCGAGCTGATCGACGGGGGTCGCGCCCTGGGCGAGGATGGTCAGCTCGTCGTTGACGTTCTGCATGAACCCGCCCTCGATGAACCAGCTCTTGGAGCCGGAACCGGGGAAGTCGAGGCGGAGGCGACCGGGGCCGAGTTTGCCGACGATAGCGGAGGTGTGGTGCATCACGCCGCGCTGGCCGTCGTGCATGGGCACGGAGGCGTAGGTGACCTCGGCGTCGAGGATGCGGGCTTCAGGCGTGATCAGCTTGCAGGTGAAGGACTTGTCGGCCACAGGAGACTCCGTGTTTCGTCGGGCTGGCGGGCTGCTCTGGTCGGTCGGCAGGGACGGGGATTGTAGCGTTTAAGCCCCGATTCTGCCGGGTCTAGAGGGCCGGATCAGGCCCCTTCGCGGTCTTTCCGGGCGGCTTCGACGATACGCTGGGCGGTGCGGACCGCCGCGAAACCGGCCTCGGCGTCGATGGGCGGCTTGTTGCCCGAGCGGACCGCCTGCAGGAAGCTCGTGATCTCCATCTCGAGCTGGTCGGCATCGTCGATCTCAAGGTTGTCGATCGCCAGCAGTTCGCCGTAGTCGAGGTTCGACAGGTCGGTCCCGGAACGCAGGGCCTCGCGGATCTCGTCCATCTGAATCTGGTTGGCGGTCTTGCGGATCAGGACGCCGTTCTTCTTGGCGTAGTCGATCGACACGTAGCCGTTCTCGCCGATGATCCGGGTCTTGCGCTCGGTCTTCATGGCGAGGCGACTGGCGGTGATCGTGGCGACGCACTTCCCGGCCGGGGTCTCGAAGGTGAGGCGGGCGTTGCAGACGTCCTCGTGCTCGGTCAGGACCGGCACGCCGGAGGCTTGGACCTCGGTCGGCTCGATGCCGCCCATGAGCCAGAGGACCACATCGAGGTCGTGGATCATCATGTCCATGACCACCGAGACGTCGACGCTGCGAAAGGTCATCGGGCTGACGCGATGGACTTCGAGAAACCGCGGCACGATCCCCGAAGGACCGCTGTCGTCGCTGCTCATCGAGGTCTGCTGGGCGCGCTCGAGGGCGCGGACGGCGGGGTTGAAGCGCTCGATGTGCCCAACCATCAGGCAGGCGCCGTGGCGCTCGGCGAGGTCGGCCAGTTCGCGGGCCTCCTTCACATCATTGGCCAGCGGCTTCTCGATCAGACAGGCCACGCCCGCTTCCAGCAGTGGGCGAGCACACTTGAGGTGGTAGGTGGTCGGGACCGCGATCGAGACCGCGTCCACGCCGAGGTCGATCAGTTCCTGCTCGGTCGCGAAGCCGGGCACGCCGAGGCGCTCGGCATTCGCTTCGCGCTGGGCCTCTCCCTGGTCGACGACGCCGACCAGTTCGACCGGGCCCACCGGCGAGTCGTCGCCGAGGTCCTGGAAGTGCTTGTACTTGGTGGCATGATGACGCCCCATCCGGCCAACGCCAATCGCGCCGCAGCGGAGGGTCTTGGTGGCGAGATCCGCGCTCGCGGTGCCGGTCGCAGAAGCGGAGGATTGGCTGGACATATGGCAAAAAACTCCGAATCGGCGCGACGCTCGGCCCGCCTCGGGAGGGTGGATGGAGTAAGGGTAGCAGACCAGATCGGCAGAGGCTTCGCCACCCGAGTCCGGACGATGTCACAGTCTTCCGAGCAGGGTAAGCGAGTACTTACTTCCCTCGCGCAGCGTGACGATGGGTTCGTCGATCAGTCTCCTTCGATCGCGTAGGGGTTGTACTCCCTGTCGTCATCGTCGTCGGCAGCCTCGTCATCGAGGTCCGAACCGGAGTCGAGCAGCGTCACCCCCGCTTCCTCCGGTGTCGGTGTTTCGAACGCCGGAGCCGCCGCCGTCGATGCCGCGGCGGTCCTCCCCGCGAGTTCCTCGGCCCGCTTCCGATTCTTTTCGGCGATCCGGGCGTCTCGCTCACGCTCGGTACGAGCGTTGTGAATCGACCATCGCACCGTCGAAGCAAAGAGCATCGAAAAGATGAACACCAGCAGCAGGCCACCGAACGCGAAGACGCTCAGGATCGTGACCAGAAGCGCCATGATGCTGTGCAGGCCTTGCGTCGCGGGTGTCGTCCCGATGAGCCCCCCGAGCGGCCCGACGATCACGAACGTCACGGTGTAGAGAAACAAGTAGATCCCGAAGCCCATCGAGCATGCACGAAGCTGCTGGGCCCGGCTGTCGTCGTGCGCCCAATCAGCCAGCAGCGAGATGTGCCACGCGGCGGTGCAGAGACCGACCCCGGCACCGAGCGCGGGGAACAGCAAAACGAACTCGGGAATGCTCAAGGAGGTCAGGTCGTCGACCAGCGACAGGCCTGCAAAGAGGTACATGCAGGCGTACCCCGCGACCACCACCCGACGCAGACCCACCCATTCTCCCTCGTCTGCGTCGGCTTTGTCCGCGAGGTTGGGCCGGACGCGCTTGCGCAGGATGACCAGGCCCGCGATCGGCATGACGCCGAGACTCGCCATCGAGACGATCCCGCCGTAGGTCAGGCCGAAGAGGTCAAGGAGCAGACCGATGGGTACCAGAAGACCTGAGATCCCGAACACCAGAAGAGCTGTCGCCAGCGTGTTGAGGTAGCCCGCCGGGGCATCGCCCATTTTGTCTTCGGAAATGCGCCGTTTCGCGGAGATGCCGGTGCCGCACTCCGGGCACGGCGTGCCAACGAACAGGCCCTGCAGGTTGTAGCCGCACTTCGGGCAGGACATCGGCTCGTTGATCATCTCCGACGCGTCGGCGGACATCGCTGTGGATCGCGGCTTCGACTGGTCCTCGGTCGGTTTCGCGGTCATGACGAAGCGGTTTCCTCGGCAGCGATCGGAACAGGCAGTCGGCCCGAGTGTACCCGACGCCCGGGTGATTCTGTCTCTGAATCCAAACGAAGCACTTGACGCCCGAACCTCGCGACGAGCCATATCGAACGGGCGAGGGCGAAGAGCAGCGCGCCCGGAACGACGGTCACCGTTACGACTGCCCAGGCGATGGGGACGACGCCGAAGAAACCGACCATCAGAATGGCCACCGGGTAGAGCACCACGGCGAGCACGCCGAAACCCAGCGCGTACACCGGCAACCAGCCGGTCTGGCGGAGACCGAGCGAGAGCGAGCCGGCGCTGTATTGGCTGGACTCCGGATCAAGGCGAGTCGCCAGGCGGGTGAGGTACCACACGCCGGTGAGATGCGTGCCGAGCGCGCCGAGCAGCGTCGCGAGGAACACGATGCCGAGGCCAACCTCGGCGCCCGGACCGGTCACCCAGCTCAGCACGGCGTTCGTCGATCCCGGTTGGACTAGCAATCGGAGCATCATCAGCGAGATGCCGCCGAGGGCGAGAATCGTGGAGGCGAGCAGGAACAGCCGAGCGATCGCGCGCGGTCGGTGCATGCCGTCGCGTCCCCGTCCGTGGCGCGTCAGGGGCGAGGGCGCGGCCAGAAACCACCAGCCGATCGCCAGTTCGAGAACAATCAAGACCAGCGGCATCCAACTGAGCGCGTTCGTAGGAAGCAGAAGCAACGCATCATCGAACAACAGGACCGTTCCGACGAGCGCGAACGCGAGGATGAGAAGCAGCAGTCCCAGGGCGGCGGACCAGACCAGGGTGCTGGCGGTCGCGAGCTGGCGACGGTACGCGAGCGGATCGAGCCCGAGCCATCGCCAGTCGACGGTTTCGGAGATCGGCAGGGCGCACTCCGGACACTGGCCGGTCGGCTCGAGCCCGCCGAGGTCGTAGCGGCAGCCGAGGCACGGCGTCCCCGGCTCGACCATCCCGGGTTGGCTGAGGGTGCTGCTCACCGGGCAACCGTATGCAGCGCCACTGGTCGCGTCACAGGCCCGGCGGGTCGGGATGCCCGCCGATCGGGCCGATCTCGTCGTCGGGCAGCTTCGGCTCGGGTTCGGGGCGCGAAGAGGCCTCGTTCATGGACGGGTCGCCCGGCAGCACGCCCTTCCTGTTTCGCTCCTCGCGACGGAGTTTGTCCTCGGCCCGCTCGATGGAGCCGATGAGCACGCTCAGCCGGGCGTGCAAAGCACCGAAGGTCCACGCGAACACCACTCCGAGCAACCCGGCGACGAACAGCACGAGCGTGGCGAGGAAATCGGTCATGCCGAAGCGTCGCCGGATGATCAGATCCAATGCGACCAACGCCAGAACGCCGACGATGCCCGCCAGCAGCCCGATGCCCACTCGCAGCCGTGCGAGCGACGAGCCGCGCCGACCGACCGCAGCCCGTCGCGTCAACGCCCCGGCGCGCAGCCAGAGCACGATCCACGCGACCGCTCCCAGTGTAATCGCCGCGAGCGTGAGGATCGGAGCCGCCTGCCACGCGATGGACGCGATCGATCGGTCCGGGTCGACAACCACCGGCGGCAGACCGAGCCGGATCGCGCTGACGACAACCCCGTAGCCGAGCGCGATCAGCGGCGATGCCACGACCAGCACGCGAAGCAGGCTCGAGAGCGTTCCCGCCCGGCTCGGCTCCGGCCAGCGGTCGGTCAGGCGCCAGGCGCTCTTGGACATCGCCACCGACCAGGGAAGCAGGAGCAGCAGCGATGCGAGCAGAACCCCGAAGTTGGCGACCGGCCGGTTCGACCCGAGGTTCGGCAGGCAGACCAGCCAGCCGATGATCAGCGCGAGCGCGACGCACCACGGGAGCGTGCCGCTGGCGCGATGCAGTCGCGCGAGGTGATAGGCCGGCGCGTAGCCGAGGTGATCGGCGGGCCAAGATCGCTCGGATGTCGCGCCTTTGGCGTTCACGCCGTCGCGACGGAGCCGGTGACCGCCTCGACCGCCGAACGGAAGAAGCCCAGTCCGGGCGTGTCGCCTTCACGCACATTCGATGGCAGGCGCGTCGCGAACGGGTGGTGGCGCCACGACAGGAACCGCTCGGGATGGGGCATGAGCCCGAAGATGCGCCCGGTGGAGTCGCAGATGCCCGCGATGCCGCCGAGGTTGTCCGGGCCGCCGAGCGAGCCGTTGATGTCGCGGCTGTAGTACAGCGCCGCCTGCCCGCCAGCCTCCAGAGCCGCGATGATCTCGGGTGTCGGCGCGACGAACCGTCCCTCGCCGTGCGCAACGGGCAGTTGGTGCAAGTCGGGGTTCGACGCCGCGTCGCGCAGGTGCGCGGTCCACACGCACGGGCTGTCGGGGTTGGCGTGCACGCCGACCCAAGTGTCGACGAAGCGTCCCGAGGAATTGTCGGCGAGCGTGACGGCGTTCGGAGCGGGCTGGTCGGGCCAGTCTTCGCCCGGGCGCGGGCCGGGGAGCAGGCCGGTCTGGGTCAGGACCTGGAAGCCGTTGCACACGCCGATCATCGCGACGCCCCGACGGGCCGCCTCGGCGAGCGCGGGGTACAGGCGCTCGCGGATCTTCATCGCCATGACGCGACCGGCGCCGATGTCGTCTCCGTGGGAGAAGCCGCCGGGGAAACCGATGAGCTGGTACGCCTCGATGCGGCTCGGGTCCGCGACCAAGGTGTTGAGGTGTACGAGTTCTGCCTGCGCGCCGGCCAGTTCGAACGCGCGGCAGAGCTCGGAGTCGCAGTTGGTTCCGGCGGAGCGGATGATCAGGGCCTTGGGTCGATCGCTGTGGGTCACGGGGCGAACTCCTTACCAGTCCAGCGGCTTGGTGAACGCTGCAAGACAATCGGCGACGCCGACGGACAGGAGCGTGGACTTAAGCGAATCGAACACATCGAGTTGAGCGTCGTCGGTGACGATGCCGATCGGCTCCGCGCCAAGGCCGAGCGCCTTGGCCCGGTCGGCGATGGCGGTGGACTCACCGGGCCCGACCTGCAGCACGTAGCGCGAGGGCCCCTCGCCGAACAGCAGGCGCCGGCGCTGTTCCTCGGTCGCGCCGTTCATCAGGCGATCGATGAACAGGCCCGCGCCGGGCGAGGCGCGGTTCGGGTCGAACGAGGCCAGCAGCATCTCGGCGACGCACGCGAGCAGCCCGCCCTCTGAGCAGTCGTGCGCCGCCCGAACCTCACCCGCACCGATGAGGTCGGCGACGAAGCGGGCAGCCTTCGGGCCAAGCTCAAGGTCCACAGCGACCAGCGGCTCCGTAGATGAGCGTCCGAGCAGCAAATCGGCGTGCGAGCCGGTCATCGACACGGCGTGCGGGGCCAGCGCTTTGTCAGGCAGGCCGATCAGCACCAGTTCGTCGGGTTCGGAGCCGGGCGCGGACGCCTTCATGTCCATCGTGACCAGCCGGTCGACCGACGGGGCGACGCCCATGCCCGTGACCAGCAGCGTCGGCGGGATCTCGACGAGCACCTCGTTGCCGGAGCGGTCCTTGTAGCGAAACTGGTTGTTGAGCGAGTCCTTGCCGGAAACGAAGGGCGTGCGATAGGCCTTCGCGCCGTCGTAGCAGGCGATGGCGCAGCGGGTGAGCGCGCCCATGTTCTGCGGGCGGTCACAGCTGGGCCAGCAGAAGTTGTCGAGGATGGCGATGCGGTCCGGGTCGGTGCCGACGCACACGAGATTGCGCACGCATTCGTCGATCGCGCTGAGCGTCATGGTGTACGGATCGCCACCGGCGACATCGGGCGTGCCGAGGTTCGTCTGCAGGCCGCAGGAGATCGCCAGGCCCTGCTCGGACTCGGGCACGGGCTGGATGACCGCGGCGTCGCCGGGCCCGTCGCCGCCGGGGCCGACCAGCGGCTTGAGCAGCGTATTGCCCTGCACCTCGTGGTCGTACTGGCGGATGATCCAACGCTTGCTGGCGAGGTTGGGGTGCGACAGCAGCTTGAGCAGGAGCTCGTCGTTGTCCACGCGCTCGGCCGGCTGGAGCTGACGACCCTCGGGGGCCGTCCACGACGCGTCGCGGACGGGCATGGGGATGCCCTCGTGCAGGAAGTACATCGTCATCCGTCCGACTTCTTCGCCCTCGAAACGCAGCACGAGCTGCGCCTCGCCCTCGTCGTTCTTCGACCCGAACGTGCCGAGCACCGAAAGCTCGACGCCCTCCTCGTCGCAGATCCGCTGCAACGTGTCGAGATTGGCCTGAGGCACCGCCAGCACCATGCGTTCCTGGCTCTCAGAGATCCAGATCTCGTCGTAGCGGAGCCCGGCGTACTTCAGCGGGGCGCTGTCGAGATCGACCTCGGCACCGACCTTCTCGCCCATCTCGCCGATCGCGCTCGAGAAGCCGCCGGCGCCACAGTCGGTGATGGCGCTGAACAGCGGCTTGCCATGCTCGCTGCGCGCCCGCATGATCGCGTCGAGCGTGCGCTTCTCTTCGATCGCGTTGCCGATCTGCACGGCGTGGGAGAACTCGTCGGCGTGGGTGTCGGTGAGTTCGGCGCTGGAGAACGTCGCGCCGTGGATGCCGTCCTTGCCGGTGCGCCCGCCGAGCGCGACGATCAGGTCGCCGGGCCTCGCGGTGGCGTTGCCGTCGCCGCCGGAAAGTTCGGTCGGGAGCGTGCCGATGCAGCCGCAGAACACTAGCGGGTTGCCGATGTAGCGGTCGTCGAAGTAGACCGCGCCGTTGATGGTCGGGATGCCCATCCGGTTGCCGTAGTCACGCACGCCGTCGACGACGCGCGTGAGGATCTGGCGCGGGTGAATCACGCCGGGCGGGAGCGTGAGCTGGTCGGGGTGGGCGACACAGAAGACATCGGTCGCCGCGATGGGTTTGGCGGCGAGCCCGGTGCCGATGATGTCGCGGATGCACCCGCCGATGCCGGTCGCCGCGCCGCCGTAGGGCTCGATGGCCGAGGGGCGGTTGTGCGTCTCGACCTTGATGCACACCGCGGTGTCATCGGTGAACTTCACCACGCCCGAGTTGTCGTGGAAGACACTGAGCGTCCAGTCCACGCCCTCGTCGATCAGTTCGAAGGTCGCCGCGGCGACGGTGGACTTCAGCAGATTATCGATGCGGACGGTGCCGTCGTCCTCCACGGTCACCCCCGGGGCGCGCTTCGCGCTCCAGTCGATCGGATCGCTGGCCATCGACGACTGGTAGTGCACGCCGGACTTGAGGGTCTTGTGCACGCAGTGCTCGGACCAGGTCTGCGCGAGCGTTTCGAGCTCGATGTCGGTCGGCTCGCGCCCGGCGGCCTTGTACCAGTCCCGGATCGCGCGCATCTCGTCGAGCGAGAGGAACAGGTGGCCCTCGCGCGAGAGTCGCTTGAGCGCACCATCGTCGAGCGTGGTGATCTCGACGTGGCGGAGCGTCTGGTCAGCGGAGCGGGCTTCGGGGAAACGCTGGGGCGTCCACGGCGTGCGATGGACCTGCTCGATGACCGGGTTGTAGAGCACGCGCCGGGCCAGTTCGTCGGCCTGTTCGTGCGTCAGCCCGGTGATGTCGTAGCGCATGCCCGTCGACACCGCGATCGGGAAGTCCGCAGCCAGCCCGAGCAGATCGCGCACCGCCTCGGTCACCGTCGCGGCGGCGGGGTCCATCACGCCCGGGAGCGGCGCGACCTCCACCACCTCGCTGCGCGGCTCGGCGGGCATCGCGCCCAGCAGGCCTGTCTCGCGGGCCGGATCGGCCAGTAGACTGTTCAGGATGCGATCGCAGGCCTCTTCATCGAGATCGGCCTCGATGAGGTAGACCTTGGTCGAGCGGACCTCGGCGGGGTGCATGTCGAGTTGCTTCGCCGCGCGGATGAGCGCATCCGCACGCGGGTCGCCGATCGAGGGCAGACTGCGGACCTCGAAGCGTCGAACGGCGACAACGGAATGGGCGATCGTGTCGGGCGTCAATGGCGTCCCCTGCTGGCGGAAATTGGCATCGATCGGCGTTGAAAGTCGGATTGTATCGGACGCGAACATCGGGCGTGTCCGTCGGGGCTACACTGGCCCGCCATGCCCGAGAAAGCCGACCAACCGACCCTCATCGCCGACGACCGGCCCACCGTCGAACTCTTCACCGACGGTGCCTGCTCCGGCAACCCCGGCCCCGGCGGCTGGGCGTTCCTGCTCAAGCACGCCGCGTCGGGCTCGCAGAAGGAAGGCTCGGGGGGCGACCCGGCGACCACCAACAATCGCATGGAGCTGCAGGCGGTCATCGAAGGGCTCAAGGCTCTGACCCGCCCGAGCGTGGTCGACCTCTACTCCGACAGCAAGTACGTGCTCGACGGGCTGGAGTCGTGGATCAAGGGCTGGAAAAAGAACGGCTGGAAGACCAAGTCGAAGCAGCCGGTCAAGAACGCCGAGCTCTGGCGCGAACTCGACGAGTTGCGGAACCAGCACACCGTCCGCTTCCACTGGGTGAAGGGTCACAGCGACCACCCCGAGAACGAACGCTGCGACGAACTGGCGGTCGCGGCACGCGACGAAGCGGCCCGGGCCGTTCACTGACCGCCACTGAGCCATCGCAACTCAATCCCGCCCGATCCGCTCCCACTTCTCGAAGGTGAACGCGTGCTCGTTGCGCTCGTCGGCGTGGTGGTCCTCGGACCAGACCCGCTCCCACAGACGCCCGTCGATGGCGGGGAAGCGCGTGTCGCCGGGCGGGCTGGCGTGGACGCGGGTGATGTACAGCGTGGTCGCGTGGGGCAGGAACAGGTCGTATATCTGCCCGCCGCCGATGACGAAGGCCTCGTCTTCGGCCTCGACCTCGGCCAGCGCCTCATCGACCGAGTGGACGACGACCACGCCGAGGTGATTCGGGGCGTCGCCGACGGTCGCATCGGGGTTGAGGAAGTCGTGCTGGCCCCAGGACAGGTCGCGCGTGAGCACGATCGACCGGCGCCTGGGCAGCGGCTTGCCCATCGTGTCGAAGGTCTTGCGCCCCATGATGATCGAGTGGCCGAGCGTCACGCGCTTGAAATAGGCCAGGTCGTCGGGCAGGCGCCAGGGCAGGTCGGCATCCTTGCCGATGACGCCGTTCTCCCCCACCGCCGCGATCATGGACAGGTTGCGCAACCGGCGACCGGTCATACCGCCACAGGCGCCTTGATCGCCGGGTGCGGGTCGTAATTCTCGATGGCGATGTCGTCGAAGGTGAAGGCGAACAGGTCGCGGACCTCGGGGTTCAGTTTCAGCGACGGCAGCGGGCGGTGCTCGCGCTCGAGCTGGGTCTTCACCTGCTCGATGTGGTTGGTGTAGATGTGGGCATCGCCGAGGGTGTGCACGAAGTCCCCCACTCCCAATCCCGTCACCTGCGCGATCATGTGCGTCAGGATGGCGTAACTGGCGATGTTGAACGGCACGCCCAGGAACAGGTCGGCCGAGCGCTGGTAGAGCTGGCAGCTCAGCTTGCCATCGGCGACGTAGAACTGGAACAGCAGGTGGCACGGCGGCAGGGCCATCTGGTCGAGTTCGGCCACGTTCCACGCGCTGACAATCAGCCGGCGCGAGTCGGGGTTGCGCTTGATCTGATCGACGACACCGGCGATCTGGTCGATCGTGTCCCCGCCCGGCGTGCGCCAGGAGCGCCACTGCTTGCCGTAGACCGGGCCGAGGTCGCCGGCGGCATCGGCCCACTCGTCCCAGATGGTGACTTTGTTGTCCTTCAGGTAGGCGATGTTCGTGTCGCCTTTGAGGAACCACAGCAGTTCGTGGATGATCGAGCGCGTGTGGACCTTCTTGGTGGTGACCAGAGGGAAACCGCCGCCGGTGGCCTCATCGAGGTTGAAGCGCATCTGGTGGCCGAAGACCGAGAGCGTGCCCGTGCCGGTGCGATCGTCCTTGCGGGTGCCGGTGTCGAGAACAAGCTGGAGCAGGTCGTGGTACTGCTGCATCGGGTGCCTCCGGGGGCGAGGATAACGGCTCTGGCTTAGTCAGTGGTCCTCGGCGACCGACCGAATCACGCTGGGTCGCATGCACGCCGCGAGGAGGCCCGCGATGAGGATCAGCGAGGCGAACCCGACGAAGGCCATCGAGATATCCCGGGCCGGGAGCAGGTACGCCGAGTTCAGGTCGGCACCCAGCAGCCACGGAGCCAGCAGGGCGTGGCTCGCGCTAACCGCCCAACCGACGCCCATCAGCAGGCTCGTCGCGATGCTGGTGTGACCGGGGAGCAGGCGCTGGCCCAGCGAGGCGGTGATCGGGAAGGTCGCGAAGTAGCCCAGCGGCGCGGCCACCGCCAGCAGGTATAGCGGAAGCAGGCCCAGAAGCGAACGCGTCGAGGGGTCGGCATCTCCCACCGACCCAGACCAGACCGCGTCGCCGACGAACCCGAGCGATGCGATGGCGACCGCGCCGAGCGCGGACATCCACACCAGCGCGCGCCGCTCGCGACTTCGCTTGACCAGCCTTCCGGCGAGGATTACCCCGATGCCCATGCCCAGCGTCGAGCAGGCGATCAGTTCGCCCGACAGCACCGAGGCCCGGTCGGCATCGCGGATCTTCGACTCCGCCCAGACGTTGAACAGCGCGAACATGCCCACGTTCACCGTGAAGCGCAGGGCGTTCTGCACCGTCAGCGACGCAACCACCCCCCACCGCTTGCGCCGCTCGCCCGGTTCGACGCTGAACACCCGGATATCGGCGTGGTCGGCCCGGTGCGGGATCTTGCGAACGACAAGATGCATCGCGATCGCCAGCAGGATGCCCGGCGGCACAAGCCAGATGAGAGCTTCCAGGCCGAGTGCTGACGTGATCTCGGGCGTCAGGCGCGAACTGAGCGTCTGCCCCGCCATGCCGGCGGCAATGAACAGCCCCACCGCGAACGCCCGACCGTGCCGGAAGCCCCGCGCGCCGGTCTGGCCGGCCAGGGCCGTGGAGATCGGGTGGTAGAAGCCCGTCGCGAGCACGCCGACGATCTGCAGCGCGATCAGTTGCTCGAACGACTGGGCGAAGCCGATGCTCCCGATGCACACCGAACCCAGCAGGATGCCCAGCGGGCAGAACGCCCGGGTGTTGTACTTGTCACTGATCCACGCGAACAGCGGCTGGAAGAGGCCGCTGAAGATCGGGGTGATCATGTAGACGATCTGAACCTGCCCCGGCGTAAGCCCGAGCTTCTCGCGCAGGGGGAGCATGAGGACCACGAAGAAGATCGGGAAAACATCGATGAAGGCGTGGGAGAACGACAGCAGCGAGTAGCGCTTGCGGGCGCGCGTGGCGACGCTGGCGGGAACATCCGGCGGGATAGGCGTCCCGAGCATGTCGGGGGCTGTCGTGGTGGTCGAGGTCAAGGGCGGCTCCGGGAGGCGGGAAGGAGCCAAGTGTACGCGTGGAGATACCTGTCTGAGGCAACCCTGACGCAGAGAAGGTGAACCGATTTGCCTTCCGGCTGTGGTGCGTAAGATCTATAAGGCCCGGTCACATTGAAGCCGAAACCGCGTGTGGCTATCGGACTGCCGAGAGAGCCATTTTCTTCTCAGAGAAAACAGGTCAACGATGACTTCTGGAAAACTTCGCACAAATCTGACCGTAGCGACCGTGGGATTGATGCTTTCCCTGAACTCAACCGCCTCCGCTGATGCAATCGATCGGATCAGCGGCGCTGACCTTTTCGAGCCGATTCCGTCTTGGGTCCGGCACGAAGGCGCGCCACTCCCGCCCGAAGCGGAGGTGTCCGGGCAGATTTTTTTCGACATATTCGTCGTTGATCAGCCCACCCGAGTGCATGCCGTCGAAGCGGCTGTGAGCTTCGCTCCCTCAGGTGCGGAATCGCTACTCAGTACCGGGGGGTTGATTATTCACTTAGACGGTCCGGATGCATTCACTGTCCGAACCGGTTGGTCCAACACTTCGGTGCCCGGCGGTCCAAACTCTGGTATTATCGACGATGGTGTTGCGCCGGGCATAGATCTGTATCGCCGAGAGTTTGGACTTCCATTTGGACTACTGCCAGGCACGTACGCACTTGCCGTGCACGGGTTCGAAAATGACTTCATGAGCACGTTCTCCGATACCGATCCCGCTGAATTCAAGGTGATGCAAAGTTCAGTTGGTGATTATGAGGGCTTCGTCTGGCCAGCGACTGATCAGCCATCCCACCCGCCGTACGAATGGGACTTTGACTTCGGCAATTACGACATCCAGTTCGTGAACGCGGCATACCGGCTTGAAACAACGATCATCCCGGCACCGGGTGTGCTGGCGCTCGGGGTTCCGGCTGTGTTGATGCTGCGTCGTCGCAGGCCGCTCTGACTCAAAGTCACTCACCGTCCCGCAACCACCAAGTCACAGTTCCGTTCGGTTCCCCACGCGGGCCATGCCGAGCATGGCCAGACTCACCATGATGCCGAGGCCGCTGACTCCGGCGGCGGGCCAGGTCCAGCCCATGGCGCTCAGGGCCGAGTCGAGGTTCTTGTCCTTGGCGCGGAAGAACTGGCTGGGCGTGATCTGCTGCATGGCGTAGTGCTGCCACAGGTCGCGGCTGCGCTGTTCGGGCGTGGGGATCATTTCCTCGGGCGTGTACTTGCTCGGGGTGTGCAGCGCGTCGAGTTCTCGGTAGCTCTTCTTGACCACGGTGATCGCCGGGTCGGTCTCGGGGTGGAGTTCGGCGAGCCAGTAGCCCCACTCGCTCCGACGCACGAGGCCCCAACTCTCGGTATCGAAGCCCTCGGCCGGGTACCGCGCGGCGATGATCATGCGCGGCTTCAGTTCGCCGGACTGGAGTCTGGCCGCGGCGTCATCGGCGCTCTTCGCACCGGTCACCATCGGGAGCACGCGGAACCAGTCCTTGACGCCCACGAGCCCGGGCAGAAGCTCATTGTCGGTCGTGACGATCGGAAAATCGACGATGGTGTCGCGGTAGGTCACCCGCAGCGCCCGCTCGACGCCGAACGCGTTCGAGTCGGCGCTGACCGGCGTCCGCTCGATCGTGACCGCGTGGTCCTCAAAGATGAAATCGGTTTCGTCGACCGGATCGTTGAAGTAGACGAGATCGATCTCGCGGCTGCTGAGCTTGCCCATCATGAACCAGCCGCTGGCCAGGAGGCCGAGCACTGAAACGGTGAGCAGGATGGCGGCGATGCGTCCCATGGACAATCGTAGACCCGTCTCGGGAGCGAGCGGTCAGATCAGTGGTCGTCGCCGGCGTGATCGTCCGCGTGCGACTTCTTGTACTTCTTCACGTTCTCGGGGTCGGTCTTGGCCTGCTCGACGATGGACAGGCCGGGGTTGTCGGACCAGAACGGCGAGTACACGCCGCGCGTGACCTGGCGATTGCCGTTCTCATCGACCTGGATCTGGACGCTGCCGCCGACAGCGATCTCGCCCTTTTCGGTCTTGTCGACCATGTCCTGGGTGCCGATGTCGATCATGGTGATCGTGATGAACAGCACCACGGCGAACATCGAGGCGACGACGACGACGGTGTTGATGGCCTTGTCGTAGAGCAGGTGCATGAAGAACGCCGCGACGAGCAGGCCCTTGAAGCTGGCGATGATCAGCGCGACGGTGAGGTTCACCGAATTCGAGACATAGAAGTACTCGGCCTTTGCCGTCCAAAGCGTCAGCGCGGTAAGACAGAGCAGCCCGATGAATACGAGCAGCATGGGCATGAACGGCGTCACGTGGACGTGGTGGCCGTGGTCGTCGTGCGCGTGCTCATCGTGCTCGAGGTTGGGCATCAGCCCCTCGTTCTCGGTCTGGTGGTCGTGGTCATGCGCCATGGGTCGGTCTCCGCGAAACGCGCTGGAGGAGTCATATCGGAACGGGGGGTCAGACGAGGTAGAGCATCGGGAACAGGAAGATCCAGATGACGTCGACGATGTGCCAGTAGAGGCCGGTGTTCTCGACGAACATGAAGTTCTTCGGGCCGTACCGCCCGCGCGCCGTCCAGTACATGGCCCAGGAGATCACGAGCACGCCGATGAGAACATGCACGCCGTGGGTGGCGGTCGAGATCCAGTACACGCTCATGAACAGGTGGTCGTGCGTGCCGTGCGGGTTGTAGTACCAGAAGTTCGCGCCGGGAAGCTTCTTGTCCTGGATTTTGGGGAGGTACTCGAGAGCGATCTTCGCGACGAGGAAGAAGATCGCGCAGAGGTTGGTGATGCCGAGGTAGACGAACGCTCGCCACTTGCGTGCGAGCTGGAGTTCGCGGATCGCCATGACGATCGTGAAGCTCGAGAGGAGAAGCACAACGGTGTTCACCGCGCCGATCTTCCAGTCGAGGTACGCGTGGGAGGCCTCGCGCCACGTGCCGTAGTGCGTCATCCGGCCCCACGCGTACGCGCAGAAGAAGCCGGAGAACAGCAGAACTTCGGTGGCGAGGAACAGCCACATGCCGAACTTGGCGGCTTCCGCCTCGTCGGCGGCGTTGCGCCAGTGGTGCTGGTGGACGTAGTCCTCGTGCGGTTCTCGCTTTGCAGCGAGTTCGGCTCCGGAGCTGATCGGTGCGGTCGTCATGGTGTGGACCCGTGTCGGATGCGAGAAGAGTCGTGGCAGACCGCGTCGAGTCTACCGGAGTACGCGAGGAACATTCGGCCTCAGTGCCCGTGGGCTCTGGCGACCGCTTCGGGGTCGGGGAGCGGGTAGTCGGCCGGGTCCCAGCCCGGGGGCACGACGAGGTCGTAGTCGTACGGGCCGTGCGTGAGCAGCGGCTCGTGCGAGAAGTTGTGCTCGACCGGGGGCGAATCGGCGTACCACTCGAGGGTCAGGCCGCCCCACGGGTTGCGCGGAGCGCGCCGCCCGCCGGCGAGCGAGAACGCGAAGACCACGGCGTGCATGAGGAACGCGATGGCCAGCACCCACGAGCCGAAGGTCGAGATCTTGTGGAGCAGTTCGAACTCGGGGACGTAGGTCGCGTAGCGACGGGGCATGCCCTGCGTGCCGAGGAAGAACTGGGTGAAGAAGGTGATGTTGAAGCCGATGAACACGAGGATCGACGCGAGGCGCGCCCAGTTCTCGTTGTACATCTTGCCGGTGAACTTGGGCCACCAGTGGTGCAGGCCGCCGAGGAAGGCGAGGACCGTGCCGCCCATCATGACATAGTGGAAGTGAGCCACGACGAAGTAGGTGTCGTGCAGGTGAATGTCGGTCGCCAGCGTCGCCAGCGGCGGCCCGGTGAGGCCGCCGATGGTGAAGCAGAAGATGAAGAACGCCGCGTACAGCATCGGCGTGGTCCAACTGATGGACGCTTTATAGAGCGAACTGGTCCAGTTGAAGACCTTGATCGCGGTCGGCAGACCGACGAGGAAGGTCAGGGCCGAGAACACCACGTTCGCCGAGGGCGACTCGGAGGTGAACATGTGGTGGCCCCAGATCAGGAACGAGACCGCCGCGATGCCGATCGAGCTGAACGCGATCGCGCGGTAGCCGAACAGGCGCTTGTGCGAGTGCACGGCGATGAGTTCGGAGATGATGCCGAAGCCCGGGAGGATCATGATGTAGACCGCCGGGTGGCTGTAGAACCAGAAGAAGTGCTGGTAGAGGACCGGGTCGCCGCCGAGGGCCGGGTCGAAGATGCCGATGCCGAGCGTGCGCTCGAAGACCAGCATGAGCAGCGTGATGCCGACGACCGGCGTCGCGAGGACCTGGATGATCGAGGTCGCGTAGAGCGCCCAGATGAACAGGGGCATGTCGAACCAGCCCATGCCGGGCACGCGGAGTTTGTGCACCGTCACGATGAAGTTCATGCCGGTGAAGATCGAGCTGAAGCCGAGGATGAACGCGGCGAGGACCATGGAGGTCACGCTGCCCCAGTTCGTGCTGGTGGAGTACGGCGTGTAGAAGGTCCAACCGGTTTCGACGCCGCCGGCGATCAGCGAGTAGACCGCGAACAGGCCGCCGATGATGTAGATGTACCACGAGCCCAGGTTGAGTTTCGGGAACGCGACGTCCTTCGCGCCGAGCATGATCGGCAGGAAGATGTTACCGAGCGCTGCCGGGATCGCGGGGATGATGAACAGGAACACCATGATGGTGCCGTGAAGCGAGAAGAGGCGGTTGTAGACGTTGTTGGAGTTGACCGTTCCCGACTCGCTCGTCCAGCCCTTGAACAGTTCGCCCTCCCGCTCGATCACCTCTTCGTAGACGGGGTTGCCGTCGGCGTCGACCTCGGGGGTCATCACCGGGTCGCCGAGGGGCTCGCCCTCTGCATTGACCTTCTGGCCGACGTCGTTTTTCTTCGGTTCAACCTTGGGTTCGCCGTCTGCGTCGAGAACGGGTGTCTCGTCGTCGTTCAGGACCGGCACGAGCACTTCCGCACCATTTTCGTACACCAGGCGCCCCGCGTCGTCGGTGGCCTGCACCTCGGCCTGCACCTGCTTGGTCACGTTGGTGATCGGTTCCCAGAGTTCGGCACGCAGGGCCATCGCGAACACGCCGCCGAGGAAGAACATCAGCAGCACGGCGCAGAGGTACATCACGCCGATCTTCTTGTGGTCGACGGTGTAGATCCAGGACCAGATGGTCTTCCAAAGCGTCTCTTTGGAAGCGTAGTAAGGTCTGTCGTGGTGTCCCATGTGAGGGTGACCTCCGGTGGTCATGCGCCTTATCGCGGCTTGTGCGTTGGTGCCTAGTTGGTTCGTGGTTCGGGTGGCGAGTCGTTAGCCGTCGCCTTCGGTTTCGGAGAGCTGCTGTTCGAGTTCAGCCGCGGCTTCCTGTTCGGCCTGAGCCGCGAAGTCGCCGGAGAGACTCTTGATGTAGAAGACGACCGCGTCGAGCTCGCGTCCTTCGATCTGGCCCAGGAACGACGACATCTGGCCGATCGCGAATCCGGGGCGGGCGTACTCGTTCGGATAGAGGATGGACTCGACGATGTAGCCGCGTTCGGCGACGCCGGGCGTCGCGCCTTCGGCGACCGCTGCAGACGGGCTCCAGCCGGGGACCTCGCTGCCGTAGAGGTTTTCCCAGGTGGGTCCCTGCTTGGCTGACCCGTCCACGGAGTGACACTGGAAGCAACCGTTCTTGCGAGCAACGAGTTCGCCGAGTTCGATCAGGTTGATGCCCGAGGTGTCCTTGCGGGCCTCGAGCCATTTGTTGTAGTCCTCGGGCGAGAGCGTTGCGATACGACCGGCCATCTGGGAGTGCTGGTCGCCGCAGTACTCGGCGCAGAAGAGGTAGTAGCCGGGGCGATCGGGATCGATCGCGACGACGGACTTGTCGTCCTCATCGAAGTAATGCGTGATCCGGTCGGTGGTCTCGAACCACAGCACGGTGTAGCGGTTTGGGAAGATGTCGCGCTTGATGCGGAAGGCCGGCACGTAGAACGAGTGGATGACGTCGCGCGACGTCATGATCATCTTGTACGGCTTGCCGACCTGCACCGGGATGATCGGCGACTCGGGGTTCGCGGCGATCTCTTCGAACTCGTTGGTGCTGTAGCCGTCGGCGTAATCGAAGTTCCAGCCCCACTGGTACGCGGTGACGTAGATCGGTTCGGCATCGACGGGCGCGACGAGTTTGGTCAGGTAGGCCTTGAAGCCCCAGAAGAACATGATCGCCATCAGGATGGCGGGCGTGACCGACCAACTCAGTTCGAGCGCGGTGTTGTGCGAAGGGCTGACCTCGGCGACCTCACCGACCTTGGACCGGCGGTACTTGATGCCGAAGCCGATCACCATGCCGACGATCGGGATAAAGAAGATCGCCGAAACCCAGAAGATGTAGTTGTAGACCGCGTCGGTCGAATCGGCGAAAGTCGATCCCGACTCGCGGAACCAGAACCTCTCCCACCAGGAGAGATTCTCTGCGCCGAGGGTCACGATGTGCGTTGGAAGAGAGGCCATCAGATCGACTGCTCCTTGCCGGATTCCTGTAGAACAGCAGTTTGTACAGCAGTATAGGAGTGATATCGGTTTTTGTCCCCGCTCGGGGGAGTCGAGCACAATTGAAACTGGGTCGCTTTGCGTATCACAGCGCGGGGGTGTCCCTGAGTTTGTTGGTGACAACGAGCACCGCGATGCCGGTCGCCAGAACGACGACGGTCAGGGCACCCACCAGCTGCATGACCCGCATGGGTGAAATCACGTACTCGCCGGTAGTCTCACTGCGGACGCGGCAGAGCAGCACGACCTGGTCCCAGAGCGTCTGGCTCTGCCCCTCGGCGGCTTCGCTGACACCGGTTCGGACCTGCTGGGCGGAGTACTCGCTGCCGGGCAGGTAGTTGTGGATGGTGCCGTCGTTGCGGAGGAAGATCATCGAACTGGTGTGGGTGAAATGGCCGCTGGAAGGGACGAAGCGGTAGCCGAAGCCGATCGAGTCCATCAGAGCGAGTATGTTCTCGGTATCGCCGGTCCAGAACTCGATGCCGTCTTCCGGCGGGAGCTCGTCGAACTTGAGCAGGAACGCGTCGCGCTGGACCCGGGCCGAACGGGGCGAGTCGCGGTGATCGAAGCTCAAGACCAGCAGGCGGTAGTCCTCGCCCGGGGTCCACTCGCGGATGTTGCGGAGCGCGCCACCGGCCTGATTGAGCGTCATCGGACAGATGACCGGGCAGTCGAAGTAGACCGGGAGCAGGATGACCGGCGGGCCGTCCTCCTCGAACAACTCGCCGAGGGTTCGGAGGTTGTTGTCGGTGTCGCGGAACGTCAGGCTCAGAGGTACCTGATCACCCTCAAGCCGGGTCAGGCCGACGCCCTCAAGATCCGCGCGCTGAGTGGGATCACCAGCGAACTGGGCGTGCGACGACGGGGCGAGTAAACCGACAAAGGCAAGAACAGCCACAGCCCGCGCTGCCTGCACGCAGCGCGAGATGCTGCACCGGAAGGTCGGAAGGCGGAATCCCATGGCTGATTCTATGCGTCGATCGCGAAAAACGATCAGTTCTGACCGCTTTGCTGGTACATCGAAACGACCTCTCGCGCGGCGTAATCGAGAGGGATCCGGACGGTGCGGGCCTCGAGATCGATCCAGCGCGGATCGCCTTCGAGTTCGCCGCGCCAGCGGGTCTTCGCTTCCTGCACTTCGCGAGCGATGATGTCGGTCCGGTTCTCGAACTTGTCGCCCTTCTCCGCCGCCACCTCACGCCCGACGTAGCCGAGGATGATGAACAGCAGCGCGAAGGTGATGACGATCACCATGACCATGAAGCCGATGATGAACGGCGCGTTGATCTGGCCGTGCGCCTCCTGTGCGGCGCCTTCTTCGGCGGTGTGCTTGAACCAGTCGTCGTGATGGGCGTCGCTCATCTGCGTTCCGATCGTGCGAGGGTTAGACGTAGTTCTTGTGCGAAAGGGCTTCGGTGGTGCGCGGGTCGTGCAGCGGGATAAGCGGCTGGCTGACGATCTTGCGGACGAGCAGGCCGCCGAAGATCAGGACCGGGCCGAGAACCCCCACGACGTCGAGCCACGAGTAACCGGGGACTTTCGTCTTCGCTTCGGGGCGGATGTTCCAGAACACATCGACGATGTGCATGAACACCATCCAGCAGCAGACGACGAAGACGAGGCCGGCGTTGCGCCGGGCGGGGCGCGGCAGCAGCACGAGGAACGGCACGATGAAGTGGCCGATCGGGAGCAGGAAGCTCAGCGCGGTCCACTCTTCGCGGCGCATCGTGAAGTAGGCGGTCTCTTCGGGGATGTTCGCGTACCAGATGAGGAAGTACTGGCTGAAGCTGATGTAGGCCCAGAACACCGTGAACCCGAACACGAACTTGCTCATGTCGTGAAGGTGCTCATCGGTGAAGGCACCGTTGAGTTTGCCGAAGAAGCGCAGGGCGATGAAGATCGCCGTGAGCAGCGCGAGGGCCGAGACAAGGTTGCCAGCGAAGAAGTACACGCCGTACATCGTGCTGAACCAGTGGAAGTCCAGCGTCATGATCCAGTGGAACGCCGCGAACATGGTCGCGAAGGCGTAGAGCACGAGGCCGATGGTCGACAATCGCCCCATGGTGAGCGTGTGCCAGCGGCTGGCATCTTCGTCCTGGCGCTTGGCGAGGCCGCAGAGAACTTTGGACAGGCCGATGTAGACCGCGGCGTAGACGATCGACAGGAAAAGGAACAGCGGCAGGTTCAGGAACGGCTGCTTGTGGTCGTAGAGGACGTCGCCCTTGACGTAGTTCGGGTCCATCCAGTTCCAGAGGAACGGGGCGTAGACGCCGGCGGCCTTGTCCGTCGTGACATCGGAGACGTTGACGAGCAGCGCCTGGAACAGGAACGCGCAGAGCACAAACAGGCAGCCGAGCCACGCAAGGCTCATCATGTTCTCGAACTGGCGACGCAGCAGCGCGGCCCAGCCGGCGTTGGTCACGTTGCAGATCATGTGGAACGCGAGCGCGCCGAGCGGGAAGCCCAGGGCGACGATCGCGCCGACATAAAACGCGTGGAGAGCCACCGACTTGGTCGCGGCGTCCCCGCCCAACGCACCGCCGATGGTCAGCAGCGTGAAGAGGATGCCGACGCCGAGCATGCCGCCCGACAGCACCGAGCCGGCCGACTTGCGGAACTCAATGTTGTCGCGGTCGAAGACGCGCCCGAGTTCAAAGTGCGGAGCGATGCTCACTGTTCACCCCCGTTCGGATTCTCGGTAGAGGGTTGCCCCACGTTGCGAAGGAGTTGATCGGCCGCGGAACGGTCGTACTCGCGGAGGGTCTCGATCGAGCCGCGCTGCGTCGCCTGGATGGTCCGCAGGTAGGCCACGATCGCCCACGCCTCTTCAACGGTCACCCGGCCGCCGTAGGGAGGCATCGCGTAGCCGGACGGGCTGGTCGGCGCGGGCTTGCCGTTCATGATGATGTCAAAGATGTGCCCGTCGTAGGCGAGCGGGTTCGGGGCGCCGTCCGGACCGACCGCGCCGATCTGCCACGTGTCGTCGAGGAAGTTCGGCAGCGGGTACGCCCAGCGGACGCCGACGATGCCGTCGCCTTTGCCCGTGCCGCCGTGACAGACCAGGCAGTTGATCTCGTACTGCGTCTTGCCCATCTGGATCAGATCGAGATCGACCGGGACCGGGATGCGCTCCACGGCGTTGCCGTCGGCACGCTTGCCGGTGCTGACCACGGGGTTCAGCGAGAAGAACGACTCGCGATGCGCGAAGTCGACCGAGCGGACGACCTTCTGGTCGTTGACCATCTCGTAACCGGTCAGCGGACCGGTGTGCGGCTCGCGACCGAAGGCGACGGTGTTCGCGACGGGCAACCGGGCGGAACGGCCCCAGTCCGGTTCCTTCTCCTTCTTACCCTCGAACTCGTCCCAGAAGGTGTTGCGCGTCTGCGCCTTCATCTTCGGCTGGTCATCAAGCCCGGGGAAGAACTGACGCGGCGGCTTGCCGGAGCGGTCGCCGCGACAGCCGCCCGCGACGGCGGCGCCGGCGACGAGCGCGACCATCGTGAGTCGCAGGGCGACCCGGCCGAGGCGTGCGTGTGAAGTGGTGGTCGTCACGGTGCTTAGTCCTCCACCAGTTCGATGTGGTTGCCGCCGACCGACTCCAGGAAGGCCTTCGTCTCGCTCTGGTCGAACTTCGGATCCTTCGCCTCGATGGCGATGACCAGGCGGTCGTCGCTGACGCGCAGGAAGCGGTCTTTCTTGAAGAGCGGGTGGTACCACCTGGGCAACCCGTTCAGTGCGAGCATGCCACCGATCGTGGCGAACGCCGAGAGCAGCACCGTCAGTTCGAACATGATCGGAACCGCTTGCTCCCACGCGAAGAACGGCTTGCCGTGGGTGATGATCTCGTAGCCGCTGAACACATCCAGCAGACCGGGCAGCTTCGAGCCCGCCGAGAACCACCACTGCATGAGGAACGCGATGGTCAGGCCGGTGAGGGCCCCCGCTCCCATGCAGAAGGCGACCTTCGAGCCCTTCATGCCCATCGCCTCGTCGATGCCGTGGATCGGCACCGGAGCGTACACGTCCCACTTCGTGAAACCGTGGTCGCGGCACTTCTGAGCCGCCTCGAAGATGGCCGGGATGTCGTCGAACTCGGCCATGATGCCGTAGTAACTCGGTTCTTCCGGCGCGATCTCGCGTGCGTTGTGCGTGTCGATGACCGCCATATCAGTAGCCCTCCTTGAGGGAACTCATGTGCTTGTCTTCGTCGTCGTCGTGCGGGTGCAGGTGCTCGTGGGCCTGGTGCATCACGTTCTTCACTTCCGAGATCGGGAGCATCGGCAGGAAGCGGGCGAACAGCAGGAACAGCGTCATGAAGATGCCCAGCGAGCCGACGTACGTCGCGATGTCGATGACCGTCGGGCTGTAGTACGCCCAGTTCGCCGGCAGGAAGTCGTAGGTGAGCGACGCCGTGATCACGAACCGCTCGAACCACATACCGATGTTGACGACAATCGAGATGAAGAAGATGAACACAAGGTTCGTGCGGCACCACTTGATCCAGAACAGCTGCGGGCTGATCACGTTGCAGAGCATCATGATCCAGTAGGCCCACCAGTACTGGCCGAACGCACGCTGCACGAACGCGCCCTGCTCGAACGGGTTGCCGCCGTACCAGGCGATGAAGAACTCGGAGATGTACGCGAAGCCGACCATCGAGCCCGTCAGGGTGATGATCTTGCACATGTTCTCGATCGTGCGGGCCGTCACGAAGTCACGAAGCCCCGGGTAGAGCGCCCGGAACGGGATGAGCAGCGTGAGCACCATCGCGAAGCCGGAGAACACGGCACCCGCGACGAAGTACGGCGGGAAGATCGTCGTGTGCCAACCCGGGAGGATCGACACCGCGAAGTCGAACGACACGATCGTGTGCACCGAGAGCACCAGCGGCGTCGCGACGCCCGCCAGCAGGATGTACGCCTTCTCGTAGTTCACCCAGTGGCGGCTGGACATGCGCCAGCCCATCGCCAGCACGCCGTAGACCAGCGCGCCGATCCGGTTCAGCGGGAGCGTGACCGTGGTCGCCTTCTTCACGAAACCGGGAAGCGGGTGCGGCGCCCACATCGGGCCGATGGTCACCGGCTGCTTGATCCGGGCCATGCAGCGGTCACGCAGCGTCGCGAGGTCGGGGATCATGCCCATGTACCAGAACAGCAGCGAAACCGTGAAGTAGGTGGACACGGCGAACACGTCCCACAGCAGCGGGCTGCGGAAGTTGGGCCAGATCAGGTTCGAGTTCGGGATCGGGAACAGCATCCACGCCATCCACACGCGCCCGACGTGGATGCCCGGGAACGTACCCGCGCAGATGACCGCGAAGATCGTCATGGCTTCGGCGAAGCGGTTGATCGACACACGCCACTTCTGTTTGAACAGGCACAGAATCGCGGAGATCAGCGTGCCGGCGTGGCCGATACCGACCCACCACACGAAGTTCACGATCGCCCAGCCCCAGCTCATGGGGTTGTTCAGGCCCCACACGCCGACGCCGGTGATGATCAGGTAGATGATCGCGGCGGTCGCCATCGCAGCGAGCGCGTTCGCCACGGCGAACGTGGCGATCCACCACGGTGGGGTCTTCTGTTCGATCCAGCCGCAGATCGTGTTCGTGACCGAGTGGAAGTCACGATCGCCGAGCACGAGTTCCGGACGACGCGACGGGTCGCCGACGATCGTTCCATCGATCGTCTGCGGATCGCGACGGACGGGCCGTCGTGCACCGGCGAGTCCGGCTGCGGTGGCTTGGTCGGGCTGGATGGCGCTCATGCGATCTCTACCCCATTCGCATCAAGAATCGGCAGGGCGAACCGCTTGGTAGCGGCGTGCTCCTCACCGTGGTCGTTGGTCTTGTCATCCGCGTGACCGTCGGAGTGGTGGAACGGATCGTCCCAACCGTGGACGCGGTCTTTGGCGGCGGCATCGCCGGACGCAGCGAGTTCCTCGAGCCAGGCCGGGTTCGGGTTGTGTACCCGGATCTGGTACGTCGTGCGCGGGCGGGTATTGAGGTACGCCAGCAGGGCGTAACTGCGCTGGCTGTTCCGCGCAAGGCTCACGCGGCTGCCCTCACGGGTCGTGCCGTCGTCCTCGCGGTAGTCGGTGTAGTCGTAGATGTCGCCGAAGACGATCGCACCGGTCGGGCACGCCTGCTCGCAGGCCACCTGGAAGAAACCGTCGGGGATGATCTCGAGGTCGGCGATCTTGGTCTCGACGCGGGCCGCGTTCACACGCTGGATGCAGTAGGTGCACTTCTCCATCAGGCCGCGGCTGCGGACCGTGACGTGCGGGTTGTACTGCAGCGTGGAGACCTCGATCTTCTTCTCGCGCAGGCGCGGCGGGATGAAGTGCTCACTGGCGGGTTTCAGGGCATCGGGGACGTGCTCCGGCAGGCCTTCGAGCGGTTCGCCGAGTTGACCGAAACCGCCGCGGAACTGCTTGGTGCCGTAGTCGAAGTAGTTGAATCGGCGAACCTTGTATGGGCAGTTGTTGGAGCAGTACCGCGTGCCGATGCAGCGGTTGTACGCCATGTTGTTCGTGCCCTCGGGGCCGTGCACGGTCGCGTTGACCGGGCAGACCACTTCGCACGGCGCGTTCTCGCAGTGCACGCACGGAACGGGCATGGTGAAGAACTGCGGGTCCGGATCACCGAGCGGGTTCTCCGAGCCGGTGCCGAAGTAGCGGTCCACACGGATCCACTGCATCTCGCGACCCTTGGCGACTTCCTTGGGGCCGACGATCGGGATGTTGTTCTCCGCCTGACACGCGACGGTACACGCGCCGCAACCGATGCAGCTGGTCAGGTCGATCGACATGCCCCACTGCTGGATGCGCTTGCCGTGGTCGTTCTCGATGCCAACGATCCGGCCGCGAGCATCGCGCTTCGGCACCATGTCGTTCGTCGAGTCGTCACGCACGAGCTGCATGTAGCTGTGCATCTGCTTCTGGCGGTAGGAATCCCGATTGACCGGTGTGTGCGACTCCATGCCCAGACGGTTGGCGAACTTGATGTCCTCGACTTCGCGATAGTTGCCGTACGCATCCTTCTTGAGCTTTTTGATCTCCTTCTCGGAGAGCAGCTCCATGTCGCCGTGGCGCTTCCACGCCTCGAGGTCGACATCGCGAACAATGTCGCGACCCTCCATCACCCAGTGGTCCTGCGTGTTGGGGATGAGTTCCGGACGAACGCCGCGGGCCCGGCCGGCCTTCACGCCGCGAGCGACGCTCATCGAGCCGGTTGTGCGGATCGGGTAGAGGTCATATCCGGTGCCCTCGCCGATGCGACCGGCGACGCGCCGTCCCTGACCGAAGCACACGATGACCTGGTTGTCCGGCACGCCGGGCATCACCCAGATCGGGCAGCGAACGGTGCGACCCTCGTGCTCGATCTCCATCACATCGGTGTGGCTGTACTGAGGCTTCACGAGCTTCTTGCCCGTCCGCAGACGCAGCTTCTTCGCCGTCGCCATGTTCACGATCGCCGGGTTCGACCACGACACCTTCGTGACGGCGCCGGGCAACTCCTGCAGCCAGCCGTTGTTGGCGAACTGGCCGTCGAGCACATGCGGATCCGGAAGCATCAGCACATCGATCCGGTCCGGATCGGTGCGGAACGACGATGCCGAAGCGGCGATCGCGCTCGCGATCTGCGACCAGCGGGGCGAAACGATCGGGTCCGCCTGCACCGTCTCCCGCGTCTCGGGGACGATGCCGTCGTGCAACGCGCGACGGAACGCGTTGTCCATCGAACGCGGACGGAGCGTCTGCTCCATCGTGTCGCGCACGACCGCGTAGCCATCCGGGTTCGACTCGCCGAGGATCGCCGCGAGCAGTTCGAGGTCGGAGTGGTAGTCGTACAGCGGCTTGATCATCGGCTGCGTGATCGAGCGCGTGCCGTTGGGCGCCTCGGCGTCGTTCCACTCCTCGAGGAAGTGCGTGCGACCGAGGAACCAGGTCGCGGCCTCGGCGGTCTCATCCGGATCACCCAGATGGATGCGAACCGGAACCTGCGCCACAGCTTCCGCGAAGTTCAGGTCGGCCGGAGCCGTGAACACCGGGTTCGCGCCGATCGTGACGAGCGTCGTCAGCGATCCGGCGCGGGCATCCTCGACCACCGAACGGACCGAGTCGACGCTCGACGCACGCAGGTCACGCGACATCGGACGGTACTTGACGGTCTCCGTGTCGTTGTCAAGCAGGTGATTGATCGCCGCGGCGAGCGCGTGCACCGAGGCCGCCTGCGAACGACCGGGCATCACCACCGAGCGGCCACGGTTCTTGATCAGGTCGTCGGCGGCCCACTTCGCCCAGTCCGCGGCATGCGCAACCTCATCAAGGTTCATGGCCTGCGAACGCGCCTGCTCGAGCGCCGAGCGAAGGCCCGCTCCGGCGGTCCTCATCTGGCCGCGGAGGTTCGGGTGGTTCAGCACGGCTTCGGCGAGCGCGATGGCAACGGCACCCACACCGTCAACGTGCACGTTGAGCCGATGGTCCGACTGGCCGCCGGTCAGGCTCATCTGCGAGTCGGCGGTGTAAATGCGGCTCATTCTCGTGTCGCGCGCTTCGCGACCGTTCGCGCCCTCGCGGATGCGGTTCCGCCCGTAGCCGCGGAGGCCCTCGAGCGTCGACTCGCCACCGAGGAAGTCGCAGTCGAGCGAGACGATCACGTCCGCACGCGAGAGGTCGTATTCGACATCCTTCGGAGCACCGAACGCGATCGCCGTGCCCTCGATCGAGGAGGCGTTCTCGGTCGCGCTGTAGGGAAGCCACTTCGCCTCGGGCCAGCGGGTGCGGATCGCATCGCGCAAGCGGTCTCGGGACGGGCTCGACACCTTCTCGACCAGGAACGACAGCCCACGCCCGCGCGTCTCGTCGAACTGCGCGAAGTGTGAGCCGGCGAACTCCGTGAACTCCGACCAGCGACGAACACTGAACGGCGTGCCCCGGCTCTCGGCCATCTTCTCGATGATGTCCGGTGAGCGGTCGGGGTCGTACAGATCGAGCACGCTCGCCTGCGCGTGCATCGTGAGCGCGCCGCCGCTGGCGTAGTCGAGCGGGTTGCCCTCGAGTTTGGTCGGTCGACCCTCGAAGGTTTCGGCGAGAAGCAGGTCAACCCCGCCGTTGGGGCGACGACGCGAGGTCGCGTAAAACAGCGGTTTGCCGTGGATGATCTCTTCGGGCTTGCGGTTGTACGCGATGATTTTGTGATCGGGACGACGGCAGCCGGGCATGGTCGCGGCGCCGGCGAGCGCGACGCTCGCGCCCATGATCTTCAGGAAGTCGCGACGCGAACCCGAGAGCAGTTCCGAGGCGTTCGCCGGGAATTCGCGGTGCAGAAACTCCTTGAACTCAGGTGTCTGCGCCAGATCGTCGAGGCTGCGCCAGTAGGTCTTGCCGGTCGCGTGGCTGCGCTCACGCGGACCCGAAGCCTTGTCCACCGGCAGGCCTTGCTTCTTGCTTGAAGGGCATTGATCGAGCTTGCTCATCGCGTCTCGCTTGCTTGAGTGGCCCGGCGAAGGTCCGCGGGCCGAGGGAGTCGTTTGCGTGCCCCGAAGGGGCGACGGGTGGTCGGGTCGGGCGGGTCTCAGTAGTGGCAGGCCGCGCAGTGCTCGGGAGGCTGGAGCTGCTTGGTCTCCACGAGTTTCAGGCCACGCTCGCGCTGGTCGGGGCTGTTGAGCAGCTTCTCGACCGTCGCGAGGTCCGTGATCCGAACCGGGTTCTCCGGGTCGAGAACGCCGTCGACATCGACGAGGTACTTCTCCGGCTCGCGATGGCACTCCAGGCACCAGCCCATCGACAGGCTTTCCTTCTGGTAGACCACTTCCATCTGATCGATGCGCCCGTGACACGAGTAGCACGAAACGCCGGCGTTCAGGTGGACCGCGTGGTTGAAGTGCGCGTAGTCGGGAACCTTGTGGATCCGGCGCCACTGAATCGGCTTCTCTTCCGCGTATGCGGTGCGGACCTTCACCAGGTTCTGATTGACCTTGTGGGCTTCCCAGAGATCGATGTTGAAGTAGCCGCCGAGTTCATCGTCGCCGGCGTGGCAGTTGATGCAGGTCGCGGTGTCCGGCACGTTCGCGTGGCTCGAGTCTTCCACGTTGGTGTGGCAATACCGACAGTCCATGCCGAGTTGGCCCGCGTGGATCTGGTGCGAAAACGCCACGGGCTGTTCCGGCATGTACCCCACTTCCCAGTAACTGGGGGTGAAGTAGTACCACACGCCGCCGATGACACCGACGCCGGCAGCACCAAGGCCCACGGCCACAGCGCCCGGGAGGGCATTCATCCACTGGGGAAAGAGCGTCGACACGAGCAGCTCCTGAAATCTCTTTGGTGGCGACAAAAAGCCGCCGTTCAGACCAAGACCCAAACAACCCGCGTAGGTCCGAGAACACCTCGCCCTCCCGTGGCAGGGAAAATGGGCAAAATGCTCGCAGACCGTACAGATTGCAGTCAGGCAGTAGTAGACATGGCCCGCTCCATCGCTGTCAACCCGCCCTGAGAGCCCCTCAACAACTGATACTCAGTCTCAATGGGCACCGACACAGGCCAGTCGAGTATGTCGAATCAGAGCCTCGCCGACTTCTGCCAAACAAGAAATTTTACTGTAACACTATGCGCGACGGAGGCAAATGGTTCGGTCGGGCCATATCATTTGATCATGCAGAGCAAGCACGCCCCCCGCTCGCACTACCCCGCTTGGCGCATCGGAATCGTCGTCGGCTTCGCGACCACGGTGGTCATGTGGCTCATCGCGTTCTTCCTTCACCTCCAGGGCCTCACCGCAGAGCCCTGGCTCACCGGGGTCGCGCTCATCCTTGCCCAGACTGGGGGTTCAGTCCTCGCCGGACGGTACGCCTCACGGGGTCGCGCCGCGTGGAAGTTGGGGCTTGCGACCGGCCTGACCACCAGCGTCCTGAACCTGCTCATCCTCGGCTCAGTCCTCACCGAGCCCGTCCGCGTGCAGGCCGACCAGGCGGTCCGGCCCGACGCCGGGGTCATGGTCGCCGGATACCTCTCTATAGGAATCGCGATCGGCATTCTCGGAGCGATGCTCGGGAGCCGCGTTCTCGCCCCAGCGGAGCAGCCGGAGATAGACGACAGCGGTCACGACCGCTGGGTCTCCCGATTTGCTTGGGTCGCCTCGTTCGCCGTCGTCCCCGTCCTCTTCACCGGGGGCCTGACGACCTCCAATCAGGCCGGGCTCGCCGTTCCGGACTGGCCCAACACCTACGCCACCAACATGTTCCTCTACCCCGTCGCGTCGATGACCGGCGGCAAACTCTACGAACACACCCATCGACTCTTCGGCTCGCTCGCGGGTGTCGCTGCCCTCGGCCTTTTTCTGTACACGCTGACCGCGTGGATCGGTGCCAAACGCGCCGACTCGGACCGCGGTCGGTTTTACGGTGTGGCCACGGCGCTCTCGTTCGGAGCCGGCCTTGCGGTGCTCGTGCAGGGCGTCATCGGCGGCTTCCGAGTTGTGCTCGCCGACGGGTCGACGGATCAAGAGTCGTGGAGCAACGCCGTCGAGGCGATGCCCGAGATTTCACGCTCGCTTGCACTCACCACCGACAACACCACCTCCCTCGGCCTCGCCGTCGTCCACGGGATCACCGGCCAGTTGACCTTCGCCCTCCTCTGCGTCATCGCATGCGTGCTCTCGGTCCGATGGGCCCGGGCGGCCGCCTCCGCGGGCAAGGCCGACGGCCTGCTGCGTCTCGCGGCACCGGCGTTTCTCGTCACCGCCGTACTCCAGCTCTCGCTCGGGTCAGTCACCCGCCACTTCCAGCACACCCACGCGCTCTACTCGCACATCGGGTTCTCGGTGATCGTGACCGGGCTCGCGATCTTCGTCGCCGGACGTGCGATCCTGCGTCACGGCGAGTCAAAACCGCTCCCGCTGATCGGACGCGGCGTGCTCGGGGTCGTGTTCCTCCAGTTCTGCCTCGGCTGGGTCGCCCTCATGGTCGTCGTCCCCCACTACGACGAAGCCCTCGGCACCACGCCCCTGACCGCAGAGCGTCCCGCGTCCTCCGTGCTCGTCGCGACGATGCACCAGATGACCGGCGCCGCCCTGCTTGCGCTCGGCGCGATGCTCGCCGTCTGGGCCTACCGGCTCGTCGCGCCGGGCACGGCCGGATCATCAGAGCAGGCACACGCGCCCGTTCCCGCCTGATCGCCCCGCCGGTACACACGAAAAAGCCCACCTCCCGGGTGGGCTTTGCGGGTCGCATCGAGGCGGGGCTTACTCCGGGTTGCCGCCGGCGTAGTCGTAGACCCACTTGTTGATCGGGCGCTCGTACTCGAGCACTTCGCCATCGTTGAAGAACAGGCCGAGTTCGCGCTGGGCGGCTTCCGGCGAGTCCGAACCGTGGATCAGGTTGAACGAGTTGGACACGCCGAAGTCACCGCGGATGGTGCCCGAGTCGGCCTTGGAGCCGAAGGTCGCGCCCATCATCGAGCGGCTGATCGCGATCGCCCCCACGCCGCGAACGGCCATGACCAGCACAGGGCTGGAGGTCATGAACCCGACGAGCCCGTCGTAGAACGGCTTGCCCTTGTGGTCCTGGTAGTGCGTCGCGGCGAGTTCATCGGAGATCTGCATCATCTTCGCGCCGACGATCTGCAGGCCCTTCTCCTCGAAGCGGGTGATGATCTTGCCCATCAGGCCACGCTGAACGGCGTCGGGCTTGAGAATGATCAAGGTGGTTTCCATGGTCGATGTCCTTCGCGCCTGCCGGCGACTCTCAGTGGTTCGGTGTAGGTGGGGTCCGGCCGGCACCTCCGCCGACGGGCCGAGGATCATAGCGTATTTTGCGTCCGGGCCCGATCACGCATGCCCCGCAAGTCTTGCTAGACTCGGCTCGTTGGCGGCGGAGCCGCCGGGCCAATCTCCTCCTCGAACCGGAGCGCGACACCACGGATGGCGACCGCAGCACAATCCCGCAAATCGACCCGGAAACCGTCACGCAAGCCCGCCGACGCCGAGTCGATGGCGACCAAGCAGCGCGACATCTCCGTCTCGGAGTTCTTCGCCAAGAACCGCCACCTCCTCGGCTTTGACAACCCGCGCAAGGCCCTGCTGACGACCATCAAGGAAGCCGTCGATAACTCCCTCGACGCCTGCGAGGAAGCCGGGATCCTGCCCGACATCTCCGTCGAGATCGTCCACAAGCCCAAGGTCGCCGAAGACCGCTACGTCGTCATCGTGCAGGACAACGGCCCGGGCATCGTCCGCAAGCAGATCGAGAACATCTTCGGGCGCCTGCTCTACGGCTCGAAGTTCCACCGCCTCAAGATGAGCCGAGGCCAGCAGGGCATCGGCATCTCCGCTGCCGGCATGTACGGCCTGATCACCACCGGCAAGCCGGTGCGCATCCTCTCCAAGCCCGGCCCGCGCAAGGTCACGCACGAGATGATCCTCAAAATGGACACCTCGAAGAACCGCGCCGACGTCATCCGCGATGAAGAAGCGCCCGAGTTCGACGAACTGTTCACCGCAGGAGGCAAGACCGGCACCGGCACCCGCGTCGAGATTGAGCTGCAGGGCAAGTACTTCACCGGCGCACGCTCCGTCGACGAATACATCCAGCTCTCGGCGATCGCCAACCCACACGCGCGCTTCGAGTACAAGACGCCCCCCACTTCGAAGAACCCCGAGGGCGAGACGGTTCTCTTTGAGCGCAGCGTTGAGGATCTGCCCGAGCAGCCCGAGGAAATCAAACCGCACCCGCACGGCATCGAACTCGGCACGCTCATCTCCATGCTCGAGCGCACCGAACACTCGCAACTCGGCGGCTTCTTCTCGAACGAGTTCTGTCGCATCGGGCCCAAAGTGGCGCAGAAGGTCACCGACCGCGCCGGGCTCACCACACGCTCGTGGGTGAAATCCGTCGGCCACCACGAAGCCGAGCAGATGTACAAGGCTCTGCAGGAGGTGAAGGTCATCGGGCCGCCGACCAACTGCCTGAGCCCGATCGGCGTGAAGACGCTGCTCAAGGGCCTGCAGCAGGGCATGGAACCGGAGTTCATCACCGCTTCCAGCCGCCCGCCGTCAGTCTACCGAGGCCGCCCGTTCGTCATCGAGGCCGGCATCGCCTACGGCGGCAACCTGCCCTCCGAGGAAACCGCGAAGGTCTTCCGCTTCGCCAACCGTGTGCCGCTGCAGTACCAGCAGTCGGCCTGCTCCAGCTTCAAGGCCGTGCTCGAAACCAACTGGCGGGGCTACCAGCTCCAGCAGCCGCGCAACGGCCTGCCCCAGGGCCCGATCATCTTCATGATCCACATGGCCTCGGTCTGGGTGCCCTTCACCAGCGAGTCCAAGGAAGCCATCGCCGACTACGACGAGATCCGCAAGGAGATGAAGCTCGCGCTGCAGGACTGCGGGCGTAAGCTCGGCACCTACCTGCGCCGACGCCAGCGCATGAAGCGCGAAGGCGAACGCCGCGGCGTGTTCAAGCGCTACATCGGCGAGATCTCCAAGGCCTGCAACCACATCACCGGCGTCGAGACCGAAAAGCTCTACGCCGCCCTGCTCGCAATCGCCGAATCCAAGACCGCCCAATACGACGACGTGCTCGATGAAGAGGGCAAGAAGATCGATGACGGCGGACGCCTTGCCAAGGACGAATCGGTCTTCATCCGCGAGTTCAACGGCGAGAGCGAAGGGCCTCCCGCAAAGACGAAGGCGAAGCGCGGCTCCGACCTTGACCTCGACGCCATCGCCGACGCTCGCGAAGATGCGGATGACGACGACAGCGATCGCAACCTCTTCGGCGAATCCGACCCGCCAAAGAAAAAGCGTCGCGTGAAGAAGAAGGTCGTCAAAAAGAAGGTCAAACGGAAGCGCAGCGGCGGGAACAGCTGACTGCACCCGCAAGCTGTTCCCTAAAACTGCGCGTGATGCTCGCCGTCACGATCGACGGCCACATCGCCCGCGAAGATGGCTCGTTCGATTTTCTCGACCCTTTTCCGAGTGCTTCACCGGGTGGGACGAATTCATCGCGAGCATCGACTCGATCGTCATGGGACGCCACACATTTGAGCAGGCGATCGCCATGGACCGGTGGCTCTACAAGGACAAACGCATCCGCGTGCTGACTCGACGTCCCATCGATGGCGCACCCGACAACGTCGATGCGTTCACGACGCGCAGGCCCTCGTCGAACAGATCCGGCGCTGCGCAACCGGCGACATCTGGCACACGGGCGGCGGTCACTCCATCGAACCGTTTGAGCGCGCTGGTTTGATCGTCCGCTGGGAGAACTACACCGTCCCCGTACGCCTCGGCCGAGGCATACCGCTGTTCCGCCCATCAGATCGCGCGACCAATCTTCGACTCATCCGCTTCAACCAACTGGACAAGGGCGTGCTGGAGGCGTGATACGAGCCCGACGCCCGAGCGCTCTGAAGCGCGAAAATGACCCGGTCTGACGGCACACTGGGCAGACCTCAAGTGGGTGTGAAGACGAGGCAAAGAACTTTTCACCCATCCGCGATGCAGCGCCCGTTTCTCGCCGAAGAGGCCGGGTCAAGGCAACACCACCCACGCTTTTGCGCCTGTATCGGAGCGGAACATGAGAGCCCGCTCATAGTGGGATGAAATCGTTTGCCCTCGCGCGCTTGGACGGTATGAATTGACAGTACTGCTTCGCGGTTTCGCGATGGTCGGATCCTCCGCCTCTCGCGCAATCGCATGGGAACGCATGGATAGGAGCACCATGAGTATCAATCTCGCATCGGTGTCGCGGGCATCTGCGACAGGGCTCACCTTCGTTGTGTTGGCGACCCTCGCGCCCGATCGCTCGGACGCTGGGGATCCCACCCCGTCGTTCTGCCAGGGGGCGACGTTTACGCCAGATGTCAACGACAGCAAGTGCAAACTCAGCACCGGCATGGCCTTCCTGCCCTGCGTCACCGGCACGCCGATGTACCCCGGCGGCGCCGGCTACGCCTACGACCTGCAGGACCCGCGACCCTGCGGCGTCCGACGCTGCGGGATCATTTTCACGGTCAGGTGCGGTCAGAACACCGGCACAATCCACTGCATCGGGTCCTGAGGGAATCACCCCGTGCGAAGCACACGCTCAGCGAAACGAGGCGTTACCTATGACAATCACAAGAAAAATAGCGTCGGGCGCACTGATCGTTGCGACCGGGACCGCTGCCGCTTCGGTCGACATGTTCGCCGGTCTATCGAACCAGATGCTCTCGGTGGACGCGATCTCGGTCGGAGTCGTCGCGGAGTTTGAAGTTCTGCAGGACGTCATGTGCGAGAACACCACGATGCCCTCCGGCACGGTCTACAAAGGCGCCATCGAATACGACTACGACGGGAGCGACTGGCGGTACTTCTCGCACGTCGACCCGCAGTTGACAACCGCCATGAGCGTCGAGGCGATCAAGCGAAACGATGAACTGACCTGCATCGATTATGAGGCGGGATACGCCAACACCGTTCCCATGCTCGGCGACACCGAGCCCGAAGGAGGCTTCCTTCGCCTGCCGGTGTTCTCCATGTTCGACTACCTGACCCCATTCGATGAGCAGAGCATGATCGCGCCGACGGTGCCGGCGCTGCGGAGCGCTGTGATCCAGACGGCCAGCACGACGCATACCTGGCAAGCGGAGAACGACGGCGGACGCCAGATCTTCACCACAAGCATGGACCTCGAAGCATCGCACGGGGTCGACGACAGGACTCTCACGATCTCGACGTTGCAGGCCGCGCCCGAGCGACCGTTCCGATACGACTACATCGACAAAGCGACGGGCAATATCGTGCTTCGGATCGAGTTCACCAACTACCAGACCATCACCGATTCGAATGATCATGATTCTGTCTGGCCCATGTCGATCGAGCAGACCGTCTTCGGCGCCGACGGCCAGCCCGCCGTCATCGCGACGTACTCGGTCCAGACGATTGTCGTAAACGACCAGGCCGTCTCCGCGGAGCGGATTGCCTCGAGGGAGATCCCCGACGGCTTCGCTCAGTATTACGAGAACGCCCCGGTCGGAACCAGCGAATGAGCAGCTCTAGCAGCCGCGCCGGGCGCACCCAAGGATGACCAGGCACGCGATCATGAGATCATCGTTCTCCTCGCATCACCTCGCGATCGCGATGCTCGCCTCGGTACTTGCGGGATTCGGCATCGGCCGGCTCACCGAAGCCGTCGAGAATGGCGAGCGGTCAGCCGCGAGCGCGTCCGAACAACCGACGCCGCATTCTGTTCGTACCGCCCGCAGCGTGGCCGACGCTGTGGAACTCAACTCGGCCGCGGTCGACACGCTTATCGCGTCGGGCCTTTCCGGCGAAACCGAACTGATGCTGTTCACGCCGTTCTCCCAGGCGCAGTGGGCCCAACGCATACAGGAACTCCAGAAGGACGGTATCAGCAAGGAGTACCAGCGGTTCACCGATGCGCAGTTGCGTGCGTCGGAACATTGGCACCTGCTCATGAAAGCCGCGCTGGGTCAGTCCGGACACTTGCGCGGCAAAGGAAACCGCAAGGGCGAGGAACGAATCCTCGAATCGCTCGTCAACATCGCCAGAGCGAACGCCGCGCCCGGCCGTCCGGAGTTTGGACGCCTCCTCGCGTTCAGGCTTCTCGAAGAGATCGACGAAACGAGGCGAGAGCGTGAACGGCTGGATCCCTGAACGGTCCATCTCGGGTCGAGGCCCTTGCCTTCCGCTATCATCGACGGGGTATGGCCAAGAAACGCAGCACGAAGAAAGTCGGCAAGAAGACCTCGAGAAAATCCTCCAAAAAGAAGGTCTCGAGCGCATCCACGCCGCGAAAAACCACCAAGGGACCCGCCGGTCGTTCGACCGACGCCAAGACCCTCAAAGCCATCGAGTCGCTCGCGACCCAGGTCGCCAAGACCGGGCTAGCCGGCAAAGACCCCGAGATGGATGTGCCCAGCCGTTCGCTGAGCAACACCAGTTACAACAAGAAATCCCGCATCCTCGAGATGGGCGACCTCACCAGCGCCCGCCCGCTGTTCGACCTCAAAACCAGCCGCAAGTTCATGCAGACCCTGCTGCTCTCGGCGGGCGTGAAGGACCTTCTCGAGGCCAGTAAGACGCTCAGCCTTCGCGGCATGTACTACAAGTCCCTGCACACCATTCAGGGCACCAAGGAAAAGACCCTCAACGACCAAACCGAGTCCGACGCGGTCCTCGAGGACCTCGAGGTCATCCTCGGGGCCCTGCGCGAGGAACTGCACATCTTCGCCAAGAAGCGCGGCACCATGGTCGGCAACATCACCGTGCTCGACAACGGCGACGAGATCAACTGCCGCAAGATGGGGACCGGGGGATACGCCATCCCGTCCATCTGCGAAGAATCGGTCATCAAATTCAAAAAGTGCGAGGCCGACTTCATCCTCCATGTCGAGAAGGACACGGTCTGGCAGCGGTTCAACGAGGACCGGTTCTGGGAAAAGCACAACTGCATCCTGACCGAGGGCTCCGGCCAGCCGCCACGGGGGGTCCGGCGGATGCTGCGGCGGCTCAACGAGGAGTTGGGCCTACCCGTCTACTGCCTGCTCGACTGCGATCCCTGGGGGCACTACATCTACTCGGTGCTCAAGCAGGGCTCGATCGCCCTGGCGTACGAATCCGAGCGGATGGCCATCCCCGACGCCAAGTTCATGGGAATCCGAGCCATCGACTACGAACGCTGCGATCTCTCCGACGACGTCCAGATCTCCCTGAACGAACGGGATATCACCAGGGCAAAGCAGATCGCCGAATACCCCTGGTTCAAGGACAAGAAGCCTTGGCAGATGGAGATCAAGAAAATGCTCTCCAACGGCTTCAAAATGGAGGTCGAATCCCTGATCACGAAAGACATATCATATGTCTCCGAGGTCTACGTCCCAGAACGACTGGAGAAGCAGGACTGGCTCGACTGAGTCGGACAAGTGCCTATCCGGCCGGCTTTCCACCGCTGAAACCGGGCAACAATCCGACGATGAACTGCCTCCGCGTTTTACACGCTCTGAACATCCGCTATGCTCTCAGGCCCATCGCGCCCAGAAGCGGCGACTTGCTCCCCTTCCTAATTGGCCCCCGCGTCCCTGTGTTCGTCGTCGGGTCGGTCCACCAGCCCCTCCCAATCCTTCATTGAGCCGCAGCAAAACACGATGACAAACCCCTCCATGCCCCACACGGTTCTGGTTGCCGACGACGAGTCGTTGATGGCCACCGGGCTGGCTTCCAGCCTCAAATCCCTCGGTTTCGACATCATCGGCCCGGCCTCCAACGGCCAGGAAGCGATCGATCTGGCCAATGCCGAGGACCCCGATATCGCCCTTCTCGACATCCGCATGCCCGAGGTCGACGGCCTCGAGGTCGCCCGGGTGCTCTGGGAGGAGTACGGCATCCCCTCGATCATCGTCTCGGCCTTCTCGGACAAGAAGTACATCGAGGAAGCCCAGGCCAACGGCGTGTTCGGCTACATGCTCAAGCCCGTATCCACGGACAACCTGCGTGTGACGATCTCGATCGCGTGGGCTCGAGCGCTCTCGTCCGAAGAGCAGACCAAGCGGATCGACCAGCTCGAAACCACCCTGACCCACCGGCGGATCGTCGAACAGGCCAAGTGGAAGCTCATCGAAGCCCACGGCTGGACCGAGGCCGAGGCCCACACCCGCCTGCAGCGCGAGGCCCGCAACAACCGCCGGAAACTGATCGACGTCGCCAACGAGGTTCTGGAAACCGGCCGGCTGGAGTCCGTTTCCGAGTAACCCCGCCTCCGCCCCGAACCACCCATATCCAGGTATGCAATTATCAGGCCCGCCGCCGAGGCGGGTTTTTTCGTTGCATTCAAAAAGTTGGTGGCTCCGTCGCAACCAGCCTCCGTTACAGTGGGCGTTCACTCGGGCAGAGTGTGGATAACTTGTCGGATAAACCAATACCCCGCGAGCCGGATCGGAGTGCTCGCCAGCGTTTGGAGGAGGCGCTGGCTGGAGCGCCCGCCGGCTCGCGGCGTACTCCACGCCCCACGCGCAAAAACCGCTCTTGCCCCCCGGTTCCGAGAAATGTTGCCGTTCCGGTCCGCTTTCGGCTCAGGTCCGAATCGCTGTAGTCCGAATAGAAGGTCTGGATCGTGTAACTCGCTCTCAAGCGAGGCCACACACGAGTCCGATAAGACCCTCTGCGTGGAACGCGGTGGGAGCCGGCCCGACGCCGACGCAAAGGCCAGAGCCGGCGATCACATTCTGAACACATTTGTTCCTGCCTGGTTGTCGACGGAGTCGGCGGCACGGGCATCAGGTCCCCCGCCACATCTCCCTGTGCCGGGTCCGGTTGCTCTTACCACCACTCGCCGCTGGAGGCTCGTACCACATGTCGCACCGCTCGAACACGCTTACCCGTCGCCTCGGACTCGTCGCGCTGCTCTGCCCCGCGGCGATTCTCACCGCTTGCTCGTCATCGCCGCAGACCACTCGCGTCGGCACCACCCCGGAGGTGGAATCTCAGCCTCAGCAGGCGACCGGTGGCACCTTCTACCGCGATCCCTTCGCACAGTTCGCCGGTCGTCGCGGGAACGTGACCGTGCCCAGCACGACGGTTCCTGCGTCCTTCACGGAGGCGAACGCCGGAACCAACGGCACAACCCGCTCCCCGAACTTCAGCCTCTTCGGCGAGATCCCCAACGCCAACGCCCGCTCCCACGCGTACCAGACGCTGCCTGACGCCACGGAAAACATCCGCCAGATCACCTTCTCCGGCGAGGGCATCGACTTCGATCCGACTGTCGCCGCCGACGGCCGCACGATCTACTTCAGCTCGACCCGCCATACCCCCACCGCTTCGATCTACAGCAAGTCGATCGACGGCACGGCGGTGACGCAGATCACCTCGGATCCCGCCCACGACATCATGCCGGCGGTCAGCCCCGACGGCTCGCGCGTCGCCTTCGCCAGCAACCGCAACGGGTCCTGGGACATCTACATCGTCAACTCCGACGGTGGCCAGGCCGTGCAGATCACTTCGGACACCGCCAACGACCTGCACCCGACCTGGTCTCCCGACGGTCGCACCCTCGCCTTCTGCCGTCTCGGTGAGACCAGCGACCGCTGGGAAGTCTGGGTCACCGATGTGCGTATGCCCTCCAAGCTCAAGTTCCTGACCTACGGCCTCTTCCCCGAGTGGCAGCCCAACGGCCAGAAGATCATGTTCCAGCGCGCACGCGATCGAGGTGGTCGCCTGTTCAGCCTCTGGACCGTCGATTACATCAACGGCGAAGCCACGATGCCGACCGAAATCGCCTCGAGTGCTGTCGCGGCGATCATCAACCCCTCCTGGAGCTGGGACGGCCAGTACATCGCGTTCTCGACGGTCTTCAACCCGCCCGCCGACGAGACTCAGAAGCCCGATTTCGCGGACATCTGGATCCAGCGCCTCGACGGCTCGTCGCGCACCAACCTCACCGGCGGCTGGTTCGTGAACGTCATGCCGACCTGGGGTCCCGACAACCAGATCTACTTCATCTCCGACCGCTCGGGCACCGACAACATCTGGTCGATCGGCCCGGAACAGGCGATCACCGCCGCGGGCTACGAAATGCCCAGCAGCACCGGCCTGGCTAACGTTTCGGTCGACCCGAACGAGTAATCCCACGCTCTCTTCCGACCGGCCCGGGCCTCGAACCCGGCGCTCTGGTCTCTCTCTCGCGGTGCTGGCCGAAAGGCCCCCGCCGCGATTCGCAAGCCAGCCCCACCGGTCGTCCGAGATAGATATACGGACGCCCACCCGGATTCGGGACGCGGCACGCAACTCGTTTCTACCGTCGGGAGGATTCCGGCGGATCGGGCAGGACGCCATGACAACCGAACACGCCATGCTCAACCGCTCACTGCGCCGCTTCGCGGCGATCGCCACGGTGTGTGTGCTCGTCATCACGAGCGCATGCTCCACCAAGCAGCGGTACGACGAAGACCCGCTGATCCTGGTCTCGCCCTACGCGAACCAGCAGGATGTGATCTGGGCGGTCGTGCCGTTCCGCAACGAATCGGGCGTGAGTTTCGCCGACGAACTTCGCATCTCCGATGCGATGGTGTCGCAGATCGTGCAAGCCCGGGGCGTGACCGCCCTGCCGCTGAACCGATCGCTCGAGGCGATGCGCTCGATGGGGCTTCCCGCGATCGAAACGCCGGGCCAGGCCCTGCAGCTCGCGCGACGGCTCGATGCCGACGCCGTGCTCGTCGGGACCATCACCGCCTGGGACCCCTACGACCCGCCGACGCTCGGAATCAACGTTGTGCTCTTCGCTCGCTCCGAGACGATGCAGCTCCGCCACGAGGGCGAGTTCAATCCCCGCTCGCTCCAGACCGCCCCGAGCGACACCGCGTTCCGCGCGGAATCCGGCACACCCGGCCAGGCCATCAATCAGGTCAGCGCGATGTACGACGCGACCAACGGTCTCGTCCGACAGCAGATTCAGAGTTACGCCCACGCCCGCCACGACCCCGAGTCGGCCATGGGCTGGGAACGGTACACGCAGAGCATGGCGAGGTTCGAAGAGTTCGCCTGCTTCCAGGTGCTCTCGGCGCTGCTGGATCAAGAACGCCAGCGACTCGCCGAGCGTAGCCAGAAGCAGACCACCAGTCCGACCCGCTGACGCCGGCTCCCGCCGCGCTCGGCGCGGCGAAGGAGATCCGGCGATGCACACGCGCGCCAGAGACAACCAGAACGACGGCCCGAAGGGCGAGGGCGATCCGTGCGCCGAGCATGAGGTCACCCTGCTCAAGAACGGCCACCGCTGGCGCCTGGCCTGCGCAACCGGTGAGGAACCCGAACTGCTCGAAGCGGTCTCCGAACTCGCCGAATCCGACGACATCGACTTCGACTGGTTCGACGCCGCCCTGATCGCCCACGAACTCAAGCGTCGTGTGCACGCCGCCCTCGAATCGTTCACCACCCCGGACCCCGAACCCGAATCACCGCGCGGCTGACCGGGCGACCGGCAATCGCGTTTTCTCTTCCCACGTCCCCCCACCACCGCCACTCGGAGCGCTTCAATGACGAACTCCTCACTTCCGCTGATCGATCGCTTTCTGAACTACCTGACCGATGAGCGTCACTTCAGCCCATACACCGCCCGGTGCTACGGCGCTGACCTTCGTCAGTACGTTGAGTTTCTCTCCGATGACCTGAACATCCGCATCGATCAGGCGGCCGAGACGAACGCCGTCGAACAGGTCCGATCCGGATCCGCCTCGTCCGCTTCGGGCACGCTCACCGGCCACATCTGCGAGGCGAACGCCGACGCGATCCGCGTCTACCTGAACCACCTCGCCGACCAGAACTACTCGCCGGCGACGATGGCGCGGAAGATCGCGACGCTCCGCTCGTTCTACAAGTGGGCGCTCAAGCACTCGTTCGTGGATGCGAACCCGATGACCATGATCCGCACGCCGCGTCAGGCCAAGCGCCTGCCCAAGGCGATCACGGTCGAGCAGATCGAGCAGCTCCTCTCGGCCCCCAACGACAACGATGTGCTCGGCGCTCGTGACCGTGCGATGCTCGAGACGCTCTACTCCACCGGTATCCGCGTGTCCGAACTCGTCGAGCTCGGCATGCACGACCTCGACGAGAATCAGGAAGCCCTCCGCATCCGCGGCAAGGGCAAGAAGGAACGCCTCGTCCCGCTGGGCTCGCACGCCCTCGCCGCTATTCGGCACTATGTGAACGTGCTGACCAACGACGAGCGGTACTCGTCGGCCTGGGCTCCCGACAAGGACACCCCGCCGCTGTTCATCAACAAGCACGGCGGGCGGCTGTCCTCCCGATCGGTGCGGCGCAAGCTCGACAAGTACCTCCGCCAGGTCGGCCTCGACCCGTCGATCAGCCCGCACACCCTGCGCCACTCGTTCGCGACGCACCTGCTCGACAACGGCGCCGACCTGCGTTCCGTTCAGGAACTGCTCGGTCACCAGTCGCTCTCGACGACGCAGACCTACACCCACCTGACCACGCAGCGCCTGCGCAACGCCTACGACGATGCGCACCCCCGCGCCGAAGCCAGCTGATCAGTAGCAACGCTTGCTCCTCCAACGCCCGCCACAAGCGGGCGTTTTTCATGCGCGGAGAACACCCCGGTGGCTGCTCCGTGCTCTCGTTCGCGAAGCAGCTTCACCGGGGTGATTGTGTTTCGATTTCAGAGCGCGGATCAGGCGTTCGCGCCGAAGTTACCAAGAACGATATTCAGATCGGCCAGATCGACCGCGCCTGAGCCGTCCACATCGCCTTCGGGCACATCCTGGCCGAACGAGCCGAGCACGATGTTCAGATCCGCAAGGTCAACGGTACCGTTCCCGTCGGCGTCACCGGGGAGCACGGGTTCAACGAGGTCCACGGCATAGACGTACGAACTGTTGCCGGCGTTGACGCCGACATACACCGTATTGCCGTCCTCGCTGAATCGCGGACGACCGGTCGCGACGAGGTTCCAGCCGCCCTCGGTGCCGAGATCGATGCTCCAGAGGCGCTCGCCCGAAGCCGGGTCGAAGCCGCTGATCTCGCCGGGCACGCCGAAGATTTCGTCGGCCGTTCCGCAGACGAGCACCGAACCGTCCGGGCTGATCGCGGGGTTCCCCATCGCGACGAAGCCGTCACCGCTGATGAGTTCCTGCGTCGAACCGCTGGAATCGACCTTGAGCAGATCATTCCCGCTGACCCAGGCGTACGCGGTGCCGTCGGGGCCGACCGCCGGTGAGCTGGAGGTAACGCTCTGCGGCGAGAACGATGCGTACGAGACCGCCCCGCTGCTGGCATCGATCGTGGCGAAGTCGAACGTCGCGATCCTGAGGTGCAGCGCACCCTGCGCCGAGACCACCGGTTGGTGCGGGAGGGCGGTGAGCGCGACCCATTCCTCTTCACCGTCGAAGGTGTAGCTGATGACGCCGGAGGTCAGGCAGTCGCAGTCCACGGGGATGAAGTCCGATGCCGCGAACACGGAGTCGTTATCGAACGCGATCTCCATGCGGTTCTGGAAGATCTCATTGTTGTAGCCGGGCACGTTCCATCGCAGCGAACCCGAGGGATCGAACGAGGCCATCCCCAGATCGCCGGGGCCCTCTTCGATCAGGTAGATATTGCCGTCGGGCCCGACGTTCGGTCCGGCGTGCGTCGTGAACGGCGAACCGCTCCCGGCAGTCCAGAGAAGCACCCCCTCCGGGCTGAACGCGTGCAGCCCCGCGAAGGTCGTCGCATACATCCGTCCCGCGTCATCGATGTCGCAGACATTGCTCGTCGAGCTCGCAACGCCGATGCTCTGGCGGAACCGCACCGTGCCGTCCGGCTCGATGACCACCAGTTCCGTGCCGTGCACGGCGATCTCGCCGTTCGGTCCGATCGCGGGTCGCTGCGTCAGCCCGGGCCCGGCAACGGGCACGCGCCAAGCCACGGAAGGGGCGGCGACCCCGGTGCCGGCGGCGGCGAGCAGGGCGAGGATCGTCACGGGGAGTCGGGCGGGTGAACTGGTCATGGTCGAATCTCGATTCTGAGGGCTGAATGACATTTCTCGGTGCGAATGCATCGCACGCACATCGCCAATAGGTGCCCGCCGGACGGCGACAGATACATCCGCAACTGAGCAGAATCCCACGCGATCAGGACCGTATCCTCAGCCGTTCCCGGCCTTCAACGAGCGATTGCACGCCGTCGAGGAGTCGGCGCCCGACCAGCCACTCCCGCTGGGCCCGCCAGAGACAGAACCAAGACACCGGAGCCACGATCGCGGCGGAGGCGATGTAGGGCACGGTCTGCAGATACAGCGCGTGGACCAGCAGGGCGAACCCCAGCAGCGAGACCGCGAACCACAGAATGACCCGCCCGCAGGCGGTCAGTCCGAACGCGCCGATTCGCCCGAGCCGGTGGACCCGCTTCCGTTCCGCTTCTGCGGGCGATTCCTCTTCCATCTGGATGAGTTCGTCGTCCACGCCGTCGGCATCGCGGGGTGCCTGCACCCGAGCGACCAGCCCGTCCACGGACTCCGAGGCATGGACACCGGACTCAGAAAGGTCGTCCACATCCGGGCAGAGCACCCACGCGCCGCAGATGCACTCGACCTCTGCGCCGGCGATCTCCGCACGCCACCGTTCTCGTCGCCCGCACTTGGGGCACTGGTACCACTCAATGAGCATCGGCCTGGTCGCTCCTGTACCCCATCGCCCCAATAGATCGTAAGTCTATGTCAATAAACGACCTACGCACAAGAGCATTGTCGAAGATTCTGCAACGAAAACGAAAAACCGGGCGGCTGTTCGCCACCCGGTTGTTCATGATCTCTGCGTGAACCGCGTCAGGCCAGCTCAGGGAACATCTTCTTGACGGTACCGACCAGGTCCTTCACGTGGCTGATCGACTCGTCCATCAGCTTCTTCTCGTCGCCCTCGAGCTTGAGGTCGATCACGCCCTCGACGCCGTTGGAACCGAGGATGCAGGGCACGCCGACGAAGTAGCCGCCGATGCCGTACTCGTCTTCGCAATACGCGGCGCAGGGCAGGATCCGCTTCTTGTCCTTGATGATCGCCTCGGCCATCTGGACCGAGCCGGACGCCGGGGCGTAGTACGCGCTGGTGCCCATGAGCTTGACGATCTCGCCGCCGCCGACCTTGGCACGGTCGACGCACTCGTTGATCTCGGCTTCCGAGAGCAGCATCGAGACCGGCACGCCGTGGACCGAGGTGAACCGGGGGAGCGGGACCATGTCGTCGCCGTGGCCGCCGAGGAGCAGCGCGGAGATGTCTTCCACCGAGCAGCCGATCTTCTCGGCGAGGAACCAGCGGAAGCGGGCCACATCGAGGCAGCCGGCCTGGCCGACGATGCGGTTGGTCGGGAAGCCGGTGGCCTTCCACGCGGTGTAGACCATCGCGTCCAGCGGGTTGGAGACGAGGATCACGACCGAGTCGGGCGCGTGCTGCTTGATGTTCTCCGAGACGCTCTTGACGATCTTGACGTTCGTCTCGATCAGGTCGTCGCGGCTCATGCCCGGCTTGCGGGGCAGACCGGCGGTGACGATCACCACGTCGCTCTCGGCGATGTCGGCGTAGTCCGAGGTGCCGATGACGTTGCAATCGAAACGCTCCATCGGCGAGGCGCAGGCGAGGTCGAGGGCCTTGCCCTTGGCGACGCCCTCCTTGTCGGGAATGTCCAGCAGGACGATGTCACCCAGTTCCTTCGCAGCGGCCCAGTGGGCACAGGTCGCTCCGACGTTTCCAGCACCGATGATCGAGATCTTCGCGCGACGCATGGTCGTTCATCCTCCGCGGCGAAAGCCGCTGGTTGAGCCGTAGAAAGTGGCCAGGCTGGCCGGGCCAGACCGCCAAGTTAGTAAAAACAAACACCCTCTCGGGACGACCAGTCTAGCCCGTTTCCCGCCCTCTCGCAGGTGACGAATCGACCCGTGTCGCTATGCTCACAAAGACCCAGAATCCCCTCCGGAAAGCCCCTGCATGACCGTCGCCGACCGCTTCAAGCCCTTCGGAACCACCATCTTCGCCGAGATCACCACGCGAGCCGTCGAGGCCCGGGCCGTGAACCTCGGGCAGGGCTTCCCCGACTTCGACGGGCCGGAGTTCATCAAACTCGCCGCCAAGCGGGCCATCGACGAGAAGCCCAATCAATACGCCCCGATGGGCGGCGTCCCGGAGTTCACGCAGGCCATCGCGACCCGCTGGGAGCGCGACACCGGACAGGAGATCGATCCGGCATCGCAGGTGACCGTGACCTCGGGCTGCACCGAGGCGATCCCGGCGACCACATTGGGCCTGCTCAACCCCGGCGACGAGGTCATCGTCTTCGAGCCCTACTACGACTCCTACCCGGCGTCGCTGGCGATGGCGGGCGCGAAGCCGGTGTTCGTGACGCTGCACGACCAGGGCGGTTCGTTCGCCTTCGACGAGGCCGAACTGCGCGCAGCGGTCACGCCCAAGACCCGCGCGATCATCCTCAACACCCCCCACAACCCGACGGGCAAGGTGTTCAACCGGGCTGAACTCGAGCAGATCGCCGGTGTCTGCCGCGAGCACGGACTGCTGTGCATCTCCGATGAGGTGTACGACCGGCTGGTCTACCGCGATGAGCACAACCCCGAGGCCGAGCATGTCTCGATCGCGTCGCTGCCGGGCATGGGCGAGCGCACCATAACGCTGAACTCGCTGGGCAAGACCTTCAGTCTGACGGGCTGGAAGATCGGCTGGGCGATCGCGTCGCCGGAGCTGACCCGGGGCATCCGCGCGGCCCACCAGTACCTGACTTACGCCGTCTCGACGCCGATGCAGTACGCCGCAGCCGAGGCCCTCGGCGCACCCGACTCGTACTACGAGGAACTCACCGCCACCTTCACCGCCCGGCGCGATGCGCTCGCCGCGGCTCTCGAGCGCCTGGGCTTCAAAGTAAACCGCCCGGCCGGCGGCTACTTCATCCTCGCCGACCACCGCGGCGTCTCCGAACCGCTGGGGCTGAAGACGGATGTCGAGGTCTGCCACCACCTGATCCAGCACGCCGGCGTCGCGACGATCCCGCCCACGGCGTTCTACGACCACAAACAGCGCGGCGAGCACCTGCTGCGCTTCGCGTTCTGCAAGACGCAGAAGACGATCGACGCGGCGGTGGAGCGGCTGGAGAAGCTGGCAAAAGCGCGCGTCTGAAGTATCGATCTCAACAAAAAAATCGCCCCGCCGAGGATGCCACGGCGGGGCGTTTGGCTATCTGAATTCTCAAGGTAGCCGCTAGCGGGCTGCGCGTGATCGCAGCACCGTCGCACTGCGTCAGCCGCGCAGCCACCTCGTTGCGTCACAAAGATTGTTCACTGGACCACCTCCTTCGCTAAGCGTGTTCCGACCCGTGCCCGGTGACCTGTTACGAGTGGCGGGCGAGCGGCTCGGCTGGATCCTCCCGGCCCCGTCGGGTCGGGCTCATCGCGCATGGGCGTGAACCGCCATGCTCGTCGGGGCCCGCTCGCCGCCTGCCCGAGGGTTCTCCTCGGACCCGGCCGGGTGCGCTTCCCCGATGTCCCAAGTATCGGAAAATCTCCCGACGGTTCAATCACAAATTCAGAAAAATCGAGCGTTGACCGCTCAATCTTCGAGCTCCTCAAAGGCCCCCTTGGAGTCCTCCTCGTCGATGTACTTCTGGAAATCCCCGATCTTGTAGGAGACGAAGCAGAACACGTGGTGAAGCGTCACCCACTCGATATCGCTGGGGTCTTTCTCGATGTCCTGGCGCAGTCGGTTGAGTTCGGCGAGCAGTTTCTCGGCTTTCATCGGGTCGTGGCTCCGTATGGCAGGTTCGGTGTGGTCCCGATCCTAGCCCGAGCGAACCGCCCCGACGAGGTCAGCAGCCGTCGGTCCCGAACGATGCGAGCACGCTGGTGAGATCATCGATGCCGACCTGTCCGTCGCCGTTGATGTCGGCTCGGTCCCACGGCGCACCGTGGGCCGGCACAGACTGGCCGTAGACGCGCAGCACGGCGTTCAGGTCGACCAGATCGACCGCGCCGTCGGCGCTCACATCGCTCGGCGCGTACGCGACGACGGTCAGCGACTGGTTCGCGCTCACGCCTTCCAGTTCGGTGACCGCCCCGTTGTTCCAGAGCACGGTGATCCGGTCAACGGTCGATGCCGCTCCGAGCCCGAAGAACGCGGCGCTGTCCGACTGCGTCAGGTAGCCGCCGAGCGTGTTGACAAGCGTCATCGCTTCGTGCTGCATGCCGCTGTCAGGATCGGTCCACGCGATCTCCACGCGCGAGCCGTAGCCGTCGGGCGCGAGGCACGAGAGCAGCGACGTGTCGAGTTCGATGCGGATGCTGCTGGTTGGCGCGCCGTCACTCGGGCGGGGTGTGTCGTTGCGGTAGAACGCCATCTGACCGGCAAACGTCGTCACGAGCAAATCTTGATCGCCGTCGTTGTCGGCGTCGAAGGCGATGAGCCCACGCCCCATACCGGCGTGGTCGATGCCGCACACCGCCGCGATGTCGATAAATCCTTCGCCCTGCTGGTTCAGGAACAGGCGACAGAGATCGTTCTGCCACTCGGGCTCGTTGAGGGCGTTGCGCTCGTGCCAACCGTTGGTCTCGGCGATATCGAGCCAGCCGTCGCAGTCGAAGTCCGACGCGACGGTCCCCCATCCCCAGCCGCCCTCTTTCACGCCTTGCTGCTGGGACTGTTCCGCGAAGCCGTGGAAGCCCTCCCCGAGATAGAGCATGTTGCCGGTTCCGGGGATCCACGCTGAAACCGGGCGGTGGTGGCTGTAGATGGAGGTGACGTACCAGTCCGGCAGGCCGTCTCGATCGATGTCCGCGACGGTCGCGCCCATGCCGTTGCCGTCGAGGCCGGTGCCGGAGAACAGCGTCAGGTTGCTGAAAGTGCCGTCGGTGTTGTTGCGGTAGTACTTGCTCGTGCCGAAGTCCGCCGCGAGAAGCAGTTCGGGGTACCGGTCGCCGTTGGTGTCGGCGAAGATCGGCGTGAAGCCGCGCGTACCGCCGGGGATGGAGAGTACACCGGACCCGGTGACGTCGGTGAAGTTCGCGGTCCCGGTCTCGGTGAGGTTGTTGCGCAGAAGCCGGGCGTTGGCCTGGCCGGCCCAGCCGGTCACGAACAGGTCGAGGTCGCCGTCGAGGTCGTAGTCGCCGAAGGTGGAACCGAAAGCGTCGCCGAGCGAGCCGCCGTTCGAGTTCGCACCGACCTCGACGCCGACTTCCGTGAACGATCCGCCGTCGTTTCGATACAGCCGGTTCTTGTGCGGCTTGGGGAGTCCCGGATGAGGACCGAGCGATGTCACATAGAGGTCGAGCAGGCCGTCGTTGTTGTAGTCGCCGACCGCGGCACCGAGGCCCATGTGCTGCTGGGCAACGCCCCACTTCGCGGCCTCGTCCACGAAGGTTCCATCGCCCTGGTTGATGAACAGAGCGTCGGGAACCAGCCCGCCACCGATCCAGAACAGGTCGAGGTCACCGTCGCGGTCGAAGTCGCCGACGGCGGCTCCGCCGGTCATGATCGCCAGGTTCAGCGTGTAGGTCATGAACGGCCCAGACGGCGAATGAGTGACGCCGGCGAGCCCCGCCTCCTGCGTGGCGTTGACGAACACCGGAGCGATGTTGCCGGCATCGCCCGCGATCGTGTCAGCCGACAACCAGCACAGACAGGCGAATGCGACGAACGCTGACGAACGCGCAGCGACAGCGCCGTGGGCGGAGCGCACCATACCGATCCTCCTCCCGTTGGTCGGTCGATGCGCAACAACCCCGCATCGCCTCGGCACGATTGATAAACAACCGGACGCAACGGAAAAACACGAGATGAGATCGGGAGCGGATTCCGCCGTTCCCGTCGGGCCCGCTACATCCCCACGATGCAGGCGAGCACTGCAAACAGCGTCGATGGGCGCAAAGCGCTCGCCGACAGACCTAATTTAGCCCGTGCGGGGTCCGTGCCAAGAACAATCCGTGACGATTTCACATTTTCTTGGTCCGGACGCCCCGGCGGTTCAGTTGAATCGCTGGAGTTCGAGTTCCACGCCAGTTTCCCGATCCTTCAGGATCACACGGTCGTCACCGTCGAAGGTGTAGATGTACCGGCGCGTGTCATCGATGTTCAGCCCGCCGAACGACACGCCCCAATGCCCGGTCTCAGCGACGGTCTCGCCGCCGTAGAGCATGCGGGCGGTGTAGGTGTTGTCCGGCGCGAAGGTCACCGCGCCGAAGTCGAACTCGCGCTCTGGCTTGACCTCTCGCCCCGACTCCCAGGTCCCGACGAAGCGGTCCTTCGCCGAGCACCCGGCGAGAACGGCGGTTGCGGCGACGGCGGCGACGCCTAGTGCGATGCGACTGTTCATAGCAGTTCCTCCTTTGAAGTCAGTCTCTGGCCCCACCAGCAAAGCGGCCGGACCACCACTCTATCGCGCGATCTCGATAGCACGCGTCTCACGCAGCACGTTCACCTTGATCTCGCCCGGGAACGTCATCTCCGCGGAAACCTGATCGGCGATCTTCCGCGCGATGTAGAACGCCTTGTCGTCGTTGATGCGCCGGGCATCCACCATCACCCGCACCTCGCGCCCGGCCTGAATCGCGAACGCCTCGGTGACGCCCTCGTGCTGCAAGGCAATGTCCTGCAGCTGCTCGAGTCGCTTGATGTAGAGTTCGAGCGATTCGCGACGCGCTCCCGGTCGCGCGCCGGAGAGCGCATCCGCCGCCATGACGATGGGTGTGTAGATGGTCGTCGCAGGGATGTCGCCGTGGTGCCCGCCGATGACATTGAGCACCGGGTCCGACTCGCCGTACTGACGCGCGAAGTCCATGCCGATCTTCGGGTGCCCGCCCTCCATCTCGTGGTCCATGGCCTTGCCGATGTCGTGCAGGAAGCCGCAGCGCCGCGCGACGGCCCCGTCGAGCCCGAGCTGGTCGGCGATCAACTGGCTGATGAACGCGACCTCCAGCGAGTGCTTGAGCACGTTCTGGCCGTATGACGTGCGGTACTCCAGACGCCCCATCGCCTCGACCACCTTCGGGTGCACGCCTTTGAGGTTGCACTCCATGACCGCGTCCTTGCCGTGCTTTCGGATGCGCTCATCGAAGTCCTTCTTGGTCGCCTCGACCACCTCTTCGATCTTCGTCGGGTGGATCCGGCCGTCGGCGATCAGTTTCTCGAGCGCTTCCGCCGCGACCGCCTGACGCACCTTGTCGAAGCAGGACACCACGATCACGCCCGGTGTGTCGTCCACGATCAGGTCCACGCCGGTCGACTTCTCGATCTGCCGGATGTTCCGCCCCTCGCGGCCGATGATCCGGCCCTTGAGATCGTCCGACGGGATCTGGATCGTGCGCACCGTCTGCTCGGCGACGTGCTCGCCGGCGTAGCGCTGGATCGCGCTCACGATGATCTCGCGGGACTTCTCCTTGGCCTCTTCCTCGGCCCGTTCCAGCGTCTGACGCGTCATCCGCGCCGCCTCATCGACGCAGTCCTCCTCGATGACAGAGAGGAGTTCCTTGCGGGCCTCATCCTCGCTCAGTTCGGTGATCCGGAGCAGTTCGTTCTTCTTCTTCTCGATCAGCGACTCGAGCGCCTCCTCGCGGGCCGCGAACTTGGTCTCTCGTGCCTCGAGCTTCTGGTGACGCTGGTCGAGTTGGGCCTCGCGCGAATCGAGCTTCTCGCGCCGCTGCTCCTGCTGGTCCTCGCGCTTGGAGAGGCGACGCTCCTCCTCGCGCAACTCGGCCCGCTCTTTCTTGATCTCCGCGTCGATCGCCTCTTTCTCGGCGAGCACCTTCTCCTGGGCTTCGACCTCGATCTGACGGGCCGCCGTCTTCGCCTCGCTCTCGGCGAGGTCCTTGAGTTTCTCGGCCTCTTCCTTCGCGCGAGCGATCGTCTGACCGGTGAGCAGACGCACCGCGATGATGCCAATGACGGCACCGACGACCAAAGCGATCGCGCCCACCGCGACGGCGAGCAGGCCGCTGCTGCCGGACGAGCCCGGCTGAGTCGCGAGCAGCGTGGATGTCATATGAACAGAGAACATCGGGCATTCCTTCTTTATGCAGGGTCAGCGTGACGCCTGCTGAACACTCAGCGTGTGAAGGAACCGTGTTCTGATCTGCCAATCCGGGTCGGTTCAGACCGCCTTCGAGCACCGCGAAAGCATCCGCTGGACGAGCCGAGACCCTGAAACCACCGACTCCGCCCCGGTTCGGGCGGCGGTGAGTCGAGGGGTTCGGGGAGATTCTCGCACGAGGAGCTTCCGGAAGGTGTTCAGAACGGGTGAAAAAAACGACGGGAGAAACGGAAATCGCGGCAAGCCGCGGGGGTCGGGATTGGCCCTGGAATTGTCGCCGTCGCGGGCGAGCGGGTCATTGTCGCCGGTCGCGTCCCAGGTCACGAACCGGCGTTCACAGATCAGATTGGATTTCCTTCGCAAGCCGAGACTTACGGAGACTAACTTCCAGATCGTAGCAGATCCCCGGCCGAATGGGAGTTCCCACCCGTCGACCCGCGCCGTGCAGGTGACCGCACGCTCCGCCGGGGATAGCATGCCGACCGTGACGAACCTCAGCCGCTGGCTTCTCACCCTGCTTCCTCTGAACCCGATCTGCGTCCGACTGGTCAACAGCGGCTCGCGCCGGCTTCGCCACCTCTACATCCGCTCGGCCTACCTCGGCGTCCTCATCGTCGTGCTCCTGGCCCTGCTGATGCAGTCCAACGCCGCGGTCCAGAACTATCGCGACCTCGCGGCGGCCGGTGCCTCGGCCTTCCAGTGGGTCGCCTACTTCCAACTGGGCCTTATCTGCATCCTCACCCCCGTCTTCATGGCCGGGGCCATCGCGCAGGAGAGCAACCCGAAAAACTGGGACGTCCTGCTGACCACCCCGCTCAGCACTCCCCAGATCGTGTTGGGGAACTTGTTCGGACGCCTGTTCTTCGTCCTCGCGCTGCTCGCCTGTTCGCTCCCGCTCTTCGCCATCACGCAATACTTCGGGGGCGTGCCGGGACGAGCCGTGCTGATGAGTTACCTCGTCTCCGCCGCCGCGGCTTTGTTGGTCGGGGCAATCGCGATCGCGCTGGCGGTGAACCGGCTGGCCGGGCGACGCGCGGTCTTCACCTTCTATGCCGCCGTGGTCAGCTACATCGGCGTCACCTTCGCCATCGACCTCGCGCTGCGTGGCGGTTCGCCCGCCGGTGCGGGCGGCGTGACCGTATTCACCCCGATCAACCCATTCCTCGCGCTGGAGGCCCTGCTCCAGCCGTCGTCGTACCCCCGACCCGACGCCGTCGCGCTCGCCGACATGGGATCCTTCGCCCGCCTGTGGTTCGGCAGCCCGGTCGCGGTGTGGTGCTGGCTCAGCGTCGGACTGAGTCTGGCGATGTGCCTCGTGAGTTCGCTCACCCTGCGGCAGGTCGGCGCGACGCAGGGCGTGCCGTGGTACCGCAAGATGTTCGGCCTCGGCGCGCGCGATGCCGACACCCGCCCCGCTCGCGAGGTCTGGAACAACCCCGTCGCCTGGCGCGAAGCCGCGGCACGGGCCAACACCCTGCCCAAGCTCCTCGCCCGCTGGGGCTTCATCCTCGCCGGCGCGATCTGGGGCATCGGCCTGACCATCGCCTACCACCGCGCCGGCCTCGATCACGAGGCCTTCCGCTTCGCCATGCTCGCGACCTTCCTGACCGAGTTCACGGTCATCGTGCTCATCGCCATCAACATGAGCGCGACGGCGATCAGCCGCGAACGCGAGGACGGCACGCTCGACCTGCTGCTCACCACGCCGCTGAGCCAGGCCTACTACCTCAACGGCAAACTCCGGGGCCTGATCAGTTACCTCGCCCCGCTCATCGCCATCCCCGTCGGCACCATGGCCATCGCCGGGATCTACGTCCTCTTCGACGGCTTCGGGCGCACCGACGGCGTCACCGTCGCCACCTCCGTAGTCTCCAGTTCGCGCGGCACGCTCAGCATCGACGCCCCGGTCATCCTGCCCGAGGTCGCTTTCACGCTCCCCATCGTGACCATCGCCTTCCTCGCCTTCGCGATCATCGTCGGCCTGCAGTGGTCGCTCATGAGCCGCGGCACGATCGGCTCGGTCGTCGCTACCGTCGCGGTCGTCGGGCTCGTCGGGAGCATCGTCGGCGTCTGCGGCTGGCAGGCCGGCACCGGCATCTCGACCGTCGGCCCGTTCCTCAGCGCGTTCACGCCCCCCTCGCTTGCCTACGCCTGCCTGAACCCGGTCGCCGCCCTCGGCGCGAGCATCGACGCCCCCGACGACCTCGGCCAGGCCCGCATCGGCCTGATCGCCGGTTGCCTGATCGCCGCGACGGCGTACATCCTGATCGTGCTCGCGATGAAGGCGAGCATGGTCAAGACGTTCGACACGACGACGAGGCGCCTGGCGGGGACGCGCTGAATCGCGAACTGGTGCTGGGTTCTGGGTGCCGGGGTCCAGAGATGGGTGCCGGGGTCTAAGCGCAGCGCAGGCCCCGCGATGAACGAAGAGGCCGCATCAAGCCCAGCATCGGCCGATGCGCCTGAATCACGGCGAGGCATAGATCTGTTTTTCTGCACTCCTCGGGGCCTTCGCTTCGCTCAGACCCCGGCACCCTACAACTCCACCCAAACTAGCCCTCACTCCGCCACCGGAACGCTCTCGTAGAACGCGTCAAGATCCGCTTTCAACTTCTCGATCGACGGGTGGTGCAGGTACATCATGTGGCCCGCCTCGTAATAGTGCGTCTCGTAGTTGTCCTGCAGCGATGCTTCGAGCTGCATGGTGTTGAAGGTGTAGTCCGCGGCGTAGTGCGGAGTGGCGAGGTCGTAGTAGCCGCTGGCGAGGAACACGCGCAGGTGCGGGTTCGATGCCATCGCGCTGCGCAGGCGCTCGGCCACATTCACATACCGCGCCCGCCCCGCCGGCTCGTACGACCACGGCGAAACGCCCGTCAGGATCTCGTAGGGCAGGTCCGAGCGGTAGTTCAGTTCCGTGCGCAGGTAGTTGTTCAGCGCACCGGTGTAGATGCCCTGGATCGCGGCGTACGACGGGTCGTACTCGTAGCGGTCGCCGGCCGCCTGGCGGTCGATGCCCTTGAAGCGCGAGTCCAGGCGACCCACCGTCCTGGCCTCCTCGCGCAGCAATTCCTTGTTGAACGGCCCGACCGACAAACGCATGTTCACCTGCCGGATATAGGTCTCGCTCAGGCCGGTGTACTCGGCCAGCTTGCGGACGATGGCGTCGCGCTCGGCCTCGGGCAGCGAGTCGCCCTTGGCGAGCGCCGGCATGTACTCCTCGATGGCGAACGCCTCGACCTCGTCCATGAACTCGCGCAGCTCGTCCCCGGTCTTCGGATCGTCGGCGGTGTGGAACTGCGCCGTCGCCGCGAAGGTCGGCAGGAACAGCACGTGGGGCAGGTCGTTGCCGATGCCGAAGCGGATGGTCTGGAAGTTGAGCACCGCCGACACCAGAATCACGCCGTTAAGGTGCATGCCGTGCCGGTCCTGCAGGATCGGCGCGATCGCGGCGCAGCGGGTCGTGCCGTAGCTCTCGCCCGCGATGAACTTGGGCGAGCCCCAGCGGTCCCAGCGCGTCACGAAGCGACGGATGAACTCCGACACCGAGCGGGCATCGTTCTCCAGCCCGTAGAAGTCGCGATCGTCGGCCTCGCCCGATGCGCGCGAGAAGCCCGTCGACACCGGGTCGATGAACACAAAGTCCGACTGGTCCAGCAGCGACTGCGGGTTGTCCTCCACCGTGTACGGCGGCGGCCCCGGATTCCCGAAGTCATCCGCGTACTTCACCTTCTTGGGCCCGAAGATGCCCAGGTGCAGCCACACGCTCGACGAGCCGGGCCCGCCGTTGAACGAGAAGGTGATCGGCCTCGTCGCCGGGTCGGGGAACTTCGGCTCCAGCCCCTCGACCGACGAGTCGAACGGCTCGGCCAGCTTGCGATACGAGATGTAGAAGATCCGGGCGGTCTCCTCGTACTCCGCGCCGGTCAGCGACAGCGTGCCCGCCTGGGCCTGGTAGTGGATGGTCTCGCCATCGATCTCGATCGAGTGGTAGGTGACGCTCGGCGCCTCGGGATGGACCACAAAGTCCGACGGCGGATCAGCCGCGGCGTTCTGGATACTGGCGGACGCGCAGACAGCGCACAGAGCGACGGCGGAGGTGAGTTTCTTCATGCCTACAGCCTACCGGGTTGAGGGGGTTGGGTGGCACAAGAAACCGCGGGTGGCGCGGTCTGAAACCCGACAGATCAGACGAATCGTCCCGGATCGCCGCAGGCGACATCATCCGGCCATGACTCAGTTGCAAGAAGCGCCAAAGTCCGCCAGCAGCGTGTTGAGGTCGGCCAAATCGGTCTCTCCGTCACCGTTGATGTCGCCGCAGTTGCCGCTTCCGCCGAACGAGCTCAGCAGGATGTTCAGATCAACGAGATTGACTTCCCCGTCGTCGTTCAAGTCTCCCGGGCAGCCCGCACCCGGCTGCGGCGCGAACACATACGCCGAACCGGAGTTGTTGCCCGCGTCGTCGTTCTCGTGCGCGCCCACGACGAAGTACGAATCGGTCATCGCCACCGAGTTCCCGAACTCATCGAAGGCGTCGGCATCGGACGCTCTGAGTTTGAACAACTGTCCTCCGGTGGTCACATCGAAGATATAGGCGGAGCCAGCCGAGGATGCGGGAATATCCGCTCGATACGCTCCGATCAAGGCCGTCGAACCTTCCAGAGCGACTGAGTGCCCAAACGAATCCCCAGCCCCCAAGTCACAGGGGCGGAGCTTGTGAAGTTGGGCTCCGGTATCCAGATCGAAGACATACGCGGCGCCGGACCGAAGCCCCGGGTCCGCTTCTCCGAAGGCTCCGATCACCGCGATGTTGTCGTGCAGAGCGACCGAGCAACCAAAGCGGTCTTCCGCTTCGGCATCCGATGGAGTCAGCTTGGCCAACTGCTGCCCGGTGACGAGGTCGAATACATACGCCGCGCCACTCCCATGCCCGTTGTCTTCGTCCGTGGAGGCGCCGATCACAGCAACAGAACCGTTCGTCGCGACCGCTCGGAAATCGTGATTCGGTTCGGGATCGGAAACCGTGAGTTTGTGCAATTCCTGACCCGTATTGATATCGAAGACATACGCCGACCCGGAGTCCTGGCCGCCGTCATCGTCACGAGGCGAACTGATCACCGCATACTGACCGTGTATCGCGACGGCAGCACCGAAGTTGTCGAACGCCGCTCCGTCAGAAGCGGTGAGTTTGAAAAGTTCCTGACCTGTGCTCAGATCGAAAAGGTAAACAGAACCTGAGGCGCTGCCGGAGTCGTCGTCGCCCGGCGCCCCGACAAGCAGATACCCACCATCCGCCGCGACAGATAGGCCGAAGCCGTCTTGAGCGGCAGCATCCGAGGCGATCAGTTTGCTGAGTTGCTGGCCTGTGGTCGCGTCGAAGAGATACACACAACCGGAAAAAGCACCGGCGTCATTATCCCGACCCGAGCCGATCGCCACCAGGTTCCCATCGGCCGCGATCGCCCGACCGAAGCGATCCGCGGGGGTTGCGTCGCTCGCTGTGAGCTTGAACAACTCCGCCGCCGAGCCCGCCTGCGCAACCGCAGCCGAGCCGAGGGCCGTCAGGAGCACCAGGGTTTGGCAGAGCAGCGGCGGTTTCGTTCGGCCCGGTTCCGCCTGAGTAAGAGCGTGAAATGTTCCGGTTTTCTTCGGTGCTGCCATAGCGTCGTCCTTTCATCAGCGTTCGATGGTTGTCTCAACCCCACGCCGATCGGATGACTCAGACTACACCACACGCAAGTCAGTGCAACGAAGAATCTTCGCGAACGCGCGAATCGCGGTCGAAAAGCACTCGGATCGGGCGGTGTGATCACCCCGGCCGATATCGGCCCGCGAGGCCTAAAACTCCCGACGCATCCGCGCCGGCGGGATATCCAGCTGCCCCCGGTACTTCGCGACCGTGCGGCGGGCGATCTCGATGCCCTTGTCCTTCAGCGCCTTCACGATCGCCTCGTCGGACAGCGGCTTCTTCTTGTCCTCGGCCTCGATGACCTCCTGCAGCGCGACCTTGATCGCGTCCCAGGAGACGTCCTCGCCCTCGTCGGTCTGCGTGCCGCCGGTGAAGAACTTGCGCAGCGGGAAGATGCCTCGCGGCGTCTGAATGTGCTTACCCGCGACCGCGCGCGAGACCGTGGCGACGTGGATGCCCAGCTGGTCGGCGACCTGCGTCATCGGCAGCGGCTTCATCGCCTGCGGGCCCATGTCGAAGAAGTCGCGCTGGGCCGCGACGACGGCCTTGATCACGCGCAGCAGCGTGTTCTGGCGCTGGTTGATCGCGTCGATGAGCCACTGCGCGTTCGAGAGGTTCGTGCGGATGAACTCGCGATCGGTCTTGGGAATCTGCCGGTCCTTGGCCATCAGCGCGTACTCGCGGTTGAGGCGCAGGTTCGGCAGGCGCCCCTCGGTGAGGTAACTGATGTAGGTGTCCGAGTCGTCGTCGTACTCGACGATGGCGTCGGGAACGATCGACGGCGACGTCTCCTCGACGAGCGACCGACCGGGGTTCACCACGAGCCGGCGCATGTGCTCCGTGGCGCTCTTGATCTCGTCGATCGTCAGCCCGGAACGCTTGGCGACCTGCGGGATGCGGTTGTGCACGAGATCGTCGAGGTGGTCGGCGATGAGCGTGCGCATCCGCTCGATGTCCTCATCGGACAGCGAAGACTTCGAGCCGCCGGGCGCCTGCGAGGCGTTCTCGGCGAGCGCATCGAGCTGGAGCAGCAGGCACTCGCGCGTGTCGCGAGCCCCGAGTCCGGCCGGGTCGAGGTAGTGCTGGAGCACGTCGAGCGCTTCGCCGAGGGTGTCTTCCGCGAACAGCGGCTTGCCCTGCTCGTCGCGCGGCGACGTGTCGGCGATCTCCTCCAGCGACTGGCGGATGTAGCCGTCGTCATCGATGTAGCCGATCAGCAGCTTGCCCGCCTCGGCGATGTCGTCGTCCACCTCGGCGAAGGCCCACTGCTCGAGCAGTTGGTCGGCCAGCGACTCGGGGCGGGCCTCGGTGTTGGCCATCGCGTCCATCTTGGCATCGCGCTCGCCCGCCATCCGGGCCTTGGAGTAGGTGCCCGGCTCGTAGTCGCTGGAGCGGGTGAACGAGGAGGCCTCGTACTGGTTGTCGAAGGCCTCCGAGTAACTGGACTCCATGGCGTCGAGGCGCTCGAAGTCGTCGGCGCTGTTGGAGTCGGCGTCGACGTTGAGTTCGCGCTCGTTCTCGCTGTCGGCCCGTTCGGCCTCCTGGCGTTCCTTCTCGAGCGTCTCGCGATCAACGCCGGCCTCGAAGGTCTCGAGGGTGACGTTCGACTCCAGTTCCTGCTCGATGCGCTCCTCCAGCGCCTGCATGGACATCTGGAGGATCTCCATGGACTGGATCATGCGCGGGGCCAGCTTCATCTGCTGGCCGAGCTTCATCTGTTGGGAGGTATCGAAGCGCATGTCGTCGCTGGTCTCGGCTCCGCCGAAATCACCCGCCGGGCACGACGCACTCCGCGCCGAAACACCGACCCGATGGGCTCAAACAGACAGTACCGTCTATCGGCTCAACATGGCACGCGACTTGCTGGAATTGCGCCCCGGACGCGCGGGATCTGCCTACATCGACTGCCGACCGGCGATCGCGTCGGCCAGCACCGCCTTCGAGGCGTACTCCAGTTGCGAGCCCGAGGGCAGGCCCCGGGCCAGCCGGCTGACCTTCACGCCCCGCTGCTGCAACTGCTCGGCCAAGTACATGCCGGTGCCATCACCCTCCAGCGTCGGGTTCAGCGCGAGGACCACTTCCGTGATCTTCTCGCCTCCGGCGTTCCTCGAGGGGTCGTCGACCCGCGTGAGCAGTTGCGGGATGGTCAGGTCTTCCGGGCCCACGCCGTCGAGAGGCGAGATCCGCCCCAGCAGCACGTGGTAAATCCCCCGGTACATGCCAGTGCCTTCGATCGCGATCAGGTCCCGCGGCTGCTCAACCACCAGCACCAGCGAGCGGTCGCGCCGCGGGTCGAGGTTGATCGGGCACACGCCGCCCTCACTGTCGGCATCGGCGAAATTAAAACTGATGGGGCAGTAGCGGACCTTGGTCTTCACATCGTGGATCGCCTTTGCGAGTTTCATCGCCTCGTCGCGATCTTCCTTGAGAACGAAGAAGGCCAGACGCTCCGCGCTCCGACGCCCGATGCCCGGCAGTTTGGCGAACTCCGTCAGCAGCCGATTCACCGATTCGGGGTAGCCGGTGTTGCCGGCGGACGAGGAACGGGTTGGGCCGGGCTTGCTCACAGTTGCTCCGCTCGGGATGGGCTCACGCCCCGCCGCCGATGAGTTTCTCGATGCCCGGCATGTCGGGCAGGCCGAGTTCCTGGGCCATCTTCCGCGCCTCTTCGCTGACCATGACCTGGATGCGGCTCATAGCCTCGTTGGTGGCGTCCTGGATCAGCGACTCGACCATCGCCTTGCCGCCCGAGCCCTCGGTCTGGAGGCCCGCGATGACCGCCGGGTCGAGGTGGACCTGCTGCACCCGCAGCTGTCCGGAGACCGTGACGCGGACCGCCCCGCCGCCCGCTGAGCCCTCGGCAGACATACGAGAAATTTTCTCGCGGAACTCTTCGCCGAGTTCCTTGAGGCGTTCCTTGTTCTTCATGAGGCCGGCGATGGCCCCCATGGCTTTCATGTTCTCGAACATATGCGTCCTGGGTGCGAAGTCGTTGGTTCTGGTGGCCGGGTCAGTCGCCCGTGTCGGGTTCGACGCTGACGATACGCGCATCAAACAGTTCCTGCGCCTGTTTCACCAGCGGATGATTCGTCGCGGCGTGCCGGCTGGCGTTCTCGTCCACCGGCTTCTCCGCATCGGCGCGCACCGAGAGGGAGAAACGGACCGGCGAGCCGGTGATCTGTTCCGCCAAGCGGGACATGGCTTCCAGCTTTGACTTCGCGCCGAACTGCTTGGTCGGGTCGTCGAGGACGAGTTCGCACTCCGAGCCGTCGAACGAGCCGACCGAGAGGTGCTCCATGACCGCCGCGAGCGACGGCGAAACCTCGGCCTCGATGAGCATGCGTCGCCAGAGTTCTGCCCCGTCGAACTTGACGGGGGCGGGCTTGGCCTCGGGCTTCGAAGCTGGCTTCGGCTCGGGGGCGGGCGATCTCGGCGGCTCGCTGCGCGGCTGTGGATGGGTCGGTTCGGTGCTGGGCGGGTCGGTCCGGGGCCGGGCGGCCTCGGCTCCCGCCCTCAGCGTTTTTTTGCCGGGACGCCCCCGCCGGCGAGCAGCCTGCCAACATCGGCGAGTTGCTCGGACATCGCCATTCGAACGACCATTGCATCGACCAACGCTCTGGCCGTCGAGCTATTCCGGGCGTTGCGCTTCACGGACTCGACCAGTGCGATCAGGTGAACCAAGCCCGCGGCGTCGAACCGCTTGGCGAGTTTCGCCGCATCGGCGCGCGCCTCGCCGGACAACTCGACGAGCTCGCTGTCCTCGCCGCAGGCGCAGATAAGCATGAGGTTGCGCAAGTGGTGGACCAGCGAATCGAGCATCTGATCCTGGTCGGTGCCCTTCTCGAGCAGCGTCGCGGTCCGGGCGAGCGCCTTGGCGGGGTCGCCGTCGGCGACCGCCCCGATCAGGTCGGCGATGAGCGTGCGCTCCGGCAAGCCGAGCACCTGCTCCAGCACCGCGCTGTCGAGCGTTTCACCGGGCGGGACCGCGGCGATCAGGCGATCGAGCAGCGACAGGCCGTCACGCATCGAGCCGCTGGCCAGCCGGGCGATTTCCATCAGCACATCGCTCTCGGCCTGGAGCTTTTCCTGCGTAACGACCTCGCCGAGGTGGCGCGCGATCTCGGCCGTCGGGATGTTCCGGAAATCAAACCGCTGGCAGCGCGACTGGATGGTCGGGAGCACCTTGTGGGGCTCGGTGGTCGCCAGGATGAACTTCACGTGGTCCGGCGGCTCCTCCATGACCTTCAAAAGGGTGTTGAAGGCGTCCTTGGTGAGCATGTGGACTTCGTCGATGATGTAGATCTTGAACCGGCCCCGCAGCGGGCGATACACGCTGTTGGCGATCAGCTCGCGAGCGTCCTCGACCTTGCGGTTCGAGGCGGCATCGATCTCGATGACATCGGTGTCGCGCCCTTCCATGATCGCCCGGTCCACCTCCTCATCGCCGCCGTTGAGCGCCTTGGCGAAGATGCGGGCCATGGAGGTCTTGCCGACGCCCCTGGTCCCCACAAACAAGTAGGCGTGGCCCACACGGTCCTGCTCGATGGCGTTGCGGAGCGTCCGCGCGATCGCTTCCTGCCCGACGACTTCGTCGAAACCTTGCGAGCGGTACCTGCGTGCGAGGGCGGTGTAGGCCATGGCAAGAGTGTAGCGAGATGCCCCGGGCGGTCACTCCGGTTGAAAGATCATGCCCTCGACCCGCTCCAGAGCGTCCGGAACCGGGAATTCGACAGCGCGATCGCCCGCCAGACGCCACAGGGCCAGCGCGGAAGTCACGGCATCGAAGGCGTGCTCGCTGGCGATCGCAAGGTCTCGGTGCTTCCTCGAGAGCGGACCGGTGGTGAGCTTCCGCAGCGCTTCGCGTCGGCTGTCCGGGCTGGCCTTGCGAACGCGCTCGATCCCGACGTGGCGGTACAGCCGGGCCGGGTACATCTCGACGACCACTCGATCCGACGGCGGGTCAAAGGGCCAAATCGACCACCCCGACGCGCGCAGGTCGAGGAGATACGGCATGCCGCGAAGGGTGCCCGTGCCGACCGAACCCGCCCCGCCGAGCTGGAAGACCGGCTTGGCGCCGTGCAGGCGGTCTGCCCGACGAAACCCGAGTTCCGGCTCGTGAGGCCTGGGCTTGCCCGGCCTGCCCCAGAACGGCGGCTCGCAGCGGGCGATCAGCGACTCCGCGCCGGTCTCGTCGTCCGAAGCGAGCGAACGCCAGAGCTGCGTCGGGCGACGAAAGCCACGCTCGTGCAGGTACCAGCGCGGGAGCGAGAACGCGAAGTCCAGCGCGACCATCGTCGAGCCGTCCTCGGGCGTGCTCATGACAGCCCGCATCGCACCATCCCGGTCGAGTGACGCGTCGAGGCGGGCGACCTCTCCACCGACGACCTCGGCGAGGGCGATCGCGCCCCGACCGCCTCGGGCCTTCGCACCGGACCAGTCGATGGCGATGATGCGATCCATGCGGATTCTCCGCCGGAGCCCAGCAAAAAGTAAAAACGCGAGTCGCTCGACTCGGTTGGCGACCAGGACACCGCCGGCACCGGGCAGCTTCCGCTTAGGGCTGCTCCGATCAAGGCCTGACCCGGTTCACGAGCCACCCGTGCAACGGGCCCGGCCGCCAACCGATGCGAGCGAACTCGCGGACGGAAGATTGTATCGAACACCGGGCGGGCGTGGGCGTAGCCCCTTTCCGGGCGTGTGGACTCTGCCACGCATCATCTGCCGATAGACTCTGTAGACCTGATTCGAGAATACCCAGTCGCCACGAGCCCTTCGCGACGACGGAAATGAGGATCGATGGAGAACGAGGCCCCGGTGACCATGATTCGTGAGCGCGACCGCGAGGAGCGACAGCGCAACCGCCTGATCGGCTACCTGCGGATCGTTTTCGTCATCCTGCTGAGCGTAATCGTGGCCCTCGGAATCGTCTCGGAGTCCACCGAGACCACCTCCGGCGTGCAACTCAGCAACTACTGGTGGCTGCTCGCCGGCGGCACAGCGATCTTTTTCTTCGTCGTCACCGGTCTCGACATTCTGACGAACCGAAAGAAGCTCAGCGCGGTCTCCGCGATCCTGTTCGGCGCGTTCGCCGGCCTGATCCTGACGATCCTGCTCGGCCTGCTCATCGACTTCTTCGTGAACGTGTTCTACCTCGACTCGGGAACTCCCCTTGAGCAGCAGGCGTTTGTCGAGCGGGTGTCATTGCTGGTCAAGGTGATCCTCGGTCTCGGCCTGTCGTACTTGGGCGCCTCGACCATCCTGCAGACCCAAGACGACTTCCGCCTGGTTATCCCCTACGTCGAGTTCGCCAAGCAGATCCGCGGCACGAAGCCGTTCATTCTCGACACCTCGGCCCTGATCGACGGACGCATTCTGGACATCTCCGAGGTCGGCCTCATCCAGGTCCCGCTGGTGGTCCCCCGCTTCGTCATCGACGAACTCCAGACGCTCAGCGACTCCGGTGACAAGCTCAAGCGGGCCCGGGGGCGACGGGGCCTCGACATCCTCGGCAAGCTGCAGAAGAACCCGCGGATGGATATCACGATCGACGCCACCCTCGTCGCCGGCAAGGATGTCGACCAGATGCTGGTCGAACTCGGCAAGCTCATGCCCGGCACCATCATGACCACCGATGCGGGGCTCGTCCGCGTGGCAAGCATCCAGGGCGTCGGCTCGATGAACGTTCACGACCTCGCCAACGCGCTCAAGCCGAGCGTGATCCCCGGCGAGCCGCTCATGGTGCACATCATCAAGCCCGGCGAGCAGCCCGGCCAGGGCGTCGGCTACCTCGAAGACGGAACGATGATCGTCGCCGAGAACGGCGCGGACGCCATCGGCCAGGAAGTCCAGCTCACCGTGACTTCGACGATGCAGACCAGCGCCGGGCGCCTGATCTTCGGTCGAATCGCCGAGGACAACGGGCTCGACGACAGCGGCGAGTACGCCGGCAAGCGACCGGGTGACTCCGGGCAACACCAGTCGCCCGGCGGGCGAACGAAGCGCGGCGGACGATCCTGACCGTCAGGCCAGCGCCGGCGACACCGATTCGCCCCGCACCGAGCCGCCGGACTTCGGGATCGCGATCTTCTGCGGCACCATGACGGGGACCACTTCCGGATCAATGCTGAGCACCATCGGCGTGGTTGCCTCCCGACCGGCCTCGGTGTCACCGACGATCACCGCCGGGGCTTCACCGTCGAGTTGGAACACCATCGGACCGCCGTGCGTCTCGATCCGGATTTTCCGGCCGGTGCGATAGATCAGTCTCTTCGAGCGGAACTGGCGACCGAACCGAGAGCGGGCCATCCACAACCCAACGCCGACCCATGAGTTCGCCGGGAAGAAGACGACATCGAGCAACCCGTCGGTCATGTTCGCGTTGCGCGCAGGATCGACCCGCATAGCGTATTGGCGGGAGTTCGCGACCACCGCCATCCCCTTGCGACGTTCGACGACCGTCTGCCCATCGACGGTGATGGTCATCGGGCGCGACCACGGACGGATGAGTTCGGCAAGGATGTGCGGCGCGTAACTGAAGTGACTGATCCGCCCGGTCCGCTTGCGACAGAGCCGGTGCACGATGTTGGCGTCCACGCCGACCGACGCCATCAGCAGGAAAGACCGCCCGTTGCACTTGGCCAGGTCGATCCGCGGCATCGGGCGCCCGGCGAGCTCGTGCTGCATCAGATTGTCGATCGCGGCGCGAACCGTGCGCAGGTCGCGGTCCATGCCGAACTCGCGTGCGAACAGGTTCTCCGTGCCGGTGGGAAAGTGGTAGAGCGGCGTGCTCGTGACGGCGGCGGGCTTCGCGCACGAGTGCACGGTGCCGTCGCCACCGATGACGATCAGCCCGTCGGCCGGGTGGGTGCGTTTCGAGTTCGCGCCCGGCTCCGGCTGCCCCTCCAGCAAAGGGACGAGGTCGCGGCGCACCGCCGCCGGACCGACCTCGAAGAGGACGACCTCGTGTCCGTCGCCGCGGGTACCCAGTTCCCGCTGCAGGACACGGGCCAGACGCGGTCCCTCGCCTCGCCCGGAAATCGGATTGAAGACAATGACGAGCTTCATTGGCCTGACGGAGGGGGCGAGGGCATGGACGGGCCGGGCAGTGTCACCCGACTCCGCGTATCGTATCGGCCATGGAACTCCGCAGCCCTGAGAACGCTCATCGCCCCCGAGTTCGCCGAATCATGAGGATCAGCACGCGATTGCTGGCCGGCACCCTGTTCCTCGCTTCGGTTGCGCCCTTGTCCGAAGCCCAGTCGCGCACGTATCGGCTCGAGCCGGGGTCGGACCCAGAAGTCGCCAACCGCGACTGGCAGCTCGAAGACGCTCCGATCGAGGGCACGAGCGAGTGGACGATCGCCGAGGCCCGTCGACTGATCCTCGAAGGAAACCCCGGTCGCGCCCGGCGCATGCTCACCGACTGGATCGACGCCAGAGTCGGCTCGGAAGACCCGCTGATGGCGTCGGCCCTGCTGGCGCGCGGAGACGCGCTGGTAGCCTCGAACGAGGAGTTCCGGGCCCTGTACGACTATGAACAACTCCTCCGCGAGTTCCCCGGCTCGGCCGAGTTCGAGCGGGCGGTCGAACGAGAACTGGCCATCGCGCTTCGCTACGCCGACGGCCTTCGCCGACGGGGCTGGGGGCTCCGCGTCTTCGATGCCAGCGACATCGCGGTCGAACTGTTCATCCGCGTGCAGGAGCGCATGCCCGGCAGCCAGCTCGCCGAGCGTGCCGCGATCGAACTCGCCGATTTCTACTACAAGCGCCGGGAGATCGGGCTCGCCAGCGAGGCCTATTCGCTTTACCTCGAGAACTTCCCCGACGGACCGAACGCGCGTCACGCGGCGCGCCGTCGCATCTACGCCGATATCGCCCGCTTCAAGGGCCCGGAGTACGACGCTTCGGGCCTTCTCGACGCGCAGGTCCGCATCCGTCGCTACGAACAAGAGTTCCCGGCCGATGCGGCCCAGACCGGCATCAACAGTGCGCTCGTCGAGCGTCTGGACGAGTCACTGGGTGCCCAGCAGCTCGTTGCTGCCGAGTACTACCTGTCGACGGGCGAACTCGCCGCCGCACGCCTGACGCTCCAGCGTCTGGTTCTCGCATACCCGCGCACCATCGCCGCTCGAAACGCCCGAGACATCCTCTCGAACCGCGGCTGGTCGGTGCCGGATGCTGGGCCGGACCCGACCAAGGATCCGGGCCCGATCATCATCGAGGGCCCGGCCGGAGCGGTCCCCGTCGAGGCGCCAGACGCAACGAACCCGCCGCCGAGCGGCTCGCCGAACAACGGGAGCGACCGGTGATGCCTCGAACCCGCCGATCACTGTTCACTGCCGCAGCCATCGCGTGCGCCTGCGTGCTCACGATGGGGTGCGCCTCCGACCCGACCAACGGCTACGCGTTCGACAGCGCGTACGACTCCAGCGTGCGGACGGTGGCGGTCCCGATCTTCGACAACCCGACCTACGAGCACGGGCTCGAATTCGAACTGACCGAAGCGATCATCAAGGAGATCCATCGGGCGACGCCGTGGCGCGTGATCGACCGCGAACGGGCGCAGACCGAATTGTCCGGGGCGATCACCAGCGCCGATCTGCGTGCCCTCGGCACCGACTCGGAAACCGGGCTGATAGAGCAGTACGCCTACGACCTCGGTGTGACCTTCGAGTTCCGGGACCGTCGCGACGGACGGGTCCTGGTCGCCAGGCGCAACTTCCGCGCCGCCGAGGCCTTCGTGCCCGATCGGCTGGCCGGGGAACGCCTCGAGTTCGGCCAGAGGGCAACCATCGACCAGCTGGCCCGCGACATCGTCGCGGAACTGCGCAGCGGATGGTGATTGTCCGCGCGCGGAACCCCGCTCCGGGGGCCTAGAATCGCATGATTCTCGGGGCCTGCACAGAGTTTGTGAACCCGCGGGCCCGCAAAGACGAATAAACAGCATGCGGACGCTGATCGCACGCCGCAGCACCCTCTCGAATCTCTCCGAGCACGGATCGCAATATGCCTGACGAGAACCGCCCCGGTAAGTACGACACGCCCAACCGGGGGCAAGGAAAAGCACCCAAATCCCCCGAAACCGGCGGATCAACCCGTCCCGGAGCAGGGGCGAGCGCCAGGCCACCGCGCGGCCCGGCCGGGCTGTTCGTGCTGATCATGCTCGTGCTGCTGACCGTCATCGCGTTCAACACGCTTGGCCCGAAGCCCGAGAAGATCGACTTCAAACAGCTGGTCGCCTACCACCAGGAGAAGAGCCTCGACGATGTCGAGTTGCGCCCCTCCGAGATCAGTGCGACGGTCGCCAGCCCGATCGAGGGCGCCAAGGAGAAGCAGGTTCGCGTTCTGATCAACCCGAATGAGGCGAGCCAGGCCGACGCGATCCGTCGTCTGAACGAAGCCGGCATCGAGTTCGAGCAGCAAGGCGGACCGAGCCTGTGGATGCAGATCCTGTTCAGCCCCCTGCTCTTCTTCTTCGTCATCATGCTCCTGCTGTGGTTCTTCATCCTCCGAGGCCTGCGCAGCGCGTCCGGCGGAGGCGGGATGATCGGCAACTTCGGCAAGTCGCGACATCGCATCCTCTCCAAGGAATCGACCAACATCACCTTCGAGGATGTCGCCGGCATCTCCGAAGCGAAGGAAGAACTCCAGGAAATCGTCGAGTTCCTGCGATACCCCAAGAAGTTCATGCGCCTCGGCGGTCGTGTGCCGCGAGGCGTGCTGCTTTCCGGCCAGCCGGGCTGCGGCAAGACCTTGCTGGCCAAGGCGATCGCCGGCGAAGCGGATGTGCCGTTCTTCACGATCTCCGGCTCCGACTTCGTCGAGATGTTCGTCGGCGTGGGCGCGAGCCGCGTCCGCGACCTCTTCAAGCAGGCCAAGGAGAACTCCCCCTGCATCATCTTCCTCGATGAGATCGACGCGGTCGGACGCAAGCGCGGCGGCGGCATGTCCTCGGGCGGTAACGACGAACGCGAGCAGACCCTCAACGCCATCCTCGTCGAGATGGACGGCTTCGAGACCAGCGATCAGGTCATCGTGATCGCCTCGACCAACCGTCCGGATGTGCTCGATCCCGCGCTCACGCGCCCGGGTCGCTTCGACCGCCACGTCAGCGTCCCGATGCCGGATGTGAAGGGCCGCTACGAGATTCTGAAGGTCCACGCCAAGAAGGTGAAACTCGGTCCGAACGTGAACCTCGAGCGCATCGCCCGCGCGACGCCGATGTTCTCGGGCGCCGAGCTCGCCGCGATCATGAACGAGGGCGCAATCATCGCGACCCTGCAGGATAAGGACTTCATCGAGCACGGCGACCTCGAGGAGGCCCGCGACAAGGTCCGCTACGGTCGCTCGCAGAAGAGCCGCGTCATCGAGGAGAAAGAACGCATCGCGACCGCCTACCACGAGGCCGGCCACGCCGTCCTCCAGGCGATGCTCCCCGACGCCGACCCGCTCCACAAGGTGACGATCATCCCGCGCGGACAGTCCATGGGCGCGACGTTCAGCCTGCCCGAGAAGGACCGCTACGGCTACGGCCTGAAGTACATCATGGCCACGATGCGCGTCGTCTGCGGCGGGCGCATCGCCGAGAAGCGCAAGACCGACGATGTATCCTCCGGCGCCGCCATGGACATCAAGCAGCTCACGCAGATGGCCAAAGCGATGGTGCTCGAATGGGGCATGAGCGAGAAGCTCGGCTTCGTGAAGTACTCACCGAACGACGACTCTCCCGGCTACGTCGAGCGCGAGTACTCCGACGAGACCGCGCGGATCATCGACGAGGAGATCCGTCGCTACGCCGCCGAAGCGTTCAAGGAAGCCGAGGAGATGCTCTTCGAGAACTGGGAGAAGGTCGAGGCGGTCGCCGAGGCCCTGCTCAAGCACGAGACGCTCGAAGCGAACGATGTGCACCGCCTCATGCGAGGCGAGCCGCTCGGCAAGCCCAGCGTGAGCGACCTGCTCGCCGCCGAGTCCAAGAAGGACGCCGGTCGCAAGGCGACCAACGACAGCGCCTCGAAGCGCCCCGCCAGCGACGAGGATGAGAACCTCGGCGGAGCGTTGCCCTCGCCCGCCTGACCCGGTTCGGCTCAGTCGAGCCCGAAGCGAGTCGTCGCCTCGACGACCGATACACCCTCCAGCCGGAGGGTTTTTTCGTGGTCCGACGCCCCCGCCTCGACGGTGACCTGGGTCGGTTTCACGCCGAGTTTCGACGCAATCAGGCGACAAATCGCCCGATTCGCCTTGCCATCCTCCGGCGGCGCGTTCACCTTCACCTTGAGCCGATCACCGATCAGGCCGGCGATACCGCCGCGCTTGGCCCCGGGAATCGCCTTGATCCGCAGCCGGGTGACCTCCATTCGCTTGCTCGATTCGGGGTGTTGCTCGACAGTCCGTGGCATCGTTGAACGATGATGCTATCAGTCACCCCTCGTCGCATCGAAAACCAATCGCCATGAACCCACGCCTCATCACCAATTTGATCGCCATCGCGTGCCTCATCGCGACCCTGGCCCCCGCGTCCCGCGCGGGCGACCAGCTCGGCCCGGAGCACGTCCTGTTGGTCTACAACTCGGATGTCGCCGATTCCGTCGTGGTCCGCGACCTGTATCTCGAAAAGTACCCCGGCGTGCAGACCTTCGACATCGCCGACGCCGGCTGCAACTTCACCGGCGGCACGATCACCCGCCAGCAGTACCTTGATTGCATCCGCAACCCAATCCGAGACTTCCTGAACGGCGACGGCGACGGCCCGGACATCTCGCGTCAGATCGTCGTCATCCTGACGACGCGCGGAGTCCCGGCTCGCATCAACGGCACCAACGAGTTCGGCGGGCAACTCAACTCCACGTTCGCGAGCGTCGACTCGGAATTGACGCTCCTCCAGCAGGACCTCGAAGCGAGCGGTGCATCTCCGCTGCTCCAACGCCACTACGGCATCGTCGACAACCCCTACCACGCGGTTGTGCAACCGATCCTGTCCTTTTCCCGCACGCGAATCAAGATCCAGCGCGACTTCGTCCAGGTCTCACAGGGCGGACCGGCCTCGTGGGTCGCGACGGCCCTCGAACCCGGGAACCTCTACCTGACTTGTCGGCTCGACGCAGCGCCAGGCGAGTTCACCACGCCGGTCGAGGAGATCGAACGACTGCTGACCCGGTCGCCGAACCTCACGGCGACACGCTGCGAAGCGCAGTTCCTGCTCGACGCGTACAGCGCCGGCGCGAACATGCTCGACGAGGGCTTCCTGCCCCCGAGCTTCCCCGGCCTCGCCGACTACCCGCGCACCAACTCCATCCTCACGCAGGACGGCTGGCCCGGTCAGCTCGATCGCACATTCGACTTCGTCACCGGACCCGAGCAATCCGACACGACCCGCCCGCTGCTCATCCTGAGCACCTACGGCGAGAACCACGACGTCGGCGGGCGCGGCGAAGACCCGCCCGGAAGCGGCACCTACATCGACACCTACCACTTCCACCCCGCAGCGATGTTCCTCAGCATCGAATCCTTCAACGGCCACAGCATCATCAACGGACAGCCGCGAGGCGGACAGGGCCAGGTGCTCGACCTCTTCCCGCGTGGCGGATCGTTCACGATCGGACATGTCGCCGAACCCTTCACGTTCTCGATCCCCGACACCGAGTACCTCGCCCGCGCGATGCTCCTCAGCGGCTTCACCTTCGCCGAGGCCGCGTGGATCGCCACTCCCGGCCTCAGTTGGCAACAGACCCCCGTCGGCGATCCACTCGCCCGCATCCAGGTCCTCGATGTGTCATCGCCAGACCAGAACCGCGACGGCGTGCTCGATGTCGAAGACCTTTACACCGCCGAGGCCCAACAACTGGACCTCACCTGCGACGGCGTCGTCGATGAAGCAGATCGCCGGCTCGTGCTTGACGCGATCCGAGCCGGCGAACTGGCGGACACGCTGCCTTGAGCCGTCGCCTCAGCGGTTCGAACGCGACAACGACTCGAGGTACTGGCTGAGCTGACGGCGTGCTTCGAGCAGCGACTGCTCGGTCTCTTCGATGCGGTTGCGCAACTGCTCGAGCTCGTCCTCCTGCTCATTCAGTCGCGTCATGTAGCGACGGTACAGGTCGCTGTTGCGATCGATGCTGCCCATGTTCGAGCGGATGCGTCCCTGATCGCTCTCGATCGATTGCACATCGCGACGCAGTTCGTTCAATCGCTGTTCGAGCGTGTTGATCTGCGCCTGGAACTGCCCGGCCCGGCGCACCGCTTCGACAACCTCCTCGCTCGCCTTGCCCCGCGCGGCGTACGCCAGCAGATCCTGGAGATCCGCGCCGGTCAGGGCCGTCATCGTCCGGTCGACCCGCTGCTGACGCAGCACCAGCTCACCAGCCTCGCCGGCCTTGACGGTCACCTCGAAGCGGTCGTATCGGTCGGTCCGCTCCACCGGCTTCAGATCGCCGATGTACTCCCAGCCGCCGCCCATGCGCGGGTGCTCGATGAGCACCGTCCGCTCACGCTTCTCGTCGATGTTGTTCAGCGCGTAGGTGGTCGTCGAAGTCTGTCTCGTCCGGCGCTCAACCAGACCGTTGGAGCTTAAGGCGAAGGACATCACCTCGCTCGAGTAACTCTGTTCGCTGTCGATCTCCATCTGGCTGTCGAGCGCGTAGGCGAGCAGTCGCTCGGCTCCGCCCGGCGTGTGCGCGATCTGAGCATCGCCCGCGTACGCGCCCGCGTCGTACACGGAGATCGGCCCGGGCAGCAGCGGCATGCCCGAGTCGTTCTCGAAGCGTAAGCCACGCATCGGGTTGCGACCCTCCCCCGGCGTGAAGATCGAGACCCGCTCGCCACTGAGATCGGTCGAGACAATCGGCAACATCGCGCTCGTGCGCCGCGCGATGGTCACCGGCGCATCCACGCGGTAGAAGAACTGCTCGCCGACCTCGGTGCCCGATGCGCCGTTCTGAAAATTCTGCGTCGCCAGAGCCTGACCGAAGAAAGCCGTGTCCGCCTCCATCTCCGCGACCCCGTCCGCGGCGAACGCTCCACCCGAACCTCCTCCTGCTCGCCTTCCCCGCTCCGCCGGTGCGGACGCCGGGGACGCGAGCTTGCTCTGCACCATCGCTCGCCCGCCCTCGTACACCCGCATCGCCAGCCCCGCCACGAACGGCACCGGCACCTCCGGACGGTTCACGCGCAGCGGCTCGTAAAGATCCATCACGAAGCTCACGGGCTGACCGGATGCGAGCGACAACTGAACGTTGTCCCAGTCCGCATCAGAGGTGTTCTCCACGATCGCCCAGCCCTGCAGGTACGGCTCGCCGCCGTCGTCCGGGATGACCATGCGGTAACTGGTCTTCCAGACCGGCGTGGCGTGCACGTACGACGCGCGGACCTCGCGCCCCGAGCCATCCGGGCCGTTCAGCGAGAGGTCGATCATCTTGGTGTTCTCCGAACGCGATGACGCGATGACCGCGAGGGCACGGTTCAGTTCGTCGTTGAGACGCTCGTCGGTCAGTTCGAAACTCGAGATCGCCGAAATCGCGATTGCGCGGATGCCGCTCTCGGTGACGAGCACCACGTGCGGCTCCTGAAAATGCCCCACCGCGCCGTCCGTCTCCACCACGCTCATGCGGTTCTCAATAACGAGCACCTTGCCAGTGATCGTCGTGCCCATCGTCGAGACCTCGATCTCCGCACCGCGCAGCTGCTGCAGCAGCCCCGAGGTCGAGGTCACGGTGAGCACATCGATCTCCAGCCCCGCCAGGCGTCGCTCCAACGGCTCCCGTGCCGTGTAACTCACCGTACCGATCGACCCACCACCCATGTCCTGAACCAGCAGCGACTTGAGGATGTCGTTCACATCCTCGGTGTTGAATCGAAGCGAAACGGTCGCATCGCCGGTCACCTCACCACGCCGTTCGAAAAAGCCGACGCCTGAGCGGTACAGCACGATCTGGCGGATCGGCAGGACATCATCGGCGACCCGGAAGGTCTCCGCGGCCGAGACGCTGGTTCCGGAAGTGTGGATCAGAACAGACGCCGAGACGGCGACGAGAGCGGTAGTCAGAGTCGGTGCGCGCACAGGGTTCTCCTTCGATCGGGCGGGTGATCGCCTCTGCTTCCATCGACGCTCCGAAGAGCCCGGAACCAGAATGCGACCACAGGGGCAAAGGGGCGGGATACACACGCCCACGCCCGGTTCAGGGCGCAAGCCCGCCCGACGGTTCACAAGATCCGGCCCCGATACCCCAAAAACGAAAAAACCCGCCAAACGGCGGGCAATTCTTCGAAGGGTGACCAACGGGATTCGAACCCGCGACCTCCTGGACCACAACCAGGTGCTCTAACCAACTGAGCTATGGCCACCAACCAAGCACGCGACGCGACCGCCGCGGACCACAGACTGTATCGAAACGCCGGATTTCGGTCAATCAGAGCGTCCCGAACCGTCTGGACCTGTACCCGATTCCGACGCCTTTGGTACTCTTTCCGGTCCCCGTTTGCCGATATTTTCGGCCCACGACGCCTATTGCCCGCTCTACCGCCTTGCGAAGGACCCGACGCATGTCATCTGTTGCGAAGCTGCCCAGCCTCGACCTCACCTCTGATCGCGTGCACCGCAACCTCAGCACGCCCGTCCTCGTCGAAGCCGCCCTCCGGCGCAACGAAGGCCAGCTCGCCGCCAACGGCACGCTGGTCGTCATGACCGGCGAACGGACCGGTCGCAGCCCCAAGGACAAGTACCTCGAGGACACCCCCGAGATCCACGACAACATCTGGTGGGGCACCGTCAACCAGCCCATCACCCCCGAGGGCTTCGATTCGCTCCTCGCCGTCGCCAACGACTACCTCGCCTCGAAGGACGATCTGTTCGTCTTCGATGGCTTCGTCGGCGCGGATCCCAAGTACCGCCTCGCCTCGCGCACGGTCACCGAGTTCGCGTGGCACTCCCTGTTCGTCAAGACGCTCTTCATCGAGCAGACCGAAGACGATATGGCCACCTTCGAGGACGCCCTCGCCGACGGCTGGACCATCCTCAACTGCGCCAACCGCAAGCTCACCCCCGAAGAAGCCGAGGCCGCGGGCGTCAACCCCACCGGCACCTGCATCATCCAGTCGCTTACGCGCAAGATGGTCATCATCTTCGGCACCGAGTACGCCGGCGAAATGAAAAAGTCGCTGTTCTACGCGATGAACTACGACATGCCCGACGTCGACGTCTTCCCGATGCACTGCTCGGCCAACGTCGCCAAGCACGAGCCGAGCAACGTCGCGCTCTTCTTCGGCCTCTCCGGCACCGGCAAGACCACCCTCTCCGCCGACGAGAAGCGCGCCCTCATCGGCGACGACGAGCACGGCTGGTCCGCCGACGGCGTCTTCAACTTCGAGGGCGGCTGCTACGCCAAGTGCATCAACCTCTCGGCCAAGACCGAGCCCCAGATCTGGGACGCCATCCGCTTCGGCTCCTGCCTCGAGAACGTCGTCATGGACCCGGACACCCGCGTCCCCAACTACGACGACGGCTCGATCACCCAGAACACCCGCGTGACCTACCCCGTCGAGTTCATCCCCGGCGCGCAGATCCCCTCGGTCGGTCGCCACCCCAAGAACGTCATCTTCCTCACCGCCGACGCCTTCGGCGTGCTGCCCGCCGTCAGCAAGCTCACCCCCGAGCAGGCGATGTACTACTTCATCAACGGCTACACCTCCAAGCTCGCCGGCACCGAGCAGGGCGTCACCGAGCCCCAACCGAACTTCAGCCCCTGCTTCGGCGGCCCGTTCCTCCCCCGCCACCCCGCAAAGTACGCCCAGCAGCTCGCCGAGCGCATCAAGAAGCACAACGCCAACGTCTGGCTCGTCAACACCGGCTGGCGCGGCACCAACGAGGGCACCCTCCGGCGATACTCCCTGCCCTACACCCGTGCGATGGTCACCGGCATCCTCGACGGTTCGCTCGCCAAGACCGAGTACGTCGAACACCCGATCTTCGGCCTGCACATGCCCACAACCATCCCCGGCGCCGGCATCCCCGACGACATCCTGAACCCGCGTTCCAACTGGACCGACAAGAACGCTTACGACCAGACCGCGACCAAGCTCGCCAAGCTGTTCCGCGAGAACGACACCAAGTTCGAGATGTCCGACAGCGTCCGCGCCGCCGGGCCGAAGGCCTGAGCCAGCGGACACCCGACCGACACCACGATCGCCCGAGCCGCCCGGCTCGGGCGTTTTTCATCCCGCGTTCGCACACGGCTGGGATAGGAACCCTGAGCGCGAGCTCAGGGTCCCGAGCATCCGGCGGGAACATGCTTGCAGCGCCCGTCAGTCTTCACAGCGATCCGCATAGCCGCCTCAAGAGGGCGGCCATGCCACCCACAACCCGACTCTCTCCGGAACCGTTCTCTATGCTTGGCACGACGGGTTCACACGCTACCACCGGGCACGGAGGAGATACCGATGTACACGAGAGAGGCGATCCTCGACATCCACGACCGCTCGCACCGCAGCCTCGCGAAACTCATCGATCACTGCCGCGCCCTCGACGACGAGCAGCTCAACCGCGAACTCGACGGCTTCGGCTACCCGACCGTGCGCTCGCAGATCCACCACATCATCAGCGCGCAGCGATACTGGCTGAGCGTCATCGAAGACCGGATGAACGCCGACGAGAACGAAGACGCCTACCGATCCGCTAACGAACTTGAGGCGTTCCGCGCAGAGATCCACAGTGCAACCGAGACCTACATCCGGTCCACGCCCGAGGACCGACTCTCAGCGCGTCGAGACTTCATCGTCTGGGGCGGCGATCGACGACCGCTCATCCCCGCGCAGGTCATTCTGCGCACGCAGACGCACATCTACCACCACATGGGCCAGGTGACCGCGATGTGCAGATTGCTCGCACACCCGACGCCGCCGGGCATGGACTTCCCGCTGACTCAGTAACCGGCTGCCAGCCAGAACCGGTCAAACCTCCAATACCACCCGGTACCGCGCCTTCCCCTCGCGCAGGTGATCCATCGCCGCGTTCACCTCGCTCAACTTGAACACCTCGGTCTGCGGCGAAATCCCGTGCCGCGCGCAGAAGTCCAGCATCGTCGCGATCGTCGCCGGACTGCCCACCGGTGAGCCCGAGATCGAGCGCTGAGGCATGATCAGCGAGAACGCGCCGACCGGGATCGGCTCCATGACCGCACCGACCACATGCAGGCGCCCCTTCGGCTTCAGGCAGTTGATGAACTTCTCCCAGTCCAGCGACACATTCACCGTCGAGATGATGTAGTCGAGCGAACCCGCCGCCTTTTCCAGCGCATCACCGTCGCGAGAGCTCAGGAAGTGATGCGCCCCCATCGACTTCGCCTCGTCCTCTTTATCCGGACTCGACGAGAACGCCGTGACCTCGCAGCCCCACTTGTTGAGGAACGCGATCGCCATGTGCCCAAGCCCGCCGATACCGATGACCCCGACGCGGTCCGTCGGCTTCACGTCGAACTGCACCATCGGGTTGAACACGGTGATCCCGCCGCAGAAGAGCGGCCCCGCCGACACCGCGTCCACCCCGCCGGGGATCTTGACCGCGAAAGCCGCCTGAGCCTTTACCCGGTCGGCGAACCCGCCGTGACGCCCAACGATCGTCCCCTCGCCCTGCGGGCAGAGGTTGTGATCGCCCGACAGACACTGCGAACACTCGCGGCACGACCCGCTGTGCCACCCGACACCCACCCGGTCACCGACCTTCAGGTTCGTCACGCCGGGCCCGATCTTCTCAACCGTCCCCGCCGCCTCGTGCCCCGGCACGAACGGGTACTCGGTCATCCCCCACTCGTTGTTCAGCATCGACAGGTCGCTGTGGCAGATGCCGCAGTGCGTCACCTTCACGATCACCTCGCCGTGGCCGGGCTCCTCGAGCTCGTACTGGAACGGTTCGAGCTTGCCGCCGGCTTCCTTCGCGGCATAGGCGTTCACGGTTATGGACATCGGCGGCCTCCTGAAAGGATTCGGAATCGGATCTTACCCCACGTATCGGGTCACCGAACCCGTTCATGGTTAGGATCCAGATCCAATCATGGGAAATCAGGAGCAACCGATGCCGTCAGACAACGTCCAAGTCGTTCAACGCCTCTACGACGCCTTCGCCGCTGGCGACCTGCCCGGTGCCTTGGCCTGCATGAGCCCGGACATTGTCTGGCTCCAGGCCGAGGGCAACCCTTGGGCGGACGGCAACCCCTACATCGGGCCCGAAGCGGTCGCGAACGGGATCTTCGCCCGGTGCGTCGGCGAGTTCGACGGCTTCACGGTGAACGTCGGCGAGATCATCGACGCCGGAGACACCGTCATCATGCTCGGCCGCTACACCGGGACCTCGACCGTCACCGGTCAATCGCTGGACGCCCCGGTCGCCCACGTCATGCGCCTCAAGGAAGGCAAAATCTCGCATTACCAGCAGTACGCCGACACCCGTCAGCTCGCGAGAGTGATGGGCGCCGACCGCTGAGCCGTGCGTCAGCGCTCAAAAAGCCACACGCCCCGCCCATCGCGCGAGAGTCGTGCGCCATGGCCGGGGCGTGTGCGTTCCACCTGATGGCCGAACTATCGACGCGAACCGGGCGCGACTGAATCGCTGCGATCGCGCTTTGCAAAAATTCCGCGCGCAACGCGCCGCTCACGCCTCCGCGCGCACGCGCAGATGCGCGAGCGTCACCGAAACCTCGTCTACGCTCGCGCGCCCCGCCACCGCGCGGCAGATGCGCGACACCCGACCCGGGCCCTCCGCCTCGGCCGCCTGCTCGATCGCTTCGTACACCTTCGGCTCCACCCACGCGCCGATCTGCTCGGGGCGGCGCGCCTCGATCCACGCCTCCAGCAACTGGCGCGTCGACTCGCGCGTCCGCCCGATCTCCTGCGCCACTTCCTCCAGCCCGGCGCCCGCGTCGAACATCTCGAACGCCGTGTCCCGGCGCTCCTGGCTGCGCGACGCCCCGGAACCGGTGGAGCCGTTCGTGAACGCCCAGATGTGATCGATGATGATCCCGCCGTACTCGTCGAGCTTCTTGCGCCCCACGCCGTGGACCCCCAGCAGCTCGTGGGGAGACGAGGGCTTGAGGCGGGCCAGTTCGCGCAGCGTCCGGTCGCCGAACACGACGTACGCCGGCACGTTCCGCTCCGAGGCCAGGTCCCTTCGCAGTTCTCGCAGCGACTCGAACAGCTCCCGGTCCACCCCGGTCCAGTCCCCATCGCCCGACTCGCTCCGCTTCGCGACGCGCGAGCGGTACAGCGTCGGCAGTTCGTCGTCTGGCGCCCTCAGGGCCTGCACCCCCGCCTCAGTCAGGGTGATCACCGGATACTCGCCCGCGGCCCGCTCGATCAGCCCCCGGTCCTCGAGTTGGTCCATGACTGAGCCCAGCGCCTTGGCCGAGAATTCCTTGAGCAGGCCGAAGGTGCTGAGCGCATCGTGCCCGCGCGACTCGATCTCCGTAGTCTTGCGCCCACGCAGCACGCCGATGATGTGGTTCGCCCCGTACGCCCGTCCCGCGTGGCGCTCGATCCGCGCCACGCACGACAGCGCCTTCTTGATCACCTGCGCCGAATCGGCGATCGCCTCGAACTCGCCGAGGCACACATCGCACGCGCCGCAGCCATCCCCATCTGCACCCTCGGGTACCTCGTACTCCTGCCCGAAGTACTCCACCAGCGCCTTGTGTCGGCAGGTCATCGACCCGGCGTACCGCTGCATGTGCCTCAGCAGTTCGAACTGCGGCTCAAGTTGATCGCGACCGATCCCCGCCTCTGCCGCCGACCGTTCCATCAGCGACTTCCACTTGGCGATGTCCGCCGGCGAGTACAGCAGCACGCACTCGGCGCTCAGCCCGTCCCGACCGGCCCGGCCGGCCTCCTGCTGGTAGTGCTCCAGACTCTTGGGCAGGTCCATGTGCACCACCGCGCGCACATCGCCGCGGTCCACGCCCATCCCGAACGCCACCGTCGCCACGATCACGTCGATCTTCTCGGCCATGAACCGCGACTGGATCTTCGACCTCTGCGACGACGACAACCCGGCGTGGTACGCCGCCGCCTTGACCCCGCTCGACTTCATCGCGTCCGCCACGCGCTCGGTCGCCTTCCGGCTCAGGCAGTACACGATCACCGCCTCGCCCCGGTGACGCTCGATGATCCCCAGCACCTGCTTGCGCGCCGAGTCCTTCGGGAGCACCCGGTAGGTCAGGTTCGGGCGGTCGAAGTTCCCGACCAGCACCTCCGGGTTCTGCAGCTTCAGTTGCTCAACGATGTCGTCGCGCACGCGAGGCGTCGCCGTCGCCGTGAACGCGTGCAGGCTCGCGTCCGGGTACCGACGGCGCAGCGAACTCAGCGCGCGGTACTCGGGTCGGAAGTCGTGCCCCCACTGGCTGATGCAGTGCGCCTCATCGACCACGATCGCCCCGACCCGCACCCCCGACAGCAACCGCACCAGGTGCGACGACCCAAGACGCTCCGGCGACACGTACAGCAGACGCAACCGCCCCGCCTTGAGGTCCGCCTCCACCTTCGCCTGCTGCTTCTCATCAAGCCCGCTGTGCAGCGCCGCCGCAGGCACACCGTTCGCGCGCAGCCCGGACACCTGGTCCTCCATCAGCGCGATCAGCGGGGAAACCACCACATCCGTTCGGGGCTTCCCGTCCGCCGACTCGTCGATCAAGGGCGGCACCTGGTAACACAGCGACTTCCCGCCGCCCGTCGGCATGATCACCAGCGAGTCGCGCGTCCCCATGCCGGCCCGGATCGCCGATCGCTGGATCGGGCGCAGCCCGTCGAAGCCCCAATACTGGCGAACCACGCCCAGAATCCGCGCATCGAGTTCGTCCTGCTGTTCCGCGGCGTACGCTTGCGAGGCTCCGTCCTGCATCGGGGCCATGCTACCGCATCCCGATCCGCCAAACCCTCCCGACCGACGATGACCGTGCAGAACCCCAGACCGTCATTCACAACCCGAACCCGCGCGTTCACGCTCATCGAGTTGCTCGTCGTCGTGGCGGTGATCGCGGTCCTCATCTCGATCCTGCTCCCCGCGCTCGGTCGCTCGCGCGAGTCCGCCCGCGCCGCCGTCTGCACCGGCAACCTCCGCCAGATGGGCCTGCTCACCCGCGCCTACGCCACATCGAACGACGGCCTCACCCCGGCCCTCGGCGTGCCGTGGGGCAGCGACCCGTACTGGGCCATCGTGCTCCTGCAGGACTCCGAACGCGTCGGCAACGGCCCGGCCGACCTCTACCACGAAGACTCGTTCCTCGTCTGCCCCACCACCGACGCGCTCGAACCCGCCGACCTCACGCGCACCTACGCCATCAACATCACCGGCTACGCCGGCCAGCCCGGCGACCGCGCCGACTTCGACAGCGAGATCGCGCAGATCCGCTTCGATCGCGTCCGCGCCGCCAGTCGCACGCCGCTCTTCATGGACTCGGCCATCGCCCCCGTCGCCGACGGCGCGCCCCCACCCACCCGCACCACCTCGGTCATCGACTTCCGCGACCCGGACCACGTCGCCAACCGTCTCGGGCGTGTTCACGCCAACGAATCGTTCCACGCCGTGATGTTCGACAACTCCGTGCGAGGGCACGACGACATCCAGCCCAACTGGACCGACCCGCTGCCGTAAGCCGAATCAGCGCAGCGATGACCGCGGCGCGCCGATCCGCAAAGCGATCTCGTTCGGGATCAGGTGCTCGCTCGACGGCTCCAGCACCGTCTTCGCGTGCTCCAACTTGAACGGCGTGATCCCGAACCGCTCCGCCACGCTTCGCACCACCGGCGCATCCCGCCACGCCTCCTGCGCCAGCAGCAGCCCGAACGCCGCACGCACCTCCGCGCGCGTGCCCACGCACTCAAAAGGCTTCGCCTCCGGACTGAGCAGCTCTGCGAACCCCTCCGCCTGCGCCTCGTCGCGCAGCAGGTCGCTCTCGAAGATCGCAACCAGCTCCTCCGGGCCCACGAACGGCGCCAGCCCGAGGAACACGAACCGGCACTTCGCACAGTTCCCGCACCACTTCGCCGACCGTCGCTCAATATCCCGCCGGTACGCCGCGTTGCAGCTCACGAACGCGCTGTGATACGCCGGCATCGTCGCGAACCGTCGACAGACCGCCAGCTCGCTCCACGGACGCAGCACCGAGAAATACTCCAGCCCGATCCGCTCCTCGTCCAGCCACTCCCGCAGCACCCGCTCGAACGCGAGTGACTTGCTGTACTGGTGGTTCACCGCGCCGATCGCGTCGTCCTTTAGCGTCGGCTCATCCGCCGACCGCTCGTTGGCCATCACCACGCCGCGCGTCCCGCGCAGCACCGCCTCGATCAGCAGGACCAGCGAGTTGATCGCCGTCACCGGCACGTGCCCGTTCGGCGCTCCCGCCTGGTTCCACTCCGCCAGTTCCGGCGCAAGCCGACGCTCGATCTCGACCAACTCAACCCCCGCGGCCTCCGCGCATTTGCGCACCGGCTCGTACCCGCCGACACACACCGCCGTCGCCGCCTCCTCCGCCTCGCGCAGCATCTCCAGCGCGACCACCGAGTCTTTTCCGCCCCCGAGCGCCACCAGCCAGCCGGAACCGTCGGGACCCACCTCAGCCGCCTGATCCACCTCGGCATCGGCAAACTCGAACACCGGCGCGATCGCATTCAGCCCGTTCCGGTACGCGAACTCCGCCAGACCCTGCGCGAACACCCCCTCGATCAGCGCACGCCCGCGCTCGCCGACCGGGCCGGCAACCCGCACCACCCGCGCCAGCCGCGCCTTGAAGTAGCTCGTGGACGCGACCGCCCCCAGCATCAGGCCAAGCCGCTCGATGACCCGCCGTTGATCATCGGTCAGTGCAAACGGTCCGCCGGGAAAGCGGACCGTCTCCGCGATCGGCTCTTCATCATCAAACCGCATCGCCAGGCGCAACTCGCCGCTCGACGCATCGAACCGCGCAGGTTCGACCGTCAGCACATCGCTGCGCAGTCCAATGGGCACTTCGGTGGTCGCGGTGTCGTTCATCGTCGCCGATCATACGCTGCGCCGACGCCGACACAACGCCATCGCACCCAGACCGAGCACCAACGCGCTCGGCGCCGATGGGACCCGCATCGCGTACGCCCGCTCCACACCATCCAGCACACCGATGCCCACCACCCAGCCGTCATCGCTGATCCCCGTCGCGCTCAGCAGCGTCCAGCCGTCCTCGCCCGAGAGTTCCACCAGTCCGACCGACTCGTGCCACGCGAACGCCTGCCCGCGCAGATCGAACATCGCCTCGTCGAACACCGTCGCCTCGCCGACCACCCAGCCCGAGCCGCTCACCGCGAGCGCCTCCGCGCCGATCCATCCGTCCAGCAGCCCCAGCGACTCGATCGCGCCGCCCGGCGTCACACGCACCGGCTCCATCGCCCCGCCGAGGCTCGACGCCCCGCCCCCCACCATCACGCCGCCCGGCTCACACGCCCGGGCGATCATCCAGCCGTCCTCGCCCGACGCGCTCGGGTCGCCCAGATCCGTCCACTGCTCCCCGTCCAGTCGCATCGTCCGTGCCGGCCCCACGCCATCCACAGACACGCTCATCACCAGCCCGCCGCCCGCATCCACGAACCCCGACTCCACGCGCCCGCCCGTCATCGGCGCCGCCACCGGCACCGGCAACTCGTCCGCCGAGCCGTACACCACCGGCTGGTCCTCGCTCTCCAGACGCCCGAACCCGTACACCAGCCCGTCCGCCCCCATCGCGATCGCAGGGAGCGACACCGCCCCCGCGAACTTCCCCTCGTGCGGCAACCCGACCAACCCCTCACCCGCCCTATAGAGGTACGGCCGCTCGCGCCACGCCTCACGCGTGTCCCACGCCGCCAGCACCAGCGCCCCATCCGCCCCGATCGCCAGACGCGTCGGCGCGAGCCACCCCGGCGTCGCCAGCACGTCCGGCTCCGACTCGGGCGAGTCCCAGCGCACCAGTCGCGGCGCAACCCCGTCCGCGTGCATCACCCCGAACACCTCGCCCGAGGCCGAGATCCGAGGCGCCAGTGCCGGAAACTCTCCGAGGTCCACGATCGGCGCGGCATCGGTGACCCCGATCCCGCAGGACATTGGTGCGGCGGCTGCGAGCACCACAGCCCACTTGCTCGATTCGCCGAGAAGCCTCATGCTCAGCAAATCGGCGATATCGCCTCAATGGGCCCACACAACCCCGCCCCGGCGGCATCTCACCGACACACCAACCTCCCTCCGGATACCGCCCCCAATGATGACCGAAGTCCCCCCGCCGCCGCCGAAGAAGCGATCGAAGTTCCTCCGAGCCGGGCTGGCCCTCGGGCTCGTGGTGCTCGTCGGGGCCATCTGGGTCGTCGTCAGCGTCCTCATCGCCAAACCGTCCGTCGACCCCACGGTCCACGCCAAGGCCGTGGAGCTCGCGCAGCGTGGCCAGCCGGACGCCGACCAGCCCAGCCGCTACCCCCAGCTGCTCGAGGCCCTCACCGAACTGGATCGGCAGATCGATCTCCTCGCCGACGAGATCATCTCCGACGAGCGCTACCAGCAGACCCAGAGCCGGTCGCTCAACTTCTACGCGATCATCGACGAATCCGATCCGGACAATATCGATGCCGAGAAGATCGCCCTCCAGGCCATCGATGCACGGCGCGCCGCCGATCTCGTCCTCGAACGCGGCCTCCTCGACGACTTCCTCGCATCGCTCGATGCGCCCAACCTCGCCAACGAGTACCCCAACGCGTTCGACGACGAGGGCAACCTGCTCGCGATGTACGAGTGGCTGCTCGCGGAACTCGGCCAGTTCCGCGAACACACCATGACCGTCGTCGCCGCGTCGCGCATCCTTGCCGAGCGTGGCGAGATCGAACGCGCCGCCTCCCTACTGGAAGACCTCGCGCCGCTCCCCGGCATCCTCACCCGACACATCACACTCATCGAGCACCTCGTCGGCTACGCGGTCGGCGCGGTCATCGCCAACGAGATCGCCCACCTCGCCGCGCGCCCTGACCTCACGCCCGAAGCACTCTCAACCCTCCGGCGTGCACAGAATCGCCTCGCCGACCTCGGCAGTCTCGAAACCGCCATCGACGGCGAAGCCCTCTTCATGCGCGACTTCCACTTCCGCACCCACACCGCCGGCGGCCGCTACATCCCTTCCGCCGGCGAACGCATTATGGGGGGCTACGAACCCGACGCTTCCGGAGGCGACTTCACGCCGCAGCTGTCCGACATCACCGGCTATCTCGCCGTCAGGCGCGACACCAGCCTCGCCAAGGCCGAGGAATTCTACGACCGCATCCGCACCGCGATTCACGAAGATGACCCCGCCACGCGAGCATCGATGCTCGAGAGCATGGAACGCGATGTCGAGGCGCTCAGCCCGCGCTACGCCGTAGTCCGCATGGTCATGCCAGCGCTCGCCCGCGTGGCGCAGAACACCGCGAAGTACCGCGCCCAGACCATCGCCCTCGACGTGCTCCTCGCCATGGCCTCCTACCGCCTCGACACCGGCGCATGGCCCGAGACGCTTGACCAACTCGTCCCCGACTACCTCGACGAACACCCCCAAGATCCGCTGACAGGTAAGTTGCTCGAGTACCGCCACGACCCAGGCACGGCACCGACGCTCGAATCGTTCGGCCCCGAAAGCGCCTCCGGACGCTGACACGCGCAATCCATGCCGCACCGTTCGGGCTGCTCAAGTCCGCCGGCCGGTTATCTGACCCCGCAACACGCGCAGGTCCCAAGTTGCGCTGGACCCGGCCCGATAGTCCCTTCACACTGCGAGGCACGCTCGATGAGCCTGCCTCGGCAACAGAGCGAGGGGCTGCACCCATGGCACGACTGCCGCGACATCCAGAAGCGTTCGCCGAACACGTCCGCGCCATCCTCGCGCGGATGAAACCCGAACTGCACATCGAACTCACCGGCCCCACCGAGCTCATCGTCGAAGGCCGTCGCCTCGACCTCGAAAACCTCCACCGCCTGGTCATCACCGATGAAGACCGCGGCGTCGAGATCGTCGAGCAGTACCTCGACCACCTCTTCGACGAGGAAACCTTCTCCGTCGGCAACATGCCCTGGGAGATGGCCGCGGCCCGGATCATGCCCCGCATCCAGCCGGTCAGCATCTTCGAGCACCTCTCCGAAGAGCTCGTCGCCCATGTGCCCTTCGTTAACGACACCGTCATCGTCTTCGTCATCGACCTGCCCAACATGACCGTCAGCGTCACCACCGAGCAGATGCTCCGGTGGGGCAAGACCGCCGAGGACCTCGAAGAGGTCGCCCGGCAGAACCTCGACGAGTACGCACCGACCCTCGAGTTCAAGAGCCTCGAATCCGACGAGGGCGGCAAGGCCATCCTCCTCTCCATCCAGGACGGCTACGACGCCTCGCGCCTGCTGCTCTCCTCGCTCTTCCGCACCCTCGCGCCCGAGTTCGGCGGCGACTTCATGGTCGCCACCCCCAGCCGCGACATGTTCCTCGCCATCCCCGCCAACGAGCCTGGCTTCATCAGCGAGGTCTCCGGCAAGGTCGAGGAAGACTTCAACCGCCTGCCCTACCCGATCACCGACCGGCTGTTCTACGTCTGTCGCGACGGCATCGCGGGCACCAGCCGCAAGGCGGCCTGAAGCCCGATCTCTCTCCCGCCGATCGGCCCCGATCCCGCTATCCTTCCCGGTCCACCCACGCCCGTGAGGATGTTCGCGTGATCCTTCTGATCGACAACTACGACAGCTTCACCTTCAACCTCGTCCAGCGCATCGGCGAACTCGATGCCTCGATCGACCTGCGCGTCGTCCGCAACGACAAGATCACCCCCGACGAGGTCGAGACCATCGATGGCGGCTCGCCCCCCGAGCGCATCATCGTCTCGCCCGGCCCCTGCTCCCCCACCGAGGCCGGCGTCTCCAACGCCATCGTCCAGCGATTCTCCGGACGCGTCCCGATCTTCGGCGTCTGCCTCGGGCACCAGTGCATCGGCTTCACCTCCGGGATGCCCGTCATCCGCCACAGCCGCATCATGCACGGCAAGACCAGCGAAGTCTTCCACGACAACAAAGGCATCTTCGAGGGCCTCTCCAACCCCTTCGTCGCTACCCGCTACCACTCGCTGGTGGTCGATGTCGCTCAGGGCGCCCCAGAGGGCTGGGAGATCTCCGCCTGGTCCGAGGAACCGGCCCACGACGGACGCCCCGCCGGCAAGGTCGTCATGGGCCTGCGCAAAGTCACCGACCCCGGCAGCCCGACGGTGGACGGCGTGCAGTTCCACCCCGAGTCGTTCATGACCACCGAGGGCCCGCTCATCCTCGCCAACTTCCTCGGCCTGCCCCGCCCCGACGTCGCGACGCTGCAGCCCTGAACGCCGCGGCCTCCCCCGCTACCATCCCTCCTGACGCCCACTCCGGAGCCCCGACGATGACCGATTCCGACGCCAGCACCGCCACCAGTCCCGCCGCACCCGCCGCTGCTCCCGCCCCCCCGGCCAGCAAGCGCATCGCCCGCGCCAAACTGCTCGAGAAGGACGCCGAGAAGGTCGTCCTCACCTTCACCGGTCACACCACCGGCCAGGTCCAGAAGCCCACCCACCAGATGCACCTGCTCGTCAACACCCCGGTCAAGACCGAACCCGGCAAGCGCATCCTCGGTTCCATCCGCGTCGAGGCCCGGCGCATCGACGTCTGCGGCACCGGCGGCTCCTACGTCGAACCCGTCTACGGACGCCCCCGGCGCATCCAGGGCAACATCATCGAGATCGACTCGTCCAACGGCTGCGTCATCGTCGACGCCGGCATGCCCATCGTCGCCAAACTCGACCACCTGCAGCGCACCAACGACTTCAACGTCGGCGACCACGTCACCTTCGGCGTCAAAGCCGGCGCGACGTTCTATCCGGCGAGCTGACGGCGACGACGCATCGAGCCGAAGCCCGCCACCACACCGAGCGCCAGCACTCCAGGTGTCGGGACCGCGATCCGATAGATGGCATCGAAGTCTCCGAGCAGGTGATCGCGAACAACCAACTCTGCGATGACCCAGTTCCCATCCGGGCTCATCTCCATGATGCCGGTGGGACTGAGGACGATGGAACCGTCTGCGAGCACATCACCGGTCTGTGCAATCACCTGATCGTTGAACATCAGCGCACTCCGCGTGACACCGAACGGGTCGTCCGGACCCGGTCCAGTAATTGCGCGGGCGATCCAAAGGAAGTTGCTGGCTTCATCGACATGGAAGCCATCACCGGTAACTCGCCACCCCCCGAGTTCGTTCAGGTCCTGAATGTGGTCAAGAGAGGTAAGGACCGGGTTGCCGTCTTCGCTGAAGATCCCGTTCTGAAGCGACCCAGGCCCGTCGCCGTTCCACTCCAAGGCGGACGCGAAGAACACGTCTCCGTCCGATTGCATCGCGATCGTACCCCCGCTGGGCCTAAACATGTAATCGGGGATTTGGGAGGGCTGACCATTTGCAGCGATGATCTGATCATCGACAGCGACCATCCATTCCGGTTCGCCTCGCCCCCCGTTGGGATCGATCCGCCCAAGCCATGCCTGCCGGCCGCTCTCGTTGCGCGCGTACCCGAAGCCGCTCGTCGGTGCGAGCAGCACCGATCCCACGGGGATCTCCGTCCCGAAGCCATGGACAAGCCCGGAGTCCCAGCCGCCCTGACCGTTTGGTGTGGCCAGCACGTTGAACCCGCCCACCCCGGTTGAGATGGATCCGATCAGTGTTCCGTCGTCGAGAGCAGACACGCGTTTGAACGGCGCCCCTGGGGAGGTCGCCGCTTGTTGCTCTTCTAGCCAGAGTTCCGATGGACCGAATGTTACGAGCCGGTTCGCGACAACCGCCATCACCCCGTCGTCTCGGATGCTCGCGCTGTCGTAGCGTGTCCGGACCGCCGAGGCCGACCCGTCAGGGTCGAAGCCCGGGGTGATCCGGAACCCGTTGTTGCCGAGCACGCCGCTCTGAAAAATGGGTTGGCTAGGGCTCGGGCTGCTGACCGGTATGGCCCACTCGCCCGATGAGTTGATCGACGGCACTCCGATGGTGAACACCGGTTTGTCCAGCCCCGGCAGAACGTCACCCTCGCGGACGAGTTCCTCTAACACGAACGGAGAGGCCAACGCACTCCCGGCGAAGACCAAAACGGCAAACGGTGCAAAGAGTCCCTTCACGGAGGCGTCCTTCAGATCGGATCGATGCGGGCGGGGGCGAGAATCTAAGTCCAGTATGGACAGAAAGATACGCCGGTCAAGCGCATCGTGGTGCTTGGGTGGCATGGTCGCCCCTTGAGGCGACTATGCGAAGCCCTGCTCGGGTGGCATGGCCGCCCTCCGCAGGCGGCTATGCGGATCCCTCGGTTCGCCCGCACCACACCGGACATAGCCACGCTTCGCGTGGCCATGCCACCCGACCCCGATCCCAGCACAAGTCCGCCCCGGCGCGCGCCGGGCGGGCTCCGGCGCATCGCCACTTTCTGACTTTTCAAAATTTTTTTCCGCCCGTGGTTGCTGCGGTTTCTCGCATCGCCTTCGCGCATGTACCTCGTTTGCGCGCGCCGCGTGGGCCCGTCCGCGCCTTCTTACGAAAGGACCACGCGTATGCACACCACACCCGACACCGCCGAAACCGCCCGCCCCGACACCCGCTCGCTCAAGGAGCAACTGCACGAGGAACGCCGCCTCACCCAACTGACCATGCAGCGCGTCCAGCGCACCGCTCTCGACACGCTCGAGGAACTCATGGCACCGCCCACGCCCACCGGCGACGCGTCGCAGGACGCCATCAACAGGCTTGAACGCAATCGGCGTCGCCTCGCCGCGAACCAGGCGCTGCTCCACTGCCGGACCATGGCTCGCGAGACTCGCGCCCGGCGCGAAGCGCGTCGAAAGGCCCGCGCGAAGGCCGAGCGCGAAGCGAAATCGTCGAAGATCCCGGTCGCCAAGCCGACCGCGAAGCAGCCGACCATCCCCACCACACCCGGCAAAACCCTCGCCGCCGGACTCATCGCCAGCGCCGGCTCGCTCAGTTCAGCGGCTCAGCCACCATGCCGGGGCACGCCCGTTCCAGGTGGCGGTCCGCTCCCGTCTGCAGAGTTCGGGGGACCACCGGAAAGCACGCCCGCTCCTCACACGACGAGGCCGCCGCGCCGAACCGCGACACCGCCTCCGCTGCAACACTGCTGAGCGGCCAGGCGCTGTCCCACACGCTATCGAGTTCCTCGCGCGTCGGGCGCCGCGTGCTCTCGCGATGATTCGGTGTCGTTGCTCGTGCCATGAGCACCTCCCCGCGGGAACACCACCCCGCACCCGAAATGTACCCCGCTCGCGGGACACTCCGGGTAAGGAACTGGTGAAAACCACGGTGAGTGAAGCAGTTCATCCCTCTTCCGGGGAATCGCGCGCACGCTCACGCCAGCGACTGATCAGCCTCGCGCACCGCGCGACAGAACGCCGCGATCTTCGCCGGGTCCTTCACGCCGGGTGCGGACTCCACGCCCGAACTGACATCGACGGCGTACGGCCTCACCGTGCGGATCGCCTCGCCCACGTTCTCCGGCGTCAGCCCGCCGGCCAGGATCACCGGGTGGTCGCAGATGTCGATCACCTCGGCCAGGTGCGCCCAGTCGGCCTTCTCGCCGGTGCCGCCGTCGCCGCCGTCGATCAGGACCGCGTCAATCTCGTCGATCCGCGACCACTTGCGCAGGTCCGGCTCGATCGTCTCGCGCGAGTAGCGGATCGCCTTGATCAGGTCCGGCCCGATCTCGCGCACCAGCGGCTCGGACTCCTTGCCGTGCAGTTGCCCGAGATCGAGATCGGCCTGCACCATCGTCTGCAGGTACGGCTCGGCCTTCGGGTTCGCGAACAGGCCCACACTCGTCACGAACGCCGGGAGCACGCTCTGGATCTCGTACGCCTCATCGATCGTCACGCAGCGCGGCGAACTCGACACGAACACCAGACCGATCGAGTCGGCCCCGCACTCCGCGGCGATCAACGCCGTCTCCGCATCGCGCACGCCGCAGATCTTGATTCGGGTCCGGATCGGCCCGGTGCGATGGTCGTCGGTCATGCCAGTTCCTCTCGGAGCGTGGAGGCCAGTTCGGCCTCGTCGCTGCTGAGCTTGTGGTTCTCGATCGCGTCGAGCTCGCGCTCGGCCCCGATCGGGTCGTTCAGGTACCGCGCCAGCAGCACCGCGTGCATCAGCCGGACCCGGTTGGTCTCCGAGTCAGCCCGGTACCGCTCGGTGAACTGGCGGTACGCGAGCGCGGCGTGCTGGTGGTCTCCCGAGGCGTGCAGGTGGTTGGCCACGGCGAGCTGGGCGTCGCGCGTCAGGCACTGCGCGCCGAACTCGTCGACCAGCTTGAGGTACCGGCGCCCCGCCTCGTCGAGATTCCCGGCCTCGATCGCCTGGGCGACCGCGCCGCGCGCCTTCATCTCCGCCTCGCCGCGCGCCGAGACGCGCTTCGGCTTCGGTGCGTCCTTGCCGTCTTTCGTCCCACGCGGCGTGTCCCAAACCCTGTCGGACATCGGCTTGGTCGTCAGTTCGCGGAACTGGCGTCGGCGTTTGGCCTGGCGCCCGATGGTGAACAGATCGTACGGCTCGCGCGCGATCACCTTGGTGGCCAGCAGGGCGTACGCCGCGCCGAAGCCGAAGGCGTACCCGCCGAGGTGGGCGGCGTGAGCGACGCCGCTGTTGCCACCCGCGAAGATCAGGTCCTTGAGCACCGCGAACAGGATCATCCACCACGCGGGGATCGTGTACACGCCAATGATGAAGAAGAACAGCAGCACCCGGATGCCCGTGCCGGGGAAGAGCATCAGGAACGCGCCGGTGATGGCCGCGACCGAGCCCGAGGCGCCGACCACTGGGCTGACGATGTACTGGCCGGCGAGCATGTCGCCCTCGATGACCAGATGGGTCGCGCCTGCCGCGATCCCGCCGACGAGGTACAGCGTGAGGAAGCCGATCCGGCCGATCCGGTCCTCGACCGGCGGCCCGAACACGAACAGGAACAGCATGTTCCCCAGCAGGTGCATCGGGCCGGCGTGGAGGAACTGGTAGGTGATGACCTGCCAGAACTCGAACTCGTGCACCGGCGGCCAGCCGAGCATGAGCAGCGACTTCGCGCCCTGTGTGTCGGTGTGAAAGAGCAGATCATGCGTGCCCGGCGCGAACCGGTTGAGCACGATCTGGATGAGCGAGACCACGATGCAGATCCCGATCAGCCAGTACGTGATCACGGTCGGTCGCTTGCGCGGTCGGTCGACGGCGATGGGGATCAGCACGGGCTCCCTCCCGCCTGCCGTTCGATATTGGCGGGGTCCACGTGCTGGCCGTTGAAGACCCGTGCCTCGATCAGGCGCGAGGACCATGAGTAGATGAGCCGTCCGATCAGGTGCTCATCGCGCCAGGCGTCGGGCACACGCAGGACCAGCAGGTCGGCGTGTGCCCCCTCTTCCAGCACGCCGAAGCGGTCGGGCTTGCCCGGCTGCTCGAAGATGCTCGCGTTGCCTTCGGTGATCAGTTTCCACACCTCGGCGGGGCTCGGCACGCGGATCCGATCGGCGTCGGTGCCGGAGCGTGTGAGCTTGAGGGCCTTGGCGGTCTCGATCATCGAGCGACCGACGCGCGGCATGGCGACATCCGGCCCCCCGGCGATGTCCGAACCCAGCAGCACGCGCACGCCGAAGTCACGCACCGCGCGCGTCCAGTCGAACAGGCCGGACTGCAGGAACAGGTTGGCGGTCGGGCAGTGGACGATGGCGGCGTTCCGTTCGCGGATCAGGTCGAGTTCTTCGTCGGCGAGGTAAATGCCGTGGGCCATGAGCGCGCCGTCACGCAGCAGCCCGGCCTGATCGTAGACGCCGGTGTAGTGCGGCGCATCGGGGAACAGGCCGGCGATGAGTTCGCACTCCGGTTTCGTTTCGGCCAGGTGCGTCTGCACCAGCACGCGCTCGCCGGCCTTCTCGCGCTCGGCGACCGCCCAGCCGATCTCGGCGAGCAGTTCGTCCGAGCAGGCGACGGCGAAGCGTGGGTTGGCCGAGACGAACCGCCGGTTCTGCTTCGGCTCGACATCGAGCGTCGGGAGCAGCGGCGAGGGCGTCGGCGACAACTTCGCGCGGGCGCGATCCTCGGCGGTGAGCTCGTCGGGCGCGTTGCGATCCATGGCCGATCGCCCGAGGTGGAAGCGCAGGGGCGTCTTGTTGGCGAAGTACATCGCGACATCGCGCGAGGCCTCGGCGTGGGAGGTCAGGTAGCCGGCGAAACCCGCGGTCCCCTCGCGGATGATGCGCCGGGCGCTGGTGCGAGCCGAGGCCATCGCCCCGCCTCGCCCCCACCATGCTTCGGCGGGGAAGATCACCCGGTCGAGCCATTCCAGCAGGTGCAGGCCGTCGGCGCCGACCGATTCCACCTGCGGCACATGGAAATGGGCATCCGTGAAGGCCGGGCTGATGATCCGGTCGCGCCCGCCGAAATCAGGCGGGCCGAGGTCGCTCGGCAATTCCCCGTAGCCGATCTCGGCGATCCGCCCGGGAACACCCGCTGCGGGCGGATCCACGCGGATCCAGCCGAGTTGGGGCGGCTGGGCGGGGTCGGTGAGCAGGAGGCCTTGGAGGATCATGGGGTTTCGGGCGGTCTCGGGATCGATCGGTCATTTGAAGCGTCGGCGGAGCGGTTCTATAGTCCGTTCCTGCGGCGAGGCCGTTGCCCCCGACGGGCTACCGATGCACGCCGCTGTGGTGTCACCATATCGCGATCACCCCGACCGAGGGGCCGCGTTTCCCGAGGGATCTGTCCCTCCTTGGCTGTTCCAGCCGAAAGGTTCGACGAGCATGTCCGCTGTTGCCAGTGCCCCCAAGGGTCTTGAAGGTGTGGTCGCCGCCGAGACGGAAATGTCCTTCATCGACGGTCAGAAGGGAATCCTCGAGTACGTCGGGATCCCGATCGGCGAGCTGTCGTCGAACTCCACCTTCGAGGAGACGGTGTTCCTGCTGTGGAACAAGCGTCTGCCGAAGCAGAACGAGCTGGACGAGTTCACCCAGAACCTGCGCCGTCGCTACGAACTGCCCGAGGGCATGGAGCAGCGCGTGACCTCGCTGCCCAAGACCGCCGAGCCGATGCACGTGCTCCGGACGCTGGTCTCCTCGCTGGCGATGTACGACTCCGACCCCAACGCCAACGATGTGGACGCCGCTCAGGACAAGGCCCTGAACATCCTCGGGCACGCCCCGACGATCGTGGCCTACTTCGACCGCCACCGTCGCGGGCTGGACCTGATCCACCCCGACACCTCGCTGAGCTTCGCCGAGAACTTCCTGTACATGCTCAACGGCGAGAAGCCGACGGACACGATGGCGCGGGCCTTCGACATCTGCATGATCCTGCACGCCGACCACGGGCTGAACAACTCCACCTTCGCGACGCGTGTGATCATCTCGACCATGAGCGATGTGTACTCGGCCATCACCGGCGCGATCGGCTCGCTGCGCGGCCCGCTGCACGGCGGGGCGAACGAGGGCGTCATGAAGATGCTCAACGAGATCAAGAGCGTGGACGACGCCGAGGCCTACATCATGGGCAAGATCGAGCGCAAGGAAAAGATCATGGGCTTCGGGCACCGGGTCTACAAGACCAAGGACCCGCGCGCGACCGACCTGCAGTCGCTGGCCAAGAAGCTCGCCGAGGACACCGGCAACCAGGAGCTGTACGCCAAGAGCCACATCATCGAGCAGGTGATGGAGCGGGAACTGGGCGCGAAGGGCATCTACCCGAACGTGGACTTCTACTCGGCGACGACCTACCACTGCATCGGCCTGAAGCTCGACCTGTTCACCCCGATGTTCGCCCTCAGCCGCATCGGCGGCTGGGCCGGGCACATGCTCGAACAGCTCGCCGACAACCGCCTGTACCGCCCAAAGGCGCAGTACGTGGGCGCCCACGACCAGCCGTACGTGGCGATGAGCGATCGGTGAGAGCCGGAGAATCTGAGTGATTGAAAGGCCGCCCGGTTGGGCGGCTTTTTCATTGGGACTGTCTCTTGGGTGCCGTGGTCGGAGCGCAGCGCAGGCCACGCGGACGACGGATTGCAGGTTGCGGTTCTGATTCAGCGCCTCGCATGGCCTGCGCCCGACGTTGTCGGGCTCCGACCATGGCACCCTTGGGGGGTCGTCTATCGCCGACGTCGGAGTGCGGCTGTGCCGCCGAGCATTAAGATCGCGACGGTGCTTGGTGCCGGTATCGCGAAGCGGTAGGCGCCGGATGAGCCATTCTCAAACTCAACCTCTGCGATCAACCACTGCCCGTTGTCACTGATATCAAACAACGCACCGCTTCCCGGCATACTCATCGATTCAATGGTCATGCCATCGATCTGCGTCACGCCTAAGACAACGAGTGGCTGGTCGTTCAAGAACAGGCCAGAGCCGAGTATCTCGATGGTGTTGTCAGGCTGGAGGTCTGCGATAAGGCCGAAATAGAAGACGTCGCCGGCGTCGGTGAGCGAAAGACCCGTGAGTGTCGGAACGATATTGAGCCCGCCGATCGAATCCTGGGGTTCAAAAGGATCAATGATCACCTCGTTCCCGTTGCGGATGATGTGAGGCCGGTCCGCCTGGAGATCACCGACGGGAACCGTCATCGCCCAGTCTCCGGAGTTGTTAAGAGAGATCGCCGCGTTGCTGAGCGACGTGTAGATCGTGCCCGGCTTTGGGGTAGGGTCCCCACCTCGAACAACGATATCTGAGTCGATTGTCAACAATGTCGCGAGATTGGCTGGATCGGAGATGTCCTCGTACAAGCCGCCATGGCCCACCTGCCCGGAATTGTTGAAGCCATACTCACGGCTTTGGGTGTCGAACGGCCTTATCTGCCGAAAGTTCTCCACGACCCGCCCTGCTGCTCCTGCGACGACACCTGAGAAGGGCTTTGTATTGACGTCCAGCCGGCTAATGAGATTTGGCGCGTTACCAGCCGCGGGGAGTCCAGGACTGGAAGACCCGACGAGGGCTTGGCCGTTGTCGTTGAGCTGAACACGATCGAGGCGGCCGTACGCAACCGGGCCGAATTCCGGCACAAAGTCCCACGGGCTGTCGTCCTCAGATCGGATCAAAGGCCGATCGTTGAAGAACAGCTGATTGGTGAACCGCGGCACCTCGGGATCCACGTGGATGACCGAGTATGCCATGTCGCCGTGATTGTTCAGATCGAGGTCGGGGTAGGTGAGAAAAGTAACATCGACCCCGTCGACCTCACGCTGGTATCGAGGCGGAAGATCGCGGCCGATGGACGAGAAAACCGCTGATGCCGCGAACCCAAGAGACGGCGAATCAACGGCGGCGACCATCGCCCAGTCACCCGAGTTGTTGATCGCGAGCGCGCCAGGCGCAACCCATGTTCCATAGGCGGTCTGATCACCGGGTCGCCCGAGTGATGTCGCCTCGAATGGGACGAAACCTCTGGCCGTGGAAAGCGGCGCGACCTGAGCCAGCGAAGCGCTCGTGGCGAGGAGGACGACGGCGGCTGCGATCGTCGTGATCGTGGGTCTTGGCATGTCTTGAGAGTACTGGCGGAACGGGCCGAGGCAACCGGTTTGCTGCGATTCGCATGGCCTGCGCCCGACTTTGTCGGGCTCCGACCATGGCACCCTTGGCGGGTCTGCCCGGCACTAATCCCACGGGTAGCCGAGGCGCTCCATGCGACCCGCGGCCACGGCTTCGAACGCCGCGGTGTGTTCGGGGGTGAAGTGGTTGCGCCAGTCGCCGGCGATGCCCTTGCGGTTGAAGGCTTTGTTGTCTTCCTGGCCGGCCTTGCGTCCGGTCGCCTTTGCGAAGCTGTGTCGATCGGCGATCGCTTCGATCCTGGCGTCGGACAGGCGCACGGCGATGTGGTCGGCGGCGCGCCGCAGCTGGCCCTGGGTGTCGGCGAGGAGGTGCTCGTAGCGGAGCACGAGGCCCTGGCCGGTCTCGGACGACTCATCGACCCAGCCGACGGCCCAATCGAGGATGCGCGGAAGGACGCGCTCGATGTAGACGCTGATGCGTTCCTCGACGGTTCGGTCGGGCATGTCCTCGAAGCCGACCGCGCGGTGGTTGGCGATGAAGAAGGCCCAGCTGACGGCGAGGTCGCGCGGGTCTCGGAGGGTGACGATGTAGGGGCGCTTGGTCTCGCGGACGATGGCGATGTTTTCGGGGCTGGGCGACGCGTGCACCTTGGTGACCGTGTAGCCGCGGGGCGGCGGGATGAAATCGCTGCGCCGGAGGTCGTGGTTGGTCCAGACCTTGATGTTGTCGGGCGTCCACTTCACATAGCCGGGCAGGTCGGCGAGCATGCGATGGACCCAGGTGCTCCCGGACTTGGGCTGGCCGAGGATGAGCAGATTGCGGTGCGGGTGGTTGCGCAGCACCTCGGCGACGCAGCGCTGCACGTAGCGGATGGGCTTGCCGCGGAGGGGCTTCGGCGTTCGTCGCTTTGTCTCGAAGCCGGCTGGCGGCTTCGGAGGTTCGGTGCTGGGTTCGGACATGGCTACTCCGCGTTGAGTTTCCAGAGCCCCATCGATTTGGAGTTCTCGATCGGCTTGGGTGACTCCGGCTCGCCGCTCTCGCGGCGTTCGGCGATCAGCCGATCCGGGGCGGGGAGGTTGAAGGGCGGGAGCTGAAGGTTGATGGGGCGCCAGCCGCCGGTTTTCTTCAGGTTCGGGTTGTCGGTGGCGTCGGGGAAGGTGGTCGTGAGGAGCCAGGTGCTGCCCGAGGCGCGGAAGTTGGCGAGGGCTTTGAGCACATCCTCGTTCTTGAGGTGCACGAGGCAGTCGCGGCACATGATCAGGTCGACCCTGGGGAGCGGTTCGCCGACGAGGTCGGTGCAGGCGAAGTCGAGCGCGCTGACACCGGTGAAGTCGGACGGGGTGAGGTGCTGGCGGTTGGCTTCGATGAGCGGCTCGACGATGTCGGCGCCGGTGTAGCGGACGCCGGCGAGGTCGGCATGGCGGATCCAGCGGCAGTCGCCGCAGGGCGCATCGAGGATGGTGCGGATGTTCAGGTCGGTGATGAGCGTGGGAAGGGCGGTGCGCAGCGCGAAGGTGGCGTCGAGCGTGGAGCCGGGGCCTGAGACGGAAGATTCGTCACTGTTGCCGGTTTGGGCGGCGTCTTTGGCGTTCCAGTCGTCGAGGTGGTAGATCGCGGTGAACGCGGACCGGCGGCTGGGTGCGTGGCGTCGGATGAAGCGGCGCAGGCGGCTGGAGAGACCCATGGCGGTAAGGGTACAGAATCTTCCAAGAGGGCACGGGTCGCTTTTCTGGGCTTCGCATGGCCTGCGCCCGACCTTGTCGGGCTCCGACCATGGCACCCTTGGATGACACCCGAGCACGAAGGAAACGCGACGGTGGGGTATCCTGCCCGGAATGGCGCGAGAGGATCCGTTTTTCATCATCGGCACCGGGCGGTGCGGGACGACGCTGCTGCAGGCGATGCTGATGTGTCACCCGCGCGTGACGATCCCGCCGGAGACGCACTTCTACAGCCGGTTCCACCCCTCGGCGCACGGGCTGGCCTGCCCGGTGGTGGATGATGAGGTCGAGGCGTATCTGGACAAGGTCGTCACGCAGTGGTGGTGGGAGCAGCTGGGGCTCGACGGTGATGCATTCGGCGAAGCGGTGCGGTCGGGGGCGGCAAGGACCAGTCGCGAGCTGATGCTGTGGGTGCTGGATCACCTGGCGATGAACATGGGGGAGGCGGAGCCGGCGTCGCTGCTGATCGGTGAGAAGACGCCCCACTTCGAGCGGTACATCGACGCGATCCTCGCCGACTTTCCGAGTGCGCGGTTCATCCACATGTATCGCGACCCGCGCGATGTCGTGGTGTCCTTGCAGAAGGAATGGTGGTGGCGCGAGGAGTCGAAGTGGCGCACGGCGGTGTACTGGCGCGATGTGATGGAGCGTCAGGCGAAGAAGGCGAAGGAGCTCGGGCCGGAGAAGTATCTTGAGCTGCGCTACGAGACGCTGGTGGACGATCCCGAGGGAGAGTTGAAGCGGATCTGCGCGTTCCTCGGGATCGAGTTCGATGAGTCGATGCTTCGTCACCACGAGCGGAAGGCGAGCGGGTTCCTCGAAGTTGAGAAGTCGTGGAAGCAGCTGACCATGAAGCCGATCGACAAGGCGCGGCAGGGACGGTACCGAGCGAAGTTGTCGCCTCAGGAGATCCGCCGGATCGAGCGGACGGCGGGGCCGATGCTCGAGCGGTTCGGGTACGCGCCGGACGAGACGATCGGGGATTCGGCGTTGTGGCGCCTGAGCGATCTTGGGGATTGGGCGCGCTGGCAGGCGGGGAAGCTGAAGCGGAGCGTGCAGAAGCGAGTCGGGACGTACGAGCCGTTTTCGCTGGAGAGGCATTCGCCGCGGGATGGTGCGGGGGAGTGAGCAGCGCGGGTTGTTGCCATTGGGTGGCCGGATGCTTGGGACCCATCGCTTGCGCGATTGGGCTCTAATCATTGGGCCAATTCGATGAGTGGGGAGACTCGTGCCGCCCCATCATCCGGAATGCGTTTCGGCTTGTATCTGCGCACCTGCATAGCCGCCTGAAGAGGGCGGCCATGCCACCCCCGATTGGGTTCAGGACTCGCGGGTGGTGCGCTGTTCGATTCGCTTTTCGCTCTCGGTCTTGACAATGGCGTCGACGAAGTTGCCGGGGGTATGGACCTCGTCGGGGTCGATCTGGCCGACTTCGACGATCTCCTCGACTTCGGCGATGGTGAACGCCGCGGCGGTGGCCATCATGGGGTTGAAGTTGCGCGCGGTCTTGCGGTAGATCAGGTTGCCGGCGGTGTCGGCCTTCCATGCCTTGACGAGGGCGAGCGAGGCCCAGATGCCGGTTTCGGCGATGTAGTCGCGGGTGCGTCCCTTGAACTCGATGGAGCGGGTGTCCTTGCCCTCGGCGATCTGGGTGCCGACGCCGGTGGCGGTGTAGAAGACGGGGATGCCTGCGCCGCCGGCGCGGATGCGCTCGGCGAGGGTGCCCTGGGGGTTGAACTCGACTTCGAGTTCGCCTTCTAGGAACTGGCGGGCGAACTCGTCGTTTTCGCCGACGTAGGACGAGACCATCTTCCTGATCTGCTTGGTCTGCAGGAGCAGGCCGAGGCCCCAGTCGTCGACGCCGGCGTTGTTGGAGACGCAGGTGAGGTCTTTCACGCCGGAGTCGCGGAGGGCGATGATGAGCTGTTCGGGGATGCCGCAGAGGCCGAAGCCGCCGACGTGGACGGTCATGCCGTCGGTGAGTGATCCGGCGGATTTGGCGGCGGAGATGGCGTCGGCGGCGGTTTTGTGGACCTTGTTGAGCATGGGTTTATGGTAGCAGCGTGGGGTGGGTGCGCCGAGGGTGGGGAGGGCTGACGCATCGTCACGCGGACCCGTGCCTGCATAGCCGCCTGAGGAGGGCGGCCATGCCACCCGCTGTGCAATACGGGGATCGCGGTATAACTTGGCATGGATTGGCTGTGGTCGATTCTGAGTGGGATCTCGCTCGCCGCGGTTGTGCTGGTGGCGCAGTGGGTGATCCGGATCGTGTTGATCCCGATTGTGCTGGAGCGCCATCGTCCGGCGGTGGCGACGACCTGGCTGATCGTGGTGTTCTTCGAGCCGTTCATCGGGCTGGTGATCTATCTGGTGATCGGTCGGCAGTTGGTCGGGCGGAAGAGGATCGAGCATCACCGGAGGGTGGCGGAGGAGATTGATGCGCGGGTGCGGGCGCGGTCGGACGGTGGGCACGAGCTGTCGCTGGACCATCTTCCGGAACACCGACGGGACCTGGCGCGGCTGGCGAAGTCGCTTTCGGGGATGCCGGCGGTGACGGGCAATGCGGTGGACCTGATTCACGATACGGATGAGGTGATCGAGCGTCTGATCGCGGACATCGACGCGGCGACGCACCACGTGCACCTTCTGTTCTACATCTTCGCGGCGGACACGACGGGGCTGCGGGTGGCGGATGCGCTGACGCGGGCTAGCGAGCGCGGGGTAGCGTGCCGCGTCATGATGGACAGCCAGGGGTCGCCGGCGGCGCTGGAGCGGCTCGCGCCGCAGTTGCGGAAAAAGGGTGTGAAGGTCGTCGAGGTACTGCACGCGGGCCTGCTGCGCCGGCGCGTGGCGCGGATCGATGTGCGCAACCACCGGAAGCTGGCGGTCATCGACGGGCGGGTCGGGTACACGGGATCGCAGAACATCGTGGATGCGGACTACGGCGGGAAGTTCGAAGGGGCGTGGCGCGACCTGATGATGCGGATCGAGGGGCCGGTGGTCACGCAGTTGCAGGCGGTGTTCTTCGAGGACTGGGCGGCGGAGACGGACGAGTCGCTGTCGGATGATCTGCTCCCGGATGTGGAGCGGGCCGGGGAAACGCTGGCTGTGGCGGTTCCGAGCGGGCCGTCGCTGAGGCCGGGGGCGTTCCGGGACATCATGCTGGCATCGATCAACGAGGCGGACGAACGGGTGATCATGACCACGCCGTACCTCGTGCTGGACGAGCCGACGCTGCTGGCGCTGCAGATCCGGGCGAAGGCGGGCGTGCGGGTGGATGTGGTGGTGCCGGAGCGGTCGAACAACCGCCTGGTGAATCTGGCTTCGCGGGCGCAGTACGAGGATCTGCTCGGCGCGGGCGTGAACCTGCATCTGCATCAGGACGGGCTGCTGCACGCGAAGAGCCTGAGCGTGGACGGGACGATCGCGCTGATCGGGTCGGGGAACATGGATCGGCGTTCGTTCGAGGTGAACTACGAGCTGAGCCTGCTGATGGCCGGCGGCACGGTGTCGGAGGAGTTGGTGCGATTGCAGCACCGGTACATGCGCGAGTCGCGGGTGCTGACGTCGGAGGAGTGGTCGCAGCGGTCTCGGATGACGAAGATCGTGCAGAACACGGCGAAGCTGTTCAGCGCGGTGCTGTGAGCGTGGCGGCTACTTGGCGCCGTCGAGGGCGGCGTCGGGGTCGCCCACCGCGTCGAGCGGGACGCGGGTGGTGTCTTTGAGCGTGCTGAGGCAGAAGCTGGTGCGGACGCGCGCGATGTTGGGGATGGTGCTGAGGCGATGGACGACGAAGTCCTCGTACTGGGCCATGTCGGTGACGATGACGCGGAGGATGAAGTCTTCCTCGCCGGTGGTGTGCCAAGCGGACTGGACCTCTTCGAAGCCGTCGATGGCGTGAGCGAAGTCGCGGAGGCGATGCTCGCCGTGCTCGCGCAGGGTGATGCTGACGATGGCGGTCATGGACTTGTCGACTTCGCGGGGGTCGAGGCGGGCGACGTAGCCCCTGATGATGCCGGAGGTTTCGAGTTTCTTGACGCGCTCGATCATGCTGGCCGGGGAGATGCCGGCGTTCTGGGCGAGCATGGCGTTGGTGATCTTGGAATCGGTCTGGAGCTGGTCGAGGATGGCCAGATCGACGGCGTCGAAACGGACGCGGGCGCGGGCCCGGCGGCGCTGGGCGGGCTTGGAGTCGGTGGCGGTGGTCATGGGTGCTCCGGGGGCTTGAGGACCGGTGTGCCCGGATTTTGCCCGGGAACGGGCCAGCGGGCAAGAACAATATTCGGCCAGACAGACAATATCCTGAATATTCTCTTGCCGGAAGCGGGTTCGGCGAGGATAATCGGCGGACAGAGCGACGGCGTCGCCTATGCTGTCAGTACCAACGCAGGACAACCCCAAAGACCTTTTTCATAGTCGGGAGACGCACCATGACCATCGCACCGAACACCGCGTCGGGCTCGAAGACCGCCACCGATCCGCTGCAGCTCATCGATGTGGACCATGTCCGCTTTTACGTCGGCAACGCCAAGCAGGCGGCCGTGTTCTACGCGCACACCTTCGGTTTCCAGATCGAGCAGGTGCGCGACCTGACGACCGGCTCGCGCGACGAGGCGGCGTATCTGTTGACCCAAGGCAACATCCGCCTGCTGCTGGTGTCGGGGCTGACGCCTGATCACCCGGCGAGCAAGGAAGCGTCGCTGTACGGCGACGGCGTAAAGGACATCGCCTTCAACGTGGACGACGCCGAGGCGGCGTACGAGCGGGCGGTCTCCAACGGGGGCAAGTCGGCCTACGAGCCGTACACGCTGAGCGACGAGCACGGGAGCGTGACCTACGCGGGTATCCAGAGCTACGGTCGCGCGATCCACTCGTTCGTCAGCCGCACGGGCGGGTACGACCTGGCGCGGATCAAGAAGGCTTCGATGGCGTACGAGCCGGTGTCGTTCGCGCCGAAGTTCCGCAACGTCGGCGAGCACGCGCTGAACACCTTCAACCGCAAGAACCCCTGCGGGCTGATGTTCGTCGATCACTGCGTCGGCAACGTTGAAGAAGGCAAGATGAACTACTGGGTGGACTGGTACGAGAACGTGCTCGAGTTCAAGATGTTCAAGCACTTCGACGACCAGGACATCTCGACCGAGCACTCGGCGTTGATGTCGAAGGTGATGGCGTCGGGCAACAACCTGATCAAGATGCCGATCAACGAGCCGGCCGACGGCAAGAAGAAGAGCCAGATCCTCGAGTACCTCGAGTGGCACAACATGACGCCGGGCGTGCAGCACCTTGCGCTGCGCACGAACGACGAGCTGCACTCGGTGGCGGCGCTGCGTGATCGCGGCGTTGACTTCCTCGAGATCCCCGACACCTACTACGACATCGTCTGGGACCGCGTGAACTCCATGCTGACCGAGAACGGCCACAGCCCGGTGAAGGAGGATCACGAGCGGATCCGCGAGCTCGGCGTGCTGGTCGATGCGGACGACGAGGGCTACCTGCTGCAGTTGTTCACCAAGCCGCTGCAGGACCGCCCGACGCTGTTCTTCGAGATCATCAGCCGGCGCGGCAGCCAGAGCTTCGGCAAGGGCAACTTCAAGGCGTTGTTTGAGGCGCTGGAGCTTGAGCAGGACAAACGCGGGAACCTGTAATGGGTTTCTGGCCATGGAGTAAGAATCGCCGGCGACGCACCGATCCAGCGAGCGTCGATCCGGCGTGGGACACCGCGCACGAACACTGTCGACTGCTCGTTCGGACTGGATTCGAGTCGCGAGATGACATCGTGCGCACGGTGCGCGAGATACTCCAAGACGAAGGCGTTGAGGATATACGCGAGGACGAGGTTTTTGGTCTTGTCGATGGCGAGATCCGAGACCTCACGGACGATCAGTCGGCATGGCCTGAAGTGACCGACTGCGACCGACTGAGAGCCGCTTTCGATTCGCTGCGCCGAAGCGGGATCTGGGCGAGGCATCACTACAGTTGTTGCGGAACCTGCGGCAATCTGGAATCGATGATGGACCTCGAGTACCTCGATCAGGCTGGTGAATCGCACCGCGGCTATGCGTTCTACCATGTCCAAGACACGGAGAGCGCCGTGACGGGCGGTGGCTTGTACCTCTCGTACGGCGACTACGCGTCAACCGACGAGGGCAGCTTGGCAGTTGGTCACGAGATTGTCGATGCGATTCGAAAACAGGGCCTGGAGACCGACTGGGACGGCACGATCCAGAACCGCATCTATGTGCAACTGGATTGGAAGCATCGTTGGCCGCCGAGTCCGAGTGAAGCCGTGCTACCGGAAGCGGTCGAATTATGGCGGTCGAAAACTGGGTCGCAGGAGAGCCTTGGGCACGGGTGAGTGCCCGATGGGCTTCCATTGGTCTGGTTGACGAGGACGCCCGGGTTTGGCCCGGGCGTTTTTCGTAGGATTCGCGACATGCCGTTGCGTGGATACTCAGCCTGGGGCAGTCCGGTCTACAGCGATGACGATCCCGTCGATTTCCTCCATCGCTGGCTGCGCATGTCCTGGGTGCAGGCGCTGTGCGGACGCCAGTTCGACGAGACCGGTGACACGTTCGGCTGGTACCTGTGCGCTGTCCGCGACATTGATCGTCCTGTCGTCGAGGTTCGAGAGGGACGAAAGTCGATCGAGCAAATTGGCACGGTGCGAGTCCAGGCGGAGATTCACGTCTGCTTGGAGGATAGTGCGCTGCATCCAGACACCGTTTTCGAGACCCATCCGAGGAACGCGGTGTTACTCGTTCGCGCCGAACTACGAAGAGAGAACGACCAATTCCAGATGCTGCGGTTCGAGGTTCGCCCGACCACCGAGGACATGCTCGGTGCTGCGGCTCGCTACGGTGCTCCGGAGAAGCCGTACATCTGGTACGGACCGAATCGCGGGGTCTCTGGGTAAATGCCTGCCGCGCTCGGGACCCATCGCTTGCGCGATTGGGCTCTCAACTCTCGGCGACGCCGAGCGGTCGGAAACATGTCCCTGCCGGATGCTCGGGACCCTGAGCTCGCGCTCAGGGTTCTCATCGCGGCAAAGATGATGGAAATTTCACCGGCGTCGGGATCGGGCGGCTTCATAGGATCCGATGTATCACCCATTTCTTCTGGATCAGGAGGCTACATGGCAGCCGCATTTGAAATCAAGAAGTCGAGCGACGATCAGTTCATGTTCAATCTCAAGGCCGCGAACGGGGAGGTGATCCTCACGAGCGAGCGGTACACCGCCAAGGCGAACGCCCAGAACGGCATCGATTCGGTGAAGACGAACGCGCCGAGTGATGAGCGTTACGAGCGGAAGATGTCGATGTCGGGTGAACCGTACTTCGTGCTCAAGGCGACGAACGGGGAGGTGGTCGGCAGGAGCGAGATGTATTCGTCGGCGTCGGCGATGGAGAACGGGATCGAGTCGGTCAAGACGAACGGACCGGCGGCGGCGGTGAAGGACCGCACGGGCTGAGCCCGGCCGCTCCTTAGCTTCGGCCCGGACACAACAGCACCCGCTCCCTGTGCTGAGCGGATGCTGCGAGAGCGCGTCGGCGTTGATCGGGGGGATTAGCGCCGGCGGCGGGCTGCGCCGAGGCCGGCGAGGGCGAGGATCGCGGTCGTGCCAGGGGCGGGGATCGCGAAGGCGAGGCCGGTGGTGAGGCTCACTCCGCTGTGGAGTGTGCTCGGGATGACACTCGCGTCGGTTCGGTCCACGGTGAAGAGCTGGCCGGTTCCGGCATCGGTTATGTACATGTTGCCATCGGCGGGGTTGTAGTCGATGTCGTAGGGGTGGCTCAGGCCGGTCGCGCCGACGAACATGGCCGCGCCGCTGTTCGCGTTGATGGAAAACAGTGCGCCGGTCTCGGTGGTCAGGAACAGGTTGCCGGAGAACGGATCGAACCCGAGGCCGACGAGCGGGAGCCCATCGGTCCCCCCTCCGAGTTGGCCGATCGTCGTCGTCTGTCCGGTCACCGGATCGACGGTGAGCAGCTCACCGAACTGAGAGGTTCCGGGGACGCCGGAAGTGACGGCGTAGAGCGTTGATGTCGCGGTGTCTGTCGCGATGTTTATGAACTCGCGGTCGGGGGAGATGCTCGTGATCTGTGCGGCGTCGGTCGTGCTGAGCGAAACGAGCGTGTGGCCGCGCATGGCGAACACCGCCGACGGGTCGAAGCCAGGTGCCAGGTCGTACCAGGAGCCGATCGGGAGCGGGCCGAGGAGTCCCTCGCCGTTGTCGACGCCGACCTGACCGCGGTACAGACCCGCACTGCTGTTGTTGAGCAGGAAGAAATCGCCGAGGCCGGCGAGCGTGGCCGGAGCGGTGGACAGGAAGGCGGCGACGGCGATGGCACGGGCGGCCCGGAAGCTGGATGTCTGCATGGTGAGTCTCTCCTGAGTGATCTATGGGGGCCGGATTGGCCTCCTCCGGAGAGGCAGGCGGGAACGGGGGCGGTGGAGGGACACGGCATGTGCCGGGATGGCACAGAAGTCTCAGAAAAGCCGGGCGCATCGATTTCCGACGCGCCCGGCGGGTGCGGGCCGAGTCAGGACTTGGCCTTCTTCTTCGCTCGTTTCTCCTTGCGTTCGGCTTCGCGCCTGAGGCGCTTGGCTTCGGCGAAGACGGCGTTTCCGAACTGCTCGCTGGTCTGGACGAGCGCGTAGCGCCGGGTGTCCAGCGTCATCGTTTTGCCGCAGGGCTTGCGGACGAAGACGAACGGCAGGCAGTACTCGATGACCTGCATCACGGCCGGGATGTCGTCGTCGTAGGGCATGAGCGAGACGGTGACCGGCTGCGCGTCGGCGCTCATTTCGCCGAACATGCCGCAGGGCATGAACTCGACACGCACGCGCAGGACGGCGATGTAGATGCCGACGGCGTAGTCGTCAGGGGCGAGGACCCGGGCCAATTGGCCGACCTGGGCCGCTTGCAATGTGGGGATCATGGGATTCCTCGTGGATGGGAACAAAGGGACAGCGATCGCCGACGCTGGCGGCGCTGGAACGGGACTGGGAGACGGTTCGCACGATCAGAGCGGACGGATCGCGCGGGGCGTCATCGCGAGCGGGGTCGGTTGTGGTGCGGGGCGTGCGCCGGGGCCGGTCAGTGCGTGACTGAGCGGAAGGCCGGGTCGTTGCCGCGCGACCATCCCATGAGACCGCTCGCGCGCATGACGCGGGGTAGCGGATTGGGATGGAGGAAGCTGCGGGCAAACATGACGGGGGCCTTCGATGGGGTCGCACAACGGCGCGCCGACTTCGGGTCGCCGATTGGGATTGGGAAGATAACTCGGCAGACGCCTACGTCAACGAGAATGTTCCTAATTTCTGTCAGAATCTTCAGAGCGCTTCTTCGCGGGCGAGGTCGTCTAGAATCGGGGCATGAAGATGCTCCACACGAGATTTGCGTTGTTTGCTTCCGCCCTGATTGCCTGCCCGGCTGCTCTGGGGCAGCAACTACCCCTGCTGGAGGGACCCGTCGAACAGATCGGCTCCGATGTGCCGGCGACGACGGGCTGGAAGCCGGTCAAGGTGGTGGACGGTCTGGTTCATCCGTGGGCGATCGCGTGGCTACCCGATGGCTCCGCGCTGATCACGGAACGCCCGGGGCGGATCCGGCTGCTCAAAGCGGACGGCACGCTGCACCCTGATCCGGTCGGCGGCGTTCCGGAGGTGTACGCGCAGCGTCAGGGCGGGCTGATGGATGTCATTCTCCACCCGGAGTACGAGGAGAACGGGTGGATCTACCTGTCGTACTCGCACGGGACCTCGCGCGGGAACCACACGCGCATCGCTCGGGCGAAACTGACCGATCACGCGCTGACGGACTTCGAGGTCCTGTTCACGACCGAGCCGGCGAAGTCGGGCGGTTTCCACTTCGGTTGCCGGATGGTGTTCCTTCCCGACGGGACGCTGCTGTTCGGGGTGGGTGAGGGCGCGAGCCAGGACCGTGCGCAGGACATGGGCGTGCACTGGGGCAAGATGCTCAGGATCATGGATGACGGATCGCCGGCGACGGACAACCCGTTCCAGGCGCGGATCGACGCGAAGCAGGAGATCTACTCGTACGGGCACCGGAACCCGCAGGGACTGACGATCAACCCGGAGACGGGGACGGTGTATGTAACCGAGCACGGGCCGCGCGGCGGTGACGAGTTGAACGTCGTCGAGCCGGGCGAGAACTACGGCTGGCCTCTGGCAACATACGGCTACGAGTATCGCGGGCCGCGGGTCAGCCCCCACACCTCGCTGCCGGGGATGAAGGACCCGTTGGTGGTGTGGACGCCGAGCATCGCGGCGAGCGGGCTGGCCTTCTACACGGGCGACAAATTCCCGGAGTGGCAGGGCGACCTCTTCGCGGGCGGGCTGGTGCTGCGTCAGGTGCGCCGCGTGATCATGGACGGCGAGGAGGTCGTCGGGCATGAGAACATGCAGTTCAACGAGCGGATCCGCGATGTGCGTCAGGGGCCGGACGGGTTTCTGTACGTGCTGACGGACGAGCGAAACGGGAAGCTGATCCGGATCGAGCCGGCGGATGAGAGCGCGGACGGAGAGAACTGAGTTCGTCCGGCAACCGGGCCCCTTGATCGTTTGCGACCATCTCGAGACAATCTTCTGCTGCGCCACACCGCGCTGGAGGATTTCCGATGACGACCGCTCCGTCTCAGGCCGCCCGTTTTGTTTCGCACAACGAGGGTGAGGTCCACCCCGTCATGGGTGACCCGATGCGATTTCTCGCGACCGCCGCGGACACCGGCGGGGCGTTCGCGCTCGCGGAACAGCGGGTGCGTCCCGGGAATGGTGCTCCGCCGCACATCCATCACCACGAGGACGAGAGCTTCTTCGTTCTGGAGGGCGAGTTCGTGGTCATGGTGAACGGCGAGGAGCGTCGCGTCGGGCCTGGGGACTTTGCGCACGTTCGGCGGGGCGCTGTTCGCTCGTTCACTAACGCGGGCAACTCGGAAGGTCGGCTGCTGATCCAGCACACGCCGGGTGCGGCTTCGGAGTTCTACATAGGAATGGGCAAGATGCCGTTCCCGCCGGACCTGACCGAGGTCAAGGCGCTGGGCGACCGCTACGGGATCGAGTTGGTCTTCCCGAATGGCTGAGTAGACCGTTCATCGGGTGCTTGTCAGACGCTCGATGGTGTCCCGTGTGTTCGTCGTGCGCGGGTGGTCGGGGCCGTGGAACGATTCGTAGATCGCCAGAGCCCGTTCGTACGGCGCGATCGCGGCTTCGGTCTGTTCGTCGAGCTCGAGGGCCTCTCCACGCATGACGAAGAAGCCGGCGAGGTTCAGGTCGTTCTCGGGCAGCGCGCCGGTCGCTCTTGAGAGAAGCTGCTCGCTGGTCGCCAGGGCGTTCCGCGTGTCCTGGCGGTCGAGGTAGACGTCGAGGGTGCGCTCGATGATGCGCAGGGTTTCGATGTGGTCTTCGCCGTTGAGACGTTCGGAGTCGTCGAGCACGCTCGCGAGCATCCGGTCGGCGTCCTGAGCGCGACCGAGGTCGTCGTACGCTTCGGCGAGCGACATCGAGGTGAAGATCGTGCCGCGATGGCCTCGCCCGAGGGTGTCGTACATCAGCGGCAGGTTCTCCTCGAACAGTTCGACGGCCTCGGATTCGCGATCGGTCCGCAACAGCAGCACGCCGAGGTTGTGCCGGTAGGCGAGGGCGTTGGGATGACCGGGGTCGGCGCGGTCGAGGAAGGTCGCGAGGATCTCGCGGAGGATGCGCTCGGCGTCCTCGTAGCGGTCGAGATCCTGGTACATGAGCGACAGGCTGTTCATGGCGCGCAGCGTCTCGTTGTGGTGCGAGCCGAAGTGCTCGCGCATCGCGTCGATGCTCTCGGTGAAGAGTGGCTCGGCCTCGGCGTACCGCTCGAGATCGCGGTACATGCTCGCGAGGTGACGGGTCGAGACGATGCGCCATTCGTTGTCGGGTGGCAGGTAGCGGACGGCGAGCCGGTGCGCCTCCTCGTGGAGCGGGAGGGCCTCCGCGTAGCGGCGCTGCTCTCGGTAGATGGACCCCAAGTTGGAAATGGAGATGATTGTGGTCTGGTGCGACTCGCCGAAGACCTTCCGCTTCAGGTCAAGGACCTCGGTCCAGAGGGCGACGGTCTCTTCGGGGCGGTCCTGCGCGCTGTAGAGCTTGCCGAGTTCGTTCATCGCGGTCGTGACCGGTTCGCTCTCACGAGGGTAGGTCAGCAGGTGCAGGTCGAGCGATTCTTCCAGATGCGGCTCGGCACGCTCGAGTTCGCCGAGATCGCGGTAGGTGCGCCCGATGGTCAGACGGATCGCGGCCTCGACGGCGGGCTCGTCGTCGAATCGCCCCGCTTCGATCGCTTCCGAGGCCTCGTCGAGCACCTGGCGAACGGTCACGCTCGATCGGTCTTCGAGATCGGAAGACGCCGCGGCGAGGATGTCCTCGTTCAGGAAGGCGTTCACGGCGTTGGCGATCGCGGTTTGGCGCCGGAGGTCGTTGCGGTCCCGGATGGACGATGCGAGCGCAAAGGAGATCACGATGACGCTGGCGATAGCGACGATGCCCGCGATGGACGCGCCGATGACCACGGGCTTGTGGCGGAGGGCCATCTTGCGGAGTTGGTAGAGCGCGCTCGGGGGGCGTGCCTGGATCGGTTCGTCGGCGAGGTATCGCCGGATGTCGGACGCGAACTCGGAGGCGGACTGATAGCGCCGGGACCGATCCTTCTCCAGCGCTTTGCCGATGATGGTTTCGACGTCGCCGGCGAGGCGTCGGTCAACCGTGCTGAGCGACGTGGGCGGCTGCTGCGAGATCGTGTGGACCGCCGCGGCGACGGGTTGGTCTCGGACGTCGTACGGGAGCTGCTCGCCGAGGACCTCGTAGGCGATGACGCCAAGGGTGTACACATCGCTGCGGGTATCAACCGCGTCCCACTGCCCGGTGGCCTGTTCGGGGCTCATGTAGGGCAGCGTGCCGAGGAGCTGGCCGTCCTGCGTGTGGACCGATGCGGTCTGGCGATCGTGGTCGGTCGCCCTGGCGATGCCGAAGTCGAGGATCTTCGGCTGAGCGCGCAGTCGTGAGACCGAACCGGCGCGGCTGCGAGCGGTGTCCTGCGCGACGGCGGTTTCGTCGACGGCGTCTTCGACGAGGATATTCCCCGGTTTCAGGTCGCGGTGGATGACGCCTCGCTGGTGCGCGTGCTGAACCGCATCGCAGATGCCGGCGATGACTTCGAGGCGTTCGCGAACGCCGAGGTTGCGCTTCGAGACGAACGAGTTCACGGGCTCGCCGTGGACGAGTTCCATGGCGAAATAGGGCCGCTCGGAGGAAAGCTGCTCGGAGTCGGACGAGTCGAAGGTGCCGGCTTCGTAGATCTGAGCGATGCCGGGGTGCTGGAGCCGGGCGAGGACTTCGGCCTCGTGGTGGAAGCGCTGGAGCATCTCGGGCGTGGCGACGCCGGCATTAATCACTTTGAGCGCGACGGTGCGGCGCGGGTGGGACTGCTCGGCCTCGTAGACGATGCCCATGCCACCGACGCCGAGCAGTCGCTTCACGCGGTACTTGCCGATGGACTCGGGGAGCGCCGGCTGGCTCGCGCTGTCGCCGGGCGCGAAGTCCGAGAGAGCGAAACCTTCGCCGAGGGCGGGTCGGTCGAGCGGGCCCGCACCGACCGATGCCTCGTCCTCTTCGAGCAGTTCGAGGACTTCGCTCAGGAGCTCCCGGTCGCCGTTGCACTGGCGCACGACGAAGTCGTGGCGGCCGTCGGGGTCGATGCGGAGCGCGCCCCGGAAGATGCGATCGATTTCGGCGAAGCGGCTGCTCATTCTCCCATCGGCTCCCGGAGTTCGCGGTGCAGCCAAGCCCGGGCCATGCGCCAGTCTTCGGACGCGGTCGATCGCGCGATGCCGAGGACGTCGGATGCGGCTTCGAGGGTAAGACCGGCGAAGAAGCGGAGTTCGACGAGTTGGGCCTTGCGTTCGTCGAGCGCGTGCAGGCGCGCGAGGGCTTCGTGGACGCGCTCCAGGTCCGCCCCGGACGACGTCTCGTCCGAGCCGTTCGCGTCGGCGATGGCCCGCTCGATCTGTCCGATGGTGACCTCTTTCCAGTTGCCCCCGCCCCCCCGCTTCAGCCGATTCCGGGCGCGGGCGTGGTCGACCAGAATGTTGCGCATGGCCTTCGCGGCGAGCACGAAGAACTGGTTGCGGCTCTTGAACTCGATGGCGGTCTGGTCGACGAGGCGGGCGTACGCCTCGTGGACCAGGGCGGTGGGCTGGAGCGTGTGGTCGCGGCGCTCGTTGCGGAAGAACGACTCGGCGAGCGAACAGAGCTCGTCGTAGACGAGGGGGAGCAGATCGGCGGCGGCGGCGATCTCGCCCTCCGATGCGCGGTTCAGCAGCCGCGTTGCTTCCTGTCGCTTCAAGTGCGCCTGCCTCTCCGACCCGATCGGGACCGCTTCCATGCTACTGGCTCCTTTCTCGGTTCGGCCTGTGAATCCGTCGCTGCTCGGGATGTCCCTTGGTCAGGGCGCGATTTGCGGGGAGAGCGCCCGGCGATTTGTGAAGAACGAGGGATTTTGTGAGGTCCGAGTGTTTGAGCCGGGCGCGCTTCGTCCGGATATCGCCCTGCTTAGCGGGCACCCCGCGCGGGGTCGCTCGAACCCGCCGGACACCCACCGGCACACACAGGAGGAACGAAACATGACCCGCCGAATGCTCACGAAACCGATCCTGCTCGCCCTCGCCGCGGGCATCACCCCCCTCTCCATCGTCCAAGCCGACGTTCTGAATGTCCCTGCGGACTTCCCGACCATCCAGATCGCGATCAACCTCGCCTCTGCCGACGACGAGATCGTGGTCGCGCCGGGCACCTACTTCGAGGACATCGACTTCCTCGGCAAGCGCCTGACGCTCCGCAGTTCCGGCGGTGCGGCGATCACCACGATCGACGCGATCGGGCGGTTCGAGCCGGTGATTACGATCCTTGGTTCTTCGGCCGATGGGAGTGTGATCGAAGGGTTTACGCTCACCAACGGTCAGGCGACCGATGCGTCGCCGGGTAACCGAGGTGGTGGCATTTACATTGACAACGCGAATGTGATCGTCCGCGATAACGTGATCACGGGAAACCTCGCGACGGTCGGGGGCGCGTTGTACTCCAATGCGTCGGACCTGATCATCGAGGGCACGATTATTGAGGCGAACGAGGCCACATCGAGCGGTGGCGGCCTGTACCTGAACAACAGCAACCTGTCGGCGAGCGACGCCGTGTTCGCTTCGAATGTCAGCGGGAACCGGGGCGGCGCCGCGTTCCTCATCGGTGGCAGTTCGTCGATCGGGAATTGCGAATTCATTGGGAACACCGCGTTGGATCGTGGTGGCGCCATCAATTCAACTACCGGTCAACAGATGCTCGCGTTCAATTCGACGTTCCACGGAAACGCGGTCGGCGATGCGGATAACCAGGGGCGGGGCGGGGCTATCTATCACATTTCCACCACCGACGCGGTCATCAACAATTCACTGTTTACTGAAAACTCCGCAACTGCGTTCGGAGGTGCGCTGTACGCAGCGGAGGACATCCTCGTGCGGAACTCAACGTTTGTCGGGAATCTGACGGACACCGGGCTCGACGGGCTCGCCGGGTCTGGTTCAACCCGCCTGCGCAACTGCATCGCCTGGGACAACGGAACGGACCCGATACCAAACAGCGGCAATATCTCGACCTACAGCATCATCGAGGGCGGCTTCCCCGGCCTTGGGAACCTCGGTGACGACTCCGCGGACGAGCCGATCTTCGTGAACCGGGCCGGCGGCGACTTCCGTCTCGTGGCCGGCTCTCCTGGCATCGATGCCGGGAACTCCATCTCGATGCCAACCGAAGTCGACACCGACTTTAACGGCGATCCGCGTGTGGTGAACGCGCTCGACTCGGGAGCGACCGGCTCGCCGGTGTTCGGCTACTACATCGACATGGGCGCGTTCGAGTTCCAGCCGGACTCAGCCGGGCCGACCTGCTTTGGCGATGCCAACGGCGATGGGGTGATCAACCTCGCGGACCTCAATGCGGTGCTCGCGGCGTTCGGGAGCGCCTGCCCGTAATTAGCGCTCGAATCACGCTGGAGAGAGGACAGCGGGCCGCCGAGGAGGGCGGCCTGTTGTTGTTTTTGTGTTCAGAACTCGGTTCGAGTCAATCGCGGGATCCAGCACTTGGTCACGCGACGGTACTCGGCAAACGGCAGCCCGAATCTCAGCTCGAGGTCGTGTTCTTCGAGAGGACGGATCCCGATGTGCCAGATCAACGCGCCCATCAGGACATACAGCATGATCGTGGGTGAACCGAACCAGACCGCGACCGCGAGCCCCTGCGCGAGCCCGCCGACGGCCATCGGATTCCGGATGTAGCGGTACGGTCCGCTCGTCACCATGACCGGAGCTGCCGCAGCGGGAAGCGGTGTTCCTCGGCCGAGACGAACCATGAAGACAGCGCTTGTGACGCCGAGCGCAGCGCCGGAAGCGAAGAGCACCGCGCCGAGCACGGTGAGCGCGGTGCTGTGCGACACCGTTGGGATGCCTGCGCGTTCTTCGAGACGCGCGAGCAGGAACGGGAATATCAGGAGCAGGAGTGTCCAGAACGCCGCGGACTGTACGAATGTGTATAGAGCAAGACTTCGGGAATCGGTATGCTTCGTAACGCGGAAGATCGCCAGCACGCTGCGGTTGCCACTGGCCAGTGCCGCAGCGAATGAACTGGCGAGGGCTGCACCGAGCATCGCCAACGCTCCCAGCCAGCCTTCGCCGGACGCGAAACCGAACCCGAACGCGAGCAGCGTGGCGTACCAGACAACGCCAACGATGACGGCCGAGGCGACCGCTGCCATGCGGTCCACGCGGCAGCACGCCGCGGCGAAGAGGGAGCCGAACGCGAAGAGGGTGATGTCGGGCAGGGCGAGCGACCGCAGGATGAGATCACCATCTGATGCGGGCAGGAACCAACCGGGCGCGTCCGGGTGCCAGAAGAGCAGCATCCACCAGAGCAGGCCGGCTGCGCCTTGGAAGGCGAAGTAGCCCGCTGCGGCTCGGCGCATGACCCGGGACCAGGCAGGGGTGAGGTGATCGCGGGGAGGGCTGGAGGGGGCGTGCATTCTTGCTCGTGGGCTTGGCACAGGGCTGCTTGGCGAGGTCTCGGAGAACGAGCATCAGTGTAGTGCCCAACCCGGCGGGTAAAGGCACGACGATCAGTGCTGAGCCCGCTCGCGCCCTCGCACGGTCCCACCGATGACCAGTGCCGCCGAGATGATGAGCAGGTTCTTCACGATGTACTGGCCTTCCATCGTCAGGCCGTACGGGATGCGCCCGTCCTGGAAGGTCACCGAGGGCAGCACGACGAGGGGCATGAACGTGCCGACCATCTGCATCGCAAGCAGCGCGATCGCGAACCGGATGGTTGGTCGGAACAGGAAGAGCAGACCGATCGCGACCTCCCACCACCCGATGACCGCGAGCCACGCCTCGGGCGAGAGCAGCGGCATCCAGTCAACCGTCAGGAGGACCAGATCCTCCGCGGGCGAAAGACCCAAGGGCTTGAGGATGCCGAACCAGATGAAGATGACCGCCAGCGAGAACCGCAGCGCGGTGTGCCCGTAGCGGTGCATGAAACCGGCAATGCTTCGATCGATGGATTCGAACTTCATGATCGATCGTATGTCTTCGGATCGTCGCGCGCGTCGTCCTTTTCCGAAGCACTTGGGCGTGCGTCATTGAGCCGGGCGGAGTCGCTGCTCGAACAGCCACTCCCAAAGTTCAGGTGTGTCGTAGGCTCGCACCCATGAAACGTGGCCGACGCCGGGGTACACGGTGAGTTTCGGTTCGCCTCCGGCTCGTTGGATGGCTTCGACCGGCTCGGTGGTCGCTCTCAGCGGCACGATGTCGTCGGCATCCCCGTGGAACGCCCAGATCGGCATTGATCGCAGCGTCGTGCCCGCGACATACGGGTGGTGCGGGTACCCGCCGCAGATCGGGACGATGGCGGCGAAGCGTTCCGGCTGGCGGTCAGCGAGCGACCAGGTCGCGTAGCCGCCCATCGAGAGGCCGGTGACGTAGATGCGGTTTGGATCGACCGGCAGCGTCCGCTCGGCGTGGTCGAGCAGCGCGATGAGGGCGTTGGTGTCCCACCACTGACCGTCCGGGCACTGCGGCGCGATCACGATCGCGGGAAAGTCCGCCCAGATGCCGGTCGCGTTCGGATCGGCGATCCGTTTCGGCGGCCCCCACGCGAGGACCTTTTTCAGATCGTCGCCGCGTTCGCCAGCACCGTGGAGGAAGAGCAGGAGCGGGAGTTGCTCGTCGGCATCGGTTTCGTCGGGCACATACTGCCAGTAGTCGAGCGTGACGGGCTGGGAGTAGGTGCCGTTGAACGCAGCCGAACGGAGCAAGTCGCCGCGTTCGAGCGGCGTGAATGTCGATCGACATCCCTGCGCGAGCACCGGGAGCAGGCACAGGAACGCGAGGCGGAGCCGGTAGAGTGATGTGGGCATGGTGACAGGGTAAGCCAATCTGGGTGCCTACCGCCGCGCCCGGAACGGGAACCACGGTGTGAGGCAGCTCGCATCACCGAGTCGAGCTCAGGCACTCACGACGCGATCCGGCTGCCCGACGCGCGTTCGTGCGGCGCTACACGCCTTGCCCCTCCGCAGCCAGACGACGCGCTTTGAAGTCGCGCCCCCACGCCTGCATTGAATTCAGGATGGCTTCCAGCGAGCGTCCGTACTCGGTGATCTCGTACTCCACGCGCGGCGGCACCTCGGCATACACATGGCGAGCGAGTACTCCATCCGCTTCGAGTTCGCGGAGTTGAAGCGTGATCATCCGCTCGGTGGCGTTGGGCACCAGGCGGCACAACTCACCGAAGCGTTTCTTTCCGCCGAGCAGGTGGCACAAGAGCACGGGCTTCCAGCGCCCGCCGATGACGCTCAGCGTCGCTTCCACATCACAGCCAGTTTTCCAGTTGTACTTCCGCGCCATGCTGAACTCCGTGTTTCAAAAATCTTCATGCTTACATTTTTGTGGGTACTTGTTGAATGCGAAGCATAGCCGTACGGTCTCGCTCGTTCGAGAGAACCGAACCGTTTCAACCGCAGTCAAAGGGAGCCCCGCGATGACAAAGACCTTTTCCTCGAGTTCGACCTGGCCCTTCCTTCGTGTCCTCGCACCGGTCCCGGTGCTTCTGATCGGCGGGTGCGCGAGCATGGACGCGACGCACCAAGATGCCAGCACGGTCAACGACCTCGGCTCTGATCTGATGGTGGTCACCACCTCAGATGTGCAATGGGGAGCCCTGAACCCGGCACGGGGTGAGGCCGGGCCGCGGGCTGGAGACCTCTGGGGTGACCGCACCGGTAGGAGTGCAACTGGATTTCTCGTGCGGTTCGGGGAAGGCTTCTCCTCGCCCCCCCACATTCACAACGTCACCTATCGCGGCATCGTGATCGACGGGCTGATCCACAACGACGACCCCGAGGCCGAGGAATCCTGGATGCCCGCCGGTTCATACTGGACCCAGCCGGCTGGCGAGGTCCACATCACCGCGGCGCGGGGGAGTGGACGGCTGGCCTACATCGAGATCCAGGACGGGCCGTACCTCGTGATGCCACCCGAGGAGGCCTCGGACACCGGCGAACGTGCTCTGAATCTTCACGCGGGCAACATGGTGTGGCTCGATGCCTCCAGCACCAACAGAATCGAATTGCCCACCGGCGTGCTGCCGGGCAAGGGGCCGAAGATCTCTTACCTGTGGGGCGATCCTCAGGACGAGTCCGCGAGCGGGGCGATGGTCAGTGTGCCATCGGGTTTCACGATCACTTTGCAAAACGACGACTCCATGCTCCGCGCGGTGGTCATCAAAGGGCAGCCGAGGCTCCATCAGCGCGGAGATCTCGAGGCGCTGGCGCTCGAACCGGGGAGCTTCGTCGGTGCGACGGGCGAATCCGAGTCCACCATCACCCTGTCGGCTCCCGAAGCGTTCTGGCTGTATGTGCGCGGCGAAGGCGCGTTCTCGCTGGTCGCCACGCCCGCTAAATAAACAACACGACATCCAACCCATTCACCGCACACTCTCACTACTTGAATCTAAGGAATTCTCATGAAAGCGGTACTCCTGAACTCGTACGACAACGGTGCTCCCTTGCAACTTGGCGAGGCGCCCAAGCCCGCCGTGAAGCCGGACCATGTACTGGTCAAAATCGCCGCATCGAGCGTCAACACGGTGGACACGAAGATTCGCAAGATGGGTAAAGCGGGCGGGCTCGCCCCTGAGACACCGGCGATCCTCGGGATGGACTTCGCAGGCACGGTCGAAGCGGTTGGAGAGGGAGTGTCTGGCTTCGCCGCCGGAGACGAGGTCTACGGGTGCGCTGGCGGACTGGGCGACCTGCCCGGCACGCTGGCGGAATACATCTGCGCTGACAGCCGGCTCATGGCTCACAAGCCGAAGAACTTGTCGATGCGGGAGGCGGCCGCCCTGCCGCTCGTGGCGATCACCGCGTACGAAGGGGTGACCAGAGCGGGCGTGAAGCCCGGACAGAAGGTGCTGGTCCACGGCGGGTCCGGCGGAGTCGGACATATCGCGCTGCAACTCGCCAAGCACCTCGGAGCCGAGGTGTATTCGACCGGCGGCGGCGCGCCTCAACTCGAATTGATCGAGCGCCTGGGAGCGACCGGGATCAACTACAAGACCGAAACCGTCGGGGACTATGTCGCCAAGCACACGGGGGGCACGGGCTTTGATGTGGTGTTCGATACTGTTGGCGATCGGAACATGCTGAATTCGTTCGAGGCAGTGAAACTCAACGGTGATGTGGTAACCACAACGACGATGTGCGACTTAGACCTCACGAGCGCGCACTTGAAAGGTCTGACGCTGCACATCGTCTTCATGCTGATCCCAATGATCCACGATACCGGACGAGAAGAACACGCCGAAATCCTTCGAAACGTGAAGCAGATCGTTGAATCGGGTGCTCTGTCACCCGTTCTTGATGCATCTCGATTCGCGCTCGATCAAGCCTCGGATGCGCACGCACACCTTGAGAGCGGCAATGCAATGGGGAAAGTCGTCATCGAGAACACCTGACCAAGCCCAACGGTCGCGATCAACACCTGAACTCAGTCTTGGATTTCGAACGGAATGCCACAGCCCATCGCGACGACATCGGCAGCCGCGCTCAAAGTCCTAACCCACTGACCGCAGAATCTTCTCCATCTTCCGCCCCTTTGCCAGCTCATCCACGAGTTTGTCGAGGTATCGCACCTCGCGCGTGAGCGGGGTTTCGATGTCTTCGATGCGATACCCGCAGATGACGCCTTTGATCAGGTGCGCGTTGGGGTTGAGCTTGGCTCGCTTGAAGAACTCCTCGAAGGTCACCTTGTCATCGATCTGCTTCTGGAGCTTCTTATCGTCGAAGCCGGTCAGCCAGCGGATGACCTCGTGCAATTCTGCCTTGGTCCGGCCCTTCTTCTCGACCTTCGTGACGTAATGCGGGTAGACCGAAGAGAATGTCATCTTCGCGATGCGTTCGTCGTGCTCGGGCGTCGTGGTCGGCATGGATGATCTCCGCGAGCGAGTTCCGACGACCGCAACGTTCACCGGCCGGCTGCACCTGATACTCAAAGCGGGTGACCGGACTCGAACCGGCGACATTCAGCTTGGGAAGCTGACGTTCTACCACTGAACTACACCCGCAACCGGTTGTTCCGACCGGCCAGTATACCGCGGAGACGGGCGTCGTCGGGAGCCGTTCTCGGTGTGCTGGGCGCGGCGACTCGGCCAACCTTTGGGGGCCAGAAAGTCGGTCACGCGGGGGCCGGAGCCCGGCAACCGCGCTATCCTCCGGCGTGGCGTCGGAACTCCGCCCCATCCCCCAATACCCAGTGATTTGCTGAGACTCAGAAAGGACCAGACCTTGATCCAGAACACCGCTGAGAAGTCCGCGAGTGCCTCCAAGTGCCCGTTCCGCGGCGGCCGCGTCGGCGGCGCGTACGGCTCCGGCCCGCAGATCTCCGACTGGTGGCCCAACCGCCTCCAGGTCGAATTGCTCCACCAGAACCCGCCGATGGCCAATCCCCTGCGTGATGTGGACTACGCCGAGGCGTTCAAGAAACTCGACCTCAATCAGGTCAAGGCGGACATCCGCAAGGTGCTGACCGACTCCCAGTCCTGGTGGCCCGCCGACTACGGCCACTACGGCCCGCAGATGGTCCGCATGGCCTGGCACGCCGCCGGCACCTACCGCATCGCCGACGGTCGCGGCGGCGCGAGCACCGGTCTGCAGCGGTTCGCGCCGACGAACTCATGGGACGACAACGGCAACATCGACAAATCCCGGCGCCTGCTCTGGCCGGTGAAGAAGAAGTACGGCGCCGCGCTCTCTTGGGCGGACTTGATGATCCTCACCGGCAATGTCGCCCTCGAGGACATGGGTTTCAAGACCTACGGCTTCGGAGGCGGGCGCATTGATACCTGGGAGCCGGATCGCGGCATGTACTTCGGTGACGAGTTCTGGGACGGCAAGGGTGTCGGTGAATTCGCGCGTGAGCGCGACGGTCACGCCGTGCAGCCCGGTTCGCACCCCGGCGAGATGGTGACCCGCACCAAGCGGTGGACGGGCGAACCCGGTGACGAGAACTACGACCTTGCAGCGCCGTTGGCGGCTAGCTTCCAGGGCCTGATTTACGTCCACCCGGAAGGGCCGAACCGCGACGGCGATGTGGAGTCGTCCATCGGGGACATCAGAGAGACTTTCGCGCGCATGGCGATGAACGATGAGGAGACCGTCGCCCTCATCGCCGGCGGTCACGCGTTTGGCAAGAGCCACGGCGCCGTTCCAGCCGACAAGATCGGCCCAGCCCCCGAGGGAGCGCCCATGAGCGCCCAAGGCATGGGCTGGCAGAACGAAGAGGGCACCGGCTACGCCAAATACGCGATGACCAGCGGCATCGAGGGGGCGTGGACGCCGAACCCGATCGCATGGGACAACGCATACCTCGAGAACCTTTTCAAGTACGACTGGGAGCTGACGCGCAGCCCCGCCGGCGGCATCCAGTACAAGCCCAAAGACGCGGACGCACCCAAGACGCCAGATGCGCACGAGCCCGGCCAGCAGAACGAACTGATGATGCTCACGACCGATATCGCGCTCAAGGTCGATCCGGAATACCGCAGGATCTGCGAGCGGTTCCTCGAAGACTTCGACTACTTCTCCGATTGCTTCGCGCGGGCGTGGTACAAACTCACCCACCGCGACATGGGCCCCAAGTCCCGTTACCTCGGCCCCGAAGTCCCCGAGGAAGACCTGATCTGGCAAGACCCGATCCCCGCGGTCGATCACGAGTTGATCGATGACAAGGAAATCGCGGCGCTGAAGAAGGCCATCCTCGGCACGGGGCTCTCGGTCTCCGAACTGGTCTCCGCGGCGTGGTCTTCGGCTTCGACCTACCGCGACTCGGACAAGCGCGGCGGCGCGAACGGCGCCAGAGTCGCGCTCGACCCGCAGAAGAACTGGGCTGTCAACCGCCCGGAGGAACTGTCGAAGGTGCTTGACACGCTGCGGAAGGTCCAGAGCGAGTTCAACGACGCCCAGAATGGCAACAAGAAAGTCTCATTGGCCGACCTGATCGTGCTCGGCGGCTGCGCCGCGGTTGAAAAGGCTGCGAAGGATGTGGGCGTGGACGCAACCGTGCCGTTCACTCCGGGACGAACCGACTGCACGCAGGACCAGACCGATATCGAGAGCTTCGACTGGCTGCAGCCTGTCGCCGACGGGTTCCGCAACTACGTAAACATGAAGGTCCGCATGGACGTCGCGCCGGAGCGCATCTTCCTCGATCGGGCCAACCTGCTGACGCTCTCCGCTCCCGAGTGGACCGTGCTCGTCGGCGGTCTGCGTGTGCTCGACCAGAACTTCGATCACTCGAAGCACGGCGTGTTCACCGATCGTCCGGGCGTGCTCAGCAACGACTTCTTCTTGACGCTGTGCAACATGGACTACATGTGGGAGCCCGCCGACAAGATGGAGATGGGCTTCTACATCAAGGACCGCGCGACCGGCGAGACGAAGTACACCGCCACCCGCTGCGACCTCGTATTCGGGTCGAACTCGACGCTGCGAAACCTCGCCGAGGTCTACGCCGCCGACGACGGTCACGAGCGGATGGTCCATGACTTCATCGCGGCGTGGGACAAGGTGATGATGCTCGACCGCTTCGAGGTCGCGGCATCCCGCTAAGATCCGCTGATGCCCGATCCCGCTCAACTGAACGCTGCGCCGGTTGTTCTCGGCATTGCCGGCGGGATCGGTTCGGGAAAGTCGAAGGTCGCCGGTCTGTTCGGCGACCTCGGCTGGCTCGTGGTGGATTTCGATGCGGAGATCCGTAGGGCCCTGTCGACGATCGCGGTCCGCGACACGCTCGTCGATTGGTGGGGTGAAAAAGTGCTCGGCGATGATGGCAACCTCGATCGCAAAGCGATCGCGAGCATCGTGTTTGCCGACGAGGCCGACCGGAAGCGCCTCGAGGGCCTGCTGCACCCGATGGTGCTGCTGACCCGAGAACAGGCGTGGCAGCGGGCCCGGGATGCGGGTGCGCCCGGCATCGTGCTGGATGCCCCGCTGCTGTTCGAATCCGGCCAGGACGGGGCCTGCGATGCGGTCGTGTTTGTCGACGCCCCGTTCGAGACCCGCCTCAAGCGGGTTCGCGAGCATCGCGACTGGTCGGAAACCGACCTGCGGGCGCGTGAGGCGTCGCAGATGTCGGTTGAGGAGAAGAGAACCCGCTGTCGGTTCGTCGTCGACAACCCAGCAGGAAAAAACGACCTTGCCGACCGGATAGCCGAGATTTCTGCTACACTGCTGGCGTGAGGTCTGCCGGATACTGACCGCGCCGGACCATTCGCGGTATTTCGCGAGTCCCGAGCCTCATCGCACTTTGAACTGAAGATCCCGCTCACGCTGTTCCTGCGTTCGGGTACCGCCTCAGTTTCCACAACGCCAATGAAGGGACTGGCCGCGAGACAACGCGCTCCGAGCCACGCCCCACGACGCCCCCCCCTTTCGTTCCCCCATTTCCGACGCCCGCGCTGCTTCCAGCGCCCCGGGCACCCGACACGAGGACAACGCGCGATGGCCGATTCTGCCGACAGTGCATCGAAGACCGTGACGAAGAAGCGGACCCGCAAGACGACGACCAAGAAGAAGGCGCCGGCGTCACTGCTCGAATCCGTGCCGGACTCTGCGAAGTCGAAGACGCGCAGTTCGTCGAAGTCACCCTCCAAGTCCGCCGACACGCAGGCCGAATCCAAGAAGACCGAATCGAAGGCTCGGTCCAGGCCCGAGCCGAAGCCGGAGGCGAAGCCCGAATCGAAGCCCGACGGCGGCTCGGGCAAGGGTTCGGACAACAAGCAGGACAACCAATCGGGGTCAGGGCGTCAGTCCAATGACCTCCGCAACCGCCAAGGCTCCGACAACCAGTCCGGCGGCGGTGGCGGCGGGCAGAACCAGCAGCACCAGAATCAGGGCGGCGGCGGCGGCGGCGGCGGCGGCGGGCGCCGGCGCAAAAAGAAGAAGAAGGGCGGCGGTGGAGGCGGCGGCGGACACCCCGGTCAGCAGGGCAGCCACAAATACAACCGCGGCTCGTCGGGCATCCCGTCATCGGTCCTCCCGAACGAGGACGACCTCGAACGCGAGGCCCGAGCCCTCGAAGAACTCTCGAAGAGCGACGGCTACGAGGAAGCCGCCGAGAACGCCCTGCATGTGTCCAAGCTGCAGGCGATGCCCGTTGAGGATTTGCACAAGTTCGCCGAAGAAGAAGGCATCGAGGAAGCGACCAAACTGCCCCGCACCGACCTCATGATGGAAATCCTGCGTCGTCGCGCCGAGCAGGACCAGATCATGTTCGGCGAAGGCACGCTCTACATCGCGCCCGAAGGCTTCGGATTCCTCCGCTCGCCGGAAGACTCGTACATGGCCGGCCCGTCGGACATCTACGTGTCCCCCAGCCAGATCCGGCGCATGGGGCTGCGTCCGGGCATGGAGGTCGAAGGCGTCATCCGCCCGCCGAAGGACGGCGAGCGCTTCTTCGCCCTGGTGCGCATCGATTCGGTCAACGGCAAGGACCCGAAGGTCGCTCGTCAGCTCCCCATCTTCGAGGACATGACCCCGCTTCACCCCGAGGAGCGGTTCGTGCTCGAAACCGAAGCGGGTGTGCTTGAGACCCGCGTCGTCGACCTCGTCGCCCCGATCGGTCGCGGCCAGCGTGCCCTGATCGTCGCCCCGCCGCGCACCGGCAAGACGGTCCTCATGCAGAAGATGACCAAGGCGATCAGCACGAATTACCCCGACGTGAAGATCATCGTGCTGCTCATCGACGAACGCCCCGAGGAAGTCACCGACTTCAAGCGCAACACCGACGAGACCGTCGAGGTTGTCGCCTCGACCTTCGACGAGCACTCCTCGCGCCACGTCCAGGTCGCCGAGATGGTCATGGAGAAGGCCCGTCGCTATGTCGAGTTCGGCGAGCACGTGGTCATCCTGCTCGACTCCATCACCCGCCTCGCCCGCGCCTACAACGCCGCGAGCCCGAACACCGGCAAGATCATGTCCGGCGGCATCGACTCCGGCGCTCTCACCCGCCCGAAGAAGTTCTTCGGTTCGGCCCGCGCCATCGAGAACGGCGGATCCCTGACCATCCTCGGCACCGCGCTGGTCGACACCGGCTCCAAGGCCGACGAGGTCATCTTCGAAGAGTTCAAGGGCACGGGTAACAGCGAGCTGCACCTCGATCGCAAACTGGTCGAGAAGCGTATTTACCCCGCGATCGACGTCGCCGCTTCCGGCACCCGGCGCGAGGAACTGCTGCTCGACCCCAAGGAACTCGAGCTCGTCTACCGTCTGCGCAAGGTGCTCAGCGATATGAACGTCGTCGAGGCGATGGAACTGATGAAGAACCGCCTGAGCAAGTCGAAGACCAACGCCGAGTTCCTGATGACCATGAACCTCGGCTGAGCCGAGCGATCACGATTGATCAGTCGAGCCCCGCACTCGCGGGGCTCTTTCATTGGTGATGCTTACAGCATCGAAATCGGATCCACATCCACCGCGCAGCTCGCATCGCTCTTGACCAGCCTTCGCGAACGCAGCGCCGTCAGCACACGCTGGATCTGCCCCGCGCTGGGAGCGAGCAGTTCGATCGCCACGCGATAGAACCCCGCGACGCGCGCCATCGGGGCGTCCATCGGGCCTTTGGTGTTCAGCTCCGCGAGCCCCGACGCCGGGTCAGCCCGGATCGCCTGAATCTCGCGCGACACCTCCCACGCCCGCTTGCCGGCCTTCTCCGGGTCCAGATCCCGGAAGATCAGCCGCGCCATCCGTCCCACCGGCGGCAGCCCGAACGCGCGGCGGAACTCCAGCTCCGCATCGGCGAACGCCCGGTAGTCGTGCTGCGCCGCCGCGAGGATCGCCGGGTGCTCCGGCTCCATCGTCTGCACGATCACGCGTCCACCCGAGGAGGCGCGACCTGCGCGACCCGCGACCTGCGCAACCAGCTGGAACGCTCGCTCGCCAGCGCGGAAGTCCGGCGTGGCGAGCGCCGTGTCGGCACTGATCACACCGACCAGCGATACACCGGGGAAGTCCAGTCCCTTGGCGATCATCTGCGTTCCGATGAGCATGCGAACCCGACCGGTGCGGAACCGCTCCAGCGCGCTGAAGTAATCCTTGGCGCTGTGCATCGTGTCGCTGTCGAGACGAAGCAACCCGCCCGCTTCGCCTTCGGCGATACCGAACTTGTGCGCCAGTTCCTCTTCCAGCCGCTGAGTACCCGAACCGAACAGGATCAATTTCTTCGCGCAGCGCGGGCACTGCGTCGGCAGTTCCTGCATGCTCAGGCAGTGGTGGCACTTGAGGTACCCGCCCGCGCCCGAACGTTGTTGAGGCAAACGGTTCTTGTGAAACACCATCGTCGCCGTGCACTGGTCGCACTCAAGCTTCCAGCCGCACTTCTGATCGGCGCAGCAGATGTAGTGCGCGAACCCGCGACGGTTGAGCAGCAGAAGCACCTGCCCGCCGTCGTCGATCGGACGCCGGATCGTCTCGGCGATCAGGTGCTCCAGCGTCGGGCCGATCGCGTGCTGGCGGTGCGCATCCACGGTTCGATTGCGACGCTCCTCGGCGAGATCCACGACCCGGACCTTCGGCAGCACTCCCCCACCGACGCGCTCGGGCATCTCGATCAGCGTGTACCGCCCGCTCCGCGCGTTGTGCCAGGACTCCAGCGACGGCGTCGCCGATCCGAGCAGCACCGGGCAGCCGACGAGTTGGGCACGCTTGAGCGCCACATCCCGAGCGTGGTAGCGCGGCAACTGATCCTGTTTGTACGATCCGTCGTGCTCCTCATCGACGATCACGATGCCGAGTTTCGCAGCACGATGACCTTCCCCGAACGGCGCGAAGATCGCCGAGCGCGCCCCGATGACGATCCGCGCCTCGCCCGACTCCACACGCCGCCATTCGGCGTGGCGTTGCGACGCCGTCAGCCCTGAGTGCAGCACCGCGACGGCGACCGGGTTGCCCGTCGCGTCGATCTCCCGCGCGAAACGGCGCACAAACCGTCCAGCGGTCTGCGGCGTCAAACTGATTTCAGGCACCAGCACCAGACCGGACTCGCCCCGATCCAGCACACGGCGCAGAAGACGCAGGTACACCTCCGTTTTGCCGCTCCCTGTCACGCCGAGCATCAGATGAACCCCGAATCGACCGAGATCCGAACCGACCGTCTCGATGGCGCGGGTCTGGGCCGGGGTCAACTCGGGCAGGGTGTCCGGACCACCCGAAACTACATCCGCCTCGACGGAACCCTTCACGATCGTCCGCTCGACCTCCCGGAGCACCCCGGCACGAACCAACCGACCAAGCGGCGCGGACGACCCCAGGCCCAGCAGGCCGGTCAAACTTTTCTTGGTCAGCCGGGGCCACGAAGCCGGGTCACCCCCGAATTGGGAAACCATCGCTTGCCAGGCGTCGCGCGCTGTCGGCGTCAGATCGGCGACCGAGTCCGCCCCGGGCACCTGCGCGACCTCCAGCAGGACCTGGCGTTTCCGCCCCGTGCCTTTCTTTACAGCCGCCGGGAGCATGGTCGCGAGGACCATGCCCAGAGGGCAGCAGTAGTACCTGCCGAGCCATACGGCCAGCTGCACCAGCGTGGGGCTGAGAGCGGTCCCCTCGCGTCCCAGGACCGCCTTGACGGTCTTCAGCCCCTCCGGCGGATCGACGCCCACAGCCACAACAACGCCGCTGACGGGCCGATTCCCGCGTCCGAGCGGGATCCGGACGCGTTCGCCGACCTCCAGGGATTCGAGGTCGGCTGGCAATCGGTAGGTGAAGGATCCGGTCGCGCCGCCCTCGCGATCGATGCCCCGCTCGGGCACGACGGAGACGAACCGGCAGTTGTCACCGATCGGTGACGCTTGGTCGGCCGGCTCGCCGGTCGGGGGATCGAAGAGGTCATCATCGCGCACGGCACCCAGACTACCGGGTCGCGCCCGAGGCCGCGCCGGCGCGCGCAACCCCGGCGAAACGGGTTCGAAAGTGCAAGTCTCGTCAGAATTTGGGGAACATCCGAGCGGTTGCGTCGCCAAAAGGTGGCCGGTATGTTCCGCCAATCGTTCTTCGAGTAGCGAACGGTGCGCGAGACAAAGTCGCGAGCCGCTTCCGGAGGACGATAGCGGGCCCGGCTCCGCGGCTTCAGATCGGATGCTGGAGCCTGACCTTCTGTACCCAGTCGACGGGCGTACGAGGCGACTCGAACGCCCCAAACAAAGCGATCCTTTGGAGACTCGCATGCGAACCACGATCCTTCGATCCGCGTGTGCCCTGGCGGCTCTGACCGCCACGCTCACCGCCGCTTCCCTGACCCCCGCAGCGCTCGCATCGAGCGCCGGTTCCTCCGACGCGGCGATCGGCAGCGACTCCCTCGCGACGGCACGCTCGCTCAAGGAAGCCGGACGGGTGATCGAAGCCCGTGAACTGCTCGAGTCCATCCGGCGCAATACCGAGTCGCAGGACGTCCGTTCCGACGCGCTGATCCTCCTCGGCGAAGTCGACGCGATGATGCGGTCGATGAGCCGCGCCGAAATCAGCCTTCAGAAGGCTCGGCACGCTTTCGAGACCGACAATCTCCGCGAAGCCGAACGCCAGGCCAACGCCGTGCTCCGCTCGCGTGATGTGACGATGACCGAACGCGCTCCGGCGAGCGAACTGCTCGATCAGATCGCGATGCGTCGCCACGAGGTCGCCTCGACCGTCGACAGCACCCTGCTGCAGGCGTACCAGGACCTCGAGAACGGTAACTACGCGTCGGCGAAAGCCGGTGTCGAAGCGATCGACCGCCTCGGCCTGCGTCTCGGCCAGTCCGAGCAGCGCACGCTGAACCGCATGCGGATGCGGATCGCCGACATCGAGCGTGACAACGGCCCGATCGCCAGCGACGAGGTCGCTCTCGGTGCAATCTCGGCCTCGACCGCCAAAGCCGCGACCGAGTTCGCCGCTCTCGCGAGCAGCGCGCAGGACGGCAACGGCGGCGACGACGACCTGCTCCGCCAGGCCCAGCGCAACGCCGCGCTCCAGGCCCTTTCGCAGGCCGACGCGGCATTTGAAGCCGGTCGCTACGCCGAGGCCGCACGCGCCTACGCCGCGATCCTGAACAGCACGACAACCGTGCGTGCGCTCAACGACGACGAGCTCGCCCGCATCGAGTCACGCAGCCGTGAAGCCAACCAGCTCATCGGCTCGGCCCAGCCGGGCGACCTCGACGACGTCGAGGCCACCCGCCGCATCATCCGCGGCCAGATCCAGACCGAGGTCACCAACCTTCTGGAGATCGCGAACTCGGCGATCGCGCAAGGCGACATCGAGGCCGCGAACATCGCGATCGCCGAAGCACGCCTTCGCTGGCAGTCCGGTTACAACAACGGCTACTTCGGCGAAGCCGAGTACCAGGAGCGCCTCGGCCAGATTTCGAACGCCCAGCAGCGTCTTGAGACCCGCCGCGAAGAGATCCGCCTCGCCGAGATCGCCGCACAGGCCCAGAACCTCGAGCGCGATCGTCAGGCCGCCGAGGACCGCACTCAGGAAGAACGCGCAGCGCGCGTTTCGGAAAGCCTCGACCGCCTGCGTTCGCTGCAGGCCGAGAAGAAGTACGAAGAGGCCCTTGAGGTCGTTGAGGAAATCCTCTTCATCGATCCCAACAACCCCACCGCGCTGCTGATGAGCGATGTCCTCCGCGACATCATCATCTACCGCGAGTACCGCGAGATCGAGCGCGAACGGGCCATCTCGTTCGGCGAAGAATCGCTCCGAATGTACGAGGGAACCATCATCCCCGGCGGCGTCCTCGACTACCCCGATGATTGGCCTGAGATCAGCTTCCGTCGCGGCATGCGTGACGCATACGTCGACACCGAAGTCGATCGTCGCGTGCTCGCCACGCTCAACACCCGCCGCATCCCGGCCCGTTTCAACAACGACACCGCCGAGAGCGTCTTCAACTTCCTCGCCACCGTCACCAACCTCAACATCGACGTCGACTGGGACTCCCTCGCAGACATCGGCATCGATCGCGACACCCCCGTCGACCTGCAGCTCAACGAGGTGCCGGCCCGCGTCATCCTCGAGCGCGTGCTCGAGAAGATCAGCCCCGACGACTTCGACCGCGCCGGCTGGGCCGTCCAGGACGGCATCGTCGTGATCGCTTCTGATCGCGACCTCCGTCGGCGCACCTTCATCGTCATCTACGACGTTCGCGACCTCGTCTTCGAGATCCCGGACTACGCCAACGTGCCCGACCTTGACATCGACGACGTGCTCGACCAGGGCGGACAGGGCGGCGGCGGCGGTGGCGGCGGCGGCATCTTCGACAACCCCGATGATGATGGCGACGGCCCCGGCGGTCAGGAAGCCGACAACCTCCGCGACCTGCTCGAAATCATCCAGACCGCGGTCGACTTCGACGGCTGGCGCGACAACGGTGGCGACACGGGCATCGTTCAGAACCTGAACGGCAACCTGATCATCACCAACACCGCCCGCAACCATCGCGACATCAACACGCTGCTCCGCCAGCTCCGCGAGATCCGCAACATCCAGATCTCCTGCGAGTGCCGCTTCCTCACGGTCAGCCAGGACTTCTTCGAGCAGATCGGTTTCGACTTCGACGTGTACTTCAACGGTCGCAACCAGCAGTACGACAACGCCAACGCGACCTTCGGTCTTGATATCGGTGCCCCGGTTCAGCCGCTGCCGAACCCCGGCGGGACGATCTCGGCGGACGGCCGCCCGATCTTCACCGGTACCGCCCCCGGCTTCTTCGACACACCCGACGGCCCGGTCTTCGAACCCGAAGCGAACTTCGTCACCGGTCCGGTGCCCCAGGGCAGCTTCTCGATCGTCCCGGTGCAGGGCAACTCCAACCAGCTCGCGACGAACATCCTCAGCGGTTCGGAGTTCGCTTCGAACATCCTGACCCTGAGCCCGGCGCTCACCGTGGCCGGCACGTTCTTCGACGACATCCAGGTGGACTTCCTCGTGGAAGCGACGCAGGCCGACCGGCGTAGCGTCGTGCTCACCGCCCCGCGTCTGACCTTCACGAACGGTCGCACCGCCAACGTGTCGGTGACCACCCAGCGTGCGTTCATCTCCGACCTCCAGCCGGTCGTCGGTACCTCGTCGGTCGCGTTCGACCCGACGCTCTCGACCGCGTCCGAAGGCTTCACGCTCCTGCTGCGTGGTGTGGTGTCGGCCGACCGCCGCTACGTCACCCTCGCCGTCGAAGCGACGACCGCGGTCATCGAAGACATCGTCGGCGTACCGATCAGTGCTCAGGTCGGTGGTACCGGCGGCACCGGCGGCGTCGTGACCTCCGAGACCGACATCCAGCAGCCCATCGTGCAGGTGACTCGCGTCCAGACCGGTGTGACCATCCCTGACAAGGGCACCATCCTGCTCGGCGGCCAGCGGATCACCACGGAAACCGAGTCGGAGGTCGGCGTGCCGGTTCTCTCCTCGATCCCGTTCATCAACCGCTTCTTCACCAACCGCGTGACCGACAAGTCCGAACTCACCCTGCTCGTCCTGATCAAGCCGACCATCCTGCTGCAGGGCGAGGAAGAGGAAATGGCCTTCCCGGGCCTGAACGAGCAACTCCGCTCGAACTTCAGCTACTGATCCTCGGATCGGCCACCTGATCACCTCCAAGGCGGACCACACGGTCCGCCTTTTTCATTGTCCGGCAACAACTCCGGCCAACCCTGCTAAACTGGGCGAAGAAGGAGACCGGCTGCTATGGCATCGAGCGAGTCACGACTGCGAGTCCGCAAGGAAGACGGCATCACGCAGGTCGAGTTTGTCGACCGGAACATCCTCGACGAGGCGAACATCCAGCGCATCGGTGAGGAGATATCCGAGATCATCGATGGCGACGCGCAGCCGAAGCTGCTCATCAGTTTCTCCAACGTGGATCATCTCTCGTCGGCGGCGCTCGGCACGCTGATCACCATCCACAACCGCCTGAAGCAGAAGGGCGGCCAGCTTCGCCTCGCCAACATCGATCCGCAGATCTACGAGGTCTTCATGATCACGAAGCTGAACAAGTTGTTCGATATCCATGAGTCTCGCGACGAGGCCATGGAGAGCTTCGCCTGATCCGGGGCGGGGCTCCGCCCCCAACGCCGCGACCTCTCCTCGACACTATCCGCATCACCACACGGGAGCGCACCGTCTGATGTCCGATGGGCCCGCAGAGAACCAGCGTCCCTCGCCCCGCCAGAAGGCGTCGGTCCGCCTGCATCGCTTCCCGGAAGACCTGCCCGCTGTGCAGAACGAAGTCCTCGAAGCGGTCTCGGCCCACGAGTACCCCGGCGCCAGTGAGTTCGCTCTCCGACTCGTGCTCGAGGAGGCGATTTCCAACGCCTTCCGTCACGGCAACAAGTCCAAGCCGGATCTCCATGTGGATGTCGAGTGGACGGTCGAACCGGATCGCGTCGTGATCGCCGTGGAGGACCAGGGCGCAGGCTTCGACCCTGAATCCCTGCCGGATCCGACGGACGACGACCGTCTCGAACTGCCGTCCGGGCGGGGCGTCATGCTCATCCACGCCTATATGACCGACGTCTCGTACAACGAGCGAGGCAACCGCGTCACGATGACCTACAAGAGGCCATCCTGAGCAGGCTCAGGGCTTCGGAGCCGCCGACCAAGCCACTCTGAGAATCGCCTCGGCGTCGAGGTCCACCTCTTCAGATTTCCCGAGCATTTCCGCGGCGTGCTTGGGCGTGATCCGGTCACAGATCGGCAATTGGACTTCCAGCCAGCCGTTGGAGGGTCGGCCGGGCGCCTCCGGCGACTCGGCGACGGCCTTGACCGCCACTGCCTCGGCGTTCTCAATGCAGTCCGCGACCGCGATGATGTCCGCGACGGCCGGTTCGGAGTCCTCCTCTGCGAAGCAGCGGGCCACCATGTGCCAAGCGGTGTAGCCGAGGTCCCTGCCCTGATCGTCCACATTCGTGCGCGGGTCGATGTTGAGCTGCAGCATCCAACTGTCGGTAAGGCGTTCGACGATCTCCTCGGCGACGAGCGGCGACGGCTCTGATGAGCCGTCTTGCTGAAACGGCGCGAGCACGCCGCGATGCTCGTGGGCGACGGAATCGACGCCGGTCAACTCCTTGACCGGAGCGAGATCGAACGCTCCGAGCGATCTTTCGATGCGGTCCTTGAGGTCGAGCCCGGCTCGGATGGTCACGGCCTTGTGCTCATCGACGAACACATAGAGGAACGGGTTCATGCTCATCGCGCCGAAGCCGACCAGACCGTCCTCGAACAGCCAGTCTTCGAAGTGGATCACGCCGTCGAGGAACCGCTCGACTCCGACAAGCTCGTACGCGATGTACGGGTCGATCTCGCGATACGCGTCGTTGCCCAGCACATCGAGAATGGGGTAGACCCTTCCGGGCAGGAAGCTGAACAGCAGCTTGCACAGCGAGCGAAGTCTCTGCCCGGTGACCATGACATCGAACATGAACCGGTCGGGCCACTCTTCCCAGTCCGCCTCGTTATCGCCGTCGGCGGACTCGAACTCGGCGGTGTAGCCGCTGATCGGCTTCAGCGGCTCGACCGGGTAGACCCCGAGCGGGAACGCGAATCCGTCGGTCTCCTGTCGTGTAATGGTCGGATCGATGACGATCTTCGGCATGGTCGGCTGGTCCTCAAGAGAGCGAGGCGCATGATAGAGAGTTCGGCTCCGGCACGGCTCTCACACGCAATCTCGTGAGTATGACCGACCGAGCATGAGAATTGCGTAAATTGCCGGTATCGCCCATGATGTGGCGGAAATCTGAACCCCGCGTGATCGACCGAGGAGGCAGCGCACGCTATGGACGCCATCGAAGGTTTTGTCAATTCCCTCAACGGGATTCTCTTCTCGAACTACACCGTGTACGCACTGCTGGCTGTCGGCCTGCTGTTCACGATCTGGTCCGGCTTCGGCCAGTACCGGGCGCTGACGCACGGCGTCGCGATCGTCCGGGGCAAGTTCGACGACAAGAATGATCCCGGCGCGATCAACCACTTCCAGGCGCTCTCCGCAGCGCTCTCCGCGACGGTCGGCCTCGGCAACATCGCCGGCGTCGCGGTCGCGGTCGCGCTCGGCGGCCCCGGCGCGGTGTTCTGGATGTGGGTCATCGGTCTGCTCGGCATGTCGCTGAAAATGACCGAAGTCACGCAGTCGATGCTCTATCGCAACACCGACGACCCGGACAACCCGCACGGCGGTCCGATGTTCGTCGTGAAGAAGGGCCTCGCCAAGTGGGGCCTCGGCCCGCTCGGATCGATCATCGGCGGCCTGTTCGTCGTCACGCTGATCATCTCGGCCATCACCGGCGGCAACATGTTCCAGGCCTGGAACGTCGCCGACATCACCTTTACGTATTTCCAGATCCCGCAGGTTGTCACCGGCATCATCCTGACGGTCGTGGTTGCGCTCGTCATCATCGGCGGCATCAAGCGCATCGGCGCGGTGGCCGGACGGATCGTCCCCCTCATGTGCGCGATCTACGTGCTTGCAGCCCTTTATGTGCTCATCGTCAACATCGATCAGATCCCGGGCATGCTCGCCCTGATCGTCCGCAGCGGCCTGCCCGCCTTCCTCGGCGGTGCGGACGCGGCCCCGGTCGGCGCGTTCCTCGGCGGCACGTTCGCCTACGCCGCGATGTGGGGCGTCAAGCGAGCCCTGTTCTCCTCCGAGGCCGGTCAGGGCTCCAGCCCGATCGCCCACTCCGCGGCGAAGACCGACGAGCCCGTTCGCGAGGGGATCGTCGCGGGTCTGGAACCGTTCATCGACACCATCGTGGTCTGCACCCTGACCGCGCTCGTGATCCTCTCCTCCGGAGCGTACAACCGCGGCTCGGAAGCGCAGTTCACGGACGCCTCGCAAGTCGCGGTTGTCCAGGCAACGAACGACGCTGGCGAGCCGATCGAGAACACCTGGACGCTCGAAACCCCCCCGCTCCCCGATCTGAACGAGGACGACAAGAAGATTCGGCGCACCGAGGAGGGCAAGGCCGGCTGGCGTGAGGGCGAGACCATCTTCTTCGTCGTCGCCGCGGACGCGAGCGAAGACACCGGTCGGGATCTCCGCAAGATCACCGCGACCGTCGAGCGTGTCGATGGTGAATGGATCGCCAATTGGGGCACGCTCGAATCAGAGATGAAGCCATTTTTCCGAGAGCCCGAAGGCGGCGGGGATCCGGACCTCGGCCTCTACGGCGATTACGCCGGAGCATCGATGACGGCGTACGCGTTTGACCGGGTGACTCCGGGCCTGGGCATGTGGCTCGTCTCGATCGCCGCGTGGCTCTTCGCGGTGTCGACCATGATCTCGTGGTCCTACTACGGCGAGCAGGGCGTGTACTACTTCTTCGGAACGCACGGCGAGAAGTCGGCGGCTCCGGCGGTGTTTGCCTACAAGATCATCTACTCCTTGCTGATCCTGCTGACAACGATCCTTGCGATGCCGATCTTCGGATCCGGCGACTCCAAGCGAGCGATCATCGGCACCGACACCGAACTCGATATGTGGACGACGCTCGGTCTCGGCGTCATGCTCGTCGTGAACATCCCGATCATGGTCGTCTTCGGCGCTCAGGCGATGAGCGCGTACCGCGACTACTTCAAACGGATGAAGGCCGAAAGCGACGCTCACGAAGCACCGTCGGTGACCGATGTCGTCGAAGGCAAGGACGTCGAGTAAGCGACTCGACCGCCCTGAACACACAAGGCCGGCTCCCTCGGGAGCCGGCCTTTTTCATGGTCGTGGTCGATCCGGTCGGAGCCGGGATTAGCCGATGCCGAGCATCTTCTCGATGGCGTCGGCCGCGGATTCGCTGGCGTTGGGGCCTCGGAATTTCGAGACGATGTCGGCCTGCGCATCGCGCTGAGCCCGCTGGGCGGCTTCGTCGCCGATGAGGCGGTCCATCTCCTCCAGCAGTTGTCCCTTGTCCTTGAAGTACGGGATCAGTTCCGGGACGACCTCTCGCCCGGCGATCAGGTTCGGCAGCGCGAAGTGCTTGGTGGTCAAGACCCAGCGTCCGATGCAGTTGTACATGAGCTGGTTGGTCTTGTACATGATCACCATTGGGACCTGCTGCTTGGAGACCTGCAGCGTGACGGTGCCGGAGACCACCATCGCGACATCCGCCCAGTTGGCGACGACATCGGTCTGGCCGACAAGCACATCGAGGCCGTCGGGCCAGCCGCCGTGGAGGTTGGCGCGCTGGTAGAGGTCCTCGCGGACCTGCTCGGTGGTGGCGCCGACCATGCCGACGAGTTCGGGGTGGCGTCGCTTGAGTTCGCGGAACGCGCTGAGCATGACTGGGAAGTTCCGGCGGATCTCCGCGGGGCGTGAGCCGGGCAGGACCGCGACGCGCGGTGAACCGCTCGGCAGTTCGGCGGCCCGCTCCGAGAGATCGCTCAGATCGAGATCCTCATCGAACAGCGGGTGGCCGACGAAGGTGGCGTCGACGCCTCGGTCGCGGAAGAACTTCTCTTCGAACGGAAGGAGGCAGAGCACCATGTCGGTGCACTTTCGGAGTTTACGAATCCGCCACGGCCCCCACGCCCAGAGCTGGGGGGCGACGAGGTGAAGCACCTTCCGATCCGCTTTCTTGGCGATCTTGCAGATGGGGAAGTTCGCAGCCGGCGAATCGACGGGGATATGCAGGGCGACCTCGGGGTGCTCGCCGAGCCAGCGCCGGATCGTCTTGTTGATCTGCAGGTGCTCACGGATCTTCTCGAAGCCGGGGACGCCAACCACGGCGTCGCTGCCGGTCTGCTCAACGATCTCCGCCCCTGCCTGGGCCATCTTGGGCCCGCCCCAGGCGTAGATCTTCAGATCGGGGTGGCGTCGCTTGAGCGCGGCGATCACCGCGGCGGAATGGTCATCGCCGGACGGCTCGAACGCCGTGAACAGGATGGCTGGTTTCTCGGCCATGCACGCGGGATCCGGGGTGGCACAGGGGAAGAACCCTTGCCGGTAAGTGATCACTATAGAACAAGTCCGGGGCGATATACTGCCCGCCCCGACCCGCGTCCGTAATTCCCTTGCGAAGAGTGCTATTCAGATGACCACGCCCACCGTCGACCGCCCCGCCGCCTATCGGCGCACCCACCACTGCAACGAGCTGCGCCTCGACCACTCAGGCGCGACCGTCACCCTCGCCGGCTGGGTGAACTCGTATCGCGACCACGGCACAGGTCTGGTGTTCATCGACCTCCGCGACCGCGAGGGCCTGACCCAGGTCGTGTTCGACAAGGCCGACGCCTCCGACGAGTTGCTCTCGGCGGCGGACAAGCTCCGCTCCGAAGACGTCATCGCGGTCAGCGGAACGGTCAGGAAGCGCGACGGTGGGCCGAACCCCAAGCTCGCCACCGGCGAGGTCGAGGTGGTCGCGTCGACTCTTTCGGTGCTCAACAAGGCGAAGACGCCGCCGTTCCAGCCCTCGGAAACGGAAGGTCTGCCGAACGAAGAACTGCGACTGAAGTACCGCTACCTCGACCTGCGTCGCCCGAAGATGCAGAAGATCCTGCGGACGCGCCATCGCGTGACCAAACTGGCCCGCGACTATTTTGACGAGAACGGCTTCATCGAGGTCGAGACGCCGATCCTGTGCAAGAGTACCCCTGAGGGCGCGCGCGACTTCCTCGTGCCCTCGCGTCTGACGCCCGGCGAGTGGTACGCGCTGCCCCAGAGCCCGCAGTTGTTCAAGCAGATCCTGATGGTCTCGGGGGCTGATCGCTACCTGCAGATCGCCAAGTGCTTCCGGGATGAGGACCTCCGGGCCGACCGACAGCCGGAGTTCACGCAGATCGACCTCGAGATGTCCTTCGTGACACGCGAGGACGTGATCGAGGTGATGGAGGGTTTCGTGCGCCGTCTGTGGAACGATGTGCTCGGGTACGAGGTGCCCACGGTCCAGCGGATGACCTATCGCGAAGCGATGAACGACTACGGAATCGACCGTCCGGACCTGCGCTACGACCTGAAGCTGCACGACATCTCTGATCTGGCCGCTAAGACCGATTTCAAGGTGTTCACGGGCGCGCTCGGCAAAGAGCGTGGCGTCGTCAAGGTCATCTGTGTGCCCGGCGGCGCGGAGAAGCTGACGCGCAAGATCACCGACGGCTACAGCGAGTGGGTCAAGATGTTCGGCGCGGGCGGCGTGCCCACGACCAAGGTCGGCGCGGACGGCTCGCTCGAAGCCGGCATCGGAAAGTTCATCGATTCCATCGCGAAGGACCTCGTCGAGCGCGTCGGCGCGAAGCCGGGCGACCAGCTGTTCTTTGGTGCTGATACCTACGCGACCTGCTCGAAGGCGCTCGGTGAGCTCCGCCAGAAGATCGCGCGGGACATGGGCATGATCGATGAGAGCAAGTGGGCCTTCGTCTGGGTCGAAGACTTCCCGATGTTCGAGTACGACGAGGAAACCAAGCGCTTCTACGCGATGCACCACCCGTTCACCGCGCCGAACCCGGATCAGGTCGAGGCGTTCCTCGCTGCTGACCCGGACGATCGGGAGACGATCGAGGGCATCGTGAGTGCCGGGTACGACATCGTCTGCAACGGGTCGGAGATCGGCGGCGGATCGATCCGTATCCACGACTCTCGTGTGCAGACCAAGGTGTTCGAACTGCTCGGCATATCGCCTCAGGAAGCGAAGGAGAAGTTCAGCTTCCTCATGGACGCGCTGCAGTTCGGCGCCCCACCTCACGGCGGCATCGCGTTCGGACTCGACCGCCTGGTCATGCACCTGGCGGGCACGGACAACATCCGCGACGTGATCGCGTTTCCCAAGACGCAAACGGGCGCGGACGTGATGTCCGATGCTCCGAGCCCGGTCGATGAGACGCAGCTGGCCGAATTGTTTGTCAAGAATCTCCCGGTTCCCACGAAATAGGAAGCGACGGCTAGAGGATCATCGCGGCGATCCAGAGCCCGCCGATCATCGCCATGGCCGTGATCCCGCATATGGCTCCGGCGTTCGCGAGGCCGAGAGAATGGCGTGCGCGCTCGCCTCGCTTGACCTGACGCCGGGCGGCCCAGCAGAACCCGAGCGCGAGCACACCGCACACGAAGGTCCCCACGCCGAAGGCGATGCACGCCGGGAACGAGAGTATCCCAAAGACCAGCGATGCGCTGGCGAATCCGGACGCGGGGAGCGCGGAGTCGGAGACGGTGCCGATGATCAGTCCGCATTCGGGGCAGTAGCTGCCGATGGTCAGTCCGGTGAGGTCGTAGCGGCAGCGCGGGCAATCGGATCGGATGGTGGCGGTCCACGCCCGAGACGGGTCCGCCTCCGCGCGGTACGCGTTGGCGTGTGGCGTGGTGCCGTCGCTGGGCTCGTCGGTGTCCCGACCCTCCGGATCGACGACGGGCAGCGAGGGATCCTGCCTCTGCTCGGCGGACGATGAACGCGGATCGCTCACGGGTACAGCGACATGCTCGCGCCGAAGAAGATCACAAAGGCGATGATCGCGAGCACCGACAGCCCGCCGATGACGATGCCGATGATGCCGAGGACCTTGCCGGCGCCGGCCAGTCCGAGCGAACTCGGCGAGGCTCTCCCCGCCAGCACCTGTTTCTTCGCACGCGATGCGAAGTACATCGCCAGCGGGCCGAAGATGAGCCCCGGCACGCCGTAGAACGTGCACGAGATGATCGCGAGGATGCCGAGGACCAACGACGTCACGGCCGCCCCCGAAGTCGGTGCGTCCTGCGAGCCCGGCATGCCGATCTGGTGACCGCACTCGGGGCAGAACTCGCCGATGGTCAGGCCCTTGAGGTCGTAGCCGCACTTGTTGCAGCGGACCACGAATCGTGTTTGGGATTGCGCGGAAGCGACCTCTGACCGAGCGGGCTCGCGATCGTCGCCGTCGCCTTCAAGGGCGTAGATGTCGTTCTCATCGTTCATCGCGAAACTCCTTGCGTGGGGCCTGCGTCACGGTGTTGCGCTTCCGATCCCGAAAGCGAATGCGATGACGACGACGAGGATGACCGCCGCGACGATGGACAGTCCGATGATCCCCATGATGCGACCGGCGCTCGCGAGACCGAGCGATGACGGCGAAGCCGCTCCCGACGCGACCTGGCCTCTGGCCATGCTGGCGAAAACAATGGCGAGCGGCCCGAAGACAATCGTTGGCAGGCCGTAGAAGAAGCAGGAAATGATCGAGAGGATCCCCATCACCAGCGACGCGATCGCGAAGCCCGACGTCGGCGCGCTGCTGTGGTGCATCTGCCGGAGCGGCTGACCGCAGCCGGGACAGAAGTTCCCGCCGCCGATCTCATCGATCATCTGTCCGCAGTTGCGGCAGTGCCGAGCAACACCCGCTGCCGACGCGGCGTATCGGTCCGGACCGGGTGCCGGCTGGTAGTCGCTGTGCCTCTCGGGGCCTTCAACCGAATAGATGTCGTCGCGTGAATTCATCCTGGAAATCCTTACTGCGAGCAAACGGTCAGGCCATCGCCGCTTCTCGTTCGTCGTCGATGTCGGGAGCGAGTTTCGTGATCATCTTCGCTCCGATCGCGTCGCCCCAGACGTTGACCGCTGTGCGGCACATATCGAGCAGGCGATCGATGCCGAGGATGATGCCGATCGTCCAGAGCGGGAGTTGGGGCAGGTTCGGGTCGCCCGCGGCGAGCGAGTTGTTCACGGCGTAGATCACGATCGCCATGGTGACCAGCCCGGCCGAAGGGATGCCGGCGGCGCCGATGGCCGACAGCGTCGCCGTGATCAGGATGATGAGCTGCTGCGTGAGCGTGAGATCGGTTCCCATCATCTGAAAGAGGAAGACGACCGCGACCGCCTGATACAGCGCCGTCCCGTCCATGTTGATCGTCGCGCCCAGCGGGAGGACAAAGTTTGCAGCCCGCTTGGAGCAGCCGCCGCTTCGATGGGCTTCCTCGATGGTGATGGGGAGCGTCGCCGCGCTGCTGGCGGTGCCGAAGGCGGTCAGGACCGGCTTGCGCATCTGCCAGAAATACCGGTAGGGGTTGGTCCGCCCGAAGACCCACAGCAGGAGCGGGAGCGTGACGAAGCCGTGGAGCAACAGGCCGAGCACGACGGTCAGCGCGTACTTGCCGATCGGTCCGGCCAGTTCGTCCAGCCCGGAGGTGCCGACGCGTGCCGCGACGATGCAGAACACGCCGATGGGCATGAGCCACAGGATCCACATGACGATCTTGATGAGGGCTTGGAAGAGGCCCTCGAAGGCCTCGATCGTCGGGCGACCAACCTTGCCGACCGAAACGAGCGCGAGACCGAGCAGGATGGCGACCACCACGGTCGGGAGCGTCTGGCCCTCAACCGCCGCCTTGAGCGGGTTCGCCGGGATCATCTGATCGATGAGATTGAGGAAGACTTCACCGACGCCGGTCGGCGCGTCGGGATTCTCGACCGCGCTCTGGGTGGTTTGGTAGCTCGCCCTCGCTTCGGTCTCGAAGTCCGCGAGGTTCGCGCCGGCGCCGGGTTTGATCGTGTTTACGAGAATGAGCCCGAGCGTGATCGCGAACATCATGGTGGTGATGTAGTAGAGCATCGTCGCGCCGCCGACGAGGCCGAGGCGTTGAGGGTCGCCGATGCTCGTCACGCCGACGAGCACCGCGACGAACACCAGCGGGATCACGAGCATCTTCAGCGGCTGGACGAAGGTCAACTCGCCGATCTGCTGCAACGCGGCGGTCTTCTGGCTGAGCACATCCGAGGTCACCGCCGGATCCCAAATGAAGAACTGCCCGACGATCACTCCGAGGATCAGTGCCGCGAAGATGAGGATCGTGAGGACAAGGTCGGACTTCTTCATCTGTGGACCCGGAGATGGAGGATGACCGGCACGCGGGCCGGCACAGGATCAGATTCGGTCGGCGTACCCAGTGACACCCTCGCGGAAGGATGAGGGCTCGAAGCCGAGATCCTGCTCGGCCTTGCGGGTATCGCAGATGTTGTCTTCGATGGCCATCAGCGGCTCGCTCGGGCCGAACGGCAGCGCCTGCGCGAGCCCGAACGGCTTGGCCGCGACGGCCATGGCGTGCCCGAGGTGGCCCGGGATCGGGATGATCCTTTTCTTGCCCGCCATGGGGATGTGGTCGCGCACATGCTCGAGCAACTCGGGCCAGGTCAGTCGCTCGGAGCCTCCGAGTGGGTAGACCTCGCCGATGGCGTCAGCGCGTTCGAGCGAGTCAGCGACCGCACCGGCGACAGACTCGACCGCGACCGGCTGCATGGTGGCGGATCTGGGCTTCGGCGGCTTGGGCGGGAACGCCATCGGGTCGAAATCGGCATCCGCAAAGTACGGGATGAATACGTGCGGGGCGGCGCGTCCGAGCGACCAGTCCTTGATCATCTTCATCAGCTCGCCGTCCGGCCCGTGGACCAGCGAGGGGCGCAGGATGGTCCAGTCGAGCCCGCTGCGCCGCAGGAGGGCCTCGCCCCCGAACTTGCTGCGGTGGTAGTCGGTCTTGGCGTTCGGACGGGTGCCGATGGCCGAGACATGCACGAACCGGCTCACCCCCGCTTCCTTCGCAGCGTCCGCGAGGATCTCGACCACGCGCACGTGCATCTTCTCAAAAGTGATCGTCCCGGCTTCGCGACGGATACCGATGCAGTTCACGATGGCGTCGCAGCCGTTGACGAGTGTCTGGACCGTGTCCGCGTCAAAGACATCGCCGCGGACGAGCCTCAGATTCGGGTGGTCCGGAAGGACTTCGGCGGCTTTCTCTCCCGAGCGCGTGAGGGCCCGGACCGTGGCTCCGCGATCGAGCAGTTCGCGAACCACGTAGCGACCGACGAAACCGGTCGCACCGGCGACCGCAACGGTTTGGCTGGAAATCGAGTCGTTCACGGTGGGCTCCGAGGCGGTTGCGGGTCGGTCGCAGGACAGCTCAATTGGGTTCGATCGTGGATTTGGCCCAGTGTATGCCCCCCCGCCGGGACCAGCAATGCTCCCGTGGCTGGCGTGGCACGGCGTTCGCGGAGGCCCGGTCGCATCCCCACTTGTGCGCTGAAAGGCCCAACATGCCGACTTCCCCGGACGCTGCCCAGTCCTCGACCGATTTCGATCACTCCGCCTCGAAGTTCTCCTCCGAGGAGATGCTGCTGGCCTACATCGCCGAACGGCTCGACCGGATGATCGACCACATGATCAGCCGGGCGAGCAGCCGTCTCGGGATCTTCAGCAGTCGCGAGCATGCGTTCTGGCTGCAGCAGAAGATCGCGGGCATGCAGAGCCTGCCACTGACGGCGTTCATCGATCGCCCGGACACCACCGAGCCGGTGAAGGACATCGGCATCCCGATGCTGCAGATCGACGATCCGGCGATCCCCGAGCATGTGGACACGATTCTGATCGCCGATGACCAGTGCGAACTGGCCCTACACGAACTCGCGCTGCGCCACGTCAAGCCGGGGATCACGCTGTTCCGGCTCTACCACCGCCTGCCGATCGGACGGGATGCCCTCGGACCGAACCGGCTCAGCCGCTCGCACGCGACTTCGGTGATCGAGGCGAAGCCCGGGACGGTGCTCACCGGAACACCGTCCAGCGCCGACGAGCGCGTCGGCCGGCTCGCGGTCGCCGTCTGAGCATCGGCGAACCGACACGACCTGCGCTGTGATCGCGCACGCGGTGCGCGTCGACGGCTTGTTTTGCGCGATCAGGCGGTCGCGGCGGCGGCTTCTTCTTCGAGGCGCGAGGCGAGCCAGCGTTCGGCGTCCAGCGCGGCCTGGCAGCCCATGCCCGCAGCGGTGACCGCCTGACGGTACTCCGCGTCGGCGACGTCACCCGCGGCGAACACACCCTCGATGTTGGTGTGACTGTGGCGTGTACCCAGCTTGATGTAGCCCTTGGAATCGAAGTCCAGACCCGAGTCCTTCAGGAAGTCGGTCGCCGGGGTGTGCCCGATCGCGATGAACAAGCCCTTGACCTCGAGATCCGACTCCTCGCCGGTGACGGTGTCCTGCAGGCGGATGCCGGTGATCTTGTCCTCGCCGAGGACATCCACGACGACCTTGTTCCAGAGCACCTCGGCGTTGGGCTGGGACATGAAGCGCTTCTGCATGACCTTCGACGCGCGGAGTTCGTCGCGCCGGTGGATCACATAGACCTTGGAACCGAACTTGGTGAGGTACGAGGCCTCTTCCATGGCGGTGTCGCCGCCGCCGACGACGGCGAGGGGCTGGTTGCGGAAGGTCGGCAGGGCGCCGTCGCAGACGGCGCAGGCCGAGACACCGCCGCCGGACATGGCGAGGCGCATCTCGTTGTCGAGCCCGAGCCAGTTGGCGGTCGCACCGGTGGCGATGACCACGGCGTAGGCGTGGATGGTGTCGCCGCCGGAAGTCTTGAGCGTGTGCGGGCCGCCGGGCTTGAAATCGACCTCGACGATGTCCTGCTGGATGACGGTGGTGCCGAATCGCTCGGCCTGCTTCTGGAACTTATCCATCATGTCCGGGCCCGTGACGCCGTCGGGGAAGCCGGGGTAGTTCTCGACCTCGGTGGTGAGCATGAGCTGACCACCGGGCAGGACCGGCGACGGGTTGGACTTGGGCACGCCGATGTAGCAGACCGGGTTGAGGTTGGCGCGGGCGGCGTAGATCGCGGCGGTCCAGCCGGCCGGGCCGGAACCGATGATGACGAGCTTGTGGATGTTCTCGGTGCTGGGGTCGGTCATGGTTGTGCTTCGAAGAAGGGTCTTGGAAGAAAACCGCCGGTCGAGCCGGCGGCGGGTGTACGGAATCAAAACTCGGCAGCGAGCGGGAGTATTCCCGGTCGCTGACGGCGTGCGATCAGCGGTTCACATACTCGCGATAGAGGCTGAAGGTCGGGGGCCAGAAGAGGATGTCGCCCTGGATGCCGACATCCTCAATCAAAGCCGCACGGTCATCCTGACCGTCCATGCCGACGGAGTACAGCAGAAAACTATCGTCTGACAGGGCAAAGAACACGACCGACGAATCGTCGTCAGAGACCGGCATCGCGGCAAGCATCTGACCAAACTCTGTGTTCTTGAAGTGCACGAGCATGTCGCGGAGCGGGTTCACGACTTCGGGAGTCACGAGGGCATCGATCATGTCGTTCGAGACGCGCATCGCTTCGGACGACGTCATGAACTCGCCTCGGTTCGCCTTTGCGATCGCATCGCGAAGCGACGGGATGGCGGCGAGCTTCTCGACCACACGGCCGATGTAATCGATCAACTGATCGGCGTTCATGCCAACCGCGTTTGTCAGGGTCTCGTTGACATCACCTCCACCGAACATCATCGCGGCACCGGAAAGGTCACCGCCCATGCCCATCCCGCCGGTGCCAGGGTCCGCACCGAACGGGTCTGCGCCCGCGTCGCCGGAGAACATGTCAAGCAGGCCGCGGAGTTGCTCGCGAACCTGCTGCCCGGCGTTGTCCGGAGTGATTCCCTGCGTTTGAATACCGGCGAGCGCCACGCTGAACTGCTGGGCGTCCATCTCCGTCATGCCCTCCGCAGCGGACATGTCCTTGAGCAGGTCGCGGAGAGCACCAAAGTTGAAGTCGCCCGCGTCGCCCGACAGGTACTCTTCGAACGCTGCGTGGTTTCTCTCCGAAAGCCCGAACTGCGGCAGGGTTCCGCTCGCGAGGAACTGTTGCATAACGCGATTGGCTTCGGCCTGAGCCGCGCCAATTGCGTTCGCTCCAACGAAGTCCGCGAGCCCGCCCGACGCCCCACCAGCGACAGCCGTGTCGTTCCGTTGAGCGCTGAAGCCGGGGAAGGGGATCGCCTCCGCCAGATTTCTCTGACGCGTTGCGGGGACGCCGTCGCTGCTCAGCACCGGCATGCCACCGATGAATGAGATCTTGATCGGATACGGCGTCGGAGTCTCGCGCACCCCGAACCGCTCGTCGCGCATCGGCACCCAGTACCGGAGCGGCTCACTCTGTTGGATGCGCTCGTTGTAATTCAGATAGTCGAGATTGCTCTGAATCGTGCGCACGTACTCCGGTTGGATCGAGACGACGCGGCCGGGAAGATTGTTGTTGTCGAGATAGAACGCAACCGAGCCCAGTGCACATCTCATACCCGAGAGACGGGTCAGCAGTTCGAGACGCGCCTGTTCGAACAGACTCATCTTCTTGATGAGCTGGCTCTGGAGAATGTAGAAACGGCTCCCATCCGTCATGCTCGCGACGGAGCGATTGTCGAGCAGATCGTCATGCAGGTCTGAGTAGTTCCAGCGACGGGTAAAATCTGCAACCAGGTCGTTCAGTTTGGACTCGAAATCGATGCGGTCGGCCTGCATCATGGCCATATCGCGAAACGCGGCGGCGCTCCCGAACGCGCTCAATCCCGGTCTGTCCGATGTCGATGCGAGCATGGTCGCGAAGCGGTCGGGTGAGATTCTCCGTTCACCGAACGACGCGTAGTCGAACGCCTGTCGAGTCTTGTAGATCTCTCCGGCTGGGAGCAAAAACCGCCCGAACTGCAGCAGTGTCTCATCGGTTTCGAGCAGCGCATCGGCGATGCCCGAAGGCGTGAAGGCGTTGTCGCGCGGACGGGTGTACTGGTAGGCAAGATCGGTCATCATCTCGCAGTTCAAGCGAATAACGTACAGCGCGAGAAGCTTCTCACCGGCGAACGGCCGGTCGAGCAGCAGCCGGTAAAGCGCGAGGAAACGGGCGTAGTCTTCCAGTGCGAGATCGCCCCGCTCGTCTTCAGCGAGCGCCACACCGTGTGCGTAGGCCAGCACGAGAAGCCGGTCAGTCATCGCGTCGAGATAGTGAAAGTCGGCACCGACGAGCTCTAGTCCGGGACGCCCCTGCTCGATGTACAGGCCCGCCTCTACCCACTCCGCGGGGACCTGGTCGGCGCCGAGGCGAATCGACATCATGTGTGACTCGAATCCCTCGCCGATCTCCCGGACCATTTCGATAACGGCCTGCTGAGCTGGTTCCTGCGACCAGTCCGCGAGTGCCTGACGCCGCGCGTCCCCTCTCGGGAGGAACACAAATCCCAGCGGTCCCATCGACCTCGTCGCGTCGTCCAGCGCGCTCGGAAACGGATCCATCTCAATCAGCAGCGGGAACAGCTTCTGCTCCACCGATTCGTTGCCGGGAGCCAGTTTCAGTTCGCTGTTGATCCGGGCGAGCCAGTCTTCGGCGTGCGCGCTCGCGGGCAGGGCGAAGAGCGTGCAGAGCAGCGCGAGGGCGGCTCCGGCCGGGGCGGACAGGCGGGGGAGCAGGGAATTCAAACGCATGAAGGCGGTCTCCGCATGGTCCGGGCGCGAGGCTCGGACGGGGAACGAACGGGTGGTTCCGGATTCTAAACGCATTCCTCGTACGGGGTCGGGGCTTGTGGCGTTCGTCCAAATGATGGGGACGCCCGCCGGATCGCCTCGGTTCGCTCTGAAGCGACGGCGACGAGGGTCTACACTCGTCGTATGGCCAGCGAAACGACGCACGGAGCGGGCGGACGCCTGTATTTCGACAACGCCGCGACGAGCTTCCCGAAGCCGATGGGCGTGGTGCGGGCGATGACCGAGTACGCGACGAAGCTCGGGGCCTCGCCGGGGCGCGGCGCGTATCGCGAGGCCCGCGAATCGGCCGAAATCCTCGTGCGCTGCCGGGAGGCGATCCGCGAGCTGCTCAACGCGCCGTCGGCGGACCACGTCATCTTCACGCTGAACACCACCGACGCCCTGAACATGGCCGTCAAGGGCCTGCTGCTCCCCCGACTGGCCGGCGGCGAGTCGATCCATGTGGTCACCACAGCGATGGACCACAACTCCGTCCTGCGTCCGTTCAACGCCCTGATTTCCCGCTATGAAGGGCAAATCCAGCAGACTGTGGTCGAGGCCGACGAGATCACGGGGCTGGTGGACCCCGAGGCGGTCTGTCGGGCGATCCGCCCGGACACCCGCCTGGTCGCGTCGGTCCACGCCTCCAACGTGACCGGCACGCTCCAGCCGATTCAGGCGATCGGCGCGGTCTGCCGCGAATTGGCGGTGCCGCTTCTGGTCGATGCGGCCCAGTCGGTCGGGCATATTCCTGTGGACATGCAGGCGATGAACATCGACCTGCTCGCGGCTCCCGGACATAAAGGATTGCTCGGTCCGCTGGGGACGGGCGTGCTGGTGATGCGACCGGGCATGGAGCGGATGATCCAGACCTACCGCGAAGGAGGAACCGGGTCGATCAGCGAGCAGCCGGTCCACCCGGAGGAGATGCCCGACAAATACGAGGCTGGATCCCACAACACGGTAGGCATTGCCGGGCTGCTCGCCGGAGTCGAGTACCTTATGGAGCGCGGCATGGACGATATCGCCGAGCACGAGCGGGCCCTGACCGAGCAGTTCCTCAACGGCCTGCACACCTACACCGGTGGCCCCCTGCTCCCGGGCCTGCGCCTGCTCGGGCCTCAGGGCATGGCCGACCGCGTCGGTGTGTTCTCGCTGACGGTCGAGGGGCTGACGCCCCTGGAGCTGGCGAATCAGATGGAAGATCGCTTCGGCGTGCTGACGCGTCCGGGCCTGCACTGCGCCCCGCACGCCCACGAAACGATGGGGACCGACCCGGCCAGCACCGGCGAGGACGCCTCCGGGGCCTGCCGGTTCAGCCTGGGGCCGTTCCTGAGCGTGCAGGATGTGAAGTTCGCGACCGACGGGCTGGCGCAGATCTGCGAAGAGCAGGCGGCGAAGACCAGCGTGGCCTGAGCGAGTGATCAGTCTTCGAGCGGGATGCCGTAGGCGCCCCACTGCTCGGTCACGCGGCGCTTGACCTCGGCATCGTTCTTGAGGATCGGCGGCCACTCTCGGACCGGCTGGCCGTGGCGCCCGTCACGCGGTCCGCCGGGCTGCTTCGGGAGCGAGTCGAACGCGCAGCGTGATCGGTCCGGGCTCCAGAACAGATCGCGGCTGGCGTCGGAGTTGGCGCACCAGTGGAAGAGGACCTCGTCGGCGTCGGTGACATCGACGGACGAATCGACGATGCAGACGAAGCGCGGGGCGCGGTCGGTGTGCAGGCTGAGGCCCCAGAGCTCGTCGAGCAGACGGGTCACGGGGTCATCGTTGGCGTCGTCGGAGCGCTGGACGCTGATGAACAGCCATGCGCTACCGGCGTCGTCGGGCATGGCGGCGTGGTGCACATCGCCGAGTTCGCGCACGCGACTGACGTAATCGTCGCGTTCGGAGCCCTCAAGGGGGCGGAACTTGGCGTCCTTCGGGACGGGGACGCCGTTGACCTCTTCGCCGGCCCACTTCGGGGTGCAGTCGAAGCCGACCTTGGTGCCGGCGGCGAGTCGCGGGGCGGCGTGGTCGAGGATGTCGAGCGGGCCGTTCACGAACTCGATGTCGCGCGAGGGGTCGCAGTACCTGCCCATCGCTTCGAAGAGCGAGCGGGTGTCGTGGACGTCCACCTTCTCGGCTTCGACCACGAAGATGTTCTTGGTCCAGGCCATCTGGCCGGCGCCCCACACCGCGTGCATGACGCGCCGGCCCTGCAGCGGGTACTGCTTGTGGATGCCGAGGACGGCGCAGTTGTGGAACGCGCCGAACATCGGCAGGTCGTAGTCCTCGATGTCGTGGATCAGCGTCTTGAGCAGCGGGAAGAACACGCGCTCGGTGGCCTTACCGAGGAAGTAGTCCTCTTGAGGCGGCAGGCCGACGACGGTGGTCGGGTAGACCGCGTTGTGGCGATGGGTAATCGCGGTGACCTCAAGGATCGGGTAGCGATCGGGCATGGAGTAGAAGCCCGTGTGGTCGCCGAAGGGGCCTTCGAACACCGCGCCGTCGCCGAGCGGTCCGGCTTCGGGATCGCGCGGGTCGTAACCGATCATGCCGGCTTCGTGCGACACGTAGCCCTCGATGACGATCTCGGCGTTGGCGGGGACCCAGATCGGGACGGTGACGCCCCGGGTCATGCGGACGCCGCCCCCACCACCGATGCTGTTGAGGAACCCCGCCATGAGCAGTTCGCTGATGCCCGGCGGGAGCGGCGCGGTCGCGGCGTAGGGCAGGACGCTCTCGCCGCCGAGGGCGATGGCGACGGGCATGCGCTGGCCCTTGCGCTTCCAGCTTCGCCAGTGGTTCGCGCCGTCGTGGTGCATGTGCCAGTGCATGGCGAGGCGGTTCTTGCCGAGCATTTGGACGCGATACATCCCGATGTTGTGGCTGGAGGGCTTCTTCGCGTCCACATCGTCGGCGTGGATGGTGTGGATGCCGGCGAGGGTGATATACCTGCCGCGCAGGCCGGTGGCCTCGGCCTCCTCGAAACCGGTGATGTGGGGGATCGGGTCGTTGAGTTGCGACGGATGCGGGTAGCCGAGGGCGTGGTAGTCGCCGTCCAAGGGCCAGCAGCGGAGGGCCGGGATGATCGAGAGGTCGATCTCGTCGCCCGCGTAGATCACCTGCTGGCACTCGCCCCTCGAGACCCGCTTCGGGCCGATCTTCAGGAGCGGTGCGAACTGGCGGGCCTTGGCGATGGCCTCGCGCAGGCCCTTGGGCGGCTCGGGCTTGACCAGTTCGCCGATGCGCTCGCCGATGCCCTCGAACCCGCCTCGGATGCCGGTCGAGACATTCCGCTGGTCCGCAGCGCAGTGCAGGGCGAGGGCCATGCGGCTGTAGGAGCCGAAGGCGTTGATGAGGACCGGGAAGGGAGACTTCCTGCCGCCGGGGGTGACGACGTTCTCGAAGAGCAGGGCGTGCCCGCCGCGGTCCCAGAAGCGCGGGTCGGTGCGTTTGGCCCAGTCACCGGGCTCGTTTGCGCATCGGGCCTTGCTGACGCGGTCGGCGATCTCGGTGATCTCGAGCAGCGGCGAGACCGGCTCGGAGACGCGCACGAGCTCGCCGAGGCGCTCGAGTTCCTGCACGAAATCGCTGAGGGCGGGGAACATGGGCAGAATCGTAGCGTCGAGATCGCGATTTTGGGGTTCTGTGGGGCGTCCGGGCCGAAAGGACCGACAGGGCTTCCCCAAGTAGGATGTCGGGGGACCGCTCGGTACCGACCTGAGGAGGACGCATGAGCAGCGATGCAGCCCTCGACCTGCGAGGGGTCGAGAAGGTGTACAAGAAGGGTGTCCGCGCCCTGCAGGGGATGGACATCCGGATCGACCGGGGCGAGGTGTTCGGCCTGCTGGGCCCGAACGGCGCCGGTAAGTCCACCCTGATCAAGATTCTGATGACCGTGATCCGCCCGACCAGGTGCGAGGGCCACATGCTCGGCTCGCCCATCGGGACCAAGTCCACGCTGGCGCGGATCGGCTACTTGCCCGAGCACCACCGGTTCCCGGACTACCTGACGGGCGCGCAGGTGCTGGACTTCTACGCCGCGATGGCCGGCGTCCCCCGCGCCGAGCGCAAGCGTCGCGCGCCGGAACTGCTTGAATTGGTTGGAATGAGCGCGTGGGCGGACCGGAAGATCCGGATGTACTCCAAGGGCATGCGCCAGCGCGTCGGCATCGCGCAGGCGCTCATGAACGACCCGGACCTCGTGCTGCTGGACGAACCGACCGACGGCGTGGACCCGGTGGGCCGGCGTGACATCCGTCGCGTGGTCGAGCGCATCCGCCAAGACGGTCGGACGGTGCTGCTCAACAGCCACCTGCTCAGCGAACTGGAGATGGTCTGCGACCGCGTGGCGATCCTCGTGCAGGGCAGGGTCCGCACGCACGGCACCATCGACGACCTGACGGTGGACCAGCGGTACTACGAGATCGAGTTCGAGCTTGAGGGCGAGCCGGAGGCCCAGCGGTTCGCGCGCTTCCGCAGCGCGATCGGGGAGCACGACGACAACATCGAATCGCCGACGAGCGCCGGACGGGTCAGTTCGATGTTCGAGCGGTCGCACACCCGGACACGGATGGACTGCGGCACGATCGTGCTCGCGACGGACGTGTCGCTTGCGGCCTTCACGACCGAGGCACGCCGGATCCAGCAGCTGATCGACGAGGCACGCCGAGCGGACCTGACGGTCAAGCGTGTGCACCTGTTCCGACCCTCGCTGGAGGACCTGTTCATGGACGCGGTGACCGACCTGAACACCGGCAAGGTGCTCGCGCCCGGGGCCGAAGAGAAATCGAAACACCGGGCCCACACCGAGGAGGTGGCGTCGTGAAGACCTGGGCACTTTTCGTTGATGCGTACCGGGAACTGAACAGCAAGAAGCTGTTCTGGATCACGATGATTTTGTCGGGGCTGGTAGTGGCGATCTTCGGGGCGATCGGGCTGCGCCCGAACGGGATCGGCATTCTGTGGTTCACGATCCCGAGCGATGTGGTGAACTCTGAACTCGTCGACGCGGCCACCTTCTACAAGAGCATCTTCACCGGCTTCGGTGTCCGATTCTGGCTATCGATCATCGCAACGGTCCTCGCGCTGGTCACGACGGCCGGCATGATCCCCGATTTTATTTCCGGTGGTTCGATCGAACTGATGCTCTCGAAGCCGGTGTCGCGGACCCGACTCTACCTGACAAAGTTCGCGACCGGCCTTCTGTTCGTCGGCCTGCAGGTTGGCGTTTTCAGCGTCGCGTCCATGCTGGTCATCGGCATTCGCGGCGGGGTCTGGGAGCCAGGGATCCTGCTCGCGATCCCGATCGTTGTGCTCTTCTACAGCTACCTGTTCAGCGTGTGCGCACTCATCGGTCTCGTCACGAGGTCGACTCTCGCTGCGTTGCTTCTGACCGTTCTTCTGTGGTTTGTGCTGTTCCTGCTGAATTCCGCTGACGAAACCCTTCTGCTCTTCAAGACGCAGACCGAGAATCGGGTTGTTCAACAGTCCAGCCAACTCGAGACCCAACGCGATCGCTTGGTATCTCTCCGAAGCGCCTCGAACGGCGAATCAGAGGTTGGGGCGCCCGACGCCGACGAGGCAGTGCCGGAAGACGAGACCGGAGGATTCCTCGGTCGGATCGGCGATGAGTTCCGAGAGGGACAGCGCATCGAAGATATGGACGAGGAAGATCTTGCTTCGCAGATCGAGCGTCTTGAGGACCAGATCCGCGTCAACGAGACGGATCTCGAAGAAACCGAAGCGGCTGCGGATTCGCTCGCGGCCTGGCACGGACGCATCGTGGCGGTGAAAACCGTGCTGCCCAAGACACGCGACACGCTCAACCTGCTCGACCGGTACCTGATCAGCGATCAGGCGATCGAGGAATCCGGCGAATCACGCCGGGGCCAGGGCAACGACGAGTTCAACGAGGCCGGTGTCCAAATGACGCAGGAGTTGCGTGACCGCTCGATCTGGTGGGTCATCGGCACCTCGCTCATCTTCGAAGCCGTCATCCTCGCGCTCGGGTCGTGGATCTTCAGTCGCCGGGACTTCTGACGCCGTGGGTGCCCTGACCGTTCCGGGCCATCCCGATGCGCGGAGCCGCGCCTCGTTCAGCCGGTGCCGGCGGTACCGCTACACGCTGGTACGCCGGTGGGACGACGAACTGGCGCGGGTCTGTTTCTGCATGCTCAACCCGTCCACGGCGGATGAGCGGCAGAACGATCCGACGGTCCGGCGCGCGATCGGGTACGCGCTCGATCGCGGGTTCGGCTCGATCGAGGTGGTGAACGTCTTTGCGCTGCGATCGACGGACCCGAAGGGGCTCACTCGGGCGGTGGCGGATGGGATCGATCCGATCGGGCCACGCAATGACGAGGCGATCCGGCGTGCCGCGGCGCGGGCCGAGACGGTCGTCGCGGCGTGGGGAGCGCACGCCACGCTGCTCGATCGGGACCGGGCGGTCCGCGACCTGCTGGCATCGCACGATCGGTGCGTGGCGCTCGGATTGACGGCTTCGGGGCTGCCCCGTCATCCGCTCTACCTGCGAGCGGATGCGCCGTTCGTGACGCTCGGCTGATCCGGTGGCGTCGTTCGGCTCGGACCGTATCATCGTCGGCATGACGACGACCCGATCGATCCGGTTGCTGCTGCTCTCGCTCCTTACCGCATTCGCGCTGCTGTGGACTCCCGCGATGGCGATCGCGCAGGACGGTCCGCCTTCGGAGCCGGAGGCGACTCAGGAGGGATCGGGCGAGGATGCGGATGAGGCCGGATCGGGCTCGATCGACCTGGCATCGCCTCGGAGCGCGATCAGTTCGTTCATGCGCGCGATGCGAGCCCACACCGGCCTGGAGCCCGAGCCGCGGGCGCTCGAGCGGGCGTTGGGAGCGGTTGAGATCCCTTCGGACGTGCTCCGCGAGGCGGATGACAGCGAGGTCGCGTTCCGGCTGTACGAGGTGCTGCGCTACTTCGAGAGTTACGCACCGGGTGAGGACCTGGCCTCGATCGCGCCGAGCCGCAACAACCTCCCGAGCGACGGGGTCTGGACCAGCACGCTGACGGACGGCGACGGCGACACCACGCTGCTCCTTGAGCTCGAGGCTCGCGACGGCGACTGGCGGATCAGCGAGGGGACGACCCGGATCGCCTACGCCCTCTACGACTCGCTCGAACTGGATCTGGTGCAGTCGACGCTGCGCCGCTGGGGGCTTGAGTGGGCGGTGAGCGGTCGCCTGTTCGGCCTGCGGTATTACCAGTGGGCGGGGCTGTTCGTGCTCATCCTGCTGGGCCTGTGTTTCGACCTTGCGCTGCGCGGCGTGGTGCAGGTGGTCTCCCGGCGTTACCTCAAGAAGTCTGAAGATGACAAGACCGAGCACGATACGGGCGAGCTGATCCGTCGGGTCGCGCGCCCGGCCGGCCTGGCGGGCGGCGCGACGCTGGTGTACCTGCTGCTCCCGATTCTGCAGATGCCGGTGACGCCAACGCAGGTGCTGCAGATCGCGGCGAAGGCGTTCGCGCTGGTCAGCGCGATCTGGGCGATCTACCGCGTGGTCGATCTGGCCTCGGAGTACTTCGAGCGCAAGGCGGGCCGGACGACCACGAAGTTCGACGATCTGCTCGTGCCGCTGGTGCGCAAGGCGGTGAAGATTTTCGTGGTCGCGTTTGGGCTGGTGTTCATCGCCGAGTCGTTCGACCTGCCGATCACCTCGCTGGTCGCGGGTCTGGGTATCGGCGGTCTGGCGTTCGCGTTCGCGGCGAAGGACACGATCGAGAACCTGTTCGGCTCGGTGGCGGTGATTCTCGATCGACCGTTTAACGTGGGAGACTGGATCCAGGTCGGCGAGACCGAGGGCATTGTGGAGGATCTCGGATTCCGGTCCACGCGGATCCGGACCTTCCACAACTCTCTGGTGACCGTGCCGAACGCGACCCTGGTGCGAGCGACCGTCGACAACTACGGCCGACGCATGTACCGGCGGTACAGGGCTGTCTTCAACCTGACCTATGACACGGATCCGAACCTCGTCGAGGCCTACTGCGAGGGCCTGCGCGAGATCGTGAGGAGCCACCCCCACACGCGCAAAGATGTGTACGAGGTGCACCTGAACAACCTCGGAGCGCACTCGATCGACGTCCTCGTCTATATCTTCTTCCGCGTGCCGGATTGGTCGACGGAACTGCGCGAGCGCCACCGTTTCATTCTCGATGCACTCCGTCTCGCCAAGAAACTGGGCGTGGAGTACGCGTTCCCCACGCAGACGCTGCACCTGCAGCGCGATGAAGAGGGCGACCATGGGCCGCAGGATGTCGCGCGCTCGCCGGAGGAAGAGATGCGCGAGCGTGGCCGGGCCGAGGCGGCTTCTGTCCTCGCGGGCTCGGAGTGGCAGCGCCAGGACGGGAACTAACCGAAGCAGGTGAGTTATCGGCCTGCGAAGTCCGGTTATGCCGGTTGCGCGGATGGTGTGCCCAGCACCGAGGGCCCGCCTCGCGTCCGCTTTCGGGTCTCTCGTTTGGACGGCGTCCGATCCGGTCGATTCGGAGAGGCGAGGAAGACCTTCCCGTGACCGCCATCCGGAGACCCGAACGATGCCAACGGACCAACCGAGGCACACGCCACCCACGCCATCCGGCGGCCTGACCGTCCGTCGCTTTGAGCGACACGAACTCGCGCTGCCCATCAAGGTCAGCATCGATGAAACGGGACCTGTCGCCGTGAAACTCAGCCGCTCGTCGGGCGCGATGGGCGCGTTCAACGCGCTCCTGTCTGACGTGGGCCAGGGCGGCCTGGGCGTGGAATCCCCCCACTTCCTACCCCGCCAGACGACCCTCCGGGTGCGCTTGTACGCCGACAACTCGGTCGGCCTTCCGGAGTTCGATGCGCGAGTGCGGGTCATGCGGAGTCGCATGAGTTCCCGCGAGCCGCGATACGCGCTGGGCTGTTCGTTCGTGGATCCGACGCCGAAACTGCAGCAGGCCGTCGAGGATGTCCTCGCGGCGATCGCGGCCGCTCGGAACGCTGATGGGGAGGCCGCCTGATGCTCGGATCAACCGACTATCTGATGCGCTGCCTCGTGGAAGAGGCGTTTGCCACGGAGCAGGAGATCACAAAGGCTCGCGAACAGGCGAGGGCATCGGGGGGCAGCGTCGAAGAGGCGCTGCTCTCCAACGGAACGGTCACCGGGCGGGATCTGGCTCTGGCCAGAGCGATCCTGTGCGAGTACCCGTTCGTCGATGCCGAGCAGTACGAGGTCGACATCAACAACGCCACATTGCTTCCACGCTCGGTGGCCGAGCAGGCCGTCGCGTTCCCGCTGTTCGTCGGCGACGGTGTCATCACGGTGGGGATGTCCGACCCGCTCAACCTCAAGGCGATCGACCAGCTCCGGCGCATCCTGCGGGCGGAGATCGATCCGGTACTCTGCGAAGAGACGACGATCCGGTCGATCATTTCCAAGTCGTACAGCCTTGTCTCGAGCAGCGACGGTGCGGTCCAGCGCAAGAGCGATGAGAGCGAGCTGGAAGAATCGACGAAGGAAGAGCCGATCGTCCGCGCGGTCACTCAGATCATCGCCGACGCGATCGAGGCCGAGTCCTCAGACATCCACATCAGCCCGTGCGAGCACGAACTGCAGTTGCGCTACCGCATCGACGGGCGCCTGCAGAACCGTCAGGGCCCGCCGCTGTCGGCCCACACCGGGGTGGTGCAGCGCCTGAAGGTCATGGCCAATCTCGACCTCACCCAGACCCGGCGCCCGCAGGACGGCAAGTTCCGCACGACCCACCAGGGCGAGCAGTACGAGATCCGCCTCTCCACGATCCCCACCGTGAACGGCGAGAACGTGGTCATGCGTATCCTGCGCCCGCACGGCCAGATCCTCGACTTCGCCGACCTCGGCATCGCTGAGGACATGGCCGATTCCATCGGCGAGATGATCGGGCACCCGCACGGCATGTTCCTCGTTACCGGCCCGACCGGATCCGGCAAAACGTCGACGCTCTACACGGCCCTGAAGAAGCTCAACTCGCCCGATCGCAACATCATGACGATCGAAGACCCCGTCGAGATCCGCATGCACGGCGTGCGCCAGGTGCAGACCAACGCCGAGATCGGGCTCACTTTCGCCGGGGCTCTGCGCTCCATCCTGCGTCAGGACCCGGACATCGTGCTGCTCGGCGAGATCCGTGACAGCGAGACCGCGATGATCGCCATGCAAGCGTCGTTGACCGGCCACCTCGTGCTGAGCACGCTGCACACCAACGATGCCCCGGGGGCCGTCGCCCGGCTCCAGGACCTCGAGGTGCCGCCGTTCGTCATCAACTCCAGCCTGCTCGGCGTACTCGCCCAACGCCTGGTCCGTACGGTGTGCCCCGATTGCGCGACCAGTCAGCAGCCGGACCAGACGCTGCTGCAACGATTCGGGATCGTCTCCGATGATGCGTCGTTCCGCAGCGGTCGGGGCTGCGCCCGGTGCTCGGGGAGCGGGTATCGCGGTAGGACGGGCATCTACGAGCTGATCCGCATGACCGGCGCGGTCGGGAGCCTCGTGGAGTCCGGCGCGCAGACGAACGAGATCGGCGCGCTCGCATTCCATGCGTCACGCCCGCAGCCGGGTTGCTTCGGGCCGATGTGGCGGGACGGGCTGCGCAAGGCGCGCCTCGGACTGACGACACTCGATGAGGTCGACCGCGTCGCGATGATCGCCGAAACCCAGGCCGTCGCCGATGAACGGAGGGCCGCGGCGTGAGCGCGCTATCATTTGAGTACATCGCGGTCGGTCGCGACGGCCGACCGCAACGCGGGGTCGTGTCCGCGGCGAACCGGCAAGAGGCGTACCGGCGTCTGGCGTCGGACGGTCTGGTTCCGACCAAAATCCGCAAACCGAAGGCGAAGCTCTCGTTCGCCGGAATGTTCGGCAAGCGCATCCGCCCTCAGGAAATCGCCCATTTCACATACCAGCTCAGCGTGCTCCTCGAAGCGCGGATCCCCGTGGTCTCCGCGTTCAGTTCCATCGCCGATCAGGCGTCACACCCGGGCATCGCCGACATCGCGCGTGATCTCGCGCGTGAAGTGCAGTCCGGACGCAGCATCACCGATGCCCTCGATCGCCACCGAGCCGTGTTCGGATCCGTCTACCTGGAGACCGTGCGCGCCGCCGAGTTGTCGGGCAACATGATCAGCGTGCTCGCCCACCTCGCCGAATCGGTCGAGGAGCAGGGTGAGATGCGCCGCCTGATCCGCGGCGCAGCGCTGTATCCGGCAACCGTGGTGGTCACGCTGACCGTCGCCACGCTGTTCCTCGTCACGTTTGTGGTTCCGCGCTTCGCGAGCATGTTCGAGGCGCGAGGCGTCGACCTGCCCCTTCTCACGGTTGTGCTCATGACCGTGGGAGAGTCGATCAAGGCGTACTGGTACCTTTGCCTCGGCGGATTGCTCTCACTCATACTCGCGGCGCGCGTCGGATGGAGGCGTGAGTCGTTCCGCCAGCGTGTCGATGTGCTGTTTCACCGAGTCCCGGTGCTTCGCGATGTGCTCATCGGAATGTCGATCTCGCGCTTCGCCGGCGTCTTCGGCATCGCGCTCCGATCGGGCGTCGGTCTGCTCGATTGCATCGGCATGGCCGGGAGAGCGACCGGGCGCCCCCTGCTCGAAGCGGACATGAAGAAACTGGCTGACCAGGTTCGGCGTGGCGGGCGCCTTCGCGACGCCCTTCCCGCTTGCTCGTACCTCACCGGCTTCACGAAGCAGTTGCTCTCGGCCGGCGAAGAGGCGGCGGAGCTGCCGAAGATGTGCGAGATCCTCACCCGCCACTACAGCCGCGAGACGAGGCACAAGGCGAAAAACCTCTCCACGGTTATCGAACCTGTCCTCATCGCTGCACTGACGATCGTCGTTCTGATCGTCGCTCTCGCCATCTTCCTGCCCATGTGGGACATGGCCAGCATTGTTGGCTGAGGCTCAATATGGTCCAAAATTGTGACCCGTACTTTAGCGGGGCATGAAGTGGGCCGATACGAATGTAGCGTCCAGGGCAGTCGCGACACTGAGTGGCCCGTTGAATAGGAGAGAACAGATGGCCGTTTCGAAAGTCGCAAGCCGTGTCCGCAATGGCTTTACCCTGATTGAACTGATCGCGGTGTTGGTCGTGCTTGCAATCCTGTCAGGGGTTGCGCTGCCGAAGTACATCGACTACTCCGAGCGGGCTCGCACCTCGTCGATCCAGGGCTCCTTGGGCGGTGTTCGAACCGCCATCGCGAACTTCTTTGCAAACGAGAGCATCGACGGCAACGGTCGTTATCCCACGCTCGTGGAACTGACCACCGTCGGTGGCGTGATGCAGGAAGGCATCCCGGCAAACCCCTACAACGGGCTGACAACGGTGATCGCCGCCGATGACCTGCAGGCCGCGGACCGCACCGTGCAGACCACGGTTTCCGGCTGGTGCTACTACGTCGACAACGCCGCCGACCCGCCCGTCGCCGTCTTCTACGCGAACACGGACGATGAGACTCGGGTCCAGGACGATGCCGGCGACTACTTCACCGCCAACGAACTCTGAGCAGCCGACAGATCGGCGCTGGGACGTTCGATCCACTCGCTACGCATCGGACGAGCATCCATGCCGCACCCGATTCATGCAACGTCGTTGCTGCCGCGCCGGAACGGGTTCACGCTCATCGAGTTGTTGAGCGTGATCCTTCTCGTCGGGCTGCTCTCGGCCACCGCGATCCCGGCCCTCGGCCGACTCGACCGGGCCCGGGACGCGGCGCTCCTCAACGAATGCGACCGGATGATCCGCTTTGCGCAGGCCCACGCCGGTTCAACCGGCCTGCCGACCGCCGCACGCATCGACCTTGACGAACAGCGGGTCTCGATCCTTTCGGTCGGGACAACACCGGGGACCACGGTACCGGTCAATCGCGTCGGGACCGGTCAGCCGATCGACCTCGCCGTCATCGCCTCCTTCCCAGGCGCTTCGCTTGACTCCGCAGGCGAGTCCGGCTCCCTTCAGTCTTCGGGCATCAGTGAGATCTGGTTCGACTTCGACGGCTCACCACAGTCACGGAGCGCGACGGGCGAGAACCCTGTCGACCTGACCGTCGAGTACCTCGTGCGCGTCAGCAGTGGTATGGAGCTGCGGGTCCAACCCTCAACAGGGGTGATTGCGAGATGACGCGTCGCGCCTTCACTCTGATCGAAGCGATCATCGCGATGGTCGTGCTGTCCATCGCAGTGCCGGCCACGCTCGCGCTGATTCACGACGCTACGGTCGCACGCGCCGAGACGACTACGTCAACCCGCGCAGCCTGGCTGGGCAGCATGCTCATCGAACAGATCCTTGCCGATGTCGCCAGCGACGATCCGCAGCTCGGTATGGACGCCCTCGCTGACGACGAGGCCTACCTGAACGACGCGGATACGGGCCTGTTCGCTCGCCTCGACCAAGCCATCGCTCCGTTCGAGAACGCGGGCTTGGACGCTACGGTCGATATCGGTCCGCTGATCTCCGAGTCACTCTCCACCAGCGGCGATCCCGACCAGGACATCTACCGTCAGATCACGGTCACCGTGGAATGGAACGCCCTGGGCGGCGGCCAGCGGAACGCGCCCATCACGTTTCTCGTGACGGACCCGACGCCATGAGCCGCCGATCATCGAAGTTCGGTTTCACGCTGATCGAGACACTCGCGGTCATGGTGATCATCGCCACCATCAGCGCGGTGCTCTCGACGGTGCTCTACGCGGCGACCGATGCCTACACCATCGCCGACGACGGCCGGCGTGCCGTCGACAGGGTCAGCCTGGCCATCCAGACACTCTCCCACGAGATCAGGCGTCAGCCGGGCCCGAGCGACGGGTCCGCGCCGAGCAGCATCATCAGCGCGACCGATACCTCGCTCGAGTTCGAGTCCGGGCTTCTGGTCGAGCTGCAGGGCTCCGCCCTTTTGCTGACTCGACCGGGACAAGCGGCGGCGACGCTGCTCGATCCGGTCGATTCGGTCGTCTTCCGGTTGTTCCCGGACGGTCCGCCCGGCGTTGCCGCGCTGGACCCCGGCGCCGGTGACGATCCCGGAACCGCTCGCCTGGTTGAGATGTCAATCGATGCCGGAACCGGCGAACTGACGACCCGTCTCTTCCTCCGCAGCAGTCTGAGGAGCGGATCATGATCGTTCGCTTCGCTCCCACGAGCCCTCGCCGCCGGGCCGCCGCGCTCGCAGCCGCGATCGCCGTGATCGCCCTGCTGAACTTCGTCATCGTCGGCTCGCTTGTCGCCGGAGCAGACGACGCATCCATCGTCGCCCACCGATTCGAGTCGATGCGTGCGCTCCACGCGGCCGAGTCCGGCGCCGCCCTCGTGATCGGCGAGGTTTCTGCGGGACGAGCGGTTCCCTCGGGCAGTCGTGTTCTCCCGTCGGGCCAGACCATCGACATCCAGACCGACGCGGAAACGCTGCCGCTCACCGCCGAGATAACGGGCATCAGCGGTCAGGCAAGGAGAGTTATCCGGATCCGGCTCGAGTAGCCGGAAATTCCAGCCAACCACCGAACGAGGACCAAGACCGACCTCCATATGGCCGATAGCGACGAAGAGTGTTCTTGGAGGCACGACTTGGGACGTTCAGGACTGTTCATCGAAGTTTCGCCGTCACGCATGAGTCTGCTCCGCGTGGCGCGTTCGGCCCCTTGCTGCCTCAGCCAGCGCTTGGACGCCGCACCGATGGAGAATCTCTGGCAGGGTGATCCCGCGGACATCGCGGGCCTGATCGACTCGATGAGCACGCAGCTCGGCTGCGACCCGAGCAATCCCACCGTCTTCTACCAGTCGCCGACCGGCGTATCCAGCCTCTTCTCGTGCCCGACGCAGGTGCGCGACACGACCAGCGCTGCCCGTATGTCGCTCTCGGACATGGCGCCGTTCGACATCGATTCGAACCCGTGGTCCGTGCAGCCGATCGATCGCGATCGAAGCGGCGGATCCAAACGCCGGCATGTCGTGGTATGCGCCGACACCGACGAAGCGCTGCATCGTCTCCGCGAATGCTTTGACCGCGCGGGTGCCACCGACGCCACATTCGTTCCGATCGAAGCCGCGTTGCTGAGCAGAGCCGTCGACTCCGCGATCGCGCACTCGAAGGGCGCCGAGCCGCTCATCTCTGTGCTCTTCGGTCAATCACGATCCATCATCGTCGCGGCACACCGACAGCGCCTCCTGCTGGTCCGCCATGTCGATTTCGGAACCGATCGACTCGCGGATGCGCTCGCCGCCGCCATCGAAGCGACTTCGCCGTCCGATGCTCACGCCGTCGCTGAGCGATTGCTGTTCGGATTCGGGCTGCCCCAACGCGGGGACGCGTTCGAGGTGGACGGGCGAACGTACTGCGCCTCAGACATCCTCCCGGCCATCCAGCCCGCGCTCCAGCGGCTGGTCGTCGAAGTCCGTCAGTCCATCCGCTTCGGTCTGCCCGAGTCGGATCATTCCCCGAACATCCTCATCAGCGGGTCCGGAGCTTTCATCCCCAGGCTCGACGCCGCGTTCGGCGCCGAGTTGGAATGCCCCTGCGTCGCCGACGGCTCATCACAGACCGACGGCGGCTTCGACATAGCGCACGCCGCGGACGCCTGGAAACACGGTCTGCGGGTTTCGCTCCGCGAACGCGCGTCGTCGGCGACCGCCGCTCGGAACTCGCTGCGAAACGCTCTCTACGCGGGCTCTGCCGCCGCTGTTCTGCTCGGCGCTGGGGCCACCGCATTGCTCTCGAGCGAGGCGTCCTCCGCGCCGCAGCCCAAGGCGGCGCGAGAAGCGCCGACGCCCGAAACCGCCCGTATCGATCCCGAAGAGGCCTCGGGACGCGCCGCCGCCGTGCGAGCGACCATCCGCGCCGTCTCGAACTCCATCGGCACGCACGCCGACATGAGCGCCGCCCTGCGGGAGATCTGCGTGCTCTCCGCTGACGCCGCGATCCTCACTGATATCGAGATCACCAGCGACACGACCGCCGCCAAGTGCAACCTCCGCGGCTACGTCCCGGGCCCGAACAGCGTCACGCCGGGCAAACTGCGAGACCTGATCGATCGCTACCGCGAGTCGCCGCTCATTGCGAGGGTTCGCCTCGAGAACGCGCAGAACTCCCTTCTTGACGACCAAACCGCTCAATACTTCTCCGCCGTGATCGAGTTCACGAGCGTTCCGGCGAACCTCCTGCAAGACGCCGGAACAATCGCCGACGCGTCGGGTGGGAGGGCCGACTGATGCCGCAGTCGAGTTCCAGAGATCTCGTCGCCCACGCGGTGGTCGTGGCCGGCCTTGTCTTCGGCGGGGCGTTTGTGTTCATCGCTCCTCGGCTCGAGGAGAGGTCCGATCGGCAGGCGAGTCTCGCCGCCGCACAAACGGAGGCGCGGGCCGCCGCGGAGCGAACGCGTCTGCAAACCGAAGCGAGCGCGATGGTCAAGCAACTCGAGCGCTTCGAGCACGCGATCGAGAGCCGTTCCTCTCAGGCGTCGGACGAGATCGCGCTCCACCGAACGTACCACGACGCCGCGAATCGATTCGGGCTCTCCATCGAGCGTTTCGACCCCAACCCGCTCCGGCGCGCTTCGGCCCGGCGACGGGGTGACAAGCAGTCGGAGAGCCTGCCCGAGCCAGACTTCGCCTCCACCGTGCGCGTCGACGCCACGGGGACGCTCGACTCGGTCGTCGAGTTTGTCGAGTTCATCTCCAGCCACGCGGGCTTCGTTCGCGTGAAGTCGCTGCGCGTGACTCCCGATGCCAAGCACACCGCTCAGGGCATCCGGATGAGCCTTGAAACCGAGCACTTCAGCTTCACCGTGCCCGACCCGGACTCGCTGGCCTCCGCCAACGACGAGCAGGGAGGATCGTGAGATGAGGTGCAGCAAACCCCACTCCAGCGGCACCCCGTCAAAGCGTACCCTCGCGATCGCGCTGCTGGCGCCGCTGGTCGCTCTGGTCGCCGGCACATTCGCAACGGGATCCAAACCCCCTCTCGCCGTCGCATCAAACCCGCTCGAGATCAACACAACGATCGACCTGCGACCCATCCGGCTGCCGAAAGCCGATGAGCAGACGCTGTCACGGACCGCGTGGTTGCTCGAGCAGCGTTCGTTGCCAAACCCACTCTACTACCCGCCGCGCGTGGAGATCCAACCGATCCCCGACAAGCCACGTGAGCCGGAGGTCAAGATCGACCCGACGCAGCCCGCACCGTTCGTGGTGACCGCGGTCCTGCGCGGCCGGGACGGCTCGAACCGCGCTGTGATCGATGGCACACTCTTCAACGAGGGCGACGAGATCGCTCCGAACTGGGTCATCAGCAAGATCGACTCCACCGAACGCAGGGTTTCCGTCCGCAGACCCGATGGTTCGAACCTGATCTTGTCTCTGCAGAACCCGGACAGGTAATCGCGACAGCGCCATCGTCACGCATATAGTGCCACCGGCAAGATTTCCGCCCGGAGGCACCCATGACGACAACCCGATCCCTGCCCGACCGGTTCATCCTCGCCGGAGAGCCACAGTCCACCGGCAAGACCATGTCCGTGCACGACAAGTTCACGGGCGAAGTGATGGCGGAGATCCCCCTCGCGGGCCCCAGCGAGATCGAACGCGCCATTGCGCTGGGCAAGCAGGCGGAGCGGGCGTGCGCCCGCATCTCACCGGACCGTCGCGCTGAGATCCTGGACACGATGGCCAAAGCGGTCCAGTCTCGGGCGGACGAACTCACGCTCGTTCTGGCCCGCGAGGCCGGCAAACCGATTCAGGCAGCCAGGGTCGAAACGGACCGCTGCGTCGCGACGCTCCGCGAGTCCGCGCGCGTCGCCCGCGAGGAGTTCACCGGCTCGGGGCGCTTCGCCGATCGCGAGAGCCGCCTCAATCCGACTTCGGAAAGCCCGGCCATCTCCGGCGTCATCCGTCGCGTGCCGATCGGCCTCTGCTCGTTCATCACGCCCTTCAACTTCCCGCTCAACCTCGTCGCCCACAAGATTGGCCCGGCCATCGCCTGCGGCTGTCCCTTCGTCCTCAAACCAGCCGAGCGCACGCCGCTTACCGCGCTGCTGCTCGGACAGATCGCACTCGAAGCCGGTCGCCACCCCGCCGGTGTCTCAGTCTTACCCTGCGACGTCGACGACGCCGGCCCGTTCTCCTCCGACGAACGCTTCGGCCTCCTCTCGTTCACGGGCTCGGACAAGGTGGGCTGGAAGCTCAAATCCCGTGCCACGAAAATGCGCACCGCTCTGGAACTCGGCGGCGACGCGGCGGTCATCATCTCCAGCGCGTCCGACGGATCCACCCGAGCGGCGGCCGCCAAACGCATCGCGTCCGCCGCGTACGGCTACGCCGGCCAGTCCTGCATCAGCGTGCAGCGAATCATCGTCGTCGGCGACAAGGCCTACGAAGATCTCAAATCCCGCCTCGTCGACGAGATCGGACAACTCAAATCCGGTGACCCGCTCGACCCCGACACGTTCATCGGGCCGCTTATCGACTCGGACGCCGCCGATCGCGTGGAGTCGTGGATCAAGGAGGCGATCGACGGCGGGGCTTCAAAGCTCATCGGCGGCGACCGGGATGGCAACACCATCATGCCGACCCTGCTCGAGAACGTGCCGACCTCATGCAACCTCGCCCGCGAGGAGGCCTTCGGACCGGTCGCCTATCTCATCCGCGCCGACGACTTCGATCAGGCCATCAACATCGCCAACAGTTCCCGCTACGGCCTGCAGGTCGGCGTCTACTCGAGCGACGAACACGAGATCGAACGCGCGTTTTCGTACCTCGAGGTTGGGGGCGTGGTCGCCGGCGATGTCCCGACGTTCCGCACTGACCCGATGCCCTACGGCGGCGTGAAAGACTCCGGCGTCGGTCGCGAAGGCCCGCTCTACGCCGCGGAGGACATGACCGAGCAGCGCCTGCTGGTCCGTCGGGACCGCGAGAACGGGCGTTGACCGTCTCGCCGGACCGTCTGCGCGACCTCGTGATGCGTGCGCTGCGCCGACGCCCATCCTGCGCCGCGAATTCGCGGCTCGACCTCTGGCGGGTCTTCGGCGGCGAGGCCGACGGGCTCGATGGCCTGTTCATCGACCGCTATGGCGACGGCGCCGTCATGATCACCTACGAAGACACCCCATCCGAGTCACTGAACACGCCGCAGAAGCGACCAGCCGCCGCGAGCGCGATCCTCGACGCGCTGTCCCCGATCGGCGTTCGCTCCGTCTACGCCAAACCGTTTCTCCGTGACCGCTCGCGCCTCGGCGGCGAGGGCCCCGACATCCTCACCAACCCAACCCCCGCCGCGGGCAGTGAGTTGCCCGAGCACCTCGACCTCAGCGAGAACGGCCTGCGCACGCGCGTCCGCCTGTACGACGGATTCTCGACCGGCATCTTCCTCGACCAGCGAGCCAACCGGGCGTGGGTCCGTGACTGGTGCGCCGGGTTCATCCGCTCCGCCGGACACGGCCCGAAGGTCCTCAACACCTTCGCCTACACCTGCGCGTTCGGCGCCGCCGCGGCCTCGGTCGACGAATCCGTCGAGACCACCAACATCGATGTCTCCGCCCGCTACCTCGACTGGGGCAAGGAGAACTACCAGATCAACGCGGCCGATCCCGAGAAGCACTACTTCACGCGCTTCGACACCATGTCGTTCCTCGACCTCGCCAGACGCAAACGGTTTGGTTTCGACCTGATCATCCTCGACCCGCCCACCTTCGCCGCACCCAACAAACGACGCAAGATCCCGGCTTGGAAGGCCGAGCGGGATTACCCGTCACTTGTTTCGAGGGCCTGCCATGTGCTCCGCCCGGGCGGCGTGATCCTCGCCTCGACCAACTGCACCGCGCTCTGCGACCCCCACCGCTTCCGATCCGTGCTCACGGAAGGCGCCGGACAGCGCACCGTCTGCTGGCTCGATCTCCCGCCGATGTCCGAGGACTTCGCCGGTGAATCCGGCCGGTTCGTCGCCAGCGCGTTTTCAATCGCTCGCTGAATCGAACCGGAACGGGCTGCCATCCAGTTCGCGCTGCAGTTCCGCCACACGAGATGTGATCCGCTCCGACACGCCCCGCTCCGAGAGCCCATCGGTCGCCTTGAACGCTCTCATCGTCTCGGTCTCGTAAGGACGCAGGCCGACGAGGACGTGCTTGAGCAGCAACTCGCCGTCGCGACCGCCGTAGAACCGGTCACCGATCAGCGGACAGCCCAGGCCCTCCATCATCACGCGGATCTGGTGATAGCGACCCGTCTTGAGATCGATCAGCGCGTGCATCGTGTCCGAATCGTGCGTGCTTCGCTCCACCGCCAGCACATCCATGAACGCGGGCTTGCCACCGGCACGCACGCGCTCGGCACGCCGCCCCTTGCGCACCAAGTACGACTTCTGCACGCCCAAGAGACGCTCCGGGTCGTCGATCCGCGGCAGCGCCGCGACGTACAGCTTCCGCCACAGCCGCGCCGCGATGTCCTTGCCGTGCCAGCCCGCCGCCTCTTTGCTCAGAGCCAGCACCAGCAACCCTTCGGTGATCGCGTCGATCCGGTGAGGCAGCACCGCATCGCCAAGTCGCGCTCGTGCCTCATCGCTCAACCCCGCCGACTCGAACGCCCCGGCTCGCACCAGCTCCTGGGCCGAGTTGCCGTCCTTTCGATAGGTCGCTTCCGACGGGATGTCCGCGGGCTTATCGACGACGATCTCGTAATCGCTCGACCAGACGACGCGCAGCGGCCGCATGCTCAGCGCGTCTCGCCGACGGTCAGGTTCGTCGGTCGTCCGATGCGTTCAACGTCCCCGGCCGCGATCTTCTCGACACCGCTGCCGAGCTCACCGATCGGGTCCGGCGGCACGATATCGACGACCTTCTCACCGAGCTTCGCCTCGCCCTTCTCGACCCGCTCCTGGAACGTCAGGCACTCCTTGAGCAGCCGGTCCAGGATCTCTTCCTCGGGGATGTTGGCGACGCGCTCACCCTGAACGTAGATGATGCCCCGCTTGTTGCCGGCAAAAACCGCAACGTCCGCGCCTTCGGCCTCGCCCGGACCGTTCACCACGCAGCCCATCACGGCAACCTTCATCGGCACGCGGACATCGCTGCGCAGCTTCTGACGCACATCCTGAACCAGCGTGAACAGGTCCACCTGAATGCGCCCGCAGGTCGGGCAGGCAATCAAGTCCGCGCCCTTCCGCTCACGCAGCCCGAGCGAATAGAGCAGTTCCAACCCGTCCTCGACCTCGTAGACCGGGTCGTTCGCGTAACTGATGCGCAAGGTGTCGCCGATGCCCTGCGTCAGCAGACCGGACAGGGCCGCGATCGAGCGGATCGTCCCCGTTTCCTTCGGCCCCGCGTGCGTCACGCCGAGGTGCAGCGGGTGGTCGAACCGGTCGCTGATCTCGCGATACACCGTCGTCACGAACGCCGCATCCATCGACTTCGCGCTGATGGTGACATCATGAAAATCCCGCTCGTAGAAGATGTCCAGGTACTCCTCGAGCTTCGCGATAATGATGCTCATCAGGTGGCCGCGCTTGCCCATGCCGCGATCCGCGAAGAACTTTCCGAGTTCGACCATCCGGCGCTGCTTGTCCTTGCGCTCGATGATCGACCCCTCGTTCACACCCACGCGGACCGGGATGCCGACCGCCTTGCACGCGTCGATCACCTCGTTGACCTGATCGCGCTCGGTGATGTTGCCGGGGTTCAGCCGGATCTTGTGCACCCCGGCCTCAACGGCCTCGAGCGCCCGCTTGAAGTGGAAGTGCACATCCGCCACGATCGGTACCGAGACCTGAGGCAGGATGTGCTTCAGCGCTTCAGTGTCTTTGCGTTCCGGCACCGCGACCCGCACGATGTCCGCGCCCGCCGCGACCATCCGGTTGATTTCCGCGACGCACGCGTCCACATCGTGGGTGTAGCCCGCGGTCATCGTCTGGACGCTCACCGGGGCCGGACCACCGTGCTCCGGTGCGGATTCCAGCGTTGCATCGGGGTGTCTCGATGTCGGCTTCCCGCCGCCGATTCGCACGAAACCCACACGCTCGTCCCCGAGCACCACCTGACGAGTTGGACGACGACTCTGCATACCCTGATGGTATCCGCTTACGCACGAGCCGACGGCGGGTTCGCAAACCGGCATCGGCGCACGCCGAGGTACACCAGCACCTCGAATACCGCCAATCCGCACAGAAACCCGGCGATACCGAGCACGACCGACCACCTGACCACGGTCGCGCCCGCCAGCGACCAGAGCCCCTGCGGCAGCCCGAGGCCGCCGCCGAGCGTCCTCCCAAAATGCCATCCGGCGCTCGACAGGATCGCGCTGACGAGCCAGCCGAACGACGCATGCCCCACCACGGTCAGCGCCACCCCGTTCGTGACGCGCCACCGGTTCTTCCTGCCGAACGTACGCAGGCCGAGGTACTCCACGAACGACAATGCCAGCACGATGCTCGCGAACACCGGGGCCCACCCCAACGAATCCACCCCAACCCCGAACAACACCCCGGCCAGCACCGCATTCGCGACCAGCAACCACGCCGAGGACCTCCCATCGATCCGCACCCGCGACCAGACGCCACGCGGCGAACGCGCAACCGCCACGCCCGTCCGGACGAGGCACACCGGCCCGCCGCCGTTCTGCCACACGGTGCCCCGCCGAGTGTCCGGCAGACTTTCAGCCACCGGTTTCCCGCATTCGCCACAGACGCCGCTCGGATCGGCGCCGGTGACGTCGTAGCCGCAGAATTCACAGAGGAAGGCGTCGTCGTCGGCCATGGCCCGGACTGTAGCCCGGCTCGAACGCCCGAGAATCCCGCCTCGAAATGGGCCTACACCCGTTGTAAGTAAACGCTATCATTGGAGCCGACCCGATGGAGGACGCCCCGTGATCGAATACCTGCGCATCGATCAGAAACACCCCCTCTACCAGCAGGAAATCGCTCTGCGCCAGAGCATCCTCCTCGACCCGATCAACTACACGATGGAGATGCTCGAGGACGAGTTCCCCGGTTTCGAGGCCCGATTCGAGCACTTTGTCGCCGTCGTCGATCATCCCAAGGGCAAACGGGTGATCGGCTGCGCCCTACTGCTGCCGCATTACCCGGACGATGAGCCCAACACGGGCAAACTCATGCAGATGGCGGTCGACCCGCAGCGTCAACGCGAGGGCATCGGTCGGCGGCTGGTGATCGAACTCGAGCGCCGGGCACTCGGCGAGCTCGGCCTCACCAAGCTCTATTGCCACGCTCGCGTCGATGCCGCCGCCTTTTACGCCAGCCTCGGCTGGGTCCGAACCGGCGACCCCTTCATGGAAGCCGGCATCGAGCACTACAAGATGGTTTTCGACACCGCATCCGTCGATGAGAGCGACCGTCTGGAAGCCGACGCAACCGAGTCCGCCTGAAGCCGGGGCGAGACCGGCGGACCCGAAATTCATGCAAAAGCCGAGCGATGCTCGATTTCTCGCTGGTTTTCGCCAATACTTCGAGGAATCCGCACACCTTGGGAATCTGTTCGTGGACCAGCTCAACCCGTCAGAGGATAAGGCCAGACGCCTTTTCGCCGAACACGACCTCCGCTGCACCAGACAGCGCGCTCGTGTGTACTGCGCCCTCGACGCCTGCAAGAGCCACCCCACCGCCGAGGAACTGCACGAACTGGTGAATTCCGGCTCCGAAGCCTGCTGCATGAGCCTGGCCACGGTGTACAACACCCTGGAAGCCCTCTGCAGCGCCGGGCTGTGCCGAAAGATCGTTTCCACCACCGGCAGCGCCACCGCGGCGCGGTACGACGCGGACATCGACGAGCACCTGCACGTGGTCACACCCGACGGTCGGCTGATCGATGTGCCCCAGAGCGTCGGTCGCCAGCTCCTCGATCGGATCGCACCCGATGATCTGGCCCACCTCGAGCGCGAAATGGGCGTCCAGATCTCGCGAATCGCCCTTCAGGTGTTCGCGTCTCCAGATCCGTCCGATCCGTCATCCGCCTGACTCGATGGCCCCTCACCGACTCGGGTTCCATCCGAAAAATCTCCGCCGCTCGATCACCAGATCTCAACCCCCCTGCTTCACCAGCCGATGAAGAGGTTATCCGCCGTCCGAAAAGCCGACGGAAACCACGCAGGGAGGCGTGCCATGATCGGAACCAAGCCCGACGCCCGGAACCGCCGGATCCACACCCGCTACCAGTTGCCGTCGATGTACACCGAAATCGGTGTACGCGAACTCGATGACACAGAGTTTCGCATCAGCGGACACGCCTACGACATCTCACTGGGCGGCATGCGATTCGAACTCGATGAACCTCTGGAACCCGGCACCACCATCGCCGTCCGCATCCAGCTCCCCGGCCCGACCAGCGATCGGGGTCGACGGGCGATCTTCGCGATGGCCAACGTGGTCTGGCTCGAAGAGGACGATCTCGAGAACGGCGGGCCGATCCGGATGGCCTGCGTCTTCAGGAATTTCTGCCATCCCGGCGACGAACAGCGTCTGCTCGCCCAGCTCTCCTGCGGTCACTACGCCCGCGCCGCTTGAGTTCTAGCCCGTGTGTGGGGTGTCGGGGCGGAGCCGATCGATCAGCGCTCGCACGACCTCCTCGGGAGTACCCGGCTCCTCCAATACAACCGTCGCCAACTCCCGGTACTGCGGGTCGCGCGCCTGAAAAACTGCCTCGATCTCCGCGATCGGGTCGCCCTGCGTTGTCAGGGCGGGGCGCCGATCATCGATCTCGCCTCGCAGACGCGCTCCGAGCGTATCGGGCGGGGAGCGCAGATACACCAGCTCAGCCCCGCTCGCTCCCAGCAGTTCTGATGCGCCAGGAGCAGTCGGCGTTCCGCCTCCGAGCGAGAGCACGACCGGCTGGTCCGAAAGCTCTGTGAGTGCGTAACCGAGCGCCTCGATCTCGACCCGCCGAAACACCGCTTCCCCGAGTTCCGTGAACGCTCGGGCGATCGAACAGACCCCGTGTTCGGACCGGATGATTGAAAGCGTCCGATCGTCCAGATCGATGAACCGACGCGACAGACGCTCGGCCAGCAGGCGCCCGACGGTCGTTTTGCCGCTCCCGCGCAGCCCCATCAGGATGATCGCGCGTTCACCGATCATCGCCCGGCTCGTCGCCGATCCGTTCGAGTGATCGCAGCCGCCCATTCGGATCGATGAAGTTAGATTCCACGATCTGATCTTGCAGTTCTACGAACCGCACACCCGCATCGCAGTCGCCGCGATGATTGACGTGGCTGTAGACCACCTCGATCCCGACCACCGCCCGGCGCCGGCTTCGACCGGAGACCAGTTCCACAGCGGCTCGACCGCCGCGGACGAGCGGCGCCGGCCCTTCCAGGCGCATACCGCCGGTCGAGATGTTCACGCAGCGCATCTTCACGGCCGGCCCGAGCGTACGGTCTCCGGCGAGCAGAACCACGGGCACATCGCGCGAAGTCGCCACCCGTCGGTCCACGCGGCGCTCTCGCCCGTCCGGATCCGGCCCGTTCGCGCGATCAGGCGACCCACAGGCCGCGTTTCCTTTGAGCATCGCTCGGCTCCTCTTCATTGGCGTCCGTCTCAGCATCGCGCTGAAGGCGATCGATCGCTCCGGGACCGAACAGTTTCTCACACGCGCTGCCGAGCTCCGAGAGTTCCGCGCCCGTCAGCAACACCGGCTTGCGCTCGATCGCGGTCGGATCGCCGAACCGCCTTCCTGCCGCGGCAAGCGCAAAGGCGGATTCGCACATCACAAGCCCGATCGGGTCCGTGCCGCTCCGCCGGGCCAGACGTTCGATCGAATCGCGCTGGCCGCGCCCGAGCCCCAGTCGCCGACTCATCATCAAGAACGCCAGCCGCTCATCCGTGAGGCGCATCCGCCACAGCCGACGCAGCGTGATCGCGCCGCACAGCGTCACCGCGACCGCGCCGACAAACCACAACCACGAACTCGGCGCGCTCGACGCGAGGCCATCGTCTTCGAACAGCCGCGGCGGCCCCAACTGGATTGCGCCGGAGAGAAGTTGAACCAGGCGATCAGCCAACACCGACCTCCCGGGCTCCGGGCTCCATCACCGACAGCAAGCGACCTGCGCAGCGACGCGCGCGCCCTCGAACAATCGCGTCCGGATCTTGGCGGGCCATGCCTGCGATCTCCGTGGCCATCTCGACCGGGCGAATGCGTCGTGCGACCCAGAGCGCGCTGATGCGGTGCTCGGGGCGGTCATCTCGCAGCATAGCGTCGAGGTGGAGCATCGAAGCCGTCGCGAGCATCCCATCGGGCTCTGTTTCGGCGTAGCGACAGCCATGGAGCACGGCGTTCGCGCGGATCCGGGGGCGGTCGTCGACCGCGAACCGATCCAGTCGCAGGCCATCGCCCCGCAGCCGCGACATCGCCTCGATCGCATCGGCCCGAACCCGGTCGGCATCGTCGCCCAGCAGTTCCGCAAGCGACCGGAAGGCTCGATCGGCGGCGTCCGAATCTCGACTGACGCGACCGAGAAGCAGCGTCGCCTGCGCTCTCGTGGACGGATCCGAAGCGTGAATCGCCACGCCGGCGACCTGCTCCACGGACTGATCCGCCAGACCGAGCCTCCGCACCAGCGAAAGCGCGGCTCGAACGCGGCTCGCATCGCCCAGAGCGCTGTTCAACTCGTCGCGCAGCGTGTCAGGCGAACGCCGGGCCATCCACGACGCGACGGTGGCTGGCAACCACCGGGCTTCGCGCGATCGCACCGACCCGAACAGGTCGAAGCGCTCAATCGTTCGATCGGCGTGCTCGCGAACCGAGCGCAGCGGCGAACGCGAGAGCGTCTCAAGCCGCCCCACACTTGCGAGACGCCGGTGACGGCTCTGCACGCGTGAGATCGCCCCCACCGACGCTCGCGCGATCGGCTCGCAGCGATCGAACCCGAGGTCCTGCAACGCTTCATCGGCTGGTTCCGAAGCCTCAGCGCGGGAGATTGCGCAGATCAGACGCAGACGCACGCCGGGATCGGGGTCGGTGACCATGCCCGAAGCCAGCAGGTCGTCGAGAGCCCGAACGCCGAGGCAAGCGGCGATGGCGACAAGCCCCTGTCGCGAGTGTGCCGAGAGTCCGGGCACGCGCACGAGGCGAGCGAACGAGCCTCGGGAAAGAACCGTCGGCAGCCGACGAGCCCGATGACGCGAGCGCAGCAGCGACCAGGGCTCCAGCAGCGCCTCCACCGTTTCGCGCGTCGGGTTCGACGCAACCCGCTCAAAGACCTTTCGGGCCGCCGGCACGAGCGATGGCCACCCCAGCCACCCGATCGCCAGAGGAGCGGCAGTCGCTGTTTCGACCTTCGACGCCGCGGAACGCAGCGGCAGGTGTTCCTCCAGCGGAGCCCGGGTCAGCCACGCGTTGAGTTTCGGACCGCACCGGTGTGTCGCTCGAAGGACCGCGCGGAGCACGCCGACATCCCGGTGCTCATCGAATCGCCCTGCCCACTCCACGAGTTCGCGATCGACCACGGATCGCACCGCCGGATCCAGGTCGTCCAGCATCGCACAGGCCCGGAAAAGGGCGTGACGCGATTCCCGACAGTGCCCGCCACCCAGGCCATCGATCGACAACGCGAGACGGACGAAGCCCGTATCCATGATCGGGTCCGGCCCGACACCACGAAGGAGTTCGTGCAGTTCCGGACTGGCCAGACAGGACGCGGCGACCGGGCGCGCTCGATCCGGCTGCAGGCGGAGCGATTCCGAAACGAAACGGTCGCCGAGGCCGAGGCAAAGGCTGGCCCGCGCTTCCGCTCCCATGCGATCCCACGCCCCGAACAGGGCCTCGCCCCAAGCCTCGGAATACCCATTTGCTGCAATGAATTCCAACGCCTCGGCGACGGCGAGTGAGACTTCGTCTGCGTCTCCGACGCGCAATGCGGCGACCAGCGCGGCCTGTCGGGCGCGCTTCGGCAATCGCCGGGTTTCCTGGAGTCTCGCGAGCAACGAATGCACTTTCCTATCTTCGGCCACCGGTGTCCTCGAACCGCACCCGGAGAGAAGGCGTATAGATCCAGAATAGCGAGTCTCAATTCCTACACATTGTGGTGGGTTGCGGCCCGAAGCGCAAGATCTACCGCAAGGTCCGCACCCAGATATACGCAGCAGACGGAAGAATCTCGGAAGTTTTTTGTTGAATCAGCGGGCACGCGGCTTAGACTGAGGCTCGCGTGTGATCCAGCACCGCCTCCCTCCTTCAACCAGCCAGTTTGAGTCCATCTAGCCAGGAGGTCTTATGACTTCTCCCACGAAATCTTCATGCCTGCAGGCCTACCGCCTGCTCCTCTACCGACGCGCCCTCCATCCCGAACTTTTTCCTATCAAAGACCGCCGCACGGTCACCCACATGGACTATGAGTTCGAAGGCTGGATTATGCCCGGTGCCCACCTCATGCGGTTCGTGCATCAGGGTGTCTGCGCGACCGAACTGATCACCGCCGCCGACCAGAACTTCCCCAACCGGGGTCTGGTCACGGAGTTACCCTGCGCGGGCGAGCGCGACCACGAGGAGGACTTCGGCGACAACGTCAAGTACGTCTCGACGGTTCAGACCGAGCAGCTCCCCGAAGCCCTGTATCGCGACACCTACGACGAACTGACCGAGTTCGCGCGCGAGAACGAAGCGATGCTGTTCGAGTGGAAGGAGGCCGACGGCGGTCGCTGCGCGACCATCCTCGATGTCCAGCGATTCCGTCGGGAAGTCCACGCCCAGAGCTATCACATGATCTCGCAGGGCGGCGTGGTCCTTCGCACGCAGGCTATCTTCGAGCACACCGCTCCGAAGAAGTGAGCCCCGCGATCCAGAACCACCCCGCGACCCGGCCCTTTGAGGCCGGGTTTTTGTTTCCGGACTGCTCCGGCTGATCCGGTGGTCTCCGAATTCCGATAGAGTCCAGACCATGACGCGACCGATCGCGACATTCCACGCTCGCCCGACGCGAATTATCTCGCCCCGTTGAGGGCTGGAGATCCCGCCGCGCTATCAGGCCGGCTCATCGAGGCATCCTCAACCGGGGCAGACCCCACGACCCGCCGTCGATCCGACGCGTCCGGCGCTCTTCCGCTGCGTCCGCCGACCGATCGGATAGGATGACCCCTCGCCATTCCCGCCGATTCACGGCGTTTTTTCAGAGCACGAATCATGAACCAGACCCAGGCCAAGGCGGACAAAGCCCGCTACAAGGATTCCCTGAACCTGCCCAAGACGTCCTTCCCGATGAAGGCGAATCTGGTGCAGAACGAGCCCGCCTCCCTCAAGCGATGGGAAGCCATGGACCTGTACCAGCAGGTCACCGAGGACCAGACCCGCGCCGACCGGTTCGTCTTCCACGACGGCCCGCCCTATGCCAACGGCTCGATCCACCTCGGGCACCTGCTCAACAAGTGCCTCAAGGACTTCGTCGTCCGCTCGAAGCTCATGTCCGGCTTCGCCTGCCCCTATGTGCCCGGCTGGGACTGCCACGGCCTGCCCATCGAGCACAAAGTGATGACCGAACTCAGTTCCAGCGGCAAGCTGGAGAAGTTGGCCACCCTCGACGAGGACACCCGGCGCATGGCCATCCGTCGCGAATGCCAGAAGTACGCCGAGAAGCACGTCAAGCACCAGACCGGCCAGATGAAGGGCCTGCTGACGCTCGCCGACTACGACCATCCCTACCTCACCATGCTCCCCGAGTACGAGGGCGCGACACTGGAGGTCTTTGCGGGTCTGGTCGAGCAGGGGCTGGTGTACCGCCAGCTCAAAGCGGTGCACTGGTCGATCGCGAACGAAACGGCGCTGGCCGAAGCCGAACTCGAGTACGAGGAGCGTGAGGACATCTCCGTGTTCGTGGACTTCGAGGCGGTCGACGGCGACGCCGTCTACGACGCGTTCGGGCTGCCGGCACACGACGCCGACGACGAATCGGATGCCCGACCGCACCAGAAGCCGAGCTTCATGATCTGGACAACCACGCCCTGGACACTTCCGGCAAACCTGGCCATCGCGGTCAACGAGAAGTTCACCTACGCGCTCGTGAAGGTCGACGGCAGTTACACCGTACTCGCCGAGGGCCTGGTCGAACAGGTCACGAAGGCGGCGGGCGCGGATGAGGTCGAGGTCCTCGCAACGACGACGGGCGACAAGCTCGTCGGCCTGCGCTATCGCCACCCGTTCGTCGAGGGCGGTCCGGACTTTGCGACCCAGCCCGACGCCGCGATGCGCGGCTCAGACCCCGCGGGCATCTACCGCGTCGTCCAGGCCGATTATGTCACGCTCGAAGACGGCACCGGGCTGGTCCATACAGCTCCCGGACACGGCAGCGAGGACTACATGACCGGCTTGCGCGAGAGGCTGCCGGTTTACTGCCCGGTTCGCGCCAACGGCACATACGACGACTCGGTGCCCGAGAAGTACCGGGGGCTGTTGGTCTGGGACGCGAACGAGAAGATCACCACCGATCTCGGCGAAAGCGGTCACCTGTTCCACTCCAACCGATTCATGCACTCGTATCCGCACGACTGGCGCAGCAAGACGCCGGTCATCTTCCGCGCGACCGAGCAGTGGTTCATCGGCGTGGACGAGCCGGCGAAATCGTCGAGCAAGACGCTGCGTGAATCGGCGCTCGACGAGACCGCCGAACGCGTGAAGTTCATCCCCGAGTGGGGACGCAACCGGATGCGCGGCATGCTGGAATCGCGCCCGGACTGGTGCATCAGTCGCCAGCGTGCGTGGGGTCTTCCCATCCCCGCGTTCTACGCACAGGACGCCGACGGCAACCCCGTGACGCTGCTGACCACCGCCTCCGTCCGCGCGATCGCCGAGGCGTTCCGCGAGGAAGGGTCGGATTCCTGGTTCACCAAGGACAGCGCGCACCTGCTGCGCCACTATGACTACGCCTCCGACGCCGAAGCGCCGAAGGGGCTCGATGTGGCTGCGCTCACGAAGAGCCGCGACATCTTCGATGTGTGGTTCGAATCAGGCTCGTCGTGGAATTCCGTGATGCGCGAGCGCTCCGGCGGCGCGACCAAGCCGCTCTCCGACAACGATGGCGTGGACTACCCGATCGATCTCTACCTGGAAGGCTCCGATCAGCATCGCGGCTGGTTCCAGCTCTCGCTGCTGCCCGGACTCGGCACCACCGGCACCTCGCCGTTCAAAAGCGTGCTGACGCATGGCTTCATGGTCGACAAGGACGGCAAGAAGATGTCCAAGTCGCTGGGCAACGCCCTCGATGTGGACGAGCTCGTCAAGAATTTCGGCGCCGATGTCTGCCGCTGGTGGATCGGCTCGATCAGTTACGAGAACGACATCAAGGCCGACCTCGAATTCTTCAAGACCGCCGGCGAAACCTACCGGAAGATCCGCAATACGCTGCGCTTCATGCTCAGCA